>NZ_CANMIJ010000002.1 GCF_947497915.1 uncultured Erythrobacter sp. | reverse complement strand
CGGGTTCGGGTTCGGGTTCGGGTTCGGGTTCGGGTTCGGGTTCGGGTTCGGGTTCGGGTTCGGGTTCGGGTTCGGGTTCGGCGGGTGCTTTTGGCAGCGCCGGTTCCCCGTCAATAGTCTTATCTTGAGTTTCTTCACCGCCGCTGCGCGCTTTCTCACGGAGCAATTCGGAGGCCAAGAACAGCGCTTTCTCGCGCGCCTCCGTCAGCTCGGCAAAGGCAGAAATACGCATCGCCTGAGCATCAAGCTCAGCTCGCTTCGCGGCGTAGGCTGCATGGATCGCATCCTTGTCGCTGGTCTGGGATATTCCGAGCGCAGACCACGGCCAATCGCCGATGCCGCGCCCCGATGGCGAGCTAGTGACCAACGCTCTCCCCGCGTTCCAGACCGGATAGCTCAAGCTGCTCGTCGATCTGCGCCAGCAAGCGTTTGAGGCCTTCCTCGGTATCGCTTTCCGCTCGGGCAACAAGCACATCTTGCGTGTTCGACGCACGCAGCAACCACCAGCCATCCTTGGTATTCACCCGGACACCATCGGTTGCGTTGACCTGTTGAACTTCAGGGCCCGGACTGTTGGTAAGCCGATCGCTAATCTCTGCAATCGCAGGGAACTTGCGCACCTCGTCCACCTGAAACCGCATTTCGGGCGTGTTGAGCATCTCCGGCATTGCCGAACGCAGCTGTGTCACCGATTTGCCGAGCCTGGCAGAGGCCGCGAGCAGGCGAACACCAGCGTAAAGCGCATCGTCAAACCCGTAATACGTGTCGGCGAAAAAGACGTGACCGCTCATCTCACCAGCCAACGGCGAACCAGTTTCCTTCATTTTGGACTTAATCAGAGAGTGGCCGGTCTTCCACATCAACGGCTTTCCGCCGTTCTGCTCGACGGAATCGAACAGCGCGCGGCTGGCCTTCACATCGGCAATAATCGTTGCGCCTTGGTGCTTTCCGCCCTCTGCGGAGAGGACATCCTCGGCATAGATCATCAACAATTGATCGCCCCAGATGACACGACCCGTGCCGTCGATCGCACCGATCCGGTCTCCGTCGCCGTCAAAAGCAACTCCAAAATCGAGGTTCTTCTCCGCGACCAGAGCGCGAAGATCGGCCAGGTTCGCTTCAACAGTCGGATCAGGATGGTGATTAGGAAAATGGCCGTCAACGTCGGTAAACAGCAAATGATGCTCCCCGGGGAGCTTGGCAGCGAGCGCTTCGAGAGCGGGGCCAGCGGAGCCATTGCCCGCGTCCCAGCCGACCTTGAGGCCGCTGAGCGCGCCGGTATCGATACCGGTAAGACCTTCGAGCATACGCTCAACATACTCGCCCATGATGTCGCGCGTGCTGACTTCGCCTGCACCGTCCAGCCAATCCCCCGCTGCTGCGATTTCCCCGAGCTTTTGAATGTCGGCGCCGAAGAACGGACGGCCTTGAAATACCATTTTGAAGCCGTTGTAATTGGGGGGATTGTGGCTGCCAGTTATCTGAATGCCGCCATCCACCTCTTCACTTGAGGCTTCGGCGTAATAGAGCATCGGGGTCGCGCTGAGGCCGATCCGCACCACGTCACAGCCACTGGCCGTAAGCCCTTCTATCAAAGCATGTTCGAGCATGGGCGAGCTGACGCGGCCATCATAACCCACCGCAACCGTTTTCCCGCCTTCGCGGACCAAAAGCGTTCCGAAACCGCGCCCGATCGCGCGCGCATCATCTGGGCCCAATGTCTCGCCAATAATTCCGCGGATGTCGTATTCGCGTAGAACGGTGGAATCGAAAGTGTGTGTCATGGGAAACGTGTTCCTGTGATTATAAAGTCAGTCGCAAGAGGCTTCCCCGCCCCCCGCTTTTTCAAAGCTGCGATTAGGTGTCGTGGCCGATATCTGCACCGGGATCTGGCAATTCATCTAGCAAAATGTCGCGCGCGTCATTGGCCTCATGAACAGCCGCATTGCTGCCGCCTTTATCAGGGTGCACCATAGAAATCAGGCGTTTGTGCGCGGCAATAATCTGCTCACGATTGGCGCCCTGCTCCACACCCAACAGCTTTCGCGCACGAAATATTGCCTGAGACCGCGTCGATTTGCCGCCCAGACCTTGCCACGGCCATTGGCGAAACGCCCAGCGATACAGAATGCAGACAATTCCGAGGATGACAGCAAATTTAAGAACCATGGCGCTATGCTAACGGCAATGCCGGCTCGCGGCGAGGAATTTCGGGCAAATGCAGCGCTTTAAGCAATGCGCGCAATTCCTGCCGCGCGATCAAATGGCTGGTGCCAAGCTCACCCAGATGCCCTTTGTCCAGCAATGTCAGGCCTGACGGGAAAAGCTCGCGGTAGATCACCCGTTCTGAAAGTCCCTGCGTAACCCGAAAACCGACGCGCTTCGACATCTCAGTGAGCGCCTGTTCGATCCGCGCCATGTTGCGTGCCTCGACATGCCCTGTCCTGTTGCGCACCACGACCCAATCCATCTCCGGCCGCTTGCCTTGCGCAGTTGCCCGGCTGCGTTTCATGCGCGTTTCCCAGATCAATTCAGCGAAAAAGGACAGCTTCTTGACCTTGAACGTCTCTGCATCGACCTGACCGATAAGATCGAAATCGACAAAACTGTCATTCATGGGGGTCACCAGCGTATCGGCATTCTCTGCCGCCACCCGGGCAAGCGGGTCATCACGGCCCGGATTGTCAATGATCAGGAAATCGCATTCCTTTTCCAACCGATCAATCGCCAGCAACAAAGCTTGCTCGCTACGCCCGCGAAACACTTCACATTGCGGCGTAGGCAGATCAATTCCGCGCTTCTCCATCGTGGATGTGCGGTTTTCCATATACCGATGCGTGGTGCGTTGACGCGGATCGAGATCCAGCGCGATCACACGCGCGCCCAGATAAGACAGCGCCACCGCAACGTGGACCGCTGTGGTGGATTTGCCGGTTCCGCCCTTCTCGTTGGCGAAGACAATACGGTGCGCGGTTTGAGCCATTTGAGTGATCGTATCCAAGTTTGCGGGCCAAAGCCTCGCCCCGGTGCTTGTGAGGAATGACAGCGTGTGTCTATGTCTAACAAAACGTTATCTGGGGAGGCCGAGACGTGCAAACAGCAACCACGCTCGATGTGTTGAGAAAACGGGTCGCAAAACTGCGCGAGGGCGGAGAAACCATCGCACTGGTGCCGACCATGGGCGCGCTTCACGAAGGGCACCTGACATTGGTGCGGCGGGCGCGTGAGGCATGCGATCACGTGGTCGCTTCAATTTTCGTCAATCCAACGCAGTTCGGGCCAAACGAAGATCTCGATGCCTATCCGCGCCAGCTCGAAGACGATGCCGCCATGCTGGAAAGCCAAGGCTGCGCGTTGCTCTGGGCACCGACAGTCGAGGAAATGTATCCGGGCGGAGCGCAGAATTTTGTGACCAGCATTTCGGTTAGCGGCGTAAGCGAAGGGTTCTGCGGTGCCTCACGTCCCGGCCATTTTGACGGCGTGGCCACCGTTGTTTGCAAGCTGTTCAATCAGGTACTGCCTGACATGGCGTTCTTTGGTGAAAAGGACTTTCAACAGCTTGCGGTGATCCGCGCAATGGCGCGTGACCTCGATTTGTCTCTGCCACAGGCGCATTCGATTATCGGAGTGCCAACCGTGCGTGAGGCCGATGGTCTGGCGATGTCGAGCCGCAATCGTTATCTTTCCGAACAGCACCGCGCCGCCGCCGCAACATTGCCACGCGCTATGAAAGAGGCGATTGCGCGAATCGAAGATGGTCAGGATGTTGCCTCCGCACTTGCAACGCTCAAGGATGCCCTTCTTAGCGCGGGTTTTGCGAGCATCGATTACGCCGATCTCGCCGATTCTGCCTCGCTCGCTCCGATTGCATCGCTCAATGGAGAGCATGGAGAGGCGCCTGCTCGGCTGCTGGTTGCAGCGCGGATCGGGAAAACGCGGCTCATCGATAATATGGGTGTAGGATAATTCACGTTGACGCAGCGCCGCCTATGATGGCAAAGGCGCAGGCCTTGGATGCGGGTATAGCATAGTGGTAATGCTCCAGCCTTCCAAGCTGGCTAGAGGGGTTCGATTCCCCTTACCCGCTCCAAGAATTATCTCGCTTTTTGAGCGCGAGCTTACAGCCCCCCAATTTTTTCTATGCTTGTTTTGTGCACTGCAACCGTTAGCTCGACATCATGCGTAATCTGACCCACCTAGAACGGCTCGAAGCCGAGAGCATTCATATCTTCCGCGAGGTTGTGGCTGAGGCCGAAAACCCAGTGATGCTGTATTCCGTCGGGAAGGATTCCTCGGTCATGCTGCATCTAGCGCGCAAGGCGTTTTACCCATCGCCGCCGCCCTTCCCCATGTTGCATGTGGCATCGGGCTGGGATTTTCAGGCGCTGCTCGATCACCGCGACAAGACGGTGAAAGAATATGGGCTGGAGTTGATCGTTGCCCAGAATAAGGATGCTGAGGAACAGGGCATCAATCCGTTCGACACTGGGAGCGCGCTCTATTCTCAGGCGCAGCTGACCGATCCTCTCAAACGCGCGCTAACCGAGCACGGTTTCGACGCAGCGTTCGGCGGTGGACGGCGCGATGAGGAAAAGGCCCGCGCGAAAGAACGCGTTTTCAGTTTCCGGACTGCCTCACATCGTTGGGACCCGAAAAACCAGCGTCCTGAATTGTGGAACCTCTACAACGCGAAGAAGAACAAGGACGAGAGCATCCGCGTCTTTCCAATCTCGAATTGGACCGAGCTCGACATTTGGCAGTACATCGCGCTTGAAAAAATAGACATTGTGCCGCTCTATCTGTCGCAAAAGCGGCCGACCGTTATTCGAGACGGTTTGACCCTCGTCGTTGATGATGACCGTTTCCGGCTGGAAGACGGCGAAGAGCCGGTTGAACGGTCGGTACGGTTTCGCACGCTGGGCTGCTACCCGCTCACGGGCGCGACAGAAAGCGACGCGACCGACATGTCCAAAATCATTCAGGAAATGCTGCTCGCCACCGGATCGGAACGCCAAGGTCGCGCAATCGACAAGGGGCAGAGCGCTTCGATGGAAGACAAGAAAGCGGAGGGGTATTTCTGATGACCAACCCTGATTCCAGCTTTCAAGTCGACAGCCTTATTGCAGAGGACATTGACGCCTATCTCGATCAGCATCAGCATAAAAGCCTGCTGCGCTTCATCACATGCGGCAGCGTGGATGATGGCAAGTCGACGCTGATCGGACGGCTGCTTTACGATTCTAAAATGATCTTTGAAGATCAGCTCGCTGCGTTGGAAAGTGACAGCAAGAAGGTCGGCACCCAAGGCGAAGAAATTGATTTCGCACTGCTTGTCGATGGCCTCGCCGCTGAGCGCGAACAGGGCATCACAATCGACGTCGCATACCGCTTTTTTACGACTGAGAAGCGCAAGTTCATCGTCGCCGATACGCCGGGTCACGAGCAATATACGCGCAATATGGTCACCGGTGCTTCTACCGCTGACCTCGCAGTGATCCTCGTCGATGCTCGCAAGGGCGTGCTCGTCCAGACGCGCCGACACAGTTATCTCGTCCACTTGCTCGGCATCAAACACGTGGTTTTGGCGGTGAACAAAATGGACTTGGTCGATTACGATCAAGCCACGTTTGACGCCATTGTTGACGACTATTCCGCCTTTGCCGAGGAGGTCGGCATCGAAAGTTTCACCGCGATCCCTCTCTCGGGCTTTAAAGGCGACAATATCACCGCCTCTCCTTCGGCCAACACGCCGTGGTATTCCGGCCCTGCTTTGATCGATCATCTCGAAAGCGTCGATCTGGCAAGTGCCGCCGCGCAGGAACGATCCTTCAGCATGCCCGTGCAGTGGGTTAACCGCCCGAACCTCGATTTCCGGGGTTTTGCAGGCCTGATTGCCAGCGGTACCGTGAAGACAGGTGATCCGGTGCGAATCGTGCCTGCGGGCAAGACCAGCAAAGTTAAAAGCATCGCCACTTTCGATGGCGAACTGGAAGAGGCAGTCGCCGGTCAATCCGTAACCCTAACGCTGGAAGACGAAGTTGATTGCAGCCGCGGCGATGTGATCGCAGCAGCAGGCGATCCGCCAGAAGCCTCCGACCAGTTCTGCTCGACAATCGTCTGGATGGACGAAACCGCGATGAAGCCGGGGCGCGGTTACTGGCTCAAGATCGGCAGTCAGATGGTCACCGCGACGATCCAATCGCCGAAATACGAGATCGACGTAAATAGCCTCGATCACCTCGCGGCCAAAACGCTGGAACTCAACTCCATCGGCGTTGCGGAATTTGCGACTGACAGGTCGATCACGTTTGAACCTTACGCCAAATCGCGTGAGCTCGGCGGGTTTATCCTGATCGACAAATTCACTAATGCGACTGTCGCTGCCGGGATGATCGAATTCAGCCTGCGCCGCGCACAGAATGTCCATTGGCAGCCAACCACCATCACGCGCGATGATCATGCGGCGATGAAGAACCAAAAGCCGCGCGTGCTGTGGTTCACGGGCCTATCTGGGTCAGGCAAATCGACCATTGCCAACGAAGTGGAAAAACAACTGGCGTTGATGAACCGGCACACATTCCTGCTTGATGGAGACAATGTGCGTCACGGGCTGAACAAAGATTTGGGCTTTACCGAGACTGACCGGATCGAGAATATCCGGCGGATCGGCGAAGTTGCCAAATTGATGACGGATGCGGGATTGATCGTGCTGACAGCGTTCATTTCACCTTTCCGCGCCGAACGGCATATGGTTCGCGAGATGCTGTCAGAAAGCGAATTTATCGAGGTCTTCGTCGACACTCCGCTGGAGATCGCCGAGCAGCGCGACGTGAAGGGACTTTATAAGAAAGCCCGCAGCGGAGAGCTTAAGAACTTCACAGGTATAGACAGTCCGTATGAAGCACCCGAGAATGCGGAGATCACCGTCAACACGGTCGACATGACGCCTGTTGAGGCCGCCGAATACATCATCTCGCAGATCCTTCCGCTGAAATGAGTGTGCACGCGATGACAGACGCCGAGCTCGCTGCGCATTTGGCCAAAGTGGCTGGGCAAATCCTTCTCGAAGTCCGCGATAGCGGCATGTTCGAAGGGAAAGCCTTGGGCAGTGCGGGCGATATGACCGCCAATGAATTCCTTTGCCACGCTCTGCGCGCGCAGCGACCGGAGGATGGCCTTCTTTCCGAAGAGGAAAAGGACAACGAAAAGCGCCTTGGCAAAGAGCGTGTTTGGATCATCGATCCCGTTGACGGTACACGCGAGTATGGCGAACAGCGCAGTGACTGGGCCGTGCATGTCGGCCTTGCGATTGGCGGTGTTGCGCAAATCGGCGCGGTCGCGCTGCCTGGCCTCGATGGCGGTACAGTCATTCGCACTGATCAAATCAGCCCGCTACCCGCCGCCGCAGACAAGCCGCGCTTTCTAGTCAGTCGCAGCCGGCCCGCAAAAGAAGCCGTCGCCGTTGCAGAGGCGATGGGCGGAGAGCTTGTTGCCATGGGCAGCGCAGGCGCGAAAGCCATGGCCGTTGTGCGCGGGGAGGCCGAGATTTACCTGCATTCCGGCGGGCAATATGAATGGGACAGCTGCGCCCCCGTCGCCGTAGCAGCAGCGCATGGCCTACATTGTTCGCGGATCGATGGTTCCCCGATCCGATACAATATGGCAGATCCGTACCTGCCTGATCTGGTGATTTGCCGCCCTGAATATGCCCAGCGCGCGCTCGAATTGGTTGCCGGGCTTAACCCTTAAGTCTCAGGTACGGTTTCAACCTCAGGCACAGCTGTGCCGATTACAGCCACTTCGATATCCACGCGGCGGTTGGCTGCGCGGCCCGTTTCGCTGGGATTGCCGTCAGGCAAAGCGTTTGGCTGCACAGGGTTCTGCTCGCCGAATGCGATCACGGTGATCCGGTTTGCATCGATGCCTTTGCTTGTTAGCCAATCGCGAACTTTCTCACCGCGCGCGGTCGAGGCACGCATATTTGCCGCGTCGTTTCCTCCCGCATCGCTATGCGCGCGCAATATGATTGGGCCGCCATCTGCCACTTGATCGGAGGCCAGCAGCTCTTCAAGCGCAGCTGTTGCAGACGCATCAAGCACTGTGCCGCCGTCGGGAAAACCAATCGTGACATTGAGTGGCTCCAAAACAATCTCAGGCAGCTCCGGTTGCTCGACATCAGGGCGCAGGATGGAAACAGGCTCGTCCACGTTTGGCAAAGGTTCGCCAATGACGGGAGTGCTGTCTTCTGGTGCCACATTTGAAGCTTCGTCCGCGCGGCTATTGCACGCTGCAAGTGTGGCAAGAGCGCTCAGAGCGAGGATCGTTGGAATTGGTCTCATCATAGTCTCGTCGTCGAAGGTTTTTGCAGTCTGGCTCAGGTGGCTTGCGGTTTGGGCGGCTTTGCAGGGGCCGTTTCATCCTTGGCCTTTCCGCTTTCTTTTGCTGCCCGCTTGGCCGCGGCCTCTTCCGGTGTTTTCAATTGAGGCGGAGTGAACGAAATCACCGTATCGCCGGCGCGCGGCTCAGGCCGCGCGGCGTGCGTAAAGAAGCGGAGATTGCCGCCGCTACGCAGCAGCAACAGCACGTTCGCGCTATCCGGCAATTTCTCCTGCGCATCCTCAAATCCAAACTCATCAGAAAGCTTAGTCTTGCGGAAAACCCAGCCTTGCTGCTGGCGTTCGCTTACATCGGTAACACCGAACCCGCTTTCAAACAGTGCGCGCCCGCGAATGCTTTCGGGAAGCGCGTGCTTGTCGTCCTCTTCACCGCTTTCGCCGAGCTGATAGACGCTGTCCCGGCCAATCTCATGCGCGAATTCATTACAGACAAGCGCGTTGTACGCCTCGTTATCGGTTGCCGCGACCAGCACCTGAAACGGTGTTAGATCGAGATTATGCTCGGTCGCCTCGTTCAAAATTTCGCCGTGATAAAACGGCAGGCCTTCTCGCCGAGCAGCACCAAGACGCTGCCAGCTGGGGTCAACAATCAGCACTGGCGTTTTCAAAGCCTGCATTTCTTTGGCGAGCGCAATGGTCCACGGCGTCGACCCGACGATCAACAATCCGGGCCGCGAGGTGCCTTTTACCTTTAGCCATTTGGCGACTAGGTTGATGCTGAAACCATGCGCGACAACGGTTGTGACAACCACAGCGAAACTGAGCGCCGTAAGCACCTGACCGTCGCTATAGCCAAGATCGGCCAGGCGCAGTGCAAACAGGCCGGAAATCGCGACCAACACAATGCCGCGCGGTGCAATCCATGCCACGAAAAGCCGCTCGTTCCACGGAACGGACGAACCGAGCAGACTGATCAATACGGTGAGCGGGCGAACAAGGAACAGCAGCGCAAGCAGGAACAGCACAAACCGCAGACCGACTTCTGTTGTCGGATCAAGATAAACCAGATCGCTCCAACTCAGGCTCGCCGAGAGCAGGATAAAGATGCCGGACACCAGCAGCACGGCGACGTTTTCTTTGAACGGGTGGATCGAGCGAATGCTTGCAAAGCCGGTGTTGGCAAGTGTGATGCCCATCACTGTGACAGCGACCAATCCGGCCTCATGCTCAATCTTATTCGTGAGCACGAACACGAAAATAACCGTGATGAAAAGCACCGGGACTTTGAGATATTCGGGGATCGCACCGCGCGGGAAAGCAAATGCGATAAATCGCGCGGCGGCATAGCCGATGAGGCCCGCAAGAATCGCGGCGATGATCAGCGGCGGCACCACCTCAACCAGCGACGCATTCGGACTTTCGGAAACGCGGCGGAAATATTCATAGGCGATCACTGCACACAATGCGCCGGTGGGATCGTTGACGATGCCTTCCCATTTAAGGATCGAATTAGGCCGCGTCTGGACGTTCGCCTGCCTCAGCAGCGGGATGACGACAGTCGGCCCGGTCACAATCAGGATACCGCCAAACAGCACCGCAACCGGCCATGCAAGACCAGCGATCTGGCTCGCTGCCAAAGCGCCGAGAGCCCATCCCACAACCACGCCAATGGTCGCCAGTCGCCACACCGCGCTACCGGAATGGCGCAGCTCTCTAAGATCGAGGCTTAGGCCCCCTTCGAACAGGATCAGCGCGACACCAATGCCGATTGCAGGGTCAAGAAGATCGCCAAAGGCAGCTTCGGGATCGAGCAGTCGAAATCCAAGTTCGCCAGCAACAGGGCCAGCGAGAAAGCCCGCCGCCAACATCAAAACAATTGCAGGCCAACCTGTGCGCCAGGCAATCCACTGTGCCCCGACACCCAGGACGCCGATAGTGGCGATGACAAGCGCTTGCGATTCCATATGTTTTCCTGTTGGCCCTCGCTCTTACAATGAAACCAAACGCCGTCGGTTCCGCTGCGTGCACACCTCTTTACAGGTCAATCGTGCTTAGTCGCCCTCAAATTGCATTGACGCTTCTTTATCTTCTGAAGAGAACCGCGCCGCAATCATCGATTGCGCTATCCCCAAAGCGAAACGCTCCGGCATCCACATAGGACACCGGAGCGTTTGATAGAGTCGCTTAGATAAGAGCGCTTATTTCTTTTTCGGCTTCTGACCGGCCCAGATTTGTTTGTACGACATATAGGCGAGGCCCGTCGCAAACAGCAGGAAGGCAATCACAAACCAGCCGGTTTGCTTACGCTTGATCAAGGTCGGCTCTGCGGTCCACGTCAGGAACGCAGCGATGTCAGCCGACATTTGCGGAACGCTCGCCTCGGTGCCGTCATCATAGGTGATGCTGCCTTCGTAAAGCTGCGGAGGCATGGCGAGGTTTACGTTCTCAAACCATGGGTTGAAATACAGACCCATCGGCGTTTCGAAACCCTTTTCCTGAGCAGCTGCGAGCTTCTCGGGATCGGGGTCAACATAGCCGTTCATCAAGGAATAAACGTAGTTCGAACCGTCCTTACGTGCCTTCGTCATCAACGAAAGGTCAGGCGGGATCGCATTGTTGTTCGCAGCGGCTGCAGCGACATTGTTTGGATAAGGGTTCGGGAAGTAATCCGTTGGTAGAGCCGGACGCATGGTCGCCTCACCAGTGTCAGGATCGATGCCCGGCACGTTCCAAGTTGCGGCCTCGGCGCGGACTTGCTCTTCGCTGTAGCCGAGCTCTTCAAGGTTGCGGAACGCGACATATTTCAGACCATGACATGCCGAACAAACCTGTTTGTAAACAGAATAGCCGCGCTGGAGCTGCGCGTAGTCCCATTTGCCTACCGGGCCCGCAAACGAGAAACCGCCTTCGGGTTCGACCGGCTTTTCTTTAAAAGCGTAATAGGCCGGTTTTTCGGCCGGTGGGCCGGTAACCAGAGCGATTACACCGGGAACCAGCGACCAAAGGACCAGAACGGCAGTAATGCCAAGACCTGCAATGATGCCTGCTAGACGGATTGTCATGACCTAACTCTTTCTCGTTATCGGGTCAGTAAAATGGGCGTGACCGTACGTTTACGCGGGCTGCGCGGCGGGTTCTTTGTCGGATCCGAGCACCGCTTCGGTGATCGAAAACGGCAACGGCTTCGGCACTTCGATCTGACTGACGATCGGCAGGATCACCAGGAAGTGAAGGAAGTAGTAAGCCGTGAAAATCTGGCTCAGCAGAACGTAGGGTTCCTCAGCCGGCGCGCCGCCGCAAATCGTCAGGACGATCATTGTCGGGATCAGGCCGAACCAGAAGAATTTCTTGAACATCGGACGATAGTGGCCGGAACGCACCGGGCTCTTGTCGAGCCATGGCAGGAAGAACCACACGAGGATCGATCCGAACATCGCAATCACACCCAGCAGTTTCGCCTGGATCAACACAATACCGGTGAACGGGATTGTGAGGTCGCCGGTGAATGCACGCAAGATCGCGTAGAATGGAAGGAAGTACCACTCCGGAACGATGTGCGCCGGTGTCGAAAGCGGGTTGGCTTCGATGTAGTTGTCCGGGTGACCGAGGAAGTTCGGCAGGAAGAACACCATGAAGGTGAACGCGATCAGGAATACGCCCAGACCGAATCCGTCTTTCGCCGTGTAGTACGGGTGGAACGGAACAGTGTCGCTTTCCTTCTTCACTTCAACGCCGGTTGGGTTCGAAGAGCCCGGAATGTGCAGCGCCCAAATGTGGAGGATAACCACACCGGCAATCACAAATGGCAGCAGGAAGTGCAGCGAGAAGAAGCGGTTCAGCGTCGAATCGTTCGGGGCATAGCCGCCAACGAGCCAGACCTGCAGCGGCTCACCCACAAACGGGATAGCGCCAAACAGGCCAGTGATCACTTTCGCACCCCAGAAGCTCATTTGGCCCCATGGGAGAACATAGCCCATGAAAGCAGTCGCCATCATAAGCAGGAAGATAACCACGCCGAGCAGCCAGATCATTTCGCGCGGCGCCTTGTAAGACGAATAATACAGGCCGCGGAAAATGTGCAGGTAGATCACAATGAAGAAGAAGCTGGCGCCGTTGGCGTGCGCATAACGCATCATCCAACCCCAGTTCACGTTGCGCATAATGTGCTCAACCTGACCGAAGGCCACTTCGGTGTTCGAGGCATAGTGCATCGCCAATATGACGCCGGTGACGATCTGCAACACAAGGCAGAAACCGGCCAGGACGCCGAAATTCCACATATAGTTGAGGTTCCGCGGGACGGGATAGCCTGCACCAATCGCGTTATAAACGAGACGCGGCAAAGGCAGCTTCTCGTCAATCCACTTGGTGAAGCCGCTCTGCGGTTCGTACTGCTTGGCCCAGGCAAAACTCATAATGGTCTCTCGGTTCTCAGCGTGAAATCAGTGTGTCGTTATCAACTACGCAGGCTTAGCCCACGCGGATGACATCGCCGTTGAATGCGTATTCAGGAACGGCAAGGTTGGTTGGCGCAGGGCCTTTACGGATACGGCCAGCGGTGTCGTAGTGCGACCCGTGGCACGGGCAGTAATAACCGCCAAATTCGCCTTTGTTCTCACCTTCAGCAGCGCCCAGCGGCACACAGCCGAGATGGGTGCAAACGCCCATGGTGACGAGAACGTCTTCATACCCTTCTTGCGTGCGATCAGCGAGCGTTTCGGGATCGCGCAGCGATCCGGCGTCTACTTCGTTGGCTGCCGCAATTTCTTCTGGCGTGAGGCGTTTGATGAAGAGTGGTTGATCACGGAAGGTCGCTTTGATCGACTGCCCGGCCTGCACCTTGGAAACGTCAACATCAGTCGTGCTGGCGGCCAGAACGTCGGCGGTCGGCGCCATCTGGCTTACGAGTGGAAACAGCACCGAAGCACCGCCGACACCGGCTGTGCTGAGCGCAGCGATGTGGATCCAATCGCGGCGACGTACGCCATCTTCGCCTGCATCAGCAGCGTTATCTACAGTTCCGGCTCCGCTTGTGTCAGCCATCTTGCCTTACCTTGCTAGTGTGCCCGCGATGACGCGATGTCCGCGCAGGATTGAAGTTAAACTGTGTTTTCGATCAAGAGATGCCTCAAACCAGAGAACCCTCGAAAGTTGGAACTGAAGCGCTTTAGTCGCGAATAAGTTCCGGCTCGTCGCGCCAATAGCCAGAAAAGACATGAAATCCAACCGTGTTTTGATCATCGATTGTTCGCTTTGGTGCAAGCGACCCATGCCGTAGCGTCCTGCGAAGAGATTAGCGAACGGCAATCACACTGATTTGCCGCCCATAATTTGCCTCTCCGCGCTGAGTCGCCCGGCGATAGGAATAGTAGCGTGCGGAATCGCCGTGTGTATCGCGGGCGATGTTTTCCACCGATCCGACGCCAGCCGCCATAAACCGCGCCACGCAATAGGCCGGTAAGTCAAAGTGCCACCGCGCTTTGCCATCCCGCTCTGGCGCTGGATCGAAATGCGCTGCGTCGCCATCGGTGAAATGTGCAAGGAACGCCTCGTCCACTTCATAACTTGCCTGCGCGATAGTCGGCCCGATAGCCGCCGCGATGTTCGCGCGGCTTGCACCGATTGCCTCCATCGCGGCCACAGTGTTTTCAATCACACCCCCATGCGCGCCGCGCCATCCGGCATGAGCCGCTCCGACCACCCCAGCCTGTGCATCGGCAAATAGCACCGGCGCGCAATCGGCGGTCACTATGCCCAGTACAATGCCGCGCTGGGCCGTCACCAACGCATCGGCCACCGGGCGACCCTCGGCGGTGTCAGTCCATGCCTGTTCCACGGTGACGACATCAGGCGAATGCACTTGATGCGGGGTCACAATGTGTCCGCCGGAGGAAATTGCCTTGGCTGCGTCAGCACGCGTCTGACGGATCACTTCCGCCTCGCCATCCCCGCCATAGCCGAATTGATGCGCTCCGCGGCCGCTTCCGAAAAAGCCATGGGGCACAGCATCAAGCGCTTCTGCCCTGGCAATATCGAATGCAGCTGTGTCAGCCATCGAAAGCCCTATCTCTCAAGCGAGCGTGTGACCTGCTCGAATGTGTCGCGAGACAGTCCCTCGGCTTTGCTGATCCGCTCCAACTCCGCTTTCATAAGACCAGCACGGACCGATTCGATCCGCCGCCAACGGCCAAGCGCAGGGACAAACCGAGCAGCCGTCTGCGGATTGATCGGATCCAGCGCGAGGATCACATCGGCGATCAGTTTGTAGCCGGAGCCATCGACAGCATGGAAACCCTGAGGATTGCCTGCAAACGCCATGTAGAGAGAGCGAACGCGGTTCGGGTTGCTCATGGTGAAATCGGGATGCTCGGCCAGCGCCTTTACATGCTCCTGCACATCATCGTGCAGCGATAGTGCCTGAAGCGTGAACCATTTATCGACGACAAGCGCGTTTGACTTGTACCGTTCATAAAATGCAGCAAGCCGCTCTTCGCGGGCAGGCGTCTCTAAGCTGCAGAGCGTCATCAAAGCGCCTTGGCGGTCAGTCATATTGTCCGCCTGATCAAATTGCCGCGCGGCCATGATCGCGGCCCGCTCAGGATCGCTCGCAGCAAAGATACCCGCAATGATCGACTTTACCTTGCGCGCACCGCGCCCATTGGGATCGCCGAACGCGACATCAACAACGCGGGCATAAAGGCTTTCAAGTTCACGTTTCAGTGTTACGCCAATCGCAGTTTTCAACTGTTCGCGCTCATTATGGATCGCGCCGGGATCGGCCTTGCGGCTGCCGCTTGCCATCGCTTCGAACAGATACGTTTCGCTTGGAAGCGTCATCAATTCGCCGCGCATACTGTCATCCAGATCACCGTCGGTCACAATCGCGCGCATCGCATCGCTGATCGCGGTTTTGCCAGCTGCACGGCCTGCTTCGTCCAGATCACCGCTAGCTGCCGCAACGAGATGTTTCACCGCAAGCTCTTGCATTGCCTCATATCGAGCGAACGGATCATCATCGGACGCAGCGAGGAAAACGAGATCATCGCGCTCAGACACGCGCTCGATCACGACGGGCGCGGTAAAGCCGCGATTGATCGACAGCACCGGCACAGGGCCGGATAGTGGCAGCGTGAATGTCTCTTCATCGCCCGTCAGAACAATGAGCTGCTCAGCACCAATCGCGCCTGTCTCACGGCAATGCACCGCGACGCGCAGCGGGATCGGCATAGCGCCTTTCACATCCTGACCAGGCGTCGCCGGAACAGTTTGTTTGAGCGTGACGGCAAGACCTTCACCTGCAAGCTCCTGACTCACTTCAACACGCGGCGTGCCCGCCTGGCGATACCAGCGGCGGAATTGAGCAAGCTCAAGCCCGGCACCATCTTCGATAGCTGTGATGAAATCTTCGCACGTCGCCGCCTCACCATCGTGGCGGTCAAAATAGAGATCGGTGCCAGCGCGAAATTTATCGGGCCCAGCCATCGTGCGCATCATGCGGATAACTTCGGCGCCTTTATTATAAACGGTCGCTGTATAGAAATTGCTGATCTCACGGTAACTGTCAGGCCGGATCGGATGCGCCAGTGGTCCCGCATCTTCGGGGAATTGCGCAGCGCGCAGGATGCGGACATCCTCGATCCGCTTCACAGCTTCGCCCTGCATATCCTGACTGAACAGCTGATCACGCAGGACTGTGAATCCTTCTTTCAGGCTCAGCTGGAACCAATCGCGGCAGGTGATCCGGTTGCCTGACCAATTGTGGAAATATTCATGTGCAATCACGCCCTCGACCGCGTCAAAGTCCGCGTCGGTTGCAGTGTCTGTGTCGGCGAGAACATATTTCGTGTTGAACACGTTCAGCCCTTTGTTTTCCATCGCGCCCATATTGAAATCGCTAACAGCGACGATGTTGTAGAGATCAAGATCGTATTCGCGCCCGAACGTCTCCTCATCCCATTTCATCGATTTCTTGAGCGATTCGACGGCGTGATCGGTGCGCGGCAGATCTTCCGAACGCACCCACACATTAAGCTCAACTTCGCGGCCATTCATCGTTGTGAACGTACCAGAATTCGCGACCAGATCGCCGGCAACCAAAGCAAAGAGGTAGGACGGCTTTGGCCACGGATCGTGCCATTCGGCCCAATGCGTGCCATTCTCGCCATCGCCCGAGGCAGAGTTGTTGCCATTGCACAGGAGGATCGGGAATCGCTCTTTCGAACCCGTCATCCGCACTGTGTATGTCGACAAGACATCTGGGCGATCCGGGAAGAAGGCGATGCGGCGGAAACCCTCTGCCTCGCACTGGGTACAGAGCATACCGTTCGAGGCATAAAGCCCCATCAAAGTCGTGTTTGCGCTCGGATCGAGGGTGGTCTCGATTGTGACTTCGTGGCTCTCACCGGGAAGTGTCACAACTAGATCGGGGCCATCCATGGACCAGTCTGTTACGGTCTCGCCATCGATCGAAACCGCGTCCGCTTTCAAGCTGTCGCCATTAAGGCGCAGCTGCGATGACGCGTCGGCGTCAGGATTGCGCTCGACACTGAGAGTTGTCGTTACCTTCGTTGTTTCGGCGCCAAGATCAAAGGCCAGCTTTGTCTGAGGGACTTGCCACGGGAACGGTGCATAATCCTTTCGCAGGATTACCGGCGGCTCGGTTGGCGAAGGGGCGGCATCCGCAATTTCGGGGTTGCCTTCGGGGTTTGTCGGTGTCGTTGCAATGTCCATGGCATGATGATTTAGGTTGATTTGCGCGCCAGTCCAGCAGCATGGTTGAGCGCATGTCGAATTTGTTGATTTTTGGCCTCGGCTACACGGCGAAACGTATCGCAGCCGCAATGCGAGGGCGCGGCTGGGATGTCAGCGCAACTGGCAGCGAGGGGGACATCGATTTCGCTGACCCCGAAGCCGTAAAGGTGGCTTTGGATAATGCCACACACGTCCTATCCTCCGTCCCACCCGACCGTAAAAGCGGGCTCGACCCGGTTCTTGAAACATACGGGCGATCATTCGGGGAGGCTTGGTATGGCTACCTGTCGTCAACAGGCGTCTATGGCGACCAACAAGGCGCATGGGTGGATGAAAGCTCCCCCACGGGGACGGGCCGCCGCAATGCACGATCAGACGCGGATGCGCTGTGGGTGAAATTGGGCGCGCGCGTGTTTCGCCTGCCGGGCATTTACGGACCGGGGCGCAGCGCGCTCGAACGGGTGCAAGAAGGCAAAGCGCGGCGGATTGATATACCCGATCAGGTTTTCAGCCGCGTTCATGTCGACGATATCGCAAGCGGCGTGGTTGCTGCGCTGACGGGCGATGCACCCGCAGGCGCTTACAATCTGGGCGATGATCTACCTGCCAGCGGAAACGCGGTGACGGAGCATGCGTGCCAGTTGCTCGGAATAGAGCCGCCACCATTGCAAACGCTCGAAGAAGCCAATTTGTCGGAAATGGCGCTCGGTTTTTATTCGGAGAACCGCCGCGTCGCGAATGGCAAAGCCAAACGCGTGCTAGGCTGGACGCCGAAATATGCCACTTATTTTGAAGGTTTAGCGGCGCTGCTTTGATCTGAGCGCGAAAACCATACCGATCACCGCGAGCACCATTCCGCCGATAGTCAGCGCGGTCCAACGGTAATCTTCGAACAGAGTTGAGATTGCCATGGCTACAGAGATCGTGAGGATCGAATTGTAGGCCGTGCGCCCCGCGCCGATTTCCCGCACCAAATTGTAGTGTAGCGGGAAGGTCACCACCGATCCGATCAATGCAAGATAAACGATGCCCGCCCAATATGTGCCGCTTGATGGGACAGGCGGCGGGCCAGCCGTCAGGAATGCGAAACCAAGGTCGAATATTGTGCCATACAGCATCGCCCATGCGAGCAAGCTGACCATTGGCACAGCGCGCCCTGTCGGGTTGGCTTGGATCACATTGGCAAGGGACGCGGCGAGAATTCCGAGAAATGCGAGCCCGATCCCCAGCGCCACATTGCCGCCGACAACGCCCGCATTTGGATTGGCGCGCCATTCGTGCACCAGCAGCAAAAGCACACCGACAATCGCAACGGCGCTGCCGATCATGAAGCCGCTCTGCACCTTCTCACCGAGAAACACCCGCCCGAAAATCGCGTTGGGCACCATCAACAGGCCGAACATCATCGCCACAATGCCGGACGTTACATAAAGCTCTGCGTGATAGACGAATAGGAAATTGCCGCTGAACTGGAATATGCCAACCAGCGCCGCGAGTTTATGCTCTGGCCGCGTCAGGATCAGCCGCCGCTTCATCAGGAACGCAACGAGGAACAGTGCCGGGGTCGCCAATGCAAAGCGGTAAAACACTGACCATGCAGCGGGCACACCGTCGATCTGTCCGGTGATGACAAACCACGTCGATCCCCAGATCGAACCGGTGAGGATGAATGGCAGAATGACCCGCCAGCTCAGCATAGGCGTTTGGGCCGCGCTCACAGGCTGGCGATAGCCTTGCCCAGCGCGCTCGCATCCTCGGCGCGCGTATTCCAAGCGGTCACGAAACGCGCCGCATCCGCGCCCCAATCGTAGAAGTCGAAACCTTGGCTGCGCAGCGCCGCACGCTCTTCTGGCGAGAGCCGCACGAACAGCTCGTTCGCTTCAACTGCATGCATCAATCGCGGCCCGCAACCGCTGGCGATGTCTTGCGCCGCAGCGTTGGAATGCCGCGCATTTGCGAGCCAGAGATCGCCTTCTAGCATCGCGAGGATTTGCGCCGCGAGATAGCGGCCTTTGCATTGAAGATGCCCAGCGCGTTTGCGGCGGTATTTAACTTGCGCAGCGAGCTCTGCGTCGAATAGCACGACCGCTTCTGCGCTCATTCCGCCGTTCTTGATAAACCCGAATGCGAGGGTGTCGACATTGCCCGCTGCATCCGCAGCCGACCCGCCCAAAAACGCCGCCGAATTCGCAAAACGCGCGCCGTCCATATGCAAACCAAGTCCGCGTGATTGGGCGAATTCGGACAATGCAGAAAGCTCGGCGGGCAAATATGTCCGCCCGTATTCGCTCGCTTGAGTGATCGAAATTGCGTGTGGCTGCACCTGATGCACATCGTCGCGGATCGGATCAATCAGCGCGGCAATGCCATCCGGCGTCAATTTCGCACCTTCGCCCTGCGCCAGCATCAGCTTCGCACCATGCAGGTAAAAGCCAGGCGCGCCGCCTTCATCAACTTCGATATGTGCCTCTTCGTGACACACAACGGCGCCATGCGGCTGAACCATCGTGCCCAGCGCAAGGCAGTTCGCCGCCGTGCCGGTCGCCGTCCACATCGCAGCGCAATCGCGTCCAAACAGATCGCTGAACCGTTCGTCTAGCTGCGCCGAAAGCGCATCGCCATCATACGGATTGTCGGCTTCATCGGCCGCGCGCATCGCCTCCCACACCTTGGGGTGGACAGGGGCTGCGTTGTCGGAGAGGAACTTTGTCATGACCCAACGCCTCTAATGGCCCATAACATTCTGGCAAGCAGGAGCTGACACAATGAGCGCATCAGACGACACTACAATCACCCACGAAGCGCGCGGAGAAGGTGGGCGTTACATCGCCGAAGTCGCCGGCGAAGAACAGACAGGGCACCTCGATTGGGAGCCAGCTGGCGAAGGCATTCGCATTGCCACCCACACGATTGTGCCAAAAGAAATCGGCGGGCGCGGGATTGCTGCACAGTTGGTGGATCGCCTGATCGCGGATGCGCGCGAGCACGGTTTCAAAATCGTCCCGCAATGTTGGTATGTCGCCAAAAAATTCGACAAAAACCCAGATTGGGCTGACCTTAGAGCTTAGGCGTTTTCAAGTTCTGAGAAGTCCGTGGCAGCAATCGTTTCGAGCACTTTTCGGCGCACTTCGCGAGCGCGCTTAAGCGGGATGCCGGGGATCGAAAACTCTCCGCCTGCAAGGCCAAGGTTCAACGTCGCGTATCCTCGCCAGCGGGCGATCGGCCCCTGCGCTACTTCTGCGGAATGCAGCTTTGTGCGGGTCGCGATCTGGCTGCTTGGAGACATAATCCCGGCCCGTGCCATGATTTGCGTATCATCCAGAGAATGCCGTTTGAACTGCCACGAATACAGCGCCGTTCCGGCAGAGAACACTGCAAGCCCGATCAGGATAAGCGCGATGGGCAGAGCCCAATCCGGCGCAGTGAATGCCAGAATTGTACCGGCAACAGCGGCCGCAATCACAAAGAACAGCGAGTCGATAATCATGCTGTCAGTGCGGTAGGCCTCGCTTGCCCGGTGCCATTCGGCATTGTCGTCTGGCAAGTGGAAACCAGCGGTTTCGACAACAGTCCTAATCTCATCCATCCGCGCAAAAGGCGCGACCACATGGTTTGACGATCCGGCATCCTGCGCGAGGCTGACGAATTTCAAACTGTGCCAACCGAACCGGTAACGGATCAGGCGGGTGCCAATAGTGAGCGCCTGAACACGGTGGATCGGCATAACCACGTCAGTCTTTGTAAAAAGCCCGCGCCTCCGACGGAAACCGCGCGCGGTTCGTTCAAGCAGGAACCCCCACTCACGGGTAAAGACCCGGATCATTCCAGTCGCAGAACCGACCACAAAGACAGCAAGCAATCCCGCGAGCGCGCTGAGCACTTGAACGCTCATACTGAGTGCCGCCACTTCCTCGCCGCGGTCGCTGAACCAGCCGCCCGCCATATCGATTGCATCGCCAATCTCGACAAATCCGTCGGCATACTGCGCCAGACCCGCGAGCACGGCGAACACTGCGAGTGAAAATTCGAACAGCCCGAATGTGAACAGCCGCCCCGGGCCCATGGCAAAGATCGGCTCACCATCCGGCTCCGGCGTGCGTGTTGCAGCAGCGGGATCGCCCTCACTTACACTTGGTATGGCTTCATCGGCAGCATCGCGGCGCTCACGCACCAATTGGCGCAGCTCTTCGCCGGCATCTTCGGTTAGATACGTGAGGCTCAGATCCTCGCCGCCGCCTGCACCGGTTTCAAACTTCACGGCGACCAAGCCCAGCAGACGTGGGATCAGTTTCTGTTCGAGGCTGACATCTTGAATGCGCTCATACGGCACAGAGCGCGCCGCGCGGCTCAACACGCCGCTCTCCACGCGAATATCCGCGGCGCCGATTGTGTAAGTCAGGCGCCGCCAGCTGATATAGGTCGACAGCCCGCCGACTACGACGATCAGCAACCCGATTCCGAGGCCAATATAGATGCCCCACCCGCTCAGACCGGTGCCGAACGTCGCGGCCACTGCAGGGAAAATTGCGTTCTTCATTCCCGCCAACGCGCCGACCAGCACGCTTTGCGGCGCAGTGCGCTGCGCTTCGTTTGATGAAGGGGCTGCCTCGCTCACATGCTTTCCCGTTTGATATGGGCGCGGATTTCCTCACGCATTTCGGTCGCCAGCTCATGGCCGAGACCGGGCAGGTGGACAGACGCGTTGTGATTGCCAGCCGTATGAAGCGTAAGCGTGGCGATATCGAAGAACCGGTCAAGCGGCCCTTGATCGACATCGATATGCTGAACCCGGCCAAACGGTACAACCGTGTCGGAACGCCAAAGAATGCCACGAACCACGCGAAGCCGATCTGCGCTAATTTGGTATCCTCGCGCGGCATAGCGGCGTGCAGGCAAGCGGACGATAAAGATCAGAGCGATGAAAACGATCACTCCTACAATTACACCAAATGGCAGCGGGGATTCCCCTTGCAAGGCACCTTCCAAAACCAGTGCCCCGATCACGAACGGGATCGCGGTGAGCGTCGCCCGCACCCGCAAAGCAGTCTTATAATTGGGATGAAGCTCGATCAGCTCGGCCTCATCATCCACAGCGTTGGAAGGGGCAGGATCGGTCGTTACAGCGGCAGTGTTTTCCATACCGCATTACATGAGCAACACGCCGCCCCTGCGCAAGCGCAAAGCGCACGACATCGGATTGCTATTTGCGCTGATTGAAACGCCGCCCGATCATTGCAGCGGCGATATTGGTCTTTTGCACGTCGATTGCGCCGCCCGCGATGCCCCATGCATAGGCATCGCGCAGGCGCTGTTCCATGCCGTAATCTTTGTGATAGCCATATCCGCCCATCACCTGCATGCCGAGCGCGGTAACCTCGCGCACGATTTCGTTGGCGTAACATTTGGCGACGGAGCTTTCATAAACGCTCGGCAAGGCATCATCGTTGCTGCCCGCATTCACCGCCGCACGGTGAATCAGCAGACGCGCCGCTTCCACTTTCATCGCCATTTCGGCAAGCTTTAGCTGCACCGCCTGAAAATCGACGATGGGTTTGCCGAATGCCTCGCGTTCCTGTGTGTAAGAGAGCGCCTGTTCCAGCGCAGCAGCGGCAACGGCGAGGCTTTGCGTGGCATTGCCGCACCGCTCCAGCCCGAACGCGCTCATCAATTTACCAAACCCGCCCGCACCGATGATCACATTTTCGCCGGGCACTTTCACATTGTCGATCGCATAGTCAGCGGTGGGGATTCCGCGAAACCCCATCAGCTCTTCGCGTTTGCCAAACTCCATGCCTGCCATGTCTTTTTCCAGCAGGATCGCGCCAATGCCGCGGGCGCCTTCATCATCGTTGAAACGGCAATAGGTAACGTAATAATCCGAATGACCGCCGCCGCTCGTCCAACGCTTATATCCGTTCACGATATAGCCGTTTCCATCGGCGACCGCTTTCGTTTTGAGGTCGGTCAACGCCGTGCCCGCATCGGGCTCTGACATCGACACAGCGACGATTTTCTCGCCTTTGATGACTTCGGGCAGAACCTTTGCCTTCATTTCTTCAGAGCCAAACTTTTCGATGGTCCGCACAGGGCCGGTAAGCGCCTCGAACACTGGAAAAGCCACCGCGTTTGAAATTTGCGCGAATTCTTCAAGCACCAGCAAGGCCTCAATGTGGCCTAACCCAAGACCGCCATATTCCTCTGGCAAATTGACGCCGAGAAAACCCATTTCGCCGTAAGTCCGCAGCATATCGTGCGGGACCGGATAGTCTTTCTCTTCCATGTCGCGGGCCAGAGCAGGCAGCTCTGCACGGGCAAATTTGCGGGCGGTTTCACGCAGCTCGCGCTGCTCTTCGGTCAATTGGAAATCCATGCCCGCCCTTATATCCAGCGCGGCGCGCGTGACAATCGGTCTTGCGGCCCGATCAGGCGGCTTGGTTCGCTGCGAATTGCAGCTTGGCGAGGCGCGCATAGAGACCGCCTGCAGCAGAAAGTTCTGCGTGTGTGCCTTGCTCGGCGACTTCGCCGCCATCAAGAACGATGATCCGATCAGCCTTGCGAACGGTGGCAAGGCGGTGCGCGATGACGAGCGTGGTGCGCTCCGCCATCAGCGTATCGAGCGCCTGCTGCACCAATTGCTCGCTTTCGGCATCCAGCGCGCTTGTCGCCTCATCCAGCAGCAGTATCGGCGCATCACGCAAAAGAGCTCGGGCAATCGCCACGCGCTGTTGCTGACCGCCGGAAAGCTGCGTTCCGCCTTCGCCCAGATAAGTATCCAAACCCTTTGGCAGATCGCGCAGGAATTGTTCGGCATTGGCCGCTTTTGCTGCGTCCCAAATCTCTGCATCGCTCGCATCCCAGCGGCCATAGCGCAGATTGTCGCGCGCATCCGCGCTGAACAGCACGCCGTCCTGCGGCACCAGCGCAAGCCGATCGCGTATATCGGCAGGATCGGCCTTGGTCAGCGGAACCCCGTCGAGGCGGATCGTACCAAGCTGAGGATCGTAAAATCGTTCAACCAGTTGGAAAATCGTCGATTTACCCGCGCCCGATGGGCCGACAATCGCAACAGTTTCGCCGGGTTCAATTTCCAGCGTGAAGTCTTTCAGCGCAGGCGTTTCGGGCCGCGCCGGATATCGGAATGTGACATTGCGGAACGACAGACTGCCGCGCGCTGAATTTGGCAATTTTTCCGGGCGCGCAGGTGGTGCAATCTCAGGCTTCGCCTCGAGCAGTTCGGCAAGTCGGCTTGCCGCGCCTGCACCGCGTAAGAGTTCGCCGTAAACTTCGGTCAGCGCGCCAAACGCGCCCGCAACGATCATAGCGCCGAACAGAAACGCGATGATTGTGCCGCCGGTGATCTCGCCAGTGGCAACACCCTCCGCCCCGCGCCACAGCAGCAGCACGATTGAGCCAAAGATCGATAGGATGATGATTGCCGTCATGACCGAACGCAGAACGATCCGGCGCTTCGCTGTGTCGAACGTGTTTTCGACCGCGACCCCGAAACGATCGGATTCTCTGCTTTCCTGACCAAAGCTCTGAACGATCTTCATGGCGCTTAGAACCTCAGTCACCATGGCTCCGACATCAGCGACGCGATCCTGATTGTCGCGCGAGATATTGCGGATCTTGCGGCCAAAAAAGACAATCGGCAAAATGACCCCGGGGATGCCAATCGCAAGGTATAGCGTTAGGCCGGGAAGGAGCGAAAAGAGATATATCGTCCCGCCGATGCCCAAGAATAGATTTCGCAACGCAACAGAGATTGTGGTGCCCACCACTGTTTCGATGATGGTCGTATCGGATGTCATCCGGCTCGAAATTTCTTTGGGGCTGTTCTCTTCATAGAATGAAGGCGACATCCGCAGCAGATTGCGATGCACCTTACGCCGTATATCGGCGACCACACGCTCGCCAATCCAGCTGACGAAATAGAACCGCGATGCCGTGCCGATGGCGATAACGAATACAATGACGAACAGATATCGGAACCAGCGCCCGATATCAGCCGCTTCACCGCCCGCTTCGCCAAAGCCGCGATCAACGATCAATTGCATCGCCGCTGGGATCGCCAGAGTTCCGGCAGCCGTGATAACAAGCGCAGCCAGCGCCAGCATCACCTTGCTCGGATACTTCGCAGCTTCGCGGTACACCATCTTAAGCGGCGCGAGCGAGCGCGACTTACGCGGCGTTTCGGCCGTTTCCGTCTCTTTGATATCGGTGTCTGAGGAAGTTTGCGCGTCCATGTGAAGCCTGATTTAGTCACGCGCCTCGCAAATTTCACGTGCAAAAAGCACACAGACCCCCGTTCATTGCTGACCGGACGGCTATTGTGCATTGCACAATGAGGGCAAAGCGCCCATCTATGACGCAGGGGATCACACAAATTTACGCCGGATTGCAGTCGCAAACGGCAGGACATTGACGGGACCACGCATGCTTTACCACGCCTATGAAATTCAGCGCAGCTGGATGAATTCTGTCAGCTCCATGGCTGCAATCAGCGCATCGGTTCTGTCCAATTCTGCCAACCCGTTCGCGAAAATGGGCGTAATGCCGATTGCCGCCAATGCGCTCGACGTGCTGGCCCATGCCACTGCGAGCTACGGCAAGCCAGCTTTCGGCATCACGGAAATTGAATCGGATGGCACCCTCTACCCAGTGATTGAGGCAACCGTCGTCAATCGCCCGTTCGGCGATCTCAAGCGCTTTCGTCTGGACGGGGTGGATGACAACGCCGAAACCAAGCGCCCCAAAATGCTGATCGTCGCCCCGATGAGCGGGCATTACGCCACGCTGCTGCGCGGCACGGTTGAGCGGATGCTGCAAAGTTACGAGGTTTACATCACCGATTGGGCCGACGCCGCGACGGTGCCAGTGCATGAAGGCGATTTCGACCTCGACACCTACATCGATTACCTGATGGATTTCCTCGGCTATATCGAGGAGCAGCAGCCCGGCACACGTCCGCATATGCTTGCCGTGTGTCAGCCCTCGGTTCCAGCCTTTGCCGCAACCGCTCTGCTTAATCAGCGTAAATCACCTGCAGCGCCTGCCACCCTCACAATGATGGGCGGCCCGATTGATACGCGCGAAAGCCCGACTTCAGTCAACGACCACGCAATGAAACGCCCGATTGAATGGTTCCGCCGGAGCGTCATCACTACCGTGCCGAAACAATATCGCGGTGCGGGGCGCAAGGTCTATCCCGGCTTTATGCAGCTGAATGCCTTTATGAGCATGAACCTGCAAAGCCACATGATGAGCCATTACGAGATGTTCAAACATCTGACGGCGGGCGACGATGCTAGCGCGCAGACAACCAAGGATTTCTACGACGAATATCGCGCCGTGTGCGACATGACGGCTGAATTTTACCTGCAAACGGTCGAGGAAGTGTTCCAGAAACACTCGATCCCCAACGGCACGTTTGAACATAAGGGCGAAGTCGTCGACCTGACCAAACTGACCGACACAGCCCTGCTCGCCATCGAAGGCGAACGCGACGATATTTCAGGCCTAGGCCAAACGCGCGCCGCGCTGAAGCTGACGCCGGGCCTGCCGGAAGAGAAGAAGCGCTACTACATGGCCGAAGGCGCAGGCCACTACGGCATCTTCAACGGTAGCCGCTGGCGGACCAAGGTCGCACCTGTGGTGGAAGAGTTTGTGGCGGCGCATAGTTGATTGCGCACCGGCTCCGCCGGTGCGACTTCCTCGCTCAAACGGCCTAAAGGCCGCGCCGCTGCGGGCGGCCAGTCGGCCTTGCCGTCACGATGTGGCCGTTTGCGCCGCATTTGCTGAAAATTTCAGTTCTTGCGGAATGCCGCAGCTATCGCAGCCTCGACACGCAGCTTGACCCCCTTTAACATTTCACCATGCCTAACCGTTCAATATTGTCAGCGATCGCATTGATGGGATTAGGTCTCCTGACTGCCCTTCCCCTGCAGTATCTTGGATATGAAATTTTGGCAGGAGGCGTGTTTGTCGCCGGACTCTGGTTGCTTTGGATTGCTAGTGCGTCACACGTTGTTTCAATTTTCTGGCGACGATGACGAAGAAATCGTAATCGTTAGAAACTAACGCGGGGCAGACTAGGGACTAACATCCCCCACCTTCGGCGTCCTGAAAAACACCCGTTTGATAATCCTCCGTGCCCAGAGCAGCAGCAGGATCATCGCCGCAAACAGCACCACCGCTATGCCGCCCGCGACCATCGGATATTCGTAGGCCAGCCATAGCAGGCCTACGGTGGCTATATCCTCTCCGGTAGAGACTACCGCATTGCTGACTGGTTCGGGCGAGGTGTTGACTACGGCGCGCGCCGACGCCTTTCCGCCATGCGCGAGGAAGCTTGCCCCGCCGCCCAGCATAAACGCGATCACCTGCATCGAAGGGTCGGACGGATCGACAATCGCCAGCGCCAGCAGCGCGCCGCCCACGGGCCGCACCAGCGTGTGCACTGTGTCCCAAATGCTATCGAGCCACATCACCTTGTCGGCAAAAAATTCCGCCAACGCGCCAAGCGCGGCGATGCCCATCACCCACGGATTTTCGAGCACGCCAAGGCTCGCCAAATGCTCTGGCACAGGCAGCGCATCCAGCCGCATCGCGAGGCCGGTCGCAAACACACAAAGATACAGCCGCCAACCCGACAAAAGGCTAACGCTGCCTGCGATTCCGATGATTTCCATAATGGGCATTTGTTTGTTTTAGCCTCAAACGCCGGCAGATGCATCCGCATCTTTGGCTTTCCTCGCATAGCTCGGGCGGGCGGTCGCCCTTGCGAGGCCTCGCGGCCTCGTCTTGCCGCAAACCGGATACGAAAAAGGCGGCGCAGGATTACTCCCGCGCCGCCTTCTCAAAACACTGCCTGTCCGCACCTCGAAGTCACCAGACTTCGCAAGGCCGACTGGCCGCTGGCCGGTTAGGCCGCCCCCACGGAGGTGGCGCAAAGCGCCTACCGTGAGTGCAAATAAACGCTCAAAAGACTTCAAACAGTCCCGCTGCGCCCATGCCGCCGCCGACGCACATGGTTACGACCACATACTTGGCACCGCGACGCTTGCCTTCGATCAGCGCGTGGCCGGTGCAGCGTGCGCCGGTCATGCCGTATGGGTGACCGATCGAGATCGATCCGCCATTGACGTTGAGGATGTCGTTATCGATGCCCAGCTTGTCGCGGCAATACAGGACTTGAACTGCGAAAGCTTCGTTCAATTCCCACAGGCCGATATCGTCCATTTTCAAACCCGTCTGCTTGAGCAGTTTCGGGATCGCATAGACAGGGCCGATGCCCATTTCGTCAGGCTCGGTGCCCGCAACTGCCATCCCGACATAGCGGCCCAGCGGCTGAAGACCCTTTTGCTCGGCAAGCTTGGCTTCCATCAGAACCGACGCCGACGAACCATCTGACAACTGCGATGCGTTACCGGCGGTGATGACTTTACCCGGACCCATTACCGGCTGAAGACCCTGAAGACCTTCGAGCGTGGTCGAAGGTCGATTGCCTTCGTCTTTGGTCATTGTGTGCTCAACCTGGCTGACTTCGCCAGTTGCTTTGTCTTTCACCATCATGGTGGTGGTAACAGGCACGATTTCGTCGTCGAATTTGCCAGCTTCTTGGCCAGCGGCGGTGCGCATTTGCGATTGCAGGGCGTATTCGTCCTGCGCTTCGCGGCTGATGCCGTAACGCTCTGCCACTGTTTCGGCAGTTTGCAGCATCGGCATGTAGACGTTTTTGTGCATGGCAAGCAGCGACGGGTCCATCTGAACGCGCATCTCTGGAGTTTGCACCATCGAGATAGAATCCTGACCGCCGCCAACGACAACATCCATATTGTCGACAATGATCTGCTTTGCAGCCGTGCTGATGGCCATCAGGCCCGAGGAACACTGACGATCAATCGTCTGCGCGCCGACGGAAACCGGTGCACCGCCGCGAAGAGCGACTTGGCGTCCAATGTTACCAGCCTGCGTGCCCTGCGTAAGGACAGCGCCCCATACGACATCGTCAATCTCAGCAGCGTCGATACCGGCGCGCTCAACAGCGGGAGCGAATGAAGCGGCACCAAGAGTGGCACCAGGGGTGGCGTTAAAGCCGCCCTTATAGGCCCGGCCAATCGGCGTACGGGCGGTGGAGACGATTACTGCGTCACGTGACATGGGGATGTCCTTTCAATGGGTGATACGGTTCAGCCCCTTGTCGGGGCAAAGAGGTTTTAAGAGATCTCAGCCGAGGCTTAGACGAACAGAAGTGTGATCCACTCACAGATGAGCGCAGGCTTATCTTCGCCTTCGATCTCAATCGTGATTTCGGATGTCTGCTGCCACTGACCCGGACGCTTTTCGACCATTTCGGTCAGCTTCCAGTGTCCGCGAATGCGTTTGCCCGAACGGACCGGCGCGATGAAGCGGGTTTTGTTACCCCCATAATTCACGCCCATCTTCACGCCGTCCATTTTTGGCATGTCGCTATTGGCGGACAGATACGGGATCATCGACAGGGTGAGGAAACCGTGGGCGATGGTGCCGCCAAACGGCGTCATCTTGGCGGCTTCTTCATTGATATGGATGAACTGGTGATCGCCAGTCGCATCGGCAAACTGGTTGATGCGTTCCTGGCTCATTTCGGCCCATTCGCTGGTGCCGATTGTTTCGCCGACTTTTCCGGCTAGTTCCTGCGGGGTCATGTCGCTCTCCTCTGTATAGGCGCTGTCCGCGGGTTACCCGCTTCTCCGGCGCAATTTCGAGGGTCTACATGGCAGGCGGGAAAGCCGAGTGCAATGAGCGCGTTTATGCCGTTACGGCATCGCCAGTGCGGCCGCCGTTTACGTCAACGTCAATTGCTGCAGAAGCGCGCTCTTCGGCAGGCAAACGGCGCTCAGACCGTGCTAAAGCCAGCCGGGCCGATTCGATCCGCTTGGTGTAATTCACCAAACCGATCTGGATGCCGATGATCATCAGCACCACGGGTTGATAAGCGATCCCCTGAAACAGCGCGCCGACGATGTAGACTACGCTGGCCATCTGCAGACATGATGCCATCGGCGAAATCCACGCTTCATCTTCGGCCTCTTTGCCGCGCCACTTACGCCGCACTTGCTCCATTTGCCAAATGCCGAGCCCCTGCAACAGCAGCCAGATGGTGAGACCGGGATAGCCCTGCTCGCCCAACAATTCGAAAATGGCGGAGTGATAGGCGCGCCCTTCATCGGTCACCTCGCGGTATTCGATGGTTTTGGTGCTTCCATCCTCTTCGGTGACTGGCATTTCATAGGTGAACGAATTGCCGCGGTAAGCATCAAAGCCGCCGCCTGCCGGATTGCGGGACGCGTAGTCGATTGTCCAACGCCAGACGGCCATACGGGTAGAGGCGCTTTCATCACCGCCAGGTTGAGCGATGGTGGCCATCCGGTCGTAATAAGTCTGCGGTAAGAATGGTAATGCCGCCAGGCCAAGCGCAGCGCCTGCTGCCATAAAGAGGATGCGGTGCTTCACATAACGCAGCATCAACACCGCAAGCACGGCGATACAGACAAGGCCGGTGCGCGCTTCCGTGCCGATGGGCACCATAAGGCAGGCAAAGATCAGCGCGCCTGCAAAGGCGGTGACCATCCAGTGCGGCTTGAAAATGGTGCCATAGCGCGTGAACCACGCGATCAGCGGCACCAGAGCGATCGCCACCGTCGCCAGCGTTGAGCTTTCATAGATGCCGCTATTGTCGTTGACAAAGAATTTGAGGTTTTCATATCCGCCGCCGCCCAGCACGGTTTTCATCCCCGTGCCGATCACGATTGTCGCAATCGACAACACAAGGACAAGCGCGAGCCCTTCAATCCGGGCGCGGTTTGTAAGGGTGAATGGCAGGAACAGCGCGAACAGCAGTGCTTTCCAAACCCAATCCCATTTCGTCACTGCGCTGTCAGGGTAATCGGCATTGCCGGTGGTCCACCAGCAATAGAGCAGCAATGCGAGGATGAGCCCCTGCCTCAGCGTGAAGCGCAGCCCGTCTTTGTTGTCCAGAAACAGCCACCCGCCAAATGCCGCTGCAAAGGCGACCAGCGATATCTGGAGCTCGGTCACAATGGTGTAGCCGATCCGCTGGGGGGCGATGATGTCGATATAAACGTACAATAGCACCCATAAGAAAGGCCGTCTCAGGCCAAGCAGCAGAACGTAAAAGATGAAAGCGATGAAGACGAGATCGAGCATCAGGCGCGGCCCTCTGCATTGCCGATCGTATCATCGACATGCGCACGGCGTTTTGCGTTACGGCCTGAGGCGGAGCTTGCTTTGCGGTTCGCTTTTTCCGCATCCCTGATCTCACTAATCAGCGGATCGACATCGACACCTGCACGCATGAACAGGTGCCAGAAAGCGTATGCTAACAGGCCGTGTCCAATTGAAAGGGCGATGTAGTCAATCATGCGTCCGGCGCGGTCTTTCCTGGTACATAGCAGGCACGACACCTGCATTCTCGAAAAGCGTCTTAGCCGAACGCGGTTGACGGTCCGTTAAGCACAATGTGCCAAAAGCATGATCATGACACGGATCCTACACGTCCTCGACCATTCGCTTCCGCTCCACAGCGGCTACACCTTTCGTACGCGCGCAATTTTGAAAGCGCAGCAGGCGGCGGGGCTCGACGTGCGCGGCATTACGGCCCAGCGCCATCAGTTAGAGGCACCGACGCAAGCCGATGTAGAGACCGTCGATGGCCTAACCTTTCACCGGACAGCGGGTGTTCCAAGCGGCCCGATACTGGTGAGCGAATTTCGCGAAATGGCGGCGCTTTCCGCGTCGATCCAGAAGCTTGCGACACAATGGCGTCCTGACATTATTCACGCCCATTCACCCGCTCTTTGCGGCGGCGGCGCGCAGCGCGCGGCGAGCGCACTCGGCATCCCGCTTGTCTACGAAATCCGAGCTTTCTGGGAAGACGCCGCTGTTGGCAATCGCACTGGTACGCAGGGATCAGCAAAGTATCGCCTTACCCGCTCGCTCGAAACGCAAGTCGTCAAACGCGCCGATGCTGTGTTCACAATCTGTCAGGGCCTGCGTGATGATCTAATCAAACGCGGGATCGCTCCGGGTAAGATCGGTGTCATGCCAAACGGTGTAGACCTATCGATGTTTGGCGAACCGTTGCCCCGCGACACTAAGCTCGCGGATGAGCTTGGCATTGCTGATGGCGCGCCTGTGATCGGATATATTGGCAGCTTTTACGATTACGAAGGTGTTGATGATCTGATCAAAGCGATGCCAATCCTGCGCCGCGATCACCCCGATGCAAAATTGCTGCTGGTGGGAGCCGGTGAAATGGATGCCGAATGGCGCGCGGCAGCGGCACCCCTTGATGAACCAGATTCGGTAATATTCACTGGCCGTGTTCCGCATTCCGAAGTTGAGCGGTATTATTCGCTGATCGATGTGCTTGCATATCCGCGCAAACATTCACGTCTGACCGATCTCGTAACCCCGCTTAAACCGCTGGAGGCGATGGCTCAGCGCCGGATCGTCGCTGCATCCAATGTTGGCGGACATCGCGAATTGATCGCGCATGGCGAAACGGGGTTCCTGTTTGCACCGGATGATCCCGCCGCTTGCGCTGCCTCCCTATCAGACATGCTCGCCTCTCGCGAGGAATGGGACGCTGTGCGCGCCCGCGCAGAGGCACATGTTCGTTCTCGCCATGACTGGCAGGCCAATGTGCAGCGTTATCTGTCTGTTTACCAAGTTTTGCTAGCCGATGCGCTATCCGAAGGCGGGCATGCGTCCGCTGCGCAGCAACACTCTTTACGGGCTTAGGTCAAAATGCAGGCTTTACGACAGCGGTTTGCGAACATCCGATCCTCAGCGCAGGATCCGCAAGATGCGTCCGAAGAAGTCGCACGCGAAGCCAGCGCAGACAAAACAGCATCACGCGCCAAACGCCGTGGCCGTCGCAAACCGTCCATCGCCAACCACCGCCTGTTTGTTCCGCTCATCGCGATTTGGGGTGCCGCTCTTGGCGCGCTTAGCGTGCTCGTTTTGCCAGCCTCCAGCATTTTACAAAGCGCCGCGAATGTCGGGCTATCAGGCCTTGGCAGCAAAGCCGGTTTCGTTTTGGCCGCGCTTGCCGCTCTCGTTATCGGCGCAATTGCTGCAATTGCCGCAATTGCTTTCAAGCGCCGCTTCTCAGCGGTTGGTCAATCGGGGCCACTTGCGGGCTTTGTAACGCGACACATTCAGCCGATTGACCCGGCTACCGACCTTGGCAGCGACTACCTCGATGCGCCTCTCGATACAGCAACGACTCCCGCTGAGACCGAAGAAAGCGACGACACGCTTAGCGACGACGATCTCCTTGTTTTGGGCGAAGACCAAATTTGTGAGGCCGCCGAAGACATCGAAGCAAGCATCGAAACCGTAGCAGCGCGCGGGCCAACATTGGGCGAGCTGTCACAGCGCGGCTATGATGCCGATCCGGCTGATTTGCAAAGCGCGAACGAGGACAGCGGTGAGCCCGCACTGCGCTTTACACGGCGCGATTATCAGGCCGCGATGGAGCGGACCTGCGAAGCGATTGCCGAAACTTCCCCCCCAAAAGACACGGAAACCAAACCGCGCGCGCTTGATCTGGCGCAGTTCGCAGAAACTCCGGGCCGCAACGGCGTGTGGGTTGAGGAACCTGATGCAGGCGTTGCTGAAGACACCGCCGCAGAGACCGTAGATGAAGCACCCGAGACCGAGCCTGAACCAGCCGCAGAAGAGCGCCGCGCGCCAACCCCGCTCGCCGCGCGCATTGCCCCATCCGCTCCCACCGCTCTTGAAAAACTGCGTCAGGCGCCCGTGCAGGAGCTCAGCCTTGTCCACATGGTCGAACGCTTTGCTGCCGCCTTGCACGATCATCAGGATGCCGAGCACAAACGCCCCGGCTCCACCCAGTCGCCGCGCAGCGATGCTGCCCTCGCCGAAGCGCTAAAGGCGCTGACATTGTTTACGGGTGACGGCTTTGATGCAGACCCGCAGATGAGCGGCAAAAATGCCGACGCCCTGCGGGACACGACCCGTGAGCTACGCGATGCGCTCGCCAAATTGCAGGATTTGCGCGGTGCAGCATAATTGCGCGGCCCCAATGCCTCAATCGACATCAATTCGGCTGAAGCGAATCTAGTTACGCATGAAACGACAAGTTCATGCTTAGGTATGCGTAACAAAACTTCGCTCTTCGCGGTTGCAAAAAAACGATTCCCTCGGCAATAGGATGTCGAAACGATGCGCGCTTTCGCCCTTTGGCTGAGTGCGCACGACATTCTGCCGCTGCATCGACCCCGCGCGGGTCTTTGGCTCCGGCATCTGACAGAACGGATTTTTTGCCATGGGACAGCCCACCTCCCAGGGTCTCTATGACCCCGCCAATGAACATGACGCCTGCGGAGTAGGCATGGTCGCCCATATCAAGGGCGCGCGAAGCCATTCTATTGTCGAGCAATCTCTTGAAATTCTTGAGAAACTCGATCACCGCGGCGCAGTGGGTGCTGATCCGCTATTGGGTGATGGTGCGGGCCTGCTGATGCAGATTCCCGACGCGCTGATCCGGCGCTGGGCGGCAGAGAACGACCTCGATCTGCCCGAAGCCAGCGAATATGCCGTCGCCATGTGCTTCATGCCGCAGGATGATGCTGCACGCGAATTTGTGGCTGAGCGATTCGAAAATCTCGCCGCCAAAGAAGGGCAGCGCTTTATCGGTTGGCGCGATGTGCCAACGTCGCAAGACGGGCTTGGCGATGCTGTCATCGCCTCAATGCCGGTCATTCAAATGGCTGTGATTGCGCGCGGAGAAAGCTGCGCGGATCAGGACGCGTTCGAGCGGAAATTGCTCGCACTGCGCAAACAAACGCTCAATCCGCTTGCCAAACTGGCGGAAAAGCACGGCCTGCCGGGCCTTACCGACACGTATATGCCGAGCTTTTCAACGCGCACCATTGTCTACAAGGGTCTGCTGCTGGCAACGCAGGTTGGCGGCTTTTATGACGATCTGCGCGATCCCGATTGCGTCTCGGCGTTTGGCCTCGTGCACCAGCGTTTCTCGACCAACACATTCCCTAGCTGGCGTCTTGCTCACCCGTTTCGTTTCATCGCGCACAACGGCGAAATCAACACGGTTCGCGGCAATGTGAACTGGATGAATGCGCGCCGCCGCACGATGGAAAGCGATCTGTTGGGGCCCGATCTCGACAAGATGTGGCCCATCATCCCGCATGGCCAATCCGACACGGCGTGTCTCGACAACGCACTCGAACTGCTGATCGCCGGCGGATACAGCCTTGCCCACGCGATGATGATGCTGATCCCCGAAGCTTGGAACGGCAACGATCTGATGGATCCGGAGCGCCGCGCGTTTTACGAATATCACGCCGCTTTGATGGAGCCGTGGGACGGCCCAGCAGCCGTTTGCTTCACCGATGGCCGCCAGATCGGCGCAACATTGGACCGCAATGGCCTGCGCCCAGCGCGTTTCTGCGTGACCAAGGACGACATCGTCTGCCTCGCTTCGGAAAGCGGCGTATTGCCATTCGCCGAAGAGGACATTGTCCGCAAATGGCGCCTGCAACCGGGCAAGATGCTGCTGATCGACCTCGAAGAAGGCCGCATCATTGAAGATGCCGAACTGAAAGCCGACCTGTCGAATTCTGCGCCTTTCGCCGAGTGGCTGGAACAGGCGCAAGTCCGGCTTGAAGACATCACCGATATCGAGCCAGAACTGTCCGAAGTTCCCGAGCATTCGACGACTCTGCTCCAGCGCCAGCAAGCATTCGGCTACACACAGGAAGACATCTCGCGCTTCCTTGAGCCAATGGCGATCAAGGGCGACGATCCGATCGGGTCGATGGGCACCGACACCCCAATCGCCGTTTTGTCTGATAAAGCACGCCTGCTTTACGACTATTTCAAACAGAACTTTGCGCAGGTCACCAACCCGCCGATTGATCCGATCCGCGAAGAGCTGGTGATGAGCCTGCTGTCGATGATCGGCCCGCGCCCAAACCTGCTCGGCCACGATGCCGGCACGCACAAACGGCTTGAGGTAAAACAGCCAATTCTCACGAATGAGGATCTTGCGAAAATCCGCTCGGTTGAATCCGTGGTCGATGGCGCGTTCCGTTGTTCCACAATCGATATGACATTCGACGCCAAACAAGGCGTGGAAGGCATTGAGCTGGCGATCCGCGAGATGTGCTGGGCGGCGACAGAGGCTGTGCTTCAGGACCAGAACATCCTCGTCCTGTCAGACCGCGCTCAAGACGAAGGCCGCATTCCAATGCCCGCTTTGCTGGCAACAGCTGCGGTGCATCACCACCTCGTAAGACAAGGTTTGCGGATGCAGACAGGCCTCGTCGTAGAAACCGGCGAAGCGCGCGAAGTTCACCATTTCTGCGTGCTAGCAGGCTACGGCGCAGAGGCGATCAACCCCTATGTGGCGTTCGAAACTTTAGAAGATATCCGCGCGCGCAAACACGCCGATGTAAGCCGCGAAGAGGTCGAACAGAATTACATCAAAGCCATCGGCAAGGGCATTCGCAAGGTCATGTCCAAGATGGGCATCTCGACCTACCAATCCTATTGCGGCGCGCAGATTTTTGACGCGGTTGGCCTGTCCACCGCCTTCGTCGAAAGCTATTTCACCGGTACATCGACCACCATCGAAGGCGTTGGATTGGACGAAGTGGCCGAGGAAAGCGTGCGCCGCCATGCGCAGGCTTACGGCGACAATCCGCTATATAAAGGCATGCTGGATGTCGGCGGTATCTACCAATACCGCCTGCGCGGTGAAGAGCACGCTTGGACCCCGCAAAACGTCGCGCAATTGCAGCATGCCGTGCGCGGGAACGATGCGAAGAACTACGAAGAGTTCGCCAAGAGCGTGAACGAGCAATCCGAGCGGCTGCTGACCATCCGCGGGCTGCTCGAATTCAAAAACGCCGACGAAGCCATTCCGCTCGACGAAGTCGAACCGGCCAGCGAAATCGTCAAACGGTTCAGCACCGGCGCGATGAGCCTCGGTTCGATCAGTCATGAAGCGCACTCGACCATGGCGCTCGCGATGAATCGCATTGGCGGACGTTCGAACACGGGTGAGGGCGGCGAAGAGCCGTTCCGTTTCACTCCGCTCGAAAACGGCGATTCGATGCGCAGCCGGATCAAACAGGTTGCCTCGGGCCGCTTTGGCGTGACGACCGAATATCTCGTCAATTCTGACGATATCCAGATCAAGATGGCACAGGGCGCAAAGCCCGGTGAGGGCGGCCAGCTGCCCGGTCACAAAGTCGACAAACGCATCGGCGCGGTGCGTCACTCGACACCGGGCGTGGGCCTGATTTCGCCGCCGCCGCATCACGACATCTATTCGATCGAGGACCTCGCTCAGCTGATCCACGATCTGAAGAACGTGAACACCGATGCGCGCGTTTCTGTAAAGCTCGTATCCGAAGTTGGCGTGGGCACGGTTGCCGCAGGCGTATCCAAAGCGCGCGCCGATCACGTCACGATTTCTGGCTATGATGGCGGCACGGGCGCGTCGCCACTTACCTCGCTGACCCACGCCGGCAGCCCGTGGGAAATCGGCCTCGCCGAAACCCAGCAGACTTTGCTGCTCAACGATTTGCGCAGCCGCATCGCCGTGCAAGTCGATGGCGGATTACGCACGGGCCGCGATGTCGCCATTGGCGCGTTGCTCGGCGCGGATGAGTTTGGCTTTGCCACTGCACCTTTGATCGCAGCGGGCTGCATCATGATGCGGAAATGCCACCTTAACACCTGCCCTGTCGGTGTGGCGACACAGGACCCAGAGCTGCGCAAGCGTTTCACCGGTCAGCCGGAGCATGTCGTCAATTACATGTTCTTCGTTGCCGAGGAACTGCGCGGGATCATGGCCGAAATGGGCTTCCGCACTCTAGAAGAAATGGTCGGCCGCGTTGACCGTCTCGATATGACGCGCGTCCACCGTCACTGGAAAGCGCGCGGCATCAACTTGTCGCGTTTGCTGCACACGGTGGATCTTCCCGAAGACGCACCGCTGCACAACACAGAGACGCAAGATCACGGCCTCGGCGCGGCGCTGGACAACACCTTCATCGCCGATGCGCAAGATGCCATCATTGGCAAGACGCCGGTGCAGCTCGACTACGAAATTCGCAATGTAAACCGTACTGCGGGCGCGATGCTTTCTGGCGAGATTGCCAAGGCGCATGGCCACGAAGGCCTGCCGGTGGACACCGTCCGCATCAATCTGACGGGTGTGGCTGGGCAGAGCTTTGGCGCATGGGTTGCTCACGGCGTAACGCTGGATCTGGTCGGCGATGCCAATGACTATGTTGGCAAAGGCCTCTCTGGCGGCCGTCTGATAGTTCGCCAGCCTGAAAGCGCACCGCGCAATTCGGGCGAGAACATCATTGTCGGCAACACCGTGCTTTACGGCGCGATTGCAGGTGAGGCCTATTTCAGCGGCGTCGCAGGCGAACGTTTTGCCGTCCGGAACTCAGGCGCAATTGCCGTTGTCGAGGGCGCGGGCGATCACGCCTGCGAATATATGACCGGCGGCGTTGTTGTCGTGCTGGGCGAAACGGGCCGAAACTTTGCCGCCGGAATGAGCGGCGGCGTGGCCTATGTTTACGATCCCGAGGGCAAATTCAGCGAGCTGGTGAACCACGCACAGGTCGATCTGGAAGCGATCTCTGGCGACGCTGATGCAGAAGACGGTACAGGCCGTCCGGCACAGCGGCCAATTTCGGTTCACGATTTCGGCATGGGCGACATGCTGCGTAACGATGCAGAGCGGCTGCGTATCTTGATCGAGCGTCATCAATTGCACACCGGCAGCGCCATCGCTGGCGATCTGCTGGCCGATTGGGACGCGGCCATCGGACGCTTCGTCAAAGTGATGCCGCGCGATTACAAGAATGCGCTTCTGGCTCTCGAAGCAGAGCGCGACGAAGCCGCCTCGGTCGCGGCGGAATAAGGGTAAAAGCCATGGGCAAAGACACCGGATTTCTCGAACTTGATCGGCGCGAGCGGGATTATCTCGATCCCAAAGAGCGCCTGAACAATTACCGCGAATTCGTCATACAGCCGGACGATGCGACGCTGTCTTCGCAAGCTTCGCGCTGCATGGATTGCGGCATTCCGTATTGTCACAACGGATGCCCGGTAAACAATATGATCCCGGACTGGAACCATCTGGTCTATGAAAACGACTGGAAGAACGCGCTCGACGTGCTGCATTCGACCAACAATTTCCCAGAATTTACAGGCCGCATTTGCCCCGCTCCGTGCGAGGCAAGCTGCACGCTCAACATCGTTGATCAGCCAGTCACGATCAAAAGCATCGAAGCCGCGATTATTGACCGCGGATGGGACGAAGGCTGGGTCGCACCGCAAGTGCCGGAGAAAAAGACCGGCAAATCCGTCGCCGTCGTCGGTTCCGGCCCCGCTGGCATGGCCTGCGCGCAGCAACTCGCGCGCGCCGGGCACAGTGTTACTTTGTTTGAAAAGAGCGACCGCGTGGGCGGATTGCTGCGTTACGGCATCCCCGACTTCAAAATGGAAAAGCATCTGATCAGCCGCCGCTGCATGCAGATGGAAGCTGAAGGCGTTGAATTCCGCACCAGCAAGGAAATCGGCGTAGATGTCTCCTTCAAAAGTCTGCAAGAAAACTTTGACGCAGTCGTGCTCTCGGGCGGCTCCGAGGATGCCCGTCCGCTCGCAATTCCCGGGGCCGAAATGAATGGCGTTCGGCTCGCGATGGAATTCCTCACTCAGCAGAACAAACGCAATGCAGGCGATGATGAAGTGCGCGCAGCGCCGCGCGGCAGCTTGCTTGCAACCGGCAAAAATGTCGTTGTGATCGGCGGCGGCGACACCGGTAGCGACTGCGTCGGCACATCCAATCGCCAAGGCGCGAAAAGCGTCACACAGCTAGAAATCATGCCCAAGCCTCCTGAAAAGGAAGACAAGGCCCTGACTTGGCCGGATTGGCCGCTGAAACTGCGCACTTCGTCTAGCCATGAAGAGGGCGTGGACCGCGACTGGGCCGTCCTGACCAAACGCGTTGTCGGTGATGGTGAGAAAGTCACCGGCCTCGAATGCGCGCGCGTCGAATGGAAAGACGGCCAGATGCAGGAAGTGGAAGGCAGCGCCTTTACCATCGAAGCCGATCTGATCCTGCTTGCCATGGGTTTTGTCGGACCGAAAAAGGCTGGCTTGCTCGAACAGGCAGGCGTCGATCTGACCGGCCGCGGCAATGTGGACGCGAACGAGGATGACTATGCCACTAGCGTTCCGGGCGTCTTTGCATGCGGTGATATGCGGCGCGGGCAAAGCCTCGTCGTATGGGCCATCCGCGAGGGCCGCCAATGTGCGCGCAGCGTGGACGAAGCGCTGATGGGCGTCAGCGAGCTGCCCCGCTAATCGCTCAGACCATCGCAATGCACCTGTGCGGTTGAGGCAACTTTACATCTTTCGATGCTTAAAGGGATGAGTAAACTTGATCGCAACCATATGATCTATCTATGTTAAATCTCTATTTTGTCTTTACTTGACCCGGCGCGGTGTGAATGGTTGAAGTCAAGTTGGACGAAGAGGCGGGATCATGACTTAATGATGCTGCCGAATAGAGAGGGATCGAAGCCGTGAAGCTTTCCAAAAGCCTGCGCACTCGCATGCAATATGCTGTCAGCGCGGCCGCGCTTATCGCCGCCGCTCCGGCTTTTGCCGACACGCTGACCAACGCGCCAGTGGACGAGGAATTCACCGCCGAAACTTTTGAGCTTGCGACTTCGGACGCAGTCATCGGCCCGGTTGAAGCAGCAAACGTGCCGCAAGATGCGACCGCGCCAGCCGCTCCGCCTGCAAAAACGCCGCCTGCCCCGCCTCCGCCCAAGCCAGTCGACTTGCGCGTTGTTGCGTCGCACTTTGTCGATGTCCCGGTTGTCGGTGATGCGCGAAGTCTTGCGCGATATTCTGGCCGGATTGATGGCTATCTCGAAGTGCGCGGCAGCTATTACGGCGGCAGCGACAATCTGACGATTAAGATCCGCCCGGAATACACCTGGGACAAAAGTTCGAACGGTGAAATTGGTCTGATCCCTGGCAACACGGCTCTGTTCCGGCCTGAAGGGGCAGGTGATTTCGATCTGTCCGCCAGCATCGAATACAAATGGAAAGACGGCACCACTCTGGAGGCGGGCAAGATCAATGTGCTCGATATATCCGGTCAGCTGCCGATTGTAGCGAGTGACGGACATTTCGGGTTCCAGAACCTTGGCCTTGCTTTGCCGCCAACGGCGGTCGTGCCCAACACTCTGACAGGCGTCGCGCTGCAAGTGCCCAAGGGCAAAATGATCTACCGCCTATGGGTGTTCGATCCCGACAGCCAATATCAGCGGACCGGATTTGAAACAGGTTTTGAAAGCGGCGTAGGCTTTCTCGCATCGGCGGCAGTACGGACGACCGTCAATAAATTGCCGGGCGTCGTGAACCTCGCATTAGTCGGCTCCACACGGGACAGTTTCGCGGTCGATATTCTGCCGCGCGCGCTCACTCCGCCGCCGCAACCCATTGGCACATTCGGCAATGAAAGTGGTGAGCTAGCAATCCAGCTTTCAGCGTATCAGTTCCTCAAAATGTATCCTGAAGCGCGCGGCAAAGGCTGGGGCATTCTGGCCCGTTTTCAGGCATCTACCGGCGATCCGACTTTCCTCGATTACTCGGGCTATTTCGGCATTTCGGGCAACCCGCGCAAACGCCCGCAGGACCGGTTTGGCCTCGCCTATTTCCGATATTCGCTAACAGACGAATTGGTCGATGACATCGCATTCCGGCTTGGCATCGAAGATGAGCAGGGCGTGGAAGCGTTCTACACCTATCAATTCGCCAAAGGCTTTGGCCTCACCGCAAACGTGCAAGTCGTCGATAGCGCAATTGCGTTTCGTGACACCGGCGTGACGGTGGGCGGACGGCTGACCACCGAGTTTTAACGGAGACGCTGAATCACCAATCGGCATTTGGTAACCGGCTGCTCAAGCGGCGGGAAGTCGACCTTGATCGGTGTTCTGTCCAAGCGCGGTTTTGATGTTGTCGAGGAGCCCGGCTTGCGGATCATCCGCTCCGGTGGGTCGCCCCCATGGGACGACCTCAACAGCTTCATCGACGCTGTTATCAAGCAGTCGAAGGCCGATCTCGAAGAATATTCGGATGCGAAACGCCCGACGTTTTTCGATCGCGGATTGTTCGACGCTTTGTCTGGCTTTGCTGCGCGGAACAAAGTGCCATTGGAAAGTCTGTTGCCTGATGATTTTTCGTTCACCCAGCCGGTGTTTTATGTGCCGCCTTGGCCGGAAATTTTCGTCAACACTGCTGAACGGCGGCTATCAATGGCTGTCGCAATCGAAGAGGCAGACAGGATCGAACGAGATTTGATTGCCATGAACATCGACTATGTCGAAGTGCCCAAAACCTCCCCCGAAGCGCGAGCGGATTTCGTGCTGTCCTACTTATAGCGCCAGCGCTCTAACCCCTGCTCGCACACCCCACACATGTCGTTACGCTTGGATCGTGCTCGAGCCGCTTTTCCGCGATCTCTTCGCCGCAGCGGGCGCAGTAACCCCATTCGCCTTCGTCGATCCGCGTTAGCGCCGCGCTGATCCGTGTACGCTCGGCGGCGCGGCGGCGTTCCTGCGCCTGAGCCATCGCCTGTTGCTGCATCGCGTCCATCCGCGAAAGCCGCCCAACGCTATCCTGTTGCAAGGTTACGGGCGCGCGGGCCTCATCCGAGATACGGTCTTCCTCGTCCAATTCCTGTTTCCGAGTGATCAGCGCGGCTTTGGCTTCCTCTTCGGTCAATCGAGCCTCCAATCAATCGCGCCGCGTCCATGGCTTTCCAGAAAGGCATTCGCCTGGCTGTAAGGCTTTGAACCGAAGAACCCGCGATAGGATGATAGCGGGCTTGGGTGCGGGGCCTTGAGAACCAAATGCTGATCACTCCGGCCAAGCGCGCCGATGCGCCCTGCTTTCTTCGCTGCGTGGCTGCCCCATAGGATGAACACAGTGGGATCACCGCGCTCCGCCACGGCAGCAACAGCCGCGTCGGTAACCGCGTCCCAGCCGCGCCCCGCATGGCTGCCGGCTTGCGCAGCCTCCACCGTCAATGTGTTGTTGAGCAGCAGCACGCCTTGTTCCGCCCAGCGCGTCAGATTGCCGTGGGCAGGCGCTGCAATGCCAAGATCGCTCTCCAGCTCTTTGAACATATTCACCAGCGACGGCGGCACTTTCACCCCGTCCTGCACCGAGAATGCGAGGCCATGCGCCTGACCCGGCCCATGATAGGGATCTTGCCCGAGGATCACGACGCGCACCTGGTCCAGCGGCGTGAGTGCCAGAGCCGTCAGCCGCGTGCCGCGCGGCGGATAGATCACCTTACCCGCTTCCTCCTCAGCCCGCAGCCAGCCGCCCAGCTTGCGCGCTTCCGGCGTGGCCAAGGCAGGCTCCAGCGCAGCGCGCCAGCTTTCGGGGATTGCGTCACTCGTCATCTCGCAATCGAGGCTACACCCACGCGATGGCTGCGCGCCACACGGCGCTTTGTCGCTATCCCCCTCTTTCCCTCCACACACTTGTCGCGTAGGGCTGCGCCCTATGACAGTTCATTTCCACGAAGAAGACCTTCCCGATGGCGTGCTCGAGGGCACATCTGACCTTGCCGTTGATACAGAGACCATGGGCCTGATCACTCACCGTGACAGGCTGTGCGTGGTTCAGATCAGCGATGGTTCGGGCGACGAGCACCTTGTGCGCTTTTCCCCCGGCAGCGATTACGATGCGCCCAATCTGACCCGCATTCTGGCCGATCAGAGCCGGACGAAACTCTATCACTTTGGCCGGTTCGATCTGGCTGCGATTGAGTATTATCTGGGCGTAGAAGCAGGGCCAGTATTTTGCACAAAGATCGCCAGTAAACTGGTGCGAACCTACACCGATCGGCACGGGCTCAAAAACCTCGTCGATGAATTGCTGGGTGAAAGCATTTCAAAGCAGCAGCAAAGCTCCGACTGGGGCGGCCCTGTGCTCAACGAGGCTCAACGTGACTATGCGGCATCCGATGTGCGCTTTCTTCACCGGATGCGAGACGAACTGATCATCCGGCTCGAACGCGAAGGCCGGATGGAAATGGCGCAGGCTTGTTTCGACTTCCTTCCGACCCGTGCCCGCCTCGACATGGCGGGATGGGCCGATCACGACATTTTCAGCCACGCGTAATCTAGGTCGGATTAAAGAACCATCATGGGCAGCAACCGACGCATAGAAACGAGTGAAGCAAAGGCACTGCGCGGTAAGCGTCAGCACTTTGCCGCGCCCGGCGGTTCGCATGATAAACTCGTCGGATTTTTAGCCCGTGCTTTGCCCGTTGGTGTCGGTATCATGGCCGCTTTGATGGTAATCACTCCGCTATCGCCGCGCGGCGAGGTCAGCTTTCTGCTCGACCGCAATGAGGTTTCCGTCATCGATGAACGGCTCAGCGTCGACAACGCGATGTATCGCGGGCGCGATAATGATGGCCGCCCTTTTTCCGTAACTGCTGGTGATGCAGTCCAACGCTCCGCCGCCGAAGGATTGGTGCGGATGGACGATCTCGTCGCGCAATTGCTGCTCAGCGACGGGCCTGCACGCCTGACTGCGCCGGGCGGCTCCTATGATTTGAACACTGAAATTGTCGATGTAGACGGCGCGGTTCAACTGACGGCGGCAGACGGATATTTCATGAATGCGCGCGGCGTTGCCATCAATCTGAAGAGCCGTACTATCGTCGGCGATGACGGTGTCGAAGGACAGGTTCCTGCGGGAAGCTTTTCAGCAAATTCGCTGCGCGCCGATCTTGACGCGCGCACTGTCACGCTTGAGGGCAATGCCAATCTTACGATGATCCCTGGCCAGTTGAGGATGCCATGACGAAACACGCTGACACTTCGAGTGCTCTCACAACTGCGGGCACTCCGGCAAAACCGCATCTTGCCAAAATCGCCTTTGGCTGGATGGCAGGCGGGTTTGCGCTGACACTGGCAGTGGCTGGCGGGATCGGGCTTCAGGCGCAAGGCATCGCCTCGCACAACACCAATGCGCCGGTCAGTTATAACGCGGGCTCAATCGATCTACAGGATCGCCAAAACCGGGTCGCTCTGTCAGGCGGAGTGACGGTGAAGCAGTCTGGCCTAACCGTTCGGGCAGACCGGATGCTGGTTAATTACACCGACACAGGCTCGCTTGATATTCAACGCATTACCGCGACGGGCGGCGTTGTCGTGACGCGCGGGAATGAACGCGCCAGCGGCGGCGTTGCGATCTATGATTTCAACCGCCGGATCATAACCATGGCTGGCGATGTTAGCCTGCGCCGGGGCACAGACACGCTCAATGGCGGACGGCTTGTAATTGATCTGCGCACCGGCAATTCCAGCGTCGATGGCAACCCATCTGGCGGGTCGAGCGCTGGCGGTGAAGAAGGCAGCACTAGGGGCCGCGTGACAGGCACATTCTCTGTGCCGCAAAACACCGATGACGATCAGTAAGCGTTTTCGTGGGTCAGAACCCAGACCGTCTGATAGGTGATCTCCAGATCACGCATGATTGACCAGCCTGCGATATATTCAAGATCGGACTGAAGCCGATCGGTCAGGTCTTTTTCCTGCTCGGTCGCGCCGCGATGGCCGCGCACCTGCGCGAGGCCCGTAAGCCCCGGCTTTAGCGAATGCCGCTGCCAATACGTGGCATCGACTTCCCAGAAATATTTGTTGTTCGCACGGCTGCCAAGCGCGTGAGGGCGCGGGCCGACAATCGACATGTCGCCGCGCAGGACATTGATCAGCTGCGGCAGCTCATCAATGCTGGTGCGGCGGATAAACGCACCGACCTTCGTGATCCGATCATCATCGCGCGCAGTCGAAGTTGCGCCGTCCTGATCAAGGTTTTCAGCCCGCATGGATCGGAATTTGAGCATGTCGAAGAACTGGTTGCCTCGGCCCAAACGCCGCTGAACAAACAGAATAGGGCCGCCATCTTCAAGTTTGATCCGAAGCGCGATGAACACAAGCAGCGGCGATAGTGCAATCAGCCCGACCGACGCCGCAGCGACATCATAGGCGCGTTTCACAATGCGCCCGCGAACGCCCAACGGACCAGTAGCGACGAGCAGCGTCGTTTGATCCTGCGCTTCATATCGGTGCACACCCAGCACACCCAAATCATGCGCAGGCTTGCTGACAATCTCGCAATAAACACCAAAGGATTTGAGCAGCAGCGCCCATGCCTTACGGCGCTCTGGCAGACAGCTGATCACAACCTTTTCCTGATTGCGCAGCAGCTTGCCCAAACGATCAAACATAAACGGATCATCGCCGGTCGGATCGAGCTCATACTTCGCCGCTTGCACCGTTATCGCATTTGGCAAAAGGAATTCCGGGCCGCCATCCATAATCACCAAACTGTTGCGGATTTTGCCGCCCCAATACCGATTGATAATGATCGGAATGAGCCGCCGTGATGCAGTGATAAGGATCGCGGCAAGCAACAGCCCTAGCGTCACGGCAACGCGCGAAAATTCTGCGTTCGACTTGGTGTAAAAACCGACAAAGTTCAGCAACGCTGCGGACAATACCAAAGCTGTTAACGCTTGCCGTGTCGCAAACATCCACCTGCCCAAGGCCCTTTGTCCATAGGTCGCGTTATAAAGAGCGATGGTGAAGTAAAGCGGCAAAAGCGTTTGCGCGGCCAGCACACTGCGCGGCTCCCACCAGATGCCTTCATATGCGAAAGCGGCAATCGCAAAGCTCAAATTGATCAGGACGGCATCGGTTAAAAGCATCAGCGCATAGGCGCGAAGCCGCCGCCGTTCGAGCGACGGGGCAATCTTGTGATCAATACTGTTCGGCTTGTCCGCCTCTAACAGCGGGCCTGAAATCCTGTTCATGCAGCGCCCATCCGCACGGTTAATCCCTACGCGTTTACCCGTAGGTCAGACTCTACACGCAATTCAGTGTATTTTACGACTACGAAACGCAGATTGTTCGGGGATTCTAACGCTTCGTCGCGAAACGGGCGATCTCGGCGAGATCTTGCGACAGCAAAAGCTCCGCCGCTTGGCTGTTTGAAAGCAGCGAACGGTGCAGGTTTACGAGTCGCGGTATTAGCCGGTCCAATTTCTTACGGTGCCAGCGCGAAAGTTGATGCCGGATGTCGCGCTCTTCTTTCCAGAATATGCCCAGCTGGGCTTTTTCGCCTTTGCCAAGATTGTCGAACGAGCCACGCGGGCCAAGCTTTGCCGTGATCTGCGCCAACTGAGCAGCGCGCCGCTCCAGCGCGAGCAGCAGCCCGACCGGATTGAGGCCAAGTTCGCGCATGCGGCGCACTTCATCGGACAAACGGTTTAGCTCCCCGCCCATCACCGCGTTGACGACAGGCTGGAACCCGTCCTCTTCGGTCGCCGCGCCGATCTCGCCATAATCTTCGACCGATGCAGATTTGGGAGACTGCGGATCGGCATCGCAATACAACGCAAGCTTGGTGACTTCCGACTGCGCGAGCCGCACATCAAGACCGGCCGCACGCGCGATCCTTTCGGCCAGATCACCGCCCAATCGCAGGCCGGCACTATCGGCCATACCGCGCACAGAGGCCGCAACAGTCATCAGATCGGGCGGATAGAACATCGCGACCAACGCATCGGGCCGCTTTTCCAGAAGCTTTGCCGTGCGCGATTTATCAGTGGCGGAGGTTGCGACGACAAAGACCGGCGCGGCCACCCCCGCCCCTGCTTCGCTCGTCTCGATCAGGGCTTTGAGGGCGTCATGCGCTTCCTCACCGCTGGCACGGACAAGGATGTGGCGTTTGTCCCCGAACAGGCTTTCGCTGCGCGCTTCGTCGCCCAGCATCGCCGGGTCTCGCTTTATGTCAGAGCCAGCAATGTCCACGCGCTCGCCAGCATCGGGCAGGGCCTCGATAATCTTGGCCGCTGCGGCAGACGCGCCCGCTTCATCGGGGCCGCAAAAGAAGAAGAGGCTGGCTGTGTCAGCGCCGCGCGGAAGACCGCGAGCAAAATCTTTCTGAGTGGCCTTCATCGCAGGCTCACTGCGCGTTTGCCTCTTTGGCCCGCTCTCTCAATGTAAGTGCGATTTCCGTCGTCATCCGGTCCGCGACTTCTTTGGCAAGGTTTTCCAGTGCCCGCTGCTCGGCGGCGATAGTCGCGTATTCGCTCGACACAACGTCGATCCCCGCATCCGATCCGGCGGTCGCATCCAGCAGGATTTCGCCCGTCGCAAGATCAATCAATTGATAACGCGCGCGCAAAATCCGGCGTTCGCGGCTGATCGTATCGTCGTTCAGAACGCCCAACGCTTCGAGCGCATCATCGAGGCGCACATCGAGCCGGTAGGCAGGCGAGGAATTGCCCGCTGCACCCAAACGCTCTGTCAAAGCATTGCGAATGAGCCAGCCGCCGCGTCCCGGAATGGCAGGCACATCAATCGCGGCCAATCCCTGAGCCACGCCCGCATTGCCGCCGCCGCTATAGAGCGGTTGCAGCCCGCAGCCCGATAAAGACAGGGGCAGCGCCAGTGCGCCCAGCAACAGAAACGCTCCGCGTATCATGTAACGATGTTCACCAATCTATCGGGCACCACGATCACCTTACGAATATCCGCGCCATCGATTGAACGCTGGACCTTCTCGCTGGCGAGCGCAAGCGCTTCGAGGTCGTCTTTTGCCGCCCCTTTTGGCGCAGTGATCGTATCGCGCAGCTTGCCCATGTGCTGGATCGCGATGGTCACTTCATCTTCGACCAGCATCGCCGGATCATGCTCTGGCCATGCGGCGTCCGCGATCAAGGTGTCATGGCCCAACTTCGCATAGGCCTCTTCCGCGAGGTGCGGCATCATCGGGCTGACCAGATGCAGCACTGCGCGGATGGCGAAGTTCTTGCTCTCACTCGGCGCGGCCTTCTCAGCCGCTCCGGTCAGTTCATAAATGCGGGCGACGGCTTTGTTGAAGCCGAGCGCTTCGATGTCGTCTGCCACGGCTACGATGGCTTGGTGAGCTTTGCGAGCGAGGGCTTTGTCTTCACCGGCCGCGTTCGCATCGTAACTATTGAACAAACGCCACAGCCGCTGAACGAACCGCGCGCAGCCTTCGATACCGCTGACCGACCATGGCAGATCGCGTTCCGGCGGGCTGTCGGACAGCATGAACCAACGCACCGCATCCGCGCCGTATTCGTCGATAATATTGTCAGGATCGACGACGTTCTTCTTCGATTTCGACATTTTGACAACGCGGCCTGCTTCGACCGGTACGCCATTCTCGATTGTCACCCAATCCTGGCCATCCTTGCGGACTTCATCGGGCGACAGCCAACTGCCATCGCCGAGGCTGTACGTCTCGTGCGTCACCATGCCCTGCGTAAAGAGCGCGGCGAATGGCTCTTTCACATCGAGCTTTCCGATATGGGCAAGAGCGCGCGTCCAGAAACGGGCGTAAAGCAAATGCAGGATCGCGTGTTCAACCCCGCCAATATAATGCTGCACCGGCAGCCACTTGGCGATCTCTTCCGCGTCGAACGGCTTGTCCGCAGGCTGACTCGCAAAGCGCAGGAAATACCACGACGAGTTCGTGAATGTGTCGAGCGTATCTGTCTCGCGCTGTGCCTTACCGCCGCATTCCGGACAATCGACATGCTTCCATGTCGCGTGCCGTTCCAGCGGATTGCCCGGCGTCTCAAAATCCACATCATCCGGCAAAGTCACCGGAAGCTGATCTTTCGGCACTGGCACAACACCGCAGGTATCACAGTGAATGAACGGGATCGGGGTGCCCCAGTAACGCTGGCGCGATATGCCCCAGTCGCGCAGTCGCCATACAGTGGTGCCTTCGCCCCAGCCGCCGGTTTCTGCGCGTTTAATCACGTCAGCTTTGGCATCCTCAACGCTCATCCCATCGAGGAAGTCGGAGTTGACGATTACGCCGTCGCCGCCTTCGGCTTCATCGCCCATGGGAGCGCCAGCCTGCGACACATCGCTGGCCACAACGCGCGCGATCCGCTGCTTGTATTTGGTCGCGAATTCAAAGTCGCGTTGGTCATGGCCCGGCACGCCCATCACCGCGCCTGTGCCGTATTCCATCAACACAAAGTTCGCGATAAAGACAGGCATCGCCTCACCAGTGAACGGATGTCTGGCTGTGATACCGGTGTCGAAGCCGAGCTTCTCAGCCGTCTCCAGTTCCGCCGCCGTCGTCCCGCCGCGTTTGCATTCTTCGATGAAAGCGACCGCTTCGCTGTTAGAGGCGGCAACTGCCTGAGCGATCGGGTGATCCGCCGCAATCGCACAGAAACTCGCGCCGAAAATTGTGTCAGGCCTCGTCGTATAAACGGACAGTTTTTCTCCGTTCGACAGGTCAAAAGAGAATTCCAGACCAGACGATTTGCCGATCCAGTTTTCCTGCATCACGCGGACTTTTTCAGGCCAGTCTTTCAGCTCGCCCAGACCCGACAGCAGGTCTTCGGCGAAATCGGTAATCTTGAGGAACCACTGATCCAGCTTGCGCTTTTCAACCTCGGCGCCGCTGCGCCAGCCTTTGCCATCGATCACCTGCTCATTGGCGAGCACGGTCATATCGACGGGGTCCCAGTTCACTTCGGATGATTTTCGATAAACGAGACCGGCGGCGTACATGTCGATGAACAGCGATTGTTCATGGCCGTAATATTCAGGATCGCAGGTCGCGAATTCGCGGGTCCAATCAAGCGCAAAGCCGATCCGTTTCAGCTGCGCCTTCATCCCTTCGATATTGGAGCGGGTCCAGGCGCCGGGATGCACCTTTTTCTCCATCGCCGCGTTTTCCGCCGGCATGCCGAACGCGTCCCAGCCCATCGGGTGGAGCACTTCGTGGCCGCGCATTTTCTTGTACCGTGCCAGCACATCGCCCATCGCATAATTGCGCACATGGCCCATGTGGATGCGTCCCGATGGATAGGGGAACATCTCTAGGATGTAGCTCTTTGGCTTTTCGCTATTGGAATCAGCGGTGAAAGTGCCCGCGTCATTCCACGCGCGCTGCCAGCGCCCGTCGGCAGAAGACGGATCGAAACGGTTATCAGTCATGTGAAACTCGCTATCGCGAATTGGATCAGGAAGCGAGAGCCTTGCGGCGCAGATCGCGTGCTTTCGTCAGGATAATGTCTTCAAGCTTCTGCACTGTGGCGGCCTGAACGGGCGCTTCGACCCAGCGGCCTTCCTGCGAAACCTGACGGCTTGCGGCGACGCGAAGAGCATCGGCGCGCAGATCCTGATCGAGAATGGTCACGGTCAATTTCACGCGCTCATTCGGGTTGCTTGGGTTCGCATACCAATCGGTTGCGATAACGCCGCCTGCGCTGTCTGCCGAGGCAAGCGGAGCAAAACTGACCGTGTCAATCGCGGCGCGCCATAGAAACGCGTTCACACCGATTGTGTTGATTTGCGCCGATTGCAGCTCGGTCGTCGGGCGATCATTGCCCCCGCACGCAGCAAGAGTGGCGAGCGCGCCCGATATAAGAGTGATGCGAGTCGTTTTTGAAAATGCGAGTTTGGCGCGTGTCACTGGAGGCTAATCCCTTTGTCTGTCTGCTACGGCTCTATAACCCGCGCACCGCGCGCGGCAAGCTTTGTGCGATCATCAATTCCGCACAAACCGTCAGAAATCTGCGCCCTTCAAAGCCAGTCGCGGCCTTAAGGGGCGCTGAATTGCCACTCCTCCCCGCACGATTCTGTGTGCGACGTGCAACACTCGCTTTGTGAAGATTCTGAGATGATGTGGAAAAGATTGCACAAAAGACCGACTCGCTCCTAGTCTCCATAAATTCAATCGAGTCGTTTTGGCGCTCATCCACCGTTCAGGCATTTTCTGCTTAGGTGTTACGCGAAACGAATTGATGAAAAACAGGGACAGCTGAAAGCATGACACGCAAGGCAAACATCACAGCAGGAAAGCAGCGTAAGCTGCCGCTGCTCGGTGTGGCCGGCGCAGTGATGCTCGCGCTTCCTACCGCTGGCCTTGCGGTTGTCGGGTTCAACCCGGCCACCGGCGTCAGCGACGATGACAGCTTCGGCCTTTTCACCCCGGCTTCGATCGATCCCGATCTTGCCGCCCGCGTCGCTGATAAAGCCCGCGCAAAAGGTATCCGTTTTACACCCGCAGGCTCCAATCCGGTGCTTCAGGGTAAGACAGTGACCGTCGCCGTTCGGGTTGACGATGATAACGCCAATGCCGTTTCGGTTCGCTCGGCCATCGCTGCCAAGGCTGGCGCAGGCAAATCGCTCGCTGCGCTTCAGTCGAGCCGTTTCAACCTTGGTACATCGCGCGGCTATCAAAGCTTTGCGCGGCAGATCGAATTGCCCAGCAATGTTCGCAGCCTAAGCGTTCCTGACCTTACCGAATTTGAGCCAGCCAAACCGGCGGCTGTTAAAAAGCCAAGTCGTCTGCAACCGCGGATCGAACTTGAAGACAAGGCAATTGCAGGCCGTTCGCCTAACACTTTGGATGCACTCGGTTCGCAAACCGTCGATGTTGGCGGCAGCTTCAGCCTTTCGCCAAACCTCGATGTGACCGCTGGCGTCCGCTATTCACAAGAACGCCAACGTCTGCGTCCGCTCACCAATTCAGAGCAAGACAGCCAGGCTGTTTATGTGGGCACCCAGATAAAGTTCTAATCCGGCGCCCCCTGCGCGGCTTTCAAACATTCGTATTCAGAACCTCGCTTCGGCGGGGTTTTTCTTTGCCTTCCGTTACGTCAGGTCTACGCTCTACCGCAATCATTCAACGCGAGAGGAAAAGCCCATGAACCGTGTAGCCGTAGTCACCGGAGGAACACGCGGAATTGGCCGCGCAATTTGCGAACAATTGAAAGAGGACGGATTTAACGTCATCGCCAATTATGCTGGCAATGATGCCGCCGCGCAGCAATTCTCCGACGAAACGGGCGTTGCGACATACAAATTCGACGTCGGCGATCACGAAGCGACTTTGGCCGGATGCGAGCAGATCGCCGCCGAAGTCGGCCCTGTCGAAGTGGTCGTGAACAATGCGGGCATCACCCGCGACGGCACTCTGCATAAAATGAGCTATGATGACTGGCACGAAGTGATGCGGATCAATTTGGGCGGCTGTTTCAACATGTCGAAAGCCTGCTTTCCGGGAATGCGTGACCGGAAATGGGGCCGGATCGTCAATATTGGATCTATCAATGGACAGGCCGGCCAATATGGCCAGGTCAACTACGCCGCCGCAAAATCGGGCATCCACGGCTTTACCAAGGCGCTCGCGCAAGAAGGCGCGCGCACCAATGTCACCGTCAATGCAATCGCGCCGGGCTATATCGACACCGATATGGTCGCCGCCGTGCCGCAGGGCGTCCTCGACAAGATCGTAGCGGGGATTCCGGTCGGCCGCCTTGGCCAAGCAGGCGAGATCGCACGCGGCGTTAGCTTCCTTTGTTCGGAGGAAGCCGGCTTTGTCACCGGCTCCACTATGAGTATCAATGGCGGCCAGCACATGTATTGAGCCGCGCGCTTGGCAAAAATCAACTCGGGGGAAACACGATGGAAAAAGCCGTTCACAATCCAACACCGTGGCTTCAACACTTTGGACTTAATCATGCGGTCGAAGTGAAGGGCGGAGAGCGCACGCTGTATCTGTCCGGTCAAACCGCATCCGACGCCGATGGCGCGCTGCTCCATGCTGGCGATATTGTGGCCCAGTATAAATCGGCATGGGACAATATGCTCGATGCGCTGGCGGCGGCAGGAATGGGGCCGGAAAACCTTGTCCGGCTTAACTTTTACACCACCGATGTGCCGCAATTTATGGAAATGGCGGAAGAGATCACAAAATTTCACATCGAAGCGGGTGCGCAAGTTGCCAGCACATTGCTTGGCGTTCAGGCGCTCTATGATCCCGACGCTCTGATCGAGATCGAAGCAACGGCAGTGGGATGATTACCGCAGGCATGGAACGGCAATGGGCCAAGCTCATTGTCTTTGCATGACTGCAGCACAGACCCTCACCGAAGCCGAAACCAGCGCGATCATCGAAATGGCGCTTTCCGATCATGTCGCCTTTGCCGAGATCGAAGCGCAGTTCGGGCTGTCTGACAAACAAGTGAAGGTCTTGATGCGCGATAATCTGAAACCGTCGAGCTACCGGACATGGCGCAAGCGCGTGCGCGACTTTGGTGACCGGCGCGAGCATTATAAATAGGCACCGCGCCGGAGTCGGGCTTTTGCTCAATCGATGACGTAGCCAACAACTTTCCAGACGCCATCTTCAAGCTCAAGCGTGACTGCTTCAATCGCCTCCTCGCGATTTTCGAACTTCGTTCGGAAATTTGCGATGTAATATCCATGCGGCGGCGCATTGACGAATTCGATGGTCTTCGCCTCACGCCGAACCATCGGGCCTAACGGAACGCGGGCTTGCAAGGATGCGCTGCGCCATGTCGCCGTGGTGTTTAGCTTTCGAAACGACTGACCGGCGGCGTCAAAGCTGCCTCTCCAATCGCTCGCATCGACCAATTGCAGCCATTTTCGCGCGGCGATTTCGATGTTTTCAAGCTGGGCTTGCTCAATGGCGGTGGCCGGTTCGCCCGCTGTTCGATCTTCAGGCGCGATGCCAGAAATGGTGAGCGCGAGTGCGATAGCAATTGTAGACATGATCAAAATCACTCCAATCCAATGGGCCGGTTTCGGGGTGGGAGGATCATCGGATGCCGTGCGCGGATCGGCATCCCTCAATTGTATGTATGCAGAATTTTCGTTGGCTTTGCTCTCGCTTTCAAGCAGGATTCTGGCGGCCTCACGGCTGCTAGTCACCCGCAGCTTGCGGCGGGCGGCTCTCAACCGCTCATTGATTGTATGCACAGACAATTCGAGCGTGTTCGCCGCCGATTTCGCATCGTGACCGCGCACGATCAGTCGAAGCGTCTGTTTCTCTTTCTCGGTCAGGATGTCAGGCGCAGGGTTCATAACGCCACGGTAGCCACAGAGGCCTTCACCGCCACCCCGAATTTCTTGTATCTTCGGGGCTAGCTGAGACCACCCACGGGCGTTTTACGACGCGGCTATGGCGCGCTACTGGCTTGGTGGCCCTTTGAAAGCGTTGATCCGCGCTCATGTTGGAAAAGTGTCAAGCGTGTCCCACATCGGTTAGAAGGGCTTCTTATGATACCAACGCCCTATCACCCGCCCGTAAAACGCTCGGTCGAGATCGCTGGTCACAAGACCTCGATCAGTCTCGAACCGATATTTTGGGACATGCTGCGTGCCGCAGCCGAGACCGAAGGCGTGCCGATCAACGCCATCGTCGCGCGGATCGATGGGGAGCGTATTCAGGCGGAGACGCCCCCAGGCCTGGCGGGCGCAATTCGGGTTTGGTTGGTTAGCCGGGCTTAGTCGTCGCCCACGCGCTCAATATCCGCGCCCACCAGCTGCAACTTTTCTTCCAGCCGCTCATATCCGCGATCAAGGTGATAGATGCGGCGAACCTGTGTTTCGCCTTCTGCTGCGAGCGCGGCGATAATCAGGCTCATCGATGCCCGCAAATCTGTCGCCATCACTTCGGCGCCGGTCAGATCGACGGGCCCTTTGACGATGGCGGTGCGGCCTTCGGTTTCGATATCCGCGCCCATCCGGGTCAACTCCGGGACGTGCATGAAACGGTTTTCAAAGATCGTTTCCTTGAGCACGCTGGTGCCCTGCGCCTTGCAAAGCAGGCTCATCAATTGTGCCTGCATATCAGTGGCAAGGCCGGGGAATGGAGCGGTGGTGAGGTTGGTCGGCTGAAGCGGCTTGTTCGCCGCAACGCGCACGCCTTTCGCGTCTTCCTCAATCTCAAGCCCGATTGCGCGCATTGCTGTGAGGGTTGAGCTCATATCATGCGCGCTCGCCCCTTCGAGGCGGACATCGCCGCCCGTGATTGCCGCCGCGCAGGCATAGGAGCCGGCTTCAATCCTGTCAGGCATGACTTTATAGGTCGCCCCGTTCAGTCGTTTTACGCCGTGGATCGTGAGGTCGGATGATCCGATCCCTTCGATCTCTGCGCCCATCGCGACAAGCAGATTGCAAAGGTCGACAATCTCGGGCTCACGCGCTGCACCGGTCAAACGGCTCGTGCCATTGGCGAGCACCGCCGCCATCAACGCGTTTTCGGTCGCGCCGACAGAGACAACCGGGAAATCAAAATCGCCGCCCGGCAAACCGCCATCGGGCGCCATCGCTTTGACGTAACCTTGAGCCAGTTCGATTTCCGCGCCGAACGCTTCGAGCGCTTTCAGGTGAAGATCAATCGGACGGTTTCCGATCGCACAGCCGCCCGGCATCGAAACGGTCGCCTCACCCATACGCGCAAGCATCGGGCCAAGCACAAGGATCGACGCGCGCATCTTGCGCACCAGATCATACGGCGCAATGCTAGAGGTGATCCGCGTGCCTTCAAGCGTCATAACGCGGCCGAAATCTTCTGGCCGCGTTCCCTGAATGGCGGTCGTGATCCCGAACTGGTTCATCAGGTGCTGGAACCCGTCAATATCCGCGAGCCGGGGTAGGTTGCGCAGTGTCAGCGGCTCTTCTGTAAGGATCGCACAAGGGATCAATGTCAGCGCGGCATTCTTTGCGCCGGAAATTGGAATGGTGCCCGAAAGGCGATTGCCGCCGCGAATAATAAGTTTGTCCATGGCGATCCCCTTTAATGTTTTTGCCCGTTCACGCAAACGCCGCGCAAATTGCGCATCACCGTCACATTCTTGCAATGCGAGCGCGCCAGTTGACCTTTGCTTCCCCAAGGCCATAACCGGATCATCATGAACAGTCCCAAACCGATCAAGAAAGCCGTTTTCCCCGTTGCGGGTCTCGGCACACGCTTCCTTCCTGCGACCAAGGCTATTCCAAAGGAATTGCTGCCCATTGTTGACCGTCCGCTGATTCAATATGCGGTGGATGAAGCGCGTGAGGCGGGGATCGAACAGATGATCTTTGTCACCGGACGCGGCAAGACCGCGATCGTCGAGCATTTCGATGTCGCCTATGAGCTTGAAGATACGATGAGCGAGCGCGGCAAGGATATGGGCGTGCTCGACGCGACCCGTGCGACGCCAGGCGATATCATCACCGTCCGCCAGCAGGTTCCGATGGGCCTTGGCCATGCGATCTGGTGCGCCCGCGCGATTGTGGGTGATGAACCGTTCGCAATCTTCCTCCCCGACGAATTGATGATCGGCAAGAAAGGCGGGACTGGCTGCATGAAGCAGATGGTCCAGGCTTATAATGAAGTCGGCGGCAATCTGATCAGCGTGCTCGAAGTGCCGATGGAGGAGGTCTCCAGTTACGGCGTGATCAAGCCGGGCGCGGACGTTGCCAGCTCTGGAGCTGCGCTGACTGAAGTCACAGGATTGGTTGAAAAACCGCCCGTGGCAGAGGCGCCGTCGAACAAGATCGTTTCAGGCCGCTACATCCTGCAACCCGAAGTCATGCGCACGCTTGAAACGCAAGGCAAAGGCGCGGGCGGCGAAATCCAGCTTACCGATGCGATGGCGAAGATGATCGGGGATCAACCGTTCCACGCTGTGACATTTGACGGAAACCGCTATGATTGCGGCAACAAATTAGGCTTTGTCGAAGCAACGCTGGCATTGGCATTGGAGCGCGAAGATATGGGCGCGGATGTCCGCGCCATGGCAGAGCGTTTGCTGAAATAGCCGTTTGCTCCGGGCAAACAAAAGCCCCGGTGATGCAATGTGCGTCACCGGGGCTTTGTTTTGGCTAAACCGCTTATTCGGCGGCTTCGTCCGTAGCAGACTCTTCACCTGCGCTTTCATCATCAAAGCTGATGTCCGGGCTTAGGCCCGACAACGCTTTCGCGGCATCCGAGCTTGGGTCCTCCGCCGCCGCTTCGACCAGCGTGCTGAGCGAGGAACCGTTGAGGCCGAGCTCTTTCATTAAGCCGTCAAGCACGGGAGCTTGCGCGCGGTAGGCGAGAGCCGCTGACACAGCGTCGGTTGCAAGATTGCCGGAACCTCCACCCGCAGCGCCGCCGCCGGAGCCGCCACCCGTTGATCCGCCGCCATTGGTGAGCCCGTCGACCTGGACAATCTTGATCGAATCGATGGCTTCCATCGGCTTGGCGCTTTCGCGAATAACCTCTGGCAGCACTTTAAGCAGAGCGAGTTTCGTCTGCAGGCTGATCTGATCCATCGAAAGGATGTTCGCAGCCTCGTTGATCGCTTCCTGACCGGCTGCTTCCACTTCAAAGCGGACCCGGTCGGCTTCGGCGCGCAGCACTTCTGCGTCGGCGTCACCTTTCGCTTCCAATCGGGCCGCTTCGGCGCGGTTGGTCGCAGCGTCTTTCTCTGCTTCGGCTTCAACCTTGATACCGATCGCATCACGTTCCGCCTGCTTTGCAGCTTCGATCAGTTCGATCTTTTTCTGACGTTCGGCGATTTCGCTTTCCCGAGAAGTCACAACTTGCTCTTCGGCAGTCACAGCTTTGGCACGGGCCGCATCGGCCTCTGCCTTGGCCTGGCTTTCCTCGCGAGATTTGTTCTGAACCGCAATCTGCTGTTCCTGACGGGCGATTTCGAGAGCACGTTTCTGGTCGATGCGTGCTTCTTCGACGAGACGGTCTGCCTCAATTTGCTGTGCATCAACCTGCTTTTTCGCTTCGATTCTCGCTGCATCGGCTTCGCGTTGACGCTCAGCCTGTTCACGGGCGATTTCAGACGTTTGCGAGGCCCGACGGATCTCAACTTCGCGCTCCTGGCCAAGACGGGCATATTCAGTGTCACGTCCGATTTCGAAGCTCTTTTGATCCGCTTCGAGGTTTTTGGTTTCCATCTGAACACGCGTATCTTGCTCGATATCGTTACGCAGTTTCTTGCGCGCTTCGATTTGTTCGGTCAGCTTGGTCAGACCCTCAGCGTCAAACGCGTTGTTGGCGTTGAAGTGTTCAATGCTCGTCTGGTCGAGACCAGTCAGGGATACCGATTCGAGTTCAAGGCCGTTCATCGCCAGATCGCTAGAAGACACTTGCTGCACTTTCTGCACGAAGTCAGCACGCTGCTCATGCAGCTCATTCATGCTCATGCCTGCCGCAACGGAGCGGAGCGCATCGACGAATTTACCTTCGACGAGGTCTTTGAGCATTTCCGGCTGCATCGTGCGTTGGCCCAATGTTTGCGCCGCCATCGCAATCGCGCCTGCATCGGGGCGGACACGAACATAAAACTCTGCCTTCACATCAATCCGCAAACGATCGAGCGTAATCAACGCTTCGCCATCACGACGAACCACCGGCAGAACCAGCGTGTTCATGTTGACCGGCATCGTCTCGTGAAAAACCGGAAGCACCAATGCGCCCCCGTTCATGACGACTTTTTCGCCGCCCACACCCGTCCGTACGAACGCGATTTCTTTCGAAGCGCGGCGATATAGCGTTGTGAGCATGATAAAGACGATGATGACGAAAGCGATAAAGCCGCCGACCAGCATTGCGAGTGTTAAAAGATCCATGTTCCCTCCAATAATTCAAACAATTCAGGGTTGTAGCAGCGGGCTTTCGTAGCGCACGCCGAAGAAGGTTTCTCCTTCGCGGCGCACCAGAAGCACTGTTTCACCCTCGATCAATTCCGCTTGTGGATCATGCGGTTCGACCATGACAAAATGGGGATGCCCGAAAGCATCTTTGACTTTAGCGCGCGCCGGTGAAGCCGTGCGGGCTGTGCCCGTCTGGATCACCGCATCGCGCCGGACGAGGCTTTGCAGCCCCACAGCTGTGGTCTCGTCCTTGGGCAGCACTTTTTCGATTGGCCGTACAGCCAACCCGTTCAGCGGCAGCGACGCGCCGCCAGCCAGCAATGCTGCAAAACCTGCGGATAAAGGCGAACCCGTAAGCGCGCCGATGATCCATTGCCCGACAACACCCGTAGCGGTGAATACGAACAACAGGCTGGACAGCCAGATCAGGAAAGGCACCCGGCCAATGCCGAGCACGCTCGATACACCGTCCAGAAAGCCGCTTGCCTCCAACCCGTCAGCAACATCGGCATCGATTTCAATTTCGATATCCTCAGCGCCTTCAAAAAGGTCGCCAACACCGATTATTTGCAACGCCGCGATGATGAACAACGCGATGAGCGAAGCGGCAAATGGCAGGTTGTGCGGCTCAAGCAGAATCATTGGATTTCACCCGTGATGCACCCGCCCATAAGCAGGGGCGCTGCAAACACTGCAACGATCTGTTTCCTGATTTTTCCCATGAACTAGGCATTAACAGATGTTTCGCGGAAATGATACAAAAATCGATCTTTTGGTTCGATAAATACGTATGAAGACCGATTGTTGCACAATACTACTTGTATTGTTGCGAATCGTCCCCATATCCAAAGCTTATGCTGGCGTTATTCGAAGGGGAAGCGATTTAAGCCCGCCTACGAAAGTGCTCGTCGAGCGGCGCGCCTCTCCGGCAGGCTCTACACTCTCAATCCGGTCCAGCAAGACTTCGAACAACATCCGCATTTCCATCCGCGCCAGATGCAGGCCCAGGCATTGGTGTGCGCCCGCTCCAAACGCGAGGTGCCGATTGGGCGAACGCGCCGCATCGAACCGCCGCGGATCGTCAAACTGTGCCGGATCATGATTGGCCGCGACATAATTGATCATCAGCCAATCGCCCTGCTTAAGGTCTTGCCCGCCTAGCTGCGTATCTTCTGCAACGGTCCGCATGAAATGCTGCACAGGCGAGGTCCAGCGGATCGCCTCCTCGACAATCCCTGCCAGCAGCGACCGGTCCGCTTTAACCCGCGCAAATTGATCCGGATCATGCGCAAGAGCCATCATCGCCCCCGCGGTGGAGGCGGAGGTTGTGTCATGCCCGGCAGCGGCCAGAATTATGTAATACCCCATCATATCGCGATCATTCAGAGGCGCTCCGTCGACCACTGAGTTGGCAATCGTGCTGGCGACATCCGACGTGGGATTGGCGCGCTTTTCTGCGGTGATCCCTGCAAAGTATGCCTCGAAATCTTTCACCGCACCGGCCACAAGCTGCGTAATTTGCTCCGGCGTCATCGCCGCCATGCCAGACCGGTTGAGATCCTCATCCTGCCCGCCAAACATTTGCTGCGTGAGCATAAGCATGCGCGGTTCGTCTTCCTCTGGCACGCCCAAAATTTGCATCACGACATGCAATGGATACGGGCCAGAGACCTGCTTTACGAAGTCAATATCAGGCCCGGCGGCCAGCATTCGATCAACCGTACGTTCGGCGATAGCGCGAATTTCATCCTCAATCGTCTTGAGGTTTTTGGGCATGAACCATTCCTGGGTCAGCTTCCGATATTTCATGTGGATTGGCGCATCAAACGTCACGAGGCTGGCCACCATGTGCTCACTTCCGCCGGTCATCGCCTTGGCAAAGGCGATCCCTTCATTCAGCGAAAAGACCACCGTCTGCGGATTGTTGAGATAGGTGGTATTGTCTTTGGAGACCTCCATCACCTCATCATATCCAGTCACCAGCCAGAACGGGCGATGGACATCCTCAACACCTTCAACGCGGACAACGGGTGAAAGCGAACGGATAGAATCGAACCGGTCGAGCAGATTGTCCCAATCCGCATAACTCGCAGGATCAATGACGGCGCGGCCGTTGACGGCATCTAGCGTCGGAGCACTCACCATCAGCTTGCCGCCTTGGCTGCGTATTCATCGCGGAGCTCGCGCTTATACAGTTTGCCGTTTGCCTCTCGCGGAAGATCGGGGCGGAAATCGAACAGCTTGGGCATCTTTATGCGGGCAAGCTGAGGCGCGAGAAAATCGCGCAATTCGGCTTCGAATGCCTCGCCCGCATCGCTCATATCAATCGGTTGCACCACGGCGACAACCTTCTCACCCAGATCAGGGCACGGCGCGCCAATTACAGCGGCATCCATCACTTTGTCGTGGGTGACGAGCAGATTTTCGATTTCTTGCGGGTAGATATTCACTCCGCCTGAAATGATCATGTGGCTTTTCCGGTCCGTCAAAAACAGGAAGCCATCCTCATCAACATGACCGATATCGCCGAGAGTCATCCAGCCTTTGGGATGGGTCGCCTCACGCGTTTTCTCCGGATCGTTGTGATAGGTCGGCAAAAGCGCGTTTTCGAAATAGATCAGCCCGTCTTCGCCCGCGGGCACATCCTCGCCGTCAGGGCCACAAACATGCAGCGTGCCATAGATCGCTTTGCCAACAGTGCCTGCATGGGTGAGCCAATCCTCGGACTTAACGAGCGTCATGCCGATGCCTTCGCTGCCCGCGTAATACTCGTTCACAATCGGCCCCCACCATTCGATCATTTCCTGTTTGATCGGCACGGGGCACGGCGCGGCGGCATGCAAGGCGCGTTGGTGGCTGGAAAGATCGTATTTGCTGCGGATTGCCGGATCGAGTTTTAGAAAGCGGACAAAATGGGTCGGTACCCACTGGCTGTCCGTCACCTTGTAATCCTGAATCGCCTGAAGCGCCGTCTCTGGCTCGAACTTCTCCATCACGACAACCGTCGCGCCAAGCCTGTGCGCGGTTGAGGCCCAGCCAATCGGTGCCGCATGATAAAGCGGCGCAGGCGAGAGATAGACCATTGATCCATCGGCAGGCATGCCCGCACCCATCATCGCAAGCCCCATCAGGGGGACCGGAGCCAATGGATCGGGATCTTCAGGCGGAGCGGGGCGAATGCCCTTAGGGCGGCCAGTCGTGCCCGATGAATACAGCATCACCAGACCCGCGATTTGATCCGCAATAGGGTCCGCGGTCTGTGCTGTCAGCAAGGCTCCGAAATCCTCGGCATCACCAGAATCCATCACCATCATCGGGATGTCAGGACAATCGGCGCGGACATCGTCCAGCACATCGGCAAACGCCGTCGATGTGATCAGAAACTTCGCTGCGGCATCTTTCAGAATATACGAGATTTCCGGTGCGGTCAGGCGGGTGGAGATCGGGACCAGCATCGTTCCCGCCCGCTGAGAACCCCAGATGAGCGTGAAGAATTCGATCCGGTTTTCGAGCAGCACAGCAAAAGCGTCATTCGCGCCAAGGCCGCGCGCGCGCAGCAAGTTTGCGAATTGATTCGACGCAGCATCGAGTTGGGCAAAGGTCATTTGCTCGCCGCTGCCCGCCATAATCACCGCGGGATGATCGGGCCGGGTCTGGGCGTGGGTAATGGGGTGCAGGCTCATCGATTGTCTCTCCCTTGCGCAGCCGACCTACGCCGGTGCGCGATTCACTCTCTTAATGAAACCTAACGGCGGGAGAGCCGCACTCAAGGGAAATCGGAAGATTGCGCGTGCGGATCGAGAGCACAAAAAAAAGGCGGCGGGTAAACCCGCCGCCAATACTCGGACACCCTCTCCAATGTCCGACCCGCTTCCAGGCGGGTTATCTCGTGAGCGGCTTACTCTCCGCCGCTGCCAGTCAGCACAGTCTCATCAGACTTCGCGACCTGCGTCTTGGGCTCTACCATATAGGGAATCGGATTGACTGCAACCCCGTCAACGCGGACTTCGTAATGAAGATGCGGACCAGTGGAACGGCCAGTTGATCCGACATAACCGATCACATCGCCTTTGCGGACAGTGTCGCCAGCGGCCACAGCCAGTTTCGACATATGAGCATAGCGGGTCTCAAGATCGGAACCGTGATCGATAGCGATATAGAGGCCGTAGCTGGAAAACCAGTCAGCACGCTCGATGATGCCGTCCGCTGTTGCGTAGATCGGCGTGCCTGTCGGTGCAGCCAGATCGACGCCCTTATGGCGGGCGCGGCGGCGCAGAACCGGGTGGTTGCGCATGCCGTATCCGCTCGTCAGCGTCGCGCCAGCAAGCGGGCTGCGCGATGGTACAGATACAACCGGTTGCTGCGTTACAGGAGCGCCCGGGCCTTTTTCATCCAAAGCAGTCCAGCTGGCAAACAATTGGCGAAAACGCGGATCGCCAGAAGACAGGCTTTCCACTTTGGCTTCTTCAATCGGCTGCGTGATGTCTGTTGTTGTTGAGGCTGAGTTGTTGGCCGTATTGGCGGTGTTGGCCGTGTTCGCAACTGCAGGGGCTGCCGCGCAAAGGGATGCTGCAGCAAAAATTGCCGCGCTCACCTTGGAAATCGGACGCTTGAAAAGCGAAGTCATACTAACCCGGTCCTTCGCGCCTCATGGACGCTTTAACTCAACTCGTATCACCTGTTTGCTGACAGTCTTTGTCGCTGCGTTCCGCGAAACGGTGTTCGTTTAAACCGGCGAGAGGCCTGTAAAAACTTGTGTGAAGCGAGTTATCGGGCCGAAATCTTAAAGAGCAACTTCCGCGTAGAATTCCCGCGATAAACCGGCTGCAAGACGGGCTGAGTCGTTGAATGGCGGCTTAACCGCCCCTCTAAAGTACTGTTGGACCAGCGATTGCCACATCGATTCTGGCGGATTTCCGTGGGTTTGCGCGCATCGCAGAAAGTGTTTGGTGCCGAATCCGACATGGCGAATTTCATCGTCAAGAATACGGCTTAGTATTTTTGCACCGTGCTCATCACCTGCGCCCTGCACCCGCTCCAAAGTTGCAGGCGTGACGTCAAGTCCGCGTGCCTCCAGCACCATGGGCACAATCGCCAGCCGCGCAGCGACGTCATGCCGGGTTGAATGGGCTGCTTCCCAAAGCCCGCCATGCGCGGGCAGTGCACCGTAATGACTGCCGAGGGTTTTCAACTTTCTGTCGAGCAGCGCGAAATGCATCGCCTCGTCCGCGGCCACATACAGAAAGTCCGCGACAAACTCTTCGCCCATTTCCTCTCCAAAACGGCCCGCCATATCCAGCGCGAGATCAATCGCGACGAATTCGATATGCGCCAACGAATGCCACAATGCGATGCGAGCGCGCTCGGATCCGAACTTACCCCGCTTGGGCATTTTCTTGGGGTCGAGCAGTTCGGGTGCATCGGGACGCGCAGGGTATTCCGGCATCGTGACGTCAAACCGCCAACCCAAATCACCCCGCCGCCAACGCCGCGCAACATCGCGTGCGGCGAAGCATTTGGCGCGCGGATCAGCAGTCATCAATGCTGCGTGAATGGCGGAAGAGAGGCTTTGCATGGTTTAAGTCACAGCGCCTTTGCAGCGGCCAGTACCTCTTCGGCGTGGCCTTTGACTTTCACCTTGTTCCACACCTGCGCGATGTTGCCATCGACACCGACCAGATAGGTTGAGCGGACCATGCCCATATACGTCTTTCCGTACATCTGCTTTTCCGTCCAGATGCCGAGCGTGTCGGACAATCCGCCTTCTTCCGCGTCTGTCGCCAGAGCCGTTGTCAGGTCATGTTTGGCGATAAAGTTCTGGTGCTTTTTCGCGCTGCACTTACTCACGCCAAGCAATTCAGTGCCCGCCGCATCAAAGTCAGCTTTCAACGCGGTGAAGTCCTTCGCTTCGGTTGTGCAGCCCGGCGTGTTGTCCTTTGGATAGAAGAACACGACCAGCTTTTTGCCTTTGAAATCGGACGTTTTGACGGTGCCGCCTTCTGGGGTGCCCATTTCGATATCGGGCATTGCATCGCCAACTGCGGGAAAATCACTCATGCTTCACTCCATTCCATCATAACTTGTATCTTTGAGAGATAGCGCTTCACCGAAGATCGCGTTCCAAACCTTTGCAACCTCGCGGCGCGCTTCATCCAGCGCGCCAAGCAATCCAGTAAAGCTCTGCTCGCCGCAGGCCCGCGCCAAAGCTTTGGCTGCGCTCGCAGAAGGCTCCATCGTATCAGGAGCAAGCAAGCGGCCAGCCACCAGCGCCCGTGTCATCACATCATGCGCTGGGGCGATTTCAGCAGGCAGGAGATCAGCGGCAATCAATGCCCTCACCGCGGTGCCAAGATCAGGATCAAACGCGCCGGGATGCGGATCGACGAGCACGGAGCCATCCTTCATCCGCCCCTTCAACTGAAGGTAGTGCACAGCAAATTCCAGGTCGACCAAACCGCCGCGCCTCAGTTTTACATCGAGCGGCCCGCGCGGATGTTTGTGCTTCGCCATCTCGGCGCGCATTGATCGCACGGCTTCTTGCAATTGCGCATGATCACGCTTGCTTTGCAGAACCTCTTCCAACAGCCCCTCAAGGTCACCGCGCGCTGCGTCTGATCCTGTTAAAACACGGGCACGGGCCAGCGCCATATGTTCCCATGTCCATGCCGTTTCGCGTTGATACTTGGCGAAGGCATCGCAGCTCACCGCAAGGGGCCCCTGAGCCCCTTGAGGCCGAAGGCGCGTGTCAACATCGTACAGCGCGCCCTGCGCTGTCGGCACAGAAAGCGCCGCGCTGACCCGGCTTGCCAAACGGTTGAAATATTGCGTCGCGCCTAGCGGGCGAGGGCCGTCTGATCGCGCGCTAAATTCGCCGGTGAACAAATAGACAATGTCGAGATCAGAGGCGTGAGTCAGCGCACCGCCGCCTAGCCTGCCAAGGCCGAGCACTAGCAGTTCTCCGCCGTCGATCAGGCCGTGAACGCGGGTGAAATCACCCTCCGTTTCACGCATCGCCACGCGCAAACCCGCCTCGGCAGTGCGCGATAGAGCGCGCGCAATATCAATCGGATCACTCATCCCTTCGATCAATTGCACACCCAGCGCAAACCGGATGTCACCTGTCACGGAACGGATCGCATCAAGCATCGCTTCATAATCAGGGCGGATCGCCGCTTGACCGATGCGGTCTACTATCTCCTCAACCGATCCCGGCAGTTCAAGCGCGCTTTGATCTAACAGCGTGTCGAGCAAGTCAGGTCGCCGCGCGAGCTCATCCGACAAAGTCCGAGTTAGTGTCAACGTGGCCACAAGCCGGCCCAGCACATCTGGCTCAGCAGCGAGCAGCCGGAACAATGTCACAGCAGAGGCAGCGCGTTCAAGCACCCCTTCCCAGCGCGTGATCGCCAATTCGGGATCATCGCTTGCTGCCATCGCCTCAAGCAAGGTCGGAAGCAGCCGGTCAAACGCCTCCATAGCCGCTTCGGATCGGAGCGATGCAAAGCGGCCATCCCGCCAGCCGTCGATCCGCTTTGCCAAAGCATCAGGATCGGCGAAGCCTTGCGCAGCGAGCTGCCGTGCGAGATCGCTTTGCTCTGGGATAGGGGCTGTGACTGGCGCAGCCTGTCCGATCAGGCCTTCGTAAATCTGGCCAATCCGATCCGACAGTTCGGTCAGCTCCGCAACCAGCGCCGCACCATCTGCCAGCCCATCGAGCTTCGCCACATTGTCGAGCGCCGCGCCTTCGGGAAGCGAATGGGTTTGGCGATCATTCACCATTTGCAGCCGGTGCTCGATCATACGGAGCCGGTCATACCCCTCGCCCAATATTTGTGCGTGATCCGCTTCGATCCGTCCCGATGCGGCAAGCGCATTGAGCGCAGCGCGGGTGCCTCTGACGCGCAAACTGTGATCGCGGCCGCCATGGATCAGTTGATGCGTTTGCGTGAAAAATTCGATCTCGCGAATGCCGCCGCGCCCGCGCTTTACATCAAATCCGGGGCCGGGTCGCACCGGGCCATCGTAGCTTTCTCGAATTCGCAAAGTCAGCGCGCGAATCTCCTCAATCGCGCCGAAATCCAGCGCGCTGCGCCAGACGAATGGTCGTATCGTATCGAGGAACGTCTCGCCCGACGAAACATCGCCCGCAGCCGCTCTTGCGCGGATAAAGGCCGCGCGTTCCCATGCCAGCGCCGCCCCTTGATAATGCGCCTGCGCTGATCCAACCGGCACCGCCATCGGGCTGATCTCGCTTGCAGGGCGCAGCCGCAGATCGACACGCTGCACATATCCTTCTGCCGTATTCTCACCGAGCAATTTAACGATCCGGCGCGCGTATCGTTGTGCGGCGTCGCCGGGATCATCGCTCTCGCGGCGCCTTAACGTTGCCGGATCATAAAGCAGGATGGGATCAATATCGGACGAGTAATTAAGCTCACCCGATCCCTGTTTGCCCAATGCGAGCGCGATAAAGCCGTCCGGCTCTCCCACGCCTGCGCGTTCATTCATCGCCGTGCGGATTGCCGTGTCCAAAGCCCGGTCCGCGAAATTGCTTAGCTCACCGACAACCTTCGAAAGAGGAAACGCACCCGCCAGATCGCCAATTGCAACTGTCGCAGCCAGCGCCAGTCGCTCCCTGCGCAAGCCAACGCCCACATCATCATGCGCACCGCGCGCCCGCGCCCATGCAAAAGCGCCATCCGCGTCCCCCTTGGCCAGAAGAGCGCGCAATTCGGCCTGTTTTTCCAGCGCACGCGCAAGAAACGGCGCATGCGCCTCCGCCCGGTTCAGCGCATCAATCCAGTCTGGTTGTACGTCCGCAGTCATCCTGCCCTCTCTTGCAGTGCCCCCGATGCTCTGCAAGAGAGGCGCCTGACTATTTAAGACGAGAGGACTACCCCGATGATGAAACGCATGAGCGCCCTGACCGGCCTTGTTGCAGGCGCACTGACGCTTGCGGCATGTGACGGCATGATGATGGGCGGCGAGATTGCCCCCGACCTCGACATTCCAGAAGTTGAAGCAGGCGAGCTTTCCGAGGCCACCATGATCGACATCACGCGTGAGCTGTCGAGCGATGAATTTGAAGGTCGCATGCCGGGCACACCGGGCGAGGAAAAAACCGTCGCGTTGCTGACAGAACGTTTCGAGGCGGCCGGGCTGCAGCCGGGCAACGGTGATAGCTGGGTACAGGAAGTTCCGCTTGTAGAGATTACCGGTAAGAACTTTGCGCCGCTCACCATCACCAACGGCGAAACCGATCTCGTCTACGATTTCGGCGCTGAATGGGTTGGCGTCACCTATAAAGAGGAAGCCCGCACACAGCTCGCCAACAGCGATCTGGTGTTTGTCGGATACGGCATCAACGCCCCCGAGCGCGGGTGGAACGATTACGAAGGCGTGGATGTAACGGGCAAAACCGTGGTCATCCTCGTCAACGATCCCGACTACGAAACCGACGGCCTCGACGGGACATTCAATGGCAAGGCGATGACGTTTTATGGCCGTTGGACATACAAATACGAAGAAGCCGCGCGTCAGGGCGCAGCGGGCGCATTGATCGTGCACGACACAGCGCCTGCCAGCTATGGCTGGAATGTGGTCGAATCGAGCTGGTCTGGCCCGCAGGCATACGCCGCGCGCGGTGACAATCCGCCTGCGCTGACGACAATGAATGGCTGGGTCCAAAAAGAAGTCGCCAGCGAAATTCTCGCCGCTTCAGGACAAGATTTGGAAGAGTTGACGGCTGCTGCGAAGAAAGAGGGCTTCACCGCTGTCGATCTTGGTATGACCGCATCGACAAGCTTTGAAAACGATATGCGCACTTTCACATCGCAAAACGTGATTGGCGTGCTTCCGGGCAGCGAAGCTCCCGAAGAGTATGTGCTACACACCGCGCACTGGGATCACCTTGGCCGGTGTAAGCCTGCGCCTGATGGCGATGATATTTGCAACGGCGCTGTCGACAATGCGACCGGCACCGCTGCGCTTGTCGCTCTGGCCGAGGCGCATGCCAAAGCGGGCGCGCCGCGCCGCAGCCTCGTGTTCCTTGCGGTGACTGCCGAGGAATCCGGACTTCTCGGCGCGTATTACTACGCATCGAACCCGGTCTTCCCGCTCGACCAGACCGTTGGTGGCATCAACATGGATGCGTTCCAGGTTGCTGGCCCAGCGAAAGACGTCACCGTGGTTGGCCCCGGCAAATCACAGCTTGATTGGTTTATGAATGCCGCGCTTGAGGCCGATGGCCGCGTTGCCACTGCCAACCCGAAACCCGAAGCCGGTTACTATTACCGTTCGGACCACTTCGCGTTCGCCAAACAAGGCGTTCCGATGCTGTATATCGATGGCGGTGAAGACCTGATCGAAGGCGGCACCGAAGCGGGTGCAGCCGTCGCGGCAGACTACACCGAAAACCGGTATCACGGCCCGAAAGACGAGTTCAACGAAGAGTGGGACTGGGCCGGCGTTATGGCCGACCTCCAACTGTTCTACCGCATCGGGCGCAGCATGGCAGCAAGCACCAGCTGGCCAAACTGGAACGATGGCGATGAATTCCGCGCCATCCGCGATGAAAGCTGCGCGAGCTCAGATCAGGGCTGCTAAGCGGCGCTGACACGAATTGCGAAAGCCGGTCTATGGCCCATGTTTTGATGCCGCCCGAATGGGCACCTCAGGACTGGCTGTGGATCGGCTTTCCGCATCTGGCCGATGAATGGCCGGGCTTTCTGGAAGCCGCTCAAAAACAGGTCGCTGATTTTGCCAGCGCGGTTGCGGATAGCGGCCAAGAGGTGCGCCTGCTCGTAAGAGACGCGGCCAATGCGGCCCAGGCGCGCAAATTGGTCAGCAGCAAAGTCACGCTCGAACAGCGTGTTTACGGCGATGCCTGGCTGAGAGACACCGGGCCGCTGATTGTTGAAGAAAGCAACGCCCGCTCAGCGCGGCGTTTTGGCTTCAATGGTTGGGGCGGCAAATATGAAATGCCGGGCGACGAGAGCATCGGAGCAGAGCTAGCCCGTGATGCCGGATTGCAGCTCACGGCATCATCAATGATCCTCGAAGGCGGCGCAATTGATGGCGATGGAACAGGCCTCGCCGCGACTACCGAGCAATGCCTGCTTAACCCCAACCGCAATCCATCGATGTCGCGCGACAAGATCGAGGCGGAGCTGAAACAAGTGCTCGGATTTGACCGTGTGCTTTGGCTTGGCGACGGGCTAATCAATGACCACACCGATGGCCATGTCGATAATCTCGCGCGCTTTGTCGGACCAAACCGGTTGGTCGTTCCAGAAGCAACAGGCGAGGATGACCCCAATGCGGCAATCTATGCCAATGCGGCAAAGCGGGCATCCGAATTTGGCGTCGAAGTCGTGCGCATTCCTTCGCCGGGCCGGATCACTCGTGATGGCGCATTCGAACCGGCCAGCTATGTCAATTTCGCAATCACCACGCATCTGGTGGCGGTACCGACATTCGGCTCACCACATGATGCAGAAGGTGTTGCTGCGATAGCTGCACTCTTTCCTGACCGCGATACCGTAGGATTGCCCGCCGATGCGGTGTTAGCAGGCGGCGGAGGCTTTCACTGCGCGAGCCAGCAAATGCCGTCAGCAAGGGACGCATCTTAACCCCGCGTTAGAGTTTTGCCGCGAGAATGCTGGCCATGGCCAAAGCAATTGCTCTTTCCAAAACCGCGTTCGAAACCGCCCGCGCTCGTCAAATCGACATTGTGCGCAGCGCTATTGTGCTGGGCTGCGGAGCCGCGCTGATCCTCGCCGGACAGCCTCTGCCGCTTTAAGCAATCAGTAGACCAGCTTGACCAAAGCGGCGATCGCCGCCGCTGCGAGCACAAACGCCACAAAACTGCGCCAGACTGTATCGCTAACCTTGCCAAAGGCGAGGCTGCCCAGCCAATTGCCGATCAGCACCGCAGGAAACAGCAACAGCGCCAGCCACAATAGGCGCCATTCAAGTTCGCCAATCGCATAGCCTGAAACCAGCCCTGCAAATGCAGCAACGGTAAAGATCGCCAGCATCGATGCCTTGGCAATCTCTCGCGCGATTTTTCGCCCGACATAATACGGCACGACGGGCGGCCCCGGCATACCTGCAAAACCTGTCAGCAATCCGCTCGCGATGCCCGCTGAAACAGTCGTGACCGTTCCCGGCATTTTGGCTTCGCGGGTGGGCAGCAGAATCAGCAGAAACGCCGACAAAGCGACAAGCGCGATCAGAAAACGCGCAAGATCCGCCGGTGTCGCCGCCAGAACCATCAGGCCCGGAGCGGTCGTTATCAAAACGAGCCCGCAAATCACCCAAGCCGATTTCTCTGCGTGCTTCAGAAACATCTTGAGCTCACTCAGGCCGATAAACAGCGCGAGGAAATTGATGATGAGCACAGCTTCGAGCGGTGTCAGAGCCAAGGCAAGCACCGGCACCAGCACAATGGCCATGCCGAAGCCAGCCATGCCGCGGATGAACGCGGAAGCGAAGGTCGCAATGATCGCAATTGCAATTTGCGCCGTGCCGTAGCTGGCCAGAAGTTCCATGCGCCCCCGCTAATCCCGCCTAGGCGCGCATATCTGGCGGGGTTGCTTCCGCGTTCAGAAACGCCACCGCCTCATCCAGTGTCAGGACCCTCTGGTCCTTCTCACCCAATGTGCGCATCGTGACTTTGCCTTCTTCTTCCTCGCGTTTGCCCACGACTAGGATGTGCGGAACCTTTGCGAGGCTGTGTTCGCGGACTTTGTAATTGATCTTCTCGTTGCGAAGATCGCTCTTCACGCGAAGGCCAGCTGCGGTCAGCGTCGCTTCGACATTTTCAGCGTAACCATCAATGTCCGAAACGATTGGTGCGACAACAGCCTGAACAGGCGAAAGCCACACAGGCAGGCGGCCCGCATAATGCTCGATAAGAATACCGATAAACCGCTCGTATGAACCGAAGATCGCGCGGTGCAGCATGACGGGGCGGTGCTTGCCGCCGTCTTCGCCGATATAGGTCGCATCAAGCCGCTCCGGCAGGACCCGATCTGATTGGATAGTGCCAACCTGCCATGTCCGGCCAATCGCGTCGGTCAGATGCCATTCGAGCTTCGGCGCATAAAACGCGCCTTCGCCCGGCAGTTCTTCCCAGCCAAACTCTTCGGTTGCCATGCCAGCTTCGGCAACGGCATCGCGCAATTCCTGCTCGGCCTTGTCCCAATCCTCATCGGAGCCAAAGCGTTGCTCTGGCCGCGTTGCGAGCTTGATTTCGTACTTGAAGCCAAAGTCCTGGTAGACGGCATCGGCCATCTCACAGAACTTGCGCACTTCCTCCACCACCTGATTTTCGGTGCAAAAGATGTGTGCATCATCCTGCGTGAACTGACGCACGCGCATCAATCCGTGCAGTGCGCCATGCGGTTCATTGCGGTGGCAACAACCCATTTCGCCAAGGCGGATCGGGAGGTCACGGTAACTGGTAATGCCTTGTTTAAAGACCAGAACATGCGCGGGGCAGTTCATCGGCTTTAGCGCCATCCAGTCGGCTTCACCGCTGATAACTGGGCCGTCATCTTCGGTGTTGGGCACTTCATCCGGGATCACGAACATGTTTTCGCGGTATTTACCCCAATGGCCAGATTGCTCCCACTGGCGCGCATCCATGACCTGCGGCGTTTTGATCTCGCGGTAACCGCCGCCATCCATTTTGCGGCGCATATAACCTTCGAGTTCGCGCCAGATGCGATAGCCCTTGGGATGCCAGAACACGCTGCCATGCGCGACATCGGAAAGGTGGAAAAGGTCCATCTCGCGGCCAAGTTTCCGGTGATCGCGTTTGGCCGCTTCTTCCAGTCGCATCAGATGCTGGTTCAGCTGTTTCTTGTTGAGCCAGCCGGTGCCGTAGATGCGCGTCAGCTGCGCATTGTTCTGGTCACCGCGCCAATACGCGCCCGCAACCCGCATCAGCTTGAACGCCTGCGGGTCTAGCTTGCCCGTGCTGGGCAAATGCGGGCCGCGGCACATATCAAGCCACGAGCCGTCTTCGTTGGGATTACCAGACCAATAAACCGTCAGCTCTTCATCCTCGGGCAATTCTTTGGCCCATTCGGCCTTGAACGCCTCGCCTTCGGCTTCCCATTTGTTGATCAGCTGCTCGCGCGACCATGCTTCACGCACCAGCGGCTTGTCCGCTTTGATGATCGCGCGCATCTTCTCTTCGATCGCGGGCAGGTCTTCGCTGCTGAATGGCTCGCGGTTTGCCGGAGCCATTACGTCATAATAGAACCCGTCATCGGTTGCCGGGCCGAACGTGATCTGCGTGCCGGGGTACAGCGCCTGCACCGCTTCGGCGAGAACGTGGGCAAAGTCGTGCCGCGCCAATTCCAGCGCGTCGTCCTCATCTTTCGATGTAATGAGTGCGAGCTCGCTGTCGCCCTCAAATGGTCGGCCAAGATCGCGCACTTCGCCGTTTACGCGCGCGGCCAAGGCGGCTTTCGCAAGACCCGGGCCAATCGCGGCGGCAACATCGCCAGGCGTACTGCCAGGTTCCATTTCGCGAACGGAACCATCGGGAAGGCTGATTTTGAGCAATTCGGTCATTGTCTATCCAAATTTCGTTCGCATTGTCGCACGTTTATGCGCCTTTGGCACAGCAAGGCGCGCGCTTGAAGCGGCGTTTGAACAATTTACCGGATTTGGGAGGCCGCCGCGCCGCCCCAAACCGGGCGGCAGACTGATTTGATCAACCCACGAGCGCCCGACCCCGGAAATCCGGGGTGGTGGTAGTCGTGGTTGCGGTGGTCAGCATATTGGCCATGACGCACAGATAGGGCTGCGCGAGTGACATGTCACCCTTTGCGTTCGGACACGGAAAGGCAACGCTCCATTTTGGAAAGTATGCTTGACATTAATGCGAATCAATGACAAGTGTGCTTTCCATAAGTGAAAGGGAGCTTTCCGAATGACACGTACAGCACAAGCATTGATCTGGGCCGCGATCATTATCGCAGCCGCACTGATTGCGGCCTCTTATGGACTGAGCAATGGCGCCAGCATTGGCATCGTCACCGGCCTCAGCGGCGCGGCATGGGGGTCGCTGCAAGCGGACTCGCCATGCATCAGGGAGTGTCTGCAATGATGGCACACACACAAAACCTTTGGAAAACGCCCGGACCGTGGTTTGGCCTTGCAACCGGATTGGGCGCGCCAATCATCGCGTTGGCCTCTGCAGGTGTGCTGTCATGGGGATGGGCGGCGGCCTTGCTCGCAATTCCGGTTGCCTTGGTGGTGCAGATGATCCGTACGATAAGAAACAACGACTTGCCCGCTGTCACCGGCAGCCCGGCCGTCGCGCGCTATACGATGCGTATGATGGTCGCGAGTTTCGGATATGTCGTCGGTTTGATGGTTGCGATCTGGCTATTCGAACAGCTGCCCGCCGGATCATCGTTTCTCTATGCCGTAACACTGCTTCCCACTGTACCAGCATTGGCCATGATCTGGGCGATGTTCCGGTACATGATAGAAGAGAGTGACGAATACCTGCGCCACCGCGCCAGCATCGCATCGCTTGTCGGACTGGGCATCGTCCTTTGCTTGGGCACTATTTGGGGCTTTCTCGAAACCTTCGGATTGGTGCCGAACATCTTCGCCTGGTGGGTCGTGCCTGCATGGGCAATCGGGCTTGGCATCGGTCAGTCGGTCATTGGCCGCCAGGACAATCAGGAAGGAGACAAATGATGGCTCACGCAAGAAACGGCTTTCTGGGTCGCGGTCCTCTTTTCTGGATGGTCATGATGTTCATCAGCACCCTCGCCGTTGCAATACTCGCGATCAGCGGTGCAGTGGAAAATAAGGGAGCGATCATGATCCTGCTGATCGCACCGGCCAGCTTGATGATTGCAGTATACAAAGCGGCTCAGAATCAGCCACTCGACGGCAATTGCGTTGCCAAAAGCACCGCGCAGCAGCGCTATATCAAGCGGGTGGCTATCTCGACATCGCTGTATCTGATGACATTCGCACTCATGACATTTCTCAATGACGAAATCGAAGTGCCGCTGTCAGCGCAATATCTGCTGGCCCTCCTTCCAGGGCTCGCCGTGTGCGGGGTTTTCTGGGCAGTCGGACGCTTAATTGTCGAGGAAGAGGACGAATTTCTCCGCATGCTGACCGTCCGCCAAACGCTGATCGCGTCGGCTCTTTCACTCAGCGCAGCTTCTGTTTGGGGTTACCTCGAAGCAGGCGATCTGGTCGTCCATGCCGATGCCTATTGGTACGCCATAATCTGGTTCTTTGGCCTTGGCGTCGGGGCGGTATCCAACCGCATCCAATACGGCACATGGGGCGCAGTATGATCGGGGGTGCGCCATGAACAACCGCCTGAAAGTGCTCCGCGCTGAGCGGGACTGGTCGCAGCAGGATCTGGCCGAACGGCTCGGCGTGAGCCGCCAGAGCGTGAACGCGATTGAGAAAGGGCGCTATGACCCTTCCCTGCCGCTCGCATTCACAATCTCCGAAACCTTCGAATTACCCATCGAAGAGATCTTCAGCCGCGACTGACGCAGAAAGGGGGCGGCGCTTCGAGCGCCGCCCCCCGTCTTCAATCTGTGCGGATTGGGTGTCTTATGCGGTCGAAGGCTGCGGCACACTCGCCACAGATCCGTTCTTGTTGTTTGTCGGCTTCGGCAGACTTTCGTCCGAATTGCCGAAATATTTCTTTGCGACATAGCCGCCAACGCCCAGCGCGACCATTGCCGGCAGGCTCATGCGGCTCAGTACGAACGGTACAGCGGCGCCGATCGCGGCTCCGGTTGTTCCGCCGATGCTCTTCGACTGTTTCGCGACACTGCCGCCGACTGCGGCTCCGATAATTTTACCAAGCATTTCAATCTCCTTTTGCTAAATCAATGAGCAAACGGCGACTGGGTTCCGAGAAAACATCCTTCCGAAAGCCTCGAGTCGGCGGATTATGGCGTCAAATAGTGAGACTTTGCGAAGTTGCATCGCTGACGATTTGCTTCGTCCCCGCGAGACGGGTCGAGCGCGTTTTGACGCCTGCCATAAAGCGGTATTCGGTCACGGCCCGCTGCGGCGTTAATTCAATTGCCATGTAGCCGCGCTGCGATGTGTCGGCCCATTTCAGCTCATCATTGGCGCGCACGACGAGGTCCGCCATTTTATCGGGCGCGATCACTGGCAAATACGTTTCAAAACCCGGTGAGCTGACTGAGCAAACGCCCAGTTCAACGCCGACTTTCTCGCCTTCATGGCCCAGTTCAAACGCCCAGCCATTATGTGTATCCCCCGCCAAAACCAGCAGGTTGGCATCCGCCGCGAGCGCGCTTTCAAACACACGGGTCCGCGCGGCCGGATATCCGTCCCACGCATCCATATTCAGAGGCAAACCTGCCCGACTTGCCATAGCAGAGGCCGCGACGCGGTTTCGAACGAAAGGCGGGATCCCTTCGCCAAGCATATCCAGCAGATCGGGCGCGGCAGAGAGTTTGCCCATAAGCACTTGCTGCACCAGCACCTGCCAAACGGTGCCGTCTGCTTTCGATTTTGCGAGGCCTTTGGCCAGCCATTGTTCCTGTGCCGCGCCCATCAATTGCCGGTCTGGGTCTGCCCAATCGCCCTCGCGAAACTTCGTCAGCGCGGCGATCATAGCCTGCGGATTTTCCTGACCCTCGAGCACTTTTTGCAAGGAGAACTGCTCGTCGCGCCCCTCCAGCCGCGTATCGAGCCGGAACAGGGTCGCAAGATCGCCAATCTCATAGGAGGCGTAAGGTTCATCGGAGACAGGCATCCATTCGCGGTAAACGCGCTTTGCCGCCGCCTTGCGCACGGCCCATTCGCCTTCGGCGGCTTCCTGGTGATTTTGCGCACCGTCTTTCCAGCTATCATTGGCGCTTTCGTGATCGTCCCAGATGGCAATCATCGGCATCACTTGGTGCAGCCGCCTTAAGTCCGGATCGGCGCGGTATGTGGCATAGCGCAGCCTGTAATCGGCCAGAGCGACAATCTCTGTTTCGGGGGCGAGCACACGCTCTGCCACCGCTTGTCCGGGCGATGGATACGTGCCTGCAGCATATTCATAGATATAATCGCCCAGATGCAGCGCGAGGTCGCAATCATTGGCTTCGGCGGCGTGAGCATAGGCGTTAAAGTAGCCAAAGCCGAAGTTGGAGCAGGAGAAAACCGCGAGCTTGAAACTGCTGGCTGGCCCTTCGGGAAGTGTGCGGGTGCGGCCAATGTCGGATTTGCTGCCATCGGGCGCGACGAATTGAAAATAATACCACGTGTCAGGCTCCAGCCCGTCTTTCGCGACTGCCTTGACGCAGTAATCCCGGCTTTCGCTGACGGCGGCATACCCTTCGCTGGCAGGCTGGGAGAGGTCGGCGTTTTTCGACATTGCCCATCGGAGCGTATCCACGTCCCCGACATAGCGGGTCCATAACAGCACGCTGCCGGAATGCGGCTCTCCGCTCGCGACGCCATGCGTAAAGCCGCTGCCGAATGTTCGCGCCGATGCGGGCGTGGCCACGGCGGCAGCGGATGCTCCGGCAAGGGCGAACAGATTGCGGCGGGAAATGTCGGTCTTCGCGCGCTCTGGCATGGCAGCGCCGTCGGTCTTCATCATGGTATTCTCTCTCCCAAGAGGTGGCTCCGGATTTGGCTCCAGAGACAGCGCGTGCCGATTGCGGGCTTGCACGCTGCGCACAGGTGCGGGCATGAGGGCTGCCATGTCAAATGTGCAATTTCATGAAATGCCGGATCAGCGTAAAATCGCGTATCGGCTGACCCAAAGAGCGGCGACGGATAGCGGCCCGGCGCTGGTATTCCTGCCCGGATATATGTCGGACATGGATGGCGGCAAAGCCACGGCGCTGTTTGCCGAGGCGCAGGCGCAAGGGCGCGCTTGTTTGCTGCTCGATTATTCCGGCTGCGGTGCAAGTTCGGGTGATTTTGCCAATGGCACATTGTCCAAATGGCGCGATGAGGTGCTGGCTTTGATTGCAGCCCATACCGATGGCGCGATCCTGCTTGTCGGATCATCGATGGGCGGCTGGCTGATGCTGATGGTGGCGGAAGCGCTTGGCGAACGGTTGGCTGGCATTATCGGGATCGCTTCAGCACCCGACTTTACCGAATGGGGCCGCAGCCGCGCGGATCAGGCGACGCTGGCGGCGGGCGAGACGGTCTATGATGAAAACCCTTACGGGCCGGAACCAACACCGATGCATCCCGGCTTTTGGACCGATGGTCAGGAAAGCCGGATGCTCGACCGTGAGATTGCAATCGATTGTCCCGTGCACTTGCTCCACGGACAGCGCGATGCCGATGTGCCGTGGGATATCAGCATGCGGCTCAGCGCAGCTTTGCGTTCGGATGCGGTAAAGGTGACGCTGGTTAAAGACGGCGATCACCGCCTGTCGCGCGATGAAGATATCGCGCTGCTCAAAGCGGCTGTCTCCAGCTTTTATTGACGGAAATTATCGTGTCCCTGCTTCTCGCCATTCTGCTTCAATCCGCGCCGGGCAATACCGGTGCGATCCCCAATCTACCCGACGATCTGATCCATCGCCCGCCGCGCGAGAATTCACTTGAAGCGCCCACTAATCCGACCAGTGCGTGGCTTTCACAGTGCCTTGATCAGCTGGCGGAGGATCCGGCGCGGGCGCACACTCAGGCGCAGATCAGGCGCACCGAAACCAGCGGATCAGACCGGGTGATTGCCAATCACTGCCTTGGCCTCGCCTCGACCGAGCTTGGCCTTTGGAGCGATGCGCGCGGCGCCTTTCTTGCCGCGCGCGATGAGACGCCCAAAGGAGAGCTGACCGCCCGTGCGCGCTTTGGCACGATGGCGGGTAATGCCGCGCTGGCTGGCGGCGATGCAGAAGGTGCAGCGATGCTGTTGATGGCAGCCCAGCAGGATGCACAGAGTGCGGCTTCGGCCACTTTGGAGGCGCTGGCTGCAACAGACCGCGCCCGCGCGCTGGTTGCGCTGGGCCAAAACGAAGAGGCGCTCGGCGCGCTCGATACGGCCAATCGGCTGGAGCCGGGATTGCCCGACGGATGGCTTTTGAAAGCGACATTGTTGCGGCGGATGGAGCGGCTGGATGAGGCGCAAACTGCGATTGAACGCGCCGCTGATCTTGCGCCGGTCGATCCCCAAATCGGGTTGGAAGCAGGCGTTATCGCGATCCTTTCAGGCCGCGAGGATGCTGCACGCAAAAGCTGGCAATCGGTCGTCGACACCCAGCCCGCCAGCCCCGCTGCGACCACCGCGAAAGACTACCTTGCGCAGATCGGCCCAGCGCCTGATACTAAGCCTACACCATGACACAGTACTCCATCCTTGATCTTGTCCCCGTGCGCGAAGGCGGCACGCTGAGCGAAGCGTTCGCAGGCAGCGTCGCTCTTGCACAGGCGGCGGAGACGCTGGGGTGCACACGTTTTTGGGTCGCCGAACATCACGCGATGGAGGGGATTGCGGGCGGCGCGACATCGGTGGTGCTCGCACATATCGGCAACGCCACCAGCACCATTCGTATCGGATCAGGCGGCATTATGCTGCCCAACCACACACCGTTCCAAATCGCTGAGCAGTTCGGAACTCTGGATGCGCTGTTTCCCGGCCGAATTGATCTGGGTCTGGGCCGCGCGCCTGGGGCTGGCCCTGAATTGCAGCGGGCGCTACGCAAAGACCTGCATCAGGCCTCCGAATATTTTCCGCAGGATGTGGTGGAGCTACGCGCGCTTCTTACCGGTGATATTGACCTTCCTGTAAAAGCCACACCCGGCCTTGGCTCCAACATCGATTTGTGGATGCTGGGGTCAAGCCTGTTCGGCGCGCAGCTAGCGGCAAAGCTTGGCATGCCATACGCCTTTGCCGCGCATTTCGCGCCGGATCACCTCGATGCCGCATTGGAAGTGTATCGCCGCGACTTTCAGCCGTCCGAGGCACTGGCACGTCCCTATGTCGCGGTTGCGATGAACGTGTTCGCCGCGCCGACAGCAGAGGAAGCGGAACTGCTCGCCTCCAGCCAACAGCAAGCCTTCGTGGCGCTGCGCACAGGCAAACCAGGCAAACTGAAACCGCCTATTGCGGGTTACACATCGACCTTGCCAGCGCCGCAGCGCGCGATGCTCGATCATCTGGGTCAAGCCGCAGCGGTAGGAACGCCGGGCACAGTCAGCGGCCAAGTGGAAGCCTTCGCGGCGCGCACAGGCGCCGACGAGATAATCCTGTGCGGATCGACCTATGATCCGGCGGCGCGCATTCGTTCGCTCGAACTGACAATGGAAGCGCTCGGCGCTGCGCAAAGCGCCTCTATCCCTGCGTAGCTTTCCGGATCATCGCGCTTGCACACCTTGGGCAAAAGCGAGTATGCTGAAACGATAAAACAAAGCAGCATAATATAATTGCTCGGAGCAGGATCATGGTGCCCACCCCGACGGAGAAATCCGCCAAGCAAACCACCCCGAAAACCGGGGCTGGTGCAGCGCTTAAAACCTCACTGAAGAAACATCTGAAAGCCTCGATCCTTCCCGGCGATACCCCGCTCGACGGGGATCTGCTGGCTGAGGCATCGGATTTTATTCTTGAGGCAGCGTCTAAGCGCGAGCCGCAACGATCCTCTCTTCGACTCGAATCCGCTGCGGGTGAACATCGCAAGATGCGGATCGCCATCGTCAATGATGACATGCCGTTTCTGGTCGATTCGATTGCGGCCACAATCGCCGCGCAATCGCTCAGCATTGATCGATTGGTGCACCCCGTTCTGGGCGTGGAACGCAATGATGCAGGCGAGCTCATCCGGTTGAGCGATGCCAAAAGCGACGGCCTGCCCGCTGAATCGCTGATCTATATCGAAACGCCGCGCGTCGATGCCCGCCATCGCCGCGACCTTGAACAGGCTCTGCGCGTTACGCTGGGCGATGTCCGCGCCGCTGTGGATGATTGGCCCAAAATGCAGGCGTTGATGGCGTCCGACATTACAGAGATTGCCGACACCGAATCTCAGGCGCTGGTCGATTGGCTCAGCAAAGGTCTGCTGACACAGCTTGGCCATGTGAAACGCACCCGCGATGGCAAACAGAGCAGCGCGCACGGCATCTGCCGTAAAAGCACCCGCGACATTCTGGCCGAGGTCTCGTTTGAACGCGCATTTGATTGGTTCGACGATTGCGACAAACGCGATGATCGGCACGATCTGCTGATCATTAAGGCAAATCGCCTGTCGAACGTTCACCGCCGCATCCCGCTCGATCTGTTTATCGTCGGCCACCGTGATAAGGGCGGAAAAGTCCAAACCCTCTCGATCCATGCAGGCATCTGGACCAGTGCCGCTTTGGCCACGCCGCCGACAGAAGTGCCCGTTTTGCGCGCCGATCTCGATGCGATCAGGGAAAAACTCGGGTTCGATCCGGGCGGCCATGCTGGCAAAGCACTGACCCACGCATTCACGGCGCTGCCCAACGATCTGTTGATCGGGTTTACGCAGGATTCGATCGCGCGCCTTGCGACAACGATGATGAGTCTGGTTGACCGTCCGCGTCCGCGCCTTGCACTGGTTACATCGCGCCTCGGGCGGCACATTTATGCCTTTGTCTGGCAACCGCGCGATACGGTATCGACACAGGTGCGCCACCAGCTCGAAGAAATGTTCACCGTGCACGAAGGCACTGCAGTGCTCGATTGGAGCCTAGAGGTCGAAGGCGGTACGCTGGCCATGCTGCAATTCGTGATCGACATTCGCGATGCGAAACAGGTGCCGGACGAAGCCGCTTTGGAAGAGCAGTTGCAAGATATGCTGCGCGGCTGGGGCGAGGCGGTTGAGAAACATCTCGCTGAAAGCATGGATCCATCGCGCGCCGCCGCGCTTGCATCGCGATACGCCAGTGCGATGCCGATGAATTATCGCGGACGTTATGACGCGGCAGAGGCTGCGCGCGATATTATCCGCCTGCGCGGTTTGACAAGCGACCATGATCACGAACGCGGCGTGCGCCTGTACTGCATCGGCAAAGACCCTGCGAACCGCCTGCGCCTGAAGACTTATCAGCAACAAGGCGCATTGCCGCTTTCCGATGCTGTTCCGGCGTTCGAGAATTTTGGCTTTCGCGTTTTCAAAGAAGTGCCGATTGCTCTTGCCGAAGGCGAGCTGGGCACGATCCACGAATTTACAGTCGACCTGCCCGAAGGCGCATCGGCAGCGAAGCTGCTCGAACGCGCTGGCCCGATTGAGGCTGCCATTGCAGAGGTTCTAAATGGCGGCGCGGAAGATGATCCGTTCAACCGTCTGGTTGTCAGCACCGGCCTTGCCGCGCAGGAAACCGAATGGCTCCGTGCGATTTATCGTTACCTGCGCCAAACCGGCATGGGCTTTACGATCTACACCGTGGTCGATGCATTGGGCCGCGCGCCTGATGTGACCCGCGCGATGATTGATCTGTTCGTTGCCAACCACAATCCCGGATTTTCAGGCAGCCGCGATGAAGCCGTTTCGGGCGCTGTTTCGGCGTTCAATCGCGGTCTCGCCAAAGTGTCCGCAATCAATGATGACCGTTTGCTGCGCCTGTACCGCGCGGTAATCGACGCCGTTTTGCGCACCAACGCATTCGCGCCTGCCGCTGCCGAAGCGCTCGCGTTCAAAATTGACTCCAGCCTCGTGCCGAACCTGCCGAAACCTGTGCCGTGGCGCGAAATTTTCGTCTATTCGCGCCGCGTCGAAGGCATCCACCTGCGTTCCGGCGCGATTGCGCGCGGCGGGCTGCGCTGGTCAGACCGGCGCGACGATTTCCGCACCGAAATTCTCGGCCTGATGAAAGCGCAGCGGGTAAAGAACGCCGTAATCGTGCCGACCGGCGCGAAAGGCGGCTTCTATCCGAAACAGCTTCCGTCTCCGGCAATTGATCGCGAAGGTTGGGCCGCTGAAGGCCAGGGCAGCTACGAAGTGTTCATCCGCACGCTGCTGTCCGTCACCGACAATATCGTCGATGGCAAAGTGATCCATCCCGAAAACGTCGCAGTGCATGACGGCGAAGACCCCTATTTCGTGGTCGCAGCCGATAAAGGCACCGCGCGCTTCTCCGACGTGGCCAACGGCATCGCGGAAAGCCGCGATTTCTGGCTCGACGATGCTTTCGCCAGCGGCGGCTCCAACGGATACGATCACAAAGCAATGGGCATCACCGCACGCGGCGCATGGGTCTCTGTTCAGCGGCACTTCCTCGAAATGGGTGTCGATGTGCAGAAGGACAGCATCCGTGTCGCAGGGTGCGGCGATATGTCGGGCGATGTGTTCGGCAACGGCATGCTGCTATCGAAAGCGATCCAATTGGTCGCCGCCTTTGATCACCGCCATATCTTTATCGATCCCGATCCCGATCCCGCCGCAAGCTGGAAAGAGCGTAAACGGCTTTACGATCTGCCGCGTTCGAGCTGGGAGGATTACAAATCCGACCTCATTTCCAAAGGCGGCGGCGTCTATTCGCGCGATCTGAAACGCATCAAGCTTTCCAAAAAAGCGCGCGAGATGCTGTCCATTGAAGACAAAGAGATCGAGCCGGATGCGCTGGTCAGCGCGATCTTGAAAGCGCAGCTGGACCTGATCTGGTTCGGCGGGATCGGCACCTACATCAAAGCTGAAAACGAAGGCCATCTGGCGGTCGGCGATCCGGCCAATGATGCTTTGCGCATCGATGCAGCGGAATTGCGCACCAAAGTCATCGGCGAAGGCGCCAACCTTGGCATTACACAGGCGGGCCGCATTGCGTTTTCGATGAATGGCGGGCGCATCAACACCGACTTTATCGACAATTCGGCAGGCGTTGATTGTTCCGATAACGAAGTGAACATCAAAATCGCGCTGGCTGCGGCAACCCGCGAAGGCGCGCTGACGGGCAAAAAGCGCAACAATCTGCTCGCCAAAATGACGGACGAGGTGGCCGACATTGTGCTGGAGGATAACCGGCTTCAAGCGCTCGCGATCTCGATTGCAGAGGCCGCCGGGCCAGAAGCAACCGCCTCGTACATCCGCCTGATCGAACAGCTTGAGGATACCGGCGATCTGGACCGCCGCACCGAAGGATTGGCAGACGGAGACGCCTTTGCGCGCCGCGCGGCTGATGGAAAAGGGCTAACGCGGCCAGAACTCGCGGTGCTGCTATCCTCGGCCAAACTGGTGCTTCAAGACGCGATCGAAGCCAGCGGCCTGCCGGATGATCCGATGCTGGAAGATTCGCTGATCGCGTTGTTCCCTGCGCCCATGCGCAAGAGTTACACCGATCAGATCAAGAGCCACCGCCTGCGCCGCGAACTGGTCGCCACTGATCTGTCGAACCGGATCGTAAACCGGCTGGGCCTAGTCCACGCATTTGAACTCGCCGAAGAAGAAGGCGTTGGCCTGTCCGATGTCGCCGCCGCCTTTGTCGTGGTTGAACGGCTGTATGGTCTGGCCGCGCTTTGGGAAGAGCTCGACAATGCCAAGATGAGCGAAGCCGCGCGCCTTACCCTGTTTGACCGCGCGGCCGCGGCTGTTGGCAATCTGATGTCCGACGTGCTCCGCACGGCCTCAGGTCAAGTGCAAGCAGGCGAACTGGTCGAAACACTGAAATCGCGCGTTGGCGTTCTCACCGATGCCCGCACCGAGCTTGTCTCCGGCGAAACGCGCGAACGGTCAGACCAATTGCGCCGCCACTTTGTCGCGTCCGGCTGTCCCGATGCGCTCGCCCTGAAAGTCGCCAACCTGTTCGATTATGACGGGTCGATCGGCCTCGCACAGCTCTCTCTCAAGACAGAGCTTGATCCCAAACAGGTCACCCATGCCTTCACCGATATCGGGGAACGGATCGGGCTGGATTGGGCGCAGGGAACGGCGGCGCATATGTCGCCATCGGATATTTGGGAGCGATTGCTGGTTGACGGGCTCGCGCGTGATTTCCAGCATATGCGGCTTGAATTTCTACGCCGTTTGATGCGCCGCAAAGGCGGGAAAGACGATCCGCAGGGCGCAATTGCCGACTGGGCAGAGCGCAATGCCGCCGCCGTCGCGCAATTCCGCACGATGATTACCCGCGCTCAGGCCCGCCCGCCGGTTGCGCCCGCCGTACTCGCGCAGATAGCCAGTCAGGCCCGCAACCTGCTGGAACGGTAGAACGCTTGACGCTTGACGCACGATCAATTTGAGGCGACCCAGCCAGCCATGACGCAGCAAGTTAACACTCGCACTCAGGCAGATGTCGTAATTGTCGGCACTGGCCATGGCGGCGCGCAGGCGGCAATCGCATTGCGCCAGCAAGGGCACGAAGGGTCCATCCTGATGATCGGGCGCGACAGCGTCCCGCCCTATGAACGCCCGCCCTTGTCCAAAGAATACCTCGCTGGCGACAAAGGTTTTGAGCGGATCATGATCCGGCCTGAGAAATTCTGGGCTGATAAAGGCATTGATCTGCGCCTTGGCAGCGGCGTGATCGAAATCGATTGGATGGCGCACACCGTCACTCTCTCCGATGGAACCGTGATCGGCTATCGTAAGCTGATCTGGTCGGGCGGCGGCGATCCGCGCCGCTTGAGCTGCCCCGGAGCCAATTTGAAAGGCGTATTCTACGTCCGCGATAAACGCGATGCCGATGCAATGATGGCGGCGCTGGATGCAGGGTCAAAGCGCGCCGTCGTAATCGGCGGCGGGTATATCGGACTTGAGGCGGCGGCCGTGCTGCGCAAACTCGGCAGCGAAGTCACACTGCTTGAAATGCTGCCGCGCGTGCTGGCACGGGTGGCTGGCGAAGACCTTTCGCGCTTTTACGAAGCAGAGCACCGACGTCAGGGCGTCGATGTTCGCCTCGAAACTGGCGTATCTGAAATCATCGGCGATGATGGCGGGGTCACCGGCGTGCTCTTAGAAAATGGTGACACAATCGATTGCGACATGGTTGTCGTCGGGATCGGAATTGTCCCCGCTGTCGCGCCTTTGATCGCAGCAGGCGCCGCCGGATCGAGCGGGGTGGATGTGGATTTCTGCTGCCGCACCACGCTGGACGATGTGTACGCCATTGGCGACTGCGCCGCCCACGCAAACCCCTATGCGGGAAGCGCCGTAATCCGCTTGGAATCGGTCCAGAACGCCCACGACATGGCGAACACTGCGGCCAAAGCGATCATGGGCGACAAACAGGAATACAACGCCCTGCCATGGTTCTGGTCAAACCAGTATGACCTCAAATTGCAGACCGCCGGCCTCAGCTTGGATTTTGATGAAACTGTGCTGCGCGGCGATCCCGATACGCGTAAATTCACAGTGGTCTATCTGAAAGAGGGCAAGCCAATTGCGTTCGACTGTGTGAACGCGATGAAGGATTACGTGCAAGGGCGAAAGATGCTCGAAGCGGGCCTCGATAAAGTGGATCGCGCGTTGCTCGCCGATCCTGACATTCCCTTGAAGGAAATGCTGTAAAGGAACGGCCTGCGTGATCACTGCGAATGATGGGAAGCCGATGCTGGAAGGCATGACGGTGATCGACCTGACCAGCGTCGTGTTCGGGCCTTATGCCACACAAATCCTGTCGGATTATGGCGCGGATGTGATCAAGATCGAAGGGCCGGGCGGCGATGCATACCGGCACGGGGCAAAGCCTGCCAAAACGCCAGGAATGGGGCCGGGTTTTATCGCGCTGAACCGGGGCAAGAAATCCCTCGTCCTCGATTTGAAAAATGCAGAAGATGCAGAGATTTTGCGCGGACTGCTAAGCAAAGCTGACGTGTTCGTGCACAATGTGCGCGAGGCCGCGATTGCCCGGCTCGGCTTTGATTATGAGACAGTCAAAACGCTCAATCCCGACATCATATATGTCCACTGCGTCGGCTTCGGGTCGGGCGGTCCCTATGCCGGATTGCAGGCCTATGATGATGTCATTCAAGCCGCGACAGGCACGACATCGCTGTTGCCGCGGGCCGATGGAAACAATCGCCCGCGCTACCTCCCCTCGCTAATCGCGGACAAAGTTGCCGGGCTACACGCCGCCTATGCCACGCTTGCCGCAATCACTCACAGGCTGCGCACGGGCAAGGGTCAGCATGTCGAGGTGCCTATGTTCGAAGCCTTCGCCAGCTTCATGTTGAAAGAGCATCTCGATGCGAAAACATTCGATCCGCCCAATGGCGAGGCGGGCTATGCGCGTCAGGTCGATCCGGATCGCCAGCCGATGATGACGCAAGATGGCTGGATCAGCATCGTGCCTTACACCCTGCCGCAATTTCCCAAGGTCGTGGCGCTGCTGGGCGATCCCGAATTGGCGGGAGAAGAGCGCTTCAAAACGCCCCAAGGGATCATCGCCGCCGCGCCTGAATTGTACAGGCGGATGGCCGCGCTCACATCTGCAAAGCCGACGGCGGAATGGCTCGCAATCCTACGCGCACACAACATTCCGTGCATGGAGGTGACCGACCTCAACGATGTGATCGACGACCCGCATTTGCGCGAAACCGGCTTTTTCCAAGCCTCCGATCACCCGAGCGAGGGCGCTCTGTACCAGATGCGCGATCCCAACACGTTCAGCGATTGGGAGGCAGGCCCACTTGGCGATGCGCCGCGTCTGGGCGAACATGATAGCGAGTTTGGTAAGGGTTAGGCGAGCCGCGCTGCCGCCCATTCTGCGGCATCTGCCACCACTGGATCAGGATCATTTTTCAGCGCGGTAACCTGCGCTCTCAGACCCGCATCCCCGCTATTGCCCGCCGCATATAGGCAGTTGCGCACAAACCTGTTTCGCCCGATCCGCTTTATCGGAGAGCCGGAGAAAAACGAGCGGAAACCCGCATCATCGAGCGCCAGCAATTCGCCAAGCCGCGGCGCGACCAGTTCTGCGCGTGGCAAAAATTCGCGCATCGCGTGCGCTTGATCGGCAAATTTGTTCCACGGGCACACGGCAAGGCAATCATCGCAGCCGTAGATACGGTTGCCCAAAGCTTCGCGAAATTCCTCTGGCACCGGCCCTTTGTGCTCAATTGTGAGATAGGAGATACAGCGGCGCGCATCGAGTTTGTAAGCGCTTGGAAACGCATCGGTCGGGCAGCTATCCAAACAGGCGCGGCACGACCCGCATTGATCGCGCTGCGGCTCGCTCAGCGGCAGATCGAGTGTGGTGTAAATCGCGCCGAGGAATAGCCAGCTGCCGTGATCGGGGCTGACGAGGTTCGTATGCTTGCCCTGCCATCCAATGCCCGCCGCCTCGCCCAAGGGTTTCTCCATCACCGGCGCGGTGTCGACGAAGACTTTGACTTGCGCATCCGGCCTGTCCGTCACCAGCCAGCGGGCGAGCGCTTTCAGCTTCTTTTTGACGACATCGTGATAATCCTTGCCCTGCGCATAGACGGAAATGCGCGCGTGGCTTCTCGCATCCTCCAGACCCATTGGATCATTCGACGGCGCATAGCTCATGCCCAGCGCGATGACGCTGCGCGCCTCCGGCCATAGCCCTTGCGGAGAGCGGCGATGTTCGAGCCGCGCCTCCATCCATTCCATAGACCCGTGATTGCCCTCGCCCAGCCACGTCTCCAGCCGCTCTGCGCGCAGCGGATCGGTGCCCGCACTCGCCACCCCGAACGCTGCAAAACCCAGCGCGCGCGCCTCTTCCTCAAGCCGCTTTGCAAGTGGGGCATCTGGGGTATCGGTAACTGCGCTGTTAACCACGCTTGGGGTTGCTCCCGTTCAGTTTCGCACGTTAACCACCGCGCTCATGCATATGACAGTAGGCGAACAGATGACGGCTCACAACGTCGTAGAACCCAATTCGGATGATCGTCCGCTCGCCATCGAAGCGCGCGGGTTGGTGAAGGATTTCGACGGAACACGCGCGGTAGACGGGGTCGATATCTCCGTGCCCGAAGGTGCGATTTACGGCATTCTTGGCCCGAACGGCGCTGGCAAGACGACGACTTTGCGGATGCTGCTGGGTATTATTGATCCCGATGACGGCGTGCGACGCGTATTCGGGCATGATCGCCCGCACGATATTGGCCGCCTGATCGGCTACCTCCCTGAAGAGCGCGGGCTCTATCCCGCCATGAAATCGGTTGAAGCGATTGCCTTTATGGGCGCGCTGCGCGGATTGCCGCTGGCCGAAGGTCGCAAGCGCGGCTTGGAACTGCTGGAACGTCACGATCTGGGCTATGCCGCCGATCGTCAGATCCGCCAGCTGTCTAAAGGCATGGCGCAAACCGTACAATTGCTCGGCACGCTGGTGCATCGCCCGCGGCTCGTCGTGCTGGATGAGCCGTTCTCCGGCCTTGATGCAATCAACCAGGGCAAGCTTGAGGGGATGATCCGCAATCTCGCCGATGACGGCGTGACGGTTATCTTCTCCACCCACGTGATCCACCATGCAGAACGCTTGTGCGAAGGCGTCGCGATCATCGCCGGGGGCAAAGTGCCCTATGCGGGCAGTGTTGAGGCCGCGCGCGACCGTATTCCAGCGCAAGTGCGCCTCGAAACGCGGATGCGCGAAGGGGCTTGGACCAACGCTTTGCCAGACGATGCCCGCCGCGAAGGTGACTTCTTCTATTTCTCGCTACCCGAAACAGGGGTCGAGCCATTGCTCAAACGCTTAATCGAGGGGGAGGCTGGCATTCTGTCGCTCTCTATTGAGCGCGCCGGATTGCACGACGCATTCGTCGCCATCGCTGGTGAGGCGGCGGCGCGCCAGTTGGAAGCCGACGCCAGCGGCTATGGATCGGGAGACGCATCATGAGCGCGCACGATCAGGCCACAATCGACGCTAATCCGCGCCTTTCGCGAACGCAGGCCGCATGGGTCATCGCGCGGCGCGATTTTATCGCGGTGCTGTTCAGCCGCGCGTTTTTGTTCTTTCTTATCGGGCCGCTGTTTCCGGTGCTCGTCGGCGGGCTAGCAGGCAGCATCGGTAAATCGGTCTCGACACAGGCTGTCACGGTCGAAGTCGGACTTGCGATGAGCGAGCAGGACAACACCGCGATGCTAAACGCTGCCAAAACGCTTCGCCCGCAGCTTGGCGGCGCGGTGCCAGCCTTGGCGCGCATTGCCGAGGCAGAAGGCGTCGCCGATTTTGACGTGGGCGCCTATCTGGATGGAAGTCAGGGCAAATTTGCAACCATCGTTACCGGCAGCACGCAGGCGCCCAAACTGATCGGCACCGAAGGGCAGGTCAAACGCTGGAAAGGGCCAGTTGAATTGATCGCCGGCACCGCGAACAGCGCATCACCCACCAGTTTCCCATCAAGCACAAGCCAGCTTGTCGCCAGCAGCGCCGCATCCGAACGCTCCAGCCGGATACGGACGGCGCAAGCATCGCAAATGGTGCTGTTTCTGCTGACGATGTTGCTCGGCGGGATGGTGCTATCCAACCTTGCCGAGGAAAAAGGCAACAAGATTATCGAAATCCTCGCCGCTGCGCTTCCGATGGACGCGGTGTTTATGGGCAAATTGTTCGCTATGCTCGGCGTATCATTCGTCGGCATCGCGGTATGGGGCGCGTTTGGCTGGGGCTTTTGGGCGGTGGCCGAGGACGCGATCGTCACCGTGACGCAGACCAATTACCGCGATTTGCCCGGCCCTGCGGTGGGCTGGCCGATGTTTATGACGCTGGCGATCCTGTATTTCTCGATGGCCTATCTGCTGCTCGGATCGCTGTTCCTGACAATTGGCGGCATGGCGAGCACCGTGCGCGAAGTGCAGACCATGTCGATGCCGGTTACGATGATGCAGCTGATGGTGTTCTTTGTCGCCGCGTTCACGCTGACACCGGGCGGCGCATGGATGGAACCATACGCTATCGCCTTCCCTCTTTCTTCGCCCTTTGCGATGCTGGCTCGCGCGGCGATGGAGGAAAGCCTATGGGCCCACGCCGCGGCGCTTGGCTATCAGGCGGTGTGGGTCGGCTTGCTGGTCAAAGGCGGATCGCTGCTATTCCGTAAGCGCGTGATGAAATCGGGCGGTGGCGGCCACGGGAAGAAGCGGCGCAGTTGGTTTGGCAAAGGTCGATCAGGGGCACCCGCGCAAGAATCTTCCATCGAACCTGCTGAATAAGTCGCAATTCGCAACTGACTATTGACACCGCTGTCAGTTGCGGCAGGATACGGCTCAAGAGACAGGCAAGCTAAGAAATTGGCTCAAGCCGTCCTGCAGGGAGAGAGAGACATGGCCACGATTGCCCCAAAGCGCCCCGAAGTGCGCACATCACCGACCGCTTACGAAGCGATCAAAGCGCATTACGAAAACAATCCGGGCGAGCGTCCGGATCATCCGCACAAATGGGACGTGAGCCGCTCCGACATCTATTTCGAGGATAAATGGCAGCCGATCTTTGCGGAAATGCAGCAAGCAGGCCCGCTGCATTATATTCCCGATAGCCCGTATGGCCCATACTGGGCCGTCGTCGGCCACAAGGCCATTCAGCATATCGAAGCCCTGCCAGAGACGTTCTCCTCCAGCTGGGAACATGGCGGGATTACAATCCTTGAGCGGCTGACCGAAGAAGAGGCCGCCGAAGCCGGTGCGGACACGCGCGATCTGCCGATGTTCATCGCAATGGACCGGCCCCAGCATACCGGCCAACGCCGCACGGTCGCCCCGAAATTCACGCCATCCGCGATGAGCGACATGGAGGAGGAAATCCGCCGACGCACTGGCGAGCTGCTCGACACTTTACCGCGCGGTGAGACCTTCGACTGGGTCGACAAAGTCTCAATCGAGCTGACCACCGGCATGCTCGCCATCCTGTTCGGCTTCCCGTGGGAAGACCGCGAATTGCTGACATTCTGGTCTGATTGGTCGGGCGATACAGAGCTGGCCTCTGTGCGCGAGCTGGACACGGTCCGGTGGGAAATCCTTCAGGAAATGGCCGGGTATTTCCAGTCGATCTGGATCGAACGCACGCAGGATAAAGAGCCAGGCAATGATCTGATCTCGATGATGCTTCATTCCGAAGCGATGAACCAGATGCGGCCTGAGGAATTCATGGGCAATCTCGTGCTGCTGATCGTGGGCGGCAACGATACCACCCGCAATTCCATGAGCGGCTTCGTCCATGCGCTCGACAAGTTTCCCGACCAACGCAAAGTGTTCGAGGAAAATCCAGATGTGATCCCGAATGCGGTGCAGGAAATGCTGCGCATGCAAACGCCGCTCGCGCATATGCGCCGGACTTGCACCGAGGATACCGAAGTGATGGGCCAAACCATCAAAAAGGGCGACAAAGTCGTGCTGTGGTATCTGGCGGCCAATCACGAAGAGAGCGTGTTCGAAGATCCGCACAAGCTCGATCTGCGCCGTGACAATGCGCGCCGTCATATTGCCTTTGGTTATGGCATTCACCGCTGCGTCGGTGCGCGTCTCGCCGAACTGCAACTGCGGGTTCTGCTCGAAGAGATGCACAAACGCCGGCTGCGCGTGCATGTCGCAGGCGATGTAGAGCGGGTACGCGCGAACTTCGTGCATGGTTTCCGCAAGCTCGAAGTGGAAGTCACCGAATTTTGACCGCGCTTTATCCTGAGTGAAACTTTTCCGCGTTTTCCAACGTAATATAAGGTGAGACGCCTGAGTTTTGCGAGGATAGTGACGCTATGAAATTTGCAGTAAAAAGCCGCCGGAGTTTTCTAGGCAGCGCCGCGATTGCCGCAACTATGCCGATTTTGGCAAGCTGCGGCGCGACCCCTGCGCAGGCGCGCAAGGATTTCCGCATCCGCAAAACCGAAGCGCAGTGGCGCAGCAGCCTGACCCGCTCAGAATTCCGTATTCTGCGCGAGGCGGGCACAGAGCGCGCATGGACATCACCGCTGAACAAAGAAAAGCGCAAAGGCACATACAAGTGCGCCGGATGCGGCAATGCGATCTATTCCTCAGCGCATAAATATGACAGCCGCAGCGGCTGGCCTGCATTTTATAAGGCGATTGATGGCGGCGCGGTTGAAACGTCTGTCGATTACAAGATCGGCTATCCACGCACCGAAGTGCACTGCGCCGATTGCGGCGGGCATCTTGGCCATATTTTTGGTGATGGGCCGAAACCCACTGGCAAACGCCACTGCATCAACGGCGTGGCTATGGATTTTGTCCCGGCATAGGCCGGTTGGGGACTTTATCCTGGCCTAGTTACTCAGCAAAGTGGGTGCCTGAAGCCGCGCGGCAAGCCGTGCGAAATCGCCCAGCGTAAACGTGTCGTCGAACACGACGCCATACTGGTTATCCCTCCGCCAGCGCACCTTCGCACGCACTTCCTTCAAGCCATTCGGGCTGGAAAGCTTCACCGTCTGATCAATCGCGTAGCGCGTTTCGCTTTCAAAGCGTGCGCCCTGCTGTGACAGGTTTTCAACGATCGCCTCACCCGATTGCGTCATCGTGCTGACCGTGATCGGGAAGAACACGCCCAGACGCAGGCCGCGTTTAGGATATTCGCTGGCTTCATTGATGATCTGACTGACTTCAACAGGCTTGGTGAATTCAAAGCCTGCCTCGTTGTCACGCTCCCACACGGGACGCACTTCATAGGTTCCGCCGCCGGGCATATGCAGTTCCAGCGGGTCACCTTTCGGCAGACTATGGAACATCCGCACGCTGATCCCGGTTTCGGAAACATCGCGGATAACGCACACAAATTCGCCTTCATGCGCCACCAGACGCGCAGCCCGGATCAGCAATGTAAAGCGCGGCGCAGCACGCATATTTGTCGCGCCTTCCACTTCTGCTTCGACGCTGGGATTGGTCGCCATAATATCCATGCCTGGTCGTTCTGCTCCGCGCACCGCTTTGCTTGAATACAATGAGCGGAGGTTGATCTTTGTGATTCGAAAATGCGGAGTAACAGCAGGCGGGTTAAGACAGGGATAATACGGTATTCAATTAGTCCCGCGAGAATTACTTAATAGAGCCGGCGAACAACGCAGAAGAACATCCGTGCTGATGGAGAGTTTTGGTGCGGGTGGCGGGACTCGAACCCGCACGATCAAAGATCAGGGGATTTTAAGTCCCCGGCGTCTACCATTCCGCCACACCCGCACAGGCTGTTTCTCGGCTGAGAATTCGCGATAGCCAGACCAGAGGTCTGCGGCAACCAGTCTTAAGCGTCCTATATGCGCAGCTTGCCAGATCGGCTCGCAAGGCCCATTTGCCAATCCCAAGACACTCGGCATCGCTTTGAGGGCCGGGCATTCATGGCCGAGGCATTTAGGGGCATCATGGCAGGCGAAGTTCACGACGCGCATTCGGTGGTCGCTACGATCCAACCGGCGATAACCTTGCTCGGACTGGGCATCGGGGCCGCGCTGGTTTCGCGCGCTTGCCGGCTTAACCCGATTGTTGGCTATCTTGGCCTTGGCCTCGCGATTGCCGCGCTGGGATATGCCGACGACTTTAGCGGCCCTGTGGTTGCAGCGATGGCAGAGGCGGGCGTGATGTTCCTGCTGTTTAATCTTGGCTTGCACTTCTCGCTTGGGCGCATTCGGGCAGAAGCCGCCAACATTTTCGGATTTGGCAGCTTGCAGATGCTGGTTGCCGGCGGCGGGTTTGCGGCGCTGTTCTGGCTTATCGGCCTGCCCACGGAATTTGCGATCATTGGCGGCTTTGCGATGGGCCTGTCCTCCACCGCCGTTGTGATCGGGCTCGTGCGGGAACGCGATCAGGAGGACTGCCCCGTGGGCAGAGCCTCACAATCTATCCTGATATTCCAGGATATCGCCGCGATCCTTTTGCTCGTCGCAGCAGGAGCGCTCGGCAGTGGCGGAGCGATTGCGCCGCAATTGGGCATGGCTGGGCTAAAGGCGCTGGCCGCTTTCGGGATCGCCGTCATCTTTGCGCGCTACCTTATCGGGCCATTGTTCAAACTGATCGCGCGCGCGGGCAGCAGCGAGGTTTACACCGCCACAGCTTTGTTCATCGCGCTCGCAGCCGGTTGGGCGACGGGTGTTGCCGGTCTCTCGCTCACGCTAGGCGCGTTTCTGGGCGGGATGGCAGTAGCGGATTCGCGTTATCGGATCATGGTCCAGACAGAGATCGACGCGTTTCGCGGGCTATTCCTGAGCTTTTTCTTCATCTCCGTCGGTCTGGGCATCGACCCGGCAATCATTGCAGACAATTGGGTGACCGTCATTGCGGCGGCTGTCGGATTGATCGTTCTCAAATGCCTTTTCAATGTGCTCGCCGGACTGGCAAACCGCTGGTCTGTGCCCGGCTCGATCCAACTTGGATTTCTGCTTGGCCAAGGCAGCGAATTTGCGCTCGTTCTGTTCGCCATTCCTGCCGTCGCCGGTCTTGTCGATAGCGAGGCATTGTCGATCCTCGTCTCCGCCATCGCGATCAGCTTGGCGGTGACGCCGCTGATCTCGAATATCGGGCGCAAGCTCGCGGGCAAGCTGCGCGCTGGGCCGGCTGACTCAAAACTGGAAGGTGACAACGCGCCGGTCGTTATCATCGGGCTCGGCCCGGTCGGCCGCGCTGTCGCGGATGCGCTCAGCTATAACGATATCGGGTATCTCGCTGTTGATCCCAACGTCGAGCGGTTCGAAACGGCGCTCGCCGATGGCTATCACGTGCATCAGGCCGATGCCGGCGATCCGCGCAGCTGGGATGCGATAGGAATGGGCAAACGCGAAGTCGTGGTGGTCGCCACAAACAACCTCAATGTCTCGCGTGAACTTGCGCCGTTGGTAGAGGACAGGCTTCCCAATATCGAACGCGTGATCGGTCTACCCGGGCCAGAGGGCTTGGACGAATTCACCGAACTGGGAATGATGCCGGTTGATGTCTCACGCGAAGGCGGCGCTGAACGCGTGGTCGATATGGTGTTCGCCGCGCTGGATCGGGAGCGCAAACTCCCAGGCCCCAGCCGTGCCAATGACACGCCTGAGCTGGAAGCTGCTTAATTTGTGAGAGTCAGCTAGGCTTACTCGCCGTTCAAACGCTGGCGAATTTCTTTGCCTGCTTTGAAATACGGCACCCGCTTTGCTGGCACTTCGACCGACTCGCCAGTGCGAGGATTGCGGCCAGTGCGCGCTTCGCGATCACGCGTTGAAAATGCGCCAAATCCGCGCAGTTCAACCCGGCCACCTTCGGCCAGACGCTGCGAGATTTCATCGAAGAAGATGTCGACAACCTGTTCGATCTCTTCCGCGCGCAATTCTGGATTGTCTTTGTGCAGTTCCTGCAAAAGCTCGGATCTGATCATCTATGACCTCCCGGTTATCCAGGACGGCTGCATCCCCACATGCAACACCGACCTTGCCACTATGGGCATGCCCCTAAAAACCAAGCCTCGACCCGTAAGGCTCCTCGTAGCCATTCTGCTGCCACGCCCGCGCGTTTCTGGCAAGTCGCGGATCAGAGAAAGTTGCACTTTTCTCAATGTGGCACAGCGCGTCTTTCCTTAGACGGTTGCCTTAGGTGCACTCCACCAGATCAGCCGGATCCAGCCCCAGCCGGTTCATACGGGCACGGATTTCTGGCCACTCTTCCTGAAGGAAATGCTGTTTTTCACGTTCGCGTAGCTGGGTGGCTGCGCCTTCGACGACATACATGCCGACGCCGCGCTGCACCTCAACCAATCCGTCATTCTGGAACTGCTGATACGCTTTGGCGACCGTCAGCGGGTTCGCGCCCTGCTCCGCAGCCAGCGCGCGCACCGATGGCAGCATTTTGCCCTCGGGATATTCGCCCTGAATGATGGCAGCCGCGATTTGATCGCGCAGTTTCAGGTAAACGGGTCGTGATTGGGTCATTGCATCCTCGCTAAGTGCATCAGTGCCATAATACAGCGAGGCGCGTCAAGTTCCCGCGTCGCGGCGAACACGCGGTGAACCGTGCAACAAAAGCTTCACAGCGCGAATTTGGGCGTTACGGTGCGGCGCTTGATGCGCTCGAGGGGTCGGGCGCCACAATAATAAGACGGGATCTAAGTAAGATGGGCGAGTTAAAAGAATTTGCGATGTGGGGATACGGGGACTGGGCCATGGTTGTGGCCTCGATCGTCCTTGGTGTCTTCCTGATCGGCGGCGCGTGGGCGGTAACGCGCCCTCAAGAAGAGGTGATGGGTCATCCTAAAGGCCTCTACATGCTGTTCTTCGCCGAGATGTGGGAGCGTTTCTCTTATTACGGCATGCGCGCCCTGCTTACGCTCTATCTGGTTAAGCACTGGATGTATTCCGATGGCAGCGCGAACCTGATCTATGGTGCTTATACCAGCCTCGTCTACATCACGCCGGTGCTCGGCGGGTGGCTGGCTGACAGGTATCTGGGTCAACGCAAAGCGGTCTTGTTTGGCGCTGTCCTACTTACGCTTGGCCACTTCTTTATGGCGTTTGAAGGCGATGGGTCGGGCTATGCCAACGATCCGACGCTCAACGTGTTCTGGCTTGCTCTGGCGCTGATCATTGTCGGCTCGGGCTTCCTGAAAGCGAACATCTCTGTGATCGTGGGCCAATTGTACCCGCGCACCGATATTCGCCGCGATAGCGCCTACACTATCTTCTACATGGGGATTAACCTCGGCGCGGCGGCAGGCGTTCTGATCGCGGCCTATCTGGGTGAAACTGTCAGCTGGGCGCTGGGCTTTGGCCTTGCCGGTTTCGGCATGCTGCTTGGCCTGATCGTATTCATCATCGGCAAACCGCTGCTGAAAGGTAAAGGCGAAAGCCCGAACCCTGCGAAGCTGAACGAGAAAGTCGCCGGGATCAATTTCGAATGGCTGCTCTACGGCGTCGGCTTTGCCGGTGTCGCGGTGATCTGGTTCCTGATCCAGTATCAGGCGGCCGTTGGCTGGATCCTGCTCGTTTCGGGCATTTTCCTCTTGGCCTATGTCCTGCAGCAAGCCCTATATTTTCTGGAAGACGAGAAAGGCGCTACAAGCGACAAAGCCTCAAGCTCAGTATTCTACGGGGGTGTTTTGTTACTCCTTGCGACATCCGCTTGGATGATCGTCAATCAAGGCGCTGACAATATCGCGGTCGCGGCTGGTGGAGTAAGTCTTGGAGTGATCTTCACCGCTTGCGTCATGGAAACGCGAAAATATACCAATCATGCCCGCGACCGAGTGTTTGCGATGATCTTTCTGATCTTGCTTATGCCCCTCTTCTGGGGCCTGTTTGAGCAGGCGGGTGGCTCGCTCAACCTGTTCACCGATCGTCACGTTGATAAGGGCGGTATTCCAACCACCTTCTTCCAGTCGATCAACCCGATCTACATCATCCTGCTTGGCCCGCTTTTCGCTGGTCTGTGGCAGTGGATGGCGCGCAAGGGGATCGAACCGTCCACGCCAGCCAAAATGGGTCTGGGCATCGCGCAAATGGGTCTAGCCTTTATCGTGATGGTCTGGGGCGCTGAAAACTTCAGCACAACGGGCGAAGCGGGTGCGATCATGATGCCGGTGCTGTTCCTGTTCATCTTCTACCTGTTGTCGACCACGGGTGAGCTTTGCCTCTCTCCGGTTGGCCTGTCCGCGATGAACCGGCTTTCGGTGAAGCACATGGCCAGCCTGATGATGGCGGCGTTCTTCTTCGGCACGGCAGGCGGCAACTATGTCGCAGGCTTCATGGGCTCGCTCATGGGTGAAGGCGAAGGCGGTAACATGACCCGCGAAGGCGCTCTTGAAGCGTATTGGACCATGGGTCTGGTTGCTCTGGTCGTCGGTATTGTGGTCTGTTTCGTCAGCCCGCTGGTCAAGAAGCTGATGCATCTCGACACGCTGAAAGACGAAGAAGACAGCCATATCGCTGGCGAAGCCGAGCTTGGCGAACCGGCTGCTGCTGGCACACGGCCTGCTCAATAACCTGAAACCTACAGGGGAATGAATTTGACTAAGAAAGCTCTGATTGCAGCCGCCAGCGCCTTTGCGCTGGCGGGCTGTGCAACGACCAGTTCGGCCAATACGGCTGGCGACGACAGCGGATCAGACGATGCGCCGCGCTTTGCCGCCAAAACCGAATCGGAAGGGCCATTCCCCTCAACTTACAGCGCCTATCCCGGCGCGCCGACCGCTTTGGTCGGGGCAACCGTTTATGACGGAGCTGGAAACCGGATCGAGGGCGGCACCGTCCTGTTCCGGGGCGGCAAAGTCGAAGCCGTCGGCGGCAGCGATCTGTCGACCGAAGGCTACACCGTGCTAGATGGCACCGGCAAATTCGTCACACCGGGCATTATCGACATCCATTCCCACCTTGGCGATTATCCATCGCCCGGCGTTCAGGCGCATAATGACGGCAACGAAGCCACCTCGCCGACCACGCCCGATGTGTGGGCCGAACATTCGGTCTGGCCGCAAGACCCCGGTTTCAGCCGCGCGATGGCCAATGGCGGGATCACCTCGCTGCAAATCCTGCCCGGTTCGGCAAACCTGATGGGCGGACGCTCCGTCACTCTCAAAAATGTGCCGAGCCGCACTGTTCAGGGCATGAAATTCCCGGGCGCACCTTACGGCTTTAAAATGGCCTGCGGTGAAAACCCGAAACGCGTTTATGGCGGACGCGGGCGCAAGCCTTCGACCCGCATGGGCAACTTCGCCGTCAACCGTCAGACTTGGTATGACGCGATTGAATACGCCAACAATGAAGACGCCAAACGCAACCTTGGCAAAGAAACGCTGAAAGGTGTGCTTGAGGGCGAAATCCTCGTCCACAATCATTGTTACCGCGCCGATGAGATGGCGCTTGTCATGGATATGGCGAAAGAGGTCGGCTACAAAGTCACCGCATTCCACCACGCTATCGAAGCCTACAAGATCGGCGATCTGCTGCGCGAAAACGACGTGTGCAGCGCGATCTGGGCCGATTGGTATGGGTTCAAGATGGAAGCGTATGACGCGATCATGGAAAACGCCGCGCTACTGCAGAAAGAGGGCGCTTGCGTCGTCATCCACTCTGACAGCCAAAACGATATTCAACGCCTCAATCAGGAAGCTGCCAAAGCGCAGGCCGCTGGCGCGCGAATGGGCATTGAAATCTCCGATGCCGATGTGATCGGCTGGATCACGCTCAACGCGGCAAAGGCGATGGGCATCGATGATATGACCGGCAGCTTGGAGCGCGGCAAAATGGCCGACGTGGTGCTATGGAACGGCGATCCGCTGTCCGTCTATTCGCGGCCTGAAAAGGTCTGGATCGATGGCGCTTTGATGTTTGACGCGATGGACCGCAAACGCCGTCCGGTGAGCGATTTCGAGCTTGGCCAACCGGGCGAAGGAGATGTGAAATGAAGCGGCTCCTGAACACAGCAATCCTTGGTGTGGCCTCTGCCATTGCCCTGTCCGCCGCGCCTGCACTGGCGCAGGACGTGGTCATCGCTAACGCGACCGTCGTCACCGGCGACGGCAGCGATCCGATTGAAAACGGAGTGGTCATGATTGAAAATGGCCGCGTAACCTATGCTGGCACAGCAAACGGCCAATCATTCAGCACGGACCTCGTCGTTGATGCAAATGGCGCGTGGGTCACACCGGGCATCTTCGCCACCGTCACCACGCTTGGCCTGGTCGATGTTGGCGCGGTTAGCGAATCCAATGATAGCCGCGCTGGTGGCGCTCCGTTCAGCGCGTCACTCGATGTGGCTCCGGCGGTAAACCCGAACTCGCAGAACATCCTGATCCACCGCGCAGCCGGGATCACCCGCGCGGCGACGACCACGCTTCCTTCGGCATCGATTTTTGCCGGGCAAGGCGCGATCATCGATCTGGATGCGGATGGCAATCCGATTGTTAAGGCGCGCGCATTCCAGATGGTTGATCTGGGCGAAGGCGGGGCACGCCGCGCAGGCGGAAGCCGCGCTGCGAGCTACACCTTGTTCCGCGCTTCTTTGCGCGAGGCACAGGCATTATCGGGCGGCGGAACTCCGCAAACGACCGAGATCACAGCAGACGGCGAAGTGCTGCTAAACCGCTTTGATGCAGAGGCTTTGAAACCTGTCGTCGCAGGCACACAGAAACTCTACGTCGCGGTTGAACGCGCTTCGGATATCCGCAGTGTGCTTGCGCTGAAGACCGAATTTCCGCGCCTCGATCTGGTGCTGGTCGGCGTCAGCGAAGGCTGGATGGTGGCGAATGAAATCGCTGCTGCCGGTGTACCGGTGCTGGCCGATCCGCTCGACGCGCTGCCAACCGGTTTTGATCAGCTCGCCTCGACCCAAAGCAATGTTGGCCGGATGAAACGCGCAGGCGTGAAAGTCGGTCTGAACGCGGCAGGCATGGAAAACCCGCGCCGCCTTGCTCAACAGGCTGGGAACCTCGTCGGCCTTGCCAAAATGCCGGGAGCATCCGGTCTTACATGGGGTGAGGCATTCGCTTCGATCAGCTCAATCCCAGCCGAGATTAGCGGCATGGGCGGGAAAGCCGGTGTCCTGAAATCGGGTGCGCTTGGCGATGTGGTGATCTGGGACGGTGACCCGCTTGAGGTGACATCCGTGCCGACCGCCGTCTTTATTGGCGGTGTCGAGCAGCCGCTGGGCAGCCATCAGAGCCGCCTGAAAGAGCGGTACCGCGATCTTGATGAAAGCGATCTGCCAAAGGCGTATGACTGGTGATGCGGGCGATCGCTTGCGCGGCGATGGCCGCAGCGTTCACCGCTGCATCTCCGGCAATCGCTCAGGATGAGGCCGCCGATCCATCTGCGGAACAGGCCGTCAATGACATGGCATGGCACACCGCGCAGCAGACCTATATTTATGACCTTAAGCCCGCCGATGGCTGGCGGTTGATGGAAGGCGGGCTGCGCTGGCGCTGGACCACGTATAACGGGTCTCAGGACAAGCCGACCGTGAACGATACAGTCACCCTTCATTACGAAGGGAAGCTGATCGACGGGACTGTTTTTGACAGCTCTTACACGCGCGGCGAGCCTGCAACTTTCCCGCTCGGGCGACTGATCAAAGGCTGGCAGCTTGCCGTCCCGCAAATGGGCGTGGGCGAGACCATTGAAATCGCGATTCCGGCCGATCTGGCTTACGGCCCCGTCGGCAAAGGCCCGATCCCGGGCAATGCGACACTGGTGTTCAAAGTGGAGCTGATCGAAATCGCAAAATAGATCTTTGGTGGGAAAAGGGATCAGAACATGGCAGGTTTAACCGAATTGGTGGCGGCGAATGTTGCTTTCATTGGCACGCATTTCGCTATGTCCCACCCGCTGCGCGCGCCTTTGGTTGGCGCTCTTGGTAATGCCGGGTTCCAGATCGCTTATTCGCTGGTCAGCTTTGCGACGCTCGCTTGGGTCTATTTCGCATTTTCCGCCGTTCCACCTGCTGATTTGCCCGGCAGCGGCGATATTGGCTGGGCCATCGCAACCTTCATAACATTGCCTGCGATGATCCTGCTGGCGGGTTCTTATATCGGCAACCCGGCCATGCCGACGCCCAAAGCCGCAGAGCAAGCCCGCGCAGAACCCAAAGGCGTGTTCAAAATTACCCGTCATCCGATGATGTGGGGATTTGCCCTATGGGCGCTGTCGCATATCGTGATCCATTACAGCTGGCGTACAACCATCACGGCAATCGCCATGGGCATCCTCGCGCTGGTCGGCTCGCATCTTCAAGACCGCAAGAAACAGGTTCTGATGGGCGAGGCATGGGCCGAATGGGAAAGCAAAACGAGCTATTGGCCGCGTTGGAGCGCGTTCTTTTCCGCAGGCGCATTCCCGTGGGCCGTCGGCCTTATCTTCTTCGTATTTTTCAGCTGGCTGCACCTGCCCATCGGCAGCATCGCCGCCGGTATCTGGCGTTGGTTTTAGTTTTAGGCCGGGGTTTTAGGTTAAGGCGCTAGCGCCCGCCCCCGGCATCTTCGAACTGCTCCAAAATCCAGTCACGCCGTGCCTCTTGCGAACGCGTGGTAAAGCTTAGGCCGTGGCCCGCCCCTTCAAAGGTTTGAAACTCCGCATCCGCCGCCAGCTGCGATAGGGCCCGTCCGTGCTCATACGGGACAACGACATCAGAGGTACCGTGCTGGATCAGGACCGGCATATCGAGCTGCGTAATCTTGCCCGCATTGTCGTATTGTTCGCGCACAAGGCCGCGCGCGGGCAGCCACCACAAATTGCTCTGCGCCGCATCGGGCAATGACGTGAACGGTGCCACCAGAACAAGGGCCGCCGGATCATAGCGCAGCGCCATTTCCGTCCCCACTCCGCCGCCAATGGAATTGGCGACGATCACGATCTCGGTAGCGGACAGCCCCTGCGCGAAAAGCCACTCCATCGCCGCCTCGCCATCGCGGTAAAAGCCCGCCTCTGACGGATTTCCCGAATTGCCGCCATATCCGCGATACTCCACCATCAACACGCCAAATCCGGCATCGGCAAAGGCGGCGTTGGAATAGCTTGCCGCCTGCAATGTGCCGCCATTGCCGTGGAAATACACCGCCGTCGGAAGCCCCTTTTCAGCAGCGCGGTAGAACGATCGAAGCGCCAGCCCGTCTGCTGTTTGGAGCGTGACTTCCTCATATCCGGGGGTCAGAGCAGCGCGCGGTTGGGGCGCGGGATAGACAAAATGCGATTGAAACGCCCACAGAATTATCAGCACCGTGATGTAGCACGTGGCGATCATCACCAGCGCAGATCGGAGCCATTTCATGCGCGCGCGCTCTATTCGCCGTTAAATTTGGCAGGGCGTTTTTCGATCAGCGCGGCGACCCCTTCGGCGTGGTCTGCGGTATGGTGCATCATCGCCTGCGTGTTCGCCGCCATTTCCAGCGCCGTGTCATAATTGACCTGACTGCCCTGACGCAGAAGCATTTTTGACTGACGCAGCGAATGCGGCGGCATGGCCGCGATCTTGTTCGCCATCGCGCGCGCCTCCGCCAGCAAATCATCATGCGGGACGACGCGGCTAACGAGGCCCCAATCCTGCGCTTGGTCTGCGCCGATCACATCGCCGGTATAAAACAGCTCCGATGCGCGGCTCATCCCGATCACGCGGGGCAAGATCCATGTGCCACCATCGCCGGGAATGATGCCAAGTTTTAGGAACGTGACGCCGAATTTGGCTTTCTCGCTCGCTATTCGGATATCGGCGAGGCAAGCGACATCGCAGCCAAGGCCGATAGCCGGGCCATTCACCGCCGCAATCACAGGTACACGAATCGTGTGCAGCGCGCGCAGCATCATATGAATATTGTCGCGGTATCCGTCTGATATGACGGGAGGCGTGCCGCCAAAGGTGCCGGTCTTGTTCTGCATCGCCTTGATATCGCCGCCCGCACTGAACGCGCGGCCCGCACCGGTCAGTATGACGCAGCGCACGTCCATATCACGGTTGATCGCATCGCAAGCGGCGCGAAATTCCTCGCCGTCGCCCGGAGCGCCCAGTGGGTTCATCGTCTCCGCGCGGTCAATGGTCAGAGTGGTGACAGGACCATCTTGGGTAATATTGAGCAGTGTCATTCTTCCCCGCCACTTTCGCTGAGTTCTCTTTCGTTACCGATGAAGCCAAAGGGAAAGTCTCGCAATATAGCCGCGTTGCTTACGCACCCGAGCACACGAATAGATGTCTCGTAGTCCATGGCCAATATCCTTTCGGGAGAGGCTGCAATACCGCCATACCTGTCTGTGAAGAAGCCTGCGGCGTCAGGGCCACAAAACCGCTCTATTGCTCGTGCGAAATCTAGTGCAGTCTGATTGTCAATTCGGACGGGCACGGGACCAAAATGAGGTCGAGCAGCAAAGTACGCGGTAGCTGCGGCTTTCGCCCTTGGAGCGAATAATTGTTCACTAATTCCGTAAAACCGTCCGACAACTGACGGCTCCCATTCTAGGTAATAAGGCGTATCTATCTGCGCGTGATACGCGCATCTCAGCTGTTCGTCATTTACCTGATTGTCCTCGATTTTTACAACATCCGACTGAATGCTGTCATCATAGAAAACAATCAGATGTTGGAACCCGCAATCCCGCAGGTCGCGCTCGATCTCGGCTTGACTTGGAAAGCGGAACTCCGGTGCAGGCGGGCTTTCAGTATCAGCCTGCATGGCAAACAACGCCAAGAGTGCCGCAGAAAGACTCACAAGTTAAGCCCGCGCTTCCTCAACATTTGCCGAGTTGTGCTTCAGCGCCTTCAGCACCGTATCGACGATTTGAGGGGCGTTGAGGCCTGCTTCGTCATACTGTTTATCCGGTGCATCGTGATCCTGGAACGTATCGGGCAGACGCATGGTGCGCACTTTCAGGCCGCCATTGTCGGTCAGCCCCTCATCCGAAGCATAGGTCAGCACATGCGCGCCGAGGCCGCCAATCGCGCCTTCTTCGACTGTCACCACAACTTCATGCTCGCGCATCAGTTTCGCGATCAGGTCTTCGTCGAGCGGCTTGGCAAAGCGCATATCGGCGACCGTTGTCGAAAGCCCTTTGGCCTCCAGCGTATCCGCCGCTTTCTTGGCTTCTTCAAGACGCGCACCGAGTGACAGGATAGCCACTTTGGTGCCTTCGCGCACAACGCGGCCCTTACCGATCTCAAGCTTTTCGAGCGTTTCCGGGATTGGAACGCCCACTCCGTTTCCGCGCGGGTAACGGAAGGCAATCGGCCCTTCGTCATACTCCACAGCGGTATAGGTCATATTGGCAAGCTCGGCTTCGTCAGCCGCCGCCATCACCACCATATTCGGCAGCGTCGCAAGATATGTGATGTCGAACGCGCCGGCGTGTGTGCAGCCATCCGCCCCGACCAGTCCCGCACGGTCAATCGCAAAGCGAACCGGCAGGTTCTGGATCGCCACGTCATGCACGACTTGATCGTAAGCGCGCTGGAGGAAGGTTGAGTAGATCGCGGCGAACGGACGCATGCCCTGCGCGGCGAGGCCGGCAGCAAATGTCACGCCGTGCTGTTCTGCAATGCCGACGTCAAAGCTGCGCTCTGGATGAGCCTGCGCAAAACGGTCTACGCCGGTGCCCGATGGCATCGCGGCGGTAATCGCGCAGATGCGGCTATCGGTTTCAGCGAGCTTCGCAAGCGTATCGCCAAACACGTTCTGATAGGCAGGCGGGCCCGCTTTGCCCTTGGCTTTCTCACCCGTGATCACATCGAATTTGGGCACGCCGTGATATTTGTCGGCGCTTTCCTCGGCGTATTTGTAGCCTTTGCCTTTGGTGGTCACGACATGGATCAGCACGGGGCCTTCCGATGTGTCGCGCACATTCTCCAGCACGGGGATCAGATGATCGAGATTATGGCCGTCAATCGGCCCGACATAATAAAAGCCGAGCTCTTCAAACAAAGTCCCGCCGGTCACCATGCCGCGCGTATATTCTTCGGCCTTGCGAATGCCTTCGTGCATCCGGCGGCTCATCTTCTTGACCGCTTTGGATGCAAGGCTGCGCAGGCCGAGATATTCGCTCGAGGATACCATGCGCGCGAGATAGGCGGACAATCCGCCTACGGGCGGCGCAATCGACATATCGTTATCGTTGAGGATTACGACCAGACGGTTACCCGCCTGCGCCGCATTGTTCATCGCCTCATAGGCCATGCCCGCGCTCATCGCGCCGTCACCGATCACGGCAATACCGCGACCCGGCTTGTCATTCAGCTTGTTCGCCATGGCAAAGCCAAGCGCTGCCGAGATTGACGTGGAAGAGTGGGCCGCGCCGAATGGGTCGTATTCGCTCTCTGTCCGCTTAGTGAAACCGGAAAGCCCGCCGCCCTGACGCAAGGTCCGGATACGGTCACGCCGTCCCGTCAGGATTTTGTGCGGGTAACATTGGTGGCCCACATCCCAGACAAGTTTGTCGTCGGGCGTGTTGAAGACATAATGGATCGCCACGGTCAGCTCGACCACGCCAAGGCCCGATCCCAAATGGCCGCCAGATGTGCTGACGGCATCGATCATTTCGGTGCGCAATTCGTCCGCGAGCTGGCGGAGTTGTTCAGGCTTTAAATCGCGGAGCTCGTCCGGTGTAGGCACTTGGTCGAGAAGCGGCGTGTCGGGCTTTTGAGTCATGAGAATCGCTTTACACCGTCAAAACAGAACTGTCGATGAACGCTTTGTCGCTCGCAGAGAACGGTTGGGCGCCGAATTGTCCATTTAAACAGAATTTGAATGCGTCAATTGCACCTGACACTTGGAATCGCCCGCGACTCATTACGCGCATGCACGGCAGACGCCGCGAATCTCCAGCACGGGTCGTTCGGCTCTAAAGTTTTTGGCGGCGGCAAGAGCGCGCACCGTGCGGCTTACCTCTTCATCGTCGACATGGGTAGCATCGCCGCATTCATCGCAGACAAGGAAGATGCAATCGTGCTCACAGCCTGGATGGGTGTTAGCCAGAAATGCATTCGCACTTTCCACCCTCAGCGCGAGATTGTTCGACACGAACAGGTCGAGAATGCGGTACACGCTGTTAGGCGCCACACGCTTTCCGCGCGCAGCGGACAGATTGTCTGCGATGTCATAGGCCGAAACCGGGCGCTCATGTTTGGCGAGCTCGGCAAAAACGCTTTCACGCATGCCGGTCCATTGTTCGCCAGAGCCGGTAAGCGCGTTGCGCGCCGCCTCGACTAGGGTCTCTCCGGAATGTTCTGCGTGTGCGTGATCATGGGCCATACCCGACGATATAGGCGCGCTTTGGCCTCTCGCCAAGCGGGTCGCAGCTTAAGCGCCGTCGCGCAGGAATTTCGCGCGGTAATCGCTTGGGAACATCACGCGCAACGCCTTCACCTTGGGCGCGTCCCAGCGGAGGATGTACCCATGGCGGGGGTTCTTCGCCATAAAGTCCTGATGGTACGATTCCGCCTTATAGAATTTGCGGTGTTTTTCGACGCGGGTCGCAATCGGACGTTTCCAGATGCCGGATGCACCCATCTGTTTCAGATATGCCTTTGCAACCGCATTCTGTTCGGCATTCATGGGCACAAGCGCGCTGCGATAATGCGCGCCAACATCGGGTCCCTGACGGTTTTTCAGGGTCGGATCGGCCACGACTGAAAAGAAGATACGAACCAGCTCGTCATAGCGCACGACATAAGGATCGTATGTGATCATCACCGCTTCGGCGTGGTTTGTCCCGCCTGCGATAATACGATTGTAACTGGCTGTGCCAGCTGCGCCGCCGTGAAAGCCAGAAACCGCCGATTTCACGCCTTTGACGTGGCTGAACACCCCTTCGACGCCCCAGAAACAGCCGCCGGCAAAGATCGCGGTTTTCAAGCCGGCGCCCTCTTTGGCGATGCGTTTGGGGGCGGGCGCGTTGACCGGCTCATCCAGCGCGAGCGCAGGCGATGAACACGCCGAGAGGCCCATGGATGCAGCGGCTAGCGAAAGGACGAGAGCGCGTTTCATTCTGCGATACTCCAGAAATCATCGGAAGGCTGCGGCGCTTCGAGCGCGGCGGCAGCCTGTGCGGGAGGGGTAATGTGATCGCTCCATTGATCCATGCTCGCCGCGCCAACAATTGCGCCGCCAATGGCAAAGCCAAGCGCGAAATTGCGAAAAAGGTCAGCAGAAAAAAGGCTCATAGCGGTTCTCAAAAAGTTGGTGTCGGCGTGTCTCAAAAGGCCAATTGCACCGCGCGAACTTTCGCGAAAATGAATGCGGCCTTCATGCGACAATTCGCGACAAAGCTCGGATTAGTTACGAACTTACGCGGAAAAAGATGAGAAGCCGTTAACCATGATTAGGTTTTTGGGAATTTGCTGTTTTTGCGCATCGCATCCACGACGCGACATCCTCGGCCCTGTCGGGCCTACGGGCGGGCAGTCGCCCTTGCGGTCGCTGGCGCGACCGAGTTCCGCCACCAAGCTGTAAAGCTTGAGCTGGTTCGAAACCGATAGGTTTCGCAAGGCCAACCGGCCGCCCGAGCTTACGCGAGGAAGCCAAGCGGGCCGGATGGCCTGCGCCCGGCGCTTGAGGGACTAAGAAATCAGTGCCTGAAATGCCGCATGCTGGTGAATACCATGGCCAGACCTGCTTCGTCAGCCGCTGCGATCACTTCTTCGTCGCGGATTGATCCGCCCGGTTGGATGACGGCGCTCGCGCCTGCTTCAGCGGCTGAAATTAGGCCGTCGGCAAACGGGAAGAACGCATCAGAAGCAACTGCGCTGCCGACTGTTTTAGCCTCGGCCCATTCATAGGTTTCCGCTGCCTCTTTCGCTTTGATGGCAGCGATGCGCGCGGAATCGCGGCGATTCATCTGGCCTGCGCCAATACCGGCGGTTGCCCCGTCCTTAGCATAGACGATCGCGTTGGATTTCACGTGACGCGCCACTGTCCATGCGAACAGGCAGTCTTTCAATTCCTGCTGCGTTGGCTCACGCTTGGTCACGACTTTCAGATCTTCCAGCGTCACCGCGCCATTATCGCGGCCTTGGATCAGCATGCCGCCCGCGATGGTCTTCATCGCAAAGCCGCCCCGGCGCGGATCGGGCAGCGTGCCGCATTCGAGCAGGCGCAGGTTTTTCTTCTTGGCAAAAATCTCGCGCGCCTCCGCGCTGACTTTCGGCGCGATCACGACTTCGGTGAAGATGCTGGCGATGGCTTCGGCGGTTGCACCGTCCAGCTCTGTGTTGACTGCGACGATACCGCCAAAGGCCGAAACGCTGTCGCATTGCAGCGCGTCGTTCCAAGCTTCCAATAGCGAAGCGCCCTGAGCCACACCGCAAGGATTGGCGTGCTTTACGATGACAACAGCAGGATCGCCGCCTGCAAATTCAGCGACCAGTTCGAGCGCGGCGTCTGCGTCGTTCAAATTGTTATAGCTCAGCGCCTTACCCTGCAGCTGCTCTGCCTGCGGAACGCCGCTTGTGCCGGTTACCTGCGGGACATAGATCGCGGCAGATTGATGCGGGTTCTCGCCGTAACGCAGAATGTCTTCGCGTTTGAACGCAAGCGGCATCGTATCGGTGAACGGTGTCGCTTGTAACGCTTCTGTGCCGAGCGGATTGGTGAAGGCATCGCCAAAGGCAAACCAGTTGGCAATCGCCGCATCATACGCCGCCGTTCGCGCGTAAGCTTTGCCCGCCATGCGAATGCGAAATGCGTCTGACGTCGCACCATCATTGGCGTCGAGTTCGGATAGCAGCTCCTCATAATCAGCCGCATCCGTCATGATCGTGACAAAGCCATGGTTCTTGGCGGCGCTGCGCACCATGCTCGGCCCGCCAATATCGATATTCTCGATCACTTCGGCGCGCTCTGCGCCTTTGGCGACTGTCGCTTCGAATGGGTAGAGATTGACCACGACCAGATCGATTGCACCGATGCTGTGTTCGTTCATGGCTGCAACGTGTTCGTCATTGTCGCGCAGCGCCAGCAATCCGCCATGCACAGTCGGATGCAGCGTCTTTACGCGGCCATCCATCATCTCCGGAAATCCGGTGAGCTGCGATACGTCGAGCACATCAAGACCCGCGTCGCGCAGTGCCTTTGCCGTGCCGCCCGTGCTGACCAGCTCAACGCCGCGCGCCGCCAATGCCTTACCCAGATCCGCAAGGCCGCTTTTGTCGGACACCGAAAGCAGCGCCCGCTTGATTACCGTTTTTGCCAATTCACTAATCCCTTTGGGCGTCAGCCCATCTTCTTGAGCAGCCAGGAGAATTGACCCCCGCCGCGTGACGTCAAACCTTCGATCACCAATTGCTCTGTTGGGTGAGGACGGCCCTCGCCATCGACCCACAGGCTGTCTTCGCATTTCAGCGCGACGTCAGCTGCGCCTGCGGCATCGCCGCGCAATCGGAATTGCCACAGCTTTCCGTCCGGCGTCAGCAGGCTCGCACCGCGACCGTCTTCGGACATATGCGCCTCAACCCCGCGGCCAAGGTGAAAACGAATGCCGAATGCGATTTTACCGCGCTTGCCCTTGCGCGAGACGGGCAAGAGGATGTCTTCGCCCGCCAATTCGCTGCCATCGCCGCGCAGCGAGAGAACGCGTTTGTGCGTCAGGCCAAAGCGCACGCCGTATCCGTCATGGCTGGCTTCAACGCGGGCGGCTTCTCCGCCGCGGCTCTTGATATCCTTACGCTCAACCTCGACGGTCTCTGCGCCTTTGCCGAGTTTTCCGTGGAGCAGGACGGCGGTGGAATTGGCGTTGTCGAGCACCAGCGTGGAATGCGCAGCTGTTGCGCGCAAACCCTGCCCGATGCGCGCAGGAACCTGACCGCCGGAAAGGGCCGCGCCGCCGCAATTGACGATAATTCGGGCTGCGCCGTCCGACATTTCAAAGGCAAGCGTCGATGCGCAGCCCATCCGGCCATGGCGCGCACGGGGCGGCGGCCCGGCGTCAAATTGAACGACAGTCTTGCCCCCGCGAAGACGGTGAAAGCCCCAATGCTCGACCTCTTTGAGCGGGCGAGTGCGGATCCCAGTTGCCGCCAGCAATGACGCCACACGGTCAGCCGCGATTGATCCTTGCCCTTGCCAGCTTCCCAGCCCGCCATCGCCGTGACGCAGCACGAGCAGCGGCGGCACAAGCAATTCGCGCATCACGATCAACGCTTCGGGCGCGTCGACCTCGGCCGCTTCATAACATGCGAGTAAATTGGTCAGGACAGCAATAGCGTCCATCTGCGCCTCGGGGCAGCGAGCCAGCACGCCGCCATCTTCGCCCACCAATTCGCCTAACGCTTTGATCAGGGCAGCTTCGCCATACAGACGGCGCGGCTTTCCTTCGGGTAGCAAAAGCCCCGCCGCCGTGACGCCGGCAAGGCCCGCAATCTGGCCAAGGCCAGCCCCGGCGCGCACCGCTTTGCGATCAAGCCACTGTGCGGTTTCCTGAATCGCGGCGAGCAGTTTGGGTCGCAAATCGCCGCCTTTCGTGCCCAGTACTATCGGCGCGTGAACGAGCCAAGCGAGCAGGCGCAGACCCGCATTCTCAACCTCCCACGCCGTCCCTTTGGCTTTGTCTGAATTGCCATCGAGCCATGCGGTGGTGATGCGTTCGGCAACGCTGACGCAATCCTCACGCGGCGCGCTGGCGGCCAGATCTGCAAGCCATGAGAATGAGTGCAAAGTGCGCTCAACGCGCGGCGCAGGCCGAGCGCCGCCAGCAAAGTCCACCTGAGAAATCGGCAGCTTTACCCCGTCGATCAGGAAATGCCCCGCGCGAAGGGCTGTGCCAGCTGCGCGGTTGCCAATGGCTGGCGCCTCTACCGTGGCAAGCACCCGCACAGGCGCGGCGCGGCGGAATGGAGCAGCCAAAGCATGACCCGGCACACCCATCCGGTATGCCATCCGGATCAGCGTTTCACCCGCACTTGATCGCGGAGCAATGACATCGGTCAACGCGAGGGCGCGTGATGTCTCGACTTCGTGCTTATCAGCCGCATCATCGTCGCCATCATTGGCTGCGGCATTGACGGCGGTGCTGGCGTCAGTTTGGGCGGGTTCTTCCCCTTCACCCAGCGGCAATGCTGCGGCGTCAGTGGTTTCCTCGATCTCGTCTTCAGGAGCATCGCGGAAAAGGGTGGCCATTATCCCTCGCCCTTAAGCGCGGCGATATTCGCGGCATATTGCCCCGGCCCGCCTTTGAAAGTGGCAGAACCGGCGACAAGCACATCGGCGCCTGCTTCTTCACAAAGCCGCGCAGTTTCAGGATTCACACCGCCATCGACTTCAAGATGGATCGGGCGCCCTTCGGCTTCGATCATGGCGCGAATGCGGCGCACTTTATCAAGCTGTGAGTGGATAAAGGTCTGGCCGCCGAAACCCGGATTGACGCTCATCACCAGCACCAGATCGACGAGGTCCATCAGATTATCGAGCACCTCGACCGGTGTACCGGGATTGAGCACCACGCCCGCTTTCTTACCCAGCGCACGGATCGCCTGAAGCGTGCGATGAACATGTGGGCCCGCCTCTGGATGGACGGTGATGATATCTGCGCCCGCCTCGGCAAAGGCTTCCAGATACGGATCGACCGGCGCAATCATCAGGTGGACGTCGAACACCTTGTCCGTGTGCGGACGCAGGGCCTTCACGACGTCAGGCCCGATGGTGATATTGGGCACATAATGCCCGTCCATCACATCGATATGCACCCAATCCGCCCCGGCCGCGTCAATCGCGCGCACTTCCTCGCCCAACTTGGAAAAGTCGGCTGAAAGGATCGAAGGAGAAATCAGCGGTGCTGGCATAAATGTGTCTTTGGGTCTGGCGCGGGCCCTGTCCCGCACTGCCACCGCCATACGGCACGTGCGATTCGCGCGACAAGGACGCGCTTAACCGTTTTCCACGGGTGTAAGTGGGCGCTTTGCCCCAATTCAGGTGGAATTCAGCGCGCTTTGGCTAACTATGGTGCAATCTTGGCGCGAATAGAGCGCGGCGGGCGCGAATTTGAAGGTTTGGAATTACGGTTATGAAAGCAATGGCAACAGGGCTTGGCGCAGCGGCGATCGCTGCGACATTGGCAATCGCCCCGGCAAGCTCGGCTCAAGCGAGTTATGCCCGCGTGATCGGCAACGATATGAGCAAATGCGCCTCAGGCAGCGGCCCCGCAGTGCGGCTGCGCATTAGCGGCCTGAAATCGTCGGGCGGCAATCTGTTTGTGCGAACATATTTTGCGAAAAGCGGCGATTGGCTGAAAAGCAAACGCTACCTCACCCGCCTCGACACAAAGCCGCGCAAAGGCGCGATGACTGTTTGTGTGCCCGTTCCCAAAGCAGGCAATTACGCCATTGCCGTGCAGCACGATGCCAATGGCAACCGCGAAATGGATTTCTCAAAAGACGGTGCAGGCATGTCAAACAATCCGAAAATCGGATCGTTTTTGGGCATTCCGCGCCCGCCATCTGTAAAAAAAGCCGCGTTCAGCGTCGGCAGCGGTATCAAACCGCTTAGCATTACTGTGCGTTACCGCGACTAGCCCGATTGGTCCTGCGGCGCTATCCTGCCGCCATGCTGACAGACACACTCCTTACATCCGCCCGCGCGCTCGCGCCGGAAATCGTCGCGCTGCGCCGCGCCATCCATGCCGAACCCGAACTCGGCCTGCACACGCCGCTGACAATGGCGAAAGTGCGAGAGGCGCTGTCCGATCTGCCGCTGGAATGGAAAACCGGCCCCTCGACGACGGGCGCGGTTGCCACGCTGAAAGGCGGCAAAGCGGGCGACGACAGCCCGCGCGTGCTGCTGCGCGGCGATATGGACGCGCTGCCGATGGACGAAAAGACCGATCTCGACTTTGCATCGACCATTCCGGGCCGGATGCATGCCTGCGGTCACGACACGCACACCGCCATGCTGACGGGTGCAGCGCGCATCCTTGCCGCGCGGCAAGATGAGCTAACAGGCACGGTCGATTTTATGTTCCAGCCGGGCGAAGAAGGGTATCACGGCGCGCGTTTTATGCTGGATGACGGCCTGATTGATCCTCTGCCCGACGCCGCCTTTGCGCTGCATATCATGCCCAATGCTGCCTTCGGTGTGCTCGCGGGTCGCGCCGGGCCACTATTGGCGGCGGCGGACCAGTTCACGATCACGGTAAAAGGGCGCGGCGGCCATGCCTCCATGCCGCATGATTGCGCCGATCCAGTGCCTGCTGCTGCTGCGATTGTTGGCGCGATACAGGCAATGGTGACGCGGCGTTTCAAAGCAACGAATGCGGTCGTTGTAACCGTCACCCAGATCCACGCCGGAACCGCGCATAATGTCATCCCTGATGACGTGGTTTTGGGCGGTACAATCCGCACACTTTCCGCCGAACACCGCGAGAAAGTTCACGGCTTGATCGAAGAGACCGCGCGCCAGACCGCGGCGGCATACGGGGTTGAGGCGACATGCGAGCTGGAGTTTGGTTTTCCCGTCACCTTGTGCGATGCCCGCGCTGTGAAGCTGGGCGAGAAAGTCGCCCGCGAACTCGGCGGAGCAGAGGGCTGGCGCGACTTGCCTGATCCGATCATGGGCGCAGAGGATTTCTCCTACCTGCTCGAAAAAGTACCCGGCGCGATGTTCTTCCTTGGCGTGGCACCCGATGGCGAAGACTGGACACAGTGCTGCGCCATCCACTCGCCGCGCATGCATGTGGACGAAGGCGCGCTTCCCCACGGAGCCGCAATGCTAGCCGGCTGCGCGCTGGAATATTTCGAAAACGGGTTTGAGTGAGGAAACTGGCGCACCCGAGAGGATTCGAACCTCTGGCCTCTGCCTTCGGAGGGCAGCGCTCTATCCAGCTGAGCTACGGGTGCCTGTGACTTGTTATCGTCTGGCGCTGTCATTGCGCCGGGCCCGCCGGTTAGCAAGGGTTCGTCTGCTTCGCCAGCCAATTATGACGGGCCAGCCGAAATTCCCGCGCCGCTGCGATTGGTGCCTGCCGGCTTAACCAAAAAGCAACTCGCGTGGGTTTATGACGCTTTTCATGTCAGCACTACCGCCAGAACAGATGCGCGAAATGCGCAAAACCGCTCAGCAGGCTGCGCGCCCTGCAGCTTCGCTTGCTGATCGCTGGGAGGCCCTGCACGAACAAGCCGCAGAACTGGCCGCATTGGCGCAGCTTGCCCCAGAGCAATCTGCAACCAAAAGCAATGAGCTGGCCGCGCACCTGCATCATGCGCAGGATTGGCAGCGCGAATTGGCATGGCAAGGCATCGAAGACATCGGCGCGATGATGCAGCCGGGTCTGGCCGCGCTTAAAGTCATCACATCGCGCGGCATGGACGCGAATGCGCCAGCGCTGGCGCTATGGCGTGAGTTCTATTCTGCGCGCGAGGGTGTGCTCGACATGCTGGTGACAGATAGGCGCGCAAACCCGCGTAGTTGATCCGGTAGCCGATCCAGCAGCTTGACCTCGTTCGCGGTATGTTCCAATCATGCTGCATGAACGGCTCTGCATCCCAAACACTTGATTCGCCCGCCACCGCCCAAGATGTGGCGCGCGGGGTCATGCGGCTGTTCGCCCGCAACGATATCTGGTGCCTTTCCGAAGTCCCGCTGAAAAATGGCAGGCGAGCCGATCTGATGGGCATCGATGCCAAGGGGTTGGTGGTGATTGTAGAGATCAAGGTCGCGCGCGGCGATCTGCTGGGCGATGCAAAATGGCCTGATTATCTCGATTATTGTGACCGGTTCTTTTGGGGTGTGCCGCCCAGTTTGGACCGTACCCCTTTGGATACAGAGGCGTATCAGCCTGATGCCTGCGGTGTGATCGTCGGCGATGGTTATGATGCGGAGATTTTGCGGCACGCCCCGCTGGCTCCGCTGGCTGCGGCCCGGCGCAAGGTTCAGGTTGAACGGCTCGCGCGGATTGCGATGCGGCGGCACACGGCCACGCTTGATCCGCATTGCAGCGATCATGTGGTGGCGGGTTAAGCCTGTTTCCTTAATCGCTTCTGCGGCATAAGCTGCCTCCATGCTTCCCGCCGATACACCCGTTCTGTTTGCGCTGATCATTGTCAGCCTTGCGACGTCGGTGATCGTGGCGCTCCGCTATTTTGCGTCGAGCGGCCTGTTCGCATGGATCACTCAGAAAGTGCGCCCGGGCCTTTATGATGGGCAAGGTGCACAAATCGGGCGTGAGATACGCTGGTCCCTGGTCGCTGCGGTGATTTACGGCGCGCCTGCTGGCATAATGCTGTGGTGTTGGAACCACCTTGGCTGGACGCAGCTCTACGCCGATCTTGCCGCGTTTCCGCTTTGGTATCTTCCGCTGTCAGTGTTCCTCTATCTGTTTGCGCAAGACACTTGGTTTTATTGGACGCACCGCGCGATGCACGACCCGCGCCTCTTCAAAATCCTGCACAAGGTTCACCATGACAGCCGCCCGCCGACGGCGTGGACAGCGATGAGCTTTCATTGGCTGGAATCGGTCATTGGCGCGGCGCTCATCCCGATTATGGTGTTTCTTGTACCGATCCATATCGCGATGCTTGCGGCGGTGCTCACCATCGCGACGATCATGGGCGTTACCAATCATATGGGTTGGGAGCTGTTCCCGCACCGCCTTGTTCATTCCCCGTTGGGACAATGGGTGATAACAGCGAGCCATCATGAAAAGCATCACGAGGAGTATCGATGCAACTTCGGTCTGTATTTCCGTTTCTGGGATCGCCTTTGCGGGACCGATCGCGGCTTTTCAAAACGCATGGTGGAAGGCGGCACCCCTCACCGCGTAAAGGTATGAAGCGCGCGCTCGTCTTGGGCGCTGGCGCGGCTTTGGCCGCCAGTGCGGCTCCTGCTGCTGCGAATGAAGTGACGATCACCGTCACCAATATGCGCTCCACCGAAGGCGTCGTGCGGGCCTGCATCACCGCTCTCGAAAAGGCGTTTCCCAAATGCAAGAAAGACCCGGAATCGCTGCGCGCCGTCGTACCGGCCGGTGAAACAGTCACGATCACTTTCAAAGGCGTAAAGCCGGGCAAATATGCGATCGCGCTGCTGCATGATGAAAACAACAACGGAAAGGCCGACCGTGCTCTCGGCATGATGCCAAAGGAAGGCTACGGCTTTTCCCGCGATGCGCCCGTCCGCATGGCCCCGCCCAAGTTCAAGGATGCGGTCTTTGACCTTGGCGAAGAGGCGAAGAAAATGACCATCAAAATGCGGTATTTTCTCTAAGTCAGCCAGTCACGCCGCATTGACGTCACCAGGCAATCCCGGCGGCATCCATAGTTTTCCGGCATCCACTTAACGGGATGTTTACCACGCATTGCCACAACCCTGATCGAAACCGTTTAACAAGGGGCGTATCAGGGCCATGGACAATCTGCGGGGCATTTTTGATTCCAGCGATCCGGTCGGCGAAGACCAAGGCTGGGAAGCCCACGAAGAAGACGTAGCGCGCGAATTGCCGCCTGAAGCAATCGGCCAGGATGAGCGCCGGATGCAAGTGCGCGCCTATAATCATTGGGCTGGCCTGCTGGGTGACAACACCTTCCCTTCGATTGAAGATCTTGAGCCGCACAATCTCGACGATTTTGGTCCGAACAGCGTCCTGCTCGACTTTTCGGCAGGCATTGATGATCCGGCTGTCCAATATCTTGGCGATCAACTCGCGCAGGAATGCGGCACCGATGGTTCGATCTCTCGGCTTTCGGATGTGCCAGCGCGCTCACTGCTGAGCCGGATTACCGACCATTATATGCAGATCCTCGCCAATCAGGCTCCGATCGGCTTCGAAGCCGAATTCGTGAACCAGCGCGGATCATCGATCATGTATCGCGGCATTTTGCTGCCGTTTTCCAGCAATGATGAGACCATCGATTTCATCTATGGCGTGATCAATTGGAAAGAGATTGCGGATCAGGTGACGTCGGACGAGCTGCTGCTCGAAATTGATCAGGCGCTTGAGCTCGAAGACGCTGTTGAAGACGAAGACGAACCGCAGAAACATCACGCTGATCCGCTAGTCGACGCGCCCAGCGCAGATATTTTCGAACTCGGCGCAGAATCCGAAATTTCCGGCGGCGATGCCGCGAATGAAGACGATTTCGGCGACAAGGTCGCATCGCTTGATGCGGCCTATGAAAGCCCGACCGACGACAACGATCTGCCAGTTCCAGATTTCGGCCAATACACCCTCGATGATCCAGAAATGGATGAAGACGAGGAAGAAGAAGACGATGGCGGCGCTGGCTACAGCTTTGCATCGCTCGCGGATTACATCGAAACGCCAACCAAAAAAGCGCTCGACCTCGACGCGGATCAGTTCGACGCAGAAGATTATCGGGCGGACTATAGCGATGGCGAAGACGAAAGCAGCGAAGCGGAACCTTCCGATTACGCGCCGCTTTCTGATGAGCCTGCCGAAGAATCCGTTCCGGCCGAGCCAAAGGTCAAAAAACCGCTCGATCTGGGCAGTTTTGATCCGGTTGAAACCGAAGTTGAGCCTGTGTCCGAAGACACAGACGAGCCTTTCGAGCTTTCAGATGAAGACGCGATTGTAGAAGAGCCTGCGCCCGAAGAAACCGACTCTGCGGAACAAGTGTCTGAAGATCCTGTGTCTGAGGACGCCGTGTCTGAAGAACCCGTTTCCCAAGAGCCAGTCCTCGAAGCACCAGTGCTCGAAGCGCTGGCGTTTGAGCCTGAAGCGCCCATCGCAATCGCTGCGGTACAAGAGCTTGGCGATGATGCCGGCCTCTATGACTTCCTCGCTTCGGCCCGCGAATTGGCGCAGGCGGCCAATGTCGCCGAAGATCGCAGCCGCGGCGCGCTATATGCTGCCGTTGGCCGCGCTTATGATTTCTCGCTGGCCGCAAAAGCAGCCCCGAAGGATTATCAGGAGCTTCTCGAAGAAAGCGGCCTGAGCGTCCAGGATCGCGCACCGATGACACCAGTCGTCAAGCTGGTTTTCGGCAGCAATTACGACAAGACCCGTCTGACCGAATACGCAGCGGTTCTTGCCCATGCGCACCGCCATGAATTGGCATCGGGATCGCTGGCTGAATTCCTTGAAGATGCCGACGGCGGTCTAAAAGGTGTGGTCGCAGCGGAACGCCGCCTGCGCCGCGAAGAAGCGGGCAAGGAAGTCGAAGCCGCTGATGAGGTCCGCCGCGCGCTGGCCGAAAAGCTGCGCGAACTTGAAGAGCTTACATTCGAAGCGCTTTCAGGCGACGGCGCCGAATTTTCGCTGGTCGTGGTTCGCCGCGACGGCGAAGGCGGGGTCTCTATGATCGGTGAAATCGACGACGATATCCCGATGATCGAACGCGCCGCTAAAAAGCTCGTCGGCTAAACACAGCTTACGTCAGACTTGGACTATAGGCCGCTCGCCGCTAGGCGCTGCGGCATGGTTCTTGGCCGCTCTTCCCGATCACCCATAAGGGTCCAGCCGTTTTTCGGCTATCGCAGCGCGTCGATGCTGCATTTGACAGCGCGCGCCTTGCGCCAGCCAGAGCCGTTGTTTGAAAAGCGCGGATTTTGGCGCAGCCTTTCGACAATGATCGGCCAATATGCCTCACGCGAAGTTGCCGGCTTGTCGGTTCAGCTCGAATTTGAAAGCAGCGCGGGCGAAAGTATCCGCGCAGCAGCGGTGAGCGACGAAGAGGGCTTCGTCCGCTTTGAAATACCCTTTGCGCAGTCCAGCGATCTGCCCCGCCGCACTGACTGGGAACGCGCTTCACTTGTTTGGCAATCTGATCAGGATTGCACAGGGATTTCCAAGACAGCCTTTATTCTTGCCCCGGGCGAAACAGCCCGAACAGGCGTGATCTCCGATATTGACGACACCATTCTGGAAACCGGCATCACCGGCAGCGCGCGAGCGATTTTGCGCAATTGGAAACGGGTGCTGGCGCAAATGCCCGGTGAGCGGATTGTTGTGCCGGGCGCGCCGGAATTCTTCGCAGCTTTGGGCGGAGGCACCGGGCGCAAAGCTTCGGATCGCGGGCCGCTGCGTGCACCCATCCCTCAGCCGATGGCACGGCCTGTCTTCTACGTTTCTTCCAGCCCGTGGAACCTGTTTTCCTACCTCGTGACGTTCAAGCATCAACGTGATCTGCCGCTAGGGCCGATTACATTGCGCGATTGGGGCTTTAACCGCGAAACGCTGGGTTCGGACGGGCATGGATCGCACAAATTGGGCGCGGCGGAGCATTTGCTGGCGACATATCCCGATATGAAATTCGTGTTGGTCGGCGATGATACGCAAAAGGATTTGAGCGTCTTTGGCGGCCTCGCCAATGCGCGCCCCGAAAGGATCGCCGCAGTGTTCATCCGCCAAACCGCGAGCCGTCCCCTGAGCGAGACCGAAAAATCGATCAAAGCGGAGCTTTCCCGATCAACGGTTCCGTTCTGGACGGGATCAGACTACGCCGCCGCGCGTAGCTTTCTTGAGGAAATCGGCTTGGATGTGGCCGCGCAAGACAGCGCCGCTGAAATATTGGCGCGCGATAAGGGCATTTAGAATGAACGGAAAAAGGATGCGCCGGATGATTATTTGGATTCTCGGCGTGGTGATCGTGATCGGCGTAGTGGGCGCGCTCGCGCTGCAATATGCGATTTCGCAAAACGGCCCTGCCGTGCTGAGCGCGGTTGACCGGATCACCGGCGGCAGCGGTGACGCAGTGCAGCTGGAATTGGTTTCAACCGGCGACCACCCTCAACAAAAACTGACTGTTTGGGGGCCGGAAACTCAAAGTGATGCACCGCGCCCGGTGCTTGTTTTCTTTCACGGTGGCAGCTGGCGTTCCGGCGATCCGGAAGATTACGGCTTTGTCGCGCGGGCCTTTGTAGAGCGCGGGTTTGTCGTCGTTCTGGGCGGGTACCGTTTGGACGAAGCTGGCAAATATCCCGCCATGTTGGAAGATACAGCCAGCGTTGTCGGCTGGACTCACCGTGAAATTGCAGAACATGGCGGCGATCCTCAACGCATTGTAATTGCGGGGCATTCTGCGGGCGCTTACAATGTCGTCACCGCCGCGCTTGACGACAAATGGCTCGCCGCCGAAGGGCTTGCTCCATCAGATATTGCGGGCGTAATCGGCATGTCTGGCCCGTATGACTTTTACCCGTTCGACAGCGATTCCACCATTGCAGCATTCGGCGATGCGCCCGATCCCAAGGCGACCCAGCCAATCGCGCATTTGCGCGGCGACGCCCCGCCAATGCTGTTTTTGCACGGGGAGAAAGACACCACTGTCTTTCCGCGCAACAGCCGTCTTTTGACCAAAGAGCTGACCGAGCGCGGCGGCGAAGCGCAGGCTGTTTTCTATCCCGAGATGGACCACTCAGACCCGCTGATCTCGCTTGCCGCACCGTGGCGATCGCGCCGCGACCTGACCGATATCATGGCTGAATTCGCCATGGCCCTGCCCGCGTCAGACACGGTTTCAGTTCCCGTTCAGGAGGAATCGCGTTAGGCCAACGCCAATGCGCCCGTTTTCAAACATCCCGCTCCCGCGTTTCTGCGCCTATCTTATGGCGCTGCTTGCCAGCACGCTGATCACGCTGAACCCGGCGGCAGCGCAGTCTATCCTGCGCGATGCCGAAACAGAGGCGCTGCTGCGCGATATGACGGCGCCGCTTGTCGAGGCATCCGAGCTTGAGCCGGAAAATGTCGATATTGTCCTGATCAACGACCCTTCCATCAACGCCTTCGTGGCGGGCGGACAGGTCATTTATGTCCATGCTGGCCTGCTCAACGCGGCGGAAACCGCCAATGAAGTTCAAGGCGTTCTCGCGCATGAGCTGGGCCATATCACTGCCGGTCACGTTGTCCGTTTTAACGAGCGCACGAGCGCGGCAAACGGGATCAGCATCCTTTCGCTGTTGATCGGCGTTGGCGCGGCGCTGGCTGGTGCAGGCGATGCGGCGATTGGCGCGATCATGGCGGGACAGCGCGCGGCTCTCGGCAGCTTCCTTGCGTTTAACCGCAATCAGGAAGCAGCCACCGATTTGGCAGGCGCACGGTACCTTTCAGGCGCAGGCATTTCGGGCCGCGGTATGCTGAAATTTTTTGACCGCCTGCGCGATCTCGAAATTCGCCGCGGCTATAGCCAAGGCGACGAGGCAACTTACACCCGAACTCACCCGCTTTCGGGTGACCGGATTCAGATTCTGCGAGACCTGCTGCAAGAAGACGCGGCATGGGACACCCCCGACGATGCCGAGCTGCAAGACCGGTTCTTGAGAGTGCGCGCCAAACTTTATGGCTATCTCGCAGAGCCGAACCGCACGTTTAATCAATATCCCGAATCCGACACAAGCGTGCCCGCACGCTATGCCCGCGCCTACGCGTTTCACAAGGATGCGCAGGTCGAAAAAGCACTATCGGAAACAGACGCGCTGCTCGCAGGCGATCCTGACAATCCGTATTTCCTCGAAGTGCAGGGTCAAATCCTGCTCGAATCCGGCCGTGTGGAAGAGGCTCTTATCCCGCTTCGCAAGGCGACCGATATCACGCTCAACCAGCCGCTTATCGCGGGCATGTTTGGCCACGCGTTGATTGCGACCGAAGACAAGGCAAATTACCCCGAGGCCGAACGCGTGCTGCGCGCTGCCGTTGCAAGGGATCGGCTAAATCCGTTTGCGTGGTACCAATTGGGCGTGGTTTACGCGGCCAAAGGCGACATTCCACGCGCCAAACTCGCCAGCGCCGAACAGCAGGTGATGAACCGCAATTACCCGTCCGCTTTACGCAACGCCAAGGATGCAGAGGCAGGCCTTCCAGTTGGATCGCCGGACTGGATCAGAGCGCAAGACGTGGCGCTTCAAGCGCGCTCCGAACTTGAGGCATTACGGGACAGGTAACGCGGGCCGCGATGATCCGCTGGCCTTTTGAATAAGCCGCGTTAGTAATCACAAACATGGAAAACGGTATGCGAACCTCGCTTCTCACTGCGCTGCTGGCGCTTGTCTTTGGCTTTCTGGGCGCTGCGGCGTGGTCATATTCAGGCCTCGCGGATAATCGCACGCGCTCTTACCTGCTCGATAATCCGACCATCCTCGAAGAGATGGCGATGGAATTGCAGAACGCGCAGGCGCGCGAACGGCTCACACAGGCAGGCGATGATCTTTACGTTGCCTTTCCCGGCGCGGTGATGGGGAATCCGGATGGCTCCAAGGTTCTGGTGGAATTCACCGACTATAATTGCCCTTATTGCGAGGCGAGCCTGGCGGATGTGAAACGCCTGATCGCCGAAGATCCCGATCTTAAGGTCGTGATGCGCGAATGGCCGATTTTCGAAGGCAGCGATGCCGCCGCCCGCATGGCGCTGGCCGCGGGTATTCAGGGCAAATATGCCGAGTTCCACGAAGCCATGTTCAATTTTGGCCCGACCACGCCGGAATCGATCGAAGCCGCCGCGACGCAGGCCGGCCTCGACATGGAACGCGCACGGGCCGATGCCGCGTCCGACACTGTCTCGGTTGAACTGGCGAAAAACCTCAGCTTTGCCCGCTCGCTGGGCTTCAGCGGCACGCCCGCTTGGGTCACAAGCGAAAATGCGATGGGCGGCATGGTCGGCTATGATGCGCTGAAAGAGGCGCTTGACGAAACGGACAGCTGATGGCGCGCGGATGGGTGATCGGCGGACTGTTTGCCGCCTCTCTCGCCGTCAGCGCATTGGCGGCAGATCCTGACAGCGCAAATGTCGATTATTCCGCAGAGCGCGCCGCGATTGAAGACTTCCAAAGCCTTGATCAAAGGCTGCAAGACACCGGATGGAGGCTCGCGCGCGGCAATGCCGAATTTTGCTCTGACACTTACGCGGCAACCGGCCTCCAGCTTCAGGATATGGCGAGCTATGGCGCGCCTGATATCGCCCGGAACGCTCTGAGCCTAAACCGCGATTTTGCCGTGCAAACCGCCGCCAAGGGCTCGCCCGCTGGTGCGTCTGGCGCATTCCCTGCCAATCGAGAAATCATGACACTGGGCAATGCCGAGCCGAACCTTTGGAAGGCGGACGACCGGCTTGATTGGAAGCGTTTGAAGCGCGCGCATGATCATATTGACGCAGAGCTTTCTCAATCAGGCAAATTGACTGTCGGCTTCGCAGATGGCGAGGCCATAACGCTCACCGGCGTAAAGGCATGCGCAACCCGTTTTGAACTGACAGGCGACAATGAACGCGCCGTCGCAGATGGCAGCCGCGTGGTGATCGGCGCGCGCTTTTCCGGCTTTGCATTCGACGATGATCTATTCGCAGCGGCAATCGCCCATGAACTGGCGCACAATCTGCTTGGCCACCGCGAATGGCTCGATACCAATGGCCGCAAACGCCGCAATATCCGCGCGACAGAGCGTGAAGCCGACAAATTGATGCCGTGGCTGCTCGCCAATGCGGGATATGACCCAGCCGCCGCCGGACGCTTCTTTCGCGAGTACCAACCCAATAGCGGCGGCGCGCTTTTCCTGAGCGGCTCCCACGATAAATGGCAGAAACGCGCCAAAGCGGTCGATGCCGAATTGCCCCGCATCCGCGCAACATTGCAAAACAGCAATCAGGCGGACTGGTCTGCACATGTCACCAGATTGATTGACCCGGGAAAGGGCCAATAGGAACCGCCAGAAACAGCTTGAAGACGGCCAGAAACGCCCAAAACCTGCGCCCAGCCGGTGCCCGCTTGCGCCGGTCACAGCAAAACACGCTGCTAACTGGCTAAAATTGGGCTATGCAGGTCAGATATGGCAGTGCTTCAAATTCAGCCGGCGCCGTTTTTCGCGAGCAAGAACCGCGCTTTCTGGAACCTCCAGTTGGCCGGCTGGGGCGGCGCGTTCCTGCTGCGCGCGGTAAACGCGGCGGCCAACGGACTGCCATATAGCCAGCTAATTCTGATGCTGATCATGGCCATTACCGGCTTTTCGATCAGCCTCGTTCTGTCCGTCATCTACCGCCAATTGATCGGCCGTAGCCCGCTGGTCACATGGGGCGGGACGGTGCTGGTCTTGATCGGTGCCGTGGTCGTCTATGCCTCAATCGATGCCTGGGTCCAGCTGCTGTATTATGGCGATGCGCGCGAGGCGACATTTGCGCAGCGATTTATCGGCCTGTCCTTCATCCCGCTGACACTGCTTGGCGCGTGGAGCGCTCTGTATTTTGCGATCAATTACTTCCTGACGGTGGAGCAGCAGGCGGACCGGCTTGAACGGCTCGAAGCGCAGACGACAGCCGCCCAGCTTGCGATGCTGCGATACCAGTTGAACCCGCATTTCCTGTTCAACACCCTCAATTCAATCAGCACGCTGGTGCTGCTCAAACAGACCGAACCTGCCAACGCCATGCTAACCCGGCTTTCGAGCTTTCTGCGGCACACTTTGATTGCGGAACCCGGCAGTCAGGTGACGTTGGATCAGGAGATCGAGACCCTCGGCCTATATCTCGACATTGAGCGGATGCGGTTTGAAGAGCGGCTGCGAACCAACTTTGAAATCGAAGACAAAGCGCGCATCGCCTGTCTGCCGTCCATGCTTTTGCAACCGCTCGTCGAAAACGCGATCAAATACGCCGTCAGCCCGCAAGAGGAAGGCGCGCGCATTTCCGTGACGGCGCGCGTTATTGGAGACCGTCTGCGCATGACAGTCGAAGATAGCGGCCCCGGACTTGATGGCCCGATACAGCACGCATTGCTCGACCATCTTGGCAATCCCTCGCCCAGCCAGACCGTGTCCACCGGCGTTGGCCTCGCCAATATCCGCAACCGTTTGATGCAAGCTTACGGCGAGACGCACCTGTTCGAAACACGCTCTGAACCCGGCGGAGGGTTCACAGTGCTTATCGAGATCCCATATCAACCTTTACGAGACACCGTGCCTGACACCCCCGAAAATTCGGGCGCGGACGCTGACGATGCCGGATCAAATCCCGATGCCAGCCAAGATGCCAGCAACGTCATTTCCCTAAACCCCCAACGTGCCACTGGATCGTAATTATGACTATTCGCACCATCCTCGTCGACGATGAGAAGCTCGCCATTCAAGGACTGCAAGTCCGGCTAGAGCCGTTTGAAGATGTCGAAGTGATCGACACCTGCTCAAACGGGCGCGAGGCGATCCGCAAAATCAAAACAGAAAAGCCCGATCTTGTGTTTCTCGACATCCAGATGCCCGGGTTTGATGGATTTTCTGTCGTCAAAGGTGTGATGGAAATTGAACCGCCGCTGTTCGTATTTGTCACCGCCTACGAAGAGCACGCGATCCGCGCGTTTGAAGCGAACGCGGTCAATTATCTGATGAAGCCGGTCGACGAAGACAAGCTTGCCGACACGATCGAGCGTGTGCGTCAACGCATTGCCGAAAAGAAATCGTCCGAAGACGCCGAACAATTGCTTGGCGTGCTGGCCGAAGTCGCGCCAGACCGCGCCGCCAATTTCAGCGAAGGCGATGATGCAGGTGCGGACAGGTTTGAAAAGCTGATCAATGTGAAAGATCGCGGCCAGATTTTTCGCGTCGAAGTTGAAAGCATCGAGCATATCGAGGCTGCTGGCGATTACATGTGCATCTACACCGGCGACAATTCGCTGATCCTGCGCGAGACGATGAAAGACCTCGAGCGCAGGCTGGATCCGCGCAAATTCCAGCGCGTCCACCGCTCCACCATCGTCAACCTCGATCAGGTGCGTCAGGTGAAACCGCACACCAATGGCGAATGCTTCCTGGTGCTGGATAGCGGCGCAGAGGTGAAGGTTTCACGGTCTTATCGCGATGTCGTCGCGCGCTTCGTGCATTGATTCGCTGCGAATGCGCATCCGCGCATTCGTCCTCGGCGCTATTCCTTCGCTTCGCTTCGGGCACCTGCAGGCGCGAGGAAACCGCACCCCGGATGCAATGCGCAAACAAAAGCTCCCCGCTTGCGCAATTCAAGGCACTGCTTCAAACCCCGTTTCATGACTTTCACACTCCCCGGCTTCGACCTTGCCCGCTTTGTTCGCGACACTCTGGATGAGGACCTTGGCGTCGGCCTTGAGGGCGGCGGGGCGGATGTTACCTCCACCAGCGTAATTCCAGCAGATGCTCGTTTTTCAGGCGTAATGGACAGCCGCGATCCTGTGGTCGTGGCGGGTCTGCCGCTAGCCGAGGCGTTTTTTCGCGCGCTGGATACCGGCGTCGAGATTGAAACGCTCGTTACCGATGGTGACAGCGTCGCGGCGGGCACCGATCTGATGCGCCTGAAAGGCAACGCCCGCGCGCTTCTGACCGCAGAGCGCAGCGCGCTTAACATCGTGCAACACCTATCCGGCATCGCCACGATGGCCCGCGAATATGTGACCGCGATGGACAGTGATCATTGCACTCTGCTGGACACGCGCAAAACTCTGCCCGGCCTGCGGGTGCTGGAGAAATACGCGGTCCGCATGGGCGGCGCGCAGAATCACCGCATGGGCCTGTGGGATGCGGCGATGATCAAGGATAACCATGTCGCTGTTGCAGGCAGCGTTGGCGAAGCCGTGCGCCGCGCGCGTGATGCAGGCGTAAAGCCGATCATTTGCGAAGTGGACCGGCTGGATCAGATTGAGCCTGCCATCGAAGCAGGCGCGCATCATCTCTTGCTCGACAATATGTCGCCGGACGTTCTGAAAGAGGCCGTCGCCATCGTTGCAGGCCGCACAGCCACTGAAGCCAGCGGCGGCATCAACTTGGACACGATCAAGGCAAAAGCCGCCAGCGGCGTCGATTATTGCTCTGTCGGGCGGCTAACCCAAAGCGCTCCTGCGGCTGATGTGGGACTGGATTTCACGCCGCTATGAAAATTGCGAGCGGTCCAAGGCCGCTTTCGATAAAGCTGTTCGCGGCCATCTGTTTGCTTTCGGCTGTTATCGCGCTGGTTCGCGGATTATTGCATCCGCTGGAAACACAGGGAATGCTTTGGGGCTACACCGGGACAATGTGGAACCGCGATATGGCGATCGTGATTCTGTTTTCGCTATTTACGATTGCGCTTATCCCGATTGTCTGGATTTACTTTGTCGCCAGCCCCATTGCCCGCTGGATCGTGGTTTTTTTCGGGATCGTGCGCCTTTGGCCATTTCTCGCAGATCCTTCCTATATCTTGGCTGCAGCGGCGTACGTTCCAATGGAGTTGGCGGCACCGATTCTGCAAATCATTGCAATCGCCCTTCTTTTCACACCCAGTTCCAGGCTTTGGTTTGCGAATGAGAACATTGATGCCGAAACCATTTAGTATCCTTGCAAGCGTGGCGTTCGTCACCCTCCCCGCCACCGTCCACGCGCAGGCTTACCAATGCCGCGCGCCCAATATCTCGACTGTGCCCAAAGTCGCGCCCAGCAGCCAGCGGCGCGAAATGCCGGTGACGGGGTATACAATGGCGCTCAGCTGGTCGCCCGAGTTCTGCAAGCCGCGCACTGATAGCCGCTCTCACAAGACGCAATGTTCGGGCGATAATGGACGCTTCGGACTGGTCGTGCATGGGCTCTGGCCGGAAGGTGTGTCGAAAGGCCGCCGAAGCTGGCCGCAATGGTGCCGCGCGCCCGCCACACTAACAACGCGGGAAGTGCGCGCGAATATGTGCATGATGCCGTCGGCCCAGCTGGTAGCGCGGCAATGGGCCAAACACGGCAGCTGTATGACTCGCCGGCCAGAGGTTTATTTCAAAGTCACCCGGATCCTGTGGGACAGTTACCGCATCCCCGATTATGACCGGATCAGCCGCGAGGAGGGCCTCACCGCGGGCCGCATCCGCAAAGCCTTTGCCGATGCCAATACCGGCATTTCGGCGAGCGCCGTGGGCGTAAAGCTCAACAAACGCGGCTGGCTACAGGAATTACGGATTTGTTATGGCAAACGGTTCCGGCCAACGCGCTGCGATGCTGCGCGGTTTGGCGCGCGAGACAATACGAAGGCGAAGATCTGGCGAGGGATGTGAGGCGCACCGGCCTCGATTAGGCGATCACCGCCGCTCCTTAAAAAACTCGCGCAGCAATTGTGCGGCCTCATCTTCGCCCATTCCTGAATAGACCTCTGGCCGGTGCAGGCATTGTTCGTGTTCGAACACGCGCGCACCGCTTTCCACCGCGCCGCCTTTGGGATCGCTCGCCGCGTAATAGAGCCGCGCGATCCGTGCATGGCTGATCGCGCCCGCACACATCGCGCACGGCTCCAACGTGACGTAGAGGTCGCACCCTGTCAGCCGCTCATCGCCCAGCTTTGCAGCGGCCTCGCGCAAGGCGCGGATTTCGGCGTGACCGGTCGGATCGGGCGGCGTACGGGTTGCATTGGCAGCAACCGCAATGATCTTTCCGCCCAAAACGACAACGGCGCCGACAGGCACTTCGCCCGCCGCCGCCGCTTCGCGCGCCGAATCAAGGGCGCGCAGCATCGGTGCGGGAACCGGCCAACGTGTGCCCGGCCCCGTCACCTGCTTGTCTGCTTATTCGTTGCCGGTAACCGGCTCGCCATCGGCGTCATCGGGCATATCCACGTCAACAGTCGGAACTTCGACGGTGACTTCTTCAGTGCCCACATCGACGTCTGCGGTCTCAACGTCAAATTCAGGCATCTGGCCTTCTTCAACGCTGACTTCTGGAACTTCGAGTTCTTGTGTCTGGTCTACGTCACACGCGGCAAGGCCAAGCGTTGCGGTGACGGCGAATGCGGCAGTAATAATCTTTTTCATATTGATCCTCCTAGTCAGCGCTCAACACAGACGTCGTGTTGAGGCACATAGCGATTACAATGACTAAGGTGGCGAGAAGGTTCCGAGAATTATGGCAATAAGGTGGCGGTCGTCCAATGGCAGCCGAGTTTGCTTGACGATTCGCCAGCGCGGGGTTAAGTGCGCCGCTTCCCGGGAACATTGTGATTTCTGGCCGAATTTCTGGGCCGCCGAATCAGTCGTGCGGACCACAACCGTGAACGAAACGAGAGATATCATGTCGCGTATTTGCGAACTGACCGGCAAAGGTCGCCAGGTGGGCAACAATGTCAGCCACGCCAACAACAAGACCAAGCGCGTTTTTCTGCCAAACCTGCAGAACGTAACGTTGATGAGCGACAAGCTGGAGCGCAGCTTCAAGTTCCGCGTATCGACCAACGGTCTGCGCTCGGTTGAGCATAATGGCGGCCTCGATAACTGGCTGCTCAAAACCAAAGACGAAAAGCTTTCGACCCGCGCTCAAAAAGTGAAGCGCGAACTTAAGAAAGCTGCTGCCGCTTCTTAAGCCTTACGGCTGAAGCGATGCGCGAAAAGGCGTGCGGAGTTTGCTCCGCGCGCCTTTTGCGTTTGGCAGGTGCATTTAATCATCGAGCGATTTCGGATCGAGAATAAGCTTGGCGAGCAAGGTCCGCTGGATCACCGCGAGATTATCGTCGGATATCAGCCACACGGCAACGCGGCCATCTGCCAATTCACGAACAGCGATTCCCTCATAATTCTCGCGCGGGATCACGCCCGTCAGGTCGAGAGTGATTTCCGGGGCCCATGGCTCTGTGCGGCCAGTCTGCGGCGGGGGGCCAATCGCAATCTTGCTTTCAAACGGCGGGATGCCTGCGCCAATATCGACATTGCGGAGCAGCAGCAGCACACGTCCATCTGGCAATTGCGCCATATCGGTCGCGGCGTGGCCGGGGATCGGCGGCATATAGGCAAAGGTATCGTATGCCTTAGATGCAACCGGATCGCTGCCAAAGATCAGGCCCGTCCTGCGCCCCTCGGGTAAAATCACAAACCGCCCATCGTCCAGCCGCGCCATAACTTCTGCGCCGGTGTTATTCGTCCAGCCGAGCGTATCGGCATTAAGGGCCACGATGCCGCGCGCTGAATGGTCTGCATCAAAGCGGTGAATGCCGTGGTTATTCTCCAGTGCGAGCCAATAGGTACCGGTTTCCGGATTGCGCGCAGCGGCCTCTACATCGGCGAGCATATCGGGGCCGGTTATGGAGAATGTCTGGCGGGTGACTGCCTGGCTAACCGATTCGCTGTCGGGCTCACTCAGACTGAAACGCGCGCCTCTGTCTGAAAAACCGATCAGCCGATTTTCGGGAAGCGCGACCAGCGCGGAAAATCCGCCGAACAGCAGGCTCTCACCGCTATATTGCCACACGCCTGCAACATCCCAGCCGGATGTGCCTGTTTCGCCGGAATCTTGAACCTGTTCGACGCGGATTTCCGCCGGAGGGTCCCATGAAACCGGCGTTCTCAGCCATGTCCCCGGTGCGCAAAGCGTGGTCACCAAAATCGCCGCGATCAGGCGGCGGCGGCTTCTCATGTCAGTTCATCGGGCCGGTAAACAGCAGCGGGTCAAGCCGTGCATCGCGCCATTTCAGGCTCCAGTGCAAATGCGGCCCCGTCGATCGACCAGTGGAGCCGACATTGCCGATATAATCGCCTTGTTTAACCGCCTGCCCCTCTTTCACAGCCAGTTTGGAGGCATGAAGGAACGCGCTGTTAAGACCGCCGCCGTGATCGATGATGATAATGTTGCCTTCAAGGCTGAATCCCGTCCGAGCGAGCACCACAACACCATCAGCAGGCGCGACAAATGGCACTCCATTGCCCGGAGCAATGTCGATACCCGAATGATAGCTGCCCGGCTCACCGCGATAGATGCGTTGACGACCGAAATGACCGGAAATGCGGCCCTTTACCGGCCAGATAAAGTTCTGCTGCCAACCCATTGCGCCCGTGACTTTCTCACGTGCTCCTTTGATCGCCAGCCATTCCGGTTCGCGTTTCTTCCACCATGCTTCGCTGCTGCCCCCGCCGCGTTTTGCGACATTAACGCGCTGGATGTTCCACTTGCGCGGGGAGACGGTGATTTGCTCGGAATAAATCTTGCCATTGGCGAGTGTCGCGGAAAGCGTCAGGCTAGATGGGCTATCGCGGTCAAATGCAGCGAAAAACTCCAAGTCTCTCCGCTCGAATGCCAATTGTTGATCGCCCAAAGTTGCGCTTACTGTGCCGGAAGGAACCGATCCTCTGATCCAGCCGCCTTGGGTCAATTCGCCCTGATATTTGAAGTCAGGCGCCGGGCGCGGATGCGGAATGGTGATGACATCGCCGGGCGCGAGCTTGGATTGAACCGCAACAGGCGTTTTCTTCGCCGCGACTTCGGCTTCACCCGGCGCGCAGCCAGTGACGGCGCAGGTCAGCGCCAGTGTAATCCAGCCTATTGCCATGGGTCTCACCCTTGGCCGAGCAGGCGGCGCGTCGCGAGTTCAGGCGTGGCATACGCCTCTTGGTGCTCCGCACTCCAATAGCGCAATTCTTCGAGAGGAATGACCTCACCCGATACCGCGCAGAACACGTGTTGGCCGGGCCGCAAGACGCGGAAAGCGGAGGGGCCGTAATGGAGTTTTGCGGCTTTATTGCCGGAGGACATCAACATAGGTTCGCTCTATCATTGCTGGTTCAGTCAAACAAATCGTTCTGGCGCGGCGGGGTTCCGCTTGTCGGCTTAGGTTTCGCCGCGCGCTTTGGCTTGGGCGGCGGCGCGGGTGCTGACACCGCCGAGGCGCCTGTGGCTACTTCAAGCACATCGTCTTTGAATTGGAGCTTAAGCGCAGCCTCACGCTCCGCCTGCGCTTTGGAGGTGAGCGCCTTGCCCGCGGCATCGCGAACAATGGCATAGCCGCGGTCCAGCGGCTTTTCAGGGTGCAGTTGCTCCGCGAGCCGCGCCAACGATGCGAGCGCATCGCGTTTGCTCGCAATCGGGCGCTCAACCAAGGCAGGAACGAGCCGCGCACTATCAAGCCGCCTCTTGGCATCGCCATGGGCACGTTTCAGCGCGTTTGGCGACAATCGCGAGGCCACTCCCGCAAGACGTTCGCGTCCCTGCCCTGCGCGATCCATCAAACCGCGCCTTAATCGCTCAGATACTTCGTCCAATCGCTGCGATTGTGCCTGAAGCACCTGTTCCGGCTTCGGCAGGCGGCGCACGCGCGCCTCCAGCCGTTCGCGCCCCAGCTCAACTGGCCGATAAACAGCGCGGCGTTGACGCGCGGCAAAATCAGCCAGCGTCGCATCAAGGTCCGCGCGCACAGGAACGGCCATTTCAGCCGCCGCCGTTGGCGTTGGCGCGCGCCGGTCTGCCGCGTAATCTGCCAGCGTTGTATCGGTCTCATGCCCAACGGCGGAAATCACCGGAATGGTACATTCCCCGATGGCGCGAACCACCGATTCCTCATTAAAGCTCCACAGATCCTCAATCGATCCGCCGCCTCGTGCGACGATCACGACATCGGGCCGTGCCACCGCACCGCCCTGCGGAAGGTCTGAAAAACCCCGAATTGCAGCAGAAACCTGATCAGCGGCCCCTTGGCCTTGCACAAGGACAGGCCACACCACGACATGGCTTGGGAAACGATCCGCCAGCCGGTGAAGGATATCGCGGATAACCGATCCGGTTGGCGAAGTGACAACACCGATAGTTCGCGGGAGATACGGCAAAGCGCGTTTGCGCTCACGCGAAAACAGGCCCTCGGCCTCCAACCGAGCGCGCGTTTTCTCCAGCAAAGCGAGCAAAGCGCCCTCGCCCGCGAGTTCAAGGCTATCGATCACAATCTGGTATTTTGAACGGCCCGGATATGTGGTCAATTTGCCGGTTGCGATCACCTCCAGCCCGTCTTCGGGCACGAACGCCATCCGGTTTGTATTGCCGCGCCACATCACCCCGTCGAGCACGGCTTTGTCGTCTTTGAGCGCGCAATACAGGTGCCCGGAAGCCGCACGTTTCACCCCGGACAATTCGCCGCGCAGCCGCACATGGCCGAACCGATCCTCCACCGTGCGTTTCAACGCCTGTGAAATCTCGGTGATCGACAGCGGCTCGGCGTTGTCGCCCTGCCGCCCACGCGCTACCAACCCGCCAGATTCGGAATCATCGTAATTTGAGGGGGCGCGAGCCATGAATGTCCTTTTGCTTGGATCGGGTGGGCGCGAACATGCGCTGGCATGGAAGCTGGCGCAATCCCCTACGCTGACCCGGCTGTTTGCTGCCCCCGGAAATCCAGGCATTGCGCAGTGCGCTGAGCTGGTAACGCTGGATGCGACCAATCACGAGGCCTGCATCCGGTTTTGCGAAGAAAACACGGTTGAGCTGGTGGTGATCGGGCCGGAAGCGCCGTTGGTGGACGGCCTTGGTAACAGCCTGCGCGCGGCAAATATCGCCGTGTTCGGCCCGGATAAAGCCGCCGCGCAACTGGAAGGCTCCAAAGGCTTCACCAAAGACCTATGCGCGCGCGCCAACATCCCGACCGGCGGCTATATCCGCACAACTTCGCTTGATGAGGCGACCGGCGCGCTGAGCAAGTTTGATGCCCCTTACGTGCTCAAGGCTGACGGGCTGGCCGCAGGCAAAGGCGTTGTTATCGCTGCGACGCTCGAAGAAGCCGAAGCCGCACTCGCCGATATGTTTGGCGGGCAATTTGGCGAAGCAGGCGCAGAAGTTGTGATTGAGGAGTTTCTGGACGGCGAAGAGGCGAGTTTTTTCGCGCTGACAGACGGCGAAACGATCATCCCGTTCGGCACTGCTCAGGATCACAAACGCGTTGGCGAAGGCGATGTCGGCCCCAACACAGGCGGCATGGGCGCTTATTCACCCGCACCCGTCCTGACCCCCGAATTACAGGCGCGCGCGATGCAGGAAATCCTGCGCCCGACGGTCGACACGATGCGCGCCGAGGGAATGCCCTATTCCGGCGTGCTCTATCTGGGCCTGATGCTGACCAAAGACGGCCCTCAGCTGATCGAATACAATTGCCGCTTTGGCGATCCTGAGTGCCAGGTGCTGATGATGCGCCTGCAGGGCGACCTTGCGGCAATCATGCTCGCCTGCGCCAAGGGTGAGCTTGCGAGCGCAGCGGCGGACTTTGCCGAGGAAACCGCGCTAACCGTGGTGATGGCGGCAGAGGGATATCCTGCCAGCGCCAAGAAAGGAGGCGCGATCAATCTGGGCGACGCGGAAGCAGAAGGCGCAAAGGTCTTCCACGCAGGCACCGCGATCAAAGACGGCCAACTGGTCGCAAACGGTGGCCGAGTGCTGAACGTCACCGCGACCGGCGCGAACGTAACAGCGGCGCAAGAGGCGGCTTATGTCGCGGTCGATGCGATCAGCTTTGAAAGCGGGTTCTGCCGCCGGGACATCGGTTGGCGCGAGGTAGCGCGGGAAAAGGGCGCCTGAAATTCCAAAAGAGTAACCGAGAGCTTCGGGTGCTCCTTTGGACCATAGAGCCGTGCCTTAAAGCTTCTCCGCCATCAGCGCCTGCATATCGGTCTCTGGACGCGGGCCATAGTGACTGATCACTTCGGCGGCGGCGATGGCGCCGCGCTTAAGACATGTTTCCAGCGGTGCATCTTTGACGAAACCTGACAGGAAGCCGGCGGCGAATTGATCGCCTGCGCCGGTTGTGTCGATCACCTTGGCGACAGGCTCTGCGGCGACTTCGGCGCGCTGCCCATGGGCGATGGCCACTGCGCCGTTTTCGCCTTTAGTCGCGACCAGCACTGGCACTTTGCCCGCAATTGTGGCGAGACCCGCTTCGAAATCATCTTCGCCGGTCAGTGTCGCTAGCTCGCCTTCGTTCACAAACAGGATGTCGATCACCCCGTCTTCGATCATGGCGCGGAAATCATCGCCGTGGCGGTCAATCACAAAGCTCTCGCTGGCGGTGAAGGCGACCTTGCGACCCGCTGCTTTCGCAACGTCGATGGCGCGGCGCATAGCGCGGCGGGGCTCTTCTGGATCCCACAGATACCCTTCGAGGTAGAGGATGCTCGCGCTCGCGATCAGATCTTCATTCAGGGCGGCGGCAGGCAGAAACTGGCCCGCACCAAGGAACGTGTTCATCGTCCGCTCGCCATCAGGCGTTACGAAAATGAGGCAGCGGCCCGTAGGCGGCTCGGACTCGCGCATCGGTGTATCGAAATCGATGCCAGCGGCGCGAATATCGTGAGCAAACACTTCGCCAAACTGATCCTGCGCGACTTGCCCGATAAAGGCGCACTGCGTGCCCAGCTGTGAAAGGCCCGCAAGCGTGTTTGCAGCCGATCCGCCCGATTTTTCGGTCGCCTGACCCATGGCCGCGTAAAGAGTGTCCGCGCCATCCGCATCGACCAGCGTCATACCGCCGCGATTCAGGCCGAGTTCGGCAATGGTTTCGTTTTCGCAGCTGGCAATAATATCGACGATGGCGTTGCCGATAGCGATCACGTCATAGCGGGGGTCTGTCACAAGGAATCGTCCTGAATTGGGGAATGTTGAAAAGTCGCCGCTCGCCTAGCCGGAACGAGCGCCTAGGCCAAGGGGGCGGGCTTCGGCGCGGGTCAAATACTGGGAAACCTGCCGCGTCCCGTTTGACTTCGCATCGAAGCGGCACCATCGCATTGGCATGAACGCCGTATTCGCCTCCCTTTCCAAAGCGTTTGGCCAGTTGCGCGATCCCGCCATCCTGCGCATCGCCGCGAAAAGCATCGGGATCACCGTGCTTCTCTTCGTTTTCGCCGGGTTTGGCCTGTATGTTGGGCTGGAATGGCTGTTTGCATGGATGGGATGGGAAGCAGGCGGCATGGCCCGCGCTGCAGCGGCTGCGATCATCGCGATCATTGCATTTTGGTTTCTGTTCCGAATCGTGGCACTCGCGGTGCTGCAGTTTTTCGCCGATAAGATCGTCGCTGCGGTTGAGGCGAAACACTATCCCGATCTCGCGGACAAAGCGCAGCCGCTGCCTTTGCCTCAGGATGTCGCCAATTCACTCAAAGGGCTTGGCCGCGCTTTGACGTTCAACCTGCTCGCGCTGCCATTTGCGATTGTGCTGCTGTTCACCGCCATCGGCCCTGCAATTGTCTTTCTGCTGGTGAATGCCGTGCTGCTCGGGCGTGAGCTGACCGATATGGCTTGGCTGCGCCACACAGGGGGGCAAAGCGAGCCTAGTCCTGTAAAGAGCGGGGAGCGGCTCATGCTGGGCGGCGTAATCGCGGCGATGATGCTGGTTCCGTTCGTCAATCTGATCGCCCCGATTGTGGGGGCAGCGGCCGGGACACACCTTGCGCATGATGCGATGCGGCGTAAGGGAGCGTCCGATGCGTAAGCTTGCGATTATCACCATGGCGGCGGCCGTGTCGGCCTGCTCCGCCGGATCAGGGGCGACTTATGCGCCGTCCAGTGCCAGCGCCAGGCCTGCGCCACCGCGCGCGGATACATTCAAGCCGCCCAGCATAGACCGCGCTGCTGGTGTCGACGGGATCATTGGCACAGGCGCGCCATCCTTGCTTCGCAGGCTGGGCAATGCGCGGATTGACCTTACCGAGGGCGATTCCCGAAAATTGCAATTTGCCGGGGCCAGCTGTGTGCTCGACATCTATCTTTACCCTCTGCAAGCAGGGGCAGAGCCAGTCGCCACCCATATCGAGGCGCGCCTGCGCCAAGGCGGCGCAGCAGCCGATAAAAGCCAGTGCCTTTCCGAAGTGGAGACGCGGTAACTAAGCCTCACGGTAACCCTGTCTTAAGCACATTCGCGTTATAGCACCCTCGATATCAAAAGAGGTTTGACGCACGGCTATGACCACACATTTCACCGAACTGGCGCAGCGCGCCGCCGCAGACGGCGTTGTCTCGCCTGAGGAACTGCTTGGCCTGCGCCGTCAGGGATGGGGCGATGGCATCATCACCCGCGAAGAGGCAGAGGCGCTGTTTGCAATCAACAATGTGCTGTCCGAGCGTGACGATGCATGGTGCGATTTCTTTGTCGAAGCGGTCGGCGAATATGTCCTCAATGGCACGCAGCCGCGCCTGCAATGCAGCAAAACCGAAGCCGAATGGCTGATCGCGCAGGTCGATCATGACGGCGCGATAGACAGTGTTGTCGAGCTGGAAACGCTGGTTCGCGTTGTTGAACGCGCAGAGAACGTGCCCGATCTCCTCAAAAACTATGTGCTTGAACAGGTCGAACGCGAAGTTTTGACCGGCAAAGGCCCGACCCGCTGCGGCGGCGAATTGTCCGCGACCCATATCAGCGCAGCCGAGGTTAAAATCCTGCGCCGCGTGCTCTTTTCAAGCGGTGGCTATGGCCCCGCCGCGGTTAGCCGGTTCGATGCAGAACTGCTGTTCCGTTTGAAAGACGCGACCCTCGAAGATGAGAACGATGATGGTTGGGCCGATCTGTTTGTCGATGGCATCGCAAATTACATGCGCGGCTTCACGCTCGACAACGCGCAGCTCAGCCATGAGCGCAAGCTGGAATTGGTGAAGTTTGTCGAGAACAACAAAGCCAACCACGCAGCGTTTTTGAGCCGAGTCATTCGCGAAACGCCGAACGTGAAAGCCAATGTCGCCGATGCGTTAAAGCATTTGCGCGGCGAAGATGGCCCGCAAAACGACTATGCAGGCGATGCCGCTGCCGGTGATCTGGTAACAGAAAACGAAAATGCGTGGCTCGAAGCGCAACTGAACAATGATGGCCAGATTGACGAGATCGAAGCGCGTCTAATCAAACGTATCACCGCAGAAGACTAACCCTAAGCGGCAAGTGCTGCCTCAGACCATAAAGCTTTCGCCGCAGCCGCAGGCGCCCTTTGCATTCGGGTTCTCAAACGTGAACCCGGCGGTGAAATCATCCTCGACCCAGTCCATGATCGACCCGACGAGATAAAGCACGCTCGCCCCGTCGATATAGAATGTGCCGCCCGGCGTTTCGATCTTCTCATCGAACTTTGTCTCTTCGGTGACGTAGTCGACCGAATAGGCGAGGCCCGAACACCCGCGGCGCGGGGTCGACAGCTTTACGCCGATCGCATCGTCAGGGGCTTCGCTCATCAAGTGCGCGATCCGCTTTTCAGCGCCCTGTGTCAGGACAACGGCAGCGGGAATTTGGCGTGTCTTTACGTCGCTCATCACAGCATCCCCAGTTCGAGGCGCGCCTCGTCAGTCATCTTTTCGGGACTCCACGGCGGATCCCAGACCAGATTGACTTCGGCATCGCGAATGCCCGGAACAGACGCCGCGCGCAGCTCAACTTCGCCCGGCATGGTTTCCGCCACGGGGCAATGCGGCGTTGTCAGCGTCATGGTGATCGTCGCATCGGCATCATCATCGACATCGACGCCGTAAATCAGGCCAAGGTCATAGATGTTGACCGGAATTTCGGGATCGTAAATCTCTTTCAGCGCATCGACGACGGCGGTTTGCAGATCGCTGCCCGGCCCGCCGACTTCGCCTGATGCTGGCTGCTGATGCAAAAACCCATCAAGGTAGTCGCGCTTACGCGGGCCAGCGTCTGCCGCTGTGTCCGCGTCGGGATCAATGACGTCGGATACCCGCGCACGAGGCGGCTTTACCACCTCATCATTCGGCGCAGGTGCGGCGACAAATTCTTTCTCGTCTTGCAGCTTGTTCATCATGCTTTCCCAAAAATCCGGCGCGTGCGGGCAATCCCTTCCAGCAACGCATCGATATCATCGTGTGTGGAATAGAGGCCAAAACTGGCCCGCGCGGTCGCCGGGACTTTGAAATAGTCCATCAAAGGCTGCGCGCAATGGTGACCCGCGCGGATCGCGACATTCGCCTCATCGAGGATCGTCCCAAGATCGTGCGGGTGAATATCGTCAATCGCAAAGCTGACAATGCCGGCGCTGTCGGCGGGGCCAAACAGGGTGACATCGTTCATCGCGCCCAATTCGCGGCGCAGCCGTTCGACCAATTCTGCTTCGTGAGCGTGCAGACGGTCTAACCCGACTTCGCTGACGTAATCGGCCGCTGCGGCGAACGCGACGGCTTCGCCGATAGCAGGGGTGCCCGCCTCGAAACGCTGCGGAGCAGGTGCGTAAGTCGTCGTTTCGAAAGTTACGCGGTCAATCATCGCGCCGCCGCCTTCCCATGGGGGCATCGCGTCCAGAATGTCGCTGCGCGCCCAGAGCGCGCCGATGCCGGTTGGGCCGTAAAGCTTATGCGCGCTGAAGACGTAAAAGTCACAGTCGAGCTTGGTAACGTCAACGGTCATATGCGGGGCAGACTGGCATCCATCGAGGAGCAGTTTTGCGCCGATTTTATGTGCCAGCTTTGCAGCGCGCGGTGCGTCCAGAACGCTACCGAGCACATTAGACACGTGGCACAGCGCGACCAGCTTGTGCTGCTCGGTCAACATCGCTTCGGCCGCATCCAGATCAATTCGGTGATCATCGGTAAGCGGGCAAATATCAATCTGAGCGCCCGTCACATTGGCGAGCATTTGCCACGGCACGATGTTGGAGTGATGCTCCAATTGGGAAATCAGAATGCGATCACCCTGTTTCAGATTGGCCCGGCCCCACGTATTCGCCACAAGGTTGATCGCCTCGGTCGCGCCGCGCGTGAAGACAATCTCGTTTTCGCTGCCGCCAAGAAAGCGCGCGATTGTACGGCGAGCGTTTTCGTAAGCCTGTGTCATCTCGGCTGAGCGTGAATAAACACCGCGATGCACGGTTGCGTAATTCTCACCAAGAGCGCGGCTCATTGCGTCGATCACAGCGCGCGGTTTTTGCGCAGTCGCCGCGGTGTCGAGGTAATGCCACGGCGCACCGTCACGCGTGATCATGCCGGGGAAATCCCCCCGCAGATCAGGCAATGCAGAGATGGCGGCAGGAGCGTTCAAAGCGATGCTCCCTCCAGCGCGGTGAGCGCGGCATCAAGCAGCTTTTCACGCGCCGCCTCATCATCGAGTTCAACGAATGCATCGCCAAGAAAAGCTTGCACCAACAGACGCTGGGATTGCTCCGGCGAAAGCCCGCGAGCGGCCATGTAATAGCGCGCCGCTTCGTCAAGCTGACCGACGGTTGCACCGTGGGCACATTTCACATCGTCAGCAAAAATCTCAAGCTGCGGAACAGCGTTTGCGCTTGCTCCGGCTTCGAGCAGCAGACCTTTAAAATCCTGCGCGGCGTCGGTTTTCTGCGCGTGGCGGGCCACCTTGATCTCGCCAAGGAAATTGCCTGTGCCTGTGCCCCAATGGACAGCGCGAACAGTCTGGTTGCTGGTCGCATCCGGCTCTGCATGGATGGTGGTCGTCACGAATTCGCGCACGGCATCGCCGCCGCCAATCGTGACGCCGCCAAATTCAAAATGCGCACCCTTGCCCAGAGTCACTTCGACTTCGACGCGTGTGAAATCGCGTCCGGTGTTGGTGACAAAGATAGCGGCGGTCGCACCGGCGCCGAGCGTCAGGCGAATACGGCGGAGTTCCGGCGCATCGCTGCCGATTACCATAGTGTCCTGCCACGTCTCGCCATCAGCGACGGCAATGTCCTGCCACGTATCAAGTGCGGCTATGCCGAGGCGCTGAACCGCGTCGATATCGGCATAGCGCCATGCCTCGTCACGGCGGGTCGGAAGGGTCTGTGCTTCGGTCATTTCGATGTCTTTTTCATTGCCCGCTCAAATTGCTTCACCAGCCCATTGCGGCTTTTGCGGATGCATTTTTCAATGGCGCCTGTCTCTTTTGCGCCTTTGCGAACGCATTTGGTTGCCGCGCGGCAAAATTTATCGTCCAACCTTGGCCGGCCGGTCGATCCGCTGAGCGAACAATTCCAATTGCCCTTCTGATCCTGGCCAACTGTCACCTGAAGGCTGCGAAGCCGGCCGAGAACAACAATCTCGGGAATAGGCTCGGGCTGCGCCGCAGGTGCGGCCTGCAAAGATAGGAGGAGCGCGGAAAGGATCATGCGGCGGCTTCTGCCATCACAGCGTCATAACCTTCAGCTTCGAGCCGCAGTGCAAGTTCCGGTCCGCCCGTTTGAACAATCCGGCCACCCGCCAGAACGCTAACACGGTCTGGCTTCACAACGTCCAGCAGGCGTTGATAGTGCGTGATCAGCAGCACGCCTTTATCGCCGCTGCGCATGATCGAATTGATGCCTTCGCCCACGATCCGCAGCGCGTCGATGTCGAGGCCGCTATCGGTTTCATCCAACACAGCAAAGGATGGGTCGAGAATGCCCATTTGCACCATTTCAGCGCGCTTTTTCTCGCCGCCTGAAAAGCCGACATTGACCTGCCGTTTGAGCATTTCCATGTCCATTTTCAGCAAAGCGGCTTTGTCCTTGGCAAGTTTTAGGAACTCGCCGCCGGACAGGGCCTCTTCACCGCGATATTTGCGCTGCGAATTGAGCGCCTCGCGCAGGAATTGCACATTGGATACGCCGGGAATTTCGACCGGATATTGAAAGCCGAGGAAAAGACCGGTTGCCGCTCGCTCATGCGGGTCGAGATCAAACAGATCCTCTCCCTTGAACGCGACAGAACCCTGCGTGACTTCATAACCCGGCTTGCCGCCCAGCACATTGGCAAGCGTCGATTTACCGGCGCCATTCGGGCCCATAATCGCATGAACTTCGCCCGCTGGCACTTCGAGGCTCAACCCCTTCAGGATCGCCTTTTTCCCGCCAGCGCCGTCTACTTCGGCGTGAAGATTATCAATTTTCAACATTACTCGGCTGCGTCCTCGCTAATAGCCTGGCTTTGGTCGATCGCGGCCTTCACCACAGAGGCATCGCGCAATTCGATGACGAGCCCTTTGGGTTTGTCGCGGTCATATTCTTCTACTCGCCGTTCCGCGCCTTGAAGGCGCTGCAAAAACTGCCGATCAAGATCAGCGCCGCGCGCGACATGGATGCGGCCGATATGTTCAAAAACTTCGGAGACATCGGCGGGTGCGTATTCTTCCAGTTCGCCGCGATTGGCGAGCACGCGGTTTGCCTCGGATTGCGCCTCGGACGAGGCCTGTGCGCAGCGCGTTAAATCGGCGCGGTGCTGCGCTTCCAGATTGGCCTCTCCCGTAATCCGGCGGTTCGCTACATTCAGACAACGGCGATAATCATCGACAAAAGGCGTGATGATGCGCGGATATTCGACGGTCCATGTTTCCGGTGCGTCATTCTTGATCGCAACAGCGGTGGCGCCGGTTGATTGCAGTGCAAACAAAGGCGCGATGAAGGTGCTGGCGGCAATTGAAAGCAAAGTCATCCTATTCAGTCCCGTGAGTAATCGTTGTTCGTGCGTGAGGGGCGATCATTCTGGTCGCGGCGCTGGTAGTAATCCTGTTTCGGATTGGCCTCGCGGTGGGCGCGAGCGGCTTCGCGCCGGTCGCCGATGCGGGCGCGCATGCCGAGCGTGATGCGTTCCAGCACCTTGTCCATATCGTCGAGGATATCGGTGGCACGGATGCGCATCACCTTGATGCCGACCGCCTCAAGGCTTTTGTCGCGCCGCGTCGCCAGCGTCTCGTTGTCGTCTTCCTCAAAAATATCGATCGCCATGCCGAGAGTGTGGCAATTGAAATCGACAATCGCACTGCCGACAACAGCAAAACGTTTGAAGGTGTGGCGGCCCAAATCGGCCTTCGCGAACCGCGCAGCGAGAGCCTTGTGCGCAGGCGAAGCAAACCGCTTCATCTCGCGCGCACGATCATGCAGCTCATCAAGACGCTTGTCGGAAATCTTCCAACCGCGACCCTTTTTGTTGAGGTTCTCGGTTGGATCACCCTGCTCGGACGCGGGTTTCAGAGCGAGTTTCTTGCGGTCAGTCATTGGTCGCCTTTTTGATCAAGCCGATATTGAGAAAACTGCGGTCCATGATTTTCGCAGGCAGAAGGCGGGTTCCGCCAGGCGAGCGGCGAAGGGCCTGACGCGCGAGAGGGAAGGTCAAACGGCCACGGCGTTGAAACCGAAGATAGAGCGCTCTCGTGCTGATTTTCTGGCCTTTCGTCAGGCCATCTTTCGCAGCGGCAATCGTGCTGTCTTCACAGGCACCTTCGACACCGATGTAGGTGACGGCATCGCCTGCCTGATAATCCTCGGTCGCCATGGCCCCTTCGCCCATGCATTTCAGATAGGCGACAATAGCAGGGGGAACCGGTTTGTTGCGGTCCCGTGTTTGGCGGATATCGCGTTCAATTTCGCGAAAGCCTTCGCGTAGTTCGCGTTCGACATCGGCTCGCTCCAGAACGTGAAAGCGCCTTATGACGATCTTCGCTTCTTCGGACAGTTCGGACTTCAACTTAGCGCATTTTTCGATCTGCGCCTCTACGGTTGCGGCACCGCCATCAAACGCGCAGGCGGCATAGCGATAGAGGATTGGTGTGGTCGAAGCATAGGACACAAAATCCCGCGCAGCCGCCGGAGCGGTCACCATCATGGCCGCAAAAGCGGATACAACACAGGCGAATGCAGCGCGCATCACCCCACACTCCCCTCAAGTGAAATCGCCAGAAGCTTCTGCGCTTCGACCGCAAATTCCATCGGCAGTTCTTTCAGCACGTCTTTCGCAAATCCGTTGACGATCAGGGCCACGGCCTCTTCCTCGTCCAGCCCGCGCTGCATGGCGTAGAACAATTGCTCGTCACTGATTTTGGAGGTGGTCGCCTCGTGCTCGATCTGCGCGCCGGGGTTCTTCACCTCGATATACGGCACAGTATGCGCGCCGCATTCATCGCCGAGCAGCAGGCTGTCGCATTGTGTGAAATTGCGCACGCCTTCTGCTTTGGGGCCCACGCGGACAAGCCCGCGATAGGTGTTGTTTGATTTGCCCGCGCTGATCCCTTTGGAAATGATCGTTGAGCGCGATCCCTTGCCGTTATGGATCATCTTTGTGCCGGTGTCGGCTTGCTGATAATTGTTGGTCACGGCGACCGAGTAAAACTCGCCGACGCTGTTTTCACCGTTGAGCACGCAGGATGGGTATTTCCACGTCACGGCAGAGCCGGTTTCGACCTGCGTCCAGCTAATTTTGGAGCGGTCGCCCTGGCACAGCCCGCGCTTGGTCACGAAATTGTAGATCCCGCCCACGCCTTCGGAGTTGCCGGGATACCAGTTTTGAACGGTCGAATATTTGATCTCTGCATCTTCCATCGCGACCAATTCGACCACAGCGGCATGCAGCTGGTTTTCATCGCGCATCGGCGCAGTGCAGCCTTCGAGATAAGAGACGTAAGCGCCCTTTTCAGCGATGATCAGAGTGCGTTCAAACTGGCCCGTATTCTCGGCGTTGATACGGAAATAGGTGGAGAGCTCCATCGGGCAACGCACGCCTTCGGGTACGTATACAAATGTGCCATCGGAAAAGACCGCCGCATTGAGGCAGGCGAAATAGTTGTCGCGGGTCGGCACGACGCGGCCGAGCCACTTCTTCACCAACTCAGGATATTCTTTGATCGCTTCTGAGATTGAGCGGAAGATCACGCCTGCCCGCATCAGCTCTTCGCGAAAAGATGTCGCGACGCTAACGCTGTCAAACACCGCGTCCACGGCGACTTTCTTTGCGCCCTTCACCCCGGCGAGCACTTCCTGTTCGCCCAAGGGAATGCCGAGCTTATCGTAAACGCGCTTAATCTCAGGATCGAGATCATCGAGAGAATCCAGCTCAATCTTTTTCGTCGGCGCGGCGTAATAATACGCGTCTTGATAATCGATTTTCGGATAGCCGACTTTGGCCCAATCGGGCTCTTCCATGTCCTGCCACAGGCGGAATGCCTTAAGCCGCCAGTCTAGCATCCATTCCGGCTCACCCTTTTTGCCAGAGATAAAGCGGACGGTGTCTTCTGTCAGACCTTTTTCGGCAAATTCGGTTTCAATATCCGAAGACCAGCCATGCTCGTATTCGCCAGCATTCGCGGCGGCCGCTGCTTTCGCATCGGCGTCCATCTCTGGATCGTGGGTTTGGAGATCGACGTTTTCGGTCATGCCAGTTCTTTTTCGACTGAGAGGGGTTGGGTGCGCAGCTGGGTCAGCGTGATATTCGCCAAAGCGCCGCGCAAAGCATCATTGATCAGCGGCCAATGCGGTTTCATTGTGCAGCGCGCTTCGTGATCGCAATCGCCGTTCACATCGACGCAGGCCGTCAGAGCTATCGGGCCTTCCACCGCCTCGACAATATCGGCGACAGTGATCGCAGCGGCTGGCCGGGCGAGTTGAAGCCCGCCATTCGCGCCGCGTTCCGACCGGAGCAATCCGGCCCCCGTTAGCTTGCTAACCAGTTTTTGCACGGTCGGCTTTGGCAAGCCCGTTTCCGCCGCCAGTTCGCTCGCGCTGGTGCGTGTCCCGCCGCAATGGCCAGCGGCGGCGCTCATCGTGATGACAGCGTAATCTGCAAGGTTGGAAAGGCGCATGCGCGCTAATTCGGAGTATTTTGATCCGAATTCAAGCCAAAACCCCTTGTTGCGAGTCGTTAGCGGTTTGGCGGCAGCGCCTTTCGCATTACTTGCCGATGACCCGGAATTCCTTGAGCCTGTCGAGGTTCTTCATCCGCAGCAGAGCCTGGAAAAGCGGCTCTTCCGGCCCGCCAAGCCGCGTGGGCGTATAGCCGCAATAGCGGCGAATCTCGCGGATCATATGCGGCTGATCATAGAACGCCGCTGCAATTTCGGCCTCGCCTTCGTCGGTAAGTTCGGGCTGCGCTAGCAAACTGGCCGCGCGCACAGCGCGATATTTGCGGGCCAGCGCGCGCGGGGTCAGCCCGAAATAGCGCGTGACCAGACGTTCCGCCTGTCGCCGCGAATACCCTGTTTCAGCAAACAGCTTTTCGACATCGGGATTCAAAGATGAACTGAGCCATGCAAGGCCTTGCCTGATGAGAGCCGCGTGCTCTTCAGGAACGGCCGCAAATCGAGGCGCGATCCAGTCTGCGAGGGCTTTGCAAGCATCCGGGCCGGACATGGCGCCTGATCGGTAAAGGTCATTGGTCTCTTGCGCGAAGGCATTTACGTCGGACCCGATCAGTTCGTCCGCCGGGATAAGCCGGTTGAAATGCTCGTTCGCAGGCTGCCGTGCTAAAGCGGCCCAGCCAAGCGGGGAAAGCGAAGCGCCGATGGCGTGCCATGGCCCATCCATCGTGAATGGGGCGGCAGTATCAAAGCCGGCGAGCATATGCACCTCACCCGCAAGGCGCTGAGTGCGGCCACCGGCGCGCATTTCTCCGAAGCCGTGCGGGAAAAGGACAATTTGCGGCAGCGCACCGGGATGGCGATCGACAATATCGGTTTCGTCCCACGCGAAATAGAACAGCGCGAGCACGTGCTGCGCCAGTTCAGGAGGCGGATCGAAATATTCGAGGTGAAAAAGGGACGGCATGGCAGCTTATTGCGACCCGCCAACACGCCGTCCCTTGTGCCGGCTAAGCGGAAACTGGAGGTCCCGCTCTATCTGGCTCACGGACGGTGTTAATTGGGTGCGACGCATCGTCATTGTATTACAGCGACATCGAAGGTCAGCGAAGTATTTTTGCGCCTTCGCCGTGCGCTTCGGGATCAAGTGTGTCTTGCAAGACAGAGGTTTTTTGAAGCGCGGTTGGGGTGCGCCCGGTATAGCGGCGAATGTCCCGGATCAGATGCGCCTGATCGAAGTAAATGTCCAAAATCTCGCTTCTGATGGAATCCGATAGGTCCGGATTGGCCAGAAACATTGCCGCGCGGATGGCGCGATACCGCTTGATAAGCCGCGAGGGCGAAACCCCGAAATACCGTTTGCACAGCCGCTGTGCAGACCGGACTGAGACACCCGCCTCGGCATAAAATTCATCCAATGGCGGGTTCAAGGCGCCGGAAAGCCAAGCGGTTACCTTACCGACAAAGCGTTGATGCTCAGGGTTGATCGATCCTTTGCGGCGGCGCACCGCATCGGCCATCGCATCGCATAAACGCGCAACGGGAACCGCGCCGTTGCGGCAATCCTGAGCCAAGCCATTCAGCTCTGTCATTTCAGTATCGGATAGAACTTCGCCGCCTTGAATCATGCAATTGTTCACCGCGTCCGCATCCAGTCCCGAAAGACAATGCCAGCCGAGCGGGGTGAGCGAAGCGCCGACAATCTTGGCCGGGCCTTTCATCGTGAACGGAGCCGCGCTCATCAAGGGCGCCGTGAATGTGACCGTTTGCGATTGATAAACCTCGCCGCCATCGGGCCGCAAATCGGAACTGCCCTCGACATAGATCATCAGCTGCGCCGAATAGGCTGGCATTACTTCGTCGAGCGTTTCCGTGTCCGCCGTTACGACGAAGAACGTGTTGATCAGATCTGACAGATCAGCTGGCGCTGCGATGAGCTCGAATCCGAAAGGGATCGAGTCGGCTAAATCGAGTTGGCGCAGTTGAGTGTGGGGCATTGCCCGTTACCCGCCCTTTTTGCTTTCGACCCACTTCTCGACATTCTCTTCAAGAATTTCGAGTGGGACAGGGCCGCTGAGCAGCACAGCATCATGGAAACCGGGCCAATCAAAATCATCGCCCAGTTCAGTCTGCGCCATTGCGCGCAGCTCCATAATCTTCAGCTTGCCGATCATGTAAGCCGTCGCTTGGCCCGGGGTTGTGATATAGCGTTCGATCGCTTTCACAACGTCGCCTTCGGGATTGGGCGTGTTGACCTTGAGGTAATCAATCGCCTCTTCGCGGGTCCAGCGTTTGGAGTGCAGACCGGTGTCTACCACCAGCCGGCAGGCGCGCCACAGCTCCATGCCCAGACGTCCGAAATCGGAATAGGGGTCTTCGTAAAAGCCCATGTCCTTGCCAAGCTCTTCGGAATACAGACCCCAACCTTCGGTGTAGGCAGTGACCCCGCCAAATCGGCGGAACGGCGGAACATCGCCAAGCTCGGTCTGGATTGTGCGTTGGAGATGATGGCCCGGCAGACCCTCGTGATAGGCCAGCGCTTCGAGTTCATTTTTGGACATATCGCGCAGGCGGTAGAGGTTCACGTAATATGTGCCGGGGCGAGATCCATCCGGCGATGGCCCCTGATAGAACGCTTTGCCTGCGCTTTTTTCTCGGAAGGCCTCGACCGCTTTGATTACCATTGGCGCTTTAGGAAGAGTGCCGAAAAACTCCGGCATTTTCTCGCCCAGCGTATCGATCTTCTCGCGCGCATCGGCGATGTATTCTTCGCGGCTGGTGTAGAAAAACTGATCATCGGTGCGGGTGAATTCGAAGAATTCTTGCAAGCTGCCCTCAAACCCGACCTGCGCCATGATGGTGCGCATTTCGCCGTGGATACGCTCAACTTCGCGCAGGCCGATATTGTGCACCTCATCCGCCGTCAGATCGGTGGTGGTGTAGCTTTTCAGGCGCGCGGCATAATATTTGTCACCATCTGGCAGGCGCCATATGCCGTCATCCGTCGGGGCGATGGCCTGCTGACGCTCCATTTCTGCGAGCAGCCCTTTGTAAGCTGGCAAAGCGCTCTCATTCCATGCGTCATTCGCGCCAGCATTCAGCCCGTTCGACGCCTCTGTGTTCAGCCCAAGCTTCGCCAGTTTGCCCGAAAAATCTTCGAGGATGGCATTGTTGTCGCCCGCCCCAATCAACGCTTCGAGATCGGAAATGACATAGGGGTAGACCCAATCCGGCGGCATAATGCCCGCATCAGCGCGCTCTTTCGCCTCGGCAGTCAGCGCGGAAAGCTGCGGACCGATACCAGCGATACGTTGAATATAGGCTTCTGCGTGCGCCGGCTCGCTCACGCGGTGAATGTTGATGAGGAAAGCCGGAATGTTCGAATGCGCGCCGCGGCGGTGATCGAACAGAAAATTGTATTCGCGGTATGGGTAGAGCGAGGCACTGCGATCAGCCATCATCTCGAACAATCGGTATGACAGCGCGTCTTCTTCGGAAAGTTCAGCCAGATCATAATCGGCGCGCATTTGCGCGAGCGCATCTTGCGTCATTTTAAAATCGGCCGCAGCGGCTTCATCTGATGGGTCGTTCCACTTGCCGTAATCGCCATCGCGCACTCCGCGATACGCCTTTGAAATCGGTGACGTTTCCAGCTCCGCCGCGTCAAAGTCGGCGAAGAACTGTGTCAGGCTGACGGTTTCCGCTTTCGCAGGCTCGGCAGCTATCGGATCGGGAGTGCTTGCAAGCGGTGCTTTCGAAGCCGGCGAGCAAGCCGCCGCGGCGAGCGCGAGCATGGAAACGGCGAGTGTTGGAACAGTGCGCATGGTGACCCCGTGTTTTTTGCGTCATTTGTTTTGGACAGGGGTCGTCAATGACGGTTTACAAGTCAAGCTCTCTGAAGTTCTTCGGGTCAATCATTTCGCTCAGATACGGGCTTTGATCATCCGAAAGGCGCGCGGGGGTACGGCCAACAAACCGTGTAATCTCACGGATCATATGGGGCTGATCAAAAAATGCCTCGCCCAGTTCCGCTTCGAATTCAGGCGTCAGGCTGGGGAAAGACAATAGCGCTGCCGCCCGCAAAGCGCGGTATTTCCGCGCGAGCGCTTGGGGAGGGAGGCCGAAATATCGTTCTGTCAGGCGCTGCACCTGACGCGGGGAATAGGCAGCCGCTTCGATCAGGTCGTCCATTTCCGGATTGAGCGAGCTGCCCAGCCAATTGTTCACGATGCGAATCAATTCTTTGTGGCGCGGATTTACCCGCTTCGCGTTGCGGGCGATAAAATCGCCAAGCTCAAGCGCGCATTCCCGCCCGGACACTTTGCCCGAAAGATAGGCCGCGTTCAGGCGCTTGCCCACGGCATCAATTTCTTCGCCGATCAGATCGCCCGCCGGCCTTAGCCGGTTGCGCGCATCGCCTGCGTGCAAGCCTGTGAGCGCCGCCCAACCAAGCGGTGAAAGCGCCGCACCGATGACATGAAAAGGCCCCTCAACCACAATCGGAACCGACGTCGATAGCGGTGTCATTATGGCCACTTCGGGATTGGGATCGCGGTGGCCACCGCGAAAGTGCATCTCGCCTTTTCCGCGCGGAAACAGCGCAAGATGACCGACAGAGGCAGGCTGAATGTCCCGGATGACGGGCTCGTCGCAGCGGAAATGATACAGGGTCGTCACATAATCGCTCACCGCGGCAGGCGGAGCGATATAATCCACCGATATAAGCGAAGCTGCGGTTAGTTCGAAACTGGCGAGTTCTTCACTCGCGGCACTTTCTACCGAATCAGCGTATCGATAACTGTCCATTATGCGTCCCGGTTTTTTACAGCTTAACCGGTTCGCGGTTGATTCGACACAAAAAAAGGGCGGCTCCGACAAAGGGAACCGCCCATTTGAGTTGAGGAACTCTTCACATTGCTGCTCCGAGCCCTTCGGGTCGCAAGACAGTATCTAGGGCAAACGCGCGACGAGGAATTGTATGCAAACGACAAGCCTCGAATTTGCCCGATCGGTAAGTTTTTCAGTCGAATACTCGACTGATTGCGAAACCTGCGATAGGCGCGCGCCATGCTTTTCCGACTGATTAAACCCGCAGTTTTCGCGCTTGATTCTGAAACGGGCCACCGGCTCGCGATTGGCGGGCTGAAAGCCATGCCAACACGCGGCGCGCGATCTTCGCTTGCCAAGAGCGGCGCTTTGTCAGTGGATGTCGCAGGGCTGCATTTTCCCAATCCGGTCGGTGTTGCGGCGGGGTTTGATAAAGACGCCGAAGTTCCCGATCCGCTGCTGGGTCTCGGCTTTGGTTTCACCGAAGTGGGCTCGATCACTCCGCGTCCACAGGCCGGCAATCCAAAACCGCGCCTTTTCCGTCTTGTCGAAGATGCCGCCGTCATCAATCGGATGGGCTTTAACAATGCAGGCGCAGACGCAGCACTCGCCCGGTTAAAGGCCCGCTCTGGCAAGCCCGGCATAGTCGGCATCAATGTTGGCGCAAACAAAGATTCCGAGGACAGGATCGCCGATTACGCGATCATGGCGCGGACCATGGCCCCTTATGCCAGCTATCTTGCGGTTAATGTCTCCAGCCCGAACACGCCGGGCCTGCGGGCGTTGCAGGATGAGGGCGCTCTTACCGCTTTGATCGACGCCGTGATTGCCGCGCGCGATGAAGTCAGCGGGGATAAAGCTCCGCCGATCTTCCTCAAGGTTGCCCCCGATCTGGAGCCTGCCGACATTGAAGCAATTGCCCGCATCGCGCTCGACAAGAAATTGGGCGCGCTGATCGTGTCGAACACCACGATCTCGCGGCCCGAATTGCGATCTCACCATGCAGGCGAGACCGGCGGCCTATCTGGCGCGCCTTTGCGCAGCCTAGCGTTGCAGCGTGTGCGCGATTTCCGCGCAGCAACCGGCGGGGAAGTTCCGCTGGTGGGCGTTGGCGGAATTGCCAGTGCCGAGGACGCGTGGGCGCGCATCCGCGCAGGGGCCAGCCTCGTCCAGCTCTATTCAGCGATGGTGTTCGAAGGACCTGGGCTTGGCGCGCGCATTGTGTCGGGCATGGAGCGCCTGATGAAACGCGATGGCTTTACCAGCATTGCAGAGGCGGTCGGAACCGAATAGCGAGGGGCGTATGTTGAAACGCACCCTTGCTACACTCACCCTAAGCGCCGCGCTGACGGCCTGCTCCTCATACGAAACACCCGCGCAAAGCGTTCCGCCAGTTGAAGCCGCCACCGCGCCAGCCGGCGCGGTAAGCGCGGCCGATCCGCGCGCAACTGCAGCGGGCGAAGCCATTTTGGCCAAAGGCGGCTCTGCAACCGATGCAGCGATCGCAGTCATGCTCGCGCTGACCGTGGTTGAACCGCAAAGCAGCGGCATTGGCGGCGGCGGCTTCATGATCCGCGCGGGCGGCGGCGGGATCACCAGCTTTGACGGACGCGAAACCGCTCCTGCTTCGGCGACGGGCACGCGTTTCCTTGATGCAGATGGCAAGCGCCTGCCGCGATCATCGCGCACGCTTTCCGGCCTCAGCGTCGGCGTACCGGGCAATCTTGCACTCGCGGCCAAAGCGCACGCGCAACATGGCAAGTTAGAATGGGCCGAATTGTTTGAACCCGCCATCATGCTCGCGCGCGAAGGGTTCGTGATGAACCGGCGTCTCCACGGGTCGCTTTCCGGCAGCAAAGGACGGGCGGACAAGACCGCAGCGGCGCGGGCGATCTTCTTTGGCGATGACGGCGAGGCTCTGCCTGTCGGAACCCGCATAATTGTGCCTGACCTCGCCGATACTCTGGAGCGGGTGGCGCTCAACGGCCCGCAGGCATTCTATGTCGACACGGCCAGCGAACTTTCCGCCTATGTCTCCGCCCAAACCCCGCAGGACGGCACATTGGATGCCTCCGACATCGTCGGATACCAAGCAAAACAACGTGACGCCGTTTGCGTGGATTATCGCACATACAAAGTGTGCGGGATGGGCCCGCCTTCATCAGGCGGCGTTGCCGTTGGCCAGATCCTTGGCCAGTTGGAGCGGTTCGACCTTGCTGAAATGGGCCCGGATAGCGCGACTTTTTGGCACGTTTTCCTCGAATCCCAGCGCCTCGCCTATGCCGACCGAGAGCTTTACATCGGCGATAGTGATTTTGTGGAAGTGCCTGTCAAAGGCCTCGTCAATGCGGATTACATCGCCCGCCGCGCAGCTTTGATCAATCCAGCCAAGGCCATGGCTGAGGCGAAGCCGGGCACACCTCCGGGCGCTCCGCTTGCCCGCGCTGACGGGGATGAACCGCCTGAAAATGGCACCACCCATTTCTCTGTCGTGGACGCGGATGGCAATGCCGTCAGCTACACATCCACAATCGAAGGTGCGTTCGGTTCGGGCCTGCATTTTGGCGGGTTCTATCTCAACAATGAACTCACCGATTTCAGCTCATCGCCCGAAGTTGATGGAAAGCCCGTCGCCAACCGCGTCGAAGGCGGAAAACGCCCCCGCTCGTCGATGGCGCCGACCATCGTCTTTGATAAGGGCAGCGAGGTTGTGCTGGTCATTGGCGCGGCTGGCGGGCCGACAATCCCGGTGCAGGTCGCGCGCTCGATCATTGGCGTGATTGATTTCGGAATGACCGCCGAACAGGCCCTCGCTTTGCCGCTCGTCATGGGTTTTGGCTCCACGGTGATCACCGAAGAAGGTGGGCCAGTTGCCGGAATGACGGCTGAATTCGAAGCGTTAGGCCACGGCACTTTGCGAGTTCTATCGCCGCGCGGCAAAGCAAACGCGCTGCGCCGCACCGACAATGGCTGGGAAGCCGCAGGCGATCCGCGCGTCGCCGATCTGCTCGGTTACGAATGACGCAAATGCGCCAATGCTTGCCGCTGCGGCGATGAGCCACTAACTCGGCAGACGAGAGAGATATTGAGCCCGGATTTAGGGCGCAGGAGAGAAATTGGTGAACGCTCCAGAAACACATATCGGTGATCGCCCGGTGGTTGATCCCAATGACGCGCAGTGGTTGCAAGACATCGACGCCGCCAGCAATCTGGTCGAACTGTTCCTGAAACGCGCGGATGAGAAAGGCGATGCCCCGTTTTTGGGCCGCAAGTCTGATGGCAAATGGGTCACGCAAAGCTGGGCAGAGACCGCCGATCAGATTTGCTTGCTGGCAGAAAGCCTGCGCCACCTTGGCCTGTCCGAGGGGGACCGTGTTGCCATCGTCTCTGAAAACCGCCCCGAATGGTGTGTCGCGGATATCGCAATCATGGCGGCTGGCTGTATTTCGGTGCCGACCTACATCACCAATACAGAGCGCGATCACGCGCATATCCTCGACAATTCCGGCGCGCGCGCTGTGATTGTCTCGACCGAGAAACTGCTCGGCCCGCTGGTCGGTGCAATCGGGCGCACCGGCATCATCGATCACGTAATCGGCATCGAAGACCTCCACCGCAAACAATCGGGCAGTTTCGACTATCACAATTGGGGCGATCTGGTTGCTGGCGATGCCAAGGCGGCGCGCGAGGCTGTTCAGGCGCGCGTAAGTGGCATTGTCCGCGAAGACACCGCTTGCCTCATTTACACCAGCGGCACTGGCGGCGCGCCGCGCGGCGTGATGCAGCACCACGGATCGATTTTGTGCAATATCGCAGGCGCAGCTGAAATCCTGATCACCGATTTTGGCATTCAGGACGAACGCTTCCTGTCCTTCCTCCCGCTCAGCCACGCTTACGAGCATACGGGCGGGCAATATTTGCCGATCTCTGTTGGCGCGGAAATCTATTATTCCGAAGGTCTGGAAAAGCTCGCCAGCAATATCGAGGAAACGCGCCCGACCATCATGGTCGTCGTGCCGCGCCTGTTCGAAGTGTTGCGCACGCGGATCATGAAACAAGTCGAGAAGCAGGGCAAAGTCGCCAATTTCATGATGGATAGCGCGCTGAAGATCAGTGAAAATTCCAAAGGAGGGAAAAAGCGGCTGCGTGACAAACCGCTCGATTTCCTCGTTGAGAAGACACTTCGCCCGAAAATCCGCCTGAAATTCGGTGGCCGGATCAAGGCAATGGTATCAGGCGGGGCGCCCCTCAATCCCGAAGTCGGCAATTTCTTCGAAGCGATGGGCCTCACCATGCTGCAAGGTTACGGCCAGACCGAGGCCGGACCCGTGATGAGCTGCAACCGCCCCAAAACCGGCTTAAAAATGGACACTGTCGGCCCACCAATGCGCGGTGTGGAGATCAAGATCGCCGAGGATGGCGAGATTTTGTGCCGCGGCGAGCTGGTGATGCACGGATACTGGCAAAACGACGCGGAAACAGCGCGGACAATCCAAGATGGCTGGCTGCATACCGGCGATATCGGGCATCTCGACGAGGCTGGCCGGATCGTGATCACCGATCGTAAGAAAGATATGATCGTCAACGACAAGGGTGACAATGTCGCCCCGCAAAAAATCGAAGGCATGCTGACACTGCAACCGGAAATCGCGCAGGCGATGGTTAGCGGGGACAAGCGGCCTTATGTTGTCGGCCTGATCGTGCCAGACGCGGAATGGGCGCTCGAATGGGCGCGCGCCAATGACGAGAAATACGACCTCAAGGCGCTGCAAGATCTGCCCGCATTCAAGCAGGCAGTGCGCAAAGCCGTGGATCGGACCAACGTTGACCTTTCCGTGGTCGAAAAAGTGCGCAAGTTCGAATTTTCAGACGAAGCCTTCTCGATCGACAACGAGGAGATGACGCCAAGCATGAAGATCCGGCGCCACAAAATCCGTGATCGCTATGAAGAGCGGATCGGCGGAATGTACCGGTAAAGCTCTCTCAAGCCGCTTCAACATCCTCGATAAATTCGGGATAAAAGCTCGGTTCTGCTTCTGACCATGCAGGCGCGGTTGCGGCGGCTTCGCTGAGGCTTTGCAGCAGCATTTTGCGGTGCTGCGGGCGAATCATGGGGAGGGCCGCTGCCGCGCAGAAGGCCGCGGGAAGGTATGGCCGCGCCGATGCGCCGAGCAAACGCTCATAAAGAAATCGGAACGCGGAAAAGCAGACCAGCTGTTCTTGCCCCAGATCAAAGGTTGTCATGCGGGTCAGCTTTCCAAGGAAGCGCTCAATTTCACCAATGGAGCCGTCTTGCGGGACCATGGAGCGGAGCGCTTTCAAATCCTGATAAGCGACATATTGGCGTCGGATCGCAGCGTTTTCTGCTTCGGTCGTGCCCCACAGCTTGAAAGCATCCGAACGCGACATCCCGATATCGAGGCTGCGCTTGATATAGCGTTGCTCGGACGGGCCGAAGCCTGCGAACTCGCGCATTTCACCGATATATAAGTTTGCAGTGCTGGTAAGTGTCACGGCCCGTCTCCCTGTTCGAGAGATGTTTTCCCGCATCGTGGTTAATTATGCGTTAGCTTCGTTTGTTTTTCCGCAGGCCAACCGCCGTTGCGGGCGGGCAGTCGCCTTTGCGACCCGGTTCACGGGCTGTTTCCAACGCACTTCAGGAAAGTTGCTTAAATCAACCCAGCCAGCGGGCTTGATGGATCGGCGTATTTCCGGCGGCCCATGCGGCCCGACAGATAGGCTTCGCGTCCCGCCTCCACCGCCAGTTTCATCGCGCGTGCCATGCGGATCGGGTCTTTCGCCTCAGCAATGGCAGTGTTCATCAGGATGCCGTCACAACCCAACTCCATGCCAACCGCTGCATCCGACGCCGTGCCGACACCTGCATCGACCAGAACGGGCACATTCGCGCCTTCGACGATCAAGCGGATGGTCACCTGATTTTGAATCCCAAGCCCCGATCCAATCGGTGCGCCAAGAGGCATGACGGCGACCGCGCCCGCCTCTTCCAATTGCTTTGCGGCGATGGGGTCATCAACGCAGTACACCATCGGGAGAAAGCCCTCTTTTGCGAGAGTCTCGGTCGCTTTCAGCGTTTCGCGCATGTCGGGATAAAGCGTGCGCGCCTCGCCGAGCACTTCGAGCTTTACAAGATCCCAGCCGCCCGCTTCGCGCGCCAGCCGCAAGGTGCGGATCGCATCATCAGCGGTGAAACAGCCCGCCGTGTTGGGCAAGTAGGTCGTTTTCTTAGGGTCGATGAAATCGGTGAGCATCGGCGCCTTGGGATCGCTGACATTCACGCGGCGCACAGCGACCGTGACGATTTCCGCGCCGCTCGCTTCGACGGCGGCGGCGTTTTGTTCAAAGTCTTTATACTTGCCCGTGCCGACAATCAGACGCGATTTGAAGGTGCGTCCCGCGACGGTCCATGTGTCGTCTGATGACACGCTATGATCGCCCCCGCCTACAAAGTGGACGATTTCGAGCGTGTCGCCTGATGCGAGGGAGGCGTCTTCCAAGGTGGAGCGAGGGACAATCACGCCGTTGCGTTCAACCGCGACCTTTTCGGGTGTTAGATCAAGCTCGCGCACGAGGTCTGCGATGGAGGAGGCTGCGCTCTGGCGCGCTTCGCCGTTCAAGGTGATGGATTTCATATCGCTCATGACAAGGTGAAATAGCCCGCGCCGCGCGAAGCGCAACCGCGAGTTTGCCAGTAAGAAGAGATCAGCTGTTCTGGATCAGCCGCGCTTGGCGAAGGGGCGCATGTTGAGCAAGTGGCCCACGGTTACCAGCGATACGCCGATAATCGTCAGCACAACTTCACCGGTTCCATGCGGCATTGCGAGCGCGCCGCCCATAAAGGTCAGTCCCATCATCGCCGTCACAAACGGCGCAGCGCGGCGGTGTTTCAACGCGCCCCAACCAATCGCAACCGCCGCAATAATCAGCGCAAGAGCTAGGCCAACGCGGTGAAATTCCGGCGAAAGCAGGAAGTGCCCGCCAACGCCCAAAGCCGACACAAGCACCACCGTCGCAATGCAATGCAGCACGCAGAGCCCGGCGAGCACAATGCCTGCACGGTCAAACCGGCGGCGAATCGAGGAAGAGGTGTCAGTCATGCTGTTAGAATGCACATATGTAACATTATCACATTTCGCAAGGAGCAATCGCGATTATTGCGCCACGCACACCATCATTTGCGGCAAATAGGCTTGCGCAGAGGCGGCTTGGCGCACATTTACGCGCCTCTATGACTACCGCTTCAACCTCTCTTGCCGACAAAGGCACTATGAATGCCGCATTGGCGCGCCCGCTCGCGATTGCGCGTTGGCTAGAGATTGTTGCTGCCTTCGTGGTGGTCATCGTTCTGGTCGGGGGGATCACACGTCTGACTGAAAGCGGCCTTTCGATCACCGAATGGGATGTCGCGACAGGCATATTGCCGCCGTTAAGCGATGCCGCATGGCAGGATGAGTTCGCCAAATATCAAGCAACGCCGGAATACCGGCTGGAGGCAAGCATTGGCGGGATGACGCTGGCCGAATTCAAATTCATCTATTTTTGGGAGTGGTTCCACCGCCTGCTCGCGCGGTTAGTGGGCATGGTCTACGCGCTGCCGCTGGTCTGGTTTTGGGTGAAGGGGGCGATCCCGGCGGGCTACAAAGGCCGCTTGGTCGGATTGCTGGCGCTTGGCGGACTTCAGGGATTGTTCGGCTGGCTGATGGTTCAATCGGGGCTGGTTGGCGATATGACGGATGTCAGCCATTTCCGCCTTTCACTGCATCTGCTCACGGCGCTGCTGCTGCTCGCCTGCCTTGTTTGGACCGCTCGCGATATGCGGCGCACCGCGAGAGAGCCCAATGCGCGCCCTGCCCCGATTACCGGCGCTGCGATGGTTGTGGCCCTGATCCTATTCATCCAGCTGCTGCTCGGCGCATGGGTTGCAGGATTGAACGCCGGACATGCGGCGTATGATTGGCCGCTGATGAATGGTCGGCTGATCCCCGAGTTTGATTTCTCGTCTGGCTTTCTCTGGACGCTGACGCATGATCCGTTTGTCCTACATTTCCTCCATCGCTGGTGGGCGTGGGCCGCCGTGGGCGCGCTCATTTGGCAGGCGCGCCGCACTCGCAAAGCGGACCGGACTGCCGCGATTGCGCTCAACGCCGTGTTTGGCATTATGATCGCTCTCGGCATTGCGACTGTCCTCAGCGGTGTGTCACTCTGGATCGCAGCGGCTCACCAATTGGTGGGCGCGCTTCTTGTCGGAGCCACCGCGTGGGCGATGCATGCCGAAGGGGCCGCGCGTCAGTCTGCGCAGCGTGCCGAACACCGGCCCACATGATCGAACCTACAGCGGCTTTGGTATGGTGCCCTTTCCCCGATAGGGAGGCGGCTCGCAAAGTTGCTGGCATATTACTCGACGAAAAACTGATCGCCTGCGCCAATATTATGGGCGATATTGAATCGCTATTCGAATGGAACGGAGAGCGTGGCAGCGATGTTGAAGTCGCCGTTTTGTTCAAGACTACGCAAAGCAAGTGCGATCACTTGGTTATTAGATTGGGTGAATGCCATCCCTATGATACACCGGCAATCGTCGGTTGGTCGTGCGACAAAGCGCACCCTGCGACATTGGATTGGTTGGCCCTACAAACGGGCGATAAGATGAAATAGAATTGGTGCTCGGCATGTCAGGGATAACACGTCGCAAATTTGGACTGGGCCTGGGCGTAGCTGGCTGTGCTGGCTTATCCGGTTTGCCTGTATCGGCGATGGAGCCAATTGCCATTCCCGCCGGCCCGATGCGCTTATCGCGCAGAATCACACGGCACCTTGGCGATGGAAAAGCGATCATCGTTCACCGCGAATGGCAGGTGGCCTTCGCAGCGCAGGGGCGCGGCATCACGGTGAGCGGATCGCAGCTTATGGCCAAAGTCGACGCGCCAGAGCAGCTCGCGCCGATCGCCAAGATCGAACAAGAACGCTCAACCGACGGTATGTGGCCGATCCTTTTGTCCAGCAATGGGCATATCGTGGCGGCCGGTGATCACGCATTGGAGAGCGATATCTCTGCGGCTGCGCAGACCGCGCAAGAGATGCTTGCGGGGACAGCGCAACCGGCTTCGCGGCAGGCCCGCCACAAACACTATCTGGCACAGATGCAGCAGGCGAGCGCCGCATTGATTGATCAGCTGCCCGCTGATTTGTTCTTCCCGGCTGGGCGCGACCAGCAATTGGTGCGGGCCATCGACCTACCCGAAGGGATGAAAGGCGAGTTCGAGCTTATCTATACCGCAAAATCAGCCCCGGGCGGCGCGTGGCTCTCAAAGGCCACACGGCGGATCACGACACGGATCGGCGGGGATGCACGGACCGCGCAGGAAGACTGGGTTTTGGCTGAGATATAGCGCTCAAACAGTTTCACGGTATTATTTTACCTCTCTTGAAACCCGCAGTTTCGCTTGACTTGAAGGCCGCTTAGCCACAAATGCGCCCCACTTATCGCGTGTGCGGCTTTGCCATCGCGCGATTCGCTGGCTCCGGTGCAAACCGGATCAGCAAAACAACCACAAACCGCTTACGGTTTAAGCTCTCAGCTTTAAGGACATTCAGCCATGAAGGCGCTCACGAAACTGACCCAGTCGGCAAAGCCGGCGGAGGTCGAAAAGAAATGGCACATCATCGATGCCGACGGCCTCGTAGTTGGTCGTCTCGCTGCGATCATCGCCAATCACCTGCGCGGCAAGCACAAGCCAAGCTACACCCCGCATGTCGACTGCGGTGACCACGTTATCGTGATCAACGCCGACAAGGTGAAATTCACCAGCAACAAAGCTGAGAAGAAAATCTATTACAAGCACACCGGTCACCCCGGCGGCATCAAGGAAACAACCCCTGCGAAAATTCTCGAAGGTCGTTTCCCAGAGCGTGTGCTTTCGAAAGCTGTTGAGCGCATGATCCCGCGCGGCCCGCTTGGCCGTGATCAAATGCGCGCGCTGCACCTGTATAACGGCACAGAGCACCCACATGACGGCCAAAAGCCGACTGTGCTCGACGTGGCTTCCATGAACCGCAAGAACAAGGTCTCCGGATAATGGCTGACGAAACAAACACCGTCTCCGACCTGTCGGATCTCAAAGACATCGCTGGCGACGCACCTGCTGCGGATGCTGTCGAAATCGCTCAAAACCCTGCTGCGCCGTTGCGTGAGCAAGAGCTTGATGCCCAAGGCCGCGCCTATGCGACTGGTCGCCGTAAAGATGCGAAAGCTCGCGTCTGGATCAAGCCGGGCACTGGCAAAGTCACCGTCAATGGCCGCGATCAAGAAGTGTATTTCGCACGTCCGACCCTGCGTCTGATCATCGATCAGCCATTCACGATCACCGATCGTCAGGGCCAATATGATGTTGTTGCAACCGTTCGCGGCGGCGGCCTTTCGGGTCAAGCTGGCGCAGTTAAGCACGGCATCAGCCAGGCACTTGCCAAATTTGAGCCAGAGCTTCGCTCGACAGTGAAGTCGGCAGGCTTCCTGACCCGCGATAGCCGTGTGGTTGAACGTAAGAAATATGGCCGCGCGAAAGCCCGCCGTAGCTTCCAGTTCTCGAAGCGTTAATTCGCCTCGATACCAAAACGCTTACAAAAAGGGCGGCTCCCACTGGGATGCCGCCCTTTTTCTTTGCCCGAAACCTAACGGCGCGCCGCTATTTTTGCAGCAGCATCAACGCCCATGCGAGGCCGCTACCACCAAAGAACACCGGCCATGACCAATACAGCTTCATATCGTCCACCCGGAACGATTGAATATCCATGGCGCCGCCGGTTGACCCTTGCGAGCCAATGACAATCGCCAGTGTCCCGCTGAGCACGGCGCCCAGCATAAGAGATTTCAACAAATCCATCGGCAGCAGCTTCCCATCATTACAACCTCAGCGCAGCGCGTATTCCTCGCACAGTCGCGGCGCATTTATGGTCGATAGACAGTTAATTTGGCGCCGATAAATAGGGTTAATGCAATTCGCCCTATGTTAACGCGCTTACCGTTAGATTGCCGCAGTCACTTCGCGTAGCCGCGTGGTGATCTGGCCGCCCTTTTCACAGGTGATTTCGCGAAAGGATGGCGGCGCGCCGTGGCGCAGGCGGGTCGACAATGTCCCCACTCCGATCATCCGCATCGCATGCCCGCCATGCTCGCGAACTTCGTCAAACGGCACATGCACATGGCCGGAAATCACCGCATGCGCGCCCGCTGCAGCGATTGCGGCAAAGGCATCCTCGCCTCTAATCGTCGGGTTTTTCGCTGCACCTTCCGGCCCCAAAAGCGGGTGATGCGCCGTAACAATGATCGTGCGCGGATCTCCTTTGAGCGCCGCGAGCTGCGCTAAGGTCTCGCTCAAGGCATCGTCCATCACCACCCCGTCAGACCATGGAAAGCGCGCTTGAATACGAACGGTCGTCTTGAGCGGGACGAGCACGACATCATCCGAAGCCAGTTCGCCGCCGACTTTCGCCTTCAATGCGCGGTACCGGCGATACGGGTCGGTAAACCGCTCCCACAGATTGTAGTACGGCATGTCGTGATTGCCCGGATCGAGCACGACTGGCACGCCGAGCGAGGCAAACCATTGGGCGGCATCGGCATATTCGGAATGTTTCGCACGCTGGGTCAGGTCGCCGGTGCACACCACCGCATCCGGCGGATTGTCGGCAATGGCTCGCTCAAGCAGGGCGAGCGCCGAGCGGTCTTCAACGCCAAAATGGACATCGCTGATATGGATGAGGCGGGTTGTCATGCCGCGATCCAAAGCGCGGTTCGGCCCGCGATGCAATCATCAAAAGCGCGAATCACGCCTTTCCTGACAGGATGAGCCACGCCGCGCCGCCATTCAGCGCACTATAGGCGACATAGCCCCAAACCATTTCCGGCCAACCATTCGCCGCCAACAGCATCGCAACCATCAGCACCAGAAATTCGGCCACTAATGTCAATTTGCCGCCCATCATATGGATAAAAGCGGGCATCGCATCGAGCATTGGGTGCTCGCTATCGAGCACAGCGCGGTGCAGCGCGAAGTTCCCGATGCCGAGAACGAATATGACAATGACAGCGATCCACATAGTTACAATCTGACGTAATCCTCCGTCGGCGTGATACAACCGTTGGTCGGCGAAATTGCAACATCGGTCATAACGGCGATGCGCCAATCGAGCGACATGCAGGCTTTGGTCGACATCCGGGTGATCGGCGGCAAGCACAGGCATATTACTCATTTCAACAGGACGGATGGTTCCCCCGCTTCGAACCCCCGCTCGAACGCCAGACGGCCTGTTGGAGGAGAAACCCCATGAAGACTTTTGCACTTGCAACCGCGGCTCTTGGCCTTGCCTTTACCGCCGCACCGGCATTCGCCGGAACGGGCGATGTCCCGGTTGAGAAGATCAACCTCGAAGGCATCAATCTGGACACGCCTGCTGGTCAGAAAATGCTGGATCAACGCATTGAGCGCGCCGCGAAATCGGTCTGCCGCATGAATCAGGCACGCACCGGCTCACGCCTAAAAGCCTCTGAGGCCCGCGCATGCGTCGCCAAAGCCAAGGCCAGCGCAAAACGCCAGCTTGCAACCATTGCTCAGGATCAACGCCTCGGCGGCTGATCACATTCCGAATATCCCGCGCCAGACGCTCCCCGTATTTGCGTAACCGGCGCGGGACATAGCGGCCCGAACCCTAATCAGTCCCAGGGTTCGGGTCGCTTCTTTGTTTGGTATTGGAAAAGTGCGCGAAAAATTCGGGCGCGAACCCGCAGGCCTTTAACGACCAGCCATGGCTTTCACTTTGGAAAGATAGGTGCGGCCAATGCGCAGCGCCTCGCCGCTTTGCAATTCCGCCGACCACACGCCCAACCCGTCATGGCGAAGTCCGCGAATATTGTCGCGGCGCAGGATGGTGGAGCGGTGGATGCGAATAAATTCATCCGGGTCCAGCCGCGCTTCGAGACCGGCAATCGTTTGCAGCAACAAATAGGATCGCGGTGCGTCGGCAGTGCCGACATGCAGGCGAACATAATCACGCTCGGCATCGATCTGGTGCACTTCGCTTACGGCAATACGCAGCAATTCGGAGCGGTGCGGCACCCACAGCTCATCAAGCCATTCGCTGGCCGCTTCCTTACGTTCGCCGCGGCGGGCGACGGCGCGTTCAATGGCGCGTTCCAACCTATCGGCGGAGACGGGTTTGAGGACGTAATCAATCGCCTCAAGATCAAACGCCTCAACCGCAAAATGATCGTGAGCAGTAACAAAAATAACGGCTGGAGCGGCCTCCGCTTCGGCCAGTTTGCGCGCGACGCCCAAACCGTCCAGCTCGGGCATAGTCATGTCCAGCAGGACGAGATCGGGTTCCAGCTTTTCGGCGAGGCGCAAAGCCGCCGCACCATCGCTAGCCGTGCCGGCCACATTGATCGCGGGCAATTCGGCACAGATCACTTGGATCCGCTCCACCGCGAGTGGCTCGTCATCGACGATCAGAGTGCGCAATACGCTGTCTTGCTCAGAATTTTCAGCCATGGCGGGTCAACGGTATCCGTATTTCAGTGGTGTAGCCACCCGGCACAGGCGCGGAGGAAAATCCGATATCTGGGCCAAAGCGCGCCTCCAGCCGGTCACGAACATTGGCAAGACCAATGCCGAAGCCATGCGGCGCGCCCTCTGGAACGCCCGGCCCATCATCGCTGACGGTTACGACAAGCCGGTCAAATTCCTCCCGCGCGACAACGCGGATGGTGATGTTGCGGGTGACATTGGAAACCGCATATTTAACCGAGTTTTCAACCAACGGCTGAAGGATCATGCCCGGCACGCGGGCTTCTTCGAGGTCTTGCGGCAGATCAAAATCGCACGTCAGACGGTCGGGGAAACGTACTGCTTCGATATCGAGATACAGTTTTTGCAGGTCAAATTCGTCGGCCAGCGCGACATCGCTCGTCGGTTCATCCGCGAGGCTGTGGCGATAGAAACGACTGATCGTTTGGATCATCCGCTCTGCACGGTCCACTTTGCCGGTCAGGACGAGAGCGGAAAGCGAATTGAGCGTGTTGAATAGAAAGTGCGGGTTTACCTGATATCGCAGAGATCGAATCTCGGCAGCTTTGGCGGCAGACCGGAATTTTTGCTCACGACGCTCGGCCTCGCGCGCCTGCGCAATGGCCAGAAACGCGATGTAAAGCGCCGACCATGTGAGCAGGATGTAATAACGGCTGAGCGCAGCATCGATCAGCGGGTACCATTTCTGTCCAGTGTCCTTTGCATCCTGAAGCACAAAGGTGATCGCTGGCGGATTGTCTGGATCAAAATCGTCAGCATTCCTAAGCTGCCATTCCTGAGGGGCATCAATCTCAGCAAGCAGATTGCCCGACTCGTCCCGGCGCAGTTTGAAACCGCGTTCTTCGGCGTATTTCTGCTCCAACCGCTCGTTCAGTGAGGTAAACAGCACCTGATTGACCTGCGCGATGGCAATCGCGCCCGGAAATGCCGCAACCAATGCCACCGCAAACAGAACCCAGCGTTTTTGCTGTTCAAATAGCCGCAGGATGAACCAGAGCGCGACGGTGATGAACACGGCAAATGCACAAACGATGCTGCGCCGCCAAAGCAGATCAGGTTGAATATCGAGCCCAAGCATCGCACCGCGCGCTGAAATCAGCACGAAATAGACGATCCATAGGCCGATGATCGACGCAAGCACCGTGCGCAGCGGCACGCTGACAACCGGCTTTTGCGAAGCCGCGTAGAGGGATTTGATGCTATCCATATATCTCAGCTGAGATAGCGTTCAGCGCGTTAAAGCGCCACCAACACGCTGACGGATAGTCGGACGCGGTGGGACCTTTGTCGATTGAAACGCCCCGACCCGCTCTGAATTCTGCGAAAATTCGCCTGCCTCTCACCCGCGCGGCTTGATCATATCGGCCGGGACAACCCACTGCGCAAACTGCTCTTCGGTCAGCAAGTCCAGCGCAAGCGCAGCCTCTTTCAAAGTTGTGCCATCGGCATGGGCTTTCTTCGCGATCTTGGCGGCGTTGTCATAGCCGATATGCGGATTCAACGCGGTCACAAGCATCAGGCTTTCATTCATCAGCTTGTCGATCCGGTCGGTGTTCGCTTCAATTCCGGTGACGCAATTGTCGGTAAAGCTGCGCGCGGCATCGCTAAGCAAGCGGATCGATTGCAGCACGGCGTTGATCATCACCGGCTTGAACACGTTGAGCTCCAGATGCCCGTGCGATCCGGCGACGCTGACAGTTGTGTTGTTACCCATCACCTGAGCGCACACCATGGTGAGCGCCTCGCACTGGGTTGGATTGACTTTGCCCGGCATGATCGAAGAACCCGGCTCATTAGCGGGCAGTGCAATCTCGCCAAGGCCGCTGCGCGGACCTGAGCCCAGCAAGCGGATGTCATTGGCAATTTTCATGCAGCTGACGGCGACAGAATTAAGCGCGCCCGAAAGCTCAACCAGAGCATCATGCGCGGCGAGCGATTCGAATTTATTCGGCGCTGTGACAAAACTGTGCCCGGTCGCATCCGCAACTTGTGCGGCAAATTTTTCAGCAAAACCGACAGTCGAGTTGATGCCAGTGCCCACGGCCGTCCCGCCCTGCGCCAATTCGAGCACACGCGGCAAAGCGTTTTCGAGACGCGCGATGCCATATTCGACTTGCTTCGCGTAGCCGGAGAATTCCTGACCCAGCGTCAGCGGCGTCGCATCCTGCAAATGCGTGCGGCCAATCTTGACGATATCAGCATAGGCAGATGCTTTGGCATTCAATGCGCCGTGCAAATGGCCAAGCGCCGGGATCAGCTTTTCGATCGTCTCACTCGCTGCGGCAATGTGCATCGCCGTCGGGAAAGTGTCGTTGGAGCTTTGGCCCATATTGCAGTGATCGTTTGGGTGCACTGGCTCTTTGCCGCCATGCGTCCCTGTCAACATTTCGTTCGCGCGGCTGGCGATCACTTCATTGGCGTTCATGTTCGACTGAGTGCCGGATCCGGTTTGCCAGACAGAAAGCGGGAATTGGCTGGCGAGCGTCCCTTCGATCACTTCCTCAGCCGCCTTGACGATGGCATCGCCGATTTTCGCATCAAGAACACCCAAATCCATATTTGCGCGCGCAGCCGACTGTTTCTGGATGCCAAGGGCCTTCACCAAAGGCTCCGGCATAGTCTCTGTACCAATGGCGAAGTTGGCCAGGCTGCGCTGCGTTTGCGCGCCCCAATGGGCATCCACCGGCACGGCGACTTCGCCCAGCGAGTCGGTTTCGATCCGCACTTTGCCGGTGGCGCCAAAGATTTTGCCGTCGTTATGAATGTCACTCATCGAAGTGTTCCCTATTTCGGTCGATTGCGCGCCCCCCTAAGCATTGCGGACGCTAGAGGTCAAAGGAGATATATCGCCGCGGGATTTTCGCGCCAAATTACTTGGCCAATTCGCTGGCGAAAGGTAGGAAGGGTTGACGTACTGTATTGTGTGACTAATACAGTTAAACGGAGTTGATATGACGACCATGACTGCCTCTTCCACATCTGCCGCCGCGCGCCGCGCGATGATCGACAGCCAGCTGCGCACCAGCGGCGTGAACGAAGAATTCGCGCTCGCCCGCATGCTTGCCGTTCCGCGTGAGGATTTCCTGCCAGAGGACAAGACGCCTCAGGCATACACCGATCGCTCGATTGCGCTGGGTAACGATGCCTATCTCGGATCGCCATTGTTCTACGGAAAGCTTCTGCTCGAAGCGGATCCGGACAAAAGCGATAATGTTTTGATCGTCGAAGGCGGCACCAGATATCTCGCAGAACTGCTGCGTCCTTTGGTCGGATCAATCGATACAATGCCGGCTGCCGATGCTGCCGCTGGCAAGCCGCCCAAAGGCGCCGCGTATTCGCTTGTCGTCGTTGATGGCGCGATTGAGCAGATGCCTGAAACAATCGCTGGCTGCGTTGCCGAAGGCGGACGGATCGTTTCCGGCCTTCTCCTTCGTCAGGTCACTCGCCTTGCTGCGGGCCGCAAGGTCGCCGGGCACCTTTCGCTTCAACCTGTCGAAGATATCGGCATCCCCGTGCTGCACGCCTTCGACAAACCCAAAAGCTGGACTTTCTAATGAATGCATATGTCGGTCTGAAACGCGCATTGCTTGCAGCCGCCGGTCTCGGCGCGATTGCGGCTGGAGCGCCGGCACAGGCTGACACTCTGCGGGAAGCGTTGGTTGAGGCGTACAACACCAATCCGACGCTCGAAGCTGCTCGTTCGGATCAGCGCGCTACGGATGAAGGCGTGCCGATTGCGCGCGCGCCCGGTCTGCCCAGCGCCAACGTGACTGCGACGCATATCGAATTTGTTCGCCGTTCGGCCAACAGCTTCACCGCGCCCGAGCGCAACCTTGGCGTGAATGGTCAGGTGCTCGTTCCCGTCTATTCCGGCGGCGCTGTAAAAAACAACATCAAGGCCGCGCGAGAGCGGGTGGATGCCGGACGCGCTACGTTGCGCAACACCGAAAGCGCGATCTTCAGCCAGGTCGTCGCCGCCTATATGGATGTACTGCGCACCGAAGCGCTTGTAAGCCTCGCCTCCAATCAGGTCGAAGTGCTCAACATCAATCTTCAGGCGACCAGTGACCGGTTTGAAATCGGCGATTTGACCCGCACCGATGTTGCCCAATCGCAATCGCGTTTTGCTCAGGCACAGGGCGATTTCCAGCAAGCGCAGGCCAATTTAATCGGCGCGAGAGAGACCTATCTCCAACTGGTTGGCAGTCAGCCGGGTGAATTGAGCGCGCCGCCGCCCCTGCCGGGCCTTCCCGGCACAGTGGGTGAGGCGATTGTGACCTCGCTGGAAAACAACCCAAACCTCATCGCGGCAAAAGAACGCGCCGAAGCGGCTGGGTATGACACCAAGGTTGCCGGATCAGGCCGTCTGCCTACAGTCGGCGTGTTCGTAAACGGCGATTATAGCGATTTTTACGGCACGTTGGGCGGTCCGATTTCGCAGGACTTCCTGCAAAGTGAAACCACCGCAAATGCCGGTGTGCGCGTCACAATCCCGCTGTTTCAGGGCGGGCTGCCCGCCGCGCGCCAACGTCAGGCCGGTGCGCGGGAAAGCTCCGCGCTAGAAAACGTCATTGTGACAGAGCGTCAGATCATCCGCGAAACCCGCGCCACCTATGCCAACTGGCAGGCCGCCAACGCTGTAATCGAAAGCTCGCAGGCATCGGTTGAAGCTGCCGAGCTTAGCCTAGAGGGTGTGCGCGCCGAAAATTCGATCGGCAACCGCTCTATCCTCGATGTGCTGAACGCCGAGCAAGAATTGCTATCCGCCCGCGCCCAATTGGTGACCGCGCGCCGCAACGCCTATGTCGCGGGCTTCAACCTGCTCGCTCTGATGGGCAAAGCCGAAGCGCGTGACCTTAATCTGGAAACCGGTGGGCCGCTTTACGATCCCGTGGTTAATTTTGACCGCGTGAGCGGCAAGTTCTGGGACTGGGACCGCGACCCGAAAGCTGAACCAAAGTCGACCAGAACCGTTGACATTCCCCCTGCTAACGCGACAATCGGACCGCAATTGGAACCGGGCGAATAACCCAAGGTTCCGATTCGTAATGGTTAACAGAGACAGATCTGGGGCACACAGTGGCGCAAAACGAAGCATCGGTTGAAGAAATCCTCGAGTCGATCAAGAAAGTTATCGCCCGCGATAACCGTGATACGGCCGTGCAAACGCGCAAGCGCCGCGAGGAAGACGCCGAGCGCGCCGAAGAAGCCGCCGCTCCCGCGGGTGAGACGGACGGCGACGTACTCGATCTGGCTGAAATGGAGCTCGACGATATCGATGAGCTTGTGTTGGACGATTCCGACGATGAAACAGCGGATGATATCGACACGCCGCTCGTCACCGAAAAAGTACGCGGCGCGATGCAGGAAAACCTCGCCGCGCTCGCTATGATGTCAGAGCCGAGCGCCCGCCCGCAGATCGTTCGCAGCGGTGAAACCTCGCTTGAGGATCTGACGCGAGAGTTAATGCGCCCGATGATTGCAGAGTGGCTCGATACAAACCTGCCCGGCATGGTCGAGAAAATGGTCCAGGCCGAAATCGCGCGGATCGCTGGTAAGAAGAGCTAAAGACCCGCCCGTCCACCTGACATTTCCGGTTTCACTGGCGCGCTGCCGATTAGCGCGTTAATCAATGCGTCCATGCGATGGACACATTTTTTCAGTGCTGCAGCCGCAGCATCTGCACTAGCCTCGGCGCCTCTGGCTGCTGACGATCACACCAATTCTGGCGATGTTTCGGGCCTTAAGGCGCCGGCCATGTCAGCCGCCGATCTGGTCACAATGCCTCGCCTTGGCGGAGCAACCGTGGCGATGGATCGCTATGCGGTCTTTTCCGTCACTGAAACCGATCCGGACACCTTTGACCGTTCGCGCAAACATTATGTTATTGATTTGCAAGAACCGGGCAGCGCTCCGGTTGCATTCGACCTTGGCATAGATGGATATGCGTTTGCTTTCGGAGCGGACAACTATCTCTATTTCCTCAGCACGCAGCACACCGATGATGATCAAGAACCGCAATCGCGGCTGTGGCGCGCTGCGCTTGAGGCGAACGGCAATGTGACCGGCCCGATGGTCGTCGCGGATATTGCGGGCACCGATATTGCCGGGTTTAAACTTTCGCCAACGGGTGACGGTGTTGCCCTATGGGCGGAGCTGCCGCGAGATTGCCCGCGCTTTGGTTGCGACGATGGAGATAACGATGGCGATAACGATGGCGATAACGATGGTGATGGCGAAGCCAAACATCTGCCCGGCCCCGGCAATGGACGGCTTTATCAAGGGGATGAGGGCTTTTTCCGCCATTGGGATCGCTGGGCAACGCCGGGCATCTATAACCGGGTCTTTGTATTCGGCTTGGAAGACGGCAAAGTTGTCGGCGAAGGCGTGCCCGTTGACGGCGTAGACCCGCTTACCGGAATTACAGGCGACACGCCGACCATGCCATTTGGTGGAGGCGAGGACATTGCATGGGCGCCAGACGGCTCCGGCGTATATTTTGTCGCGCGTGAAGCCAATTCGGACGAGCCGATTTCGACCGATCACGATATCTATTTTTCCGACTTTTCCGGCGCTGCGCCGCAGGTTTTGACGGGCGGCAACACTGCCGTTGATATTGGCCCTGCCCCATCGCCCGATGGCAAATATCTTGCCTATCTCGCCATGGCGCGGCCCGGATACGAAGCTGATCGTTTGGTCGTGCAACTCCGCAATCTAGAAACCGGTGAGACACGCGCGCTCACTCAGGATGTCGATCTATCCTTTGGCGGCCTGACATGGAGCGTGGATGGGTCATACCTCCTCGCCAGCGCAGCCGATGTGCTCGACACGCCCGTTTTCAAGATTGATCCAGCAACAGGCGAAACGACTAAGCTGGACCTGATGGCGGGCAATGAAGCGCATATTGGCAATGTGGTGCCTTTGTCGGGTGACAGGCTGTTGTTTACCCGCGATTCCATTGGCGTGCCGAACGAAATGTTTCTGTCCGATGGCATGGGCCAAGCGCGCCCGCTAACCGATGTTGTCACCACCCGCATGGGCGCAATGGCATCGACTGTGACAACACGTTTCAGCTTTGCTGGGGCAGAGGGTGACACGGTGTGGGGCCAGATTACACGGCTTGAAAACCAGACAGGGCCGATCCCAGCAATCCTCTACATTCACGGCGGGCCGCAGGGCAGTTTCCGCGATGGCTGGTCCAGCCGCTGGAACCCGCGCGTGGTCGCGAGCCAGGGCTACGCTGTCATATCGGTCGATTTCCACGGCAGTGCCGGATACGGGCAGGAGTTCATGGATTCGATCAACCGCGATTGGGGCGGTAAACCGCTGGAAGACTTGCAAAAAGGCCTTGCCGCCGCGCTTGAACTTGATACCCAAATCGATGGCACCCGCGCCTGTGCAATGGGGGCCAGCTATGGCGGCTACATGGTCAATTGGATCGCGGGCAAATGGCCTGACCGCTTCGATTGTCTCGTCCAGCATGACGGATTGTTCGACATGCGCAGCTTTTACTATTCCACCGAGGAACTGTGGTTCCCGCGCTGGGATTTCGGCGGCTCTTATGCCGAAGCACGCGATGAATATGAGCGCTGGAACCCCGTCAATCATGTCGATCAATGGAAAACACCCATGCTCGTCGTTGCAGGCGAACAAGATTTCCGCGTGCCCTATACTCAGGGACTGCAAAGCTTCACAGCCTTGCAGGAACGCGGCATCCCTTCGCAATTGCTGGTCTTCCCCGATGAGAATCACTGGGTTCTTGGCGCGGAAAATTCACTGCAATGGCACGGCACCGTGTTCGACTGGCTCAACCGCTGGCTCGTTGTTGAAGAGAAAGAGCAAGAAGAACCGGCCGAATGAGCGATACGGAAAAGCTGGCTGCGCAAACCGCGCTCGCCAAGAAGTACGGGACTGAGGCGAAAGGCGACGGCATCGAACGTCACATTTTCCTGTGCGCCCTATCTGAAAAAGAGAAATGTTGTTCCCGCGCCGAGGGCGAGATTGCGTGGCAGTTTCTTAAAGACCGCCTGAAACAACGCGGACTGATCGGGCCAAAGCGGACTGCCAATCACGCCAAAGGCGCAGGCGGCGGGATTCAGCGCACCAAAGCGGATTGTTTGCAGATTTGCGGAGCGGGTCCGGTTGCGGTCGTGTGGCCAGAGGGTGTCTGGTACCACTCGTGCCATCCCGATGTGCTGGAGCGGATTATCGAAGAACACCTGATCGGCGGAAAGCCGGTGGAAGAATTCAGGTTAACCCCGCCAGCCTGATTTCCGCGCGCTATTTGTCGTCTTTGTCATCGCCAAACAGCTCGTCCGCGCTCGGCAAACGGTTGTCGACTGCTTCGTCGTGCCCTGTGCCGTTCGATAGGAAGACAAGACCCATCAGTCCGCCCGTCAACAGCATGGTGAAGGAAATGCCAAGCGCGATCGCTATGTAATAGTGAACCGAAATCGCGCCGTTAAATGCGTACAATACGCCGAGCGCAACGATGACTACCCCTATCGTCACCGCCATCAGCCAGCGCATTATCTGGCGATATCGTGCCCACGCATGAGCTGCCGTTTCCGGATCATCGAGCGGTGATTTGTTGGCCATGACTTTCCCATGACGGCGCGTAGCCCGCATTGCAATGGCCTTGCTTGCAACTGTTCTTGCGCCAAGTCGCGATCAGGGCCGATTCGCTTTTCGCCGGCAAAAGTGGCACTTTGTTTGTCAGAAAAAGGAGCCCCCCATGACTATTGCAAAGATTATCGCAGGCCGATCAGCGCAGGATATCGTGTCTTGCGACGTGTCTACACCGGTGTCGGAGGTTGTGGCGATCCTAGCAGGAAAGCGGATTGGCGCCCTCCCCGTGATGCGCGCTGGCAGCGTGGCGGGGATCATTTCGGAGCGCGACATAATCTACCGGCTTGCCGATCAAGGTGCAAATTGCCTCAATATGCCGGTTGAGACGATTATGACGTCGCCTGCCATAACCGTAGAACCATCGACCAAAATCGATGATGCTATGGCACTCATGTCAAAACGACGTTTCCGCCATTTCCCGGTTGTCGAGAACGGGGCACTTGTTGCTTTCATTTCGATTGGCGACCTGGTGAAGGACAAAATCGACGCCGTGGAGCAAGAAGCCGAGGCGATCCGGAATTATATCCAGACCGCTTAAGCTTGTGGTTCGCGCTCCTCGCTCCTAAATCCCACTCATGGCTGAAACACTCACCCTCACCCCCGCCGCGGCAAAACGCGTTGCATGGATCGCCGAAAAGCAGACAAAACCCGCGATTTTGCGGCTTTCTGTCGAGGGAGGAGGCTGTTCCGGCTTTCAATACAAGTTCGACCTTGCCGACGGCCCGGATGGCGACGATTCTGTTAGTGAAACAGACGGCGTGAAACTGGTCGTTGATCCGATGAGCCTCGATTTGGTTGGCGGCAGCATCGTCGATTTCGTCGAATCGCTCGGCGGCGCGGCTTTCAAGGTTGAAAACCCCAAGGCAGCGGCAGGCTGCGGCTGCGGATCAAGCTTCGGCATTTAGGTTTTACGCGAGGCCTTAATTCAGGCAGAGATGCTGCCATGAAAATCGCCACATACAACATCAATGGTATCAAAGCGCGCTTGCCGCGTTTGAAAGAATGGCTCGCAGAAACGCGGCCTGCGATTGCTTGCTTGCAGGAAGTGAAGAGCCAGGACGAAGGGTTTCCCGCCTCAGAATTTGAAGAGCTTGGCTATCACGCGATCTGGCATGGCCAGAAGAGTTTCAACGGTGTGGCGATCCTCACCGACGGCAAAGCGGGATATGAGCCGCCCAAAGAGATCAAGCGCGGTCTCGGCATCAATGGCCCTAAAGAAGGCGAAGGCGAGCAAGCCCGCTATCTCGAAGCGGATATCACGAACAAAGACGGCGGAACGCTGCGGATTGTCTGCATTTATCTGCCGAACGGAAACCCGCATCCAGGCCCGAAATTCGACTATAAACTGGCATGGATGGAAAAGCTGCGTGCCCGCATGGGTGAGATTTGGGCAGAAGAAGTGCCTGCCGCCGTTTTGGGCGATTACAACGTGATCCCGCAGGATGATGATACGTATTCCGTGAAGGCCATGGCCTCTGATGCGCTTATGCAACCGGAAAGCCGTGCAGCCTATTCATCATTGTTGGCCGATGGCTGGACGGATGCGGTGCGCACGTTGAATCCGCGCGGCGGGGTGTGGACGTATTGGGATTATCAGGCGGGCGCATGGCAGCGTGATCACGGCTTCCGGATTGATCACGTCCTGCTCACCCCGGAATTGGCGGATCGATTGCACTCTGTCGGCGTGGACCGTGACCATCGCGGGCGTGAAAAAGCCAGCGATCACGCCCCGACTTGGGCGGTGCTGCGGGATTAACCGCGCAGGCACAAACAAAAACCCCCGCCGATAAGGGCGGGGGCTCAATTGTTTCATCGGATCATTCGATCAACGATAAAAAATATGCGTATCGATCTGTGCCGTCCGTGTTTTGCGGCGGCTCCACGATGGGCGAACATAGTTCGCGTGGAAGTAGACGGCTTCGCCTGCTTCGGATTCCCACATTTCTTCGTGAGCAATGCGAGCGATTGATTTTGCACGGTCCCAAGCGGCCGAGCCGGTCTTGATACGCGGCATGCGGCCGTTCTTCACGAAGGAGAACTGCGCGCGCTGGTAAACAACGCCGCAATAGCTTGCCGGGAAACGGCGGTCATCGGCGCGATTGATGACGACTTGCGCCACGGCCAACTGGCCAGCGAGAGGTTCACCGCGCGATTCGAAATAAACGGCACCGGCGAGGCACCGCATCTGCTCGCTCATGTTGTCGCTTTGATCGACCTTGCTCACCAGCTCGCGCAGCGAGGCAGCGTCGTAGGTGATATCAGCGTTTTGAGTGTCCGCAGCTTCTTCTGCGACAGGTTGTACCACTTCTTCCGACACGAAAACGGTCGCTTGAGGTACAATTTCCACCAGCTCTTGAGCGGTGGATTCGGTTTGATCCGCTGCGGGGAGAGCCGCGGCGTCTTGTGCGAAAGCTCCGGCGCCATCGGCGCTTGAGAAGCTCAAACCGGCGGTGGCTGCAATAGCGACCGCGCTTAAAGAGTAAGTCTTACGACTCATCAAAAACTACTTTTTATGCGGTGAGCGAGCTCCGACGCAGGTGAGAACCTGTTGCGATGTTTGCGCAAATTGTATGATGGTTCTGATGCCTACCGGCTGCCCCCCGTCTGCGTGCTGATCCGGCGGCCTTATTACCGCTTTGCCAGCCTCCGCATGTGGAAGCAGGGGCTCAAATAGTTCCAATTGAAACTAAGTCAAGTTAACCGGGCAGAAGTGCGATGAACCGTTCCGGGTCCGCGATATCCACCTCTAAAACCCAGATATCGGGGTCTTGTTCACACCGACGCTCAAGATATTCGTGAAATTCATAAGAATTTTCAATATCTTGCGTCTTGGTACGTATAAAAGACCGCGTTCCATCCATCTGCGGCATTCTTTCCCATAGCTGGGCGGTGCCTCCGCGATACATGGTTACCAATAGGATCGTTCCGCCGTCGCGCTCCCCCTTGGCCAGCACCATTGCGGAGCCATCATTGGATTGCGCCAACCGGATCAGGCTCGAAATTTCGACATGGGCGGGAAAGCGAACCGGCTCTGTCATTCGCCTGAGGAATATCCGGGCAGGCTGGATAGGGCGATGCGAGAGCGCATGAATGTGCCGGTGCCCCGACCAATTTCATCGCCTTCAGCATCGATCAAACGCGATTCGGCGACGAAAACGCGGCGTTTGCCGCTGACCCAGCGCCCTTCGGCGACGACTTCACCTGCGCGCACGGGCTTCGTGAAATGCAGGTTAAAGCTGGTGGTCAGCAAAAACCGATCAGTCGCCAGCGTGTTTGCCGCATAGAACGCCGCATCATCTAACATTTTGAAGTAAATCGTACCGTGCGCCGCGCCAGCGGCATGGAACACGGCCTCATCGATTGTGAAAGTCAGGCGCGACCGTCCCCTGCCCGGCAATTCGATCTTCGAGGCGAATTTCTCGTTAATCGGAGCCGAGGAATAGAGCCGCTCCAGCGCGCGGTAATGCGAATCCGCGCCGGACATCGCGTTATTTTCCTCTTCAGGCGGCATCGCGCAGGAATTGGTTCGTCAACATTGCGAACATCGCCTCTGGATCAGACGCTTCGTTCAGGGCCTGAATCATAGTGTCATCGCGCATGAAACGGGAAATCGCCGCCAATGCGTGAAGGTGGGTGGCACCTGCATTCTCAGGCGAGACAAGGCCAAAGAACAGCGAGACCGGCACAGCATCGGCCGCGCTGAAATCGACGGCTTGCTCCAATTTGAGCAAAACCAGTGTTGGACGGCGCACCGAGGCGTTGCGGCAATGCGGGATCGCGGCGCCGCGGCCAAAGCCGGTGCTGCCAAGCGCTTCGCGCTGCTCGAGCCCGTCGAGCACTTCGGCAGCATCCAAGTCATAAACCTCGGCAAACTGCTTTGAAATCTGGGTAAGAACTTGCTGCTTATTCTCCAGACGGTCGATGAAGACCGCCTCAGGCAGCATGGTGATATTTACATCCATTACGAAATCTAAATCCCGAACTAATTCGCCCATTAATGGGTCAGGGTTCGCGCATGACATGGAGTGGCCGCGGGCGGGGTGCGGTGTCCTCTCCAGAGATGCGCATGTTACGCCATCTTTTAGATGGTGCCGTTCTCTCAACGACACAAATGTGGCTCTATCGTGGCTCAACCCAGCCGATCGAGCCGTCAGCGCGGCGATAAACCATATTATGCCGGTCTGTTCCAGCATTTTTGAAAAATAGCGCCGGCGTGTCGCGCAGATCGAGCATCATAACCGCGTCGGCCACACTGTAGGTGGGAACATCGACGCTGGTTTCTGCAATGATGGGCGGCGCGTCTGATACGACTTCTTCTTCGGGCTCTTCTGCGGCAAAGATCGTGTAGGCCGCCTCTTCCTCTGCGCGCACCTGAGTCGCGCGCTCATGCCGGTCTGTCAGGCGGCGTTTGTACCGGCGCAGCTGTGTTTCGATTTTGGTAGCGGCATTGTCGAGCGCCTGATGCGCATCATGCGCGCTGCCTTGCGCTTTTAGGATTGTGCCGTGATTGACGTGGGTGACGATATCGCAGCGGAATGCTCCGGCGGGCGCTTTGCCAAAAGTGACATGTGATGAAAGCGCGCTGTCGAAGTATTTGTCGACAATCCCGCCCAATCGCTCCGATGCATGCTCTTGCAAAGCTGCGCCTGTTTCCACCTGGTGACCCGATACCCGAATATCCATCGTCGCCCCGTCTCCTCTATTGTTAAACGCCTCTATTGTTGACCGAAATCCGATCAACGAGCCCAGATCGCGTCCTTGATCCCAGCTACAAATTCCTGATGCCGCGCCAATTCCTCAGGCGAGGGCGCGTGAACACGCGGTTTGCGGCGCGGTTTGTCCGGTTTCTTTGGCAATGCGGGTGTCGCAAAGCCTGAACTGTCCGCTTGTGTCTCGTCCGCCGCCGCATCAGCGGCAAGCTCAAGTCCGATCTGCCGACCACCGCGCAGTTCGATATAGACCTGTGCGAGCAGTTCGGCATCGAGCAGCGCCCCGTGTTTAACGCGGTGACTGCGATCAATGCCATACCGTGTGCACAGCGCGTCGAGCGACAATTTCGCGCCCGGATGCCGTTTTCGCGCGATTGCGACAGTATCAATCATCCGGTCGAGTGAAATCGGTTCTTTCCCGATCTTCTCAAGTTCCGAATTCAGGAAGCCAAAGTCAAAGCCGGCATTATGCGCAACCAGCGGCGCATCGCCCAAAAATTCGAGCAGCTCATCAGCCGTTTCGGCGAATTTGGGCTTTGTTTCCAAAAACGAGATCGAAAGGCCATGCACCGCTTCTGCGGCGGAGGGCATGTCGCGCTGAGGATTGTAATAAGCGTGATAGGTGTTTCCGGTTTCGACCCGGTCGACCATTTCAAGACACCCGATTTCGACCATCCGGTCCCCTGTTTTGGGGTCTAGTCCGGTCGTTTCGGTGTCGAAAATAATCTCACGCATTGGAAGTGTTATTCACCCAAGTCAGGCGAAGCGCAAGGGGTCTGATGACTCCAGAGCGGGCCTTAAACCCGTCTCGCCGCGATCTTTTTGATAACCGCGCCGACTTGCTGCCGCGTCTCTTCCAGCGGCGTGCCCGTGTTGATCACAAAATCAGCGCGGCTGCGCTTTTCGGCATCGGGTGTTTGGAGGGACAAGATATGCTCGAACTTATCTTCGGTCATGCCTGGCCGCGCCAAAACACGCTCTCGCTGTGCCTCAGCCGGAGCGGACACAACGACCACAACATCCACTGATTCGTTGCCGCCACCTTCGAATAACAGCGGGATATCGAACAAGATGACGGGCGCGTCCGTGTTCTCACCAAGAAATTGCATTCGTTTGAGACCCACAGCCGGATGAACAATCGCCTCCAACCGGGCGAGCGCCTCTTTATCGCCGAAAACCAGCTTACCCAGAGCATCACGGTTCACGCCTTCGGGGCCGGTTGAGCCGGGGAAGGCCTCCTCGATGGCAGGAATTAACTCACCATCTGGCCCTTGCATGATGCGCACCGCTGCATCGGCATCAAAAACGGGAATTCCGGCATCTTCAAACATCGCCGCGACGGTGGATTTTCCCATCGCGATTGAACCGGTGAGGCCGATGATCACAGGTTTTGTCATTTTGCGAGCAGCTCCTGCAATTCGCCGTCAAATTCGCGGGGGGGCGCGGCGCCAAAGAATTTCTCAAACGCCGCCGCTGCCTGACCGATCAGCATTGCAAAGCCGTTTATCGTAGGATGACCAGCCTCACGCGCCGCTTTCAAAAATGGGGTTTCGATCGGGTTCGTCACGATATCATAGGCGATACTGCCCGGCGGGGCGTGGCTCCAATCAAAAGCGAGCGGCGGATTCCCCTCCATCCCGAGGGGGGAGGCATTCACCACCAGATCAAAGCACCTGTCACGGTCATCAAACGGAAAATCGGTCGGCTCTGCAAAATGAGTGATATCGATTGCATGATGCTCCCCGCGCGGCGCCAATTCATCGAGCAGCGCGCGCGCTTTACTGGGATTGCGTCCAGCCACCACCAATGTGAATCCATGATCCGCCAGCGTTGCGATAATCGCCCGCGCTGCACCGCCTGTGCCGATAATGCGTGCCATGCGAAACAAGTGATCCGTTTCAAGGAATGGAAGCAGCGGTTCAACAAAACCCGCGGCATCCGTGTTGAAGCCCTTAAGCACGCCGTTTTCGTGCCGAACCACAGTGTTCACCGCGCCGAGTTTTTCTGCGACCGGATCCAGCGCATCAATCTCGCGAATAATGCTTTGTTTATGCGGCATTGTGACGTTGCAGCCGATCCAGCTGCCATCTTCGCGGTATTTGCCTAGATATTCGCGCAGGCCATCGGCCTCGACATGGCGCGATTTGTAACGCCCTGCGATGCCCAGCTTCTCAAGCCAAAAACCATGGATGAGCGGCGATTTCGACTGGGCAATAGGATCGCCGATGACATGCGCATAAGGAGTCGTCATGCCTGCAAGACACCATGTTCCCGCAGCGCGCCAAGAACGGGCAAAAGCGGCATGCCCAACACCGTGAATTGATCACCTCTGATCGCTTCAAACAATTGCACACCCATCGCCTCTATGCGGAAAACGCCGACTGTGTGGCTGACTTCTGGCCATTCCTGCGTCAGGTAATGTTCGATAAACTCGTCCGATAAATCGCGTACGGTGAGCTGCGCGAGGTCCGTATGACTCCATTCGCACGTGTCATCGCGGACAATGGCCGCCGCACTGTGCAATTCGATCACTTTCCCGGAGAAGAAGCGCAGATGCTCCGCCGCATTTTCGCGCGATGTCGGTTTGTCGAAACGCTTTCCGCCCGCAACGACGAGGGAATCGCTGCCAAGCACCAATGCGCCGGGATGCGATGGAGCAAGAGCCGCCGCTTTCGCAACGGCAAGCGCTTCGGCGATTTCAGCAGGTGCCGCGCCGGAAAGCTCCGCTTCGATTGCGCGTTCATCGACGTCGGCAGGAATAGCGTCATAGGAAACGCCGGCCGCATCGAGCATTGCGCGGCGTGATGCTGATTTCGAGGCTAGGATCAGAGGAGGGCGGCCGTCACTCATATCGGTTTCGACACTCCATCGACCTGCCCATCCTTGCGCTTTCGCTCTTGCACCAGCCGGATAATCGCCGCCGCGCTTTCCTCGATTGATCGGCGTGTCACATCGATCACCGGCCAGCCATTATCCGCGAACATCCGGCGCGCAAATTGCAGCTCGGCTTTAACCCGCTCATCATCGACATAGGACGTTTCGGTCCCTTCATTCAGCGACAAAAGCCGGTTTCGCCGGATCTGCACCAGCCGTTCTGACGCGGTGGTTAGGCCGACAACGAGGGGGTGCCGCAACTGAAACAGGGATTTTGGCGGCGGGCTCTCGACCACCAACGGAATGTTGGCCGTCTTATACCCGCGATTGGCGAGGTAAATGCTGGTCGGCGTTTTGGAGCTGCGCGATACTCCGGCAAGAACAATGTCCGCCTCTTCCCAGTTTTCGTGTCCAATCCCGTCATCATGGGCGATCGTGAATTGGATCGCATCCACACGCTTGAAATAATCGTCATCCATCAAGTGCTGGCGGCCCGGGCGGCCATGCGCCTCCTGGCCGAGCTGTGATTCCAGCGCGGCAGTTACCTGATCCAGCACCGGCACAGCGGGCAGGCCAAGATGGCGGCAATGTTCTTCGAGCCGCTCACGCGTGTCCGGATTCACCAGGGTAAACAGAACAAGGCCCGGATTGTCGGCAAGATCGGGGACAATCCGATCAAGATGTTGACGTGACCGCACCATAGGCCAGAAATGGCGGCTCACATCGGGATCATCAAACTGCGCGAGCGCGGCTTTGGCGATCATCTCCAGCGTTTCGCCGGTGGAATCCGAGACAAGATGCAGGTTCAGTCGGTTCATAAGGCTATCGCTGGGTGATCTCGGGCTTGTGGATATACAGGGGCATAAACCACGGCAAAGAACCGTCGACAAGCAGGTGAAGAAATTTCATCCTCGGTGTTAGGGATTTGTACGGGGTAGTTGCCAACACGGGATAGCGTTTTTGAACAGGCTGGGGACAGCGTGGATAGATTGGGCTTGACCACACAAATGTGTAGAGTCGCATGGCCACATAGGGGTATTCACAGCGGGAGAAATCGGGCAGTTACTGGTGATTCCCGCTTTCCACAGGGCCAACAGACACATCATCCTTTTATATAAATATTATATTAGATTAGAGGAACTCTTATGCCGGGCCCATTGCTCGAAACACTCAAAGGTTCGAAACAAGAAATAGCGCCAGTCTGGCTCATGCGTCAGGCCGGTCGGTACCTTCCAGAATATCGCGAATTGCGGGCAGAGAAGGGCGGCTTTCTAGAGCTTGTCTACGATAGCGAAGCTGCTGCCGAGGTGACTGTGCAGCCGATCCGGCGTTTTGGATTTGATGGCGCGATCCTGTTTTCGGATATTCTGATCGTCCCGCATGCAATGGGGCAGGGTCTGGAATTCCTCGCAGGGGAAGGGCCGCATTTGAGCCCGACTTTGCGCGATGTTGACCTGTCAGATTTCACCGAAGCGAAAGAGCGTTTCGACCCGGTCTATGAAACGGTTCGCCTAACCCGCCAGCAAATCTCAGATCAGGTGACGATGCTGGGCTTTGCGGGGTCTCCTTGGACGGTCGCGACCTATATGATCGCAGGCCATGGTTCCAAGAATCAGGAACCTGCGCGTTTGATGGCTTACCGCGATCCTGCCCGTATGCAGGCAATCTGCGATGCTATCTCTGACGTCTCGATTGAGTATCTTCGCGGACAGATTGATGCCGGCGCTGAGGCGGTTCAGCTGTTTGATAGCTGGGCAGGAAGTCTTGCCCCCGATGAATTTGAACGCTGGGTTATTGCTCCTAATGCGAAAATCACCGCTGCGATCAAGCAATCGCACCCTGACACGCCGGTAATCGGCTTTCCAAAAGGTGCAGGGGCCAAATTGCCAGCCTATGCGCGCGAAACCGGTGTCGATGCGGTTGGGCTAGATGAAACCCTCGATCCGGCCTGGGCGCATGCCAGTTTGCCTGAGGGAATGCCTGTTCAGGGCAACTTTGACCCGCTTTTGCTCGAAGCTGGCGGTCCCGAGGTCAAAAAACGGGTGCATACGATAATCGAAGCGTTCGAAGATCGTCCGCATGTCTTCAATCTGGGTCACGGGATCGGGCAGTTTACGCCGATTGAACATGTTGAAGAGTTACTAGAGGCTCTGCGCGGCAGTTAAGGCGATTTGATGCAGGATTTTCTTCTCTCGATCTATCCATGGCTCAAAATTGGGCATGTGATCTTCATGGTGTTCTGGCTTGCGGGGCTGTTTATGCTGCCGCGTCAGTGCATTTACATGCTCGATCATGAGCCCGGCTCTGCTGGTGAGGCGAAATGGGCCGAGCGGATGGGCAAACTGCGCAAAATTATCCTGACGCCGAGCATGATCATCGTTTGGATCATGGGCATATCAATCGCAATTGGGATTGGCGCGTTTTCGCAAGGGTGGCTGCATGCCAAACTGGCGCTTGTGCTCGGTTTGACCGGTTATCATGGTTGGCTCGTTGCGCAGACGAAGAAAATGGCTCGCGGAGAGCGGCCTTTGACCGAAAAGAGCCTGCGCATGATCGGCGAAGTGCCCGGTTTGCTGCTCGTTCTGATCGTTGCGCTCGTTTATCTTAAGCCGTTTTGATAAATGCCGATTGACCGCGCGACGCGTGGCCTCTAATTTGCAGCTCTCAACCGGTTCTGACCGCGCAAATCCGCTCGGTCCCGTCTGCTTTCTCCAAGCCCAGCCTTTTACAAAAGGCGCCTCGATCAAAAGAGGCACTGACGATCCGGCCAATCACTGATTTTGGAAATAATTTTCAATGCATCTTAAAGACTTAAAACAAAAAACTCCGGCCGAACTCGTTCAGATGGCCGAAGAACTCGGCGTCGAAGGCGCATCGACCATGCGCCGTCAGGATCTGCTCTTCAGCATCCTGCGCGAACTCGCCGAAGACGAAGAATACGAAGAAAAGATTATGGGCATCGGCACTATCGAAGTGCTTCAAGATGGTTTTGGCTTCCTTCGTTCGCCTGATGCGAGCTACCTCGCCGGCCCCGATGATATTTACGTGTCACCCAATCAGGTCCGTAAATTTGGCCTGCGCACAGGCGACACTGTCGAAGGCGAAATCCGTGCTCCTAAAGAGGGTGAGCGGTATTTTGCTCTTACAGGCCTGACGACGGTCAACTTCGAAGACCCTGCGCAGGTTCGCATGCGGACAAACTTCGATAACCTCACTCCGCTTTACCCTGATCAGAAACTGTCGCTCGATACGCTCGATCCGACGGTGAAAGACAAATCTGCGCGCGTGATCGACATCATTTCGCCGCAAGGTAAGGGCCAACGTGCCTTGATCGTGGCGCCGCCGCGCACCGGTAAAACAGTGCTGCTGCAAAACATCGCGAAAGCGATCACTGACAATCATCCTGAGGTGTTCCTGCTGGTTCTGCTGGTTGATGAGCGCCCGGAGGAAGTCACCGACATGCAGCGCAGCGTGAAGGGCGAGGTTATCTCCTCAACCTTTGATGAGCCTGCCAATCGCCACGTTCAAGTCGCTGAAATGGTGATCGAAAAGGCAAAACGTCTGGTCGAGCATAAGAATGACGTTGTTATTCTGCTCGATTCGATCACTCGTCTGGGCCGCGCTTACAACACTGTCGTCCCAAGCTCCGGCAAGGTTCTAACCGGCGGTGTCGATGCGAATGCGCTGCAACGTCCAAAGCGTTTCTTTGGTGCCGCGCGTAACATTGAAGAGGGCGGTTCGCTTTCAATCATCGCAACCGCTCTGATCGATACGGGCAGCCGTATGGACGAGGTTATCTTTGAAGAATTCAAAGGCACCGGTAACTCGGAAATCGTTCTGGATCGCAAGGTCGCTGATAAGCGCATCTTCCCGGCTCTGGATGTTGGCAAGTCCGGCACTCGTAAGGAAGAACTGCTGGTCGAAAAGGACAAGCTCTCCAAAATGTGGGTGCTTCGCCGTATTCTCATGCAGATGGGCACAATCGACGCGATGGAATTCCTCCTCGACAAGATGAAGGATTCCAAGACCAACGAAGATTTCTTCGACACGATGAACCAGTAATTCTGCTTGGCAATTTCATGACCCGTCGCCGCAAATATGCGGGGCGGGTCTGTTTTTTGGCACCGCGCAATTGGCAATAACCATGCGTGAAACTAGGGTCGCTCCATATGCTAAGCCAATATCTCTATATCAGCACAGCTCCGACGCTGTCCCGCGAGGAGATCGAATCGATCCTGGCGAGCAGCGCGCGCAACAATTCTGCGCGCAAAATCACAGGCTTATTGCTCTATAACGGTCGCAATTTTTTGCAATTGCTCGAAGGGGATGAGGCTGAACTTGTCGATTTGATGCTTCGGATCACCCATGATCCGCGCCACACAGGCATTTCGATGCTTGAGCATAAAGAAGTTCGCCACCGTGTTTGCCCCGACTGGGCGATGAAGCGGGTGATGATCGCGGACAGCATTGAAAGCCGGCGTGAGGCGCTTGAGGCGGATCTTCCGAAAGGATTGGATCCACAAATGCGCAAGATGATCATGAATTTCGCGGTTTTGAACTAGGCGAGCGAGATTACCCGGCTTTTTGGCGTTCCAATTCGGCGGCCATCATGTCCCACACTTTGTTCACTGCCTTAAGTGGCCGAACCATAACTTTGAAATCTTTGATCATTCCGTCCTCGTCAAACGCGATCATGTCGATCCCGTTGACGGCGATCCCGTCCATTTCAGTGACGAATTCCAACACCGCGGTATCCCCGCCCACAACTTCACGAACATAGCGGAAGCTGTCATTGCCTAGGGTTTGTGACGCGGCAGAAAGATAGGCAACGACAATTGGCCTCCCTTCCTGCGGGGTATGCACCACCGGGGAGTGAAATACGGCATCTTCGCGCATAATTGCGGTAAGTTCGCTTGGCTTACTGCCGTTTTCTGCCACTTGATGCCAACGGGCGAGGGCGGTGTGGGTGTCCATTGCAATCCTGACTCGTGTAATTTGCAGCAATCCTACGCCATAGGCGTTGTTTGACCTATCCATTGCTGAGAGGTTTTGCCAATCTCACGCAGAACGCACATAGGGGCGTGGTGCGACGCCATAAGGCGTTCTGACAGGGAGACTACCGATGAAGGTCAATATCGAGATCGATTGCACGCCAGAAGAAGCGCGCAGCTTTATGGGACTTCCCGATGTTAGCGAGGCGAACAGCGTCTATGTCGACAACATCACCAAAGCGATGAAGGGTGTGAGCAATCCGGCGCAAATGCAGGAATTTGCTCAAGCTCTCGCGCCAATGGGTCAGGTGGGGCTGAAAATGTTCCAGAACTTCGTCGAAGGCGGCATGCGCGGCGGTATGATGAAGTCTTCGAAGAAAGACGACGATTGATCACCGCGAAAGTCACGAATTATGGCTGAAACGATTTTCGCGGTGTCGAGTGGCGCACCGCCTGCGGCCATTGGTGTTATCCGGATCAGCGGGTCTGGCGCTCACGGCGCTTTGAAGACGCTTTGTGGGCGCGAATTTGAGCCGAGGCGGGCGAGTGTCGCCAGATTGCGTAACGCAGGCGGCGCGGTGCTGGATCAGGCGCTGGTGCTCTGGTTTCCCGGGCCAAATACGGCAACTGGTGAGGATTTGGCGGAATTTCACTGTCATGGGGGCCGTGCGGTTCTTGATGCAGTCCAAACTGCTTTGGGTGAAATTGAGGGTCTAAGGCCCGCACGACCCGGAGAATTCACCCGGCGTGCTTTTGCGAATGGCCGCATTGATCTCGCCGAGTCTGAAGGTCTGGCGGATTTACTGTCTGCCGAAACGGAGCTTCAACGGGCGGCCGCGATGGCCAATGCTAGCGGTGCTTTGTCTGGTCAGGTTGAGGAGTGGCGATCCGAACTGCTTCGGCTTTCCGCGCAGATTGAGGCTGCTCTCGACTTTTCGGATGAGGACGATGTGAGCGAGTTGCCACATGGATTTGTGGGCGATGTGGGTGCTCTCGCTGCAGAACTGTCGGATTGGCTCGAAAGGCCGCGATCGGAAAAGCTGGGCGAAGGGTACCGGGTTGTTTTGGCTGGGCCGCCTAATTCGGGCAAATCGACATTGTTCAACGCTTTGACTGAGAGTGAGGCTGCGATCACTTCCCCGATTGCCGGAACAACGAGAGATGTCATTGAGCGCCCGGTCTCCATCGATGGAGTACCGTTCCTGTTTGTCGACACGGCTGGCCTACGCGATGACAGCGATGACGAGATTGAGGGGATCGGTATTGATCGGGCTAAGTCAGAGTTGGAGCGTGCAGACTGCGTGTTGTGGCTCGGCATAGAGGGTGATGGGCCACCGGCATCTCTGGAGATTGATGCGCGGATTGACGAAGTCCCGCATCGCGCGAAGTCTGCTCCATTTGCTTCTGTCTCTGCCATCACAGGTGAGGGCGTAAATGAGCTCAAGACGCAGCTGATCAATATGGCGCGCGGTGCTTTGCCCAAGCCGGGGGAGGCCGCGTTGAATGCGCGGCAACATGGACGCCTAAGCGAGGCCTTGAGCGCGCTCCAGGGGGCAAAGGGTCAGAATGACCTCCTCCTTGTCGGCGAAGAGCTGCGGAGTGCCCGTGTGGCGTTTGATAGGCTCATCGGCCGGGCTACGACCGAAGATATGCTGGATGCGCTGTTTGGGCGCTTCTGCATCGGGAAATAGCGTCACGTTTAGGATGTGTTTCACGTGAAACACTTTTGAACGCCTATTGCGACCATGCGAAATCACCTTTGACGATCGCCTGCGCAGTCTCTATTTGCGCGGCCATGCAGAATTTTGATGTCCTTGTGATCGGCGGCGGGCACGCCGGTGTTGAGGCGGCCTGTGCCGCCGCGCGTATGGGTGCGCGCACGGGACTGGTGAGCTTCGATCTCGACGCCGTAGGCGCGATGAGCTGTAATCCGGCGATTGGCGGATTGGGGAAAGGTCACCTCATGCGAGAGGTCGACGCGCTTGATGGTGTCCTGGGCAGGGCCGCTGATGCTGGCGCAATCCACTATCGGATGCTCAACAAATCAAAGGGCAGTGCCGTTTGGGGGCCGCGTGTTCAGGCGGACCGCGTCCTGTTCAAAGCGGCGGTGCAGAGCGTCGTTCGATCCCAAAGCAATTTGACCCTGATAGAAGGAGAAGCTGCGGCGCTCTTTTTAGAGGGCGGGGTTGTCGCAGGCCTCGAGCTGGCTGACGGGACAATCATCCATGCACCGCGCGTTGTGCTGTGCACAGGCACGTTTCTGGGCGGGATCCTGTTTCGCGGCGAAGAGCGTTTTAAAGGCGGCCGTATCGGAGAGAATGCTGCGTCACGGCTTGCAGAGCAGCTGCGCTGGGCTGACTTGCCGATGGCCCGTCTTAAAACTGGTACTCCGCCTCGTTTGGATGGGCGCACGATTGATTGGGCAAAGCTGCCAGAACAGCACTCCGATACAGACAGTTGGACGATGTCGCCGCTCACCAAGGCGCGGCAGAATCCGCAAGTGTTTTGCGCGATTACTCGCACAACGCAGGCATCACATGATGCAATTCGCGCGAATTTGCATCGTTCTCCGCTATTTTCAGGTGCAATTGATGCTGCTGGCCCGCGCTATTGCCCGTCTATCGAGGACAAGATCCACCGGTTTGGCGATCGTGATGGCCATCAAGTGTTCTTGGAGCCAGAGGGTCTGAACACGCATCTGGTCTATCCCAACGGTATCAGCACATCTCTGCCAGTCGATGTCCAGCAGGACATGCTTCGGGCAATGGTGGGACTAGAGACTGTTGAAATGGTCGTTCCGGGATATGCGGTGGAGTACGATCACATCGATCCACGCGCTCTTACGCCTGATCTTCAGGTGCGCGCTATTCCTGGCCTGTATTGCGCGGGGCAGATCAACGGCACGACTGGTTATGAAGAGGCGGCTGCGCAGGGTCTTATCGCGGGTTTAGAAGCGGCGGCGGCCGAATTGGGCAAAGCGGGGCCAAAGCTGGATCGGGCGAATTCATACATCGCCGTTATGATTGATGATCTGACTCTTCAGGGGGTGAGCGAGCCATACAGAATGCTTACATCCCGCGCGGAATACCGTCTTCGCCTGCGGGCGAACAACGCATCTTCGCGTTTGACACCCCTTGGCATAGAGGCAGGCTGTGTCGGAAATGAGCGCCGTGCATGGTTTGATCAGCGCGAGGCGCATCGTTCCGTAATCGGTAACGCGCTTGATAAGGCGGTTCACGCGCGCGAGCTTGATGATGCTGGCATGTCGGTGCGCCGCGATGGCGGTGAAAAGCGGCTTAGTGAGTGGCTACGCCATGACGGTATCGATCTGACGACATTGGAACCTTGGTTGGATGGTGCAGCGGCGCTCGATCCGGTTTTGGCCGAAGAGATGGCCGAAGATGCCAATTATGCGCCCTATCTTGAGCGGCAGGATGCTGAACTTCGCGATTTGCGTGCGAGTGAGGAATTGCCGCTTTCGGCAGATTTCCCATATTCTCAAGTTCCAGGCCTGTCGAATGAGATGGTCGAACGGCTGAGCACGGCATCCCCTGTGACATTGGCGGCTGCAGGACGGGTGCCAGGAGTGACCCCTGCCGCTTTGTCGGCGCTGCTTGTGCAGGCACGCCGCCTCCAACAAGCAAGTCAGCACGCAGCGTGAGCACCATCGACCTTATCGAGACCGAAGAGCAGGCCCGCGCATATATCGAAAACATGGCCGATGAAGCTGCGTTTGCACGTTTAGAGCGGCTGTTTGAGCTCCTTTTGGCAGAAAACCAGCGCCAAAACCTCATAAGCAAGGCTTCGGAAGCGCAGATCTGGCAACGCCATTTTGCGGATAGCGCGCAACTGTTGGAGCATGTTTCACGTGAAACGCTGCATGCAGATGCTGATCCTTGGCTTGATTTGGGCACGGGTGCGGGGCCACCAGGTCTTGTTATCGCTGCTTTGCTACCCGAACTCCCTGTTCGCCTCGTTGAATCCCGGGGTCGTAGAGTCGAGTTTCTCCAGCACTGCGTCGATGAGATGGGGTTGTCGCAATGCGCGGTGATCGGTGATCGCTTGGAGCGGGTCACACCATTCCCTGTCAGTGTCATTTCGGCACGCGCTTTTGCTCCGCTGGATAAACTCCTCCGGTTATCCGCACCCTTCTCCACAAAGGCCACACGCTATCTCTTGCCGAAGGGCCGTTCGGCGGCGCAGGAATTGGAACAACAGAAAAAACCGATTCGAACGATGTTTCACGTGGAACAATCGTTGACCGATCGCGAAGCAGGTATCATCGTGAGCACCTGAATCACGCGATTTGCGCAAAAATGCGCTGAAATCGGCCTGAAAGGTGAGAAAACCATGCTGACAATAGCCATTGCTAACCAAAAGGGTGGGGTGGGTAAGACTACAACGGCTATCAACATGGCGACAGCAATGGCAGCGACAGGGTGGCGAACTCTCCTGATCGACCTCGATCCGCAAGGTAATGCGTCGACTGGTATGGGTGTCAGCGCTGCGTCGCGCGAACTGTCCAGTTATGATCTGCTTGTTGATGAGATCCCCTTGGCCGATGCCACGGTGCCGACCAGCATTCCCGGCCTTGATATTGTGCCGGCCACGCAGGATTTGAGCGGGGCGGAGATTGAACTTGTATCGGTGGAGGAGCGCACAGCTCGCCTCCGCAATGCGCTCGACAATCACTCTGGCCATGATGTTTGTTTTATCGATTGTCCTCCCTCGCTTGGGCTTCTGACTTTGAACGCTCTTTGCGCGGCAGATACTCTGCTTGTGCCGCTGCAATGCGAATTTTTTGCACTCGAAGGTCTAAGCCAGCTGCTTCAGACAGTTGAGCAGGTGCAGCAGCGGTTCAATCCGTCACTCGATATCATTGGTGTCGCGCTGACAATGTATGATCGCCGCAACCGCCTGACTGACCAAGTCTCTGATGATGTCCGCGAATGTTTGGGCGATCTCGTGTTTGAAACGGTGATCCCGCGCAATGTGCGCCTATCCGAAGCGCCAAGCCATGGTTTGCCGGCGCTTGTCTATGATCATTCTTGCACCGGGAGCCGCGCCTATATCGCGCTGGCCCGCGAATTAATCGGCAGATTCCCGCCTGAAAGGAAAGCGGCATGAGCAAAAACACCGATCCGATCCGTTTTTCCGTCCCTCCGCGCAGCCCAGCGGATAAAAAGAAGAAACTTGGCAAGGGCTTGGGCGCGCTTTTGGGTGAAACGAAGCGTGAAGAGCCACTTGTTCGTGACGAGGTATCGGGCGAGCCGGTTTCAAAAGTCGCGCCAAGTGATTCTGCGCTGCAATCCCTGTCGATCGCTTCGATCAAGCCACTTGCCGGAAACCCGCGCAAGCATTTTGATCAGGATGCTCTCGAGGAACTTGCTGCATCCATCGCTAAGCGCGGTGTGATCCAGCCAATCATCGTCCGGCCACTTTCAACCGGCAAATATGAACTGGTCGCGGGCGAACGCCGTTGGAGAGCGGCGCAAAAGGCGCGTTTGCACGAAATTCCCGCGCTTGTCCGTGAATTGGATGATCGCGAAGTCATGGCGCTTGCCCTGATAGAGAACCTGCAGCGAGAAGACCTCAATCCGGTCGAAGAAGCACGGGCATATCAACGGCTTGCTGATCAAGAAGGTATGACTCAGGCGGAAATCGCCCGCATGGTCGAAAAATCGCGCAGCCACGTCGCAAATACTCAGCGTTTGCTCAACCTGCCTGAGAAAGTCCTCGATCTGGTGGAGGGCGGAAAGCTTTCTATGGGGCATGCGCGGGCTTTGATTGGTCAGGACGACGCATCCAATCTCGCGGCAAAGGCAGTGAATGATAATCTGTCGGTGCGTGAGATTGAAAAGCTTGTCCGTCAAATGGCGCGGGCTGTTAATCCGAAAACAGCCTCTCCCAAGCCTATGCAGGGTGATCACGCGGCCAATGCGGATATTGCCGCGGTGCAGAACCACCTTGAGGAATTCTTGGGCCTGCCAGTCCGTATCAAATCAGATGAAGACCCGCGCACGGGATCAATCTCCATCCGTTACGCATCGCTGGATCAACTGGACCTCGTTTGTCAGCGTCTAACCGGCGGTGAGTTCTAACAAGAGAAAAGCGCTAAACCTCGATATTAGAGAGGTTTAGCGCTCTTGATCTGTCCGAGTGAAATGCCTGAAGAGTTGCGCGGCGCAACTTCTCAGGCCGCCCATTCTATTACTGTTTGATCATTTTAACCGGACGCGGCGCCGGTGCTGGCGTGACGCGAACGGGCTGTTCCTTGATCATGCGCACTGGCGCAGGAGCCGGGATCTCGCGGGCTGCGCCGGGAACTTCGTACGTTTCTTCGCGGATAGTCTCACGAACAACAACACGCTGCTGCTGCTCATAACGGATCGGAACATACACGACCTGCTGCGGCGGTTGATATGTGTAAGTATAGGCCGGGGCGTAGCTGTATTGTGCAGGCGCGGCGTAGGCAGGGTATCCGTATACAGGAGCCTGCATCACAGGAGCGGGAATGGTGCGGGATGCAAAGCGCTGTCCGCCCTGGCCATATTGCGACAAGTAACTGTCGAGGGCAGCCGCGCAATCATAGCGATCGCCCTTTTTTCCGCCGCCAATCAGATTGCCGAGAAGTACCCCGCCAAGACCGCCGGTGCCTGCACCGATCAGGGTGCCGGCGAGACGATCACCATCGCCAGCGATCCGATTGCCAAGAAGGCCGCCAGCTACTGCGCCCACGAGACCGCCAATAATTCCGCCTTTGTCTTTCTCATTACGGCCATTGGTCCGGCGTTCACATTCCTCGACCCATTGTTCGCGTTCAACAACGGCGGCTGCGGGCGCTTGAATTGGTGCGTGAGAATGGGCCGGCGCATAATAGCGGGGCGCGGCGTATTCGACCTCTTCTTCGTAATAGGACTGCGCAGGGGCGCGGCTTTCAATTCGGCGCGTGCGGATCACGGTTTCAACGCCGTCGGGCCCTGTCGTCGTCTCGCTGTAATTCTGTTGGACCGGAGCGGTGCGCAGATCCGCTGGCAATTGCGACACATCGGCATCGCTCATTTGAGCGGCAGCCGGACTGGCAATTGCGATAACCGAAGCTGAAAGCGTGATGCAGGCCAATTTGCGGGCGGTGAGAGACATAGTGATTCCCCTGTGTGAGACGCACGAGTCCTACGCGCGCGGTAAACTTTGTTAGTCAAATGTTTACCACCGCAAAAGGCCGTAGCCCAAGCGTGCTGTAAAGCCTTGTCTCGTTTCGGGGCGATTGGCGCAGCGTTTTGTGGTGTTCAGACGCGTCCGGACAGAAGCCGTGCGAGCTTCTTCAGCCCCGAAGCGTCTTCATCGGTGAACCGGCCCGGACTTGGGCTATCGAGATCGATCACTCCGACAACTGCGCCATCTCGGGTCACCGGCACTACAAGTTCGGATCGGCTGGCCGCATCGCATGCAATGTGCCCGGGAAAGGCGTGGACATCATCGACAAGCTGCGTTTCACCAGACAATGCGGCGGCTCCGCACACACCCTTATCCAGCGGGATACGGATACAGGCCGGACGGCCAACAAATGGGCCGAGCACCAATTCATCAGCACCCGATTTTGCAGGAGCAATCCGGTAAAAACCCGCCCAATTCAGATCAGGCAGAAATTCCCACATCAAGGCGGCTACGTTGGCCATGTTCGCGACGGCATCCGGCTCATCTGAGGTCAAGGCGTCCGCAGCATCGCACAATTGGCGATATCGTTCTGCTGTATCCAGTGCATCATCAGGTTTGAAATCGTACATCGCGCTTATTTGGGAGCGTTCCCCTGTTGCCGCAAGCGATTTGCGCCTCTAACTCTGCAAGCATGGCTATTCTACGCAAACTCGCAATCGCTCTGCTCGTCTTGATCCTGGTTCTCGGCGCGGTGTTTTTCTACCTCTCTCGCGGCAATCCGGCGGAGCTTTCGGTCGATGAAGTCGCCGGAACCGAACCGACGCTGGGTGAGCCCGAAGCTGAGAGCTTTCCGACGGTGCAGATTGCAAAGCCAGTCGGGTGGAAAGACGGCGAGTTGCCTGCACCTGCTGAGGGACTGGAAGTGAAGCGCTTTGCCGAGGGTCTCGATCACCCCCGTGTTCTGTATGCGCTGCCCAATGGCGATGTTTTGGTCACCCTTACCCGTGCCCCCAAAAGCGAAGACGATGGCGAGGGCGGAATTATGGATACGGTGCGCGGCTGGGTCGCGTCCTATTTGTTTTCAGAAGCAGGCGCCGCTGGCGACAGCCCCAATCAGATCGTTCTTTTGCGCGATGAAGATGGCGACGGAACTGCCGAAAAACAGATAGTTATCCGCGAAGAGGGACTCGATTCGCCTTCCGGGATGAGCTGGAATGCTGGCATGCTTTACGTTGCAAACCACAACGCCGTGCTGGCCTTCGATTATGAGCTCGGCAGTGATGCTGTCACCGGTGAGGGCCGCAAATTGATGGATCTCGCGCCAGGCGGCGGCCATTGGATGCGCAACATGGAAATCCACCCCGATGGCAATCTCCTGTTTGTGGCCGTCGGCTCTGTTAGCAATATCGGCGAAAGCGGTATGGAGGTCGAAGAAGGCCGCGCGATGATTTGGGAGTACAATCTCGAAACCAATCGCCAGCGCAAGTTCGGCGTCGGATTGCGCAATCCCAACGGCATGGATTTCAGCCCATGGTCGGGCGAGCTTTGGACAACCGTCAATGAGCGCGACATGCTTGGATCGGATCTGGTGCCTGATTATCTGACCAATGTTCCGGTCGGCGCGCATTACGGCTGGCCTTGGCTCTATTACAAAGACAACATCGATCGCCGTGTGAAAACGCGGATGCCTGCGTATTTAATGGAGTATACGCGCAACCCTGAATTCGCGCTTGGCCCGCATGTCGCGGCGCTTGGGCTGGTTTTCACCAAAGAAGGCCACCGGATGGGCGAAGGTATGTCCAACGGCGCATTCATCGCGCGCCATGGATCTTGGAATCGCAAACCGCCTTCGGGATATGATGTTGTCTACGTCGAATTTGACGATCGCGGCAATCCGATTGGAAAGCCCGTCAATGTCTTGGGCGGGTTTCTCAATGAGGATGGCACAACCAAGGGCCGCCCTACGTGGGTTGAATGGGCCGGTGATGGTTCGCTTCTCGTCTCGGACGATACGGCGGGTATCATCTGGCGTGCGGTTGCACCCGATGCCGAGCCGGGCGCTGGTATCGAGCGCCTTACCGGCGCATCATTGCCCCCGCAGCGCGAACTGCGCGATCCGCGGGCAACGTTCGAAGAGGATTACCTGCGCACCCAAGCGGGGCAGGTCGTCGAATAGGGTTTATCCGGCGAGCTTCTCGCTCGAAATCGCATAAAGCAGTTCAGAACCGGCAATCGCGCCGGCCTTTAAGCCGTGCGCCTCGGGCACGATACGGTCGAGGAAGAACCGCGCGGTGACAGGCTTTGTTTGCGCCAGCGAAGGCGCAGAACCATTCGCGACAGCATCGGCCTGCTTCATCATTTGCCAACCCGCAACCGCGACCGCAGCCATTGTGCAGAACGGAACACTGCCCGCGAGTCTATCATCAAGGCTCGCCTCATCGCGCATCCAGCGCGCGACATTGGCGCAGTCGACTGCGAGCGCTGACAGCGCCGCCTCGCCCGAGGCATCACGCGTGATTTCATCGAACAACCCGATCATCGCTTCCCCGCCTTCAAGGCCTAGCTTTCGAGTTACAAGGTCGGCGGCCTGAATGCCGTTGGTGCCTTCATAGATCGGGGCAATGCGGGAATCGCGCCAATGCTGCGCGGCGCCAGTTTCTTCGACGAAGCCCATTCCGCCGTGAATTTGAATACCGATCCCGGCGACTTCGACACCGATATCGGTGCCCCATGCCTTAAGCAGCGGGACGAGGACTTCGGCGCGGCTTGCCGCATCGGTATTGCCAATCGCGCCGCGATCAACCTGACCTGCGCAGTAATAGAGCAGGGCGCGCACAGCCTCTGTCAGAGATTTCATGCGCAGGATCATGCGCCGCACATCGGGGTGCTCAATAATCGCCACTGGTGTCTTGTCCGGTGACCCGGCGCGGGCCGATTGAACGCGGTCTGCGGCATAGGAAATGGCTTGCTGCGTTGCGCGCTCTGCGATTTGTGTGCCTTGGTTGCCGACATTGATCCGCGCATTGTTCATCATCGTGAACATGGCCATCAGTCCGCGATTGGGCTGACCCACCAATTCTCCGATGCAATCATCATTGTCGCCGTAACTCATCACGCAAGTCGGCGAGGCGTTGATGCCAAGCTTATGCTCAAGGCTGACACAGCGCAGATCGTTGCGATTGCCAAGCGAGCCGTCCGCATTGACGTGATATTTCGGAACAACAAACAGCGAGATACCGCGCGATCCCTCTGGCGCGTCCGGCAGGCGGGCAAGGACCAGATGGATGATATTCTCGGCCAGTTCGTGCTCACCCCAGGTGATGTAGATTTTTTGGCCTTTGATTTTGTACTTACCCGCATCTGCGCCGTCTTCAATCGGCACCGCAGTAGAGCGAAGCGCGCCGACATCGCTGCCCGCGGCCGGTTCGGTCAGGTTCATCGTGCCAGACCATTTGCCGCTGACGAGATCGGGCAGATAGGTTGCCTGTTGATCGGCGCTGCCGTGATGTTCCAGCGCCTCAATCGCGCCGACTGAAAGCATTGGCAGCAAACAAAACGCCATGTTGGCCGAACCCAGATTCTCAAGCACGTTGCACGACAGGGTGAATGGCAGGCCCTGTCCGCCATGCGCCTCTGGAGAGGCAATCGCGTTCCACCCTTGCTCGACGTAGGAATCGTACGCTTCTTTGAAACCATCCGGCAGGCGCACCACGCCATTTTCGAGCTTCGCCCCTTCCAGATCACCAATCCGGTTGAGCGGCGCAAACTCGCCCGCCGCAAATTGGCCAACGCCATCGACAATCGCCTCGACCAGATCGGCTTCTGCATGAGCGTACTTTTCGGATGCCGCGATCTCTTCAATTCCTGCATTCACACGGATAGCGAGCAGCTGGTCTTGGGTTGGGGGCGTATAAGGTGTCACGGGCGTGTTCGTCCTGTTTCAGTAAGGCGCAAATTGATCGGAAAAGCGCGTTTCGCTTGGCAGCGCTTCGCCAAGAATATAGCGACCAATGCATGAGCGGCAAGAACGTTACGGAAGTGGTGCTGGCGGACGCCAAAGGAATCGCAAAGGCGGCTGCGATTCTAGAATCGGGCGGCCTTGTCGCTGTGCCGACGGAGACTGTTTACGGCCTTGCTGCTAGGGCCGATAGCACAGACGCTGTGGCGAAGATTTACGCCGCTAAAGGGCGTCCCAGTTTCAACCCGCTGATCGTACATGTTAGGGATGAACAGCAGGCTGCGCAATATGCGCAGTGGTCAACACCCGCCGAAATTGCTGTCATGACTGTTTGGCCCGGTCCGCTGACCGTTGTTGTCCCCTTGAGGCCAGATGCAAACCTTGCTCCGGCGGTAACAGCAGGCGTGGATACGATAGCCGTCCGCTGCCCCAGCCATCCGGTGATGCGCCAATTGCTGGACATTGTGGACTTTCCGCTTGCAGCACCATCTGCCAATCGAAGCGGCTTCATCAGCCCAACAACTGCCGAACATGTGTTGGCATCGCTGGATGGCCGCATCGATCTGGTGTTGGACGGAGGGCCGACAAAAGCGGGCGTCGAATCGAGCATCGTTGCCATTCGCGAGAACGGCCAATGGGAGGAATTGCGGCCCGGCCCGATCGATCTTGATGCGCTTCATCGGCATTATTTTGACGAAGGTCTGTCAAAACCCGCAGGAACGGATGGCAAGGGGGCGACAATTGAAGCACCCGGTCAGCTCGCCAGCCATTATGCACCGGGAAAGCCGGTGCGCCTCAACGCGGAAAAAGTTGCGCCAGACGAGTTCTTGATCGGTTTTGGGCCTATTGTGAGTGTTGACTGCATGCTGTCATCGTCGGGCAATCTGCAGGAGGCGGCTTCGAACCTATACGATTGCCTCCACCAAGGTGCCGCGTCCGACAAACCCTCAATCGCGATTGCACCAATACCGGATGATGGGATTGGGCGCGCGATCAATGACAGGCTCCGCCGCGCCGCCGCGCCAACAGATTAACCGTCCGTATCGGGCTCTACGAGGAGGGCCGGGATTAAGTCCTGCATCTCGCGGTAAGTCACCTGTGCATCACCGCAGGCCTTTCGGTCACCGTCCTGACACTTCCTAAGCTCTTTGCCATAGCGCCGCTCTAGCTTGCCGAGCTTTTCTTCGCGCTTGCGGATTTCGCGCCCGCGCTTTTCATCCGCCTCGGATTGGCTTGTTGTGGCAAGGTCGACGGCCTTGCTGCCGATCTTCACCGGAGCCGTCACAACATCAGCAACAGTACCGAGGCAACCGGAGAGCGAAACGCCTGCCGCAGCAAGCATCAAAAACGAAAGAGCGCGCATGGACGGTACCATGCGCGCTCTGTTCAAGATTGCAAGCGAGACCGCTTCAATCTGGCTTGGATCAACTCTCTTCGAGGGCAGCCGGTTCTGCTTCTGCGCCAGTTTCCTCGGCTGGTGCGCAGTTTAATGTGCCCGAGCCAAAGCTGCTGAGTGTGCATTTGGCACCGCCGGTTACATTTACATCGCCGGCGCCTGCGATGTTCGCTTCGACTTCGCCATCCGACGCGAAGCTGACACTGCCTGATCCGCCGATCGAGACTTCAGCATCGCCTGCTTTCAGATCGTTCAATTCAACATTGCCCGATCCGCCGATATTCACTTCGAGCCGGTCTGCCGTGCCGCTGCCTTTGACAGAGCCCGATCCGCCAATGTTGATTTGGAGTGTTTCGGCCGCGATGGAATCCATCACAACAGAGCCCGATCCACCGATAACGAGTTCGGGATTGGCAGAAACTGCATTCGTTTCAACCGAACCCGATCCGGCGATCACGATATTGTTTGGTGCGGGCATGGTGACGCGAACGATTGCGGCGCCGTCTTTGATTTCGAGATCGGGATCGCTGGTCACGCCAAACGTTTCTTCATCCAGAATAAAGCGCAGGGCGGTTTCCGGATCATTCTCCACCGCAATGGTGAGGGTTTTACCCTCTGTCACTACAACAGTGGCGTTGGTGGCTACCACCAATTCTGTTGGCGAAGCGCCCGTCATATCAAGCTCGGACAGGGGAACCCCTTCTTTGCCATTGATGGTCATATCAATATTGCCGCAGCCCGAAAGCGTGGCACCCATGGCCAAAGCCGCCAGCGGGGCGAGGCGTTTTAAAATCCGTTCGATCATTTGCGTGTCTCCACTTGAATACGAAATAGCGTATTGCTGATGTAATACACCAATGGGCCATGCGCAAGGGTTTGGAGGAATTGCCCATCGATTGAGCGCGAATCAAAAAGGGCCGCCCGGTGGGGCAGCCCTTTGAATGTTTTGAGACAGATGCGCAGCTTTAGCTGTCGTCGTCATCATTGTCGTAATATTGCGGAGCATGCTCACGCAGAACGTCGAGGATCTTCTCGAGAGCGGTGGCTTCGTCGGTCTCTTCCATCGCGCCCAGCTCGCGGGCGAGACGGCTGGAGGCCGCTTCAAAGATTTGACGCTCTGAATAGCTTTGCTCTGGCTGATCTTCGGGACGGAACAGATCGCGTGTCACCTCGGCGATCAAAACGATCTCGCCTGAGTTGATCTTCGCTTCGTATTCCTGCGCACGGCGAGACCACATGGTGCGTTTCACCTTGGGCTTGCCCTTGAGCGTTTCCATGGCTTCTTTCAGTGTCTTATCCGAAGAAAGCTTACGCATCCCGATCGACTCAACTTTGTTGGTCGGCACGCGGAGCGTCATGCGCTCTTTTTCAAAGCGGAGGACATACAGTTCCAGCTGCATGCCTGCGATTTCTTCGTTTTGCAGTTCGATAACGCGGCCAACGCCGTGTTTCGGGTAAACAACATAGTCGCCAACTGTGAATGCGAGCGCATTGCTTGCCATGCGGATTCCTTTCGTTCGGCTTTGCCCGCCGTGTCACAAACAAGGGATTGGTTCAGCGCTACGCGGCCCATGAGAGGCGGGCACAAGCACCGGAGCGAACCGTCCTAAACTGTGATTGTTGGGCTGCGGCCTTTCTAGTTTTCATCGCCAACACCGGGACCAACCGGCGCGCTTGCATGATTATATAACATAATCGCAACAAAATTGCGAGTCTGAACAATGGCCGCGCACGATCACGTCCCGAACGTGGAATCGGGCGGGCGGGTCTGTTTCAGTTTGTTGGTCGAACCGGTCAGACAAGACTGAATTGGTTCGCGTCAGGGCTTAGTCGCCTTCGCCTGGCTCGGCGCTGAAGAACTTCTCAAACTTGCCCTTTTCACCCTTGTGATCGTCTGCGTCTGCAGGCGGCTCTTTCTGGCTGGTGATGTTGGGCCATTCCGCCGAAAACTTGGTGTTCAGCTCAAGCCATTTCTCAAGGCCATCTTCGGTGTCTGGCAGGATCGCCTCTGCTGGGCATTCCGGTTCGCACACGCCGCAATCGATGCATTCGCTGGGGTTGATGACCAGCATGTTTTCGCCTTCGTAAAAGCAATCCACCGGACACACTTCGACGCAGTCGGTGTATTTGCATTTGATGCAGTCATCGGTGACGACGTAAGTCATAAAAGAAGGCTCTCGGAAATAACGCGTGTTCGAACGCGAGGTGCTATGGCGATTTCGCGACTTGGGTCAAGGGTGAGAATGGTCTGGAGCGCCCTCTCAGCCTAGGTCGCGGTAGTGTTGTTTGGCCGCGGCTGGCGATGCGCGGCGATCGGGCAGGGTCAGCACCTCCACGATTCGGACGGTTTCGCCCTGCATAAAGGTAAGCACATCGCCCACTGCGACATTCTCACTTACGCGCTTCACATGGACACGGTTTCGCCGAAAGGCGTGACCTTCGATCATCGCGCATGCAGCAGACCGTGTGCGGGCAAAACGGAGGTAAACCAGCAGCCGGTCTAGCCGGATGGTTTCGCCGTCATGCTCATGCCCGCTTTCGCTCATCCGCCCAGCAGGTCCGCCAATCCATCGAATGCGCCGCTTGCTTTGGCGGGGCCGGTATCGCTGTGCGGTTTAGGAGGGCGAGGGCCGCCCTTACCCTTGGGTTTGCCTCTTGCCCCGGCTCTTTGGCCACCTTTATGCTTGGCGGCGCGCTCATCCCTTGGCGCGCTGCGCCTGCGATTATCTGGTTTCCCGCGACTTTGCGTATCGCCCGGGCGGCGTGGGCGCCATGTCCAGCTATCGGGAGCGGGCGGGCCATGCGCTGCCTCGTCCAGAGCGCGAGCACGCTGAACCTTGAAACCTGCGCTCCCGAGCAACCGCCGTGCATTCTCCTCTTCGAGGCCAATCGAAATGGGCAGCGCAAGGGTGAGCCGGAAACGCGGATTGCGATTTTTAGATGTGGTATCGGTCGCCTTGGCGCGCGCTTCAAAGGCGGCGCGCAAGATCTTCTCGGCCAGATCGACGCGGATCACTTGCGATCCAGCGGGGCGGTATCCGGCGGGGAGCTGTTTCGTTTCAGCGATCACCGGCAGCATCGCGTCCTGAAGCGGACGCTTGTCCAGACCCAGAGTGTGCAGCAATTGCCGCGGTGCTGGCTTTAGCAGTGGGTGCGCAAAGATATCGAGAGCGCCAAACGTCACGCCCAGCTTGCGCAGGAATGGGCGCATTTCCTTGGGCAGATGCTCTAACCCTGCCTGTTCGCGGCTCACAACGCCGCGCGCATCGATAAGCGTAATCAGAAGCGCCCGCGCCTGCGAGCCTGCTTCCGGATTGCGCGCAGCCTCGGCCAGTTTGCGCAAAGGGGCAAGCGGCTCAAGCTTCGCGGTCAGCCAGTCGGAGAGACCGGCCTCGAGTTTTCCGCGCGCGGGCTCCGCCAGCAAAGCAATGTCGCGCGATAAAGTGAGGCGCGCCGCCGAAAAATCATCCGGCATCGCGATATCGGCGAGCTTGCTGCCTTGCCAACGGATTGCACCGCGCTCGATCGCAAGCTCTTCGATCCCGTCGCCCAGCAAATATTCTGCCCGCTGCGCTAGGATAGCGGGCATCGCCTTTTCGCCTGCAGAAAGCAGCATCTTGCGGTCGGCCAGACCCGTTCCGGCATCAACGGTGAAACGGAAGCCCTCAAGCTTTCCGATCAGTTCACCCTCAACGGTGATCCGGCCATCCGTTTCAAGCGTGACAGGAAGTGCGCCGGCATCTTGCCCAAGCGATTTCATCAGTATTGTCGTCCTTCGATTGACAAAGCGTTCGGTCAGCCGCGCATGCAGCGCATCGGACAGCTTTGCTTCGACCGCGCGGGCCCGCGCAGCCATCTCGTCTCGTGCCAGAACCCAGTCCGGCCGCTGGCAGATATAGGCCCAGGATCGGATCGCGGCTATCCTTCCCTGCAAAGTATCAATGTCGCCGCCCGTCCGATCGAGCTCGGCGATGCGTGCAGCCACAAAATCCGCACCCAAATAGCCATCGCATAAATCTTGCCAAAGCCGCGCGACAAACCGTGAATGCGGGTCAACGCCGATCTGGCGAAAATCGGGAAGCGAGCACGCCTCCCAAAACCTGCGGACAAGGCCAGACCCGCGCACAGTCTTTGCAATTGGATCATCGGCGAGCCGTTTGAGCACCGCGAGATCAATCGCGGGTGGGGCAGAGCGGAGAACATCGTGGCGCGGACGGCTTTCGAGGTCTCCGATCAAAACGGGCAATGTGGCAAAGCGCGGTTCGGCCTCGCGCCAATGCAGTTTGGTGAGCGGCGCGAATTTGTGCTCTTCAATCGCGAAGACTTCTTCGTCGGTAAATTCAAGCGGCGCGCCGGAGCGTGTACCGCCGCCCGCCAATGTCCCAAAACTGCCATCGCGTTGGTGACGACCCGCGCGGCCTGCAATTTGCGCCATCTCAGCCGGAGTAAGCCGCCGTTTCCGCCGCCCATCAAATTTGGACAAAGCCGCAAAGGCCACATGGTTCAGGTCGAGATTGAGCCCCATGCCGATGGCATCGGTCGCGACAATGTAATCGACTTCACCATTTTGGAACAACTCGACCTGTTTGTTACGTGTTTCTGGTGAAAGTGCGCCCATCACCACCGCTGCTCCGCCTCTAAAGCGCCGCAACGCTTCGGCCATGGCGTAAACCTGCTCTACCGAGAATGCGACGACAGCGCTGCGCGGGGGAAGCCGCGACAATTTGGCTGTGCCTGCGTGGGAGAGGGTCGAGAAACGCGGGCGCTCGACCATTTCGACGCCCGGGATCAAAGCTTTGACAATCGGTTCTAACGTGGCCGAGCCGAGGATCATGGTTTCCTCGCGTCCCCGCGCATTCAGCAGACGATCTGTAAAGATATGTCCGCGTTCCGGGTCTGCGCCGATCTGCGCCTCGTCAATCGCGACAAAAGCGTGGCCGCCACCGCGCCGGTCCATGGCTTCCATCGTGCAGCAGAAATAGCGCGCATTGGGCGGTTCGATCCGCTGCTCACCGGTGATCAACGCGACAGCATTATCACCTTTGATCGCGCGTACCCTGTCATACACTTCGCGCGCCAGCAATCGCAGCGGAAATCCCATCATTCCGCTCGAGTGGGCACACATCCGCTCAATCGCGAGGTGGGTCTTGCCGGTATTGGTCGGGCCGAGCACCGCCCGGACACGTGAATTGCTCGAATTCTGGATCACAATGAATGGCTTGTGTCAGGCTTGGGGAAAGGTCGCAATGGGCGCTGCGCAGCCTCTGTCACAATTACGGGGGAGTGCGTAAATCGGCTCGCCGCACCGTAGACTCGGCTGGTCGATGGTTAACCACGCATTTACTTTGTTTGGGCAAAGATTTCGGCCAAGCAGTTCACACCGAAGGCTTTGATCAGCTGGTAAGGACAAATGTTGGATCATGCACGCCCCACCGATGACGGCAATGCCGGACAGGACACCGCTCCGTCCGATGCCGGTACGGGTGTACCTGACAACAAAGAGCGCGGGCCGTCGTCGCAACATCTGATCGCGCGAAGCCTGCCTGCGGCGAGCACACCCAGCCAGATGAAGACAAAAGTGCTCTCCCGCGTCGCTGGATTTGGTGAGCGTTACGATGAGTGGAAATTGTCGGCAGGTTCCTGGGTGGATGGGATCGATCTGACACCTGACCTTGCCGAGAACATTGGTAGCCGCCGATGGTTTCGCGGCTTGGGCACGATGGTAGCCCTTGGCGCGGTCGCTTTTGCATTCTGGCCGGATATGGCCCCGCTGGAGGCGCGCAACGCGATGCCTGACAGCGAAGAAATCCGTGACGAGTTCCGCAGCCAGATGATCATGCCGCTCGCTTTTGGCGCAGATAGCGGCCGCCGGATGGGGCCAACGGCCAAAGTCATCCCGCTCGAAAGCGCGCCCGAACGTCCGCAAATCGCACTGCTTGCTACGCTGGCGCCCGGTGATAGCTTCGCCGCGATGCTGCGCCGCGCAGGCGTGTCGTCTGGCGATATTGGTCAAGTCGCAGCCCTTGTCGGGCAGGCGATGCCCCTCTCCGAAATTGAGCCGGGTACACAGATGGATATCGTGCTGGGCCGCCGCTCAGAAGCTGGCGCGCCGCGTCCGCTCGATGCGTTGAAATTCCGCGCGCGCTTTGATCTCGAATTGGAAGTCGCGCGGCAGCCGGTCGCTGATCCCGCTGACACTGGCGGCATGTTATCGCTTCAACAAAACGTCATCCGCGTCGATGATACGCCGTTGCGGATACGCGGCAACGTTGGCTCCAGCCTCTACCGTTCGATGCGCGCCGCAGGCGTTCCTGCCAGCGCGGTTCAGGATTACATCAAAACGCTCGACAATCAGATCGACATGGACCGTCAGGTGCGATCGACCGATGAATTCGATATCGTCATCGCCTATCGCCGCGCGGCCACAGGTGAACGGCAAGCCGGTCAGCTGCTGTATGCTGGGATCGATCGCGGTGGTCAGCCCAAGACACAATTGATGCGCTGGGGTGATGAAGGCCGTTTTTACGAAGCCTCCGGCGTCGGCGAGCAGCGCGGCGGCCTTGTCGCGCCAGTACCGGGCCCTGTTTCTTCGCGTTATGGTATGCGGCGGCACCCGATCCTTGGGTATCGCCGGATGCATGCGGGTCTCGATTTCCGCGCGCGCCGCGGTACGCCGATTGTGGCGGTGACAGACGGAACGGTTAGCTCGGCTGGCCGTGCAGGCGGCTGCGGCATTGCCGTTCGCATCAAGCACGGCAGCAATCTATCCACCCGCTATTGCCATATGAGCCGGATGTCGGTGAAGCGCGGGCAAACCGTGCGGCGCGGCCAAGTCATCGGCTATGTCGGGTCAACCGGCCTTTCAACCGGTCCGCACCTTCATTACGAAATGTATCGCGGCGGCAAATCGATCAATCCGGCGAGCGTAAAATTCGTCACCCGTGCCGAGCTTTCCGGTACAGAATTGATCGATTTCAAACGCCAGCTCATCCGGCTGAGGGACATCGAAGTCGGAGCGGCTTTGGCCGATCTCGAAACCTTGCCTAGCGAAACCGAAGAGCCCGTGCGCGAGATCGAAAAGATCGACCTCGCCGCGCGTTACGACGACTAGGCTGCGCCGCATCGTTTCTTGGCATTGCAGCGCCGCGTCAATTGCGGCTACACCTCGCGGCCATGACGGGAAAATATCCAAACACACGAATGCGCCGCACGCGCGCCAATGGCTGGAGCCGTGCGCTCCACCGTGAAACCCTGCTCACGTCGACAGATTTGATCTGGCCGCTGTTTGTCACCGAAGGCAAAGGCGTCGAAGATCCGGTTGCGACATTGCCCGGCGTTTCACGTTGGTCGGTCGACGGCATCGTGGCCCGCGCAAAAGAAGCCGTTGATCTGGGCATTCCCGTCATTGCACTGTTCCCGAACACGCAACCGGAAAAGCGCAGCGATCAGGGCGAAGAGGCGCACAATCCCGACAATCTGATGTGCCGCGCGATCAAGGCAATCAAAGATGCCTGCGGCGATGATATCGGCGTGCTGACAGATGTCGCGCTCGACCCGTATACCAGCCACGGGCAGGACGGCTTGCTGAATGATGCCGGCTATGTCGTGAACGATGACACCGTTGCCGCACTAGTCGATCAGGCCATCAATCAGGCCGAGGCAGGCGCAGATATTATCGCCCCGTCAGACATGATGGATGGCCGCATTCACGCCATCCGCATGGCTCTGGAAATGGGCAATCATCATAATGTTCAAATCATGAGTTACGCCGCCAAATATGCGAGCGCATTTTACGGTCCGTTCCGCGATGCAGTGGGATCGGGGGGATTGCTGAAAGGTGACAAGAAAACCTATCAGATGGACCCTGCCAATTCGGACGAGGCTTTGCGCGAAGTGGAGCTCGACATTGCCGAGGGCGCGGATAGCGTGATGGTCAAGCCGGGGCTTGCCTATCTCGACATCATCTACCGCGTAAAACAGCAATTCGGCATGCCCGTTTTCGCCTATCAGGTGAGCGGGGAATACGCGATGATCGAGGCGGCGCAGGCGGCTGGTATCGGAGACCGCGACGCGCTGTTAATGGAAAAGCTCATCGCGTTCAAACGTGCGGGCTGCTCCGGCGTTTTGACTTACCACGCGCCGGTTGCGGCGCGCCTCCTCAATGGCTGAATTTCGCCATGAAACGGATCGTTTAATCCTGCGCGATTGGCGTGATGAGGATTGGGCACCGTTTTGGCAGCATCTCAATACGCCCAACGTCATGCGCCACCTTGGCGGGTTGGCCGATGCCGAGACGCGCAAAAGCGCGCAGGAACGACTGCTCAAATATAACAGTGAGGCCGGCCACACATTCTGGGTGGTCCAGCGCAAAGCCGATGGCGGGCATTTGTCTGGCGAGATCATCGGGTTTTGCGGATTGAAACGTTGCAACGAACCCAAAGGGCCGATTGGCGACATGGAAGCCGGCTGGCGCCTTCGCGAAGATGCGTGGGGCCATGGCTATGCGAAAGAGGCCGCGAAGGCATCGCTCGCGCTGGCGTTTGATCGCTTCGATGCGCCGCATGTCATTGCGCTTACCGTGGAAGAGAATGCCCCCAGCTGGGGCCTGATGATCAAGCTTGGGATGAAACGCCGCCGCGATTTGGATTTCCCCGACAGCGTGAGCTGGGCCAAGGGCGAAACCATCATCGTCTACCGGATCGAGCGCGCCGAATGGGAGGCGGGCCATGGGTGATCTTGTGCTTGAAACTGAACGCTTAATCCTGCGCAAGATCGACGAGAATGACGCGGCGCTTCAAAACCGCGTGCTCAATACGCCTGCCGTTATGGAGCATTTGGGCGGGGTCATCGAACTGCACGAAATCGAAGCGAAACATGCCAAAAGCATGGGCTGGTTCGCGCGCGAAGGTTTTGGCTTTATGATGATGATCGAAAAGGCGACGGGCGATCTGGTTGGCCATTGCGGGATGAAGCGTGTCGATCATCCGCTCGCGCCCAATATTGGCGATTTTGAGATTGGCTGGCTGGTGAGCGAGGCTCGCTGGAGGCGCGGTTACGCGCATGAGGCGATGCGAGGCGTGATCGATTGGGCATTCCATTCCATCGGTGCTGCGCATCTCGTCGCGCTAACAAGCAATGCGAATATTGGCAGCTGGAAGCTGATGGAAAAGCTCGGCATGGAGCGGCGCACTGACCTCGATTTTACGGATCTAGCCTATCCGCCCGAAGACAACCCGACCATTCAATACTCGCTCACGAAAGAGCAGTGGGAGACAACCCGATGACCATGACTGATCCCCAAATGCGAGAGCGCTTTCCGGGTGCGAACATTATCTCGATCCATGGCAAAACGCCGAAAATTCATGACACCGCCTTTATCGCGCCAGGATCGACCATCATCGGTGATGTCGAGATCGGGGCGGGCAGTTCGATCTGGTACAATTGCGTGGTGCGCGCAGATGTCTTCACCATTCGCATTGGCGAACGCAGCAATGTTCAGGACGGCAGCGTCCTGCACTGCGATCCGCCCCGCCCGGGCGATGAGGAAGGCTCTCCGCTGATCATCGGCGATGATGTGCTGATCGGGCATATGGCGATGGTGCATGGCTGCACGATCCACGATCGCGGTTTCGTGGGTCTCGGCGCGATTGCGATGAACAAAGCTGTGATCGGCAGCGATGCGATGTTGGCGGCGGGCGCGATGCTGACAGAGCGCAAAGTTATGGGTGAGCGCGAGCTATGGGCAGGCCGCCCTGCCAAGCGTTTGAAAGAGCTTGGCGAGGGTGCGATTATGGGCATGAAAGTGGGCACCGCGCACTATGCTGAGAACGCCAAGCACCACGCCGAAGCTGTACGCAAAGCCATGGGCTAAGCTATTATCCCTGCATTTTGGAAACGTGCTTCATCATGTGCGGCATGAAGTCGATCTTGCCGATATCCAGACCTTCCATCCGCAGGATCGCATACGCAGTCGTGAGGTGGAAATAGAAGTTCGTCAGCGACCAGTCTTGCACATATTGCTCTGCCGTCAGCGTGAATTGCATGCCGTTGGGCAGATCAATCACAAGCGTTTCATCAGCCGGAACCAGCTCAGATGCCTCGACGCTATCGAGCAGCGCCTTCATCTCTTCAATTACGGCCTGCGCGCCAGCAATCGTCGTTTCGTTGTCATCGCGCGATGCAAATTCGCGTTTGGTCAGGCGTGGCAACGCTTCGCCCGGAAGGTTCCCGACAAAGCGGATCTGCGTGGCAAGCGGGTGCATATCGTCGGCCAGCTTGGATTCGAGCAGTGCGTCGCCCTTTGGATGTGCTGCTGCCTTGGCAAGCAGGCCTGAAATCGTGTCGAGGCGTGAGCGATAAACGGCGATAGACTGGCTGTAGAGGTTCATTGTTGGCTCTCCCGGGGAAGTGAGTTTCTGATCGCAACGTATCACAGGCGCGTTTTGCAGCAAGGCAAAAGGCGCGACCTTACGTTGCGGATCAATCCCTGATCAGGCTGCGCAAGGTTTCGATTCGGTCGGCCTCGTGCACGGGCTTGTCCCAGCGGATGCGGTGGATGCGGGGAAATCGCATGGCGAGACCGCTTTTGTGGCGCTTTGATGTGTGGACGCTGTCAAAGGCAACCTCGAACACTAATGTGCGCTCTACCTCGCGTACGGGGCCAAAACGATTGAGCGTTGTTTGGCGCACCAGCTTGTCGAGCTTCTTTAGTTCGGCATCAGTGAACCCTGAATACGCCTTTCCTACGGGCAACAGCTCGGCGCCCTCATCGGGATCACCGTCCCAGCACCCGAATGTGTAGTCCGAATAGAAACTGGATCGCCTGCCGCTGCCGCGCTGAGCGTACATCATGACGCAGTCGATCAGCAGCGGATCGCGCTTCCACTTGTACCAATATCCAACCTTTCGGCCCGCAATGTAGGGGCTATCGCGGCGTTTGAGCATTAGCCCTTCGATCGCGTCATCGCGGGCGCCTTCGCGGATTTGGGCGAGGTGAGCAAAGTCGCGTGCCTCGACGATGGCAGAAATGTCGAAATGACTTTCCGGCAAGCGCGGCATCAACGCCTCCAGCGCCTCACGCCGCTCGCTCCATGGCCGTTCGCGCACATCGTCGCCTTCGATAATCATCGCATCATAGAGCCGCACAAAGGCGGGCGCTTCAGCGAGCATTTTCTTGGAAACTGTTTTGCGGCCGAGCCTTTGCTGAAGCGCGTTGAAGCTTGCCGCGCCGCCCGCTTCGCCGCCTTGCGATGATCCGCGAACAAGCAATTCTCCGTCGAGCACAGCATCCATCGGCAGCACTTCGAGCAGTTCGGGGAAGGTCGCGGAAATATCATCGCCGCTGCGCGAATAAAGCCGCGTTTCGCCTGCGACCCTCACCAATTGCACGCGGATGCCGTCCCATTTCCACTCCGCCGCGTAATCCGCCAGATCGACCTCGGTTTCCTCGAGAGGGTGGGCGAGCATGAACGGGCGAAACAACGGGCGGTTCGATACGTCTGGTGGATCGGCGCCGTCCGCGCCCCATGCGAACAGCTCGGGATAGGGAGCGTCGAGCGCGTGCCAATATTCCTCGACATCTTCGACAGACACATCAAACGCCTGGGCAAATGCTGTTTTGGCGAGCCGCGCAGACACGCCGATCCGCATACCGCCCGTTGCCAGCTTTATCAGCGCAAAGCGGCCATTCGGGTCGAGCCTGTCGAGCAGTTTCGGCAATTCCTGCGGCGCTGTGTTGCGGTTCATCGCGGTCAGCATATCGACGACTTGCGCTACGCTTGGCTCCTCACCAGTGGGTTGCTGCGGGCCGGGCCAAAGCAAGCTGGCTGTTTCTGCCGTATCGCCCACGAAATCGCGGCTTAGCGTCCAGAGAACGGGATCGACGCGGTCTTTCATCAAGTTGCGGATGGTGGTTGATTTAACGGCCGGAAAATCCAGCTCACCGGTCAGCGCCGCCATTGCATAGCCGCGATCGGGATCAGGCGTCTCGCGCAGATACTCTGCGATTAGAGCAAGCTTGCGGTTTCGGCTCGCTGTATAGACCAGCGTGTCGAGAAGGGCGGCAAAGCGGATCATCGCTTGCCCGTCTTTGCTTCATCGCGCAGACATAAAGCCGCGCTAAAGCAAACCGATAGTTTCGTGATACCAATAAAGGAAATGCTTCGATGAAAGCCCCAATGCTCGCTGTTGCCCTTACGCTCGGCCTGACTGTTAGCCCCGCGACGATGACCGCCGCCCATGCCCAAGAAAAAGCTGCGGCATTTTCTACCGACACCCCGATCCAGCAATTGGTCGCCGATGAGCGCGCCAAGGCCGTGCTCGACAAGCATATCCCGAACATTGATCAGCATCCTGCATACGGCCAGTTCAAAGCGATGAGCCTGAAGGAAGTTCAGCCGTGGTCGCAGGGCGCAATTACGCCGGAAATGCTGGAGAAAATCCAGAAAGACCTCGCCGCTATCAAATGATCTGGCGCGTGTGCGGAGAGGGTGATCAGTCATCCTCTTCCTCCCGCCCGACCAGAGCCAGCGCGCGCGCTTTGCGTTGGCCAAGCTCGCACCAACGCAGCAAAGCTTCCTCGCGGCCATGGGTGATCCATGTCTCGTGCGGGTTCACGTCTTCTATCGTCTGCGTTAGCTCGTTCCAATCAGCATGATCGGAGATGATCAGCGGCAATTCAACGCCGCGTTGACGCGCCCGCCCGCGCACCCGCATCCAACCACTTGCCATGGCGGTGACAGTGTTCGGTAGCCGGCGTGACCAAGTGGTGTTCATGGCGCTGGGCGGGGCAACAATGATGTGGCCGCGCATATCGTCTTTGGTGTGATCGCTGACGAGGCGCAGATCACCCAGATCAACACCGTGTTCTTCATACAGGCGGCACATCTTCTCCATCGCGCCGTGGAGGTAGATGGGCTGAGCGTGGCCGATGGCGCGCAATTCCGCGATAACACGCTGAGCCTTGCCCAAGGCATATGCACCCACCAGCACCGATCCATCGGGCTCTTGCTCCAGAGCTCCGGTAAGCTTCGCCATCTCGTCCGCAATCGGCGGGTGGATGAAGACGGGCAGGCCAAATGTAGCCTCTGTGATGAAGACATCGCACGGCGTAACCTCAAACGGAGCGCAGGTCGGATCTGGTCGCCGCTTGTAATCGCCCGTGATAACAACGCGCTCACCCGCATGCTCAAGCAGGATTTGCGCGCTGCCCAGAACATGGCCTGCGGGGATGAATGTTGCATCAACCCCGCCCGAAAGCCGGATCGTCTCTCCATAAGAGCAAGGCACGGCTTTAGATGGAATCTCGCCCGTCTCATCCCGCGCGCCCGTACGATAACGCAGCTCCATAATCGCCAGCGTCTCAGGCGTGGCAATCGTTTCGCCATGCCCGCCGCGCGCGTGATCGGCATGGCCGTGTGTGACAAGCGCACGATCAACCGCGCGGCCCGGATCAATCCAGACATCGGCGGGGACGATATGCACGCCCCAAGGCTCAGGCCGGATCCAGGAAAAAGGCGCGGTCATAGAGATCTAACGAAAAGGGCGCGGAGAGGTTTCCCTATCCGCGCCCTGAATTTGCTCAATCGGTATCAGCTCTCTTTGTCGCTGCCCGATTCTTCGGGCTTTGGATCGGTATCCTTGGCTGGAGGCGCTTTTTTCGCCGCTGGCTTTTTCTTTGCCGGCGCTTTGCGCTTTGGTTTGGTCTTGGGCGGGGCCGGCGTCAGTTCGAAACTCGGCTTGCCATCCTTCACCGTGACATGGACCTCACCGCCATCGGCCAGTTTGCCAAATAGCAGTTCTTCGGCGAGCGGTTGTTTGATCTTGTCCTGGATCAGGCGCCCCATCGGACGCGCGCCATAGAGTTTGTCGTAACCCTTATCCGCCAGCCATTCGCGGGCATCGCCGTCGAACTGAATGTGGACGTTCTGTTCGGCGAGTTGCAGTTCCAATTCGAGGATGAACTTGTCAACGACGCGGGCAACGGTGCTCTTGCCGAGATAGGCAAACGGCACGATCGCATCGAGACGGTTGCGGAATTCCGGCGTGAACATCTTCTTGACCGCTTCTGAGCCCGCATCTTCTTTTGACACGTCGCCAAAGCCGATGCCTTGCGATGCCATGTCGGATGCGCCTGCGTTGGTCGTCATGATCAGCACTACGTTGCGGAAATCGACTGTTTTGCCGTGGTGGTCCGTCAGACGGCCATTATCCATCACCTGAAGCAGGATGTTGAACAGGTCGGGGTGCGCTTTCTCGATCTCGTCGAGCAGCAGCACGCAATGCGGATTCTGATCAACGGCATCGGTCAGCAAACCGCCCTGATCATATCCGACATAGCCCGGAGGGGCACCGATCAGGCGCGAAACACTGTGGCGCTCCATATATTCGGACATGTCGAAGCGTTTGAGCTCGATACCCATAATGCTGGAAAGCTGACGCGCGACCTCTGTTTTACCGACGCCGGTCGGGCCGCTGAACAGGAACGAACCGATGGGCTTGTCCGGATCACGCAATCCAGCACGCGATAGCTTCATCGCGGTGGCAAGGCGGGTGATTGCCTCGTCCTGACCAAAGACGACGTGCTTTAGATCGCGATCGAGATTTTGAAGCGCAGTCTTGTCGTCCTTGCTGACGGATTTTGGCGGGATGCGGGCCATGGTCGCGATGACCTGCTCAATCTCGCGCGCGGTGATTTTCTTCTTCCGGCGGCTGGGCGGGACCAGCATCTGCATGGCACCCACTTCATCGATTACGTCGATGGCTTTGTCGGGCAACTTGCGATCATTGATATAGCGCGCCGAGAGTTCGACAGCGGTTTTCAGCGCGTCGGGCGTGTATCTCACACCGTGGTGATCTTCGAATGCGCTGCGCAGGCCTTTGAGGATTTTGATCGTGTCCTCGATGGTCGGCTCGTTCACGTCGATTTTCTGGAACCGGCGCAGCAGCGCACGGTCTTTTTCGAAGTGATTGCGGAATTCTTTGTACGTGGTGGAACCCACGCAGCGGATCGTGCCGCCCGACAGCGCGGGTTTCAGCAGGTTGGAGGCGTCCATCGCCCCGCCGCTGGTTGCGCCAGCCCCGATGACCGTGTGAATCTCATCAATGAAGAGCACCGCATGCGGCATCCCTTCCAATTCAGTAACGACTTGCTTCAAACGCTCTTCGAAATCGCCGCGATAGCGCGTTCCGGCGAGCAATGCGCCCATATCGAGCGAGTAAATCACCGCTTCTTCAAGGACTTCTGGCACATCGCCTTCGACGATTTTGCGCGCAAGGCCCTCTGCGATGGCGGTTTTGCCTACGCCGGGGTCACCAACATAAAGCGGGTTGTTCTTTGAACGGCGGCACAGGATCTGGATCGTCCGGTCAACCTCTGGCCCGCGGCCGATCAGCGGGTCGATCCTGCCGTCCTCCGCTTTCTTGTTCAGGTTCACGGTAAACTGGTCGAGCGCAGTTTCTTTCTGCTTGCCGCCTTCTTTGGCGGGCTCCGCAGGTTCGCCCGCCGGACTGTCTTCTGCGCCAGATGGCTGGTTCGATTCGATCTGGCGGCCGCCTTTGCCAATGCCGTGGCTGATATAGCTCACCGCATCGAGGCGGCTCATATCCTGCTGTTGCAGGAAATAGACTGCGTAACTGTCACGCTCTGAGAACAGCGCGACCAGAACGTTCGCGCCTGTCACTGTATCCTTGCCAGAGGATTGAACATGCAGGATCGCGCGCTGGATTACCCGCTGGAAACCGGCGGTCGGCTGCGGATCGGCGTCTTCTTCTGTTTTGAGCGATTGATATTCCTGATCGAGATATTGCTTCACGACATCGCCCAATTCGGCAAGGTCGACGCCGCATGCCGCCATTACCGCTGCAGCATCCTCATCATCGATCAACGCAAGGAGCAAATGTTCGAGCGTCGCATATTCGTGGCGACGTTCGGACGCATTGCCGAGCGCGTTGTGGAGGGTGCGTTCAAGGTTTTGGGCGAAACTGGGCATCAAAGGGTCTCTGTCAGATTGCAAAAACAGCTGCGATAAGCGGGGCTGTATGGGAGATACGGTAGACTATATGGTGTGGGCGCAAAAGATTGCGAGAGCGTTTGCAATGAAGCGCGCAGTGCCACTATGATTTTCCGCCAAACAAGGCATCGGCAGCCAGTCTGTGCGCGGCCGCTTTATCGCGGTGCGCTATCACCCGCTCGATCTCCGCTTTGAGCAGTTCGACCCGATCATCCAATTCGCCTTGCGAATAGGGTGCAAGATCTTCGGCTGCGAGCTTGCTCGCGGCGTCGCCTTTCGGGCGGGGAAGGTCGCCATCATCCATATTCATGCAACATCGAACCACGCTGGCTTGCTGTCAATGCGTATGCTGGGTATTTGCAGCATTGCATTGCAACTCACGCGATCAAACGGGGCATCTCTTTATGACTGACGGGCAAATGGCTGTTTTGCCAACAACTTTGCCGGCAATGATGGCGGCGATTGGCTTTGCCGCGCCGGGCGGGCCGGATGTGCTTGTGCCGGAGCGGGTGCAATTGCCGGAAGTGGGGGCGGAAGATGTTCTGATCCGTGTTGCCTATGCGGGCGTCAATCGTCCGGACTGTATTCAGCGAGCAGGGCACTATCCCGCGCCGCCAGGGGCTTCGCCTATCCTAGGGCTAGAGGTGTCTGGCGACGTGGTGGCCGTGGGCGCGAATGTCCCCGCCGAGATGGTGGGGCAAAAAGTCGCTGCGCTTACCCCGGGTGGTGGTTACGCCGAATATTGCACAGCGCCATGGAATCACTGTTTGCCTGTGCCCGATGGCATGACTCTGAAAACGGCCGCCGCCTTGCCTGAGACGCTGTTCACCGTGTGGCACAATGTGTTTGAGCGGGGGATGGCCCGCGATGGGGAGCGCCTGCTGGTGCACGGCGGCACAAGCGGCATCGGTACGATGGCGATCATGCTTGCCAAGGCGTTCGACATCGAAGTGATCGTGACCTGCGGCGATGAAACAAAATGTGAGGCAGCGCGCAAAGTCGGCGCGGATCTTGCGATCAATTACCGTGAGGCGGACTTTGTCGAGGCGGTAAAGGCGCATACGGGCGGCGCTGGCGTAAATATCGTGCTCGATATGGTGTCTGGCGATTATGTGCCGCGCAATCTGCAATGCCTTGCCGAAGATGGCCGACATGTGACCATCGCAGTGCTGGGCGGAGCCAAGGCGGAATTGTTTATTCCGATGGTGATGATGCGGCGACTGACATTGACCGGATCGACCCTGCGCCCGCGTTCGGACGCATTTAAAGCGGCGCTGGCCGATGAAATCGCTGCGAATGCTTGGCCGCTATTTGCTTCGGGAGAGCTTGCGCCGGTGATGGATCAGACTTTCCCGCTGGCACAAGCGGCCACCGCCCATGCGCGCATGGAAGCAGGCGAGCACATCGGCAATATCGTGTTGGAAGTCGCCGGCGAGGGCTAGGGCGCTCCGATCAGGAGCCGTCACCCCACCCGCCGTCCTCTGCTTCCACTTCGTCTTCATAGGCGAATGTCGTGGCGGTTTCGTTGTTTTCGCTGTCGTCATCGCCCCAATCAGCGGTGGGGGCCGACCATTCAGCGCGGGCGATATCGCCCATGTGACGTTCGTAAAGCGCACTCGTCGCAAGCTCTTCAAACTGGTCGAGGTCTTGAAGGCCAATCGCGGCCAGCGAAACCACTTCGGCAACCTCTCGGCCCGATGCATTGGCCGAGCTGCCGCTTTCAACGTCTTTCTTCCAATCCCTCATCGCAGAGCGGAGCGCTTTTTCAATCTCTGTCTCTGACAGGAATTCGGTGCCGCCAGCTGTCTCGCGCGTCACAAATGGCAGATCAACTGTCACGTCGATGACAGTCCTATCCGCCGCTGTTTCGGTCATATGAAACAGGACTTCGCCGGTTTCGCCGCCGGGATTGCGCAAAACGTATTGCAGCGCGCGGAAATCTTCGCCGTTCATGCGGGTGATTTTTACCGGACGCACGCCAGCGGCGCTGGTCAGCGCGTTGGGATTAAGCTGATTGAGAGAATGGGCCACCTTTTTGGAAGAGGCGCCGACATTCACAGAGAAATCCTCGTCACTGCCGCAAGCAGCAAGAAGCGGAATGGCCAATAATGGCAGAACTTTGCGAAACATGGTGCGACACCCCTCAAAAACCCTAGTGAAAAAGGGGCTTAAGCGCAGGCCGTTAAGGAGTGATTGACCTGTTTACAGCGCGCCGCCGAGCGGGTGATGCTCTTTCGCTTGCCGAATGCGGCCCTTTGCCCTATCTGCTGACGTGCAATGGCCGCTCCGAAAGGGGCGGCCCTTCTATTTTTTACGGAGTTTTCCTATGGGCCAGCCCACACCGCTGATGCCGCACGCAACCGCCACATGGCTGGTTGATCACACCGGTCTCTCTTTCGAACAGATCGCCGAATTCTGCGGTCTGCACATCCTTGAAGTGCAGGCGATGGCCGATGACCTTGCAGGCAGCAAATATACGGGCCGCGATCCCGTGCATGCCGGTGAATTGACGCTGGCAGAAATTGAACTGGGTCAGGCGGATGAGAATTACGCGCTGAAAATGCATAAGGCTCCGGTCGAAGTAACCCGCACCAAAGGCCCGCGTTACACGCCAGTGTCGAAACGTCAGGACAAACCTGATGGCATCGCATGGCTGCTGCGCAATCACCCTGAAATTTCAGACGCGCAGATCGGGAAACTGATCGGCACAACGCGCAACACGATCGGCGCGATTCGTGAACGTACGCACTGGAACATCCAGAACATCCAACCCAAGGATCCGGTAACCCTCGGCCTGTGTTCACAGCGCGAGCTTGACGCGGTTGTCGCCAAAGCGGCCAAACGCGCCGGCATTACCGAAGAAGAAGAAGCGCCAGTAGAGGGCGCCGATATCCGCAGCGACAAAGACAAGCTGATCGACGAGCTGCGCGCAGAACGCGAAGCCAACGTCAAAGCAGCGGCGCAGGCGGCACAAGAAGCCGAAGCCGAAGCGTGGCTTACGGCCAAGCGTGAAGCAGAAGAAAGCGGCGAAGATCAAATCGATCCGGAAAGCGGCTTTAAAGACGCCGCAGACGGCGCTGAGCCAGAAGCGGCACCAGAAGCTCCGGCTGAAGAGACCGAAGAAACGCCAGAAGACGGCGAAACTCCGGCCTGATATTTCGGGATAGGGCGCGGGGAGATTTTCCGCGCCCTCCCAACCTCTGACAGATCAATCGGTGGCTCGCGATTTGCGGGGCGGTTTTACTTGTGAAAACGCAGGTGATCGGGCATGCCTACTGACATGAATGTCAATAATGCCCCCTATCATCATCCCACCCCATGGGACACCGAGTTTGAATTGATGAGTCTGCCTGAAATGTTCAGGCGAACGATGGCGCACAATCCCTCCGCGCCGTTCCTGCATTTCCTTGGCCGCACTTACTCTTATCGGGAGAAGTATGAAGAGGCACAGCGGTTTGCCGCAGGTCTTGCGGACATGGGTATCGGCAAGGGAGACCGTGTGGGCCTGTTCTTGCCCAATGTCCCGATCTACGCCTCGGCCTATTATGGTGCGATGATGGCGGGCGCTGTCGTGGTGAATTTCTCGCCGCTCTACTCGGTCGACGAACTGGCATGGCAAGTCGGCGACAGCGGTACGCGCGTCTTGATTACGCTCGACGTGCCAGAGCTGTATGAGACTGCGTCGGAAGTTCTCGTCGAATCCGGTCTCGAAACCCTGATCGTCGGGCGATTGTCCGACATGCTTCCATGGATCAAAGGCGCCGCTCTTAAGCTGCTTAAGCGTGATCAGATCGCGACCGTGGGATATGGTCCGCGTGTTCGCGCTTGGAGCGATTGCACCCCGGCAAAGCCCGCGCCCGACGTAACGATCAACGCAGCCGAAGATCTTGCGCTGCTTCAATATACGGGCGGCACGACCGGCCGGCCGAAAGGCGCGATGCTTGGCCACAGCCAGCTCGTGATGAACGCCCAGCAGGTGGCCGCGATCAACCCGTTTGGCAATCCTCGCGCGGAAGTGTTCATGGGCGCGCTGCCGTTCTTCCATGTCTTTGCGAACACCGCATTGCTCAACCATGCCGTCGCCAGCGGCGGATCAATTGCGATGGTTCCGCGATTTGAGACGAAACAAGTGCTGCAAACCATCGCCAAGTACAAAGCAACCGGCTTTCCTGGCGTACCAACCATGTTTCAGGCGATGCTTGATCACCCTGATCTGGCCAAGACCGATCTGTCTTCTTTGAAGGTTTGCATATCCGGCGGCGCGCCGATGCCTGCGCCGGTGCACACCCGTTTTGAAGAGGTCACCGGCGTGCGCGTGGTGGAGGGATACGGCCTTACCGAAAGCGCCGGCGTCGTGTCGGTCAATCCATATGAAGGCACCCGCAAAAAGGGCACAATCGGACAGCTTGTCGCAGGCACCGAGATCGTTCTGCTCGACAAGGAAGACCCGACCAAGCTCGCTCCGGAAGGCGAACCGGGCGAACTCGCAATCCACGGGCCGCAGAACATGCGCGGCTATTGGAATAAGCCGGATATTGCGGGCGAAACCTTTGTCGAGCGCGATGGCAAGAAATGGCTGCGCACCGGCGATGTCGCCTTTATGGACGAAGACGGCTTCCTGAAGATCGTTGACCGGATCAAGGACATGATCGCAGTCGGGGGCTTCAAGGTTTTCCCGAGTCAGGTCGAAGATGTCATCCTTCAACACGAAGCGGTGAAAGAGGCGCTCGTGATCGGTGTGCCAGATGACTATCGCGGCGAGGCTCCGCGCGCATTCATCACCTTGCATGACCAAACAGATATTGGCGCAGACGCACTGCGCGGCTGGCTTAACGACCGGATTGGCAAGCATGAGCGTGTCGATAAGATCGTCATCCGTGACGAACTGCCGAAGACAATTATTGGCAAACTGGACCGGAAGGCTCTGCGCGCCGAAGTTCTCTAGACCGCGGGCATATCTCCAGAATCAGAAACGCCGCGAAGCCGATAAAGCTCGCGGCGTTTTCTGTTGGTGCGTGATCCGACTTTTACTTAGCGATCTGCAGCTCCGATTGAGGGTCAGGCGCAGATGCTGCCTTTGGCGATGGGGCTGGCTTATCTGCTTCACGGCGGCGGGCATTCGGCGCAAACCGGCCATCAACCTGTGCGCCTTGCTCAATCGTCAGTGCGTCATAATGCACGTCGCCTTCGATCTTGGCGCTTTTCAAGATCACCAACTCTTTGGCGGTGATTGAGCCGGTCACACGTCCGGCAAGCCGCGCACTATCAGCGTGAACGCCGCCGGTAACCTGACTGCTTTCGCCCTGGACAAGCGAGGCGCATTTGATGTCGCCTTCGATCTTGCCATCGACATGCAAATCGGCAGAGGCAGTGATGTTGCCTTTGATATTGATGTCGGAGCCGATCACCGAGAATGTGGAATTGTTGGCCATGGGTTTACTTGTTGCCCTTGGGGTTGGAGCGGACCGATCCGGTTCCGCGGACTTCTTTGAGAACATCGGGGGCTGTCTCCAGGAATGGACGTGGGTTAATCGGACGATTGTTGATGCGAACTTCGAAATGCAAATGCGGCCCGGTTGAACGACCCGTGTTGCCGAGGCCGCCCAGTGTTGCGCCTGCCTCAACTTCTTGCCCGACTGTTACACCGAGACGTGACATGTGGGCGTAACGGGTCATCAGGCCGTTTTCGTGTTTGACTTCGACTGTTTTGCCGTAGCCACCTTTCCAACCTGCAAACACAACTTCACCTGAAGCTGCGGCGAAGATGGGAGAGCCATACGCGCCTTTGAAATCGATCCCGTTATGCATCGCGCCGCCGCCATTGAACGGATCACGGCGATAGCCAAAGTTCGATGTGATCTTAGTCACGCTCGCTGGGACAACCTGCGGCACTCCCGCAAGAGCGCGTTCAAGAGCGTTCATGCGGGCAAGGCTGAGGCCGAGGCGCTCAAAACGCGGATCAATCGAGCCATCTGACGAAGTGGCGAGAACCTCCAAGGGACCACCAACGCCGCTTTGCGCTTCGACATTGCGGGTCATGGCGCGCGGGTCGAGCTGGAATTTGCGAAGTGCGGCTTCTGCGCGCTTGGCACGGTCATCGGCAAACAGGGTCAGCTTTTCAACCAATGCAAGCTGGCGCGCTTCAATCTCGGCAAGACCGCGAGCCTGCGGAATAAATTCGCTGACTTTCTTGATCGTTTCGGCTGCTTCCGCGCTCGAATCGGTTACGTTTGTGCCAGTTTCGCGAACATCCTCTGGCAGCATGCGCGCCATTTCTTCGAGGAATTCCTGACGGGCACCCAGATCATCAACAACGCTGTCGAGATTGTTGCCATACGCATCAAGCCGTTCCTGCGTGCTGGCGATGCGGGCTTTTTCGTCTTGGAAGGAGGCGAGGTTTGCTTCGGCCTGATACTTGTTCCAAGCCATGACGCCCATCGAGCTGCCCCAAATGAGGATCAGCGCAGCGACGGCGCCTGCCGCGCTCATCTGGAGGCGAGGCGAGATTTTGATAAAACGCACATGGCCCTTCGAGCGCATGAAAAATTCGCGCTCGGGGAACCACTCTTTGAGCCGTTCACCCCACGGCTTTGCTGATTTTGCTTTGGACAATGCGACCCCGAAGTACTTTATTATTTGATCCCGACCGATTGGTAACCCAGCAAAACAGGGCGGTCGAATCCGAGCGTTAACGCTTCGGTTGAGCTGACGTTGAATCGCGATGAGTCGTTCATTTGCCAGCAATCTAACCGATAGAGTTTTACATTTGACGTGAGATCGTTCTCAATTTTTGGCAGTTTTGCGAGACATTTTCGATAAGTCTGTGCATCCGATTCGCGTTTCCATGTGCCCCTTTCGCCAGGCGCGTTGCCGATCTAAAGCCACACGCGCACATCATAGAAAAGCCGCCGGCCCAATGACTGATATGAAACCTGACAACGCCTCCTCGAGCCCAGACGTTTTGATCGCTGGCCTCGCGAAATCTGCGCGTTCTGCTCAAAGACAGCTTGCCGCCATGTCGAGTGATGCTCGCGCCGCCGCACTCAGGCTCGCCGCACAGCGCCTGCGCGATGACAGCGCCGCAATCCTTGCGGCCAATCAAAAAGACCTTGAGGCGGGGCGCGCAAACGGGCTTTCAAAAGCTATGCTGGACCGTCTGTCCCTCGACAAAGAGCGACTGCATGGCGTCGCGGACGGGGTGGAGGCGGTTGCCAATCTGCCCGATCCAGTTGGCGAGGTGATCGATTCGTTGGAGCGTCCCAACGGTCTGAAGATGTCGCGGGTCCGCGTACCTATTGGAACCATAGGGATCATCTATGAAAGCCGCCCGAATGTGACGGCCGATGCCGCCGCCCTGTGCGTGCGGGCAGGCAATGCCGCTTTGCTGCGCGGCGGAAGCGAAGCGGTGTTCTCAAATCGCGCTATCCTTGCCGCGCTTACCGCTGGTCTCGAAGAAGGCGGTGTACCGGACGCGGCGGTGCAGCTTATCCCGACGCAGGATCGGGCGGCTGTTGGCGCTATGCTGACGGCGGCGGGCTTAATCGACATGATTGTCCCGCGTGGAGGCAAAAGCCTGGTCGCGCGCGTTCAATCCGATGCCCGTGTCCCCGTGCTCGCGCACCTTGATGGTATCAACCACACTTACATCCACTCTGCGGCTGATGCTCAGATGGCAAAGGGTATCGCGCTCAACGCAAAACTGCGTCGCCCCGGCATTTGCGGGTCGATGGAGACCCTGTTGATCGATTCGGGTTTTGCAGAGCCTGCTGCACTGGTTTCTGCATTGCTTGATGCAGGATGTGAGCTGCGGGGCGATGGCCGTGCCCAAGCGTTGGACACCCGCATATTCCCTGCGAGCAATGATGATTGGGACACCGAATATCTCGACGCCATTCTGTCGGTTAGCATGGTGGACGGGATGGATGCGGCGCTCGCCCATATTGCTCGCCACTCCTCCGCCCATACTGACGTCATCGTGACGTCAGACGACTCGGTGGCAGAGCAATTCCTGACCGAAGTCGACAGCGCCATCGTGATGCACAATGCCTCGTCACAATTTGCCGATGGCGGCGAATTTGGGCTTGGAGCGGAGATCGGCATTGCGACCGGGCGTCTGCATGCACGCGGGCCAGTGGCGCTCGAAGGATTGACCACCTATAAGTGGCTGGTGAGAGGGACCGGACAGGCGCGTCCTTGATTTGCGGAGCCAAACACTGATCCGTACCGGACTTCTTGGTGGCAGCTTCAATCCTGCGCATGGCGGGCATCGCCGAATCACACGCTTCACAATCGACGCGTTGGGGTTGGATGAGGCGTGGTGGCTGGTTTCGCCCGGCAATCCGTTAAAGCCGAAAGCGGGCATGGCACCGCTCTCCGCGCGGCTCAAATCCGCCGAAGTTCAAGCGCGCCGTGCGCCTATTGTGCCGACCGCGATTGAGCAGCATTTCGGCACCCGTTACACCGTAGAAACGCTGGCAAAGCTCAAACGGCGATATCCCAAGCGTGAATTTGTGTGGCTAATGGGGTCAGACAATCTGGCCGATTTTCATCGCTGGAAAGACTGGCGCAAGATTGCCCAAATGATGCCGATTGCGGTCATCGCAAGGCCCGGCTATAACGCAGATGCTTTGGCGAGCCCCGCCATGGCATGGCTCAGACGCTATACCGTGTCTGCCGCCACATTCCGTAACACGGGGCAATGGAGCGCACCGGCACTGGTGTTTTTGCGTTTCGATCCGGACCCACGCTCTGCCACGGCCATTCGCCGGGGTAACGCAGATTGGGCCTTGCAATATCGAGGTGCACCGGCGCGCGATCGGCTTACTTTCAGGCACGTACAATCAAGTGAGGCTTCATGAGCTGCTGTTTCAGCGCTCTCTCAACTCATCTTGCCAAACGGCCTGCACAGCCCCATTTCCACAGCATATTCAAGGGACGTTTCTTCGCCTATGACACAGGCACAATCCGCCACGGCCAATTCCGGGGCATCCACCAGCAAAGCGGTACAATCGATGGCAGCAGCTAACATGGCCAAACACGAACTTCACGATCTGGTCATGAGCCAGCTGGACGATGATCAGGCGCAAGAGATCGTCTCGATCCCGCTTGAAGGCAAAAGCTCGGTCGCCGATTTCATGGTGATCGCAAGCGGCCGTTCGACGCGTCAGGTTGCCGCCATCGCGCAGAAACTGGCTGAAAAGGTAAAGCATTCGGGCCACGGCCCTGTGCGAATCGAAGGCCTGCCACAGGCTGATTGGGTTCTGGTCGATGCCGGCGATGTCGTGATCCACTTGTTCCGCCCGGAAGTGCGCACGTTCTACAACCTGGAACGTATGTGGTCTTTCGAAGGCGGCGAACCACAGCAGGGCAGAGCGTAGTTTTGTTCGCAGCCCATCCGGGCTGCGGTTTCCTCGCATAAGCTCGGGCGCGCAGTTGCGCTTGCGGGCCTTTGGCCCGAATTGCACTAGTTTTCGGGACATGTACTTTGCTGCTTCACGTCATCGCTCGCGGAAAGATTGCTCGCTCGCCTGAGGCGGAGCTGGTTGCGCGGTATGAGAAGCGGCTGACGTGGCCGGTCAAACTTACCGAACTGCCCGAAACGGGCGGCAAGACCCCTGATCCGCAGACGCCCTACAAAACCATTCTTCTGGATGAGCGTGGCAAGGCCATGCCGTCAGAAACGCTTGCCCAGACGCTGGGCCGGTGGCGTGATGACGGGATGCGCGAAACCCGCTTTGTTTTGGGTGCAGCCGACGGCCATTCTGCCGCTGATCGGGATGAGGCTGACCTGTTGCTGGCCTTTGGCCCTGCGACATGGCCGCATTTGCTTGCCCGCGCGATGTTGATGGAACAACTCTACCGCGCGACAAGCATCCTTGCAGGACATCCCTATCATCGGGCAGGGTAGTCCAATGGCGAACCGCATTGCCCCGATTGCACTCCTAGCAGGCACCGCCTTGCTTGCGCTGGGCGCGTTTGTGCCGGTTGGGAATGCGCAGCGCGATGTTGGTGTGATGGAGCCCGACGAAGCGCAGGCGCAATTGGAGCGCGCGACCCGCGAAAGCCAAAGCGCTGAAGCCCGCGCCGAAAAGCTCGCGGCAGAGGCGGAGGCAGCAGGAGAGGCAGCGGACAAAACCGCCCGCGAGGCCGCAGCCTTGGCGGCGCAAATACAAGGCTTCGAGGCTGATATTGCTGCGGCCCGCGCGCGTTATTCGTTGGCACAGACGGACCGTGCGGCGCTGTCCGACAGGCTGTCAAAACGTCAGCAGCCGCTCGTCCGCCTGACAGGCGCGTTGCAAACAACCGCGCGTAGACCGCTTTCATTGTCCGCCTTGCAGCCCGGATCGCTGAAGGATTTGGTCTATGTCCGCGCCGTTCTGGATAGTGCGGTGCCGCAGATTCGCGACAGAACATCGGCGCTTCGTGGTGAGCTTGAAGAAGGGCGTCGGCTTGAGCGGCAAGCGTCCAATTCGCTCGAAAATCTACGGCTGACGGAGCAGGAATTGCAGAGCAAGCGCGATGAGCTTGCCCGTCTGGAAACGCGGCAACGCCTTGCCTCTCGCAATGCCCGTAGCGGCGCATCGCGGGAAAGCGAGCGGGCGCTGGCACTCGCCGAAGAAGCGCGCGATCTTGATGGATTGATGGGCGACATTGATGCAGCGACCAGCCTGCGCCGCGAGCTTGCGGCGCTTTCTGGGCCCGTAATGCGGCCTGCCAATTTAAGCGCGCCCGCCGGAACGGCCGCGCCGATCACGCCTGACCCCGCTCCCTCTGCATCGCCCACAACCGCAGCCGCACCGCCGCGCGATTTTCAGCTTCCGGTTCAGGGGCGCACAATCGCCGGATTTGGCGAAGAGCGCGATAGCGGGCTGCGCAGCACTGGTCTGTCACTTGCCCCCGCGCCCGGCGCGCAAGTGGTGTCCCCCGCATCGGGCCGCGTCGCTTTTGCGGGGCGATATCGCGGATATGGCCGTATCGTGATTATCGAGCATGCTGGCGGCTGGACCAGCCTCGTCACAGGCCTTGCCCGAATCAACGCAGAGGTTGGCGATGAAGTGATCGGCGGCAGCCCGCTCGGCACAGCAGGCGGCGAAGATCCGGCGATTACAATCGAGCTCCGACGCGAAGGTGTGGCCGTGAACCCCCTGCAATTCCTCGGTTAAGCGCGGCTAATCGTTTATTCGGCGCCGGGCAATTGCCCCGCTGCGGGACGGGTTTGCACGCCTGAAATAGTTATCTGGCGTTCAGGCTTTGCCTACTATACCAATTGCTCTGAGAAGGAGCCGTGAATCATATGAAAATCGCCGCATTGCTGCGCAACACCGCCCTCGTCGCCGTTGGCGCCGTATTGGCAACCACCACGACTGTCGTCGCCCAAGGCGATGCACGCGGTGATCCGGAATTTTCTAAAGTCTTCGCGGTCTATCAACGAATCAAGACCAGCTATGTCGAGCCGGTGGATGACGAAGTGCTCACCCGCGGCATGATCGACGGTATGCTCACCGCGCTTGATCCGCATTCGGGTTATCTCGACGGCAGCGCTCTGCAACGCCTGACTACGATGATCGACGGCAATTATTCCGGTCTCGGCCTGTCGGTTGTGATGGAAGAAGGCGCGGTTAAAGTGATCTCGCCTTTCAAAGGCAGCCCAGCTGACAAGATGGGTATCAAGGCAGGCGATTTTATCACGCACCTTGATGGCGAGCTGATTTATGGCGGCGATTTGGATGATGCGGTTGCGCGGATGCGAGGCAAAGCCGGCACTTCTATCGAACTAACGATTTTCCGCCCTGGCCGCGATGAGCCGCTGGAATTGAACGTGACGCGCGGCGTCATCGAGCTTGAGCCGGTTACCTACGAGCTCTCTGCGGGCAATATCGGCGTGATCACCGTCAACGAATTCTCTGCCGATGTTGGCGCAGACGTATTCCGCGCTTGGACGGAAATTCAGGAAGAGGCGACCGGCCGTGTTGGCGGCCTTGTGCTTGATCTTCGCTCCAACCCCGGCGGTTCACTGGATGAAGCGGTTGCCTTGTCCGATCTCTTCCTCGACGAAGGCCGGATCGTATCGCAGCGGGGCCGCGCTCGCGGTGAGACGCTGCTCTATGATGCCGAAACCGTGTTCCGCGGCGATATGGCCGAGGATGTGCCGGTTATCGTTTTGATTGATGCCGGTTCTGCCTCCGCTTCAGAGATTGTCGCCGGTGCATTGCAGGATCATCGCCGTGCTCTCGTGATGGGCGAACGCAGCTTTGGCAAAGGTTCGGTTCAATCGCTGCTTCCGCTTGGGCGCGAAGCCGCGCTTAAGCTGACAACGGCGCGCTACTTCACACCGAAAGGCCATTCGGTGCAGGAGGGCGGGATCAAACCTGATATTGCTGTGCCGCAAATCAGCGACCCTGATCTGGCGCTACGCCAGAAATATCTGACCCGCGAAAGCGATCTGCGCGGTCATCTGGTCAATGAGCTTGGCGTGAAGGACGAAGAAATGGAGATGGATCAGATCGATGATCCGCGTTTCAAACTGACATCTGAGCAGCTTGAAGAAGCGGGCATCGAAGATTTCCAGCTGCATTATGCGCTAGAAACCCTTCGCCGCACGACCAAGAGTTCGGTGGCGCTCGTCAAATAAGCGGCCTAGATAGCCGGTTATGACAGGTTTAAATCAGGCAAAAGTTCTCGCCATCGCGATCCCGGCGGGATTGCTGGGCGGGGCATACATTTCCCAATACGGGTTCGGATTGTTTCCGTGCGAAATGTGCTGGTGGCAACGCTGGCCGCATTTCGCCGCGCTCGGCGCGGGGGCAATGGCGATGTTCATGCAGCCTGCGCGGGTGTGGACGGCGTTGGCTGGGCTCGCGATCCTGACATCGGGCCTCATCGGCGGCTTCCACGCCGGGGTTGAATATGGCTGGTGGGAAGGGATCACCGGCTGCGCGACCTTAGGCAGCGCCGTTGACGTAATGAACCCCGCAGCTGCGCCGATTGTGCGCTGTGATGTTGCACCGTGGAGCCTTTTTGGAATTTCGCTCGCGGGATGGAATTTCCTCTTTTCTTGCGCAGGTGGGATCGCCATCTTGGTCTTGAGCGTTAAGGGTGCAGGCAAAGAGAAAGCACTATGAACAAACAAGAACTTCATCGGATGATCCGTGTCGATCAAGCAGGCGAGTTTGGGGCAACGCGCATTTATGAAGGCCAGCTGGCCGTCATGGGTGATCGCGGACCGCATTCGGCTGAGATCCGTCACATGGCCGAACAGGAAGAGGTTCACCGCGCCAAATTCGACGCATTGATGGCAGAGCGCGGCGTGCGCCCGACGGCGCTGCATCCGTTCTGGTCAGCCGCTGGCTATGCATTGGGCGCGGGCACGGCATTGCTGGGCCCGAAAGCAGCTATGGCCTGCACCGCTGCGGTCGAAACAGAGATTGACAAGCATTATTCCGAGCAGCTCGACCGGTTGGCTGAAACCGGCAGCGAGCCGGAGTTGGCGGAGATGATCGAAACGTTCCGCGAGGAAGAGCTCGAGCACCGCGATGCCGCGCTGGCGAATGGCGCGGAGCAGGCACCGGCCTATCCGCTGCTATCAGGCGCGATCCGACTGGGCTGCAAGATCGCGATCAAGGTGAGTGAGCGGGTTTAACGCAGCGGCGCCTTATAGGCTCCAGTAGGTTACGCCGTCTGGCACGTCTTCGCGGTTTAACGCGGACTTCACGTCGACCAGAACGCCGCCATGTTTGACGCGGCCTATCAATGCCGCTGAATCAGCAACATATTCCGCATGGTTCACCGCCAATATCAGTGCGTCAAGCTGGGTCAGATCATCGCATGGAGTAAGCGCGATGCCGTATTCATGCTCGGTCTCTTGTGATGATGCCAGCGGATCGGCGACCATCGGCTCCACACCATATTCGCGCAATTCGGCGATGATATCCGGCACTTTGGAATTGCGGATGTCGGGCACGTCTTCTTTGAATGTCAGACCCAAAACGCCGACACGCGCAGTAGCCAATGCGATGCCTTGCGACGCGAGCAGCTTCACAGCCTTTTGCGCCACTGCCTCGCCCATCGAATCGTTGATCCTGCGGCCTGCAAGGATGACTTCGGGGCGGTAATCGAGCCGCTCGGCTGCGGCCGTCAGGTAATAGGGATCGACCCCGATACAGTGCCCGCCAACGAGGCCGGGCGTAAAGGGCAGGAAGTTCCACTTCGTACCCGCTGCTGCCAAGACATCAGAGGTGCGGATGTCCATCCGATCAAAAATGAGCGCAATCTCGTTCATCAGCGCGATGTTCAGGTCGCGCTGGGTGTTTTCGATCACTTTGGCGGCTTCGGCCACTTTGATGCTGGGCGCTTCGTGCAGTCCCACGTCGACAATCGCGCCGTAAAAGCTGCGCATTCGCGCTAGCGCATCGTCATTTTCGGCAGCGATGATCTTGGTAATTGTCTCAAGCCGGTGGACGGTGTCGCCGGGATTGATGCGTTCGGGGCTATAACCAAGCGCGAAATCCTCGCCCTGCGTCAGGCCCGAATGCTCAGCGAGCAGCGGCCCGCAATACTCTTCGGTCGCGCCGGGGAAGACGGTTGATTCGAACACAACCAGCCCACCTTTTTGCAGGCGCGACCCGATGGTCTCACACGCTTTGCGCAGCGGGGTTAGGTCAGGGCGGCGCTCTGCTGTGATCGGGGTCGGCACCGTTACGATAAAGGCGGTGGCGCCCGAAAGAGCCTCAGCATTGTCGGTGACGTCAAGCCCGCATGCCGCCAGCCTTTCGTCATCAATCTCGCGCGTGAAATCATGGCCGCCGCGCAGGGTGTCGATCCGGTGCTTTGAAATATCAAAGCCGATCACATCGGTGCCGCCGGGGCTAAGCCGTTCGGCCAGGGCAACTGCAACAGGCAGGCCGACATAGCCAAGGCCGACGACGACAATCCGCTCTCGCTGCTGGCTTTCAGGCTGGGCAACGGCTGCGTTGCTAGCGCCTATGGAAGGTTGGAATGGTGCATTCATGCCCGATGCCTTGGCGCAATATGCTCAACATAATGCTAACCATGCGGCGATTTCGGGCTTGAATCGCCAAGGCGGCAGAAGAATTTACATTCGTGCCCCGCAATTGGGCCCATTCCGCGCGCAATTCACGCTCAATTCACTGGCGCGTGACTATCGGCAAAGACATGTTAGAGCGGGGCATCACGCGCCGCGCTGCCGAATTCAAGGAATGCATCGATGACAAAGCTGTTCAACACCGCCGCCACCGCACTGGGACTTGCCCTTGTCGTAGCCAGCCCCGCCGCCGCGCAGGATAAAGCCGGCGACAAAGTGAACATGGTCATCGCCTATGATGAGAGCGAATGCCCTGAGGCGGGTTCGAATGAAATCGTCGTGTGCGAAATTCTCGTCGAGGCAGAGCGGTATCGTATCCCGTCAAACCTGCGCGAAAGCAGCTCCCCAGAAAATGTCGCGCGCAATGGCGAGGTGCGCACTCTGCGCTACATCACCGAATCCGGCGCGATGAGCTGTTCACCAGCTGGCGCGGGCGGTTTTACCGGCTGCACCCAAAAATTCATCGACAATGCCTATGCCGAGAAAGACGAAGCAGAGACGATCCGCTTTGGTCAATTGATTGAAGAAGCGCGGCAGGAACGCCTTTCCACCATCGATGACGATGCAGCTGATGAACAATCGCGCGTCGAATCGATTGAGCGCGATTATCTCGAACGGCTGGAGCGGGAGCGCAATCAGCCGCTGCCCGGTGAAGTTGCTCCTGAAGCGGATGCTTCTGCCGAAGTCACAGAAGAAGGCCGCGCTGCGCCGCCACCGGAAGGCTGAGGCCGCGCGCTAACTGCGCAGGCTAATCAGATCGCGTAATAATCGCGGTACCACGTCACAAACTGGCGAATGCCGTCTTCGACATTGGTCTGGGGTGTGTAGCCTGTCAGCTCTTTCAGCAAAGTTGCATTGGCCCATGTGGCGGGCACATCACCTTTTTGCATTGGCATGAAGTTCTTGATTGCCTCACGCCCGCATTCGGCCTCGATTGCGCTGATGTAATCCATCAGCCGCACTTTTTCGCTGTTGCCGATATTGACGATCCGCCACGGGGCGACCGGCGACAGGCTGTCATAGTCGGGAATGTCCTCGGCGCTTTCGGGCCGATCCGGCACGGCATCAATAAGCAGCCGAATTCCGCGGACCAGATCGGTGACGTAAGTGAAATCGCGGAACATCTCACCATTGTTGTAGATGTCGATCGGGGTCCCTTCGAGGATCCCCTTGGTAAATTTGAACAGCGCCATGTCGGGCCGTCCCCACGCGCCGTAAACTGTGAAGAAGCGGAACATGGTCGTCGGCAGGTTCCAGAGATGGGCATAGGAATGCGCCATCGCTTCGTTCGCCTTTTTGGTCGCAGCATACAGCGTTAGCTGCGTGTCGCATTTCTCGCGCTCGTTAAACGGCATTTCCTCATTCGCGCCGTAAACCGAGCTGGTGGAGGCCATCAGTAAGTGATCCACGCCCAGCTCACGCGCGCATTCCATCACGTTGAACGTGCCGGTGACATTCGCGTCCATATAGGCGCGCGGATTTTCGAGGCTGTAACGGACGCCCGCTTGTGCGGCGAGGTGGACGATCACGTCGGGCTTTTCTGCCAAAGCAAATTCGCGCAACGTGTCAAAATCTTCGAGCATGCCGACTTTGGCTTTGAAATGCTGATTCTGCATCAACATCTGATGCCGCCGCTCTTTCAAACGCACATCGTAATAATCGGTCAGGCCGTCATATCCGACGACGCGAAACCCCTCTGCCAAGAGCAGCTTGGCGAGGTGAAACCCGATAAATCCGGCGGTTCCTGTGATGAGGACTGTGCGCAAAGTGTGTGTCTCGTTTCTGATTAACCTGCGCGTGTCACTTGGCACCCGCACCTGTCAATATGACGCGAAATGTCTTCAAAACGATTAGGAAATCGAGCCACAGCGAGATATTTTTGACGTAATAGAAGTCAAATCGCAGTTTCGCATTCACGTCTGACACGTCGGTTACGTGACCCTGTGTGACTTGCGCCCAGCCGGTTATGCCGGGACGCACGATGTGACGGTAGGTATAGAATGGCAGTTCGGATTCGTACCATTTCGATAGCGACATGGCTTCGGGCCGCGGGCCAATCCAGCTCATCTCACCGCGCAAGATGTTGAACACTTGCGGCAGTTCATCAATCCGCGTCTTGCGCAGGAAATGGCCGATGCGGGTGATCCGGTCATCGTCCGATTTGGTCATCGCGTCCTGGCGCTGCTCGGTTTCATCTTCGATCGGCCCGCGCGGCCGCATCGTACGGAATTTGATCATGCGAAACGTAGCCCCGCGAAAGCCGACACGCTCTTGAAAAAAGATCGGGCTGCCTTTGGAATCGATCCTGATCAGTGCGGCTATAATTACAAACGCGACAAGCAGGAACGGAATCAGGATAAGCGAGCCGACAACGTCAATCGCGCGCTTGGTCGCCATGTAAGGAACATTCGGGATCAACGACCCAAGATCATTTTCGGCGAGGTGGGTGATTTTGACTTGGCCGCTCTGCATTTCGCCAACTTGCCGGTAATGGTACACTGGCACTCCGGCGAGGGCGGCCTTGGCGAAAAGACGCTCCCATTCATCGGGATGGTCAAAGTGCAAGTCGGCAACGAGCGCAGCGTCCAATCGGCCAGCCTGCAGCAGACTTTCCAGTTCAATGAGGCTGGGCGCAGCCATGTATTGCCCTTCAATCCTGATCTCCGATGATCGGCCGCCGGCAACGATAAAATGCGGCCGGCGAAGACGGCGGTTATATGCTGTGAAGACGTAGCTGACGATAATGGTAGCTATCGTCCCGACGCCGAATAGTGGGATTGAATAGCGCGTGCGCAATAGCGCAATCACCGCAAGAGCGCCGCCGAAAGCTAGAAAATTGATCGGGAAAACATACGAGAGGGCCCGCGCTTTTGCGTATTCACGCAAACGCGTCAGAGCATACCAGGAAAGGCACGCGGCAAAGCCCAAAGCATAAAGCGTGTTGAGCAAGAAATAGGAAGTGATTGAGTTGCCAAGCGCAAGCCAGACGAGTGTTGGGGTCAGCAATGCCGCTGCTAGAAACATTGCCAGCTGGAAATTGCGATCAAGCAGCAGCCGACTTCCCGACTGTTTCGGCTTGGCGACGGTGTTAATGAACATGTTTGCCTGTCCTCGACACACCGGATGATGGGTTCAGTCATTCGGCTACAAGTATGCAAGCCATTGTGCAAGCGCGGCAGATTGCGAATTTCGCTGCCTTTTCCTGCGAGTCCGCGAACTTTGAAATCGGAAGAATGTTGATCTCGCGCGCAAACAAGCTATGCCGCGGCCTACCGTTTCGCGCGCGTCAAACATTGCCAAAGCAATGCCGTTGAGCAGGAGTTTCAACGTTTCCCATGAATAAACGAGCACTTATCTGCGGCATTTCCGGTCAAGACGGAGCCTATCTGGCCAAATTGTTGGTCGAAAAAGGTTATGAGGTGTTCGGGACTTCACGCGATGCGGAAAGGTCAGAATTCACAAATCTTGGGCGATTGGGCGTCATAGAGCATGTGACGTTGCGATCGATGTCGCTTGCCGATTTTCGCAGCGTGCTTGCGACCATCTCCGCTGTGGAGCCAGACGAGATTTATAACCTAGCTGGGCAAAGCTCGGTTGGGCTGTCGTTTGAACAACCGGTTGAAACGATGGAGAGCATCAGTCTCGGGGTTCTCAACTTGCTTGAGGTGATCCGTTTTACAGGCGGTAAAGCGCGCCTTTATAACGCCGGATCGAGCGAATGTTTTGGTGACACCGGCGAAGTTCCGGCGAATGAAGAAACACCGTTTCGCCCGCGCAGCCCCTATGCTGTGGCCAAATCCGCCGCTCATTGGGCGGTTGCGAACTACCGTGAAGCATACGGGATTTATGCTTGCAATGGCATATTGTTCAATCATGAAAGCCCGCTTCGCCCGGCTCGCTTTGTTACCAGCAAGATTATCCAGTCAGCGGTTTCGATCAAGCAAGGGCGCATGGAGAAGCTCTCGCTAGGCAATATCGATATAGCCCGTGATTGGGGGCATGCCCGCGAATATGTCGAAGCGATGTGGAAGATGCTCCAGCAAGAGCAGCCCGATGATTTTGTGATTGCAACCGGCCAAACCTCCACCCTGGCAGAATTTTTGGCCGCTGCCTTCGAGGCGGTTGGGTTGGATTGGCAGGAGTTTGTCGAGTTTAACGAAGCGTTCAAGCGCCCATCAGACATTCGATTTAGTGGTGCGGATCCGAGTAAGGCGGCTCGTATTCTTGGGTGGACCGCGCAAAGCAAAATGCGCGATGTGGTGAACGAAATGGTCGCTGCTGAATTTGAGCGGGTCAAAAGCTGATCGCATCCTGACCGCAATCGCGATAGGTGCGATGGACCATGTCCGGCAAAAATAGCGAAATTTTTGGATCAAACGATGCGGAGGCTGCTGAAGGCCTCGGTCAACGTGCGGCCAGTGGCGGATTAACTGCTGTCGGATTTCAGGGCGTGCGGATGCTCCTGCAGTTTGCCAGCCTCGCAGTTTACGCGCGGCTTTTGTTGCCCGAGGATTTCGGGATTGTTGTGATGGCCACCACGGTTACGGCATTTGTCGGGATGTTCAGCGATCTTGGTCTCGGTGCAGCTACTATCCAGCGCAAGACGATCGATCAGAATCTTGTTTCGGCACTGTGGTTGACCAATTGCGTTCTAGGTCTGGCCGTTATGCTGATCTGTTTCGCGCTCGCACCGGCGGCGGCTCACATCTATGATACGCCTGAGGTGGCGGCGGTCGTTTTTGCATCGGCTTTGGCTTATCCTATGACTGCTTCTGCTGCGCAGCATCAGGCACTGCTCGCCCGGCGTATGCAATGGATGCAACTGCAATCCATCCCAGTGATCGCGACGTTTTGTGGCCTGTGCACCGGCATGGTGCTCGCTTGGCAGACCGATCTTGGCTATTGGTCGCTGGTAATTGGCAATCTTGTGACACCGGCGATCCAATGCCTATTTTTTTGGTTTTCATCGCCTTTCCGGCCGACATTCGTGAAAAATTGGGACGGAGTGCGCAGCTCAATCAGCTTCGGCCTCTACCTAACCGGTTTCAACTTCTTGACCTATTTTCACCGCACGCTCGATAACGTTCTTATCGGCGCTTACAGCAATGCCAATGCAGTGGGCCACTACAGCAGGGCGTATTCGGTTTTCATGTTGCCGCTTACACTAGTTTCGGGGCCCGTTTCGACCGCGATGATCCCTGCGATGAGCCGTGCTGTTGATGACAAGAAATTGTGGTCCGCCCTGTATTTAGGCGCAGTTAGTATTCTGACCGTAATATCCGCCCCGGCGGCATTGATCCTCACGTTTCACGCGCATGGCGTAGTGGACATTCTCTACGGCCCCGGCTGGACCAGAGCGGCAAACATCCTTTCCCTGCTCGGTCCAGCTATGTTGGTTCACCCTCTTTTCGCATCTGCGCAATGGCTCTTTGTCTCACGCGGTGAAACAAAGAAGATGTTCTGGGCCAGCGTACCGGCGATAGGCACGTTCGTTATCTCTTACATATTCGGAATTGCTGACGGCGCAGAGGGTGTTGCGTGGATGTATGCTTGGTCCTCATTTGTGGTTGTTCCTATTTGGCTGGTTTATGCTGCATACATAGCCAAGCTGCCAATTGCCCAACTTGGGCTTGCGATAGGCATTCCTGCCGCTATGGCGGCGATCGCGTTTGGTGCAGTGGAGTTGATGCTGGCAGATGTGAGCTGGATGTACCGGATTGTGCTGTTCGGATTTGCCTATGCGGCATCGATCGCGTCATTGCTCACGGCAAGCAGTACACTCCGGGAAAAAATCCGGTTGCTTGCACGATAATTCGCTCGCTTGCCCGCAATGTCAGGGACAAAAAGGGCAAAGGTTTGGTACGGGAATTCCTTCTATGAACCAAAAGCAAATCTCTTCGCGTGGCACACGCCGTCCCGATTTGGGGGACCGGCGCTGGCGTGGTTTTGCTGGCGGTCTTTCCGGGCTGTTTTCTGACGGGCGCGCTTTGATCCAGAACATCAGATTAAACATGAATCTCGGGCAATCGGACCGCGAACATTTGTTTATTCTGGGCTTGAGCCGCTCAGGCACAAGCTTGCTTGCGACCAGGGTGGCATCATCGCAGGATGTGGCGACAGTGAATGGAGAGACGTTTTTTTTCCAAAAACGTGACTTCTCTCGGGTTGATATTTCAGGCGTAGAAATTGCGAATTATCGCGCGAAGTTCCTGGCTGCTCATTCGCAGGTAGAGCTGTTCGATGCAATGGCCGATCATGCTATCTTGCAAAAACCGTCTGCCCGCAGGTTTCTGGAAAAGACACCCGACCACATTTTTATGCTGCCAGAGTTGCTGAAAGCCTATCCCAAGGCACGTTTTGTTTTCAGTATTCGTGATCCTCGTGACGCCTATGTCTCGTGGCAAAAGCACCCTCAGCTTGGTGATGCGCCAGTTGAAGAGTTTGCACGCTATTGGAACCGTTGCCATGCGACCTATTCGGCGTCAGCCGGCGATCGAATTGCAACCGTTCGTTACGAGGACATGTGCCTTAATCCCGATGCCACGTTGGAAAGGGTCGCAAATCATTTCGGATTGACGCAGATCGCCGATACTGCCGAGCAAACGAAAGAAGGCTCTGATTGGCGGTATCTAAAAATGGGCGGGCACCAACGGATCACCGATGCGATCAACCCGGGCACGCTTAATGCGTGGAAAGACATTCTGGATCCGGACGCGGCCCGCGTAATTGAACAACAATGCCGCAACGGCATGCAGCATTGGCAGTACGTGTAAGTGGAAAAACCGCAGACGAAATCTATCCCGACACCGGCAATGCGTGTCGTTCTGCTCGGCTATATGCATGGCCGAGGTGGAATTCAGACGCACACACGCTTCCTTGCGGAGGGCCTGCGTGAGCGCGGCCATCAAGTGACGGTTGTTTCGCCCGCCCCTATGAGCACCCATGGACATGAGGATAAGGGCGAAGGCGTCCACGTCTATTCCGGCCTGCGCGAGCTGGTGCGGATAATTCGCGGGGCGCAGCCGGACGCCGCTGTGGTGACGGGGACGGGATGGGCATCAATGCTAGGCGTGCTGGCCGCAGGCGGTTCCTGCAAAAAGGTATTCTTCGAAGTCATGAGCGGTGCACGGCCCGCCGCTTTTGATCCGCGCGTTCTTTCGCGGTTTGGGTTCGATGCGATTGTTGGACAGGGTTCACCTGTCACGCGGCGTTTCATCCGCGAATTCAGTTGGCGTGGGCCAAACGAGACGATCCCTGCTTTGCCCGAGCCGCTGGAGCGTCAGTTTGTGATCCCAGCTCGAAAGCTCAAATCAGTCAAAAACGGGGTGCGTTTCGCCTATTTTGGCCGCTTTGGCCCTGCCAAGAACGTGCGCCTTTTGATTGAACGGTTTGAAGATTACGCGTGCGGCAAGGGGACGCTGGATATATGGGGCGGCGGAAGCGACGCGGATGAGCTTGCCAACATGATTGAAGATCGCGGTCTGGCAGACCGGATTACCATGAAAGGCCGCTATCCCGAGGGGCAGGCCTATATCGAGCTGTTGCAGAATTACGATTTGATGCTGTTGCCCACGGTTGCAGAGGAGGGCGCGCCGCTTGTCTTGTTGGAAGCGATGGCGTGCGGCTTGCCTTTTGTGGCCAACGGGATGGGCGGCATACCGGATTACGCCAATCCAGATAGCATCATTACAGCAAATGGCGATATCACAAATTTCATTCCTTCTGTAATCACGATGGTGAAGCGGCTCGAAAACTCCGATGTCGATCTTGCGCGGCTGCAAAAGCACTATATCGACCATTTCAGCTTCGTCAGGCTTGTCGATCGCTGGGAGGCGTTCCTCCTTACGCTTGTCAGGCCCGATTGATGGACGCAAAGTTGGAAAGTCTCCCCGCAAGAGCTAAGGCTTGCGCAACCAGAGTAAAGCGCACCTGATGGATACCTCCCTCGCAGTCTTGATATTGATCGGCATAATGCTGGCGGTTGTGGCAATCCGTAACGGCAGAAACGCCGATATTTTCACGTTCCCGTTTCTATTTCCTGCGGTAACTCTGGCCTTTGTGCTGGTCGAATTTTCCGACTTTATGCTCAACGCCGGTATTCTCTATGAAATTTATAGAGACACAGGAACGATAGCCATCGCGATGTTTATGATAGCGAGTTGCGCGCTTTTGGGCCTTTCCGGATACGCATTAGGCGGACGAGGCAAAGTGAAAATGCGAGCTGCGCCTAGCGGATTGCAGCCCCCGAACGAGCGCGAAATACGGTATATGCACATCGCGTCGATTGTCCTGGCCGGGATGTCGTTCATAGCGTTCTTTGCCCTTGCCAGCTTAACCGGCGGCATCGAAGCGTATATCTTCTACTCCGGCTCGTATTCTCTCGAATGGCGGGGCCTGCCTGTTTATTTGATCTTTGTCGTGCGGCTTATCTATGCGTCAATCGTAATCCAACTTTGGCTGTGGGTTCGCACGAAACGCCAGCGTCATTTGCGCTGGGCTGTTCTTTTCGCAGTGATCCCTCTGATCAACATCATCTTTATCTTCCGCCGTTCTGAAGTGATCAAGCTTGGCGTATTCGTCGGCTATTTCCTGACCAATTACCGCTATATCTCGATCGGACGGATTCCCGCATTTCTAGGCTTGGTTGGGATGTACGGCGTGTTCAAGATATTCCCGTTCTTGCGGAATGAGGCCGGCAAGCAGTTGGAAATGAACGAGCTCGTCGACAAAGCGTTGGATCGAAAGTCGTACGAAGATACCGAAATTGCTTCCGGCTTGTTCAGGATCTATCAGTCGATGGAAACTGGCATGTTCGAATATGGCGCGATTTTTTACAATGCTGTGATCGGTCAGTTTGTCCCCGCCGGACTGGTTGGCGCAGCCACCAAATCGGCACTTATGCTCCCTCGGATCGAATATGTAGACAGCAGCTTTTCCGCGTTTCGTTTCTATCTATCGCCGATGGGTTTCGCGCAGGCATATCAACAATTCTGGCTGTTTGGCGGCCTGATCTTCTTCGCCTTGGGCTACCTGATGGCGCGGCTGGAAAGTCGCCGGTTTGAAAATCGGCGGATCGAGATCTTTCTGGTCCTTATGATTCCTTCGGCCGTTTTTGCAGCCTCTGCCGATTTGGCGCTGTTTATGCCCCAAATGATCACTTGGCTCGTCGTCACGCTGATCTGTGTCCCCAAAGTCTTGGATGCCCGCCAACCTTCATCAATGGCAAATCGTAGCTTGGCTCGACAAGGGCGCTGACCGATGAAGACAACTGTCCTTCAGCCCGGGGCACGGCATGCGTATTTGCAGTCGCGTTTTCTGCATCGCGCGGGATTGTTGCAGCGCATTTACACGGACTTCGCGTTGGCTGAACATGCTGTATCTCGAGGTTTGGCCAAACTTGCCCCCAAGCAGTCGCTGCGCTCAAAATTGTCGCGACGCATAATTCCTGAAATTCCCCAATCGAAGATTTCGTTGTTTGCGAAAGCAGCCAGTCAGAACCGCACCGGCCGGCCGGTGCCATGGCCTATCTCCACCAAAGATTTGGCCGAGACCGATGTCTATTTCACTCAGTATTATTCAGGCGGGCACGGGTTGCGCGAGAGGGCGCGAGACGGCTCGAAAATCGTCTCCGATGTTTTTACCGTACCCTCGACTCACATGATCGTGAATGCCGAATGCGAACGATTTCCTGAATGGGGGGAGCGCGCATGGGATGATGGTTTGAACTCACAGTATGAAAGCTTCACCGTGGACATGCTGGAGGATTGCGACGCGCTTTTCTGTCCTGCTCAATCGGTCATTGATGATGTCGCAAGTTATGGCAGCCAGTATCGCGAGAAATGCATGTTGGTCCCATACGGATCGAGCCTTGCATTTCCATCAAAAGTCTTGCCCACGCCGCGCCGAATTTTGTTTGCGGGGACTGTCACGCTCCGCAAGGGCCCACAATATGTGAAGGAGGCAGCCGAATTGCTGGCCGGATCGGGCTTCACTTTTGTTTTTGCTGGGAGCGTCAGCAATGCTGCTGCTGCTCAGCTTCAAGGGGCTAATATCGAGCTGCTCGGTCACGTTTCCAAAAAGCAAATGGCATCTGAATATTCGCGCGCTGATGTGTTTGTGCTTCCATCGCTGGCAGAGGGTTCTGCTGGGGTTGTTCTCGAAGCGATGAGCGCCGGATTGCCAGTTGTTGTGACTAAAAACGCAGGCGTCGATTTTGCTGATGGAGATGCCGGGATTTATGTGCCGGAATGCGATGGAAGTGCCATTGCTGCCGCTCTTGAGAAAATTTGCAATGATCGTGACTACCGAAAGGTCATGTCGGATGCAGCGCTGAAACGCGCAGGTGAGTATGACAACGCGGCATGGGAAAGTCGCTTTGTTGAGTCGATCAAGCGTGTTCATTCCGGGGAGGTAACGGCGTCATGAACGTGATATTCGACTGGAAAGTGATCCTGCGCGGTTGGTATTACAGAATCTTATCCGGTGTCTGGTTTAGACGGCTGGGCCGCCGCCCTCGTATTGCTGGCAAGCAACGGTTCTACCGTCCATCAATGAGTATATCGATTGGCGATGATGCGATGCTTGGGGACAATCTGTTCTGGCAGGTCGCGCGCACTAGCGAAGTGATTATCGGAGAACGTTTTAGCCTAAATGCTAACGGCTTGGTGGTCGTCAGTTCGGGACTGACCATTGGTGATAATGTGGCGATTGGCGAAATGGTTTCCCTACGCGATTCAGAGCATAAATTTGATTCTGAACACGGTGTGCGAGGGCAGGGCTTTGCAACGGCGCCTATCATCATTGAGGATAATTGTTGGATCGGGCGGGGCGCCTACATTGGCCCGGGTTCGCATATCAGGCGCGGATCGATAGTGGCGGCGCATTCTGTTGTGCGCGGCGATTTCCCAGCCGGTAGCCTCATTGCGGGGGCGCCAGCGCAAGTGAAGAAATCGCTGCTTCATGCGGCCTGCAATCCTGAATGAAGATCGCGATCCTCTTTGACCGGTTTGGCCCCTATCACATCGCCCGCATAAGAGGCGCGATGGATCATGCCGAGATGCTAGCCATCGAAGGCGCGCCGCACCGTGCAGTGTATGATTGGGTGCCGCCGGAGCTGCCCGAAGGGCTGGCCTACACCGCTTTAACAACGCAAAGCGGCGAAGAGACGGACGCCGATCTCGTCGAAGCGCGGCTGGAAGAGCGGGTTGCCCCGTTCAAACTCGACGTTCTGGCGCTGGCTGGCTGGTCAAACATGATCACATTGGTCGCCCTAAGATGGTGCGCGCGCAAGGGTATTCCAGCGGTCTGTATGACAGAAACCAATGACTGGGATTTTGAGCGTAAATGGCTCGCCGAGCGGGTTAAATCCGGGATCGTTGACCATTACAGCGCAGGCATTGCCACCAATGATAGTCAGGTAAACTACCTCGCCGGACTTGGCGTGCGGCGCGAGGCTATTTTCCGCGGCTACAACGCGATCGACAATGCATTTTTCCGGGCCGAGGCCGAGAAATGGCGCGCGCATCCAGGTCTACCAGCAGAGATTGCGGGGCAGGTCCCAGATGGTGCGCGCGGGCAATATTTCCTCGCTTCAAACCGCTTTATTCCGAAAAAGAACCTTGCCCGCCTGCTCGATGCTTACGCCGCATTCAGAGAAGAACGCGGCGGCGATCCATCGGATTGGCCGCTTGTGTTGCTGGGTGATGGAGATCTGCGCGGCGAGATCGAAGCGCAGATTGAGGCATTGGGCCTCGGAGGCCACGTGCATTTGCCGGGATTCCTGCAAGTCGACGCTCTGCCGCGATATTATGCCACCGCTGGCGCTTTCATCCATGCCAGCACGACCGAGCAATGGGGGCTGGTGGTGAACGAGGCGATGGCATCGCGCCTGCCTGTAGCGGTGTCCAACCGCTGTGGATCGACGCAATTCCTGATCGAAGACGGGGTAACCGGATTTTCCTTCGACCCGTTCGAAACGAAAGAGATAACGCGCGCGCTGAATGAGCTTGCCGCGCTGCCCAAGGGTACAACGCTGCTGGATGCCGCCGATGCCAAGGTGGACGAGGTAAGCCCCGCGAAATTTGGCGAAGGCTTGGCAGGTGCTGCAAAGGCGGCGATGACGCAGCCTGCAAAGCCGGGTATCTTGGCGCGCTGCGCGTTGGAATTGGCAATCGCGCGGGCGGCTCGCGGCGAACGGGTTTAGGCTGTGAGTAAACATGCACCGCTTTCGCTTGGTATCGTCACGGGATCGATGTCGCGCAATGCTGGCGGGTTGTTCAATTCGGTCCGCAAATCGGCGCTGCATCTGGCCGAATCGGGTGCGGATGTCAGCGTATACGCCCTCGAAGATGAGCACAGCGCGGCGGACTTGCCCGAATGGGCGCCGGTCGTGCCAAACGTGCTGCCAGTGCGGCTTGGAGGGCTTTTTCCTTACGCGCCTGACCTTACCCGGCAGCTTGCAAAAGCGGATCACGATGTCTTGCACCTCCACGGCATCTGGCAGCTGAATTCGCGCGCGGTAAACCGCTGGAAACGGCGCACTGGCCGCCCGGTGATGATTTCACCCAGAGGGATGCTGGATCCGTGGGCGCTCGCAAATTCTGCGTGGAAGAAAAAGCTGGTCGGCGCGTGGTTCGAAAACCGCAATCTGCAAGAAGCTGACTGCATGCACGCGCTGAACGCCTCGGAAGCGGCTTCTATGCGCGCATTCGGACTAACCCAGCCGATTGCTGTGATCCCCAATGCGACCGATTTACCGGATATTGCTCCGCGCGTACCGCGAGATGGCAATAAGACGCTGCTCTTCCTTGGCCGCATCCACCCGAAAAAGGGGCTTTCGGAGCTTTTGAGCGCTTGGGCGAAGGTCTGCACCAAGCAGCCTGACCTTCCGCAAGAATGGTCACTTGCCATCGCGGGTTGGGATGATGGCGGGCATTTGGGCGACCTAAACCAACAGATCGGCGAATTGGGTGTGGGTGACAGTGTCTCCATCCTCGGCCCCGCATTTGGCGCGGAGAAAGACCGCCTGCTGCGTGATGCCGACGGCTTTGTCCTGCCATCCTATTCCGAAGGGCTGCCGATGTCGGTGCTGGAGGCGTGGGCGTATCGTTTGCCAGTGCTTATGACTACCGAATGTAACCTACCCGAAGGGTTCGGCGAGGGCGCAGCTATCGAGATCACGACCGAGCCCGATGCCCTTTCAGAAACGTTGATTACCGCGCTGTTGAAGAGTGACCTTGGGCCTTTGGGCGATAAAGGCCGCGCGCTGGTTGAAGACCGATTTAGCTGGCACCATGTCGCGGCCCAGCACAGGTCAGTCTACGAATGGATGATCCGCGGCGGTGACAGGCCCGCTTGCGTTCAGGTGCAAGGCGCTTAAAGCTCGGCATTGCAATGGCAACGGACATCTCTTCCAACAGAGCGGCGCAAAAATGGAGCGCGAGCGCACAGATCGGGCGCGTTCTCTGGCTGTTTGCGACGCCGCTGTTCCGATGGAGCCCGCGCCCGCTATGGGGCTGGCGCCGGATGCTGCTTCGCATGTTCGGTGCGAAGATTGGTGCGGATGCACACATTTATCCTTCGGCGCGCATCACCATCCCGTGGAACCTGGATATCGGAGATCAGGCCGCAATTGGCGAGTTTGCGATACTCTATGCGTTGGGCCCGATCCGCGTGGGGGCGCGGGCGACCGTCTCGCAATATGCACATCTGTGCGCAGGCACCCATGACTGGCGCGATCCGGCGATGCCGCTCGTTAAAACGCCGCTCGTGATTGGCGAAGATGCCTGGGTGTGCGCAGACGCTTTTGTTGGCCCGGGTGTGACGGTGGGTGAAGGCGCGATAGTGGGCGCGCGCGCCGTGACGATGAAAGATGTCGAACCGCGCGCAATCGTTGGCGGTAATCCCGCGCAGAAAATCAGCGAGCGCGGCGCGTAAACGTATCAGAGTGTTTCAGACCGATATTGGGGGTGGGCAAGGCGCTTGCGTGCTTCTAATGCAACTCCCGAAATGTCGCAGCGCAGCAAATCCACACTCCCCGTAACTGTCGCGGTTCCGGTTAAGAACGAAGAGGCAAACCTTGCCCGCTGTCTGGAGCGGCTGGGCCGTTTTGCCGAGATCGTCGTGATCGATAGCGGATCGACCGACAGAACCTGCGAGATTGCCGCTGAATTCGGTGCGCGCGTGGTCGATTTCCGGTGGGATGGGAAATATCCGAAGAAGCGCAACTGGTTCCTGATGAATGACCCTCCGAAACAGGATTGGGTGCTGTTCCTCGATGCGGACGAGTTCCTAGACGATGCTTTCTGCGATGAAGTTGCCGCTGCAATCGCAAAGGACGACAAAGACGCATACTGGCTCGCCTACGACAATTATTTCCTCGACCGTCCGCTAAAACACGGTGTGCCTCAGCGTAAGCTGGCGCTGTTCCGCGTGGGTAAGGCGCTGTACGAGAAAATCGATGAGGATGGCTGGAGCCAGCTCGACATGGAAATCCATGAGCACCCCATCGTCGATGGCGAAGTGGGTGAAATAGCGGCGCCGATTGATCACCGCGATTACAAGGGCCTCGGCCATTTCATCGTCAAACACCGCGACTACGCGCAGTGGGAGGCGAGCCGCTATGCCAAAATGCAAGGCGATGACGCGGTTTGGGAGCAGATGACTGGCCGCCAGAAATTCAAATATCGCCACCTTGCCAAATGGTGGTTCGCTTACTTTTACTTCTTCACGACCTATATTGCGAAGCTCGGTATTCTCGACGGATCGCAAGGCTTCCACTATGCGGCCTATAAGGCGTGGTATTTCAAGACCATTCGATTGATGATTCAGGAACAGGCCGCTTCGGCGGGTCGGCCCTGATCGACTGACAGGAGCACACATTGGCTCGAATTTACGAAAGCCGGAAACGCATTCTGGTAACTGGCGGCGCAGGCTTTCTGGGCTCGCACCTGATTGACCGGCTGATCGGGCAGGGACACGAAGTGCTGTGCGTGGACAACCTGTTCACCGGCACAAAACGCAATGTCGATCACTTGCATGACGAGCCGCGCTTTGAATTCATGCGCCACGATGTGACGCAGCCGCTCGTGGTGGAAGTGGATGAGATTTATAACCTTGCCTGCCCGGCGTCGCCGATCCATTATCAGCATGATCCGGTTCAAACGACCAAGACCAGCGTCCACGGCGCGATCAACATGCTGGGCCTTGCAAAGCGCCTGAAGTGCAAAATCTTCCAAGCCTCGACCAGCGAAGTTTACGGCGATCCGCATGTGCATCCGCAGACCGAGGATTACTGGGGCAACGTCAATCCGATTGGTGAGCGGTCCTGCTATGATGAGGGCAAGCGCTGCGCCGAAACGCTGTTCTTTGACTATCACCGTCAGCACGGTTTGGAGATCAAGGTCGCGCGTATCTTCAACACGTATGGCCCGCGTATGCACCATGCCGATGGCCGCGTTGTGTCAAACTTCATCGTTCAGGCGCTGCAAGGCGAAGACATTACGATCTATGGCGATGGTTCGCAGACCCGCTCATTCTGCTTTGCAGACGATCTGGTTGAAGGCTTTTTGCGCTTAATGGGCACCGATACGGACGTGACTGGCCCGATCAATCTGGGCAATCCAGGCGAGTTCACGATCAAGGAATTGGCCGAGAAAGTCATCGACATGACGAACTCGAAATCGAAGCTTACTTTCCTCGATCTGCCGTCGGACGACCCAAAGCAGCGGCGACCCGATATTGCCAAGGCCAAGGAAATCCTCGATTGGGAACCTCAGATTCAGCTTGAAGAAGGGCTCGCCAAGACGATTGCCTATTTTGAGAAGCGACTACCGGAAATCATGGGCCGCTAAACAGCGACCATTTAAGGAACCGATGACATGAAAATTGCAATGGTTGGCTCTGGCTATGTAGGCCTCGTCTCTGGCGCATGTTTCGCCGATTTTGGCCACGACGTGGTCTGCATCGACAAGGATCAAAGCAAGATTGATCGCCTGCATGACGGCATCATGCCGATCTATGAGCCAGGCCTCGACGCGCTGGTTGAAAGCAATGTGAAGGCAGGCCGCCTGACTTTCACAACGTCTCTCGCCGAAGGGATCAAGGATGCATCCGCGATCTTTATCGCAGTGGGCACACCCAGCCGCCGCGGCGATGGCCATGCAGACCTGTCGTTCGTCTATGCCGTTGCGAAAGAAGTTGGCGAGAGCCTTGCGAATGACGCGGTTGTCGTGACCAAATCGACTGTTCCTGTGGGCACGGGTGACGAGGTTGAGCGGATCATCGCAGAAACCGGCACCTCTCATCAGGTCGCGGTGGTATCCAACCCGGAATTCCTACGCGAAGGCGCGGCGATCGGTGATTTTAAGCACCCAGACCGGATCGTGATCGGTGCAGAAAGCGAATTTGGCGAAACGGTGATGCGCGAGGTTTATCGCCCGCTCTTCCTCAACGAATCGCCGATTCTCTTCACCAGTCGCCGTACCAGCGAGCTGATCAAATACGCCGCCAACGCGTTCCTCGCGACCAAGATCACCTTCATCAACGAAATGGCTGATCTGTGCGAGAAAGTCGGCGCGGATGTGCAGGATGTTAGCCGCGGTATTGGAATGGATGGCCGTATTGGCGCGAAATTCCTGCATGCTGGCCCGGGTTATGGCGGATCGTGCTTCCCTAAAGATACGCTCGCCCTGCTGAAAACCGCTGAGGATTACGATAGCCCGACCCGCATCATCGAAGCGGTCGTCAATGTGAACGAGAGCCGGAAACGTGCGATGGGCCGCAAGGTGCTCGACGCGCTGGGCGGCGCGGAGAAAGCGCGCGGTAAGAAAGCCGCTTTGCTGGGCCTGACATTCAAGCCGAACACAGATGACATGCGCGACAGCCCGGCAATTGCCGTGGCGCAAACGCTGACCGATGCTGGTGTCGAAGTTGCTGCCTACGATCCGGAAGGCATGGAACTGGCTCAGCCATTGATGCCGAACGTCAAAATGTGCGGCGACCCATACGAAGCGATTAAGGATGCCGACGCAACCGTGATCGTGACCGAATGGGACGAATTCCGCGCGCTGGATCTGGCGAAAGTCAAAGCGACCGCGAAAGCAGCCGTGCTGGTCGATCTTCGCAATATCTACACGCCGGATGATGTGCGCGGCGCCGGTTTTGAATATTCGTCTATCGGCCGTATCTGAACGGGCAGCCCGCGTAAGCGGCGCTGAAATGATATGAAAATCTCTGTCGTCACCGCAGTCTATAACCGTGCGGGCACTGTCCGCGCGGCAATCGACAGCGTGCAGGCGCAGACTTACGCAGACATTGAGCACGTCATCCAAGACGGCGGATCCAATGACGGCACGCTCGACATTATTCGCGAAGCGGCAAACGCATCGACAGTGCTTGTCTCGGAGCGCGATGACGGCATTTATGATGCGATCAATCGCGGCATCACCAATGCAACCGGCGATGCTATCGGCTTGATGCATTCTGACGATATCTTTGCAGGGCCTCAGGTCATCGCAAAGGTTGCAGCGGCTCTGGCGGACCCCATGGTTGATGGTGTGTTCGGCGATTTGCAATATGTCGCTGCGGACAACCCTAGCCGCGTGATTCGCCATTGGAAATCAGGCGAATATGCGCCCTCGAAAATCAGCAAAGGCTGGATGCCTCCCCACCCGACCCTGTATCTGCGCCGCGAAGTTTTCGACCGTCACGGCCTGTATGACACCGATTTGCAAGTCGCAGCCGACTATGATGCGATGCTGCGTTATCTCGTGAAAGGCGGGATCAAGCTGGCCTATATTCCCGAGGTGCTTGTCAAAATGCGCGTCGGGGGCGAAAGCAATCGATCAATCGAACGCATCATCCGTAAAAGCCGCGAGGATATGCTCGCGATCCGCCGCAATGGAGTGGGCGGTGCGGGTGTGCTGATCCGCAAGAACCTGAGTAAGGTTGGACAATTCTTTTTGAAGGACGACACGCAATAATGGCAAAGACGGCTCTCATCACCGGTATCACCGGCCAAGATGGCTCGTATCTGGCGGAATTTCTGCTGGAAAAGGGGTATGAAGTGCACGGCATCAAACGCCGCGCTTCGTCGTTCAACACGCAGCGGATCGATCATATCTACGAAGACCCGCATGAGCAGGGCCAGCGGCTGAAACTGCATTACGGCGATCTCACCGATACATCGAACCTGACCCGGCTGCTCAAGGAAATCGAGCCGGACGAGGTCTATAACCTGGCCGCGCAAAGCCACGTTGCCGTCAGCTTCGAAGCGCCCGAGTACACCGCCGATGTTGATGGCATGGGTACGTTGAGGCTGCTGGAGGCGATCCGTTTCCTCGGGATGGAAAAGACCACAAAGTTCTATCAGGCTTCGACATCGGAGCTTTACGGGCTGGTGCAGGAAACCCCGCAAAAAGAGACGACGCCGTTTTATCCGCGCTCGCCTTATGCCGTGGCGAAGCTGTATTCTTATTGGATTACCGTCAACTACCGCGAAGCGTATGGAATGTATGCTTGCAACGGCATCTTGTTCAATCACGAAAGCCCGCGCCGCGGAGAGACTTTTGTGACGCGCAAGATCACCCGCGGCCTCGCCAATATTGCTCAGGGCCTCGAAGGTTGCCTCTACATGGGCAATATCGACGCGTTGCGTGATTGGGGCCATGCGAAGGATTACGTCCGGATGCAGTGGATGATGCTGCAACAGGACGTTGCCGATGATTTCGTCATCGCAACCGGCAAACAATACAGCGTTCGCGAATTCATCACATGGTCGGCGGCAGAATTGGGCGTGGAGCTCGAATTTTCAGGCGAAGGTATTGATGAAGTGGCCAAGGTGGCCGCGATCGAAGGTGACAATGCGCCTGCTTTGTCGGTTGGTGATGTCGTCTTGCGGATCGACCCACGCTATTTCCGCCCGGCCGAGGTGGAAACCTTGCTTGGTGATCCAACGAAAGCCCGCGAAAAGCTCGGCTGGGAGCCAGAGATTACCGCCCGCGAGATGTGCGCCGAAATGGTTGCTGCCGATCTTAAAGATGCCAAGCGGCACGCCTTCATGGCCAAGAATGGCTTTGAGCTGCCGGTCAGCGTCGAGAACTAATCGCAACGCTTCCGCAATATGACCCTATCATCCGCCTCAAAATCAAAGCGCCACCGCGCAGCTGGTAATGTATCCGGCCCCGGTGCTCCGGTTGTGGTCATCGGCCTAGTACTGTTTGCCGCGATGACATCGCTGCTGGGCGGAAGTTCGCGGTTCGACGCGGTACAAAACGGCGCGCTGAGGCCAATGGCGGCGCTGTTTCTGATCCCTGCGATGTACTGGTATTCCAAAGCCAAGATGAAGGATGTGTCCGCGCCGATGGTGCTGCTCGGCCTTGCCGCGCTTTGGACTGCGATCCAGCTTATCCCGCTGCCTTCGGGCCTCTGGCATATGCTGCCCGGTCGCGGCGTAATTGCGAATGTCGATGCGATCCACGGGCTCGAGGATACGTGGCGGCCGATTTCGTACGTACCTATGCGCGGCTGGAACGCTTTGACGGCGATGGTGGTGCCCGCAGCGGCAGGCTTGTTAGCCCTATCGCTGCGACCAAGCCTGCGAACTTTGCTTTATGTGATCACGGGAATCGGTCTGTTTGATGCGCTCCTTGGCTTGCTTCAGGTTATCGGCGATCCAAACGGTCCGCTCTATTTCTACGCCATTACAAACAACGGTTCGCCTGTTGGTGTTTTTGCAAACGAAAATCACTCGGGCGTTTTTTCAGGGATTGCTCTGCTTGTCATCGCGCGGCTGGGCCTGATCGAGCGCAATCGGCACGGGGCTGATGGAGTAAATATCGCGCTGGTAGCGACATTTCTTATCGTCACCTTAGCCATTCTGGTGAGCGGTTCGCGAGCCGCGCTCGGCCTTGGATTGGCTGCCTACTTCGCAGTCGCTTTGATGGTGTGGCTCTCGCTCAAGCGCCCGGACCTTGCTGGCGATGCGGCGGGGCCGGGGGCACTTATCGTGCGCTATCCGCGCCTCAGTATTGCCCTTGGCGTCACGCTGGCGGGCGGCTTACTGCTTGCACTGATGCAATTCGAGCGGGCGCCCGGTGTTGTTGATGCGCTCAATCAAAACGCATTCGAGGACCTCCGCTGGCGAATCGGCTCTATCCTGATCAGCATGATGTCGACCCATTGGCTGTTCGGTACAGGTTTTGGATCTTGGGACGCGGTTTATCAAATCGCCGAGCCAACCGGATTTATGGGTCTGGCATACGTCAATCAGGCGCACAATGATTGGGCACAGCTTGTAATCGAAGGCGGAGTTCCCGCGATATTGCTTGTTTTGGCATTCATGCGCTGGGCGGCATTCAGTCTTCGCCAAATCTTTGCAAGACGACCTGCCGCGTTGGCGCGCTGCGTGTTCTGGCTTGCCATTTTGGCTATTCTCGCTGCGGCTTCATTGGTCGACTATCCGCTACGAACACCGATATTCCAAGTAGTTGCGATCTGGCTCGCTATCGCGCTCGCATTCGATGCGCGCGACAACAAGGCTGCATCACCTTCGAAATTAAAGTAATTTTACTGCCAATCGGTTGTCAAAACGGTTGGACGCGTCGCAAAATCCAGTATGGCAATGGTTGCACTTGATGAGGCCGATATGAATTTTATTAAAACGCACCTTCTGATCTTTGTATCTGCGCTTATGCTGAGCGGCTGTGCGACCACTGACCGCACCTACGGCGCTGCACCGGAAGTGGAAATTGCCGACCTTACGGAGTTGCCTGAGCCCACCGTTTCCAGGATGTATCGGCTCGGCCCTCAGGAAGTGGTCACGATCGCAGTTGTCGGCGCGGAATCGCTTAGTGGCACTTTCTTGACCGATGCTCAGGGTAACATCGAATATCCTTTGCTTGGGCTGGTTCCAGTTGCTGGCATGTCACCTGGTGAAGCCTCGCGCATGATCGCAGACGGCCTTCGCGGCGATTTTCTTCGCAATCCGCAAGTCCGGGTGATTCCCAAGGAGTTGCCAAGCACATCAATCTCCGTCGGCGGCGAAGTGGAGCAACCTGGCAATTACCCTGTCTTGGCCAATGTCACATTGCTGCGCGCGGTTAATCAAGCAGGCGGGCTTGGTGAATATGCAAAACACGACGATGTTCTGGTGATGCGGACTGTCAACGGTCAAAGTTATATCGGTGTTTACAACATTGGCGCGATCCAGCGCGGTAATTATGATGACCCGCGCTTGTACCCGGATGATATCGTGATGGTAGGAGATTCTCCTGGCCGCCGCCGTCTTGATCGTATTGTAGCTCTCGTCGCTCCGGTTATCTCTTCGACCGCTGTCATCCTAAACCAGCTTACCCGGTAAGGCATTCCATGACAGATTATCAGACCATCGAAGGCAATGCCCAGTCCGCCAATCGCGGCTATGTCGAACAGAGTAACGACATGTTCCAGATCGATCTGGAACGCTATTGGGTCGAAGCGCGTACTGTAAAGTTCTGGATTGCTGGGATCATCGCGCTTGCTGTAATCGCAGGCGTCGTCATCACCATGCTGTCGACCGAACTGTTCCGCGCAAGTGCACGGGTCGAGATCCAGCGCGAAGCCGACAATGTAACCGACCTTGACCCGCTTGAGCGGCGCTCCCGCGGGTCGGAATTGAATTATCTCAACACTCAGTATGAGTTGCTTGTATCGCAATTTATGGCTGAGCGGGTTGCCGAGGCTGGAAATCTGGCCCGTGATGAAGAATTCATCGAAGCGTTCAACCTCCAGAACGCTGCAGAAATCTCTGATCGCCAACTCAGAGGCATTCTTATTGGCAATGTCAGCATCGCTCCGATCACTCAATCGAGCCTTGTTGACATCCGTTTCTCCAGTCCGTCGCGTGATATGTCGGCCAAGCTTGCCAATCTCTGGGCAGAAGAGTTCATCGCTGCCAATTATGAAAAGCGTTTCGGTGCAAATATCCAAGCGCGAGAGTATCTGAACGATCAGATCGCAGAATTGCGCGAAAAACTTGCGGAATCCGAAGCCGAGCTTGTTCAATACGCCAACGCGAATGAAATCCTGATCCTTGAAAATGCAAACGGGGAGGCAGGTTCGGAAAGTGCGAGCCAGACATTGATCGCCAATGATTTGGTCGCCTTGAATACTGAGCTTGCTGAGGCTGTATCAAACCGGATCGAAGCGCGCGCCGCTGCATTGTCCGACACATTCCCGTCAAGCGACCCGCGCGCAGAATTGCGTTCCGCATTGATCACTGCAGAGTCCGAACTTGCACAGCTGGAGCAAAATTTCGGCCCGCGTTATCCTGCGTTGATCGAGAAGAAAACAGAGGTCGAATCGCTGCGAAGTTCAATCGCGCGCGAAACATCCTCTATTTTGCGGACTGCCGAAGTGCGTGAGCGTGATCTTCGTGAGCGCTTTAACTCCGCAAAATCCCGCTTCCTCAGACAGCAGGGCGAAGGCATCAATTATGGTATCCTGAAACGCGAAGTGGACACAAACCGCGAGCTCTACGATGCGCTTTTGCAGCGCTTCAAGGAACTCGAAGCATCTGGCGCCGGTCAGAATAACATCACACTGATTGACCGGGCTTCGCCTCCAGGGGCGCCATACTCACCGTCGCTCGTCCGCAATCTCGCCATATCTTTGTTCGCTGCGCTGCTCGCCATCGCCTTGCTTGTCTATCTCCGTGTAGCGCTAAGCCAGACATTGAAAGACCCGCAAGACATCACTCGCCGTCTCGGTCTGCCGGTCCTTGGAACCATTCCAAAGACCAACAGCGATGTCATCGCCGAAAGTCTGCTCGAACGGTCGTCGGAAATCACCGAGGCGTACAAGTCGGCGCGCACGAATCTCAGTTTCCTGACACCGGAAGGTGCGCCGAAATCGATCATGCTGACGTCTTCGGTTCCATCCGAAGGCAAATCGATTTCGTCCTTCGCACTTGCATCGAGCTTTGCGCAACTCGGCAAGAAGACGCTGTTGATCGATGGCGATTTGCGTAAATCGAAAATGGCCGAATTGGTTGGTCGTTCTGCGGAATCACATGATGGTCTGACATCGCTCCTAACCGGCGCAACAAACAGTATATCCGGTGAAACCATAAAAGTTGAAGGCCATGACTTCGACTTCCTGCCACATGGCCGTACGCCGCCAAACCCTGTTGAATTGCTCGCGAGCCCGCGCTTTGCCGAGATAATCGAGCTTGCGAAGCAGGAATATGATCACGTTATCGTGGATAGTGCGCCGATGCTGTCGCTCGCTGATGCGATCGAGTTGTCGCGAGCTGTCGACGGTGTTGTCTATGTGGTTGAATTTGATCGGATGAAGCTGCGGGCTATCGAAAATGCGCTGGGCCGGCTTCAGTCGACAGGTGCAAAGGTATTCGGAGCGATCGTCACCAAACTTGACGAAAAAGGCGCAGCCTACGGGTACGGATATGGCTATGGATACGGGTATGGCTATGGCGAGAAAGCAGACAGCTAAGCTCGCGGTGCTGGCCAGCTTTGTGCCCGCTAGGCTGGATGTGTAATTGATGATGAAGGTCAATCTTCCACGCCTCGTGATGAGCGTTTTAATAGGCTTCGCTATATGCGCGCTCGCTGCGTTACAAACGTTCAGCATGCTCACAACCAAGCGTGCGCCAGAATCCGCAATGAGTGCGTTTGGCGTCAATGGCGCGGCCTATGAAGAGGCTGCATTCGATGCGTTTTCTGAGAAAGTAGCTGTCGATCCGCAGGATTTGACCGGAGCTGCCGGTGCAGCCCGAGCATTGGCATTAGAAGCGCTTCGCCGTGATCCTACCACTGCTAAAGCTTTGGCAATTCTAGCTCTGGCGAAGCCCGATCTGAGTGCACGTCATGGTGCCGCACTGGCGGCCTCGCGGCTCAACCGGCGCAATCTGACGTTGCAGGGCCTCGCGCTTGAAGCCCGACTTGCAAATGAAGAGACGACGCAGGTGATCGAAACGCTCGATCAAATTCTCCGCGTTCACCCAACTTACTCGCGCGAATTCTATCCGGTTTTGGGGCAGGCTTTGACTGATCCGGCAACGGTCCCTGCATTCATTCGCTTTCTCGACGGCTCATCGCCGTGGCACGAGGCATTTTTTACAAAATATGCTCTCGCCAGGCCCGAGCTTAGAGCCAATCTGGCCACGATCCGGATGGAACGGCCAGTTGGTGATGAGGAGTTTGATAGTCGGCTGGTTTCGGGGCTCGCAAAAGACGGCAATCTCAGTGCCGCGCAGAGATTGTTCGAGTTTCTTTCACAAGATGATGACGCGCAAGGCGAAGCATCCGGTCAGATTGCATGGAGTTCTGACTTCCCGCCGTTCGATTGGGACTTCACCGATGAAGGTGACTTTAGGGGCCAAGCAAGCCGCGATGGTAGCGAATTGGAACTGTTTGTCCGACCAGGACAAGGTGGCGTGATTGCTGAACGGATTATGGCCATGCCCGATACACCGTTTGACCTCAGTTTCGTGCATTCCGATGCCAGCAGTGCGCAATCCGAAGATGTGCGTATCGAGCTTACCTGCACAGGCGAAACTCTGCCGTTCTTCGCGCAAAGGCTATCGGTGGGCGAGAACAGCCTTGCTGTCGGCAGCGCGCCGGATTGTGATCAAATGCGCCTTGTGATCAACGCGCGCGTGTTCTCAGGGCAAACGACCCTGCGATCCCGGATCAGTCAGATTGAAATCCGTCAGCGTTAAGCGGCCTTAGCCAAGGGCAATGTCGGGCGCGTCTTCCTGTTTCATGCCGACCACGTGATACCCGCCATCGACATGGTGGGTTTCGCCGGTGACGCCGGATGAAAGGTCAGACAGGAAATAGAGGCCCGATCCGCCGACATCATCAATGGTGATGTTCCGGCGGAGTGGGCTGTTCAGCTCATTCCATTTCAGGATGTAGCGGAAATCCCCGATGCCGCTTGCCGCGAGTGTTTTGACAGGGCCAGCGCTGATCGCGTTGACGCGGATATTGCGCGGGCCGAGATCGTTAGCGAGGTATTTGACGCTGGTTTCCAGCGCCGCCTTGGCCACGCCCATCACGTTGTAATGCGGGACGACTTTCTCTGCGCCGTAATACGTCAGCGTGATGATGCTGCCGCCGCTTTCCGGCATCATTTCCGCCGCGCGCTTTGTCACCGCGACGAGAGAATAGGCCGAGATGTTCATCGTCATCAGGAAGTTGTCGAGGCTGGTATCGACATACTTGCCGCGCAGCTCGCTCTTGTCGGAAAAGCCGATGGCGTGGACGACAAAATCAATCGTATCCCAGCGCTGTTTCAGTGTCGCAAAGGCGCTGTCTAGCGAGTCCATGTCCGACACATCGCATTCAAAGCAGAAATCGCTGCCGAGCTGCTCGGCAAGCGGCTTTACCCGTTTGGCCAATGCTTCGCCTTGGTAGGAAAATGCGAGCTCTGCGCCATGTTCAGCGAGTTGTTTGGCAATGCCCCAAGCCAGCGATTTGTCGTTGGCCAATCCCATGATGAGCCCGCGTTTGCCAGCCATCAATTTCGCACCGGAATTGCTCATTCTGCATTCTCCTCTGCTGTGTCGCTCGCCCCTTCGGGTTCGGCAAGCGCCGCGTTCAATTCTGCGCCAATAACCAGACCAAGCCCAACGAGCCAGAAAAAGAACAGCGCAATGATAATTCCGGCAAGGCTGCCATAGGTCAAATCATAAGCGAAAAATTGCCGCAAGATAATCGGTAGCGCCGTTGTCACTCCGATCCACCACGCTGCTGTGAAAAGCGCACCAGGCCATTTGGGATAGCGGCGTTGGCGGTATTCGCTGGGCGTGAGGGTGTAGAATAGCATGTAAAGCGACAGGCCAAGGCCCAGCGCGGGCACAATCCGCGATACTCGCAGAGCGCTCATCACTTCGGTCAATTGCGGAAGACGCGCATCTATCACTTGCTGCGCAGTCCCGATCACGACCTGCGCGAACAGGCTGACCATAAGCAGCACGACCGCGCCAAGGATCAGGCCAACCGAAAACAGGCGGTATTTCCAAAAAGCGTGACTGGCCCGCGTGCCATAGGCGCGGCGCAGGATGTCGCGAATGGTCTCAACCAAACTGGAAACCGTCCACAGCGCGACCCCTGCGCCAAACCACAAAAGCCATCCCTCACGCGCGTTGACTACGTCCTGCGCAACAGGTTCGATCACGCGTTCAACAGTGGGTGGCATGGCGAGCAAAACCGCCCCCACCATCTGCATTGCCAGATCACGTCCGCCGACTAGCTCGAACGCGGCTGCGCCGAGAATGAAGAACGGAAAGATCGCAAGCATCGACAGATAGGCAAGGTTACCCGCGTGGATAAAGCCGTCATTGTACGTGCCGTACGCCGTCCGCCGCACCACTTCGAAAGGGCGGGTGCCCGGCGCAAGCGGCCCGGCCATTGCGGCGAGTGTCGCGCGCCAGTTTGGCAGGTTGCGCTCCGCAGGTTGACTGGATGCCAGCGACATTGGCTGAACCTCGCGCTGAACCTGGCGGCGGCGCGCCTCGGGGGAAAGCGAAGTGACTTCCCGCTCGAATTTGGGATCAAGGTCGGCCGGACCGACCATTCAGCGTTCCGTCCTGACGATCAAAAGCCGAATTTCTCGCGCGGTTTGGCGGGGTCTTCCCAATCACCAAGTGTTTCGTTCAGCGCATCGAGATCCTCGGGAAGCTGAATTTCGAGAGTTACCAGCTGATCGCCGCGCGCTGAACTGCCATCGCCGGATTTCGCACCACTGCGCGTCCACCCTCGTCCCGCAAGCCGCATGACTGTGCCGCCATTGGTGCCCGGTTTGATTGTCAGCATGACGGGGCCATCAGCAGTCGGGCATTTAACCTTCGCACCGCGGATCGCCTCATCCAGCGTGAGGGGCAAGTCCATGCGAATATGGTCGCCATCGCGGACGAAGAAAGGGTGGCTGCCAACTTCGACAATCACAATACCATCGCCATTGCCGCCCGGGCCGGCATGGCCTTTGCCTTTCAGGCGCATTTGCGTGCCGTCCTCGACACCGCCGGGCAGTTTCAGGTTGATTGTCTTTCCATCGGCCAGCGTGATCCGCTGATCCTTGCCCGATGCCGCATCAACAAATGGTACAGCGAGCCGATATTGAATGTCCGCACCGCGTTTCTTTGGCGGGGGAGGCGGGCGCTGGCCAAAGCCGCGCTTTGCGCCGGAATTGCGGGAGCGTCCGCCGCCAAACAGACCTTCGAACAAATCGCCAAGGTCCATATCATCAGGGGTCATCCCGCTGAATTCCTGATCGCGAAAGCCGCCGCTTGGCCTTCCGCCGCCGGGATAGCCACGCCCAAATCCGCCGCCCATTCCGCCAAAAGGGTTCAGCGGATTGCCATCTGCATCAATCTCACCGCGATCGAACTGCGCGCGTTTGGCTTTGTCGGAAAGTAGATCATACGCCTTGGTCGCGTCCGAAAATCGCTCGGCGGCCTTGGGGTTGTCTTTATTCTTGTCGGGATGGAATTCCTTGGCGAGTTTGCGATAGGCGCTCTTCACCTCTTTTTCAGAAGCAGTGCGCGCAACGCCAAGGGTGCCATAAGGGTCTCTCATGCCGTGTTAGCTAGGTGAGACAGTGCCCGTGTGCAAGCGGGGAAGAACAATTGGTTAAGCTAGAATCCACCATGCGGGGTTCTGCTCGCGCCCGGTTTTAGAGTGGCCCTGTCAAAAACGTAGAGATATGGCTTGCCAAACCTCCCCTTTCAGGAACATCCCCGTGAGGCATGGTTTCTATCTAGACGGCAAGACCGGCGCGCAGCAGAAAGGCCGCGATGGACATGAGTGACGTGAAAAACCTTGATGATGCTCAGCTTGCAGACAGCGTAATCCCAGCGGGCGCTGATCCGTTTGCGCTGTTTGATGAATGGTTTGATCTTGCGAAAGACAGCGAGCCGAATGATCCCAACGCGATGGCTCTGGCGACTGCAACGCCGCGCGGTGCGCCGTCGGTGCGGATGGTGCTGCTCAAGGGTCACGGCGCGGAAGAGGGCGGCTTCACATTCTTCACCAATGCCCAAAGTCGCAAAGGCGGAGAAATCCTAAGCAATATGCAGGCATCGTTGCTGTTTCACTGGAAGAGTCTGAACCGTCAGATTCGTATCGAAGGGCCGCTGATCGAAGTTTCTTCCGAACGCGCCGACGCCTATTTCCATTCGCGCGCCTACAACAGTCAGGTCGGCTCTGCGGCAAGCGCCCAGTCGAGCGCGCTCGAAAATCGCCAGGATTACCTCGACCGCGTAACTGCGCTTTGGGCCGAGCACGAGACGGCTGGCAAAGTGCCGCGCCCTGCGCATTGGACGGGTTTCACAGTCAAGCCGGAGCGGATCGAGTTCTGGATCGACCGCGACAATCGCCTGCATGATCGCCGACTTTTCACGCTTGAAGGTGCCGGCGATGCGCTCTCATGGTCCGACACTCTGCTTTACCCGTAAAGGCCAAATTGTATGACCCAGACAATTCCATATTGGCACGTCGATGCCTTTGCCGATGCTCCTTTTGGTGGGAATCAAGCGGCGGTGATGGTGCTTGACGAGTGGTTGCCGGATGATGTGCTGGTGAAGATCGGCAGCGAGAACATGTTTGCCGAAACTGCCTTTGTCGTGCCTGACAAAACGGGCGAGGCGGATTGGGAGCTGCGATGGTGTACGCCGACCTATGAAATCGCGCTGTGCGGTCACGCAACACTCGCGGCGGGGCACATCCTGCTTACGCGAGACGGGGGCGATCACATCCGGTTCCGAACCCGCAAATCCGGTATTTTGGAAGTGCGCAAGACACCGGAAGGATACGAAGTGGGGCTGCCCGCTATTCCAACCCAGCCTCAGGATCATGATGAGGCCGCCGGCTATCTCGGCGGAAATCCGATTGCGACGTATCGGTCTGGCGGGGAGCAAATCGGCTACAACATCTTCCTGTTCGAAACCGAGGAAGAGGTGCGCGCCCTGTCCCCCGACCTCAAATCTTTGGCGCGGTTGGGCACGGATCAGTTCGATTGCACCGCGCCGGGCAACAACACCGACATCGTGAGCCGCATTTTCGTGCCAGGCGCCGGTGTTGACGAAGACAGCGTGACAGGTTCGGCGCACGCCGCGCTTACTCCGTTCTGGGCAGACCGACTGGGGCGCAATCAATTCACCGCGCATCAGGCATCGGATCGCGGCGGCAATCTTGTTTGCAGGCTGGATGGTGACCGTGTTTGGCTCGGCGGACCATGCGTTACCGTCGTCGAGGGGCAGTTTTACCTCGCAGGGTAAAGCGCGATCACATCGGCGGTTTCCTGAAGCATCGGCGGACGCTCGGTCGATGTTGAATGACCGAGCCTCACCAATGTGACGCCCTGATCCGGCGAAACCAGAACATATTGGCCCATATGCCCGATTAACGAGAATAGGCTTGCAGGTGCGCGTTCGGGGAAGAGCGGGTGGCTTGCTTCTCCAACATCCGCGCCAAGCGGGCGATTAAGCCACGTCTGAAACCCGTATTGCGGCGCAGTCGGGCTCGGTTCGACCATCGCGCTGATCCAACGTCTGGGCACCAATTGTTCGCCATCAGGCGATCGGCCTTTACCCCGCAAAAATTCGCCAAACTTCGCCCAATCGCGCGCGGTGGCATGCATCAAACTGCCGCCGATCAAAGTGCCCGATGCATCATATTCGGCGACCATGGATGACATGCCCAGCGGCTCAAACAGGCGCTCTTTTAGATAATCATCGACAGCACTGCGGCGCGTGTCCGGATCATCGCTCTGTGTGAGCGCGCTTGCAGCGATATCGGCGAGAATGACCGTGGTGTTGGATGAGTATTCGAACTTTTCACCCGGTTCAGCCTCCAGCGGCTGCTCCTTTGCCCAGCGCGCCATGTCATCGCGGCCGTCGAGGAACAGCATTCGCACTTCAGACGAATCGTATGGCGGATCGCCTGCTTCCGTATGGCGCAGCCCGCTATTCATATGCAGCAATTGGCGCAGCGTGATTTCTGCGCGTGGATCGCCGGGGCGCTGCCACAGGGCAATCGGGGCGGGTTCATCGACGTTCAATTTGCCGTCGGCGACCAGCATCCCGATTAGCACGGCCGTGATCGTTTTCGCCATTGACCAACTGATCATGCGTGTGCTTGCATCATAGCCATCGGAATATCGCTCCGCAGCAATCTCGCCATTGACCATGAGAACAACAGCGCGCGTTTCACCCAGGCCATCTTTGGTGAAGAGATCATCAATCTGCCGCGCGAGTTGATCTTTTGGCGCGCCCGCTTTGTCAGTAACAACTGCCAACGCCTCATCGCTTAACGGAGGAGGTACTGGGTCGGCTGACCCGCCGCATGCAGCCAGCAGGGCAATCAGCGGGAGCGCAGCGGCGAAACGAAACGGGGTTTTGCGATCAGTCATTGCGCTCTCAATTCCCCAAGGATAACGCCAAGGCAATGGCTAAATCATCCTCCGCCCGTTCTTCATCGCGTATCGCGCTTTGGCTGCTGCTGATTATCGGCATTGCCATCGCGGCCACGCTCTATGCCTATCGCGCACCGATTAGCGGATATGCCGATGTAGGCACATCCTATGCCGCGCGCGTTGCGTGTTCGTGCCGCTTTGTCGCGGGCCGGACGCTGGAGGATTGCGAGAAGGACAAGCTGGGCGGCATGGAGCTGGTGACATTGTCCGACGATGCCGAAGGCAAAAGCGTTACAGCACGCTTCCCGTTTGTCACCAGCAACACTGCGACATACCGCGAAGGGTATGGATGCGTATTGGAAGAATGGGAGAGCTGAACGCTCTTTCGCCGCTGCGTTAATCGGCGGCGTTTTCTAGGAACCAGCGATAGGCATCGGTGATGCCGTCTTCGAGAGTAATTTTCGGCGACCATCCCATTGCGGCGATCTTTGTCCCGTCCATCAATTTGCGCGGCGTGCCGTCCGGTTTTGACGTGTCACGCTCAATCTGGCCTTTAAAACCGACGACTTTGCACACGGTCTCGACCAGCTGGTTGATAGTTAGGTCAGTGCCAGAGCCCAGATTGACGTGCTCGGCATCCGAATAATTTTCGAGCAGGAAGATACAGCCCGCTGCCAGATCATCGACATGCAGAAATTCGCGGCGCGGTGTTCCTGTGCCCCAGATCATGATGCTGTCATCACCCGCCAGCTTGGCTTCGTGGGCCTTGCGGATCAGCGCAGGCAGCACGTGGCTCGATTGAAGATCGAAATTGTCACCGGGGCCGTAAAGATTGGTGGGCATCGCGCTGATAAAGTCGGCGCCATATTGCTTACGGTACGATTCGCACAGCTTAATCCCGGTAATCTTCGCAATCGCGTACCATTCATTGGTCGGCTCTAACGGGCCGGTTAGCAGCGCGTCTTCGGGGATCGGCTGCGGCGCCAGCTTCGGGTAGATGCACGACGAGCCAAGGAACAGCAGCTTTTCTACGTCATTGCGATGCGCGGCCTCGATGACGTTCGCCTCAATCATCAGGTTGTCGTATAGAAATTCTGCCGGATAGGTGTCGTTGGCAAGGATGCCGCCGACTTTGGCAGCGGCCACTACAACGGCATCCGGTGTGTTTGCGGCAAACCATTCGCGCACCGCCGCTTGCTCTCGCAAATCGACGCCGCGCGGTGCGGTTAAGACCTCAACGCCGCGCGCCTCAAGTTGGCGAACAATCGCGCCGCCCACCATGCCGCGATGTCCGGCTACATAAACCCGTTTACCTGTAAGATCGTACATGGTGCGCCCTCTAGGTCGCGGCTTCGCTCTGCGCAACAGAATGCGTGGAATTGATCCAGCCGCCGCCGACAACACGCTCACCGGCGTAAATCACCGCGGCCTGTCCTGGCGCGACGCCAAATTCCGGCGTCTCAAAACGGATGCGGGTTGCCGCATTGTCGCCAAATGGCCCTTCGAGTGTGATCGGAACGGGTTTGGCCAGGCTGCGGACTTTGGCCGAAAGCGGCCCGTCAGGCAGCTCACCAATGCAGTTTGTTTCGATCACTTCTGCCGATTCGACAGCAAGCAAGCGTTTAGGGCCAGCGCGGACAGTCCGGCTTTCCGCATCCAAAGAGATGACATAAAGCGGCTCTGGCTGGCCGCCGATATCCAACCCTTTACGCTGACCGACAGTGTAATGAATGATGCCCTTATGCTCGCCGAGCACTTCGCCCGTGACAGCATGAACGATATCGCCAGCAACCCCGCCTTCAGGACGCAGTTTCTTGACGATCTTGGCGTAATTGCCGTCGGGTACGAAACAGATGTCCTGACTGTCAGGCTTTGCCGCGTTGCGAAGGCCAGCGGCCTCCGCCAGTTCGCGCACCTGTGTTTTGGGCAATCCGCCTAACGGGAACCGGATGTAATCCAGCTGTTCCTGCGTGGTGGCATATAGGAAGTAGGACTGATCGCGCGTTGGATCATTGGCGCGGTAGAGATGCGGGCCGCCCTCTGCCTCTACACGGCGGACATAATGCCCCGTGGCGAGGCAATCCGCGCCCAGTTCCCGCGCCATGCGGAACAAATCGGTAAATTTCGGCCCCATATTGCAGCGGATACAGGGCACCGGTGTGCGTCCGGCGAGATATTCGTCAGCGAACTGCTCGACAACATCTTCGCGAAACGCGCTTTCATGGTCGAACACATAATGCGCAATGCCGAGTCTGTCTGAAACGGCTCGTGCATCGGCAATATCATCGCCTGCGCAGCATGCGCCTTTGCGCCCTGTCGCCGCGCCATAGTCGTAAAGCTGGAGCGTGATCCCGATCACTTCTGCGCCTGTATCAGCGGCAAGAGCAGCGACAACAGACGAATCAACCCCGCCGCTCATCGCGACCACAATCCGGCATTCGGACGCTGGACGCGGCAGATCAAATAGGGCGGCAGTATCAAGCCCGAAGGTCGGGCTGGCCTTGGTGGCGGTTGTAATAGTCATGGAACTGGCGCGCATATAGGGCGCAATCCGCCGTTGCGCTACCCTTTGGAGATGAAGAGAGGCGGCGTGAGCCTCCTTCGAAAACTCAAGGAATTTCCTAAGGGTAAGTAAATGCGGGTTTTACAAGTTTTTGACTTATTGCCCTTAGAGACACCGGAATGTTCGAAAGAGTCATTCCAGTTTCCCGCAGCAATAGCGGCATCGGATCTCCGGATTCGCTCGCTGATGAATTGCTGATCGGTAATGTCGATGCGGCCCGCGGTCGCAGCGGCAATGGCGGCGCTTTGCGAGCTTTCGAATGGAACGAGTTAACTGCCAGATTGAACGCAGCGCGCGATTTGCGCTTGTTGATGCGGCGCGATTCGAACCTGAATATCGAAGGCGCTGCCAGCTTCGGCGATGCAGCAGCGAGCTATTTCAAAGCGCTGGAAGAAGAAGAACACGTTATTAACCCTAATGCTTTAGAGCACTGCAAAGCTTCGAGTTGCATAACGTCTGTTCCCACAGACGAACCGGCAAAAGGCGATGCGAGAGATAATAAATGATTGAAAACCAAGACATTCGCCCTGCACAAGTGATCGGCCCGCTCGGCGAGCCGCTTACGATCAAGGATTTGCCTTCGCCCAAAACGAAGCGCTGGGTCGTGCGCCGCAAAGCCGAAGTGGTCGCCGCTGTAAATGGCGGTCTGCTGACCATCGACGAAGTGCTTGAGCGTTACGGCCTCACTCTCGAAGAGTTCGCCTCGTGGCAGCGCGCGGTCGACCGTTCGGGCATGCAGGGCCTGCGTGTCACGCGCATCCAGCATTACCGCGATCTTTACGAACGCCAGCTGAAATACTGACTTTCGGCATGTGTGCGAATGCGGGGCTGGTCCTAACGGACTGGCCCCGCTTTGCATTTAGGCCCTCTGTTTTTTTGACAAACCTCACCAATCTCTCGCAAAAGAGCGGAACGGGTTTGAAGGTGCCGCGTTGAGAAATACGCAAGCCATTGAAAACATAACAGGAGGAATAGATTATGGGTTGGATTATTGCACTTATCGTAGGCGGTGTTGCTGGTTGGCTGGCAAGCATGGTCATGAACCGCGATGCCTCGATGGGCATTTTCTGGAACATTGTTGTCGGCTGTGTCGGCTCAATTGTTGGTAACCTGATCGCCAATCAATTCGGCATTGCCGGAAGCGTGCAGGAATTCTCGATCACTGGCCTCATCGTTGCCGTCGTAGGCGCGGTTGTGCTGCTCGGCGTGATCAACCTGATCCAACGCGGACGCGTGCGCTAAACTGCGTTCGGCACCCTCCGGGGTCGCCGCATATGAATAAGGGGGCGGGCGACATTGGGTCGCACCGCCCCTTTTCATGCGCGCCATAGAAACAATGTGCGCTCGCCCTTCGTCTAGGCTCAAAGTCGTCAGTCGAACCCCGCATTGCGCGATAACAGGCCCAAGCGTAAGACCTATTGCGCTTGGTGAGTTATGTCGGTAATACACTTCCAGCATTAGTCGGAGCCCAAATCCGGGTCGGCGCATTATTCAGCCCATTAAGAGGCCAACCGCAATGAATTACGAGACGACAATCACAGCGGAAGCGGCGGAAAGTATTCCGGCCGATGCAATGACCGGCCACCGCGAAGGCATGTCGGGCAGGTCGCGCGCGCTGCTGGTCGGTGCGCTTATAATCTTTGGTCTGCTTCTCGCGATTGCGGCCTATTTCGCGTTTGCTGGCGGAGAGCCGACGGCTGCGGGTGACGATAATGAGCAAGCCCCGACTGTTACAGTCGTTGCACCCGGCCAAACCACAATCGAAGGCATTGTTGAAGTGCCCGGCACTATCGCCGCGCGCCGCTCTATGCCTGTTGGCGTGGTGGGTGAAGGGGGCCGTGTCCTTTCCGTTCCGGTCGACGCCGGTGACTGGGTAAGTCAGGGTCAAGTTCTGGCCGTGATCGACCGTTCGGTTCAAAATCAGCAAGCCGCAGCTCAGGCAGCGCAAATCGAAGTCGCAAAGGCCGACGCAAGTCTCGCTCAGGCAAACCTTGATCGTTCTTTGCAGCTCGTTGAGCGCGGCTTTGTTTCCAAAGCCGACGTTGATCGTCTTACAGCAACTCGCGATTCCGCCGCTGCCCGCGTAAAAGTCGCGCAGGCACAGCTTTCCGAACTGCGCGCCCGCAACGCGCGGCTTAGCGTGATCGCGCCTGCATCGGGCTATGTTCTTGAACGCAATGTTGAGCCCGGCCAAACTGTCGGCGGCGGCTCACCTGCGTTGTTCCGCATTGCACGCGGCGGCGAGATGGAAATGCTCGCTCAGGTCGGCGAGACGCAGCTAGCAAGCCTATCGCAAGGTGTGATGGCGGAGGTCGTCCCGACCGGCACTCAGAAAAGTTTTCGCGGCCAAGTCTGGCAGCTTTCGCCTGTCATCGATCAACAAAGCCGTCAGGGCACAGCCCGTATCGCGCTTCCTTACGCACCTGAACTGCGTCCGGGCGGCTTTGCCACTGCGCGCATCAGTAGCGGCACCGTAACGGCAACAGTTCTTCCCGAGAGCGCTGTGTTGGCGGATGACGAGGGCAGTTTTGTCTATGTCGTGGGTGAAGATAACACGGCGACACGCCGCGGGGTCACGACCGGCATGGTAACTGCGCAAGGTCTGGCCATCACAGAAGGTCTGTCCGGCAACGAACAGGTCGTGTTGCGGGCTGGCGGGTTCCTGAACCCGGGCGAGACAATCAAGCCGCGCCGCGAAGGCGAGCGAACTGCGGCTGAAATCGACGCATCCGAAGCCGAAACAGAGCGTAACTCCGAATAACCCGCACTGATGGGTCAGTGTAGAAACCAGGTAGGCCAGACATGAATTTCAGAAATCTATCCGCCTGGTCGATCCGCAACCCGGTAATCCCGCTCGTGATGTTCACGGCTTTGCTTTTGGCGGGCATCGTTAGCTTTCGCCTGATGGATGTTACGAACAATCCAGATGTCGAATTTCCTGCTGTCATCGTCAATATCTCACAGCCTGGCGCCGCGCCGACCGAGATTGAGAATCAGATCACGCAGCGCGTCGAAAGTTCGCTACGGTCAATCAATGGCGTAAACTCGCTGCAATCGACCGCCAGCGAAGGCAATTCGCAGACCTTTGTCGAATTTGAAGTCGGCACTGACATTATCGAAGCGGTCAACGAGGTTGAAACCGCGATTTCCAGCGTCCGAGGCAGCTTGCCCGACGGCATTCTGGAGCCGCGCGTTTCCAAAGTGAACGTTGCGGGCGAAGCGATCGGCTATATCGCGGTTGAAGCCGACGATATGACCATCGAGCAGCTCAGCTGGTTCGTGGATGACACGGTCGCGAAACGCCTGCTGAAAATTGAGGGCATGGCCGAAGTTCAGCGATTTGGCGGCGTTAACCGAGAGATTGAAGTGATCCTTGATCCTGCCAAGATGCAGGCTCTTGGCGTTACGGCCTCGCAGATCAATTCTGTCCTGCGCGTGTCGAATGTGAACGCGGCTGGCGGTCTCGCCGAAGTCGGCGGCACTCGCCAATCCCTGCGTGTGTTGGGCAACGATGATAGCGCATTCGAACTGTCACAGCGCCAGATCCAATTGGGCGGCGGGCGCACGATTCGGCTGGCCGATGTCGCGACCGTTCGAGATGGCTTTGCCGAACGAAATTCGATCAGTGAAGTTGGCGACCGGGAGGTGGTGAACTTCTACATGAACCGCGCGCGCGGCTCCTCCGATTTGACCGTTTACGAGGCCGCCTTGGCCGAAATGGACAAGATCGAGGAAGAGACGGACGGCATCCGTTTCATCAAAATGTTCACAAGCACGACCTACACCGACAGCCAGTATAAAAGCTCTATGCGCGCTCTTATCGAAGGTGCGCTGCTCGCGATTGTCGTGGTGTTCCTGTTCCTGCGCGATTGGCGCGCGACCTTTATCAGTGCGGTCGCAATCCCGCTTTCTGCGATCCCGACCTTCTTCTTTATGGACCTGCTTGGGTTCAACCTGAACTTCCTTTCGCTGCTTGCGCTGGGTCTGGTGGCCGGTGTGCTTGTCGATGATGCGATCGTGGAGATCGAGAACATTGTGAGGCATATGAGGATGGGCAAAACCGCCTATCAAGCCAGTATTGATGCTGCCGATGAAATCGGCCTGCCAGTGGTTGCGACCAGTTTCTGTATTGTCGCGGTGTTTCTGCCTGTCGGCCTGATGCCCGGTATTTCGGGCCAGTTCTTCCAGAACTTTGGCCTGACCGTTGTGGTAGCGGTGCTGATGTCGCTGGCTGTGGCCCGAATGATTACGCCGCTGATGGCGGCATATTTCCTATCGGCCAAAGGCCACGCGTCCCATGGCGAAGGCAAGATGATGGATCGCTATATGTCGATCCTGAGCTGGACGCTGGATCGCGGCAAAATGCGTGATCGCCGCGCTGGTCTCGAAGGCCCGCGTTTTCGCCCTGGATATGTCGTCAGTCTGCTTTTGACTGTGATTGTCCTGCTTGGCGCGACCGCAGTAGCAATGTTCGCAAGCTTCGGCTTCATCGCCGAATACGACATCCCTAAAAGCGTGGCGGAAGCCGTTTCCAGCGATTCAAACAGCACGGCCTATTTCCTAGTTTCGAAGACATTCGACATCGTGCTTGTCCTGTTGGTCTCCATCCTCGCGTTCTTCGCAGGTTGGTTGGCCTTCAAGGCTATTGAACTGCTGGCCAAATTCGGTGGCCGCTTCGGTTCGAGCGTCAAATACATGGCTGCGCGGTTTTACGATCATCGCATCTGGATGCTGGGCATGGGTTGGTTCTCACTGCTTGTGACAGTCCTGTTGTTCGGTCAGATCCCGGGCCAGTTCCAGCCTACGATTGATGACGAAAATTCGACTGTTGAAATTGAAATGGTGCCGGGCACCACTCTGGAAACAACGAAAATTGTCTCTGACCGCGTCTATGCCTTGCTGGAACAACAGCCCGAAATTGAGCGTATGCTTCAGCGTATTCGCGTCGGCAATTCGACGATCTTTGTGAAGTTGACCGATGATCGTGAACGCTCGTCAATCGAGTTCGAACGCGAACTTGCGCCGCAACTTGCTGCCATTCCCGATGCCCGCGTCCGTTTCCGTTCGCAATCGGGTGGGTTCGGCTCTGGCCGCGACATGACCATCATGCTCGCTGGTTCGAATCCTGAGCTGCTGGACGAAACAGCGGCTGCTTTGGTTGAGCAAATGAAGGGTCTCGACAGCCTCGTCGCACCGCGCATCAGCGCCGATCTTAACCGGCCAGAGATTATCATCACGCCGCGTGAAGAGATCGCAGCAGAGCTTGGCATTTCGACCATCGCTCTATCGCAAACGATCCGGATCGCGACTTTGGGTGAGATCGAGCAGAATGCGGCGCGCTTCTCGCTCGCCGACCGTCAGATCCCGATCCGTGTCAAATTGTCTGAAGAAGCGCGGACGAGCATGACCACGATTGAGAACCTGCCAGTGCAGACCTCAACCGGTGGCACTGTCCCGCTCAGCCGCGTTGCTGAAATTTCCTTTGGCTCTGGCCCGACCGCAATCCAACGCTACAATCAGAATCGGCGTACGCTTGTCGGTGCTGATCTGGCTGCTGGAGTGCTGAAAGGCGAAGCGCAGCAACAGATTGATGCATTGCCAGTGCTTCAAGAGCTGCCAACGGGCGTGATCCGCGATGTTGTGGGCGAAGATCAATGGCAGCAAGAACTGATCCAGAACCTGGTCATTGCGATTATCGCCGGTGTGCTGCTCGTATTTGCCTGCCTCGTATTGCTCTACAAACGATTGATGAGCCCGCTGGTCAATATGACCTCGCTCGCTCTGGCGCCGTTGGGCGGTATTTTGCTCATCTGGTTGGTGGGTATGCCGCAATCCATGCCGGTCTATATCGGTATCCTGCTGCTCCTGGGCATTGTGTCCAAGAACTCGATCCTGCTTATCGACTTTGCGATTGAGGAAATGGCGCGCGGCACGGCCAAGCTCGAAGCCATTATGGAGGCAGGCCATAAACGCGCGCAGCCGATTGTGATGACCACTGTTGCGATGACAGCGGGCATGGTGCCGACCGCCATCTCGCTCTCTGGTGACGGCGCATGGCGTCAGCCGATGGGCATTGTGGTGATTGGCGGACTGGTTATGTCGACGATTCTGACGCTGGTGATTGTGCCCGCAGGATTTAGCCTAGCCGATGGATTTGAACGCCGCGTTGGTCCGTGGCTGCGTGAGCGGATGCTGACATACAAGCCGGGTGATGACACGAAGCCGTACGGGCCGGGTGCCAACGAGCCTGAGCCGAATGTGCCGTTCCCGGGCAATCCCGGCGGCGCGGCTGTGCTTGCCACTCGTCTTCCTCCGGGCGCTGAACCTGCCGAATAATCGCGTCGCCATGATGTCGGGCATGACTATTTGTGCCTGTTCGGGCAAATAGCCGCCCATGTCTGATTCTCGTCCCGCATCTGCACCTCTAACAGCGCCCGTTGCTGAGCAAACGAATGCACCGCTTTCGTTTGGCGGGGCGCCGCTGAGCGCGGACCGTGCAAAGCGCATGCGCTGGACGGCGACGGGCATGCTGGTCGCGATGGCGGTGCTATTCTTCACCACACACGGCTTGGTCGGCGATCATCCGGCATGGGGATATGTGAACGCCTTTGCCGAGGCGGCGATGGTCGGCGGTCTTGCTGACTGGTTTGCCGTCACGGCTTTGTTCCGTCACCCGCTGGGCATCCCAATCCCGCACACTGCCATTATTCCGGAAAACAAAGACCGGATCGCCGACACAATGGCGCAATTCCTGCGCGAAAACTTCCTGACGCCCGCCGTGGTCGCGCGGCGAATGTCCGGTATGAATGTCGCACGCGCGGTGGGCGATTTCCTGATCGCCAGTCCCGAAGACGGCGGCGATGACACCCGTTCACGGATCACGGGTGGCGCCGCTGAAATGCTCGCCGAAGTGCTGGAATCTCTCGATCCCGATAGGCTCGGTAACCAGATGCGCTCTGGCCTCGCGAGCCAGCTGCAAAAGCTTGATGTCTCCCCGCTGGCTGGCCGGATGCTGGAAAGCGCCATGGCCGATCGCCAGCATCGCCCCTTGATCGACGGGATCATCCGCTGGACTGGCCTGACGCTCGAAGACAATGAAGAGATGGTCAAAGACATCATCCACAAACGCGCCAATTCGGTGCTGCGCTGGACGGGTCTGGACGAGCGGATATCGGCGAGCGTGCTCGACGGCCTCTACAAATTGCTAGCTGAGGTGTTGGTCGATCCCGATCACCCCCTGCGTTTCAAGATCGAAGAGGGCCTCGAAAAGCTGGCGCATGATCTGCAGCATGATGATCTGACGCGGGAGCGGGTCGAGGAAATGAAGCGTGACCTGATCGAAAACCCGGCGGTGGCCGAATGGTGGATGGGTGTGTGGGAGCGTATCCGCCAATCACTGATCCGCCGCGCGCGCGAAGCCGATAGCGGGCTGGGCATCGAAATGCGCAATGGCCTTGCCGATCTGGGTAAAGCGCTGGCCAGTGATGAACGGCTACAAATGCAGATAAACCGCTTTGCCCGCCGGACAGCCGTGGGCGTTGCAACCCGGTACGGTACCGAGATCGTGACGCTGGTATCGGAAACGGTAAAGCGCTGGGACGCCACCACGATCACAGGCCGCATCGAAAGCGCCGTGGGCCGCGACCTTCAATTCATCCGCATCAACGGTACGCTGGTCGGCGGACTGGTCGGTATGACGCTGCACTTTATTGTGAGCTTTATGTGAAATTGTGAGCTTTATGTGAAGCGCCAGTATTACCGCAACTGACTGACCTAGTTGCTGTTGACACGATAAGTGATGCGAGTTGCGTAGGTGGCCCAAGTTGGCGAGCCTGCCGCATCAAGCGCAGGGCTAAAGCGTGCATAGCGGAGCATCCCGAGACAGGCTGCGTCCGCGAATCCGGCTGGACCTTTGTGTTGGGTCACTTCGCAGAACGTCGCGCGTCCTTCTGAATTGATCTGCACCCGGACACCGACAGAGCCCTGAGCCATTTCACGCAAAAGGAACGACGGGTAATTCTGCTGAATGCTGCCTGCCCATTGCCTTTCACCGGAAGTCGTGGCGCCTCGACGAAGTTCGGGTGCGTTAGCTTCAGCTTTTGCCCGTGCCGCCATGCGCGCTGCCACGCGCTCCTCGTTGCACTTGTCCAGCGCTGCCATCATAGACTGCAATCCGCCGGTTTTCAGCGAAACTTTCTCGGCTAACGGGCCTGAGAGCTCCAAGCCTCGACAGCATCATACCGCTTGGCGAGCGCATTCGCTGGTGCCGAAACGAAATCGCCGCTTAGGGATAGATCGATCGTTTCTTCCTCGTTTTCGTTGTCTGGCGATGCCTCATTGCTGCCCGTACTCGGTGCGGAAGAGATGGGCTCAACCCCGTACATCGACAGAACCGGGCGGCCTTTGCTCGACGTGCTGCGGACGAAACCTCGGTTCAGGGTTTCACCGGGTTTAAAGGTCAAGGCGACCCGCGCGCCATACGGGCTGCGAAAAGGACGACCTAAGACTGTAATGTTGACGAACCGCCCTGGGCTGGCCTTTAGAACCCACAGGGTCACCTCATCTTCGCCCTCACCGAACTTGCGGCTCATCCGGCATTTGTCATCATATTGGCGCAGTTGCCATTCCGAGCTGGGCTCAAGTTCCAGCGCGGCGCTTGCAGGCGCTGCTGCAAGAATCGAGACTGCTATGCCAAGAGATAGAAAAATACGGACCATAAACAAAACCTCCGCCGAGCATGGTAGCGCGGCGGAGGCTTTGATCAACCTATAGGTTTTCTGCAATTACAACGCGTTGGTAAGTTCCGGAACAGCGTTGAAGAGGTCGGCAACGAGGCCAATATCCGCAACTTGGAAGATCGGTGCGTCTTCATCCTTGTTGATGGCGATGATGACTTTGGAGTCTTTCATGCCGGCAAGGTGCTGGATAGCGCCCGAGATTCCGATGGCGATATACACTTCGGGAGCGACGATCTTGCCGGTCTGGCCGACCTGATAGTCGTTCGGGACATAGCCTGCATCAACCGCGGCGCGCGATGCACCGATTGCCGCGCCAAGCTTGTCAGCGAGCGGGTTGATGACGCTTTCGAAGGTTTCGCTGTCTTTCAGTGCACGGCCGCCCGAAACGATGACTTTCGCAGCGGTCAGTTCAGGGCGCTCGCTCTTGGCGACTTCGCGGCTGACGAATGCAGATGTACCCGCATCGCCTGGGCCGCTTGCGTCTTCGACTGCGGCTGAGCCGCCTTCGGTTGCCGCTTTTTCAAATGCGGTGCCGCGAACGGTGATCACCAGCTTGGCATCGGCAGATTGCACGGTTGCAATCGCGTTACCGGCGTAGATCGGACGGGTGAAAGTCTTGTCGCCTTCAACCGATAGAATGTCCGAGATTTGCATCACATCGAGCAGCGCTGCGACGCGTGGCGCGATGTTTTTGCCCGATGTCGTCGCCGGAGCGAGGAGCGCATCGTAATCTGCCATAATGGCAGCAGCGAGCGGCGCGACGTTTTCAGCCAACCCTTCGCCGTAAGCCGCATCATCGGCTTTCAGCACTTTGGAAACGCCTGCGATCTTCGCAGCCGCTTCGGCAACGCTGCCGCAATTGTGGCCAGCGACCAGTGCCGTGACATCGCCCATTTTGCCCGCAGCGGTAACCACGGCGAGAGTTGCGTCATTGACGCTCGAATTGTCGTGTTCGACGAGAACCAGAGTGTTCATTGTCTTTGTGTCCTTCCTATCCGCTTACGTGATGCCGAGCGCTTTGATCTTTTCGACCAGAGCGGCGACGTCTTCGACCTTTTCACCGGCCTGACGGACGGGCGGTTCGGAAACGTTGGTGGTGGTGAGGCGCGGCGCGATATCGACGCCGAGATCGGCCGGGGTTTTGTTATCGAGCGGTTTTTTCTTCGCCTTCATGATGTTTGGCAGCGAAGCATAGCGCGGCTCATTTAGACGAAGGTCGGTCGTGACGATGGCCGGCATCGTCAATTTTACGGTTTCAAGACCGCCATCAATCTCGCGCTTTACGACCACTGCATCGCCGTCAACTTCGACGGTGTTGGCAAAGGTGCCTTGCGGACGATCCATCAGAGCAGCGAGCATCTGGCCGGTTTGGTTGCTGTCGTCAGAGATCGACTGTTTGCCCAGCAGCACGAGGCCCGGCTGTTCTTCTTCAGCGATTGCTTTGAGGATTTTCGCAACGGCCAGCGGCTCGACTTCTTCGTCGGTCTCGACAAGGATCGCACGGTCTGCACCCATGGCGAGTGCGGTGCGCAATGTTTCCTGAGCCTTTGCTGGGCCAACCGACACAGCGATGATTTCTTCGGCTTTGCCCGCTTCTTTGATGCGGATCGCTTCTTCGACAGCGATCTCGTCAAACGGATTCATGCTCATCTTGACGTTGGCAAGATCAACGCCTGAGCCGTCTGCTTTGACGCGCGGCTTTACGTTGTAGTCGATCACCCGTTTTACGGGGACGAGGATTTTCATGAGATTTCCTTTCCCTAGGCCGCGCCTGCACGAACGCAGGAAGCAGCAAAACTCTTCTGACCGCGCCCTAGCTTGCGTTTACGTAAACGTCAAGTAAGCCGTGGCCGCTCTCGCCTCTTTTATGCGGAAGCTTCACCATGGTTCCTCGCCATACTGCACGCCCACGTCAAGCCTCCCTTTTCCGCAAAATTGCGCTAGTGTTGCGCCATAGGCCGGGAATGCTGGGGAAGGGGATGCAATGCGTGCAATTGTGAAGGTTTTGGCGGGGTTGGCGCTTGGCTGCGCGGCGCCAGTTTGCGGGCAGGAAACCGAGACGCGGATTGGCGAGGACGGTTTCGAATCGCCCGAAGCGACATTGGAACAGGTGCAATGGCTCGTCGGGCAATGGAGCGGCATTGGTATTCAGGGCGCCCCGGCGATGGAAAGCTGGCTGCCGGAAAGCGGCGGCACGATGGTTGGCACATTCGTGCAGGAAACGGCCAGCGGCGCGATCATGTTCACCGAGCATATGTATCTCATGGAGGAGGGCGGCACCCTCGCACTCAAGCTCAAGCACTTTAATGCGGACCTAACCGGCTGGGAGGAGAAGGATGGCATGCTCACCTTCCGCCTCGTCGCGATTGAGCCGTGTGCAGCCTATTTCAATGCGCTAACATTGCGCTGCGCCGATCCGGACAACCCTGGCAGCGGCATTGTCGCGGCCGTAAGGATGAAGTCGGACAAGCCAGAGCAGCAGGAGCTTGTTTTCCGCTTTGACCAGATGTCAGCTCAGCCAGACGGTCGGCAACCCGGCACCTGCGATGATGCCTACACGACCTTCGCCATGAATGGGTGTTATGCCGACCTGTTGAGGCAAGCGGATGCTCTGCGAAGCAAATATCTGGCAGCAGCATTAGAGCATCATTCTGATCGGGCCGAACTGGCGGCGAAAATCACCGCTGCCGATCTTGCCTTTACATCTTACCGAGATGCCGAGTGCGGCGCCGTTTACGAGGATTGGAAGGACGGCACCATTCGCGGGCTTATGTCGCTTACGTGCCGGATCGGTATGACCGACAAGCGCACCCGCACAATCTGGCAAAACTGGCTGACCTATGCGGATAGCACTCCGCCAGTATTACCCGAGCCAGCGCCAACGCGTTAAGATCAAAAAGGCCGCACCGAATTTCACCAGCGCGGCCTTCTTGTAATTGTAAAAGCGAAGCGATTTACGCCGCTTGCTTGACCTCTGCGACGATTTTCTTCGCCGCGTCGCCCAGATCGTCGGCTGCAACGATAGGCAGGCCAGAATTGGCCAAGATGTCTTTACCAGCCTGCACGTTGGTCCCTTCGAGGCGGACGACAAGCGGAACCGACAGGTTCACTTCCTTCGCCGCCTGAACGATACCATCGGCGATGATGTCGCATTTCATGATGCCGCCAAAGATGTTGACGAGGATACCCTCGACAGCTGGATCTTTGAGGATAATCTTGAAGGCAGCGGTCACTTTTTCGGTGGTCGCGCCGCCGCCAACGTCGAGGAAGTTGGCAGGGAATGCGCCGTTCAGCTTGATGATATCCATCGTCGCCATGGCAAGGCCCGCGCCGTTGACCATGCAGCCGATATTCCCATCGAGCTTGATGTAAGCAAGGTCATATTGTGATGCTTCGACTTCGGCCGGATCTTCTTCGGTCTCGTCGCGCATCGCTTCGATAGTCTTGTGACGGTACAGCGCATTGCCATCAAAGCTCATCTTGGTGTCGAGCACGAGCAGCGAAGCGTTGCCGTCTGCGTCTGGCTTGGTTTCAACCAGCGGGTTGATCTCGAGCATTTCGCAATCGCTCGACATGAACGCATCATAGAGCTGCTTAGCGAGCTTTTGGCACTGTTTGTTGAGATCACCCGACAGGTTCAGCGCGAACGCAACCGCGCGCGCGTGATGCGGCATAAAGCCCTGCGCCGGATCAATTGTGATCGTGGTGATTTTCTCAGGCGTTTCATGCGCCACGTCTTCGATGTCCATGCCGCCTTCGGTTGAAGCAACCATTGCGACCTGGCCAGTGGCGCGGTCTACGAGCATGGCGAGGTAATATTCGCTCTCAATATCGACACCGTCGGTGACATAGAGGCGGTTAACCTGCTTGCCTTCATCGCCGGTCTGGATGGTCACCAGCGTGTTGCCCAGCATTTCTTTCGCATGGCTTTCAACATCGTCGAGCGAGAATGCGAGGCGAACGCCGCCTTTGGCATCTTCAGCGAGTTCTTTGAATTTGCCTTTGCCGCGGCCGCCAGCGTGGATTTGCGCCTTAACAACATAAAGCGGCCCGGGCAGTTTCTTCGCGCCTTCGACGGCCTCTTCGACAGTCAAAGCGGCGTGGCCGGCAGGAATTGCGATCCCGTATTCCTTCAGCAGTTCCTTGGCCTGATATTCATGGACGTTCATGTCGTCGTGATCCCTTGTTGTATTCGTATTATCGAGAGAGAAGTGTTGATGCATGCCCTAGGCAGGTTCGCGCGACTTGAAAAGTGGAGAGAGCACCTGCAACACAATCAGTATCAGGATAGACAGGGCCAATGATAGATAAAGACCGCCTTCTGGGGATTGTTCGCGAAGCGGGACGGATAGCGCATGCGCGTTGGCCGGGGGATGGCCACGCTTTGGAAAGCTGGGACAAGACCCCCGGCAACCCTGTCAGCGAATCGGATTTGGAGGTCGACCGCTTTCTCCGCCGCGAACTGGCCGCTTTGCTGCCCTCTGCCGGCTGGCTGTCGGAGGAGACTATTGACGACAAAGCGCGCACGGAAAGCGGCTTATTATGGCTGGTCGATCCGATTGACGGGACTCGCGATTTTGTCGCCGGAAGGCCAGGCTGGGCAGTTTCTGTGGCTTTGGTGAGCGCGGGCAAGCCTCTGATAGGCATTCTGGTCGCGCCTGCGCGCGGTGAGGTATGGTGCGCGGTGGCCGGACAGGGCGCGACTTTGAATGAGAGAGCGCTCAGCGCGAGTACGCGGCAGGAATTTTCCGGCGCGCGTGTGCCGATCGATCAATTGCCCAGCGCCGATTCGGATCTCGTCATGGTTGAAAAGCCCAATTCGATCGCTTTGCGTATCGCGATGGTGGCCGATGACCGCGCCGATCTGGTCGCGACTTTACGCTGGGGCTTTGAATGGGACATCGCCGCCGCTGCATTGATTGCACGCGAGGCGGGCGCGGAGGTTTCCGACGCATTTGGCAAGCCGCTTGCCTATAACAAACATGACCCGCGTGATTTCGGAGTGCTGGTGTGCTCGCCCGGTATTCACGATGCCGCGGTAAAACGCCTCGAAACCCGCGCAAACGAGCTCAAATAAAAAGGGCCAGTCCCGCAGGACCGGCCCCTCTCAAAGTTTCGGCAAGCCTTCGCGAGTTACTGTCCGCGAGCGGCTTCCACGTCTTCCTGACTGATCGGAATGATTTTGATCTCAACGCGGCGGTTCAGCGGTTCGTCAACGCCGTCGCCCGTTTTCACGCGCAGTTGATCATAGTCTTCACCAAATCCGCGCGTTTCCATGCGGCTGCGTGCAACACCGCGCGCGGCGATGTAATCGGCAACGGATTGAGCGCGCTGTTCGGAGAGCCGCTGGTTCAATGCCGAGCTGCCTGTCGTGTCGGTAAAGCCGTACACATCGATAAGGCTGTTCGGATATTTGATCAGGCTTTCCGCAACCGTATCAAGCGTGTTGAAAAAGCCCGGATTGATGTCGGATGATCCGCGCGCAAACGTAACGCCGTCTGGAAGGCGCACGAGGATCGCGTCGCCATCGCCGACTTCTTCAACGTCAACACCGCTGCCTGCGGTTTGCTCGTCGAGCTCCTTGATTTGATCGTCAAAACGTTTGCCAACGACAGCGCCTGCGCTGCCGCCGATACCTGCGCCAATGATACGTGCAGTATCACCGCCAATTGCGCCGCCCAGCAAATAGCCAAGCGTTCCGCCAACCGCTGCGCCAATGCCGGTGCGCGAAACTTTCTGCTCGCCGGTGTTCGGATCGGTAACGCACGCGCTGGTGCCCAATAGGGCGAGTGCTGCTGTACTAGAGAGTAGGATACGCGATGTTTTCATTATTTGTCTCCTCCTGATGCTTGTTGTTCAAGCTGATACTCAATCAAGCCTTCAGCCGCTTATGAGTTCCATATTTGTCGTCACTGAATTTGCTGCGAGTGGGGCGATCCGGTTTGCTGCAGGCTGAACCGGTCGTATAGACTTGTAAAGGATGCAGCCGAGCCGAGCCCCTGATTTGGGTGAGCCGTGTGAAGGATTGGCTGGCATGTGGCTGCTTTTGTGCTAGCGACAAAATCGTGACACCGTTTCCTTGGCCAGATCTGTTTATTATCGCCGGGCTCATCGTGCTCAACGGCGTGTTTGCCATGTCCGAACTTGCGATTGTTTCGGCGAAAACCTCCAAATTGAAAGCCCGCGCAGAGGATGGCTCTGCCGGAGCGAACATTGCCCTGCGTCTGGCGGAAGAGCCGGGCAAGTTCCTTTCAACCGTGCAAATCGGCATTACCCTCATCGGTATCATCGCGGGTGCGTATTCCGGCGCTAGCTTAGGCGGCCCAGTGGGTGAGCGTTTGGCCGCATTGGGCGTATCGGCGGATATGGCCGATCAGGCGGGCTTTGCTCTGGTGATCGCGGTGACAACCTATTTCAGTCTCGTAGTGGGCGAGCTTGTGCCGAAGCAGCTCGCGCTGCGCTCTGCCATTCCGATATCGCTTATTATGGCGCGCCCTATGGATCTCCTTGCGCGGATCGCGGCGCCGCTTGTGTGGGTGCTCGACACCTCGTCAGCTGGTATTATTGCGCTGTTCGGTATTCGCAATAAAGGGCAAAGTTCTGTCACAGCGCAGGAGCTGCAGATGATCTTTGCAGATGCGACGCGATCGGGCGTAATCGAAGCTGAGCAGAGCCAGATTTTGACAGGCGTTGTGCGCCTTGCCGAGCGGCCCGTGCGCGAAATGATGACACCGCGGACCGAGATCGACTGGATCGAAGCGGACGCAGATACCGCGCAAATCCGCCAGACGATTGAGGAAAGCCCGCACTCATTACTGCCAGTGGCCGAAGGGTCGCCCGACGCGATTCTGGGTATCGTGAAAGTGCGCGAAGTGCTCGCGGCGCTGGTCGAGGGAAAAACTGTCGCTATCCGCGATATGATGATCAAAGGCGAAGTGGTGCCGGATCAACTGGACGCGATGGACGCGCTTCGGGTGCTGCAGGCCTCCGATATCGCGATGGCTGTCGTCCATGACGAATACGGCCATTTCGAAGGGATCGTAACGCCGGTCGATCTGCTGACGGCAATTGCAGGCAATTTTGCCAGCGATAAAGATCAGGGCGATACGCCGCAGATTATCGAATGCACGGACGGATCGCTGATGGTGTCGGGCGCGCTAAACGCGGATGCTCTCGCTGACAGGCTTGGCCTTGAATATGGCGATGATCGCGAGTTTGGCACCGCTGCGGGCTATGCCCTGTCAGTGATGAAGCGCCTGCCGGTCGCGGGAGAAACCTTTTCCGACCAAGGTTGGCGTTTTGAAGTGGTCGATATGGACAACCGCCGGATCGATCAGATTCTGGTCACACGCGAAGATAACGCCGAAACCGAATAACGTTTTGCTTTAGGCGCGCCATTCATCGCGTGATTGCGCCGCATTGCGCTCCGCAGCGATCCTGAGAATCAATGCTGGTTCGAAACCGATAGGTTTCGCAAGGCCGACCGGCCGCCCGGGCTTATGCGAGGAAGTCGCACCCTGGATAGGGCGCGAAAATCAAGAAGGTATAACAGTCTGCGCTGCTTGTCCGTCGCCTTCCGGTGCGGCGATGATGTCGCGGGTTACGCGGCCTTTGGCGACCGTGTTCGTACCCGGATCGCCAACTTGGCTGCGGATGCCCGGTGCTGCGGCGCCGGCGCGGTTAAGCGCGCTTTTCTCGATCTCGCTGCGAGCTGCCGGGCCGCCAAACAGAGCGTCAAGCGCCTGTTCTTGCGCGGTGCCTTCGGCTGGACGCGGCGCGCCGGGAGCTGGCGGCTGCAGGCTGAAATCAGGCGGAACAACCAGCGGAGCCTGACGCTGAACAGCGAATTCATCGGGACGATCGCGGTTGAAAATCCCGCTGCCGCCGCACGCAGCGAGCATGGCGCTGCCAGAGGTGAGCAGAATGACAGTTTTCAGCTTACGCATATTCAATTCTCCGATGGGACGCCTGATGCGTCCAGTTCGTTGTCGTCCTTTTCGCTCATGAACAAGCTGCGCGCAAGGATGATCAGAACGCCGATGGTGATAGCAGCATCGGCGACGTTGAAAATAAGGAAGGGGCGAAAGTCCCCAATGTGGAAATCGGCAAAGTCGATGACATAGCCGAACGCATAGCGATCATAGATATTGCCAATGGCACCGCCCAGGATCATCGCAAGGCCAAGGATATCGCCAAGCAGCTTTTCCCGCAGCATCCAGATGAACACAATCAGCGCAATCGTCGCCGTCATCAGCACAAGCAGCCAGCGCATTTCCATATTGGTCGCCTGAAGCATCCCCAGCGAAATGCCACGATTCTCGGTATAGGTGAGGTCGAAAAACGGCAGCAAATCCATCTTGTCGCCGATCTCGTTGATACCCAGAGTGACCGTCACATAGGCTTTGATCGCCTGGTCAATGATTGCGATGAGCGCAGCAAATCCTAGGCCGATCAGCCGGTTACGAGTGAAAATACCGCTCATTCAGCTGCATCCAGTGCGGACACGACGCTGTCACACCGGCCGCACAGCGCGCCGTCTTCGGGCACGTCGGGCAGCAGACGCCAGCAGCGGCCGCATTTGCTGTCTGTTGATTTGGCTACGATCACGTCATCGCCTTGGCCGCGTGTGACTGCACCTGTAATGAACAATTCGGCGAGCTGTTCGTCGGTAACGCCGTCCGGCACCGCATCGGCGGGCACGGTGACGACAGCTTCGTTGCTAGAACGGATCGTCTTTTCGCGGCGCAGGGGCTCGATGGCTTCGGTCACGCGTTCGCGAAGTGCGCGCAGCTTTTCCCATTTCTCGGCGTCAGCAGGCACGGCTGGCACGCTCGGCCATTCGAGCAGGTGAACGCTGCCTTCCTGCTCGCCGTCTTCGGGATAGCGGGTCTGCCACACTTCTTCTGCGGTGAAGACCAACACCGGCGCGGCATAGCGGACCAGCGCGTGGAACAGCAGGTCGAGCACGGTGCGATACGCATTGCGGGTCGTGGAACCCGGCCCGTCGCAATAGAGCGTGTCTTTGCGGATATCGAAGAAGAACGCGCTGAGGTCTTCATTGCAGAAATCGACCAGCAGGCGGGTGTATGTGTTGAAATCGTATTCGTCCGCCGCTTTGCGCAGCTTGCTGTCGAGATCGCTCAACAGTGAGAGAACGTACAGCTCAAGCTCGGGGATTTCGCTGCCATCGGACATATCGCCGATAAAGCCGTCAAGCGCGCCTAGCAGGTAACGGAACGTGTTGCGCAGGCGGCGATATTGATCGCCCACGCCTTTAAGGATTTCATCGCCGATCCGGTGATCTTCGGTAAAGTCCACGCTCAGCGCCCATAGCCGGATAATGTCCGCGCCGGTTTGCTCCATGATTTTGATCGGGCTGACCGTGTTGCCGAGGCTCTTCGACATTTTCTTGCCGGCTTTATCCATCGTAAAGCCGTGCGTGAGCACCTGATCATAGGGCGCGCGGCCCCGCGTTGCGCAGCTTTGCAACAGCGAGGACTGGAACCAGCCGCGGTGCTGGTCACTGCCTTCGAGATAAAGGTTGGCGGGCCATTGCAGATCGGGCCAGCGTCCGCTTTCCAGCACGAATGCGTGGGTGCAACCGCTATCGAACCATACGTCGAGAATGTCGGTGACCATCTCGTATTCGTCTGGATTGTGATCGGGGCCGAGGAATTCGGCTTTGCGCGCTTCGTCCCATGCATCGACGCCTTGTTCGGTAACCGCGGCCACAACGCGCGCGTTTACCGCCGGGTCTTGCAGGTATGTGCCATCCGGCTTCACGAACAGCGTGATCGGCACACCCCAAGCGCGCTGACGCGAAAGCACCCAATCGGGACGCCCTTCGACCATGGAGCCGATGCGGTTCTGACCCTTTTCAGGGATAAACTCGACCCGCTCGATTTCGGACATGGCGCGGCTGCGCAGAGTGCCGCCGTCAGCCAGATCCTTGTCCATCGGCACAAACCATTGCGGTGTGCAGCGATAAATCACCTTGGCTTTGGAGCGCCATGAATGCGGGTAGGAATGCGCGTAATCGGCAGAGGCCGAAAGCAGCGCGCCCGCTTCGCGCAGGTCGGAGCAGATCGGCCCTTCCGGCGCGTTAAAGGGTTTGTTGATGACAGCGCGGCGGCGTTCTTTGCCATCGGCGTCTGTGTCATTCGCGCCAAGCCATTCCCAATCATCGCGGTAGCGGCCATCGTCCATCACGGCGAAGACGGGATTGATGCCGTTGGCTTTGCAAAGCTCGAAATCATCCTCGCCATGATCGGGCGACATATGGACAAGGCCCGTGCCGCTATCAGTGGTGACAAAGTCGCCTTCGAGGAAGGGACGGGGCTTGGTGTAGAATTCACTGTCCGGGAAGCGGTCTGCCATCGGGTGCTTGGCGATAGCATTCGTGAAAAGCAGACTTCCCTTGAAGACACCATGAGACTTGCCGCCATCAATGGTGGGATCATAGCCCCATCGCCGCATTGTATCTGCTTGGCGGTCGGCAGCAATTACATATTTACGGTCGCCATACTCAACGATCTCGTAACTGATATCAGCCCCATAAGCCAAAGCCTGATTGACAGGAATCGTCCACGGCGTTGTCGTCCAGATCACCGCATGCGCGCCGACAAGTTCCTCAATCGGGCTTTCGGTGATCTCAAACGCCACATCGATCTGCGGGCTGTCGGTCAGGTCTTCATATTCAACCTCGGCCTCGGCCAAAGCAGTTTTCTCAACTGGCGACCACATGATCGGCTTTGATCCGCGATAAAGATTGCCCGCCTCGGCAAACTTCATCAGCTCGGCAACAATTGTCGCCTCGGCTTGAAAATCCATGGTGAGATAGGGGTTGTCCCAATCGCCCATGATGCCCAGCCGTTTCAGCTGCTCGCGCTGGGTATCGACCCACTGCTGCGCATAAGCGCGGCATTCGGCGCGGAATTCCTTGGCGGGAACCTCGTCCTTATTGAGCTTTTTCTTGCGGTATTTTTCCTCAACCTTCCATTCAATCGGAAGGCCGTGGCAATCCCAGCCCGGCACATAGGGCGCGTCTTTGCCCATCAGGTTCTGCGTGCGGCAGACCGTGTCTTTCAGGATGTGATTGAGCGCGTGGCCGATATGCATATCGCCATTCGCATAGGGAGGCCCATCGTGCAGGATGAACTTCTCGCGGCCCGCTCTTGCCTCGCGCAATTTCGCGTACAAATCAATCTCGCGCCAGCGCGCCTCAATGCCCGGTTCCTTTTGCGGAAGGCCGGCTTTCATCGGGAACGCGGTCTTCGGCAGGAAGACCGTATCTTTAAGGTCGCGTTTTTGATCAGACATAGCGGTTGGCCGTTAGGGCATTCCGCGCCCGCGATAAAGCCATATTGCGCGTCATTGGCAGGGGAGCCGCCTTATTGTGCGCGGCGACGCTCCAACGCGGCCTGGCTTGCGTCGATTTCTTTCTGAGTGCGGCGGTCGAAACTGGGGATGAGCGCGGGCAGCGTTGTGAATGCGTCATCGGTCCAGACATAGCCGTTAAACGAGCTGGGAATTTCGGTGAGCTGTTCGGGCAGGTCGACACCGTTTACCTCGCTGGTGGCAGCGATGCCGGGTGCCTCGATCAGGATTTCTGCGCCTGCTCCCTCAAGTCGCGCGATCAGACGGTTGGGCCAACCCCAAAGCAGCGACTGATCATCCAGCGCGATAATCATGGTGCCATTTTCGCAGGATGACGGGACCATGCCGGTCCATCCGGTTAGCGTGTAATCGGCGGTGCACTGGCGCGCCTGTTCAGGGTTGAATGCCCAAACATCGGGATAGAGCTCTTTGATCCGCGCTACTCCGGCGGCGCTGCCGTAGAAGGCATCGCCGGTTTTCTGCGGGTCGCGGTCAATGGCCTTAAGGGCCTTTGCAACCCCATCGGCGAGGGCGAGATCATCGCTTTTCAAATGCACCATCAAGCGCGCCTGACGCGGGATTGCGCGGGCAATCTCGCCCAGAGTCGGGATCACAGCGCCTTTGCCGCGAAACGGATAACGCGTGCCGGCCTCATCCTGAACTTGATAGCCATAGCCTGCATCCAGTGTCTGGATATCGGCGAGCGCGGTCTCGCCGACCAAACCCGTTCCATCGGTCGCGCAGTCGAGATTGTCTTCCGTCAGCAGCACAATTTCGCCATCGCCGGTCAATTGCGCGTCGACTTCGATCATCCAGCCGCCCATCCGGTCCGCGCGCAAAATGCTGTCGCGGGTGTTGGGCAAGTGGCGGTGATACGGTGTTTCGATTCGGGTGGCGAGGCAACCCTCTTCCCACGCTTGGCGCACTTGCGGCGCAAAGGCACGGTGCGTAATCTGTTTGGGAGCGCCCGCGGGATACGGGGCGAGCCAGCTGGCATTGGTGATGGATAAGACGAGAACGACGAGCGCAAACGCCATGCCACCCCAAAGTGCATATTTTTTCATGGAAGTAGCCGTTTAGCCTCTGTGCAGTCGCGCTCCATCTGCTCCATCAGCGCATCAAGGCTGTCAAACTTGGCCTCGCCGCGCAGAAAGTGGTGGAACGCGACCTCAATTTCCTGACCATACAGATCGCCGGAGAAATCGAAGAAATAGGGTTCTAGCAATTCCTTGGGCGGCTCGAATTGCGGGCGGACGCCGATATTGGCCGCGCCTTTCAATTCTTCGCCGGTGCTGAGGATTTTGCCGGTGACCGCATAGACCCCGTATTTGGGTCGCAGATAGGTATCGATGGCGAGGTTCGCGGTCGGATAGCCAAGCTTGCGCCCGTTTTTATCGCCATGTTCGACAATGCCTCGGATGGCAAAGGGGCGGGTTAGGAGTTCGGCTGCAAGCTGAGGGTCGCCATCGCGCAATGCCTCCCGCACGCGGCTGGAAGAGACGATATCGCCGCTGCCTTTCACCGCCTCGACTACGCGGCTCTCAAGCCCTTGTTCGCGGCCAAATGTGCGCAGCAGATCGACATTGCCCTTTGCGCCTTGGCCAAAGGTGAAATCGCCGCCTGTGACAACGCCGAATGCGCCAAAGCGTTTGATCAGGATCTCTGTGATGAAATCCTCGGCGCTGGTGGTCGCCAGTTCGTTATCGAAATGGAACACCAGCATCGCGGTCGCGCCTGCGGCGAGATACAGCTCTTGGCGCTGTTCCAAAGTGGTGAGGCGGAATGGCGGCACGTCGGGGCGGAAATGGCGCACGGGATGCGGATCAAATGTGGCAATGATTGAAGGGCGACCTTCGTCATGCGCCCACTGAATTGCTTCGCCCGCGACAGATTGGTGCCCGCGGTGAAAGCCATCAAAATTGCCAAGCGCGATGACGGCGCCGCGTAGCGCCTGTGTGATGTCATCTCGGTGATCGAGCCAGCGCATCAGGCAGCCGCCTCTTCCAATTCGGCGGATGGCTCAGGAGGTAGGGGCAGATCAGCAAGCGGCATCAATCCCTCGCCAATCACGCGGATCGCATTGCCGCCCATAACGGCGCGTATCTCTTCTTCGGTAAACCCTGCATCGATCAATGCCTGCGTCACATGGATCAGCCCGCTCGTATCGAACCGGACAAGCACCGTGCCATCAAAATCGCTGCCCAATGCGACATGTTCGATCCCGACCAGATCGCGGACATGTTTCATCGCTTTGGCAATGGCAGCGGGCGAGGTGTCGCACACCGCGCCTTCCCAATATCCGATCCCGATAATGCCGCCTGTCTCGGCCACTCCGCGAATGTGATCATCGTTCAAATTGCGGTTCACATCACAGGTCGCCTGCACGCCGCCATGGCTGGAGACGACGGGACGACTTGCCATCGTAAGAATATCCGTAACGCAGGCATTGCTGCAATGCGCGATGTCGACAATCATGCCCATGGCTTCCATGCGGCGGATCGCCTCGCGGCCCATATCGGTAAGGCCGCCTTTTTCCTCGCCATGCATTGATCCGGCGAGCTTGTTGTCGAAGAAATGGGTGAGGCCTGCCATGCGCATTCCGGCGTCATACAGCACATCCAAATTATCCAGATCGCCTTCGAGATTGTGCAGACCCTCGGCGCTGAACAGCGCGCCAGTTGTTTCCTGACCAAGTGCGCGAACCAGCATCAAGCCGCCTACGTCATCAGCCGAACCGACCTTCATCAGACCTTTGCCCGACTGCGCGACAGCTTCATCCAGCTTTTGCGCATGATAAAGCGAACGCTCTAACAAAGACGTCCAAGTACGCGGCGGCTGTAACTGACCGAACACCAGCATCGTGATGTTGTCGCCATCCGCGCTGTTGTTGTCGTAGTTTTGGTTCTTCGGCGTTTTGGTGACGCTGGAGAACACTTGCAACGCGACATTGCCGTCTTGCAGTCGCGGCAGGTCCATATGCCCGTAATCGTGCCGGTCCAGCATATCGCGCTTCCACAAAAGCGTATCGGAATGCAGATCGACGATGGTGAGCTTGCTGTGCAGGGCGAGCGCAGCGTCGGTAACCGGCGGCAATTCCTTGCCATCAACGCGGTTCATATCGCGGTCGACCATGCCAGGCGCAAAGATGAAGAACCCGGCGGCTGCGATTGCCAGCAATGCTGCCAGTCCGATCACAAATTTGCGCATCACACTTCTTCCCCGCAGCGGTGATAGGTTACGAATGAATAGGCGGGACGGTCGCCTTCGGTTGCGTGATCCTCGCGCGCAGTCACTTCCCATTCCGCACCGAGCGGTTTCATGAAGGTGTCACCCTTAAAGTCGGCGTGAATTTCTGTGACTTCGATCCGGTGAGCGAGCGGGCGGAACACGTCGTAAATCGCCGCGCCGCCAACGACTGCAATCTCGCCAGTGTCATTGCCTTTGCTGGCCAAGGCGCGCGCTTCGGCAACCGATCCGACCACTTCGGCGCCTTCGCTGTCCCAGCGTTCTTTGCGGGTCAGCACGATGTGGCGACGGCCGGGAAGCAGGCCTGGCAGGCTTTCAAAAGTTTTGCGACCCATCACCATTGGCTTGTTCATGGTGAGCGCTTTGAACCGCTTGAGATCAGCGGGCAGATGCCACGGCAGGCTGCCTTCATAGCCAATCGCGCCATTGGCGGCGCGCGCATAGATCAAGACGATTTCGGGTTCTTGCATCAGGCTTACGGCGCTTCGTGGCTGACCCGTGTCACATGGCCCATCTTACGCCCGTCGCGGGCCTCGCGCTTACCATAAAGGTGCAGGTGCGGCTCGCCCTCTTCAGTCAATATTTGGTGCGCAGTGAGCGCATCATCGCCGACGATATTGCGCATATCGACGCTGGCAAAGCGGGTCGCGGTCCCGCCCAGCGGCAGGCCAGCAATCGCGCGGATGTGGTTCTCAAACTGGCTCGTGGCCGATGCCTCGATCGTCCAATGCCCCGAATTGTGAACGCGCGGGGCCATTTCGTTGAAGATCGGGCCGGATCTGGTCGCGAAGAATTCAAGCGTCAGCACGCCAACATATTTTAGCGCCTCTGCGGTTTTCGCCGCTATGCCGCGCGCTTCTTCGACTTGTGCTTCGACAAGGTCGCCAGCGGGCAAAACGGAATGGATCAGCATGCCGCCTTCATGGGTGTTGGCCGAGCTATCCCAAAAACGCACCTCGCCGGTTTTCGAGCGAACAAGGATCACCGAAAATTCGGTCTCGAATCCGACCATGCCTTCGTAAATGCAGGTGCGGCCCGGGAAGCGAACGCCTTCGGCCTCATGGGCGGAGTTGATGCGCCATTGCCCTTTCCCGTCATAGCCATCGCGCGCGGTTTTCAGGATGCCGGGCGCGCCGACCCGCTCCACCGCGCGGGCAAAATCATCGTCACTGTCAACGCGGATGTAAGGCGCGCATTTGGCCCCAAGTTGCTCGACAAATTGCTTTTCGTTCAACCGGTCTTGCGCAATGCCGAGCGCTTTGGGATGCGGTGCGAGCAGGTGTTCCGGGATCGCTTCGACAGCCGAAAGCGGGACGTTCTCAAACTCCCACGTCACAACGTCGCATTGCGAGGCAAAGGCCGCGAGCGCGTCTTTCTCGCCCCAGCCATTCTCGAAGAAATCATCGCATGCCGACGCCGCGACATTATCGCCTGCCGGGGCATAGCCGACGACGCGGTAGCCAAGCTGGATCGCGGCCATCGCCATCATTCGGCCAAGCTGGCCTCCGCCAAGAATGCCGATAGTCGAGCCGGGAGAGAGGGGCGTATCGCTCATCAATCTACCGGCGTTTCTGCGACATCGGCGCTGCGTGCTGCGCGCCAATCCTGAAGCCGCTCGGACAGTTCTTCGTCAGACAGGGCCAGAATGGCTGCAGCCATCAGGCCAGCATTCTTTGCGCCAGCATCTCCAATAGCAAGAGTGCCTACTGGAATGCCGCCCGGCATTTGCGCGATGGAAAGCAAGCTGTCCCAGCCCGAAAGAGCCTTGGATTGAACCGGCACGCCCAGCACGGGCAAATGTGTCATCGCTGCGATCATTCCGGGAAGATGCGCGGCGCCCCCTGCGCCTGCGATAATTACATCGAAGCCTTCGCCCTCGGCTCCTTTGGCAAAGGCGCTCATCCGGTCAGGTGTGCGGTGGGCAGAGACGATCCGTGCCTCATGCTCGACTTCGAGCTCGGTCAAAACCTCGCAGGCGAGTTTCATGGTTGGCCAGTCGGACTGGCTGCCCATTACGATTGCAATTTTTGCCCCCATATGCGCGGCGTCCCTCAGCTGTCTTTCAGATAGTACCGTTCACCCGGCACCATATCGTCGTCAAAGTCATAAATGATCGGCTGGCCCGTCGGGATTTCCAGCCCTGTGATGTCGTCATCCGAAATGCCTGACAGATGCTTTACCAGCGCGCGCAGCGAATTGCCGTGGGCTGAAATAATAACAGTTTCGCCGTTGGCCAGCACTGGCAGGATATCACTTTCCCAATAAGGCAGCACCCGCTCAATCGTGAGTTTCAGGCTTTCGGTGTAAGGCACATCGATGCCCTCATAACGCGGGTCTGCGCCCGGATCGTATTCGCTGCCCGGTTCCATTGGTGGCGGAGGCACATCAAAACTGCGGCGCCAGACATGGACCTGCTCATCGCCATGCTTGTCTCGCGTTTCTTGTTTGTTGAGGCCGGTCAGCCCGCCATAGTGACGCTCATTCAGGCGCCAGTCTTTGGTCACCGGAAGCCACAAACGGCCCGCTTCGCCCAGCGCAAGATTGAGCGTCTTGATCGCGCGCGTTTGAAGCGAAGTGAAGCACGTAGTCGGCAAGACGCCTTTGTCTTTCATAAGGGTGCCGGCGGCCTTGGCTTCCTCGATGCCTTTATCCGTCAGATCGACATCCCACCAACCGGTGAAGCGGTTTTCCAGGTTCCACTGGCTTTGGCCGTGGCGGACAAGAATTAGCTTAGGCATTTTGTCTCCGAGGGAGCAGGCGGTTTCGCCCGTTGAAAATCACAGAAGGGCACTAGCCCCCGGCGTCGTCCTTGGAAACCCCGTTATCGCGCGATTCGCTGTCGATTGCCCGCCCTTGAGCTTTGCGGCGACGCAGGTTCTCACGAAGTTTCGCAGCCAGACGCTCTTCACGCGATAGATTCTTGCTTGTCTCTTCACTCATACGCAATCCATTGCCGTTAAGTGCGCGATGGTTCAAGGATGGCTTGACAAGACGCGCTGCCCCAACGATAGGCGCGCGTCTCGAAAGGGGCCGCGGTAGCTCAGTGGTAGAGCGCGTCATTGGTAATGACGAGGCCGAGAGTTCAATTCTCTCTCGTGGCACCATTCCTTCATTTAAAGATGAAACTCTTTCCAGCCGGAAGGCCGCTTGTCCGCATGGCGCAGGCGCGGCGGATCCGGTATGGCTTGCCCTTTCCGGGCGTGCGGCCATGACGCTGTTTTAAGTCCAGCACGGTCAATCCCGCGCCCAAAACCCTGCGGCTTCAATCGATATGAGAGGACATTAGAATGGCTAGGTTGATTGTCTTCAATAAGCCATTCGGTGTGCTGTCGCAGTTCACGGATCGCGGGTCAGAAACCGCTCGGGCGACGCTGTCAGACTTCATCCAATTGAAGGGGGTCTATCCAGCGGGCCGCCTTGATCGCGATAGCGAAGGGTTGCTTCTGCTGTGCGACGATGGCCGCTTGCAAGCGCGGATATCCGATCCGCGGTTCAAGACGCCTAAGACATATCTTGTACAAGTCGAAGGCGACCCTCAGGAACACGATCTGGACCAGTTGCGGCAAGGCATTCAACTTAAAGATGGGATGACGAGGCCAGCCGAGGTTGACCAGATAGCGGAGCCAGATTTGTGGCCACGCGATCCGCCGATCCGCGTGCGCAAAACCGTGCCGGACACTTGGCTGAGAATGACGATCCGCGAAGGGAGAAACCGTCAAGTGCGCAGAATGACCGCAGCGATAGGATTTCCGACTTTGCGGTTGGTCCGGTGGTCCATCGGCGATTGGACTGTTGAGGGCACTGAGCCAGGACAATGGAAAGACGTCCAGCCCTGAGGCCTGCGAGCAGGCTTACAGGTCTAAAGCCACGCTTCCTTGGTTGAACAGTTTGGCGATCAAATCCAGCGTTGGCTGCGAAGCATCAGGCTCGACCGTCAGCCGTGCGCTCGCGCAGACATTTTCGGCAAATATTGCTTCATCGCCAGAGCAGGAAAAACACTGCCCATCGACGAACAACAGGATCGATGATTGAGGCTCTCGAACGAAGGAGAAGCGGCTGGCGGGATTGCGGATCAACGTGGCGCCCTCGACCAAGCTCTGCCGGATATCATCCGCGCTCGCCAGAATGTCCGGCTGCCAGTCGATGTCCGGATTTTTCGGCATCGTGTTGTATCGCCCAAACCACCGCATGAAACTGCCCTGGTCGAGCATCTTTTCGGTGACCATGCTGTGAAGCTGGGAGATAGCCTCTGAGCCGATTTCGCCCGGATTGTCCTGCTGCGCCAATTGGGGGTCGGTGTAGCGGTCCTGATCCAGCATCTGGTCCGCTACATCTTCTGCCCAATCCTCAACCAGCTCCGCGCGGGATGGCGCACGGAACCCGATAGAGTACGTCATGCAATCATCGCCAACAGCGGTGCCGCGATGCGCAAATCGAGGGGGAACGTAGAGAATGTCGCCCTCCTCCAATATCCATTCATCGGTGGGTTCGAAGTCAGCGAGCAGCAATAGATTGGAGTGCGGCAAAAGTTCGGAATTTTCGTCGCATAACCCGCCCAGTTCCCAGCGTCGCCGTCCCAAACCCTGCACCAGAAACACGTCATAGTGATCGAAGTGTGCGCCCACTCCGCCGCCATCCACTGCATAGCTGACCATCACATCATCAACGCGCCAGTTGGGCACAAACCGAAAGCAATCGAGCAGAGCGGCAACGGACGGGATATGATGATCGACCGCTTGAACAAGCAGTGTCCACGGGGCTTTGCCTTGTCGCTCAAAGCGATCTTCGGGCAAAGGACCATGCTCCAGTTCCCATTCGGGGTCTGACTGCGTGATAAGGCGGGATTCAACGTGATCTTCGCACGCCAAGCCAGCCAGTTCATCGGGATCGACGGGGTTTGACCATGACGCCCAAGGAGACTTGATCAGGAGCGGCTTTTTCTGCCAATATTCGCGAAGAAATTCTGCAGAATCGAAATCACGAAAATGCACCGAGCCCGTTGTCACTTGCGATTTTTGCGAGCGGCATAGCGGGCATCGCGAGCCGCTTTTAACTCCGCCTCGGACCGTTTCGGAGGCTCGGCCTTTTCGCGCTCCTGCTTTGCCTTTTCGCGCTTTTCCTGTGCCAAGCGTTGCTTTTCCTGCCGAGCTTCGCGAGCCGCTTTCCGCTTTTCTTCGGCCTTGGCCTCACGTTCAACCCGGCGGGCAGCCATTGCGGCCAATTCGGCTTCGTTTGGCTTGGGCGCGGCTTTCAACTTGGCCAAGGCCTTTTGCTTAGCCTTAGCAGCAGCGGCCACTCTGTCTTGGTGGCTTGGTTCTTTGTAACCCTTCATCGACATTCACTCCTGTTGGCGCGTCGATAGAAGGACAGCGCATTTATGTGGTAAATAATGATCTGGCTGGCTTAGCCGTGAAATGGCCGCACGTGCGTCGCTGATTGCGGAATTTGCTGACCAGTCTAATCCTATCGCGTGTGGCTAGGCAAACACATCATAACCAGAGCCTAGACACTTTTGGCAGACTTGACGAGCCACTACAAAATTGCAGCCGCAAAGGTCAGTCCTCTGCCCAAAACTGGCCAGTTGCTAGCGCTTGAGCCACGCCTGTGCTTGCGCCGCTGTGTCAAAAAATTCGATCAGCTTGCTGGCATTTGTGACCCGCCGGATTTGCATTTTCTGGGTGGCCGAACTGGCAACAATCGCGGTCTTCGAAATACCGTTGGCCAAGCACCACTCGAAAATCTTGCCGGTGTTTTGCGCGCGCTCCTGAACCATTACATCCGTTTCGGTAAAGTCGACGAGCAATTGCCAAGATCCGGTTGAGCGCCGGACTCTATCGGCCGAGCCCGTCAATTCTTTGAAGAACGCAGCGGGGTCTTGATCCATAGGCCCGCTGAAGGTCAACTCGACGAGGCTTTGAGATGAATTGGTGGTGATAGAATACATGCGTTTTACTCAGCTAGAGCGATTGGCGAGAGTATTAGGCCAATATTCTTAATGAAAGCAAAGCGCGAATTACAAAGACTGCCCGTCATCGAGAACAAAGTCTGCGCCGGTCACGAATTCGGCGGCATCCGAGCACAGGAATAATAGCGGGCCATCAAGCCCCTCTTCGCTCATCAGACGGCGTTTCGGAAAGCGGTTGACCTGCTTCTTCCCCATATCGGTTTTAAACCATTCATCGTTGATCGCGGTGCGAATATATCCGGGCGAGATCGTGTTCACGCAAATGCCGGTGCGGGCCCATTCCTTCGCGATGCTTCGCGCAGCCTGGACCACGCCAGCCTTGCTAGCGGAATATGCGACGAGGCCGGGCGATGGTTCAAACGCAGTAATCGATGCGATCATGACAATTCGGCCATCGGGAACGCCAGCTGAGATCATCCGCCGCGCCCCTTCGCGCGCCGTCAAGATGGCGCCTTTCAGATTGATCGAAAGCGTTCGATCTATCTCTTCCTCGCTGGTGTCTGTCGCCATGCCTGCGCCGTCAATTCCGGCATTGGCGATAACGGTGTTCACCGTGCCAAAGGCTTGTTCTGCGGCGTCAAAGCCAGCGATGATATCGGCCTCGCGCGCGACATCCATCTCCACTGCCGCAGCCTGATCGCCAATTTCGGCTGCCAGCGCCTCAAGGCGGTCTTTGCGCCGTGCGCCCAAGGCTACATTCGCGCCGTTTGCTGCAAGGATGCGTGCAAATCGTGACCCAAGACCCGAAGACGCGCCGGTGATAAGGGCGCTGCGCCCAGAAAGATCGACTGATAGTGACATGGGACAAGCTTATGCCGCGATAGGCCGCGCCGCGTCGATACCTTTCTAAAGAAGGGCACGCAATTCGACCAAGGGTCGCGAGGGCCAGATCAACAACACCCTTGCTTTGCGAAGCGCGCTACACAAAGCTCTCAGGCAGAATGAACTTTTAACGGGGACCCGAACATATGATCCGCAAAACTGCTTTTCTCGGCGCAAGTCTCGCCGCGCTCGCTTTCACCGCTCCCGCCGTTGCCAATGAGCATGAGGGCCACGGAGCCCACGGCGCTGAAACACTGATCGAAGAGCCCGAATCCGGTGATATTACCTCTCCGACTATGGATTTTGGCAGCTGGGGTGTCGGCCTTGACTTGATTGATGGTGACGTTGATCCGGGTGATGACTTCAACGCCTACGTCAACGGCAAGTGGATTGCTTCAAACGAAATCCCGGCGGATCGTCAACGGTTTGGCGCATTCGATATGCTGCGTGAAGGATCGACCCGCGATGTGCGCACGTTGGTGAATACGCTCGTCGCGTCGAATCCGGAGCCAGGCACGCAGGGCCGCCGAATTGTCGATGCCTACAACGCTTTCATGGATGTAGAAGCCATCGATGCAAGCGGCCTTGCGCCTGCCCAGCCATATCTTGATGCAATTTATGGCGCATCCGATCTCGAGGCTCTCGCCAGTCTTTTTGGCAAGCCGGGTTACCCGTCTCTGGTGAGCGCAGGCGTTGGCATCGACGCGCGCAACCCCACCCAATATGTCGTAAATATTGGCTTCGATGGCATGGGGCTTCCGGATCGCGATTACTATCTGGTCGATTCCGAAAGCAATCTGGAAATCCGCGCCAAATACAAAGACTATCTCGCCACGATATATGCGGCCGCTGGATATCAGGATCCCGAAAATGCTGCCGAGGCGGTGTATGCGTTCGAAAGCAAGGTTGCCGCTATTGAATGGGCGCGCCAGATATTCCGCCGCCCGACGCTGACTTATAACGAGCTTACACCAGAAGACTTGGCAGGATTGGCTGGCGATTTTCCGATCGACGCGGTGCCGGAATCGTCCAGACTTGCGGGCCAGCCGCGCTATCTCGCGGCCCAGCTGCCTCCGACGGATGAAGAGATCGAAGAAGCAGGGCTGACGCCGGAGCAGGTCGAAATGATTGGCGGCGGCTTGCCGGCTATGATGGAATTGCTGACTGAGACACCGCTTGCGACCATCAAAGCCTATATGGCGAAGAGTTTCCTGTCGTCGAATGCGGCGCTGCTTTCGAGCGATCTGGATGCTGCAAACTTCGAATTTTACGGCAAGACAATCAGTGGTCAGGAACAGCAGCAGGAGCGCTGGAAGCGCGCAATCTCATCGGTTGAAGGCGCCATTGGTGAACAACTCGGCGCGCTCTATGTCGAAAAATACTTCCCGCCTGACAGCAAAGCCCGGATGGATGAACTGGTAGCCAATCTTAGTCGCGCTATGAACGCGGCGCTCGACGAGAATACCTGGATGACCCCAGCGACGATCGCAGAGGCACGCTCAAAACTCGAAGGCTTTGTGCCGATGATCGGCTATCCTGACGAGTTTAAGACGTATGACGGGTTGGAGATTTCTGCCGACGATCCACTGGGCAACCGAATGGCGACGATCAAGTGGAACGATGAAGACAATCTTGCGCGCCTAGGCACCGAAGTGGATCCGACCGAATGGGGAATGTTCCCGCAAACGGTGAACGCATATTATTCTCCGCTTACAAACCGGATCGTTTTTCCTGCCGCCATTCTTCAGCCGCCATTCTTTAATGGCAATGCCGATCCGGCAGTGAATTACGGCGGCATTGGCGCGGTGATTGGGCACGAAATCGGCCATGGCTATGATGATCAAGGCTCGCAGTTTGATGCGACCGGAACGCTGAGGAATTGGTGGCAGGACGAGGACCGTGCTGGTTTTGTGAAGTTCACCGACAAGATGGGCGACTTCATCAAATCCTACTGCCCGGTTGAAGGGTCGAACGGGCCAGAATGCCTTCGTCCCGGCCAATCGATGGGTGAAACTCTTGGAGATGTTGTCGGTCTACAGATGGCTTACCGCGCCTATCGCATGTCGCTGAACGGTGAAGAGGCGCCGGTCATTGACGGCCTGACGGGAGATCAGCGCTTCTTCCTTGGCTATGCGCAGATATGGCGCGGGATGGAGCGTGAGGAATCGCTTCGCAACCGTGTGATGACGGCGAACCATCCTCCCGGCGAATTCCGTTTGAACAACGCGGTGCGTCACAGCGATGCGTGGTACAAAGCGTTCAATGTCACCGAAGGCGACGCGCTATACCTGCCGCCAGAAGATCGCGTACGCATCTGGTGATTTAGCCTCACTAACAATCGCAAACGAATTGACTTGGCCCACGCTTCCTACAAGGAGCGTGGGCCATGACGTTTCTACAGCTGCTCATCATCGCGGTGGTTCAGGGAATCACTGAATTCCTGCCGATATCCTCGTCAGGCCATCTGATCCTGATCCCGACCTTCACCGACTTTTCGGACCAAGGCCCGCTGATCGATGTCGCCGTGCATGTAGGGTCGCTGTTGGCGATTATCGTCTATTTCTTCAAAGACGTGCTGGTTCTGGCGCGAGGCGGTTTTGCCAGTATTGGGGTTGGCGCAGGTGCGCCCAATGCACCTGCGGAACGGCGATTGTTTTGGTGGATTGTGCTCGGCACGATCCCCGCAGTCGTGTTTGGCCTTTCGATCAAAATGGGCCTGTTCAATGGGATTGCGACCAGTGTGTTCGGGGTCGAGATAATCGACGGCGATCTCATGAGCTCGATCCGTTTCACAGATCTCATCGCCGTCAATTTGATCGTTTATGGCATCTTGCTGGGCATTGCCGATTTTGTCGGGAAAGAGATCAAACAGTTTGAAGACATGACGTGGCGAGACGGATTGATCGTCGGTCTGGCACAGGCACTGGCAATCATTCCGGGCACCAGCCGTTCTGGCGTCACCATGACGGCGGCACGTTTCCTTGGGTACAAACGGGTCGAAGCCGCGCGTTTCTCGTTTCTGCTGTCCATCCCGGCCGTTGCAGGCGCAGGGATATTGATCGTGCCAGAGATTTTCGAAGCAGGCACCGCTTTGGCATGGGATGCGCTTGTTGCAGGCGTTCTTACTTTTATCGCGGCATTCCTGACGATGGCTTTCCTGATGAATTTCCTCAAGAAAGCTTCGATGATGGTCTTCGTGGTTTACCGCGTGGCGATGGGCTGCGCGCTGCTCTATTTCTTCTAAAGCATAGAGAATCGCTGCATCACCGGAACCCTTTCAGGGTCGTGCGTGTTATGCAACTAAGAGACCACACTTACAGGAATTGAAGACCAATGGCGTTACTCGTGCTGATCACTTTGGGGGCTACCCTTGGCTGGCTGGCGTCGATCCTTGGTCGCAATGAAGCGCCGCGTATGATTCTACGCATGATGGGCGTCGGGATGGTCGCAACCATCGCTGTCGGGCTGTTCGTGAACAGCTGGACATTCCTTGGCGGATTGTCGCTGACCGCTTTCGGTGCTGGCTTTGCAGGCGGCGCTGTCGCTCTTGTGGTCCACCATTTCGTTGCGCGAGAGCCCGAAGAGATCTGATTTAAACCGGGTCTGCTCCGCTGCCGCGGCCACCGCGCAGATGGTATTCCTGCGTCCCCCGGTTCACGACATAATCGACATCGATCACCGCGCTGTTGGCGTAGGTGAAGCCGGGCGCGAGGTTCTTGTACAGCCTATCAAAATCGCGCTCTACCGTTTGGCGGAAGAGGTCATCAAAGCTCTCAATCACGAAATAGGTCGGCTGTAGATCGCTGATCACGTAATCGGTGCGCATGACCCGATCCACGTTGAGCATGATGCGGTTCGGGCTTTCCGCTTCGACCGCGAATTTAGCTTCCGTCGGCCCGGACAGAATGCCCGCGCCATAGGCTTTTACGCCATCAGCCTCTTCGATCAGGCCAAATTCAACCGTGTACCAATAGAGCGCACCAAGCGATTTGAGGCGATTGTAATGCATCGCCTTCCAGCCCGCGCGGCCATATTCCTGCATGTAATCGGCATAGACCGGATCAGTAAGCATCGGGACATGGCCAAAGACATCGTGGAACACGTCGGGTTCCTGAATGTAGTCGAATGTCTCGCGTGTGCGGATGAAATTGCCCGCAGGAAAGCGGCGATTCGCCAAATGCCAGAAGAACACGTGATCAGGGATCAACATCGGGACAGGCACGACGCTCCACCCTGTCAGCTTGTCCAGTTCCTCTGAAAGCGCGCCGAATTCGGGAATGCCTCCGCGCGAAAGATCGAGCTTGTCCAAGCCTGCCATAAATGCGCTCGCCGCGCGTCCGGGAAGCACTTCCATCTGGCGCGCGAAAAGCTCGTTCCAGATGCCGTGATCTTCGGTGCTATAGTTGGTCTGCGCAGGCTCCAGCCAGTCACCACCCAGATGGGCAGGCTTGGCGAGCGGCGCGGTGAACACATCCGCCGGAAGGTCCGGCAGGCGCGAAAAATCGGTGTCAGGATCAGCAAGTGTAGCCATGATGTGTCGTTTGATACTACCATCGCGGCAAGGCAACAACAATCCGAGAGACACCATGGCCCTCAAAGGGAAAGACTACCGCAAACTGCTCGAACCCATGACCGAGGAACTGGTCGGCATGGCACGTTGGGCGCGGACGACAGGCGCGCGCATTGTGGTGCTATTTGAAGGCCGTGATACAGCGGGCAAAGGCGGTGCGATCCGCGCGGTGCGTGACAAATTGAACCCGCGCCAGTGTCGCACGGTGGCTCTTTCCAAGCCGAGCGAAGACGAGCAGACCCAGTGGTATTTCCAGCGGTACATCGATCATTTGCCCAGCGCAGGCGAGATCGTGCTGTTCGACCGCAGCTGGTACAACCGCGCCGGCGTGGAAAAGGTTATGGGCTATGCGAGCGAAGCCCAAGTCGAAGCGTTTCTCGAACAAGCTCCGATCTTTGAAAGGCAGCTTACCGATGATGGTATTATGCTGTTCAAATACTGGCTGACTACGGATCAGGACAATCAGGAAGAACGCCTTCGTGAGCGGCTTGAAGATCCGCTGAAGCGGTGGAAGCTGTCACCTGTCGATCTCGCCGCGCGTGAGAAATACGACGCCTATACCGAAGCGCGTGAAGCGATGTTGAAAGCGACCAGCACGGATAACGCGCCGTGGACTCTGGTCGATTTCAATGATCAAAAACGCGGACGGCTTAGCCTGATCCGCGATTTGCTGGACCGTTTGCCTGACACCCATATCGAGCCGCCAGCGATTGATTTCCCTGTTCTGGACCGCGAGCCGAAATCGGAAAGTTACGCGGTGATGGAGCCGATCAAGGACTACCCGATTAAAGGTTAGATTGCGGCCTTGGCTTTGGTGATTTGACGGCCATCGCCTGCAAATGCACCAAGCTCAATGCTGCCGTCTTTGCCGCGCATCACAAGGTGCAGCGGCTCGCCCGCAATGGCCGGCGAGACCCCGCGAAATTCAAAGGTGCGCAGCGCGTTCTCGCCATGCGTGCTCGCTGCCAATTGCAAGAGCAGGCTCGCCGTCAGCGGCCCGTGCACCACAAGCCCGCGGTACCGCTCAACATCGCGCGCGTAAGGCGCGTCGTAATGGATGCGGTGCGAGTTGAAAGTGAGCGAGGAATAGCGAAACAGCAGGCGCGGGTCGGGATTTATGACGCGATGCGCCTCCCACTCACTCGCATCAAACGTCTTGTCACCCTGATCAGGCGGGGAAAGCGGTGCGTCCTCTGCGGCAGCATCGCGGTAAACGAGCGTTTGTGTCTCCAGCACCGAAAGTGTGCCGTTGGCGTGCGTCTCATGCTCGACATTTACGAAGGCTAGCCTGCCGCTGCCGCCCACTTTCTCGCTGATCGAGGCAACGCGGCTAGTCCGGGCGATCGCTGCGCCGACCGCAATCGGCGCGCGGAATTCTATTGCGCTGGAGGCCCACATGCGGCGCGGCATGGAAAATGGCGGCAGGAAACTCTCCGCGCTTTCATCGCGCGCAGGGTGCCCATCTTCGCCCAAGGCCGCCGTTGGCGTATCGGGTGTGCACAGCGCAAAGTGGATCCCCTGAGGCATGATCGCCGGTTCCGGCATCGCTAGGTCGAATGTCGCAAGCCAGCGCGCCGCGCGCGCCGCGTCCAGCACGTCACTCGATTGCTGCTCACGCCCGATCCAAGCGTCAAAGCTCACGTGGCGCGCTCAAACACCGCAGCGATACCCTGACCGCCGCCGATGCACATTGTTTCCAAGCCAAAGCGCGCTTCGCGGCGGTGCATCTCTGCAGCCATATCGGCGAGGATGCGCCCGCCAGTTGCGCCAATGGGATGGCCGAGCGAAATGCCCGATCCATTGACGTTGAGGATGTCGCGGCGGCTGTCATCTGCTGACCAGCCCCAACCTTTTAACACGGCGAGAACTTGCGGAGCAAAAGCTTCATTAAGCTCGACCAGATCAATATCATCCCATGAATATCCGCGCCGCTCGAAAAGGCGTTCTACGGCTGGCACGGGGCCAAATCCCATGCGCGACGGATCGCAGCCTGCCGCTGCCCACCCGCCAAACCAAAGAGATGGCTCAAGGCCCAATTCCTCGAGCTTGTCTTCGGCCACGACAAGACACGCCGCCGCCGCATCGTTTTGCTGGCTGGCATTGCCCGCAGTGACGATTGCGTCCGGATCACGCCTGCCATCGATAGGACGCAGGCCAGCAAGCACATCCACAGTCGCATCCGCGCGGTAACCCTCGTCATGATCGAAGACTATCGGGTCTTTGCGCCGCTGAGGCACTTCGACAGGGACGAGCTGCGCATCGAACTTGCCCGCTTGCCATGCGGCGGCTGCATTCTGGTGCGAACGCACGGCAAAGGCATCGGCATCTTCGCGCGAAATCTCATAATCCTTGGCGAGGTTTTCGGCTGTTTCGATCATCCCAGTTATCACGCCAAAGCGTTCAATCGGCTGGCTCATCAAACGGCCCCGTGACAGCCGGTCATGCAAAGTGATGTCGCCCATTCGCGCGCCGCCGCGCCCTTGCAATGTGTAATGCTCGACATTGGACATGCTCTCGCATCCACCTGCGACCACAACATCGGCCATGCCGGTTTCCACCATCATCGCCGCGTTGGCGACCGCTTGCAGGCCCGATCCGCAGCGCCGGTCCAGCTGATAGCCGGGCACTTCCAATGGCAATCCCGCGGCCAGCCACGACCAATGCCCGATGGCGGGCGCTTCGGCATTTCCGTACCCTTGCGAGAACACGACATCGTCAACGCGGGAGGGATCGACCCCGCTGCGTTCGACAAGCGCTTTCAAAATGATCGCGCCCAACTCGCCCGCATTAAGGCTGGAAAGCCCGCCAAGGAATTTGCCCACGGGCGTGCGAAGCGGCGATACGATTGCGGCTCTTCTTGTCATCAGCGGTCCTTATCAGAGAGGGCTACGGTGCCTGCATCCACCAGCTTGGCAATGGCGCCGCTCGACAGGCCGAGCCTTTCGGCAAGCACCTCTTCTGAATGCTGGCCGAGGTAAGGCGCAGGAGCGGGATCGGCGGCTTGCTGGGCCGGAATGTTCGCAAAGGAACGCGGCGCTGGATATTCAAAGCCAGACGGGTTCGCAGGTGAGGGGCCGAACATCGGATTGTCCGCGACGAGAGCGGGATCATGCGCTGCCTCATGGGCGGTGCGATATTTCTCGAAGGTGCAGCCATGGGCCGCCATCAGCGATTCCAGCGCCTTGTAATCGTGGCTTCCCGCGACGTTCTGAAAAATGTCGAACAGGGCATGGCGGTGCTTAAAGCGTGGATCATCGCCATCGGTGAAGGTCACACCCACTTCGGCTTCAAGCTTGCTGATCGGCAGCGTCACGCCGAATGCTTCGACAAGGCCTGCCCATTGTTTGGCAGTGAGGGCCGCCACCATAAATCGCACACCGTCTTTGGATCGGAAATCGCGGCCAAATGCGCCCCAAATCGCGTTGCCGAGGCGTTCGCGATCACTGCCGCGATAGAGCATTTCCGCCATCAATCCGGCATTTGCGGTAGTGCCAATCGCAACATCGCCCAAAGGAACACGCACTTCAGAGCCAAGCCCTGTTGCATCGCGGTGGCGCAGCGCAGCGAGCATCGCAAAGGCGCAATAGGCTCCGGTGATAAAGTCCCAAGCGGGCAGCACTTGATTAACCGGCGGCGCGGTTTGCATGTCCCAGTCCTCGGGTCCTGTCATGAGCGGGTATCCCGACGCGGCGTTGACGGTGAAATCCATCGCTTGCCGTCCGTCATGCCAGCCCATGATGCGTACCGAGGTAAGGTCCGGCGTGCCTTCAGCTTGAGCCGCTTTGATTGCTGCGTGGCTCAGGAAGCTCTTTTCGGGCAAGTTGGTAATGCACTGGCCCGTCTTTGCCGCCAGTTCGACGCACAGCTCACGCCCTTCACCGCTGCGCAGATCAAGCGCGACCGATTTTTTGGCCCGATTGAGGTTTTCCCAAGACAGCGAGCGCCCTTCGTTGGTCAGCATATAGCGATCGTAGTCGAGGCCGCCCGCCTTGTGATCAACACGGATCACCTCTGCACCCATTTGCGCGCAATACAGGCCTGCCGTTGGCGAGGCGACGAAGCTGGAGACCTCGACAATCGAAAGGTCATTCAGAAGATTGTACATTCAGATTAGAGACCTGTTCTCGAACGTGTATTGGAACGGCTCGCTTGCGAGCCGCAAGGGCGACCGCCCGCCCGTAGCGATGCGACCTTCAGGTCGCGTGAGCGAGGATATCGCGCGCCGGATGGCGTGCGAATCAAGAATGTTCTTTTTCCCATTCGCGCAGCATATGCTTGGCGATCTGGAGTTGAAGAATTTGCGTTGTGCCTTCGTAGATGCGGTAAATACGCGCATCACGGAAAAACCGTTCAGCGTCATATTCGGCGAGGTAGCCTGCGCCGCCATAGATTTGCACGACCCGGTCCACCACGCGGCCGCACATTTCGGAGGCAAACACTTTGAATGCGGCGGCTTTGGTGATGATGTTCTCACCGCGATCCGCGCGCGCGGTGACATCGCGCATCATGCATTCGGCAGCGTAAATCTCTGTCTCGCTGTCGGCGAGCATCGCCTGGATTAGCTGGAAATTGGCGATTGGTTCGCCAAACGCTTTGCGCTCATTGGCATAGCGAAGAGCAGAATCGAGGGCGCGGCGAGCGTAGCCCGTCGCGGCTGCACCAACAGAAATCCGCCCATTGTCGAGGCTCTGCATCGCAAAGCGGAAACCCTTGCCAGTTTCCCCGCCGAGCAGCGCATCGCCCGGAATTTTCACATCATCCAGCATAATGTCTGAGATGTGGCTGCCGGATTGGCCCATCTTCTTGTCCGGTGAGCCGGTTGAAACCCCAGGCGTATTCATCGGCACCAGAAACGCGCTGACATGGGCATTCTTCGGCAATGCGTCTTTCTCGGTGCGCGCCATGATCAGCGCGACATCGGCGTGCGGCGCGTTCGTGATATAGCGTTTGGTCCCGTTCAGCACCCATCCGTTGCCATCGGGGTCGGGAGTGGCGGTGGTTTGCATCGCAGCCGAATCGCTGCCTGAACCCGGCTCAGTCAGGCCGAAACAGGCGATCTTGCCTTCGGCCAATTTCGGATACCATTCAGCGCGCTGTGCTTCGGTGCCGCCGTTCTTAAGGGCGCTTGCGAACATTCCGACATTGATCGAAAAGATTGAACGATAGGCCGGCGCGGCATAGCTCATCGCGTTCACGACCCGCGCATATTGCGTCACGTTAAGTCCCGCGCCGCCATATTCTTCGGGCACGGAAATGCCGAACAGGCCCATATTGCGCATTTCGTCGATAATCTCGGGCGGCACTGCATCGTTATCGATCAGGTCGTTTTCTGCCGGGATCAGGCGCTCGCTAACATAGCGATCCAGCTGTTCGGCAAATTGCTCGAAAGTGTCCTGATCCATTCCGGGATTTGTCGGGGCGTTCATCGCGTGGAAATTCCTAATTGACTGTCGCTGGCCAGTTGCCCGGCGTTACTCAGCGGTTTCGTCGTCGTCCGGAGCAACGGCCACAGGCGAATCGGGATCCGGTACAACGCCATCGGGCAGGCGCCGCTCTTCCAGCATTTCGGCTGCTTCTTCGAGCGCGCGGGCTTCACCTTCGCTTACGGCGCCGGGGGCTGTGCCGCCCGAATTCCCGCAGGCGGACAATGCGATGCCCGCTGCGCAAAGGGCAACGCCCATGCCGAGCCGCCAGCACGAATGCTGACGGCCATGGCTGTTTGCGCCGAGCATTACTCGATTTCGAGATTGGCAGCGGCTTCGGCCGCGGCGGCAGCTTCAGCAGCAAGAGCAGCTTCTGCGGCTTCTGCGGCTTCAACAGCTTCGGCGACGGTTTCGGCTGCGTTGGCTGCTTCTTCTGCGGTCGCAGTATCAACTGGCGGCGGGCCAGCGACTTCTTCGGCTTCGTTGCCGGCGGCATCCGCGACAGGCTCTTCGTCAACAGCTTCAAGAGCGGTTTCGGCGGGCATTTCAACCGATTCGACTTCGAGATCGTCGGACGCATTATCCGATCCGCCGCATGCTGCGAGAGCCAGTGATGCTGCGCCAAGGGCAGCAGTTGTGATGATTTTCTTCATGGGGTGTTCTCCTCGATGATCCCAATATTCAGCGCGGGCCATTCCTTGGTCCAGCGTTCGCGGACAGGTGTAGCCAAGGAAACGGACGAACGCCAAGAGCGAAATGATGATCCGGAAAGGGACAGGGTGCATGTGGTTAGCGTGCCTTTAAGCAATGCGCGCTAGGCGTGCAGCATGACACAGACACGCTTTTCTGCCCAAACGGCCCAGCTTTCTCGCCCGTCTATGTGGGGCAGCGTTATTCTTGCGGGCCTCGCGGTGGCTGCGATCCCGGTGGCCGCTTTGATGGCGCAGGCCCCCGCATCGCCTGCCTTTACGGTGATGGAAACAGGGCGCGGCTATTCGACGCTGCAACAGGCTGTGACGGCAATCGGCGCGCAAAAGGGCACAATCGAGATTGCTCCGGGCATGTATCGCCAATGCGCCGTACAAACCGCCGGGGTCGTTTCCTATGTCGCCCGCGATTACGGAACGGCAGTGTTCGACAGAACAGCCTGCGAAGGCAAAGCGGCGCTGGTCTTGCGCGGTATCGGCGCAGAGGTGCGCGGCGTGACCTTTAGCGGGATCAATGTGAGCGACGGCAATGGCGCTGGCATCCGCCTAGAAAAAGGGTCGCTGAACGTGGCTTTCGGGCGGTTTTTGAACAGCCAGCAGGGCATTCTTACTGCCAACGATCCGAATGGCCGCATTTTCATTACCCGTTCGACCTTTAGCGGGCTTGGCACATGCGAAAACTCGGCTGGCTGCGCGCATTCCATCTATACCGGAGATTATGGTCAGCTGACTGTGCGCGAAAGCCGGTTTGAACGCGGGCAGGGCGGGCATTACCTTAAATCACGCTCGCGCAATGTCGTGATCGAGAACAATTCGTTCGACGATGCCAATGGCCGCGCGACGAATTACATGATTGATCTTCCTGCCGGGGCAACGGGGCGGATCACGCAAAACTGGTTTGTGCAGGGCCGCGATAAAGAGAATTATTCGGCCTTCATCGCAGTGGGGGCTGAGAAGAACCTGCATTCCTCTGACGGTTTGAGCGTTACTGATAACGAAGCGCGGTTTGTGCCCGGCCTGCGCCGCGCCACTGTGTTCCTTGCCGACTGGACGGGGTCGCGGGTTGTTATGTCAGGCAACCGGCTCGCAGACGGATTGACGCAATACGAAGAGCGGTAAGCCGCCGGCTTTGCACCCGGAACTTCATGCGATAACATGAAGCAATGAAATCACAGTTTATCGCCGTTTTCACCGCGCTGGCCGTATGCTTCGCAAGCCTTGGCTTGATCGTAAGCGATGAAGCTTGCGCCGACAGTTGGGCCGAACCAACGACTAAACAGACGCTCTCAGAGAACGGCCTGTACCGTTTCACTGTTGAGCCAACACCGATGGAAAGCGTGCTTGCCTATTTCAAGGATGAGCTGAAAGCCGAGGAAGAAGGGCGCGCCGTTGAACGTCCTGCGCCGCTTGGTCTGCTAGAGCGCAAAAATGCGGATGGTGAGTGGGAGCCCGTTTGGGCGGGGCCGCTGGCTAACGATATTGCCCCGGTCGAAGTGCAAGTCAGCAATGATGGCCGGCACATTGTGACCTTAGACAATTGGCACAGCGTCGGGCGCGGTGAAAATGTCGTCGTCATCTATGGGCCAGCTGGCAATCTGGTGCGGACGATGGCGTTGACGGAGTTTCTACCGAAAGAATATTTTGGTGCCCTGTCTCATTCTGTCAGTTCGACGTCATGGCGCAAAGATGTGGGCTTCGATGCCGAACTCAGTGTCCTATTGATCGAAGTACTCGTCCCCGGATCTGATCCCTATAGTGACGATGCAGAAACTGTGTCGTTCGAAATCACCTTGTCGGATGGCAAGGTCGTATTTCCGCCACGGAAGGAGTGGGAGCAAGCGCAATGTGCCGCCGATACCGTCAATCAAGATCGCGAGCGTGCAGGGCAAGAGGAGCTTGCCTTTTTGCGCCAACCGTTAGGAGCGCCTGAGGGGTGCGATATGCGTGGTTGGCACAATTATTTGAAAGAAGCGCATTTGCGCCTTGATCCTGATTGGGGTGACGGCGCGTGGACTTCGAGCACGGTCCTGTTTGGCCCAGATCATCCTCGTCATGCAGAATCCGTCGGATGGCTGCGTGCAAGGTTGATACGAAAGACAGACTACTCGCGGGATGAGAGCTTCGTTTCGCCTTGCGAACCAGAAGCCTTGGTCGCCGCGATTGCCGAAATCGCAGAGGATGTTGAACCCGGCTCGCTTTCCAAGGCTTCGTTCTACATTGCCGCGCCTGAGGCTCAGTATGCGCAAATCGCTGCGCATCTGGAGCCGACAGGAGCACAACTCATCTGGCTTGATCCCGAAGCTACGATCCCGCAGCGTCCGGAACGTTTGAAACAAATCGAAGAATGGGCCGCGACGCCGCCATGGTATCTGCAATAGTCAGCCGAAAGCTGGGGCGAAGCGCACTTCTCCTCTCGGCAATTCTCCGTCCAACAACAGGGATTGAAAGAATTCCGGCGGCGCGCCGAGATATTTGATCTGCGGTTCGTGGACAAAGCCGAAGCGCGGGTAATAAACGTTGCTGCCGAGCAGGACGATACCCTTTGCGCCCATTGCCCGCAGATCGGCAATCCCGCGCTTGATCAGCGCGCCGCCAATGCCGCGTTGCTGCAGCTCCGGCCATACCGATACCGGGCCAAGACCGTACCAGTCCCTCGCTCCATCTGCGATGGTGACTGGCGAAAAGGCAATGTGGCCGACGATCCGCTCGGCATCTTCAGCGACGAATGAGAGCGTCAGATCACCATCGGCGCGCAGCCGGTCAATCAGATCGGGCTCGCTTCCGTCGGAAAATGGCATCGGATTGAACGCGGCTGTTGTCAGCGCGTGAATGGTCGCTTCATCGCCAGAGGTTTCGGGTCGGATCGTGATTGCGATTTCCGGGCCCCTCATGTCAGCAAATGTCCTGACCGATCGCGTTTGGTGGCGAGGTATCGCTCGTTAAACGGGTTGTCGGGCAGCTGATGCTGAACCCGTTCAGTGATGGAAATACCAGCGCCGCTGAGCGCATCGACCTTTTTCGGGTTGTTGGTCATCAATCGGATCGTTGTCGCGCCAAGCAATTCGAGCATCCGCGCAGCGGTCGCAAAATCGCGGGCTTCGTCGGGCAGGCCCAACCGCTGGTTAGCGTCGACCGTGTCAAAACCGTCATCCTGCAAGCGGTAGGCGCGCAATTTGTTGATCAAGCCAATCCCGCGCCCTTCCTGCCGCATATATAACAGCGCGCCCCAGCCGCCATCCTGTGCCGCGTGGTCCGCCATAGCGTGCAGCGCCGCATCAAGTTGAGGCCCGCAATCACATTTGAGGCTGCCCAGAATATCGCCGGTAAGGCATTCGGAATGCAGCCTGACAAGCGGTGCGCGGTCGCCGCTTTGCTTGCCAATGATAAGCGCAACATGCTCGCGCGTGTCGGCGGAAGATCGAAAGGCGACGATCTCTGCGGTTTCACTAGCCGTCACAGGCAGTTTCGCGCGGGTGACGATGAGCAGCGCGCCAGAATCGGCATAGGCACCAAGATCGCTATTGAGCACTGGCTGCGGCTCGCCTGCATCCGAAGGGTTCACCATGAACGCAGGAAGTATCCCCGCGATCCGGGCAAGCTCCATCGCGGCACTCGCGGTGTCTTCCCATTCGATCTGTGCCGCGCGAAATGGGCCTTTAAGCGGGTTTCGCAGATCCAGTGCCGGATCGGCAATCGGGACGGCGCTGCCCAAATCGAAAGGCTCACCCCCGCGGATAAGCACCGGCGCGTGCGGGGCAGCCGCATCGCGTTGATTGGCGAGCTTAAGCGTGGCTGCGCGCGCTGCCGAAATGAGCATCTGATCGGAGGAAGCGCCGCTCGCAATCGCGGTCTCCACCGGCAACAAAACAGGCCCGCCTTCAAACGCCAAAGGCCAGCCATGGCGCAGCGCATCAACCGCTTGCGCAGCGCGGCGTGCCGGGGACGCTGCCTCGCTCAGAGATCAAACTCCGTGATGAGCGGGATGTGGTCCGAAGGTTTTTCCCAGCTGCGCGCAGCCTCCAGAATACGGTGGCCGGTGGCTTTCTTTGCCAGAGAATCGCTTGCCCACATATGATCAAGCCGCCTGCCGCGATCATTCTTGCTCCAGTCGGGCGATCGGTACGACCACCAGCTGAAATAGCGATCGGGATCGCGGATGAATTCGCGGCCTAGATCAACAAAGCCATGAGCGTCCTGAAAGCGTTTGAGCACTTCCACTTCGAGCGGGGTATGGCTGACCACTTTCAGCAATTGCTTGTGGCTCCACACATCACTTTCCAAAGGGGCAATGTTGAAATCGCCGACGATCAATGTCGGGCGATCAATATTCTTTGCCCAGCGAGTCATACGCTCCAGAAAGTCGAGTTTCTGGCCAAATTTCGTGTTCTTGTCACGGTCAGGAATATCGCCGCCAGCAGGCACATAGACATTGTCGATCAGCATATCTTTGCCGACAATCTCAACTCCGACATGGCGCGCCTCGCCGTTGGCTTGCCAATCGTGTTTGGCCACTTCCTTGATCGGTACGCGGCTGACCGTGGCAACGCCGTGATAGCCTTTTTGGCCCGAAACAGCCTGATGCTCATACCCCATCGCGGCAAAAGCTTCGGCGGGGAATTTGTCGTTCTCACACTTGATTTCTTGCAAGCAAAGCACGTCGGGTGCTTCCTCGCGCAGATAGTGTTCGACAATCGGCAGGCGCAGGCGGACCGAGTTGATGTTCCAGGTGGCTACAGAAATCATGTGCTCGCACTTAGGGGGCTGGGGAAAATCCGACAAGGTTTAGCTTTCCCGTCACAATGGATCGCGATAGCGTGCGCGCACATTGTTTCGGGAGACTTCACTATGATCCGCACGCGCCTGTTCACTGCCGCTTTGATGACTTCGGCCCTTTCACTGGGGGCATGTAGCACGACGAACAATTACAACGGTCTGCCCAGCGGAGTTAGCGAGGCGCAAAGCGCACCCGTTGCCGAGGTTCCTGCGAAAGCGAAGAATGTCATCCTGTTTATCGGTGACGGCATGGGCATCTCCACGATCACAGCGGCGCGGATTTACGAAGGCCAGAAACGCGGCGAGACCGGTGAGGAAAATCTGCTCAGCTTTGAAAAGTTTGAAAATGTCGCGCTGGTGAAGACTTACAATGTCGATGCACAGGTGCCCGATAGCGCGGGCACGGCGACGGCGATGCATTCGGGTCAAAAAACCAATATCGGCTTGCTAGGCGTTGGCCCTGACACAGAGAGGGGCAAATGCGCCACCGGTCTCGCGAACCAGCTGCCTCTTTTGGGTGAGGAAGCGAAAGCGAAGGGTCTTGCGCTCGGTATCGTTTCCACCGCGCGGATCACCCACGCGACCCCGGCCAGCGTCTATGCGCGCAGTGCAGACCGCAATTGGGAAGCCGATGCCGCAATCCCCGAAGAAGAGCGCGGCAAGGGCTGTAAAGACATCGCGAAGCAGCTGATCGAAGCGGATTGGGATGTCGCTTTGGGCGGCGGTCTTGGCGCGTTTTATGGCGAAAGCGCGGACGATACCGGCCGCCGTTTGGACGCGGATGCCAACCTGCCTGCAGATTGGGCGGCACGCACAGGCGGCACATTCGTGCGCAGCGCCGGGGCCCTGAATGAGGCGCCGATGGATAAGCCGGTTCTCGGCATCTTCTCACCAAGCCACATGACCTACATGGCAGAACGGCTGGACGGCAAAGGCGAAGGCGAGCCGACGCTCACTGACATGACGGTTCAGGCGCTTGCGCGGCTCAAATCCGATCCCAATGGCTATTACCTGATGGTCGAATCGGGCCGTATCGATCACGGCCACCATGCTGGCCGTGCCGGCTGGGCATTGGAAGAAACCGTCGAGTTTGCGCGCGCCATCCAATACGCGATCGACAACACCGACCCCGAAGAGACGCTGATCATGGTTACGGCCGATCACAGCCACGTCTTCACAATCGCGGGCTACCCGCGCCGCGGGAATGATATTCTGGGATTGGTTGTCGCGCCGGAAAGCGGCGGCGAAGAAGTCGCCAATGCTGCGAAGGCTTTGGACGGAAAGCCATACACTACCCTTGGATATGCCAACGGCCCTGGGTCGATTGCCAACATGGCGGAACGGCCCGTGCCCGAAACTGGCATCAATGCGCAGCAGCAATCCACCATCCCTACCGGCGGCGAAACGCATGCTGGCGAAGACGTGGCGCTCTATGCGACTGGCCCGGGATCAGACGAAGCGCGCGGCGTGTTGGAGCAGAACAAGATTTACGACATCATCCGTAAGGCGTTTGGTTGGGAATAAGCCGCTTAGCCTGACAAGGTCGATTGCCCGCACGCAGCGCCAACAGGCGCGCGCAATCGAGAAAGCGCAAACAAAAACCCCTGTCTCGGGGGCGTTGAGACAGGGGCTTCCATGTTAGCGTTCGTCACGCTTGTGCAAGACGATCTTTCCGAAGGGCCGGGCAACAGGGGGGAAACCCACCTTTCAACCGCCTTGTGATGTATAATTACGCCAAATCGGCTTTCGGGTATATGAATAACACCCTAGTTTTGTCGCATTCATACAACTTTTTCGGGTTAAGCCGTTCAGCGCGGGCGACGGGATGAACGGCGCGGATCGCGGAACTTAAAAGTGCTCTCTGAAACAGCAACGCCGTATCGGTGATTCGTCAGACGCACGGTGGTGCGGTGATTCTGTGCATCCATCGCAACCCAGTGGGTTAGCTGCATGCCGCCCGGAGCGCTCGGATTGCTGACAAAGATCAGGTTCATCACGCCAAATTCGGGTCGCTTTGGGTCGCGCACTTCAATGCTCAGCACTTCCGAAGAGCTGGTTGGCATCAATTTGCCAAATTTCTTCACGTCGCGGTTCGGATCGAGCAACGCACCAAGGGGCGATTTCTTGATCGGCCAGCGTTCGACCTGGTTCACCTCGTAGTCCACCATATAAAGCGATTTGCCGTTCGAAATGACGAGCAGATCGGCATCTTTGCCGTAATCGAAGCGGATTTTGCCCGGGCGTTTCAATGTCATCGTGCCGCGCGCGACATTGCCAGCACGGTCCGTCTGAGAGAAATCGGCGCGCATGGTTGAAATTGCGCGCAAGGCGGAAACCGCACGGTCCAGCTTGGCAGCGTTTGATTGCGCCTGCGCGGCGGGCACCGCGGTTAGCGGAGCGGCTGCTGGCAACGAAAGGGCCACGGCGCCAGCGCATGCTGCGGCAGCGATCCGTTTGGAGCGGGTTTTCAAAATTGAGGTCAGCATTATCATGCCCCGGTCGTTAAAGACGAAGCGTTGAACTGCGGCTGAACTGTCAGAAATGCAAGCAGTAAGGTTGGCGCCCTGCGATGAAGCAGATGCGCCAGCGTAAGATCTTACTTGATCTTCGCTTCCTTGAACTCGACGTGCTTTTTCGCGACCGGATCGTACTTACGGAACACCATCTTTTCGGTGGTGTTACGCGGGTTCTTTTTGGTCGTGTAGTAAAAGCCCGTGCCCTCGGTCGAGACGAGCTTGATCTTGACGGTTGCGGGCTTCGCCATGGCGGTATCCTAAGTCTGTTTTGGTGGGCCGGAGATCGACCAGAAAATATAAAGCGGCGCGCCCATTTGCGTGGGGCACCGCCGATAGAAGCGCGCCATTCGCCGATTCCCGTGGAAAAGTCAAGCGCGATGCGCCCCTAAGACTTACCAATCTGAACGGCTTATCTTGCCGCGATTGGCCTTTACCTCGCCACGCGCTTTTTTGCTCTTCAAGCGTTTCGTCTTGCCGACACGGTTCACGCGGCTCTTGGCGCGCTTTTTTGGTTGGCGATGAGCCTCTTCCAGCATTTCCTCGAGCTTTTCGCGCGCGGCCTGACGGTTCGCGTCCTGCGTCCGGTGCTGCCGCGCGGTGATCAAAAGGTCACCTGCCGTGGTCAGTTTCGAGCCCGCCAGATCGCGCAACCGCGCAAACACAGGCGGGGGCAGGCGCAGGGCATAGATATTCACGCGCAGTTGAACCTCGGTCGCGACCTTATTGGCGTTCTGTCCGCCGGGGCCTGACCCTGCGAGGAAGCTCTCCTCGGCCAAGGCATGGGCGCGGTCGAGGAGGGTGTTATCCATCATCCGATTCGGAAGTTGGCGCAGGCGCGCGCTCTGGCGAAGCGGGCGGTTCCGGCGCGGTAAGGCCGGCCCGCTCGAAATCCTCGGGGAACGGCGCGAACGCGCTGATCGGGTTCTTGCCTTCGCGGGTAATGTGGATCGCCTCTGCGTGCAGCATGGTGCGCGGTGCACCCTTGTTCTGTCCGCGAACAGGGCCATAAACCGGATCGCCAAGCAGCGGCGCGCCTAGTCCTTGCAAAGCATGCACGCGCAACTGGTGCGTCCGGCCTGTTTCAGGGCGGAAGCGAATGAGCGAGCGTTTTTTGTCGCCTTCACCAATCGTTTGCAGAACTTCCCAATGCGAAACGGCGGGCTTGCCCTTCTTCGCTGCGATCATCCGCCAGCCTTTTTCAGCCGAGCTGATTTTCGAAAGGTTGAGAGAAATCGTGCCGGATTGCTCGGCAGGCTCGAAATCAACAATCGCGAGGTAAGTTTTGCCAACGAGTCGATTCTCAAACGCCTTGTTGAAACGCTTCAAAGACTTTGGGTTGCGCGCCATAAGCAGGCAGCCGCTCGTATCGGTGTCCAACCGGTGCACTGCGACCGGCGGGCGTTGAAAACCCATCTTCAATTGCTCGATATGGTCGAACAGGGCGGGGCCGCCGCGCTTTGGACGATCCACCGGAAGGCCGGCAGGTTTGTTGATGACCAGCGCTTCGCCGTCTTCAAATAGGATTGGAATATTCATATCAGCGTGCCTTTAAACAGGCCGCGCACAGCATTGCCGAGCATAAAGCCATTGGTAAGATCATCGAGCGTCAGGTCCGCTTCGCGCGCCTGCTCTTTCTCGATCAGATATTCGCGCAAAACGCCCGGTAACAGGCCAGATGCAGCGCGCGGGGTGAGGTAGATGCCGCCGCGTTCGACAAAGATGTTGGTGGTGCAGCCTTCGGTTACAAGGCCGTCTTCGCGCACCAGAATGGCTTCGTCGCCGCCCATGCCCTGCGCCGCGGCAAGCGCGTCTTGGTAAAATCCGCGGTCTGATGTCTTGTGCGACAATCGCCAATCGGAGGCATCGAGCGGGTTGGGCAATGCGATCACTTTAGCAGGGTCCCTACGCGGCGCAGGCATAGGGCTGGTTTCCAGTGCGGTCGCGCCGCTCCGCGCGGCAAGCAGGCGCAGCTTTGCTGGTTCTTCAAGATCAAAGCATAGCGCATGGATTTGATTGCGCGCGGCATGGCGATCAAATTCAAACCCTAGCTCGCCCGCGCTTTTCTTCATGCGGGCAAGGTGCAGTTCAAGCAGCACAATCCCGTTTTCAGGGTCGAACGCCATCGTCTCGATCAGGTCAAAAGTTGGTGCGGTATGATCGGGTGAGGAACGCCGCGCAAAGCCTGCCTTCACTTCGCATTCGCGCCTTTCGGCCATCGGGTCACTATCCGCGACGATTGCCGATCCGACTCCCAAAACGGCGCTGCCTTGATCGTTTTCAATCGGGCTCAGGCGCAGGGTACGGATCGCCACGTTAAACGCCGCGTTTCCATTCGTGTTGATCCGGCCAATAGCCCCGCAGTAGGGGCCGCGCGCATCACGCTCATGATCGTTGATGAGCTCCATCGCGCGGATTTTCGGAGCGCCGGTGATTGATCCGCATGGGAAGAGCGCGCGCACAAGATCCATCGCACCAGTATTGGGCGAAAGCTGAGCGCGGACGCTGGAGACCATTTGGTGCACCGTTGGGTAGCTCTCAATGGCGAAAGGGGCATCGACCCGTACGCTGCCTGGCACGGCAACGCGGCTCAAATCGTTGCGCATCAGATCAACGATCATCAGATTTTCGGCCTTGTCCTTAACCGAAGTCGATAGCTCTTCCGCCAAAGCGCGGTCAGCGGCCGGGTCGGCGGCGCGAGGGCGTGTGCCTTTCATCGGCTTAGCCTTCGCCTGATCACCGTCGAGCGCGACAAACAGTTCTGGCGAGAAGCTTAAAAGCCAGTGCGATCCATCGAACAGCAGTCCGCCATAGCCCGCGCTCGCGGCGCTGCGCAGCGAGGCATATAGCGACAGCGCGTTTCCGCGATACGACCCAGCCAGCGGATAGGTCAGGTTCGCCTGATAAATGTCACCGGCGTGGATGGCTTCGCGCAATGCAGCAAAAGAGGCCTCGTATCCGCCGGGCGACAGATGAGGATCGAGCGGACCGATTGAGGCAGTGCCTTCGGCGCGGGAAGCAAGCCATGCAGGCACATCCTTTGCGGCAATCCGTTCGGGATCATCAAACAGGCCAAACCACACAAGTGGGCCCATCGCGCCGATGCGACCGGCCGCGAGCGCCGCAAGTTTAGGTTCCAGCGACAATCCCGCTTCGTAAGCGATATATCCCGCAAGATGCCCGCCTGCGCGCCGCGCGGCCTCGGCCTTTGCAAGCACGTCCTCCACCTCGTCACTGCGATAGGCGACGAAAATTTCGCGCGGAGCTTCGTAAAAAAGCGTATCCGCAGCACCCTCTTCGCGGGCATCGTCAAGCAGGAGGAAAGGCGTAGTCTGACCCATTCCCTCAGCCTTAGCCAATTGCGCTCTCAAGTCGAGTGCTTGACCGCTCCGGTTTGGCTATGCAGAGCTTTGGGCGAACAAATTTTTACCTCAGGGACGGGCACACACATGAGCGACATCTTTCTTGGTCTGGGCGGCAATGGCGAAAACCAGAGCCTCGCGCTGAGTCGTGCGAACCGCCACGGATTGATCGCGGGCGCGACCGGCACGGGTAAGACGGTAACGCTGCAAGGGCTTGCCGAGAGTTTCTCTGCCAATGGGGTCCCGGTGTTTGTCGCCGATGTGAAGGGCGATTTGTCCGGCATCGCAATGCCGGGTTCGCCGACCTTCAAACATGCTGACAAGCTGGAAGGCCGAGCCAAAGAATTGGGCATGGACGATTATGCCTATTCCGATAATCCAGTCGTATTCTGGGACCTGTTCGGTGAACAAGGGCACCCGATCCGCACGACCATTACGGAAATGGGTCCGCTTCTGCTCGCACGATTGCTTGATCTGAATGACACGCAGGAAGGCGTATTACAGATCGTGTTCAAGCACGCCGATGAAAACGGCCTGCTGCTGCTTGATTTCGGCGATCTGCAATCTCTGCTGACATGGGCTTACGAAAACTCGAAAGAGCTCTCCGGCGTCTATGGCAATGTGTCGAAGCAATCGGTCGGCGCGATCCAGCGGCAATTGCTGTCGTTCGAGGCGCAGGGGGCGGATCATTTTTTTGGCGAGCCAGCGCTCGAAATCGACGATTTTCTTAAGACTGACGAGAACGGGCGCGGTCATGTGAATGTGCTGGCGGCGGACACGTTGATGCGGAGTCCGAAGCTCTATGCGACGTTCCTGCTCTGGCTTCTGGCTGAGCTATTTGAGACGCTTCCCGAAGTCGGCGACCCTGAAAAACCGAAGTTGGTCTTCTTCTTTGATGAAGCGCACTTGCTGTTCGATGACGCTCCCAAAGCTTTGCAGGAAAAGATCGAGCAGGTTGTACGCCTGATCCGTTCAAAAGGCGTCGGCGTATTCTTTGTGACGCAAAACCCGATCGACATTCCTGAAGAAGTCGCGGGCCAGCTGGGCAACCGCGTTCAGCACGCCCTGCGCGCCTTTACCAAGCGCGATCAACGCGCGATCAAAGCCGCAGCGGAAACATTCCGCATCAACGAAGATCTCGACACCGAAGAGGTCATTACCGAACTGAAAGTCGGCGAAGCGCTTGTCTCGACGCTAGACGAAGAAGGCGCGCCAACCGTGGTTCAGCGAACTCTGATCAAGCCTCCACGTTCGCGTCTCGGCCCGCTTACGAAGAAAGAGCGCGCAATCATCCAATCGATTAGCCCGTTCGACGGCAAGTATGACGATGTGGTCGACCGCGAAAGCGCCGAAGAAGTGTTGGCGCAGAAGGCTCAGGATGCCGTCACTGTCGCTGAAGAAGTCGCCGAAAAGGGCGAAGAAGAAGTGCGCAAACAGCCGCGCAAAACCAAATCAATGTGGGAGAAAGCCCTGTCGCGCGGCACTAAAGTTGCCGCTGGCGGCATGGCGGGCGCAGCAGCAGCGGCGGTTCTGGGCAAGAAGAGCCGTTCCAATCCGGTGAAGTCGGGTATCAAATCGGCAGCCGGATCGATTGCAACCGACCTCGCCGGACCGATCGCGGGCCGTTTTGTACGCAACCTTATCGGCGGCTTGATGCGTTAAGTGCTACCGGCGGTGAGCGTGTGATTTTCATATGCGAGCCGCACCGGCATCGAAAAACCGATCAAGGCATCTCCGCCGACTGCGCGCAGCAATGCTTCGCATGATGCGCGCTCATCGCTGTTCAATGTGTCCAGATAGTCAAGCGCGCGCTGCAGCATCCAAAGGCTGAATGTGCGGGCGATGCCTTCGCCCCGCACGCCTTCGATTTCGAACGGGGCCAGGCCGACGCCGCGCGGAAGATCGGCATCGGGGTTCTGATCCAACCAATCGGTGAGCAACGTGGCGGTCGCGGAGAGGAACGGCACGTGTTCGCGCATCATCCTAGAAAGGACCGGCAGCAAAGTCTCGGGCACTTCGTCATCCGCGAGGAACTCGCCTGACAATGGCGTTTTCGGGCTGACCATACTTTCCACCCAGCCCGCGACATGCGGGGCAAGGCGCTTCATAATTTCGCCGGAGGCAGGATCGCGGTAAAGATGCGCATAGAGCGGACCGATCAATCCATAATCGCCAATGGAAGGACGACTGCCCAGCAAAAACGGGTGCTGTGAAAAATGGGTGTCGAGATCGGCAAGCAAGGCCTCGTAGCTTGCCTCGATACCGGGGATTGTCGCTTCATTGATGCCCAGCATCGGGACAAAACCGCGAAACTGTTTTCCCACCATTGTCCCTGCCGCGATTTGCTGATCACGCGGGGCGCCCGGCATCATATTTCGCCCGAACTCCTCCAGAATCCAGTCCTCATTGTAATTCCAGCGATAATGCATCGCAGGTAGAACGAGCCATTCATCGCCATAACATTCCAGCAGCCGCGCTGCGAAATTCTGACGAGGGGTGCCGGGATACACGGACGGGCCGCCATTCGCCGCTTCGAAGTGATCGATCATGAGCGACGTGTCCTGCAACATCGCGCCATCCTCGGTCTCGATCACGGGAATGATCATGCGGCCGATAGCAGGCATGATCACTTCATCACGGATCTGCATATTCGGCGCGATTTCGCGGTAATCGACGCGTTTCCAATCGAGATAAGCGCGCGCCTTTCCCGTAAAGAGCGAGGCAGGCGAGCCGTACATTGTATGTGTCATGGAGTGTCCTTCGCCAGAAGAGCCGCACACGTTACAATGCGCGCGGCGACCATGACATTCTTATCCGTTCAAGGGAATGGATAGCTGTGCGCGAAGGCCGCCTTCCGGGAGGTTGGTGAGCGTCAAATTCCCGCCATGCTGCTCGGCAATTGCCCGCGCCAATGTGAGGCCAAGACCCGCGCCGCCTGTGCCGCGATTGCGCGATGCTTCGCCGCGGGTGAAGGGCTCCATCATATCGCTCAGACGATCAGCCGGGATGCCCGGGCCGCGATCTTCAATGCTGATAATGGCCTCACCATCGCTTTGCGCGACGGATACGTCCGCCTTGTCGCCATAGCGCACCGCATTGCTGACGAGATTGCGCATCGCGCGCTTTAACCAAGTGACCTGCACCGTCGCAACGACGCGCGGCGGATCGGCGATCGACACCGGTTCATCCAAATCCTCGAATTCCTCAACCACGCTTAAAGCTAGCGCGCCAAGATCGACGGCCTCTGCCCCGGAATGCGAGCGGCCAACCCGCGCGAGGGTGAGGATGTCATCCAGCGTTGCGGTGATGTCTTCAATGCTGCTTGCCATACGTTCTCGCTGAACGTCATCCGGCACGCTTTCGATGCGCACGCGAAGTGCAGCAAGCGGCGTTTTGAGATCGTGGCCGATCGCGCCGAGCATCACGTCTTTCTCATCGAGCAGTGCGGCAATGCGCGTCTCCATCGCGTTATGCGCAGCGATCAGACGGCGCGTGTCGGACGGTCCGGTTTCTTCTAGCATCACGGCGTGATCAGGCCTGCGAGAGAAATCAGTCAGTCGCTCGGTCAATTGTCCAAGCGGACGCGTGATACGCCGCAGTACAAGGTAGAGTAACAACACCAACACGGCGAAGATCACGAGTGTTTGAAGCACAATGGTCGCGATCCCGCCCGGCGCTCTTGGCGGCTCTGGCACTCGTACAGTAAGCCAACCGGCCTGATCTGTCCGCTCAACAGAGGCTACAAGAATTCGCCGACCTTCCCAATCTGCCGTGCGCATGCGGGGCCGCTCGATCAGCATATTGCGAACAAACGGATCATCGCCTGCCAGCCTGCGTGTCACGGCAATTTCGCCCGCCACAAGGTTTTGCGTCTGCAATATATCGCGCAGGCTTTGTTCATAGCCCGACAGCCGATTTTCTGATGGCAAAATCGGACTGATATCGCTGCGTTCGATACCCAGCCGCATCCGTCGGGACAGGGCTGGGCCGGCGCCTGCTCTGCGCGGGCGATCGGGGCGGATGCCTTCACGGCGGAGCGCCTCCAGCCGTGTGCGCCGTTCTGATCGGGGGCCGCTTGCACGCACGCCGTCGGCAATCAGGCGGAATGCAATCGAGCTGACAATGGCGGTTTCGCGGCGGTCTTCCGATGCGCGGTATAGCAGCACAGCAGAAATGGTTTGCGCTGCAAGCAGGCCGATGGCGAGCACCAGCATAACCTGACCAAGCAGGCTGGAAGGCAGAAAACGCTTCATGCGCTCTCTTGCGATTGCATACGCTCGACCTGCGCAGCGAAACGATAGCCGCCGCCGCGAACGGTCAGAATGAATTGCGGATTACGGCTGTCCGCTTCGATCTTGCGGCGCAGGCGGCTGACTTGATTATCAACCGCGCGGTCAAACAAATGCGCACTGCGGCCTTGCACCATATCCAGCAGCCGATCACGGTCCAGCACACTGCGCGAATTGTCGAGAAACGCGCGCAGCAGCCTATATTCGGCGGTTGAGATCGGGACCATTACGCCTTCGGGATCGGTCAATTTCTGCTTGAGCGGATCAAGCTTCCACCCGTCAAACACATAGAGCCAGTCCTCGCTTTGCTGGGACGGCGCGGCAGAACGGCCGACGCGGCGCAGAACAGTGCGGATGCGCGCTACAAGTTCGCGCGGCTCGAACGGTTTGACGATGTAGTCATCCGCGCCCAGTTCCAAACCGACGATACGGTCTGTCGGCTCGCTGCGGGCGGTTAGGAAAATCACGGGCAAATTTCGGGTTTCGACAAGGTGACGGCAAAGCGATAGGCCATCTTCGCCCGGCATCATGATGTCGAGCAGAACGATGTCGGGTGATTGATTTGCGAGCACGCTTCGGGCGCCCGCAGCGCTTTCGGCTTCGGTGACCGTAAATCCCTGACCAACAAGATATTCGGCCAGCGGCTCGCGCAGGGTCGCCTCATCGTCAACCAGCAGGATCGAAACAGGAATATCGTTGGTCATTGGCCTCTCGCGCGCAATTGATTGCGTCATGAATGAAAAGCGGCCCGGCGCGCAACCCATGAAAGGTTTCGAGCCGAGCCGGGGGCGGAGCGATCCGGACTGCCAGAGGAGCCAGCCGGATCGCGAAGTGGTGGTTTAGGCGCCGCCGCGTTTGCCGCGCCGCTCTTTCATCGCCGCTTTGGCGGCTTCGCGCTCCGCAGCGGTGATTGTGCCTGACCCGTCTGTGTCGACTTTGGCAAAACGCTTTTCGATGGCTGCATCGAATTCAGCGCGGCTTACGCTTTTGTCGCCATTCGCATCAGCACGGCGGAGCATCCGCATCGCGCCTTTTCCGCCGCGACCGCCGCGGCGCATTTCACCGCGTTTGCCCCGGCGCTCACCGCGGGCCTCGGCGCGCTTGTCCTTGCCAGCTTTCAGTTCTGCTTCAGACAGGGCGCCGTTGCCGTCAGTGTCGAGACGCTCCATGCGCATCGCCTGACGTTTGGTGCGGCGCTCTTCGCGTTTGGCTTCACGGGCTTCACGAGCGACCGTCATTTCTTCCGCGCTCAATTCACCGTCGCCGTTTGTGTCAGCGGCAGCAAAGCGTTTGGCGCGCATCGCTTCGCGGTCTTCGCGGTTGATCGCACCGTCGCCATTGGCGTCCATCTTGGTGAAACGTTCACCGGCGTGGGCTTTGGTTTCGGCAAGGGTGATGATGCCGTCATTGTTTGCATCTGCCGCCATCGGGCCGCGCTTGCCGCCGTGATGATCAGCCAGAGCCGCGCCAGCACCGCCGGCGGCCAAAACTACAGCTGCAAGTCCAAGAGTAATCTTTTTCATTATCGGTCTCCAAAATCAGGTTCTCATTACGAGAGCTGCGATGAGCCGCTGGCGGCGAACGGTAACCCAGGGGAGAGATTACCGTCACATCAGAGGTTCAGGGGGAGAGTGCCGCCTTGGCGAACTCACCGCAACTCATGAGAACCGTTCTAGAGGACGAGTGTCGCAGGAATATCCCGGATCATAGGTAAAGTGTCGCGTTTTGTATCAGACGCGATGCGCCGTTAAGCAAAGCGCAATTTAGGACGCGCTTTCATCCATTTACCCGAAAGAAAGTGTGGGATTTGGCGCTTAACGCGGGCGGTGCTGTGTGCCTTCGCCAGCGGTAATGAAAATCGCCGTTGCGCTGCTTTCTACATCGGCAATATGCCAAACGCCCGGCGGGTTGATCGCATATTCACCTGCACAAAGCGCCGTTTCCTCGCGCTGCCCATCGGGATACTCTTGCGTCAAAACCATCGTACCATGTGTGCAGATGACGACTTCGCTGCCTTTGGGATGCATTTCCCAACTGTCCCAGCTCTCGCTGAAGGTATGCTGCGAAACCAGCCGTCCTTCTGATCCATCATCCCCGTGGCGCGCGCTGTAGCCTGCATACCATTCCATTCCATCAAACGGGGGTTGGGGCACGGCAGTCGCGCCGAGCCCTAAATGCAGGAACGCCTCGCTCAGCTTGCGAGCGGTCATTCTGATGCACCAACCATGCAGAATACGTTGAGTTTGTTGCCATCGGGATCGCGGAAATACCCTGCGTAGAATCCATCATCGCCGCGCGGGCCCGGTTCGCCTTCGTCGCTGCCGCCATGCGCGATGGCTGTGTCATACACCGCCTGCACTTTATCGGGTCCATCAACTTGCAACGCGACCATTGTGCCGTTGCCAGTCGAGGCCTCTTCGCCGTCAAAGGGTTTGGTCGCGGCAACGCCGGGCGCGCCGCCCATTTCGCCCCACGCGATAAACGTATCGAATTCCATCATTCGCCCGACGCCAAATTGCTGCGCAATCGCATCGTAGAATTTCGCCGCGCGCGGCAGATCGTTTGTTCCCAGTGTGACATAGCCGATCATGACAGAGTTCTCCCGTGGCGAGGCGCCCTATTGCGACTCGCGATATGAGAACAATACTAGAACATTGGCTCGCCAGCAAGCGGGCTTAGAGCGGGGCGCATTCCCGATCTAACCATGCAAGGTCATCGCCGGATAGCTGCGGTGCGACGATTTCATGTACGCGGGTGTGATAGGTATCGACCCACGCGATCTCGCTGTCAGTCAGCAGGCTTTTCTCGATCAACGTCCGATCCAGCGGCACAAAAGTGAGCGTTTCAAAGCCCAGATATGTACCCTCTTGGCCTGCAATCTGCTGTTCGACGGTCAAAACGAGATTCTCGATCCGGATGCCGAACTCGCCCGCTTTGTAATAGCCCGGCTCATTCGACAGGATCATGCCTGCGAACAATTCCTGACCGGTTCCGGCCTGCCCGCCGCTTGGCTTGGCAATGCGCTGCGGGCCTTCGTGCACGCCCAGGAAGCTGCCAACACCGTGGCCAGTGCCGTGGGCGTAATCGACACCTGCTTCCCACAGGTATTGGCGGGCAAGCGCATCGATCTGGCCGCCATTGGTGCCTTGCGGGAAACGCGCGCGGTCAATCTGGATGTGGCCTTTCAGAACGCGGGTGAAGCGGTCTTTCATTTCGGCGCTTGGCGCGGCAGAATGATCGGGTGAGTTGATCCAGACGGTACGGGTGATGTCCGTTGTGCCCGCCGGATATTGCCCGCCGCTGTCCACGAGGTAGATCGAGCCAGCAGGGATTGGGATATTCGTGTCTTCATCGACTTTATAATGCGGCAATGCGGCATGGCCGGACGCTGCGCTGATCGTGTCAAACGACGTGTCGCGCAGATCGCCATGTTCGCGGCGGAACCCTTCGAGTTTTGCCGCAGCGGTTAGTTCGTCAATATCGCCCGATGGCGCGTTCACTTCCAGCCAGCGAAGGAACCGGCTGACGGCTGCGCCATCGCGTTCCTGCGCGTCGCGGTGGCCCTGCTGTTCGGCGGGGTTCTTGATCGCTTTGGCGAGGATGGTCGGGTCTTGCTTGAAGACAAAATTGGCCCCGCCTGCGCGCAGCCCTTGAGCGATGCCGACGACACCGAAATCGGGATCGACGCTGACCCGTTTGCCCGAAAATTCGCCAAGCGCGGCGGTGAATTGATCGCGGTCACGGATCGAGACTGCATTGCCCAGGTGCTGGGTCAGTTCGGGCGTAATCTTCTCTGGCGCCATGAACAGCTCTGCGCGGCCGTCCTTGTGTGCGATCACATAAGAATGCGCGACCGGCGTGTGCTCGACATCGCTGCCGCGAATGTTGAGAAGCCATGCGATGGAATCGAGCGCCGGGACGACCACGGCGTCGAGGTCATTCTCCGTAAGCCAGTCGGCCACAGCGGAGCGTTTGTCTGAGGATGAACGGCCCGAAAGCGCATCATCATGAATGATCGCGACTGCATCGGAAGGCTCTGGCTGGTCGGCCCACACAGCGTCAATCGGATTGCTGCGGGCTGGAACAAGGCTCACGCCTTTGGGCTCGACTTCGGCCTCCAGCGCCTCAACCCAGTTCCACGTATGGAGCCACGGGTCGTAAGCAATCTTTGCGCCGTCGCCCGCTTTTTCAGCGAGCCATTCGCCCAGACTGTCACCCGGGATGCTGCGATATTCGAACAGGTTCTTATCGACCTGATCCTGCACCTGCACGGTGTAGCGTCCATCGACGAATATTGCCGCATGATCGAGCGTGACCGCTGCGAAGCCAGCCGATCCACCAAAGCCTGTCAGCCAATTGAGCCGCTGCGCATAATCGCCAACATATTCGCTCATATGCTCATCCGAGATCGGGATGACAAAACCATTCAGCTCGCTGCGTTTCAACTCTTCGCGAAGAGCTTTTAATCGGGCTTCGTGGGTCTGCATCAACATGGCGGCTTCATCCTTGGGTCAGTGCGCCCGCGCAGTGCTTGCCGCGCGGCTTTGTTTGTATATGACACCCAACATAGAGAGGAACGGCCGCGCTTTCCAGCAAAGCGGCAGTTTCAAAGGAGCAACCACCCCGATGAACACTCCCCTGATCGTTTCCGCATCGCTCGCCGCGCTGATTGCGCTCGGCTCTGCGACCGCCGCCAACGCAACTGACAACGCATCCAATGAAGAGGACAACAGCCCAGTGACACAAGAGGCACCCACCTCTCCGCCAACCGCTGAAAAGCGCCCGCACACATACACACATCACGGCATCACGATCTCCGATCCGTATGATTGGCTGTATGACAAATCCTATCCGATTGTGGATGACGAGGATGTGCTCGATTACGTGAAGGCCGAAAATGCGTGGTTCGAAGCGCAAATGGCGCCTCAGGCCGAGCTGACTGAAACGTTGTTTCAGGAAATGCGCGCGCGGATCAAAGAAGACGACAGCTCTGTGCCGCAACGCATGGGCGATTACATGTACTGGTCCGAGTTCGAAGAGGGCTCGCAATACCGCAAACACTATCGGCGCGCTGTTGGCGCAGAGGACAATGTCGAACCGGAATTGATCCTTGATCAAAACACACTGGCCGATGGGCTTGAATATTTCCGCCTTGGCGCGCTCTCGATCAGCAAGAACGGCCGTTTCATGGCCTATGCGACCGACACCAACGGGTCAGAGCGTTACACCGCACGGATCAAGGATTTGCAGACCGGCGAACTGCTCGCCGATGAACTTACAAACCTGCGCGGCGGCCTTACATGGGTCGCGAATGACACCGCAATTGTTTACGGCCCTTCGACCGAGGAATGGCGCACGCTTGAGGCGAAATTGCATGTGATCGGCAGCGCTCAGGCCGATGATGTTTCACTTTATAAAGAAGATGACGAAAGCTTTAGCGTTGGTGCCGGATTGTCTGTGCAAGACGACTATCTCATCATTGCGACCGGCGATAATGAGACGAGCGAAGTGCGCTTTGTATCGGCGGACAATCCAACCGGCGAACTGACGCTGGTGAAAGCCCGCCAGAAAGGCGTCGAATACAGCGTTGATATCCGTGAAGGTGAGATGTTCGTTTGGACGAATGACGATCACCTCAATTTCCGCCTTGCAAAAGCCTCATTGGAAACGCCGGGCGACTGGGCCACTGTGCTTGCGGGATCGGACGAGTTTTATCTCACCGGTTTTGAGTTGTTCAAAGATTTCTTCGTCACAGAAGGACGGCTGAACGGCCTCGATCAGGTGCAGATCCGCCAATATGACGCGCCAACCGCGATCAGCTCAATCGAGTTTCCCGAAGCCAGCTATGATGCGGGACTATCCAACAATCCGGAATATGATCAAACCAAGCTGCGCCTGTCATACGAAAGCATGATCACGCCTGACACGGTGTTTGACTATGATGTCGCATCGCGCTCGCTTGAGACGCTGAAGCAACAGGAAATCCCGAGCGGCTATGACGCCTCGCTTTATGTGACGGAGCGACTGGAAATTCAGGCGCGCGACGGGACGATGGTTCCTGTCAGTGTCGTGATGCGCAAAGACCGTCCGGCTGGCGGCCCGCTGCACCTTTATGCTTACGGTGCCTATGGCTACGCCGTGCCGCCGGGCTTTTCGACCACGCGGCTTAGCCTCGTTGATCGCGGCTTTGCCTATGCAATTGCGCATATTCGCGGCGGCGATGATCTGGGGCGGCGTTGGTACCTTCAGGGTAAAATGAATGAGCGCACCAACACGTTCAACGATTTCGTCGATGTGGGCCGCGGCCTGATCGAAAAGGGCTACACCGCCGAGGGTAAAGTCACCGCAAGCGGCGGCTCGGCAGGCGGCGAATTGATGGGCGCGATCATCAATGAGGACCCCGCGCAATATGGCGCCATCGTCAGCCACGTTCCGTTTGTCGATGTGCTCAACACGATGCTCAATGATAAACTGCCCCTGACCCCCGGCGAATGGCAGGAATGGGGCAACCCTATCGAGAGCAAGCAGGCGTTCGCTTATATCCTGTCTTACTCGCCATACGATCAGGTTAGTGCGCAGGATTACCCGCCGATGCTTGTCACCGCTGGCCTTAACGATCCGCGCGTCACCTATTGGGAACCTGCCAAATGGGTCGCGAAGCTGCGAGAGTTCAAAACTGACGACAATGTGCTGCTGATGAAAACGAACATGGGCGCAGGGCATGGCGGCAAATCGGGGCGGTGGAATTCGCTTTATGAAACCGCCGAGGAATTCGCATTTATCCTGTGGCAGATGGGCATGACCGAGGAGCAGGAGGCAGAGTGAGCAACCGCTTTACCAAGCCTTTTACCGCCGCGCCGCAGCACATTGACGAGCTTGGTCACGTCAACAATTCCGTCTGGGTGCAATGGATTCAGGAATTGGCGACCGCGCATTGGGATGCGGTCGCCGATCCTGCTCACCGCGAACAGTTCTTTTGGGTCGTGATCCGTCACGAGATTGATTATCGCGGCAATATCGCAGCGGGCGATCTGGCGCTTGGCGAAACTTGGATTCCCGATCCTGCGCGCGGCGCAAAATCTGTGCGTCACGTCGAGTTTACCGACGCCGATGGCAAGCGGTTGGTCTCCGCCCAAACGACATGGGCCATGCTGGACCGCGAGACTGGACGGCTGGCGCGGGTGCGCCCCGAAGTGCTCGCCCCTTTTCAGGATAATTGACCGCTACGCCGGACGGCCCTGCCAAAAACTTTTCCACTGTCACAGAATCGAAACGCTCCCGTCACTGATTTGTCGCAAGCACGTCATAAAGGCGTCGCTTCTGGAGTGACGGGAAATATGGGCATTCACTTGAAAATCTCAAAAATCGCGCTGGCGGTGTCTTTGGCATCGGTTGCAGCGCCCGCTTTTGCGCAGGACGAAGATGCCTTGCGGCAGCAGCTTGAGCAGATGCGCGCCGAAATGGCTCAAATGGCAGAACGAATGGAAGCGCTCGAAAGCCGATTGGCTGAACCGAATGCCAACCCTCCTGCACCATCTCTTTCGGCCCCGGCTGAGCCGGAAAATGATCCATCTATCGAATTCAAGGGCATGCCGGAAATCAAAGACAAAGGCGGCTGGAGTTTTAAACCTCGGGGCCGTTTGCAGTTTGATGCCGGAACCGTTGCAGCACCAGATGGGGCCGCCAGCGATGGCGGTTTCGGTAGCGAGGTCCGACGTGCACGGCTTGGCGCTTCTGGAAAGCTGCCCGGCGGTTTCGGATATAAAGTGGAGCTGGATTTCGCCGGAAGTGACCTCAACGTCACCGATGCTATCATTTCGTATGATGCGGGCGCTGCCAGTCTTATGGTCGGCCAGTTCAACACGTTTCAAGGGCTGGAAGAGCTAACCAGCTCGCTCCACACCAGCTTTATCGAGCGCGCCGCGTTCACCGACGCGTTCAGTTTTGAACGCCGGGTCGGAGCCGCTGTCGTCGTCAATAAGGGGGATGTCATCCTCCAGAGCGGCGTTTTCACTGACAATATGAACGATCTCTCGAACAAGAATTGGAGCACGGACAGCCGTCTTGTTTATCAACCGAGCATTGGTTCCGCGACGCTGCATGTCGGTGGGTCGATCCACTATGCGGAGTTGGAGCAAGGGGAAACTGTCCGGTATCGTCAGCGTCCATTGGTGCACTTTACCTCTGACCGGTTCGTAAATACCGATCGGATGGATGCAGTAAGCGAGTTCGGTCTGGGTCTCGAAGGCGCATTCATTGCCGGCCCGATCCATGCCGTTGCGGAGGCTTATTGGCAGAACGTCGATGTTCGAACGGCTGCAGTCGACCCCACTTTCTTCGGTGGATCGGTTGAGGTTGGGTATTTCCTGACCAAGGACGACACTCGCACCTTCAAGGGCGGGAATTTTGGCCGGACCAAACCTGCCAATCCAGTCGGAGAAGGCGGCTTTGGGTCGCTTCAGATAAATGCGCGCTATGACCGGCTCGACCTGAGCGATGCTGGTATCATTGGCGGTACGCAAGATGGCTATTTCGCGTCTCTCGTTTGGAAGCCAACCGACTACACCATGCTGCTCGCGAATTACGGCCGCCTTGAATACGCCGATGCTGTCTTGCCGACAGCCACTGGAGATCGCGACTACGGTGTCGATGTTCTCGCAGTGCGCGCGCAGGTCGATTTTTAATTCGCCGCGCAACCAGCCCAAGTCACAGCACCGTCACACGAACAGCGTAACTGCCAATTTGTATCTTTGCCGAAGGATGAATTTCATGAAACCGACCAAAACACTTGCATTCGCTTTGATGGCTTCAATCTCACTCGTCGCTTGTGACAGTGCAGGTGGAGGCGGATCACGCGACTCCATTCGAGCTGTTGGCTCATCAACGGTTTTCCCGTTTGCCAAAAATGTCGCTGAAAGCTTCACGCGTTCGAACCCTGGCTTTAAATCGCCATTGATCGAGTCGACCGGCACAGGTGGCGGTATTCAGTTGTTCTGCACCAAAGAAGGTCCAGATTCGCCCGATATGGTCAACGCTTCGCGCCGGATGAAAGTGTCCGAATTTGAGCGGTGTCAGGAAAATGGCGTCAAAGAAGTCATCGAACTGCAAGTTGGACTTGATGGTATCGCCTTTGCTTCGGCCAAAGACGGTATCCAGCTCAACCTATCACCGCGCATTGTATACGAAGCGCTGGCTGCCAACCCTTATGGCGGTGAGCAAACCGCCAAGACATGGGCAGACGTTGACCCGTCGCTGCCGGATGAGCCAATTCTCGTTTACGGCCCGCCAAGCACTTCGGGTACGCGCGACGCGCTGAAAGAACTAGTTCTTGAGGCTGGTTGTGACAGCAACCCAGAAATGAAAGCTCTCAAAGAAAGCGACAAGGACCGGCATCAGGCGGTTTGCACCGAAGTGCGGCCCGATGGCGCTTATGTTGATCAGGGTGAGCAAGACAATTTGATCGTTCAGAAGATCGAAGGCAATCCGCGCTCGGTTGGCGTGTTCGGATTTTCCTATCTCGATGAAAATGCGGACAAGGTTCAAGGCCTGCCGATTAACGGCGTTGATCCGACTTACGAGAATATCTCGAACTTCTCATATCCCGGCGCCCGCCCGCTTTATGTCTATGTGAAGAAAGCGCATATGCGCGCCATTCCGGGCCTTGATCTGTACCTTCAGGAATGGATCAAGAACTGGGACGCCGATGGTCCGCTTGCCAGTATCGGCCTTGTCTCTTCGCCTGACGAAGAGAAAGCGCTGAACATTCGCCGTGTGAACGAGAAGATCGTGTTGACGGCGGCTGATCTGGGCGGCGAACCTGTCGCTGAAGCAGAATAAGCCAGCCCGGCTACTTAAAGTCCTCACCGACGGCTGCCATCTGCGCTTTCAGACCCAGTTGGCAAATGTTCTGGATTTCAATGCCGGGGTGGGCGTTCACTTCGATAATCAGCGGGCCGTCATTCTTGTCGAGCACAATGTCTGACCCGCTGTAACCCAGCCCGATGGCGGGGCCGCATTTGCTAGCCAGTTCTAGCACGCGGTCCCAGCCAGGCACCTGGTAACCGATCAGTTTGGTTCCGGTATCGGGATGGTGCGTGATCGACTCGCCGCGAACTAGCGCGCGGGTAATCCGGCCTGTGACAAGATCGACACCCGCCCCGATTGCGCGTTGGTGAAGGTTGGCCTTGCCGTCAGAGGCGTTGGTTGGCAGACGCAGCATCGCCATCAGTGGCTCGTCATGCAGACAAATAACGCGCAAATCGGGCAGACCCTCAGGCACCAGATCGGCCAGCGACGGGTCAGCGATGATCAACGGCTCAATCAAAGCCGCGTCCTCACTTGCCGTGTCGCCGGAAAAGCCGCCATCCACGACCTTTTGAATGTGGTGCATCACGTCGGTCTCGGTCAGCGGTGTGCCTGACCCTTTGTACCAAACATCGCCTTCACGTCGCACGGCCAGCAAAATGCCGTCGCCTTGCGACCCGCGCGCTGGCTTAATCGCCCAAGAATCCGGCATGTCGCGCGTCGGCTTGAATGCGTTCAATTTCTGGTGGTCGTCGATCACAGCGACGGTGCCTGTGCAGGCAATGCCCTGTGCCTCAAGAGCGACTTTGGCCGCAACCTTGTCGCGCGCGCGTTCGATAGCGATGCGCGGATTATATTTCGCGATCAGCGCGTTGCGCATATTGATGCCGAGGATTTCCTCAATCGGCACAAGCGGCAGGTCTTCAAACCCGTGTTGGACCGGTTTCACATCGTCGCTGCGCCAAAATTTGGTCAGAGCCTCAAACATCTTCTGCAGATCCGATCACCCACGTCTTATTCGTTGGGGGTTTGCTAGATGCGCCAAAGCGAGCCGCAAATTGCGACCCGCTATTGGGCTGAATGGTGTCACTGCCGGGCGCGATCCCGGCTAGATCTCGTTCATGAGGGGGTCCTCGTTCAAGTGCGTCAATCGGTATATGATCCGGCAGACCCAAACTGGGCTCGGGCATTTCATCGTCGGTCTGCGATTTTCGCGTGTCGGGCGCGCCAACCCGGCGGTCTTCGTCAATGCCGTCGGGCAGTTGCTCATCGAGCTCGCGTGCGGCGCGCCTGCGCTCAAGCCAGATAGGCGCGAAACGTTTGATCTCTGTCAGGCGCAGACCGCGATAACGGCCAAGGATAGCAATTGCGACGGCGGTGAAAGCTGGCATCAAAAGCGGCGACCATTCGATCAGCATCAGAGCGATGTGCGACACCATCACAAACTGGATAACCAGCGAGATCATAAAGGTGTTAAAGGCCTGCATCGCAGCCTCTTTTGCGCCGTCTTTTTCCCATTGCCGCCACCAACGTTCGACGACGAGCGCGCAAACGATTACGGGGAATGCGTCAACCTGAAGTTCCGTATCAAGGATCATCTGAAGCGCGACAAGAACGAGCACGATGGACGCAATAAGCACGCCCAGAAAGCCAACGCGGGTCATCCGCAATTTCAGCAAGTGCGGCGTCATCAACATGCCGGCAAGCACTGAAGAGCCAAGCACGACCGGCCCCATAATCGGGCCAATCTGAAGGAAGGCAAGCGCGATCAGCATCGGCGTAAACAGTCCGAACGCTTTCAGACCGACAAAGCTACGGGCCAGCACCACCAGGAACGCGCCCAATGGCAGCACCATGAGCAGGTTCGACGGTTTCAGTCCCCAGACAACGTCCGACGTTGCCTTGCCATCGAATGAAGAAGGCATAGCAAAGAAGGTCTCGGTATTCGCGAGGCCCAGTGCAACCAGCACTGCGAGGGCAAAGCCCACGCCAAGGCCGATATAGAAAGGGCGCTTGACCTGGGGGGTCGCGCGCTCTCGTATCCGCCTGAATTGATTGATCAGATCAGAATACATACCCAACCGAAAGACTCAGCCGATACCCTTCGCGTTCGCGCACAGGTTCGTTGCTGTTTGAAAAGATGTATTTGGCTTCTGCTTCGACGCGCCACTTGTCGGGCCACCAAAGCACTTCAACCTCGGGTACGACCAACTGATCGTTGCGCTGGGCACCGATATCAGTGAGGCGTCCGTCAAATTCGGTGTTCAGAAATTCGAGCGCCGGGCGAATGCGAAGATCCGGTGTGATCGGCTTTGTGTAAGACACACGGGCCGATTGGCGATTGTATCCTCGCTGAGGATCGTCTGACTCGATCGATTCTGCGCGCAGATCGAATGTGAGATAATGGTACCGGCCAAAGCGGTGGCGATATTGCGCGTCAACGCGCGGGCCTTCGCCGTTGGTCTCATCTGCCGCTCCGTTGTCATAGCTGCGATCGCGCCATGTGCCGCGCAGCCGGAAACGGTTTTTGCGCTGAGGCTCGTAAGTCACAGCGACCGAGCCCTGTATTTCGTCGGTGTTGCCCGATTCAGCAGTCACAAAGTCATCGTAATGACGGGCGCGGGCTTCGATCTCCCACTTTTTGCTCAAATCCTGTTGAACGCGAGCAGTGAAGCGGTCACGTGCGGTGTCGCTACGCCCGTCGCCCAGGCGGAAAACTTCGATCCGGTCTGCTTCGATCCGGAAACGGGTGTCGTCGTCTTCGAAATTCGCGCCAACTTGCGCGCGCAGGGTGAAGGCGTCGCCATCGACGACCAATTGCTCGTCCCGCGTCGTGCTTTCGGCGCTGATGAATGAGAATTCGATGCGCGCGTCGGGATTCAGCGTCCAGTCTTCCTTTTCCTGCGCGATGGCAGGGGTGGGAATGATCGCAGCGCATACAAAGCCGATAAGGCCAGCCACCACTGCGCAAGCGCGGGTAAGGATGGGTCGATTTGTCATATGCGTAGTATTACGCAGAGGCCGTTTACAAATTGCTAACCCTGAACATAAACCACGAAAATTATGTAGGTGTCTGAGCATAGGGCGCGCGCGAGCTGAAATCAGCCAGTTTGCGGTTAACTAAAATGTGAAGCCTGAATTGGCGGCGGCGTGCCCTAAATCGGGTTTCCGTCCTGATCGCGGAAAATTTCACGTCGGCCAACGTGGTTTGCCGGGCCGACCAGACCTTCGCTTTCCATCCGCTCAATCCATTTAGCGGCGGTGTTGTAGCCGACGCCCATCTGGCGCTGCAGCCACGAACCGGATGCCTTTTGGTTCTCAATCACGATCTGGCATGCCTGACGGTATTTGCGTTCATCGGGGTTGTCGGATGCGGTCAGGTCATCCTCAAAAGTCAGCCCGCCGCCATCGGCAGGCTCTTCGGTGACGGCCTCGACATATTCGGGCGAACCTTGCGCGCGCCAGAAATCGGCAACCGCTTCAACTTCTTCGTCGCTGACAAATGGCCCGTGCACACGCACCATCGCGCCCGTGTTCGGCTTATACAGCATATCACCTTTGCCCAGAAGCTGCTCTGCGCCTTGCTCGCCCAGAATGGTGCGGCTGTCGATGCGGCTGGTGACTTTAAAGCTGATCCGGGTTGGAAGGTTTGCTTTGATTACGCCGGTGATGACATCCACCGAAGGGCGCTGCGTCGCCATGATCAGATGGATGCCCGCCGCCCGAGATTTCTGGCTCAGGCGCTGGATCAGAACTTCGATTTCTTTGCCAATGGTCACCATCAAATCGGCAAGTTCATCAACGATCAGAACGATTTGCGGCAATGGTTCGTAATCGAGCTGCTCTTCTTCATACAGCTGTTCACCGCTGTCCGGGTCGAACCCTGTCTGCACCCGGCGGCCCAGTGGCTTGCCCTTGGCGGCGGCGGTGCGAACCTTGTCGTTGAAAGAGTGGATGTTGCGCGAATTGATCGAGCTCATCATGCGGTAACGGCGCTCCATCTCCTCAACCGCCCATTTGAGCGCGCGCACGGATTTGTGCGGCTCTGTCACCACGGGTGAGAGCAGATGCGGGATATCGTCGTAGCTTTTCAGCTCAAGCACTTTCGGATCGATCAGGATCAAACGGCATTCCGCTGGCGTGAACCGGTATAGCAGCGATAGCAGGATGCAGTTCAGGCCAACCGATTTACCCGAACCGGTCGTGCCTGCGACCAGCAGGTGAGGCATGGCGGCAAGATCGGCGATGATCGGTTCGCCAGCGATATCCTTGCCCAGAATAATCGGCAAATTGCCTTTGTTATCAGCGAAATCGGCGCAGGCGGCTAGCTCTTTGAGCATGACCATTTGACGGTCTGTATTGGGCAGTTCGATACCCATCACGGTCTTGCCCGGGATCGGAGAGACACGCGCAGAAATGGCGGACATGTTACGCGCAATGTCTTCGGCCAGGCCGACAACCCGGCTGGCTTTGATCCCCGGCGCAGGTTCCAGTTCGTACATGGTGACCACAGGGCCGGTGCGCACGGCCGTGATTTCGCCTTTTACGTTGAAATCATCGAGCACGTTTTCCAGCAGCCGCGCATTACGCTCCAGCGCCAGCTTATCGAGTTTTGGCCCCTCATCGGCAGGCGGTTCGGCCAGCAATTCGAGGCTCGGCAAATTGTATGTCGCGAACATATCGCGCTGATTTTGCTTGGCCGGCGCTGCTTTCTTGGGCGGGGCAGATGGGTCGGTGATTTCAGGCGCGCGGCGCGGAGTGGGCTCTGGCCGGTCTGGTGCGTCGACCTTCGGTTTCCGACGTGCTTTGGCGGCGGGCGCTTCGATCTCGTCTTCATCAATATAGGTGAGGCGCGGTTCGGAGGCTTTCTTGAGGAACGGGATACGCGATAGGATCGCGCCGCCAATCGCGCTTTGACCGACGAATTCGGGCAGTGTGAGCAGCGCGCGCCAATCGATTGCGAATACGCGCGTTACGAGCGCCACGCCGCCTGCGAGACAGGCAACCAATGCGCCCAGCGTGATCCAGCCTGATGCGTCCTCGCCAAAGCGCGCGGCAATGGCTTCGATTGCAGAGGCGCCAAGCAAGCCCGAAACGCCGCCCATTTGCGCGGGCAATGTGCCGCCCGGTGCATCGAAGGATAGCGACAGGAAGGTTGAAAGCAGAGCCATCGCGATCAGCAGCAAGCAAACGGGAAGCCACCACCGCGTAGTTTCCGGCTCATCGCCGTTTTCAACGTCACGCCACAGCTTACGGGCAGAAATGTAGAGCAAAGGCAGCAGGAGGATGGCTGGAAGGCCGAATACGAACAAAACCCTGTCCGCCAGCCACGCTCCGTTGAGGCCCATCCAGTTGCCCACCTGATCAGCCGATGCGGCGGTGGACGGGCTAGGGTCGGTTTGCGTGTAACTGGCCAGCGAAAGCGCGAGGAAAACCATCACGCCCAGCAGCACGGCGGCGCCCGTCATCTGCGCGGCGCGACGGAAGCTCCGGCGCAATCCTGCGCGCCAATCTGCGGTGGTTTTTCGAGTGTTGATAGCGCGGCTCGCCATGGGTTGCTCCTACTGGAACACACCATGAATCCTTGGCGAGTCTGGGTCAAGCGAAGAGCGTCGAAGCGAAATGCGGACGAGAATCAGCTCAGGCCGTCAATTGCAGCCCATCTTGGCCAGTCTAACGTAAGCGCGCGGTGCGAATTCATGCCGCCTAATGCAATCACGGGCGCTTTCGCGTGGGCCGCAAGCAAGCGGAACTTCGCCGGGCCGAGCACTTTGCCATTCGGGTGCGAGTTTGTGGCGAAGATTGGTGAAATCAACACCATATTTGAACCAAATCGGTTTGCATCTGCAACCTCGCGCATCGTATGGGCGGTCGCGAGGTGCAGCAATCCCTCACGTCTTGGGCAAAGCGCGCGGGGCGGGCCGTAGATGCCGTCTGCACCCCATTCGCGCGCCGTCAGAGCGCTATCGGCGAGAACAATTGTGTGATCGCAGGCGCGGGCGACCCGGCGAAGTGCAAGGTAACGCTTATACCGCTCGGATTCTTCAAGGTGATAATGACGATAAATAAACCCCGATCCGCGCGGCAAACGCCCTAGCGCACTTTCCAGCGCTTCATCGTTGCGCGCATCGGAAATCAGCCAGATGAAAGGGGGGGATTGGTCTTGAGCCACTTGCCCCCTATAGCGCGCGACCATGGAAAGTGCAGCCACCCGTCTCGAAGTCGTCAACGCCAATATCGCGCGCATCTGTAAACCAGCGCGGCGCGAGGTCGATGACATCACCCTTATCGCGGTCAGCAAGACCCATCCTGCTGACAAAATCACTCCTGTGCTGGAGGCCGGACACCGCGTTTTCGGCGAAAACCGTGTTCAGGAAGCGCAGGAGAAATGGCCTGCTTTACATGAGCAATACGCGGATGCCGAGCTGCATCTGATTGGCCAATTGCAATCGAACAAGGCCGACGAAGCAGTGGCGATGTTCGATTATATCCATGCGCTCGACCGGCCCAGCCTGCTAAAGGCGTTGGCGAAGGCGATGGATAAAGCTGATAAACGCGTACCGTGCTTTGTGCAGGTCAATATCGGCGATGAAGAACAAAAAGGTGGCTGCCCGATCAAGGAGCTCCCAGAGTTCCTTGGCAAAGTGCGCGATGCCGAAATTCCGATTGCGGGCCTGATGTGTCTGCCGCCTGCCGATATCGAGCCCGCGCCATTTTTTGCATTTCTTGCCAAGCTCGCGGCCGATACCGGGGTTCGCGGCCTCTCGATGGGCATGAGCGGTGATTATGAAACCGCCATCCAGCTTGGCGCGACCCATGTGCGCGTGGGCACAGCCTTGTTCGGAGCGCGCGGTGGGTGATCCGCTCAGCCAGTTCAGAGCCGACTGGCTTGCGCGCATAAATTCTGGTGCGAAAACCATCTTTGAATATGGCGCCCTAGAAGGCGGCGTTGGCCTGCACGCCTCTGTCGCCGATCAATACGTCAGCGCGCTTGGTTTCAAAGCCATCGGGTTCAATTGGGAATTGCTCGATGCAAGCGCTGATTCGGCTAGCCCGCGTTCGGCGATCGCCGAGCTGACAGCCGCAATGGCGAATGACATTTCGAACCCGTCACAAGCGTGGCTGGGCGATAAGGCCGCACGGCAAGCGGCTGACGCCTTGATCAATGGGTTTGATCGAGGGACGCTGACAGTGGTGGCAAACCGTTATGACGGCCTATGGAACCCGATCTCCGGCGCGGCGGTTGAATGGGGTTTTGTGCTGTTTGATAGCGCCAAGATCGCGCTGCTCCTGATCACGGAATAAAAAAGGGGCGCTCCGAAGAACGCCCCTTTTTACGTAATTCAAAGTTTCACTTGGGATCAGAACTCAAATAGAGCTTCAATACCGAGCTGACGACCCTTGCTGAGCGGCGAGAATGTGCCGGCAGCTGGCGATGCGTCAAACGGACGGGCAACACCATTGCCGAGCGGACCACCGAACGGGATCTGGGTGTCTCCGCCGACCTGAACCTGATCGAACAGGTTGCGGCCATAGATTGAGAACGACAGGCCATCCATTGGCGTGTTCCAGGTCACGTTTGCTTCGAGGTTGCTGATGTCCTGAACAAAACCGAAGTTGTTGTCAGTATACGCAAACTCATCGCGATATTGGTAGTTGATGCGGGTCAGAATCTCGCTGTCACCCAGGAACAGTTCGTGGATGATGCCCATGCCCCAAGTTACCTCAGGAACACGCGGCAAACGCAGCGCGAGATCGGTGTCGTTGATGACGCCGTCGCCCGAAATATCGAAGAGGATCTCGTCATAGCTGTCATCGATGAAGCCGATATTGGCCGTGACGATGAAAGTGTCTGTGATCTGCATGCGCGCTTCGGCTTCGACGCCAAAGATTGACGCGTTTGCCGTGTTGAAGATCGACTGGGCCACGCCCGCGGTGATCGATGATTGGTTCACCTCACGCTGCATATCCTGAATTTCAGTGATGTACGCAGCGACGTTCAGAGTAAGCGCGCCATCGACGGTCTGAAATTTGCCGCCGATTTCATAGTTGTCGACTTGCTCTTCGCCAAAGTTGAACGAACCGCCCGGTGCCAGCGCGATCGCTTCGAATGCGTTCGCGTTGGTGATGCGGAAGTTGTAGCCGCCCGAACGATAACCACGGGTCCAGTGCGCATACACTTGGCTGTCGTTAAATTCGTACTGGAGGCCAGCTTTTGGGGACCAGTTGGTGAAACGAACGCTGTCGTTGAAGCCGTTATTCTCGGTCGGGATAATCGAGTTGACGCCGGTTGTCGGGCAAGTGCCATCAACGACCGAGCACGGTGTACGTGGACGCACATAGGTGACCGAGGCGTCCTTCGTTTCCTGGCTCCAGCGGATGCCGCCAATCACAGAGAAGTTGTCGGTGATGTTGAATTGACCGCTTGCGAAAGCGCCGAGAACTTCGTGATCCTGCTGTCCGCCGCCAAAGAAGCGAGGTGCATTAATGATGTCACGAATTTCGGTGTAGGCCAGCGACTGGTCAAAATAGAAGCCACCAACCGTCAGATCGAATCCGTCGGTCGAAACCGCATAACGCAGCTCGTTCGAGATTTGGTCCTGCTCGGTTTCGGTGTTCGAGTGGAACAGGAACAGGCTCGTTGCATCGATATCAGCATCGGTGGTTGCCGAATATTCGCGGTAGCCAAAGATGTTGGTGAGCGTGCCCGGGCCGATATCCCAATCTGCCGTAAGCGAGGCGTTGATCGTCTCGTTGGCATAGGAGCCGCGATTGTCGATGGCGAAATCGAACGTGTCGCGTTCAAAAATGCCGCGGTTTTGGGCCGCTGGACCGTCGCCTTCGCTGTCGAAGTAGTCGATCTTACCAGTGAGGGTCAGATCGCCGAGACGCGCTTCGAGTGCGCCGCGCAGGATGTAAGTTTCAGCTGCACCATGGTTCGAACCGTCGAACAGGTTGGTGAAGTAACCCTGATCGTTGTTGTAATACGCGCCGACTTTAAACAGCAGCGTGTCTTCGATGATCGGGCCGGAGACCACGCCGCTTGCGGTGTAGTTTGCGCCGCCGCGGCCGTCTTCGAGAAGCGGCCCATCGACTGCAACACGGAATTTACCGCGGAAATCCTCGGTAGGGTTGCCGGTGTTGATCAAAACCGCGCCGCCGGTGACGTTACGGCCAAACAGCACGCCTTGCGGGCCGCGCAGGATCTCAACACTATCAAGGTCGAACAGGTCGAATACAACGCCGCCATTGGTGCCGAGGTAAACGCCGTCCACGAAAACGCCGACAGTCGGATCAATCGAAGGGATCGACGAGTTGATGCCAAGGCCGCGGATCGAGAAGTTGGCTTGACCGCGGCTGGTGCCGATCTGGTCGAGCGAAACGTTCGGTGCCGAATAGGTCAGGCCCTGAACATCGCGCACCTTGAATGCTTCAAGTGTGTCAGCGTTGAAAGCGGTGACGGCCAATGGAACGTCCTGCACATCTTCAGGGTTCTGGGTCTTGGTGCCGGTGACGATGATGTTGCCGACATTGGCGAGGGTTCCGCGCTGCTCGGTCGTTTCTTCATCGCTATCAGCGGTGTCTTGGGCCTGAGCCGCAACAGGGAATGCGGCTGCGGTGCAAAGCAGAAGGGCTGCTTTGGTAAGCGCAGGAGCGCGCTTTACAGGGGTACGGAAGTTCATGTTACATCTCTCCATGACGTAGGGGTCGCCGCGTTTACCGATGAGTTCTTAAATTGCAACCTATATTGCCGTTCTATTCTACGAGCGGCACTCGCAAGGCGATGGAGCGGGTCAGTCCACTGGATGGATCAGGCCTGTTCGAGCTGGCGCTGTTTGCGGTCGGATCCCGCTTCCAACAGGTCTTTTTCGATTTCTGCCAAACGCTCCGGAACGGTCACCTTCGCCCCCGTCAGATCTGTAACATAGAACGTATCGACGGCGGTTTCGCCGTAAGCGGTGACATGCGCCGACTGGACGATCAGGTTGGCCTTATACAGCGCATAGGAAAGACGGTTTAGCAGTGCCGGCCGATCACGCGCTGTCACTTCGACGACGGTAAAGTGGTTGGAGGCGAGATTGTCGAAATTGACGCTGGTCGCCACTTTGAATGTCTTCGCGCGCGAATGGGCCAGCGGGCGTGCGGCCAGTTTCGGCACCAATTCACCTTCGCCAAGAAGCGATTTGCGGATGCCATCTTTTAGCCGCTCGATCTGCGCAGCCTCCCGGAAAGGCATTGCGCGCAGATCCTGGACCAGGAAATTGTCAATCGCATAGCCATTCATCGCAGTGTGAATGCGCGCATCGATGATGTTTGCACCGGCCAAATGAATGCCGCCCGCCATGCGGTAAAACAGGCCGGGATGGTCAGGCGCGATCACACTGACAAGGGTCGCGCCCCGTTCTTCATCGACCTCGCAATGGATCGAGAGGTGGTCTTCGATCCGCCGCGCTTCTTCATATTGGATGAGGTTCTTGGCGATGATGTCTTCGGGTTCGGCAATCCAGTAAGAATCCGCGAGCAGATCATCGGCTTGTTCAACCAGATACGATTTTTCGCCCAACAGTTCGGCGGTCGCCGCTTTCTTCGCTGTGACACGCTCTTTGCGCCCGTTGCGCTTGTGGCCCAGCCGCATGCGTTCCTGTGCAGCGTCATAGAGCTCACCAAGCAGCTGGCCTTTCCAGCTGTTCCAAGTTCCCGGGCCAACCGCGCGGATATCGACAGCGGTGAGGATCGCGAGATTACGCAGCCGTTCAACATTGCGAACCTCGCCGACGAAATCCTCAATCGTCTTTGGATCGGTCAGGTCGCGTTTTTGCGCGGTTGAGCTCATCAACAGATGCTGGAGGACAAGCCACGAGACAAGATCGGTCTCTTTCTGATCCAGCCCAAAGCGCGGGCACAGCTTTTGTGCGACTTCTGCGCCCAAAACGGAATGGTCGCCGCCGCGCCCTTTTGCGATGTCATGCAGCAGCACCGCGACATAAAGCGCGCGGCGCGAGGCGATTTTGTGGATCACGCGGGTGCCGCGCGGGTGGTCTTTCTCAAGCAGGCCGCGCTCGATCTGGCTTAACAAGCCGATCGCGCGGATCGTGTGCTCATCGACGGTGTAATGGTGATACATGTCGAACTGCATCTGCGCATTGACCCGCCCGAAATCGGGTACGAAACGGCCAAAGACGCCCGCCTCATTCATCCAGCGAAGCGCGGTTTCGGGATCATTGCGCCCGCCCAGCAGATCAAGAAAAATCGCATTGGCACGCGGGTCTTTGCGGATCGCTGCTGTGATCAGTTTCGTGTCACGGCCCGCCAGCCGCATCGTATCAGGATTGATTTCAACCCCTTCGGCTTCGGCAAGCTGGAATATTTCGATCAGGCGCACTGGGTCTTTGGCGAACCAATCGTCGCTCGGCGCGCGGATGCGCCCGCCTTCGATGATGTAGCCTTTGAGAGTTCGCTTTTTCTGACTCCACCCCGCGAAAAACCCGCTGCGGACTTTCGATTTCGAGGTCTCTTCTTCGAGGTGGGACAGGAACACCCCAGTCAGGCTGCCGACGCGCTTTGCCTGCATAAAGTAGTATTGCATAAAGCGTTCGACCGCGCTTTTCCCCGGGCGATCCGCGAAATTCATCCGCTCAGCCACTTGCCGCTGAAGGTCGAAAGTCAGCCGGTCTTCGGGCCTGTCAGTAAGGACATGCATGTGACAGCGTACCGCGAGTAGGAAGCCCTCTGCGCGGCGGAAACTGCTATATTCGGCGCGCGTGAACAGGCCGATATCGACCAGCTGCGCCGCGCTATCGACGCGGTGGGTGTATTTGCCGATCCAATACAGCGTCTGGAGATCGCGCAGGCCGCCTTTGCCCTCTTTGACGTTGGGCTCCACAACATACCGGCTGTCGCCCATCCGTTTGTGCCGCTGGTTTCGCTCTTCCAGTTTTTGGGTGAGGAACAACTTTTCACTGCCGCGCACAACATCCTGCCAGAACTTTTCGCGCAGTTCCTCATAAGTGCCCTGATCACCCCATACCAGACGCCCTTCGAGCAGCGCGGTGCGGATCGTTAAGTCCTCTCGCGCCATCTTCATCGTGTCGCCGATGGTGCGGCTGGAATGGCCGACTTTCAGACCCAAGTCCCACAGGATATAGAGGATCGCCTCGATCACTTGTTCGCACCAAGGCGCGCGTTTCATCGGCGTGATAAAAGCGATGTCGACATCGGAATGTGGCGCCATTTCCGCGCGGCCATATCCGCCCACGGCCATAATCGCGAGCCGCTCTGCCGCTGTTCGATTGTGCACAGGATAGACATGCTCGGTCACATAATCATGGATCACACGGATCAGCTGATCGACGAGAAACGCATGGCCGGTGGCGCAATCGTGCCCAGCAGATGGTTTTGCGAGAAGCCGCGCTGCGAGCTCGGCTCTGCCGTCATCCATGGTTTCGCGCAGAGCGCCCACAACTTCGAGGCGCGCTTTATCGCCATGTTCGGCGACAAGGTCGTTTATGCGTTCGGTTAAAGCCCTGCGATCAATGATCGCACGCTGTTTGGGGACGCGGCGGCTGGGAATTGTCCAGTCAGTCATCGCGCCCCCTTATAGCTTACGCCGAAGCGAGTCGCTCGGTATATTCGGCGCGCAGGGTTTTCTTGTCGATTTTCTGCGTGCCGAGGCGCGGCAGAACTTCGGTTACCGGATAGATATGCTCTTCCAGCGGAACCTTGAACGGTGCCGTGTTGCTGAGCAGGAATTCGCGCATCTGCGCCGCATTCATCGGATCGCGGCCTTCTTTGATGCGGATCACGGCTGCGGGCACCTCGCCCATACGCTCGTCCGGAAGACCAAAGACCGAACATTCCGCAATATCGTCATGCGCGTAAATCGCATCTTCAACTTCGATGCAGGAGATGTTCTCCCCGCCGCGGATGATAATGTCTTTCTTACGGTCGACGATGAAGAGATATTCGTCTTCGTCGAGATAGCCGAGATCGCCGGTGCGGAAATATTGATCATCGGTGAAGGCGTCATTCGTCGCCTCATCGTTGTTCCAATATCCACGGAAGTTCGCGACCGAGCGGATGCACACTTCGCCGACGCTGCCTTGCGCCAGTTTGTTGCCGTCATCGTCTAGAATCGCCAGATCAACCATTGGCGGCGAAGCGCGGCCTGTCGATCCCGGCTTTGCGATATAGTTTTCGTTGAAGTTGCCGCAGCCAACCGCGTTGGTTTCGGTAAGACCGTATCCAAGCAGCGGAAAACCTTCGGGGAAGGCGTCTTTGATCTTGGTCACATGCTCCAGCGGGCGTGGTGCGCCGCCAGCGGCAAAGCTCTTACACGCAGTAAGATCGTATTTGTCGCGGTTCGGATGGGTGGCGATCTCGTAACTCATCAGCGGAACGCCGACGAAATAGGTGACCTTTTCCGCATCCATCAGACGCAGCGCCTCTTCGCCATCCCATTTCGGCATCAACACCAGCTTGCGTGCAATGGCGTAGCTTTGCAGGAACAGTGGCACTTCGCCGGTTACGTGGAACAGCGGCACCGCGATCAATGCGCATGGCTGCGCGCTGACATCTTTACCCTGACTTTCGAGCAGGATTTTCGCCATCGCCGATTGGCCGACATAATTCATCACGCCGTGAACAACGCCGCGGTGATCGGACCATGCGCCTTTGGAATTGCCGGTCGAACCCGACGTGTAAAGGATGGTCGCGATGTCATCCGGACCAAGCTGACCCAACATTTGCATCGCCGTTGACGAGGCCAGATCCGCAGGCGCGGCCCATACGCTTGAAAGGCCTTCAGCAGGGGCGCCGTGATCCATCAGAACAATCTTGGCCGAATGGTCTGTCCCTTCGAGCCGTTTGGCACGGCCTGCATCTGCCAGCACCAGCTTACATTCCGCAAGGCGCACGCCGTAGGCGAGCTCTTCGCCTGCCCAGAAACCGTTGAGCAGTGTCGCGCAGCCGCCCGCCATGATGATGCCCATATAAGCGATCATCCAGTTGGCAGAATTGCGCGCCGCGATGCCGATCCGGTCGCCCTTTGCAACGCCGTGATGTTTAACCAGACCTTCGGCAACGCAAACTGCTGCGCCGTAGGTCTCGCCAAAGGTCATCCGCAAATCGCCATCAACCAGAAACGGCACATCTTTGTGCTCGTTACAAAAGTGCGCGAAATAATGCGCCATTGTGGGAGGGGCGGCGGCAAAGGCCGGCATTTCAACGCCATCACGTTCGAATGGAACGGTAGCGAATGGCTGACCTTCTTTGGTCAGCTCGCCGATGATCGCTTCAAGCGCAGTGTCCAGCTGGGTGGGCATGCGAATATCTCTCCTTTAGGTCTCTCTTCGTCTCGTCCGACTGACGCTGTTCCGCGCCATACCTTCATGTGTGACCAAAGCCGGCTCATACAAGGAGCGCGTCCCATGAAGCTCTTTCCCCAAGCCTCTGGCTGTGCCACAAGCCGCGCAATCGAAGTCGATATTGCGGCTTTTGCAAGGCTATTAAGAGGTTCCATTGGTGCTGTCACTACTTGCTGCAAGCGGGGCCGCTGTTGACCCGTTTTATTGGTCTGATCTCGGACTGTTTCCAGGCATTGATCTGGGCTTTTTTACGCTACGGTTTTATTCACTTGCGTATCTGATCGGTGTTCTCTTCGCATACTGGCATTTGTCCAAAATGCTAAAAGAACCGGGCGCGCCAATGGCGCAACGTCATGCCGATGATTTGTTCTTTTATTGCACGCTAGGGGTCATTCTGGGTGGCCGTCTTGGTTATGCGATCTTCTACAACCCGAATCTCTGGTCGAATCCGCTCGATGTGCTGAAACTGTGGGAAGGCGGGATGAGCTTTCATGGCGGACTGGTTGGCGTGTTGCTGGCGATTGCGTGGGTTTCGCGTAGCGGCAAGCTCTCGTTCCTGCGAGTGTGCGACTATATCGCGGTGAACGTGCCCATGGGCATGATGCTGGGCAGGTTGGCAAACTTTAACAACGGCGAATTGTGGGGCAGAGCAACCGACGTGCCATGGGCAATGGTGTTTCCCGATGTGCGCGCCGGTGAAATCGCCCGCCACCCAAGCCAGCTCTATCAGGCAGGCCTCGAAGGGTTGTTCTTGCTGATCGTGCTGATGCTCTTGTTCTGGAAGACAAATGCACGCTATCGCCCCGGTCTGCTTGTGGGCGTTTTCACATTAGGAATGGGAATTGCCCGCTTTGTTAACGAATTCTTCCGCGAACCCGATGCACAATTGGCAGAGTTCGCAGCTCGAACCGGACTATCGATGGGGCAATGGCTAACAATACCGCTGATCTTGATTGGATTGATTGTCACGCTCTACGCCGTGAAGCGCAAACCGGTGGGCACGGGAAGCGTGGCTCCAGCAGCTTAGAAGAAGGCGCATGGCGTCCCTCTGGCCTGCGCCTGATTGATCCTGACAATGATGACGATGCGGATGAAAAGGCGGCGGTAAAGGCCGCAGCCGACGCAAAAGTCGCGCGGGATGCCCAGCGCAAGGCCGAAGCGGACGCTGCAGAAAAGGCCAAGAAAGACGCTCAAGCAAAGGCTGAAGCGAAAGCCAAAGCCGAACAAGAAGCACGCAAAAAGGCAGAGGCCGCTCAAAAGGCGAAAGCCGTCGCTGAAGCAAAAGCGGAAGCAGAGAAAAAGGCCGCAGCCGAGGCGAAGCGGGAAGCAGAAGCAGCAGCCAAGCGTGAAGCCGAAGAGCTAGCCCAAAAAGAAGCTGCCAAAAAAGCGGAGCAGGAAGCCAAAGCAAAGGCGGAGAAAGAGGCGAAGGCGAAAGCCGCCGCTGACGCGAAAGCAGCCGCGGCCAAAGCGAAGAAGGAAGCAGAGGCCAAGGCCAAGAAAGAGGCCGAAGCCAAAGCAAAAGCTGAAGAAGCAGCGCGTAAAGAGGCAGAGGCAGAGGCAGAGGCGAAAGCTAAGGCGGATGCTGCTGCGAAAGCGAAAGCCGAAGCTGAGGCAAAGGCCAAAGCGGAAAAAGAAGCCAAAGCCGAGAAGGCGGCGAAGGAAGAGGCCGCTCGCAAGGAAGCGGAGGCGAAAGCCAAGGCAGCAAACGAGGCCGAAGCAAAGGCTCGCAAGCAGGCCGAGGAAAAGGCCAAGAAAGCCGCCGCCGCCAAAGCCAAGAAAGAAGTGGACGAACGCGTTCGCAAGGAAGCCGAGGCAAAAGCCAAAGCGGAGGCTGCCGAGAAAGCCCGCGAAGAAGAGGCCGCGCGTCAGCGGGCGGAGGATGAAGCGCGCGCCAAAGAGCTATCAACGCTTGATCTAGGCAAGTCATTCCGCCGCCTGATCCGCGAAAATGGCCCGATCAGCCTCGCGCAATATATGGGGGAGAGCAACGCGCGCTATTACGCCAGTCGCGATCCTCTCGGCGAGGAAGGCGACTTCATCACTGCGCCTGAAATCAGCCAGATGTTCGGCGAACTGGTCGGCCTTTGGATTGCAGATCTGTGGGTCAAAATGGGCGCGTCCAAGAACATCCACTATGTCGAGCTGGGCCCAGGCCGGGGCACGTTGACCAAAGATGTGCTGAAGACGGCTGGGAAATACGGTTTCGATCCGCAAATCCACTTCGTCGAAGGGTCACTGGAGCTGCGCAAATTGCAGCGGCAAGCCGTGCCGACTGTTCGTTTCCATCATGACCTATCGACATTGCCCGATGATCGACCGCTACTGATCGTAGCCAATGAGTTTTTCGACGCGCTGCCGATTCATCAGCTTGTCCGGTCGGCCAATGGCTGGCGTGAACGGATGGTAGGGCTTGAAGGGGACAAGTTTGCTTTTGTCGCCGGGGACAAGCCGATGGATGCCATCGTGCCGAGCAGTTGGAAGCAGGCATCGCAAGGCGCGATGATCGAAACCAGCCCGGCGGCCGCCACCGTCATGGCGGAGATCGCGCAGCGGCTTACAAAGCAAGGCGGCGCTGCGTTGATTGCCGATTACGGCCCGCCAGAACTGCGATCCGGTTCGACTTTGCAGGCGTTGAAAGATCATACGAAGGTCGACCCGCTTGAGCATCCGGGCGAGGCGGACCTGACAGCGCATGTCGACTTTGAAATGCTGCAAGAGGTCGCGGCCAAAAACGGTGCGGATGTCATGGGCCTGCAGCAGCAAGGCGAGTGGCTGCGGCAATTGCACATCGACACCCGCCTCGAAGCGCTGAAACGCAAATCACCCAACATGTCCGATCAATTGCAACGCCAGCGAGACCGGCTGGTCGAAGACGACCAAATGGGCGTGCTGTTCAAAATGCTAGGCGTGTGCGGCCGGCGCTGGCCGATGGGCGAAGGCTTCGACTAACGCTTTATAGCCCAAGCTTCTCAGCAAGCTTGGCAGCGGCATCTTTCGGGCTGAGTTTACCGTCACCCTCGCGGTCGACCGCGAAGTTTGCCTCGCGCATGACCTCGACATTGATCGCTCCGATCAGTGGCTCAAGCGCCTCTGCTATGCCCGCCTCGTTTGAAACGCGCGGCGATAGCATCAGCATCGCATCATAGCTCGGCAGCGCCTCTTTCGGGTCTTCAAGTACGACCAGCTTATCTGCCGAAATCCTGCCGTCGGAGGTGTAAGCGCTGATCACATCGGCTTCGCCCGAGCGCAGCGCATTGTACATGAATGTTGGCGAGAAATTGCGCGTTTCGCCGAACTCCATGCCATATGCATCGCGCACCGCGATCCATTCGGGCCGCTCGAAAAATTCCGGGTCGCCGCCAACCGTTAGATCGCTAGCCGCCGGCACGAGATCGCCCAACGAGGTGACGCCCAATTCTGCCGCACGATCTGCGCGCATCGCAAAGGCATAGGCATTCTCAAAGCCGAGCCGTCCGAGCACCCGCACGCCGTTTTCCTCCGCTTCCCATGCGCGGATTGTTTCATACATCGCCTCCCGTCCGGGATTGTCCGTGCGTTTGAGATTGTTGGTCCAGATTGTGCCGGTGTAATCGACCGAGACATCAATGTTTGAAGACGCGACGGCGCTGTGCACCACCGCCGATCCCAACCCGTCGCGATATTCAACCTCGTATCCCGCTTTCTCAAGCTGCGCGCCGATCAACTGGGCTAAGATATATTGCTCGGAGAATTGCTTGGACGCGATGATGATCGGGCCAAGGTCGCCGTCCTCTCGCTCTTCACCGAACCAGTCGTCGCCGAATTGGAAAGCGAGGGCCGCGAGAATGCCGAGAGCCACCGCAAGCATACCGCCGCCCCATTGCCTGACCTTGCGAGCCGCCAGTCCGCGCTCAATCAGGCCGAGCAGCATATCCACCACCAAAGCAAGCGCCGCGCTGGCAAAGCAGCCCGCGAGCACCAAGGCCCAGTTTTGTGTTTGCAGGCCTGCAAAGATCGGATCGCCGAGGCTGGGCTGTCCAATCGTGGTCGAAAGCGTTGCCGCGCCGATGGTCCAAACGCTAGCCGTACGGATGCCCGCCATCACGAACGGCGCGGAAAGCGGCGCTTCGACAAGGCGCAGTTTTTGCCAGCTGGTCATGCCAACACCGTCTGCCGCCTCTAACACGCCGGGATCCAGGTTTGCCTGAGCCGTGACAGCGTTGCGCAGGATCGGCAGCAAGGCATAAAGCGCGAGCGCGAGCAGTGCGGGCAGAAAGCCGAGCGTCGGCAGCCCTTCGCCAAACACGCTGCGCAGCGAAAGCAGGATCGGGAAAAACAGCGCGAGCAGGGCAAGCGCAGGGATGGTTTGAACGAGGCTGGCAAAGCCAAGCGCGACACGGTTCACAGTACGCGACCGGCTGGCCCACACGGCCAGCGGCAGCGCGACCGCGATGCCAAGCCCGATAGCGCTCGCCGCCAGCACAATATGCGCGGTCAACTTGTCGCCAAGGCCCAGCAGGATTTCGATGAAGTTCTCCATCAGGTGAGCTTGCCTTCCATCGCAGCGAGCCGTTCAGCCTGCTGGCGCGGGACGGAAACCAGCCCCTGCGCGATGTCGCCGCCTTCGCCTTTTAAAAGCGCGTGCGGTGTGCAATCGGCCTGTATCTCGCCTGCATCCATCACCAATACGCGGTCCGCCAGCAGCAGCGCCTCGGCCATGTCATGCGTGACCATAATGGTGGTGAGGCCCAGCCTCTCGTGCAGCTCACGCACTTTTGCACCCAGCGCATCGCGGGTGATCGGATCGAGCGCGCCAAATGGCTCATCCATCAAAAGCAGTTCGGGATCCCCGGCCAAAGCGCGTGCGACACCGACCCGCTGACGCTGACCGCCGGAAAGTTCATCCGGCATACGCGCCGCCATTTCCGGCTCCAGCTCGACCAAGGTGAGCAGTTCTTCGATGCGCGCCTGCGGCAAGGTCTCGCCAGCGAGACGCGGGCCGATAGCAATATTCTCACCAACGCTGAAATGCGGAAATAATCCGATCCCTTGAAACACATAGCCGACCCGTCGGCGCAGCTGCGATTGGTTGAGCGAGGTCACATCCTCGCCATCAAACAGCACTCGGCCGCCGCTGGGCGTGACCAGCGTGTTGACCATTTTGAGAAGCGTCGATTTGCCCGATCCCGATGCGCCGACCAACGCAACAAAGCTGCCATTGGCGATCTCGCAAGTGACCCCGCCAACAGCGACAACTTCGCTGTTTTCACCATACAGCCGCGAAGCCGCGTCAAAGGTTACGGCAGCAGGGAAAGTGTCAGCAGGTGGCATGTCGGGATCAGGGATAGCGGCGCAAATCCTATTGAGCCAGCCGCTCAAGCGGGACTGTAATTTCGGCATGCAGGCCTTCGGCGCGCCAATCGAGTTCGATTTCCCCGCCCAGCTGGTTGCGGATCGACATCTGGATCAGGCGCGATCCAAAGCCGGTGCTTTCTGGCACGATGGTTTGCGGGCCGCCGCTCTCATTCCAGATGATTTTCACGCTCTCAGCCTCGCGTTGCACCATTATGGAAAGCGCGCCGTCAGCAACGCTCAGCGCGCCGTATTTGGCCGAGTTGGTCGCCAGCTCATGGAATGTCAGCGCCAGCGGAGTCGTCGCTCTCCGGCCAACGGGCACATCGTCGCCTGTAATGCTCACTCCGTTGCTACCGGGAATTCCATATGGCGCCATCAGCACGCCGAGCAGGTCTTGCAGGTTTTCCTCCGAATGATGGCCCATCTGCAGCGCGAATTCCTGAGCCCGCGACAAGGCGCGGACATTTTCGGCAAGCATATCGCCAAACGCTTTGTGCGCCGCATCTCCGTGGGAGTGTATGGAGATCAGTCCGATGATGACCGAAAAGATGTTCTTGATCCGGTGCGCCAATTCCCCGGCGAGCAATTCGCGTTCCTGTGACACGCGGTAGGCATCATCGATATCAGTCAGCGTGCCGTACCAGCGCGCCGTAATCGGATCGTGGGTAGAAGGGACTGCGCGCGACAGGACATAGCGATAGCTGCCATCAGCCTGCTTCATCCGCCATTCGTCCTCGAACGGTTCAGCCTTGCCGACCGCTTCGGTAAATTTCTCGCGCGTTGCTTCGTAATCTTCCGGGTGGATAATACCTCGCCAATCCTCGACATTCTTTGGGCGCGGCAATCCGGTGGTCTTTTCCCAGCGTGCGTTGAAGTAATCGAATGCGATACCGGGCGCGGCTGACCATGCGATGTCCGGTACGCTGTCGAGTACGAATTGCACCCGCGCTGCGCTTAGCTGAATTTCGGCGAGTGACCGGCCCGCCTCGCGGTGGGTCTCAATGCGCCGCATCACCGCCTCGGCCAGCACGCGCAGCCCTTCGCGTTGAACGTCGTTCAAAGGCTCGGGATGCGCCTGCGTATCCGTGACGCACAACGCGCCAAGCGATGCGCCTTCGCGTGAGATCAAAGGCGCGCCGACATAATAACGTAGGTGGCTTGCGCCAGTGACCAGAGCGTAATCGCGAAACCGCTGGTCCGCGCTTGCGTCGAGCACCTCGAAAATATCCCCGCCCAGCATTGTTGTCGCGCAAAAGCTTGTGGCGCGCGGAGTTTCGGTTTCCTCTAGACCTTCCGAAGCGATGAAGCGCTGACGCTCGGCCTCGACCAGGCTGACAGAGGCACTTGGCGCGCCGCATAGGTGAGCGGCAAACCGGGCGATGCGGACCAGTTCCTCGTCACCTTCCAGCGCGTCCGGCTCAAAGCTCGCCAGCACTGCGAGCCGCTCACCCTCACCGCGAAATTCGGGCGCGGGGGCGGTGCCTGATGGCCAAAGGGTAAGCTCTGAATAGGTCAGTGTTTTGTCCTGCCTGACGAACGGAAAATTGGCATACAACCTTATCGACCGCCGTCAAATTTCGCATCTGCCACTGGATCGGAGTGCTCGCTGTCATTGGCCTTTGCGAGAGGCGTTGCTAAGGCGCAGGCAGCACGAACGATTTCCCGCCGCACCAACGCGCGATGCGGAGCAAGCAGATAACGGATAGACTTGATATGCGAGCCACCCCCGATTTCGATTTTCAGCTGGGCGAAAGCGCGGAAATGATCCGCGACAGCGTTGGCCGGTTTGCCGATGAGCAAATCATGCCGCTGGCTGACAAGATTGACCGCGAGGATTACTTCCCCCGCGCCGAGCTATGGGCGCAAATGGGCGAATTGGGTCTGCACGGCATCACCGTTGAGGAAGCCGATGGCGGTTTGGGCCTCGGCTATTTGGAGCATGTGATCGCTGTCGAAGAAGTCAGCCGCGCCAGCGCATCGCTCGGCCTGTCATACGGCGCGCATTCCAACCTGTGCCTCAATCAAATCCGCCGCTGGGGCAATGACGAGCAGAAAGCGAAATACCTCCCTGGCCTTATCAGCGGCGAACATGTCGGCTCGCTCGCCATGAGCGAAGTCAGTGCGGGCTCGGACGTGGTTTCGATGAAGCTGAAGGCGGAGGCGGTTCAGGGCGGCTACGTCCTCAACGGCACCAAGTTCTGGATCACCAACGCAACCGAAGCCGATACGCTCGTCGTCTATGCCAAAACAGACGGCCACGCCGGATCACGCGGGATCACAGCGTTCCTTATCGAAAAGGGCGATGAGGGCTTTTCCATCGGTCAAAAGATCGAGAAAGTCGGGATGCGCGGTTCGCCTACGGCGGAGCTGGTGTTCGACGATTGTCACATCCCCGAGGACCGCATCATGGGGTCGCTGAATGGCGGAGTCGGCGTGTTGATGAGCGGCCTGGACTATGAGCGCGTGGTGCTCGCCGGGTTGCAGCTTGGCATTATGCAGGCCTGTCTGGACACGGTCATTCCATATCTGCGCGAGCGCAAACAGTTCGGCAAACCTATCGGTAGCTTCCAGCTGATGCAGGCCAAGGTCGCCGATATGTATGTCGCGCTGCAATCGGCGCGCGCTTACACTTACGCGGTGGCTAAGGCGTGCGATGCGGGCAACACCACACGGTTTGATGCGGCTGGCGTGATCCTGCTTTCAAGCGAAAATGCCTTCCGCGTGGCGGCCGAAAGCGTTCAGGCGCTGGGCGGCGCAGGCTATACGCTGGACTGGCCGGCGGAGCGCTATATGCGGGATGCCAAGCTGCTGGATATCGGCGCTGGTACCAACGAAATCCGGCGCATGCTGATCGGGCGCGAATTGATTGGGGCTGCGGGTTGATGGAAACAAATGACGAAGATTGGAGTGATCTAATTCAGGCGCGAATTGGCGCGGATGGCCGTTCGCGCGTCAGTATCGCTGCGTACCAAATGGAAGACCCTTACATTCTTAGGCGTTTCTTAGGTGACGTGGTTCGCCATGGAGCGCTTGCCTACTCGTCGACATGGTCGGTTGATGAGGGCAAGGCTTTGGAACGAATTTGCGAAGGACTGAGTGACAAACTCAGGCTTCAGGACACCCCGATCAAATGTGAACAGCCAGGTAGCCTAGACTCATGACCGCACCCGTTCTTTCATCCAAACTCGACCGCGAAGCGCCGGATGCTAAGGCGCGGTTTGCGCATAACAGGGCGCTGACCGAAGACTTACGCAGCACTGTCGCAGAAGCCGCGCTTGGCGGGCCGGAACGTTCGCGTGAGCGGCATGTCTCGCGCGGGAAACTGCTGCCGCGTGAGCGCGTGGAGCGGCTACTCGATCCGGGCTCCCCTTTCCTCGAGATCGGCCAGCTTGCCGCCAATGGCATGTATGAAGGTGACATCAACGGCGCTTCGCTGATCTGCGGGATTGGGCGCGTGTCTGGCCGTCAGGTCATGATCGTGTGCAACGATGCCACCGTGAAGGGCGGCACATATTATCCGATGACAGTCAAAAAGCATCTTCGCGCGCAGGAGATCGCGCAGGAAAACCGCCTACCGTGTATCTATCTGGTCGACAGCGGCGGCGCGAACTTGCCGCATCAGGCCGAGGTCTTTCCCGACCGCGATCACTTTGGCCGCATCTTTTTCAACCAAGCCAATATGAGCGCGCTCGGCATCCCACAGATCGCCTGCGTCATGGGCAGCTGCACCGCAGGCGGGGCCTATGTGCCGGCCATGTCGGACGAAACGGTGATCGTGCGCAACCAAGGCACTATCTTCCTCGCCGGCCCGCCGCTGGTGAAGGCCGCGACGGGCGAGGAAATCACCGCAGAAGACCTTGGCGGCGGCGATCTTCATGCCAAAAAATCGGGTGTGGTCGATCACTTGGCTGAGAATGACGAACATGCGCTGACTATTGTGCGCGATATTGTCTCGCACCTTGGTGAGAACACGGGCGCGGCAACAGATATCAGCCTGAAAGACCCGCGCCCGCCCAAATTCGATGCGGAAGACCTCTATTCGATCATCCCAGACGATGTGCGCGCGCCATACGACGTGAAAGAGGTGATCGCGCGGCTGGTTGATGGCTCCGAGTTTCACGAGTTCAAAGCGAATTACGGATCGACGCTGGTTTGCGGTTTTGCGCATATCTGGGGGATGCCCGTCGCCATTCTGGCAAATAACGGCGTGCTGTTTTCCGAAAGCGCGCAAAAGGGCGCGCACTTTATCGAACTCGCCTGCCAGCGGCGCATTCCGCTGCTGTTCCTACAGAATATCAGCGGCTTTATGGTCGGCGGCAAATACGAAGCGGAAGGTATCGCCAAACACGGCGCGAAACTCGTCACGGCGGTTGCGACTGCCAGCGTGCCCAAGATTACCGTAGTGATCGGCGGCAGTTTCGGAGCGGGCAATTACGGCATGGCAGGCCGCGCCTATTCCCCGCGTTTCCTCTTCACATGGCCCAATGCGCGCATTTCCGTGATGGGCGGAGAGCAAGCGGCATCCGTCCTCGCCACCGTCCACCGCGATGCGGACAAATGGAGCGAGGAAGAAGCCGAGGCTTTCAAAGCGCCGATCCGCCAGAAATACGAAGATGAGGGCAACCCGTATTACGCGACCGCGCGGCTATGGGATGACGGCGTGATCGATCCGGCGCAAACCCGCGATGTGCTGGGGCTGGCCTTTGCGGCGACGCTGGAGGCTCCGATTGCCGAGCGGCCAGCGTTTGGTGTGTTTAGGATGTAGCCTGCACGCTTGACTGTATTGCCCGCATAGAACACCTTGCTTTCCGATTTGAGGGAAGCGATCATGGATTGGATCAAACTTGCCGGCGTCCGGATACTTATGCTCGTGGGGTGCATCTTTGTTATGCATTATCTGCACGAGTTCGGGCATGCATTCGCTGCCAAATCGCTTGGCTACGATGTTGAACTCACCATCAATAAGGTGATTTCTGCCGCATCACGCGAAACCGCGCCTTTGCTGCATTTAATTCTGATTGCGGCTGGCGGTCCTCTTGTCACGATGATCTTATCTGTTCTGGCGTATCTCGCGCGATCTCGTCTGGGTATGTTGGCGCCAATCATTATCTTCAACGCTTTGGCGATGCGGGTAATCGCGGCAATAATCAGCATTTCGAATCCAAATGACGAGGCATGGATCAGCAGCGCTCTTGGTCTAGGGACATGGACTGTTCCGGCGCTCGTTTGCGTATTTCTGAGCGCAATTTTCGTCCTGATCGCACGGGAAAACCGGCTGCGTATCGGATGGTACCTGGCTATGTGGATCGGAATTTCCATCGGTTACACGTCTGTCGTGATGGGGGAGAACGCATTTCCGCAATTCGCCTTCTAGGCGGGCAAGCAGCGAAACCCACACCCCACCTCTTGCGTAACTCACCCGATTAAGGGCACACAGTCCGTTCGGGGAGAGAGACCACATTGCAACACAACGAAACTCGTAGCGTCACGCTGCTTTCGCGGCTGGTGAACCGGATCATCCTGTTCCTCTACAAATGGAAGGGCTGGAAGATCGTCGAGCGGTTTCCCACGGATGTAAAGAAATGCGTCATCGCGGGTGCGCCGCACACCTCGAATTGGGATTTCGTTTTCTTTGCCGGTGCCACCCACGCCGAAAAAGTGCAGCCCAACTTTATGGGCAAACACACTTTGTTCGAAGGGGCGATGCGCAATTTCATGCTCGATATGGGGGGTATTGCTGTCGACCGTTCGAAAAAAGGCGGGACGATTGAGCAGATCAAGAACGAGTATGACAGCCGCGAAGAGCTCAACCTTGTCATCGCGTGTGAAGGCACTCGCAAATCGGATGGCAAATGGAAGTCCGGCTTTTACAACATTGCCAAGGCCGCCGGTGTGCCCATTGTGCTCGCCTACGCAGATAATGACAAACGCACCATCGGGTTCAGCCCGCCGATCATGCCCAGCGGCAATTACGGCGAAGACTTGCTGAAGATCGCCGAGTGGTTCCGATCGAAAATCCCGAACCTTGAACGTTATAAGGTGTTGGAGCAGCAAGCGCGCGACATAATCGCAGGCAAGAACGACGTCTGAGGGCTGGGTTGCATACCGTGCAACCAATAATTCGAACTTGTGTCTTTAAGGGGCCGCTTCCTACCCCTATGTAGCCTGTGTTCAGGAGGCCCCCGCCATGGCTCTATCGCCGGAAGTCCGCAGTAACGAACGCGATCGCATCGCGCAGATGGTGCTTGATCTGGTCAAAGATCGCGGAGCGGAAATCCCGTATCAGATTGCGATCACGGAAAGCGGCCTGTCGCGCGCGCGCTTCGATCAGATTTTTGATGATTACGACGATATGTTCGATGCCATCGCACAGCTGTGGCTGAAACCGCATATGGCCGCGATGGAAGAGGCCTTGGCCGCCGATCTTCCGCCGCAGCGCAAGATGTATGAATTTTTCCGCCGGCGTTTCGTGATATCGCGTGACCGGTTTCGTGAAGACCCGGAATATTTCACCATCCTGTGCGAAATGGGCGCTGCCAATTTCGAACGTGTGCGGTCCTATGTCGACCTTGCCGATCACTATCAGTGCGAAGTGATCGTTCACGCGCAGGCAGAGGGGTATCTCGCGGGTCTTGAGATTGATGAAGCGTTGTCCCTGATCAATCAGATGGTGTCGAATTACACGCTGCCGGATTCGCTGATCTATCTGGGTGACAAGCTGACCGAGCATAAGCTTGCGCGGATCATCGACACGATTTTCATCGGCCTGTCGGGTGAAGCGGGGAATGATGCGACGGGCGTGAATTCGCTGCGGATCGCGACCTGATCAATCCCGTTTGAATTGCAGCACATTCGCTGGCCGTTTCGGCGGCGGCGGGCGCAGCCGGTCTTCACTGAGAGCATATTTCAGGCTCGCCCCAATCATCAGAGCCGATGCGGTCAGCAACAATATGGCCCAAACCCAATGCGGCAGCATCAACGCCTCTTCGATCTGACCGGTGTCTGATCGAATTTGCTGGCCGCCAATAACCGCGACCTCGGTGAAGAGATAGTTGAAGTCCGCAATCATGCTCATCGCGGCGATCACGCCAAGGAATTGCAGCATAAATCGCGCAAGGCCATCAGGCGCTTTCCATGCGATCACTGCCAGCGTCGCCGCGACCAGTGGCAGGACCGTAAACCCGACCACGGAGCGGACATACACGATTACGGAAACCATGATCGCAGCGGCGACGCCCCATAGGGTTGGCCGCCACAATTTGCGGTGTGCGCTGGCCATGATCAGACCGGCTCCAACAAGGCTCGGCGCAAGCGGCCCGCCTGCCGCAATCGCAGCGGGGACGAAAACCGATGCGTCGCGGTCAATCGCATTGACGGCAACACCCGATCCCGTTGAATAGATCATCAATTGCTGGAATTGCTGGCCGAGCAATAGCGCGGTCAAACCGTGGCCCATCTCGTGGAACCACGTCGTCAGGATCACAAAGGGATAGATGAGGTAATTGCCGAAAGGCAGCGCGGGCAGCATCACGACCAGAATACCGGCCAGCAGCAGGCGGCCGACCTGTTCGGCCTGACTACCCGGGGCGACCAGCGATTGCATGACTTAGCCGTCCTCTGCAGGCGAGATTTTGACAGCGAGGACTGGCGAGGCAAGATCATCGCGCGCTCTGCCATCCACATCAACGCGGGTGCGATATTTCGCAGCGGCCTCCTCGTCTTCGGCGCGTTGTTCCTGAAGGATCGACCAGCTCGCAAGGAACAAGCCGGCGACCAGCGGGCCAAGCACAATGCCGGAGAAGCCCGCAATCGACAGTCCGCCGAGCGTCGTAACCAGAATGATCCAGTCAGGAATTCCGGTGTCGCGGCCCACTAGAATGGGGCGCAAAACATTATCGGCAGAGCTGATGATGATGAAACCAGAAGCGAGCACGAACACACCCTGCCACACCGATCCTGTCATCAGCAGCCAGACGCCTACGGGTGCCCAGACAAGCGCAGTGCCGACAGCGGGGATCAGGGCAAGGATCGCCATCATCACCGCAAGAAGCAGCGCCGATGGGACACCGGCAATCGCCATGGTGATGCCGCCAAGCGTACCTTGAACTAGGCCGACCACGCCCGATCCTTTGATCGTGGCGCGCACAATTCCCAGAAAGCGCTCGGCCAGACGGTCGGCAATTTCACGTTCGACCGGCGCCGAGTGCAGGATCGTCTCGCCAATGCGTGATCCATCGCGCAGCAGGAAGTAGGTGACATACAGGCCAAGGCCAAAGCTCAAGAAAAAGCTGAGCGCGCCGCTGCCGATTGATACGGCGGAACTGGCGAGCATTCCGGCGCTTTCGCCGAGCAAGTCCTGAAGCCGCCCCTGCGCCTCGGACATATCGTTCCAGCCGCTTTCGTCGATCATATCTTGGACGGTGCCGGGCAGCATGCCGTAAAGCTGATTGGCCCATTCGGCGAGATCGATCGGGTCGTCCTGAAACGCAGCAATCGTCGAAAGCGCTTGGCCAACGACCATTGTGCCGATCCATAGCGCAGGCAGGACAACCGCCAGAAAGATGATCGACAAGGTAATAATCGCTGCTGGATTGCGCCGGCCGCGAACTTTAACCAGCACCCATTTGTACAAAGGCTGGAACATGATCGCCGCCAGCGCCGACCAAAGCAGCGGCGTGGCAAATGGCCATGCAATCCAGATAAGCAGAAAGGTGACAGCACCGACCACAGCAAGGAAGCTAACCTGCTGGATTTCGGTCGTATGGTGTTGTTCACCCGTCATTTTATCCAGCTTGTTATCGGCCAATCATTACACCTCTAATTACAGCGCTAAGGCATTCGGGTTCCTGAACAGATCAATTAAACGTCGAGGTTTGCGACGTTCAGAGCATTGTCCTGAATAAACTCACGGCGAGGCTCCACCACATCGCCCATGAGGCGGGTGAAAATCTCGTCAGTCACGTCGGCATCTTCGACTTTCACCTGAAGCAAGGCGCGGTTTTCCGGATCAAGCGTTGTCTCCCACAATTGCTCCGCGTTCATTTCGCCCAGACCCTTGTAACGCTGAACCGAAAGGCCCTTGCGCCCTGCAGCGAATACAGTGTCGAGCAACTGGGTTGGACTGCTGATCGCATCGTCGCCCGTGATCGATGGCGGATCATCCACCTCCGTATCAGTCGCAGGCACTTCATCATCGCTGTCCGCTGCAGTAGCCCGCACCAAACGGACGGGTGAGGCGTATGCTTCGGCCTGATTCACGGCGAGGCTATGCAGTTTTTGCGCCTCTGAACTGACAAGGAAGCGCGCGTCGATTTCATGCGCATCGGTAACGCCGCGCCAGACACGGGCAAACAGTACTGAGCCGTCATCGCGGATTGTTGCCGTCCATGTGGCATCACCGTCGCCGAGCTGAAGACGCTTGGCCGTCTGATCGAGAGCAACCGCGCGTCGATCATCGGAAAGAGCCGGATCGAGCGCACCAGACAGCGCCATCTGTTCCACCAGCCCCGTTTCGTATTTGCGCGGGATAAATGCGAGCAGGTTGCGCAGGCGCAGTGCTTGCTCGATCAAATCGCGCAGGTCTTCGCCTGAACGCGCACCGCCAGCGGTTTCGAGGATGCGATTGTTGATACCCGCATCCACCAAATAGCGATCGAGAGCAGGCTGGTCTTTCAAATAGACCTCGCTGCGGCCCTTGCCGACTTTGAATAGCGGTGGCTGAGCGATGAAGAGATGGCCGGCTTTCACAATGTCCGGCATCTGGCGGTGGAAGAATGTGAGCAGCAGCGTGCGAATGTGCGCACCGTCGACATCAGCGTCGGTCATGATCACAATCTTGTGATAGCGCAGCTTTTCCAAATTGAATTCGTCGCGAATGCCAGTGCCCATTGCCTGGATCAGCGTGCCGACTTCCTTCGACGAGATAATCCGGTCAAACCGTGCGCGTTCAACGTTCAGGATCTTACCTTTGAGCGGCAGGATCGCCTGCGTCTTACGATCGCGCCCTTGCTTGGCCGATCCGCCAGCGGAATCGCCCTCCACCAGGAACAGTTCTGATTTGGCGGGATCACGTTCCTGACAATCGGCAAGCTTGCCGGGCAGGCTGGCGACAGACATCGCACCCTTGCGGCTCATTTCACGGGCGCGTTTCGCGGCTTCGCGGGCAGCGGCTGCATCGATGATCTTTTGAACGATAGACTTCGCATCAGCCGGATTTTCCTCCAGCCACTCGGTCATCTTCTCACCCATCAGGCTTTCCAATGGAGAGCGTACTTCGGAGGAGACAAGCTTGTCTTTGGTCTGCGAAGAAAACTTCGGGTCGGGTAGTTTTACGCTAACAATCGCGGAGAGACCTTCGCGCATGTCCTCGCCTGTCAGGCTGACTTTCTCTTTCTTGAGCAAGCCTTCGCGGTCGGCATAACCATTGAGCGTCCGGGTCAAAGCTGCGCGGAATGCCGCCAAGTGCGTGCCGCCGTCGCGCTGCGGGATATTGTTGGTGAAGCACAGCACGTTTTCGTAATAGCTGTCATTCCATTGCAACGAGACGTCGATCCCGATGCCGTCTTTGTCCGCCGAAACCGCGATTGGTTCTTCAACCAGCGGCTGTTTGTTGCGGTCGAGATATTTCACAAACGCCGCGATGCCACCTTCGTAATAAAGGTCGTGCTCACGCACTTCCTCGTGACGCTTATCGCGCAGCAGGATGCGCACGCCGGAGTTGAGGAAGGCAAGCTCGCGGTAACGGTGCTCAAGCTTGTCAAAATCGTAATCCGTGACGTTCTTGAACGTGTCGTTCGAGTGGTGGAACGTGACGCGCGTGCCTTTCTTGAACCCGTTATCATCGGGGTTCTGTTCGACTTTCGGCGCGTCGCCTGTGATCTCAAGGCTGTTAACAGCGTCGCCGTCCTCGAAGCGCATCCAGTGCTCTTTGCCGTCGCGCCAGACTTTCAGTTCCAGCCATTCGGACAGCGCGTTCACAACCGAAACGCCCACGCCGTGCAGACCGCCGGAAACTTTGTATGCGTTGTCGTCAGAGGTGTTTTCGAACTTACCGCCCGCATGCAGCTGGGTCATGATAACCTCGGCTGCCGAAACGCCTTCTTCCTTATGCATGCCAACCGGAATGCCGCGGCCGTTGTCTTCAACAGAGACGCTGCCGTCTGGGTTGAGTTCGATCAGAACCAGATCGCAGTGACCAGCCAAAGCCTCGTCAATTGCGTTATCCGAAACCTCGAACACCATGTGGTGAAGGCCGCTGCCATCATCGGTATCGCCGATATACATGCCAGGGCGTTTGCGAACCGCATCTAGGCCCTTCAGAACCTTGATCGAATCCGCGCCATATTCGCCCTGCTGCTTCGCTTTTTCGGGCGCTTTTTCACTGTTCTCGGGAGTGTTTTCTTCCATGTCGATTATATAGGCGCTCGTGGTAGGAAACCCAAACTTTCTCCGCTGTTTCAGCAGGGTTTTTCCACCACGCCAAAATGTTCGCTAACGCCATGTGATTTGCGGTTGACTAAAAGCAGCCAATCACCCCATCAAATTGCGGTTTAAACGGGGGTTCGCACATGCTTTTTCGACTTTTTCAATTGCCGGCGATTGTCTATTTCATTCTCGCGCCGCTCGCCTTGGCCGCTGGCGTTGGCCTGATGGTTTACGAGAATGGACGCGATTCAGAACGCGCCGCTGCGCTCTCACATGACGCACCAGCCATGGTTGAGCCGGCGGAGGTAACCTCCGAAGACAGCGGAAACGATTTCAACGAAGTTACCGTCCGCGCGCAAGTCGACCCGATGAACACCATCGAGATGATCAGGACCAAGCGCGGCTCGGAGCGGGGCCGAACTTTGTTCGCGCCGCTTTATCCGGCTGATGCAGCGGATTTTTCGGGCACTGCTTTGGCCGTGATGGAAATCAGCGGGAAGGTTAGCGATGAAGACCTTGGTCAGTTCTATGTCGAGGATGGCGCGGCTGGCCCGATCCTTGTTCTGAACGGCGTTCTTGAGGGCGGCATTAATGGCGATGCGAACGATGCGTTGGCGGAAAACGTCACGCTGGCGACAGGTTATAAGACGATCAAGTCGTTCGTGAATGGGCGCGAAGTCGATCTTAAGTCGAGCGGTATGGGCAGCACCTTCTTAATACTGGGCCTGATCCTTGCGGCGATCGTTGGCGGGTTTGGATATTTCCGCAAACGCCGCGAAGATGCCAATCGCGCGGCTGAGGAAGCGTATTACGCGGAGCAAGCGGAAGGCTAAAACCCCGCAAGCTGTGCCGCGCTGGTCAAGTCGCGCGGGCAACCTTAAGCCGGAATTTGACGATATCAGCCGAAAAGGATCCGCCGCGTCATGCAGGAAATACTCGCCGAACCGTTCGGATCATTCCCAAATGTCTTGCGAGATTGGGCGCGCCAGCAGCCTGATACGCTCGCGCTGGTTGATGGGCATCGTCAGGCAACGTGGGCTCAGCTTGATGAAAAGCTTGAACGGCTCGCCGCGCGTTTGATCGAGACTGGGCTTGAGCGGGGGCAATCGGTCGCGATACTCGGCTATTCCAGCGTCAATTATGCGCTCGTCTTTCTGGCGGCGGTGCGTGCGGGCGGGGTGGCCGCGCCGCTGACGACATCGGCATCGCCCGATCAGCTGGCCGGTATGGCCAAGGATTCCGGCGCGCGGCATCTGTTTATTGATGAAGCAAAGGCAGACGAGCTGGGCCCAGACTTCATGGCGGACTTAATCCGGGTGCCTCTGGAGCAAGTTTCCAGCTGGATGGCGCCGGCAGGCACGGCGGCCCCGCCGTTCGAGCCAGAGCCGTCTGACCCGTTCAACATTATCTATTCCAGCGGCACGACCGGTATTCCAAAGGGTATCGTCCATTCGCACCAGATGCGCTGGCGGCAATTTGGCTCTACGGCTTTGTCGTATCTGGAGGCCGGATTGCCGGTGCGATCGCTTGCGTCGACCCCGCTTTATTCCAACACCACTATGGTCGCGTTTCTGCCTCCGCTGATGGCGGGCGGAACAGTCCGCATTATGGGCAAATTCGACGCTGCGAAATGGCTCGGCCATGCTCAGGCTGACGTCGCGACTGTCACGATGTTGGTTCCGGTTCAGTATCAGCGCTTGATGGATTTCCCTGCCTTTGACGATTTCGATCTATCATCGATGGCGCTCAAATATTGCACATCTGCGCCGTTCTCCGCCGAGCTGAAGTCAGAGGTGCTGCGCCGGATGCCGGGCGGCTTAATCGAGATTTATTCGATGACAGAAGGCGGGGTTGTCTGCCTGCTGTCCTGTCATGAATTCCCTGACAAGCTGCACACTGTTGGGCGGCCAGCGCCGGGCAGCGAGCTGAAAGTGCTCGACGATGATGACAAGCCAGTGCCCGCAGGTACACCGGGTAATCTGATTGGCCGATCCATGACGATGATGAGCGGTTACAAAAACCGCCCAGACAAAACGGCAGAGGCGCAGTGGGCTGATCCGGAAACCGGAGAGGTATGGATGCGCATGGGCGATATCGGACGGGTTGATGAAGATGGCTTTGTCGAGCTGGTTGGCCGCGCGAAAGACATGATCATCTCCGGCGGGTTCAACATTTATCCCAGCGACCTCGAAGCTGAGCTCGAAAAAGAGGACGATGTCGTCGAAGCTGCCGTTGTCGGCATCCCATCAAAACAATGGGGTGAGACGCCCGTAGGCTTTGCCGTTGTAAAGCAGGGCGGTCGCAGCTGCGATGAGATTTGCGGCTCTGTGAATGCGCGGCTGGGCAAAACGCAGCGACTTTCGGTGCTGCATCCAATTGATGAAATGCCGCGCAGCCATATCGGCAAATTGCTGAAAACCGATTTGCGCGAAAAAGCGGAAAAGCTCGGCTGAGCAGAGTGGAGACGCAGCCACCGGTTCGGGGGGGAGAGAATGGTGGCCGCGTCTCGCTCGCTGCTATCGGGTTACTTTTACAGACGACCCGGCGCGGGGGATTGCGCCGATAGCCATGCGAGAGGGGGAGGATGCGGCGCAGCGCTGGAAGGCATCTGCGGCGATCGGTTCGCATGGTTGGCCGCTTGCCGGTAACAAGCAGACAGGCAGGCGGTTTCGAATCGATCCCGCGCTGCGCTTTGCAAACGGTTCGGCGGGAGAGAGAGTGCCGAAAACCGCGCTGCCCGCCCCATGTGCTGTTCGATTGCATGAAACTCAAATGCGAAAATATGCAAGTTCATTGCGGTTTTTGCAACATAAGCCGTGTCGCTACGGCATGCTTGCGGGCGCGGCGGCGCGCTGCTTGCAAAAAAGTGATGCAATAAGTGTCGAAAGCATTGCCGTCGGCGGGCAGAGGCGCTGGACAGGGGGGAACTCGCTCCGTAACTCGCACCCATGGACGCAGAGCATCTCCCAGATTCGATCCTCATTGTCGATTTCGGCAGTCAGGTTACCCAGCTAATTGCACGCCGAGTGCGCGAGGCGGGGGTTTACTCCGAAATCGCGCCTTACACTTTGGCAGAGGAAGCGTTTCGGCGGATGAAGCCAAAGGGTATCATCCTATCCGGTTCGCCCGCCAGTGTACCGGACGAAGGCAGCCCGCGCGCCCCGCAGAGTTTTTTCGAAGCGGGCATTCCGATCCTTGGCATTTGTTATGGCCAGCAGGTGATGAGCCAGCAGCTGGGCGGCGAAGTACGTCCCGGTCACGAAACAGGGGACGGCGGCGAGTTTGGCCGGGCATACCTAACCGTGACAAAGAACTGCGCGCTTTTTGACGGCCTTTGGCAGGAAGGCGAGCGGCATCAAGTTTGGATGAGCCACGGCGACAAAGTCACGCAGTTTGCCCCCGGCTTTGAAATTGTCGCCACCAGCGACGGCGCGCCTTTCGCAGTCATCGCGGATGAAGAACGCCAGTTTTACGGCACGCAGTTCCACCCCGAAGTGGTCCACACGCCCGACGGCGGTAAGCTGCTCGCAAACTTCGTTCACCGCGTCTGCGGGCTCGCCGGTGATTGGTCAATGGCCGCGTATCGCGAAACCAAAATCCGCGAAATCCGCGATCAGGTTGGCGACGGCAAGGTGATTTGCGGCCTGTCTGGAGGAGTCGACAGTTCGGTCGCCGCGATCCTGATCCACGAAGCCATTGGCGATCAGCTGACCTGTGTTTTCGTCGATCACGGCCTGCTTCGTCTGAATGAACGCGAGCAAGTCGAGACGATGTTCCGCGATCATTACAACATCCCGCTCGTCGTCGTAGACGCCGAAGAGCGGTTTATGAGCGGCCTTGCCGGGCAAACGGACCCCGAGAAAAAGCGCAAATTCATCGGCGGCGAATTCATCAATGTGTTCGAGGAGGAAGCCGGCAAGATCGGCGGCGCAGACTTCCTTGCGCAGGGGACGCTCTATCCCGATGTCATTGAAAGCGTCAGCTTCACCGGCGGACCGAGCGTAACGATCAAAAGCCACCACAACGTTGGCGGTTTGCCAGAGCGTATGAATATGCAACTGGTTGAGCCGCTGCGCGAATTGTTCAAAGACGAAGTGCGCGAGCTTGGCCGTGAGCTTGGCCTGCCCGATATGTTTGTTGGCCGCCACCCGTTCCCCGGCCCCGGCCTTGCGATCCGTATTCCCGGCGAAGTCACCAAAGAGCGCTGCGATATCCTGCGCAAAGCAGATGCGATTTACCTCGAAGAGATCCGCAATGCCGGGCTTTACGATGAAATCTGGCAGGCATTTGCAGTGTTGCTGCCGGTCAAAACCGTCGGCGTGATGGGCGATCACCGCACCTATGACAGCGTCTGCGGCCTGCGCGCGGTGACCAGCACCGACGGCATGACCGCCGATGTCTACCCATTCGAAGCCAGCTTCTTAACCGGATGCGCAACCCGCATCGTCAATGAAGTTCAAGGCATCAACCGCGTAGTCTATGACTATACATCGAAGCCGCCCGGCACGATTGAGTGGGAGTGAACTAAACTCCCCGAATGCCGACGATATTCACTCATGCCATCGTCCCTCTCGCCATCGCCGCTGCGGCTGGGCGCGGAGTGATATCGCCTAAGGTTGCGATCCTCGGGGCGGCATTTGCAGTCATTCCAGATGGAGACGTAATCGGCTTCAAGCTCGGCATCGAATATGCGGATAGTTGGGGCCACCGCGGCGCGACACATTCTTTGGCATTCGCGGCAATCTGCGCAGGCATCGCCACTATGTTCTGGCGCGAAGCGCGCAGCGTATCCGCCTTTGTATTCCTGACTTTGGCAATGGCGAGCCACGGCTTGCTGGACACTTTGACGAGCGGCGGTCTCGGTGCAGCGCTTTGGTGGCCATTTAGCGAAGCCCGTATCTTTGCCCCTGTAACGCCGGTGCGTGTCTCGCCTATCGGGATGGGCTTCTTCTCCATGCGAGGTGTTGAAACGCTCGTCTCGGAATTGAAATGGATCTGGCTACCATGCGCCGCAGTTGCCTTTGCCGGTTGGGGGGCGCGGCGTGCAGCTCGATCTCGGCTCTGACCCCCGCACTGAAATTCTCCGCCGGATGCAGCATGCGCTGATCGGCGCGTTCGGGCGGATTGTTCGTCCCGCAGAAAAACGCCGCGATCCTGTTTGGGTGCTGGTCCACGGAGTGATCGGCGCGCAGACCAAGACGGCGGCGTCCAATGCCTCCACCGATGCGCTGCTTTCCGAATTTGGATCGTGGGAGGCGGTTGCAGAAGTTGCTGCGGCGGACCTCGAGAAGCGGCTCCAACGGCAGACATTCCCAAGCGTCGCGGCAAAGCGGCTTAGGGACTGTCTTGGCGCAATTCTGAAAGAGCGCGGCAGTGTTGATCTGCGCCATCTCTCAAACCTTGAAACCGCCGAGGCGATAGTGTGGCTGGAAACGCTGCCTGGTGTTGCGCGCAAGAATGCCGCCGGTGTGATGAACGCGAGCAGCTTTAACCGCAAAGCCATGGTGATCGACGGGCACCACCGCCGGATCATGCAGCGTATGGGATTAGTGCCTGCGAAAGCCGACACGGCGAAAACATACGATGTGCTGATGCCGATTGTTCCTGAGGAATGGTCGGCCGAGGATATGGATGAGCATCACTTACTCTTGAAAAAATTGGGCCAGACGCATTGCCGACCGCGCAAAGCCGCGTGTGAAGGCTGCCCCGTGCGCGCCGATTGCCAAACGGGGCAAGAATGAGCGCCGGAGCCTCACGCACAATCGCTTACCGGCCAGAAATTGATGGGCTGCGCGCGATTGCGGTGCTGATTGTGATTGCGTTCCATGCCGGGCTTCCCGGAATTTCCGGCGGCTTTGTTGGCGTGGACGTGTTCTTTGTGATCAGCGGGTATTTGATCACGGCGATCATCGCGCGCCAATCGGCGGATGGTGGTTTCAGCTTCGCCGCGTTTTACGAGCGCCGCATTCGCCGTATCCTGCCCGCATTGTTCACCTATGCAGGCATCGCGGGCGTGCTGGCGATCTGGCTTTACCCGCCGCATCTGCTGAAACAATTTGGGCAATCGCTGGCTTCGGTGGCAGTCTTTGCCTCGAACATCTTGTTCTATCTGAAGACCGATTATTTCAACGATTTTCAGGACACTGCGCCGCTGCTTCACACATGGAGCCTGTCGGTAGAGGAGCAGTATTACATCGTCGCGCCGGTGCTCCTTATGCTGTGCCTGCGCCGCTCCGGCACTTTTGCGCTGGCGGCAATGGGCGCGCTGCTCGCGGTGAGCCTGATCCATGCGCAATATATGGTCACGCGCGATGCGACCTTTGCATTCTATATGGTCACGGCGCGTTTTTGGGAGCTGGCGGCGGGCGCATGCCTCGCGCTGGCGGCGCAGCAGTGGCGTTTGCCAAAAGCAAACGGACTGCTCGCCGCGCTTGGATTGATCCTGATCGCAGGATCCGCGATACTTTACACACCGTTCACCCAGTTCCCCGGCGTATCGGCGTTGCCTCCGGTAATCGGCACCGTGATGCTGATCGCTTTTGCGCATGGCGAAGGAGCCATGCCGCGCATGCTGGGCAATCGCGCTTTCGTGGCGATCGGGCTGGTCAGCTATAGCTGGTATCTGTCGCATTACGTGATCTTTGCCGTGGCTCGTTCGCAAGGGATGGTGCTGGGCCTGTCGATTGGCACCGCTGTGTTGATCTCGATCAGTTTCGCGTTAGCAGTGCTGACTTACCGATTGATCGAAGCGCCAGCGCGGCGAGCAAGTGTCTCGCGCAAAACCGTTTTCATCAGCGCGATCGCTGGCAGTTTCGTGGTCGCCGCGCTTGGCTATTCAATCCATGCCACAGACGGTCTGCGCGCAGCCAAAACCGCCATTCTGGCACCGCAATGGCGCGATCAGCTTATGGATCATGATGCCGAAATGGCCGCTCGGCAGGTCTTGAGGCGGCAACAGCTACGGGATGCAAATGCGCCGTTTGATGACACTGAACAGCGCAAAGTTCTGATCCTGGGCGATTCAAAGGCTGCCGATTTCTACATGGCAACGCGCGCTGGGCAATTCGGTAGCGTCCAATTCCGTATGAACCGCTTTGACGATGAATGCATGGCTGCGCGCGCATCGCGGGCACCGGCAGATTACTGTGTCCGCCAATGGGGCGCCCTGCTGGCATCGGGCCATTTCGACACTGCAGATGAAGTGCTGCTTACATCCAATTGGCAATCCGTGACGACCAATGCCGTGCTCGATTTCATCGAAACCTTGCGCAGCCGAAATATTCCCGTGTCGCTCGTTTCCAATGCCGAATTCACCCACGCCTCTGCGCTCAGTTACAATCTGGCGCGCCAGAAATTGGCGGGCGAAGATGCTGCGCGATACCTGTATACCAATGTTCGGATGGATCGCCGCGCTGCTTTTCTGGAATTGAGAGCCGGGATCGAGGCGCGTGGGGTGAATGTGCGCATCCTCGATAAGCTTGCGGCATTTTGCGATATTGAGGCGGAAACCTGCACGCTGCGCGAGGAGGGTAATTGGCTGATCCCTGATAGTGGCCATCTGACGGTGCGCGGTTTCCCGTGGTTCGCGAAGCGGATGAAACAGCTGGGTTGGTATGAGTAGGCCTGCAGAGGATGCGTTGCAGAATCGGCAGTGAACCCTCATGACACATGGATTGAATCAGTAGAGGAACCGAGGATGAGCTGGGAAGACCAATTTGCCGAAGACGCCGACCAGCGCGACGGCGAAGCGCGCGGGAAATCGCGCAGTATTACGGTTGGCTGGACGGTTCGTTTCCCGCAAGGCGGCGATGCTATTTGGAGCGCGCCCAAACCGTTTACGCGCAAAGATCCCAAGCCTGCCTCGGCAAAGTCGGTTCAGGTTTGTCCTGCTGCGATTGATTTTGACCGGCGGCATTTTGTCATCCCGTCACCGATTGATTTAACGCTGGCGGTAGCGCGTCAGCCCAATGGCCAGCTGCAATTGATGGATGTCGACGGGGACAAATCTGCAATGCGCGCTCAGGGACGCAACGGCATGATGTTGATGCACCCGCAAAGCGAGTGGCGCCATCCCGAACGCCCGATCATCCAGATCGTCGCGCCATATGTTTTTGTCGCGGATGAGCCTTGCTATGTCGTCCAGACCGCGCCCTATCTCGATTACTTTCCAACCCCGCGCCCCGGCGTTCAGATGGGCGGGCGTTTTCCGGTTCACATCTGGCCGCGCCCGCTTAGCTGGGGTTTTGAGTGGCATGATGTCAGCAAGCCATTGGTGCTGAAACGCGGTGAGCCATGGTTCTATGTCCGTTTCGAAACGGAAAATCCCGGCGCGCATGTTCGGCTGGTGGAGCAGGAGCAGACGCCCGAGCTTGAGAAATATCTCGACAGCATCGTCGATGTCTCAAACTACGTGAACAAGACGTATTCGCTGTTTGGCGAAGCGCGGCGGATCAGGCCGGATAAGCTGCTCAAACCCAAAGCATAAGCGGGCTGCAATCAACGTGGCGGGGGCCAGTGCAACACTTTGTGTTGAACGTATGCTCCCGCAAAGGCGGCAAGCACGACCGGTATCAGCAGCACGGCAAGGTTGCCTGCTTCCCATCGCAATTCTTCGGACGGGATAGCCGACAGTGCAGCAAACCCGATCCCTTCGAGTGAAAGCGCAACGAGTATTCCCGTCGCGGGGCCTTGCCACCATCCGGGCCGGGTTATGCGCAGCATTGCGAGCGCGATCGCCGTGCCTATTGGTGCGATAATCACAAAGGAGATGATCCCCGCGACCAGCAATCCGCCGGTCGCAAACATCGCGAATGTTTTGAAAACAGCCAGCCACCCGCCGCTTTGCGTGCCGAGGAAGCTGAAAGCGGAAAAGAGCACAGCGCCCACGCCGTAAACCATCGCAACTGCGACTAGACTTGCGGTGAAGAGATCAGCGGCGCCAGGTTGTTCTGGGCTGTATTCAGCGCCGTGTACCGCGCCGCTCGCCGCTATGCTTGCACCCTTTGCCATGCTCTTCCCCCGCCGCATCGATTTGTGTGGCGCAGCGTAAATTCACTTTGTCTCCGGCGCAAATCTGTGCGCATCGTTTTCCGGTTCAAATGGGAGAATAGCCTTGCGCGGTGCAGCTTTAACCCTCTGTCTGGCAGCGTTTGCGATCCTCGCTTTTGCGGGAAATTCGCTGATCGCGCGTGCGGCTCTGGCTGATGGCGCGATTGAAGCGGGCGCTTTTTCGGCGATCCGGCTTGCGGCGGGTGCATTGGTGCTCCTGCCATTCCTAGGGCGGCGGCCAAGCATGAAAGATGCACCCGGCGCGATATCGCTGGCTGTCTATGTCGCCGGTTTCTCTTTGGCCTATCTCAGCTTGGGCGCGGCCACGGGCGCATTGATCCTGTTCGCGTGTGTGCAAGCGACCATCATCGCCATCGGATATGCGCGCGGTGAGACACTGTCGCTGCTCGGCTGGTCTGGCATTGCCTTGGCGATGGGCGGATTGATCACCCTGCTTTCACCCGGTGGAGAATCGGTTGCCGTGGGCGCCGCTGTCTTGATGGCAATCGCAGGGATTGCATGGGGCGCGTACACCGTAATCGGGCGCAGCGGCGGCGATCCGGCAGGCAGCACAGCGCGCAATTTCCTGCTCGCCGCGCCGGTGGTTTTGCCGATGCTGTTGCTCGACAGCGGACTGCCGAGCTGGCACGGTGCCATGCTTGCGGTGGTCGCGGGCGCCGTCACATCGGGCATGGGCTATGTGATTTGGTACAAAGTGACGCCCCGGCTTAGCCTCGCCACCGTCGCCAGCGTGCAGCTGGCAACGCCGGTTGTGGCGGCAATTGGCGGGGTGTTCCTCCTTTCAGAATCGGCCAGTTGGCAGTTGATCGCAGGTGGAGGTTTGATCGTCGGCGGGATCATTTTGACGATACTGAAGCCCGCGCAGAGCGCCGATTAAAGGTCAGTCTGCGGCCTCTGGCCAATTGATGCATTTGCTCTGGCCGACCCAGCCCGATGCCGCGCCAATCCCGATCAGGCCCAAGGTGAATGCGGTCACTTCTGGGGGAGGAAACTCAATCGGCCCAGCTCCAATCAACATGGCCAAGGCCACTAAGATGATCAAAGCGGTGAGGGCGCCGTTAACCGCGCCTTGCCACGGGCCGGGCTCAAACAGTTTCAACATCGCGATTCCGATTGCGCAGCCGAGCGGCGCGGTGATGAGAAACGCGATCAGAAGGGCAGGCAGAAACATGTATATTCCGCCCACGATGATGACACCAAAGGCTGTCCCGGCGCTTGCCGTATCCACGGCCATGCTAAAGGCAAAGAGCAACAAAATTCCGATATAGGCCAGCGCTGATGCAAGCAGGCCTGCGAGGTAGAAATCGGGCAGGGTGGGCGCGGTTTGATCGGTGTAGCTCATGCGTTTTCCTCTCCGGCTTGATCGGACTGTGTGCCGCTTTGCTCCAATGCCCGCTTCGCCGAAAGTGCGCGCGCTTCGGTGCAGAACGGTATCGGGAAGGCGTAAAGATTGTTCGCGCGCGATTCGATTCCCTTACCCATAGGCGCTTTCGTAATTAAGAAACTACTTAATTACAAGCACTCTTTTCACGGCCATACCTTCCGCAACGTCATGCTTGCCACTTTTGCAATTCTTCGACAGGTTCCGCTCCAAAGAACAATCAGGAGAGTAATCCCATGAAAACCGCGATCACCGAAATGTTCGGCATCCAGCATCCCATCATTCAGGGCGGCATGCATTATGTCGGCTTTGCAGAGATGGCAGCGGCCGTTTCCAATGCGGGCGGGCTGGGTATTATCACTGGCCTTACGCAGGGCACTCCTGAAAAGCTCGCGAATGAGATCGCGCGCTGCCACGATATGACGGACAAGCCGTTTGGCGTGAACCTCACAATCCTGCCGACCCTGACCCCGCCCGATTATCCGGGTTTGGTGAAGGCCGTGATTGATGGCGGCGTTAAGGTGGTCGAGACCGCAGGCCGCAATCCAGTTGAGCTGCTCGGACCGTTGAAAGACGCAGGGATCAAGGTGATCCACAAATGCACCAGCGTGCGCCACTCTTTGAAAGCGCAGGACATTGGCTGCGATGCAGTCAGCGTCGACGGCTTTGAATGCGGCGGTCACCCGGGCGAAGACGACATTCCAAACTTCATCCTGCTGCCGCGCGCTGCCGATGAATTGGACATTCCATTCGTCTCCAGCGGCGGCATGGCTGATGGGCGCAGTCTTATCGCATCGCTCGCCATGGGAGCGCAGGGCATGAATATGGGCACGCGCTTTATCGCCACCCAAGAAGCGCCTGTGCACGAGAATGTGAAGAAAGCGATTGTCGCAGCATCCGAGCTCGACACGCGGCTCGTCATGCGCCCGCTGCGCAACACCGAGCGTGTGCTTGCCAATGATGCGGTTGACCGCCTGCTCGAGAAAGAAAAAGAGCTGGGCGATGCGATCACCATTCAGGACATTCTGCCAGAGGTCGCGGGTGTCTATCCAAAGATCATGATGGAAGGCGCGATGGACGAAGGCGCTTGGAGCTGCGGTATGGTCGCCGGCCTCATCAATGATGTGCCGACCTGTCAGGAATTGATCGATGGCATCATGAGCGAAGCCGACGCTATTCTTGGCCGAATGAACGCCATGTCGGCGGCCTGACCTACCATAGGCATTCCCCCCTAGTGCCGCGCTGAGAATGGCGTGACGCTTTGCTTTTAGATTCAGACCATTCGCGCAGCCCCGCTTTCGGCGGGGTTAGCGCGGATATGGGATCTTGGATTTGGACAAACGGCTCTTCGCGCAAATGCGCGGCGGGCCGGAAGAGGGAATGCGAATGGAAGGCACGCTGGCTTTTGAAACCTGGCTAATGCTGTGCATCGCTCCGGCCTTTATCGGCTGGATTGCGGGCGAACTGTACGGCAGACGGCGGAGCATGCGAAAACGGGACTCTGACACGCAAAAAACCCAACCGCTGATGTTTGCTGCCCCGCCGATGCCGCGGCGCCGTGCAGGCGCACCGACGCAAACTGTCGTTCCGTCTAATGTACCCAAGGCAAAGCCGCCCCAGCCAGAGGCTCCATTAGGCCGTCCCACATTCAGAGATCTGCGCGAAGAAGCACAGGCGATCCGCGCGGCTGGCGCCGGTTTAAACCAATCCGACGTGCTGAACGTTTTACCCGCCACGCCATTGGCGGCGCGGGCGATTGAGGATTACCGTTTTTCCATTGCGGCTCTGCGCCAAATCAATCGGCGGCACCAACGGATAGGTGCGCAGCCTGATCCTGTATTTGATCAACTGCCACGAATTTCGGATGCCGCACCGCTTTCACCCGACTTTCTGCCGGACCAGCTGATGGTTCACAGAATTGCGCCAAACAGCAGAGCTAAAGCCAGGGCTTTGGAGGCCCTTTAACTGGCTTCGTCGGCCTGTTTTACGCGGGTGTATGGAATGAAATCGTCAAAGAACACCGCACCTGTAAACATTCCGAACGAACGATCTGCGGTGGAGATGATATCAAGCTTGCACAGCTGGCTGGCGGTGAAGCGGCGCGAGACCAGGATATCGTCGCGGTCGATGTCTTCGGGGTTCTTGGTCCGCTGGACATAGATCGTGCGGCCGCTTCCATAGACGTATGCGGTGTCGTCGATCACGCGGAGTCGCTCATTCGGGCGGGTGCGAATGCAGCGTTTCGGCTCACCGGCCACGCGGCCTTCGAGCATCTTGGCGAGCTTTTCTTCGCCTTTGGTCATTTCGCCAGACGCTTCGGCTTCGACCTCGGTCTCGACAGTTTCGCCGTCATCATCAGCCAAGGCTGGTTGGCTGGCGGCAAGAGCGAGCGCGGCTGCACCGGTTGCGGCGAGCGCGAGGCGGGGGGCGGAAAGGAACTTTGTTACGGGCATCATACATTCTCCTTAGGCCTGAAGTCTGCGAGATTAGGTATCATTCCATGAACGCGCGATGAGCGCGATTGTGCCGCGAAACATCTTGCTTCAATCGCGGGTGGCTTCGAACTCTATCGAATATCGTGTCCGGTCGCCGGAGCTGAATTTGCGCAATCGCAGGCCAATGATGACCGTGTTGTAGTAAGAATCCTCGACCTCCAGCTCGTATCCGTCGATCAGCGAAGTTCCGGTCGTTTGGCTTTCCGGCAGCGCAGCAAATTCCGGGCTGAGGCATTCTGCCATACGGATCCGATAGGCTGAAAATACGCCGCGTGCGCGGGCTTCGTTCTCTCCGAAATTCCATTCGCATTCGAGTTCAAAATCGCCGTTGGAGACCTCAATCTCGCAATCGTCCGCACCGCGTAGCAGGCCGCGCTTACCATCATAGGTGATATCAAGCTTGCTCTCGCGGTTCATGGCAACCGCAATTTTGCGAAGCTTTGAATCGGAAGGAGAGGCTAGCGCTTTGAGCGCATCGCAATCGCGCGATGCAGCAATTGCATGGGAGGGCAAGCCCAGAACCAGCCCCGCAGCCAAAGCGGCGAAGCTCTTACCGATGGCCTGGGTCCGCGCCTTCGGAAATGTCGGGTAGGTCTGCCTGATCGGCGCCGTCTGCCGCTCCGCCTTTCAGCACAAATCGCCGGTCGCAATATCCGCAATCGACATAGCCGTGCTCGTCAATCTCAAGATAGACGCGCGGATGGCCGAGCGCCGCGGGGCGATAATTGTCGCCTGCACGGATGCCGCTGGCGCCGTCACAGCTGACGCGCTTGGTTTCGACGAGGAGTGTTTCTGGTGGAGGCGTGGTCATAGCGTGTTTGCGAATAATCCCGCGCGCCGTTTAATTCAATCGCTATTGCGTGCCTCATCCACGTGGGTCGCATCCTCACAGATGCTTGCCCCGCGCGGGCGGCTGACCTAGGGCGGGCCTTATGTCTACGCCCCCTGCCATCAGCATCGATAATCTCGTCAAACGCTATGCCGCGCCAAAGGGCGCAAAAGGCGAGGATGCCGAAGGAAAATTGGCGCTAAACGGTGTTAGCTTTGATGTGCCCGAAGGGTCGATCTTTGGTTTGCTTGGCCCCAATGGCGCGGGCAAATCGACGTTGATCAATATTCTTGCAGGGCTGGTCAACAAGACCAGCGGTTCGGCCAACATCTGGGGCTTTGATATTGATGAGCAGCGGCGCAACGCCAGTCGCGCGATCGGCATCGTGCCGCAGGAAATCGTCTTCGACCCGTTTTTCACGCCTTACGAAGTGCTCGAAAACCAAGGCGGATTTTACGGCATTTCCGGCAAAGATCGCCGCAGCGAGGAATTGCTCGCCGCCGTGCGTCTGGCCGACAAGCGCAACGCCTATGCGCGCACATTATCAGGCGGGATGAAGCGCCGCCTGTTGGTGGCAAAAGCGATGGTTCACTCGCCGCCGATCCTTGTCCTGGACGAACCGACCGCGGGCGTCGACGTGGAACTGCGCCGTCAGTTGTGGGAACTCGTCACCGAAATGAACCGCGAAGGCGTCACCGTGGTTCTCACCACGCACTACCTCGAAGAGGCCGAGCAGCTGTGCGATGAAATTGCCATTATCAATCACGGCGAATTGATCGCGCACAAGCCGACCCGCGAATTGGTCGATATGGCGCGCGAGAAGATCGTAGCCGTCACTCTCGCCGATGATCTCGCAAAGCCGCCTGCGCACGACGCGTTCAGCAAGGTTGAGCTCGCCGGGGAACGCGGTGTTGAGGTGACCTATAACAAGGATCAGCTAAACGCCGGCCAAGTGCTCGCGATCCTTCAGGAGCAGGGCCTGACGGTGGAGGATGTGACCACGCGCGAGGCCGATCTGGAGGATGTGTTCGTCCAGCTCACCGGATCGGGAAGTTAGTCAACCAGCCGGTTATGACCCGAGACCCTTTTCGAGGGTCCAGTGGTCGGATTGGCTTTCAAGACATTTACCGAACTCCGCGACAGCTTCATCGCGCAGGACGCTGCGAAATTCGATTATTTCCGGTCCTTCAGTTTCGGTTTGCAACAACAAATCACCACTAGTTTTCAACACGTCGAAGTCGATCTTTAATTTGTCGAGTTTGGCGAAATATTGGAAGAACCCTTCGGGTAGGCGTTTCTTTTCGAAAGGGGCGGTCGAGGCGACGATGCCGCCATCCTCAGTGAATCTCCGCAGAGTCATATCGCCGCCGTGGGATCCCATGTCTCTATCTGTGAAGATCAGCAGGTCACTTGTGATCGTGGTTTTGCCGATAATGATGGCGAAGCCGTTGAGGTCAGTCTCGCTCAACCAACGCAGAGAGCAGGTTGTCTCGAAGCGCGAGACGATTGCAGTTTCGCCGCCATCCTCTTTTTGGAACAAGGTGACTCTTTTGGAACTGTCTTGCGCCAGCGATGGCGCAGAGGCGGTTAAGCCCGTAACCGCGCACAAGGCGAGCATTCTTGCAGAAAATACGAGATGATTGATTGACATGGAGCGCTCCTGAATTGCGACCTTCATAGCGGACGGCGCCTTCAAACCTTGTAAGTTCGCGACACCGTGCGCATCCTGGGAGCAACACAGGTTTGGGAGTGAATATGGGGCAGCGTAACAAGGCATTCGGCGCCAACTTTGGCCGCGTTATCGCATTGCTAGGCTGCACGGCTCTGGCGGGATGCGGGATGGCGTTCTCCGACAAAAGCACTGATCCGCAACCCTCGCCCGCAGATCCGATGGCGGGTATTCCACGCGCTGAGCAGCCCGCAAGATGCCCCGGAGAAGGCGCGGCTTTGCAGGTCTTGGGTAGCGGCGGCCCGATTGCCGAGGCAGGGCGTGCAGGCACATCCTATCTGCTATGGATCGACGGCGAGGCGAAGCTGCTGATTGATGCAGGTTCGGGCAGCTTTTTGCGCTTTGCCGAGGCGGGCGGAAAGGTTGCGACGCTCGATGCGATCCTGCTGACCCATCTCCACGCCGATCATGCGGGCGATGTTATCGACATTCTGAACACAGGCGGGTTTGAGGGTCGCACGGCGCCGCTTACACTTGTCGGGCCGGGCGATGCCCCGCGCTTCCCCGCGACAAGCGAATTTATCCAGCGCCTGATCGCCAAGAAGGGCGGCGCGTTTGCCTATAATGGCGGCTATGGCGACGGCACAGAAGGCAAGGCGCAGATCGAAGTGCGCGACATTCCTTCGCTTGGCGGAAATGGTGAAGTTACGCCACTTGATGTGTCGAATGATTTTTCGGTGATCGCCTATCCGGTTGATCACGGCCCTGTGCCTGCATTGGCCTATGAAATCGAAGTTGGCGACAAAGCGGTGGTGATTGCAGGCGATCAAAGCGGACGGTCTTTGGTGTTCCAGATGATGCTAGAGGATGCGAGCCCGGCGATCCTGTTCGCGCATCATGTGATCAATGGCGAGCAGGGCCAGCCGCGCGGGCTGCACCGAACGCCTGCCGAAATCGGTCAGCTTGCCGGGGCGATGAAGCCAGCGCGCCTTGTCCTGACGCATAATATGGAGCGGTCCCTCAGCCGGATCGAAGGCAGCCTTGATGCCATCGCGCAAAGCTATACCGGTGATGTAAGCGTGGCTGCCGATTTGGATTGCTACGCGCTTTAGCCGAGCCGTTCGATATCCTGCCGCAGCTGACTTTTGCGAAAACCGCGTCCCGACATCAGCCTTTTCCAGTCCGCCGCATGATCAAAATGCTGCAATTGGCGGTGATAGTAATTGATGTATTCGAGCACGGTTAGACACCCGGCCACTGTCGTAACCCATCGATCCGCCGTGCCAATGGCCAGCCCCTCCATCGTCCACGCAGCGATCACCGCAGCGCCTGCGATCACGCTGGCAAATGCCATCAGCATATCGAGCTTTGCAAGCTGTCGGATTGTGCTGTCAGGAGACACTCCTCGATCGATATGGTGCAATTTCGCGCGCCAATAGATCGCGCCGATGGCTAGCAGCGCCATCATCGCCGCCATCGTGACTATCGACAGAATGCCAACTTTTCCGCCCGCCAGAAACGTCATGGCAACCGGCATCAGCAGGATGTTCCACGCCTCCAGCTTCCAATAGCCGGTTAGGCGTTCGATCAACGCGGCGCGCGGCGATTTGGGTGTTGATCCTGCCATATTCAAACGCTTGGCTATGAATGCCCCGCTATACAAGCGCGACTTCGCACCCTGCCTCTCAACCCTTGCCCTGATCCGGTTTGCGGGCCATGGCCTGCGCCATGAATGAAGCAACAAAAGACTATGATGTCATTGTGATCGGCTCTGGCGCAGCGGGCCTTACTGCCGCGCTCGAATTGGCGGAGAGCAAGCGGGTGCTGGTGCTCGCCAAAGGCTCGCTAACCGGAGGATCGACCGCATGGGCGCAGGGCGGCATCGCCGCTGTGCTGGATGCGGGAGATACATTCGACAATCACGTGCGCGATACGATGGTCGCAGGCGCGGGCCTCAATGACATTGCGACCGTCGAGTTCGTGATCGAAGGCGCACCCAAAGCGATTGATCGTCTTTGCGAGCTGGGCGTGCCGTTCAACCGCGATGAGGATTCGCTGCACCTGACGCGAGAGGGCGGCCATTCGCACCGCCGTATCGTACACGTCGATGACGCGACCGGTTGGGCGGTGCAATCCGCGCTGCTGAAGGCTGCCGAAGCGTCACCCAACATCACGCTCGCACCCGGGCGGACATGCATCGATTTCATCACAGACCGCCACGGTGAGAAATTCTCTGCCGCAGGCCGCGTTTGGGGCGTGTACGCGCTCAACACAGAAAACGGGCGGGTCGAACGTTATATCGCGCGCGCCACGATACTGGCCGCTGGCGGGGCAGGGCGCGTCTATCAATTCAGCACCGCACCGCGCGGCGCGACCGGGGACGGGATCGCAATGGCATGGCGAGCAGGCGCGCGCGTTTCCAATATGGAAATGATGCAGTTCCACCCAACCTGCCTTTACAATCTCGAAGTCAAAAACTTCCTCGTCACAGAGGCCGTTCGCGGAGAGGGTGGGCATCTGCTCCACCCCGAAACCGGTCACCGTTTCATGGCCGATTACGATTCAGAGCGGATGGAACTGGCCCCGCGCGATGTCGTCGCGCGCGCGATCGATGACCAGATCAAACGCTTTGGCCTCGATTACGTCCACCTCGATATCAGCCACAAACCGGCCGAATTTGTGAAAGAGCATTTCCCGACGATCCATGAAAAGCTGTCCGGCCTTGGCATTGATATGACCACCGGCCCGATTCCGGTTGTCCCGGCGCAGCATTATACGTGCGGCGGCGTGGTTGTGGATTTGAACGCTCGCACCGATCTACCCGGCCTATGGGCCGCAGGCGAAGTCACCGAAAGCGGCCTTCACGGCGCGAACCGGCTGGCCTCAAACAGCCTGCTGGAATGCTTCGTATTCGGCGAAGCGGCAGCGGAAGATATCCTTGCGCGCTGGGATGAATTGGAACAGCCGCCTGCGATTAAGCCATGGGATGAAAGCCGCGTATCGGATTCCGATGAGCAGGTTGTGATCAAACAAAACTGGACCGAAATCCGCCGCTTTATGTGGAACTATGTCGGCATTGTCCGCACCACAAAACGGCTGGAGCGCGCGCAAAACCGCATCGCCCTGCTCAAACAGGAAGTGGAGGAGTATTACGGCAGCTTCCTCGTTACCACCGACCTCATTGAACTGCGCAATCTGCTGCAATCAGCCGAGCTGATCGTGAAGAGCGCGCTGGAACGACACGAAAGCCGCGGGCTGCATTACACGCTGGATTATCCAGAGTTGGATGAAGAAGCACGCGATACGGTGCTGGTGCCTTGAGCAAGGCGCTCACACCGATACGTTTTTGATCGAAAAGGCAGTACCCTAGTTGAGGTCCAAACCGCGTTCTTTATCAAAGAGATCGAGCAAATGGTCGTGAAGCTGGCTCGCTTCATCCGTCCAGCATTCCCAATCATCAAATGACGCCGATGTTGAACCATTGAGCATCAAGGAAAGCTGCGGCGTCCCGCCGTTCGAGATCTTAAAGTACCCTCTTTCCCCCCGAGGTGTCGCTGCGCATTGTTCATCCGTCAGCCCGGATATTTGAGCTTTGGCGACCATTGCGTTGAGCCCGTCGAGGTCTTTTGCGATGAGTGTTCGGTATAAAGGCCGACCGCGAGATCGACCGCGAGAACCTGACTTGTAATCTAATCCGTAGACAATCGAGTAGGCGCCTGTGTCGAGGTCGACACGTAGCTGGCTAGGATCTCCCCATTCAGAATGATCGATGGAGGAAATTAGAGTGCGTTTATTTGCTTCGTTGAAAGTGGCGCATGCGGCCAAGCTAAAAGTTGAAACAACGATGCATGCTAGTTTGCTCATCAAATCAATATCCTCCGGATGTCATTACTAGTTCATACTTGTCCCGGCATAAACACCCACCGACTTGAGTAAATGAAACGGTGACATTGCTTTGAAAAATTTAGGACGGTCTCTTGGTTTTGCAGCTGTCTGCATGTCTTTCACTGGCACGGCGTTCGCACAGACTGCCCAAGAGCCCGTCTCCACCCGAAACCAGATCGTCGTCACCGCGCAGCGGTCTGGTGCGCCGATGTGGACGATCCACACCGATACCGGCACCGTCATTCTGGTTGGAGAAATTCGCGCTGTGCCGGAAAGCACGCCGTGGTTTCCTGACCGGCTTACAGAAGCCACAGGGGAGGCGGACCGCGTCATCATCCGATCACGGCCCAAGATTTCTCCGGGCGATGTCTTTCGTCTGATCTTTCGCGGGGGCAGCTTTACCAAATTGCCGGAAAAGGGCGTTGCGGCGGATTATCTCGACTTGGATCAACGCTCCCGGCTCGCCGCGCTCGAAGAGCAATATGACAAGGATTACGATCGCGGCAGCTTCCTGATGACGGCGTTCGATCTGCTCGCGCGTAGGCTCGATTTCGATAACGACACGCTGGATGACGATGCGACCGACATTGTGCGCAAGGCGGCGAAGAAAGCCGATGTGATGATTGAGCGTCCGGAGCGGTTTCGCGGCGAAGACTTGCTCGACAATCTGGCCGACGCGCCGCCCGCTTCGCATATCCCGTGCCTCGAAGCGGCGATGACCGCGACCGAGATAGGCCCGGAAATCACAGAGCAGCGCGGCGACGATTGGCGTAAATTCAACATTCCTGCCGTGATGGAGAACCCGCTAGAACAGGCGCTTAGCAGGTGCTGGCCATGGGCCGATGCGCAGCTGGGCGAGGATATTCGCGCAACTTGGATCGATATGATTGAGGGCGCCGCTGGAGCGAATGGAACCACTGTCGCGGTTGTCCCGCTCCGGGTGCTGGCAGAGACCGATGGCGTGCTCGACAGTTTGGAGGCGCGCGGCTTTGAAATTGGCGGGCCGATCTGGCGATAGCGGGCTTAGCTTACCCGATAACTTGCAGCACGCGCGCCAATGCGGCAAACCCGTCTTCAAATAAAACGTATCAAGAGAGAGACCTCCTAAGCCATGCCCACAATTACCACGCCCAACACCGGTATCGAGCTGTTTTACGAAGACAATGGAAACCCTGATCACGAACCGATCCTGCTCGTGATGGGGCTGGGCGCGCAAATGGTGTTGTGGCCCGATGAATTTGTCGAGGCGTTGGTGGGCGAGGGTTACCGCGTGATCCGCTATGACAATCGCGACATTGGCCTTAGTCAAAAAATGGAGGGCGCAAAGGCCCCCGGTCTCAAAATGCAGGTGCTGCGCAAGATGATCGGTTTCCCTGCGCGCGTGCCATACACGCTGGCGGATATGGCCGCTGATGCTGCCGGATTGCTCGACGCGCTAGAGATTGAGCGCGCGCATGTTGTGGGTGCGTCGATGGGCGGGATGATCGTTCAACTGATGGGCATCAATCACGCGGATAAGCTGCTTTCGCTTACCTCGATCATGTCGACCACCGGCAATCCCAAAGTGCCGCAGGCTGACAAACAAGCAATGCAAGCGCTGATCGCGCCGCTGACATCTATGGAAGAGCAGGACCTGCTCGCCCACGGCATCAATGTGCAGCAAAGCATTGGTAGCCCCGGCTATCCCGCCGATCCGCAGCGCCGCGAGGAAAAGGTGCTGAAGGCGATCCGCCGCAGCGTCTATCCTCCCGGCCTCCCGCGCCAACTGGCGGCGATCATCGACGATGGTGACCGGCGTGAGCGATTGAAGAATGTCACCACGCCAACTCTGGTGCTGCACGGCGAAGATGATCCGCTGGTCAAGCTGGAAGGCGGGCAGGACACCGCCGCGCATATTCCGGGCGCAAAGCTGGTGACCATTCCGGGCTGGGGTCATGACATTCCTGTCGAGCTGATTGGCCGCGTGACGCAAGAAATTGTCGATCACGTGGGAAGCGTGAAAGCGCCCGCCTGACGCAGCGTTCCGCAACGTCGCGCGAATCACTTGAGCAAAATTTGAAACTGATCGGCGAAGCGATTCAATTGCTGCGAAATTCGCGCACTTGTAATTTTGCGACACGAATTGCGTGCTGCCGAGGGGCCGCTTTGGATTCGATTGTTGCGCGCTTGGATTCGAATGATTCACAAGCCCGCTTGGCACCTTTTGCACGTCAAAATTTTTTCGCAGATTCCTTTTAGGGGTTGCGTGTCTGACAAGCCTAGGGTTTCCGCCGCGTCGCGGCGTTGCAGCAAAGTAATACACCGGCCAAACTGAGCCAGAGTTTACGTTAATCGGTATTTACCCTCTTGCGTCAATCGCACCTGTGATTCACTATCTAGTGGTTGTTCGGGGCTGCTTACCCACAAGACCTAGTGATCGCAGCGTATCGACCCCATATTTTCGAATACGGGGCTTTGCGTGAGGGGATCGGAGTCTGCGTAGTGAGTGAACCGTGCCGGATTGGGGTGATCGAAGGATAAGACACAGCACAAGCTGTGGGTTTTCTGTTGATCGGTCTGTAGAGAACAGAATCGGAACATACGCAATTCTCCGCTATAAGGGGCTGCGCGCCGATTCGAGCGAGGCGAATGGGGCAGAGATGGAATTTAAAGCGAGTGATAGCGTGCCAAGCGAGAACACAGGCGACGCAGTGACTGAAACAGACACCGGGGCTGCGACCAGCACCGAAACCGAAGCGAAAGCGGTGAGCATGAAAACGACCGATAAAGGCAGCGATGAGCTGATCGCCGAAAAGGCCGGCGCTGCGCTGGCCGGTGCGATTGGCGAAGCGAGCAAGGCCGCCGTCGATATCGATAGCAAAAAGGTCAACGATCGCCGTTTCACAGTCAAAACCGACGAAACGCGCGATTCCAAGCTGACCGAATTCGGCAAAGAGACGCTGATCGATCGCTATTTGCTGCCCAATGAAACATTCCAGGATCTCTTTGCGCGTGTGGCCGATGCCTATGCCGATGATCAGGAACACGCCCAGCGACTGTATGATTATATTTCCAACTTGTGGTTCATGCCGGCAACACCGGTTCTGTCCAATGGCGGCACATCGCGCGGCCTGCCAATCAGCTGCTATCTGAACTCTGTGTCCGACAGCCTCGATGGCATCGTGAACACATGGAACGAGAATGTCTGGCTTGCCTCTAAAGGCGGCGGCATCGGCACCTATTGGGGCAATGTCCGCGGCATTGGTGAGCCGGTTGGCCTCAACGGCAAAACCAGCGGCATCATCCCGTTCGTGCGCGTCATGGACAGCCTGACGCTCGCCATTTCACAAGGTTCGCTGCGCCGCGGTTCGGCGGCTTGCTATCTCGATGTGAGCCACCCTGAGATCGAGGAATTCCTCGAAATTCGTAAGCCATCGGGCGATTTCAACCGTAAAGCGCTCAATCTGCACCACGGTGTTTTGCTGACCGATAAATTCATGGAAGCTGTCCGTGACGGTGCCGAATTCGAACTCACATCACCGAAAACCGGCGATGTACGAGGTACAGTTGATGCGCGCTCGCTGTTCCAGAAACTGGTCGAATGCCGCCTTGCAACGGGTGAGCCGTACATTGTGTTCAACGACACAGTGAACCGCATGATGCCAAAGCATCACCGTGATCTGGGCCTGAAAGTTTCGACATCGAACCTGTGCAGCGAAATCACTCTGCCAACCGGTATCGATCACCTCGGCAATGATCGCACGGCGGTTTGCTGCCTGTCTTCGCTCAACCTTGAAAAATGGGATGAGTGGAACGGCGACAAGCAATTCATCGAAGACGTGATGCGCATGCTCGACAATGTCCTGCAGGATTATATCGACCGCGCACCGGACGAAATGGCGCGCGCCAAATATTCGGCTGAGCGTGAGCGTTCGGTTGGTCTGGGCGTGATGGGCTTCCACTCGTTCTTGCAGCAAAAAGGCCTCGGCTTTGAAAGCGCAATGGCAAAGGCGCTGAACCTGAAAATGTTCAAACATATTCAGGCCAAGGCATCCGAAGCCAGCATGCTGCTCGCACAGGAACGCGGACCGTGTCCTGATGCGGCGGAAATGGGCGCGATGGAGCGTTTCAGCTGCAAAATGGCAATCGCGCCAACCGCGTCGATTTCGATCATTTGCGGCGGCACTTCGGCTTGTATCGAGCCGATCCCTGCCAACATTTACACGCATAAAACCCTGTCGGGCAGCTTCATCGTGAAGAACCCGTATCTGGAAAAAATCCTCGATAGTAAGAGCAAGAATTCGAACAATGTGTGGAACTCGATCCTCGAAAAAGGTGGCAGCGTCCAGCATCTCGATTTCCTGACTGATGAGGAAAAAGCGAGCTTCAAGACCAGCTTTGAAATCGATCAGCGTTGGCTGCTCGAATTTGCAGCCGATCGCGCGCCTTACATCGATCAGGCGCAGTCGCTGAACCTGTTTATCCCGGCGGATGTCGACAAATGGGACCTGATGATGCTGCACTTCCAAGCTTGGGAAAAAGGCATCAAATCGCTGTATTATCTCCGGTCGAAATCGGTTCAGCGCGCAGGCTTTGCCGGCGGCGTCGAAGCGGACAACACGACAGACGCTCCGGAAATTGCGTTGAAAGCCGAGCTTGGCGAACAGCAAACCGATTACGAGGAATGCTTGAGCTGCCAGTAACGACTCTCACTTCCGAAAGAATTGACCCCCGCATAGCCCCGGCTCTGCGGGGGTTTTCTTTCTAAGCCGCTCTTTACGCACGGTTAAGTATGTTGGTGTTACAAACAGCGCGTCATGCAAACTCGCCAAGTTCCGCGTAAACCGATCAATCTGCCTGCCCGCTACTTCACGGGCCGCGGTTCTGCGGTTGATGTTGTCCTATCCGATCTCTCGGTCGGCGGATGCCGCTTCCATGCGCCCGGATCGAAATTGATGCGCGGGCTGCAGCTGCAAATGTATGTTGGCAGTTCCGGCCCCCACCGCGCTACGGTCAGGTGGATCGAGGATGGTGAGATCGGGGTGACATTTCTCAACCCCTTCACCGATCAGATGATCGAAAAGTTCAAATTCAGCCACGTACCCGGTAAACTGGAGGACGTGACCCCCGGCGATTTCGATCCCGTGCCAAAGAGCCTGCCGAACCGGTTCTGCTGAATTGGGCGCGGCCTCGCACTTTCAACCGAAATATGTCATCAACACCCCTCATGGGCGGCTGCACTGTACGCAGCCGTCGGGAGGTTTGAGACAAATGACACCGACACTCTGGATCGGAATTATCGGGACACTCTTGGCGCTGGCGTTCGCGGCCAACGGCTTTCGCGTGATGCGCGCAGGCCATGGCCATGTCGCCAATGCGGGACGGCTGCACATCATGATCGTCGCGATTTTCGTGCCGCTTTTGTGGCTGACCGTTGCGGTGATCCAGCTATGAATATGCGCGTCCTTACCGCCCTCGGCCTCGCGTTACTGCTATCGGCCTGCGCCAGCCAGATCGATGTGACGGTATCCGCCGAAGCGGGCGCACCCGGATTTTGGTGGGGCCTGTGGCACGGATTTATCTTTCCGTGGAGCTGGATCGGATCGCTCTTCAACCCGGAAATCGCGGTCTATGCTGTGCCCAACAAAGGCGGGTGGTATGATTTCGGGTTCTTCCTAGGCATCACAGTGCTGGGCGGTGGCAGTTTCTTCGGATCGAAACGCGGCAAGGATTGATGCAGCGATCGGGCGATTTGGTTCAGGCTGTGCGCGCAATCGGATCAGCGCGGCTGACCACTTCGACGCAGTTCCGTCCGGCATGTTTTGCCGCGTAGAGCGCCGCATCCGCCATCTCAATCAACTCTTCGCGCATCGCGTCGCAGTCTTCGGATGAGAGGCGGCGGGCGATCGTCTCCCCAACTCCCACACCGAGCGACGCCGTCACCAATGATCGTCCCGACGGGCCGTGTTCATCGCCAACCGGCACCAGCAAACCGGCGACAGCCTCGCGAATTTCCTCTGCGACTTTCTGGGCGTGGCCCGGAAATTCCTCGCGCAGCGCAGCGACAAATTCCTCGCCGCCATACCGCGCCACCATGCCGCCAGTATCACTGATGATCGATTGAACCGCGGCGGAAACCATCGACAGGCAGGTGTCGCCAGCTTGGTGCCCGTGCGTGTCGTTGAAATGTTTGAAATGATCGATATCGACCATGATCAACGCGGCGCGGCCCGCCACTGCGTCTTTGCCAAACTGTGCAATCCGCTCATCAAAAACGCGCGCAAAGCCGCGGCGATTCAGCGCTCCCGTCAGCGGGTCTTGCTCTGACAAATCCTGCAGCTGTTGGTTCGCCTCGCGCAGTTCACGCGCTGTCACCAGACTGCGTAGATTGAGCAGGAAGTTGCGCTGCCGCAATTGTTCAAACCGCATGGCTAGCGGAATGGTCGCCGCTGCGACCACGCAAAGCAGCAGGACATAGTCAGACCTAACCTCCAGCGCGCCTTTCGGACCGAGGGCAAGAATGACGATCGCCGCCGCGATAAAGAATAATGAGAACCGCGCGACTTGCGCAATCGTGAACGGCAGCACCACATTTGCCATGGCCAGCACCAGCGTCGTCGCGGTCAGGTAGCTCGCGGCGAATTGTGGGGGCAGATGAAACGACAGGTGGATGATCGCAGCGACAAACGCGATAGGGGCCGCGCCCACGCACACCGTCAAAGTCTTGGTCCAGCGTTTCTCCGCCGCCAGCATGCCCAGCAATGTGATCGGCCCGGCGGTGAGGATGCGGATCACCGCGCCTTCGGTAACCATCGCCGGAGCGATAAGCGCATCAAGCGCTACAGTGACCAGGCACGTGATAAAGCCGAGCACGAACAGGAAATGCTGTTCGCGGTACAGCCGATCTTCGACTTCCTGCTTGTACAGGTTGCTGATTGCATCCGGCCACTTCGCAGCAAAGCTGGGCGCGCCGTCAATCGCGTCAATTTCGGACACAGCGACCCCGTCCGGTGCGCGGTCCTGTTCAGGCAGCGCCGGATAATCGGCCAAAATACCGGCCGGAATGAAAGAGCCTTCTACGCCCATTGATGCGGGAATAGCGGGGTATGATTAAAACCGCGTTAGCCCGGATTAGGTATGCAAACTCCGCCGCAAAGGCCTGACTTCATTGATCGCTTTGCAACTCACCGCTCGGCGCATGCAGTTCGACTCAGATTATGCACGGTTTATCCCCGACCTTGAGTCCCTACTTGCCTTCGATTCCGTAGTTCGTTCACCTATATAGGCACCTGAACACAAACCAAGGAAACACAACATGTCGTTGCTCGAAGCCCGGAAGACCTACAAGCCGTTCGAATATCCATGGGCTTATGACTTCTGGAAACGCCAGCAGCAAATCCACTGGATGCCCGAAGAAGTGCCGCTTGGCGAAGATTGCCGCGACTGGGCGCAAAACATCACCGAGCATGAGCGCAACCTGCTCACCCAAATCTTCCGCTTCTTCACCCAAGCGGACGTGGAAGTTCAGGATTGCTACCACGACAAATATGGCCGCGTGTTCAAGCCGACCGAGATCAAAATGATGCTCGCCGCGTTTTCCAACATGGAAACCGTGCACATCGCCGCTTATTCGCACCTGCTCGACACGATCGGCATGCCGGAAAGCGAATATGGCGCGTTCCTCGATTATGAGGAAATGGCGGACAAGCACAATTACATGCACCAATTCAGCGTCGACACCGACGAAGATATTGCGCGCACGCTCGCCATGTTCGGCGGCTTTACCGAAGGGCTCCAGCTGTTCGCATCGTTCGCAATGCTGATGAACTTCCCGCGCCACAACAAGATGAAAGGCATGGGCCAAATCGTCAGCTGGTCTGTCCGCGATGAAAGCCTCCACTGCGAAGGCATTATCAAGATGTTCCACACGTTCTGCGAAGAGCGAGACTGCCTTACCAAGGCGGTGAAGGAAGACATCATCGACATCTGCCAGAAAACCGTCCGTCTCGAAGACGCCTTTATCGACCTCGCCTTTGAAATGGGCCCGGTCGAAGGGATGAACGCGAAGGAAATCAAGAAATACATCCGCTACATCGCGGATTGGCGCCTGAAACAGCTAGGCCTGCAAGAGATCTATATGGTCGACGAGCACCCGCTGCCATGGCTGACCCCGCTCTTGAACGGTGTCGAGCACGCCAACTTCTTCGAAACCCGCGCGACCGAATATTCCAAAGGCGCCACCACCGGCGACTGGAACACCGTTTGGTCCAGCTTCGACAACCGCCAGAAAGCCAAAGCCGTCAACGAAGACGAAGCGGCAGACGCGGGTCCGGATATGTTCGGAGAGGTCGAAGCGGCGGAATAGAGGTTATTCTTCGTCAGAAATTGCGGTAGGGCTGACTGCTTCAGGTTCGGAGCGGTCGGCCTTAACCTTTGGGGCGGGTTTCACCCACTTTCGCAGGTTCTGACCGATACCCTTCCAAAACTCAGGCACTGATTCCTCAAGCTCTTTTATTATCGTTTGGCGTTGGGCGAATCTCTGACCAAGATCAGTAACTCTCACGACTTCGAAGCCTAAGAGAACCATCCGGCCTTTATCAGCAAACAAGAATTCTGGTTTTTCAAGCGCCTTGTTGAGTGCAATTTGTGTCCAAGGAGATGTTCCCGGCCATTGTGCGCGAATAAAGACCTCGTCGCCTTCGATTTTTGGCAATTGGCGCAGCAGCCAATTTAGCCGTGCATGGTTACCTTTCTTGTCGGTAGGCGCACCTAGGCTCATGGAAACCGATATTGTTCTGCGCCCGAGATCCGCACACACTTTCACGCTATCCGCCGCATCTGGTACCTCTAGTTCTACGACCAAAGTGTGCTCGCGGCGCAAGCGCTCAAAATCCTTTTCGACTCGTAAGTTGGGGTCAGCAACTTGGGCGCGCGACAGTTTTTGGGTTACGCCCGCATCAATTTGCCGCGAGAAAATCAGACTCAAATCTTGGCATTCTTGGTGCCAGGCTTGTACGATTTCTTTACCCGGCTTGGCGAGAACTTGTCCACCGACTTGGATTGTCTTCACCATATCGGACCAGCCAGCTGGCATCTGAGTGAAGCTTTCGACACCAGCACTTTCATGAGAAATGAAGCGTTTGAACTCATTCAAAATATATTCCTGGTCGGCGTCATCAACACCCTCATTCAAGAGCAAGTAAGCTTCGGTCAGCACCCGCATCCATGAGATGTGAAAAAGCTCCACTTGCTTGGGAATGTTCACTGAAACTGGATGATGGCTTGGCGCCAATGAAAACTGGTTGGAGATTGTAACTACCGCATCAATCGTTGTCCAGGCGCCAACTTTCCGACCTAGTTGTCCCAAAACCCGCTCCGCAAAGGGACGCACCCGAACAAGAGTTGCGAGAAAAATTGACAGTGTTCGCCCTTCCACCGAACTTTGCGAAAGAATTGGGAATAATCTGGCGCGCTCACCACTCTTTACGAATTCAGGTAACTTACTCATTTGGTCCCCGCGAGCTGAAATATTACTGTCTCCACGGATGTAGTTTATTAAATCAATAGAGAGATCAAGTAATTAAGAATCGTTAGATGATCACACGATCATTTGCGGGGTGCACCGGATTGGCGCACAGACAGAGGCCGCCAGCGCTGCCCACACCGAAGAATTGAAACGCGCACGCCTAGCGCTGCTCGATGAAATCACCGCCATCGTCACGCGGGAGCGGGTGACTGCCGGCTGAGCGCACACCCATTTCGGAACCCGAAGGCGGCTCGCTTCGTTGGAATGGCAGACAATAGGAGCCACGATATGAACACCCGCACCGTTTTTGCCCGCCTTCCGCTTGCTGCCGCGCTTGGCGTTGGCCTCACGCTCTCCGCTTGCGGAGCGCCTGCCGATGATGGTCCTGCGGACACAGCCGGTGAAAGCATCGAAGGCGTGGCAGAGGGTGACGCGTTAACCGGCGAAGAGATCGAAGAAGCCGTGCCGGGCATCGAAGGCGCTCAGCCCGAAGGCGAAACCGGCAACACCGCCGATTTGGGCGATCCGGCAAACGTCGAATACACCGATGATCCCGATAGCGACCGCGCGTCCGAAACCGCACAGGATTGATCCGGCGCGCCATGGACCGGCGCCCTGATTTTTACCGCATGTCTTCCAACGCTTTTTCTTACACGGAGCGCGGTTGGAACGGGCGCGCATGCCTGTTCACCCCAAAAACGCCGCATATGTGGTGCGAGTGTTGAACAGTCCCGACAATATCGCGTCTGCCGCGTGCGGCGTTTAAAACAGCCAGGTTTTGGGGTTTGGCATCGGCTTTTGGTCGGCGGCCTTCACCATCGAAATGATACAGCGGATGCAAAACCATGCTGCGACGATCAAGAATATGCCCGCTGCGATCACAATGGCGACGACGAAGGCAGCGGATGCCTCTCCCGAATGGCCGCCGCCATATCGGCTTTCATCCACCGCGATCACGCCGAGCAAGCCGGCGATCCAGAATGCAAACGCGCTGATGGCGAACAGGGCGCTGATCCAGAATGTGCGGATGAGATAAGTGAAATGGGACTGCTCCCACTCCTCCAATTCATCATCGCCGCGCCAGACATAGGCGAGCACCATACCGACGAACACTGAAAAGCCGGTCGCGATATTCAGGAGGTAGAGGCCGGAGATAATGACGGGGCGCGATATTGTGAAACCCGATTGCGGACGCGGGGATGCCGCCGGTTTCGTCTCGGTTTGCGCGCCATCTTCCATGATTTTCTGTCCTCGGGTTGGTCTGCGTCATATTACGAAGCGAGCGGATGTTTTGCAAAGGGCGCGGGCGTTAACCTCACCGTAAACATGATGACCCGCACAGACCCTAGGATCGCGTCATTTGCATAAGCTCAGGAGATGCAAAACGATGTAAAATCGGCGGAATTCCGCCATTCTCTAACTTTTTCTTCACCTCGATATTGGAGAAGACCCTTAGTTAATACGCAAACAGAGGTTACCCATGAAATTTGTACAAGGTCTTGTTGGAAGCGTGCTCGGCATGTCTGGCGGATTGCTTGTGCTGGGTGTCTTTTTTGCGAGCCCTGCCGTGTCAGAGACCGTGCAGGCCGTAACACCGGAAGCCGCAGGCGAGCCTATCGTCCGCGTCGAGATTGTCCGGCCTCAGGGCGAAGGCTAACCTATTCCCAGCCCCATGCGGGCGGAGGCGCTTCTGCCGTCTCGTTTAGATCGAATTCAACACGGAAAAACCTGTCTTCGGGCGCGCCGCCTTCGACTGTCCGTTTAAGCTGGTACGCGAATGTCCCATCCCCGCTTTCGGCAGGGTCAACCGCGACTGTCCAGATATTGGTAACAGACGCGGTCAAACCTTCGCGTTCGAACAAGGCGATGCTATCTGCGTCCACGGGGAAATCTTGCGATGTGGCCGTGCCCGCATCCGCCGTGTCTCCGCCATACATCGTGACGGCGTCGCTCGTGCCATCCTCATGACGGTGATCATGTTTCAGGCGCAGGCCGTCTTCGGTGCGGGTGAAGACCCATGTTCGCGATCGGTCCCACTCGCCGCCGATGGCAACGTGGAATGGCACGGCGATCTGCTCATCCGAACATTCGCGGACATGCATAACCATTTTTGCTCCAACAAAGTCGGCATCCGCCGCATCCTCGCTGACAAGCTGGCCCGAATAGGCATTGCCGCAATGGCTCGACAAAGCGGCCCAAAACTCATCCTGCGCGCTCGGGGAGGCATCTGCGGCATCCGCGCTGTTATCCGCCGGGGCGGAGCATGCGGCTGTCATGGCACTTGCAGCGAGCAAGGCTGCGGCGGGTTTGAAAATACGCACCGGGTTCAAAACAGCAGCGTTTCTGGGTCAGGCATCGGCTCTTGCTTCTGCGCTTTGACGAGGCTCATCACGCTGCGCACGCCAAACCAGATCGCGATGATCGGAAGCAGGAAAAACCCGATCAAAACGATCATCAGCAGAGACGCAACGATGCTGGCGATAAACCCGATCCAGAATGTGCGGATCATATAGGTGAAGTGGGACTTGGCCCATTCTTCCTGATTATCGCCCTGCCACACATGGGCCAGAACGATGCCGACAAGGCCGGAAAATCCGGTAACAAAGCTGCCGAGATATAGTAGGTTGATGATGGTCGGTTGGTTAAAGTCGAAACCGCTATTGGGTCTAGGTTCGTTCATGGCTGATCCCCTTTTGGCCACTGATATGTTGCGTCCAGTCTATGCAAGCGCGCCGCGAGGGCAAGGGTTTCCTGCCGTTTCTCACCCGCACCAATCGGCTGCGCCCGCGCCCCAGCCGCTTTCGGAGGCGAGATTGCGCCCGATCATGTGCCGGGCAAGATATTCGCGCGGGCCATTGGCGGTTGGCCTGCTAACTTCGCGCAGTTCGCGGCCATATTGATCGCGCGACATGCTTTCATCATCTGTCCATTCAAACGGGCCGCGCGCGAGCCATTGGTAAAGCGCCGACTTGGCTTCCAGCGCGCGTGCGCTTTCCGCCGCGCAGGCTCCGTCGATTTCTGGCGCATCAAAGCCGGTTAGCCGGATGCGGCGGCGCGCATTGCCGCTGCCGATGATGACAGTGTCGCCGTCCACCACGCACCCCTGCGCACCAGCCCAGCTTTCGCCGCATTGGGCAAAGTTGAAGGTGACCTGCTGCCATCCTTGTTCTTCGATGTAGGGGCGATAGAGGAACCACCAACCCGCGCTGACCACAGCGAGCAGGATTGGTACACGCCAGATCGTCCACCATGTGGCAATGCCGACATCGGCGCGGCCTTTGCGAAAGCGGGGTTTGCGGGGAGTGCGTTTGAACATCTGATGTTCAGCCTATCAGGCTCGCATCCAAATCCAAGCGCTCCCAGCCAAAGCCTGCCGTCGCACAACGAAAAGGCCGCGCGGATTGCTCCGCGCGGCCTCTTATATCTGCACGGGATTAGCCGCGCTGAAATTCAAGCGATTTACGCTTCGACTGGCTCAAGTGTGCCGGTGCCGTTCGGTGTTTCGATTTCGAGGCATGTGCCTGCATCAACATATGTCCATGCATTGCCTTGATAATCGACAACGCTGGTGCCGGCGCAGCTTGTGCCCGGACCCGCGGCGCAATCATTTTCGCCAGCTTTGGAAACGCCGTAGCATTTTTCTTTCTCGCCAGCATCCGCGCTTGCGGCGACTTCTTCGGCTTCGCCAGCAGCGGCGTCTGCTTCGGCGGGCGCATCGGCGCCGCCCGAACATGCAGCGGCAAGGCCGGCTGCGGCTGCGAGTGCGATAGAACCTTTAAGGCGTGCGGTGTTCATGGGTGTTCCTCCTGATTAAACTCTACGGCCGCGACAAGCGCGCCGTCTCCCAACAATTCGTAACGAACCATCTTTTGGTTACGGTGCCAAGTGATAATTTTGCAGCCGTGCAGTCTAAGCGTCGAAACGAGCGACGTCTTTGCAGTGTTCTTCCAAAGCGGCTAAGCGCCGCGATCTGACAGTTTAACCTCCGCCAGTCATACGAAAAGGACGGGCACGATGACCGATATTGCCGATCAGATGGCCGAGGCTTCCGGCCTTTCCAAAGTCGAAGTCTTGATCGAGGCGCTGCCCTATTTTCAGCGATATGCCGGACGCACTTTCGTTGTGAAATATGGCGGGCACGCAATGGGCGAGCCAAAGGCTGCGCGTGAATTCGCCGAGGATATCGTGCTGCTCAAGGCTGTCGGCATCAACCCGGTGGTCGTCCACGGCGGCGGCCCGCAAATTGGCGAAATGCTATCGCGGCTGGGAGTGGAGAGCACTTTTGTCGATGGCCTGCGGGTCACCGATGAAGCCACCGCCAAGATTGCCGAAATGGTCCTGTCAGGCGCGATCAACAAGGAACTCGTCGGCTGGTTGTCAAACGCGGGCGGTAAGGCGTTGGGCCTGTCGGGCAAAGATGGCGGGTTGGTGACAGCGCGCAAAGTCCAACGCACGACGCGCGACCCGGAAAGCCTGATCGAAAGCGTCGTCGATCTTGGTTTCGTTGGTGAGCCAGCGCAGGTCGACACCAGCGTAATTGATACCGCCGTTGCAGCAGGCATGATCCCCGTGATCGCCCCGATTGCAGGCGGCGAAGACGGTGCGACTTACAACATCAACGCCGACACGATGGCAGGCGCGATCGCTGCGGCGCTGGGCGCTTCGCGATTGTTCCTGCTCACAGATGTCGCAGGCGTGCTGGACGGTAGCGGCGAGTTGCTGCCCGAGCTGACACCGGCAGATATCGCGAAGTTGAGCGATGATGGCGTGATCAAAGGTGGCATGGTGCCAAAGCTGGAGACCTGCGTTTCGGCGGTGGAATCCGGTTGCGAGGCCGCCGTGGTGCTAGATGGACGCGTGCCGCACGCCATGTTGCTGGAATTCTTCACAGCTCGCGGCGCAGGTACTCTGGTGCGCGCTTAAGCCCACCCCTATATGACGGTGAAGCGAAAAAGGTGGCGTTAGGCGTGTTACTTGGGTAATACGGTTGAAACGGGACACAAATCGCGCACGGTACGGGCCGTCTGCGCAGCAAAGGCAGTTTAAGAATTATGGAACTCCTCGTCGACGTCACCACGATCCTCGTCAATGCATTCGTGATGCTGATCATCATCCAGTTTGTGATCGGGCTATTGTTCGCGTTCAACGTCGTGAACCAGTCAAACCAGTTTTTGATGCAGGTGTATCAATCGATCAATTCTCTGCTTGAGCCGATCCTGCGGCCGATCCGCAATCTGCTGCCGAACACCGGCGCAATCGATTTTTCGCCGCTCGTTCTGATAATCGGCGCGAACATTCTTTTGACGGTGATGAGCCGCATCTAAGCGCATTTCTTTTATGGTAATAGGGACGACATGACCGCCACACGGATTGACGGAAAAGCCTTTGCCGCGCGCCTTCGCGAACGGGTGGGCGAGCATGCGGCAAGCTTTGAAAAGGCGACTGCGCGCAAGGCGGGTCTGGCCGTTGTGCTGGTGGGCGAGGATGCTGCGAGCCAGGTTTATGTCGGCGCGAAAGGCAAAGCGACGCTGGCCGCCAATATGGCGAGTTTCGAGCACCGCCTGCCATCGGATGCGACGTCAGAGGCGCTGATGACGCTTGTCCAGCAGCTCAACGAAGACGACAGCGTCGACGGCATTCTGGTGCAATTGCCGCTGCCCGACCATCTCGATGAACAAAGCATTATCGCCGCGATCAGTCCGGATAAGGATGTCGATGGCTTCCACGTGATCAATGCGGGCCGGCTTAGCGTAGGCCAAGCTGGTTTCGTGCCGTGCACGCCGCTTGGCTGCATGATGCTTTTGACAGACCGTTTGGGCGATCTTTCCGGATTGGAAGCGGTGGTGATTGGCCGTTCCAACATCGTTGGCAAGCCGATGGCGCAATTGCTGCTCGACGCCAACGCGACCGTTACAATCGCGCATAGCCGCACCAAAGATCTCGCCGCCGTTGTACGCCGCGCCGATATCGTTGTGGCCGCAGTTGGTCGCCCGCAAATGATCGGCAAAGACTGGCTGAAAGATGGCGCGACTGTCATCGACGTAGGCATCAACCGTCTGCCGCCCGAACCGGGCAAGGAGAAGGGCAAGCTGGTCGGCGATGTCGCCTTTGACGAGGCGAGCGAAGTCGCCGCAGCCATCACGCCTGTGCCAGGCGGGGTTGGCCCGATGACAATTGCGGTTTTGCTGCGCAACACTCTGGTCGCGGCGCATCGCAATGCCGGTCTTGAGGCCCCAGCAGACCTATGAGGGCGTTTGCGGTCATAGCATTGGCCGCGATGGTCTCTGCCTGCGCAACGCCAACTGGCAGCGCATCGGTCCGCCCGGGCATGCCCGTGATCGCGGCAGACAATTTGCAGAACCGCTTAGCGCAAGATGAAGGCATCATCGCGGCGCTCACGCAAACGGCTGCAACCGGTGCGGTGACGTTTGCTCCGGGGCCGGTCGATGCGCTCAAATGGCTTGGCGAGCAGGACGAATTTCCGGACAGCAAATGGCAAGGCCATCTGGTCGCGGTGTCATGCGACGGATCGCTCGGCGCGGTTACAGGCGCAATCCAATGGGGCGCATATCCCGGATATTACACCACCATCTGGCGCTATGACGAGGGGGCAGAGGATGCCCGCGGTCAGTGGCGCTGGGTTGTCTCTCATGGAGACGGGCTGGCGAAACCACGCCCCGCGCCGCAGCGCGCTCTTACGCAGGCGGCCTCTTGCGACAACATTCCCGCGCCCGCCGGAATGATCGGGCAGTCGGGCCAATCGGAAGATGGGTCGCTGCGCTATAACTGGACGTACACCGCCGGGGAGGGCCGCACTGTCACGGTCGAGATTTGGGACGGCGCGAAATTCAAAACCGTGATTGCAGACAAAGTTGCCGCCGGTCAGGCTGAGTAAATCGGGCGGGCTGCAATTGCGGCGTGCTTTCGCATCGGAGAATTCATGAAGACTGCAACGCTCGTGCTGTTTAGCGGCGCTCTCACGCTCACACTTTCAGCCTGTGCCGGACAGCAGCGGCGCGGCCCGCCGCCCAAAGTGATCGAGCGCGTTTTGAAAACCGCCCCCGGGGCGGCCCAGCCCAGCACAATTGTGAAAACAGAGATCGCCTTTGCGCGCGCTGCGAAAGAAGACGGACAATACACCGCCAGCCTCGAATATGCCGCTGGTGGAGCGCGGCTTCATGGGCGCAACGGCGTCGTCAGTGCCGCATCTGTTTTCGGCGCGGCGCGCGATCCAGAAACCTCCGCCGAATGGGCGCCGCGAACGGTTGTGATGAGCTGTGACGGCGCGCTGGCGCTTAGCCTTGGCCGGTTTCAGGATCAGGAGGGTTTTGTAGGCAATTACGTTACCACTTGGGTGAGGCAGCAGGATAACAGCTACAAATGGGTCTATGATGTGGCAGGCCGCGACAATCCGCAGCCGCCCCCGCGCGCTGAATTCGAGGACGGCGATATTGTGGTGACCGCGATCGATGCGGTTCAGGGCCTTGTCGCGACCTGCCCGAGGCGCGGCGATCCCGTGCCGCCGCCGCCTGCTTTGCCGATCACAAGCGATGATCCTGCCCAATCCAAACTCTCCCGTGATGGCACCCTTCGCTGGCGCTGGGAACACCGAAGCGATGGCATAAAATATGTCGCGGCGGACTATTACTACAACGGCAAATGGGTCACTGCGATCGAAGAAAGTCTTGCATCCCCGCCAGAAGAGTGATGAGGGCGGGGCATTGTCCTGACGCAACCCAAATCAATAGGCGCGGCCCATGGTCTTTACCGAGCTTTTCATTTCAGCCTTTATCACCCTGTTTGTGGTGATTGATCCGCCCGGCTGCGCGCCGATCTATGCCGGCCTTACCAAGGGCGCAACGAATGCGCAGGCCCGCAATATGGCGCTGCGGGCGACGGCGATTGCGGCTGTGATCCTCACGATTTTTGCGTTTTTCGGCGAAGACCTGCTGAATGCTTTGCATATTCAGCTCGACAGTTTCCGAATAGCGGGCGGGTTGATGCTGTTCTTCATCGCGTTCGAGATGGTGTTTGAGAAACGCACGCAGCGCCGCGAAGAGCGCGCCGAAAAAGTCACCGCTTCCGAAGTCGAAGATGTGTCGGTCTTTCCGATGGCGATGCCGATGTTAGCTGGCCCGGGCGCCATCGCCGCCATCATGTTGTTGATGAATGAAGCAGACGGCGTTGAGCAAACTGCGGAAGTCTTCCTCGCGCTCGGTCTGGTCTTGCTTATCACAGCCGCAGCGCTTGTCGCTGCAGGTCCGCTGATCCGTCTGCTCGGCGATAAGGTGGAGGCCGTCATCACACGGCTGCTGGGCGTGCTGCTATCCGCATTGGCCGCCCAATATGTGATCGACGGCTTGCGCGGCAGCTTTATGGCTTGATGACCTTGTTTACGCGAGGGTGCTGATAATTCCGAAAGCCGATCCGGCAGCGACCAGCAATGTGCCCATCGCGCCCATCGCCCGCATTCCGGCAAAGGCTTTGCGAGTGCCCGTCAGGTCATCGCCATGCGATCCGGCGAGTGATGCAAAGCCGAGAGCGTGCAGCAGGCGCGCAGCTGCAAAGCCGATGCACAAGGTCAGCACAAATGTTGTCTGGCCAGCCAGTATTTCGAACAGAGCGATGACCACCAGAAATAGACCCGAATTCTCGGCAAGGTTCCCGTGACGGCGCACTTTGCGTTCCAGATCACGGTCACCGCCATCGCCAAGGAACTGCCCCTTTGACCGGTGCAGTCCGACGCTGAGCATCAGGCCAACCTGAAGCACAATAAGGAACGCGCCAAGCGCGGCAGAATACAGGGGGAGGTTGGTCATGGGCATGTTCCTTGAGCGAGAATTTCGGTGTCGGGATATCCGATGAGGGCAAGCGAGGCATTGCCCGCGTCTAACATTCTCGACGGCGCAGCGGCGACGCGCGCAGAGGCAAATGCACCATGCAATAGCTGGGTTAGCGTCCGGCCAAGGATCGCAGCATCTTGATCAAGCGCGCGGGCAGCGATGGCGTCTCGGGCGATGATGGTCAGATAATCCTCAACCTGATCAAAGATCTGCTGCGCTTCCTTTCGGATCTCCGGCATGTCCTGCCCAAGCTCCTGCGCAAGGCCGACGATAGGGCAGCCATAGACATCGCCGGTTTCGTCATGCGTTGCGACGTGCGCGCCGTATGCAAAGCGGTAGATCGCGGCGAGCCTGTCTTGCGGCGCGGCATAGACATCAAAGTTGCTCGCAAAAATCGTCTCGATTGTGATCGCGCCGTTGTATCGGACCACGGCCAAAGCAAGGTCGCCCTTGTCCGCGAAATATCGATAAATAGTAGCCTTGTTTACCTTGGCGGCATCGGCGACCATATCGACAGACACGCCGTGGAAATTGCGTTGCCAGAAAAGAGCGGCGGCGACTGCAACAATGTGCGCGCGGGTGCGCTCGCCTTTGGTGGGGAGGGCTGCGATATCCATAAGTAACCGTTTAGTTACATCGGGTCGTAGCTCAAAGCGTTCTTATGCGAAGAATTGTCGCAAAAGCCGTGTTCTATTGAAGCGTCATGATCTCTTCGCCGCCATCGCTGCGGCCGAAAAACTGCATAAGCTGCACCAGCAATTCACAGCGCGCGGACAGGTTTTCTGCCTCCAGCAGCGCTTGCTTCGAAGCCGGATCAAACGGCGCGATTTGTGACACGCCGTTGATAAGAGAGTGATCGTCCAACCGTTCTACCGAATCCCAGTCGACGGAATAACCTTGGCGGTCGGCAAATTTGCGCGCTTCGCTTTCAAACCCGCCGCGCTGGGCATAGCTGAGCGTTTCATCTTCATCGTCTTCGATCAGCTCGCCTTCAACTTGGCGAAACGCCGTTGCCACATCGATTTCGCGAAGCAATTTGAACCTACTCTGCCCTTCGAGGATGAGGTTGTAGCGTCCGTCCTCCATTGCCTCGATCTCTCCGATCCGTCCGACGGTGCCGATGGTGAACAGCGGCGCGCCATCAATCGGCTGCTGCGGCTGGATCATGGCAATCTTCCGGTCCCGCACCAACGAATCGCCGACGAGAGAGCGATAGCGCGGCTCGAAAATATGCAGCGGCAATTGCAGGCCTGGAAACAGAACTGCGCCGGGCAGGGGGAAAATAGAAAGGCGTTGGGGCATCGTGATCCTTGCGCCGCTTATCCGAAGAGAATCTTTGAAAGACGGCGGCGGGTCGCAACAACCCATTCGTCTTGCAGGCCAACCGCGTCAAAGATCTGGAGCAGTTTTGCTTTGGCAGCGCCTTCGTTCCATTCGCGGTCTTCGGTGACCATGCCGAGGAGCGTATCTGCCGCTGTGTTACGTTCGCCAGCGGCAAAGGCCGCCTCGGCATAGGCAAGCTTGGCGTCCATGCCTGCGCCGTCTGCATTGGCAGCGGTTTTGAGCGCAGCCAGCTCGCTATCGTCGACCTGCGTACCAGCCAGCTCAAGCGCGCTGTTTGCAGCGATGATTGCGGGGTCGTCTTTCACCTTGTCATAGACGGGGCTCGATTTGATCGCCTCCATCATCTTTTCCGCTTCGTCCGCCTGACCCATCGCGATTTGCGCGCGGATCATGCCAGCTATTGCGCCGGGGTTTTCATTGTCGAACTGGATGATTTGCGCAAACACACCAAACGCACGCTCTGCATCGCCTTCGGACAAGGCCTCTTCGCCCAGCTTGATATGCTGCGCGACTTCTTCGGCCGATGGCCCTTGCGGGGCAGCGTCGCCCTCTGCGCCTGCTTGGATTGGCAGTTGTGACAGCAATTGATCAAGCACTTGCTTCAATTGCGATTCGCTGCGCGCGCTGGTTAGGTCAGCGACCGGCTGGCCTTGGAACATGGCGTAGACGGTCGGGATCGATTGCACTTGAAACTGGCTGGCGATGAATTTCTCTTCGTCCACGTCCAGCTTGGCAAGGATCACGCCCTTATCGGCATATTCCGCAGCGACCTTTTCCAGCATCGGGGCCAGCGCCTTGCACGGCCCGCACCATTCCGCCCAGAAATCGAGGATCACCAGCTTCGTTTGCGATGGCTCGACGACGCTCTTTTGAAAACGCTCGACGGCTTTTTGTTCTTCGATGTTTAGACCCATGCTGGCCAAGGGACGTGCTCCTGATGTGTGTGCAATATTGCTTGGCGTCTCATGTGGGGCCTTTTAGCCCGATTTGAAGCGCGGATTTGTATGTGCAGCCCTGCTGACGGGCCTCGCGAGTAGGATCAAGGCATATTTGCGCGATTTAAGGCTTGCAGGCAGGGCGAGCCGCTGTTAATTGCCCGCCTCCTCAACAGGGACGGTGGTTTTCGCCGAATCTGTTTAGCGCCAGTGAGCGGGCGTAGCTCAGGGGTAGAGCACAACCTTGCCAAGGTTGGGGTCGGGCGTTCGAATCGCCTCGCCCGCTCCATTATTTCAAGCACTTACGGCTGCTTGTCTGCATTTCCATGAAAAAAACATGAAAAAGGCCGTGTCGCGCAAGCTCGCGTGCGGTTAGTTTGTGCCCTAATGAGCAATGAAGCTTGAAAGGCAGAACCATGGCGAAGCGCAATACTTTCGCTGAGATCATCGAAGCGCCGTTTAGATGGCCAACGGCTGGCGATGAAGCTTTCCTTCCAGCCGAGAATCCTATGGATGATGCGCTGATCGAAGAAAACGACTTCGTCCGGCTTACGCTTATGATCGAAGGCTATAGACAAGTTGCTGAGCTTGCTGTGGCAAAAAGTGCTGAGGACCGTTCTACTCGCGACTTTCTCGTTTACCCCGCGATATTCAATTACCGTCATTTCATTGAGCTTTCGCTCAAGCATCTCATTGCCACTTACGGTGTTCATGTTGGCGTAAACGCTATCTGGAATAGTCACGACCTAGAGAGGCTTTGGCTCACATTCTCTGAGGTCCTCCAGCGTTTTGGCACGGAAGACCCGGATGACGCTGACCCTGTTGTTGCCTCTATTATCGCAGAATTTGCAAAGATCGATCCTCGGTCGGATGCATACCGTTACCCAAAGGATCAAAGAGGTAATCCCCTGCCCCGCGCCTTTACCAGAGCAGACTTGGAAAATCTTGCGGATGTAATGAAGGCAGTGTCTGGCTATTTCAGCGGATGCGATGGTTACTTGAGCGAGCTTGCCCACGCCACGGGATAAGCTTGTTCCTAGTGCTGATCATTCGGCTCTATCAAACTCTGCAACCGCGCTTCCATATCGCTGAATAGAACCACCGCCGCTTCATAGTCTGGCGTTTCGCCCTTCAACTCCAACTTCCCCTTCGCTTCACTTGATTGATTGCCATAAGCTCTGGTCAGCCTCTCTAGCAGGGCGCGCTTATAGGCAGTATCAATGTTGTCCAACTGATCGCCTTTGCTCTCCAGCGCCACCAGCCTTTGGCCGTCGCCATCCTTCAGCGCCGCGAACACAAAGTCTGGATAGACCCTGCCGCGCCGCCAGCCGCGTAGTGCATAGCTTCCCCGCGAAGTGCCATTACGGTGCCACCATTTGATAACATCGCGCGCGTCGAGATAAACGCCAACTTTAGTTTCTTCGGCGTTCAATTCGGACGCATAGACGGGTAGGAACAGGCTTCGCTTCAAAGCGCCCCCGGTTTCGCTCAACATCATTGGCGCTCCATCCGCGACAACCAGTTCAAGATGTTTGGGCATGATCCAATCGGCTTCATCGCCGCGAATACGAAATTCGATCTGCCCGCTATCCAGCCGCTCCGCAAACAGCTCCGCCGCCTGATCATCGCGCCATTGGCCAAGATGTTTTCGCAAGCGGTCAATGATGATTGCGGATAACCTGCCAATCTTGTCCTGATCAAAGCCCCTCGCTTCCAACCGCACAAGCACTTCGCCCACCAGTTCGCGCGCCACATAGGCATTGGGCACAAGGTCGGCCAGCATTCGCACAGCATAGGCTGGATTGAATAGGGCATTAGCGGTGTTGGCGGTCACTTCCTCTTGATCGAATTGCCCAGCCTCACCAGTGCTTACCCGCACAATCTGGCTGGCAATCTCTTGCGGGTTTTCCGGCACATCGGCGGCAATCGCGTCCTTATCGCAAGCCATCCAGTCGATGGCAGGGAATAGATCGCTTTCAGGGTCCAACTCGCGCGCGTCCTGCCCTTCCTCAATCCAAAGCACTTGCGGCAAGGCAATGGCCGATTGGGTGAAGCCCGTGCGCCTTTCAATCCGTTGCTTTTGTGCCGCCACCCCAGCCGCACCCGCAACGCTAATATCTTGCACCAGATCGCCAAGTCCGTCGCGCTCCAGCCCGTCCTTGATTGCTGAAACCACTTTGCCCGTCTCGGCTCGGTGCGTGAAGACGTAGCATTCATCCAGATCAGCAACGCCCGTGCGGGTTGCGTGCGGCTGGCGTAGGATGCGGCCCACAAGCTGCGTCATGGCGCTTTCATTACTGCTCGCTGCCAGCGAGCAAAGCACATAGGCAAAGGGGCAATCCCACCCCTCTTGCAGCGCCGCTTTCGTGATTATCACCCGCACCCGGCATTGCGGCGATAGCAGGTCCGCATTCTCCGGCTTTTCCAGATCGTTCACTTCGGAGGTTTTAAGCGCGACTTCGGCTTCATCCAGCCCAGCCGCTAGCAACCACGCCTTTACATCATCGGCATGGATTGTGTCCTTGCCTATCTGATCCGCGCCCGTGCTTTCCGCCTGCACCAGTAATATCGGGCGAATGTAGCCGCCGCCATCGGCGCGATAAGCCTTGGCGCTGGCTTCCAGCGCATTCACCTTGTCCAGTGACGCGCGCAAAGTGTCTTTCCAATCAGTGGATGGCATCGGCTGGATATTGAGCGGCATTTTGATCATGCCCTCTTGCTCCAGCTCGCGGCCCATGACTTCGACAAGCACATTGGCAGTGCGTGCGGGCATGGCTTCCAGCGTTGCCGTCGCCTTTTGCTCTTTCACGTCCTTTGGCGTTGCGCTCAACTCCAGAACGAAAGTGGGATTGAAACCATAAAGCGTCTGGAAAGCCAGATTGGATGTGGCTTTTTGCCCTTCATCCATCACCACAACCGGGCGAATGATCCGGAGCGCGTTGCCTACGCTATCCTTTACCATCGGCCACGCAGGCCCATTATCCGCCAGATCATATTGAGAAAGGTTTGGGATGCGCTCCAGCAATTTCTTGTGCTTGTCCTGTTCGCCTTCGGCTGGCGTGAAGCCATGGACATCGCCCCGGTCCTGAAAGAGCTTGAGGCTATCTTGGTTTTGGCGATTGGATGATTGCAGCATCAGCACCATGATGCACAGATTGGCCTCCACATCCGCCGTATTCAGCGGATCGCCCTTTTCCATAACTTTGACCTTGCCAGCCGCCGCGCGGTCCAGCGTTTGGCGGTAAGGGTGCTGGCGGTCGCGCAGGGTGCGCAGCGTTTGCGTGTAAATCGCTTCATTCGGCACAATCCAAAGCACAAAGCCGGTGTTCGTTTGCACATAGCTACCGAATATGCGCGAGAGGCTGGCGCAGGCCAGATAGGTCTTGCCGCCGCCCGTAGGGATTTTCAGCGTGGCATTGGGCACAGGCTGGCCGTGGCCGCTCGCGCGCGGCGAATAGGGCAATGCGGCGCGGCTGGCGGGCAGTTTGCCAGCGTCTTTCAACGCCTCCCATGCCTTTGCTGGGAAATGGGGAAGCTCTAGCCCTAAGTCGGGATCATCTGCGATAAGTTCCGCCGCCCTGTTATAGCGCTCGTGAACGGGCTTCAGAGCGTCCAGATAGGCTTCTAACGCCTTTAGCGCCCTCTCTTGATAATCAAGCTCCCTGAAGGCCATCAGGCCGTTTCCACGCGATAGAGCGCGTAGGGAAGCGGCGCGTATTCAACCGAGATGCGCTGTGCTGCGAGCAGATCGCGGCTCACAAACTTGGCAGGGGCGAACACCAGATGATTGCCTTCTTCGCTTGCGGCGATGGCGCGGGCATTGGAGAGGGACAGCGCCGCCTCGCCAGACTTGAGCCAGTCCAGATCGGGCTTATAAAACAGCCAGAGGTGCCGCCCGTTGGCGCTGCCTAGCCGATAGACATGCTCGCCAATAGCGAGAGCGGGCTTTAGCTGGCTGGCATCAAAGGCTTGGCTTGTCGAAGTGTGATAGAGCAAGGCGGCTAGCGGCTGGACTTCGGGCAAGTCCGCGCCGCTTAGCAAGCCGTCCATGTCGATAGAATCGCCCAGCTTACAATAGGTGAAGGTGCCACCAAGCCCGGGAGCTTTTTCTTGGCAGTCATGCTCGCCTGTAACCACGAGCCAGCCATCCTTCATCGTTGGCTTTATGATGTCATATTTATCACCATCCAACGTTTCAATCTTTTGAACTTTCTCGAGGAGTGCCCCTGCCTTTTGGAGTCGCGCCAATGTAACTTTCTCGCGTAATAACTCTTCACGCTTTTTACCTTTGAACGTGTAGCCTCGAATGACGCGCCGAACTCTTTCAGCGGTAAGGCTATCTGCGTATTCCTCCCCTTCAACCAAAATGAATTTTCGGCGTCCCATGTCTTTTGAATTTGCCAATAGGACTGCTTCGGCGGTCGAACCCGAACCGGCAAAAGAATCCAAAACGGTAATGTCATCGCGGTCGATTAGGCCAATCAAATGCTCAATAAGCTCCGGTGGTTTCGGAAACTCAAAGACATCGTCACCCATAATTGAGCGCAGTCTTTTAGAACCCGTGTTTGTGTAAACTGGAAGATGAATAGCGGACGATACGTTGGTTCTCGCAGGTAGTTCATCCAGAAACACCTTACGCCGAGGCCGACCAGTTTTCTTTTCCGGCCATAGGACCCGCCGCTCCTCGATAAGCCGGTCCATCGTTTGCGGCTCAAAGCGCCAGCCTCTCCTTGGGCAACCATAATTGATGCCTGTTTGTGGATTGATAAGATCGTAATGGAGGTTAGGCCGTGCCTCCTTGGATGCAAGCCCCACCATGTTGCCGCTCGCCCACGGTCCTCGGTTATCGTTATCAGTGTTCTTGTAGTCTGAGGCAGAGCGCGGCTCGCCTGCTAAAGGCGCACCGTAGCAGAGTATGAATTCGTGGTCGTTTGAAAGACCATTCTCGTTACGGTTATCTTTGTTTTGCCGGGATTTCCAAACGAATTCGCCAATGTAGTTATGCGCTCCGAATGCTTCGTCTAAGATGAGTTTCAGGCTCGCAAATTCATTTGAGTCGATAGATACAAATATCACACCTTCGTCGGCAAGCAGGTCACGTAACAAGCGTAAGCGCGGCCAAATCATGGCACACCATTTATCGTGTCTTAACCCATCATCCACCCCAACTGGGTTCTCTAAGAGCCATTCTCTTATCATAGGCGAGTTTACATTATCGTTGTAACGCCAGTCTTCGCTCCCGGTATTATAGGGCGGATCGATGTAAATGCAGTCCACTTTGCCCGCATACATTGGCAACAGCGCTTTGAGTGCGTGCAGATTGTCCCCGTGAATAACGAGGTTGCCGTCCAGCGAAGGCTCACCAATTCCCTTGTCAGCTTGCGGCTCCAGCGGGCGAAACGGAACTGTCAGATGGTGATTATAGACAAATTCCTTGCCCTTGAAATTCAGCTCCGGCACGCGCCTATTCTCCCAATTGAAGCGCGCACCTAACAGCAAAACCCACACGGCTGGAAGGCTTTATCGGCGCAAGGCACAAAGCACTGCAAATAGTGTGTTTGCAATAAGGCCGCAGGGCACATCCGGTTTCCTACTTTGCCCTTCCAGAGATCGAACCACCCCCCCTTCGTTAAAGCGCTCGTTACTGGCCTTTCTGATATTTGCGCACCGTTTCGGCTAACATCGCTGCCAGCCGTTCGTCCTCATTGCCAGTTTTCGGCTTGCCCAGATCGCGGATCAAATCGGCTTGCTTTGCGACCGGCACATGGCCGTAGCTCATGAAGGTGGTCAGCACCTTTTCATGGCCAAGGTTTTGCGACCATGCTTTGAACTGCTCTGGCGTGGTGCAAATTTGCTCGCCAAGCCGTGCCAACACATCACGGAAACAATGCGGATTAAAATAGGGCAATCCAGCCGCCGTGAAGGCCTGTTTATAGATGGTGCGGATCGGCCCGGTCCCGCTCCAGTGTTCACGCGACAAGCCCACGGCCTGAAAGACGCCTTGGTCACTTAGCCCGATTGCGGTTTTGGGAAATAGCGGATCATCGTTTCCCCATAACAATGCTGTGCGCAGATACTCGCACCACTCCGTCACAATCTGGAGCGCACCACCGCCAACAGGGCAAAAGAACGTCGTGAAGGTCTTGCTGGCCTTCGTGTTCACTTCGCGAGCATCCTGAAAGACGCTGCGCTGTTCCAGATCGATGTGCTTAAGTTTGAGGCTGGCCAGCGCCGCCCCGCGCGCACCAGTTAGCAGAGCAAGCGCTATCAGCGCTCGGTTGCGTTTTTCAATATCCGTTGCGGCTGGCATTTTCGCCAGCACATGATGCACCTGCTGCAGCGTGGGCACTGGCTTTTCGCGGCTGGCCTTAGCAATCCGCACGTCTTTTTCGGAGAGATTGAAATAGTCCGCATCAGCATAGGCAATCTTGCGTTTGTAACCCGGCTGGCCAGCAAGCCAGATGAAGAAAGCGCGCAAGGCTGATAATGTTGAATGCACTGTGGCGCGGGAAAGCGGCTTGCCGGTGCGGACGCTCTTTTCACCGTCCAGCCGCCGTTTGAACGCCTTGGCCTGCTCGCGGTGAAACTGTTTGAACGGCTTGTGGTTGGTCGCCTCTTCAAAGCGCGCCAGAGCCTTGGCCACCTGATCGATTGACGCTTCATCGCGGCGCATCGCTTCCTTCAGATAGTCGAAATATTCACGCTTGATGCGCGTGTTCGCAGCGTTGTGTTTTGCCATGGTTTAACAGTCCTTCTTTTCGTCACAGTTTGGGGAGGGATGCGTCCGCTCCACTATGCTCGAAGGTGCCAGCGTGCGTTCTACGCGCAGGCCGGGCATAACGAAGGGAATATCGGCCATTTGCGTGCGCCGGTGCATCATGGTGCCGCACGTCTCACACATTGCCTTTAAATTGCCCGTGGCAGCGTTTGTGGCGGCGTATTCCAACATGCCCAGTGCCGGTGCTTTGGGAAGGCGGCATCTGAGGCAATACATTTGCCCCGGCGCGCAAGGGCGCTTTGCCGCTTTGCGTTGCTTGGCCCACCATGCCTGAAATTCGCTGCCAAGGATTAGAGTGGGCTTCGCACCGTCAATCGGGAGGAGGCCCTTCTTGAGCCAGCCGCGAACTGTATGCTTGTGAACGCCCAAAACGTCTGCCAATTCGCTAACACTGTAGGATCGATGCAGCTTGGCAAGGCGCGGATTGATCCGCTTCATCGCGCTGCCCCTAGTCCAGTTCGCCAGCCAGACGTTTGATTGATGCAACTGTCACCAGCCGCCGCCGCCCCATTTTGCGGGTATCGAGCTTGCCATCATTGATAAGCGCGTAAATGGACGTGCGGCCAAGGTTCAATGCTTTGGCGGTATCAGTGATTGAAACGAGTAGTGCTTCCATGATCGTGCTCCTTGTATGCACCAGCGTATGCGGGTGAACAGGAGTGTTGAATCGCGGATCGCAGCGTCTTTGTCGGACGATAAGGCCGAAAAGAGGCCGGTAATTGATTGGCGACGAATTTCAGGCCTTTGAATATTCATCCCATATTAGTTTTGCATAAGGGCGTGCTGTGCTTTCGGAGGGTGCGCTATCGCCAAGGGTCAAGTGGTCAATCAGGGCGCGTTCAATGTCAGCCTGAAGCTCTGGCTTCAGGTCGCCGCGATAAATCATGCCGAATATGGCAAGGGTTGCGGCTGGCCAATCGTATTTTGGCTTTCTCCCCCTTTTGACATCATTCACATCGTCCAGCGCTTCAGCTTCGTTCGCTTCATCTGCAATACCGACGATCTCACCATCGGGACCGGGAAGGGCCAATGGAAAAATTGCGAGACATTTAGCGTCGAACAATTCTTCATGATAATTCGGAGTTGTCCATTCATCCTCACCCATTCGGCTGGCATAGGACATCCGATTGTATTTCGGTTCCCAATCGGCAATCGGTTGATCAGAATAGCCTAGCTTCGGTAGTTCCAGCTTAGCCGCGGTCCAATTGCTGGTGCCTCTGGTAGTTTCGCGTTGGATGAGAGATTCGCGGAGTCTGATCCACCTATTCGCGGGAATCGAAGTTTGCGCGCCGTTCAAGGAAAACATCTGTCCATTTTGAAGTTTGCGCCAGACAAAATCGCCTCGCACTTCGACCTGATCAGTAGCAAATAAAGTAAGAATCGCCGCGTTTGGGGCGGCATGTCCGTCAAAAGCGAGCCGATTGACCGCCGTGGCCAAGTCCATAGATGATGCGCTTGGCTCGCCATCAGGATTATAGTGCACCCAGCGCCATGCCTTCATAATCGAAAGAGCATCCCGGGCAGAAGCGAGTTCTGAAGGTCCGAAAGGCGGGTCAATCTCCGCCACACTATTTTCATCCATGCAAACATCTTAGGCTTCGAAATAAGTCGCAAGCAAGGATGCTCATCCAGCAAAGCCCAAAGTATCAAACCATCACGCTCGCCAGCGCCACTTCGGCATCATTGCGCACAAGGTGCCCATAGTGCCGCTCAATCATGGCAACGCTTGTTCCCGATAACTGCGCAACCGTAAGAATTGGCAAGCCCGCACGGATCAGGTCCGTAGTCACACAATGGCGCAAGGTGTAGGCTGCCACCGCATCGGGCAGGCCAGCCGCCTTTACCGCATCCTTGATCGGATACTTCCACGCATCCTTGTTCCATGATGCGCCATTGGCGCGCGCAAAGATTGGCGCGGCTGGCAGTTTGCCTTTCACTTGCTCAACCAGAAATTCGGCAATTACCGGCGGCACAGTAATCTGGCGCGGGTTGCCGTTCTTGTCCTTGCCAATGGTGAGGGTGCGGGTGCGTTTGTCAAAATCGCGCGCGGTCAGTTCCGCCAAAGCGCCGGGGCGAAGCGGCAACATGCAAAGCCCCTGCACGAACGGGCGCGCATCATCGCGCATTGCATCGATCAGGCGTTTGCGCTCCAGCTTGTCCAGATAGAGTTCGCGGCGCTTGTCCGCACCTTTGAACGGGCGCAGTGCTTCCTGCCATGCCGCATCGGTATTTGGCGCACCGCGTTTCAGCACTTGGCCAAGCGCGGCGCGTAGCGGAACCATATCTCGGTTGACCGTGGATTTGGCGCGCTCTTTCCAGAGCTTCGTCCCCTTTTTATTCCGCGACACAAGAGCGGGCGATTGTTCCAGCCGCTTACGCCATGCTCGCAAATGGTGCCGCCGCAATTTGTCCAGCTTCACTTGCGCTATGACATCGGAGTAGACGTGCCGCCGCAGTATCCCGTCTTGGATTGGGCAAGGCTTCTCTTTTGCGTAGGCTTCGCAGGCATCCTTGACCGTAACCATATCATTCGCGCGTTCGCCCCCACTTTCCACCGTATCAGCCCATAGTTCCGCATCTGCTTTCGCTTGCTTAAAAACGTCATGGCCTTCGAGCCTCCCATAATCGCCAAGCGATTTTCGAGAATTGCGCTTCGAGTCGGGATTATAGACCCGCGCGAACCAAGTGCCCCGCTTGCCCTTCTTGGAAGGTCGAAAACCTATGTAACAGCCTTGACGCAAGCGCTGCCAGTGCGGTTCGTCTCCGGTTCGCGTCTTCAGCTTATCGCGCTCATTTATCCGGCTAAGATCGGGCATCGTGCGGTTGGCTCCAAAATCCATGAAAAAAACATGAAAAACATCGGCGAACACGCTTGAACACCTGCGATTGTTTTTATTGGATTTTATCGTGCGCGTAAAGCCGTGAATGCCCGTTTACCCACCCTTGCCAAGGTTGGGGTCGGGCGTTCGAATCGCCTCGCCCGCTCCATTTTCTTCATCAGAGACCAATGTAATCGTTGCCTTCGGGCGCGTGGATTACTGCGTCGGTAATTCCTGAACCGCCTTATCTCTGAGCACCGCCTCTAGTGCGTCGAGCTCGGCGATGTGACGGCGAAGCATCGCAATGTAGCCCGTGTTCATTTTTGTCGTCACCGCGATAGCGCTGATGAATTGAGGGTCGGGGGGCTGGTCAAAGAAATGGCACTTCGCAGCCAAACGGTAAGGGGTCAGGGGAGCGTCTGCGGGATTCTCCAACGGTTCGACGGCGCGCGTCCTTGTGATTGCTTGCGGGAACTTGTTGGCAAGCCGCGGAACAGCTTCGGAAATTCCAGCAACAGAATTGCGCGTGCGATCCTCGCTCTGTTTCACAGCAATCAATGCCCGGGCCAGCTCCCGATCTGAGATAAGGTCGATCTGCCCGCTGGTGAAGGCTTCGGTAATGCTCGGGATTTCTATCGGCGGCAGCGTTAAGATATAGCCGTCGGCAAGATGGGTGCATTCGTTCTCATTGAGCGGCCGAAGCTCTGCATCGCCGAAATACATCTCTTCGACGCGCTCAATAATGACCATCCGTCGCTCGCGCCGAGCCATGAACGGTGCAAGCCGCTCACGGTTCGCGGTAAGGTCTTCAATGAGCCGCTCCCTGAACGCGGCTTCTCGTGCGCTGGCACCGCGTTGCTCGTTCCAGTTGCCAAGCTGGATGCCCATGAAAACGCCGACGACAACGATCACGAAATCGATCGCGATGGCAGTCCAGTTCTGCTCGCGGACGTGCTTGGTGATGCGGCGCAGGATCATTGGGAGTCCTCGTTTTCGAGCGCATCGATCAGCTCGTTGGTTGCCTCTTCGAAACCGATGAGGAGGCGAAGATTCTGCGTGGCTTGAATCTCCCTGATGGCAAGCGCGTTGTCGAAGTCGCGGTCGCGCCGCAGGGCTGGCAGGTCGAGGGGAAAGCGATCAGCAGGGGCGATTCCGACACCGCGACCATCGGTCACGTAGATGTTGCCTGCCGACATCGCGCCGAGGATGGGAGGAATGGTCAGGATGTCGCGTTGTTCGGCTGAGCGCGCTTCGGCCATTCTCATCCTGGAAAGGCGTGAATCCCAAGTGTAGAGTATTTGTTTCAGATCCGGATCGCGAATGGATGAGATAGATCCGCTCTGTGACAATTCTTCATAACCGCGCCGGATATCGACGGTCAGGGCGGCTGCACGTATCGCCGACCGGGAGAGCGCGTAGATTTCGGCATCGGGCACATCGCGCTGCGGATCGGCGAGGATGGCACGCACCTCGCGCGCGGCGGCGAGGCGATCTTCGATATAATCCTTGTGGGCAGCAATATCCTCGCGCGCCAGGATCAATTCCGCGCGAAAGCTTGCGAGTTGGGCTGCAACTCTGGCTCTCTCCGCGCGATCGGACGACCATTCCTGAACCTGCAGGCCTAGAAAAACGCCGGTGACGACGATCACGAAGTCGATCGCGATGGCGGTCCAGTTCTGCTCGCGGACATGTTGTGTGATGCGGCGAAACAGCATCAGTCGGCTCCATCCAATTGTTCCAGAATTTTATTGCCTCTGCGGTCTGCACTTTCAGCAAGAGCGTAATTGGTCGCCGAAATATTGCGCAGCGCGCGCAGAGACGCAGCGAACTCGTCATCACTGCGGATTGCATCCGTCACACGGCCGTAGTCATTCGGGCCGAACGGGTTGAGGCCGTGGCGTTTGGCAATGTCGGCGGCATGGTCGCGAGTGTCCCTGACGGTGCCGGTTTCAAGATAGGAGAGGTTCTCGATCGTTTCGTAGTATGAGGCAATTTCATACGCGAGTGTCCGTTCTTCGATGAGCCCCAAATCGCCCGTTGCCCGCAATGTTTCAAAGGTGCTGCTCTGCTCGCTGAAGATGCGAGCGAAAATCGCGAAAGATAGAAACAGGTCACGGTCAGTCCCATCAAGATCAACCCGCTGAGGCATAGAGAAATTGCCTTCCGCAGCGATGCCGTTGACCCTGAGCGAAGTCGAAATTTCTTGGGGAAGCGATTGTCCGCGCGCTTCTTCGAAAAGTATATCGATCACCGAAGTGCGCACGCGCAATGCGTATTGAACATCGTCAAGAACAAGCGCTTCCTCGCTAATGTCGCTGGCGAGACTCTCAAAATATTGGCCTTCGCGCTGCTTGTCCGCGCGGGCCTCGTTCCAGTTGCCCAGCTGTATGCCGAGGAACACGCCAACTACGACGATCAAGAAATCAAGCGCAATCGCAGTCCAGTTCTGCTCGCGGACGTGTTGCGTGATACGGCGCAGGATCATTGGGCTTCGATGGCCTCCGGGTCTGTCGAGGGCGCGGGCAACTCGCCGCCGTTCAGGACGGTTTCGAGTTCCTCAAGCCGCTGGGAATGCTCTTGCAGAAAATAGATATAGGAAGCGTTGATGCGCGTGGCGTGGACCATTCGGCTCAGGAAATGCGGGTCGCGTGGTTGGCCCAGAAAATGGCACTCGGCACCCATCCTGTATCCGCCTTGACCCGGGTTGGGCCCGCGAACCCGCGTGATCGCTTCGGGAAATTCGAAGTCCAGCCGGGGAGCGTCAGCAATCATTCCGCCTATCGCATTGCGCAAGCGATCTTCGCTCTGTTCGACAGCGATCAGGGCTCTCACGAGTTCGGGGTCTTCGATGAGGTCGATGCGCCCCCCTGCAAAAGCTTCGGTCAGGCTGGGCACTCTCATCGGCGGTACGCTGATGATCCTTGAGTCGGCGAAATCTTCGCATTCCAGGTCGCTCAGCGGGACGATACCGGAGTCGCCGAAATACATTGCCTCTACCTTGTAGATCGCCTGCAATCGCCGCTCGCGCCTTTCGAGAAACTCGGAAAGCCGCGTCTGCGCGATGGTGACATCCTCGAGCAGGCGCTCGCTGAATGCCTCGGCCTTGGCCCGGTCGGATCGCGCGTCGTTCCAATTGTTGATCTGCAAACCGATCAGCAATCCGACCACGACGATGCATGTCTCGACAAAGACGGTGAACCAGTCCTGCTTTCTGGCAGCGGTGGCTAGGCGGCGCAGGATCATTGGGCAGCTCCTTCCTCGGATGCATCACCTATATCGGGCGTCTCTTCGCCGTCCAGCATGGCGGCCACTTCATCGAGGCGATCCAGATGGCGGTTGAGGAACGAGACGTACCACTGGTTATATTGCGTGCCGCGCACCGTGTCGCTGATGAAGGCAGGCTCCGGTGCCTGCTTCAGGAAATCGCATCGCGCGGCCATGTCATAACCGTCGTTCTCGAAAACTCCGTCGAACTCCCTTTCGTCGTCTTCTTTCGCGCGCACCATGACGATGGCATCGGGGTACTTCTTGTTCATGTCGGTGGAGTAGAGCCGCAACGACGCGATGACCGTGCGCAAACGATCTTCGTTTTGCTCAATCTCGATCATCGCTTGCACCAGATCCGGATCGGAAAGCAGATCGACGCCGCCGCCGGCAAAGGCTTCCGTAATGCTCGGGACTGCGATTGGGGGAAGGGTAAGCATGTGCATGCCGGAAAATTGCGTGCATTCGAGCTCTGTCAGCGGGCCGATCTCTCCGTCGCCGAGATACATGTTCTCCACTTTCGCGATCGACTGCAGCCGCTCCTCGCGCTCTCTGACAAAAACGGCCAACTGTTCGCGCGTGCGGTCGACATCGGCCTCCAGACGCTCAAGATACGCGCGCTCCTTCGCGCGGTCGGTGCGTTCACTGTTCCAGTCGCCCAGCTGGATACCGAGGAACACGCCGACCACAACGATCACGAAATCGATGGCAATGGCGATCCAATTCTGCTCGCGGACGTGCTTGGTGATGCGGCGCAGGATCATTTGAGATACCTTTCTACGGCCGACATGAGCGCTTGATTGCGATCGAGCTCGTTATCGAGGTCTGCCAGAACGCTTTGAATGCTTGCCATGTGCCATTGCAAATCATCGCGCAAATCTGTCCGCGCTCTAAGGGTCTCAGCCGCGATGCGGGCGCGCTCAGCAGGAAGGTCAATGCTGCACTCCGCAGGAAGACGGACAGCCTTTAAAATATCATCCCGTTGATCGCCGCACTCTGTCCGAATTTCCTCCTGTATGGCGAATGGAATGACGCGCCTCACATTTTGACGGTAAGGGGTATCAATATCGTCCATCCGGCTGAGATTGGACGGATTTATGATGAAGTTCTGAACGCGGCGCTGTAAGTCGTCATCGTCGATATTGCGGACATAGTCCGCGCCAATAAGCTCGGCGAAAACCTCAAGTTCACTGGTCCCCGCCATGATCTGACTTGCCTGGTAGGCCGCGACCAGAAAGTCGCTGTCCGAGACAGCGTCTTGATCCTCCCACGCTCTCAACGCTGTTTCGCCATAGGCCTTTGTGGTCGCGTAATAGGTTTGGAAGTCCGCCGCATTGGCTTCGAGAACCTGATTAGCCGGAATCAGCAGTTCAAGGGTTCTGTTGGTTTCGGCGCGGACCGCACGCGCCTCGTTCCAATTGCCGAGCTGGATACCGAGGAACACGCCGGCTACGACGATCACGAAGTCGATCCCGATGGCGGTCCAGTTCTGCTCGCGGACGTGTTGCGTGATGCGGCGCAAGATCATGGGGCTATGCTCTTTCGGAAAGCGGCTTCGTCAAACGGGACGACGCAGTCGCCGTAAACCTCTCTCCAATTCGCCTCTTGCTCTTTCAGTATGTCGACGATCTGCTCGATCATATCTTCGCTTTCGGGGCGAAGGAGAGGCATTCCGGGGATCGATTCCACCAAATCGCTGCTGACCAGCTCGATGATAGAGTTCAGCTGGTCGGCTTCGCTCAGTAGCTGGAAGAAGTGCACCCGCTGCTCGCGCGAGAGGTCTTGCGGAAAGGCCAGTGCTCGCAGGGCCGCTTCTTTCTGCCGCATGTCGTGCTGGAAGTTGTAGATCGCATCCGCACCCCCGAAAAGGTTGGCGAGTGTTTGGCGATCCTCGCTTGTCATCAGGTCATACGTGCCTCTGTTAAGTTCGGTATCCCAGAGCGTTGCAGTTCGAGGCCGTTGGGGCGAACGAATGACATCCGGGAAAGCGCCGGCCCCGCGATAAGCGTAGTCTCGTGCCTCCAAACCCGACCATGCGCCATTGCCTTCGATCAGCAGGCGCCCGATGCGGTCATATTCCGCCTTCCGACACTCCGCGATCGAAATCCGTTCATTCGCATGGATATAGGTGTCCCACGCGCTCACTCTCAGATCGACCAGCGCGCGGTCATAGTTGGCCTTTTCCTGCCGCCCGTCGTTCCAATCGCCAACCTGAATGCCGAGAAAAACGCCGGTGACGACGATCACGAAGTCAATCGCGATGGCGGTCCAGTTCTGCTCGCGGACGTGCTTGGTGATACGGCGCAGGATCATTGGGCCGGGTCCGGGAGGATCGCGGGGACATCTCCATCGGGATAGAGCGTCCTTTCCAGCCTTCCGACCAGATCCGCAATCTCGAGATAGGTCAGGTGAGACATGGAGCGCCCTGCATTGTTGTAGCGATATAGCTGGGCTGCGGCGTTGCGAAATTCCTCGTTGGATGCGAGCGCGTCGAAGTCATACACCGGCGTGGACTCTGCCATCTCAGGCGCATTATAGGGGCCGGGCTGCATGAAGACGCGGCTGAAGATAACATCGCGCGGACCGTGGCTGCGGGCTTCGTAGCCTTGCGTGTATTGCTCGGCGATGGTCCACATCCAATGGAGACGGACCAGAATGTCCTCGCCGTCCTTGCCTTGGAAAGCCGTAAGCAGTTCGGTCGATTCTAACCGTCGCGCCAGCAGCGAAATGTCGATCCCGTACCAGCTCACCAGCGATACCAGCCCGGCATCGAAGCGCGCTCTGTCCGCTTCGTCGAGCTCGCCCGAGGTCAGCGCGTCGATCACGAAGCGTTCGTCGGCGTCCTGTTGCTGCCCATAGACCTCGTTGCTCTGCCGCCAATCTTCGAGCCGCGGCGCAAGATCGTTGTGGACCTGCACGAGCAACGCCTGCTGATCGCGCGCATCGGCGCGCTCCGCGTTCCAGTTGCCCAGCTGGATGCCGAGAAACACGCCGGTGACGACAATCACAAAGTCGATCGCGATCGCGGTCCAGTTCTGCTCGCGGACGTGTTTGGTGATGCGGCGCAGGATCATGGGGCTTCCCCATCCATCTGTTCGTCCACCAATTCGCGCAGGTCGCGCGCCTGATCGATTCCTAGGGAGGCTGCCTTCGATGCGATTTCCAGGGCCGACATCGAATATCGTAGTTCTTCGATCAACTGTTCATCCTCAATAATCCGATCGACAATTTCCCGGGCGCGGTCTTCGCCGATGGGAGGATCGCAATCCCGGATCATTTGTTCTGCGTTCGCATTCCACCCGAAGCAATTGTCCCAGATATAGGATTGAACATCGGTGGGGATAGTGCCGCGCACATGCTCGCGATAGCGGGTCCGCTCGCTCAGGATCGAATTGTCGGACCCCCGGTAATAGGAGGCCAGCTGATCGCGCAGCGTCACATTGTCGATCAGGCCCAGCTCGCCGGCGCTCTTTAGCTCTTCATAAGTCGTATCGGTGCTGTAAAACCCTCCAAACTGGCTTGCTTGAAAATAGGCCAGCAAGAGCTGCCATTGGCTTTTGTTGCCCGCATCGTCTTGGTCGGCATAAGTGATGGCGTCGCGCCCATAGTCGCTCACGTTCGACCAGAATTGAATTTGTTGTTCATAGACCCTTAAATCAGCGTCAAGGTCCGCAACGATGCGTTCAAGATAATCCTGCCCGCGCTGCTTGTCCGCGCGTTCATCATTCCAGTTGCCAAGCTGGATACCGAGAAAGACACCAGTGACGACGATCACGAAGTCAATCGCGATGGCGGTCCAGTTCTGGTCTTTTACATGTTTCGTCATCCGCCTAAGCAGCATCACGATATCCCCCCAAATACCCCGCGGCGCATTAATGGCGGGACGGGGAAATAATGCAAGTATTCTCAAGGTGCTGCCGTGCGTTTGCGCCGCGAATTGAGCGGAAATGTGCTGCACATCTGTCACCGGTGATCGAAGGAATCGCGCAATTCGTCGGGCCAGCAGCCAAAAAGGGTTGCGAAGAGGGACGAGTTTGCTAGAGCGATGTTACGTTATCACATTATCAATGAGAGTTCCTCCCCGATGAAAATGATTGCTTCCCGAATTGCCCTTACGGCGGCGCTTGCGTTAGTTGCCGCGCCGACACTGGCCCAAGACACTGCCCAAGATGGCGAAACTCAAGCTGGAGCCGACGAAAAAGAGCCGGTGGAAGATGACCTGCACAGCCGCGCGGTCGATTATCAGGGCAACATCATCGTCAGCGCGGCTGGCCTTGAGCAGCTCGATATTCTGGCCGGAACCAGCGTTTTCGAAGCGGACGATATTCAGCGCAATCTGAACGGCCAGATCGGCGAAGTCCTCGCCAAACTGCCCGGTGTTTCCGCGACCAGCTTTGCCCCCGGTTCCTCGCGCCCCGTCCTGCGCGGCTTTCAGGGAGAGCGCGTCCGCGTGCTGGTTGACGGGATCGGTACCGCCGATGTCTCCAACACGTCTGTCGACCATGCGACATCGATCGACCCGCTGACCGCTGAACGGATCGAAGTGCTGCGCGGCCCGGCTGTGCTGCTATACGGTTCGCAAGCCATTGGCGGCGCGGTCAACGTGATCGACAAACGCATCCCGACCCGTGTCCCTGCCGAGGGTTTCCACCTCGACGCTTTGATCGCGGGTGACACAGCCAGCGACCTGCGCACAGCTGGTGCTTCCCTCGACGTGCCGATCAGCGATAGTTTTGTAGTCCACATTGATGGCAGCTGGCGCGAAACCGGTGATCTAGAAATTCCCGGCTTTCAGGTTGGCCCTGAACTGCGCGCTGAACTGCTTGAGGAAGCCGCCGAAGAAGAAGCTGAAGGCGAGTTTGAGGAAGCGGAAGAATTCCGTGAAGCCGCCAATCAGGAAGGCTTCATTCCGAACTCCGCAAGCGAAACCTACACCATCAATGGCGGCTTTGGCGTAATCCTTGGCGGCAGCACCTTTGGTGCCTCGGTCGGATATTACGACACCAATTACGGCGTCCCGACCCGTCCCGGCGCTGGCCATCACCACGGTGAAGAGGGTGAAGAAGGCGAAGAAGAAGGCGGCGAGGAAGAGGAAGAGCTCGTCACGATCGCGCTTCAACAGGTCCGCGCTGACTTTAAAGGTGACATTGCATTGGGCGACGGGTTCTTCTCCCGATTGAAGCTGCGCGCAGGCTACTCCGATTACACCCACACCGAATTCGAAGGCGCCGAGGTTGGCACGACCTTCGACAGCGAAAGCATCGAAGCCCGGCTTGAGCTTACGCAAAGCGAAACGGGCCCGACTCGCGGCGGATTTGGCGTGCAATATCGCCACCGTGATTTCTTCGCCGAAGGTGCGGAGGCCTATGTGCCGCCTAACACCACCGATCAATTCGCCGTTTTCGGCTTGCAGGAATTTGGCCAGGGGCCGTTCCAGCTTGAACTCGCCGCCCGTTACGAAACGACATCCGTCGATGCCAGCACGCTGGGTATTGAGCGCGACTTCGACACGTTCTCCGGCGCTGCGGGCTTCATTTTCGAAGGCGACGACGCATTCCGGACAGGCATCAACGTCTCCCGCGCAGAACGCGCACCAAGCGCCGAAGAGCTCTTCTCCGATGGCCCGCACATTGCAACGCAAGCCTTCGAAATCGGCGATACGAACCTGAACACCGAAAGCGCATGGGGCATCGAAGCCTTCGCGCGCGGCACCGTGGGCGGCGTCACGTTCAGCGCGGCTGTCTTCAACCAGTGGTTCGACGATTACATCTACCTCACCGAAACCGGCCTTGAGGAAGATGATCTGCCAGTGTTCGTCTATCTTCAGCAAGACGCCGACTATTTCGGTATCGAGGGCGAGGTCTCCTTCCCTGTGTTCGACAGCGGCAATTTCGGGCTGATCGCCGATGTTAGCGGTTCGTATATCAACGCCGAACTGGGCGATGGCACCAGCGTGCCGCGTATTCCACCATTGAGCTTCCTCGCTGGCCTAGAGGCGCAAACCAATGCGTTCGACGTGCGCGGCGAAGTTCAGTGGTTTGCCGAGCAAGATCAGATCGCCGCATTCGAAACGCCGACATCGGATTTTGCGCTCGTCAATCTGCTCGTCGCGTGGCGTCCGATGGCGAATAACGAAAACGTGTTCCTGCAGCTTTCGGCTGACAACATCTTTGACGTGACAGCCCGCCGCCATGCGAGCTTTACCAAAGACTTTGTCCCGCTGGCTGGCCGCAACATCCGTGCGAGCATCCGCCTTAGCTTCTGACGATGGTCAGACTTTCGCGACGCAGGAAAACAAAAGGGGCGGAGCCGGTATCAACCGGTCCCGCCCCTTTGTTTTGGCTGTGCGCCACCGCTTAATTTTCAGCGGTGAATTTCAGCTCGGCATGTTCTTCAAGGCGGTTGACCAAGGCCTCGCCCAGGAATGAACCCGGTGTGCCAATGCCGCCCGGTGCATCGCTTTGCGTGAGCGCAATGCCGGTTTCCGAAAGCATCCGGCTGGTCGAACCATAACCCGGATCGTACTTGCCTTTGACGCTGTAATGCAGGCTCTCGCCATCCGGCATATCGGCGACGAACAGCACGTCATAGAAACCGTTTTCGCGCTCTTCCTTGCTCGGGCCTTCACCCGGCTTTGGCGGTTTCGCACCGAACGGGTTCTTCATCATCTCTGTCGCGGCTTCGGCCATTTTCTTGCCTGCATCGCCGGGGCTGGTCAGCATCATTTCATCATACTGGAAGTCTTCGCCATATGGATGACCCAGCAGGAAGTTTGTGCGGTGGACGTTCTTTGTGTTGATCGGCGCCATCACAAACGGAGCGGCCCATTTGTCGAGGTCTTTCTCGTATGACGGAATCATGCCCGAAGGCTGGTTTGGCCCTTCAAATCCCGGTGTCAGCGCAAACGGACTGCGCATGACATTGATAAGTGACGGGTTCTTCGCCATCGCCTTCATCGTTGCGCCAAGGCTGGCTGCGGTGCCGCCCGAGAATGTGCCCGCCATCGCGCGCACGCGTCCGCGAATTTTCGGAGCAGGCTTGCCCCAGCGTTTCGTTGCCTCTTTCTGAGTCATCAACACGCCGAGATCGAACGGGATGGAGTCGAACCCGCTGGAGAAACAGATGCGTGCACCCGATTTCTTGGCATTCTCTTCATGCTCGGCGATCTTCTCCGCCATCCACGCAGGCTCACCGGAAAGATCGGCATAATCGGTGCCGGTTTTCACGCAGGCCGCGACAAGGTTGTCACCGTAAAGCTGGTACGGGCCAACGGTTGTCAGGACGACTTTGGTGCGGTGGCACATCGCCTCAAGGCTCGCCATGTCATCGGCATCGGCGACCACCAGAGGCGTATCGGCAGACGCGCCGATTTCATCGCGCACAGCTTCCAGTTTTTCCTGAGAGCGGCCAGCCATCGCCCATTTCGGGCCATCATCACGGCCGGAATAATGCTGGTCGAGATATTCCGCGACGAGGCGTCCGGTGTAACCGGTCGAGCCGTAGATGATGATGTCAAATTCTGGGGTAGCCATTCAGATTGTCTCCTTTGTCCCCGCAGCCATGCGCGTGAGGGATATAAGAGTCAAAGTCGCGGGGAGGTCGGTTTGTTCCTGTGTAGGACACACATGACAGATTGTCCTACATGTCATGTGGTTCATACATGAGTATATGCTGAAAAATCAGATATTTGCCGATTTAGGACTTGGGTGACAACTCTCCGGCATGGCCGACCCTTCATAATCGAAGGAACTTAGCGGGCGCAGCCAATGTAGCGTTGGAGAGGTGAGTAGGAAAATGGGAAGCTATTGTTTATGGCGGGCGAGTAGTCAGTAAAAGGAGCTGCCATTTCGATGTTTATGATCGAAGACGGTTTCCATGCTGAGCACATAGGCTTCTACTCAACCCGAAAAGAGGCGGAGATAGAACTTCGTCGAATTGCTGAGGTGCCATGGGAAAGCGAACCAAACATATGCCCTTGCGGCGCGCTCGATTGTCATCGAATCTATCACATAGTCGAGTTCAACGCCTCGACAGAACCTTGGACAAAGCTATCCAATGAGAAGGTGCTTCAGGTGTCAGCCAAGGGGGCAATTTGGCAGCTTTCCGGGAAAACTGGCGAAGAATAACTGCACGTGAGCAACCAGTGTGTTTGCAGCCAGCCGAACTATTGCTGAGAACCTAGGTTCCTACAACCGCGGCAGCGTCACCCCGCGCTGGCCCATATATTTGCCTGCGCGGTCTTTATAGCTTGTCTCGCAGCGTTCGTTCCCTTTCAGGAATAGGAACTGGCACGCGCCTTCATTGGCGTAGATTTTCGCAGGCAGCGGGGTCGTGTTGGAAAACTCCAGCGTCACATGACCTTCCCAGCCGGGTTCAAGCGGGGTGACGTTCACGATGATCCCGCAGCGCGCATAAGTGCTTTTGCCAAGGCAGATCACCAGCACGTCTTCGGGTACGCGGAAATATTCGACTGTGCGGGCCAGAGCGAAGGAATTGGGCGGGATGATGCAGACATCGGTTTCGCGATCGACGAGGCTGTTTGCGTCGAATTTCTTGGGATCGACCGTCGCCGAATTGACGTTGGTGAAAATCTTGAACTCCGGCGCGACGCGCGCGTCATACCCGTATGAGCTGAGCCCGTAAGAGATCACACCATCGCGCCGCTGCGCTTCCTCAAACGGCTCGATCATGCCGTTGGTTTGCGCCTGCTCACGAATCCATTTGTCTGAAAGAATAGCCATGGGAGAGTGATTCCCGATTACGGACGGAGCGGCAAGTAAGCCGCTGCCCTATCCCCCGCTATATTGTCTTCGCGCCCAGTTTCGGGTTCATCTCGGTCACGCGGTTCAGCCACTTTTTGGGGCGGCGCAGCATGTCTTTTGGATAGTCGACTTTCAAACCCAGAATTTGCGCCATTGCGCCGACGAAATGGATGCAATTGCGCTTTTCCAAGTCGTAATATTTGCCCGGCGCGTTTTGCCATTTGTTCTTTTCCGCGATGATGCGGCGATATTGATCATCGGTGATCGTCATCGTGAAATGGCGGTTGGTTTTCTTGATGAACTTCGGCTTTTCGGCGAGCACCATGTGCTCAACCGGGCCTGACAGAATTTTGGTCGTCACCTTGCGGGCGGAAAAGCCATAATTCTCGCTAATCACCTCGCCTGTTTCCTCAAGCTCACCGTCAAGCACAAAGAATGTGTGCGGGTAGCGCCCGAACAGAACCGATCCGTTCACGCTGTGAAAGTGGATCTGCACATCGGCGAGCGCAGGGCCACTCCACACGAGCGTGAGCAGGGCGACAATCTTGATCAAAAATCTTGGCATATCTGGTCTCTATCGCGCCAAGCCCTGTCCTCGCAAGTAAACCTTCTTAACTTGCCAGAAGAGTGGCGTTTCCGCCTGCCGCCGTGGTATCGATGCATGTCACACGCTCGGTTGCAAAACGGGCGAGATAGTTCGGCCCGCCCGCCTTTGGGCCGGTGCCTGACAGGCCTTCGCCGCCGAATGGCTGGCTTTCCACGATTGCGCCGATTTGGTTGCGGTTGACGTAGAAATTGCCGACTTTCGCACGCGCCTGAACATAGCGGCGCGTGGCTGCGATACGGCTGTGCAGGCCTAGTGTCAGGCCGTATCCGGTGGCGTTGATGTCAGAGACAACCTGACCCAGCTCCTCGGATTTGAACCGCGCGACATGGAGCACGGGGCCGAAGTTTTCGCGATTGAGGTCAAGGATCGAGTCCACCTCGATTATGGTCGGCGCGACGAAGCATCCTTTGTCGGTGCTTTCCGGCATGAAACAGCGCGCGACGTTGCGTTCTGACGCGATGCTGCGGGCGACGTGACGTTCAAGCGCGGCCTGCGCATCGGGATCGATCACGGGGCCGACATCGGTGGCAAGGTCAGCCGGATCGCCGACATGCAAAGCTTCAAATCCGCCGCGGATCATCTCCAGCATTTCGTCCGCCACATCATCTTGCAGATAGAGCACGCGCAATGCGGAGCAGCGTTGCCCCGCCGACTGGAATGCGCTGGCTAGCACGTCGCGCACAACCTGTTCGGGTAGCGCGCTGGAATCGACGATCATTGCGTTTTGGCCGCCCGTTTCGGCAATAAGGGTCGCAATCGGTCCGTCGCGTCCGGCGAGTGATTGGTTGATCAAACGCGCGGTCTCTGTCGAACCGGTGAAGGCCACGCCTGCGACGCGCGGATCAGATGTAATGAGCTGACCCACCTCGCCTGCTCCGGGGAGCAATTGTAGCGCCTCTGGCGGGATTCCGGCATCGTGCATCAGCTTCACCGCGAGCGCTGCGGTGAGCGGGGTTTGCTCCGCCGGCTTGGTGATCACGGCATTGCCTGCGGCGAGCGCAGCCGATGCCATGCCGGTGAAGATCGCCAGCGGGAAATTCCACGGACTGATCGTGGCGAAGACGCCGCGGCCATGCATGCGCAGAGTGTTTTCCTCGCCCGTCGGGCCGGGCAAATAGAGCGGCTCGTCAAACTGGCGGCGCGCCTCAGAAGCGTAATAACGCAGGAAATCGACCGCTTCGCGCAGTTCGGCCACACCGTCGAGCAAAGTTTTGCCCGCCTCGCGCTGGCATAGTGAGAGGAATTCATCCGTATGCGCTTCGAACTGGTTGGCGGCTTCCTCGAGCAGGAGCGCGCGGCGATCTCCGCCCAAAGCATCCCAGCCCGGCTGGATTGCTTCGGCGCGGGCATAGGCGGCGTCCACTTCTTCTGCGGTCGCATCGCGGCGGGTGCCGACTTCGGCCGTGAGGTCGTGCGGCATTGTGATCGGTGCAATCTCGCCGGGTTCTTCGGCGGGGAACGTCGGCTCCGCGCGCCATTGAATGCTCTCAAGGCGCTTCAAACGCTCTTGAAGTGGTCCCAGAACCATTGGATCGGACAGATCGACACCGGCGCTGTTGAGGCGCTCACCCAGAATGTCGCGCGGCAACGGGATCGAGGTGTTGCGGCGCGGCGACATCGCAGCGAGCTCTTCCACTGGATCGCCAACCAGCTCGCTGGCCGGTATATCGGCATCGCCCATGCGATTCACGAAACTGGTGTTCGCTCCGTTTTCCAGCAATCGCCGCACGAGATAGGCGAGCAATTCCTTGTGCCCGCCAACGGGAGCATAGATGCGAACAGGTGTGCGATCATTGCCCTCGATCTTCCCCAGCGCATCGAAGACTTCTTCGCCCATGCCGTGAAGGCGTTGAAACTCAAAACTCCGTCCTTTTGCCATCTCTTTAACGGCAGCCACGGTGTAGGCGTTGTGCGTCGCAAAGGCAGGACGGATTACGTCGTCATGTTCGAATAGGCGCGATGCGCAGGCGAGGTAGGATACGTCGGTCGCCAGTTTGCGCGTGAAGACCGGATAATCGGTGTATCCGCCTACTTGGCTGACTTTGATCTCGCTGTCCCAATAGGCCCCTTTCACTAGCCGCACGAACAGTTTGCGGCCATGACGGCGCGCCAGCTTTGCGGCCCAATCACACAGCGGCAGGCCGCGTTTTTGATAGGCCTGAATGGCAAGACCGAACCCGTCCCAGCGTGTTCCGTCCTCCCGGGTAAACAGATCGTCATCGCTGACCAAAGTCTCGATTATGTCCATCGACACTTCGAGCCGCTCGGCTTCCTCGGCGTCCAGCGTGAAATGTATGTCCGCATCGCGCGCTTTCATCGCGAGCCGTTTTACGATTGGCACAATATCCAGCCGCGCTTCTTCGGCGTGGAGGTAACCGTATTTCGGATGCAGCGCGGACAGTTTGACAGAGATGCCCGGCGATGGGCCTACCCCTGCCCCGTCACCGAGTTTTGCGGCTTCGCTGGCCAGCCGATCAATCGCGCCTTCGTAAGAGGCGGCATAGCGCGCAGCATCGGCGAATGTCATCGCCGCCTCGCCCAGCATATCAAACGAGTGCGTGAGGCCTTTGGCGCGTTCCGGCTTTGCACGTTTGAGCGCTTCGCCAATTGTCCGGCCATAGACAAATTGCCCGCCCAGAATGCGCATAGCTTGCAAAGTTGCCTTGCGAATTACGGGCTCGCCAAGACGGTTCATCGTGCCTTTCAGCACGCGGCCCATGCCTTTCTGGTGCTCCTCGGGGCGCTCCAGAACTTCACCGGTCAGCATTAAGGAAAACGTCGCGGCATTCACAAATGTTGATGAGCTTTCGCCCAGATGATCGCCCCATTCGATCTCGCCGATCTTGTCACGGATAAGCGCATCGGCAGTTTCTTCATCGGGCACGCGCAGCAGCGCCTCTGCCAGACACATCAACGCGATGCCTTCTTCTGTATCGAGGCCGTATTGCTGCAAAAACGCATCCACGCCGCTTGCTTTTTGCGCGCGGGCCCCTTCGATCAGATCAATCGCCAGATCGGCCGCAGCTCCGCTCACTTTGCGCGCAGGCGCGGCCTGTTCGATGCGCTGCGCGATGCACGCTTCCTCTTCGGCGCGATATGCGCGGCGCAGTTCAGCGCGGTCGAGGAAATGGGCGGTGTTGTCTGGCAAAGCGTTCGTGGTCACGTCGTGATGTTCTCTTTTCCCTGTAGCGTCTCCGCCGCTGCCCATTATGCGTGGGCGGCGCGACTCGGACTTCTGAGCCCGATTTGCACCCGCACGCCTGCGACTTCAAGCAAAGTCGAACGCGTGTGTGAGTGTGCACCGATGCTTGATCAGGGCAGGCGGGCTGAGTAGAGACTGCTTATGGCGAAATTCTGCTTCTACTGCCGCGATGGTGAAAACAGCGAGACTTTGCGCGCCGTCCATCTGGAGGCTCAGCGCGAATGGATGGCCAAACATGACGAGAACTATCTCGCCGCCGGGCCGCTCACGACCAAGAATGGCGATTTTGTCGGATCGCTGTTGATCATCGAAGCCGAGGATGAAGCGGCAGCGCGCGCCACAGTGAATGACGATCCCTATCTGGTCGGCGGAGTGTGGCAATCAATCCGCGTCGACAAGTTCGAGCCGATTAAGGGACGCTGGAAAGAGGGCTAACCTCCGATTTTCTCGCGTCTTCGCAAGGTCATCCCAGCAAACGCCCCGCAACCGCATCCAGTTTCACCAGCATGTCCGGGTCATGCTCGTCCGGCGCGGTGATGACGGCATCGTCCAGCGCGGTATCGATGGGTGAAGCGGCGCGTTTCTTGGGCAGGCTTTCGATGAACGTCACGATTGTGTCGCGGGCAAGCTCTCCGTTGGACTGCATCTGCGCGACGACTTGCGCGACATCGACCTGTTCGCCTTCACGCCAGCAATCATAGTCGGTCGCCATGCCGATCAGCGCGTATGGAAGCTCTGCCTCGCGGGCCAATTTGGCCTCTGGCATGGCTGTCATCCCGATCACATCCGCGCCCCATTGGCGGTACATCAGGCTTTCGGCGCGGGTGGAGAATTGTGGCCCCTCCATCGCGAGATAAGTCGCGCCTACGGCGACTTTGCCTTTGCAGGCCGCGATGGCTTTTCCGGCCATTTCTGACAGTCGCGGGCAAACCGGGTCGGCCATGGAGACATGGGTGACAAACCCGCTACCGAAGAATGTGCTTTCGCGGCCTACGGTTCGGTCGATGAATTGTTCTACCACGACAAAGCGGCCCGGCTCGATCTGTTCGCGCAGCGATCCGATGGCGGAGATTGCGATAATATCTGTGCAGCCTGCGCGTTTCAGCGCATCGATATTGGCACGGCTGTTCAGCTCGCCTGGTGAGACGGGGTGCCCGCGGCCATGGCGCGGCAAAAAGCGAACTTTCACCCCGGCCAGCGACCCGCACAACACCTCATCCGAAGGCTCACCCCAAGGCGTTTCAATCGCGATCCACTGCTCATCTTCAAGCCCCTCTATATTATAGAGGCCCGATCCGCCTATGATCCCGATGCACCATTCGCTCGCCATGTTTGCGCGTCCCGCTCTTCCTAGGTTTGACCGGATAGAGCCTTAGGTCAGGTCAAACAGATCGGGCAAGGCTTTGCGAATGAAGCCGTTAGCTTTTGCGAAAGGTCCTGCGATGGATGGGCGGCCGCTGACCGTGTCAAAATTCGCAGCCAGCTTTGGATAAGCACCTAGCGGTATTTCCGCGACCAGAGCAATTTGCATCAGCACAGCAGCGACGGTGATATCCGCGATGGACAAGGCATCGCCTGCAAAGAATTCTGAATCGCCCAAGGCTGTATCAAGATATGTGAGCAGCGGCGGCATCTTTTCTGCCCAAGTCTGACGCGCGGTTTCAAGATCGGGATCTTTGCCTTGAACCGCGCTGAAATAGATCGGGCGGAAAATGCCGAGCCCGGCGGTCGCGGCGAGGATGCTGTCAGCGAATTCCTCAATGAAAAGCGCGCGGCCATGGGCGAAGGGTTCTGCCGGATAAAGCGCTGGGGCAGGGTGCTTTTTCTCGATATAGCTGCAGATCGCCGAACTGTCCGCGATGGTGCCTGCCACGCCTTCTGCCGCAATGGATCGGTCACGCAGGACAGGGATGCGTTTTAGCGGTGAAATGTCGCGGAACCATTGCGGCGGATTGAAGACATCGACAGCCTCCATCTCGAACGGAACATCTTTTTCGATGCAGAGCGCGGCGGCTTTGCGGACAAACGGCGAGACGGGGCTGCCATAGATAACCAGATCGGGGGCGGTATCACTCATCTCAGTCTCCTGTTTGCCATTTGCATAAAGCGCCCGTTGCAAAGCGCAACTGATTGGCGCTACGCTCCACCGCAAGACGAGTGCTGGACGCAGTATTCGTGATTGATTTTTGCGCGCGAAGGTCCACCTTCGGGGGCGAGAGAGATTTCAAAGAGATTCGAGAGAGGAACAATCATGGTCACGCAATATAAGAACCTCATCAATGGCGAAATGACCGACAACGGCCAATGGCTGGATGTCGTCAATCCCGCGACGGAAGAAGTCATCGGTCAGGTGCCGTCGGCTGGGGCAGGCGAGCTCGATCAAGCTGTCGCCGCTGCGCGCGCTGCGTTCAAGACATGGAAGAAAGCGACGTTTGAAGAGCGTCAGGCTGTTTGCATGGCGATCTCCGGCGTGATTAAGGAAAACGCCGACGAACTTTACCGTCTGCTGACGTCCGAACAGGGCAAGCCGCATGCGCAAGCCAAAGGCGAGATTTTCGGCGCGGCTGGTTTGGCTGCTGCGCAATCGACGTTGCAGCTTGAAGAAGAGATTATTCAGGACGACGACACCCGTCTGCATCGCCACCGCCGCGTGCCAGTGGGCGTGGTTGGCGGCATTGTGCCGTGGAATTTCCCGATCATGATGGCGATCCAGAAGATCGTGCCTGCCCTGATGGCGGGTTGTACTATTGTGCTGAAACCATCGCCGTTCACGCCGCTGACGACTCTGCGGATTGCAGAATTGATCGCGGACAAAGTGCCAGCGGGCACCGTCAACATCATCACCGGCAAAGACGTGCTCGGCCCGATGATCACGTCGCATGCTGACATCGATAAGATCACCTTCACCGGATCAACCGCAACGGGTAAGAAAATCATGGAAGGCGCCAGCGCCGATCTGAAACGGATCACGCTGGAGCTGGGCGGCAACGATGCATCCATCGTGATGCCAGACGCCGATCCTAAAAAGGTGGCAGAGCAGCTGTTCTGGGCAAGTTTCCAGAACGCCGGACAGGTCTGCATCGCGGCCAAGCGCGTTTACATCCACGAAGATATCTATGACGAGCTGTCCCAAGCCATTGCCGATTTCGCCAAAACCGTGGTTGTTGGTGACGGCAGCGAGCAAGGCACCGGCGTCGGCCCGATTCAGAACAAGAAGCAGTATGACCGCGTTCTTGAACTGATCGAAGACGCCAAAGACAATGGCTACAAATTCCTGACCGGCGGCGACAAAGACCCGTCTGGCACAGGGTACTTCGTGCCGCTGACCATCCTCGACAACCCGCCGGAAGACGCGCGGATCGTGGCCGAGGAACAGTTTGGCCCCGTCATGCCGCTGATGAAATTTTCGACCGAAGAAGAGGTCATCGCGCGCGCCAATGCGTCCGAATATGGTCTGGCGGGTGCCGTGTGGACTGCCGATACCGAGAAAGGTCAGGAGATCGCAGAGCAACTGGAAACCGGCACGGTCTGGATCAATGAATTTATGCACCTGTCCCCGTTTGCTCCGTTTGGCGGCCACAAGCAGTCAGGCTTTGGCGCGGAATACGGCAAAGAAGGCCTCAAAGAATTCACCTATCCGCAGGTGATCACCGTTAAGAAGGATAACGTAGTGGCCTGATTTGGCCGTCTTTTGGGAAAGACTAGATATGTTGAAGACATTTAGAAACGCAGGTGCTGCACTGGCCGGTGTGGGCGCGATTATCGCGCTCGCAGCGGTTCCGGCAAATTCGCAAAGCCTTGGCGGGATCATCGGTTCGGCCAAAAAAGTCGCCGCAGCTGCCAGCGTTTCTGATGAGGAAATCGTCGCCTATTTCGGGCAAATGTCGGAAAAGATGGATGCGAGCAATCCGATAGCAACACCGGATGACCCTTACGGCGCGCGGCTTGCCGCGTTGACGGAAGGGTTGGACAGCTATGATGGCCTCGATCTCGATATCAAAGCGTATCTTGTCAAAGACGTGAATGCCTTTGCGATGGGCGATGGCACGGTGCGGATCATGGCCGGTCTTATGGACAAATTTGAGGATGACGAAGTTCGCTGCGTCATCGGCCATGAGATTGGTCACGTGAAACTGAGGCATGGGCAAAAGCGCATGAAACGAGCGCTTCAACAAGACGCTGCGTTGAGCGTGGCAGGCACGGCCAGCGGCGATGCCCGCCGGATTGCCAATTCAGAGCTGGGCGGATTGATCCAGAACGTCATGTACGCCCAGCATTCGCAAAAAGCAGAGCGCAGTTCGGATGACTACGCGCTCGAATTTATGGCGGCCAATGGCTATAATCAGGAAGCCTGCGCCACCGCGATGGATAAACTGGCAGAGATGAGCGCGGGCGGCGGTGTTGAGCTGCTTCGCACCCATCCAAGCCCAGCCAAACGCGCCAAACGGATGCGTAAAAAGATCAGCTGATCAATTTGCTTTCGGGTGAATGAAAAAGGCCGCTCCGGTAAACGGGGCAGCCTTTTTCATTGCGCGCTTATTCGCCCGCTGCCTTGCGATGCATTTCCAGTCCCACGGCCCAGCGCCGCTGGAACCCGCGCCAGTGATCGGGCTCGCCCTCGCCCGCCAGCTTTCCATTGAGCTGTTCCCCGGTGGAGACGTCCCACGTGCTGGCATTGGCGTCTTTCACCGGCACATCCAGGTAAGCGGCCATTTCCTCATTGCCCTTTAGATGCAGGTCGAGAAAGGCGGCGACGAAATGCTGGTTGATCGAATTGATCCTGTCTTGTCGCCAAACGGGTTCATTGACGAATTCGATCGCGCGGAAAGGCGCACCTTCCGGCATCTCAAAGGCATTGCCGACAATGTTGTGACGCGCCTCGCGGAAAACGAGCATGTGGCGATCCGTCCCGCCAAGCGAATCGAAAATCCAGCTGATGCCGTCCTCGTAATTGGAGACATCATCTTGATTGCCAGCCACGATCATCACGGGCGCGATTATCTGCCCTAGCGTCTCTGCGCTCCAGACGCGGTTGTCAGATTGCCCTCCCCACGGAGCAAAGGCGATAACCGCATCGATCCCCGCGTCATCGCCGGCGGCCGCGCGCACTGGCGCCATGGCATCGGAGGGGACAACTCCATAGGTGCCGCTGTCGTAATCATAATCGCCGCCTGCTGTCGCCAGCGCGCCGTATCCGCCCATCGAATACCCGATCAGGCCGATCTGCTCGGTATCTATTGCGGCAAAGGCGCCAGAATTGTCGCTGCCCGCGCGCTCCAATATCTGCGTCAGAATTTGGCGCTGATCGAGCGACCGGCTGGCCAGCACTTTGGCGAAGGAGTGGAGGAAATCTGTCGCCCCCTCCAGTTTCATATCGGCATGGTAGATCGAGGCGACGACATATCCGCGCGAGGCGATGTGCTCAGCCAGATTGCTGGCCTGCGTGCTCCACCCGTTGAAGCCGTGGCTCATAATGACGAGCGGATATTTCTCGCCGCTGATCGCCGACGCATCGGGATAGGCGATGCCTGCATATTCGAGGGTCACCGGCTCCATATCCGGTGGGTCCATCGTGTGGGTGTAGGTGACCGGAGATGCACCTGCCGCCCCGCTTTCCGCCTGAGCAGGATAGTACATCCGCACCTGCAATTCGCGCGTTTCGCTGGATGTGCCGCCTGTGGCCATGCCGAGTTTTTCAAACGTGATCCGGTCCGACATCGAGAATACGAGTTCCTGCGTGCCGACGGTGTAGTCGCCATATCGGCCCAGTTCAGGCGTTTCGCCCGGCGCGCCTTCGTGGATGGTCGGCGCAGCAACAAAGGCCGCGGTTCCGCCTCCAACCCCGATTATAGCTAGCGCGGCGAGGGCGATGTGACGTTTCTTCATTGCGGCGACTTTCGTTTCTGACATTATGCTGGCGCACCCATCGCAGCGAATGGGGCGAAGGGGAAGAGATGTCGATTGCGGGGCAAGAATTGCTGGATGGGCTTGGCCGTGTGATGGCGCGCGCTGGACTGCCTGTGCCAAGCGCGCTGGAACGCCTGACAGGCGGCGCGACGATGGAAAGCTGGCGGTTTGAGTGCGGTAGCGATGCGTTCGTCCTGCGCCGCGCGCCGTCTCTGGAATTCATGAAAGACCGTCCGTTCGGCCACGATGTCGAGGCCGCGGTGATCCGCGCCGCGCTGGCTGCAGGAGTAACCGCCCCCGAAGTGATCGCCGAGCTTGAGCCGGAGGACGGCATTGGCAGCGGGTTTGTGATGCGCGCTTTGCCGGGCACGCCGAACCCCAAACAGATACTCCAAATGGAGAATGCGGGCGCATTGCTGCGCGAGGCCGCCCGCGACCTTGCGCGGATACACTCGCTGGGCCGTACCGATGTGCCCGATGCCGTGCCAGTGATGGACTACCGCGCAGCCATCGCCGACCTGAAACAGCAATTCGAGGATGCTGGCGGCGACCGTCCAATCATCGCGCTGGGCCTGAAATGGATGGAGGACAATTGTCCCGAGCCATGCGAACCGGTGCTCAATCACGGCGATTATCGGATGGGCAACCTGCTCGCAGAGGATGGCCGCCTGACAGGCGTGCTCGATTGGGAGCTGGCGCATTTTGGCGACCGGCACGAAGATCTGGCATTTGGCTGCATGGCCGTGTGGCGGTTCGCGCGGTATGATCGGTCCGCGCTAGGACTGGGGTCGCTGGAGGATTACTTTGCCGCTTACGAGGCAGAAAGCGGTGTGAAAGTGGACCGCGACCGGTTCCGATATTGGCTGATCCACCGCACCGTATGGTGGGCGCTCGGCTGCCTCAAAATGGCGGCAATCTGGCGCAGCGGTGAGGATCGGATGCTGGAGCGGGTTGTAATTTCGCGCCGCACGAGCGAGCAGGAACTCGATCTACTGATGCTGCTGGAGGAGGATGCGCCGGAGGAGGAGCGGGCGCGGCCCATCATGACCCCGATAGAAATGAACCCGGCTATGTCAGGAGAGGCCCAAATGGACGAAATCGCTATTGCGATTTCTGAGTGGCTCGGAACGATAAAGCACAAACTCGACAGCCATGATCGTTTCCAGTTGGCTGTGGCGCGCAACGCGCTTGGGATAATCGAACGTGAGCATTGCCATTTCACAATTCAACACGATCAGAAAGCTGTGAGTGCTGTTCTGCGAGGGGAAAAGACTCTCCAAGACGCGGAGTATCTTGCTGGTTGCCGTTGGCAGGTGGTCGCTAAGGCTTTGGAGGATTCCCCAAAATATCCGGCACTCACGGCGGCGCTCGCCCGCTGGCCAATGGAAGACGAGGAAGAATAAATGGACTTCGCAATTTCCCCCGACCTGCAGGCCTATCTCGACGAGCTCGACGCGTTCATCGAAGCCGAAATCAAGCCGCTTGAACAGGCCGACGACAATATCCGCTTCTTCGATCACCGCCGCGAATATGCGCGGACTGATTTTGAGGCGGGCGGTTTGCCGCGTGAGGATTGGGAGGCGCTGTTGCGCGAAGCCACCGCGCGCGCGGACAAAGCGGGCCATTGGCGGTTCTCCGCGCCCAAGCAATATGGCGGCAAGGATGGTTCGAACCTCTGGATGGCGGTCATCCGCGAACATTTCGCGCGCAAAGGGCTGGGCCTGCACAACGACTTGCAGAACGAGCACTCCATCGTCGGCAACTTCCCTTTCGTTGCCATGTTCGATCAGTGGGGCACCGAAGAACAAAAGGCAGAATTCATCACCGGCGGATTTAACCGCGAACGCCGCGTCGCCTTTGGCTTGACCGAACCCGATCACGGATCCGACGCGACCCATATGGAGACGACTGCGGTGCGCGAGAGCCGCGACGGTGTGGACGGATGGCGGATCGACGGTGAGAAGATGTGGATCACCGGCATGCATGTCGCCACCCATTGCGCGATGTTCGCCCGCACATCGGGTGAAGCGGGGCAGGCGAGCGGGATCACCTGTTTCCTCGTCCCCAACCCAACAGAAGGCCTCAAAATCGAGGAATGGATGTGGACCTTCAATATGCCGACCGATCACCCGCGCCTGTCGGTCACCAATGTCTGGGTGCCGGATGATGCGATCCTTGGCGTCGAAGGGCGCGGCCTCGCGCTAGCGCAAAGCTTCGTCCATCAGAACCGTATCCGGCAGGCTGCTTCAAGTTGCGGAGCGGCGATGTTCTGCATTGATGAAAGCGTGAAATATGCGCGGGAACGCAAACCGTTTGGCGAGCCGCTTTCCAAAAACCAAGGCATCCAGTTTCCGTTGGTGGAGCTGGCAACGCAGGCGGAAATGCTGCGCCTGCTGATATTCAAAACCGCGTGGGAAATGGACAATATGCCGCACGAGGAGATCGAGCGCACGATCAGCGACAAGGTCTCAATGTGCAATTACTGGGCGAACCGGCTGGTCTGCGAAGCCGCCGACCGCGCGATGCAGGTGCATGGCGGCATCGGCTATTCACGGCACAAACCCTTCGAGCATATCTACCGCCACCACCGCCGATACCGCATCACCGAAGGCAGCGAAGAGATCCAGATGCGCAAAGTCGGTGCGTATCTGTTCGGCTATCTGGGGCCTAAGAAGGGGGCGTTTGCTTAGGCCGAGCTATGATGCGATTTGCATTCCTGATCATCTGGCTTCTCGCTTTGCCTATCATCGTTTTGGTTGTGGGGTTCGGCGGCTTTGGTCTTTTTAATCCGTTTCACCACTTGGCTGAGTTCAGTTTCTCAGGGCTGGTCCTCGCGCTCGGGCTTTGGGCTTATGTGTTGCTACCACTTCCTATTCTAGCCTCAATCGTCGCCGAGTTGTGATTGTCGCCGCGATATCGTGGTCAGGATACGTTGCCGCGCCCTTCTGGCAGATCAATCCCGTCCATCTTCACCGCAGCGCGTTTTGACAAGGCATACAGTGCAAGCCCGCTTGCAACCATTGCGATCATGTACAAAACCGAAACCGGTGAAAGCTGCGACATGAGCCATCCGATATAACCGATCGCGACCGGGATGATGATCGCCCAGCGCGCGTCCATGCTGGCTCGAAGGCCCGCATCATTGCGCTTCCACATCTTGATGAGGGCGCCAATTATGGCGAGGAAGCCCAGCTGTTCCACGCTAACCACAAGCACGGCCAAAAGCTCGAACGTTCCAGATAGTGCGAGCGCTGCGATCACAGCGCCGTAGCCCCCAATCGCGGCGATTGGCGTTTGGAATCGCTCTGACACGTATGCAAAAATCTGCGGTAACAATCCTCTTCGCGCCATGCCGTATGCGATGCGCGGGACCAGCACGAACACGTTGAGCTGGAACGTCGCGATAGAGAAGATCGCTGCGAGGCTGACCATGAAGGCCCCGCTAGGGCCGAGCAATTTCTCACCCATCGCGGCAAGCGGAGCATCGACCATCGATGGATCGGGTGCGACCGCAATATAGGCCCATTGAACAAAAGCATAGAATATCGCCACACCGATTAGGTTGGCAAACATCGCGCGCATCATCGTCTTACGCGGTTCCTTTGCCTCACCGGCGGCATAAACAGCCACGTCACATCCCGAAAAGGCAAAGGCGAGCAGCAACGCAATGGATTCGAATTCAGAAAACTGCGGCAGGCTAACCTTGGTGGGGATGCCGTTTTGAAAGAAACCGATAACAATCAGCAGCAAAATGGGTGTCAGCTTTAGAAACGTCCCTACGGCAATCGCGCCAATCGCTCTGGCGGTGCCGGCGATACTGATCAGAGTGAAAGTTGCGACCAATGCAGCGATCGTCGTCAGCCGCACTATCGTATCATCAAAGAAAGGAAAAATGGCAGCGAGATAGGATACGAGGACATGGAAGTTCGCCGCCGCGCCGGCCATGTTGACGCAAATCGAAAACCAGCCGACCAAAAAACCGGCGGCTGGGCCAAAGGCATGCTGAGCATATAGTTGCCCCCCGCCCGATTGACGAAACACGGTGGAAAGCTTTGCGACAATTGCCAAGACACTTGCGTATAGACACGCAAAGATAAGGATCGCGATGGGAGAAAACGTGCCTGCCGCCGCAAACAACAACGCTGGCAACGCAAAGATGCCGGAGCCTACGACACCATTCAGGCTGTTAAGCACAGCACCGCCCATGCCCACTACGCGCGGCGGCTTTTTGTCATACGCCATTGTGCGTTCCCCCTTTGAACGCGCCCCACAGCTGGTGTGGGAAGTAAAGTGCGCCTTTGTCAATCGCGCGGCTTCATTCTAGCCCCTAGCAATATCCTTTCACGCCGTTAGTCTCTCCGCCAACTCAGGGGAGATACAAAATGCGCCGATCCGCCATTCGTTCAACCACCGCCGCGCTACTCGCAGGCTCTGCCTTGGCTGCACTGGCCACGCCTACAGCCGTTCTTGCCGATGATGATAAAGGCGAAGATAAAGGCTGGGATATTAGCGCGCCCAAAGGAGCCACCATCGAACAGGTGCCGATTGAGACCGATGAAGGCACGTGGATGGATGTCGATGTCTCGCCCGATGGTCGCAGCCTCGCTTTCACAATGCTCGGCGATATTTACACCATGCCTATTGGCGGCGGTACGCCGACGCGCATTGCAGACGGGCTTGCCTGGGAAGTGCAACCGCGTTTCTCCCCCGATGGATCGCGCATCGCATTCACCTCTGATCGCGGCGGCGGCGACAATATCTGGGTGATGAACCGCGACGGGTCTGACAAGAAACAGGTGACGAAAGAAAGCTTCCGCCTGCTTAATCAACCGACATGGTCCCCCGACGGGCGCTTTATCGCCGCGAAAAAGCACTTCACCACGCAGCGCAGCGCCGGAACAGGCGAGATCTGGATGTATCATGTGTCTGGCGGCGGCGGTGTTCAGATCGTGAAACGCGCCAACGATGCGCAGCAAAAAGAGCTGGGCGAGCCGATCTTCGCGCCCGATGGCAAGGCGATTTACTACACCCGCAACACCACGCCGGGTAACACCTTTATTTATGCGCAGGATTCGCAGACCGGTATCTTCGCGATTGAAAAGCACGATCTGGATACGGGTGAGGTTTCGACCGCCGTTGACGGTTTTGGCGGGGCCGTGCGTCCTGCGCCTTCGCCCGATGGTAAGGAGATTGCCTTCGTCCGGCGCGACAAAGATCAGAGCAAACTTTGGATCAAAGACCTGACGAGCGGCAAAGAGCGCATGATCTACGGCGATCTTGATCTCGATCTGCAAGAAACTTGGGCGGTGTACGGCGTCTATCCGAACATGGACTGGCTGCCTGATAGCAGCGCCATTGTGTTTTGGGCGGGCGGGAAGCTCAACCGGATCGGCCGTGACGGATCGGGCTTTGCAACGATCCCGTTCAGCATTTCTGACACGCGCGGCATTGCCGATGCACCGCATCCCGAAATCGACGTTGCACCTGACCGTTTCACCACGAAAATGGCAAAATTCGGCACGCTTTCGCCGAATGGCAGCCGTGTTGTGTTTGAAAGCCTAGGCAGGCTTTACACCAAATCGGCGCGCGGCAAGGATGGACCGCGTCCCCTGACATCCGGTGGCAGCGATGCAGTCGAGGCATTCCCAGCCTTTAGCCGTGACGGATCGCGTATCACCTATGTAAAATGGACGGATGAAGGGCTCGGCCAAGTCATGGTTGCGGGCGCAAATGGCGAGAATGCCCGTGCTGTTACGAGCGCACCGGGGCACTACGCCAATCCTGTCTTCTCACCCGATGGCCGCACCATCGCGTTCGAAAAACGCAGCGGCGGATATCTGACAGCGCCCGAATATTCGGAGAACACCGGCATCTACACTGTGCCAGCGGGCGGCGGCGATACGGCGCGCGTCAGCCGCAGCGGCAGCACTCCGCAATTCGCGGCATCAAACGACCGCATCTTCATGAACACATTCAGCGGCGGCAAATTGTCGCTGGTGTCGGCTGACCTCGATGGCGAGAAACAGCGCACCCATGCACGCGGCGATCTAGCCAATGATTTCCGCATTGCGCCGGATGGGCAAACGGTGGCGTTCCGCCAGAACTATGAAGTGTTCGCAATGCCTTTGATCCCGGGCGGTAAGCCGGTGGATGTGAGCGAAAAGGGCGGCGCACTGCCGGTGACGAAAGTCAGCAGCGGCGGCGCCGAGTACCTGGGCTGGGCGAATGGCGGCCAGACATTGTTCTGGTCCATGGGCCCGCAATTGCAGAGCGCGCAAGTTTCCGATTTCTTCCGCAATGCTCCGAAGGGTGATGAGGAAGAGCAGGGCTATACTCCGCCCGAAACCGGCATTTCGATGTCCATCACCGTCAATGCGGACAAGCCGACCGGAACCGTTGCCATCACTGGCGCGCGCATCCTCACCATGGCTGCGGGTTTGGGTGATGATGATGCAGGCGTGATCGAAAACGGTGTGATCGTGATCGAAGGCGACCGGATCAAAGCGATCGGCGCAGCAGGCGAAGTGTCCGTGCCAAGTGGCGCTGTGACAGTCGATGCTAGCGGCAAGACAATCATGCCGGGACTGGTCGATGCGCACGCCCACGGCCCGCATGGCACCGGCGACCTTATCCCTCAGCAAAACTGGCGCCTGGTTCAGGATCTGGCCCTTGGCACCACGACGATCCACGATCCATCCAATCGGGCAAGTCAGATATTCGCCTCGGCAGAGCGTCAGCAAGCAGGCAAGCTGCTCGCCCCGCGCATCTTCTCAACCGGAGAGATCATTTACGGTGCGAAAGCGCCGAGCGTTTACGCGCGTGTCGATAGCTATGACGATGCGCTGGCCCATGTTCGCCGGATCAAAGCGCAGGGCGGCATTTCCGTCAAAAACTACAACCAGCCGCGCCGTGAACAGCGCCAGATGGTTGCCCGCGCAGCGGCAGAGGAAAACATGCTGGTCGTGGCTGAGGGCGGTTCGCTGTTCGGGATGGACATGAATCTGATCGCCGACGGCAATTCGACCGTGGAGCACAACGTGCCCGGTGATGTGTTTTACGAGGACGTTCTGCAATTCTTTGGTCAGTCGAACTCGAATTACACGCCGACATTGACGGTGACCTATGGCGGGCTTGCAGGTGATCCGTATTGGCGTCAGGCGACCGATGTGTTCGATCACCCCTTGATGATCCACACCAGCCCGAAACACTTGCTTGCATCCAGTGGCCGCCGGACCAAAGCACCGGATTGGGCTTTCGTGGATGACAACGCCGCCCGCGAAGCGCGTAAAATTGCAAAGCGCGGGGTGAAGGTTTCCATCGGCGCGCATGGTCAGCAGGCCGGCATCGCGGCGCATTGGGAAATGTGGAGCTTTGCGCGCGGCGGAATGACGCCCGTCGAGGCGTTAAAAGCAGGCACAATTTCCTCGGCTCAATCGCTTGGTATGGACAAGGACATCGGATCGCTGGAGGCGGGCAAGCTCGCAGATCTGCTGGTGCTTAGCGAAGACCCAAGCGAGAACATTCGCAATTCCGATAAAATCGAAAGCGTAATGATCGGCGGGCAGATGTATGACGCCAAGACTATGAATGAAGTGGCCACTGGCACGGCAAAACGCCGGGCCTATTGGTGGGAGGATTGATCCTCTAGCGCGCTTCGAAGCCCGCGATGATCTTTGCTGCATCGGCGGGGTCTTGAAACGGATGGAAATGCGTCATGTCGGGCCGATAAAGGTCCTCACCCTTGGGCATGGTCGAGGCTAGCTTCGGCCATGTCGGCGAGCCTTTGAAATCCATTGATGTGGTCTGCTTTGCACGCACAATCAGCGTCGGAACATCCACGGTCCTTGCCGTTTCAAGAATCGCAACGTTGCTAAGGCTGGAGCCATAGACGCTTGCTTCCACCTCTGGTGGGCAGGCGAGTTCAAACCCGTCGCAGCTCGGTGCGGGTAACAGGCCGTAACGGCAATAGTCCTCGAACACTTTGGGATCGAAAATGTCGTACGGATCGCGCTTACCAAACCGCTCAATCATCGCTTCGATACTGGCAAAATCGCGCTTTCGCCGGCCGGCCGGATGCGGGTTGTCAGGCGTGAATAGCGGCGTTCCTGTCGCGTAGAATTCCGGCGCAAGAACTACGGGGTCGAACAGCACCAAACGACTAAATGCATTGGGGCGATCTGCGGCGCATTGCAGCAAAGTATGCGCGCCCATCGAATGGCCGATGCCCAGAGCATCACCAATCCGAAGCGCATCTAGAAACGCACAGACATCGCCTGATAGCTGATGCCAGTGCTCGATTGGCCCGCCGCTTGATCGGCCATGACCGCGCAGATCAATTGAGTAAATATGTCGGCCGGGAAAGCGGGCGATAATTGCGTCCCAGACGCGGGCGTGAAAGCCCGTCGCATGGGCGAATATCATCGGGGGTAAATCGGTATCAGCCCCGCCATTCCATTCGAAATAGGCGAGGCTGATATCATTGACCGCAATGGTCTTTTGCGTGGGTGTCATGCCTTCGCGGTATCGCCCGATGCAGGTTCAGGCAAGGTTGCCTTGAGCATGAAGAACCCGGCCAACGCCGCGACCAGAGAACCGGACAGAACGCCCAGCTTGACCGCATCGACCAGCGCCGGATCGGTAAAGGCAAGGTTGCCGATAAACAGGCTCATGGTGAAGCCGATAGCTGCGAGCAAGGAAAGCGCGTGGATCTGCCGCCAGGTGACGTTCTCTGGCAGAGTGGCAAAGCCCATCTTTACGCCCACCCAAGCAAATCCGAAGATACCGATCTGCTTGCCGATCAGCAGGCCGAGCGCGATGCCAAGCGGCAGCGGCGCGAGCAAGTCGGCTGGTGAAATGCCGACCAGCGAAACGCCTGCATTGGCAAAACCGAAGATCGGGATGATGATAAAGGCGACCCAGCTGTGGAGGCCGTGCTCCATCTTTTCGAGCAAACGTTCACCGCGGCGCGAAACCATCGGCACACAGAACGCCGCCGCAACACCGGCAAGCGTCGCGTGGACACCCGATTTCAGCACGAATACCCACATCAAAACGGTGAGCAAAACATAGGGGATGCGCGAGCCGAATTTCGCCCGACCTACCGCTGCGAGGACGGCGAACGTAATGGCCGCACCGATCAGCATGTCCATCTTCAATTCGCCGGAATAGAACAGCGCAATGATGGTGATTGCGCCGATATCGTCGATGACGGCAACCGCCAGCAACAACGCCTTGAGCGCAACCGGAACACGCGGGCCGAGCAGAGACAAAATACCCAATGCAAAGGCGATGTCGGTTGCCGCTGGAATGGCCCAGCCATTGATTGTGTCGGGCGAGCCCCAGTTAAATGCGAGGAAGATCAGCGCCGGAATGGCCATACCGCCAATAGCTGCAATCAAAGGCAGCGATGCCTTGTTCCAGCTCGACAATTGTCCTTCGAGAATCTCTCGTTTTACTTCCAATCCGATGAGGAAGAAGAAGATCGCCATCAGGCCATCATTGATCCACAGCAGCAGCGCTTTGTTGATCTCAAACGAGCCGTAAGAAAGGTTCAACTTCGTCTCAAGCATGCCGAAATATCCGGCGGCCAGCGGCGTGTTGGCAATTACCAAAGCCAGCGCGGCCGCGACGATCAGGACTATGCCCCCGGCGCTTTCCTGCTTGAGAAAATCCTTGAGCGCTTCGCCCACCCGATCAATCATGTCCCGTCAATCCTATACAATAAACTGTGTCTGTTGCAGTAGAGAACGTGCAAACCATGCATCGGTGCCCGAAAATCGGCATGAATTGGACAAAATCGCTCTTATTTGTGGTTTTGGAAGCACTATATCGCGCAGAACGCCTTACAAACCTGCGTTGGATTGACAATTGGTCGCCGCTGGGGGAACGCCCCTAGAAATCAGGTATCCGTTTGGTCAGATGCACAATCTTCCGGAGTATTCAGTGTCCCATCCCCCCATTGCAGACGCGGCGCGGCAGGCCGAGTTTCGCAGGCTTATGGGCCTGTTCGCAACGGGTGTGTGCGTGATCGCGTTCAACCGGAATGATGGAAAGGGCAGCGATAGCGCGATTTCCGCGATGACGATCAATTCGCTCGTTTCGGTTTCGCTTGATCCGATGCTGCTGTGTTGGAGCCTGCAAAACGACGCCAGCCAGTACGAAGAATATCTGGCGGCAGAGACGTTTTCCTTTAGTATTCTTGCCGATGGGCAGCAGGTTTTGGCGCGCCGCTATGCCGCGCGCGGGGACACTGCGTTACACGCAGATGACTTTGGCCGCAGTGACGCTGGACTGCCATTTGTGAAGGGCGCGCTTGCAACATTTGAATGTCGGCGCTGGAAACACTACCCTGCGGGCGATCATACGATGATTTTAGGGGAGGTAGAGGCGATGTCGAACGCAGACGGCACGGCACCTGCATTGGGGTTTTTTGAAGGGCGCTTTTGCGCAATCGAAGCATGAAGCGTGAGGGGCCAGAGGCAACACGCGAAAGACTGCTGCACGTCGCGACAGAGGAATTCGCCGCGCGCGGGTTTTACGGCGCCAGCATTGCGCAAATTGCCGGGCGGCTGAACCTGTCGAAACAGGCGCTGCTTTACCATTTCAAGCGTAAGGAAGACCTCTACGCCGAGGTGTTCAAACGCATCTCTCACCGGCTGCTTTCCGCCGTTCAAATGGGCGCTAAAGGCGCGAAGACTCCTGAAGCCCAGTTTGAAGGCATCATTCTCGGCTTTTATTCTGCCGCCCGTGAAAATCCGCTCGATACGAAAGTTCTGATGCGTGAGCTGCTGGATAACCAGCGCAGCGACGCGCCTGCCGAAGAATGGCACCTGAAGAACTTTCTGGATGCCATCGTAGCCAAGCTCGACGAGATTGACGGTAAAGCCGCTCAACCGCTCGCGCAGAAATTGGCTGCAATCTATACGCTGGTTTCATCGATCGAATATTTCGCGGCCTCGGTCGCGGTGATCCAGCGGTTTTACGGTGACGATGAATTCGAGCGGGTGGAAGCAGCCTATTTGGAAGAGCTACGCGGACAGATCCGCCGCATCATCGTCTAATACAAAACCATCTGAGTGCAGCGGAAAAGTGCGAGTTTGCGCCCCGTTTCCTTATGCGTGACTTCTGATTTCCAGACCTGTGTCGTCCGGCCCAGATGCTCTGCTTCTGCGCGCGCCAGCAGCGTGCCGTCCGAAGCCGTGGCAAGGAAATTCGATTTGAGTTCAATCGTGGTGTAGCCCTTCGCGCCGTCGGGCAAGACCTCTCCGGCGGCAAAGCCGCAAACGCTGTCTGCCAGAGCCACCATGCTGGCCGCATGCAAAGCGTTCGCGCCGGATCGCAGGTGGATTTGCTGGATCGGCATACGCGCCTCCAACCAGCCTTCGCCTTCGCCGATCAAAGTGATGCCCATATGCGGGACAAGGCCGCCAGCGGGCGGATCAAAGCGGATGTCCGTCATGGATTTAACCTTCCGATTTCAAGCGGCGCGCATGCCATGCGACATGATCGGCCATGAACGTAGAGATGAAGAAATAGGAATGATCATAGCCGTCCCGCATCCGGATTTCAGCGGGGATGCCTGCGGTTTCGCACACTGACGCCAGACGGTGCGTTTGCAATTGCTCGTCCAGGAAATTGTCGGCTGTGCCCTGATCGACAAGGATGTGATCATGCCGCGCGCCGTCCTCTATCAGGCTGACCGTGTCGTATGCGCGCCAAGTCTCGCGATCATAACCCATATAGCGGCCCAAAGCCTTTTCACCCCACGGCACCTGCGATGGCGCGACAACCGGGCTGAACGCGCTGATCGAGCGGAAGCGGTCTGAATTGCGCAGCCCGATTGTCAGTGCGCCGTGGCCGCCCATTGAATGACCCGTGATCGCCTGGCGATGCATATCGGCGGGAAATTCCGCCGCGAGGATTTCGGGCAATTCGCGCTCGATATAGCTGCGCATACGGTAATGCTTTGACCAAGGTTCTTGGGCCGCATCGACATAAAAGCCTGCGCCTTTGCCAAAGTCATATTCGTCCTCTGCATCAGGCACAGCATTGCCGCGCGGGCTGGTGTCCGGCGCGACAAAGATCATCCCGTGCTCGGCGCAGGCGGCGCGGTATTCGCCTTTTTCCTTTACGTTCGCATGAGTGCATGTCAGGCCAGAGAGAAACCAAAGCACTGGCAGTTTTTCGCGAGGCTCATGATCGGGCACGAACACCGCGAAGGTCATTTCCGTGCCCGTCTCTTTTGAAGGGTGAGAATAGACACCCTGAGTGCCGCCATGACTGCGTGTTTCGGTTAGGATTTCAAGGGGCATCTTACACCTCGATCGGCTTGAACGCGGTGGCTTCATCGCCGGTATTGGGTGTGCCGTCCGCATCCATGAGCAGCAGCTTCGCTTCACCCGACCGTGCGCAAGGGCGGTGCTCGGTTCCGCGCGGGACGACGATCATATCGCCCGCCTTCATGCGCTCTGTGCGGTCTCGAAACTCCATATCGAGCTCGCCTTCAATGACGAGAAACAATTCGTCTGTATCATCGTGCTGATGCCACTGAAACTCGCCTTCGACCTTGGCGAGGCGCACTTCGTTCCCGTTATAGCGCGCGGCAAGGCGCGGCGCCCACTGATCAGAAAACAGAGCGAATTTGTGCGCCAGATTGACTTTGGACGGTGTGCTGCTCGCCGCCATCAAAAGACCACGACGCTGCGGATGCTTTCGCCCGAATGCATCAGGTCAAAACCTTTGTTGATCTCTTCCAGCGTCAGCCTGTGGGTGATCATCGGATCAATCTCGATCTTGCCGTTCATATACCAATCGACGATCTTCGGAACATCGGTGCGGCCCTTCGCCCCGCCGAAGGCTGTCCCGCGCCAATTGCGGCCAGTGACAAGCTGAAACGGGCGGGTCGCGATTTCCTTACCTGCTTCGGCGACACCGATAATGATCGAAGTGCCCCAGCCCTTGTGACAACATTCGAGCGCATCGCGCATTACATCGGTGTTGCCGGTGCAATCGAACGAGTAATCCGCCCCGCCATCCAGCAGTTCAACCAAGTGTTCGACGACGTTCGATGTCTCTTTGGGATTGACGAAATCGGTCATGCCGAACTTTTCGCCCCACTCACGCTTTGCCGGGTTGAGATCGACGCCAACGATGCGGTCTGCGCCAGCCATCCGCGCGCCTTGGATCACGTTGAGGCCAATACCGCCGAGGCCAAAGACCACGACATTGTCGCCCGGTTCGACCTTCGCCGTGTTTACCACCGCGCCAACGCCGGTCGTCACGCCGCATCCGACATAGCAGCTCGTTTCGAATGGAGCGTCTGTACGAATTTTGGCGACTGCGATTTCGGGCAGAACCGCGAAGTTCGAGAAAGTCGAACAGCCCATATAATGGTAGATCGTCTCACCCTTGTACGAAAAGCGCGAAGTGCCGTCCGGCATCAAACCCCGCCCCTGCGTCGCCCGGATCGCGCTGCACAAATTGGTCTTTCCGCTAAGGCACATTTTGCACTGGCGGCATTCCGGCGTGTAGAGCGGGATCACGTGATCGCCGGGAACCACAGATGTAACGCCCGCGCCCACTTCACGCACAATCCCTGCGCCTTCGTGGCCCAGCACGCTAGGGAACAAGCCTTCGCTGTCGAGGCCGTCCAGCGTGTATGCATCGGTATGGCAAATGCCGGTCGCCATAATCTCAACCAACACTTCGCCAGCCTTGGGCCCTTCCAAATCGAGTTCGACAATTTCGAGCGGCTTTTTGGCTTCAAAGGCGACGGCAGCGCGGGTTTTCATCAGATGGGTTCCTCTCGCGAATCTGGATATGACCGCGAGCCATAGCACGCAGCGCGATCATCGCGAGGGGTATCGGGGGTATGGCTTGAGAGAAAATTGGTGCGGTCGAGAAGACTCGAACTTCCACGGGCGTTAGCCCACAACGACCTCAACGTTGCGCGTCTACCAGTTCCGCCACGACCGCACACAGTCAGCAGGGGCGAGCTGCGCCGCCCCGCTTGGTAGGAGCGCGCCACTAGCAAGGGGTATGGGACTGTGCAAGCGCTTTGACGCGTCTGCGCGATTATTGCGTGTTAGGCCGGTGACCAGCCGATTTCGGCTTCTGTCGCGGCGGCAGGAATATCGGCGATCGCTTCGGTCACATTCAGGCTCTCACCCGGTGCCAGCTCGCGTTTTGACGGGACGATCACCCAATCGCCAACATTGCGGTCTCTCCCGTCACGGAAAACCACCAGCAAGGTCGGCACGGACATCGTCTCACGGCCCGAATTGCTGATCGTGCCGCGCACCCGGAATATCTCTTCGCCGGTTTCGAGCGTTTCGGTGCGTTGCTGCTCACCTGGGAAATCGAGCGTTAGGTCGGATTGACCTACGCCAAAGGTCGGGCGTTGCAGCGGGAACCAGTCAGGCAGACCGTAATAATTCACGGCAACGACGGTGCCAGTTGCCATCAAGGCAAAAACCGCAGCCGCCAGAGTCCACATTTTCAGCGGATTGCGGCGCGCGCTGAAAGGCGGGACGTAATCGAACTGGGACTGATCGTCATAATCTTCATCATCGAACGCCTCGTCCGGCACGGATTCTTCGGCCAGAGGATCTTCGTCAGATTCGAAAGCGGGTGTTTCCTCCGGCTCTTCAAACGCCGGCGCAGGCGTTGGAGCAGGTTCGGTCGCAGTTGGCTCGGGGGCCTCTGCAACATCATCGGCGTCTTCGGTTTGGCCACCTTTGCCCATCCCGCGGCGTAGCGCCCCTGCCGCGATACCGTGCGAAGCGGTATCGGCGGAGCGGTTCATTTCGCTGCGGTCTTCGGTGCGCCAATGATTGATCGACGGGGCAGCATTCGATTTTGCAGGTGCATCCGTCTTTGGCGTTGGCGGTGCAGGCGGCGGGGCCGGTTTCGCAGCCGGTTCTTCTGCGTGGCCGCTCAGGTCGAGTGGGTCGGAGTCCTGAAACCAACTGTGCTTGCATTTCGCGCAGCGCACGGTGCGGCCATCAATCCCGATTGCATTATCGGGCACGACATACCGTGTGGAGCAAGCAGGACAGGAAATGATCATCGCATATGATGCATTAAGGATGACGGGTGTGTTCACAAGAGCGTGGAGGCCCTTAGGATGAAAATGCGCGTCTTTTTCCACATTGCCGCGCGCCAGATGCAGTTTGAACGGTGAAATCCGTCGATGCGCGCTTTCCCGCAGCATTACCCGCTGATAAGCCTGCCGCATGAGCGACCGCCCGAGTGAAATCGTCAAATTCGACAATGTCGGGCTACGCTATGGCACCGATCCCGAAGTGTTGAGCGATCTCAGCTTCACTTTGTATCCGGGCAGCTTTTATTTTCTGACCGGCGCCAGCGGGGCGGGAAAAACCAGTCTGCTCAAACTGCTCTATTTGGCTCAACGTCCATCGCGCGGGGCGATCCGGATGTTCGGCAAGGATATGATCACTTTGCCGCGTGAAAGGTTGCCAGATTTCCGGCGGCGGCTGGGCGTAGTGTTTCAGAACTTCCGACTGGTCCAGCATCTGTCGGCTTTCGACAATGTGGCTTTGCCGCTGCGGCTGGCGGGCACGCATGAAGGCAAGGTGATTAAAGCGGTTTCCGACATGCTCGATTGGGTCGGCCTGTCGCACCGTGCGCAAGCGATCCCTGCGACGATGTCGGGCGGTGAGCAACAACGTGTCGCGATTGCGCGCGCTGTGATTGCGCGCCCGCAGCTGTTGATTGCGGATGAGCCGACCGGCAACGTCGATCCGGAAATGGCGCTCAAATTGCTCCGCCTGTTTGAAGCGCTCAACAACCGGGTCGGGACGACGGTGGTGGTTGCAACGCACGATGTCCATTTGCTCAAAAAAGTGCCGGATTCGCTGATCATGCGGCTGAATAAGGGGCGGCTTTCTGACCCGACAGGCGCTCTCAAATTTCCTCCGCGATCCGGGAATGGCGGATCATGAATACGCCTCCACTCCCCGAAAATGCAGATGCGGCGAACGAGGTTACGGCAACGCCCGAACGTGCCGAATATCCGAAAATGCGCGGCGGACTGGCCGCGCGGTTACTTCCCCAGACCAAATTTGGCGGGCCGATCCCTTGGGTCATCGCTATCCTTCTGGCGCTGGTGGTGATCGCTGCGGCGGGCGGATTGTCGCTGCGCAATCTGGCGGAGAATGCGCGCGCTGACCTTTCCGGTGCGGTGACAGTGCAAATTATCGAGGCAAATGCTGATCGCCGAAGCGCTCTTGCAGCCGAAGCGGCGAGTATTGTGTCTCAGCAACCTTTGGTCACATCGGTTCGCATTGTGCCTGATGAGGAACTCGATGCGTTGCTAGAACCTTGGCTGGGCGCGGCGGCGGGCAGCGATGATATTCCGGTCCCGTCACTGATAGACGTGGAGCTATCACGGAGCGCATCGGCAAGCGAGATTGCGCAATTGCAATCGGCGTTGGACGGTAAAGTGGCGAATGCCCGTGTCGATGCCCAGTCCGATTGGCTGAAACCTGTCTATGATGCGCTTTCCGCGCTGCAATATCTGGCGCTCGCATTGATCGCGCTGGTTGCTTTTGCAACGGCGGCGGCGGTGTGGCTGGCGGCGCGCAGCGCGTTTTCCAATCACCGCGAGACTGTCGAAGTGATCCATTTGCTGGGCGGCACCGATGCGCAGGTCACGCGGATATTCCAGCGTTCCGTTGTTCGCGATGCGGCGTTTGGATCGATAATCGGCCTTGCGCTTGGCATTGCGGCGGTGTGGCTGCTGGGCGAGCAATTCGCCGCCTTGGATAGCGGCATGGTGGGCGGCGGCGGCCTCGGTTGGAGCGATTGGCTCATCATCGCGGCGATCCCGCTTGGCGGTGTTTTGCTCGCGCTGCTGACGGCGCGGATCACTATTAAGCTGGCTCTCAGGTCGATGCTGTAATGACGGTATCTGTGATTAAACGCGGCATCTCTGTTCTGGTTCTCCTCTGGGCCTTGGGCTTTGGGTGGTTTGTTATCGCACTTCCTCAACCGTCAGACGATGTCACCACAGATGCCGTGGTTGTCCCGACAGGAGGAGAGGGACGCATTGGCCGCGGTCTGGATGTGCTCGAAGCGGGCTTGGCCGAGAAAATGCTGGTCAGCGGCGTCGACCGTGAAGTGAAGCCGGGCGAATTTGCCGCCGAATTCGAAGTCGATGAAGCGGTGCTTGAATGCTGCGTCACACTGGGCTTTGCTGCGGTTGATACGCGCGGCAATGCATCTGAAATCGCGCAGTGGGTCGAAGACAACGATGTCACCTCGCTGCGGCTGGTCACAACGGATTGGCACATGCGCCGCGCGGCGGGTGAATTGTCACGCAGATTGCCCGGCGATGTAAAAGTCATTCGCGACGCAGTGCCTTCGGGTCTCCGGTTTTCGGCACTGGTGCTGGAATATCACAAGCTGATTGCAAGCTGGACGGCAGGCCTCGTCGGCCTTTAATGGGCATCGTGGCGATTCTCCGCAGCCTTTTGTTCTATCCCGCCTTTTACGGATTTTCGGCCCTGCTTGTGGTCGCGTCGGTGCTCGCCATTCCGCTTGGCCGAAACCGCTTGCGCTATGTCGTGGCGACTTGGGGCGTGTGGCATCATTGGTGCGTTACCAATTTGCTCGGCATTACAATCGTGCAGGAAGGCGTGATCCCGGATGAGCCGGTTCTAATCCTCGTGAAGCATGAGAGCTTTTTTGAAGCGATCGACATGCCGCGCCTCTTCGCTTTCCCAACTGTGTTCGCCAAAAAGGAACTGTTCGCGATCCCGGGTTGGGGCTTTTCAGCCAAGGTTTACGGCCTGATTCCGGTCGCCCGGGATGGCGGAGCCAAATCGCTTCGCGCGATGATCGCGACGGCTCGCAAACGGATTGAAGAGCGGAGGCCGCTGGTGCTTTTCCCCGAGGGTACACGAGTGGAGCATGGCGAAAAGCCGCCGCTGCAATCCGGTTTTGCCGGTATTTACAAGCTGCTGAAACTGCCTGTTGTGCCAGTCGCCGTGAACAGCGGGCCGCTTTACAACCGCATCATCAAACAGCCCGGAACCATCACATACCGTGTGGGCGAAACGATCCCGGCGGGATTGAAGCGCGAGGAAGTCGAAGCGCGCGCGCATGCGGCGCTCAATGCGCTGAATTAATGATCTTCGCGCCCGAAGTCGGGCCGGTCGTCATCTTGACCTTCTTCGATAACCTGACGGCGGATCGCGCGGGTGCGGCTGAACAGTTCGTGCAATGTATCGCCGTCGCCTGATCGGATCGCGCGTTGCAGGGCCGTGAGGTCTTCCGAGAAACGGCCGAGCATTTCCAGCACAGCCGATTTGTTGGAAAGGAACACGTCGCGCCACATCACAGGATCGGACGCTGCGATGCGCGTGAAATCGCGGAAACCACCGGCCGAATATTTGATAACTTCGCTGCGCGTGACCTCCTCTAGATCGCTCGCGGTGCCGACTATGGTGAAGGCGATAAGGTGCGGGATATGGCTGGTCACAGCGAGCACAAGATCGTGGTGCTCGGCGTCCATAACCTCAACATTCGCGCCAAGCTTTGTCCAAAAATCGCTAAGCGAATGGACGGCATCATTATCCGCGTCAGCAGCTGGCGTCAGGATGCACCAGCGATTGGTGAAGAGCGAGGAAAAACCTGCATCCGGCCCGCTTTGCTCGGTTCCGGCAACGGGGTGGGCAGGGATGATGGTGTGGTACGGCAGTGCCTTCGCTAGAGCCTTACCCACGCTTTGTTTCGAGGAGCCGACATCGCTGATGATCGCGCTCTTTGGTAAAGCGTCCGCAATTTCGCGCGCCGCATCCTCCATCGCGCCAACCGGCACACAAAGGATCACAAGATCGGCATCGGCCACGGCTTCGTTTGCCGTCTCGCACACGGTGCCGACTAGGCTGCGTTTTGCCGCTGCGCTGCGCGTTTTTGGATCGCGGTCATAGCCGGTCGTTGCGATCTCCGGTGCAAGCTCCTCGATGGCTAGACCGATAGAGCCGCCGAGCAATCCAAGGCCGATAATCGCGACATTGCGGATCATGCTGTCTCTCCGCACAATTCGCGCAAGGCCGCGGTTACGCGGTCCATGTCTTCGGACTTTCCGATGGTGATGCGCAGGCAGTGTTTCAATCCCGGCTCAGGCAGGTGCCGAACCGCATATCCTGCCTGGCCGATTGCCTCTAGAGCAGTTTCTGCGGAGACATCACCGTTGAATTCGACCAGCAGAAAGTTCGCCTCGCTTGGCACAACAGAAAGCCCATGATTGCCAAGCGCGGCGATGGCATCAGCGAACCGCGCACGTTCGGCGGTGTTGTGCGCGCGGCTGCGTTTGACGAAACCCTGATCGCCCAACGCCGCGGCAGCCGATTTCTGCCCGCTTACCGTGACATTGAACGGGCCTCTGATCCGGTTCAGCACGTCGATCAGACCGGGCGCACCTGTCGCCCAGCCAATGCGTTCTGCGGCGAGGCCATAGATCTTTGAAAAAGTCCGCGTGACCAGCACATTGTCATGCGCAGCCGCGAGTTGAAATCCGACCTGCTGCAAATCCGGTTCGAGATATTCCGCATAGGCCTCATCGACGACAAGCAAGACGTTTGCTGGCAGTCCAGCGTGGAGGCGCTCCACATCCGCAGGCACGATCCATGTGCCGGTTGGATTGTTGGGATTGGCAAGAAATACGACGCGTGTTTTATCTGTTACCGCCGCCAGCAAAGCGTCAACATCGGCAGTAAAGTCGCGGTCATCGGCCTCCACCGGCGTCGCTCCGCAGCGACGCGCAGCGATATCATACACCGCGAAAGAGTGGCGGCTGAACAGCACTTCATCACCTGGACCGGCAAAGCCTTGCGCTGCGAGATTGAGCAGCTCGTCCGACCCCGTGCCGCAGACAATCTGGTCTGCATTCAGGCCGTGCAATTCGGCCAATTTCCCGCGCAAAGCATGCGCGCCGGGATCGGGATAGGTCGCTGCCTCTGCGCGTGTTTCCGCAATCGCCTCCATCGCGGCCGGGCTGGAGCCAAGTGGGTTTTCATTGGCGGACAGCTTCACCAAGGCGCGGCCATCGCTCGCGGTGGATTTGCCGGGCGTGTAGGCGTGGATGCCGAGGATCCACGGTTTGGGTTCTGGCTGCGTTGTCATAGCGGGTGGGCGATAACCGCTTCGCGCGTTTAATAACAGGGCAATCACAGAGCAATTGACACTCTGATTGACAGGGCGGCGACGCTCGCCCAATCCGCTTGGCCTATGAACGCCGCCGCCGCATCGAAAATCTATGCGATCCCGCACGACCTGCCGCTTGATAGCGGTCAGGCGCTTTCCTCTGCTCAGATTGCCTATGAGACGTATGGCGAACTGGCCCCGGATAAATCGAACGCGATCCTGATCTGTCATGCGCTAACCGGCGATCAATTTGTCGCCAGCGATCATCCTATCACGGGCAAACCCGGCTGGTGGGAACGGATGGTTGGCCCCGGCAAGCATATCGATACGGATCGCTACTATGTGATCTGCGCCAATGTCATCGGCAGCTGCATGGGGTCCACCGGCCCGGCGAGCGAAGCCGATGGCGGCGCAGCCTATGCGATGCGTTTCCCCGTCATCACCATCCGCGATATGGTACGCGGGCTTGTCGCTTTGCTGGATGGGTTGGAGATTGCGGAACTTCACGCGGTGGTCGGCGGATCGATGGGCGGGATGCAGGCATTAAGCCTCGCTGCCAATTGGCCAGAGCGGGCCGCGCGCGTGCTCGTAATTGCGTCGACCGCGCGTCATTCGGCGCAAAACATCGCGTTTCACGAGGTCGGCCGGCAAGCGATCATGGCGGACCCCGCTTGGTCAGACGGTGATTACTATTCTGGCGATGCCTCGCCTGACAATGGTCTTGCCGTGGCCCGTATGGCTGCGCACATCACCTATCTTTCGGAAGAGGGGCTGACTGAGAAATTCGGCCGCCGCCTGCAAGACCGCGACAGCAAAAGCTTTGGCTTTGATGCGGATTTTCAGGTCGAAAGCTATCTGCGCTATCAAGGCAGCGGCTTTACCCAGCGCTTCGATGCCAATTCCTACCTCTATATCACCCGTGCGATGGATTATTTCGACCTCGCAGAGGAGCACGGCGGAAAGCTCGCGAATGCCTTTGAAGGCACATCGGCGCGCTTCTGTTTGGTCAGCTTCGATACTGACTGGCTCTACCCCACCTCGGAAAGTCGCCACATTGTCCACGCGCTCAACGCAGCGGGAGCAAAGGTAAGCTTTGTCGAACTGTCTGCACCCAACGGCCATGACAGTTTCCTTTTACCTCATGAACAGCTCGACCGTGTGGTTCAGGGTTTCATCGGATGACCTCTCCCGGCCAAAATTTGCGACCTGATCTTGCTGCGATTGCTGCGCATGTGAGGCCCGGTTCGCGGGTACTCGATATTGGCTGCGGTGACGGCGCGCTGATGGCAGAGCTTGAAAGCGTCAGCGGCGTGGATGCGCGCGGGATGGAATTGAACGGCGAGCTAGTGGAACGCTGCGTCTCACGCGGGCTTTCCGTCGTACAAGGCGATGCGAATAGCGACCTTGCCAATTATCCGGATAAAGCATTCGATTACGCGATCCTTAGCCAGACTTTGCAGACCGCGACACGTCCGGATTTGATCCTTGATGAGTTGCTGCGTGTTGGATCAAAAGCCTTCGTCAGCTTCCCCAACTTTGCCCATTGGCGCACCCGCGCAGCATTGATGTTTGGTGGACGGATGCCGGTGACGCGCGCCTTGCCGGTCAGTTGGTATGAGACGACAAACATCCACCACGTCACCGTCGATGACTTTCGCGAGCTTGCAAAAGCAAAAGGCGCGAAGATCGAGCGTGAGTGGTTTTTCTCCGGCGAAAAACAAATCGGCGCACCAGCATCAAACTGGCGCGCCGAATTTGCAGTGTTTCAATTGAGCCGTTGAGGCCCACCTGAATTTAGCCTGGGCGGTGGATGCCGCAAATTTTGTGGCCGTCCGGATCGGTGAAGTAGCAAAGGTTCATGACGCCCATGCTGCCCTCGCGCGGACCGGGAGGGTCTTCGCAAGTTGTACCGCCATTGGCGACGGCGACATCGTGAAGTTCCTTCACTTGGTCAAGCGAGTCGCATTTGAAACCGATGGTGAAACCGTTGGCGCAATTGGCAGGCTCGCCATTGATCGGCTCGCTGATCGAGAACGTGTCGCCATTATGCATGTAGAATAGGCGGGTCTGGCCGGTGTCGTTCACATGAGCCATCGGCTCGCCCGCGCCGAGTACGCCGAGAACTTTGGTGTAGAACGCTTTCGAACGCTCGATATCGTTGCTGCCGATCATGATGTGATTAAGCATTTGGGTATGTCTCCTCTCGTGGATGGACGCTTTGCGTAAGCGAGGCGCATCGGTGCGGCAAGAACCAATCCTGTTATGCAACCTGTAGTATGCGGTTCACATCGCCCGTGTTAAAGCGGTGCCTATGTTCACAACCCTTTTCAGCGCGGCGCTTTTGAGCGTGGCTGCACAGGCCACAGCGCCTGATAACGCGGCCCCGTCCGCCAAACTCTCACAAGAAAGCAAAGCTGTGCTGCGATGCTCGGCTGCGTTCGCTTTGATTTCCTATGGTCAGGCGAACGGCAATGAAGAGGCTTTGCAATGGCCCGATATCAGCACGCGCGGGCGCGAATTTTTCGTGCGCTCAATGGCGCAGATGATGGATGAGACGGGCTTGGACCGAGCAGGAATCGCCGATCTCGTTGGCAAAGAGGCGCAGCGTCTTGCCGAAAATGACGACGTTCAAAAGGTCATGCCGGCCTGCCTCGTTATGCTCGATTCCTCCGGCGTCTGAATTGTTGTGCATCGCAGAGTATTGCGATGGATTTGTTCGCCGGTTTCGGGCATTGGATAATTCGTAATGTGGCAACTTTATCAATTCCCGCTCTGTCCCTTCAGCCGTAAAATTCGCTTGCTGATGGGTGAGAAGAACATCGCCTATGAATTGGTGCGCGAAGACCCGTGGGCGGCGTCCGACTATTTCTTCAACCTCAACCCTGCTGGCCGAACACCTGTTTTGGTGAACGAAGACAGAGATGTGGTGATCGCCGATAGCCGTGCGATTGGCGAATATTTCGAAGAGACCGTTGATCGTTCGCCGATGATCAACGGCACAGCCACAGGCCGCGCGGAAATCCGCCGGCTCACCGCTCTGTTTGATGAAAATTTCTACAACGATGTCACCGCGCCGCTTTTGTCAGAGCGGATGAAGAAACGCATCGTACTGCGCCAACCGCCAGACAGCCGCGCTTTGCGTGAGGCGATGAAGATGGCGCATGGTCACCTCGATTATATGGACTGGCTGATCGACAATCGCCCATGGCTTGCCGGATCGACGATGAGCATGGCCGATCTGGCCGCCGCCGCGCAGATATCTGTCGCGGATTATCTCGGCGGGATCGATTGGACCGGGCACGAGCAAACGCGCGGCTGGTATGCTGTTTTCAAAAGCCGCCCAAGCTTCCGCCCGCTCCTCACAGAGCGCATGGATGTGATCAAACCGCCAGCGCATTACGCGTTGGTGGATGGTTGAGGGTTGGGTTGTTTTTTGCGCACGCCATCCGGCGCGCGATTTCCTCGCGCCTATCGGCGCTGCGGGCGGCCGGTCGGCCTTGCGGATCGTTAATTACGATCCGATATTGTGCCTGAAATGAGAGGCAATCCATGACCAACGATCCCAAAACACTCAGCGATGACGACTGGCGCAAAAAACTCTCGCCGGAGCAATATCACGTGCTGCGCGAAGCGGGCACAGAGCGCGCTTTCACCGGCCAGTATGATAAGCATTATGATGAAGGCGAATATGCATGCGCGGGATGCGGAACCGTGCTTTTCGCCAGCGATTCAAAATACAATAGCGGCTGCGGCTGGCCTGCCTTTACTAAGCCTGCGCAGGACGAAACGGTTGAGGAAAAGCGCGATGTCACATTCGGGATGATCCGCACAGAAGTGCTCTGTTCAAATTGCGGCGGGCACCTTGGCCATGTCTTCCCCGACGGCCCGCCAGAGGATGGTGGTATGCGCTATTGCATCAATTCCGCCGCGCTCGATTTCGAGAAGGACGGATAAGCCCGCACGCAGTGTTCACGCAGCGTTACAAGTCCCCTATGCATGGACGGCGACAAGGTATGAACAGGCTGATTGAACGATAATGTCGAAGCGCGGCGACCGTGTGACAAACAAGGGTAAGCGAGGATCGCGCCGCGCGGCTACAGAGCGTGCTGCGTCGCGATCTCGCTCAAGCTCGAAAAAGCGCAAGAGCAGCAAGAGCAAGGCGGCTGCGGCGGGCGGCGGTTCTCGGTTCTGGTTCTGGATCAAACGGCTAACGATATGGGGCGGTGTTGCTGCGCTGCTTGGCGCGATTTTCCTCGCTTTTGCCGTCGGCTTTGCCGCGCGTTCGATCCCGAGCTTCTACCAATTGAAAGCCACGCAAAACGCGCAAACGATTCTGGTGCGCGCGCGCGATGGCAGCGAGATTGTCGAGATCGGGCCAAGCTTTGGCGAATGGCTCGACTACGATGACATTCCTGCCAATATGAAAAACGCGATGGTTGCCGTCGAAGACAAACGGTATTTCTCGCATTACGGCATTGATCCCGTGCGGACGACCGGCGCCGTTGTTGAGGGGATCACCGGATCACGTTCACGCGTTGGCGGCACATCAACCATCACACAGCAGCTTGCGCGCAACGTCTTTCTCAATTCCAACCGCACATTTGACCGCAAAGCGCGCGAGGCTGTGCTCGCGATGGCCCTCGAATGGAAGTTTTCCAAAGAGCAAATTCTCGAGCTGTACCTCAATAAGGTCTATTTCGGCGGCGGTTCATACGGGATCGACAGCGCCAGCCGGAATTTCTTCAGCCACCCAGCCAAAGAGCTGAGCGTAGCCGAAGCCTCTATCATCGCTGGGCTGGTAAAAGCGCCAAGCCGCTATTCCCCGACCGCTGATGTGCAAGCCGCCGTAAACCGTGCGAAAGTCGTGCTGCGGCTCATGCGGGAACAAGGATATATCAATGCCCAGCAAGCCTCTGTTGATGTCGACACGGTCGAGCTGAAACAACAAGCTGGCCAGAATTCGGTGCGCTACTTCACCGATTGGATCCTGCCGCAACTCGATCTTTTACTGCCTGAAACGTTCGCACCAATTGAGGTTTGGACGACTTTGGACGTAGGCATGCAGCGCGCCGCGACGGCGTCTATCGATTCCAACACGCCGGGCGGTTCGCAAGGTGCCCTAGTCAGCCTCGACCGGGACGGCGCGATCCTCGCTCTGGTGGGCGGCACCGATTACGTGGAGACAAACTTCAATCGCGCGACCAACGCGATGCGGCAGCCCGGCTCTTCGTGGAAACTGTTCGTCTATCTCGCCGCGCTTGAGCAGGGTTACACCCCTGAAGACCGCGTGGTTGATACGCCTGTGACGATTGACGGGTGGACCCCGCGTAATTCTAACGGCCGCAATGTTGGCGAGACCGACCTGCGCACTTCGTTCGCGTTTTCGATCAACACCGTGGCCGCGCAGTTGGGCAACGAAGTCGGTTTCGGCACGGTTGCATCGATGGCGCGGCGTTTTGGCATTAGCTCGCCGATCTCCACCTATCCATCGATGGTGCTTGGCTCTTCCGAAGTGCGCCTGCTCGAAATGACCCGTGCTTTCGCGGCGGTTTCTGCAAGGGGGCAATCGATCGAGCCATATGGTATCACCAAAGTTACGACCGCAGGCGGCGAAGTGCTTTATGAGCACGAAAAACCGCGCGCTACGGCTCTCGTTCCGGATTACGTCGCTGCTGGGATGACCGACCTTTTGCAGGCCGCCGTGCAAACAGGCACAGGCCGCGCTGCGCAAATCGGACGGCCAGTGGCGGGTAAGACGGGCACCACCAGTTCAAACAAGGATGGCTGGTTTGTCGGCTTTTCCTCCGGCATCACAACTGGCGTCTGGATGGGGCGCGATGACGCGAAAGCTGTGCCGGGACTGCAAGGCGGGCGCGCGCCTGCTCGCGCGTTCTCTGCCTATATGCGTTATGCCGTGAAAGACCGAGCAGTCGAGAAATTCGATGTCGAACTTAACCTGCCCGAATGGAGATTGGAGCCAGACGAGGAATATCTGTTCGGCGATCCGGATGACTATTACTTCATCGATGAGCAAGGCAATCTGGTCGAGCCGGGCCGCCGCGATCCATCGAACAACCCCTTCGGTGTCGACGGAGAGCGTCCTGTGGGCAGCGCCGATGAGCAAGGCCCGATTGAAACACCGACCGTTGAACCGCCTCCTGCTGTAAGCGAGGATTTCCTCGAGCGGGCAACTGGAGGCGAGCTGCCACCTGACAGAAACACCGTGCAGCGCGATATTCTGGTGCCGAGCCAGCAAGGCTCTTCAACCGACCCGCCGCGGCCGCGATAGGAATGGTGTGACACGCAACAAAAAGGGCGCTGAGGTCGAAAATCTCAGCGCCCTTTTTTGCGTCTGGTAAACGTTTTTCTAGCGCAGGCGGATCGGCAGGAAGCGCGCAGGGACCCCGCGTCGCTGAATGCGGAAGAGAAGAGCTTCACGGTCATTCGCTTCGGCGTCGGCAATGGCTTCGCGAAGCTGTTCAATGCTGGATAGCGGTACATTGTTTACCGAAAGCAGCAGATCAGCACGGCGCAGGCCCTTGCGGCCAGCATCCGAATTTGGATCAACCTGTCCGATGACAAGCCCAACAGTGTCTTCATCGACCCGCAATGATCGTGCGATCTGCGGGGTCATTTCGAGCACCTGTAGGCCGAGCTTTTCAGCAATCGTGCTATCGGTTTCATCCGGATCCATCGGTTCGTCGGAATCGGGATCGAACGTTTCCTGCTGCTGCTGCAATTCTGCTTCGCTCGGGCGTTTGCCCAGCACTGCCGTGATCGCCATAGTTTCGCCATCACGGATGAACTCGATCGGGACACTTGTGCCCGGCGATAGGTTCGCAACGAGGTAGGACACAGTCTGTTCGCTGGTAACGTCGCGGCCATTGACCTTGGTCACGATGTCGCCTGCACGCAGGCCAGCTTTCTCAGCCGCGCTGTCGTCCTGAACGTTTTGAACAATCTCGCCGCGATTGGCGGGCAGACCCAGTGAATCCGCGAAATCATCGGTCATCGGATTGAGGCCCACGCCAAGAAAACCGCGCTCGATTTCCTGACCTTCTTTGAGCCGGTCAACAATCGGAGCAGCGATCTCGGAAGGGATTGCAAATCCGATGCCGACGCTGCCACCCGAAGGCGAGAAAATCGCATTGTTGATGCCAATGACATTGCCCTGCATATCGAATAGCGGGCCGCCGGAATTGCCGCGGTTGATGCTGGCATCGGTCTGAATATAGCGGTCATACGCACCGCCTTGGCGGGTGTTGCGATAGACTGCGGAAACGATGCCGCTTGTCACTGTGCCGCCGAGACCGAATGGGTTGCCGATTGCGACCACCCATTCACCCACGCGGGTTTGGGCGGAATCGCCAAACTTCACGAATGGGAACGCATTGTCCGATTTGATTTTGAGCACGGCCAAGTCAGACGGAGCATCGGCGCCGATCAATTCGGCTTCGTATTCTGTCCCGTCTGGCATGGTAACGGTTATTTCTTCAAGCGTCGCACGGTCATTCGGCGTCACAACGTGATTGTTGGTGACGACATATCCGTCTGCTGAAATGATAAATCCGCTGCCTAGCGATTGGGCTTCGCGGGTTTGCGGCTGAGCCGGCTGTCCGCGCCGGCGATTAAACAGGTCAGCAAAAGGCGTACCTTGAAACGGATTGCGGCTTTGCACTTCGACGCGTTGGCGGGTCGCAATATTCACAACCGCCGGTTGCAGCTGCTCTGTCAGATCGGCGAAGCTTGCAGGGGCACCGGCACGCGGCACCACATTGCTCATTACACTCGTATCGTTCTGTGCCACTTGTGCGCCCGCTGGCTGACCGGACACCAGCGATACTGCTGCACCCCCAACCAAAAGAGCGCTCGTCAGTCCATATACATACCGCACGTTTTTCACGTCCTCTTTTTCCTTTTTCACTGCCTTGAACGGGCGACCGATGCCGCGCGTTCCAAGGTTCAGGCATTTCCTAAACTACGGCCCGCAATTGAGCGCGGACGCACTGAACGGCAATTGAACGCGCTTGATGTCGGTAGCACGGCATCAACGGTTCGTCGGACGATCTACCGATCAACGCTGCCCGCGGAACTGCCGCAGATATTCGTTCTGAGGCGACAGAATGATCGAGCTTTCGCCGCGGCCTTCGCCTTTGGCAAAGCTTTGTTCGTAACTCTGCATCGCCCGATAGAAATCGTAGAAGTTGCCGTCTTTGCCGAAGGCTTCAGCAAAAATGCGTGCTGCCTCGGCATCAGCTTCGGCGCGGATGATCCGCGCGTCGCGAGTGCCCTGCGCGCGAATGGTCCTCGCCTCGCGTTCACGATCCGATTCCATCCGTTGGAATGCGGATTCCAGCGGGCGACCTTCGGGAAGGTCGGTCCGCTTGATCTGAACGTCGATCACTTCGGCGCCGTATTGGCGTGCTTCGCGGTCGAGGTTGATACGGACATTTGCCAACGCATTGCCGCGTTCTGCGGTTAGCATGTTGGCAAAGGTGCGCCGGCCAAGTTCTTGACGTAGTGCGGAGTTGAGAATCGGCTCTAGCGCTACGCGCACGCCTTCGGTGGTGCCAGCACGTTCAACCATGCGGATGGGGTCGACGATACGGAACCGCGCATAGGCGTTAACAAGCAGACGTTGCTGATCGTTCGAGAGCACTTCCTCATCAGTCATCTCCAGATCGAGAACGCGCTTCTCAACGACGCGCAGGGTGTCGATAAAAGGTATGCGGAAATACAACCCCGCTTCCCATTCGCTGCCAGTGCGGTTTGCGACATAGGTTGGCTCACCTGTACGGATCACAACCACCTGTTCTTCCTCATTCACGACATACGCGCTCATGAAAAATCCGGCGACAGCGATGGCAATCGCGATGAATACCCAGCGGTAATTATTCCAGAGAGCTTCCATGATTATTGCCCTTGGCTGTTGGATTGTGGCTGAACGGTAATTGGCTCAGGCGGAGCGGCACGTCGCCGCAATTCGGGTAGCGGAAGATAAGGCGTTACACCTTCGGCTTCGACCACAGTTTTGTCCGTCACAGCCAGCACCTTCTCCATTGTCTCGTAATAGAGACGCTGACGGGTGACGCCCGGGGCAAGCCGGTATTGCTCGTACACTTTGTCAAATGCTTCGGCTTCACCTTCTGCGCCAGCAATCGTCTGCTGGGCATAGCCGCGCGCCTGGTTGCGCGCCGCATCGGCATTTTGTTCCGCCACCGAAACATCGCGGAAGGCATCGACGACTTCGCTAGGCGGGTCAGCCTTGGCGATTTCGACACCGACGATCTGGATGCCCGCTCTGTAATCGTCGAGCGTTTCCTGCATCCGTTCGCGCACATCCTGCTGGATTTCGGCGCGGCCTGTACCTGTAAAGGTCGCATCCAAGGTCTTTTCCGCGACAGAGGCGCGCATGGCGGCTTCCGCGACTTCGTTGACCGTTTCAATCGGCTCGGCGAGCTGGAATTTGAAATCCGCCAGATCGTTGATGCGCCAACGCACGATGTAACTCAAGTCGACGAGGTTTTGATCGCCCGTCAGGATCAGTTTCGCTTTTTCGCCAGACGTAGGGATGTTGACAGCGCGAACGCCCTCAACGTCTTCGATGGCAATTGTTTCTACCGGCCATGGCGCGGTGAAACGAAGGCCAGGTTCAACGGTGCGGCTGTATTTGCCAAGCGTTTTGACAACACCGCGCTCGCCCGGGTTGACCATGTGGAAGGATGACAGCGCAACCGCGAGGATAACGATACCGCCGATAATAATCGGTAACCAGCTGCCGCCGCCCGGGCGTTCTGGCATCTGGAAATTGGAGCCGCCGCCGCTGCCGCCGCGGTTTGGGCCTTCTGGTCCGCGATTCTTGAAAATATCTTCGATGCTGGCTGAACGGCGTTTGCCGCTGCCCGAATTGCCGCCGGGCAGCCAAGGATTGCGCGGACCGTCTGATCCGCCGCCATCGGACCCGCCGCCTTCGGAGCCTCCTTCGGCAGACGATTCGCCATCGCCTTTCTTGCCTGAGCCGCCCCAGGGATTCTTACCAGCCATGGCCAATCCGGTACCGGACATTCCAAAGCGCTCTTTCAACCGATCAAAAATCTGCATAACTCCCTTATAGGAATGCATTCTGGCGAAAAACAGGGGTCGGAGTGGTGATTTTGATGTTAGAGGCGTTTCGCAATGACACAAAGTGAAACTCCAGAGGCGATTGCAGCGCGTTTGCGCGCGGCAATGCCAGACAATATTGCCAGCCGAGTTCAATCGGCCCGGCTCGCAGGTGGCCGCGCGATTATCGTTGCAGATGCAGGCGATATGCGCCCGGAAGAACGCGAAGTGCTCGAAATCGCATTCCGCAACGCTCTTAAAGGTGTGGATGGTGTGGACGAAGTGCGCGTTGCATTGACGGCTGACCGCAAGCGGGCGCGTATAATTGCGATTGGTTCCGGCAAAGGCGGTGTCGGAAAATCGACGCTGACCACCAATATTGCGGTTGCCTTGGCAAAGCTGGGGCACAAGGTCGGCGTGATTGACGGCGACATTTATGGCCCTTCGCAGCCCAAATTACTCGCTACAGAAAACCGCAAACCCGAAGCGCGCGGTGACAAGTTGATCCCGCTGGATAGCCCGCACGGAGTCAAAGTCCTTTCGATGGGTCACATCGTTGCACCGGGCAAAGCGCTCGCGTGGCGCGGGCCGATGGCGGGTAAGGCGCTGGGCCAACTGGTCGAGGCCGATTGGGGTGATACCGATCTGCTGTTGATCGATTTGCCGCCGGGCACTGGCGATGTGCAGCTATCAATGATGTCAGACAGTAAGCCCGACGGCGCGGTGCTGGTTTCCACGCCTCAGGATCTCGCCCTGATCGATGCCGCTCGTGCCGGTCAGCTGTTCGAGCAAGGCAAAGTGCCGATCATCGGGCTGGTGGAAAATATGGCCGGATATGAATGCCCATCTTGCGGCGAAGTGAGCGATCCATTCGGACAAGGCGGAGTCGAGAAATTTGCGACCGCCCTCGAAATTCCGTTCCTTGGCCGCGTACCGCTCCGAATTGAAACCCGGATAAGCGGTGATGCCGGGACGCCTCCTGCAGCGGGTGATGGCGAGGGCGCTTTACCATTCAATGCCATAGCCCAGCGCATTGCGGCATGGCTAAGCGGCGAGGATTATTAATCCGATGCAAGTGACGCGGCGCGGAGTGGCTATCGGAGCAGCGGCAGGCGGCGGACTGCTCATTGCGTGGTACCTGATGCCGCGATCTTATCCGGTTCCGCTGACAGCATCGCGCGGGGAGCATGTGTTTGGCGCGTGGCTGAAAATTGCCGAAGACGGCGTGGTCACAGTGGCCATTCCCCAAATCGAGATGGGTCAGGGGATCACCACGCTTTTACCGCAAATTGTCGCGCAGGAATTGGGCGCGGATTGGCGGCAGATTGCGATTGAGCCTGCTCCGATTTCGGGCGCTTATCCCAATATCCCGCTCGCCGGAAAATGGATGGCCCTCTGGGACCCGGTTGCTGCTGGCTTCACCGATACGACCGATGCGATGCAGGTCGAACGTTTTGCGCAGTCGAGCCGCTTCAACGCTACCGCCGATGGTACCTCGATCGCCGCCTATGAAATGCCTTGCCGGGAGGCGGCTGCGGCGGCACGCGCCATGCTCGCGCAAGAGGCCGCCTCGCGCTGGGATGCCTCTTGGGAAGAATGCCAAGTGTCCGGCGGGATTGTCTCTTTGGGCGAGAACCGCGCAACTTTTGGAGAGCTCGCCGTTGGCGCTGCGGAATGGTCACCGCCTGATCCTCCGCCTTTGCGGCCTGATGAGCCTGCTGCTGGTGAGCTGCCTGCAATTGCCGACGCACCAGCGCAATTTCCGCGTATCGATCTGCCGTCCAAGGTCGACGGATCGTATCAATTTGCAGGCGATGTGCGATTGCCCGGCATGGTCTTTGCCGCGATCCGGCACGGCGGGAATGACGGTGCGCAGCTCACCGGCTTTGACGCGGAAGCGGCGCAGCGGATCAGCGGGGTAGTCGGCGCGGTTAAATCGAAAAAATGGCTTGCTGTGGCTGCGACGACTTGGTGGACGGCGGAAAAAGCCCTCGATGCGATGAAACCGCAATTCAAAATCGCCTTTCCTGTCTCCAGCGAGGATATCGAAGCACGCCTCGATACGATGGTTGATGGCGGCGGATCGTTCCGCATTGCCGAAACGGGCTTTGGCGAAGAGGCGATGACCCGCGTTGATAAGGCGCGGCGTTACGAAATCGAACCTGCGCCTGCTGCGCCGCTGGAAACGGCGACCGCCGCTGCGCGGTTTGAGGATGGGCAGCTCGATCTGTGGATTGCCAGTCAGGCGCCGGAACAAGCGCGCGCCGCCGCGGCTGCGGCCATCGGTATAGCGGTTGAAGATGTCGCGCTTTACCCAATGCCGGCAGGCGGCAGCTTTGACGCGCGTCTGGAACACGATCACGCGATCGAGATTGCAACCATCGCCAAAGAGCTGGGCAGGCCTGTTCAGCTGACATGGTCACGCCGTGATGAGATGGTTGGCGCCCGCCCTCGCAATCCGGCCTACGTCTTGATCGGTGCGCAATTGTCGCAAGGGGACGCGAATATCGAAGCTTTGCGCCTACGGATCGCTTGTCCGCCAGCGGCGCTGGAATTTGGCGAACGGTTGTTCAACAATCAGACGTCATCTGCTGCCGTGCGCGAAAGCGCGGGTAAGAAAGACCCGCTGGCCTGCGAAGGGGCGGTGCCGCCCTACCGCTTGCCGAGTGTAGTTGTAGATCACATCCCCGTTGAAATCGGCATGCCTGTCGGCCGGGTTCGCGGCAATTCGAACACCTACACCGCGTTCGCTATTGAGAGTTTTCTGGACGAGATTGTGCGGGATGGTGGGCGTGAGCCGCTTTCGTATCGCATGGCGATGCTGGGCGATGATATTCGCATGGCAGCCTGCCTTCAGCGGGCGGCGCAAATGGCGGAATGGAACGGCGGCGCGGATCAAAGCGGGCAAGGGCTTGCCTGCCACCGGATCGGCGATGCAGCGACGGGCGGGCGGATTGCCTGCGTCGCCACCGCTCGCCAAGCCGAAGGCGGCGTGCGGGTCACGCGCCTATCGGTTGCGGTCGACATCGGCCGAATCATCAACCCCGATATTGCGCGCCAACAAATCGAAGGTGGGTTGATATTCGGGATTGGCATTGCGCTGGGCAACAGCGTGCGTTTCCGTGCTGGCTTGCCTGAGAGCTTTGAATATGGCGAGCTGGGCGTTCCGGCACTGGCTGATAGTCCTGAGATAGACGTCGCCTTTATCACCAGCAGCGCCGCCCCTGCTGACCCTGGTGAATTGGGCACAGTTGTCGCCCCGCCAGCTATTGCCAACGCATTGTTTTCTGCCACGGGCTTGCGATTGAGGCGACTGCCCCTACTTTCAGGCGGGATCTGAACCGTGCCTCTCTCGCCCGCGAGACGGGTATCTGACACGCGAAGGATATTGTTCGCCCCTCGGGCGTTACCCTCATCATGACTTGGCAGCCGCAACGCCTCCCTAATGAGCACCCCCCTGCGACGAGCGGGTCGATTGGCGTATTGCTGGTCAATCTCGGCACGCCTGATGGCCCCGATCCCAAATCGGTGAAAAAATACCTCAAACAGTTTCTGTCCGATCCGCGCGTTATCGAAATCCCGAAAATCGCATGGCAGCCGATCCTGCGCGGGATCATTTTGAACACGAGGCCAAAGAAAAGCTCCGAAGCCTATACCAAAATCTGGACAGATCGCGGATCGCCTTTGGCTGATATTACCGCGCGTCAGGCAGAGGCGATCGCTGGCGATCTGGGCGAGAATATCGTGGTCGATTATGCGATGCGTTATGGCTCACCGTCGATTGAACAGCGTCTGAGCGAACTGACCGAAAAGGGCTGCGACCGGATTCTGATCGCGCCGATGTATCCGCAATATTGCGCCGCAACGACTGCGACCGTGTTTGACGAGGTCGCCCGCGTGCTCGGCCAGATGCGCTGGCAACCGGCGCTGCGGTTTATGCCGCCATATCACGATGACAGCGTCTATCTCGATGCGCTCGCCGATGATTTGACGCGGCAGGTAGGTGGCCTGACTTTCCGCCCAGAAGTTTTGCTGCTCAGCTTTCATGGAATGCCTCAGCGCACTTTGGAGCAGGGCGACCCCTACCATTGCCATTGCCACAAGACCGCGCGGCTGCTGCGAGAGCGACTGGCAGAGCGCGCGGAGTTTGAAGGCGTTCGGTTTGAAACCACATTCCAATCCCGCTTTGGCCCGGCACAATGGCTGGAACCGGCAACGGACGACACCCTGATCGCTGAAGGCGAAAAGGGCACCAAGCGGCTTGTTGTCGCTGCCCCCGGTTTTGCCGCCGATTGTGTCGAGACATTGGAAGAGCTCGCACTTGAAGGGCGCGATGAATTTGTTGAGGCTGGCGGCGAGGATTACGCCGTTCTCGATTGCCTCAATGTCTCGCAAAGCGGCGTGCAAATGCTCGACACGATGATCCGCCGAGAGCTTTCCGGCTGGATTTGAGGGAACGCTTGCCATAGTTAAGTTGTTAATCCGAACTCGATACGGACATTTTGATTATGGCAACTCTTGCAAAACCCGGTTCATCAGAGCCAACCTTCGATCATTGGAGCGAGGGCATTCCCGAGGATGATGCGATTGCGCATATTCCGGGTGAGGCAGGATGGCCTGTCATCGGCAACACGTTCAAACAGCTCGCCGATCCGCATGCTTTCACGCGCCGGATGATCGAAACCTACGGCAAGGTCTACAAAACCTATGCCTTTGGCGGTTGGAACGTCGCATTGATCGGGGCCGATGCCAACGAGCTGGTGCTGTTCAACAAAGAGAAGATTTTCTCCAGCGAGCAAGGCTGGGGCCCGGTTCTTGATCAGCTTTTCCCACGCGGATTGATGCTGCTGGATTTTGATCACCACCGGATCGATCGGCGTGCTCTTTCAATTGCGTTCAAGCCCGGCCCGATGCGGCATTATTCGGGCGCGTTGAATTCCGGCGTGGCACGTGAAGTCGCAAAGTGGGAAGGCGACATGCTGTTCCAGCCAGCGATCAAGCAACTGACGCTCGATCTGGCGGCGGACAGTTTCCTCGGCATTCCGTGGGGACCAGAAGCAGATAAGATCAACACCGCCTTTGTCGATATGGTTCAGGCCTCCGTTGCGCCGGTGCGCAAGCCTTTGCCCTTCACCAAGATGAAAAAAGGCGTCGATGGCCGCGCCTATATGGTTGATTATCTGACGCGCGAGACAAAACGTCGCCGCAGCGAAGGCGGCGGGCAGGACATGTTCAGCCAGTTTGCGACGGCTACCCGCGAAGACGGATCGATGCTGCCGGTTGACGAAGTTGTCGATCACATGAGCTTCCTGATGATGGCGGCGCATGACACGATCACATCCTCGGCAACCTCGATGATCTATCAGCTCGCGAAGAACCCCGAATGGCAGGAAAAACTGCGCGAGGAGATCATGGCTGTGACTGGCGGGCCAGATGGATCAGGCGAGCCGCGCCCGCTTGAATATGACGACATGAGCAAGCTCGATCTGACGGAGATGGCGTTTAAAGAAACGCTCCGTATTGTCCCGCCAGTGCCGTCAATGCCGCGCCGTGCGCTTAGAGATTTTGAATATGGCGGATACAAAATTCCTGCAGGCCAGATGGTCGGTATCAACATCCATTGGACCCATTTTTCCGAAGAATATTGGGACAATCCCGAAACCTTCGATCCCATGCGCTTCACCCCTGAACTGGTGAAAGCGCGCCACAAATATGCGTGGGTGCCGTTTGGCGGCGGCGCGCATATGTGCCTCGGCTTGCACTTCGCTTACATGCAGATCAAAGTCCTGATGGTGCAAATATTGCAGCGTTACCGGATCGAAGTCAGCGAAGGCTATGATCCCGAATGGCAGGCTTGGCCGATCCCTCAGCCCAAAGACGGGCTGAAGGTGAACTTCAAAAAACTCTAAAAATCCCAGGCGATGCCTTCGCGTTCCCAATCGCCATAGCGGGTGGGGGATAGCTCGCGCGGCTCATCTTTAAGCGGGTCAACCGCTTTCGGTTTTGGCGGTGGATCGTTGGTCCAGTGAGCTGGTTTCTCAAAGTTTTTGGCGGCTTCTGATTTCTGTTTTGTCATAGCCACCATGTAACGCGCGGGCAGATGGTTGGTTTCAACTGGCGCTTGGTTTCAATATCTCTATGAGCACCTGACATGGCTGTTGCTCCAGGATTTCCCGCGCGCCGCGCTGCGCTCAAATCGCTCGACGCTGTGATGCGCCGGGGCGAAACGCTCGAACAGGCTGAGGCCGCTGCGCTGAAAGGCGTCGATGGACCGGCAGACCGCGCCTTGGCGCGCGCGATTATTGGTGAGACACTGCGCTGGTTGAGCGATCTCGATCTGTTGATCGACAGCGCGACCAAGAAACGCCTTCCAGATGATGCAAAGCCGCGCGGAGTGCTGAGATTGATGCTGGCGCAGGCGCTCAGGCTGCAAACACCTCCGCATGCTGTGATCGCGACGTGCCTGCCGCTGCTGACAGGCGGCCCGCGCAGGCTGGCGCACGGGGTGTTCTCGACTTTGATGAAACGTGAAGTTTCGCTGCCCGATGTACCGACCATGAGTGACGCGGTGCTAACCCGCTGGGGCGCGCGCGCCGATGCGATTGCACCCGGTCTAATCGATCCGCCGGAGGTTGATCTGGCGCTGAAAGATCCGGGCGAAACCGAGGCCCGCACGCTGGAAATGGGCGGGGTCAGCCTTGCCGCGGGCCATATCCGCCTGCCACGCGGCACGCCGATTGAGAAGATGCCGGGCTTTGATGATGGCGCATGGTGGGTGCAGGATCTCGCCGCGCAATTGCCGCCGCGTTTGCTGGGTGAAGGGGGCGGTAAGCGCGCTCTCGATCTTTGCGCGGCGCCGGGCGGCAAGACATTATCGCTCGCCGCGCGCGGATGGATAGTCACCGCGCTCGACATCAATGGCAAACGGCTGGAAATGTTGCGCGAGAATTTGAAGCGCACCTCTATCGAAGCCGAAGTGGTGAAGGCCGACGCGCTGACCTATCATCCCGCTAAACAGTTCGATGCAATCCTGCTCGATGCGCCGTGCACCGCGACCGGAACCTGCCGCCGCCACCCTGACGTACTCCACCGGATTGGTCCGCGCCAGATCGGCGAGATGACCGAAATCCAGCAATCGCTGATCCATCAAGCGGTCGAGTGGCTGCCAAGCGGCGCGACCTTTATCTACGCGGTATGCTCGCTCGAAACCGAAGAGGGCGAGGATCAGGCACGTTGGATCGACGAGACATTTGATCTGGAGCCAATGCCGATCACAGCGGATGAACTGCCACCTGGCCTCACACCGACTAAGCAAGGCTGGCTGCGCACGCATCCGGGCATGTTGACGGATCAAGGCGGATTGGACGGATTCTTTATCGGGCGGTGGCGCAAGCCCTAAACCTTAAGGGTTAGCCGCGCGCAAGCTTTGCCGATCTGGCTTAGCGCAAAGACGTAGGTTTGATTGGCCTGCGGCTCGACTTCGAGCCGGAACGGCGTGCCAAGTTCGACATAGCGATTGAGTTCCATCTCGCCCGCAGTCACCGAAATACTTGGATCGCCAGTCAACTGGCAAAGCGCTTGCCGTGCCGCTTCAATCATATGGACCGAGTTTACGTGATCACCGGACCCACCAAGCATGGGGTTGGCCGGAGGCAAGCCGTTTTCGCGAGTGATCAGAGCATCCAGATAGGGCGCTTCGCTCTCGTGCATTGTGCTAACCAGAGGGTGTTCTCTTGGCCCGATGCCAAGCGTTTCGCGCGGTGCAAAACGAATCGTCGCGGGATCAGAGAAAGACTGCGCCTCACTCTTTGACTTGTCCCGCCATTCTTCAAAGTTGCGATTTCGAAACACGACCCCGCGCCCACGCATTCTTACGATTTCGCGCTCGTCTCTATCATAAAGCGTGATTGCGTAATGCTCATTATCGCCCGAATGTTCGCGTTGGTAATGCCCGCGAACGGCCCAGCCTGCAGCGTCATCCCCGCAAGACCAATCTGTCCAGGTCAGCGCGGACCATTGCCCATCTTCCATCTCGCCAATCGCCATAATCGCGCCGACGCTTGTCCAGAAATTTTGGGCTTGGATCGTGACAGGGTGACGCGGCCCCAATGTTAGCCAAGGCCACGCATCAACATCCTGCGAACACGCGAATGTGACGCTTCCATCCGCTTCCAGCGTATGCCCGCTTGTGTAAGACCTGCTGAATTGCCGCGCCATTGCCCCTCCTCAAGTAGCGTAGCCTAAGCTAGCTTTTCACATATTTCTGGAAGCTCTTGCGCAGCTTCATGATTTTTGGCGGGATCACCGCTTGGCAATACGGATTGCCCTGGCCTTCGCCTTCCCAATATTCCTGATGGTAATCCTCTGCGGGATACCACGGCTTAGACTGCGCGCCGCCGTCCAGACCTTCGATTGTGGTCACAGCCATTTTGCCATTCTCGGCATTCCAGCGGCCAATCGCGGCCTCAGCTTCTTCGCTTTGCGCCGCAGACAGCGGGAAAATTGCTGAGCGGTACTGTGTGCCGACATCGCCGCCTTGGCGGTTAAGTTGTGTGGGATCATGCGTGCCTAGAAAGACGTCATAGATATCGGCGAGGGTGATTTTATCGGTGTCAAACGTCACGCGAATACCCTCGGCATGGCCGGTGTTTCCGGTGCAAACCTCTTTATATGTTGGATCGGCTTTGTCGCCGCCAATGTAACCGCTTTCGACTTCGGTTACGCCGATCACATCTTTGAAAACAGCCTCGGTGCACCAAAAGCATCCGCCAGCAATGATTGCCTGTTCCATATCGCTCGATCTCCTATTCGATGAAAGACATAAGATCGCCGACGGGATTTGCCAGTGCCGCAGGCCTGCGGCTTGTCATTAACGCGCCCTTGCGTCAGGAACGCTCAGCAATTCGTTTCAAACCGAGAGGACCCCTTACCGATGAAACCACTTTACCTCGCTTCGATGACAGCTCTTGCTGGCGCTGCTCTTTCATTGACCGCGCCGCTCGCGGCCGACGATCACGCCGCAGACGCTCCAAACATTGAAGATGTTCTGGCCAATGAAAGCCGCGATGGTGACCGTGCTCGCGATCAGTATCGCAATCCTGCCGAAACGCTCGCGTTCTTTCAGATTGAGCCAACAATGACGGTCGCTGAATATGGCCCGGGCGGCGCTTGGTATACACGGGTTCTGGCACCTTGGATCATGCCAAAGGGCAAATACATTGCATTCAACGGTGACAGCGACGCGCGCACTTACCGTAGCCGTGCGCAGGAAGCCCGTTCCAAAGCATGGACAGAGAATTTCAAGAAAGGCCTCGTCGAAGCATCCGGCATGGGCGAAGATGCGGCCCACGTGTTTGAAATCGATGAAATGCCGGACGATGTGGCCGGTACAGTCGACCGGGTTGTGATCTTCCGTTCGATGCATGGTCTTGCGAATAGCAACACCGCTGATGATGTGCTGGATGCAGTGCACAAGATGCTGAAAGATGACGGTATGGTTGGCGTGGTTCAGCACCGCGCCCCTGCGGATGCGAGCTTCGATGATTACTCGCCGGCGCCTGGTTACATGAAGAAAGAGCAGGTTCTCGCAATCTTCGCGGCAAATGGTTTTGAACTGGTCGCAGAAAGCGAGATCAACGCCAATCCGAAAGATCCGGCAAATTGGGAAGGCGGCGTTTGGACGCTTCCGCCTGTTCTGCGCTACGGTGATCAGGACCGCGAAAAGTATGTGGCAATCGGCGAAAGCGACCGGATGACCCTGCTTTTCAAGAAGGCTGATTGAACAGCCATCAGGCTTTTCAATCAGGTTGACTGAGACCGCTCAAGGGAGAGAGCAAATGAGACATATTCTGATGGCTGCCGCAGGGGCGCTTGCAATGACGGCTTGCGCACCGGAAGCGGGTGAGACTGCGCCGGCCGAAACCAAGGCTGAAAACGTGGCACTGGCTGAAACATTGGCCGATGCGCGCCGGGATGAAGATCGTCCGCGTGACGAATTCCGCAATCCAGGCGAAACGCTTGCGTTCTTTCAGGTGGAGCCAAGCCACACAGTCATCGAATATGCTCCAGGCGGCGGCTGGTACACCCGCATCCTTGCGCCTTACGTGAACGAGCAGGGCAGCTATATCGCTGTCAGCTTTCCTCCCGAAGCGGCAAGCCCGCTGGGCGATGAATTCGTTGAGCGTGTGCGCGGCTTTGCAGAGAGCTTCTCCGCCACGCAATCAGAGGGGCTGGGCATCCCAGCAGAGGCTCTGCCGTTTCATTTCGGCAATGCCATTCCCGAAGAATTGAACGGCACGGTCGACCGTGTTTTGATGATCCGCATGATGCACAACCTAATCCGTTGGGGTGTTGCCGATAGCGAGGTCGAAGCACTTCACGCCGCGTTGAAACCGGGCGGGATGTTGGGCGTGGTTCAGCACCGCGCAAAGGCCGATGCGCCTGAAGCGTATGTTGACGGCAATATGGGCTATCTGAAGCAGGATGAATTGATCGCTTATTTCGAAGGCAAGGGCTTTGAATTGGTCGACACGTCCGAGATCAACGCCAATCCAGATGACACCGCCGACTATGAAGACGGCGTTTGGACTTTGCCGCCTAGCTACGCCAAGGGCGATGAAGATCGCGAAACCTATGCGGCAATCGGCGAAAGCGACCGGATGACACTGCTTTTCAAGAAGGCGGGCTAAGCCCTCGCGGGCCTTTTCCGCAGGGCCGAATAAGCTTAAGGGGCGGCGCATGACGAAACTCACTGTTGCCGCCCTCCAGCTTTCGCTGGGCCGAGACGACGAAGCTGCGAATATCGCGGCCGTCAGCGCGCTTGTTGAACAGGCAGCTAACGAGGGCGCGAAGCTTATCCTGCCACCTGAGCTGTTTTCCGGCCCCTATTTCTGCCGCGAAGAGGATGAAGCGCTGTTCGCGTTGGCGCGTCCAACCGCCGATCATCCCAGTGTTGTCGCGATGCAGGCGTTGGCGGCTAAATTGAATGTAACGATCCCGACCAGCTTTTTTGAACGCGACGGGCACCATTATTACAACACCCTCGCCATGATCGGCCCCGATGGCCAGATCATGGGCACATACCGCAAGAGCCACATCCCCGATGGGCCGGGCTACGAGGAAAAGTTCTATTTCCGCCCGGGGAATGACGGTTTTAAGGTGTGGGACATTGCCAGCGATGACGGCAAACCCGTTCGTATTGGCGTCGGCATTTGTTGGGATCAATGGTATCCTGAGGCCGCGCGGGTCATGGCATTGAAGGGCGCAGAAATGCTGCTTTACCCCACCGCAATCGGATCTGAGCCTTATGATGTCGATCTCGACACCAGCCGTATGTGGCGGCGCGCGATGATCGGGCACGCGGTGTCTAATTGCATGCCGGTTCTCGCCAGCAATCGGATCGGCGCGGAGGGGCCAGCCAATTCAGATGGCGGCGAGCAGAATTTCTACGGGCACTCTTTCATTTCGGATGAATGGGGCGATCTGGTGCAGGAATTTGGCGCAGAAGATGACGGCGTTCTCGTCGCCACGCTCGATCTTGCTCAGGCGGCCAAGCACCGCGCGGGCATGGGGTTCTTTCGGGATCGCCGGCCGCAGCTTTATGGCCGCATTGCAGAAGACATTTGAGCAGTTCCTATCTGATCGCGCTTGGTTCAAACCGGCGTCACACTGTCTATGGCCGCCCACGTAATGTGGTGCGCGCCGCGATGGAGGAATTGTCTGCGCTGGGCACGGTCAGCGCGCGCGCGCCATTGATCGATAGCGCTCCGATGGGGCCTGCGCAGCGGCAGTTTGCCAATTGTGCAGCAGTGTTGGAGAGTGAATATGATCCACCTGCGCTGCTGGCCGGACTAAAGCGGATGGAGCGCGAGTTCGGACGCCGGAAAGGGCGCCGCTGGGGTGACCGTGTGCTCGACCTTGATATCGTGCTGTGGAGCGGCGGCGAATGGCAAGACGATCATCTCACGATCCCGCATATCGATTTTCGCGCCCGGGATTTCGTGCTCAGTCCCGCAGGTGCAATCGCAGGCGATTGGCGCGATCCGGTGAGCGGCTTAAGCGTTCGCCAGCTCGCCGCGCGAACTTAGTTCAAGGCAGAAACGACAAACGCCCGGTCGCGTTTGGCAACCGGGCGTTTGCTGATTTCGTTAAGCGGCTAGCTTATGCTGCGGCAGCGCCTTTGATTTTGCGGCGGCGACGGCCAAAGCCGAGCGCTGCAAGAGCAAGAGCCAGCAGGCCAACAATGCCAGGAGCTGGCACGTCTACCACGCGGTAGTCGGCGATGCCGCGAACATAGTCGCCTGCAACCACAGGATCACCCCACCAAGACCAAAGGTTGATGCGGCCATCACTGGTGGTCTTCATCATCCATGGGTGAAAACGGTCGCCGTTTTCACGAGTTGGTGTGTAGTCGGTGCCGCGGATTGTGCGGGTTCCGGTCATGTCGGTGAGCGTATACGAAAAGCTTGGGCTATCGCCGCCTTGGAAGTTGGCGAAGTCTGGGCTGGTGAATGTCACGTCCATATCGTCACCCGTCCAGGTGCCGGTTTGGGTTTCGGTGTCGATGGTCAGAATGTCACCGTCACTCATCACGTATTCGAAAATCGCCGCTGATGCTGGTGTCGCAACAGTCATGGTGCTGGCTGCGAGCGCGATGGCGGCAGTTTTGTGAAGCTTACGCATGGATATTCCCCGTTCGTCTTAATCTATTTCTACGTCAGCTAACTTTAGAGTCAGCTTAGTCGGGGAAGGTTAAGCAATTGGCGTGCCAATTTTGCAAAAGTGACCGGAAACCGCCGCTTCTAAAGGTTAATGCGTATCCGACGTTTTGGCCATGTGTAAGGAATCCTGACGGTTAACTGGCGGGAACGGCCTGTTAAGCATCTTGCCGTAAATGCGTGGGCTATGACCACACACCGCAAATCTACCATTCGTTCTATCATTCCTGCCGCTGCGCTTGCGCTTGTGGCGACGTCGCTCGTTACTGCCTGCGACACGGCCCCTACCGATCCGGTTGCCGCCGCAAAAGCGGCCTTGGCCGACGGTGCACCGCGTATTGCGCTTGAGCATGTCACGACTGCGTTGAAAGCGGACCCCGACAATGCCGAATTGCGCATGATGGCGGGCGATCTCGCGCTCGCGACAGGCAATCCTGATCGCGCTGTGACGGAATACGAAGCGGTGGTGAACGGCCCGAATGTCACCAGCCTCTCCAAGGCAAAGCTGGCCGAAGCCTATTTGCTTGGCAGCTATAATGGCGCTGCGCGTGACGCGCTGGAGACGCTCGAATATGACGTACCGATGGCTTACACCGCTGCTATCGCCATCGCGATGGGTGACGGCGATCTGCCAGAAGCGTCGGCGAAGCTCGACGAAGGGCTGGCGAAATTTCCCGAGGATGCAAGGCTAGTGACCGTTGATGCTGAGCGGATGCTGGCCGCAGCTCGCCCAGCTGATGCGCTTAAACGGCTCGCGCCTGTTCTTGCTATCAAACCTGCTGTGCCTCAGGCGCATTTGCTTGCCGGTCAAATACAGCTTTCAAACCGCGCTCTTGATCAGGCTGCGGCGCGTTTTGGCACCGTATTAAGCGTCAGCCCGGCGCAGCAAACCGCGATGCTGGGCATGGCCGCAATTGAGCGAGACCGCGGCAATAAAGAGGCGGCCGCGCAATGGATCCAGAAAACCGGCGGCAGCGGAACGACGCACCCCATCGGGGTGCTGTTCCTTGCGCAAATGTCCTTCAACGAAGGTGATCCGCAGCGTGCGTTTGAGCTAATCGAGACAGTACCGGTGGCGATCGCCGCAGAGCCGGCCTTCACGCGGCTGCGCGGCTTTATTGACGCCGCACGCGGACAATACGGTCCTGCGATCGTTGCGCTTGAGGAATACGCCAAAGATCACCCGGGCGATCTGATGGCACAGCGCGTTCTGGCGCAATCCTATGCTGAGCAGGGCGAATTCGCCAATGGCTGGAAAACCATCGCGCCGGTTGTTGACCATCCTCAGGCAGACGGAAATCTGCTGATCCTGGCGCTGCGATTGGCCGAAGAGACCGGACAAAGCGATATCTCAAGGATTCGCGGCTTAATCGCAAAGCGTGATGCTGCGCCGAATCTGTCGAAGACTATGGTTGCAGCCGGTGAAGCGATTCGCGCCGGTGATTGGGCCAAAGCCGATTCGATTTATGCCCCATTGTTAAACGGCTCGGGCAAGGATGATCCCGCGCTCCTTAACAACGCGGCCGCTGTAAAGATCGAGCTTGGCGACCCCGCTGCCGCTGTCACTCTGGCACGGCGTGCGTTGGCAAAAGCACCGCAAAGCCCGCAGATTCTCGACACTCTTGGATGGGCGCTATGGCAGAAAGGCGGAGCCTCAGCCGAGGCGCGTCAATTGCTGAGCAAGGCGCGCGAAGGGGCGCCGAACAACCGCGAAATCGCCGAACATTGGGCCACCGCACACGCAGAAAATTGAGGGCGCAGGCGGTTTTATTGCTCGCATCGGGCCGATATTGCTTCGTAACGCTTGACCCATAGCCGGACCCTGACTAGGTGGGCGCTCCGTTCGGCACGAACCAACTTAGCCGAACGCCCCGTGGGGGCCCTTAGCTCAGTTGGTAGAGCAACTGACTTTTAATCAGTAGGTCGCTGGTTCGAACCCAGCAGGGCTCACCACCTTTGTTCTGCCATTTAAGGAAGAACCCTAGGACTGATTTAGAAAGTCATGTCCGCCATATGTCCGGTTGGGCTATGGTATTTGCACCTCGTCAGTATCTGCTTTGACGCAAACGCTCTTCCAGACCTTTGCGAACTCGCTCGCTTCGACGTCGCTTTCTAGGAAAGCAATGTCCTCACCCAGAGCAACGAACCGCTCAAAGCCTGTGAACCCACCAAAGCTGTTCTTTGCATTGACCTCGCCGCAGACCGCCGATGCGCCCTCACTTCCGCCAGAATAGTAACCGACGTTTCGGAAGTCTGCGCTTTCAGGGTCTTTCAAGCGAGAACGAACACCATCTTGCGACGCCACCACGATCCGCATTTGGGTCGCTTGGTCTGGAGGCGTGTCCTCGTCTTCTTCCGATGCAACAGTTGTAGAGGCGCTACCGCCTGATCCTGCATTCTCATCGGGCTTACAGAATGAGAGCATCGCAATGAACGCGATGGCGATCACAGCGCATCCAACCTTTGATGTTTTGGCGACTTTCTTTTGGCTCTCGGTCATCGGTCCATCAATGGGATCAGCACTTCTGAACCTGTGGCCGCAGAAACGACATTTGCCCGCAGCCTTCTTGATCGTCTCACCGCATTCCGGACAGGTCCGTTCGTCATCATTCATCGCGTAGTGCTCCCAGAAAACTGTATCTCATCGTCTACTCTAGAGGATTGGTGAGGCAGTCCAAGAACTTTGTAGACCATGGTCTGGTGCAGATCGTCTACATTTATGGTTCATCATGCGTGATGAGCCTACGTCAAAACCTTGCGACCAACCTTCGCCGCATCCGTGCGAAGCGTGAGATGTCGCAAGATGACTTTGCCGCATTGATCGACATTCACCGAACCTATTTGAACCATTTGGAAGGTGGGAAGCGTAGCCCGACCATTGACGTCATTGAGAAGATGGCTGGGCGGCTGGACGTTCCCATCACCGATTTGCTTGGCGATCCTGCAAAAGACGCTTGAGCGCCGCTAGCCAATTTGGCTCCCTAGACAATCTCATCGCCTCCTCACGGCCTATCTGATCGGGCAGGAGTGCATGGGTCCAATTGTCTGGATCAAGGCCCTCAAGGAAAGCTGACCACCTGTGCGGGCTTCCAAACCTTCTGTGCACTCTTGCATGGCATGATCGGCAGATAGCCATAAGCGCGAACGGCCGGAAATAGATTTCTCCATGCCAATGCTCGGCCTGCCTCTTTGAGCAGACAGAGCAATCGGAGCGGTCTGGCATCAAGCCAACCTGCCAAGCGATCTGGTTCTTCTGCCATACATAAACCCGCTCTTGGCCCGTTGCTCCATTGTAAGGGGCAGGAATGGGCCAACCCCATCGCGGGAGCCTGTGGCCATCGGCAATGATCGCGTCGATCTTGCGATCTAGAATAATGTCGACTGGCAGCGCGCTCATGGCTTGCCGTCCGTGTTGCGTTCAATCGCTTCCAAGATTGAGCCAGCCTGTTGCAACCCAGTAGTAAGATGTGCCGCGAGTGCTTTGCTGGCTTCATCAGGCAAGTCGGCTTTTTGTCCTTCAACAGCGATCCCGTGCATGTCTTCGGTTACGCAAGTGAACTGCGAGAAGAGTTCGGCAGTGTCGGTCATGCCCGATCCTCCGCCAGCAGCCGATATACGGACGCACGAGACACCTCTAGGCGGCTGGCAATCTCGGAAGGGGCAAAGCCCTCGTCAGCGAGTTTGCGCATTTCTGGCAATCTACGGCGGGCTGTGGGCGCTCTGCCTTTATAGCGGCCTTCCCGTTTGGCTTTCTCGATGCCTTCACGCTGGCGCAATTTCATCAGTTCGCGTTCAAATTGAGCGATAGCCCCGAACATCGTCAAGACCAGTTTCCCCGTAGGAGACTTCGTGTCCATTTCTGACCCGCCGAAGTCGAGAATACGTAAGCCGACGCCCTTAGCTTCGAGCCTATCCAGAATACCAAGAAGGTCGGATGTGGAGCGAGCGAGCCTGTCCAACCGCACAACCACGAGCACATCACCCTCACGGACGAAATCTAGTGCGGCTTCAAGTTGGGGGCGCTCGTCGACCGATGAGATCTGCTCTTGAAACAGCTTGTCGTTACAACCCGTTGTAAGAAGTTGCTCGATTTGGCTTTCCAACCCAGCCACTTGGTCAAACGAACTCGTTCTGGCGTAGCCTACGAGCATAATAAATCATTGTTTTGCATGCACTTAGACTACCCTAGTGTGGGGTGTAGTCTAGGGCGAAATGCAGCTTTTTGACGTGCAAATGAGCGCTAATTAAGGGCAACCCTATGGCTGTTATAGGACGTTTTCGTAGTCTTTTGTTTCCGTTGCTCCCAGAGAACACTCTATCACCGTCAGCGCGATATGCTGCTTTTTGGGCCAACCATTACAAAGCTGACGCAAAGCGTCCGGAATGAGCACCAAACAGTTAGAAAGCCGTCTGTCTGCTATCGACCCAGAAGCAGAAGTTCACCTAGGCCAGTCCCACTGGTGGCCACGGAACCTGCCAACCAGCGCCTAATCGATATCGAGGTTCTCACGCATCTTTGCTAAGGCGTTACCGAAGCTCTCCAGATCGTTGAGCTCCAAACCAGAGAGCAGTCGTTCGTAGGTGGCGTCCGCCTCTTTGCGCAATGCTGGCAACAACTCGATGGCAGCAGGCAGCAGATGTACATGCCACACGCGCCGATCATTCTGCGCACTTCGTCGTTCGACCAGCTCCATTTTCTCAAGCCTATCGATTGCCTGACCAATGCTTGCGCGTTCAAGGTCGAGCCGCTTTGCCAGCTGCGTCTGGGTCATTCCGGGTGTCCGGTAGACATAGGCCAAAGTGCGCCACTGGGTGCGAGTGAGGCCAAACTGTTCGACCGAAAAATCAAAGTTGCGCCGCAATCGCGAGGTCACATCCTCTAGCAGAAAGACGAACCGATCTGTGTCGGTCAGAAAGCTCTCAGCGGCTGCGTCAGCGTCTTGTTTTGAGTTGGATGCCATCACCGGACCCATACCAGCTCCCTGAGAAAAATAAAATTCTTTACTGTAAAGCGCATTACAATGTAGCATCTGACAGATATGTCAGACAACGCGCAAACCATCAGAGGCCATGAAGCGATCAAGCTCGCCGCCGAGGTCTCTGGAGACGAAAGTGCTCCCCCGGTCTTGCTTGCGCATGGCGGTGGACAAACCCGCCGCGCTTGGAAGCGTGTCACCGATGAGCTTACCTCGGCTGGCTTCCGGGTTATCGCGCTTGATTTGCGCGGTCATGGTGACAGCGATTGGTCTCAAGACGGCTCCTATGACTTGCGCGATTTCGCGTCTGACCTCGTTGCGGTAACGTCGCAGCTTGATCGCAAGCCTGCGGTCGTGGGTGCATCGCTTGGCGGGCTTGCAGGAATGATTGCCGAGGGTGAACTTGCTTCGGGCAGCTTCGCTTCACTTACTCTTGTCGACATAGCACCCCGGATGGAGCCAAGCGGGGTCATGCGTGTGGTCGGCTTCATGGAGAAGCATATTGATCACGGGTTTGCCTCTCCGGAAGAAGCGGCGGAGATTATCGCCAGCTACATGCCGCATCGCCAGAAGCGCGGGGCTGGAGGAAACCTCAAACACTATTTGCGGCAAAAAGACGATGGCCGCTTTTATTGGCATTGGGACCCGCAATTTATCCGTAACATAATGAGCGAAAAGCGCTTGGACCCAGAGCATCAAGAAAGACAGTTTGAAGGGTTGAGCAAGGCGGCGGCAAATCTGTCGCTCCCGCTGCATCTCGTTCGCGGGGGATCGAGCGACCTCGTCTCTAAGGATTCAGTCGCGCACCTGAGACAAATGGTTCCCCATGCCGAATACACAGACATTGCCGGTGCAACGCACATGGTGGTCGGGGATTCCAACGATGCATTTTCGGCGGCGATTGTCGACTTTCTCAAACGCCATCATGGCATGGAGGCAAAGGCTACATGACCCAAGGGCCAGCCATTATAGAGCGCGAACAGCTGGAAGAGATGTTGCGCATCGCGCCCTTCCACCGATGGCTGGGCGTCGAGATCAAGTCACATTCAGCCGATCAGCTTCAGCTCCTAATGCCATGGCGCAATGAGATTGTTTCCAACCCCATGTTAGGCGCTGCTCACGGGGGCGTTTTGGCGGCTCTTATCGATCTTACCGGACTCTACACGCTCCTTGCGATGGGGGCGAAGGTCAAAGCAACCGCCGATCTAAGGGTCGATTATCATCGTCCTGCCACATCAGGGCCGCTCACTGCGACGGGGCGTATTGTGAAGATTGGGCGGCAGATATCCGTTGCAGAGACAAACATTACTGGCCCTGAGGGCAAGCTCGTAGCAAGTGGCCGGGGTGCCTATACATGCTGAGGCGCGGAGCCCTGTCTTGGCTAGCCATTTGTGCGCTCGCTCTGGCAGCGTGTTCGGACAGCTCGGAAACTGTCGATGCGACCGAACCGGCGCAATTAGAACTACGCCAAGTCGAAACGATCATCGTAAAGCCTGAACTCTTGGCAGAGCCGGTAAAGGCATTCGGCACCATCGCGGCAAAGCAGCGCAGCGCAATTGGTGCATTGGCCGAGGGGCCTGTCGAACGGATATTCGTCAAAGTCGGCGACCGAGTAACGCGCGGACAACCGTTATTCCGAATTCGTCAGGCTGATTATCAAAGGCGCGTCGCAGAAGCTCAGGCGGCAGTTGATCTAACCGAAGCACAGGCGATTGAGGCAGAGCGCCGATATGACCGCGTGATCGCGCTGGCCCCCAGAGGTTTCGTTTCAAAAGCGCAAGTCGACGCTGCCGAAACCGAGTTGGCCGTCGCCCGTGCACAAAAGGCCCAAGCCGAAGCCGTGCTTGGGACTGCAAGGCAGGCGCTCAGTGATACGATCACGCGCGCACCTTATGACGGCGTTGTGACGGCAAGACTGGTCGATGAGGGCGTTTATCTCAACAATCGTTTTTCGACGGGCGGGCAATCCGCAGCACTTGAATTGCAAGAGCTGGGGACTGTCGCAGCCATCGTAAATGCACCGCAGGAATATGTAGACTCATTCCGTCGCAACATGCCGGCTCGCGTGTTCATCGAAGGGTTCGATGAGCCGTTCGACAGTATCGTTTACATCATTAATGACCGCGTCGATCCGGTAAGCCGAATGATTGAACTGCGGCTTCCGATCAGCAACCCGAATTATCGGATTAGCTCCGGACTAGCTGCGCGCGCTCAAATTGAGGTCCCGCCAGAACAGGCAATCATCCTGCCGGGCACCTCAATTCAAGGCGATAACGCCTCTGCCAGTGTTTTGGTAGTCGAGGATGGCAAGGTACAGCTTCGCGAGATAACCTACGACAGTATCGACCTCGACAGAGTTCGCGTTCGATCTGGTTTGAGCGAGGGAGATGAGGTCATACTCAACCCTCCGGCAACTTTGCGCGCTGGCGAGCCAGTCGAGCCGCGCAGCGCAGCGAGCGAAACCTAATATGTGGTTAGCCGACGTATCAATCCGGCGGCCCGTCTTTGCGACCATGCTAATCGCATCGCTCGTGGTCCTCGGCATCGTCTCATTTGGCCGCCTAGGCGTCGATCTCTTCCCCGAAGTCGAGTTTCCATATGTGTCTGTGACGACCACACTTCCCGGTGCTTCTCCGGGAACGGTGGAGACAGAAGTCACCGATATTATTGAGGAGCAACTCAACACCATATCTGGCCTCAAACAGATGCGATCCATCAGCGCTGAAGGCGTCAGCATCGTCAATCTGGAGTTCGAACTGGAGGAAGATGCTGACCTGAAAGCGCAGGAAGTTCGCGACAAAATCTCTCGCCTCGGGGGCGACCTGCCCGCCGATGCCGAACCGCCGGTAATTGAAAAAGTTGATCCTGATGCAGCGCCGATCCTTTCGGTGCTCCTTTCTGGCGACTTGCCGATCCGTGACCTAACCACTTTCGCCGACGAAGTGGTCAAAGAGCGCTTGCAGAGGGTTCCCGGTGTCGGCTCAGTAGAACTGGTCGGTGGGCGCGAACGCGAAATGCGCATATGGCTTGATGCATCAGCAATGCGAGCGCGCGGGGTCACGGCAGATGATGTGCTGTCTGCGATCCAGCGCGAGAACGCGGAACTGCCGGGCGGGCGGCTGGTAACCGATGGCCGGACCCGGCAGTTCGGTATTCGCACATTGGCCGAGGCGACAAATGCGGCGGAGTTTGCAGCAATCCCGGTAGCCTATCGGCCCAATGGGCAAACGGTGCGCATTGGCGATGTCGGCCGAGTGGAAGACTCTGTCGAAGACGAAGATAGCTACGCTCAGCTCGACGGTGAACTCGGCGTGGTACTCGAAGTGCGCAAGCAAAGCGGCGAAAACACTGTCGCCGTCGCCGAACAGATACGCGCAGAAATCGAGAACATTGAAGCCACCGCTTCCGAAGGGGTGAACTTTGTCATCGCACGGGACACCTCGCGATTTATCGAACAGGCGATTGGCGATGTTCTGTTCGACCTGTTTATCGCGGTGCTGTTGGTTGTGGCAGTGACCTTCCTGTTTCTGCTGAGTTGGCGTGCGACGATCATTGTGCTGCTCGCCATCCCGACTTCAATCGTTGCGACTTTTGTTGCCTTTGCAGCGTTCGATTTCACCATCAACATGGTCACTCTGCTGGCGCTGACGGTCGCGATTGGCCTGCTGGTCGATGATGCGATTGTCGTGGTTGAGGCCGTGCAAAACGATGTCGATGAGGGGGTTGAGCCTACCGAGGCGGCGCATTCGGCGACAAAGCGCGTTGCGCTGGCAGTCTTGGCCGGGACATTCGCGACGTTGGCGGTGTTTGTGCCAATCGCTTTCATGGAAGGGATCGTCGGGCGTTTCTTCTTCCAATACGGGCTTGCAATCGTCTTTTCGGTCAGCGTGTCGATGCTCGTCGCCTTCACGCTGACGCCAGCCATGTCGGCTCGGCTGCTGCGTCCGGAACACGCCGATAGCGGTTGGCTGGGTAGGATTGAAAATTTCCATGTCGGTATGCGCAAACGCTATGAACGGCTGGTGGGATGGGCGATTGAACGCCGTTATCTGGTGCTCGTTGGAGCACTCGCCAGCGTGTTTATCGGCGGCCTATTCGCCTCCCAAGTTCCCAGCACCTTCATGTCGACCACTGATCGGTCCGAATTTCTTACAACGGTCAAATTGCCGCTCGGAACGGGCATATCGGGTGCGAAGGAAGCTGCAAGGCAGGTCGATGAAACCTTACGAGAGCACCCTGAGGTGGACCTCGTATTTGTAAGCGCAGGCAGCGGCAGCAACCCGAAGGTGCACGAACTCGACATCTATGTTGGCCTCACGCACAAACGCTCCCGTGATCTGTCACAAGATGATCTGATGACATTCGCACGCGATGCGCTTGGCGAAAATGTGCCAAGCGCGCGCGAAATTGCCATCGGGGAGGTTCCTTGGGTGTCCGGGGCTGGCGTTGGACAGACCGCCATTGAGCTTATCATCACAGGGCGGGATTCAGCCGCAATCAACGACTATGCGCAATTGTTAGCAGGCGAACTGTCGACCCAATCCAATTTTGTTGACGTGCGATCAACTTACGAAGGTGGGCGTCCCGAATTGCAAATTGTGGTCGACCGCGACCGCGCGGCGGATTTGGGCATCTCCGCTCGCAGTTTGGCTGCTGCGTCTCGCACCCTTATCGGGGGCAGTGATGCTGGCACATTCAACGATCAAGAGCGCAGATATGATGTGCGGGTCCGTCTTGATGAGAGCGCGCGGCAAAGCCTTTCCGACGTTGAAACACTGCCTTTGCGAACTGGGCAAGGGACGCTGGTAGACCTTGCTTCGGTGGCCACGGTTGAAGTGAATCAGAGCGCTGCAGAAATAGAACGAATTGATCGATCTCGCCAGATTTCAGTCTTGGCAAACACAGCGCCCGGTGTGCCCTTAAGTGTCGCCGTTTTACAGGTTGAAGATTTGCTGGCCGCGAACCCGCCGCCCGCTGGATTGTCCACCCAAATGGAGGGTACCGCTCGACGTTTGGCCGAAACGGGCGAGGCGATCATCTTTGCCTTCGGGCTGGCGCTCGTGGCGCTCTACATTGTGCTAGCGAGCCAGTTTAACAGCTTTGGCCAGCCGATAATTATCATGCTGACCGCGCCGCTATCATTCTCCGGAGCGTACTTTCTGATGTGGATCACGGGCGAAGAGATGAGCTTGTTTGCGCAGATTGGGATGATCGCGCTGATGGGTATTGTGATGAAAAACGGTATCCTGTTGGTCGATCTCGCCAATCAATATCGCGACCGAGGCGATGAAGCTGGCGCTGCTATGCGCAGCGCCGCCCCAGAGCGGTTGCGGCCCGTGCTGATGACTGCGCTGGCAGCAGTCTTTGGAATGCTACCTGTGGCGCTCGCGCAATCCGACGCCGCAGAATGGCGCAACGCAATGGGGTTCATAATCATCGGCGGCTTAACGACTTCGACCTTCCTCACACTGCTCGTCGTTCCTGCAGCATACGCGGCGGCTTCGGACCTCAACGGCGGAGCAACCAAACTACGCGCAAAAATTGCGAAGTTCAGATTCACCAGATCGAGCAGTGGGGCCTAGTAACGGACAGCGCTGGACAGTCCACCTGTGCGATTGCCTGAATTGTGATTGCGAATTTGAATGCCAGCAAATTTTCCAGCGAGGCGAAGGCTCGCGAGCACAAAGCGGATTTGTCTGTTTTCCACCCCAATAACTGACATATAACTGCTATTGCGGATGCAATATTAGCAGTCGTTCACAGCTAGGGCAAAGCGGGCCTGCTGAAAGGAGTTTCGTGAGCACGACCAATCGGCTGGCGACCCGAGATTTTTTGCTTATGTTATACAAAAATCGACTTTTATTGAAATCTAGAGATCAGCGAGAACTGTCCAACAAGGTGACAACTGATGCATGTGAGAGATGCCCCTCCTAGGAGGTGATGCTGTTGGCACTATCTAGTATGGGCAAGGTTCATTCGGATCGACCAATCTCGCACGATCAGGCCGCAATGCTTGCGCAGTGATTGTTGTGGCTGCCTCAGTCTTCGTCCACCAAAACTATGGGGAAAGCCCGGTCGTTAGGTGAGCCGGGAGTTCGAGCGAAAAACACCTTTTTACCGACACTGAATTGCCTGTGGCCGTAGAAATTGTCTTTGTGGCACATCACGGATTTCTTTCCTTCCGACTGTGCGAAACCTATAGATTGAGTTTGTTTATGATTGATTGTCGCGGTCTCGTAAGCTGTGGCAGGATAACATACCGCGCCGATCTGCTCGACCAACTCTTCTGCCGTTGGGCGTTGATCCGGTTCCTTCCCCAGACACCCTTCGATGATAGTAGAGATATCTGCTCCATCCTGAGAAAACTGAGCACCTGCGATCATGCTCGTGCGAGTAGGTGTCTTTGCTTCCAATATCGCCGGGATGCTTTTCAAACCCGTTCCAAAAGGTTTTTTCCCCGTCAGCAATTCATGGGCAATTGCGCCAATCGCCCATACATCGGCCTCAAATCCAGACTTCCCGAAATCAGTGATGCTCTCAGGAGCCATATACGGAATTGCGCCGAGAATAGTCTTGGATGAAGTGGACGTCTGCCCACCATCTTTTGCCCATGTGCCAATTTCATCTTCGGCCATTTTAGCGATCCCAAAATCAGTGATCTTGGCATTCACGAAGCTTTCACCACCGAAGATCATGATATTGCTTGGCTTCAAGTCTCTATGAACCACGCCAGCAGTGTGGGACGCAGCTAAACCACGTGCAAGCTGATGAAGTATTCTCGCTACAAGTGACGGCGGCAGATAAGGTATTGGTTTAGGGAATAATTTGGATAAATCGGCTCCTTGGACGAATTCTTCGACGAGATAGCAAGCTCCATCAAAATCGATATAATCTAGGGTTTTTGCAATGTTCGCGTGATTGACCTGCGCGCTTACCACAGCCGATTTCGCAAACCGGGCGTTTCCGGAATTGTCTTTAGGGACTTTGAGAGCAACTTGCCGCTCGAAGATCATATCATTTGCGAGATAGACATGCTGCATACCACCAGCGCCAAGATAAGCTTGTATACTGTATCTGTCTGCTATTGGCGGTGTGGTTGGTGAAAGAGGACCCTTCATGCCGTCACCTCCGGATGCGATACATTTGCCGTGATTGAGGCTGGGTAAGGTGATTGCGCATCTCTCATGACGATGACTGTCGAACCTTCGATTTTCCTGCCCGACTGAACGGTCTGATTGTTGATCCTGACATTGCCAGACACTGAGGTAATGACGAAGTCGAGACCATCATATTTGATTTCGATAGCGCACGGGCCAGATTTAAGTTTGACGCTAGTTCTTGTTTTGTCGAGTTGATGGGCTTTGCCGCCATATGTGAAGGTCATCTTGTGTTGCCATTCGAGAATATACCGTTTGATTAATTTCTCTAAGTCTTCACCAGATGGTCGGGAGAGTGGGTTAGGTGATAAACAACTGTTGAGCGCATCAATCACCGGCTGGGGCAAGTAAGGGGCTCTCGCGGCAAAGTCGGCTCCAGGGCACGGAAGGTTTGGCGGGATTTCGCCAAGCTGGCTCGGAAGCTGTCCGGCATTCAGCGTCCACAGCGCAATCACGCCAAAAGCGAAGATGTCTGCCGCTGTAGTAAATTCATGCTGCCCATTTGCATTTTGAACAAAAATCTCTGGCGCAGCGTAAAATTTGGTGAAAAATAGATTGCCAGTTTGAGCATTCGCCTGATCTTTGGAAAGGCCAAAGTCGAAGATTTTGAGTTGCCCGTTCGCATCGTGCTTCATGTTGTCAGGCTTCAAATCGCGATGAACGCAGCCATTGCGGTGAATTTCGGCGATCCCTGCCACAATGGGGTAGAGAGATCGGAGTGCTGACTGGCCGTCCGTTGCGGTGACCGGGCTTAAACTCGCGCCCTCCAGATATTCCTCTACAATTCCGACGATGTTGCCCGAGGCATCTCTCACAACATCAAAAACTTGAACAACGTAGCGTGACCGTATGGAGGACAAAATCTGAAGTTCGTCTAGTAGTTTGGCAGGATCGACACCTCCTTTTACTGCTTTCACGACAACCTTTCTTACAAGGTTAGTGTCTTCGCAAATGCATACATCCGACATACCACCTCCGGGCAAATCAGATTTTTTGGTATAGCGTGCAGGCAGATTAATCGGCATTTCCAGATCGCTCTTCATCAAAAGAAATGTCTAACTGCGGGCCTTTTGGCCGCGATTTGCCTCGCTTCTCATCGTCCCCCTCTGCTTTTTGCCGAGGCGCATTCTGGGCCTTCGGTTTTGATTGCTGCCGGGAACGCTTCGGGCTGGATTTTTTCTCAGGCTGGGCCGGGTCAGCACTTATCCAAAACTCCATCCGCTCGGATGGCGTCACGACAAGTATGTTCAATCCTGACGACGATTTGTCTTTTGGGAAGCTGCTGAAGCCATTCATGAATAGTGCTGACGCATTGTCTCGCGCATCAAGAGCGTCAGACATAAAAAGGATTTTGCGAACAACGTCGATGTGAGATTTCCCCCCATCAATGACAGTCAAGAGATTTTGTTTGCCTATCGAATGAGCACCGTCACTTGTCAAAAGCCAACGGGTGTCTGATTGCTTGGGAAGCTGATTGATGTGCGGCTGAAGCTCTTGCCCGATGCCAACGAATTGAAGCAATTGGTTATCTAAATTATCTTCGTTTTCTTCGCCGCGATGCGCTCTAATTGCTCCCGAGACAGTGTCATCCGTTGAGCGCAAGGCCAAGTCGCGGTTGTCGTCAAGCTGGTATAAGCGACTATCACCAGCGTGAGCCATCCAAGCATCGCCGCGACCATCAATCATTAATGCTGTGAGTGTTGTGCCTCTATCGACATTGGAATTATCAGCAACATCTTGGTTGGCGGCTGAGATAGCGTCTGAAAGCCTTCTCCGGTAATCGCCTGCACTGGAAAGCACGAAACTTGAGATGAACGACGATAGGGCAATGGATGCCGCAATACCACCTTCCTCAAGGCCACCCATACCGTCACAAATGATGCCTAGCCTGACAGGCGGGCGACTGCCGTTCGGGAAGTGCACCTCAACAAAAACACACCTATCTTGGTTCTCATCACGATAAGAACCAATGCTGGTTCCTAGCGCAACATCCTCATATGCTTGCGAAATCTGACGCGAATTTGGGGACGCGCAAAATAGGTGATAGAGTCGTTTGGAAAGATCGAAATCACTCATTATTCAAAGCTGCTTTCACTACGTCTGTGCTTCGCCCGAGTGTCTAACCCACGTGTTGGTTCGCGACAATGATTGCTTTGCGGAAGCAGATGCTCGATGTCGATCCTTAGTGGACCTTCTCACCTGCACAGGTTGGAATTTGCAACCCGTTGCAAAATCAGTTTACCTCAAAATCTCAACCTACTGATTTCATTGAGGCCAATTTGATGGCAGTTTACACTGTGAACCCCAGCAAACTGTGCTTCCCGCATGCTTGGGAAGCTGTTGCTAATGGCCATCGGCAATCATCATCTCATATGGAAAACGTTCATGCTCTTGGAGTGCCGCAAACGACGTCCGAAGCCATTCCAATGGTTCTATTTTGCCTTCTGCGACACCCTCTATCTTCCGTTGCAGCTTCATCCAGTTTTTTGAAGCCAAACCAAGACTAGTGAAGCCTCCATTGTGTCTGATCGAGTATCCAAGGTGATCAAACTCGTGCCAAACTGGCTGGCAATCATATCTGACTTCAAATGGACCCGCTTGGTGGCGGGAAAGATACTCGACCAAAGATGTCGCCGCTTGCTGGGCTAGCGCCTCACTCGGACACACTAGAATGATATTGTCACAATATACGAATGGGGTTATTCCATCCGGCATGTGATCCGGAAGATCATCCATGAATACCGAGAAGATCGCGTTTGACGCGGGCGAACCTTCCAAAAGACCAGTCGGGCCCATTTCAAGGTCATCACACATGGACTTATCAGGAGCCCATGCGGGATTGCTTCGCATTCCTCCGGTGAACTTGAGCCTGCGACTGTCGATTGCCCGACGCAGCAAGTTTTCCGGAAGGCTGTGAAGTTGGTAAATCGTATTCGGGTTGAAAGAAGCGAAAGCCTTCACAACGTCAGCAACTACAACCCATTGATCTCTAGAGGTGATGACGCCTGCAACTTCGCGCACTTGCTTGTCTCTACTCCTGCCAGGCCAGCCTCCGATGTGCGGCCCTGTTTCGTAGAGCGCGCAAACCAAGTCCTTAGCAAGCGAATGCCACATTTTTAGCTGGGTCGGTAATAGGCATATCTTCCGGAAACCGCTGGTGCTTCTTTTCTTAGGATACCAAGCCATTTTTCCAACAGATAGTCGTTGAAGCTTATAAGGGACACTTGGCGATTGCCATTGCCGCCACTGTGACATTGCTGTCTCGCGGTCTTCTTTCTGCCATATCTTGTATAGTGCTAACGATTGCGTCGCATGCGATGCTAGGAAACGATCAATCTCTTTCTTCAAGAGTGGTCTGCCAATAGTTGACTGAGCTGCGCGTCCACGCACCTTGATTTTAGTCAGCAACCGTCGCTTAAACCTTCTCTGATTGGCGATCGAGGTGGTCATTCTCCGATCCTTTCCTCTTGGGAAAGAAGCCATTGATCAAGCGAGTTGCGGCGATAAAACACAGTTCTACCAATCTTGATGCGTGGCGGTCCTTTGCGGAGCCTCGCCCATCTCGACAAAGTCCTTCTCGAGACGTGTAGGGTTTTTGCCGTATCACTGACCGTTAGTAGTTCTGTTTGATATTCGTTGAGCATTTGGCCCTCCTTCTAGAAGGACATTGGGCGTCAACGACGGTCGATTATATGTCGATATTCGCTCAATCAGGGACACACATGACATGTCTGCGGTATTGCCAGTAAGCGTCAACGAGCGGATCTTTTGACGTGCCGAACTCTTCTCCAAATAGCTCGTCTTGGATACGGGAAATGCGTGGCGTTAACTTTTGGCCAGCGATCAGTTGCGCCTTGTCGCTCGCTAGTTCTTGTTCCTCATTCCATCTATCGACGATTGGCCTTAGAGAAACGTCGCTCGTATTGTGATCGATGTCATCGAGCCGTTTAGCTGCTTCCCAACTCATGGATCGAACAGACTTCGATTTAACACCCGTCCTAGCTTTCTTGCCCTTGTTTTTGGATTGGCTATTGAAGTGTTCAATCAACACCACAGCCATCTCGTCCAACATCCGCGCGTGTTTTTCGCTCTCTCGGGACGCTGCAACTCGCTCGGTGCGCCGTCGTTCTTCAATGCATGCTTCTATGGCCCACTTCGGCGGAACAAGAGGGCTCTGGCCAATCACTAGCGCGGGATAGCGAAAGTCAGGACTGCCTTCGGCAACTGATTTGTAAAACAGTTCTTCGGCATCGCGGATTGCAGCCGCCCCTCTCTCAATCGGCGTGTTTCCCATTCATTTCCACCTTGGTTCCTACAACTTGTGTTGCCGCACGGAGAGTGCTGTCGTCTAGATGCGCATACCTTGCGGTCGTGCTTAGTTGCGAATGCCCAAGCAGGCTACCGATTGCGAGCAACGGCACTCCACTCATTGCTAATACTGATGCGTAACAATGGCGGAGATCATGGATACGAAAGTCTTCGATCCCTGCCTCCTTCCGCACCCGAGTGAAAAGCGTTTTGACCGTTGTGAGATGTGCGCCCTTTGCCCCTGCAAAAACGTATTCATTCACAGCGATCTCCTTTGCTGAAAGAAGCAGTTCCAGTGCTTGGGGGTTCAATGGCACTCTATGCACCTTGCCGCTCTTGGTATTGGCCTTTGGCTTTTGCCATATCGCTGCGACAAGATCGAACTCGTCCCATTTCGCTCTGAATGTCTCTCCGCTGCGGGCTCCAGTTAGCAACAAGAACTCAATCGCTATCCGAGAGGGCGTTCTGTTTGATTTGCGTAAGATTGACAAGAACCGCGCAAGTTCATTTTCGCTTAGGAAACGGACCCGACGATTTTCGCTGTTACGCTCAATACCTTTGACTGGGTTTCTATCTAACAAACCCCATTGGACGCTCTTGGAGAAAACATGCTGTATACTGGCCAACATCCGGTTCGATTGCGTGGGTGTTCGTTTGCTTACATTCTGATGCAGCCTCTCAATATCTCGCTGCCGAATGGTCGAAAGGCGCTGTTTGCCTAAGGCGGGCAGGACAAGGCGTTTCCAAATAGAAATCACATTGCCTTGAGTTTTTGATGAGCGCGTTGAGAGAACTTCCGCACGGTATTGAGACCATACCCCGGCTAGAGTTTCCTCGGTTCTCGCTTTCTTCTTTTCCTCAAGCGGATCGATACCCGCATCGACTTGCCTTCTGATCTCCTTGGCTCGTTCCCGAGCGGCTGCGACCGACCAAGCTGGCGGTGCACCGATTGTCATCCTTCGTTGCAACCCGTTGCAGGTATAGTTGAACACAAAAGCACGATGGCCAGCCTTCGTTATCCGGACCCCGAGGCCAGCCATCGCAGTATCTCTCACAATAAGTTGATCTTGAGTGATCGGGGGGGATAAATCTCTGATTACCTTTTCCGTTAGTTTATGTCGTTTCATGTCCGCCTCATGTCCGGCGCTTTCACGCGTTCTGTGTCTCATAGAAGCACTGAATGGCGTGAAGTGGCCTACTGAAATATGTCGATATTTGGCGGTTTCCCGACATATAAGGCGAAAGATGCCCTCGCTTGTCGGTTGTGCTTGCACACACTTTTAATCAGTAGGTCGCTGGTTCGAACCCAGCAGGGCTCACCACCTTTTTCATTCCCATCTGTTTCCAAACGGTCGCTTACGCGCTCTCGACCCCTCGGGAATCGAGCCATTGCGCCAGCTTTACGCCGCCTGTGATCAGGAGCGGCACGAGCACAATGCTAAGCGCGACTTTGGCGAGCACTTGGCCGATCATCAGGTTGGTGATGTCAAATTCACCGTAGAACGCCAGCGTCACAAAGATCACCGAATCGATCGCTTGGCTAAGCGCGGATGCAATGGCGCCGCGGATCATGAGGCCGACCGTGGTCGCTTCGCCAGAACCGCGCAATTTCGAAAAAATCCAGACGTTGAGCAGCAGCGATGTGATGTAGGCTGCAGGTCCAGCCATCAGGATACGCGGCGTCTGGCCAAGCACGCGCTCGAACGCGCTCAAATCCTCTTGTCTAAATTCCAGCATTTCGGACGAAGCCGGCAAGGACAGCACGAGATAGATCAGCGCTGCCGACAGAGCGAGCGGGATAAACCCGACCCAGATCAACCTATTGGCGAGCTTTTGGCCGTAAAGCTGCGCTATGGTGCTGGTGATGACAACGAGCAGCAGGAACGGGAAAATACCTGCTTCGACAGAAAGATTACTGGGCCACAATTGCACCTGCTTAAAAGCGACCACACCGGCCAGAACGGTCATCCCGCCATACAGAATGATATAGACAAACAATCCCATTGGCGCGGCCATTGCGCGCTCTGCGTTGGGGCCAGTTGGTGCGGGCGGTGTGTTGGTTTCGCTCATGCCCGCAGGCGTAAGGCGCGCCGCGTGAAAAGAAAAGACGCGCGGCCTGCGCTGTCACCGATGGACATGAAGCGGCGGGGAACAGCTGGGCGCGCCGCTCTTGCGCTCACTCTGCCAAAATGCCACGCCTCTGCGAGGAGCGCGGGCCAGACCCGCGTATGGGATCGACAGACTACCAAATCATCGGGGGCACCGTTCAACCGTGAGCGCAACAACCACTTCAATTCTCTACAGCCTGCTGGGCATTGTTGCCATTTTGGGCATCGCGTTTCTGCTTTCGAATGGAAAGAGCCGAATCAAGCTGCGTGTCGTCGGCGCGGCCTTCGCGCTTCAGGCGCTGATGGCATTGCTTGTTTTGCGGACGGATTTTGGTGTCGCGGTGATCAAGTTCCTATCCGACGGTGTAATCGCGCTGCTTGGCTATTCTGTGCAGGGGATCGAAACCCTGTTCGGGCCGATGGGCGAAAACCCGTTCGCCAACACATTCCTAATCGCGGCATTGCCGGTTATCGTGTTTTTCGCGGCGCTTGTCTCGATCCTCTATTACCTCGGCATTATGCAGCGTCTGGTTCGCTGGCTTGGCGGAGCGATCGGCTGGCTGACGGGCATCAGCAAGGTTGAGGCTTTGGGCAGCGCGGCCAACATTTTCGTTGGCCAATCGGAAAGCCCGCTGGTGGTGCGCCCTTATCTTGCAGCGCTTCCGCCCTCACGTCTCTTCACTCTTATGTGTGTCGGCATGGCCGGTGTGGCGGGCACCATCCTTGCTGCCTATGCCGCCTTCCTTGGCGATGACGCGGTGCCTTATCTGCTCGCGGCGGCATTTATGTCTGCGCCGGGCGGCATCCTCATGGCGAAGATCATTATGCCGGACGATCCAGAGGAAGCGGCCGAACATGACGCGCAGCTTGCCAACGTGACCGTCTCGGAAACTTTCGAGGAAGGTGAGAAACCGGCCAACATTATCGAAGCCGCAGCTCAAGGTACGCAAACCGGCGTAAAGCTGGCAGTTGCAGTGGGGGCGATGGTGATGGTGTTTGTTGCGCTGGTCGCACTCGCCAACGGACTGCTCGGCGGCGTTGGCGGATGGGTCGGCTATCCTGATGTCACGTTCCAGCAATTGCTCGGATTTGTCTTTGCACCGGTCATGTTCCTTATCGGCATTCCCGATTGGGATCAGGCGCAAGTTGCAGGCGGTCTGTTCGGCACCAAAATTGTGCTCAACGAATTTGTCGCCTTCATCGAATTGGGCGCGGTCGAAGGGCTAACTGAAAGAAGCCGGAGCATTTTGACCTTTGCTTTGTGCGGTTTTGCCAATTTCTCGTCCATCGCGATTCAAATGGCAGTGACGGGCGGCCTCGCGCCGAACCAGCGTCCGGTGATCGCGCGTCTTGGTCTGAAAGCATTGGCCGCAGGCAGCCTCGCCAATCTGATGAGCGCGGCGCTCGCGAGTATCTTCCTGCCGTTTTAGCTCGTTTTGGCGGCACAGATCCGCATTTTGTCGGCATAATCTTGGCAGGCGGGCGCTTGCGCGTCTAAAGAGGCGCGTATGACTGATACAGCTCCTTCCACCCGTTCCACCGCTGGCATTGCCAGTGTTTCGCTCGCCCAGCCGCTCGCCGATATTGCTGGCGAACTTGGCGCGAGCTTTGCCGAATACGGTTTCGCGGTTGTGCGCGATCACGGGATCTCGCAAGAATTGATCAACCGCGCCGAGGCGAAGTCCAAAGACTTCTTCGCGCTGCCCGCTGACGTAAAGCACAGCTATAAAATCGAAGGCAGCGGCGGAGCGCGCGGATATACGCCGTTCGGTACCGAAAAAGCCAAAGACGCGAATGTTTTTGACCTGAAAGAGTTCTGGCACGTTGGCCGCTCGCTTGATCCTTCGCACAAGCTGGCCAAGTATATGGGGCCAAATGTGTGGCCAGCCGAAGTCGACGGGTTTGAGCCGACTTTCAGCGAGCTTTACAAAGCGTTCGAAGATGCTGGCCTGCGCGTGCTGGAGGCGATTGCGCTTCACCTTGGGCTCGATCAGCAATTCTTTGCAGCCACAGTCAAAGATGGCAATTCAGTGATGCGTTTGCTCCACTATCCGCCGCTTGGCCCGGATGCGCCAGATGGTGCGATCCGTGCAGCGGCGCATGGCGACATCAATACGATCACACTGCTGCTGGGCGCCGAAGAGGCCGGCCTTGAGCTGCTCAGCAAGTCAGGCGAGTGGCTGTCCGTCGACGTGCCGGAGGGCGCGCTTGTCATCAATGTTGGCGACATGCTTGAGCGGCTGACCGGTGGCGCCTTGCCGTCGACCACGCACCGTGTCGTCAATCCAAGCGGTGAGGCGGCCCAGCGCGCGCGCTATTCCATGCCGTTCTTCCTGCATTTCAGGCCCGATTACCTGATCGAACCATTAGATGGGGCCGCCAGCGAATCGGACAAGTTTGCTCCGATCACGGCGCAGGATTTCCTCATGCAGAGGCTGCGAGAGATCAATCTGGCCTGACGATTGGTCAGATTCGCCCGTAACAAAACGACACTTGCGCGTAATTTTGCGATCCACGCACGAATCTTTGCACTTTGTAACGCTACGTTGCAGCGCAGCAACACGGGTGCCGTGAATCCCTGATTTCTGCGAGTTTTGGAGGCTTTGAAACCGCAAATCGGGCGCAACAGCGTTCATCTGCGAGTCAGTTTCATGGGATTGTCACAAAACTGTAGCTTTTCGGACGCTCTACGCCCCTACAGCGAATTCGCTACTACAGCTTTTTGTCGTGAAACTCTCCCAGTCACTCAGGGGCCCAACCATGAAAATCAAATATCTTTTGGCAGCGAGCGTCGTCTCTCTTTCTGCCGCAGCCACAATCGCAACGCCTGCCGCCGCGCAGCAGATTACTTCGGGCATCGAAGGCCAAGTCGAAGACGCAGACGGCAACGCTCTGCCGGGCGCGACTGTCACTGTTACCGACGAACGGATCGGTTCGGCGCGTACCACCACTGCAAGCTCCAACGGCGATTTCCGCATCGGTTCGCTTCAGCCAGGCGGCCCATACACTGTAACCGTCACAGCGCCTGGTTTCGAAGGCCAGACCGTTGAAAACGTGTTCACCAGCATTTCGGGCAACACCGGATTTGATTTTGCTCTGACAGCGACTGCAGCTGGCGGCACTGACAATGTGATCATTGTTACCGGCGCACGCGCTTCGGTTACACAGCTCGCTGTTGGCCCTGGCACTGCGTTCGACACACAAACGCTCGAAGCGTTCCCGTCGATCACTCGTGACGTTCGCGATATCATCCGTATCGACCCACGCGTCAGCCTCGAAGCAAGCAATGACGTTGATCGTATCTCTTGCCTTGGCGGTAACGACCGTACCAACACCTTCACTGTTGACGGCATTGTCCAGTCGGACAGCTTTGGTCTGAACGGCACGCCATTCGCAGCGCGTAACTCGCTTCCACTCCCGTTCGACGTGGTTGAGCAGGTTTCGGTCGAATTCGCACCGTTCGACGTTGAGTATTCAGAGTTCACTGGCTGCCTCGTGAACGTTGTTACCAAAGCTGGTGGCAACAAGTTCAGCGGCTCTGCGTTCATCACCTATTTCGACGCGGGTCTTTTCGCTGACGAAATCGATGGCCGTCCGCTCAACGCGAGCGAAGAAAAGCGCTGGGGCGCAACGCTCTCCGGCCCGATCATCCCTGATCGCCTCTTCTTCTCTGTCGGTTACGAAGAAGCTGACCTTTCGCAAGGCAACAACTTCGGTCCAGCAGGCTCCGGCTTCACTAACGAAGCAAACTTCGTCAGCCAGGCCCAGTTTGATCGCTTCGCGAACATCGCATCGAGCGTCTATGGTCAGGACATCGGCGGCTACCCAACCACTCTGCCAGAAGGCAACGTGCGTTACTTTGGCCGTCTCGATGCCATCATCAACGATGATCACCGTCTCGAAGCGACGTATCAGCGTCTCGAAGAAACCAACATCGAAGCCGATTTCGGCGGCGGTGAATTGGGCGGTATCAACTCCTTCGAAGACGAAGGCACAATCTCCGACTATTACTCGGTTCGTCTCTATTCGGACTGGAGCGACACAATCTCCACTGAGCTCCGCGTTAGCCGCGCTCAAGTTGGCGACGTTCAGGGCCCACTCGGCTTTGGTGAAGCGCAGTCAGCAAACCCGACCCCGCGTCTCGTAGTTGGTGTTGCACCAGACGGCAGCGGAACCACTCAGTTTGGTGCTCTTGCAACTGGCCCAGGAATTTTCCGTTCGGCTAACCAGCTCGATACGAAGATCGATCAAGCTCGTTTCCAGATGAATGTGGATGCCGGCAACGGTCACTTCCTGAAGTTCGGCGCTGAGATCAACGACCTCGAAGTGTTCAACCTGTTCGCGATCAACGCGACCGGCACGATCTTCTTCAACAACCTCGACGATTTCGAGCAGGGCCTGGTCGCGCCAGGCTTCTTCTCCAGCGTCTTCGGCGACCGTGACGATCTGTCTACTGGCGGCGCGCTTGGTGGTTTCACCATTGCTGCTGCTGTCGACGGTGACATCAACAACGCTGCTGCAACGTTCAGCCGCCGCATCTATTCTGCTTACGTGCAGGACGAATGGCAGGCGACTGACCAGCTTACTGTGAACGCTGGTGTTCGCGTTCAGTTGTATGACGGTGATGCACCGCGTGCGAACCCGAACTTCTTCGATCGCTATGGTTTCACCAATGCGAACTCGTTCGGCCGTATCGATCCAGTCGTGCTTCCACGTTTGTCGGCTACCTATGAATTCGACAATGACGGGTTCTTCTCGGATAGCCGCGTAACCGGCGGTGTCGGCATCTTCTCTGGTGGTGACCCGGTTGTTTATTACTCGAACGCGTTTTCGAACAACGGCTTCTCGAGCGCGAACGGCGACAGCTTCGATGCGGAATGCGCTGGCGCACTTCCAGTCGATCCAGTCACCGGTCAGCTTCAGGTTGTCACCGGCGGTGCATTCACAGGCTTCCCGCAATGTGCAGTTCTGGCGGGTGCTACGACCGCAGCAAACGGCGGCGCCGATGTTCAGTCAACTGACCCGGACTTCGACGTTCCAACTGTGACCCGTGCGAGCCTCGCATTCCAGACCACTATCGGCGCGGAAACAGGCTTCTTCTCGGGCTGGAACCTGCAACTCGACTACATCTATTCGAAGTTCAACGATGCGCTGAACTTTGTTGATCTGTCACAGGCACCAAACATCAACATCAATGGCGGTTTCACTGTCGATGGTCGCCCAATCTACGCTGCTGTCGATGCAACTCAGCCGGGCTGCGATGCGGTTCTTCAGGGTACAGGCGGCACACCGCCGGTGTATACAAACCTGTCGGCTGCATGCTTCGGCACCCGTCGTGACGACAACATCCAGTTGACGAACGATGGCAGCTCGGAAGCGCACTCTGCGTCGATCGTGTTGAGCAAACAGTTCGAAAGCGGTTTGTTCACTCAGGGCGGTTCGACCCGCTTCACACTGGGCTATGCATACACCGACTCGAACAATGCTCGTAACAACCAGTCTTCGACAGCAACTTCGTCGTTCGACGCTACCGCAGCGTTTGATCGTCAGAACCCAGCTGTTTCGACTGCAACCACAGAAGTTCGTCACAACATCACTGCGGCGATCAACTTCCGCGAGCAGTTCGTTGATGGTTTCGACACCAGCTTTGGCTTCTTCTTCCGTGCACGTGAAGGTCGTCCATACAGCCTTACTTTTGATGGTGGCGGCGTGTTCGCTGACTCGGCTTCGGGCAACGACAACGCACTGCTTTACGTCCCAACCGGCGTGGGCGATGCGAATGTCTCACCTTTGTCTGATCCAACAGCTGTTGCCGCCGTTGCTGACTATGTCGCCAACTCGGGCTGTGATTTCACACCGGGTGAAACGATCCTTCGCAACACTTGCCGGAACGACTGGCACTTTGATCTCGATCTGCGCTTCAGCCAGGAACTTCCGTTCCTCGGAAGCCTGACCGGCATCACCGAAGACCGTATCGAAGTGTTCGCTGACTTCTCGAACTTCCTCAACCTGCTCAATGATGAGTGGAACATCCTGCGCTCGCGCGGCGGCTTTAACGGCCTCGTCGACGTTGCTGATGGCGGTGTGGATGCCGATGGTCGCTACATCATCTCGGGCTTCAATCCAGATGATCAGAACTTCCTTGCGATTGGCCCATCGGCCTGGCGCATTCAGATCGGTGCTCGCTACGAATTCTAATTCGTACGCATTGATTGCCAAACTACGAGCGGCGGGGCCTTTGGGCTCCGCCGTTTGTGTTTGTGGGAAATCGCAAAGATCCGTGTCTGGGGCGCTCTGCTGTTCAAAGCTTAGCGCCCGCCCGGCTCCCTTGTTGGCCCGCGATCAGCAAGTTCTAACAGCTCTTGCGCCAGTGACATCTGAACCTGTGCAGCCTCATCGCTTCGCAATGCTCGCTCCAAAGCAGCGGCTTGATCGCCAAGCTCTTCGTCACCGAACATAGCGGCAGTGCCGGCCAGCTTGTGTACGATGCGCGCCAAATCATCTCGCAGAGCGCCTGGGACGCGGCTTTGAAGGCTGCCATCGCTGGCTGCTTCACGAACCGCCTCGACCGCCTCGGCTCGGCGCTGTAGCCAGCGCTGGCTTAGCTCCGACTGAGAGCTCTTGAGGCTTGCAGGCGGTTTCCCGGGGTCTGCCTGCGCATCGTGCTCTAGCTGGCGATATGGTTCGTTCTCTTCCTCACCGTTTTTTCCGTTGTCATCTTCATCGATGATCCGCGTGGGAAGCCATCGCTGCAAGGCATGCGCAAGGTCAGCGAAGACAAGCGGCTTGGCCAAATGAGCCTGCATTCCGGCATCGCGTGCGGCGGCAACATCTTCGGGAAAGGCATTCGCAGTCAGCGCAATGATGGGCAGCATGTCCGGGCCGATCCCCTCGCCGCGGATAGCGCGTGTGGCGGCGTAACCATCACAGCCCGGCATCTGAATATCCATCAGCACCAGATCATACGGGGACCCGCGCATCATACTGTCAATCACCATAGAGATCGCCTCATTTCCATCATGAGCGATGGCCACCGCCTGACCGCATCTTTCGAGCATTTCGCGCACCAGCAAACGGTTCACATCATGGTCCTCCGCAAGCAGGATGCGCGCGCGGTGGGGAAGGTCCTCTAGCGACGGAGCTTTGGGCTCGGGCGCAGGGGTATAATCGGGTGCTGTTCGCTCCGCAGGGAGGGTGAGCGTGAAGCACGATCCGACGCCAGCTTCACTTTCCACATCGATCGAACCGCCTAGCAATTCCGCGAGCTGGCGGCTGATAGTCAGGCCAAGGCCAGTTCCGCCAAACCGCCGCGATGTATCACTTTCACCTTGCGTGAAGGGGTTGAAAACCGAATTGATCCGCGAGTTGCTGATGCCAATTCCGGTATCCATAACGCGCAAGCTCAGTTGCTTCTCATCCATCCGGTAACTCACGTGGATCAGACCACTCTCGGTGAATTTCACAGCATTTCCGACAAGGTTCAGCGCAATTTGCCGCAGCCTCAACCCATCGGTCATCACCCAGTCCGGTTTATCGCCGAGGTCGTGCTGTGATTCCTCACCCTCTCGCTCAAAACGCAGTTCCAGCCCTTTCTTCTCCGCTGTTGGTCGGTGCAGTGCGACGCATTCTCCGAGAGTTTCGTGCAGGTCGACCGGCGTGCGATCAATGGAGATTTGTCCCGCTTCAATCTTTGAGAGGTCCAATACGTCATTGAGGAGCATCATCATGGAGTGGCCCGACTGGACGATCATCTCGGTCTGGCGCCGTTGATCCTCATCCAGCTCGCTCTGCAGTACGAGTTCGGCAAACCCCAGCACCCCGTTCATCGGGGTGCGGATCTCATGGCTCATATTGGCTAGGAATTCGGATTTTGCTCGCGCAGCGTTTTCGGCATGCTTGCGCGCGCGGGTCAGCAGCAGTTCCAATTCGATGCGCTCGGTCACATCGCGGGCAGAGACGACGATCGCCTCTGGTTCCTGTGTCGTTCGGCTATAAGCGATGGCGCAGTCGGCCTCGATAAAGATGGGGCGGCCATCTGGCGCATCGCGGAAACGGCGATAGGTAAAGCGCTCCTTGTCGCTTTCCCCCGACACGAGTCTTTGCTGGGCGAGTGTGATCCGCTCGCTCGAGTCCTTGTGCATCCTGTCGGTTGCCATATTGCCAATAAAAGTCGCAGGATCTTCATCGAGAACGTCTCGAACCGAAGGGGACGCGTAGGTGCAAAGCCCGTTCAGATCATACCGCAGAACAGCATCGGTGATGTTGTCAGCAAGCAGATCGAGTTGATATTTGCGGGTCGCCAGATCTTCGAGGATTCGTTGGCGGCCCGCCAGTGTCGCTGCGATCGGAAGCCCGCTCAAGAAATTCGCGGCTAGGAATGCTTGCACCATGTGAAGCTGAGCAGTCGGTGAAAGATTGGCCTGCGCAATCGGGCCATAGCCTGCAAACGTCATCGCGCATGCGACCACGGCTAGGCCAGCAACATAAATCGCCGTACCAAGGCTGCCCAATCGAAAAGCGTGCAGCAATGTGATCGGCGGGATTAGGAACAGCAGCGGGTAGAAATCCTGCCAGAAAACGAAGAATGCACAGGCCATTCCGCCGCCGAGCAATGCAAGCAGCTCAAGCCAATCTAATGGGTTTCGAGAGTAGCGTTGCTGCCATACATCGATTGTGAGCAATGACATCGGCACCACCAGGACCATGCCCATTGCATCTGTCAGGAACCATAGCGAAACTGCCTGCCAGCTGCCTGACGCGCCAGCGGTCAAGGCAACAGAGGCTACGAGTGCAGAGGTCGCGGGACCTGCAATGCCGCCTGCCCAGATGAAACGGCCCAAGTCTGGCAGGTGCGTCATGTCAGGGCGCGATCCGCACCCCTTTCGCACAATTCCGACGATCAATGCGATATCGACCAGATTTGCTACCGAGAATACAACAGACATCCATACGGGTGTCTCCGATGCTGTATTTGCCAATACGCCGGCAATGAACACACCAAGGTAGATCGGAAATTCATTTGCGAAGCGTGTCCTTAGCAGGAAGGCGACAACAGCCGCATTTGGAACCCAGACACTCGCAAGCGTCGAATCGAATTTCGAAAGGGACAAACTGAACATTGCGAGACTGAAAAAGGCGCAAGCGGCCACAACCCCAGCAATGATGCTTGCTCTGTCAGCAAGGCACTCGCTCGAATATCGCGGCCAAAAGCCCGTATTTTCTGTTTCGACGCGCTCGATAGTGCGCTCCATCGGAATTCAGCTTAAGAGTGGTACAGGAAACCGGCGCATTATCCGGCGGTATTGCCACCGATTTGGACCAGAAAGGCGAGTATCAGGTTCACTATGACCCACGTGAAAACACGGTATTCCAGCCCGCTGCGCCGTCCGCGATGGGGTATGATTGCATTGATTATGCTGCTGCATCTTGCCGCGCTTTATGGATTGGGCCGCGCCTTCGCGCCTGAGATCACGGGCTCAGTTGAGCGCACTGTCGTCTCAGCGTTTACCGTTACGATCACTGCGCCGCCCGAACCGCCGCCTGAAAATATCCCCGAACCCGATCAGGGCGCGCAGGGTGACCCTGGCAAGGAGGCGGTGCCTCAGCCCGTCACTGCGCCGACGGCAAAGATCAAACCCAAACCTACGCCTGCACCGCAGGCATCCTCAACGGGCAGTGCAGTCCGATCCGGAGCCCGCGAGACCGGCGATGGCACGGGCGCGGCGGGCAGCGGCACCGGCACCGGCAGCGGGAACACTGGAGGCGGACAAGGTGGCGTTGCAGTAAGCAAGCCGGTTCATATTTCTGGATCAATCAACAACGCACGCGATTATCCAACTCCGCCGGGAGGGCGCGCGGCACGCCGCGGAACCGAAGTCATCGTGCGTGTCGTCGTGGGCAAGGATGGCCGCGCGCGCCAATGCTCGGTCTACCGGCCAAGCCCTGATGCCGAGGCCGATCGCATCACGTGTCAACTCGTTCAAGACAGACTGGGATTTCGCCCCGCCAAAGATGTCAATGGCAATGCGGTTGCTGCTCCGTTTTATTGGAGGCAGAAGTGGTTTTGAGCGCGGATCCGCTCCGCCGACACGCTTCGCACACAGCCTTGAAACACTTTGAAACATGGCAATGGCATCGCGTGCCATCGCTGGTATAGGCTCTCGCCAATGCTGTTACTCGTCTCAAATGCAATCACGGAAGTCGGCCAATGACGCGTATGATCCACCCAGTCATCCTATGCGGTGGCAGCGGAACCCGTCTTTGGCCGGTCAGCCGCAAAGACAAGCCGAAGCCTTTTCTGCCGCTGATCGGCGATGAAACTTTGTTCGAGCAGGCGATTAGCCGCGTTGCTGGCGATGCCCGCTTTGCCGCGCCAATGGTGGTCGCGGGGCCTCAACATATCGATCTGATCGAAGCGCAGATGGCTGGGCCGCACCGTTTGATTGTGGAGCCTTGCGCGCGCAACACCGCCCCCGCCATCGCTTTGGCTGCGGCCTGCCTGCCGGCCGATGATATTATGCTGGTGTGTCCGAGTGATCACCATATCGCCAATGCCGCAGCCTTTCGCGAAGCCGCTATTGCCGCTGCTGCTTTGGCTGGAGATGATTGGCTCGTATCCTTCGGGATTGCGCCGATGCACCCGGAAACAGGATACGGCTATCTTCATCGCGGCGTGCCATTGCCTGGCGGATACGAAATCGCAAAGTTTGTAGAGAAGCCCGATCTTGAGCGGGCAAAGGCCTATCTTGCGGGCGGCGAGCACAGCTGGAACGGCGGTATTTTTGCGTTCCGCGCGGGCCATCTGCTCGAAGAACTCGCAAAGCACCGTCCGCAAATGGCGGCACTCGTTGCGCAATCCGTCGCCGAAGGACGCGAAGAAGGCTCGCTCTTCCACCCGGCCGCTGAGGCGTTTGCCGCAATTGAAGGCGACTCCATCGACTATGCCGTGATGGAAAACACCGCGCGCGCCGCAATGGTGCCGGCGGATATGGGGTGGTCAGACATTGGCAGCTGGGCTGCGCTGCAAGACGCGCTGAGCGCAGATAGCGATGACAACGCCAATGTCTCGCGCGGCCAAATCGATCTGGACACTTGCAAAGGCGTAATGGCGATCAGCGACGGCCCGCGCATTTCTGCGGTCGGGCTTGAGGATGTTTGTATCGTCGTGTCGGGCGGCGAAGTGCTCGTCACCACGCGCAACGGGGCACAGCGCGTCGGCAAATTGCCCGGCGCTGCAAATCAGTAGAGCAGACCGGCTCAGCCGCTGGCGGCTTGGCCTAGCAATTCTTCGATTTCGGTCCTGCCATATGGCTTGCTGAGCAGGGCCTCCGCGCCAAGTTCGCTGATCTGATCGGCCATTTCGGCATAGCCTGTGGCAAGCACAAAGCGGACACCGTTCTCCCGTAAGGCTTCCGCAACCGGCTCGCTCGATTCAGTGCCGAGGTTGAAATCGACGATGGCGAAATCTGGCTTGCGCTTTTGGATAGAAGCCAGCGCGCCTGACACATTGCTTTCAATCTGCACTGATTTCACGCCGAGGCGTTTGAGGCTTTCCTCGGTATCTAGCGCAATGATCATGCTGTCTTCGACGACGAGCACATGCTCTGGTAATTTCAGAGCATCAAGGTTGACCGTTACGCTGCCGCTATCTGCATTGGCAGCGGTTTTGCTACCCGTGGGATTGGCTTCATCGATCGGCACAATATAACGCTGTGGGATGGTGAAATCGGCTTCCAATCCGCTTAGCTTAAAACGCAGATCGGCATCGCCTTTCAACTCATAGGGGATTGAGCGTTCGATGATGGTCGAGCCAAAGCCGCGCCGCGTTGGCGGCTTAACAGGCGGGCCGCCGCGTTCGCGCCAACGGATTTGGAGATCGCCAAATCCGTTGAAATTGAGCTCCACCGCGAGTTTGCCAGACCGATCGCACAGGCTGCCATATTTGGCCGAGTTGGTCACCAGCTCATGCACAACCAAAGCCAGCACAGTGTACGCTTCCGGCTTGACCAGAACATCCTGTCCGCCAAGTTCGAAGCGCCCCTTTTTCTCATTGAGATAGGCGCCGAGTTCCGTGTCGAACAACGCCGAAAGCGGGGCAGGGGCCCAGTTTTGACGGGTGATGTTGTCATGCGCCGAGGCCAGTGCTGTGATACGTCCGCCGATGATTGAGGCGAAGCTTTCGACCGTCATCGCCTCGCTTTGGGATTGGGAGACGAGGCTGCGGATGAGGTTCAAGATGTTGCGAACGCGGTGGTTAAGCTCTGCGATCAGCAATTCCTGCTGTTCCTGCGCGCGTTTGCGTTCCAGCGCGACTTCATCCGTCATGCGCAAAATCACTTCGAGCAAAGTGACACGCAATCCTTCGGCGATGCGCAAATCATCATCGTCCCACTCTGCGCTTAGGCCTTCGATGGTTTCTTCCCATGCCGCAAAGCTGCTGCGCGGACTTAAGCGCTCTCCTGGTGAGGGGACTGCTTTGTTCGGATCGCCAGCCCACGTGACCTTTTGCGAAAGCGGCTTGCGCCACAACACCAGATAATCGCGCGGACTGCGCGAGATGGGCAGGATCAACGCGCCAGACGCGCTGTCTGCGAATTCTCCCGCCGCAGAAATTTGCCCGCCTAGCGCGGTGGTCGCGATAACAGAGCTGCTCGGCGTGTTGCCCAATGCGGGCATGATGCTGGTGAATTGTTCCGGTGTTGGAGCCGCGCCGCGCGCGCGATATTGGCCGCCTGCCCATACGGAAATACCGTCATGATCGATCAGATCGCCCAGCAATTCTTCGATCATTGGCAGGCTGTCTGAAAGCGTCGACCCGCCGGCAAGACGCATCATCAATTGATCGTGCAATTCGCGCCCGCGCGAACGCAGTTTTTCCGAGCGTTCGATCAAAATCCGATCGAGCATCATCGAGAACACCTGGCTTAATGTTTCGGCCACGGTGCGCAACGAATAGGCGGGTAGGCGCGGTGCATAGTGGTGGCAGGAAATCATGCCCCACAGACGGTTGTGGCGCACAATTGAAATCGAAAGCGACGCCTGAACGCCCATATTCTTCATGTATTGGACGTGCATGGCAGAATGTGAGCGCAGCATGCTCATCGACAGATCAAGCGGCTCCCCCTCCATTGAACGCGCCGGTTCGATAGCGATGCCCTCCGCATCCATATCCGCAATCACACGAAATTTGTTGCGGCGGAACAGCTCGCGCGCTTGCTGTGGAATGTCAGCCTGAGGGTATCGCAGGCCGAGATAGGGTTCGAGGTCGCTCCGGCGTTGCTCGGCCACGACTTCGCCGCTTTCATCGGGATGGAAGCGGTAGACCATTACCCTGTCATAACCGAGCATCTGCTGGACAATTTCGGCAACGCTTTCGCACAATTTTTCGACATCTCGGATCGGCTCTAACCGGGACAAGGCGGGGCCGATCAGGCTGAGGTGATCAGCGTAGTCAGCGTCTGCGTGCCGTTCAAACTCAATGATAATGTTGCCGTGGCTAAGGTGCAGTGCGCAGTCGAACAGCTTTCCGCCCGATGTTAGGCGCAGGCCAAATAGCCGCTCAACTGCATCGTCGGTGTTGATCTTGGCAATCGAAGATTGAAGGGTATCGATGGCGTTGGGCGTAAAGTGATCGGCTAGCCGGGTCCCGCTTCCCGGAAGCGCATCAATCCCAAGCAGGTCCGCGCAATTGACGGAGCGATGAGCGATCACCCAATCGCTGTTCACAGCGATCAGGCCACCAAAATCCTGAACTTCACCGATTTGGTGGACCGGCTCGCGATCACATTCGGTCAGTTCGACCTGCTTAGGGCTGAAGTTCATGCTGCTGCTGCCGGAGAAGAGGGGATGGTATGAGCGATAAAGTGATCGAACACGGCGGTGGCCGCAGCACTGGACGCGGCGAGCGTTGCAAGACTCGCTGGCAGATCAATGCGAGGGCGCAATTGCTTCCAGAATCTGAGCATTTCGGGATCAGCCAAAAACGCAGTGGGCCAGTCACCGTGCCCGGCGCGCTCAATCTCTTTCAGGATTGAGCGATTGCCAAGCGATGATCCGGCCAGCACCCAGGATACGCCAAGCGCGCTCGCTTGAATGTTTCCGCCCGTCTCATAGGGAAAGGGTGCGAGTTCCAATGGGCACGGCTCGCCTAAAGTTTCCAGATCGCGCGCGATCAGATGGGATTGTGCAGGGGCGCGCAGATCAAACGGGGCATGCGCATCGATCCAGCGTTCAACCGGAAGCCGCGCGGCAAATTGAAGATTGAGGAAACGGGCGTAGTCGGTGCGGGTTTCCCAGCCACCGCGTCCGCGCATGGCATCGTCGAGTTGTTGATGCGCGCCAGATGTCGCCTGCTTGAGGTTTGTTCTCAAACAGCCAACAATCGTGTCCGCGTTTCCCGTCAGCCCGATAATCCGGCTCCCCGCTGTCACTTGTCAGAAGCAAAAAGCATCAGTTTAACCTGGCAGCCAAACTGTCCGTTTCAGATGACATTCCATCACCCGAATTACAAGCGTACGAAGCCGGATTCAGGCGCCAAGTCAAGCGCGGAAATACGTGTAAGCCCTTGATTTACGTTCATTATGAAGCGGGTCTTGATGTGAGTAGACGCTGCCCAGTGGCTATTCGAGCAGTTTCGTAGCCTGAGTGCGCACCGCATGTTCGAGCGTTCCGCGAAGGAATCCCAGCATGGCTGGCAAGTTCATCTCGATCACGACCTCGTCATCATAGACCTCAACAGCGCCCTTAATCCGCTGTCCTGCGGCGGTGACCAGCAAGTCCATCTGATCTTCGTCAGACCAAGATGTCTCGATTGTGGCCATGCCGGGCGGGAAGTATCCTGCAATCTCGTGGCTGCGCTCCCGCATGCGTTTGCGGACTTCTTCTTTGCCGAGCTGGTGGGGCAGATTGACGCGCATCAGGCCATTCTCACTTCTGATTGCCGGTCATGTCTTCGATGAGTTCATCTCCGCCATAACGGTATTCAAGATAGCGGTCCTTGATCGCGAGATCATCGAGCGCGCCTTCAGCCAGCCGGCGGGTTACGCGGTCGACTTCGGTAGAAAGCTTGCCAAGGCTGTCCGTCAGGCGTTGATCTGCGGTCTTCCCCGCATGAGCCTCACCGCGCAGATGCTCTGGCACTTTGCGGTAATTGTCGATTGTCTCGGGGATATACTCACCCACCAGCTCGCGCACTTCGCGCACGGACGGATGGGCGGCGTCCACTGTTTCCAATTGAATGCCAAGCGAGTCGAGTTGAACGCCCAAATCGTCAACGATTTTCGCGGCCGGTGCAGGCAATGCAGGCCGCTGCGATTCCAGCCAAAGCTCGGTGCGCGCGACCATCTGTTTGGGATCGCCCTTCGTTAGCTCATCGCGCTTGGGCACTTTTACTTTGGGGTATTTGCTGAAGATATACGACGCCGCCATCACGGCGAGCGCAACCATCATCACGCCGGGAAAGCGGATGCCATCCAAAACCAATCCGGCTACCGAAGCCGAGATCAATATGGTCAGTATGGCGCCAGCAAAATACTTGGCGCGTTTCAGCCAGTTCTTCCTCTTGGCCTCGGCGGAACCTTTGCCGATACTGTCACCTGGGCGATGTGTGCCGCCTTCATCGCGTTGCACGCGCAGGGTTTTGCCCGCTGCGCTCATGATTTGGTCGGATTGGTTGGTGGTGTCGTTCACGCGGGCGTCCGTCAGCTATCGAGTGCCAGCAGTGAAGGCTCGCTCGCGACTTTGGACTGCGCCTGAGCTTGCCCTTCGGCGCGGGCGATGTAGCCCTTCGACTTCTCGACTTCGTCGGTCAGCACATTCACCGTCTGCTTCATGCTGCTGAGCGCGCGGACTTTGAAATCATCAACCTCGTCCATCGTGTCATAGATGTTTTGGAAGGCGCGTTGCAGCGTTTCCAGTGGGATCGTGCTCGACGCGGCCTGCTCATGGATTTGGGCAGTCTGCTCGCGCAGCAAGGTGCTGGTCGAATCGATGATGTTCGTGGTCGTCTCGTTCAGCGACGTAATCTGCTGGAGTACCAGTTTCTGGTTCGTCATCGCCTGCGCCACTGTCACCGCCGTGCGTAGGGCGCCGACAGTCGTTGTGCTGGCGCGGTCAACGCCTTTGACGAGCTCGACATTGTTCTTTTTCACAAGATCAAGCGCGAGGTAGCCCTGAACGCTCACAGCCATTTGGGTGAGCAAATCCTGCGTGCGCTGGCGAACATAGAACAGTGCGCTTTCCCTTAACGCTTTGGCTTTTTCGGGATCGCTGGAGTCCAGTTCGAGCGCTTTCGCCTCAAGCCGCGTGTCGAGCGTTTTGGCGATGTGGATCATCTGCTCCAGCTCGCCCATCGCTTCCCACAGCTTTTGCCGTTCGGTGTCGATGGCCGCGTTGTCGAGGTGCAGTTCCTTCTTGCCGCCTTCAAGCCGTTCCAGAATCGCCTGAATGTGGCCCTGAGCGGAAGTGTAGCTGTCAAAATAGTTCTTCAGCTTGTTGCCGAATGGAATGATGCCGAAGAGCTTGCGCGGCGCCAGCAGCTTGTTCTTGCGGCCCGGATCGAGGTCTTCGACTGTGCGCCGCAGCTCGGCAAGGTCGCTGCCGACACTGCTATCTGCGTCCATCGCGCGCACCGGGCGGTCTAGAAAGCGGTTGGAATGCGCAGCCGCGGCGCGGATCTGTTCCTGACCCATACGCGTAATCTGATCGACTTTTTCGCCAAATTCAGGCGATTTGGCGTCAACCGACACCAGATCAGTCACAAAAGCATCGACTTTGGTGTCGAGTTTGCTTTTCTCTTCGGTGGAGACAGGAACGAGGCCAGCGGCCTTTTCCGGTGCAACCTCAGGCACGGGATCGGGCGGGGTCAGCTCGAAATCGGTGGCGGTCTTGGTCGCGGCGGCGACTTTGGTTTCCGGCTGGCTTTCGGTGCTCATTCTAACGCGTTTCCTCCGTGGGCTGGATGGCCCTGAATTCCATGATGTTTCTTACTTACTGTATTAGTGATCTAAAACACACCTTTCAAGGTAGCTCTTTTGAGGGTTCTATTCCAACATTTTGAGAGCGCGATATGCGCAAGCGCTTTGCCTTGCGCGCGAAACCCCGTAATTACGTTGGAAACGGCAAAGGGCGACGAACACTTGGCAACCGAAAGCAACAACCCGGTTAAGGAAGCAAAACGCGAAGAGGGCGAGGCAACGGCTGTCCGCCCGACTGGCTCGACATTCGGCACCGTGAAATTCAGCCTGCTGCGTTGGTGGCGGCGCGATGTTGTCGGAACCGTCAACCAGACAGAGGTGATCGAAAAGCGGCGCGAGGATTGCCTGCTGTCGGAACGATATCTGTTTATGACTGCCATGAGCGCGGGCATTGCGGTGCTAGGTCTGCTGCTTTCTTCGCCTGCCGTTGTGATTGGCGCGATGTTGCTGTCGCCTTTGATGGGGCCGATCATGGGCCTCGGCTTTGCACTGGCGATTGGCGATTACCAATGGCTGAAACAGTCCGCTCGCAGCCTCGCCTGGGGCAGTGTGATGGGCATCGGTTTAACCGGCGCGCTGGTTTACATGTCGCCAATTCAGACGATCACGCCAGAGATCGCCGCGCGCACGCAGCCTAACCTGTTCGACCTGTTCGTGGCGTTGTTCTCTGCGCTTGCCGGTGCATATGCGATGATCCGCGGGCGCGAGGGTACGATTGTGGGCGTTGCGATTGCTACCGCGTTGATGCCGCCACTCGCCGTCGTCGGCTTTGGTCTTGCGACTTGGAACTGGACAGTCTTTTCGGGCGCACTGCTGCTTTATGTGACCAACCTTATCACAATCGCGCTCACGGCTTGGGCAATGGCGCGGCTTTACGGTTTCAAAACTACGCTGAGCGCGCGCAACACGATCTTTCAGAATATTGCCGTGACAGCGGTGTTCATTGGCCTTGCGGTTCCGCTTGGCTTTTCGCTGCAACAAATCGCCTTTCAAACCAATGCCCAGCGAATTGTCCGCGCCGAAATCGAAGAGAAGTTTGATGCGAATAGCCGGGTTGATCTCGGCTCGATCGAGTTCGGATCAAACCCTATCACAGTTAGCGCATCGGTCTGGACCTACAATCTAAAACCCGAAGCCGAAGTCGAAGCCGAACGCGCATTGACACAGCAGCTGGGCAAACCGGTCGAACTCACCCTCACACAGTTCCAAGGCGGCAGCAGCGGCGCTGCGGCTGAGCAAGCGCAGCTTTCGGCCGCGCGCGCCAATGAAGAAGCCGCTGAGCAAGCCCGCGCAGACGACCTTGGCAAACGGCTCGCGCTCGTCGCGGGCGTCCCCGAAGACGACGTCCTGATTGATCGGACCCGCCGCAAAGCAATGGTCCGTGCCGAGCAGTTGGAGGGTGCCACATTGGCAGCTTACAAGGCGCTGGAACAACGCATCAGTGCGACCGAACCGGAATGGGATATCGAATTGCTGCCGCCTGCGGGGCGCCTGCCTTCGAACATCGAATTTGGCGAAGACGGCCCAACGCCTGACGGCTCAAGAGCGCTTAGTGTGATCCGCTGGGCCGCATCGCGCGTCGACGTTCCAATTGTGCTCGTCGGCAATCGCGTTGACGCGGAGGCAGCGGCAGAATTGCTGGCAGCCAATGACGTCACTGTAACTGTGCGCGCAGCCGCAGGGCCAGTGCGCGCGGAATGGGCGACACCGGGCGAATAAGCTTTAGCGATTTGATTTAAGCTGCGAGGTCCAGCGGGACGATTTCGCCCGAGAGATACAGTTTCTTCGCTTTGGCGCGGCTGAGCTTGCCAGAGCTGGTGCGCGGCAACGTGCGCGGCGGGACGAGCTCGACGACGCAGCTCATGCCGGTGACAGAGCGAACTTTGTCGGCAATTTGCTCACGCAGCTTGATCCGCTCTTCTGGGTCCGAAACTCGGCAGTGAACCAGCACGGCTGGGGCTTCCTCGCCGCCTTCGGTCTCCACGGCAAAGGCTGCGATGTCTCCGTGATTGAAGCCGGGCAATTGTTCCACCGCCCATTCAATATCCTGCGGCCAGTGGTTCTTGCCGTTGATGATGATCATGTCCTTCGCGCGTCCCACGATGAACAAATAGCCGTCGGCGACATATCCCATATCGCCGGTGTCGAGCCAGTTGCCGTTTCCGTCCTCGCTCGGGACGAGGCACTCTGCGGTCGCTTCTTCGTTGCGGAAATAGGAATGCATGACGCTGGGGCCGTGGCACCAGACTTTGCCGATCTGGTGATCGCCGCGCGCATCGCCGGTCTCGCCGCGAATTTCGACCTTCATGTCGGGCAGCGGTTTGCCGCAATTCACAATCGCGCGGTATCGGGCAGGGCGCGTAAGATCGCGCGGAGTGCCGGACAGGCGCTCTTCCTCGACCAATTCGACGCGGATACCTTCGCCCGGTGGCATGACAGTTACGCCAAGCACTGCTTCGGCAAGGCCATAAGACGGCGTGAATGCAGACGCCTTGAACCCGGCATCGGAGAAGGCGTTGACGAAATTCTGCATAACATCAGGGCGGATCATGTCCGCGCCATTGCCTGCAAGACGCCAGCGCGACAGATCAAACCGCTCTGAGACGTTTGACTGGCTGGAAATGCGGCGAGCGCAGATATCATAGCCGAAAGTTGGCGAATAAGAGAGCGTCTGGCCAGGATTGCGGCTGATCATATCGAGCCATGCTAGCGGACGACGTGCGAACGCATCTGGCTTCAAAAGATCGACGGAAACCTGATTGGCAATCAGCGACAGAAAACAACCTACCAAGCCCATATCGTGATACCAAGGGAGCCAGCTGACAGCGCGGTCATTCTCTCCCAGATGCATACTGGTCGAATGGCCATACAGGTTGTGCAGCAAAGCCTTGTGCGTGACGGCTACGCCTGTCGGGAAACGCGTCGAGCCGGACGAATATTGCAGATAGCAGATGGCTTCCGGATCAGCCTCAGGCAGTTCGCATTCGGGCGCATCGCGAGTTGCGAAATCAGCCCAACTTTCGCTGTCGCAGCCCTGACGATCCGCTGCGGCGGCGGCCATTTCGCCGATTTCCGGCGGGTAAAGCAACAGCGTTGGATCGGAGCTGTTCAATTGAACGGCGAGTTGATCGATATAGCTATCCTTTCCGCCAAACGTTGTCGGCAGCGGCAGCGGAACAGGCCACGCGCCTGTATAAATGCAGGCACAAAACAGCGCGGCGAATTCTGGGCCGGTTTCCGCGATCAACGCGATCCGATCTTTCGGTTTAATCCCCATGCAGATCAGGCGGCGAGCCATCATCAAGCCGTCTTCGCGCATCTCCGAATAGGGGTACACCCGCTCCAATTGTCCACGCATATCGTGAAAATTGAGGCCCTTTTCACTCTTCGCGGCGTAATCGATGGCTTCGTTGAAAGTCGCAAACTGGGCGCGGATGCGCGGCAAATCGCAATCATTCGGCGTCGGCTTCAATGCGGCGTCGGTCATATTTATAGCGATACCCGTAATTTGCAGCGCAGCAAAGTGCGCCCTATCATATCCCTCACGCATCAGGCTCCCATGCCTAAAACGGTCCAAATTCCTCCATTTGATAAGGACTGTGGCACGAATAAGGCAAAAAGATCGCATTGAATACGTTTTCGTCATCAAATGGCCGGAGGAAATCCGGCCTCGGCGTCTCTGGTAAAGAGCGACGCGGCCCAGCGGAAAGGCGTGTCCGCAAGCGTAAGCCATTGGATGAAACGACTTTGCGGGATCTCGCGCTCTCTTATGCGGCGCGCTTTGCGACAACTGGTGCTAAGCTTGAGGGGTATCTCGCCCGAAAAATTCGCGAGCGCGGTGTGGCCGAAGATGGAGACGGTCGGACCATTGATCTCGACATTCCTACGCTCGTCGCCCGTTTGATCGAGCTTGGTTATGTCAACGACGATGCCTATGCGCGCGCCAAATCGCGTGACCTGACGGCGCGTGGATATGGCGCGAGAAGGGTTGAGCAGGCGTTGTGGGCTGCAGGCGTTGATGAAACCGTTCGCGACGATCACGCGCCCAGCGAAGCCGCCGCGCGCGAAGCCGCAGCATTGCTCGCCAAAAAGCGACGATTTGGTGTCTATTCAGATAAATTGCGCGCAAATGAAGAGAGGATTCACGAAGGTAGTTTACGCGATGTAAATTCCCACAAGCTTCGCGACAAACAGGTTGCCGCCATGCTGCGTGCAGGCCACAAGATGGACCACGTTCGGTTCATTATGGATGCACCTGGCATCGAAGATGTTGAGCAATGGGTCACGGAAGCGCTAGGGGAACAGGGCTATGACGATGATTGATCAATTGCTCCCGAAATCAGTATTGGCTTTCCGGCTTGCGCCGGTTGCGCTGATGATTGCTGCCTGCACCCCAGTTGGCGCAGCGAAAGACCCGCCCACCGCGCCTGAAACTGAGGAAGCAGCGGACGCGCATCCAATCTCCGGCCTTGAGATAATCAATGTGACCATCGTCAGCGGCGATACCCGGCACAGTTTCAAGACGGAATTGGCGGACAGCGCAGAGGCGCAGACGCGCGGGCTTATGTTTAGAACGGAACTAGCCGATGATGAGGCGATGATTTTCCCGTCTTATGTCCCGCAAACCCGCAGTTTCTGGATGCGCAACACGCCGATCTCGCTCGACATAATCTTTGTCGGCACCGATGGGCGGATCACCAATATTGCCGAGCGGACTGAACCCTATTCGCTCGATTCCCTGCCCTCTGAAGGACTGGCCTCTGCCGTGTTTGAAATTCGCGGCGGATTGTCCGAAGAACTGGGCATCGAACCCGGTGACGCGGTGGAATATGATCTGCCGGAAAACACGGCTGAATAATCTTGGCGTGACGCGCCAATTCGGCTAACCGATCCGGCATGGGAATCTTCGGAAAAATCTTCACATGGTGGGATGGCGCTACGCTTGGCACGCATTGGTGGGCCATGCGCACTGGCGGCGAGCATGTCGGCACGGATGCCGAAGGCAATAAATATTACCGTCAGGCAGCGAAAGATGGGGCCCCGACCGGTTCCTACACCCAGAAAGAAAAGCGCTGGGTCATTTATAAAGGCGCGAATGATTCGAGCCGCGTGCCATCCGAATGGCATGGTTGGCTGCATGGTGCGTTCGATGATGTGCCTGAAAGCCATCTGCCGCCGGCGAAAATTTGGGAAGTCGAATACACCCCCAATGCCACCGGCACCGCTCAGGCATACCGCCCTCAAGGCGCGCTGGAACGTGGCGGCAAACGCGCTGCGGCTGTCGGCGATTACGAGGCATGGTCGCCCGAGGGCTGACCAGATCCGCGATGCGGCCTTTTGCTTCCTTTGCTCTGATTTCGCTGATGCTGACGGCATGCGGCGGCGAGGCTGAGGAACCCGAAACAGTAGCGGTTCCTTTGGGCGAAGCGGCCGATGCGCCCGTTGAGGGCGAACCCGCGGCTTTGCCATCTGCCGATGGCGCAACACCTAATGAAGATCGTGTCGCAACTCTCGGCCTGCTGAATAAGCGCAACAATATCAGCGAAGATATTGAGATGAAGCCGGGTGAAACGCGCGAGATTGGCCCTGTCATCGTGACGCTGGCGAGCTGCGAACGCTCGGCTGCGTGGGAAATGCCGCAGGAAACCGGCGCTTTTGTTCAGGTGGATATTCTGGATCGCGGCCAAAGCGAGCACGCTCGCGTGTTCTCAGGCTGGCTGTTCAAGGAATCGCCCAGCCTCAATGTTGTCGAGCACCCGATCTATGATGTCTGGGTCAAAGACTGCGCGATGAGTTGGCCCGGCGAATAGGGGCGCGAGTTGTCAGACGCTTTCGCGTTGACGGCAATCTCCTCAAAAGCCTCACCGAGCGACATGGTCGGTTTCCCTCGAGCCATCGATACCAGGTTCAGATATTCAGCCTGAGGCATTTCGGCCGCGCCCATTGAGGCAAGGTGATCGGTCATAAACTGGCAATCGAGCAGTTTGAAATCCGCAAGCCGTAAGAGCGCGACGAGCCAGCACAGCGCGACCTTGCTGGCATTATCAGCGCGGCTGAACATGCTTTCACCGCAAAAGACCGAATCGAAGGACACGCCGTAAAGCCCGCCGACCAGCTGCGGTTTGCCGTGCTCATCATCCTGCCAGCATTCGATTGAATGGGCGTGGCCTGCAAGGTGCAGATCGACATAGCTGCGCACGATCCGGTCGCTGATCCAGCTTTCCGGATGGCCCGGGCGCGGGGCGGCGCAGGCATGGATCACGTCTTCAAACGCTTGATTGAGCGTCACGGTATAGCGGTCTGCTCGCAGCACTTTGCGTAAGGATTTCGACACATGCAGGCCCTCTAGGGGGATGATTGCTCTATCGCGCGGCTCCACCCAGAACACGTCTTGGTCTTCGCGCGTGTCGGCCATGGGGAAAATGCCGCTGCGATAGGCAAGCAGAAGGGTTTCGACCGGTATGGCGTTGCGAAGAGGCGAATGCATGATGCTGGCGCGTTTAGCAGCGAGGTCGCACCCAGCGCTAGGCAGAACGCGACATAACGCGACGGGCCGTGGTTTTTGGCGTTTAGGCAGTAACACGCGCGCAGACGCGATCTTGTATTGCCTATGTCGCCTGCCCCCGCTATTGCGCGCGCTGCCTGCAGGGGCGTAGCTCAGTTGGTAGAGCGTCGGTCTCCAAAACCGAAGGTCCAGAGTTCGAGTCTCTGTGCCCCTGCCATTCGAAAATTCAGGGCAACAAAAAGGCCGGCTTGCGCGATGCAAGCCGGCCTTTGTTTGTTTAGGTTGGGCCGATCAGTATTCGTTCGGCTCTTCCGGTGTTTCGGCAGTGTGAGTTGGGCCTGCGTCTTTCTCGCCGCGCGCCAGTTTGAACACTACGCCGGACAGCAACAGCAGCGCCAACAGGTTTGGCAATGCCATGGCAGCGTTGGCGATATCGCCCGTGCGCCATACCAGCGTCAGATCGAGCGTCGATCCAAGATAGATCACCACGCACCAAAGCACGCGCCACACCATGTGGAGGATCTTCTCACCACCGCGGGTTGAACCCGGCACGCGGTCATAAATGAAGGTGATCGCCCGCTCGCCGTAATAGCTCCACGTCAGAAGCGTGGTGAACACGAACAGGATCAGCGCGATTGACGCGATAAGCGTGCCGATGGGCACCCCGATCACTTCAAACGGGAAGGCCGCAGCGAACGCGCCGCTTGTCATCGCAAATCCTTGAAGGTCCGAATTCCAAGCATGTTTCACGGCTTCGCCGCCAGCGGTGAAGTCGCCCTGCACAGTCAGCATAACCAGCGCTGTCATGGTGCAGATCACGATCGTATCGATGAACGTGCCCAGCATGGCCATGCGGCCCTGCTGCTGTGGGTCGTTCGTCTGCGCGACCGCATGAGCGATAGGTGTCGAACCCTGACCCGCCTCGTTCGAGAACAGACCGCGAGCCACACCTGCACGGATCGCCAGCATGATCGCCGCACCGGCAAAGCCGCCGGTCGCCGCCTGCGGATTGAACGCGCCATCAAAGATCAACGCGAAGGTTGCCGGCAAGTCGCCAAAGTTAAGCGCAAGCGCGAGAACGGCCATGATGATGTAGGCACCGGCCATGAACGGAATGATCTTCTCCGCCACGCTGCCGATTGATTTGATGCCGCCGATAATCACGATAAAGACGAGGATCGCAGTGATCGCCCCGCCGATATATTCTTCGATGCCGAACAGTTCGTTCATGCCATCCGCAATCGCGTTGGCCTGAATTGAGTTGCCAGTTACGAGTGCGGAGAACAGAGTGCCGAGACAGAAAACGATGGCGAGCCACGTCCATTTTTTGCCAAGGCCCATCATAATGTACGTCATCGGGCCGCCGCGATAGACGCCGTCTGATGTCTTTTCACGGTACCGAATGGCCAGTGACCCTTCGGCAAAGGCCAGCGCCATGCCGACAAGCGCGGTAATCCACATCCAGAAAATCGCACCCGGTCCGCCCAGCGCGATAGCTGTCGCTACACCGGCGAGGTTACCCGTGCCGACCTGTCCCGAAAGCGCGGTTGAAAGCGCGGCGAAAGGCGAGATTTCGCCTGAACCTTGGCCTTTGCGGCTGGAGAACAGCCCTTTGAACGCGCTGCCCAGTTTGACGATCGGGTAAAAGCGCAGGCCGAACATGATGTACATGCCGATGCCAAGCAGGATTAGCGTCATTGGCGGGATGGGTTGGCCGCCGATGGAAAGCCACGGAAGGGCTTCGCCGTTCCATGTACCGCCCCAGATGAAATCCGATAGATTGGTGATCGGCGCGATCCATGCTTCCGCGCCCGATGGTGTTGCAGCCATTATGGCTATCCCCTTTTACGTTCCCCGAAGAACAATCGGCCCGTTTGGGCCAATCTTAAGCGGCGCACGCTAGGGACACCGATGCCTCGGCACAAGCCGAAAGGGCGTCCGAACCATGATTGTTGCGCTTGCTTTTGCGTAAGCGCGGCCCTATTGGCTTTTGTGTCTTTCCGACATCGCAAAATCATTGAGCCCCTCCCGGACCTTGTTCGGGGCGGCGACGAGACTTACCTAAAAGCGATCCACCGGATGATATGACACAGTTTTGAAGGACAAGGCTCAACCCATGGCCGAAGAGAAAAAGAAGAAGACCTCGCCCGCCGAGTTTGTGAATCAGGTTCGCACCGAGACGAGCAAAGTTGTCTGGCCGACACGCGAAGAGACGATCCGTACATCGATCTTCGTGTTCATCTTCATGGTGATTCTGTCGCTGTTCTTTTTCGGCATCGACAGCTTGTTCAACGCTATCGTCAAATTCCTGCTGACGCTCGCTTAAGAGCGCGCTCAACACAACGTTCCGACTTCAAGGATAATCCATGGCCCGCTGGTACATCATCCACGCTTACTCCGGTTTCGAAAACAAGGTGAAAGAGGCGATTCTGTCTGAAGCAGACCGTCTTGGCCTGGCGGAGGGTGTCGAAGAAGTCGAAGTTCCGACCGAGACCATCACAGAAGTAAAGCGCGGCAAGAAAGTTCAGGTCGAGCGTAAGTTTATGCCGGGCTATGTCCTCGCCAAACTTAACATGACCGATGACGTGTACCACCTCGTCAAGAACACTCCGAAAGTCACCGGCTTCCTGGGTTCGGGCAACAAGCCGCAGGCGATCAGCGAAAAAGAAGCTGCGCGCTATTTTGGCGGTGTCGAGGAAGCGAAATCCGCGCCGAAAAAAGAGATCACCGTCGAATACGAAATCGGCGATCAGGTCAAAGTGCTCGACGGTCCATTCGCAAGCTTCAATGGTGTGGTCGAGGAACTCGATTTCGACAAAGCCAAGGTCAAGGTTTCGGTTTCGATCTTTGGCCGCGCGACGCCGGTCGAGTTGGACTTTGAACAGGTCGAACTGGTCAAGTAATCCGGCTATATCGGGGCGGCGATGAAAACACGCCCCGGCATCTGCAATAAGAAGAAACGCTATCCCACGCGGGAGGCGGCTGAAGACGCGGCATTCGCTGCGCCGTTCAAGCTGCGCGCTTATCGCTGCGAGTTATGCCGCAAATTTCATCTGACCAGCCGGACAAAAGGCATGAAGACGCCGCGCCGCGAAATTGATCGGGGAGGCAAAGCCTGGTCAAGCTAGAAGGGTCAATTCACCGAACATGTTACGATCAGAGTTGTCTGATCTCCAACACCGAGCGTGCCTAGAGTGATCCCGGCGCCAGCAAGATCGCCAAAAGTAAAACTGCCTGTAGGCACGCCAGAGCCGGTGATTGTGATCGGAGTGGCGGCGGCACATGTTATGCCGGCGCCCGGAGTATCGGTGACAATTGCCCCTGTAAGAGTATCGGGCCCACTGTTCGTGACGACCAACGAATAAGACGTAGTCGAACCGGTAACGACCCCATCAGATGTCTGATCCAGCTCGCCGTTTTCGCCGGGCGTGTTGGTTTTTGTTATCGACAAATCTGCCGACGGCGTGACTGTCACAGACGCGGTCAAAACATCGCCTGTTGTGGAGGGGTCGGGTTGCTCGCCGGTCGCCGGGCTTGTGGTATTGGTGATCGTCTGCCCGCCATTGTCGCCAATAACCGTTCCCTCAATCACGAGAGTCGCGGTCACGCCGACACCCAACGTCCCGAGCGCCCAAACACCAGAGTTGGGGTCGTACGTTCCTTGTGAGACCGCGCCATTGCCCACCGCTGCGTTCAGTTCAGCCGGGATCTCATCGGTAAGCGTCACATTGGTGGCGATGGATGGCCCGTCATTGGTGGTGGCAATTTGGAAAGTTACAGTGTCGCCAGCAACCGGCGCCGGATCGGCAGATGTCAGCGTTTTGACTGTGCGCAGCTCCGTTGCCTCGGTGATGGTGTGCTGAGCCGTTTGGATCGGGGCGCCGCCGCAGGTCTGTGTCGACGACAAATTGTAGATGTTCGCGTTCTGCGCCAGAGTGAAGTCGATAGTTTCGCCACTGTCGGCCACGCCATCATTGAGAAGCGTCACGCCGATATCGAATTCCTCCGCGACATAGGTGCCGGCAGGAACGATGACGGTCCACGAACTGGTGCCAGACGGCGTTTGGAAATCATCGCCCAGCGTCGCTGTGCCACCGGTTACCTGCACGGTCACCGCTGTTGGAGCGTTGATCCGTCCGCTGAATGCGATTTTTGGGAGGGCCGCCGCTGCTTCGCCTTCGATAGATGTTGTCGGTGTGGCCGCAAACTCAACGACTGGCAGAACATTGATGTCCATTCCATCCAGAAAGTTGCCCAAACTACCGGTATTGGTGGTGGTAAACTGGAATCGGTACACACCCGTCGCGCCGGTGAATGGGGCACTGGTGCCTTGAAGCAAATCCCAAGATGTCCTGTTTGTAGAATTGGACGTTGCAAGCGTGTTGATGACGGTGCCCGCAGAATTGGCAATCTCCAACGAGACATTCTGCACTGCAGGCCCGCCGCTGCGAGAGCGGTGATAGAACCCCCAGTTAATCTCATCCCCATTGAGAAGGCAGATATCCTGATAGGTTGATCCGTTCACATTGGCGTTCAATTCGGCAAATTTTTGCCCGACAGCGGCCAAAACACCCAAAAAATTATTGTCCCAAATTTCGATATTGCCAGTTGTGCTATCCCAGCCAGGGACCTCGGCATTGGTGTAAATGCGATAGTTTGGGTCACCAGGAGGATCGTTTTCCTCCCAACTGGGGTTTTCAGATGCTCGCTGAGTTTGAGCCGCCAACGGAGCGGATAGTAAGCCCGCACTCGCCGCCATTAGTAGCGCCAAAGGTGCGCGCGCGAAGAAGGAAGACGGTTTGTTATCGATGCAGGTCATAATCGTTGGTTTCATTGAAGAGAATGCGTTTTTCGGTTCACGCTGCCTTTGCCGACCTATGTCTAACGCAATGTGAAGTCATCCCTCGACCAGTTCATTTGAAACAAGGTTTTACGTTTGCAGAATGGTTCGCCCTGCGGCCAATTTGGCGCAGATTAGATTGTGTTTTGGGTTGATCCAAAGCAGATCAGCGTTCCGGATTGATCGTGCGAGTGAGTGAGAGTTAGGCGAACTTGTACTGGTATTGCTCCGCCAAAAGCAGAATGCGCCAACTCACGGCTTGCAAAATGCGCGGGAAACGCTATTTCGCGCAGCCTCCATCACATTGATGGGAATCCGCGCGGGAGGCCTGCCATTCGGCAAGCCGTTGGACCGCTTAACATGACCCCGGTTTGAAAGAGCATCTTTCAGTGTCGGGGGATAGTGAGAAAGGAAGGCCTCATGGCCAAGAAGATCGAAGGCTATATCAAGCTGCAAGTGCCCGCGGGCACTGCCAACCCGTCGCCGCCAATCGGCCCGGCGCTTGGTCAGCGCGGCGTCAACATCATGGAATTCTGCAAGGCGTTCAACGCCGCAACGCAGGACATGGAAAAGAACGCTCCAATCCCAACTACGATTACCGTCTATGCGGACCGTTCGTTCACTTTCACTACCAAAACCCCACCGGCATCGTTCCTTCTCAAGAAGGCCGCCAAGGTGAAAAAGGGTTCGGGTGAACCGAACAAAGACAAGGTCGGCAAAATCAGCCGTGCCCAAGTCAAAGAGATCGCCGAAACCAAAATGGCTGATCTGAACGCAACCGACATCGATCAGGCGATGAAGATCATCGAAGGCTCCGCGCGTTCGATGGGTCTCGAAGTGGAGGGCTGAACCCATGGCTAAGCAAACCAAGAAACAAAAAGCAGTCGCCGAACTGGACAGCGAAAAGCTGTACTCTATCGACGAGGCAATCGCGACACTGCGCACTCACAAAGCGAAATTCGACGAAACCGTCGAAGTCGCGATGAACCTCGGTGTTGATCCGCGTCACGCAGACCAGATGGTTCGCGGCATGGTATCGCTGCCTTCGGGCACCGGTAAGAACGTCAAAGTCGCTGTGTTCGCCAAAGGCGACAACGCCGACAAGGCGACCGCTGCTGGCGCTGATAAAGTTGGCGCCGAAGACCTGATGGAAGACATGCAGGCAGGCAACCTCGACTATGACCGCGTGATCGCCACGCCGGACATGATGGGTGTTGTTGGCCGTCTCGGTAAGGTTCTGGGTCCGAAAGGCCTGATGCCAAACCCGAAACTGGGCACTGTCACTCCGAACGTCGAGCAAGCCGTTAAGGACGCCAAAGGCGGCCAGGTTGAATTCCGCGTTGAGAAGATGGGCATCATCCACTCGGGCATCGGCAAAATGTCGTTCTCCGACGATGCGCTGAAAGCCAACTTCGAAGCGATGACGCAAGCTATCGTCAAAGCGAAGCCATCGGGCGCCAAAGGCAAATATGTGAAGAAGGTCTCGCTGACCTCGACCATGGGTCCGGGTCTGAAGATCGACTTTGCGGAAGTCGAAGGCGCGTAAGCGACTTTCTGAATTCCAACAGATCAAAGAAAGGGGCTGGAAGAGTGATCTTCCAGCCCCTTTTTTGTGCGTCTACGCGGCAGCTCGGCGTGACAGCTGCCGGGAATAGACCCAACCGATACCGATCAGGCTAAAGCCCAGCGCGAGGAAGCTGGCGATGCGGAGCAAGCCTTCGAGCCCCGCCGCATCGATAAGAAACACTTTGAGCACCGCGCCGAGCATCAGGACCAACGACCCGATCCTCCAGATGCGCAGTGATTTGAGCGAGCCCCACCACAAATATCCAAGCGCTAGTGCAATGCCGAGCAGCGAGATCATCAAGCTTTCGCTTTGGCCAATTGGCGGCGCGGTGAGGACGGAGCCTGCATAGATATGACGCAGCAATGAAAGCGCGAGCAGTGCTGTTAGCGCCATAATGGCTACGTCCACGCCGTGACGGGCCTTGCTCAACAGCTCTTCGATCTCGCCGCGCAAGAGTGCCAGCGCGGCAATCGCGGCGCCGTATCCCACCGGCAGCCAGTTGGCGATTGGCATTGGCCCGACATATTGAACGCTCGCCAGCGGGTTGTGCAGGATCAAAGTGAACCAGACGAAATGCAGAATGGCTGCCGTGAATGCCGCAGCGCTGGCGATCCGGGTGAGTGATGTCCGCGGCAACTGCATGATCGCCAATCCGGTGAGCACAAGCGCGGCCTGCCAAACAGAACGTTCACCCATGCCGAGCCATTCGAAACGAAGCAGGGAATCGATGCCCCAAACCTGTTTGTAGATGCTGTGAATGACGACCAATCCGATTAAGCTGCACACCGCCATAAGGGCCCAGCGTAACTCACGATTAAGCCCGTCTCCGCGCCATGCTAGGAAAACGGCGACAAGCAAGAACGGAGCGATGTGCTGTCCGATATCTAGGAAAGCTAGTGCGCTGCCAGACTGGAACGCGATACCGATTAAGGCTCCAACGCCCGCAGCGATCCATTCTGCAATAGGCGGGAAGGCCCAAAGCGCCGAAATAGCAAGCGGCACGCCCCACGCGGTGTAGCGATCCGAACGCCGCAGATAGAGAGCGAGAGCCGCCAGAGCCGACAGCCAAGCAAGCACCTCTCCCGGAACAATCTGCGCGGCCGCTCCGTAAAGCACGGCTGCAGCCAGCCCGTCGGCAATGCGGCGCGATACTGTGTCTGGGTTGATGAATGCGATGGTGAGAAGCGGCACAGCGGCGGCGATCCAACGCAGCAATTCTGCCCCGCGCCACGCAAAATCACTTCCACCGCCGAGCCTCATTAGCTCAGTTTCAAACGCAGGTGTGACCATCAGCGTGATGATCGTAATGGCGGCTGCGATCCAGCCAGTAACGAGCAGCGGCAGCGCATTGCGTTTCCAGAGAAGCGCGAGCATCGGCAAACTGGCGGCGGCGGCCACAAGCGGCGCCGCCCATGCAAGCGTGACGAGCAGTAACGCCGAGAATGAAAGCACATGGCACGCGCCAAGCAGGATCAGCGTTGATCGGAGCTCCAGCTCATGCGGCGCTTTCCAGCGCGACCAGAATGCGACGATCGGGAACAGTGCAAGCGCAGCCATGCTGATCGCGAGCAAAGTCTCACGCGGTGCGCTGTCCCATGATCCGAAGTGGATATAGGCGGCGAGGCCGATGCCAATCGTCGATCCGGCAAGTTGAGCCAGATCAAGCAATCTGGCCTGCCCGCGCAATTGATGCGCCAGCGGTACCCCTGCTGCGATCAAGGCAAAGGCGCCTGCCGCCAATGCGAAGTTTTGCCCGCTTGGCACCGGCCACAGGATCATGAGCCAAACGCCGATGAAGGCGGCCACTGCCGAACCGGGGCGCAACGAAGCAAAACGCCAGCCTAGCGCCGCGAGCGCGGCGGCAATCAAACCATAGAGCCCCAGCGTCAGCGGATCATATCCGGCATTGTCGACCAAAGCCGCCATCTGCAGTGTCGCAACACCGGCTGCCGCGATTTGCAGCGGGTTTGCGCCGCCTTTCGAACGAAGGAAAGCAGGCAGAACAGTACCGAGCACGATCAAATATCCGCCTAGAGCAGCAAAATCTCTGCCGCTTTCGATCCCGCCGACTTGCATTAACAGGCCCCAGCCAAGTCCGAGGCCGAGCGCTGCGTAGCCGAGCCAGCGCCGCCCCTGTGCTTGGCCCGTCCATGCAAGACCGCCGGTGACCAGTGCGAGGTACAGCGCAAGCAAAGGCACATTCGCGCTATCGCTATCGACCAGAACGGGCGCGGCAAATCCGCCAACCAGCCCAAGTACAGCGCATGGCAGGCCAAACCGGAACGACATGGCAATGGCGCCCGCGGTGACAATCGCCAGCCCGATAAACGCCGCACCTGCGCCGATCAGGCCGTATCCCGACCCCGCCAGATAGAACGCGCCAAACAAGGTCGCGATGCCGGCGCCAGCCAACGCTTGCCGGACACGCTCATCGCGGATTTTGTGTTCAAACCGGTAAGCCGCCTCGGCCCCGGCGATCAGGCCAAGGCCAAATAGGAAGCTCATCGCGACCCGGACAGCTGGCCCAAGGAGCCCGGCTTCGATGGCATAGCGAACGAGAAAAATGCCGCCCACGGCAAGCGCAATGCCGCCCGCCCAAATGGGCAATCTGCGGCCAAAAATGTCTTCAAAATCAAAATTGGGCCGGGTCGGTTCGTACTCCGCCACTGGATCTGGCTCTGCTGCTTCAACTCCGTCCGAGAGTTCGGATTGCAGAGCTGGATCGGCTGCTTCTTTAGCGGCGGTTGCCAGCATTGGCTCTGGTTGAGGTTCAGCCTCCGGCTCATGGATGATCTCAGGCTCAGGCTCCGGTTCTGTCGCAGTCTTGAGATTATCTTGCTGCGTAATACGCTGTGCTGGTTCCACTGATGGCGCAGCAGGTTGCGAGGCCTGATGATCCATCAAGTGTTCGAGCGAACCCAATTTGCGCTGCAATTTGCCCGTGCGATCCCACAGCAGGAACACCGCAATGCACAGTCCGGCAATGACTAGAGTTTCCATTTGACCCCTGATCCCATGCGCGAAAGTCTGTCGGCACGGCGCGATAAAAGCAAAGGATTATTTCTGCGCGGCGTGCCTAAACCCGGTCAAATCCCGCCGGGAGTAAAGTCCCAGCCATTCTCGCCGAGGCCTTCGCACAGAGTATCGAAACAGCTTTGCAGCGCCTCTTTATCAGTTGAGCGGATCACGAAATTTGACCCGACCTTACCCTCGCGGAAGAACGGGTAAGAGCCGATCTGACAATTGTCATGCGCTTGCTCGACTTCGCGCAGCAACTCTGCGACTTCGCTCTCTGGAATAAAGCCGCCGACCGTTTCTGAGATGAGCGGCGCGCCGCCTTCCAATTCTCCGGTCAGCGCATCGAGCATTCCTGCGGTGATATGCGGAACGCCCGCCATCACAAAGATATTGCCGCGGCGAATGCCGGGCGCGCCAGATTTGCGGTTCGGGATCATCTCGGATCCTTCGGGCATGCGCGCCATGCGCAGTCGCCCTTCGTTCACGCCGCCTTTGTCTGCGTAATACCTTTCCAGCAAAGCGCGCGCTTCTGGATGGATTATAACCGGCACGCCAACAGCTTTCGCGATGGCATCGACGGTGATGTCATCATGGGTCGGGCCGATGCCGCCAGTGGTGAAAAGGTAGTCATTGGCGGCGCGCAAGGCGTTCACTGCCTCAACAATCCGATCTTCGATATCGGGCACAACGCGCACTTCGGACAGACGGATACCTTGTACCTGAAGCCAGCTGGCGATCTGGCCGATATTCTTGTCATGCGTGCGCCCCGACAGGATTTCATCGCCGATAATGACGAGGCCTGCGGTCCAGATTTTGTCGGAAGATGTCATGACAGGCGGTCTAATCGAAGAGCGCCTGTCTGACTACACCGAATGGAACGCGAATTACTCCGCGGCTTCAAGCTGTTCGCCGCTCGTCTGGGCATTCGCCCCCGCGCGGGTGAAGGTGAGCAGACCGTCATTGACCTTGTCTTTCACCATCTGCTTGCGATCAATCACGTATTCTTGATTGAGGCGCCACGGATATTCGACCGAGTTGCGCGGCATGATGTGTTTGCCCCGCTGGATATACCCGCTTGAGAAATCGAAGATATCGTCTTCTTCGATTGCGGCTTCATCTTTCGCAGTCAAAACGGGTGTAGCGATATCAGTCCCGGTTGCGCGCATATGGTTGAGCACGCGGCAGACATAATCGGAATTGATGTCGGCGCGCAGCGTCCAGCTCGCGTTGAGATATCCAAATACTACTGCAAGGTTGGGCAGGTTCGAGAACATGCATCCCTTGTAATAGAAACGCTTTTCAAAATCTGCTGGCGTGCCATTCACGCTGACAGCAATTTTACCAGCGACCGCCAGTTTCAGACCTGTCGCGGTGACAACAATATCCGCTTCCAGAAACTCGCCCGTTTTCAGGCGTACGCCGCCTTTTTCAAACTTCTCGATATGGCCGGTGACAATGTCGGCTTTGCCAGACTTCATCGCTTCGAACAGATCATCGTCAGGCACGAGGCACACGCGCTGATCCCACGGGTCATAGGGCGGTGTGAACGTATTACGATCAAAATTCGCACCAAGCGCTTTTTCGATGTTCTTGTGCAGCGTGTCTTTCATTTTCTGCGGCTTATCGCGCGCCATTTTGAAGCTGAAATCCTGCATCTTGATATTCTTGAATCGGGTGATTTTGTAGGCCAGCTTTTCAGGTAGAACCTTGCGCAGGGCATTGGCGATCCAATCCTTTGCCGGGCGCGCGAACATCCATGTCGGCGTGCGTTGCAGCATTGTGACCTTGGCAGCTTTGTCCGCCATTGAAGGCACGATCGTCACAGCGGTTGCGCCCGATCCGATCACGACAATGTTCTTGCCCGCATAGTCCAAATCATCTGGCCAGAATTGCGGGTGCAGCACCTGCCCCTCGAACTCGCCCAATTCAAAGCCTGGATCGTAGGGCTCATCATAGTCGTAATAGCCGGAGCCGAGGTAAAGGAAGTTCGCTGTAAGGCGGGTGGTCGATCCGTCCTCCAGCTGCATTTCGACATGCCAGCGCGCTTCATCTTCGCGGAAATCGGCTGAGATGACCTTGTGGCTATAACGGATGTGCTGACGGATGCCGCGCTCATCAACGATAGTGTTCAGATATTCGAGAATGGCCGGTGCATCGGCGATGGTTTTCTCGTGCTTCCAAGGTTCGAAATCAAACCCCAGCGTATGCATATCGCTGTCGGATCGGATGCCGGGATAACGGAACAGATCCCACGTTCCGCCCAAATTCTCCCGCCGCTCTACAATGGCATAGGAATGGCGGGGAGCCTTCATTTCCATATGCGCTGCCATGCCGATGCCGGAAATACCGGCGCCTACGATCAGCACATCGAAATCAGGGGCGGTTGCAAGCATCAGGTCTCTCTCTTCCTGTTCATTGGGCGATGTAATCACACACGCCGACGAAAAGCGAGTCTTGATAGCAAATTGAAACTGACTTTCTCAGCGCGGTCGGTTAGGCGCTCCCGCTATGACCAATCGATACAGTTTTGCCGTTTCCGCCATCGCTCTATGCGGTTCAGTCCCGCTTTCCGCGCAGGATGCCGATGATGAGGACGCACGCGACAACGAAATCGTCGTCACGGGTGAGGGATTGCAGCAGGCACCATCGGTTGGCGCATACTCGATTACGGAAATTGACCGTGAGGCGATTGTTTCGAGCGGATCGGGCCGGATCGAAGATGTGCTGGAAAATGTCGCTGGCTTTCAGCAATTCCGCCGGTCTGACAGCCGCTCTGCCAATCCAAGCGCGCAAGGCGCAACGTTACGCGCGCTTGGCGGCAATGCGACCAGCCGCGCGCTTGTGCTGCTCGACGGGGTGCCGATCAGCGACCCGTTCTTCGGTTATATTCCATTCAACGCCATCGCACCCGAGACCCTCGGCAATATCCGCGTCACCCGCGGCGGCGGGGCTGGGCCGTTTGGTGCGGGAGCTCTTGCCGGAACGATCGAGCTGGAAAGCGCCGATGCGCGCACGCTTAGCCCGGTGACTGGCAGCTTGCTTATAAATGACCGCGAAGAAACCGAAGCGAGCGGCGCGATTGCCAGCACGCTTGGTGCAGGTTTTGGTGTGATCAGCGGCCGATGGGACCGCGGGCAGGGCTTTTTTACGGCACCAGAGGGACAACGGGTTCCGGCGAGTGCACGCGCTGCGTTTGACAGCTGGCAAGTCGGTTTGCGCGCGGTCGCGCCACTTACCTCTAATATAGAACTGCAAGCGCGCGGAAGCGTGTTCGAGGATGCGCGCACGCTCCGGTTTGAAGGAGCCGATTCAAAGATCGAAGGGCAGGATGCGAGTATCCGCTTCGTCGGGCGCGGGGAGTGGGAGTTTGATGCGCTCGCTTATGTCCAAGCGCGCAATTTTTCTAATGTGATCATCAGCTCAACCCGTTTCGTCAAAGTGCTGGACCAGCGCAATACGCCGTCGACCGGGCTGGGCGGGAAGATCGAAGTGCGTCCGCCGATCAGCGAAGCGCATACAGTGCGGATTGGCGTCGACTACCGGAAATCGGATGGTGAGCTGCAAGAGGAAGCCTTTAGTGCGTTTACCGGCAACCTGCGGGAGCGTCGCCGTGCTGGCGGCACGAACAGCAATCTTGGCTTCTTTGTCGAAGATGATTGGCAGATCGGCCCGCTCCTCCTGACAGGCGGATTTCGCGCGGACTACACAAACATCGTAGACGGCTTTTTCCGCGCAGTTGATGCTGGCGGGGCGTTGGTGAGTGAAACGATTGCGCCTGACCGAAGCGATTGGTCCGTGAGCTGGCGCGCTGGTGCGCTTCTCTATGCGTCGCGCAAACTCGATATTCGCGCTGCCGCCTACACGGGGCTGCGCTTACCCACCTTAAACGAGTTGTACCGTCCCTTTGTCGTCTTTCCGATCGTGACGCAGGCGAATGCCGCGCTTGAGAATGAGCGGCTGAAAGGTTTCGAAATTGGCGCGACGTGGCAGCCTGCCGATCCTGTCGTGCTTTCATTGACGGCATTCGACAATCGCGTGGAGAACGCGATTGCAAATGTTACGCTACAGCCAAATCTGCGCCAGCGGCAGAATCTGCCTGCGATTGATGCGCAAGGGTTAGAGGCGACGTTGGCGATGAAGTTTGGCCAGATCAGCTTCGACGGCTCGCTCGCCTACACCGACGCTACTATCGATGGCGAAGGCGCTTCGATTGCGCTGAATGGCAACCGCCCGCCGCAAACTCCGGACTTCGCTGCCTCTGCGACTGTCGCATGGGAGCCATCTGATGGATGGCGGCTTTCAGGCACGCTACGCCACGTCAGCGGCCAATTCGAAGACGATCAAGAAACAGCGATTTTGCCCGCTGCAACCACGCTCGATCTGTTTGCGCAGGCCCGCCTTACTGACAAAGTTAGCGTAATCGTCCGCGGCGAGAACTTACTTGATGAGGAAATTGTGACGCGAAGTTCGGGCGGAGCGATTGATTTGGGTGCGCCGCGTACGGTCTGGCTGGGCCTACGTTTCGGCTACTAAAGCCCGAATTTCCGCGAGAAACCTCCCAATCGGTCAGCAACTTAATTACCTGAATCGCCGAGCAAATGACGCGATGCTGCGCTGCAGCACGATATGTTGCATTTTTGCTACGGTTTGCGAATAAGCGTCGCAGTCTCTTGGCAGGGGCGAACTCGCTGATAGTCTGCCTCTCACATCCAATAAGGCCAAAGGCCATTGGGGTAAGTGGAGAGGAAAATTTATGACACGTAAGTTTGCAGCCTACGCTGCCGGCCTAATGGCCTGTAGTTCGTTTACCGCCCCCGCATTTGCACAAGATGGCGACCAACTGGAAGCGCCAGAGCAGGACGATAGCGTAATTATTGTTACGGCAACCCGCCGTGCGCAGGACGTTCAAGACATTCCGATCGCTGTGACCGCTGTCACACCGGAACAGCTCGACAAACAGGGCGTCGTCAACGTCCAGAACATCACGCAGGTCAGCCCAAGCTTCTCGACTTCGAACGCTCAGGTCGCATCGGGTTCTGTCGTTTTGCGTATTCGCGGTGTTGGTACGACTTCGAACAATATCGGTTTTGAAAGCGCAGTCGGTATCTTTGTCGACGGTGCATACCAATCGCGTCCCGGCATCGCGCTCAGCGAATTTGTCGACATTGAACGGGTCGAGGTTCTCCGCGGACCGCAAGGCACTCTGTTCGGCCGCAACACTTCGGCTGGTGCGCTTAACATCACGACGCGCGGCCCGGACGTTACCGAATTTGGTGGCTTCGCGAACGCGACTTATGGCAATTTTGACCTGATCAACGTTCAAGGTGCGATCAACGCTCCGCTCGTCGAAGACACTCTGGCAGTCCGCTTGACCGGTGCCTATCGCAGCCGCGATGGCTTCGTCGATGTGGTCGATGGAACCGGCACGAAGATTGGCGAATCCAACACGATCGACCAGTTCCTCGTTCGCGGCCAGATTGGTTTTGAAAGCGATAGCGGCATCACGGTTCGTCTGATCGGTGATTACAGCGAAAGCGAAAACCAGTGCTGTGCGGCCGTTGAGCTGCTCGGCGATGCGGGTCTCGAAGGTACGCTTGGTGCACTCGGTGCTGGCCCTCGTGGCGGCATGGCTGCTCCATCTGTCACGTTCAATCCGTTCGATCAGACGGGCGCGACACAAGTGCTCGACAATCTGACAGCAACGGCCAACCGTCTACCGCTGGCTGAAACCGAGCAATGGGGCATCACCGGTGAAATCGGCATCCCACTCGGTGAGAATGCAGACCTTATCTACATCGGTTCCTACCGTGACTTCAGCTCAAGCGAAAACTACGATTCCGACTTCTCGGCTCTCGAAGTTTTCGATGTAGATCGTCTTGATACCAGCATCACCACGATGACCCACGAACTTCGCATCCAAGGTGAAGCGATGGGCGGCAGCCTCGAATGGCTTGTTGGTGGTTATTATTCGGATGAAGAAATCCAGTCGAACACCGACTTTTCGCTCGGCTCAGACTACGATCTACTGATCGGCGGGCTGTTTGGCGGACTGCTAGGCCCGGCGCCGCTGGAACTCCTCACGGATCTCATCAATGATGGCATCCCGAACGGAAACGGTATCAGCCCGACCGGTACAACCGCGAGCAACACGTATTCGCAGCAAAGCGAAAGCTTCTCGGTCTTCACGCACAACAGTCTGGAAATCGTTGACGGCTTCAAAGCCACAATTGGTCTGCGGTATTCAGATGAATCGAAGACTGGCGGATTTACCCAGATCGCAAACAGCAACCCAACTTGCCTCACTCTGCTGTCTGGCGTTGGAACCATCGCCGCGACTGTTGGCGCGAATCTGGTGCCTAACGTGCTTGGCACCGGTTGTTTCGCATTTACGGCCCCAGCAATCGGTTCTGACGCGATTGCGTTCCCGCTGCCGCGTCCGTTCAGCGTACCGTTCAGCGATGAAGAGCTGATCTACACGGGTAAGCTGTCGTACGAATTCGAAGCGCCAGTATCGGTCTATGCCAGCTTCACACACGGCTATAAATCGGGCGGTATCAACCTCGATATCACAGCCAATTCCGGCGGTGCTGATCCGACATTTAACTCGGAAGAAGTCGATGCCTACGAACTTGGTCTGAAAGCCAAATTCCTCGATGATGCGGTGACTATGAACGTCGCTGTCTTCCACGAAGAGTTCACTGACTTCCAGGTTCTCGAATTCACCGGTGCACAGTTCACAACCTTCAACGTGGGCCGCGCACTTTCGAGCGGTTTCGAACTGGAATCGGTGATCCGTCCGGACAGCAACCTGACGATCAACGCTGGTCTGTCATACACCAATGCTCGCTATCCTGACGATTGCGACGGCGGTTTGACTTCGCCAAACGTGCTTGCGCTGTGCGGTAACTCGCTCACCAACGCTCCGGAAATCGTGGCCATTATGGGCGCGAATTACGAGCGTGATCTGACGGACTACCTGACCGGCTTCATCACCGCTCAGGCCCGCGTGGAAAGCGATCGCCGGACGTCAACTCAGGCTGTGAACCCTGCCAACCTGGCGGCTCGCACTCTGGTTCCGTTCGACATTCAGGACGGCAACACCAAGGTGAACATCCGCGCCGGTATCGGTGCTTCGGATAAGAGCTGGACACTGGAAGTCTGGGGCAACAACATCACCGATCAGGTCACGCGCGGCGTTACCTTTAACACGGTGCTGCGCGGCAGCTCACGCTCCGCATTTGCTCAACAGCCAGCAACATACGGTGTGACACTTCGTACCGAATTCTGATCCAACCATAAGACACAAAAAAGGGGCGGTTCGCATGTGCGAGCCGCCCCTTTTGCTTCTGGTCGATATGCGCGGGTTACATGCCGCGCGCGATCACCATCTTCATCACTTCGTTTGACCCACCAAAAATCCGTGTGATGCGGCTGTCGCGGTACATGCGGGCGATAGGGTAATCGTTGATGAAGCCAGCGCCGCCGTGGAATTGCAGGCATTTGTCGACGACTTCACCTTGGAGCTCGGTCACCCAGTATTTCGCCATGCAGGCGGTCTGGACGTCCAGTTCGCCTTTCAGGTGCTTGGCAATGCAGTCATTCACGAACACTCGTGCTGCGGTGCCGCGTGCAAGCAGATCGGCCATCACGAATTGGGTGTTCTGGAAATCCCAGATGGTCTGGCCGAATGCCTTACGGTCTTTGACGAACTCCATCGTCGTATCGAGGGCTTTCTCTATACCCGTCATTGCGCCCATGGCGATGATAAGGCGTTCTTGCGGCAGCTCACCCATCAGCTGGTAAAAGCCTTTGCCTTCCTCGCCGCCCAGAACGTTTTCTGCCGGAACGAACACATCGTCGAAAAACAGCTCTGAAGTGTCAGCTGCATCCAGCCCGATCTTGTCGAGTTTTTTCCCGCGTTGGAACCCGTCTGCGCCCTCGGTCTCGAGGAGCATGAGCGAGATGCCTTTGGCGCGCTCGTTCGGGTCGGTCTTGGCCACAACGATTATGAAATCGGCGGTTTGACCATTGGAGATATAGGTCTTCGCGCCGTTGATCTTATAGCCATTGCCGTCTTTTAGAGCGGTCGTAGTGATGCTCTGAAGGTCCGATCCGACACCCGGCTCCGTCATCGCAATTGCGCTGACGAGTTCGCCGGTGACGAGCTTTGGAAGATACTTCTTCTTCTGCTCTTCGGTGCCATGGCGCACGAGGTACGGCAGGATAACGGTGTTATGCAGGCTCGCGGCAAAGCCTTCGACATTGTTCTTTGACTGCTGATCAATCACCACCATGTCGTGACGGAAATCCCCGCCGTGGCCGCCATATTCTTCAGGCACGGAGACGCCTAGCAAACCAGCGGCGCCTGCTTCATTCCAAAACTCGCGTTCAACCTGTCCCTCTTCGCGCCATTTGAGAACGCGCTTTTCTGGGGCATGCTGTTTGTAGAATTTGCCAACGGCATCCGCGAAGATCGAGATTTCCTCGTCTTCCATGAATTCGGGCTGCGCAACTTTGATTGCGGTCATGTTATTTCCCTTTCCAATTCGGTGCGCGTTTCTCTGCGAAAGCGGCTGCGCCTTCGCGGGCGTCTTCCGAAACGAAGACCGGCGCGATCAATTTCGCTTGATTGGTGTAGCGATCATCCATCGCCCATCCGCGCGAATCTTTGACGATCTGCTTTGAAACTTTCACCGCTAGCGGGCCGTTCGCCGCGATCTTCGCCGCAAGCGCTTTCGCCCCGTCGAGTGCAGACCCTTCAGTGACTTCATTGATCAGACCAAGCTGGTAAGCGCGAGGTGCATCGATAAAGTCACCGGTCAGCGCCAGTTCCATCGCAATCCGCTCTGGGATCTGATCGGGAAGCATCATGACGCCGCCTGCGGCTGCAACAAGGCCGCGTTTCACTTCAGGAACACCGAATTTTGCGCCGTTCTTTGCCACAACAAGGTCGCAAGCGATCATCAGTTCGAGACCGCCAGCCAGTGCGTAGCCTTCAACCGCAGCAATCAGCGGCTTGGCAGGCGGGGCCTGAACCACGCCGCCAAAACCGCGACCTTCGACAGATGGCGTTTCGCCGCGCAGGAAGCCTTTCAGATCCATGCCCGAGCAGAACGTGCCGCCCGCGCCGGTCAGGATACCAACGCGAAGATCATCTTCGCTGTCGAGCCGATCCATAGCCGCCGCAATGCCTTCTGCGGCCGCTTTGGTCATGGCGTTCTTCGCCTCTGGCCGGTTGATGGTGACGATCAATACGCCGTTATCGACTTCGGTCAGGACTTCTTGTGTGTCAGACACTGGTGCTCTCCCTAGCTGAATAGTGATTTCGTTTTGAAACTGAATTCTTGTGCAAGTGGTGCAGGCGGCTTACGGTTACGTCAACTGCAATTTCAGCAAGTATGAGAGGATTCCCGATGGGCGAGGCATATATTATCGACGCGGTGCGCACTCCGCGCGGCATTGGCAAACAGGGCAAGGGTTCGTTGGCGGCGGAGCACCCGCAGCATTTGGCGGCGACCGTTCTGAAAGCGATCGCGGCGCGCAATGGCATCGATACCTCGACAGTTGATGATGTGATCTGGTCTGTTTCGACGCAGGACGGCATGCAGGCGGGCGATCTGGGCCGCATGGCCGCGCTCGATGCGGGCTATGACGTGACCTCATCCGGCACCACGCTGGACCGGTTCTGCGGCGGCGGCATCACCTCTGTGAACCTCGCAGCGGCTCAGATTATGAGCGGTATGGAAGACTGCATCGTTGCAGGCGGCACAGAAATGATGAGCCTGACCGCAGCGATGGCAAAAGAGAAAATGCAGGCCGGCCTCAAACCGCCAATGATGGGCAGTTATAATGAGCGGCTTCAAACAGTTCACCCGCAATCCCACCAGGGGATCTGCGGCGATGCGATCGCCACGATGGAAGGTTTTACTCGCGAAGACCTCGACGCGGTCGGTTATCGGTCACAACAACGCGCTGCTGAGGCGCTGAACGAAGGCCGTTTCGAAAGATCGGTCATCGCGGTCACCGATGATGACGGCAATGTGCTGCTCGACAAAGACGAATATCCGCGCCCGCAGACCACCCTCGAAGGGCTCGCTGAGTTGGAACCAGCCTTCACAAAAATTGCCGACGTTCCGCTGGATGCAAATGGCACCACCTTCCGGAAGCTGATCAATCAAAAATACCCTGATCTCGACATTCAGCACTTCCACCATGCGGGCAATTCATCCGGTGTAGTCGATGGCGCTGCGGCGGTGCTCGTTGTGAGCAAAGAATATGCGAAGAAGCATGGGCTGAAGCCGCGCGCTCGCATCGTGCAAACCGCCAATATGGGCGATGATCCCACTTTGATGCTGAACGCGCCGGTCCCTGCGGCCAAGAAAGTGTTGGAACGCGCGGGCATGACGGTGGATGACATTGATCTGTTCGAAATCAACGAAGCATTCGCCGTTGTCGCTGCGAAGTTCGTGCGTGACCTCGATCTCGATTGGGACAAGGTCAATGTGAATGGCGGCTCGATTGCTTTGGGTCACCCGATTGGAGCAACCGGTTCGATCCTAATCGGCACCGTGCTTGACGAACTGGAACGCCGCGACCTCAAAACAGGCCTTGTGACAATGTGCGCAGCTGGCGGAATGGCACCTGCCATCATTGTCGAGCGCGTTGACGGCTTCGTAGACTAAGCGAGGCAGGAATGGTCGCTGACAACACGCCCGTCATCATCGGAGTCGGGCAATATTCGGAACGCGTGGGCAAGCCCGGCTACGAGGCATTGTCGTATATGGACCTCGCTGGACGGGCGCTTGCTGCAGCGATTGTGGATGCAGAGGCTGCAGACGATATCGCGGCTGAGGTCGACACGATCTGCGCCATTCGCCAGTTCGAAATCTCCTACCCTGGTGCATTCGCGCCGTTCGGCCATTCCGACAATCCTCCCCGCTCGATCGCGAAACGCGTAGGAGCCGACCCGCGACGCGCCATCCTTGAAGTGACTGGCGGGCAGGCCAATCAGAAGATGGTTGGCGAGCTGGCCAGCGACATTGCGCTGGGCGAGAGCGACATGGCCGTGATTGTCGGCTCAGAGGCGATATCGACTGTGCGGCGATTGGTTCAGGAAGGGCAATCGCCCGACTGGTCCGAGGAAGTTGGCGGCCAATTGGAAGATCGCGGATACGGATTAGAGCGATACACAGAAGCGGGAGTACTTGAGCATTCCGGCACGCGCCCGGTAGAAGGCTATGCGCTCAACGAGAACGCCAGACGCGCGCGCTTAGGCCTTTCGCTTGAGGAATACAGGCTTGAAATCGGTAGGCTGTTCGCGCCGTTTACCGAAGTCGCAGCGAAGAATAGTCATGCGGCCGCTCCTGTCGCGCGGACGGCTGAGGAACTTGCCGAGGTGACCGAGCGCAACCGGATTATCGCTGAACCTTATCCGCGCATGGTGGTCTCTCGCGATCAGGTTAATCAGGGTGCTGCGGTGATTATCGCAAGCGCCGCGAAAGCCCGGGCATTGGGTGTTCCTGAGGCAAACTGGGTGCACATCCATGCCGTCTCCGCCGCGCAGGAAATGCCGACCATGCAACGGCCTGATCTGGCCAGAAGTGAAGCAGCGGAGCGATCGCTCGACATAGCCTTGGGCAGAGCGGGCAAGTTTGCAGACGACATAGGGCATTTCGATTTTTACAGTTGTTTTGCGGTGCCGGTCTTCAATGTGATCGAGCATTTGCTGATCGAACCCGATGATCCCCGCGGGCTGACCCTGACTGGTGGGCTGCCGTTCTTCGGCGGGGCAGGGAACAACTATTCGACCCACGCAATAGCAGAGGCTGTCCACCGCGTGCGAGAAGATCGCGGAGCGTTCGCTTTGGTCGGAGCCAATGGCGGTGTGATGGGCAAATACGCGACCGGCATTTACTCCACACAGCCCGCAGACTGGTCTTCAAACGATCGCTACATGGTGGTTCCCATGTCGCGGAAACGTGAGAGTTACAGCACCGATCCCTTTGATGCCTGCACGGTTGAAAGCTACACTATCGCGATGCTGAAAAAGGGGCCTCGCATCATATTCGTGGGTCGCAATGAAAGAGGCGAACGGGTGGTCGGCAACGGCGATTTTGACCACGAACCAACCCGCACTCTGTTCGAAGGCGGTGAGCCTTTCGGCGCGAAACTGGCCGTCACCCGCAACGAGCGCGGCCTGAATATCGGCCGCGTTGCCTAATCGTCTTTCCGATTGCCACCCCGAAAATCGAGCGCTGAAAAGCCTTCGGGCGCTGCGACTTCCGTAATCGGATCGTCGCGATCATCGAATTCCGTCCGCAAGGCCCGGCTCATCACGGCGTGCATCAAATACATGCACGTCGTGTAAGTAAGCTCCATGATTTCCTCGTCCGAGAACTCAGCTTTGAGGGCATCGAAGAGACTATCAGGAACGCGGCCCTGATGGACGACCAGCCTGTCTGCATAGGCCAGCACAATCCGCTCGCGGGCATTGAAGCAGCTTGCGGTTTGCCACGTTGGAATGGCGCTGATTTTCTCTTCGCTCACCGCTAGTCCGCGCAAGCTTTTGCAATGCTGTGAAAACACAAACTGGCTGCCCGTGGCCCAGCCCGCCCATGTCTGGCCTAGCTCACGCAACACCGGATCAAGCTTGCGTGCAGGATCGCGGTAATAGGCAAAGCCTTGGGCTGCGTGTTTGAGCGTGGCGGGTGAATTTGCAAACACGGTCCACCAATCGCCGGGGGTGCCGGTTGCGGTTCCCGGTTCCGACACTGGGTCGCGGCCTCCAAACAGCATCTGGTAAAGCGGTAGGACGACATCTTTATCGGCTTCGTCCTTTGGTATCTCTCTCAAACGAGGCATGGCTTAACCCTCCGTTCGCATGGCGGCGGTGGCGGGTTCATGCGCGATGTCACCCGGCCCAAAGCTCTTGGTCGTTGTAGCAAATTCCAGCATGATGCCGTTGGGGTCGGTGAAATACACTGACCGCACGAACACCCCTTCATGCATTTCCTGAGACATGCCCGCGGCGCTGTCGTCATGGTTCACCACGGCGTGCGTGTGCTCGACACCTGCCTCTTGCAATCGGCCTAGCGTCCCTTCCAATTCCTCTTCCGCCATATCGAACGCAAGATGGTTCATGGATCCGACAGCGGTCTTGGCATCGAAAGGGAATTTCTTGACCGAGGCGATGCCGGGGGCCGCCGGCGGACCGTCTCCCCACCAGAAGAACGCGACCGAATTTCCGCCGCCGCAATCAAAGAAAAAATGCTGTCCTCCATCAGGCAATTCGACCGTTTTGAACAAAGGCATGTTCAGCACCTGCGTGTAGAAATCGACCGTCTCTTTCATATCGCGGCACACCAGTGCGACGTGATTGATGCCTTTGGTTTTGATCATGCGTCTCTCCCTCATCCGAACCTGCACGCAAGCCATCACACTTTCAATCGCGCGATCACTCTGCGGGCTTTGACAAACCCTCTTCTTTGGCGTATTTAGTTTCAAACGTAACTAAATTGACATATTTGAGGCTTTAGCGATGACCAAGCACCCCGGCGATCTGTTCGACAACCCAGCTGGCCTTGATGGCTTTGAGTTTGTGGAATTCTGCGCACCTGAAAAGGGCGTGCTTGAGCCTGTGTTTGAAGCGATGGGCTTCACCCTTGTGGCAAAGCACCGCTCAAAAGATGTGCACCTTTGGCGTCAGGGCGGCATCAATCTGATCGCGAACTACGAACCGCGCAGCGCCGCTTGGTATTTTGCGCGCGAACACGGCCCATCGGCCTGCGGCATGGCTTTCCGGGTGCGCGATGCTGCTGCTGCCTATGATCATCTTATTGCACAAGGCGCAGAGCCAGTGGCGAACGAGCCGGGCCCGATGGAACTGCGCATTCCCGCGATCCGCGGCATTGGGGGCGCAATTCTTTATCTGATTGATCGCTATGCGGGCGCTGAAGATAAAAGCCTCACCATTTACGACATCGACTTTGATTATCTGCCCGGTGTTGATCCCTATCCCGAAGGCGCCGGGTTCCACACGATCGATCACCTCACGCACAACGTCTACACTGGCCGCATGAAATATTGGGCGGATTATTATGAGACGCTGTTCAATTTTCAGGAAATCCGTTTCTTCGACATTAAAGGCGAATATACCGGCCTCACGTCAAAAGCTCTGACCGCGCCCGATGGCAAGATCCGCATTCCGCTCAACGAAGAAGGAGAGGGCGGCAAAGGCCAAATCCAGGAATTCCTGAGCGACTTTAACGGCGAAGGCATTCAGCACATTGCGCTTATCTGTGATGATTTGCCTGCATGCTGGGACCGGCTGAAAAACTTTGGCGTGCCGTTCATGACTGCACCGCCGGAAACCTACTATCAAATGCTCGAAGAGCGTCTGCCCGGCCATGGAGAGAACGCTGAAGAATTGAAGATGCGCGGCATCCTGCTCGATGGAACTATCGAAGACGGCCAGCCGCGCCTTTTGCTTCAGATTTTTGCCGAAGCGCAAGTTGGCCCTGTCTTCTTCGAATTCATCCAGCGCAAAGGCGATGACGGCTTTGGCGAAGGCAATTTCAAAGCTCTGTTCGAAAGCATTGAACGCGATCAGGTCGCGCGCGGCGTGCTCGACACCAAGACATCGGAGCCTGCCGAATGAGCGCGGTGAAGCCATCGGGAATTCACCACGCGGCCTATCGCTGCAAAGACGCCAAAGAGACGGTCGAGTGGTATGACCGTGTGCTTGGCATGGAATATACGACCGCCTTTGCCGAGGATCATGTGCCGTCAACAGGCGACTATGATCCGTACATGCACGTCTTTCTAGACGCAGGAAACGGTAACATCCTCGCGTTTTTTGAGCTGCCCAATCAACCCGATATGGGCCGCGACGAAAACACCCCTGCTTGGGTGCAGCACTTAGCCTTTCGGGTCGCATCGGAAGACGAATTGTTAGAAGCGAAAGCGCATATCGAGGCACAAGGCATCGACGTGCTTGGCCCGACGCATCACGGCATTTTCAAATCGATCTACTTCTTCGATCCGAACGGCCACCGTGTTGAGCTGGCGGCGGATATCGGCACGGACGATCAATATGCCGAGCTAAAGCGGGTTGCACCAATGATGCTGGACGAATGGAGCGAGACCAAGACGGCCCCGCGCCATGCAGATTGGCTGCACGAAATCGCGCGCGCTGAATACTCCAAAGACTAGACGTCCCTGTGCCTAAATGTGGTAGACTGGCAAACCCGCATTGACGGGTGAGTGATCCCGCACATTCGGCTTTTCAGACGTAGTGGTTCCAAACAGGATGTTGAACGGCAATGCCGGCGCTCCGAGCAATTTCAAATACGTATCCGGCATATGCTGGTGCAGATTTTCCAAGACGTAACTGATGAGGCCATGTTTTTGGTTCGGGTTTTTGACGGACCCGGTAAGGGGCGCGTCGGCCCCGATGCCCGCAAAGCCGTACCCCCCAAAACGCAGGCGAAACCAGGCTATGACTAGGAAGATCTTCACTAGCCAGCCGCCCTTCGGTGCAGGTTGATAGAAATTCCTTGTCGCCAACACATTATTCCAACCAAAGCTGACAGAATCGAGAGTGTTGAACACTCTCTTGGTGCGCCCTTTTAAGGCTCCGTTTGGTCCGCAAAGCTCTGCAAAGGCGGCGTTGCCCGGGGTCATCCCGGCAAAACTGACGGAGTAAATCTCACGCTGAGGGTCGTCTTCAGCAAGCTTGAGAGCAAGAACCGGCGTCAATGTCCCGCCAAGGCTATGGCCTGTCACGCTGACGGAGATGTCCGCGTCCAACCCCGCGATGGCATCTGCAATCGTTTGGCCAGCGTCGTTTTTCAAAGCGACGAGATTGCAATATCCGGTGTTTGTCCCTTTCGAGATTTTCGCAGTCTGGCTGCCCTGCCACTTTGCCATTGTGCCAAACGGGCTGTCTTGCTGCCCGTTCTCCCAATAGATCGGCGACAATGGATTGGGATACGTTCCGCGAATGGCCAGTACAGCGGTCTTGGCGGTTTTGTTTAGCGCAAGAAAAGCGAAATTGTCGGGATCAGCTTGGGTGCCGGGTTGCCAGACTAGCGACCACTCGCCCGCCAACAAGCTCGCCTTGGAAAGATAGGATGGAATCTTCTCGGCCGCGCCATAGGCAATCCCGGCCAGCGTCATCAGATGCGCATCATCCACCGGAAACGTGACTATCTCTGCACTCCTATCCAAGGTTTTCATGGATCGCCTTTGACCACGATCCGTCCGGCTTGCCAGTGACGGCTTCGATGTCAGAGGACAGGTTCCAAAGCATCATTCCGGCTTTTGCGCCGCCGCTAGGGTTCCATTTCGACAGTTTTATTGTGTCTTCCAGCGAAGTGCCTTGGTTCGAGACCAAATCGGCCTTCACACCAATCGAAATTTTCGACGGATCAATGATCGTCGCATATTGCTCGACCAGTGCCGTCATGGAATCGAATTCAAGGAAATACGCCATCGTGTTGATGCCGCTCAGATCGTCCGCGAGCTCTTTGATCACGTCTTTGTCACGGCCGAATATGTAAGTATCAAGCGTGATGATCTTGTCAGGCATCGCTTTGCGCATGCCCTTTACGGTATCGATGAATTGCTGACCCGGGTTTGAATCAAGGTCTTCGTTATCGATATCGATACCGTCAAAACCCCAGTCGGCGCAGACATAGTTGAGCCATTTGCCAAATTCGTCCGGATCGGTGATCCCTGTGTTCCAGCCTACCGGTGGGCTGGGTGTGCCAATGATCGAAAGCATCAATTTGGTATCTGGTGAATTGGCTTTGATTGCTGCCAATCCAGCTTTGATTTTGTCTGCGCTGTTGGCCTTCTGGAGAAAACCATTGCACGTTACATTGCCCGGATAGAGATTGGAAAAGGCAAGTACGACCCGATCAACATAATCGGGAGTGTCGTCTAATAGCGGGCCTTCATCGGCGCCTCCTGACGGGGTGTAACCCAGCCAGAAGGCGGTGATGGATTGAGAGGTGCCGCTCAAATGGCTGTGCCCCCGCTGGCCGTCGGCACAGGATATACGCAAGCTGTAGTGACGGGATCTTTCCCTGGGTTTGAGCCAGCGTAATAGACCAGTCGCTGCGTCGGGGTGGCAATCAAAGAACCTGTGCCAGCGTTTTCGATCCTGACCGTTCCGCGCCAGCCAATACCGGCCTGAGGCAAGGCAACTGCATCTTCACCAACGGTGGCAAGCTGAGGCAAGCACTGAACGCCATAGATCAACGTTTGGCCCGTTTTGATGGGTTGGTAGAGGAATCCATTACTAGTGGAATCAAAGAAGTTATCGTAAACATTCACATCGCCGTTTGCATCAATGACCTGCGCTTTCAAAATCTTCGATGAATCGACCCCACCTTGTTTAAAGGAAGTGGTCTCGTCAAAAATCAAATTAAAATTTAGCGACGTACTGGGCGCAACACATGAAATTTCGAGGAAATAACCCTGAATTAGGAACGGATTTTGCGGTCCAGAGGGGACAATCGAGGTCGGAACGAGATTTTCTGCGAGTATTTCGAAGTTTGAAACATATGTCATATTGCTCTCCAAATATATGATCAGCGCAAGAGGCCTTACAACTGACAATTTTCTCATAGCCGATTCTTAAATGTAAAATTGAACTTACATTTTAGTTTGTCAAACTATTTAGCGATTGAAGAGCGGTCGAAGTTTTTGTTCAACAAAAATCATCAATGATTATCACGACTTATGTTTCAAAAAATTTGCAATCAAATTTATATAACTTGAATGCATTTTGTTGCGTCATTTTAATATTGTTCAAGAAATCTCGAAAAAATTGGCTGAGTTATTCGCTAAAAGTTTTCTCTATTTCACTCGGCGAGTCTGAATTTCTTATTTCGAAAATATTTGAGTCATATCCGCAAATGCTTTGAACTCTAGCGCATTGCCCGATGGATCGCGCAGGAACATTGTCGCCTGTTCGCCGGGCCTATCGCGAAAGCGTATTGTGGGTTCAATAACGAACTCGGTGCCTGCGTCTTTGAGCTTCGCGGCCAACGCCTCCCAGTCTTGCATCGACATGACCAACCCAAAATGCGGAACTGGCACGCCGTGACCATCGACATGGTTGCTCGCCGCATCACCGGTTTTGCCCGGGGCAAGGTGTGCAACAATCTGATGACCGTGAAAATCAAAGTCGATCCACTGCTCTGAACATCGGCCTTCTTTGCAGTCTAGCAGCCCGCCATAGAACGCGCGCGCTTTGGCAAGGTCATCGACGGGGAAGGCGAGATGGAATGGTGGAATAGGCATGTTTCGAGCTCTCTTGCAGATTCATTGGCGTAGTAACCCGTTCACGCTCGACAGCGAAAGGCTGAATAACTAGTCAGGTCACAGCAATGCGGCTGCCCAAGGTGGAACAGGCAAATTTATGAAGCTTATTATCGGCAATAAGAACTATTCCAGTTGGTCGCTGCGCGGCTGGCTTGCTCTGAAACAATCTGGCCTGCATTTCGAAGAGATCATTGTGCCGATGCTGGGTGAGCAATGGGAAACTGCGAAACAGGAAGGCGAAATGCAGCCTTCCAGCGGTAAGGTCCCGATCCTGTGGGATGATGAAAATGTCATCTGGGATAGCCTTGCGATTATGGAATATTGTTCGGACAAAGTGGGCCGTGACCGGTTCTGGCCAAAAGAAGACGGCGCGCGCGGAATGGCGCGTGCGATGGTGGCCGAAATGCACTCGTCTTTCGGCTCGCTGCGATCCGAATTGCCGATGAACGTCCGCCGCCGTGTGCAGCTTCAGAATGTCTCTGACGCGACACGGGCCGACATTGTCCGCATCCTGCAACTTTGGGCAGAGGCACGCTCGCGCCACGGCAGCGCGGGGCCATTCCTGTTCGGAACTTACGGCGCGGCGGATGTCTTCTTCGCGCCGGTTGTTTCGCGGTTCATCACATACGGCATTGGCGTGCCGGGATTTGCGCAGTCTTATATGGAAGCCATGTGGGAACATGCCTGGACACAGGAATGGATCGCCGCGGCAGAGGAAGAACAATGGGTCATCGAACAATACGAGAGCGTCGGTACGGAGTAATCATCGGCGCCTTGATGGCGCTGGTTATGATGGTCCCGGATCATGCGCACGCCTGGGGCTTTTACGCGCATCGCACTACGGCGGATATTGCGGAGGCAAATGTCTCACCGGAAACGCGCGCCAAGATTGAAGCTTTGATGCGCTCAGAAGCGCTGCTGGGTACGCCCGAATGCGATCTGGCGACTATTCAGGACGCGAGTGTTTGGCCTGACTGTGTGCGCCGCGCGCGCTGGCGTTGGGGATACACCGCCGCGTGGCATTACCGCACAACGCCGATTTGCGAAGCGTACAATCCGCGCGCGAATTGTTCGGGCGGGAATTGTGTGACGGCTCAAGTGGAGCGCAACCATCGCATCCTTGCCGATGAAAGCCTGCCCGATCATGTCCGGTTGGAGGCGCTGGCATTTATGGTCCACTTTGCAGGGGATGTGCACATGCCGCTGCATTCGGGTGATAAGGATGATCGCGGCGGCAACGACCGGGAGACCGATTACGGCATCGTGCCTAGCCTCAATTTGCACTGGATATGGGACGGCCCACTTGCCGAGCGCGCGATTAGCGACCCTGCCGATCCGGTTGTGCGCCGCTATTCGCCATCAGAGCGCAGCGATTTGGGCGGCGGCGTAGCGGCCGATTGGGGCCGCGAAAGCTGGTCAATCAGCCGCGAATTTATCTACCCGACGGCCTTCGATACCGAGGATGTCTGCGGCGGCGAACTGCCGATGAAAACCGCGCTTAGCCAAGAGGACATCGTTAAAGGTGTACCGATCGCAAAGCGCCGCGTGCAGCAAGCAGGCGTGCGTATCGCAGACTTGCTTGAAAGCGCATTTGCAGCGGGGCCATTGCCCCAAGAGGAACGCCGATGAGTAAGGCTCTCGACTATGCCAAACGCCTGATCGCAGCGCGCAGCATCACGCCTGCCACCGGCGAAGTGTTTGATGTGATGGAAGCGATGCTGACCCCGCTCGGCTTTGAGGTGCACCGGTTCATGCGCGGTGAAGGCGCAGTGGGCAGCGACGAAGAACAGGTCGAAAACCTGTTCGCTATAAGGCGCGGTCCCGAAGGTTCGAGGCACTTTTCCTTCGCTGGCCACCTTGATGTGGTTCCGCCCGGCGACGGATGGGAAAGCGACCCGTTCGAACCCACAGAGCGCGGCGAATTGCTCTATGGCCGGGGTGCGGTTGATATGAAGGGCTCGATTGCCAGCATGATCGCGGCGGTCGAACATGTGCCGCAGGATGCAGGCACAGTCAGTTTTATCATCACTGGCGATGAAGAGGGGCCAGCCCTGCACGGCACTCGCGCGCTGATCGACTATATGGCCGCCGAGAATATACAGCCCGATCTGTGCCTCGTCGGTGAACCCACCAGCGTTCACCAACTGGGCGATATGATGAAGATCGGTCGGCGCGGTTCGGTCAATATCTGGCTGGAAGTGGACGGCACACAGGGCCATGTCGCCTATCCGCATTTGGCCGATAACCCGATGCCGAAAATGGTCGCTATTCTGGCGGAGCTGGACGCGCTGGTTCTGGATGAGGGCACCGACTGGTTCCAGCCCAGCAATCTTGAGATCACAGAATTCAACGTCTCCAACAAAGCGCACAATGTCATCCCCGCGAAAGCGACCGCGCGCATTTCGATCCGGTTCAACGACATGCATTCGGGCGCGAGCCTTTCTGAGCAAGTGACCGCCATCGCCGAAAAGCACGGCGGCACTGCGCGGCCTGTGATCAGTGGCGAGCCATTCCTGACTGCACCGGGTGCGTTTTCGGATATGCTGGCCAAGGCAATCGAAGATGAGACCGGCATCGCGCCCGAGCCATCGACCACTGGCGGTACATCCGATGCGCGGTTCCTACGCAGCGTCTGTCCGGTGATCGAATTTGGCCTGTGCAATGCGACCATGCATAAGCGAGACGAGGCAGTGGCTATGCCCGACCTTGATACGCTGGCCCGAATCTATACCAAAGCGGCGCTGGGGGCGCTTGCACTCAAACCATAATTTCCTTTGGGGATCGCTACGATGAAGACCTGGTTCAAAATTCCGTTGTGGCAACGCGTGATCGGCGCGCTGATCCTAGGCATTATCGTCGGGCGGCTTTGGGGGCCTGAGGCAGAGAGCATCAAAATTATCGGCGATGTGTTTGTCGCCTTTATCAAGATGCTGGTCGTGCCGCTGATCTTCTTCAGCCTCGTCGCGGGCGTCGCCGCTATCGGCGATATTCGCAAACTGGGCGCGGTTGGCGGACGGGCCATGCTGCTCTTTGTGGTCAGCGGGCAGATCGCGGTGTGGCTGGGCCTATTCCTTGGCACAGTGCTCGCACCGGGGTTGGGTGTGGACACCAGTGCTTTGAATGTCGGCGATACCCCGCCGCCCAATGACACGACGTGGCGCGATATGGTCATGGGCATGATCCCGCAAAGCCCCGTGCAGGTGATGGCAGACGTCAACGTTCTGCCGCTGATTATCTTCTCTCTGCTGATCGGCATCGGCATATTGATGGCGAAAGAAGAAGGCGAGCCGGTGCTCAAAATCTTCGAAAGCGGTAGCGTCGTGATGCAGAAAGTCACGATGGTTGTAATGGAGCTGACTCCGTTTGGCGTCTTTGCCCTGATGGCGTGGGTTGCCGGAACGCTTGGCTTTGATGCGCTTGCGGCGCTCGGTAAGCTTGTGGCGCTGAACTATCTTGGCTGTCTGCTGATCATTGCGCTGATTTATGGCGGGATGATCAAGTTTCTTGCCAAATTGCCAGTGATCGATTTTTTCCGCGGGATCATCGACGCAATCGCTGTGAGCTATTCCACGGCCAGCTCCAACGCAACGCTGCCTGTCACTTTGCGCTGTGCCCGCCGAAACCTTGGCGTGTCGAACTCGGTCGCGAGTTTTGTGATCAGCCTCGGCGCTACGATCAATATGAACGGCACGGCGATGTATCTGGGGCTTGCCACATTGTTCGGCGCGCAGATTTTTGGCGTGGACCTGACATGGGGCGATTACTTCCTGATCTCGATCCTCGGCACGCTGGGCGCGGTAGGCGCAGCAGGCATTCCGGGCGCGGGCCTGATCATGATGGCGCTGGTATTCGGCGCGGTCGGCGTGCCGCTGGAAACGATTGCTTTCGTTGCAGGTGTTGACCGGATCATGGACATGATGCGCACCACCACCAACGTCAGCGGCGATGCAGCGGTGGCGACGACGGTGGCGAGCATGACGGGCGAGTTGGATAGGGCCGAGATGGTCTCGGCGGATGATGTTTAGAGCTGTCGATGGAGGCCCGCTCTAATCCTATTCCTGATATGGACGCTGTCTTCAGAGAGTTCCTGTCTAGATATGAGGATGGCCCCTGCTTCTATATCGAAGCCGCCGATATAGATCGGTGGGCAGGGAATATAGGCGTGCCTTGGTCAAAGTTCTTAGATTTAATCAGTGCAGAATTGGCCAGACGCTATGAGGCAGGAATGATTGGCTACGAGTTTGGGGACGCCATCGCCAACGATCTATGGAGTGCCTTGATGGAAAGATCATGCCAAGTTTCAAACGATGATTGGCCCAAACTCTGTCAGGCAGTCTATTTTGCTTTTGACGCAGGCGAATATCGCCGAAAAAAAGATGGCGATGCAGATCCAGTAGAACTCTATACCGTTCCGGCGATATCCCAAATCGTAGCGAATTTAGGCTAACGGCCTTTAGGCTTCTCGGTCACCTTCTTCCTGAAGCTGCACAAATCCACCAAGTCACACCGCCAGCATTCCGGCGTGCGCGCTTTGCAGGTGTAGCGGCCGTGCAGGATCAGCCAGTGATGCGCGTGCAGGCGGAACGGCTGCGGCACGCGCTTTTCCAGCTTGGCCTCGACCTGCTCGGGTGTCTTGCCCTTGGCCAGACCTGTCCGGTTGCCAACCCGCAGGATGTGGGTGTCGACCGCAAAGGTCTCCTGTTTGAACCAGCAATTGAGCACCACATTGGCCGTCTTGCGGCCCACTCCCGGCAGCCGCACGAGGTCTTCGCGCGTGCCGGGCACTTCGCCGCCATATTCGTCCACCAGCAATTGCGAGAGCGCGATGACGTTCCTCGCCTTAGAGTTGAACAGGCCAATCGTCTTGATGTGCTCGATCAGTCCCTCCAGCCCCAGATCAAGCATCTGTTGCGGCGTTTCCACCTTTGCAAACAAAGCCCGTGTCGCCTTGTTCACGCCCACATCGGTCGCCTGCGCAGACAGCGCGACGGCCACCGTCAGCTGATAGGCATTGCCATATTCCAGCTCGGTCTCGGGCTCGGGATTGTCCTCTGCCAGACGGCGGAAAAATTCGAAAATCTGGTCTTTGGTCACTCGGCTCCGCTTTCGCTCTCAATCGCCGCCAAATTCTCCGCCTTCCAGTCCATCGCCGAACGCACGCGGTTCTTCACGGTTGGATGGGTGTAGAACAGGGTCTCTTCAATCGGCCCCGCAAGTGGGAAGCGATACTCCGCAGTCTTCACGAGCGCCTCTGACAAAGCATCGGGCAAGCCGACAGTGTCCAGCGAGTATTGATCCGATTCCCTCTCACCCACGCGTGTCAGCGTATTAGTGACGGGCGATCCAAGCGTAGAGAACAGTCCGATCACAAATAGCAGCACAGGGATACCGCGCGGATCGTCGATTGCGGCATCGCTGCCAAAGGCACGGGCGAACCAGCCATAGCTGCGCGAGGTTAGCCAAAAAACAGCGATCGCAAGCGCGCTCAAAACAAATACAATCCGCCAGACATGGCCGAGCATGTAGTGACCGATTTCATGCCCTGTGACGGCTTTCACCTCATCAAGCGAGGCTTCGCCCAACGCTACATCCGAAATGGCGATACGGGCAGAATTGCCAACACCGGAGACATTGGCGGTGAAGTTGTTCGATTGACGCGATCCGTCAAACATGAACACGCGGTCTTCCGGTACCCCTGCTTCCGATGCGAGTTCGAGCACGGCCGTCCGAACTTCGCCCTCTGGAATCGGTTTGTAGTCGTTGAACAACGGCTCAATCAGAATAGGCGATAACAGCAGCATGAAGCTAACCGCGCCCGCGACCAAAGCGCCGCTCCACGCCCACCAGAGCTGCCCTGTTTTACGGATGAGCCAATATACGCCGAGGAAGAACAGCGCGCCGAGCACGGTCGACAAAGCAGTGCCGATCGCGCTTTGGCTGAGATAGTCCGCGATTGGCTGGCTTGTGCGGTCATATTGCGTTTCGCGCCACCAATCGGTGTAGATCGAAACGGGCAGAGCGATTACAGTCGAAACGATCAGGTATACTGCCGCAACGACCCAAGTGCGCAGCGCAAATCCACGCCTTTCCAGCTTCGCGGCGACCTTATCCAGAATACCACTTTTGACGATGATGATCGTAACCACGGCGCTGACGATCAGGCCGAGAAGCATCAGCCAGTGGTTTCCAGTTGTGTAGTCGCGGGCAAGCTCAAGCTCGGCCGAGCTAAGGCTCGCCATATGCGCTTCGGTTGCTGCTCTTGGGTCAAATGCCATGGGTATCCCTTCCGTCCGGCTGAAGTCTCGTTTGTTCAGTGTCAGGCCAGTCCCAGCACATCATTCATGGTGTAACGGCCAGCTTCTCTGCCAATCAGCCATGCAGCTCCACGAACGGCGCCGCGGGCAAAGATCATCCGGTTTTCGGCAGAGTGCGACAGGGTGATGCGCTCTTCGCTTCCTGCAAAGATCACGCTGTGGTCACCAGCGACAGTGCCGCCGCGCAAAGTTGCAAAGCCGATATCGCCTTCCTTGCGCGCGCCCGTTTGACCATGCCGCCCGCTGTCCATTGCTTCGGAGAGGTTCACGCCGCGCGCGTCCGCCGCCGCCTCACCCAGCAGTTTCGCTGTGCCTGACGGTGCGTCGACTTTCATACGGTGATGCATTTCGAGCACTTCGATATCCCAGTCCGGGCCAAGCTTCGCAGCCGCCTGATTGACGAGATGTGCCAGCAAAGTGACGCCGAGTGACGTGTTGCCCGTTTGCAGAACAGGAATAGCGCTCGCCGCTTCATCGATGATGGCGAAATGCTCTTTTTCCAAACCAGTTGTCCCGATCAGGATCGGAATGCCAGCAACCCGCGCCGCTTTAAGGTTGGCTTCCAGCGCAGCGGGCGCGGAAAAATCGATTAGCGCATCGCATTGGGTCGCCAGCGGGCCGGGCTGCTGGCCCGCATCAACGCCGCCCGCACATTCGTGCCCAGCCTCCGCGATGGCTTGCATCAACGCCTGACCCATCCGCCCTTTGCTGCCGATAATTCCGAAGCTTGCCATTGATCCCCTGCGCCTTTGCGTGTTTCCATGCGCTTCATGGCAGAGATAAACCGCATCGTCATCCTTACAGGCGCAGGCATTTCGGCAGAAAGCGGGATTGATACGTTCCGTTCCGCTGGCGGATTGTGGGAACAGCACAAGGTTGAAGACGTCGCAACGCCCGAAGGCTTCGCTCGCGATCCCGATCTGGTGCTGGGCTTTTATGATTTGCGGCGCGCAGCGCTTGCGAAAGTAAAGCCCAATGCTGCCCACCATGCGCTAGCAAAGCTGGAGGCCGATTTCAGCGGAGAGCTGTTGCTTGTCACGCAGAACGTTGATGATCTGCATGAGCGGGGCGGATCGCGCCAAGTGCTGCATATGCATGGCGAGTTGAAAAGCGCGCTGTGCACGTCCTGCGAAATACGAAGCCCTTGGGACGCACCGATGTCAGACCGTCCACCTTGCCCGATCTGTCAGGCGCAGACTTTGCGGCCCGATGTCGTGTGGTTCGGAGAGATGCCGTATCAGATGGAGCGGATTTATACCGCGCTTGGTTCAGCCGACCTGTTTGTCAGCATTGGGACAAGCGGAGCAGTCTATCCTGCGGCGGGCTTCGTTCAAGAAGCGCGGCAAACGGGCGCGAGGACGCTGGAGCTTAACCTTGAGCCGAGCGACGGCACGCATTTCTTCCACGAAGCGCGCCATGGCCCGGCGAGTAAGCTGGTACCAACATGGGTGGACGAGGTTTTGGGCCGATAGAGGGGCCGCTACTTCTTCTTCACCGGAGGCTGCTTGCGGGTAAAGACCAGTTCGTTCTCGTTCGAAGCGCTTGCATCGTAACGGTACCCCTCCGCGTCAAAGCCGCGCAGATCATCGGCTTTCTCAATCCGGTTTTCCATGATCCAGCGGGCCATCAATCCGCGCGCGAATTTGACGTGGTACATCAAGCGCCGCGCCTCGCCGTCTTTCACATTGAGGAAGCTGGCCTCAATCACTTTGCCCGGCAGGACGTCTGTATCAACCGCCTTGAAATATTCGTTTGAGGCCAGATTTACGATCGTATTGTCGCCATGTCCGTTCAAATCATCGGCCAATTTTTCACCGATCCGGCTGCCCCAAAAATCGTAGAGTGATTTGCCTCGCGGATTGGCCATCTTGGTGCCCATTTCGAGGCGGTAGGGCTGGATCGCATCCATTGGTCTCAGCAGACCATAAAGGCCGGATAGAATTCGCAAATGATCCTGCGCATAGGCAAGCGCGGCATCGTCCATGCTCTTGGCTTCGAGCCCCCAATAGACATCACCATCGAATGTCAGGCCGGCTGGTTTGGCTGAGTTGCTCCGCCCGTCCAGATCAAAGGCGCTGAACCGCTCTGCGTTTAGCTCTGCGAGCTTGTCCGAGATATGCATCAGCCGTTTGAGGTCAGCCGCGGACTGGGCTTTGGCAACCTGCGCAATCGCCCGTGTGTCATCTTCCAGCCGCGGCCGCGTCGTTTCGAGAGCGGTCTCGCGAGCGTCGAAATTCAGTTTCTTGGCTGGCGACAAAAGAGTGATCATCGAATTTCCCTACGCAAAAGAGGCGGCTTTTATTGTGACAGAATTGGCATTTCTGCGCGCGATTTCAAGCGTGTTTCTCGTGCCCCAAATTTCACGAATGCGCGTTAGCTATCAGGGAATTTCATAACCCATATCGCTATAGCTAACATCGCGCTGGCAAGCCCCATGAAGCCTGCGATCAACTGCATATTCATTCGCTTGATTGGTTCGGCTTTGTGCGCGTCCAGTCGTTTTTGAACTGAGCACCCCTTATCCTGAGCAGCGTAGAAAATGAAAATGCCGATGATCATAAATATTGTCGCGATCGCCTTAGGCACCCAAGCGGGTTCAAGGGTATTGAACAAGGCGTTGAAACCAAGCCCGATGCCAACGGACGCGAGGCCGGTTCGCATCCAACCGGCAAAAGTGCGCTCATTGGCCATCATCGTCCGATCTTCAGCCCAATCGGTGCGATCCTCGGCCAGATCAGTGCGATCTTCGGCTAGCTCGTTTGAGGTTTTTTCGTCACTCATTCCGGCACTCCGCATCCTTTGCAGGCTAGGTCTTTGGCGATTTTGAGTGTGCGCATGCCCGGCTTCATACCGTCGAGGATGTGCAGCTTGCCCCAGCCGGGCTGACCGTAGGTGCTTGCCCCTTGCAACAACACGCGGATCGCTTGCATCGCAGCGAAGCTGCCAGCCCAGCCGGCCATCGCGCCCAGCATGCCGTCATCCGCGCAGGTGTCACAGTCTTCAGCATCGAAGGCATCACCGACAAAGCAGCGGTAACACGGATGCTCGGCCAGATGTCCAGCAAAGGCCCCAACCTGCCCCTGAAAACGGCCCACGGCGGCCGAAAGCAGCGGTGTGCGTTCCGCTACGCAGGCATCAGAAACCGCGAGACGGGTCGCGAAATTGTCTGTGCCGTCGAGCACCAGATCAGCGCCTTCGATCAGCCTGCCCGCATTCTCCGCGCCAATGCGCGTGTCGGAGATGTCGACGCTCAATGCTTCATCGAAATTGGCAAGCCAGCGGCGTGCGCTTGTGGCTTTGCCGTGCCCGACATCGCGGGCGGTGAAGATCGTTTGGCGTTGGAGGTTGCTGACATCGACTACGTCGTCATCGACAAGTGTGAAGCGGCCGATCCCTGACGCCGCAAGATATTGCAGTGCAGGCGAACCGATGCCGCCAAGGCCGATGATCGCGATGTGTTTGCCTGCCAGCGCGACCTGACCTGCGCCGCCAATTTCTGGCAGCACAATGTGCCGCGCAAAACGATCAAGTCTGGCTGGGGACAAGCTCATAGAAAGCCTGTTGGCAGGATGTGCAAAGCCTGTCGACAGGGCTGTGTATAGCCCTGTCGATCAGTCTGTTCGTAATATGCGGAAATTGTGTGCGAATTAACTTTCGAGCTGACGCAAAAGGCTCCGCACATCGCCGTCCATATCGGCATCACGTGTGCGCAGATCTTCGATCAGGCGAACCGCGTGGATAACCGTGGAATGGTCACGTCCGCCAAATTTGCGGCCGATCTCTGGATAAGAGCGCGGGGTGAGCACTTTCGACAGATACATCGCGACCTGACGCGGACGCACAACGGCACGCGCGCGGCGCTTCGACGACATCTCGCTGCGATCAATCCGGAAGAACTGGCAAACCGTGCGTTGAATCTCGTCAATCGTGATCCGGCGGCGATTGGCTGACAGAATATCGGTCAGCTGTTCCTCGGCCAGATTGAGCGAGACTTCCTGACCTGTAAGCTGAGCGTAAGCGATCAGCTTGTTCAGGCCGCCAACCAATTCACGCACATTGCGTGTGATTGTCCGGGCGAGAAAATCGATCACGTCTTCTGGCACAGAAAGCGGCGCGAAGCGTGACAGTTTCGAATCGAGGATCTTCTTACGAAGCTCAATATCGGCTGCCTGAATATCTGCTACCAGACCCATCGACAGGCGGCTGAGCAGGCGCGGTTCGACACCGTCCAATGCTTGCGGTGCGCGGTCGGCAGCAAAAACCAAACGCTTACCTTCGGCGAGCAGTGCATCAATCGTGTAAAGCAACTCTTCCTGAGCGGATGCCTTGCCGATGATGAACTGGATGTCGTCGACCAACAGCAGATCAAAGCTGCGCAGGCGCGCTTTAAACTCGATCATCTGATTGGCTTTGAGGGCCTGCACGAATTCCACCATGAACCGCTCTGCCGAGCAGTAGAAGATGCGGGCACGTGGGTGCGCCTGAAGGAATGCATGACCGATGGCGTGAAGCAGGTGCGTCTTACCCTGTCCTGTCGCGCCTTTCAGATAGAGCGGCGAAAATTGCGGCTGTTCGGTTGCGGCCATACGCTGGGCCGCGTTGCAAGCGAGGACATTGGCCTCGCCGGTTACGAAGGCTGCAAAGGTGAGTGACGGGTCGAGGCCGACCGAGCTGGTAAATCCAGCCTCGCCGATCGTGCCTGCGGCAACGGCAATCGCGCTTGCGCCATCATTGGCAGGGCGGCGACCATCATCGAGGCGCAGTTCGGGAAGCTGACGGCGTCCAGGGTGAACTTGAATGTTGACGCTGCGCACTTCGCTGCGTGCAATTTTCCAAGCAAGCTGGAGGCGATCTTGAAAACGGTCTTTGACCCAGTTCGCCGAAAACTCTGTTGGCAAAAACAGGTCGAGTACGCCGGACTCTTTGTTGATGCCGCCAACCTGGATCGGTTTGATCCACTGGCTATGCAATTGATGACCCAGATCTTTGCGCAGGCCCTGACTGATATCAGACCAATCGGCTGCGAGGTTTACGGCTTCTGCGTCTTCCATCAGGTCGTCATCTGCTTTCCGACGCGTTGGCCGCGCCTTATCGGTATTGTGCACTTGTATTTCCCCAAACCTTGCGAATCCCCGGAGCCGCATCCGGGAAGTATCCCTTCAATTCGATAGGCAAAATAATCCCCGTCCCGAAAACCGCGGTTCCCGGGTGCCCCCTATCGATCAACTTGTTAAAACCCGACGTGTCCAGCCCCGGGTGAGATGCGAATAGAGAGGCTCGCGGCTTCAAGTGCAAGCGAGGAATTTTAAAAAAACTGAAATATATCGGGTTGACTCGCCTCTATGCCGCAGGCGTCCGTTCAAATAATTGTTTTAACAGGGAATTTACCATTCAGCGCACGCGAATCGCGAGGAATCCTAAGCTTTTCAATTCGCTGCGGTGTCGCGGCTCTGTCATCGGACCGTCAAAACAAAAGGGCCGCCCTATAACGGGGCAGCCCTTAATATTTCAAACTTGTAGATTTTCGTCATTCAGAGCCGAATCATCGGCTCTCAAAAACGAATCAGAGCGCTGCGACGCGCTTTGAAAGGCGCGACATTTTGCGAGCCACTGTGTTCTTGTGCATCACACCGCGAGCAACACCGCGAGCCATTTCCGGCTGAGCAGCTTTGAGCGCTTCAGCAGCGGCAGTCTTATCGCCTGCTTCGCATGCAGATTCGACCTTCTTCACGAAGCCGCGGATGCGGCTTACGCGGGCGGTGTTAACTTCGGTCCGGCTTTCGTTGCGACGGATACGCTTACGGGCTTGCGGCGTGTTTGCCATAGTCTTGTCTGTCTCGCGTTCTATAGGGGCCGCTACCGCGACCGAATCAAATCTCGGTGGTTTTCGAAAAACGGCTTTTTACAGCCGGAAAGCGGCGCACATACGGTGGGCAGGGCGAATCGTCAAGAAAACTGTCACTTCTGGCACTTCGAGCAATACCATGTGCTGCGCCCGCCCTGCGCGATGCGCCTTATTGCACCACCGTCATCGCGGCGACATTCCTCTCCTGTGCGACCATAAACGTCGAAGCGCGTGGCAAAATACCCAAGCTCTCCATCAGGCTGCGCGTAATCGCGCAGGGATGACCCTCCGTCCTTGATCGAGGTTTCGAGCACATCTTTGATCGCCGAGACCAATCGCTCAAGCTGCGGCTTGGTCACTTTTCCGCCCGCTTTGCGTGGATGAATGCCCGCGCGCCATAACGCCTCGCAAACATATATATTGCCAAGTCCTGCGACGATCCGTTGGTCGAGCAAGCAAAGTTTGATGCTCTGCGTCTTACCTTTCAGCGCGGCTTTCAGATGGCCCGCACTCAGGCCCGGCCCCAGTGGTTCAGGGCCGAGGCTGGCGAATTGTGGCCACGTATCGAGCGCATCCTCGCCGACCAAATCAACCGAACCAAATCGGCGCGGATCACACAGGGCGAACTGATGCCCCTCAGTTTCGAGTATCAGGTGATCGTGCTTATCCGGCTCTTCAGGGTCGATGCGCCAGCGCCCGCTCATGCCGAGATGAAAGATCATCGCCGATCCGCGGTCCAAATGCAGCAGTCCGTATTTCGCGCGGCGAGACAGGCTCGTTACCCTCGCGCCTGTCATCACCTGCACCAGATCAGGCGGGAAGGGGCGGCGCAGATTCGGACGGTTCAACTGGACGCGCGTTATCCGCTCTCCATCCAGGAAACGCGCCAGACCGCGCACGGTTGTCTCGACTTCGGGTAATTCAGGCATGAAACACCCCCTAACACCCTTTGCGCGGCGCACAATTCCATCTAGGGCACTTCGTATGACTGAAAGCACCCAAGACATCGCTGCAGATACTGTCAGCTTCGGCTACGAAAACGTGACTCCGCAGGAAAAGACCCGCCGTGTTGGCGAAGTCTTCTCAAGCGTGGCGAGCAAATACGACATTATGAATGATGCCATGTCGATGGGCATGCATCGCGGCTGGAAAGATCGTTTCGTTAAGCGTGTGAAGCCCCAGTCAGGCGAGCAGATCCTCGATATGGCAGGCGGCACAGGCGATATTGCATTCCGCATGGCGGATCGCGGCGCTGACATCACCGTTGCCGACATTAATCAGGACATGCTGGATGTCGGCGCGGAACGCGCGATGGAGCGCGCGGAAAGCGATGAGACGGGCAGCCTCGTCTTCACATGCCAGAACGCCGAAAAGATCAGCTTCGCTTCGAACAGCTTCGATGCTTACACCATCGTATTCGGCATTCGGAACGTGACGTATAAAGATCAGGCCCTGGCCGAGGCATACCGGGTGCTGCGGCCTGGCGGGCGCTTTTACTGCATGGAGTTTTCGACCACCGAGTGGTCCGGCTTCAAAGAAATCTATGATGTCTATTCGGACAAGCTGCTGCCCCGCATGGGTCAGGCGATTGCCGGCGATGCCGATTCGTACCGCTATCTGGTCGAATCCATCCGCAAATTTCCGAGCATGCCCGAATTTGAAAGCATGATCCGCGCAGCAGGCTTTACCAATACAAAGGTCGAGCCGATCCTTGGCGGCGCTGTCGCGATCCATTCTGGCTGGAAGATTTGATTGGGAATGCGCGGAACCTATCCGTGATCCAAACGCACTGACAATATGACCGCTCCTGTTGTTCACCTGTTTCGCCTCGCCCGATGGGGCACTACACTGGCGCGCCGCCGTGCGCTCGTTGGGATTGAGAATGATCCTAATGCGCCAACACCTGTAAAGCGGCTGGTCAAACTGGCTCGCTGGGCAACATTGACGAGCAAACGCGGTGAGCCCGATTATGCGGGAGCATTCCGCGCCATTGGCCCTGCGGCGATCAAGCTGGGGCAATCGCTGGCGACACGGCCCGATCTGGTCGGTGAGGAAGCTGCGACTAACTTGCTGAGCCTACAGGACAGCCTGCCGCCGGTGCCGTTTGCAGAGATCAAAGCATCGATTGAGGCTGCTTTTGGCCAGCCGTTGGAGACAATGTTCACCGAAATCGATCCAGAGCCTGTGGGCGCTGCGTCAATTGCTCAAGTGCATAAGGCCGTGACGACAGATGGCCGCACGGTGGCCGTTAAGGTGCTGCGACCGGGCATCCGTGAGAAATTCGCCAAAGACATCCAGACCTATGAATGGGCCGCTGCCCATGTCGAGGCGATGGGCGGCGAAGCGACCCGTCTGCGTCCACGCCTAACAATCGCGAACTTCAAACGCTGGAGCAATTCCGAGCTCGATCTGCGGAGAGAGGCCGCCTCTGCTTCCGAACTCGCGGAGGAAATGGCGGGCGTTGGCGGATACCGTATTCCAGAGATCGATTGGGACCGCACGAATGGCCGCGTCCTGACAATTGAATGGATCGATGGCGTAAAAATCAGCCGAACCGATGAACTGGTGGCGCGCGGGCACGATTTGGATGCGATTGCTGAAAAGCTCGTAATCAGTTTCTTGACCCAAGCGATCAGCGCCGGTTTTTTCCATGCCGACATGCATCAGGGCAATCTGTTCATCGAAGATGATGGAACAATTGTCGCCATCGACTTCGGCATTATGGGCCGGATTGATCGGCGAGCGCGGCAATGGCTGGCGGAAATCCTCTATGGTCTGACAACAGGCAACTACAAGCGTGTCGCCGAGATTCATTTCGAAGCGCAATATGTGCCGAGCTATCATTCGGTCGGTGAGTTTGCGACGGCGCTACGCGCTGTAGGTGAGCCAATGCGCGGCAAGCCAGTGAAGGAGCTTTCGGTCGGCCAGATGCTCGACGGTCTGTTCGCCATTACCCGCGATTTCGACATGCAGACGCAGCCTCATCTGCTGCTGCTTCAAAAAACCATGGTGATGGTCGAAGGCATCGCGACACAGTTGAATGAAAACATCAACATGTGGGACACCGCTGCTCCTTATGTGCGCAGCTGGATCCGCGATGAGTTGGGGCCGGAAGCGGCGGTTGCTGAGCGCATCAAAGAAGACACACAGACACTGATGCGTCTGCCTGATCTCATCCGCCGCATCGATGAACGATTCCCGGCAAAAGGCGGCGCACCGGAATCCGCGCCTCTGCCAGAGATTAAATTGCTCACTGACCGTAAAGAACGCAGCGGCGGGTCACGCCTCGGCTATCTCGTCGCAATCCTTGCAGGAGCAGGCGCGATGTGGGGCGCATCCAGCATGGGCTGGATCGGATAGGTTTAACGGGTTTGCGGCAGCACCTTTGCGCCGATCACTCCGAAGATTCCGAGCAATGCTTCCACCACCATTGGCGGAATAAAGCCTTCAAAGCTGCCATCGATCGATAGGCTGACCAGACGCGCGGCCAGTGTTACCAGCATCAGCGCAGCACCGATTACCAGCGGATCGCCCCTGCGCGCCCAAGCGCCGTAAATAAAGCAAGCACCGCTCACGCCGAAAAACGCGGTCATATCTGCGCGGATTGAAGTCGTCCCGTGTGCGCCTTCCACTGCGAGCCCAAAATTCGCTCCGGATGCAACTGGGTCGATCAAAAATCCGAAACCCATATAAACCAGTAACAACCCGCCCAAAGCGAGCGCGATGCGCAATGCGATAATCATTTCCGAATGTCCCCTCTCGTCTGGCGCGATGTATCCATCAAAGCGCCACGTCGCTCAAGGAAATTTAACCATTACACCCCATGGAAGAGGGCGCGTTCACGCATGCTTTCGGTCCATAAGTCTTGGCTAGGCCGGACTGCGCGGCTAGGCTGGTTTTGGTAAACGGAATTGTCGCCCCCTGCGACATTGGAGAATTGAACAGAAATGACCGGCAAGATCGGCCTTTCTAACGTGGTTTTGTTGGAGTGCGCACGATGAACGGCGCCGCACCCAAGGTCCTGCTTGTCGTTGGCGGCGGCATCGCCGCTTATAAATCCTGCGAGCTTGTGCGCCTCATCCGCAAAGGCGGGGGCGATGTAACCTGCGTCGTGACCAAAGGCGGTCAGCAATTCGTGACGCCTATGTCGCTTGCGGCGCTCAGCGAAAATCAGGTTTACACCAGCCTGTTCGATCTCAAGAACGAGGCGGAGATGGGCCATATCCAGCTGAGCCGAGAGGCCGATCTGGTTGTAGTGTGCCCCGCGACGGCTGATCTGATGGCGAAAATGAGCGCCGGGATTGCCGATGATCTCGCCACAACGCTGATCCTCGCAACGGACAAGCCCGTGATGGCGGTGCCAGCGATGAATGTCCGCATGTGGGAACATGCCTCGACTCAGCGAAACGTCACCCTGCTTCAGCAAGCGGGTGTGCAAGTTCTCCATCCGGATGAAGGCCCGATGGCTTGCGGCGAGTTCGGCTATGGCCGCTTGCCCGAACCGGAGGCAATTTGGCGCGAGATTGCTGCGCATTTCGGCATCGAAGTCGAAGAGAAAGCACCCCCTGCGCCCGCAAACGATCAGCATGTTGAGGCGTTGGAGCCGGAAGACGAGCCAGCCTCCACAGGCCTCAGTGGCTTGCTTTCGAAAATCATTCCGCGCTCTACGGCGAAGCGCAGTCATGACGACATTGAAACCGAATTTGCTGAGCTGGAAGAGCAAGGCGAAGAGGAAATCGCGGACGAGGATCTGCCACCGGTCGAAGAAGAAGAGATCGAGTTCAATCCTGACATGGGTGGGCCGCTCTTGGCCAAGAAGGGCGGGGCTGGTTCTGCCCCTCCAATCGACCCCGAAGCGATCAATCACGAAATCGATGATCGCAAAGTCGAACCCGAGCATATTGAAGGCGAAAAAGCGGCGGCGCCTGTTGGCCCCTCTGGCGTCGAAACTCTCGAAGAAGACGCGCTGGGCGGCGAAGCATTTAATATCGATGCTGGCTATCAACCGCTCGATGGCCGTCACATCCTGATTACTGCTGGCCCGACATGGGAGTCGATCGATCCGGTGCGCTACATCGCCAACCGGTCTAGCGGAAAGCAAGGCTTCGCCATTGCCGCCGCCGCGGCTGCGCTCGGAGCGAAGGTCACTCTTGTGGCTGGCCCCGTGTCACTCAAAACACCAGCGGGCGTGGACCGCATCGACGTTGAAAGCGCCGATGACATGAACAAGGCCGTGAAGAAGGCCTTGCCTGCCGATGTCGCTGTGATGGTCGCTGCGGTCGCTGACTGGCGCCCGAAAGAATATACCGGTGAGAAGATCAAAAAACGCGGTTCAGCTCCGCCTGCTTTGATGCTCACCGAAAACCCCGACATCCTCACCAATGTTGCAGCTGGCAGCAATCGACCCGAACTGGTCGTTGGCTTTGCTGCGGAAACCGACAATGTGCTCGATCACGCGAAGAAAAAGCGCAAACGCAAAGCGTGCGACTGGATCGTCGCAAACGACGTGTCGGGCGATGTGATGGGCGGCGATAACAACAAAGTGCATATCGTCAGCAGTGAAGGCACAGAAAGCCTCGATGAAATGCCAAAGGCCGCGGTCGCGATGGCGCTGGTCGAACGGATTGCTGCATCTCTTAAAGCAGAGGCCGCTGAATGAGCCGCGAAACAGGCGTCGAAGGTACGCCGACACACGCCCCAGTTCCGGTCGAGCTGAAACGTTTGCCGCATGGCGAGGGACTGACCCTGCCATTCTACGCGACATCCGGTGCAGCGGGGATGGATGTTGTCTCTGCTGAGGATGTGACTATCGATCCAGGCGTGCGTCATGCAGTTGCCACCGGGCTTTCGATGGCGATCCCGCACGGTTATGAAATTCAGGTTCGCCCGCGATCAGGGCTAGCGTTCAAGCATGGCATCACCGTGCCCAACACGCCCGGCACAATCGACAGCGATTACCGCGGCGAATTGAAAGTGCTGTTGATCAATCACGGCACCGAAGCCTTCGTCATTGCGCGCGGCGACCGTGTTGCTCAGTTGGTTCTTGCGCCTGTTGTGCAGGCTGCGTGGCAGGAAGTAAGCGAACTCGATGCTACAGATCGGGGCGCTGGCGGCTTCGGTTCAACCGGCGGCCACGCTAAACTTTGAGTTCATTTCAGAATCAAAAAGGGCGGCGCTGATCCCTTGCGCCGCCCTTTACGTCCCGTCCAAGGGTCTGTTGCGATTGATACCTAACCTATTAGCGCACTTGGCGCACGGTCTTTCCGTCGTCTTTGATCGTGATCTTCAACGTTTCGCCGGAATTACCAGGGAAATCAGTGAACAAGGCGTCGACAAGATTCGGGACAAGTGTCTGCAAACGGTTCGTGCGCGAGGCAGCTTGGGCCTGACCTTCGAACAAACGTTCGCCTGTTGCGGTCGAGTCGATCTTTACGTCGATGTCGCTGACATAGACGGTGTAGCTGCGCACTTCCGGTCCAGCTAGGAACGGATCGTGGAAGCCAAAGGCAAAGCCTCGGCGAAATCCAAAGCCGCGGCCCCATGGGCCAAAGAACGGATCGTTGAAGCGGCCACCGGTTGTGCGAACACGCTCACGGCCTTTGTCGACACCGTAATCAAAGCGCACCAGCATGTTGGCATCAGCAGGCGAGGCGGCTTCGGTGTAGCCAACTTTTTCAAGCTGATCGCCGACCATTTCGGCATAGAGCGAAAATTCGAGACCGCCTGCCAGTTTCGGGTCCTCTGCGACAACGGCAAAGGTTTGGCCCTGCGGCGCAGGCAGTGTGGTGGCAAAGCGTGATACGTCGGCGTTGAAACTTGGCGCGCAGGCCGAAAGGCCAGCAGCGAGAAGAACCGGCAGCGCGAGGCGCTTTAGTGCAGTTTTGTGCGGTTGTGTCATGGCATACCCTATTGTGTTGCGATCACGCGTCCATTTGGAAACGTGCGTGTGTCCACCGGTGAAGCCCTTGCACATTAACCACAAAACCGTCTTGCAGACGTGCGCCCGACCTCGAATGTGCAGACTGGCATCAGTGCCGAACAGTGTAAAGCGCTGCGCTTAACCGAATTTGAATGACTGCAGAGATTTTACCCGCGCACCAAGCCTAGCGCTTTGTAGGTTGCATCGAGTGTCGGCAGCGCGATCTCGCGTGCTCGTGCAGCACCGCGAGCGAGAATTGCATCAAGCGCTTCCTGATCGTCTTTCAATTCGGCAAAGCGCGCATTGATCGGGGCAAGCGTTTCGATCAGAACTTCGCCCAGCGCCGGCTTGAATGCACCAAAGCCTTGCCCGCCATGATCGGCGAGCACGTCATCGACGGATTTTCCGACAAGCGCGGCGTAAATCCCGACAAGGTTCTTCGCCTCGGCGCGTTCATCCAGCTCCTTGGCCTCGCTCGGTAGGGGCTCAGAATCGGTTTTCGCCTTCTTGATCTTCTTCATGATCGTATCAGCATCGTCGGTTAGGCTGATCCGGCTCATTTCTGAAGGATCGGACTTGCTCATTTTTGACGAGCCATCGCGCAAGGACATGATCCGGGCGGCGGCCGGCGGAATATATGGGTCCGGCAGCGTAAAGAGCGGCGCATCTTCATCACAGAAATCGTTGTTGAATTTCTGCGCAATGTCCCGGGCCAGTTCCAGATGCTGTTTCTGGTCTTCGCCAACGGGCACATGGGTTGCCTGATACAGAAGCACATCGGCGGCCTGAAGCACAGGATATGTGAAGAGCGCGATGGATTGGCCCTCGCGGTTCTTACCCGCTTTGTCCTTCCACTGCGTCATCCGGTTGAGCCATCCCATGCGCGCCGTGCCGCTCAGCAGCCATTGCAGTTCTGCATGGGCGGGAACCTGCGCCTGATTGAACAAAACTGTCTTCGCTGGATCAACACCGCAAGCGACAAGAGTTGCCACCATTTCGCGGGTGTTCTTGGTGAGTTCGGCCGGGCTATGCGGCATGGAAATCGCATGCAAATCAGCAAGAAAAATAAAGCACTGTCCGCCCTGCGCGTGTGCTTCATCTTGCAGCTTCACATAGTTGACGATCGCACCAAGATAATTGCCAAGATGCGGCTTACCCGTGGGCTGAATGCCGGAGACGACTCTCATGAATGTGTCTTTCTATCTAACCTTGTCGGCGCATTAGGCGAGCAATGGTCGCCTTGTCGAGAACGCCGAGCATGATCGCTGCCGCGCCGTAAGTGACCGCGCTGACGCTAAGGATCGCTGCGAGGCCAAGCGCCTTGTTCCAAATTCCCGCGACAAACCACGCATCGATGCGCGGCATAAGGAAATAGAGCGCCGCGCCCATGATGCCGGAGGCAAGTGCGATGCGGATTACACGGCCAAGCAGGCGGCCCTCCATCCGATAGTAATTCTTGGCATGCAGGATACCGCCAAGCAGCATGATATTGACCCATGCCCCGACAGCACCAGCAATCGCGAGGCCCGTTACGCCGATGCGCGGCACTAGCATGATGTTGAGCGAGACTGTGACGATCAGCGAAATCGCTGCGGTGATCACTGGCGTGCGTGTATCTTTGCGCGCGAAGAAATTGGGCGTGAGCACCTTCACCAGAACATAGGCTGGCAGGCCGAGGACGAGCCCTTGAACAACCATGCCGGTGATGCCTGCGTCTTCCTGAGTAAAGGCCTGACCCGCCATAAACACGCGGACAAAGGCGGTGCCGGTGAAGAACAGCGCAACGGCGCATGGCACGGTCAACAGCATCGCAAGTTCAATCGCGTTTGATTGCAGACGAGCGGCTTCGTCTTTCTCTTCGCGCGAAAGATAGCGTGAAAGCGCCGGAAGGATCGCAGTGCCCAGCGCAATACCGATGATACCCAGCGGCAACTGGTTCCAGCGGTCGGCCATTTGCAAATAGGTGTAGCTGCCGACGGGCAAGGTTGAGAGGAAGAATAGATCTACAAAACGGCTGATCTGATAAACGCCTGCGCCGAAAATCGCGGGCACCATCAACACGCCCAGTTCTTTTACGCTGCCCGTGATGCTCGGAAATGCGAGTGACAGGCGAAAGCCGGCGCGGCGCATGAAATATCCCAGCCATACGACTTGGAGCAAACCGGATAGTGATAATGCCCAAGCCATCGCTTGCGCTGTCGTGCGGCGCGCTTCGAGATCGCCGTCTAGTGTAAGGCCATAACCCAGCGCCGTGATCAGGCAGATGTTGAGCAAGACCGGAGCTGCCGCAGCCGCTGCGAATCGCGACAGCGAATTGAGCACAGCCGCGATGAGCGTCGCGATGCTCATAAACATCAGATACGGGAACGTGATCCGGCCCAGCATAACGGCCACTTCGAGATTGCCGGGCGTCTCGTTCAGTCCCTCAGGCGCGAAGTATTCGATCACCCACGGCATGACGAGCATCGCCAGGCCGCCAAACACGATCAAAATCGGCAATAGAACGGACAGGACGCTGGTCGCAAAGCTCTGTGCTTCGTCCAGATCGCCGTCCTCTTTCATACGCCGGTTGAACAGCGGGACGAATGCGCTTGCGAAGGCTCCTTCGGCAAAAAGCCGCCGGAATAGATTGGGCAACATAAACGCAAGCTGCCACGCATCGCCCATCGCTGTGGCGCCGAGCACCCGCGCGATCAGGATATCGCGCACAAAACCAAAGACGCGGCTGACAGCTGTCAGCCCGCCGATGGTTCCGACGTTCTTGAGCAGGCTCATCGTTTAGGCCCGCGCGCCCATCCGCTTAGGCGTTGCCTTCAGCAGGCGGCGTTGCGCCAGCGGCGTCTTGCTGCTGTTTTGCCTGAAGCTGCTGCATGTAAAGGCCGTTGAAATCGATTGGATCGATCAGCAGTGGCGGGAAGCCAGAATCGCGAACCGCATCGGCAATGACGCGGCGGGCAAACGGGAAGAGAATGCGCGGCGCTTCGGCGAATAGGAAGGCGTGCGCTTGATCTTCGGGGACGTTGCGGATGCCAACAAGGCCGCAATAGGCCAGTTCGACGATATATGCGACGCCAGCTTCACCGGTCGCAGTGATGTTCACTTTGAGCGCGACTTCATGGATTTCGTCGCTGATGCTTTCGGAGCCGATGTTGAATTGAACATCAACTTGCGGCTGGTCTTTCCATTGGAATACCGCCGGCGCGTTCGGGTTTTCGACCGAGAGATCTTTCACATATTGTGTGATGATCGCCGCCGATGGCTGCGTATCTGCACCATTGGGTTTGCTGTCGAGGTTCTGGAGGATGTCGCCTTCATCGGCCATATTCGTGATCTTTCGAAAGGTTGTAATTGGACTTGCATAGACTGCACCGGACATTGGTCAAAGGCGCTGTTATAGCATTGCGTAAGTGTTCCGGCGCGCGCCTAGCAGGCGCAAAGCGTGCTCGCAACCGGACGGAATGTCGAATTCGCGCAAAGAAGTGCAACCTATTGGCCGTTGGCGAATTGTAATTGATGCCTATTTAAGGCACGAATAGAAATTATGGGGCGTTTGATTGCGGCAAGGCTGCATTCACGCAAAACCCTGTAGGCAAAGCGACCAGCCTGATGGCCGCAAGAGTAATCGGACCCTTATCGTGATTTATGAAATCGTCATTCTCGCCATGATCGCCGCCTTTTTGGGGCTTCGGCTGTATTCTGTGCTGGGTCAGCGGGCCGAGCACGAAGAAGAATCGATCACGCAGCGCTTTGATGCGGGCGAAAAGGCACCCGGACAAACTCAACAACAACAGACCGCCACACCAGCGTCGCCGCCGCGCGCAGTCGAGCTTGAAGGTGTTATGCCAGCGGTAGAGCGGGGGATTCGCGAAATTTCCGATGCAGACCGTTCGTTCGACGTGACGAACTTCGTTGACGGTGCCAGGAGTGCCTATGAAATGGTGCTTGAGGCGTTCTGGACAGGTGACCGTGATACGCTCCGTGAGCTTTGCGATGACGATGTTTACGAAGGCTTTGTCGGAGCAATCGATGCACGCGAAGAGGCTGGCCAGACGCTCGCCAACAAACTGATTCGTGTTGAAGAGACGCGTATTCATTCCGCTTCGCTCGATCACCGGATGGCGCGAATCTCCATGCTGTTCGTGGCTGACATTGCAACCGTCACCCGTGACAAGGATGGCAATGTTATCGCCGGCTCGCTCGACGATGCGATTGAAAGCCGTGATATCTGGACGTTCTCGCGCAATATCAGCGCACGCGATCCAAACTGGGTGCTCGACGAAACCGACGAAGGTTGATCGCCAACGGTCTGCGGACTGCAAAGAATAGGAAAATGACGATGCGCATTAGCCTGGCATTGGCGATACTGCTTTTGCTGGCCGGTTGCGGTCGGCTGATTCCAGAGGCGAACACACCCTCTGCAACCATTCCTTCACCACCGATCCCGGCATCGGCCGCGCTGTTGGGTGCCACTCCCTTTGTCGGGATAGACATTAGCGGCATGGCAAGGGCAGAGGCTGCTGCCGATCTCGATGCGTTTCTTTTGTCATGCCGTGTCGCAACAAGCCGAACAGACCGATCCGGTCTAACCCGCCCGGATGATTGGGAAACGCCTTGCGCTGCCGCGGCCACTTGGCCTCGGAACGAGGCGTCGGATTTTTTCGTGACACAGTTCACACCGGTCCGTGTCGGCGATGGCGCCGCCTTTGCTACCGGCTATTTCGAACCGCAAATTCGAGGCAGCCGTTCACGGCGCTCAGCAAGTGATGTGCCCGTTTATGGCGTCCCGAGCGATCTGGAGCGATGCTGGCGTGATGGCACCCCCCAAAGCGAGCGTACGGGCCGCGCTCCTTTAAGCCGCCGCTTACCCGATGGTTCTTGCATTCAGTATTTTACCCGCGCCGAGATCGAGCAGGGTGCGCTGGACGGACGCGCCCCGATCATCGGATATGCCAGCGACCCGATCGAGTTCTTCTTCCTGCAAATTCAGGGCTCGGGGCGTCTTGTCACGGATGGCGGCGACGTTGTCCGCATCGGCTATGCGGGTCAGAACGGGCATTCCTACACCGGAATTGGCGGCGTGATGCGGGAACGCGGATTGCTTGGCGATGGGCCCGGAAAGTACGCCGGATCAATGCAGGGAATTATGCAATATTTGCGCGAGAATCCGCGCGATGGTGCCGATCTGATGCGTCTCAACGAAAGCTGGGTTTTCTTCCGCGAGCTAGAAGGCGAGGGGCCGATTGGCTCGATCGGCGTGCCCGTCCGCCCGCGCAACGCGGTCGCCGTTGATCCGCGCTATGTTCCTTACGGCGCGCCCGTGGTTCTCGATCTCGACAGGGATGTCGCAGATGGCGTCTGGATCGCTCAAGACACTGGCGGCGCGATCAAAGGGCCCAATCGCTTTGACACATTTTGGGGCGCTGGCGATGATGCGCGGACGATAGCGGGCGGCATGAGCGGACGCGGTTCTGCTCTGATCCTGCTACCGAAAGCGAGTGCGGAGCGTCTGCGCGAAAACGGCCAATGAGCGCACCGCGCGGCCTAAGTGTAGAAGAGCAAACCGCTTGGGTGCGGTTGGCCGAAAGCGTGACCCCAATGGCGGGCCGTACACCGCCCAGCCTACCTAAAGGCGCAGTGACATCGAAACCTGCTTCAGTGAAAACGGCGCCCAAGCCAATCGCTCCGAAACCGCCCAAACCTGCGCCGGGCGTAACGCGGCCACCGGTGTCATCAACCCCGCCGCGCCGCCGCTTCTCATCAGAGCTGGATTCGCATTGGAACCGCAGACTGAAAACGGGACAGGTCGCGCCTGACTACACGCTCGACCTGCATGGCCACACTCTCGACACCGCCTATGGCCGCATCATCAGCGGCATCGATCAGGCGCGCGCGATGGATGCGCGCCTTGTGCTGGTGATCGCCGGGCGTGAGCGGCCGGTCGATCCTGCAGATCGCGGGAGCAAACGCGGGGCCATCCGTGCCAAGATGCTTGATTGGCTTGCTGCAAGCCATCATGCAGACAGCATCGCTGCGGTGCGTCGCGCGCACATCCGCCACGGCGGCGAGGGGGCATTGTACTTGGTGCTGAAACGGCGGCGCTGAACCCAGCACCGCCGCCCCTTGTTCAGGCAAGACAGATTACCCGAACAACCAGACATTCATCAGCCGGCCCGGCAGGGCAAAGCTAACAATGCCCGGGATCATCAGCGCGCCGAGATAAAGGCTCAGGATCTCTTTCTTGTGACCTTTCATATCGCCGCGGCGCGCCGTCGCGATCAGTTTGTAAGATGCCCAAAGCGTCATCGGCACAAAAATATGAATGAAGCTGAAGCTCCCGCCGGTCTGAATGAAGATCGCGGAACAGGCGGTCGTCACCATCAATGCGACCCAGACCTTGCCAAGCATCTTATGCATCGGAGTGCCTTTCGGAGCGAGCAGCAGAAAACCGCCAAGGGGAATAGCAGGCAGCACCGTCGAAACATGGATGATGACAGCAAGGTGGCGAATATTAGGGTGATCAGGCGCGTATCCTAAGAGGCCTCTGCCCACCGCATAGAACGCCGCGAGCGTCATCGTTGTGGCTGCCAATATCACAATCGCGCGAACTTGCGGGCTGATATCGAATGCAGGAGCTTTCTTCGGCTTGCGGGCGCCTTTCTGCGAAAACGATGGCAAAAATTTCTGGGTAAGTACGGTCATCGGTCTGTCTCCAATCACGGTGTTTGTGTGTTCGTTGAAGACACAATGCCGCCTGCCCGTTCACCCGCAATCGCATCTGCGTGAAGCGGTATGCGGCTTCGTGAATTGGGCGGGAAACGGCGGATTTGAGGCGCTTTGCCACTTTACGAAGCGCCAATGGGCAGTCAGGTAGAGCGTATGGACACCGCAACACCTGCTCCTGCCAAGCCGCTCGCCCGCAAGATTGTGATCGATCTCTCGATCATGACCATCATTGGCGTGGTGCTCGCTTTCGTGGGTCCGTTCGGCAGTTTTGCAGAGCCGCTTGCCTATCGGCTTGTCAGTTGGGTCAGCTTCGCGTGGATTGGATACGCGATTTACAGCCCGATGAGCTGGGTGGTGGACAGGTTGCACGGTTTGCTTGAATTGCCGCGCCCGCTGCTCTGGGTCTTCGCAGTGGCGCTTGCCACTATTCCTATGACGGCAATCGTCTGGTCGATGGGTTTTCTCCCGGACGTTGTGCCTCTGCCTTCGCTGGAACAGGCGCTGGCCTCATATTTCTATGTATTCTTGGTCGGCGGCGGGATCACAGCGTTTTTTTACATGATTGAGGCGCGCAGGGAGCAGGCAGAAGCGGTCGTTACGGATAACGCGCCTTCCCGTTCAGAAGCGCAGCCGTTACCCGACACCTCACCAATCAATCCTCTAACGGAACAGCTGCCTGTCGAGCTCGGCAGCGATATCGTCGCGCTGGAGATGGAGGACCACTATGTCCGCGTGCACACCGCGCTCGGATCGGAATTGGTCCTCATGCGTCTGCGCGATGCTATGGTGCATGTGAGCGATTTCGAGGGGCAGCAGGTCCACCGCAGCTGGTGGGTCGCGCGTCACGCGGTTGAGGATGTAGTTCGAGACGGGCGGAATGTCCGCCTCAGACTGGCACGCGATGTTGAAGCTCCGGTCAGCCGAGCCAATGTCACCGCCTTGCGCGAAGCTGGCTGGATGTGATCCTGATAGAAAAAGGCCCCCGGAGCTTTCGCGCCGGAGGCCTCTTGCGACCCTGATCAGGGGGAGGTCAGGGTGAAGTCAGTTCAACAATCAGTGATATTTGGCGTATCTGAGATCGAAACGATCCGCGTCCATCACTTTCGTCCATGCCGCGACAAAGTCGTTAACAAACTTCGCTTCGCTGCCTGCCTCGGCATAGACTTCGGCCTGTGCGCGAAGTTGCGAGTTGGAGCCGAAGATCAAGTCGGTGCGGGTTGCGCGGTAACGCTCCGCTCCCGTTGAACGGTCTGTTCCGACATATTCTTCATCACCGCTGCCATCGACGATGGTCCATTTCGTGCTCATATCGAGCAGGTTGGTGAAGAAGTCCGGCGTCAGCTGGCCCGCGCGGTCTGTGAAGACGCCGTGACTGGTGTTGCCGCTGTTCGCGCCCAGTGCACGCATGCCGCCGACCAGAACGGTCAGTTCAGGGATAGAAAGGCCCAGCAAGTGCGCCTTGTCGATCAGCATGTCTTCGGTGCGAACGTTCGCTTTGGTTTTGAGATAGTTGCGGAAGCCATCTGCAAACGGCTCCAGCGGCTCAAAACTCTCAGCATCGAACTGGTCTTCGGTCGCATCACCGCGGCCAGTCGTCACGCCAACGCTCACGTCGAAACCGGCATCCTTGGCCGCTTTCTCAACAGCAGCAGCGCCGCCAAGCACGATGGCATCGGCCATCGAGATCGAACCGCGCAGCGCATCCAGTTTCGCCAGCACTTTGCCCAGTTCCTCAGGATCGTTTGCAGCCCAATTCTTCATCGCGTCAAAGCGGATGTGCGCGCCATTCGCGCCGCCTCGGTGATCCGAATTGCGATAGGTTGAAGCCGAAGCCCACGCTGCCTTCACAAGTTCGGAAACGGTAAGACCGCTTCCAAGAATCGCTGATTTGAACGCTGCGACATCGCCGTCGGATACCTGTGTTCCAGCAGGAACCGGGTCCATCCAGATCAGCTCTTCCGATGGCACTTCCGGGCCGAGATAGCGGACTTTCGGCCCCATATCGCGGTGGCACAGTTTGAACCATGCGCGCGCAAAGGCATCATCCAGCTGTTCTGGATTAGCGAGGAAACGTTCCGATATCTTGCGATAGTCCGGGTCCATTTTCAGTGCCATATCGGCAGTGGTCATCATAGTCGGAACCTTGATCGATGGATCGCGGGCATCCGGTGCCATGTCGTCTTCATCCGGGTTGATCGGCGTCCATTGCTGCGCACCAGCCGGGCTGTGCACCAGTTCAAATTCGTATTTGAACAGGATGCGGAAATAGTCATGGCTCCACGAGGTTGGGTTGTTCGACCATGCGCCTTCGATGCCTGATGTGGTGATGTGACCCTTGCCGATTTCATCGGCGTCGTTGAGCCAGCCAAAACCCTGCAGTTCGAGAGCTTCGCTTTCCGGTGAGCCGCCGAACGTATCGGCTGGCTCAGCGCCGTGCGCTTTGCCGAATGCGTGGCCGCCTGCGGTAAGGGCAACAGTTTCCTCATCATTCATCGCCATGCGGGCGAAAGTCTCGCGCATGTCGCGCGCGCTTTCCAGCGGGTCTGGATTGCCGCCCGGACCTTCCGGGTTGACGTAGATAAGGCCCATCTGGATCGCAGCCAGCGGGTTTTCCAGAGCCATGCCCTCTTTCGGTTGGATACGAGTGGCGACGCCTTGATCGACCCATTGGTCTTCGGTGCCCCAATAGACGCTTTCGGGCTCGAACACGTCTGCGCGTCCGCCGCCAAAGCCGAACACAGGACCGCCCATGCTTTCAATCGCGACATTGCCGGTGAGCACGAACAGATCAGCCCAACTGATATTGCGGCCATATTTCTGTTTGATTGGCCAGAGCAAACGGCGCGCCTTGTCGAGGTTGCCATTATCCGGCCAGCTGTTGAGCGGGGCGAAACGCTGCTGTCCTGTACCCGCACCGCCGCGGCCATCGCCCGTGCGATATGTGCCGGCTGCATGCCATGCCATGCGGATGAAGAACGGGCCGTAATGACCGTAATCTGCTGGCCACCAATCCTGATTGTCCGTCATCAGCGCCGTAATGTCGGCTTTCAGCGCGGTGTAATCGATTGAGTTGAAAGCTTCGGCATAATCGAAGTCTTCGCCGTAAGGATTGGCGCTTTTGCCTTCCTCGGTCAGAATGTCGAGCTGCGTTGCCTCTGGCCACCAATCCTTGTTGGTCCGACCCAGAAGGGTGCGCATACCGCCGTCACCATTGAACGGGCATCCGCCGCTCATTTCGCCTGTCTTCGCATCCATAATTGTTCTCCTCTCGCCAATGAGACTCGGCCTTAACCGAGCGTGATGACAGGAAGATGATGGATGCGCTTTGATCAGTCCAATCGATTAAAATGCGCTGATTGATTGGTTTTACCGATCAAGCGAACTCTCATGCAGCTTGCGCGACTTCATCGACTGGCTCGTTGCGGATCAGATAGTCGAATGCGCCTAGGCCTGCGGTTGCGCCGGTGCCCATCGCGACAACGATCTGTTTATCGGGGACGGTTGTCGCGTCGCCTGCGGCATAGATACCAGGCAAATTGGTCGCGCCATGCTGATCCACGATGATTTCGCCATGCTTTGAAAGCTCTAGGCCGGTATCGACAAGCCATTCCGTGTTCGGGACAAGGCCGATCTGAACAAACACACCTTCGAGCTCGATGGTGCGCTCCTCGCCGCTTACCCGGTCTTTCAGGACCAGACCGTTGGTGCGCGATCCATCACCGGTGATTTCGGTTGTCTGACCGTTCGTTACGATTTCGACATTGGGCATAGAGCGCAGCTTGCGCTGAAGCACTTCGTCCGCGCGCAGTTTGCTGTCGAATTCGATCAAGGTGACGTGGCCGACGATCTTGGCGAGATCGATGGCGGCTTCGACGCCGGAATTGCCGCCGCCGATCACGGCGATCCGTTTGCCTTTGAACAGCGGGCCGTCGCAATGCGGGCAATAGGCCACGCCTTTGTTGCGGTATTCCGCTTCACCGGGAACGCCCAGATTGCGCCAGCGCGCACCCGTTGAAAGGATAAGCGAGCGCGATTTCATCACCGCGCCATTGGCAAAGGTGATCTCGTGCATGCCGCCCGCTTCGCTAGCCGGTTTCAGCTGCGTCGCGCGGGCGAGGTCCATTAGATCAATCTCGTTCTCGAGCGTCTGCTTTTTGAGGTTGTCTGAAAGCTTTGGCCCTTCGGTGTAACTTGTGCCCGGCAGGTTCTCGATACCGAGCGTATCCTGCAACTGACCGCCAAAACGCTCTGCTGCGATACCTGTGCGGAAGCCTTTACGTGCCGTGTAAACTGCCGATGCCGTGCCGGCCGGGCCGCCGCCGATGACGAGCACTTCAAATGGCTCCTTAGCTGAGAGCTTCTCTGCAGCCTTCTCATCCGCGCCGCTGTCCAGCTTCGACAGGATTTCGGCCAGCTCCATCTTGCCGTTGAAGAAGCTTTCACCGTTAAGGAAGGTCGCCGGAACCGCGAGCACGCCGCGATCTTCGACTTCATCCTGAAACGTACCGCCTTCGATAAGGGTAGCTGTGATGCGCGGGTTTTCCAGCGCCATCAAAGTGAGTGCTTGCACTACGTCAGGGCAGTTGTGGCAGCTCAAAGAGAAAAACATCTCGAATTCGAAATCACCTTCGAGGCCTCGAACCTGTTCAATCAGATCGGCATCGACTTTCGGTGGGTGACCGCCAGCCCATAGCAGTGCCAGCACCAGTGATGTGAACTCGTGCCCCATCGGCAAACCGGCGAAACGGACCCATTTGTCCGCGTCCGATGCGCGGCGAATGACGAAGCTCGGCTTACGCTCATGCCTGCCGTCAAACTGCGCGCTCACCATGTCATGGAGCTCGGCGATTTCAGTCAGCAGGGTCCGTGTCTGCGCTGACTTTTCGCTGTCATCCAGCGACGCGACAAGCTCAATCGGTTCGCGAAGATTTGCGAGATATTGTTTGAGCTGGGTCTGCATGTTGCTGTCGAGCATGGTGGTCCTTTGGAAGAGTCTGTTGAGAATTCGTGCCCACTCATAAGCCTCATCGAGGAGGCAAAGTGGGTCCGGATCTCGTCTCACTAAGGGAGGGGGGGTGCGAGAGTGATCCGGACCCTTCTACCATCTGATCCGCAGGGGGGCGGTCTGATAGAGGACAGCGCGGGCGCCAATGAAGGCAGGGGGTAAAGCCCGCGCGGCCCTGAGCCGGTTAGCCGAGAGGCTTAGATTTTGCCGACGAGGTCGAGCGAAGGAGCCAACGTGTCGCTGCCTTCTTCCCACGCTGCCGGGCAAACCTGACCTGGGTTGGCACGAACATATTGCGCGGCTTTGATCTTACGGGTCAGTTCGTTGGCGTTGCGGCCTACGCCTTCGCAAGTGATTTCCATGATCTGGATCACGCCATCGGGATCGACAACAAAGGTCGCACGATCGGCAAGGCCAACGCCTTCACGAAGTACGCCGAACTGGTTCGAGAGGGTGTGCATCTGGTCGCCGAGGAACGGGAACCGAAGTTTGCCGATCTTCTCGGAGCTGTCGTGCCATGCTTTGTGGCTGAAATGTGTGTCGGTGCTTACGCCGTAAACTTCGACGCCCATGTCCTGAAGCACGCCGTACTTTTCGCCCATGTCTTCAAGTTCGGTCGGGCACACGAATGTGAAATCCGCCGGGTAGAAGAAGAACACCGACCATTTGCCTTCGATGTCTTTTTCAGTGACGTCGAAGAAATCTTTGCCAGCCTGAAATGCGGTTGCCGTGAACGGTTGAACTGTTGAACCGATAATACCCATGGATATGTTTCCCTTTGTATGGGTTGAGAGGAATTCGTTGCAGCTCACATAGTGAGTGCTGCACCGCACAAAAGACGATTTGTGCGATTGCGAAGATCGAAATTTTCAATCAGAAAAACGGGAACAATTTGAATTGGTTCCCAGCTAGCTTGCGGTGCGGCAATTCTCAGGCGGTAAGCCGCTTTGCCTCGCGGAAACTGATCAGTTTTCGGCTGTCTTCATCCCACAGCGCCAGCCACATTGTGCTGACCGCATCGCGCGCGGTGACACGGTTGTAATGCGCCAGTTCCGGATGCGCTTTCAGCGCGGCAGGCAGGCGGTAAAACGGAATGCGGCTCACCAGGTGATGGATGTGGTGGATCGCGATGTTGCCTGTGAACCAGTTCATCACAGCAGGCAGGTGAAGATAGGAACTGCCGCTGATTGCGGACTCGTGATAATTCCAGTTTTCACGCGTGTCCCAGTGCGCATCTTCAAACTGATGCTGGACGTAGAACAGCCACACGCCGACCGACGCGGCGGTTATCAGCACTGGCAGGAACACCATTGCCGTCACTGCGGCTCCGAATACCAGCCCCAGTGCCACTAGCATGGCGGCTGTCACGGCGTTGGTCGCCAGCGCACTGATCCAATAAAGCCATCCCGCTTTCATCAGGCCAATGGGCAGGCGGTGTTGCAACAGGAAGAGATATGCCGGGCCTAGGCCCATCAGAACAAGAGGGTGACGATAAAGACGATAACCAAAACGGCCCAGTCTGCCCTTTGCCCGGTACTCACGCAGCGTAAGCGTATCGACGTCGCCGTGACCGCGTGCATCCAGATTGCCAGTGCTGGCATGGTGCAATTCATGGTTGCGCCGCCAGCAATCATAGGGTGTCAGAGTGAGTACCCCGATTGACCGGCCCAGCCATTTGTTCACGGCCTTGCTTTTGAAAAACGATCCGTGGCCGCAGTCATGCTGAATAATGAAAAGCCGAAGCAGCAGCATTCCGGCAAACGGAATCAGCGCGAGCGCCGGGTAATATTCTGCTTGAAGCGCGAACAGCATTGCCGCCATCAACGATGCGAATGGCACAAACGTCGAAGCCACTTCCCAAATGCTGCGCGACACGCGCGGGGTGCGATATTCGGCTAGCTCGCGGGCGAGTTTGCGCGGGTTGATTGCGGTGTCATCGCGGGTTTCAGCGGTGGCAGTAAGGGGAGCGTGAATTTTTGCACCTGCAAGTTTGTCGGCGAAAGTGGTGTGGAGGCCTTGCTAACAAGCGCAAGCTTAAGAGGCAATTGACGTCGGTCGATTGTTAGGGGCCGATCGTTATTCCGCTTTGGCGCCCTCTGCGATTGCTTCAAAGATAGACCGTACCTGTGCAGGTTGTGCATCTTCGACCGCGCCATTGGCCACGTCTTCGGCCGACCAAGTTAGCGTGGGCATTTGATCGTCCAGCATCGCCCAATCGGGAAACAATCGTGCTTCGACTGGTCCTGAGAAAACGACACGGACATTTGTATGACGGTCATCAGCCGCGATTTCGCCGAAAAGCGCATCAATTTTGTCTGCTGGGCCCTCGATCAGCTGAAGGTAGAGATCGGCGCGGCAGACAAGCGCGCCCGTAATGTCCTTGGCTGAATTGTTACGCCGTGCTTGCAATAAGATGCCCGCCAGCATCGAGCTGTCGAACCCAAATGGCTGCGAGGCGTAGATCAATTGTTTGAGCATCGCGTTCCTATCCAACCTGCGCGCGGTGAAGCATCTTCTGATCCGCTAGCACCAGAGCCATCATCGCCTCTACCACCGGCGTGCCTCGGATGCCCACGCAGGGATCATGCCTGCCTTTGGTGCGAACCTTTGTAGCTTCTCCATCCGAGTTGATCGAATCCACCGGCGTCAGGATCGAACTGGTCGGTTTGAAAGCAACGCGGCACACAACGGGCTGTCCGGTTGAAATGCCGCCTGCTGTGCCGCCTGCATGGTTGCTGGCGTAAACAGGTTTGCCATCAGGGCCGGGGCTCATCGCGTCGGCATTCTGCTCTCCCGTCAGGCGCGCGGCTTCGAACCCATCACCGATCTCGACGCCTTTGGTCGCGTTGATGCTCATCATGGCAGCGGCAAGATCGCTGTCGAGTTTTCCGTAGACTGGCGCGCCCCATCCGGCAGGTACGCCTTCGGCAACGCATTCGACGACGGCGCCCAAAGATGATCCATCCTTGCGGGCTTTATCGACCAATTCCTCCCAGCGCTTCGCTGCCCAGCTGTCTGGGCAGAAGAAGGGATTGTTGCCGATCTCTTCAAAATTGATCGCCTCACGGTCAATCCGGTCACCGCCCAGCTCGCAGACAAAAGCCGTCAATTTGACCTCGGGAATGATGAGCCGTGCGACCGCGCCCGCAGCAACCCGTGCTGCCGTTTCGCGCGCGCTCGACCGTCCGCCGCCGCGATAGTCGCGAATGCCGTATTTGGCGTCATAGGTGTAGTCGGCGTGGCCGGGGCGATAGCTTTGCGCGATCTCAGAATAGTCTTTGGAACGCTGATCGGTGTTCTCGATCATCAGATGGATCGGCGTGCCGGTCGTCACCTGCTGCCCCTCAGCATTGTCAAATACGCCGGACATGATGCGCACCGCATCGGCCTCTTTGCGCTGGGTGGTGTACTTGCTCGTCCCCGGTTTGCGCGCATCCATAAACGGCTGGATATCTTTTTCGCGCAGCGGCAATCCCGGCGGGCAGCCGTCGAGGACCGCGCCGAGGCCGGGGCCGTGGCTTTCGCCCCAAGTGGTGAAGCGCAAGACGCGCCCAAACGTGTTCAAACTCATGTCTGCTCTCTTGTCGCAACTGTGGGCCGGTGTCCATAATCTCTGGCGCTGCGGGTTCGTATGCGCCAGAAGAATGTTCAGAACAAATCGTGGCCAAGGACGCTTACGAATGATTGCAAAGCTATCGGGGCGGCTGGACGAAACCGGCGAGGACTGGGCCATCGTTGATGTTCAAGGTGTGGGTTATCTGGTTCACTGCTCGACCAAGACGCTCGCGGCGCTGGGTGAGGTGGGCGAGGGGTGCACGATCCACACCGACTTGCAGGTGAGTGAGAACGATATGCGCCTGCTCGGCTTTGCCGAAAGCGCAGAGCGGGACTGGTTCCGCCTGCTGACAACGGTTCAAGGCGTGGGCAGCAAGGTGGCACTGGCAATTCTATCGGCGTTGTCGACCGGCGAGGTTCGCGATGCCTGCGCAGGCGGAGATGCGGCGACAGTAGCGCGGGCGAACGGCGTCGGACCAAAACTGGCGAGCCGGATCGTCAACGAGCTCAAAGACAAAGCGGGGGCCTTGCCCGTCAGCGGCGCAGCTGGAGCGGCTGGCGTTGCAGCACCCAAGGGCGCAGCGAGCGCAGATGCAATCAGCGCGCTGGAGAACCTTGGGTTCAAACCCGCCGTCGCGGCGCAAGCCGTGGCGCGTGCAGTGGCGGAGCTGGGCGAAGACGCGAAAGAGGGCGACCTAATCCGGGTCGCGCTGAAAAAGGCGGCTGGGTGATGCGTGACAAGTGGCGTCTCGTTGTCTTGCTCGGTTACACTGGTCTCTTGGTCTGGGAGTTAGCAAGAATTAGCGCACCTTATGGCGGCATTGAGGTGGTTTCGTTTGATATCGTGCTAATCCTCGTCGCATTGGCGCCAGTCGCTTTCTTGTGTCTTGTACCTCGCCAAACCGATGCAATGGGCATACTCGCCCTACTCGTCATTGGATTTGGCGCGTGGGGTTATGATGTAAATGACGGCGACCCCATCGGCTTGGGGATTCTAATCTTCTATCAATATTGCGCGACGGGTGTTGGAGTCTTGATGATCATACTCGGAGCTCATTTTCTAAAGGCAAAACGATGATTAGACTGGGATTCGCAACCGCGCTCACCGCAGCGCTAGTCGTAGCACCCGCTGCAGCCCAAGACCTCTCGGCCTTCAAAACTGGCCCTCTCTTTGAAGACTTCGGCCCGCATGCGCCTGTGCCGGATCAGGACTTTGCGATCCCTGAAGAGACCGACCTTTATATCGCTTTCGACGCTGCGAAGGCCGCCGAAGGTGGGCGGATCAACCGCACCATCGAAAGCGCGGCGCGGTTTATCAATATGCACCATGCCGCAGGGGTTGAGCCTGCGCGCATCCGCGTGGCTGTGGTGGTTCATGGCAAGGCGACGCTCGATCTGCTGACCGACGCGAAGTTTGCCGAGCGCGAATTGGGTGAGACCAACGCGACCGCCGCCGTGATCCCGCAATTGCTCGATATGGGCGTGCGGGTCATCCTGTGCGGCCAGAGTGCGGCGGCCAATGGCGTAACGAAAGATGACCTCGTGCCCGGCGTCGAAATGGCGCTTTCCGCGATGACAGCCCACGCGGTGTTGCAACGGCAGGGCTATACGCTCAATCCATTCTGATGACCGAAGACCAACCCATCCATTCCCCTGATCGGCAGCCTGACGATCCCGATACCGCATTGCGGCCCAAGAGCCTTGCCGAATTTATCGGGCAGGAAGGCGCGCGGGACAATTTGCGGGTCTTTATCGAAAGCGCGAAATCTCGCGGTGAGGCGATGGATCACACGCTGTTCTTCGGCCCGCCGGGGCTGGGCAAAACAACGCTGGCGCAGATTGTTGCGAACGAGCTGGGCGTTGGTTTTCGCGCCACATCTGGCCCGGTGATTGCCAAGGCCGGCGATCTCGCGGCGCTGCTCACCAATCTTGAGCCGCATGATGTGCTGTTCATTGACGAGATTCATCGGCTGAATCCGGTGGTCGAGGAAGTGCTCTATCCTGCGATGGAGGACCGTGCGCTCGACATCATCATTGGCGAGGGGCCATCGGCGCGCAGTGTGCGGATCGATCTGCCGCCTTTCACTCTGATCGGGGCAACGACACGGCAAGGTCTGCTGACGACGCCTCTGCGCGACCGGTTTGGCATTCCCGTCCGTTTGCAGTTCTACACTCATGACGAGCTTGATCAGGTTGTGACGCGCGGGGCCAACTTGCTTGGCCTCGACATCAACGCCGATGGCGCGCGCGAGATAGCCCGCCGAAGCCGCGGAACGCCGCGCGTCGCAGGCCGCTTGCTCCGCCGAGTGCGGGACTTTGCGCATGTTGCTGGCGAGGCGAAGGTGACGCGCGCAGGCGCGGATGACGCGCTCACGCGGTTGGAGATTGATCGGCTAGGCCTGGATGCGATGGATCGCCGCTATCTCGCAATGATCGCAACCACTTACAAAGGTGGCCCTGTCGGTGTCGAAACGCTTGCGGCGGGCCTCGCCGAACCACGTGATACCGTGGAGGATGTGGTCGAACCTTATCTCATTCAGCTTGGCTTGCTCGCCCGTACTGCGCGCGGGCGCGTGTTGAATGATGCGGGCTGGGAGCATCTCGAAATGACGCCGCCCAAGATCCAGCCTCCTGCGCAAAACGGTCTGTTCGGCGACGCTAAATAGAGATTCGCGCAAGTTGTCCCAAAAGCCGCGATCCGCGCTTTAAGGATAACAAAACGGCTAACTTCGCCTGACTTTTCGGTGTCAAAACGGGACAGCGCCCCCGAAAACCGCCCGTTTCAGGGCGCTTGGCAGCGCTAACGCCTCTTATTCATGGTTAACTGCATTGCGGGATCGAGCACTCATTCCGCATGACATGCTTGGAATTGGTGAAGTTGCGGGTGGGCCGCATTCTAACACCAACAGAAAGCAAGGTTCGAAACTATGTCGCTCAAACTGGCTGCTGCAAAGCTCTCCGCCGCTGTCGCGGGTGTCGCCCTGATCCAGGGCGGTGCTGTCCGCGTGGCCGAGCCGCTCAACACCGACGAGCCGCAATACACCACCAATCTTGATGGGAAGCTGGCTGAAGACCAGTCGAACCCCGTCCAGGTGGCTGAGCCGCGCTACATTAAGGGGCCACAATATGTCGACGGCCCGAAATACATCAAAACGCGCACTCGCGAATTGCCGCGCCCTGAACAGCGTCGTCGCCGCATTGTCGAGCGGACGACTGAATGTCAGCCGATCGGTTCAGGCCCGGGCATTGCCGGCGGCCCGCAAACCGTCGCGAACAGCGCACCGCTGCCCACCGGTGCAACACGCGCATATATTGACGTGAACGAATGCCCGCCAATCCAGCAGGTCGCCTATGCACCGGCCCCGCTTCCGCCCCTTCCGCCGATTTCGGGTGGTGGCGGTAGCGCACCGGTTATCGTTGGCGGTGGAGGCGGCTTTGGCGGCGGCTTCGGCGGCGGAGGCGGTTTCTTCGGCGGCTTCTTCGGCGGAGGCGGTTCGTCTTCGGGTGATGTCTCTGTAGTCAGCACGACCACAACAGGCGGTTCGACTTCGGGCGGTGAGCCAGGCTCATCCAGCGGCGACATCATTATCGATATCGACAATTCAACATCAACCACCTCATCGAGTGGGACGATCACATCGTCTTCAACGACAGGTGAAGTGTCGAGCTCAACCGGGCAAGTTTCTACGTCGACATCGACTGGCGAAATCTCGAGTTCGACCGGTCAGGTCTCGTCCAGCACGGGCGGAATTTCGAGCACAACGTCGACAACATCGGGCGATGTTTCGAGTTCAACCGGTGCGGTTTCTTCGAGCACTGGCGCAGTTTCCTCGAGCACTGGTGAGGTTTCATCCAGCACCGGTCAGGTTTCGAGCAGTTCGGGCAATGTCTCTAGCTCGTCTGGCAATGTGTCCAGCAGCTCTGGCAATGTGAGCAGCTCATCGGGCAACGTGTCTAGCTCTTCTTCGTCATCATCAAGCTCTTCATCGAGCAGCTCATCGTCTTCGAGCAGTTCCTCGTCTGGCGGTAACACATCAGGTGGAAACACTTCGGGCGGCGATACATCTGGCGGTAACACGTCTGGTGGTTCGTCATCGTCCAGCTCGGGTTCGTCGTCATCTTCGAGCAGCAGCTCGTCGGGCGGTTCGAGCGGCGGAAACACGTCGGGCGGGGACACTTCAGGTGGCTCGTCCAGCACCAGCTCTTCGTCTAGCTCGTCTTCCTCTTCGAGCAGCTCATCCTCGGGTGGCAACACCTCTGGCGGTGCAACGTCTTCTGGTGGATCATCGAGCGGTTCTTCGTCCGGCTCTAGCTCTTCGTCGGGCGGTTCATCCTCCGGCGGCATAACATCGAGCGGCGGTTCGTCGAGCAGCAGCTCTTCCTCGTCGTCTTCGTCCAGCTCCAGTTCGTCTTCTGGCGGCGCAAGCAGCGGCGGAACCTCGGGCGATATGACCAGCAGCACTAGCTCCTCATCATCGTCGAGCTCTTCTTCGTCCAGCTCGTCTTCGGGCTCGTCAGGCGGCAGCTCTTCGTCATCCTCGTCTTCGAGCTCCAGCTCATCGAGCAGCTCGTCTTCGTCGGGCGGTACTTCGAGTGGAACTGAAGTTCCTGCTCCGCCAATGATGGCTCTGTTCGGCCTCGCTGCTGCAGCGATCCTTGGCCGCCGCAAGTTCAAGGTAAAGAAGGACGCGTAAGCGCTAAACCTTCCAGCCAAGCAAAAAGGGCGGCTTCGCGTTTGTGCGGAGCCGCCCTTTTGCTTTTGTTGCCTGCGGTCACTCCGTTCCGGCAGTGACCCAGTCGACAGATGTGGTAGTCATCGTGCCTTCAAGCTCCCAGATGTTGGTGTAGCCATAGCCATAGAGGTTGATGAAGGTCGGAATGTTCAGCGCGAGCGGTGCCTTCTTGGCGAGCACTGGCGGTGCATCATCGACGAAATTGTTGTTGCAGTAGATCAGGATAGGCCGATCGGTGTTCTCGCCGATTGCTTCCGCCAGGGTGACCCTCGTGAAGTCTGAAAAAGGCAGGTTCACTGCGCCTTTGATGTGCCCCGCCTCGAATGCGGCTGCTGACCGGGTGTCGAGAATGAGAGCGCCTTCCGCCGCAGCCCGCTCAAAGAAGGCCTCTCGGTTTAGGAGCCTTGTCTGGCGATACGGGCTGACCTCAGCAACAAGGTCCGCAAAGCCCGCATAATCGACCTGCGGAACCGGGGTTGGTGCGATTTGTTCCTGCGCGGCGATAGGCGCGGATACTGCGATCAACACCGCTGTGACTTGAATCACATGAAACTTCAAAACGGCGGCCTCCTGATGCTCGATGATTTCATCTTTCGAACAAGCCGGATTGCGCTGCCGTGAATAGGGGGCCGCCTATTACTGCGGCATCATTGTCGCGCCGCCAGCTTCGTCCCACGCGATGAACCCGCCAGCCAGATGACGCACCGGCTTGCCGAGAAAGGCCGCCAGAGCGCGGCTAGCTTTGGCAGAACGCCGTCCAGATCGGCAGTAAAGCACTATCTCGCGGCCGTTTGCTTGTTCAAGCAATTCGGGACTGGGTGAGAATTCGGCGAGTGGAATGTGGCTTGCGCCTTCGATCATTCCGTCAGCGACCTCTTCATCGGTGCGCACATCGATAAGCCAGATATTGCCCGAGGCGCGCAAGGTTTGAAGTTCCGCGACTGACAGATCGATAACCTGCGATTGCTCGCTTTGCGCGGCGCTCTGTTTTGCGGCGGCGAGCTCAAAACCCGGTGGCACGCTAGGTGTATCGCTTTCCTCACCATTGCTGGGCGCGCAGGCCGACAGCCCGAGCAACGCAGCAACAGTGAAGGAATAGCGGAGTTTGAGCATGGCCTGACTTTACGCAGCCAGTTTGCGCAGAACGTAATGGAGAATGCCGCCATTGCGGTAATATTCCATCTCGTTTGCGGTATCGATGCGGCATAGAGCGGTGAAGGTGAATGTCGTGCCATCGCCGCGGGTAACTGCGATCTCAATGTCCTGACCCGGTGTCAATTCACCAAGGCCGAGAATCGAGAACGAGCAATCCGGATCAAGGTTCAAAGTTTCGCGTGTATCGCCGCCTTTGAATTGCAAAGGAAGCACGCCCATGCCGACTAGGTTGGAACGGTGAATACGCTCAAAGCTCTCCACGATAACCGCGCGTACGCCGAGCAGGATAGTGCCCTTCGCTGCCCAGTCGCGGCTGGAACCGGTGCCGTATTCCTTTCCGCCAACAACGATCAACGGCGTGCCGTCCGCCTTATGCTTCATGGCCGCATCATAGATCGGCATTTGTTCGCCGTTATACGTGGTTTCGCCGCCTTCAACGCCGGGGACCATTTCGTTCTTGATGCGGATATTGGCAAAGGTGCCACGCATCATCACGTCATGGTTGCCGCGGCGCGAGCCGTAGGAGTTGAAGTCCTTCTTCGCGACCTGATTGGAGTTCAGGTAAGAACCAGCGGGCGAGTCTTCCTTAATCGCGCCAGCTGGCGAGATGTGATCGGTCGTTACGGAATCGCCGAGGATCGCGAGCGGCTTTGCGCCTTCGATATCGGCGATTGGAGCAGGCTCCATGCCCATGCCGTCAAAGTATGGCGGGTTGGCGATGTAAGTGCTGCCTGCGCGCCATTGATAGGTGTCAGACGGCTCAACCGTGATGGCCTGCCAGTGCTCATCGCCATCATAGACGTTGGCATAACGGTCAACGAACATTGAACGATCGATATTGGCCGCACGATTTTCTGCGACTTCGGCATTGGTCGGCCACAGATCGGCGAGCATCACGTCATTGCCATCTTGGTCTTGGCCAAGCGGCGTTGTCGTAATGTCTTCGGTCACGGTTCCTAGCAGCGCGTAAGCGACGACGAGCGGAGGCGATGCGAGGAAGTTGGCGCGCACGTCTTGCGATACGCGGCCTTCAAAGTTGCGGTTACCCGAAAGGACCGAAGCAGCGACAATGTCGTTGCCGTTGATTGCTTTGCTGATCGGCGCGGCGAGCGGGCCGGAGTTGCCGATGCAAGTGGTGCAGCCATATCCAACAAGGTCGAAACCGATGGCATCCAGATCATCCTGAAGGCCCGATTTCACGAGGTAGTCTGTGACCACCTGCGATCCCGGCGCGAGCGAAGTCTTGACCCAAGGTTTCGGCTTGAGGCCTTTTTCGACTGCCTTCTTGGCGACAAGGCCAGCAGCAATCAAAACATCGGGGTTGGACGTGTTGGTGCAGCTCGTGATCGCTGCGATCACAACGTCGCCGTCGCCAATATCGTGGTCTTTGCCTTCGACAGCAGCGCGAACCGGGCCAGCCTTCTTGTAAACCGATTTGAGTTCGCCGTTGAACAGCTCATCCACTTCGGGGAGGATCACACGGTCTTGCGGACGCTTCGGCCCTGCAAGGCTTGGCACAACAGACGTCATGTCGAGTTCGAGCGTGTTCGAGAAAATCGGCTCATGCGCTGGATCGAACCACATGCCTTGCTCTTTCGCATAGGCTTCGACCAGAGCGAGGTTTTCTTCGCTGCGACCGGTCAGGCGCATGTAATCGATGGTCTTGTCATCGATGCCGAAGAAGCCGCAAGTCGCGCCATATTCCGGTGCCATGTTGGCGATGGTTGCACGGTCGGCGAGGGTGAGGTTTGCAACGCCTTCGCCGTAGAATTCCACGAAACGGCCAACAACGCCGACCTCGCGGAGCATCTGGACGCAGGTCAGGACGAGGTCGGTCGCGGTGACGCCTTCGGCCATCGCACCGGTCAGTTTGAAACCAACGACTTCAGGGATCAGCATGGAGATCGGCTGGCCAAGCATCGCTGCTTCGGCTTCGATCCCGCCAACGCCCCAGCCAAGCACGCCCAAGCCATTGATCATGGTGGTGTGACTGTCAGTGCCGACGCAAGTGTCAGGATAGGCGACCATCTGGCCGTTCTCGTCTTTGCTTGACCAGATGCCCTGCGCGATGTGCTCAAGGTTCACTTGGTGGCAAATGCCAGTGCCGGGAGGCACAGCGGAGAAGTTTTCGAAGCTTTTCGATCCCCATTTGAGGAAGTCGTAACGCTCGGCATTGCGCTCATATTCGAGCGCCATGTTCGCTTCCATCGCTTTCGGATGGCCAAATTCATCGACCATGACAGAGTGGTCGATCACGAGGTTCACAGGGACCTGCGGGTTGATCTTGGCCGTATCACCGCCAAGCTCTTTGATCGCATCACGCATAGCGGCAAGATCAACAACGCAAGGCACGCCGGTGAAATCCTGCAGCAGGACGCGGGCAGGGCGATACTGGATTTCGTTGCCGGTAACCGGGTTTTTCTGCCAGTCGACGATGGCTTGGGCGTGTTCTTTGCCAACGGTGAAGCCGTCATCTTCAAAGCGCAGCATGTTTTCCAACAGCACTTTCATCGAATTTGGCAGCTTTGAAACATCGCCCAACTGCTCAGCCGCTTTGGCGAGCGAGTAATAGGCGTAGTCTGTGCCGTTCACCGAAAGTGTCGAACGTGTGTTTAGCGAGTCCTTGCCGATAGCTGTCATCGGGATATCCCATCCTTGTTTGCTGTCCCACAGGGGCATTGGCCGTAGCGGGAAATGGTGCCTGGAATCGCGCACGATCCAGACCAGTAACTTTGCCCGTTGCACCTGCTAGTTTGAGTGGCTTTCGTCAAGGGTTTGCCCCCTGTTTCGAGTCGCTTTGAGCGGAGAATTCGCTTCGGCGTTACGGGGCCGTAGCGGCAAGCGGCGTGCGCGGTTTTCGGGCGGCGATCCAGCAGCCGCTTACGATCAACGCGGTGCCCGCGATTGTTGGCAAAGTTACGGGTTCTCTGAAGAAAGCCCAGCCAAGCACGCTGGCCCAGAGAAACCCGGTATATTCAATCGGAACGAGCGCCTGAGCTTCCGCGCGGGCATATGCCCATGCAATCGCCATAGCGCCGACAACCGTGAGGGCGCCTGCCGCTGCAATTGGCAATAACGCTTCTGCTTGCGGTATGGTGCCAAAGAACGGAGCCAGAAGAAGCAAAACCATTCCTCCGACACCGCTGTGAAATGTCGCAACTTCTACCGGGCCAGCTACCTGACTTTGCTTGCGAATGACGACGAAGTTGTAAGCATAGAGCAGAGCCGAAAACGCCAACGCGCCAAGGCCCATCAACACGTCATCGGACATTTCCTCTCGCCCGAGCCTGCCCGATATGATGACGATTGTCCCTGCAAAGCCAAGGATGCTAGCAAAAATCGCCCTGCGCTGGATTTCCTCACCCAGCAGGACTCGAGCGAAATACAGTGCAATCAGCGGCGCAACAAAACTGATCGCGATGGCCTCGGCCAGCGGCAGTTTTGTAAGTGCATAGAAAAAACTGAGCGCCATGAAGGCCGAGATCACACCGCGTTCAAGATGCAGCTTCATAACGTCGCGCGTCGGCCACCCTTTGCGCTGCGCCAGAAAAAACGGGGCGATAATCACCGCACCAAACAGCGATCGCAGGACTGTCGCTGTGTAAGTGCCTGTCGCCAGTGCAGCCTCTTTCATAAAGGCGTCCATCAGCGACAAAAAGCCCACGCCAGCCGCTGCCGCAACAAACGGCATCAATCGCGAGAAAGGGGTTGGCGCATTGGGCATCGTGCAGCGCCTTTAGTCTGAGATTGCGGCCGCGTCACGCCGCCTGAACAGAGCAGCGTTGTAAATTCATCACCCATAAAGCGATGCTGGTTGATAGAGAGGCCGAAGCAGGGGTATAGTTATTGTACTTTGATGCAGCCGCTGCGCGCGGCATTTGGGACAATAGAGGCATTCATGGTCAAATTTTTGGGCACATTGGCAAGCGGAATTGCGGCCACGGCACTCGTTTCGAGCGGCGCTTTCGCGCAGGATCAGCAGCCCGCTGACGCTTCGGAAGAAACGCAGGACGCAACCGTCGATGCCGGTGCTAGCTTTGAAGAGGCGTTTCCGCGCATGGTATCGGGCGAAGTCGTGCAGGGCGATCTCGCCCCGCCGCCTTCTCTCGTGCAGCCTTGGGATGTTGACGCTGTCGGCCAACTGATTTCGGTGATCGAGAATATCGCTGACGAAGGTCTCGATCCGCGTGACTATGATCTGCAGGCTCTCAAGGTCTCCTCACGCGCTGGCCCTTCGGAAGAATTGAACGCAATTGCCTCGAAAAACTTTGTCTGGCTTGTCGAAGATTTGCGCGATGGGCGCACGCCGATGGATGCCCGCAAACAATGGTTCGTTGTTGATCCAGACCGCGATGTTAATCGCACATCCGATGTTTTGGTCGAAGCGCTCGCGGTCGGCGATATTGCCGGTACGCTCGCCGGATTAAACCCGACACATCCCGACTATGCGCGTCTCAAGCAAGAGCTTGCCAGCACTCCCGAGACCGAGACGGAAAAGCGCAAACTTATCCGTGCGAATATGGACCGCTGGCGCTGGCTCGCGCGCGATCTTGGCACGAAATACCTGATCACCAACGTGCCGGAATATCAGCTGCGCGTGACTGTGGGTGACAAGATTATCAAAAGCTATCGCACCATTGTTGGCAAGCCGGGCCGCACTGCGACTCCTCAGCTGGCTGAGGAAGTGTCAGGCGTGGTCTTCAACCCGACATGGACGGTGCCGCAAAGCATTGTGAAGGGCGAAGGGCTGGGCCAGCGCGTGCTGAACAACCCTGCTTGGGCGAAAGCCAAGGGATATAAAGCAACCAAAGGCGCGAATGGCTGGATCACTGTGGTTCAGCAGCCAGGGCCGACCAACTCGCTGGGCCGGATGAAGCTCGAAATGCCTAACCCGCATGCGATTTTCTTCCATGACACGCCATCACGCGGCTTGTTCAACAACGCAAATCGCGCGCTTTCGCATGGTTGTATTCGCACCGAGAAAGCGCTCGAAGTGGCGATGATGGTGGCGATCCTTGGCAAAGGCGCGAGCAAGGAAGAGGCGATTGAGATCTCGACCTCCGGGAAATACACCAAGGTGATGCTGGATAAGGACAAGAAGATCCCGGCCTACATCACCTATTTCACGCTCGCGACGAACATCGACGGTGAAATGGAGCAGTTCAAAGACATCTATGGCCGCGACGCGCCGGTTTTGGCGAGCCTCGACAAACCACGCGAAGGCAATCGCAGCAATGTGATCGACGATGAGGTTATTGTGATCGAGGATGATCCGCGGGTCGGCGGCTAAAAAGTCCCCGGCGCATACCTTTGCACAGCATTGGGCTCTTCCGGCTGAAGCGTTTGCAGTGAGCCGTCTGACCAGCCGAGGCTGTCCGCGTAAAGCAAACGCCCACCCGAGAGGTTGAGTAGCGCAATACGGAACTGCTCTTCGCCCAGTGCAAAGCATCCATTTGACCGGCCAAGCCTGCCCCAACGCGTTACGTGCGTTGGCTCTGCATATTTGGCGCGGTGCATGACGATGTAGCGGCGCAGGGCGGCGTCATTGGTGGAATCGAGTCCGCCCAGACGCACGGAAGTGCCGTAACGCCCAACATACCATTCCCACGTAATATAGGCGCCTTTGCTCGTTGCGTTGGAGCCTTCGACGTTGGAGTAATTGTTGAGCCAACCATCATGCTCCGGGTCGGAACCGGCGCCGTGGCTTACATGGAAGCTTTGCACTTCCTCGCGATCGAGATTGACGAAGTGGAACCGTTTTTCCGCCGAATGCACGCCGAAATCCGCGATCCCGACAATGTCTTTCTTCCAGATAACGTCGCCCGCACGGTCCAGTTGCGCCTTTGCCAGCGCAAACAACTTGCGATCACGTTGGGTGCCGGCGCGCGGGGCGGCGGCCAGTTTCGCGGGCAAAGCGGCAGGCAGCGTCGCTGCTGCGCCTGCCACAAATCCAGTCTTCAAAAGATCACGCCGGTTCATATCGACAACACTACTAGCCCAATTCTATCGGTTCCGTGAATAGGGAATTATGCGGCTTCGTGGATAGCCTTTGCCGCCATGCCCAGTTTGATCACGCCCGGCATATTCGCCTGAATGGCCGGGCCAACTTTTGAAAGCGCGGCCAGGCGCGGATCATTGTTCGCCATCATCTCCGCAATTGCAGGGCCGGTTGGGTGAAGCCGGCTTCTGGCGTTGAAGGCGTTGACCTTTTCATTGTTCGATAGGATCGCTGTACTCATCAAATTGGCCATCACCGCATAGGGATAGGTGTCGGTCGTATCGGTTAGCGGTGCGGGCGGACAGAGCGCATTTCTCTCGTCATCCGTCTCGAAATTCGCTTCGAGAAACGCACCAAGCGAGGCGCTGTATGGTACGAACGGGGCCTGCACCAATTGCAGGGTGATCGTATCACCATCGAAGAATTTGCGTGTCTTACCGCGCGCCTCGAATGGCACCGCGCTCGCGGTGCAATCGATAAACAGCGTGTTCGCGGGCACTTTGACCATCTCATCACCAAAGTGCATCGCGCCGTCTTCGATTTTGGTGACGCGGCCCTGACGGTAAACGGTCTTGATAGAGCGTAGCAGGTCGACCTCGGCCTCGGATATGACAGCGAAGTGGAACATCTTCGGCGTTACGCTCTCGTCGATGCGGAGCATTGTGCCGCGCTTGCCCAGTTCGGCGAACATTTCGTCGCCGGTTTCCGATGATGCGGCGGCCTCTACCAAGTCGGTTTGAAAGCCGATCAGACCTTCGATCTGGTGTTTGGCTGGCTGCAGCAACTTGCGGTTGAACATCCAGCTGTCTCGTGGACGCACCCAGCCGATTTTGTCGGGCGAGACACCAGCCTCCAACAGCCAAACGGCGGTATCCATTGCGGTCTTACCGCCGCCGATAACGATATAATTGGACGGCAGGTTGCCTGTGTCTTTCCAAAGGCCGGGAAGATCACCCGGAATGGTGAAGCGCGCGCTATCAGCGATTTCGTAGGCCGGGGTATGAGTCGAAGGGACCGAGGTTTTGAAGAATGTTCCATCCACCAGCTTGCGGCGAACTTCGACTGTCTGCTCGTCGCCGGAAAGGATGCCTTTGATCGCGTGCTGCGAACCATCCTTGCCGTGATATTCGGTGAGTGGATGGTACGACACGCGACCACTCGGGATCATGCGCTCGCTCATCAGCTTGCTGTAATAGGAAAGAATCTCTGCGTGCTTGGCGAGCGGATACATGCCGGCATTGTGGCCATGCTCATCGACGCGATCAGGACACATCTCCATCGAGTTTACGCCGTAAGTCGCGCTTGGTTGGTGCAAGGCAACGAAGGGATAGGCGTCGTTCCAATGGCCGCCGGGCCGCGCGTGTTTATCGACGATGGTGATGTGGCAGTTAGGATCTTCATCCAGCAGCGTATCGGCAAATGCGAGGCCGACGGCGCCTGCGCCAATGATCAAGTAATCGGTTTCAAAATCGGCCATCACATATTCCTTCGAAGATCAGAGCGTTGGCGCATTAGCATCATTCCAAGAGCCGCGACACCGCCGTATTTTCGTCAGCCATAGCCAGCATGGAGCGGGCGTGGCGACCAGCAACCTCGCTCTGGTCATCACCGTATCCGCCGCCGAGCGCGCTCGCGATCGGTATGCTGCGCTCGCGAGCTTGGCGGACAACGTAGCGGTCTCGCGCAGTGAGACCCGCATCGCTCAAAGAAAGGCGCCCCAGCTTATCGCCTTCATGCGGATCAACGCCGGCCTGATATAGCACGAGATCAGGGGCAAATTCGCACATGACAGCGGGAAGGTGCGTGTCGAGCGTGGCCATATATCCGTTATCATCGACGCCGTCGGGCAGCCCAATATCAAGGCTGGAGCGGGCCTTCCGCGCGGGAAAGTTCTTTTCCGCGTGAAGCGACAGGGTGAAGATATCCTCGCGGCCTGCCGTCAGGCTCGCAGTGCCATCGCCCTGATGCACGTCGAGATCGACAATCAAAATGCGGCTGGCTTCGCCCTCCGCAATCAATCGGTGTGATGCCACGGCGAGGTCATTGAAAACGCAGTATCCCGCACCAGTATCAGCAAGCGCATGGTGGCTGCCCGCCGCGCTGTTCGCAGCATATCCGTGGCGTTTGGCGAGCATGGCGGCGAGCCACGTGCCGCCATTGGTGTGCCTCACGCGGTCGCGGATGCGCGCGGTAACTGGAAATCCGATGCGCCGTTCTTTGTCGCGAGGGACTGCGGCGCGGAACACCTCGGCGACATATTCCGGGTCATGCACCGCCTCTAGCCATTCGCGCGGCATCGGTTCTGGAGCATGCTCTGTAATTGCAGCGCCGCTCGCTCGCAGCGCCTCCATCACAAGATGATATTTGTCGAATTTGAATGTCCCGCGCGTCGGCCGCGGGGCCATGTAATCGGCGTGATGGACGACGTGGAGCAGGGCTTAAGCAGCCTTGTCAGTCGAAGCATCCGCGAGAGTTTGCAGCTCGTCAAAAATCGCGTCTTCGCTGCGGGTTGAGGCGTCGCGCCAAGTCGTGGCTGTGTCGCCGTTCACCAGTTCGCCCTCGGAAGTCAGCACCAGAACATTGGGAGTGCCGGGCAAGTCTTCGACGCCAAACCGCTGTGCGATGCCAATATTATGGCCATCACCGCGCTGGGGCATGCCGACATTCACGAAAACAAGCTCGTATTTATCGGAGACCATTGCAGCGATCCGGTCACTCTCCAGCCATCCGGCCAAAGCGCGGCTATCGTGGCACCAGTTTGCGCCCATAACCAGCAACACACGTTTGTCGTTCTCGGCTGCCAGGGCCAGCGCAGCGTCCACATCCGCTTCGGCATCTTCAGAAACGAGATAGCTTTCCGCTTCCGGGTAATCGTGATGCGGCGCGCGGTGGTTGAAGAACCAGTCGCCGCCGATGATGGCGGCGGCCAGCACAAGGCTAACCGCGACTGTCAAAACGGGTTTGATCATTCGGCTGCTTCGACAGCGTGCGGATCGAATGCGGTCTCTTCCCCGGCCTCGATCTTGGCCGCTTTGTCTTCGACCAGTTTGACGATGTGATCGAGCATATCTTCATCCTCAATCGTGTGAGCTTTCATTCCCGATAAGTATACCATGTGTTTGCCTGACCCACCGCCGGTGAGGCCGATATCGGTTTCGCGCGCTTCGCCCGGGCCATTGACGACGCAGCCAAGCACGGAGAGGCTCATCGGTGTCTTGATATGCTCAAGCCGTTTCTCGAGCGTCTCGACGGTGCGGATCACATCGAATCCCTGACGCGAGCAGCTGGGGCAGGACACCACGCGAACCCCGCGTGTGCGCAGGCCGAGAGACTTGAGCATCTCGTAGCCGACCTTAACTTCTTCTTCCGGCTCAGCGGAAAGGGACACGCGGATTGTGTCGCCGATCCCGGCCCACAGCAGGCTGCCCATGCCGATGGAGGATTTGACCGTTCCGCCGATCAATCCGCCCGCTTCGGTAATGCCGAGATGCAGCGGGCAGTCCACGGTTTCAGCAAGCCCGTGATAGGCTGCAACCGCAAGGAACACGTCGCTGGCTTTCACCGCGACTTTAAACTCGTGAAAATCATGATCCTGCAGCAGTTTGATATGATCAAGCGCGCTTTCGATCAGAGCTTCGGGGCAGGGCTCGCCATATTTCTCGAGCAAGTCTTTCTCAAGGCTGCCCGCATTTACGCCAATGCGGATCGCGCAGCCATTGGCCTTTGCTGCGCGCACCACTTCGGCGACCTTTTTGGATGAACCAATATTGCCGGGATTGATGCGAAGGCACGCCGCGCCGCCATCGGCAGCTTCCAATGCACGTTTGTAGTGGAAATGGATGTCGGCAACGATTGGAATGTTCGATGCGCGGGTGATCAGCGGGAAGGCGGCCGTCGCCTCTTCAGTAGGGCAAGAAACGCGAATAATATCGCAGCCTACTTCTTCGCATCGGCGGATCTGATCGATCGTGGCCGCTGCATCCTCTGTCGGGGTGTTGGTCATCGTTTGGACGGTGATCGGTGCGTTTCCGCCCACCGGCACATCGCCAACCATGATTTGGCGGCATTGCCGCCGTTCGATATCGCGCCAAGGCCGTACTGAAGACATGCAGCCTATATAGTCGCCTAAATTTGAAGCGGCAATAACAAGCGTAGATGTTCGTTTGCTTGGCGGTGGTAGCAATCCGGCAATCACCTGTCGCATTGCGAGACGGCTGCAGAATACGGTTGGTGGAGCGTGGCATGGGCCGCGATGGTGACAGTTCTATGCTGTCAGGAAATGCCAAATTGATCGAATTGCGAAGCTCGGCCCGATTGCTGGCTGACATTGTGATGTCAAATGCGACGTTGCGCGCGGCGTTCTTTCTCCTGCCTTATGCAGGTGTGTTGATCGGTCTCGATGTGGCTGCGCATTACGGCTCACTCACCGATGCAGAATTGCCTGTGCAGTTCTATCTCGCGTCTGATCGGTCATTCGGCGAATATCTGGAATATGCCCTCACCGCCGCGATTGCAGTGATGATGTTTCTGATGTGGCGCCGCGCGAGGGCAATGGTCTATCTCGCCAATGCCGTTCTGTTCGTTTGGCTCACAATCGACAATTGGATCGAATTGCATGAGACATTCGGTCAGGTTGCCGCGCCGCTTTTTCCGCAACACTCAGCAATACCGGTTGAGCCGTCGCATCTGGCCGAAGCGTCCTTGATGGTCGCGGTCGGCGCGTTTTGGCTTGGCTCTTTGGCGCTCGCTGTTCGTTCGATCCAAGGGCGGGAACTCGTATTTAACGTCGCGCTCGCCGCCTGTGTATTTGGCGCAGCTTTATTCGGCGTTGTGGTCGATCTGCTGGTTGTTTGGGGCGAGCAAGGGAAGGTGCTTCATGCGATCCTGACTTTCACCGAAGACGCCGGCGAGTTTGCGATGATCATCGCGGCTTTCTTACTGACTGTTGGTTTCTTTGACCGGGAATACCGGCAAAAGCCCACCGGCGACCGCGCTGCAGCCGCCGGTAGCGTCCTTACCAACGGATAAGCGGCGGTACGACAAGGCGCCCGATTACTGCCGAAATAACGACCGGAGCAACATGCCAAAGGCCGACATGCGACAGGCTATCAACCGGGCATGTGATCCCGTAAGCAAGCGTTCCGAGCGAGCCTGCGGCTAACCCAGTCAGCCAAGCAGAGCGCTCGATTGAAACGGGCGCACCTTGACGCAGCCATAGGACAGAAGCCGCAGCAACCAACAACGCTGCGGTCAGGGATGAGCTGGTGCAAAACCAAGCAGCCGGATCATTCATCGCGTCATGCGCATGCGACCCGCCAGCGGAAAACAAGCTGATGATCGCCGCCGCAGGGACGATTGCAAGCATCGCTGTGCTCCATGCAGGTGCATTGCCGCGATGGCCGATACGCGGCTGCGCTCCCGCAACGAGACCAACCGCACTTGCAAGGCCCACGATGAGCAACAAGCCATGTGTGATCAGGAAATAGCCAGAAGCTTCGCCTTCAAGCAGACCCCACCAGAAGTCATGAATGGCAATAGAGCCAATTGTTGCCAGCGCCGCAGCTGCCGCGATAAGCAGCATGCCTTGCGCAGGCTTGATCCGGCGCACCGGAGCAAGGTCATCCGTCATAGCGGCGATTAGATCGGCGCGGGATTGGGATGTGTCGGAAAAATCAGTCATTTCAATCAGCTTTCTCAACCAAGGTAGCGAGCTTTTTCAGGCCACGATGGATATTCACTTTCACCAGACTTTCGCTTTGTCCGGTTTTCTCTGCGGCCTCACGGACAGACAATCCGCCGATCTTGACCATTTCGATAACTTCGGCCTGTTTTTCGGGTATCTGGCCAAACAGGCGGTCCAGGCTGACACGGGCTAGGACAACATCTTCTTCGCTGTCCTCCACCGCGTCATCTTCCATCAGTTCCTGGCTTTCGTGCTTGTAAACCTTGCGCAGGTGATCGACCCAGCGATAGCGCGCAATGGCGGCAAGCCATGGCAGGAAAGGACGCGAGGGATCCCATGTCCCGCGCTTGGTATAGAACGATATGAGCACTTCCTGCACCAGATCGTCGGTCTGGTGCGGGGGCACCCGGCGCCGGAAATACCGCTCCAACCAGACGCCCACCTCGGTTAGCAACACATTGCCGGCGGCTTTGTCGCCGTCCTGTGTTGCCACCATGAGGCGAGCGAGGGTTGGTTCGTCGGCGACCATCTTAGCTGGCTTTCGGAGCCGTGAAGCGGCCAAGGATCGCATCGAGCGAGAACAGCCCGCCGCCGCGGCTTACAAGGAACGCACCAAGCGCCAGAACGGTGATTGCCCAGCCAAAGAAGTGAGCCGCATCGGGGAATACGAAGAGCTGGATGACCACAGCCATACCCATCAGCGCGAGCGCCGAGAAACGGGTGAAGAGGCCAAGAGCAAGCAGGATCGGGAACGCGAACTCGGCGTAGGTTGCCATTGGAACCGCAAGATCGGTTGGGATCGGCAGTCCTGAGAATTCATTCTCGAAGATGAAATACTGGGTCTCATCGATCTGCAGCCAAGTGCCATCAACGACTTTGGTCTGGTATGACCGCCAGAAAATTCCGGCCAATGCGATGCGAGCAAAAAGCTGCGCGATGCTTTCGGCAATTGTGCCTGACAAAATGCCCGTCACTCGTTGCCATAGGTTTGTAAGTCCGCTCATTGTATTCCTCCAGATATCAGCGGCTGCGGGCCCGGTATTTGCCTGACAGGCCAGCAGCCGGGTGTTGATTTATCGTTTAACCGGCTTCAGCGAGCCGTTGCCTTTTGGCGTTTTGATTTTCACGCAGGTGCCTTTGTCGACATATGTCCAGGCGTTGCCCTGGTAATCTTTTGTCGAGGTGCCTGCGCAGCTTGTGCCCGGGCCAGCAGCGCAATCATTCTTGCCTGCTTTGGATACGCCGTAGCATTTCTCTTTGGCACCTTGTGCCGCGACCGGGGTGGTAGCGAGGCCAGCTGCGATGCCCGCAGTAAGTGCGAGACCGGCGATGTTTGCAATTGATTTGGCGTTCATGGGGGTATCTCCAAAACTCTTTGTTTCGCCCGGCATCATGCTGGACACATCCTGCAGTTCGCACGGCTCGGCGATGCGGTTACAAAAAACTGAAAAATATCTTCGCTCCCTCTGCTGCGCCCGACTTTAATCCCTGTAACGACGGGCACCGTGCGGGCGAACACTCCCATAAGCGCCAGCAAATGTGAGGCTATCGTGTTAGGGCGTCCTGCACAATGAGCGGCGCATTATGCCGTAAAGTCGATCAGGCATTCGATTTGGCTGCCATTGTGATAAGAGAGCGAACCATGCAGCAACCATCCACAATCGCGCCGTTTGACGGTTTCGGCCTTGGCCTGCGCCGGACGCATTATGAGGATTTTCTGGAATCCGACGTGCCAGTCGATTTTGTCGAGGTGATCAGCGAAAACTATATGATCGACGGCGGGCGGCAGCTGCGCATTCTGGATCAGGTCCGTGAGAAACATCCGGTGATCCTGCACGGGGTGTCCATGTCCATCGGTTCTGCTGGCGGACTTGATCCCGATCACCTTGCAAAGCTCAAACGGCTGGAGCGGCGCGTTGACCCGTTGTGGGTGTCTGATCACCTGTGCTGGACACGCACCAGCGCCCATAACAGCCATGATCTTTTGCCAATGCCGCTCACCGAAGAGGCATTGACCGCAGTCTGCGCGAATATTGACCGGGCGCAAAACGAGCTTGGCCGCGCGATGCTGTTTGAAAACCCGTCCAGCTATCTCACATTCCCCGAAGACGAATTGAGCGAATGGCAATTCTTGTCAGAAATGGCGCAGCGCACCGGCTGCTATTTGCTGCTGGACGTGAACAACATCTATGTCAGCGCGCGCAATCATGGATTTTCGCAGGACGAATATCTCGCGGGTCTGCCGCTGGACCGTGTTCGCCAAATTCACTTGGCAGGCCATGATCCTGCGACTGATGGCCGGCCCGTGATAATCGACACGCATGATCGCGCTGTCGTTGATGGTGTTTGGGATCTCTACGCCAAAGCAACCGCGATGCTGCCTCAGCCAGTCGCCACCATGATCGAGCGTGACGAAGATATTCCGCCGCTTCCAGAATTGCTAGCCGAACTGGACCGTGCGCGCGGAATTGCGAGTGAGGCGCTGGTTCCCGCGTGAGCGCTCGGCAGACCTTGGCAGACCGGCAGGCCGCGTTCCTGCGCAGTGTCCTAGATGAAGATGCACCTCTGCCGGAGGGGTGGGGAAATTCGCAGACGGCTGGTATGTCCGTTTATCGCGGCAATTACCGCTCGGCTCTGGTGGGTGCGCTTGAGAATACGTTTGAACGCACCGCACGCTATGTTGGCGAAGGCCCTTTCAAGAAAGTCGCAGCCCATCACGCGATTGCCCACCCGCCATCGGGTTGGACGATTGAGGAGGCGGGATCAGGTTTTGATGCAACCTGCGCCCAATTGTTCGCGAACAATCCAGAAGTTGCCGAACTCGCATGGCTCGAATGGGCCATGCTTCAAGTGTCCAATGCGCCCGAAACGCAGCCTTTTGGCGCGTCGGAATTTGGCCCGGCAACGGCAGAATTTCGAGATGAGGACTGGATGGGTTTGCAGATAGAGTTCCAACCGCGGGCCTCATCACGCGAAGTGCGCGCGAACCTTTCCGCCCTTTGGATTGCTTTGGAAGAGGACGCATCTGCAGACAGGCCTGATCCGCTACTTGAAATGGCGAAGGGCTGCATAGTCTCCCGCGAAGGCGAACTGCCGACGTTTCAAATCGTGACGACAGGCACTGCGCGCGCTTTTGATGCGATGCAAAGCGGGGCGAGTTATGGGGAGGCCATCATGCTGCTTGCAGGCGGCGATCCCGATGCCGAGGCGATTCAACAGGCCGCTGTGCAAGCGGGCGCTATGCTTGGCGAATGGTTGAATGAAGGGCTTATTGTCGGCGTCAAAGCTTGACTCCTTGATGGCTCACGTCACCTTTGCATCAAAGGGAGATACGCGATGCTAACCGGCACATCGATTGAACAGCGCACGATAAAGGCAAGCATGCTGCTGCGCGGTGTCAAATGGCTGATGGCCAAGCGTAAGCCCGTCTTTCCGCACACTTCCGATGAGTTCGAAGAATATATGGCAGCGCGCGCGATGCCCAAAGATGCCGCAATGCCAGGCAAGTTCGAGCAACGGTACTCGGTGGAGCATTGGTCCGCTGCGGATCAAAAAGTCGTAACGATCCACCCCAAATCGGGGCCTGGCCGATGGCACATGCTCTATTTCCATGGCGGCGGGTTTGTCCTGCCGATGTTCAAAGAGCACTGGCCTCTTGCCGCTGCGATGGTTGATCAGCTTGGCGTGAGTATCACTTTGCCGCTCTATAACGTTGTGCCGGAAAACTCCTACGCATCCCAAGATGCGCTTGCAGACGCCGTCTATTCAAAGATCGCGGCCGAGCATGATCCCTCGCGCATTGTATTGAACGGCGACAGCGCTGGCGGACATATGGCGCTTAGCTTGGCGCTGCGTCTGGCCAAGGCCGGAGGTCCGCAGCCAGGGAAATTGGCGCTGTTCGCACCGTGGCTGGATCTGACGATGGCAGACTCCGCTATCAAAGCGGTTGAGCCGCATGATTTCATGCTGAAGATCGGCACATTGCGTAGCTGCGGTAAAATGTTTGCAGGCGACCGCGATTTTGCGAGTCCCGAATGCAGTCCGCTTTACACCGCGAAAGAGGATCTTGCTAAGCTACCGCCAACCCGCATTTGGACGGGGCGGCATGACCTTTTCATCATCGATAGCCGCACATTCACTGGCAAGCTTCGAGATGCAGGGATCGACGCCAAACTCTATGAATACGAAGCAGCGCCGCATGTCTTTATGGCGGTAACGCCGACCAGTGAGTCCAAAGATACGATCAAGCTACTCGGCGAATTTCTGGCCGAGTGAACGGATCAGGCGGTGAAATTTTCGCCGACCATCTCTTCGCTAATCGACCAGAGTCTGTCCGCGTTTGCAGTATCAAGCGCATAGCTGCGGACCCCGCCCATCGAAGACGTGTCGTCTATTTCGGCGACATGGCAATCCTCGCAATACAGCCCGCCTTGCCCCCCAAGTTCGTCTGCGGTTGCGGCCCAGCACTGTGTTGCTGCGCCTTGCGGAATTGTCTTCCACGCAAAGCCAGGATCGCTTGCGACAACGCGCGAAACCAGCGCATCAGTCTGTTCCTGACTCAAATGGCGGCTAAGGTTCGTCTGAATCCCGCCCGGGTGCACAGCGTAGGAATGGACACCCTTGTCAGCGAAACGTTTTTCTAGCCCAACTGTGAAGAGGACGTTCGCGGTCTTCGATTGGCCGTAACTTAGCCATTCGTTGTAGTCGCTGGTTTCAAAATTGGGGTCGTCAAGGTTAGCCGGAGCCATATGGTGACCGCGGCTGGACAAATTGATGATGCGTTTATCCTGACCCTTCTCGACGAGCGGCATAAGCTGTTTGGTCAGGAGGAAATGGCCGACATGATTGGTGCCGAACTGCGTCTCGAACCCGTCCGAAGTTGTGCCTCTGGGCGTTGCCATTACACCGGCATTGTTGATCAAGATATCGATTGCATCAAAACGGCTGCGGGCTTCGTCGCCGCACGAACGAACGCTATCCAATGCGCCAAGATCGCAAATGATAGTCTCGACTTTGGCTTCGGGGCTGTCTGCCTTGATGGCAGATACTGCATCATCAAGCTTCCTCTGATCGCGCCCTGCCAAAACGACATGCGCGCCCTGAGCCGCCATAGCGCGGCCTGTTTCCAAACCTAGGCCCGAGTTTCCACCAGTGATGAACACCGTTTTTCCGGATAGGTCTTTGCTGGCGAGAACGTCGCTCGCTGTGCTTTTTTCGCCAAAACTGTTCATCGCGTGTCTCCGAGTATGCGTTATCGCAGCGAGTAGTCGCGCAGTTCTGGCCGCTTGTCAGCAATATTCCGAATGGGATTGCAGGTGACGGAAAAGGAAAGGGGCGCGGTGATCAAGCCACCGCGCCCCTTAAGCGTTCAAGAATTCGGTTTTTGAGAACCGAAGTTTATTTGTCCATTTGCTCCAGCTTCTTCGCTGCCCATTCGCGTCCGCCAAGGCCGAATGCGAGTGAGCCAGCAACTGCGAGGCCGATGACAAGCGCGCTGAATGCGGTTTGCACGATCTCTTCGCCCACGCCCATGAACTGAAGGCCCATGAAGGCAAACAGCAGCATGGTCGCATAGCGAACGACACTGCCCGCCATACCCGCGCCGCCAAGCATCTTGCCCAGCATATTGGCGATGAGGAAACCAGCGGCGATGACAACGGCGCCGAACACGACACTGCCGCCCAGAGCCAGAACCTGATCAAGGATCGATGTCAGTTCAGGGAAGCCAAGCATCCGTGTCGCTGCGATTGCAAAGAACAGGATGATCGCGATCTGAACAATCCGCGCAATGACGGACGACGCCTTCGTTTCGGTTGGCAAAAGCCCCATTGCCGAGATCGGACCGTCAATGCCAAGACCGGCGAGCAGTTCGCCAAGCAAGCCAACGACAAACCGGCTGATCAAGTAGCCGATGCCCAGCAGGATGCCGGCGGCGATGATGTTCGGGATCGCTGCCATCACCATTGCAAGCATATCAGTCGCAGGGCCAGAGATGGACGCAATGTTGAGCACGCCCAGCGCGCCAATTGCCACGGGAATGGCGATGAGCGCGTAGACAATCGTACCCAATGTCTTGCTGATCGCAGTGTTGCCGGTCACATCATCAACACCGCCTTTGTTGGCCCATTTATCGAGGTTCACAGTTTGCATTGCCGTAACAGCGATATCGCGGACGATGCCGGCGATCATCAGGCCGATAAACAGCAGCAGACCTGCGCCAACGATTTTCGGGATGAAGCCCATGACGCTGTTGAGAAGGCCATTGATAGGTTCTGCGACAGCGTTGAGTTCAAGCACCTGAAGAACTGCGATCAGGCCGAACAGCCAGATCAGCAGTGAAACGATTTTGCCGAGCGATAGGCCGACGCTTTGTCCGCCGCTGATCCCGCGATTGAGAAACGGGACAGTGTCGACGAGTTTAGCGAAAGCCCATTTGGCTGCTTTTGCGAGCAACCAGGTGACAACAAGGATACCGATGGCATAGGCTGCCTTTTCGGCCAGCTGCATCGCCAGTTCTGGATCGAATGAATACTTGCCAATTTGCATTGGAGACCCCCTTTGGTCAGTTTGAAAAAACGGTTAAATGTAAAGTAGACCGCTTTTCTGGACCGGATGCAGGCAAAGCGAAATAGGACGACCCGTAAAATTACAGCTGTTTACAGCACATCGAGGATTCGAGATTGTATGCGTAATTATCTTTCAGTTTCATCGGCGGTTTTCGCACTATTCTTCGCCTTGGCGATGTCCTCGATTCCGCAAACCGGCCATGCGCAGGATGGGAAGCCGGGCTGGTCGATCGCGATCCACGGCGGCGCTGGGACGCTTGATCCGGACAAGATGACGGCAGAGCAAAAGGCGGCCTATGAGGCTGCGCTGCAGAATGCGCTGGATGCGGGCAAAGAGATTTTGGCGAATGGCGGCAGCGCGATGGACGCAGTAAAAGCCGCGATCATTCCGCTCGAAGATGACCCCTTGTTCAATGCAGGGCGCGGTGCGGTGTTCACTTGGGAAGGCCGCAACGAACTGGACGCATCGATCATGGATGGGCGCGATCGCAGCGCAGGCGCCGTTACGGGCGTGACCACAGTCAAAAATCCGATCCTGCTGGCCGACAAAGTGCGCATCGAAAGTCCGCATGTGTTTCTAATGGGGGAGGGTGCAGAGCAATTCGCTTCGGAAAATGGTCTTGAGACTGCAAACCCAGAATGGTTCGCGACTGAGCGCCGGTTGCGGTCGCTGGAGCGGATGAAAGCTGACAAGCTTTCGGCGCTGGATGTCGATCACAAATTCGGCACCGTTGGCGCAGTTGCGCTTGATATGGACGGCAACCTTGCTGCTGGCACATCCACTGGAGGGATGACGGGTAAGCGTTGGGGCCGGATCGGTGATGCGCCTGTGATCGGCGCTGGGACTTATGCGGACAATCGCAGCTGTGCGGTGTCGGCGACGGGGTGGGGCGAATATTTCATCCGCGTCGGCGTTGCGCAGGAGATTTGCACCCGGCTGCGGTACCGTTTCCGCATGGATGTCGCTGCGATCCAATCGGTTGTGCCGAAAGATGCGGACGGTTTGCCAACTTACATCATCCACGCATCGGAATTTCCGCTTAGCGCGCAATCTGCTCAAGAAGAGGCAGACCAAGTGATGGCCGAAGTTAAGGAGTTGGGCGGCGATGGCGGAATTATTATGGTAACGCCGGAAGGCCATGCGCTCTACAGCTTCAACACCACCGGCATGTATCGCGGTCGCGCCACAAGCGACGGGTTGAACGAGGTTGCGATCTTCGCTGAAGAATAGGCGCTAAATATCGCCCAATCGGCACCCGCGAGCTTCCAGAATTGGCCGCATCTCGTGGTAGGCCGCCGGGGTCAGATGAAGCGGGATGTAGGGATGCAGGTGATGCACAATGTGAAACTGCATTCCCATCGATCCGATATTGCCGACCGCAGATTTCCAGCTGCGCGTATTGGTGTAGCGCGTTTGATGCGAGCCGGGATGATGCGGCGCCCATGACAGGAAGAACACGATGTATGTGATGGCTATCTGATAGGGTAGCCACCACAAAAGCAGTGCCTCCAGAGCAAAGCCATTCCAAGCAAACGCGCCGAGGATTGCAATAAATCCGACCCTGTAAAACAAGGAGAGGACAATCAAATCCTCCCGGCCATTGCGCGCCAGACTGGCAAGGTAATCCATATTGCGCTTGGCCTTGGGCTGGCGTCCTTGGATCGCGTTCCAGATCGCCTGCCATGGCCCTTTCGCGCTTGACGTGATGTCGACATCAAGTTCCGGATCATTTGTGTGGCGATGGTGATCGAGATGGGTGACCCGCAAGACCTGGAACGGGAAAAGCAGCATCCAACTTGTTGCATGGCCGACAAGTTCGTTGAGCCAGCGCAGCTTTGTGCCCGGACGGGCGATAATGTCGTGCTGCGCCTCATGCGTCGGCAGATAGACGAGCGCCAAATTGATCGTTGCAATCGGGAATGCCACCCAGAGCGGCAGAATGTCCATGAACACCAGCGGCCATAGCGAAAGCCACACCGCGAGATTGCCGAACGCCCAAATCACCGCAATCCAGGGCACATCGCCTGAATATTTGCGCGCAATTTTCAACTCCATCCGCCGCAGCTCGGCATTCGAGAGTTGCGATAGATCGGTTGGCGTCACTTGTGTCTGCGCGTTCATATCCAGCGGCCCGTGACCTGCGCGAACAATCCCCAAGCTCCGCCGATGATCAAGGCAAGCGTGAGTGATGAAAGGCCAAGCGGCGCCGTAATACCAGCAACGCGCATGACTTGATCCATCAATGGCACCAGAAAGGCGAAAGCAAAAATCAAAGGCAGCGATCCAGCCACCAATTTCAGCGCGCGTTCCATATCCCTCTCCCTTTGGAGATAGGTATCATATTGCCACTAAAAGGGAAGGATGCGGTCTCGCCGGGCGAAATCGCCAATCACATCCCCGATCCGCGCCAGCGCCTCTTCGGATGCCGCGTCAATGCCGTCATGCGTGTCTCTGGCACGGAAATATGCGGCGAAGGTTATTGGCGGGTGATTGTCCGGTTCGACAAAGCCGATATCAACATACAGGCTGCCGATGCCCGGCCAGATTGATGTGCCGGTCTTGTCCCCCGCGGCCCATTTGTTCGGCAGGCCTGCGCGCACGCGCCGCGCGCCTGTCTGTGTGTCGATCATCCACTGGCGCAGCACTGCGCGTTCCTGCTCGGGCAGGGCATCACCATATATGATCGCCGCCACTGTTCGGGCCATGGCCGCCGGTGTCGTTGTGTCGCGCAGCTCTGTCACAGGGACATTGTTGAGCGCTGGCTCAATCCGGTCGAGGCGGCTCTCATCATCACCAAGGGAGCGCCAAAACCCCGTAAGCGCCGCTGTCCCGCCCATCTCGCGCAGCAGGATATTCGCCGCGGCGTTGTCGGAATATTTCTGCGTAGCCTCGGCCAGTTCGCCTAGTGTTGCCCCTTCGGCGAGGCGGTGGGTTGTGAACGGCGAAACCCCCATCAAATCCGCCTGTGTCCATGTGACGCGCCGATCAAGGCTTCCTGACCCGCTGGCCGCGCGGGCCAGCACCATTGCGGCAAGGGACAGTTTGAATGACGAACAATGCCCAAAACGTGCTTCTCGGTTGAGCCCTACAGAATAGCCCGTTGCAGTATCGAAAATTTCCGCTCCCAAAGTGCCATTCGCCGCTGCTTCGATAATGCGCAGCTTGCTGGTCAGTCGCCCAAGCGGGCTTTGATCAGGAGGCAAACATGCCGACGCGCCAAGGGCGAGACTTCCGCCTATAAATGCGCGCCGTTTGATCATTCGAGGTGCTTCTCCATGCACAGACTGAATTCGTCGGAGACATAATCGCCGAAGGCGGCGCATTCGGCAAATCCGTGGGCTTCGTAAAGGCGCACGGCAGGTAAGAAAGGCTCAGGCCGGCCTGTTTCAAGGCCAAGCCAAGTGTATCCGCGCGCGCGCGCCTCGTCGATCAAATGGCGTAGGAGCAGTTTGCCGACGCCTTGACCGCGATATGTTGGTGATGCGCGCATGGATTTAAGCTCACCCCTCGTGCTTCCGAGCGCCTTCAAGGCGCCAACGCCTGCCAAAATTTCCCCATCACGGACAGTGAAGAACGTCACATCGGGTTCGCGCAGCCGTTCAGGTGGCATCGCGTGTACTTTGCAAGACGGCGACCAGCTATGCATTTCATCAAGATGCAGCCGGAGCAGGTCGAGAACATCCTCGCCGGTTAGGTCGTCCGGTTCGATGCAAAACTCGATCATGAAAACTTGTCCGCTTTACGCCTTCCAAACCGCATGTCGCCTTCGAGTTTGGCGCGCAATTGTCCGTAGAACGACTCAAGAAATGCGCGCTCATCCCCTGCGCCCGGATCCCAGCCGATCTTGCGGCAGATGGTTTCATGTACGGCGGACAATGCCTCAGGCTGGGCATCGCGCAGCATCCGCTCCAGCGTTTGCAACTCATGCTCGCCGTAGATCGAGAGCTCTTCATCGCCGAAGTCGTAGCGTACGCCTGTGACGGTGCTCGATCCTTTGGCAGCCGCTCCCTGTGTCGAAAGAGCCTCCGCCAGCTTGGTGCGCGGCGCCTCAAGAACCCACGTGCCAGCGATCACATCGCCCGCGCGTAAAGCATCGCTGTTGAAGAAGGGGAACAGCATAAAGACGAGGAACCAAACCATGCCAGCGATCCCGGCATTGCCTGCTGCCCCGCTCGGCGCGACCAGCAAAAAGATCAGCGGCATAAACAGTTCGATATCGCGCAAGAGATTGCGCGCGATCACGGCTTCGGGCGTCAGCCTACCGCCATTACGCGCGGCGACACGTACTCCCATCATTCTCTTGCCATAAGTCGCGCCCCGCGGGCCGAGCTCCATCGCGAGAAAATATCCGTACCGCGCCAAAAAGCCGACCAGGATAAACAGGATAATGATGAACTCGCCTGCGCCATTGATGTTCTCATCAAGGCTGTCGATTGTGTCGCCCAGAACCCCGCCAAGCACGAATAGCAGCGTGAGCTGGATCACAAGCAGTGCGACGGCGATGAACACGAAATCGAGCACCAGCGCGCCGAGCCGTGAACCGCGCGCAGCGATGGTCACCGGAACAGCCAGCCCCTCTGGCGTGATCAAAGTGCGTTCGCGTTTATTTGCGCGATCCAGCCTGCCGGTCGCGGCGCTCATGCCTCCTCCTCAACCCGCTGAGGGCGGTAAAGGAAGAAATAGACGAGCCAGAAGGCAAGGAAGGCTCCGCCGATTATATAGCGGTTTTCCATGCCGCCAACGAGCTGGCGCGGAAAGGCTTCGAGAATGGCTGCGACCACCATCATCAACACCACGCCGACCATCACAATCGCGCTGCGCCGCCCGCTTTCAGAGGCGGCCTCAAGGATGGACCGGGTGCCGGGGAAAGCCATTGAGCGTCCGATATGGAGCCCCGCTGCGCCGGACAGCATGATGCCGAAAATCTCAGTAGTTCCATGCACGCTTAGCCATGCACCGAATTCCCAGCCGAGACCGGCGCTGGCAAACAGCCAAAGCATCGCGCCCAGCAATGCCATATTGTGGATCAGCAGCAGCAACGAAGGGATACCGAATGCAAAGCCGAGCGCGAAAGCGAGGATGCAGACGCCCGCATTGTTGCTGAACAAAGAGGCCGCGAAAATAGACAGGCCGCCGGCCGAATTTTCGACCTCGATGGTTTCCATCAACACCTCTCGACTGGCACCGGGCACCCGGCCACCGGCCATTTCGCCTGGGACAAGCCGGTAAAACCAGTCGCTATCCTGCGCAACGAGCATCCAGCCGACAATGGTGCCCGCAATCATAACGAAAGTCGCGATGCACACGTCGAGCCATATCTCGCGCACCGCGCGGCTCCATCCGCCTAGAAAGAACTCGCGCAGCCAGCCGAAAAGGCCTTTGCGCGGGCCGTAAACCTGAAACCATGCGCGCTGCACGAGGCTTTCCAGATAGTTGAGCGTCGATGCGTCCAACGATGTTTCGCGTGCGACAGACAGGCTGGAGGCTGCTGTGCGATAAAGGGTTGGCAAGGCGAGCAGATCATCATCGGCTATTTTGCGCGTTCCGCCCTTTTCCATCGCAACCACGATATCTTCGAGCCGCCGCCAATCCGCCTCACGCTCAAGGCGAAAGCGGTCTGATCGCAGTGCGGCGCTTTCGATATCGGCAGGCGCAGCGATATCGCCGCGTCCGAACCAGGTTCCGACCCGCTCTTTAATGCCTTTTGAGGCGGGAATGGCTGCGCTCATCCGATGGCCTCGCTATTCTTGATGATAAAGTAGCGATCAATCAGACGGTATCCGATCTGATCCCACGGTGCCTCAACCACATCGACGCCCAAATGGCGAAGGCGTTGCAGAACTACAGATCGCTGGGTCGCCAGCGTATCGGCGGTCACACTGCGCGCGAGGGTGGCAATATCGCTCGGCTCTTCGCTCACAAACGTATCAAGTTCGCTATCAGCAATGGTGACGAACAGCACGAGATGCTTGTCGACGAGACGCCCGATGCTTTCGATCATCATTTCTGCTGCCGTCGGGTCGGTAAAGTCTGAAAACAGCACGATCATAGAGCGGCGCTGAAGCTTTGCCGTGAGGGTCGCCAGTGCGAGCGTGAAGTTGGGCTCTGTAGATTCGTAATCGAGCGCGGCAGCGGCGCTCTGCAAACGGTGAAACGCACGGCTGTCAGCTGCGAAGGGCGTCATCACTTGGGGACGCTGGGCAAAGCCGAACAGCGAGACTTTGTCGCCGCCTTTCAGAGCGACATATGCGCATGTCAGCGCGGCAGAGACGGCCCTATCGATGCGCGGCATCCCGTCGACCGGCTCACACATGGCTTGGCCGCAGTCAAAGGCGAACACGATCTGGTTGTTGCGCTCGCTCTCGTTCTCGCGCGCGTAAAGGTGATTGTGGCGCGCGCTGGCTTTCCAATCGATCCGGCGGCGATCCATCCCAGCTTCGTATTCCGACAAAGCCTCAAACTGGGTGCCTTCGCCGCGAATGCGCCGTGCGATCAGGCCGTTCTGGGAATTGCGCAGGAATGTTTGCAATTCGCGGCTGCGCACAGGCGACAAATCTGGCCAGATACGCAGTTCTTTATCGAGATCCTTGCTGGTTTGGCGGGCACCAAGGCCAAGCGGGCCAGTCCAACGCAGCCAAGCGCGTGAAATTTCGGCGGTGCCGCGCCGTTCGGGATAGACATCAAAAGCGCCGCTGCGCGTACCGTTTTCAGGATTGCGGAGCAGTTTAAGCGTCGCTCGGCCCGATTGGCCCAGCCTCGGATCAAACTCCACAGCCGCTTCGGGTTGCAACGCGATTGATCGGGCAAAGCGCGCAAAAACCTCGATTGCGGTGGCTTGCCCGACTTCAGTATCGGCGGGCAATTGCACCACCCATTTGCGGCATGTTCCCGCCAACAGCCCATCGAGCACAATCAATCCGACGAGCACGATCACCGCTGCGGGCGCAACGACCCAAAGCTGCGGAGCGATCGCAGCGATGAGGAGCGCAATCGGCGCAAACGCAGCGATGAGCCACGCGGCGCGCTCGGTCGGAACCAGCGGAAGATTGATGCGCGGCAATGCCATTTGTTTAGCGCGGTGCCTCGGTACTCTCGACCAGTTCTGCGACCAGCGCTTCGATATCGCGGCCTTCGATCTCGGCCGCCGGGCTGAGCGTTAGGCGGTGACGCAGGACTGGCACGGCCAGCGCTTTCACATCGTCCGGTATCGCATAGGCACGGCCTGCCAAGGCGGCGCGGGCGCGGGCTGCATTAGCCAGCATGACGGCAGCGCGCGGGCTTGCACCAACGGCGAGTTCGGCGTGTTCGCGCGTTGCACGGATCAATCGGACGACATACTGCGTGATTTCCGGTGCAACGGTGACATTCTCGAGAGCGCCGCTCGCAGCGACCAGCTTGTCGGAATCTGCAACAGCTGTGACACCCAAATCAGCAGGGCGTTGAGGGCCCTGACGCTTACCATAATCGGTGACGATCCGCATCTCCTCGGCTTCATCGGGATAGGGCACGAGCAGTTTGAACAGGAACCGGTCAAGCTGCGCCTCTGGCAGCGGATAAACGCCTTGGTTCTCAATCGGGTTCTGTGTCGCGACGACCATAAAGCGCGGCGGCAATTGGTGCGTCTCACCGTCCAACGTCACGCGGCGCTCCTGCATCGCTTCGAGCAGTGCAGCCTGCGTCTTGGGCGGCGTACGGTTGATCTCGTCAGCCAGCAGCAGCTCGCAAAAAATCGGCCCGCGTGTCAGCGTGAATTCGCTCGTCTGAAAGTTGAACAGGTTGGAGCCAAGAATATCGCCCGGCAGCAAATCCGGCGTAAACTGGATGCGCCCGAAATCGAGGCCCAGCGCGGTCGCAAAACTGTTCGCAAGGAACGTTTTGGCTGTTCCCGGCGGGCCTTCCAGCAGGACGTGCCCCTCGCTGACCATCGCCACCAGCAGCTGTTCGACCATTTCTTCCTGGCCAACGACGGCTTTGGCAACTTCGGCGCGGATCGCATCTGCCAGCGCGCGCAATTCTTCTAGGCTCATGCTCATTTCGCAAGTTTCCCTTCAAGCTCTTTCAGCGCCTGAGCGGCGCGCAGAATATCAGTAGGTGATTGGGCTTCGCGCAGGCGTTCTGCGCGCAGTGAATACGGTTCTTCGTCGGGCAACCGTGCAGCGAGCGCCGCATCAATTGCCTCTGGGTCGGGCTTGGTCAGGCCAAGTCGCTGCGCCAGTCTGCGTGCAGAAAGATCGGCATAGGGCGCCGCCAGCAGCCCAAACCGGTTGGCACGAACGATCAGGCCAGCGCCGTTGCTGACAAGGCGTTTCTTGCCAAAAGCGATTTCCGGCCCGCTAACCGCTGCGGGGCCAAAACGCAGGAACGCGCGCCAGCCGATAATCAGCATCGCAAGGATCAGACAAAGTGTGGCGGCAAGGAATGGCGGACGGAATGCCAGCGTCAGCAGGTTGTCGGCCCCGCCAAATCCGTTGAGCGTCATATCTATGGTGACGCTTTCATAATCGCCGCCATATCCAGCCTCACGTACCAGAGCGAGCGCGGCCTCGGCGTTTTCCGGCTTGGCCAAACCATAATTGTTCACCAGATCAGGCTCGACGACAAAGATCGTCCAATGCGCGTCATCGTAATATTCGCTGCCTTCTTCGCCGAGAACGCTGAGCGCCAAAGTGTGGCCGGCATCGTCGGTGATCAGCGGGCTATGCAGCGCGTTTTCTTCGGCATAGGCGATAGTCCGCGTCGGCAGTTCGCCTGCGGTTTCGACCCCTTCCCAGCCAAGGGTTGCGTCTTCATCCAGCACTTCGACTTCTTGATTGAGTGAGAGCACGCCTGGCAAGTCTTCAGCCCAAGTTTGCTCGATGCCTCCGCCAAGCTGCACCCAGCCATCCTTGAATTTATCAGCGGATTCGCTTTGCAGATTGTTGGGCGGCCCGCTGGCCTGCCATTTGGGCAGGATCACGAGGGTCGGCCCAAGATAGTCCCGGTTTGCGATGATCTGGCCAATCTCCTCCGCATCAGCATTCATCGGCGGGGTGAGGACCAACAGATCGGTTGTTTCGAGCCCGCCCGGCGTGCGAGACAGCTCTACGTCGAACCCTTCTTTTTCAAGCAACCGCGCAAATCCGGCATAGCCATTGAGGCCGGTTGCAGAAGCATGGGCAGCAGTCGTACTTTTCCGCTCACCCGTATCGCCCGCGCTCAGGAAATAGAGCAGCGCAATAAAGGCGAGGAAACCGACAAAGACGACGGCCAATACCGTCATGCGGCTGAAAGGAGATGCGCGGCGAGTGCCTGCCACTGCGCTTGCGGTCGGGCTGCTCATGCTGCCTCCCCGATCTTCACAAGTGCGAAATCGGTGTAAGCAGAGCGTGCTGCCTCCCAGTCGCCTTGCTCCAGAGAACGCAGAGCGAAAAGGCTGCGTTCAACCCGTTCGGAAATTGTGCCGAAGGCGGCGCGGGCGGCCTCTGATAAGGTCGGCAGCGCGGCAAGTTCACGCGCCGTGCTGGATGGTTCAACCCAATCGGGACGTGCGGCGGCGATTTGTCCGACGCTGCGTTGGAGCAGCAAGCGAGTGGCTTCGTCGAAGCGGCCCTCTGCTGCCAATCTGTCGGCATCTTCCAGCAAGGCGAGGCTTTCGCTGCGGGTTGGCGCCCATTCCGGTTCGCCGCTTGCTGCGCGGTCCAATTTCGCCGCGCGCTTACGCCGCGCTACTGGCCCGATCGTGTTTATCAAGAGGTAGACAACGAACCCGATCGCCATTGCTAAGAGGACCCATTGCAATATTGGCCACGATGCTGAGATCAATTGCCCAACGGGTGCCAGAAGCTCGCCCAGAAACCCGAAAAACGCATCAAGCGCTTTCTCGATTACGCCGGGTTCGCGCGGCGGGGTCGGGATAATCTCGACCGGCTCAAACTGGATGTCGCTATCATCGCGGACATCATCCCAGCTTTCCAAGGCCACGCCGCTTTCGCCAGCGGACGAAGAAGTCTCGGTTTCAGAAGGAGAAGTCGGGGCCGCGTTGGTCATTCAATCACGGTGGTGGCATGGCGCGGCGCGCGGTGCAACAGGCGAAGTTGGTGTTAACGCTGTCCGCGCGGTCGCCCCTGTTCATAGGTGCCCAAAATCCGCAATTCTTTGGAATGAAACGCACATTCTTCCAATGCGCGATCCACAGCCGGATCTCCCGGCGCGCCGATAATGTCCGCGTAGAACATCGTGGCTGAAAATGTTGCACCCTGCTGATAGCTTTCCAGCTTCGTCATGTTGACGCCATTGGTCGCAAATCCGCCCATCGCTTTATAAAGAGCGGCCGGAATGTTCTTCACTTCAAAAATGAATGTCGTGACGGCTGAGCTTTCCGGCGGGATCGTCAGAAATGTGGGCTTGTTCGCAAGAACAACGAACCGGGTCATATTGTCGGGGCTATCCTCGACATGGGTTTCCGCAATTTCTAATCCGTAAAGCTCCGCCGCGATGGCAGGAGCAATAGCCGCCTGCGTTGGATCGCCTTTGTCGGAGACAAATGCCGCCGCGCCCGCCGTGTCGGCATAGCTCAAAGGGACAATCCCGCGCTTGCGCAGGAACAGCCGCGACTGACCAAGCGCCTGCGGGTGGCTGTATGCGGCCTCATACGGCCCCTTGCCAACGCCCATCAATGCGTGATGGATCGGCATGAAATATTCGCCCACAATAGACAGGCCGCTTTCGGGCAGCAGAAAGTGGATGTCGGCAACGCGGCCATGCTGTGAGTTTTCAATCGGGATGATCGCTTGACCTGCGCGGCCATCCTTCACCGCCTCAAGCGCGTCTTCGAAACTGAAACAGGGAAGCGGCAGGGCCTCGGGTCGGGCTTCGGTCGCGGCACGGTGCGAATTGGCGCCGGGGGAGCCTTGAAACGCGATCGCATTTTCAGGATCAGCTTCAGCTGCGGCGCGAAGCCGATCGACAATGGCCAGTGCTGGTCCGGGGAAACTGCGCATAATAGCTATGGTGCTAGTGCGGCGAGGGTCCTGCGGCAAGCCTGCTTGCAAGGCTGTTTGCACGCAATGCACGAATCAATGTGCCGATCTCTCTTGCGCAGGCACGCAGCGGGTATTATTGGGCCAGCAAGATGACACAGCAAAACTCCTCAGAAACGACGCCAGCAGCCGACAGCGGCAGCGGCGATATGTTCAACACCGCAGCAGGCTGGGTTCTGTTCGCAGGGGTCGTCGGCCTTGGCCTGTCGATCGTTAGCGGCAAATTCTTCCACGCTGACAGCCCTGAAATGCCGGAAAACCCAGGCTATTTCATCGCTGAGCCAGAAGGCCCTGGCGAAGAAGAGGCTGAAATGACCATGGCTGCTGCGCTCAATATGATGCCGCAGGACGAGCTGGTTGCCAAAGGCGAGAAAGTCTTTGCGAAATGCATGTCATGCCACACTGTTGATGCAGGCGGCGCGAACGGCGTTGGCCCGAATCTTCACGGAGTGATGGGTTCGGCGTTCGGCGCGAAGGCTGGCTTTGGTTATTCGTCGGCGCTGACAAGCATGGGCGGCAACTGGGGCTGGGAAGAAATGGATGCCTGGCTGAAATCGCCAAAAGGCTACATCAACGGCACCTCGATGAGCTTTGCTGGTCTCGGCAAGATCGAAGACCGCGCTGCTGTTGCGCTCTATCTCAACGCAAACGGTTCGAGCCTTGCTGTTCCTGAATATGTTGAAGAAGCAGCAGCGGATTCCGAGGCGGAAGCCGACCTCGAAGGCGAAGCTGCAGCTGAACAGAATGCTGCGGAAGAAGTCGAAGCGGCTACAGCCGAATAATTTGCCAAGTGGGCGCGATCAATCGCGCCCCTTAAACCCCTGAGCAACCACATACCACTCTGATGAACCCTTGCGGCTCGCCGGTGGTTTTGCGTGTTTGACGGTCTTAAAGTGCTTCTTGAGCAGCCCTAGCAACTCGGCATCCGTTCCGCCCGCAAGCACTTTGGCAACGAACGCACCGCCTTTTTCCAGCGTTTCGGTTGCGAACCACGCGCCCGCTTCTACCAGCGCCATAGTTCGAAGGTGATCGGTTTGTTTATGGCCAACAGTATTCGCTGCCATATCCGAAATGACGAGATCGGGCGGCCCGCCGAGCGCTTCTTCGAGAGCTGCGGGCGCTGCGTCATCCATAAAGTCCATCTCGAAGATCGTGACGCCCTCGATTTCCTCGGTCGGCAACAGATCAATGCCCACGACTTCGGCCTTGGGCGCTTTGGCACGCACAACTTGTGACCAGCCTCCCGGCGCAATGCCCAAATCAACCACCCGTTTTGCGCCGCGGATCAGGCTGAACCGGTCATCAAGCTCGATCAGCTTGTAAGCCGCACGGCTGCGATAACCGTCGGCTTTGGCTTGCTTCACATAGGGATCATTCAATTGGCGCTGCAGCCAGCGAATGGACGATTCGCTGCGCTTTTTGCCTGTCTTAACCCGTTTGTCGGGATCGCGGCCGGAACGCGCCATCAGGAAGCCTTATCTGTTCGTGTCTGGTTGAGAGCCTTGAGCGCGCGTTCGCTTTGACGTTCGGCGGCCATCAGACTGCGCAAAATGCCTTCGCGAATACCGCGATCTGCAACGCCTAGCTTTTCCGCGGGCCACAGGTCGAGGATCGAATCGAGAATTGCGCAGCCAGCCACCACCAAATCTGCGCGGTCATGGCCGATGCACGGCAATTCGCTGCGTTCATCTGGCGACATACCGGAAAGACGCTCGCTAATGTTGCGCATTGCGGCGGATGGCACGATCAATCCGTCCACGGCTTTGCGGTCATAATGCGGCAATTCAAGATGCAAGCTTGCCAGAGTTGTGACTGTACCACTTGTGCCTAGCAGCCGGATATTGTCGCGTTTTGCCGCGTCGGCAATTCGCTCCGCAAAGGGCGCAAAGCTGCCTGATACGATCTCTCGCATTTTGGCGTAGCGCGCGAGGCGGGCATCGCGATTGTCCTCGCCTCTGCCAACGGTGTCGGTGAGCGAAACCACGCCCCATGGGACGCTTTGCCAATCAAGAATGCGCGGGATTTTGCCACCCGGTTCAAGTAGCACAAGCTCGGTCGATCCGCCGCCAATATCGAAGATTACGGCGTGCCCTTCGCCATCCTCCAACAGGATATGGCAGCCGAGCACAGCAAGCCGCGCTTCTTCCTCTGCTGTAATGATGTCGAGAACGATGCCCGTTTCTTCACGCACGCGGTCAATAAACGCCGGGCCATTGGCTGCGCGGCGGCATGCTTCTGTCGCGACGGATCGGGCAAGACGCACTTTGCGCCGGCGCAGTTTGTCAGCACAGACAGAGAGCGCGCCCAATGCGCGGTCCATCGCTTCGTCTGACAGGCGGCCAGTTGTCGCCAAATCCTCGCCCAGCTTCACCACGCGGCTAAAGGCGTCGATCACCGTAAAATCGCGGCCAGACGGGCGCGCGATCAAGAGACGGCAATTGTTCGTGCCAAGATCAAGCGCAGCGTAGGCTTCGCCCGGACGAAGGCCGCCTTGCGAATTCGGAGTAAAATTATCGAGTTTGCCCGCAGAAGCAGGGCCTTGTGAAGAGCGATGCGCGCGGGATTTACCGCTACGATTGCCGCTTTTCTCATTCTGCCGGGAGGGACGTTTGTAGCGAAAATCTGCTACTTTGCCGGACCTGCGGTCCCTTTTCTTACCAGCACTTTGCGTTGTGTCCGGCGGATGTGTGTCCGCCATAATACTGTATCTTTCATCTCACCCACGCAGATTTGGCGTGAGCACCTGAAACAAAAGCTAAACTAAGCTCACTCCAAGAGCAAGCGATGTTGCCTTGACTGCGTTGCGACGCGAAACTAGGAGGCCCGATCTTTCGGCGAGGCCACCCCTGCAAGGCCGCCGAATAATGCCCCGTCGTCTAATGGTAAGACTACGGACTCTGACTCCGTCAATTGAGGTTCGAATCCTCACGGGGCATCCATTAAAACCACTGCGCGTCATTCGCCGTCTTGCCGATGCAACGGCGCGCGCCTAGAGCATTCATATGACAGATAAAGACCTAACAGATCATAAGTTTTACCACGCCGATGAAGAATCGAAATTCACCGATGATGCGCCGGTAAGAACCCCTCAGACAGAGCACCCCGCCTATAAATTGGCATTCCGCGACCACGATTTCCTGCTGCGCGATGAATTGCGACCGGTAAGGTTTCAGCTGGAATTGCTGAAGCCGGAAATGCTGCTTGATGAAGCGCGTGTAGGCTCGACCATGGTAATGTATGGCTCGGCCCGCATTCCTTCACCAGAGGAAGCGCAGGCGAAGATCGATTCTGCGAAAGACGGCAGCGAATACGAACAGAAAGTCGCCGCGCGTCTCGCCGACAAGGCCAAGTATTATGACGAAGCGTACAAACTTGCGCGCCTGATCACTGAAAAGGCGATCATCGAAGATGGTAAGCGCCAGTTTGTTGTCACGACGGGCGGTGGCCCTTCGATTATGGAAGCGGGCAACCGCGGGGCAAGCGATGCGGGCGGCGAATCCATCGGCCTCAACATTGTATTGCCGCACGAGCAAGCGCCGAACACTTACGTGACGCCTTACCTCTCGCTCAACTTCCACTATTTCGCGTTGCGCAAGATGCATTTCCTGCTCCGTGCCCGCGCGGTGGCGGTGTTCCCGGGCGGCTTTGGCACGTTCGATGAATTCTTTGAGCTGCTTACGCTGATCCAGACGGGCAAGATGAAAGCTGTTCCAATCCTGCTGTTTGGTAAGGATTTCTGGACCCGTGTCGTCGATTTCGAAGCGATTGCTGAGGAAGGCACGATTTCGAAGAAAGATCTCGACCTATTCCGTTGGTGCGAAACGGCCGAGGATGCGTGGGATCACATCGCGGATTTCTACAACCTCGACAGCTAACTTAGTCTTCTTGCGGATCAGGCAGGCTGCGAACGGCCTGATGTCCCAATGGGCCGTTACCCAATCCGTATTCCGGTGCGTTTTCGATTGCTTGGCGTACAAAATTGCGCCCCAAGCGAACGGCATTCGTCAACGGCTGCCCGTGGCCTAGCAAAGTCGCGATTGCCGATGATAAAGTGCAGCCCGTGCCATGGGTGTGGTTTGTCTTGATCCGCGGGTGGTCGAATTGCACGGCGCGGGTGTCGGGCACATAAAGAATGTCGATCACGCGCGCATCGCTCGTGTGCCCGCCCTTGGCCAGCACCGCAGCACCGGTATCTTCGCCCAATTCTTCAACTGCGCCTGCCATTTGCGATGAATCGGTCAGGCTGCGCTCAAGCAAATGGGCAAGCTCTGGCAGGTTCGGCGTGATAAGCGTCGCGCGCGGAAATAAGGTTTCACGCATCGCTGCGATTGCATCCTGTGCAATCAAAGTTGCGCCGCTGGTTGCGACCATAACAGGATCAAGGACGACGGGAACCGAGCTATCGATCAGCTCTAGCCCTTCTGCGACAGCAGCGATGATTTCTGCATCGTGCAGCATGCCAATTTTGATGGCATCGACGCCGATATCATTGACGCAGGACGCGATCTGCTCGCGCACGATTGCACCGCCCATCGGAGCAATCGCCTGAACCCCGACGCTGTTTTGCGCGGTTACCGTGGTGATCGCGGTCATGGCAAATCCGCCCAGCATCGTGATCGTTTTGATGTCGGCCTGAATGCCCGCGCCGCCGGAGGAATCGGACCCTGCGATGGCCAGAATACGGGGAGGGCGCGCGGCGCTCACCCTTTGAACTTTCGCTCTGTCGATGGCGGATATTTGTCGTGAAGCTTTGCTGCCCTTGTCGGCCGATCCATCAATTCGCCGCCGCAATTGGGGCAGCGATCATCCAGTTCCTCGGCGCAAGGCGCGCAAAATGTGCATTCAAAGCTGCAAATGAACCCGCCGGGCGCCTCAGCCGGTAGGTCGGTTCCGCAGCGTTCACAATCGGGGCGCATTTCCAGCATTTCAGTTGCCTCGTTCAGGTCGCCGCACGAACCGCGTCGCATACACGGTCGACCACGGCTTCGACCTGTTTCTTGTCATCACCTTCGGCCATGACGCGGATCACCGGCTCTGTGCCGGATGGGCGAATGACGAGACGACCTTTGCCATCCAATTCGGCTTCTGCGTCCGCGATCACGGACTTCACTGTGTCATTTTCCAGTGGCGCGCCGCCTTCGTAGCGGACGTTCTTGAGCAATTGCGGGACGGGATCAAAGAGATGCAAAATTTCGCTAGCTGGTTTGTCTGACCGCACGAGGCTGGTTAGCACGCGTAAGGCAGCAATCGTTCCGTCGCCGGTGGTTGAGTGATCCAACAGGATCATATGGCCGGACTGCTCACCGCCCACATTGAAGCCGCCCTCTTTCATGCGTTCAAGCACATAGCGATCACCGACTTTTGTGCGTTCAAGGGTAAGCCCGATCGAGGTTAGGTACCGTTCAAGGCCAAGGTTCGACATGACGGTTGAGACAATTCCGCCGCCATTCAGCGACCCTCGTTCTTGCATGCGTGTCGCGATCAGAGCCATGATCTGGTCTCCGTCGACAGCGCGCCCTTTCTCATCGACAACGATTAGACGGTCTGCGTCGCCATCCAACGCAATGCCGATATCCGCGCCCTCTTCGACGACGCGGGCTTGAAGAGCCTCAATCGCCGTCGATCCGACGCCGTCGTTGATATTGGTGCCGTTGGGCGAAACACCCAAAGTGATAACTTCTGCGCCCAATTCCCAAATGGCCGATGGCGCAACTTGGTACGCGGCTCCGTTTGCGCAATCGACAACGACTTTTAGGCCGTCGAAACGCACTTCGTTCGACACAGAGTTTTTGACCGCGTGGATATACCGCCCGCGCGCATCCTCGATCCGTCGCGCGCGTCCGATTTTTTCCGCAGGCGCAAGCGGGATATCGGTTTCGATTAATCGCTCAATCTCGGCTTCGGCTTCATCGGACAATTTGAACCCGTCAGGGCCGAACAGCTTTATCCCGTTATCGGCATAAAGATTGTGACTGGCGGAGATCATCACGCCCATATCGGCGCGCATCTCGCGAGTTAGCAATGCGATTGCCGGCGTCGGCAGCGGCCCTGTCATGATTACGTCGATCCCGACACTGGTGAACCCGGCCACAAGCGCGCTTTCCACCATATAGCCGGAAAGCCGCGTATCTTTCCCGATGACCACCCGGTGACGGTGCCCGCCGCGCACAAAGTGCCGTCCGGCGGCTTGGCCGACTTTCATCGCGGTTGCCGCCGTCATGACGCCTGCATTGGTGCGGCCTCTAATGCCGTCTGTGCCGAAGAACTTGCGTGCCATGCTCCAAAGAGCCCCTCTGATTATTCGCCCGTATTTGTCAGAGGCTTCTGGCGCGGTTATCGCGCGAAGGGAAGAGTTTGCACGTAAAGATTTGCAGCCGGCTGGCTGTAGGCACAGGGGTTCGATTTCGTGAGCAATGATATTCCGGTGGGCGCGGCGCCTGCGGCTGAGAACAATTTCGAGCTGGTAACGATCCGTTTGCCTGTGATCGCGACCTTCGCTGCGCTTATTGTGGGCCTTGGTCTAGGCGTTGTTTTCGCTGGCGGCGGGATGGCGCAGTGGTTGCAAGATAGCATCGCGTTGGTCGGCACGCTTTGGCTGCGTGCATTGCAGATGACGATTATCCCGCTGGTCGCAAGCTTGCTGGTGCTGGGTATTGCCCAGATGATGATCGCGGCGAGGGCGGGCGCAGCTGCGTTCAAGTTCCTCACACTCGTTTTCGTGGTGTTGATCGCAGGCGGTGTGTTTACGGCGCTTGTCATGCCGCTGATCTTGCAAGCCATTCCGATCCCTCAGGCGGCGAGCGGATTTTTGGCTGAGGTGCCAGAGGGTGAACAGCAAGTCCCCGGCATCTTCGACTTCCTGAAATCACTGGTCGCACCGAATATGATCGCTGCAGCAGCTGAGACTGCGATGCTGCCACTAACGATCTTCTTCGCACTATTTGCTGTCGCCATTGCGAAGCTTCCCAAGGTGCAAAACGCATCGCTAATGGGTTTCTTCCATGCGCTGGCAAACGCGATGCTACTAATCATTGGCTGGGTGCTGTGGCTTGCGCCTGCAGGGGTGCTCGCTCTGGCATTCGGCGTTGGTATGCGCAGCGGCGGCGGGGCTTTCGCTGCACTGGTGCATTACATTCTTATCGTTTCGGCGATGGGCGGTTTTATATTGGTGATCGCTTATCTGATCGCTTGGGCGCTTGGCGGGATTAGCCCGCTGCGCTTTGCGAAAGCGGTGCTGCCTGCGCAAGCTGTGGCGGTGTCCACCCAAAGTTCGCTCGCCAGTCTTCCGGCTATGCTCGACAGCGCCACACGGCTGAAGCTGCGCCCCGAGACGAGCGAGTTTGTACTGCCGCTTGCCGTGGCGATTTTCCGGGCAACCAGTGTCGCGATGAATCTTGCGGTGGCGCTTTATGTCGCGGCTTTGGCCGGGATCGAGGTTCCCATAACGCTGATGGTGCTCGCAATCCTGATTGCGGTGATCATCAGCATTGGCTCGGTTAGCTTGCCCGGTTCGATCAGTTTCGTGGTCTCAATTGGCCCGATTGCATTGGCCATGGGCGTTCCGATTGAGCCGCTCGCGCTGCTCGTCGCGGTTGAGATGCTGCCTGATATTATGCGCACGCTGGCCAATGTGACGATGAACGTCGCAGTGACATCGGCGGTTGATCGCGGCGGCACAGAAGCCGCCAGCGATTAGGTTTTTGCAGCAGCGATGCCTTTGCCCGCGGCGACATCATCCAACTCTTGGAGGATAGCGCGGTGCGCCCCTGCATCTTCAATCGAGCGCTGGGGGATATCGCCATCGGCGAGCATCGAATTGAGGGTAGCACGGGCACGGCCAACACGGCTTTTGATGGTGCCCACGGCGCAGCCGCAAATCTCGGCCGCTTCCTCGTACGAAAACCCGCCTGCACCCACGAGCAACAAAGCTTCGCGGCGCTCTGGAGGTAGGGTTAGCAATGCGCGGTGCATGTCAGAGAGGTGGATCGGCTCTTCCTGACCGGCAGGTGCCGTCAGGATGCGCTCTGCCACGCCTTCATCATATTCGCCGCGAAAACGGTTGCGGCGCATATCGGTGAGGTAGGCGTTGCGCAGGATAACAAATGTCCATGCGCGCATCGATGTGCCCGGCTCAAACCGGTCTTGGGCAGCCCACGCCTTAAGCATGGTTTCCTGCACAAGGTCATCGGCCATATCCGGACGGCCGCAAAGACCGCGCGCAAAGGCGCGCAGGTGCGGGACAACATCTGTAAGTTCACGTTTGAACGCCGCTTTTTCAGCCGGTGTGCGTTCTGGCAGAGGCTTTTTTTCCGCCATTATGTATCTGATCCAGTTCCCGATCCCGCATCATCATCAAGCTTTGCGAGCAAATCCTTGAAGCTATCGGGGATCGGTTCATCGACGACGGAATCGTAAAGCTGGCGCAGGCCATTGGCCCATTCAGGCGTCTCGGCCTTGGTTCTGCCTTTCGGCGGTGTGTTGTCCTTGTCGGAAGCCATCGGCTGACTCAGATTCCTTTGTTTGGTTTCTAGCGCGGCAATAAACTCGCAGCGTCTGTATGCTTGTTCACGCGGTATAAGATGGGAACGATGCGCTGACTGTTTGGTTCCGTTCACACGGGATAGCAGAATGTGCGAATGAACACGAACGCAGAAAAGACAGGCGATCCAACGACGGGGCATGCCCGCGAAGCGGAAAAGCGCGCCCGCGTGCGCGGGTGGCTGCTCGACTATCCGCGGGCCATTCCATTTGCGATCTTTGCCGCCATTGCTGCGATCACTGCCTTAAGTGTTTTTTCGATAGAGCGGAGCGAGCGCGCCCGTGATGCGGCGCAATTGCGAGAGCAAGCGCAAATGATCGCATCTGAAATGGAGCGGCGCGGAAACAGTTTCTCGTCCTACCTTCGCGCAGGTGCAGCTCTCTTTTCCAGTTTTGATGACGTCAGCCCGCAAGTATTCCGGCAATTCGTCAGCGAGCTCCGGTTGAACCTTGAATACAAAGGTGCCGAGGGTATCGGCTGGGCGAAGGTTACGCCGGCGACAATTACAGGCGAATTGCCCCAGCCGGCACTTACTGAGCCGCCTCAAACTGCCTCCAACGCGGCAGGCCTAGCCTCCGTTACGTATTTCGCGCCGGATACCAGCCGCAGCCGCAGCGCACTTGGCTTTAATTTATACGCCGATCCAGTTCGCGCGGCGGCGATGGACGAGGCAAAGCGCACTGTTCAGCCAACGGCATCGGGCTTGATTGCTTTAGCGCAGCATAGCGCCGGGGATGCGCGCGGGTTCGTGATTTTCATGCCGGTCTACAATGGTGAACCATCCGAGCGTGATATTGATCAAAGTCACGCGGGCTATGTCTACAGTCCGTTTAACGCGGACCTGTTCCTGGAAGCTGCCATTGAACGAACCGGATCCTCTGACTTAGGCGTACGCCTGTATGATGGAACGGTTGATCCCGCGCGGGAATTTGCCGCGCGCTTTCTGACGAACGAGGCAACTCACCGGGTTGAGCAAGGCGTTTCTATTGCGAACCGCCAATTGCTGCTGGTCGTAGAAACCGATGACCAGCGTGTGCTTGCGCCGCTATCGATGGTGACACTGTTTTTCGGGATCGCGTTGGCCGGTCTGCTGATGCTGCTCGCACGGCTTATTACTCAGCAAGCGCATGAGGATCGGCAACGTCTCGCTTTCTACGAAGAGCAACAATCGATCCGAAATTCGCTTAGCCGTGAGCTGAATCACCGGGTCAAGAATACGCTCGCCAATGTCCTTTCGATTATGTCACTCACCCGCAGACGGGCAACCGATCTTGATGAGTTTGCAGAAAGCCTTGATGGCCGTGTTCGTGCGCTTTCGGCGACTCACGACCTGCTGACGGACAGCGATTGGGGCACGACTGCTATGCGGGCTGTAATCGCCGCTGAATTGAGGCATTTCGGCAGCAAGACGGAAACGGCGATCTCTGTCAGCGGGCCTGCGGTTGAACTTGCGCCCAATGATGCGCTTTCATTCGGTCTTGCTGTGCACGAACTTGCCACGAACGCTGCAAAATTTGGCGCGTTGAGCGCGAGTGAAGGCAACGTTACAATCAGCTGGCAACTCGTCAGTGATCAACTTGCGGAGGTCGAATGGTGCGAAAGCGGCGGGCCAGCGGTTTCGCAACCTGAGAAGCGCGGGTTTGGTCTGGATTTGATCGAGAAAATCGTCGCGCATGAGCTGAAACAGCCCGTGCAAATCGAATTTAGGTCTGATGGAGTGCGCTGTGTTCTGCGTGTGCCTGTGAGACAGCGCAGTGAATTTCAGATCCGCGAAGTTTCCGCCAGCTGATCGGCTCTAGTCCAGCGGCCGGCTGGATCCAAAAAACAGCGCCTGACTGATCGCGGCACGCACAGTCTTTTCCTGAAATGGCTTTGTCACGAGATATGTCGGCTCTGGACGGTCACCGGTCAGCAGCCGCTCCGGATAAGCCGTGATGAAGATCACCGGAACCGTAGCGATGGCAAGAATGTCATCGACCGCGTCGAGGCCTGATGAACCATCGGCAAGCTGAATGTCGGCAAGCACGAGGCCAGGCATATTCGCTTCGACGACTTCTTTGGCCTGGGTGCGCGTTGCCGCCGTGCCGCAAATTTCGTGGCCGATCCCGCTAACAAGGTCTTCGAGCTGCATTGAGATTAAGGGTTCGTCTTCGATGATCAGAACAGAGGTTGTTTGCTCACGATCAATCTCGCTCACGGCTTCGGCGACAAGCGCATCAATCTCGGATGCCTTCATGTCCATGATTTGCGCAGCCTGTGCGGCTGTGAAATCTTCGAGTGTGGTCAGCAGCAAGGCCTGACGGTTGAGCGGGGTGATAGCCCCCAGCCGCGCTTGCGCCCCTATCTCGTGCTCGCCGCTCGCAATATCGCCGGAATCGGCATCCATATATGCGCTCGACCAGACTTTGTTGAACGCCGCGTAGAGCGGAATACGTCCACCATCGAGCGATGCTTTTAAATCGTCATCAGCCAGCGCCGCCTCAAGAGTGGCACGCACAAAAGCATCGCCTGTTGTCTGCGATCCGGTAAGCGCACGGGCATAACGGCGCAGGAACGGAAGGTTGGCGGCAACTTGTTGACCTAAAGACATAATTTAGCACACTTTCGAACAAAGTGCCGGCACGAGGGCGGCTTCGAATCAAGTCCATAGCGCGTTGTGGCGTCCGTGTCGCGCCTGCTTTTGCTTGGGCAAAATGGGCTGCGAGGGCTGTTCGGTGTTGAAGTCTTCCCGCCGCTTTTGTCGCGAATTTGGATGCGACTCCGCCCGTTTCGGATCAAAGAATCGAAAAAATATCATGCGCCGGGAACCGCTTTCGCAGGTGCGCATTTTGATATTATCACCGCCGAGACCCCCCTCCCGTCCAAGCGGCGGTGATACGATCCCGAAAGGCCACCGCTCTCCCAAGCGGTGGCCTTTTTTCGTTCCGGGTTATACGTTTAGCGGCTTTTCATAGATCGCATATTCGCGGTTAATCTTACTCTGGATCGTATCCGCAATCGCGAGCATACCCTGGTTGTCGTCAAGCACCCAGCCGAGCTCGCCGCGTGTCGATTCAAATTTGCCGACTGCTTCCAGCCGGATAGTTTCGATCATCATAAAGGCGAGTTGGCTCGCCATACGCGAACTTTGCAATTCCTTGAGCACACCCATCAGCGGCACGCGCATCCCTGATCCGCGTGGTTTTTTGAGCCAACGCAGCATGTGGAACCAGCCAAACGGCAACAGCTTGCCATTAATCTTAGCCAGCGGATGATTGATATCCGGGAATGTCAGCATGAACGCCACCGGCTTCCCATCCACTTCTGCGATCATGTTCAATTCTTCGTGGATGATCGTCTTCAGCTTCTTGCCAGCATAGGCGACCTCATCCGGGGTGAAGGGCACAAAGCCCCAATTGTCGGACCATGCATCGTTGAGGATCGAAAGTACAATCGCAGCGTCCTCATCCCAGCGCGCCTTGTTCACTCGCCTCACATTGATCCGTGAATTTCGCTCGCCCGATTTGACGATCCGTTGAACAAGCGGGGGGAATTCCGCCGTGATATCGAGGTGGTAGGTATAGAGCGTCTTTGCGCGATCGAACCCTGCGCCTTCGATCCACGGCGCGTAGCTTTCTGGATGATGGCCCATCATGATCATCGGCGGGTGATCCTGCCCACCCACCAGCAGGCCCGGCTCTTCCCAGATTGATAGCGAGATAGGGCCGACAATCCGTGTCATGCCCTGATCGCGCAACCACGCCTCAGCGGTTTCGATCAGAATATTGGCAACGGCCTCATCCTCGGCATCGAAATATCCGAACATGCCTGTGCCGGGGCCAAACCCTTGTTCAGCAGGCATTGCGAGCGCGAGATCATCGATATGGGCGCAAATCCTGCCGACCGCTGCGCCGCCGCGATGCGCGATAAAGAATTGCGCACGGGCATGGCCGAAGAACGGGTTCTTGCCCGGATTGACAAGTTCCAGTTGTTCGCTGCGCAATTGTGGCACGGAATTCGGCGTTTTTGCCGCAAATTCCCGGCCAACATCGACAAAGCGCGCCCGTCCGCGCTTGTCGTTGATCATCTCGATGCTTATTTGCGCGTCCATCCGGCGGCCTGCCCCGTATTTTGTTTCGTCAGGACGCGTGTTTGCCCGCTAACGGGTGTTACGTGCAAGCCAGTCGATTACTGTTGCCAACACATCCTGTTTGGCCATGCCGCCCATTATGCGGTAAAGGCCGCCTTGAGAACAGCTATGAATATACAGCAAACCCCTCCCGCTGCGAGACAAGCAGACCCATCCGCGCCGCAGCCGCGCCGCGCCGCGCGTGCCGATTTCCAGACCGAAGACGACAAGGACATGCTGCGCGCTGCCCGCGATCTGACCAAAGATCTGGGCGAAGCGAAACCGGGTATCTATTGGCCCGACATGCTGATCTCAGCAGTCATCGGCTATGCGGGTATCGCGACAGCTATTCTGTCGAGCAACACTGCCATCGCTGTGATTGCCGGCATCGTGGCTGCACTCGCGTTGTACCGCGCGCTGATGTTCATTCACGAGCTTACCCATATCAAAAGCGATGCGCTGCCTGGTTTTCGCCTTGGCTGGAACCTGATGGTTGGCATCCCGATGCTAATGCCAAGCTTCATGTATGAAGGCGTGCATGTGATCCATCACAAGCGGACGCAATATGGCACTATTGAAGACCCGGAATACCTGCCGCTTGCTCTCATGAAACCATGGAGTTTGCCGGCATTCGTGCTTGTGGCGTTGCTTGCGCCGCTTGCCTTGATTGTGCGTTTTGGCATTCTTGTCCCGCTGGCCGCAATTATCCCGCCTGTCCGTACGTTTGTGTGGCAGCGTTTCTCATCCCTTTCGATCAATCCCGATTTCCGCCGTAAGCCGCCGTCGGGCAAGCTTATCGGCCGTGTTCGCTGGCAGGAAACCGCGGCGAGCATATGGGCCGTCGCTGTCTTGCTAAGCCCGCTGGTGTTCGACTGGCGGCCTATTCTGATCGCGCTTGCCATCTTCTCGGTGACGGCGGTTCTTAACCAGCTGCGCACATTGGTGGCGCATTTGTGGGAAAATGAGGGCGAACCGATGACGGTAACCGCGCAATTCCTGGACAGTGTGAATGTGCCGCCACCCGGGCTGATTGCAGAGGTATGGGCACCAGTGGGTCTGCGCTATCACGCGCTGCACCATCTGATGCCGTCAATGCCGTATCATGACCTGCCAGAGGCGCATCGCCGCCTGAAACGAGAGCTAGGCGATGGATCGACCTATGACGGGGCGAACCATGCCGGTATGTTCCCACTTGTCGGACGGATCGCGCGTAGCACGATGGTTCGTTGAGCGCGCAGGCGCTGTTTTTAATCGAGAAAATGGATCATGGCGCAGCGGCGTTCTGCGGGTAGGCCGTCATCTGCCTCATTCGCAAGCTCGCCTGCCAGACGCGGATGGGCGTCCAGCGCAGTGACCTCTTCAAAGCCAAGTTTACGATAGAACGGCCCGTTCCACGGCAGGTCGCGAAATGTCGTCAGCGTAACCGCTTTGAAGCCTGAATTGCGTGCATCAATCTGACACGCACGCACCAAGCCTGCGCCGATCCCCATGCCTTGATGGGCGGGTAGTACATCCATCTCCCAGATATGCAGTTCGCGTTGAAAAGGTTGCGCGGCAAGAAAGCCGACCATTTCATCACCGACAAAGCTGACAAGGCAGTGGCCTTTGCGAATCAGCGCGCGCAGCTCGTCTGGCTCCCAGTGATCATCAAAGTCCAGATCCGCGAGGTCAGGATCGTCTGCGAACAACGCCGATGCGGCCACTTCAATTGCGGGCATCGCCTCTGCATCATCAGGGCGCGCCAGCCGCAGCGACCAGTTCGCGGCGCTCATTCCTCGGTCCGGATCAGAACCGTCTCACCCACTAGCAGGAACAGGAAGAACGGCGCCCATGCCGCGAGGAAAGGTGGATATCCGCCAAAGCTGCCCATGGCGAGTGCAGCATTGTCGACCACGAAATAGGCAAAGCCGAGTGCCATCCCGATGACAGCGCGAACAAAAAGCTGACCTGAGCGAGCAAGCCCGAATGCTGCGATTGATCCTAGCAGCGGCATCAACATCGCAGAAAGCGGGCCGGAGATCCGGTGCCACCAGCTTGCTCGCATTTCCGATGTCCGTCGGCCAGCAGCGTCAAATGCATCGATTGTCTCGGAAAGCTCCCAAAAGGATAGGCCGTCGGGATCAACCGATTGCAGGTCAATTTGCTCGGGTGTCAAAGCCTCGCCCACGACGAGCGAGTCAATTTGCTCTGTTTCTGCGCTACCTACGTCGAAGCGGATCGGGCTTTCCAGAGCCCAGCCGGGGCCTGCGTAATTCGCGCTTTCCGCTCTGATTTGCTCGCGGATGATGCCGCCTGGGCCGCGCTCATACCATGTCACATTGCTGAGCTTGATTGCGTCACCTTTGCCGGTGAGGGTAGCCGCTGTGAGGATGTTGGAGCCATCCGTGAGGTAGACGTTGGATCGCACGCCAGTCTCTTGCGGGATCGGCCCGTAATCTGCCGCTTCCCACGCCTTTAAGGTGGAATTTGCGCGGGTCACAACACGCTCATTAAAGGCAAAGCTGACCACGGCGACGATGCCTGCCGTCAGGAGAAGCGGCGCAAGCACCTGGTGCGCGGAAAGGCCGGCGGCCTTCATGGCCACAACCTCGCTGTTCTGGTTTAGCGTGACGAGCGTGATGAGCGTTGCGAGCAACACCGAATAAGGGAGGAACCGAGAAATCAGCTGCGGTATCCGTAGGCCTGCATATCTCAGAATTTCGCCCTGACCATTGCCCTCTGGTGTCAGGATTTTGCCTGTAGCTGACAGCAAATCGAGCGCCATCAGAACCAGCACCAGCATGATCAGAACGGCAAAAATCCGAACGATGAACATCTTCGCCAGATAGAGCGTCAGCGACCGCGAAGGAAAGAAATCGAGCTGCATTGTCTCTCGCCTATGGCCTTCTATTCAGCCGGAGACAATTGTGGATCGGCATCTTCGGGCAGGGCCGTTTTCGCGCGGCGCCGTCTGAAGAGTTTGCCGATTTTCTTGCCGATCTTGGAAAACACGCTTTCCAGTGCGCCGATGGCTTGTCCGCCGGGTACATGCGCAACGCGGTAATACATCCACAGAATGAGCGCGGCGAAGATTACGAACGGACCCCACAGGGCAAGGATCGGATCAATCCGGCCCAGCGTCGCCACGTCTTCGCCGTATTGGTTCACCTTGTGATAGGCGACCACCATGACGATCGAAACGAATACGCCCAGTGCGCTGGTCGATCGTTTTGGCGGGATCGCGAGCGCTACGGCAAGCAGCGGCATCAGGAACATCATCACAATCTCGACCAAGCGGAAATTGAACGTTGCTTGGCTGGCATCGCGGTCTTCCTCGGCGACGCTGTCGCTCCAGCCGATGCGCAGCAATTCGGGCAAGATAAACTCGCGCGTTGCATCGCCGCGTGCGCGGAATTGTTCGATCGCAGGCAGATCAATCGGCAGGTCATGGCGGCTAAATGAAAGCACGCGCGGTGTTTCGCTGCCTGTGTCTTGCACAATGGTGCCTTCGGTCAGCCGCAGAATAATCGTGTTGGGATCATCGGTAGTGGCCATGAACGTGCCTTCGCGCGCGCTGATCGAGAGCACTTGGTCTTTGTCATTCGATACGCGGGCGAAAATGCCTTTGAGCTGCTGCCCGTCATTTTCGCTTTCTTCAATCCGCAAGGCCATGCGGTCCGCCAAAGTCGTGAACTCGCCGACCTTGATGGAGGCGCCAAGAGCGCCTGAGCGCAGCTCATATTCCATCTGTTTGTAGTAATAATTGCTGAGCGGCTGGACGTAGAAAACCAGCGCAACATTCACCGCGACCAAGCCAAGCGTGATGATGTAAGGAACGCGCAGCAGCCGCCAGTATGACAGGCCAACGGCGCGCATCGTATCAAGCTCGCTGGAGGTCGCGAGCTTACGAAAGGCGAGCAGAATGCCGAGCAGCAGGCCAAGCGGGATCGCAAGGCTGGCATATTCAGGGATAAGTGCGCCCAGCATCTTGAACACGACGCCAATCGGCCCGCCTTCGACCGCAACGAAATCGAACAGCCGTAGCATTTTGTCGAGTGTAAGCAGCGATGCCGCGAGCGCAAACACGCCCAGCATCGGCACGATCACCAGCCGGAAAATATACCGGTCAATACTGGGAATGAGCTTCAGCACGGGTTTTGCGGCGGCCTTTGGCTAGTAAAATTCAAGCGATGCGGAGCGCCATAGCGGGAAAATTCGGCGCGGTCATGTCTGGCTTGGTCATTTGCGATTTGTGAACACATGTCATCACCAGAAACGGCTGCCGGGTCCGCCTTTGAACGGGCCGGCTTCATATTGGCTGATCCAGCCACCATAAAATTGCCCGGGTTGAGGGGTGATGACCTCGCCATCGACGATGCATTCATCAATTGGATCGGGGTAAAAGGCGATGTGATCGCGAATGCCTTCAAAACTTGGCGTTGGGTCCGCGTATGACCAAGCAACCGCTTCCAACAGGGCGTCACCAGCGATTACATCCCAGTAACGCGCTTGCCCCTTCCATTCGCACAGGCTGCGCCGCGCATTAGGGGTGAGCAGCTCCATCGCGATATCGGATTGCGGGATGTAATATGTTGGCGGATGGCTTGTCTCGAGCGTGCGCCACGCATTGGTGCTGTCCGCAATATCGATGCCGCTATGGCGCACCTGAATGCGGCGTTTGGTCGGTTCGCAAATGGCGGGGCGGGGGTAGTCCCAGACACTTTCCTGCCCGTCTTTGGGCGGGTCTGGATCAGGATGCCCGAATAGGCTCACTTTATCGCTTACGCTTTTTCCAGCGTGCATTGCAGCGGATGCTGGTTCTGCTTTGCGAAGTCCATGACCTGATTCACCTTGGTTTCGGCGACTTCATAAGTGAAGATGCCGCACACGCCGACGCCCTTTTGATGCACATGCAGCATAACGCGTGTCGCAGCTTCCAAATCCATCGAGAAAAACCGTTTGAGCACCATCACCACGAATTCCATCGGGGTGTAGTCATCATTGAGCAGCAAAACTTTATACTGGCTCGGCTTTTTCGGTTTGGTCCGCGTCTTGGTCGCGACGCCGGTCTCGCCGTCGGTGCCACCATCGTCGTCCTTGTCCGCATCGCCATCACCATCTGCGGCGCCAATCGGCACGAGCATGATCGGCAGCTTCATCTCTTCAAGGGTGGGGCGGTGTGTCGGCATGAGGCTCCATTATGGGATTAGTATGCGTGATCGCAAGGGGCGAACCCACGCTTCTTAGCGTGAATGGGATTAACGAGACGTCGCCAATGCCGTTCCAAGCCGCATTGTTTGCGCCACGGACAGCAAAAGGCCGGACAGACGCTGTGGTCTATCCGGCCTGGCGCTACGCGCCCACTTCATAAACCGGGTTTGGGAGAGAGAGGAGAGGCCCGGTTCAGAAAGGAATTGCTTAGGCTGCTTTCGAGAATTTCTCGGTTGCAACGCTTACGCGGTTCGAAATTGGTGCGAACGCGTCGTTGTAGAGCTTCACCCATGCTTCGGTGCGCTTCGAACCGTAGCCGACGACTGCGTCGAAGTTACGACGAGCCAGTTCGCCCTGCATCTGGAAGAGTTCGGTTGGCGATTTAACAGCAACCATTTTCTTCGCGTCTGCGGTTACGGTTGCGGCAACAGTTTTGCCGGTTTCGACGTTGTCTTTCGCCATTTCCTGTGCGCCTGCGAACAGGATCTTGCCGCTTTCGACAACTGCTTCGACGTTGGCTTTGTTGAACTCGCCAAATTCGCCAGCGAATTCGCCTGCGTTGCCGTAAGCCGCTTTAACGCGCTCTTGTGCAGTTGCGGCCATTTCTTTGGCGGTTGCGGTGAAATCAGTTTTTTCTGCGGTTGCCATGATGGTATCCTTCAGTTTGGTGACCGGATTGGTGGTCGTTGTTTTCGGCGCTGCTTTTTTCGCAGCGATTTTTGGTTTGCGAGCCGGAGCCTTCTTGGCAGCAGCTTTCTTAGCTACAGGCTTCTTGGCTGGTATTTTCTTCGCGGCGGTTTTGGCTACGACAGCTTTTTTCGCTGGAGCTTTTTTCGCCGTCGTTTTCGCAGCGGCTTTCTTGGCCGGTGCGCGTTTGGCCGGGGCCTTCACTGCTTTTTTAACAGCGGCCACTTTCGGCGCTGGCTTAGGGGCATCTGCTTCTACAGCGTCAGCTACCTTTGCGGCGCTTGCGGTCTTTGCAGCTGCTTCTTCATAAGCTTTTTCAGCGGCGGCATCGATTTTAGACTGAGTGTTGGCGTCTGCCATAATAACCTCGTTTCATGTTGCACTGCACAAAATAGGCATTGCAACTGCGAAGTCAAGAACTTTTTGTGCACTGCACAAAAAATGGCTTTAGCGTTGTCATTGTTGTGAAAAACGTATTCTAGCGCGTCTTCACATAACGCCCGGGCGCATCTTCAATCACTGTATCACCGCGTCCGCCAGGCTTTCGTTTGCCGGTTGCGGGCACTTTGGCATCATCCTGACGCTCAAGCCATGCCTGCCAATGGGGCCACCAACTGCCCGGATGCTCTTCGGCGCTTTCGACATACGCTTTAAGCGATGGCGCGTCGCTATCGCCGACCCAATACTGATACTTGCCAGCGGCGGGTGGATTGACGACGCCAGCGATATGGCCTGATCCTGCGAGCAGAAATTCAAGTGGCCCTGAAAAGTGATCGGTGATCCGCCACACGCTTTCAGCCGGGGCGATATGATCTTCGCGGCCAGCTTGCACGAAGCTGGGAGTTTTGACGCGGGTCAGATCAATCGGTGTGCCGTCAGCTGAAAGAGCATCGGGCACGACCAATTTGTTGTCGCGGTAAAGATCGCGCAGATAGTCGTTGTGCCATTTCGAAGGCAGGTTGGTGACGTCGCCATTCCAATGAAGCAGGTCGAAGGCCGGATAGTCCTCGCCAAGCAGGTAATTGTTGACGACGTAATTCCAGATCAGGTCCTTGCCGCGCAGCGCGTTAAATGTCGCCGCGAGATAGCGTCCGTCCAAATATCCCTTCTGCGACAGCTTGCCGATCATATCGAGGTGGCCGTCTTCGATGAAGTGTTTGAGTTCGCCGCTCTTCTCGAAATCCACCTGAGCGGTGAAGAATGTCGCGCTCTTCACTTTGTCTGCTTCGTTGCGGCGAGCAAGCAATGCCAGTGTGGCAGCCAAAGTGGTGCCGGCAACACAATATCCGATGGCGTTGACGCTGGGCACCTTCAGGCGCTCTCGCACCACATCGATAGCCTCGATCTGGGCACGGATGTAATCGTCCCACACAACATCGGACATGCTCTCATCAGCAGACTTCCAGCTGACTACAAACACCGTTTGCCCCTGATCTACAGCCCATTTGATGAAGCTCTTCTTTGGTGTCAGGTCGAGGATGTAGAACCGGTTGATCCAAGGCGGGAAGATGATCAGCGGCACTTCGTACACGTCCTTGGTCGAAGGGCTGTATTGCACCAATTGGAACATCGATGTTTCGTAAACGACCTTACCCGGAGATGCGGCGAGGTTCTCTCCGAGCGTGAAGGCATCGGGATCCGTATGTGTAAGCTGGCCGCGTTTTAGATCGGTGATGAGGTGCTGCATTCCGCGAACAAGGTTCTGACCCTTGGTCTCAACCGTGCGTTTCATCACAACGGGATTGGTGAGCAGGAAGTTGTCTGGGCTCATCGCTTCCGACAGCGCGGTTACCGCGAATTGAAGCTGCCTGCGTTTCTCCTTGTCGAGGCCGCTCATCGATTTCACGGATTGCTGAAAATACTGGGTCAGCATTAGATACGTTTGGTGCAGCAGAGCAAAGGCGGGCTGTTCGCGCCATGCCGGGTCGGCGAAACGACGATCTTTCAATGGGAGGTCGGCACCTGCTTCATCGGCAACATCACTGCCAGCGGCTTTCGCAGTGAAGCGTTCAAAGACGCCCTTCCAAAGCGCCATCGAATCCTGCGCAAGCTTTGTCTGCGCGTCAAAGCCGCCTTTGGGCAGCTGCTGCGCCATGCTTTGCGAGATCATCAGCCAATGCGCCGGATCGAGCAAATTCTTGCCTTTCGCCGCATCTTGGGCCGTTTGCTTCGCCTGATGCGTCACAAATTCAAGCCACATTTTTTGCAGTTCTGCGCTCGATTTCGCCCATTCGCCAAGGTCAGTCGGCGCGATGCCATCCGGCAAAAGCGATTTAAGGCCGTCGCCCAACCCCGACGCGCTGCCGGGCATCGCATTTGTCATCATGTCGAGAACGGCTTTGAAGCCTTCGTCATTTGCAAACGGTTTGCTGGAATCGTCCTGCGCCATTGTAGATGCTGTCCTTGTTATGCGAATCCGTGCCGGTCGCTAGAGGCAATAAGCACGCTCTATATGACAATAGCGAAAACGCCTTCCCACATCGACCGTTAATGGCTTAAGTGGATTATTACGTCTGCCGTCAGTTTGATTGCGCAGATAAGGGCAGGATACGCAATGGACGAACAATTTTACCGCATGAAGCGGTTGCCGCCTTATGTGATCGCAGAAGTGAATTCGATGCGGCACGCTGCGAGGCAGAGCGGACAAGACATTATCGACCTTGGAATGGGCAATCCAGATCAGCCCCCACCGCAGCATGTCATCGACAAGCTTTGCGAGGTCGCGGCCAAGCCTGACGCCCATGGATACTCCCAGTCAAAAGGCATTCCCGGCCTACGCCGCGCACAGGCCGATTATTACGAGCGCCGATTTGGTGTCGATCTCGATCCGGAAACCGAAGTTGTGGTTACGATGGGATCGAAAGAAGGGCTTGCGAGCCTCGCCAATGCGATCACGGCGCCCGGCGATGTCGTGCTGGCTCCAAATCCGTCTTACCCGATCCACACATTCGGTTTTATCATCGCGGGCGCGACCATTCGTTCGATCCCGACGACACCGAACGAAGACTATTGGCGTTCGCTCGAAAGCGCGATGAATTTCACTGTACCGCGGCCCAGCGTGTTGGTGGTGAGCTATCCATCGAATCCTACGGCTGAAACTGTCGATCTTGCGTTTTACGAGCGGCTGGTTGCGTGGGCGAAAGACAACCAGGTCTGGATTTTGTCTGACCTCGCCTATTCGGAGCTGTATTTCGACGGGAAGCCGACTCCATCGATTATGCAAGTCGACGGCGCGAAAGACATCGCGGTTGAGTTCACCAGCATGAGCAAAACCTATTCTATGGCCGGTTGGCGGATGGGCTTTGCTGTCGGCAACAAACAATTGATCGCGGCCTTGACCCGGGTGAAGTCTTATCTCGATTACGGCGCCTTCACCCCTATTCAAGCCGCCGCGTGCGCCGCGCTGAACGGGCCACAGGATATTATCGAGACAAACCGCAACCTTTATCAAAAACGCCGTGACGTCATGGTCGAGGCATTTGGACGCGCTGGTTGGGATATTCCGCCACCAGCCGCTTCGATGTTCGCATGGGCACCGCTGCCTCCCGCGCTGGCGGAGATGGGAAGTCTTGAATTTTCAAAACAATTGCTGACCGAGGCTCAAGTCGCGGTCGCGCCGGGCGTTGGATATGGCGAAGAAGGCGAAGGTTTTGTCCGGATCGCGATGGTTGAGAATGAACAAAGACTTCGTCAGGCGGCGCGTAACGTAAAGAGGTACCTAACCTCTTTGGGTGTCAATTCGACAAGAACTTAAGTCGAAGAATCAGATACTAATAGAATTCCGCGAAATTGCCGGGAGCAAAGTTGTATAAAGTGCATTAACTATAAGTACGCGCATTGACTTAATGGAGGAATCGCATGCCGCCCGAAGCGGCGCGGCCGTTGACCGAAAGGCAGCAGGCCGTGTTAAAAAGAATCGACCGACGCATGCCGATCAAAGTGATCGCGCAGGACCTTGGTGTGTCCGAGACGCGGATCAATCAGCACATCAGAGCCCTTAAGGACATCTATAGTGCAGGCAGTTTAGGGGAACTGGTCGAAACCTATAGGGCAACGAAAAAAGCGGAAGATGCTGAAAAGGCATCTGACGGAGGAGACACGGCTGCGCCAGACGAGCCGGCAAAGGGCTTCACGGAAACTGTATATAGCAAAAAGCAGGTCCCGGGCTTTGGCGATATCAGCGATACCGGTCTCCGGGTCGACCAGGGTGAGCTCGTCATGAGCGATGTTCTCCCGCTCATTGAACAGGCGCCTTGGTTGCGTGCTGGTGAGCCAAAGGTCGTCCCCGGGGTGCTTGACGGTGAACATGCCGTTCTGTTTCGCCTCGCTGCGATAATCGGCATTGCCTTCGGCATTTTGGCTGCGGTGGTGTTATCGGTGACAGCGGCGGTAGCATTGAGCGAAGCAATGGACGGCAAAGCCAACGTCCCCGTGGATGAAATTCAGCCCACTACCTAAGCAGTGGCGGGCAAGGAGCCTTCCGATGACCGACCGCGTAACTAACGATGCCCACAACCTCAAAAAACTTATCCGCGAAGCCGAAGCGCTTGCTGATGAATCAATGATTGCTTTTGCGCGCCTTAAGCAGGCGATGCTGGCGGCACGTCAAAACCCGACTGTCGAAGTGCATACCGGCCAGCGCGCGCTCATGCGTTTGAACCAAGCGGAAGGTCAGGCCATGGCGATGTCGACAAGCTTGTTGCGCGTGCATGATGAGCTGAGCAAGGTTGCTCTTGAGAAGATGGGCGGTGATGAAAACATCCCTACCGAATTTCCTGATGCGAGCCTTGCGAATGTAACCAGCGAACCAATCTTCGAGACGGAAACTATCTAGGCGCAAGACAGGCGATGTTCGAAATAATCCTAGAATATCGCGTCGAAGCGCAGCGGCTCGCCAGCATCATCTTGATGCTGGCCGCATTTAAGTGGGGCGGGGCGCCGGAGAAGATTGTTACAACTACTTTTGTACTGTTTTTTACGGTGCCCCTCACTGCTTTTGAATGGTTGGCAGATGGCCCCTTGATTTTCAGCGGTGGGCGACTCGTTTATGTCGCTCTTGAGGTTATGGCGCTCTCTATTTTCCTAGGGGTCGCTCTCAACGCCAATCGGAATTACCCGCTTTGGTTAGCGGGCTTCCAGATCGTAGCACTCGTTGCTCATATGGTTCGGGGATTGGTGGATTCGGTATCCCCACTCGCATATGCGATTCTCGCAATCGGCCCATCTTACTTCCAGTTGATATTGATGCTTGCTGGATTGATCCGCCACGTTCGGCGGAACAGAAAATATGGCGAATATCGCGACTGGCGAGTGCCTTTGCCTAGTCTGTTTAGAAAGAAGCAAGTCCCTGAGGGACTGAAGGGGCAAATGTGATCCCGGTTCTCGATAGTCCGCCGGCCCGGCTGCACGATCCACGCGAGGCCCAAACCGCTTCGATGGTGGGATATCTTCGCGATATCATGCTGACCGATCCGATCCAGAGAGAGCGCTTTCACGCGATCTTTCTCGATTCTCGAAGAGCCTACATTACAGACGCAGCGATGGGAGCTGGGCGCAGCGCATTCCTAAAACTGCGGATGCGCGATTTGTTTGGCAAAGCTCTCTCTGTTGGTGCCCAGGGGCTGATCATTGCACACAATCATCCGTCGGGCGATTGCCGTCCGAGCGAGATCGACATCAAAGCAACGCACCGCTTGAACGAAATCGGCCAAGCCCTCGATATCGAGCTTCTGGACCATCTAATCATCACCGAAACCGCGCTTTATTCCATGCGTGCCGGAGGCCATTTGTGAATTCCAATGCAGCCTATTCGATCTTCCCCGATAATGAGACTCTGATACCGCGATTTCGCGAGGCCGGTGACGTCGTGCTCGATCTGATTCACCGTGACGGAAGAGTCGAGGCCAAATGGATCGGATTCCATCCGCGTGAATTTGAGCTTTTGTGGCGTTTGGCCGAAGAGCCCGGACGGCGGATGACCAAAAAGCAACTGCTCGCCGATGTTTGGCGGCTTGATTTTGAACCCGAAAGCAACAGCGTGGCGGTGCATGTCGCGCGGGTGCGGGCGAAATTGTCGACATTTGGGCTTGAGAATATCGTCGCGACCCATGCCGATGGCGGATATTTGCTTAATGCCGCACCAAGCCCGAGCGCTTTTTCGTTCGGATAGGCCGATTGCTTGTTGCTTCCGGCTGGACCCGGCGCATCAGCAAAGCTAACTTCCTTGGCAAAGCTCAATGATACTCAACCAAGGAATTCCGCATGGCTCATACGCTAACTCTGTCAGAGAATGATCGCATTTCGATCGACCTTGGCGACGATGGTGTTGCACAGGTGCGCCTGACGCGGCCAGATAAGATGAATGCGCTTGATCCCGAGATGTTTGAGCGGATTATTGAGGCGGGTCATGTCCTACAACAGATGGCCGGCCTTCGTGTCGTTGTTTTGTCCGGCGAAGGTGCAGCGTTCTGTGCGGGCTTGGATACGGCGAGCTTCGCGCGCACGCCTAGCGAAGACGAACCCGCGTTGACCGAGCGCACCTACGGCAATTCAAACAAGTTTCAGCAGGTCGCCATGCAATGGCGCAAGCTGCAAGTCCCTGTGATCGCGGCGCTGCATGGTGTGTGCTTTGGTGGCGGGCTTCAGATTGCGAGCGGGGCGGATATCCGGGTTGCACACCCTGATACTCGCATGGCGATCATGGAGCTCAAATGGGGTCTCGTTCCCGACATGGGCGGCTATGCCCTTTGGCGCGGTCTAGTCCGCGATGATGTCCTGCGCGAGCTGGTTTACACCAATCGCGAATTCACCGGTGAAGAGGCGCAAGGTCTGGGCCTTGCTACATATGTCGATACCGATCCTCTTGCCCGTGCGACGGCGATCGCTACCGAAATTGCCAATCGCAATCCGCATGCGATTAGAGGGGCAAAGCGGCTTCACGCTGGCATGATTGAGCGTGATACCGATGCGATCCTGTTGGAAGAGAGCATTGAGCAGCATGCGATCATGCGCACGAAAAACCAGGTCGAGGCCGTGATGGCGGGCATGGCGAAGCGCAAGCCGAGCTTTGAAGACGTCTAAGCCCTAACCAAACACGGCAACACACTGGATGCCGTCCAGCACTTGGCGACCGTCACGGTCCCACATTCGCAGGCGTTCTGATGAATAGCCTGCATCTGCATGCTGGCTGGCGTTTTCTGCGAGATACCACCCTCCACCGGACTGCGTGTGCGGATCGAGGACGTTGAACGACCAGTTGATCGAGCTTATTGGGCCCATCCGCTGCATTATTCGCATGGCGCCCGGCGGGTTTACATCGCCCATCAACACAAGCTTGCTTACCGGATCGAGATCGTGCTCCTCGGTCAGCCGCGTCCAGCGCCGGATGGTCGCGCCGCGCTCGCTCTCTTTGGCTTGCCCGTGGCGGATATCGTAGTTGTTCTGGATAAAGGCTGGTCCCTGACCTTTCATCGCGGGGGCTGCGTCTTCAGGGGCGCCTGGCCATTCTTCAGGAGTATCCGCAGGCCGCGCAGCATTGGCATCGCGGCCAGTCGCAAACAGCCAGAAGGCAGTAAGAGCGACTTTGCCATTAGAATGGATCTCGCTGCGCACCTGCGTCACATTGCGTCCCTGGCGCACGATCTGCGCGGTGAGTTCGATCTCTTCGCCAACGGGCGCGACAAAGCCGATTTGCGCAGCACGGAGCGGCGGCAGATCAGGGAAGGCTCGCTGCGCCATTGTGAAAGCCACAAGAGCAGATGCGCCGCCATAAAGGGTGCGTCCCTGCATCCAGTCGCTCGCATGAGTAAGGCGGGCGGGGCCGGGCTTTCCGGTGATGGGTTCGAGCAGGCTTGCAATAGTCATAGGCCATATGTGCCGATGCAATGGCGGCGGGTCTAGATTGACGTTGCGTCACATTGCCGGAATTCTGAAAATATTGCCTGACAAGGAGCTCAAGTGCGAATGCTGCATTGCCTTTCACGGAACGAATCGCTAGTGCGCGCGCTGCGCACGTTGCTTTATTTGTAGCGAGCAGCTCGGCCCGATGGCGGAGTGGTGACGTAGGGGACTGCAAATCCTCGCACGCCGGTTCGATTCCGGCTCGGGCCTCCACTTTCTAAGATTGCGCGGTTGCACTCCAACCACTGGCTCCCGCGCTCTGTGCCGCTTTAGCTCAGGTGGTAGAGCACATCATTCGTAATGATGGGGTCAGAGGTTCGAGTCCTCTAAGCGGCACCACCACTTTCACACACCCTTGCAATGAAAAAGGCGGAGCAGCCCGAAGGTGCCCCGCCTTTTCAATAGTCCGCTGGTGCGGCGCGTTACATCGTTGCGCGCAGACCCAGGAAGAACAGCGTGCCGACCGGGCTGACCGGATAGGCTTGCTCTGTCACGAACGGATTGTCGTTAAAGATGTTGTTCACGCCGCCATAGATGTCGAACATGGCGTTCACATCGTAAGTGAAGCTGATGTCGTGAATGAACGTGTCATCCGTCAACGCATTGGTTGGCGAATAGAGATCGTTGGCAGTTGTGCCCACATCTTCAATCTCAACCGAGCGCAACGCCATGCTGTCGAGGTAGGTTGTGCCCCATGTTACGCTGAGGCCTTCCCAGTCCCAGCTGAACGATGCGCGGCCGGCCCATTCAGGGCGCTGGATTTCACCCAGTTCGGGATCGATCAGTGTCAGATCGCTCGGGTCGAAGAACCGGTTCAGCTTTTCAACATAGGTGCCAGCGCCAGCGAGAGTGAAGCCGTGATCGCCAAGGTCAAAACCGTACTGGGCGCTGAATTCAACACCTGAGGTTTCGAGACGGGCAAAGTTCAGCGACGTCTGACGCAGGAACGTAAAGCCGCCATTCGCCGGGTTACGATCAAACAAGTCGCAGAAGTTGTTGTTGATGCTGGAGCTGTCAACGCAGTTGTCTACGATGTCTTGCGCCGAAACCGTGCTGATCGCGTCTTCGATTTCAATGTTGTAGTAATCGACGCTAGCGATGAAGCCCGGCAGGAAGCTTGGCGTGAGCTGCGCGCCCACGGTCCAAGTCGTCGCTGTTTCAACATCAAGGTTTTGGTTGCCGCTGATCGAGCCAGAGAAACGCGCTGTCAGAGGATCGACATAGGAATAGGTGCCTGTGCCGAACGTTGGATCAAACCCGATATCACCAAAGAATGCCGAGCAGTTCGCCTGACGTAGACCCGCATCAGGAGCGGCCTGAATGTTGCCTACATCGCATGGATCGACCGGACGGAAGAACGCACCCTGTGCCGGGTTGAAGAGTTCGTTGATGTTCGGTGCGCGAACAGCCTGCGAATAGGTGCCGCGGAACAGAATGTCCTGCGTCGGTGCATACAGGCCGCTGACATTCCAAGTGAAGTTGCCGCCCGCAGTGGAGTAATCGGCGTAACGTGCCGCACCGCTCACTTCGAGGGTTTCCGCCAGCGGAACGCCTTGCAGCAGTGGCAAGCGAATCTCGCCGAACAGTTCGACAACAGTGAACTCACCGCCGGCATTGTTGATCGTGCTCGCTGGATCGAAAACCAGCGAGTTTTGAGCATTTGGCAGATCGCGGATTAGGTCGCCCGCATTGCCGTCTGGCGTTGTTACCGGAAGAACACCGATCACAAGTGGGTCAAAGGTCGAGGTGCTTTGTTCTTCGCGGAATTCAAAGCCCGCAGCGAAGCCAACTGGACCGCCAGGCAGTTCAAAGAACGCGCCGGTATCACCAGCGAAGATCGCGCTGAAGACTAGCTGTTCGAGCTGGAATTCATTGACCGTTGTCGTTGTGATGAAGTCGATGGCTTCCTGACTGATCGCGCCGACACCGCCAAGCACGTTGGCAGGACGGCAAGAGCCATCACCTGGGTTAAAGGTGAAGAAGCCCGGATCGCCCGCAGGAATTCCGAACGGGGTCGTTGCCGGAGCGGTCGGATCAATGTCTGAACGGCAGATTGGGTTGCCTGTGGTCGGGTCGCTGATGACGTCGATCGCAGCGTAGAACCGATCCATGATGACACGGTTGGCATCAAGCGTGGTCTGGTTGAACTTGCCGTAATTGGCCGAGATTTCATAATTGAAATGATCGGTGATGTCGCCTTTCAGACCAGCGACAAAACGCAGAGTTTCAAACTCGTTGCGGTTACGGTTCGGACCGAGATCGGCCGGATCACGAGTCAGGTAAAGACCTTCATCTGTACCGTTGCCAAAGAACAGCGGCGCAACGAAGTCCTGCAGGTCGCCCGTGATAAACGGGTTGTCCGCGCGGATAGTCAGAAGATCGTAGAACGTGTTTGGCTGGGCCTGAAACTCGGCTGAGTTTGACACATATTTGCCTTCGAAGAAGAAGGTCGCCTCTGACGAGATCTCATAGGTGAGGTTCGCATTGACCGACCAGCGCTCCGTTTCCGGAATGAGCGAGTTTTGGTCAAAGTTGTTTTGAATACCATCGCCACCGAACTGGTTGAACAGACCGGTGATTTGGCCGTCCTGATAAACGGAGAGGCTGCCATCATCGTTGATGACTGCGCAGCCGCCGGCAAGACCGAACGCGCCGGCGTTGAAGGTGCTGTTAAAGCCAACGGCAGATTCAAGGCAGTCGGCCGTGCCATTGTTGTTGATGTCCGGGCCATCGCTGAGACCGATATCACCCGGCGCAACAATGCCGCCAGCTGAAGAAAGCGAGAAGCGAGGATCACCCGCGATGAAACGGCGCGGCGCGTTGAGCGAACGGTTGATTAAGGCCTGCTCGGTTGCTGTCGGAGTGAAGCCCGAAGCGTCGGTATTGATTAGGCCACCAATAACTGCGCCATTGGCGATGAAGTTAGGAGTGTCTGCGCCAAGCTCGCCAGTCTGGAAGCGAAGCGCAGGGTTGGCTGCATCGTCAAAAATGCCGTTATTCGCGGAAAAATCACGATCGCCGAATTGCAGTTCTTCACCGTAGGCATATTCGCCGGAAATGGTGATGTTACCGCGGCCATCGGCGAAGTTGGCTCCCCATGTAAGATCGCCATTGATCCGCCAAGCGTCACCTTCAGAAGAGATACCCGATTGGACGTTCGCTTGAAGCCCTTCAAAATCGTCTTTGAGCACGAAGTTGACCACGCCTGTTACAGCGTCAGCGCCATAAATCGACGAAGCGCCGCCGGTCAGCGTCTCAACGCGCTCGATCAGAGCTGTCGGGATCGAGTTGATGTCAACAATCTGCGCGCCTGCGACACCAGAAACGTGGCGGCGGCCGTTGACGAGAACCAGCGTGCGGCCAGCACCCAGTCCGCGAAGGTTTAGTGTGGCCTGACCAACCGACTGCGAGAACACACCATCAATCGAGCCTTCGGTTGAAGTCGAAGTCGATAGCGCAGGGATTGTCTGGAGCGTTTGAACGACATCGGCTGTACCTGATTGGGCAAGTTCATCCGCGCCAAGAGCGATAATCGGAGCAGGTGCACCGATATTTGGGTCACGTGCAATGCGCGAACCGACGACAACGATCTGCTGTTCTTCGGCTTCAGGCTGCTCTTCCTGATCGGCTGCCTCTTGTGCGTGCGCTGCGAAAGGCATCGCGCTGGCGGCTGCAAGAAGGAGGGCGTTGCGCGAAAGCCGCAGGGGGCTCTTGGTCTGAGGGGCTTGCTTTGTCATAGGGTCCTAGCTCTTTGTTGCGATGCAGCATGCTCGCTCCAAGGCAAAGCCTAAGTCAAGACCGTTCAATTGGAACATTACGCTTCTAAGGGGCTGAGTGCCATATTGTTGCAATTTTGCACCCATTCACGCCTTCTCCGACGCATTTTCGCGGTTTCAAAGGCCTCGCGGGGATCACCCGCCCTTATAGATTTTGCCTGATTTCATCACGAACGTTACATCTTCCAGCAGCGAAATATCGGCCAAAGGATTGCCATTCACAGCGATAATATCGGCCGAGGCAGCTGGTGCGATCACGCCGACATTGCCTGTCTGGCCGAGCGCATCAGCCGCATTGGCAGTGGCCGCGCGCAATGCTTCGGCAGATGTCATTCCAAAGCGAACCATGCGCGACAATTGCCGCGCATTGTCGCCATGCGGGTAAACGCCAGCATCGGTGCCAAGCACCATTTTTACGCCGGCTTCATGCGCTTTGCGAAAGTTATCGCGCTGCGTTTTGCCGACTAGGCGCTCTTTTTCGAGGCTTTCGGGGAGGATGCCGGCTTTCTCGCCTTCGCCAAGAATGAATTCCGTGACGTAGATATCCATTGAAAGATACGCGTCGTTCGCTTTGGCGAGCCGGATGCCTTCGTCGTCGATAAAGCTGGCATGCTCAATCGTATCGACGCCCGCTTTCAACGCGTTGATGATCCCTTCGGACCCGTGGGCATGACTTGCGACCTTAAGTCCGTGGCTGTGCGCCTCTTCGGTGAGCGCAGTCAGTTCCTCGACGGTGTATTGCGGCGCACCGACCTTGGTCCCTTTTGATAAGACGCCGCCGGTTGAACAAGTCTTGATGACGTCGACGCCGAACTTGCGATTTTTGCGCACAGCGGAGCGGGCTGCCCATGGGCCATCGGCGACATTCTCGCCCACGGCCTCATATTCGGGCGGTAGCAAATTGTTGTCAGAACAATGCCCGCCAGTGATACCAATCGGAGGCCCAGAGACGAACATGCGCGGCCCGGGAATATCGCCATCGTTGATCGCATCGCGCAGAGCGACATCGCCAAAGCTGCCCGCGCCAACGTTCCGCACCGTTGTAAAGCCCGCCATCAAGGTGGTTTGCGCGTTGACGACGCCGGTGATCGTGGCGCGCTCGTCTGATATCGCCAACCGCCGATAGCCATGCATATCGCTGTCACTGGTCAGGTGCACATGCATATCGATCAGTCCCGGCAGAATTGTCTTACCGGCGAGGTCGACATATTCTGCGCCTTCGATTTGCGGAGCCTCGCCTGTCGTCACCCCTTCGATGACACCATCAACAATGGTGATCACAGGGTCACTGACCAGCGTTCCGCGTTTCACATCCACCATCGCATCAGCTGTGAGGACGACCGTGTCAGCCAGTGCCGCTACGGGGCACGTGGCAAGAGCGGTCGCGGCGAGTGCGAGATGTGCAAATTTCAAAGGGCGTCTCCGGAAAAAGCTGTTCGGCCTAGATAAGGTGGCTAGGCGTAACAGCTTTCCCGAAAACGGCAAAACGTCAATTGGACGCGGATTACTCGGCTGTTTTGAAGATATAGACCGGACCGAGATCGACCTGCTGCTCTGTCCCGCCGAAATAGACCTGCAGCTCAGATCCGCCGGCTGTGTAGTCGCGCGGTGCCTGAGTCTTGATCTTGATCATTTGCCACTTGTCGCTGACTTTAAAGCGGTTGGAGGCAAAGCTTTCAAACGGCGGCGCTGTGCCTTGAATGCGTGATGCAGCGACTGCTTTGCCATCTGCCGCACTGGTCGCAATGGTTTTTGCTGCGATCGCGATCGTCAGGTTGTCGCCCTTCGAAATCGGCTGTTCAATCGGGATCGTCGCATACAGATCGGTGAGATTGGTGCCGGGTTCTGCGACTTCGAAACGGGTCGCTTTCATCATCCAAATTTCAGGCTCGTCGCGGTTGGCGTAGCTGCCGGCTGATCCGCCGAATTTCCAGCGCGCCTGACCCGGATTGTTGATCAACGTCCCGGTCTCGGCGAGGCCATCAGGCATCTCAAGCTCGGGAACCTCGATGCGCGCAGCAGCGACCGTTACCGGCCCTTCAGATGCGATGGTACTAGAACCAGACACAATAATGGCTTGGCCAATCTCGATGGTTTGGCGGGTGCGTCCGAACTGGATTGCTACGATACCGTCCTTCTTGCGGAGTTTCTGCTCTGCCTCGGCAGTGACTTCGTACCATTCCCATTCGCTGCCAATGGTGATCGTTTCTTCGCCGAAGCCGGGGAAGGGTTCAGCATTTTGTTGAAACCGCACGCGCACAATGCCTCGGCCATCATCGGTATCCGCGCTTATCGTGCGGGCGTAGAAACCGATGGTGATTGTCTCGCCGCGATTAACCGGCTTTGTCAGCGGGACGTTGGTGCCCGCCGTGTAGATAAATTCAGCCGCGCGCTTGATCTCAAATCGCCGCGCTGCGCCTCCGCCCGGGATGCTCTCATCGACAATTGCGCTGGCTTCCAGATCGGCGCCATAACTTTGCCAGTCGATCCGTGAAGGATTGTTGACCAGATCACCCGGAAGCTGAGCATCAAGCTCATTAAGAGCCGCGGCATCTTGAGCCGCCAGCGGCGCAGCCGCGATTCCCGTGGCGCTCAACAAGAGCGCTGCGCTCAAAGTTTTCAATCGAAACGTCATTGCGGTTTCCTCTCCCCAAAGGCTGATACCCGGTCCTACGAGCGTCATTGTATTCATGAGAACGTTATCAATAATTGACCTGCTGATAAAGCGTCGGTGCTGAACTGCAGCTTTATCAGGCGGCTTTTGCAGGGCAGTATTTGGCCAGATACTCCTCATGCCCCGGCATGTGCTGCACAAGAAAGCGGATCGATTGCTCGATCTCATCGAGCTCTTTGCGCATCTGGGTCTGATCAAACGAATCCGCCATGGCATTATGGCTCCGCATCGGTACGCCTTGCCCCAGCATCACCGCAGCCCAACTTGTTTCCGTGAAGAGTTCGTCTTCTTCACGGAAAATCTGGCCGGTCGCCTCAAACAGCTCAATCTTCTGCGTAAGCGTGTCGGGTACGTCCATCGTGCGGACATAATTCCAGAACTCAGAATCGGTGCGCGAAGTGGCGTTGTAATGCAGGATAAGGAAGTCCCGGATTCGCTCATATTCGCGCACAGTCAGCCGGTTATATGTGTCACGCTGAGCGTCGCTGATCCCTTCAAGCGACAGCATCGAAATCAGTTTATTGATGCCGGTGTTCACAAGGTGGATGGAGGTCGATTCCAGCGGCTCCATAAAGCCAGCGGCGAGTCCGAGGGCAACGACATTCTTGTTCCAGAATTTCTTGCGGTGGCCGGTCACAAACCGCAGATGGTTGGGCTCTGCCTGCGGCTTGCCTGCAATATTGCCAAGCAGGATGTCGAGCGCTTCTTGTTGCTCCATGAAGTCGGCGGAATACACGTGCCCATTGCCGTTTCGGTTCTGCAGCGGCACCTGCCATTGCCAGCCCGCCGCATGCGCGGTTGCACGGGTAAAGGGTGGCGGTGCGCTGCCGTCATCACGTTTGCAAGGCAGGGCGACGGCACGATTGCATGGCAGCCAATGCGTCCACTCTTCGTAACCCGTTTCCAGAGCCTGCTCGATCAACAGCCCGCGAAAGCCGGAGCAATCAATGAAAAGATCAGCCGCGATTTCCGGACCACCTTCGACCTGCACCGATGTCACGTCGCCGCTTTCCGGATCAAGCTTTACGTCGCAAATCTTGCCTTCCTGACGGACGATCCCGCGATCCTCAGCATAGCGGCGAAGGAATTGGGCATATTGACCCGCATCGAGGTGGTACGCGTAATTGACAGGCGGCATGTCATCGCGCTCTTTCTGATAGTCTTCAGTGCGCGCAAACTTGCCGAAATAGGCGGCCATGGTTTCGACATTGAATGCCTGAATAGGGCGCTTGTCACCGCCCTGCGCCAGCTTATGCCAGACATGATGGAATGATATTCCGCCGATCGGATAGCCATAGGCGCCGAATGGGTGAATGTAGCTTTCGCCGAGATTGCCCCAGTTTTCGAACTGGATGCCCAGTTTGAAGGAGCCTTGAACTTGGGAAAGCAATTCGCGCTCGTCAATTTCCAGCATCTGGTTGAATTCGACGAACGGAGGAATCGTTGCCTCGCCAACACCAACAGTGCCGATCTGCTCCGATTCGATCAGAGTGATGCCAAGGTCGCGGTTGCGTTTGAGCCGTGAAAGCGTCGCAGCGGCCATCCAGCCTGCGGTACCGCCACCAACGATCACGATATTTTTGATTGCCATCTTTTCCTCTGCCCCTTGGCGCTGTCGCCAATCTCTACTTTCGTAATACCACATACGTTGGCCGGTCACAGCCGTATGCGATCATATGTCCGATGTGGGAAAAATCCCACACACTGTTTGTGCAATACGAAGTTTATATGACAACTCTTGTGAACGCTAACATTTTTCGCTACCGATCGGAAAGTCCATAAGGGCAGGAACCCAATTTTTGGGTCTTGGGGAGGTTTAATAAATCACATGAAGACGGCTCGTATTGCGCCTTCGCGGCGTTTTTTCGCTCTGAGTACTGCGTCCGGTTTGGCGATGTCCGCCATGATCGCGACTCCGGCTCTCGCGCAGGATAAAGATCAGGCGGAGGACGCTGAAGAGGTCGCTCCGGCAGAAGACGAAGGCAATATCATCATCGTTGATGGTTTCCGCCAGTCGCTCGAAAATGCGCAGAACATCAAACGGAATGCGGACACATTTGTTGACGCTGTTTCGGCTGAAGATATTGGCGCGCTGCCAGACCGCTCGGTCGCTGAAGCGCTCCAGCGTATCCCCGGCGTCAACATTGGCCGTTTCGAAAACCCGTCTGACCCTGACCGTTTCTCGGTCGAGGGTACTGGCGTAATCGTTCGCGGTTTGCCGTTCGTTCGTTCAGAGCTGAATGGCCGCGACATTTTCTCCGCGACCGGCGGCACTGTCCTTAGCTTCAACGACGTTTCGCCTGAGCTTCTTGGCCGCGTCGAAGTCTTTAAGAACGTTACCGCTGATATGATCGACGGCAGCATTGCTGGTACCGTCAACCTTGTCACTCGTAAGCCCTTGGACAATCGCGGCACGCGTCTGTCTGGTTCGGTTGAAGGCAATATCGGCGATCTGGCTGAAGAATGGTCTGGTGGTTTCTCGCTGCTCGGCTCAACCACGATGGACACGGATAACGGATCGCTGGGTATTCAGATTGGCTACACCCAATCCGAACTCGTCAGCCGTACCGATGCATCGCAGGTTACTGACCCGTGCTTCCGTGCTGATACCTTGGACGGCCCTTGCTTCCGTACCACGGGCGTAAACGATCAGGGCGTTGGTGATCCAACCGGCTTTGATGCTTCCAACTTCCCGCCACCCGGTTCTGTCATCGTGCCAAAAGGCGCAGGTGTTCGTACAACCGAGCTAGAGCGTGATCGTAAGGCGTGGTCGGCTGTTCTCCAATATGAAAGCCCGGCCCGCGACTTCCTGATTACGTTTGAATGGCTGCGGTCTGAAACCCAGTTCGAAACCGACGAAAATGCACTCCTTGCTCTCGTCAATGACGACGGGTTGTTTCCAGTCGAAGCCGCCGGCAGCACTTGGCAGTTCGACAGCAATGGCGTTTTCCAAAGCGGCGTTTTGAGCCAGCGTATCGGCGATGCCTACGCCAACCCGTTCGGTCGCGGCGGTATTCCGCTCGAATCGCTTCGGTTCCAACGCGGCACCGATGCCACCACGCAAGACTTCTCGCTCGATATCGATTGGGAAATCACTGATCGCTTCCGCATCAATTTCGAAGCGCAAAAGATCGAATCCGATCTGCGCCGCGATTCTGTGATCGGTGTGATGAGCAGCTGGGCAAATATCGATCTCGATCTGACTGGCAAGACGCCGCAAGTCAGCTTTATCGCGCCTCCTGGTGCTGAAGCGGATTATTTCTCCAGCGGTGCCAACACCTATTACTGGTTCCTGCTCGACAGCATCGAGCGCAACGAAGGCGAGCTGGAAAGCTACCGTGTTGATGCCGAATACGACATCAGCGACGAAGGCTTCTTCAAGAGCGCCCGTTTCGGCGCGCGCTGGGCAGAGCGTGACCGCGTAACGCGCAACACGAATTTCAGCACTTGGGGTAACCTTTCCGCACCATGGGCCGGTCGTGCTGGCTGTGCGCCTTGGGGGCAGGGTCCTGGCTGTGGTCAGGGACCAGGTCCGTTCGTACCATCTTGGGCAGGCTTCACCCCTGGCCGGTATTACACCGGCCTTCCGGGTCAGGAAAATGCGATCGCTGGCGGTGTGTTTACGGATGAATTCCCGAGCGCTTCTGCACTTCGCAGCCCGTTTGCGGACGGCTTCCAACGCGGCAACGCGCCAACGCCGATTCCAGGCGGTTCTGCATTCTTCTTTGGCGGTGATGATCTGCTCGGCGAGTATCTCGACGGAACATCGAAAGCTCAAGCGCAGGCGATCAACGTGTTGTCACAAACCCCGAACCCGTTCTTCGGTGTTCAGGGCCGTAGCTTCACGAACTCGATCACAGGCGATGTCACAGCGTGTGACCCGTTCTGCCCGCCAGAAGTTTCCGATATCGCCGAAGTCACGCAGGCCGCTTATGGCCGTATCGATTTCGGAACCGATTTCGGCAATGGTTGGAACCTCGAAGGCAACTTCGGTGCTCGCTATGTCGAAACGGAAGTTCGCACGGGCGGTTTGATCGGCTTCCCGAACGGCGCGTTCTTCGATGATCCTCTTGGTGGCGGTAACGGCGACGGTGTGGTTCAGCAGTCTGAGATTGTGGAATCGTGCAACCGGACGCCTCCGGGGCAAAGTGTCCCGGCGTTCTGTTCGCTTTCGGCGGCACGCCAAACCGAATTTGCGCAGGCATTCACCGGTGAAATCATTAATGATGATCGCTCGATCACGTTCGATCACTGGCTGCCAAGCTTCAACGCCCGCCTTGATACTGGCGATGGCCTGTTGTTCCGCGCAGCGGTGTCAAAAGGCATTTCTCGTCCGGATCTGAGCCTGTTCACATCCGGCGGCGGTATTGGCGACAACACCGGCACGTTGTTGGCAAACGGCACCCTTGAAACGGGTGCACTGTTCAGCCTGAACACCGGCAACCGTAACATCCGTCCGGTCGAATCGTGGAACTACGATCTGTCTGTCGAATGGTATTTCGATGACGTCGGTTCGCTTACCGTCTCTGGCTTCGTCAAAGACATTGACGGCATCGTAAATTCCGGTGTCGATCTGGTGAACTATGTCAGCCCAAGCGGCCTATCGCTTGATGTTGAAGTCAACGGTCCGGTCAATGCGGGCGGCGGCACCTTGAAAGGTGTCGAGGTCGGCTATCAGCAGACCTATGACTTCCTGCCGGGTCTGCTCAGCGGATTTGGTTCGCAATTGACATACACTTATGTCGATGGCGGTCAGTTCGGTAACTCCGATGTTGATAGCAATCAGGGTCTGTTCTCTGGCCTGCAACCGCTTGCCGGTATCTCCGAGCACACGGTCAACGCGACCTTGTTCTATGAGAAGGGCCCGCTTTCTGCTCGTACCGCATATAACTGGCGTTCCGAGTTCCTGATCACGGCGCGTGATTCAATCTTCCCGTTCTCGCCGATTTGGCAGGAAGCCACGGGCCAGCTTGATGCGTCGATCTTCTACTCGGTGACCGATTATCTCAAACTCGGTGTACAGGGCGTCAACCTGCTCGACGAGGTGACAGTTACGTCGCAGGTCGTAGACTTTGACGGCACGCGCATCACCCGCTCGGCATTCCGGAATGACCGGCGGTTTACGTTCCTCGCTCGCTTCGATTTCTAAGGGGTAGAAATCCACGCGAACGATGTGAGGAGGGGGCGTTGCACGGGGGCAATGTCCCCTCCTTCTCGTTTCGCGCCCGACGGCTTTGAAAAATTGATTTAACGGAGAGCGATGATGGCTTTGAAACCAGTTGGCATAGCAGGAGCGATCGCATCGCTCGCATTGGCAGCATGCGGAACTCCCGGTGCCAGCTCAACCGAGGCACAGGAACCGCAATTGTCGCCTTTGGATGCGGCAAGTTGGGAGCTGGTCTGGGAGGACGAGTTCGACGGAAACGCTCTTGATCGAACCAAATGGAAGCCGGAGGAATCGTGTTGGGGCGGCGGCAATGAAGAACGCCAATGCTACACAGACCGGCCCGAGAACATTGCGGTCGCAGAGGGGTTCTTGCAGCTGAAAGCGCTCAAGGAAGAGTTCACCGGCCCCGATCGGCCACCGGAAATTGCGGCAAATCCGAACCCGCAGGTCACGCAAGAATACACATCAGGCAAAATCCGCACACGCGGGCTTCACAGCTGGAAATATGGCCGCTTTGAAGTACGCGCAAAGGTGCCAGCCGGGCAGGGTATGTGGCCTGCCGTTTGGATGATGCCAGCGGATGATGAATATGGCAGCTGGCCGCTGTCGGGCGAGATCGATATTCTCGAAGCGGTCAATCTGGGCGCTGAATGCGCCGAGTGCGAAGGCACCGCTGGTGAAAACCGCCATGTCAGCGCGCTTCATTTCGGCAACTCGCCGCCGGATAATCGCCATGTTGATCAGAAAACGCCGCTGCCTGATCTGGCGCTTCCATCGGATGAATTTCATGTCTACGCCGTAGAATGGGGAGAAGGTCTGATCCGCTTCCTGATCGATGATCGGGTGCATTTCACCGTGACGCGCGAGGAGTGGTTTAGTGGGTCGGAACTGGCGGATGAGAATGCTAATGCACCGTTCGATAAACCGTTCTATATCATGGCAAACTTGGCCGTCGGCGGTAAATGGCCTGAGGAAACGAATGAAAAAGGGCTTGATGAAAACTCACTCCCCAATCAGTTCGTGATTGATTGGATCAGAGTGTATCAATGCGCAGAAGACCTTGAAAAAGGCCGTGCATGCATGAAGTGATTGATATGCCGGTGTTGAGGCAGGGCGTATCGAAATTGGGAGGCCGACTGGGGGGTCGGTAAGGACGGAAACGAAATGGCCAGGCGCCGCAATTCAGTAACGATCCGCGAAGTGGCGGAAGATGCAGGCGTATCCCTGCAAACGGTAAGCCGTGTCATCAATGATGAGCCCAATGTGCGCCCGCAAATGCGCGACAAGGTTCAATCTTCGATAGATCGGTTAGGGTATGTGCCTTCGCTCGCCGCCCAGCGGATGAGCGGTTCGCGCAGCTATCTGATCCTCGCGATCAATGACCGGGAACGTACGCTTGCCGACTGGCGTGAACGCCAGGGAAGCGACTGGGTTGACCAAATGCTTTTGGGTGGGACACTGACCTGTTCAAAGCATGGGTACCGGATGATTGTCGAACTGGTCGATACGCATGCGGACCATGTCGAGCGGGAACTGGGCGCGACAGTGTCCGCGCTTCAGCCGGATGGCGTTATCCTCACACCCCCGCACTCGGAGAACGCACAGATAACTCGCTTGCTCGCGGAGCGGAACATTCCGTTTGCCCGCATCGGCTCGACCGAAGACGGCCCGGGCATTCGTCTGACTATGGGTGATGAAGGCGCAGCTTATGCGGCGACGAAGCGCCTGATTGAATTGGGCCATACCAAGATCGCAACGATCGCAGGGCCTGATCAATACAGCCTAAGCGCTTGGCGTATCGCAGGTTGGAAGCGGGCGATGGATGATAGCGGTCTGCCGACCGATGGCCTTTGCGAGAAAGGCGACTTTGGATACGAATCCGGAACACAGGCCGCGCGTAGCCTGCTTCATCGGCATTCCGATCTGACAGCTATTATTGGGAGCAGCGATCAAATGACGCTCGCCGCTCTCGAAGTTGCGCGTGACAAGGGCATGCATGTCCCGCGCGATATTTCGCTTATCTCTTTTGATAACACGCCGATTGTCCGTTTCTCACAGCCGCCGCTAACCGCTGTGGATCAGCCGATTGCCGAAACGGTATCAATCGCCGTGGAGCACTTGATCAACTCGACCAAGGCGCCGCCCGTGCGCGATGTGATTGATGTCGCCGCTGATCTGGTTGAGCGATCATCAACAGGGCCAGCGCCCACAGCGAAGTGAGCCACCACGAAACAGCCGCTGATCGCCAGCCAGGCTGGTTTTTGATCCTATTCGCGCTTGCCGTGGGAGGAGGCGCGATAGCCTATGTGCCGCTGCTCACCGTGTTGCTGCCGCTCAAGATCACGACTTTAATGGGCGGCGAAGATGTCGCTTCTCTGGCGCGGGCTACATTCTACGGCGCGATCATCGCCAGCCTTGCGAACATCGCATTTGGTATGGTGAGCGACCGCAGCGGGTCGCGCCGGATCTGGATTGTGCTTGGCCTGATCAGTTCCAGCATATTGCTAGTTCTGATCGGACGAGCAGCATCGCTGTTCGAGCTTATTGCCCTCATCATGGCGTGGCAGCTTTGCCTCAATATGATGCTGGGGCCGTTGCTCGCATGGGCGGGTGACTGCGTACCAGATAGCCAGAAAGGAACGCTCGGAGGATTGCTGGCGGTGGCTCCGGCGCTTGGCGCGGTTGCTGGGTCGCTGGTGACGTTTGAGAGTTTTGTTGCCGAAGGGTACCGGATGACAGCCGTTGCCGTACTGGTGGCGGTATTTATCCTGCCACTGATCGTTTTCGGCGCCGGACGCGAGCGCACGGCTTTGATGCATCCGAACTATGATAAGCGTGGCGATAGCGATCTTGATCGAAGATCTCGCGCCGCCGTTATTCGCATGTGGCTGTCGCGGTTTTTGGTGCAGATCTCCGAGGCAGGCCTGTTCGCGTTCTTGCTGTTCTGGCTGCGCTCTATCGTGCCGGATTTTCACGAGAACACGTCCGCTAACATTTTCAGCATTGTCCTGATCGTCTCGATCCCGCTGTCGCTCATTATGGGCCGCTGGTCCGATGTGCATGCGCGGCCAATTGCACCGCTTGTCGCTTGCGCTTTATTCTCCGGTATCGGGCTGGGCATAATGGCGTTGGCGGCGGATTTGCCTCTCGCGATCACCGGCTATGTGGTCTTCGGCATTGCCGCGTCGATCTTCCTGTCGCTTCACACCAGCCAGTATCTGCGCGTCCTTCCCAAGCCGCAGCATCGAGGCCGCGATCTGGGTGTATTCAACCTCACCAATACAATCCCGTCGATCGTCATGCCGTGGCTCACATTGTCGCTTGTCCCGGGATTTGGCTTTTCTGCGCTGTTCCTGCTTTTTGGCGGACTTGCGTTGCTGGCGGCGGCATTGTTGGCAACCATTCCCCAAGACGCATGAAGGCTTGATTTTTGCCAGATCGCATGCGAACGATAGGCATATTGTGAACGTTCTCATTATTGGGATTGCTCTGAACGTTTCGGGTCTTTGGGAGGGACTTTCTAAAATGCGTATTTCCGCGCGGCTGATGGCAGCCAGTGCTCTTGCTACATTGGTTTCTGCATGCGGTGCTGGTGCGCCGGTTCAAACCGCGTCTTCCGCTGCTCCGGCCCAGCTTTCTGCTGCTCCCGCCGTCGACGCTGATGAGCAGCAGATCATCGATTTGATCGCCCGCATGTCGCTTGAGCGCAAAGTTGCGCAGCTGATCCAGCCAGACATCGCATCGATCACGCCCGCTGATGTTGAAAAATACCGTTTTGGTACCGTGCTCAACGGCGGCAATTCCGGCCCATACAATAATGATTTCGCGCCGGCTGCAGATTGGCTGAAGCTGGCGGATGCATTTTGGGAAGCGTCTACCAAGCCATTTGCCAATGGCGAGCCGGCTATCCCTACGATTTGGGGCACCGATGCGGTGCATGGACACGCCAATGTCATCGGCGCGACGATCTTCCCGCACAACATTGCACTGGGCGCGACGGGTGAGCCTGACTTGATCCGGAAAATCGGGGCGGCCACCGCGACCGAGATTGAGATTACCGGCATCGACTGGACTTTTGCCCCGACAGTGGCGGTCGCCCGCGATGATCGCTGGGGCCGGACTTATGAAAGCTATTCAGAAGATCCCGCGCTGGTCGCCAAAATGGGCGTCGCGATGGTCGAAGGGCTACAAGGCAAGCCCGGTAGCGCAGACTTCCTCGGCAAAGGCCGCGTGATTGCAACGGCCAAACACTTCTTTGGCGACGGCGGTACCGCGCAAGGCGTCGATCAAGGCGAAGTCAACGGTGATATCGAAGAGCTTAAGCGTATCCACGTCGCACCATACCCGCCGGCAATTGACGCTGGTCTCGGCTCGGTCATGGCCAGCTTTAACTCGATCAACGGCAAGAAAATGCACGGCAACGAAGCATTGCTGACTGATCTGCTGCGCGGCGAAATGGGCTTTGACGGTTTGGTTGTTGGCGACTGGAACGGTCACGGACAGATCAAGGGTTGCACCAACACCGATTGCCCGCAGGCAATGCTCGCCGGACTTGATATCTATATGGTGCCTGAGGATTGGAAGGGTCTTTACGAGACCACTCTGGCTCAGGTGAAAGACGGTACTATTCCAGAGGCGCGCATTGATCAGGCGGTGGCGCGCGTTCTGCGGATCAAACAGCGCGCAGGCATTCTGGCCGGCGAAGTGAAGCCTTCGATGCGCCCCAATGGCGGTGATTGGAGCCAGCTTGGTTCCGCATCGCATCGCGCGATTGCCCGCGAAGCGGTCGCGAAATCGATGGTTCTGCTTAAGAATGACGGCGTGCTCCCGCTCAAGGACAAAGCCAATATCGTCGTCGCTGGCAGCGCAGCGGATAGCATCGCGCAGCAAGCAGGTGGTTGGACGATCACATGGCAGGGCGGCGGTGAACTGACCAATAAGGATTTTCCGGGCGCGACTTCGATCCTTCAGGGGATCAAAGATGCCTCCGAAGCGTCCGGTGGTTCGGTCGGATTTTCGCTCTACGGAACGCTGGCCGAAGGGCAGGAGCCTGACGCGGCCATCGTCGTGTTTGGCGAAGAGCCTTACGCTGAATTTGTCGGAGACCGAAAGGATCTGGCCTTCCGCGATGAAGAAGGCCTCAAAACTCTCCGCACGTTAAAAGCTGCGGGTGTGCCAACGGTCGCGGTGTTCCTGTCTGGCCGCCCGATGTGGGTGAATCGTGAGCTCAATATCGCTGATGCATTTGTCGCCGCATGGCTGCCGGGAAGTGAAGGCGCGGGCGTCGCCGACGTACTGTTTGGCAAAGTGCCTGCAAGCGGAACGTTGTCCTTTAGCTGGCCCGAAACCTGCGAAGGCAATCCGCTCAACGGGCCGGAGGGCGCGCTATTCCCACTCGGCTTTGGCCGCTCACTGGATGACACGTCACCGCTCGGTACGCTGAGTGAGGATTGCTCCGCGCTCACCGCTGGTGGCGGCTCTGAATGGTTCACGGCTGGCCGCCTGGCTGACCGGGTGAAAGCTCTGTCCAAGGGCAACGAACTGCCTGATCTGCGCGGGAAAGCAGGCGGAATCGTCATCCGCGGGATTGATCGCAACACACAGGAAGACGCGCGTCAGATCGATTTCGGTCCGGGCACAGCGCTCGACCTGAGCGGCCCGCAAGGCGGCAATGCCTACCGGATAACCTATCAGGTCTTACAGCGCCCCGCCGGCAAGGTGGAACTGGCCAGCAATGGCAGCACGCTGGACGTGTCCCGCGAATTGTTGGTTGCCGAGGGCAAGGGCTGGCGCGAAATGGTGTTGACCCCTGCTTGCATTGCGGGATTGAGCAACGCGTTGACGATCCGATCAGAAGCGCCGTTTTCACTCCAGATTTCGGCTATCGCTCAAGAAGACGCCGCCGAGGGGGCTGAGTGTTCGTTCTAATCACAGAAATGCTTGCAACTGGATTTGATGCAAAGTTGAACCAGACTTAACAAAGAAACGGGAGCGGGCGGCCTTTAGGGCAGCTCTATGGGAGAGAATTCATGGCATTAGCACCAAGCGCGGAGTCCACGCACTCTGGCGACAACGAGGGAAGCGCTATCGATGCGCCTGGCCTCAACTATTTCGTATTTGGCCTTTTCTTCATTTTTGGCGGTATCACCTCGCTGAACGATGTGATCATTCCCAAATTGAAAGAACTCTTCACGCTTAGCTGGACAGAAGCGATGCTGGTCCAGTTCTGCTTCTTCGCCGCATACGCGATTGTCGGTATTCCGGGCGCGAAGCTGATCAAGAAGATTGGCTATATGCGCGGTGCAGTCGCCGGTCTTTTAACGATGATGGCGGGTTGTTTGCTTTTCATCCCGGCGAGCCAGACGGCGACATATGGGATTTTCTTGTTCGCGCTGTTCGTCCTCGCGAGCGGGGTTGTGATTGTTCAGGTGGTTGCAAACCCGCTGATCAGCCTGCTTGGCCCTGCAAAAACTACGCATAGCCGCCTGACATTTGCGCAGGCGTTTAACTCGCTGGGCACTACGATCTTCCCCATTGTTGGCGCAGCTATCATCCTCGGCGGACTGGCAACAGTCACCGCTGATCAGCTGTCCGGCATTGAACTGCAAGAATACCGTCAGGCTGGCAGCCGGGCGATCTGGCAGGGCTATCTCGGCCTTGCAGTGATGATCGGCATCGTCGCCTTTGTCGTGTGGATGTTCCGCAACCGGCTTAAGGGCGAAAAGCACGAAGCCTCCGAAGGGCTTGCTGGATTCGACCTGCTCAAACGCTCGCGTTTTGGTTTCGGCGCACTTTGCATCTTTCTTTACGTTGGCGGCGAGGTTGCGATTGGCTCTGTCATTATCAACTATCTTTCCGATGCCCGTGTTTTGGGCCAACCGGAAAGTGTAATCGGATGGATGATCGGCCTGTATTGGGGCGGCGCGATGGTGGGCCGGTTTATCGGTTCGGCGGCTTTGCGGATGTTTAGCCCGGGCAAAATTCTTGCCTTCAACGCAATCGGTGCGATTTTGCTGATCCTTATTTCGACCAATACGTCGGGCGTTCTTGCGGCTTACACGCTGCTGGCGGTTGGCCTGATGAACTCGATCATGTTCCCGACCATCTTCTCGCTCGCGTGTGAGAAGCTTGGCCCGCGAGCTGCCGACGGATCGGGCATCATCAATGTTGCCATTTGCGGCGGCGCGATTGTGCCGCTGCTCTACGGCGTGGTTGCAGATGCAAGCGGCGGCGATCTGGCGATGGCGATGATCATCCCGATCCTTTGCTACGCCGTCATTGCGTGCTTTGGCATCTTTGCACGCAAACCGGCGTTATAACTCGATAGAGCGGCTGTTTAGCGGCTCATGGATACGCTAAGGCCTCGTCCAGAGATGGACGGGGCCAAGCCACATAATCAGCCAAAGCGGGTATTGCTTGCAGGAGCGAGCGGCACGATTGGCCGCGCCGTTGCCGATGCGCTTGAGGCCAGCGGGCACCATGTGAGCAACGTCGCCCGCGATGATTTCGCCTCATCCGAACAGCTTGCGAAGGCGGTTGCTATCGCAAAGCCGGATACGGTGGTTTCTTGTATCGCATCGCGCAGCGGATCACCCAAAGACGCCGAGGCGGTAGATTTCCTTACGAACCTCAACCTGCTCAAGTCCGCCGAAGCGGCGGGCGCGGCGCATTTCATCTTGCTCTCGGCCATATGTGTGCAGCGTCCGAGACTGGCGTTTCAACATGCCAAGATCGCATTCGAGCGGGCGCTTAAAGCGTCGACGATCGACCATACGATCGTGCGCCCGACGGCCTTTTTCAAATCGCTGTCCGGTCAGGTGGAGCGGGTCGCCAAGGGCAAGCCCTTTATGATTTTCGGCGACGGCGAATTGACGCGGTGCAAGCCGATCAGCAACCGCGATCTGGCGCGCTTCATTGTCAATTGTGTGACCGACCCCGCTCGGCGTAATCAAGTGCTGCCCATTGGCGGGCCCGGCCCCGCAATCTCGCTGCGCGAACAAGGCGAGATGATCTTTGAAGTCGCGGGCAAGCCCGCGCGGTTCAAATCCATCTCGCCGCGCCTGTTCACTGCGGCTGCGAGATTGCTGTCCGTTGCCGCACCTTTTTCCAGCTGGTTCGCAGAGAAAGCCGAATATGCCCGCATCGCGCATTATTACGCGACGGAGAGCATGCTGGTGTTGAACGGAGAAACCGGCGAATATGATGCCGAAAACACTCCGGAGTTTGGAGAGGACCGCCTTTCTGACCATTACCAAAGGCTGATTGGCGCACTGAAATGACGCAAGAAAACTTGATCTTCACGCTCGTCAGTTGCGCGTTCTTTATGGGTCTGGTCGGCTGGATCAGTTGGCTAAAAACGCGCGGGACGACGGAGACAAAGGACGGGTACTTCCTCGCCGGACGGGGTCTGGGCGCGACATTTATTGCGGGCTCTTTGCTGCTGACAAACCTTTCAGCTGAACAGCTGATCGGGCTCAACGGGTCTGCCTATGGCTTTAACATGTCGAGCATGGGGTGGGAGGTGACGGCTGCGGTCGCGACCATCGCGATGGCGCTGATATTCCTTCCGAGATATCTAGCCGGCGCTTTCACAACACTGCCGCAGTTTCTCAATGACCGGTTCGATCCGGTCGTGCGAAGAATGTCGGTCGTCTTGTTTATGCTTGGCTACGGCCTCGTCACGATCCCGAGTGTTTTGTATTCTGGATCGTTAGCAGTCATCGCTTTGTTTGATGTGCCTGCGCTCACGGGACTTGGCGATTTTCAGGCGTTGGTCGCGATGGTGATCCTGATCGGGGTTACCGGATCAATTTACGCGATCTTTGGCGGCCTACGCGCGGTGGCGATTTCGGATACGCTCAACGGGATTGGCCTGTTGATTATAGGGGTGCTCGTGCCGGTGTTCGGCCTAATCGCGCTTGGCCAGGGCGATTTCGGCGCAGGGCTGGCGCAGTTGACGGCAGAAAACCCGGAGAAGCTGAATGCGATTGGTGCACCTGATGACCCCACACCGTTCGGGACGATCTTTACCGGCATGGTGTTCGCCAATCTGTTTTATTGGTGCACCAATCAATATGTGATCCAGCGGACGTTGGGCGCGCAGAGCCTTGCTGAAGGGCAAAAGGGCGTGTTGTTCTCAGGCTTCTTCAAGATCCTTGTGCCGTTTATGATGATGATCCCCGGCGTGATCGCATTCCACCTTTATGGACCGGGCCTAGGCACAATCGATGAAGCCTATCCGCGCCTTATCCGCGATGTTTTGCCGGTCTATCTCTCCGGCTTTTTCCTCGCGGTTTTGTTGGGCGCGGTTTTCTCCTCGTTCAACTCGCTGTTGAACAGCGCAGCGACGCTTTTCAGTCTGGATGTTTACGCTCCAGCGCGCGGCGATAAGGCGACCGATGCCGAGCTGGTCCGCGTCGCGAAGATCGCCAGCCTTGTGATCGCGCTGTTCTCTTTCGCGGTTGCGCCGATGCTTGCTTTCGCGCCCGAGGGATTGTGGCAAATCATCCGCATTTTCACCGGCTTCTACAACATCCCCACTGTGGTGATTGTAATCGTCGGCCTGTTCACCGCGCGCGTTCCTGCGCTGGGGGCGAAACTTGTGATCATCTTCCATGTGATCGCATATGGCCTGATCCGGTTTGTGTTCGATGACTTGATCACTCTCCACTTCATCCACCTTTATGCGGTGCTGTTCTGGATTGAGGTTGGCATCATGTTGGCCTGCGGATGGCTGCGCCCGCGCGAAACTGCGTGGCGTTTTGCCCGAAACGAGCAGGTGGACATGACCCCGTGGCGCTTTGCCAAGCCATTGGCGGTGACATTGTTCAGCTGCGTCGTGGCAACCTATCTGCTGTTTTCCCCGCTGGGTCTTGCTTCGTCAGGTGGCCTAACCGGGGTGTTTTTCGGGCTTATTAGTGCTTTAGTCGCGGTAAATGTCGCGGTGTGGCTCTTTGCTGCGAGACAGACGGTCGTTATGGTTAAAGCATAATAACACCGGCCGATTCGTCTCTTGGAAAACAAGAGTGAACGGTAAAAACTGTAAACTAAGCAGCGGTTCTGAGGAATGATGAAGCAGAAGCGAGCGTACCTGCGTCCCGAGTTGCGGCTGTATGGCAGCGTGCGCAATCTGACCGGTGGCAGCAACAATATGGGCAATGACGGATTTGGCGGCATGACCGGGGGAGGCCTCGGCGGCTTCGGCATGATGGGCATGATGTCAGACCGGCGTCTTAAGCAAAACATCCGCAAGATCGGGGAGCATCCTTTGGGGTTCGGCCTCTACCTATTCGATTATCGCCCGGAATTCCGCGACCTGTGCGAGGGCCGCGATGTTTTTGGTGCGATGGCCGATGAAGTTGCCGCTGTTTGCCCTGGCGCCGTGGCACAGCACCCGTCAGGCTATGCGATGGTTGACTGCGCGCAGCTCGGTATCGCTCAGGCTTAGACCCGATTTAGGCGACCAGAGAAGCCAGAACGCGCCGCTTACCCTCAAACGGTTTACGGCCATGCATCACCAAGAAATTATCGATCAACGCGACATCGCCCGCTTGCCATGCGAGGTCTGCGGTCAGCTCATCAGCAATCGCGATTGCGGGTGCCATATCTTGTGATGTGATTGGATCGCCGCCGCCAAAAGTGATCGCGCGGTTCGGGTCATTTCGGCTATCGGCCCAACCCCGAAATGCCGCGATTAATTGGTTGAAGAATGTTCGCCGACCATCCGCCAATTCGCGAATGCCGGGCAGGGCTGGTGTGGTTGCGCGCAAGCTCTCATCGGCCTGCCATTCCCACGTATAGCCTAGATCGCGCAGGCGCGCTTCGGCTGCGGCGCGGTCGGCCACGCTCAATGTGCTGCGCCAGCTGCGTCCCTGGCCTGATCCCGCATCATCATCGCCCGGCATCACGTTTGTATAGCGCACGCCCTCGGCCTCGACCCGCGCCACAAATTCCGGTGCGATGCGCATCAGGTGGTCCAACACCCAGTCAGACCGGCACACCGGCGTCGCGCCGCCAGTCTCAGGGGCAATCTCACAATAGAAGAACAGCTTGCTGGGAAAAAGCGGAGTCTGCGCCATTTCGTGGTGCAGGAAAATCTCTGTCGTAGGCGGCGCTTCGTTGGCGGTAAAAACGCGGGGCGTCACATTGGTGCGCACAGCATTGGACAGCGAATCCTCATAGGTGAAACCTGGCTCGCCATATCCCTCAATTGCGGCATCAAAAGCCTGCGGATCAGGCACATCGAAGCCGCGAAAGAGCAGCGAGCCAGCGTTGGCCAGAGCTGCATCAACTGCGTCTTTGTTGGCACTCAGGAAAGCGGCGAGATCGCCGCTACCCTCGACAATGGCGGGGAAGGTTTGTTCGGTCATATCAGTCGTAAATCGGGTGGAAAGTGCCAAAGGCGGCCTCGGCGAAAGTGCCCGGATCGTTGAAGCGGCGATTTTGATTGAGCGAGGAAATCGCGGCCATTTCGACCTGCGACAACTCGAAGCCGTCGATGTCCAGGTTCTCGCGCATCCGCGAAGGCTTGGCTGTTTTGGGTATGATCGCGGTGCCGCGCTGAACGCCCCAGCGCAGCAGAACTTGCGCTGGCGTTTTGCCATGCGCATCAGCGGCGACCATCACGGGCGCCGTGCCCAGCAAACTCTCGCCCTCCGCGGCCATATCGAGCTCAAAATAGCTTTGCGCGCCAAGCGGGGAGAACGCGGTGACATCCATGCCATAATCGCCCGCGAGACGGATGAGCCGCTCCTGCGTCAAATAGGGGTGACTTTCGATTTGCAGCATCGCGGGCTTAATCCGCGCATAGGTCATCAAGTCATGCAACAGAGCCGAATTGTAGTTGCACACGCCGATGTTTTTCACGAGGCCTTTGTCGACCAGAGCCTCCATCGCGGCCCATGTTTGATGCAACGGGACTTTGGCGAGTTTCATGCCTGATGCGCTATCGGGATCATGCACCCATTCGGGTGGATAGCGCGTTTCAATCGGCACATATTCCAGCGCGATGGGGAAGTGGATCAGATAGAGGTCGAGATAATCCACGCCCAAATCATCCATCGATTTGCGGCAGGCTTCTTCGACATGTTCGGGCGCGTGAAATGTGTTCCAAAGCTTTGATGTGATCCAAAGCTCCTCGCGGGTCACCAATCCTTCGTTGATCGCTTTCGCAATGCCTTCGCCAGTTTGCACCTCGTTGGCGTAATCGGCGGCACTATCGAAATGGCGATAGCCGGCGCGTATGGCTTCGACCACGGTATCCGCGGTCTTGTCTTGCGGTATTTTCCAGAGGCCAAAGCCGCTGCGGGGCATTCCTGTGAGCACGTTCAATCCTCGTCCGTGAAAGTGATATCGACCGGCTGACCAGTCGCGATGCTTTGCTGCGCAGCTGCGCCGATGACGACGGATCGGTATCCGTCGCGCGCGCTGATCAGCGGAGCTGTGCCGTTTACCAGCGCATCGTGAAAATCGCGCTGTTGAAAGAAGGTTGCGCCGTGGTGATCCCCTGCAGCGAGCGCATCGGGCGGGGTTGCAACGTGGCTCACAAACGGCCCGGACTTGTCACGCGGCGACCATGTCACCTCGCCCACTGGCAGTTTGACTTCCATCTTGCCGAAAGGGCCAACCGCGCTGATCTCTTCCTGCTGCTCTGACCCTTCGGCGAACATGCACAGGTCCAGCACGGCTCTCGCGCCGCCAGCAAAATCGACGATCACAAATGCGTTGTCGATAATGTCAGGCACCTCGCCATTATAGCTTTCATCAAGATGGTTCACATCCTGCGCGCCGCTGGCGAACACGCGCACCGGCTCATCGCGCATAATGTGGCGCATCAGATCAAAGAAATGGCAGCATTTCTCCACCAGCGTCCCGCCAGAATTGCGATTGAAGCGGTTCCAATCGCCGACTTTGACGAGGAAGGGAAAGCGGTGCTCGCGGATGGCCAGCATCTTGATATCGCCTGCTTCGCCCGCATGAATGCGATCGATAAACCGGGTGACGGGCGGCATGTAACGGTATTCCAACCCAACCCAGAACAGGTTTGCGTAGTCGCGCGCTGTCTTTGCCAATGATTCGGCGTCTGCCACGGTGGTGCACATCGGCTTTTCCAACAGGATCGCTGCACCTGCCTCCATCACAGGCTTTACCGCGCCAAAATGCGTGAAGTTGGGTGAGGCAATGATCACCGCGTCAGGTTTGACGGCGGACAGCATAGCATCCGCGTCATCGAACAGCTCAACTTCTTGACCAAGTCGCCCTGCAAGCTCGCTCGCGGCAGCGCGCGATCCGGCATCAGGATCGGCAATTGCGACCAGATCGGCGCCGTGCACCAATGCAAGATTTTGCATATGCTCGCGGCCCATCATGCCGCATCCGATAATGGCGTAGTTACGGCTTTGGGTCATGATGACAGCGCCGTAATCGAAACCCCGGCGGGGTCAATCGTCTCACCGGTCAAATCGAGTTTCACGGCTTTGTTGGAATAGTTGAATGCGAACATGTGCGTGGCGCTGCGGCGAACGCGGAGACCTTTGGGCAGGCGGGTCAGCGGGACAATCGCTTCTCCAGCCATCAGCTCGATCAAGCGGGTGAGAAGCGAACCGTCCGGCCATGCACCGCAATACCGGACATGGTCATGCTTGAAGACGACACCGCGCCCGTCATTCAGCGCGAATTCCGGTCTCAGATCGCTTTCGATCTGCTCCATCCAGCGCGTCACTGCAAAACCGTCACCGGCCTCTGCGATGCCGCCGCGCAGCGACTCCACACGGGATACGGTGATCGGGATAAGATCGCGCAGATTGCCGGGGGCAAGGCCACCCGGAATGCAGAAGCTTTCCGTCTTGCTGCCCGAACGCGGGCCCATCAGAACCGGGCAAGTGAGCGCCTTTAACTTCGCGACCAGAACGTCGGGAACAATCGGAAGCGTCGGTGCCAAAACCATTTTGTAGTCGCTGAGCGGGGCGTCAACGGACACGATATCGACATCCAAACCCAGCTTTCGCAGGGCGGAATACCATTCATAGATCAGCTCCAGATAACGGAAACTCGCACCTTGCGGCTGGATGCCGCACACCCATGCTGCCTCGTATGAGAACAGGAGCGCGACCGGAGCCTTTGCGATAGTTTGCGTCCCAAGCTGGCCGATAATTTTCGCTGCATCACGCGCTTCGCCGGCGGCCTCGGCATCCTTGCCATCCGGTCGCAGCAGGCCGGCATGCATTTGTTCCTGAGCAAACGGAGCCTGCCGCCAGCGGAAATAGCTCGTGAACTCGGCCCCGTGTGCCATCGCTTCTAGAGTCCACAGCTTCACCATCCCCGGCAGCGGGGCAGGGTTGTACCGGGCCCAGTTCACTGGCCCGGGTTGCTGCTCCATCACGCCCCAACGACCAGTTCCGGTTACGCCGCGATACAGATCATGATGGAACGCCGCGATGTCGGGATGCCCCTGACGCAGATAGTCGCGTTTGTCGTCTTCGCCGAACCAAAATTGCTCTAGAAAACCGAGCGGATAACTGTCCCACGTCGCCACATCGAGATCACGCGCCGTGTCGTAATGATCGAACTCGGTAAAGAAGCCCATGAAATTGTGCGTAATATCGCGGCCCGGCGAATGTTCGCGCAGAATATCGACCTGCTCTTTGTTGAAACTTGCCACTTCGTCCGATGCGAACCGACGATAATCCAGCCAGTGTGCGGGGTTCGCCTCAGTCACAGTCAGATGCGGGGGATCGACCTCTTCAAAAGAGCGGTATTCCATGCTCCAAAACACATTGCCCCACGCGTCATTCAGCGCTTCCGGCGCGGCGTATCGCTTTCCAAGCCATTCGCGGAAGCGCGACGCGGCGGCATCTGAGAAGCTCAAGATTGTATCGTGGCAGCCATATTCGTTATCGGTCTGCCACGCGGTGATTGCAGGATGTTGCCCATAACGCTCTGCCATCGCCTGCGTGATACGGCGGCTTTCTTTGCGATACCCAAGGTGCGAAAAGCAATAATGGCGACGTGAGCCAAATCCGCGCGGGCGGCCTTGCTCGTCAATCGCGACCATATCCGGCATCTGGTCGACCAGCCATTTGGGCGGCGTTGCGGTTGGCGTGCCAAGGATCACTTTGAGACCAGCGGCGTGAAGCACCTCAATAGCGCGGTCGAACCAGGCCCAATCTAGCGTGCCCGGTTCCGGTTCAATCCGGTTCCAAGCGAATTCACCAATCCGCACAAGCGACAGCCCCATTTCGGCCATCCGGCGCGCATCATTCGCCCAATTGTCTTCGGGCCAATGTTCGGGATAATAACAGCAACCAAGTTTCATATCGTGCGCGGTTTCCGCGCGGTCGTGAAATTTTGCAAGCGTGATCGTAAATTTGGCGCATTTACAGATATAAAAATATCTTTATATCTCTCCGCATGACTGTCGATACTATCTTCAAGGCCTTGGCCGATCCGACCCGGCTGCGCATTGCGCGGCTGCTCGGTACGATGGAGCTTGCTGTCGGCGAATTGGCTCAGGCGTTGGGACAAAGCCAGCCGCGCGTCTCGCGCCATGTCGGCATCTTGTGCGATGCAGGGCTTGCCGAACGGCGCCGAGAGGGCAGCTGGGTGTTCCTGCGTTCAACCGCCGGAGCCGATAATGCCGATCCGATCGTGGTGGCTTTGGAACAATTGCTCGCCATCGCCGAGCGCCAAAATGCTGAATTTGCGCAAATATGCGAGAGCGACCGGCGCAAGCTTGCGTCGATCCGCGAAGCGCGAGAGGCGAGCGCGGGTGACTACTTTGCCATGCATGCGGGCGAGTGGGATGATCTGCGCGCTTTGCATAGCCCCGATGCGCAGGTGGAACAGCAACTGGCGGAGGCTCTGGGTGATAATGCTCTGGGCGCTGTGCTCGATATTGGCACGGGCACAGGCCGTATGGCGGAATTCTTTGCTGGCAATGCAGAGCGTGTCGTCGCGTTTGACAAGAACCTAGAGATGCTGCGCGTTGCCCGCGCCAAATTGCAGCACTTGCCAGCGGCTCAGATTGAGCTGGTTCAAGGCGATTTTTCCGAACTCCCATTCGCGAATTCGAGTTTTGACACCGTGCTGCTGCATCAGGTGCTTCATTTCGCGCAGGACCCCGCATTGCCGCTGGCTGAGGCCGCCCGTGTTACCCGCACAGGCGGGCGGATCGCGATTGTCGATTTCGCCAGCCACGACCGTGAAGAGCTTCGCACCCGTCATCAACATGCCCGCCTTGGCTTTTCCGACCGCCAGATGCGTGATTTGATTCGCAACGCCGGTTTCAGCGCCAGCGAACCAATTGCTCTCGATGGCGGGGAACTTGTTGTGAAAATCTGGATTGGGAAAAGGCGCGATGTGCCTGCCCAATCGGCTACGTAACCCCCTCTCCCAAAGAGAAATTTTAATGACCCCCACTCTCGATCAATTGCACGAAGCGCGCACTGCGGTGGATACGCCGTTGTTCTCCGGCCTGCCGGGCGACGTTGATGTCAGCTTTGAATTCTTCCCGCCCAAGACGGAAAAGATGGAAGAGCAATTGTGGGATGCGGTGCAGCAGTTGAAGCCGCTCGCGCCGAGTTTCGTCTCTGTCACTTACGGTGCGGGCGGATCAACCCGCGAACGCACCCACGCGACAGTTGCGCGGATCATTGCCGAGGCGAAGATGCCTGCTGCCGCTCACCTTACCTGTGTTGGCGCGTCCAAAGCAGAAATCCGCGAAGTGGCCGAGCATTATTGGGAGGCGGGCGTGCGCCACATCGTTGCGCTGCGCGGCGATGCAGGCGAGCCGGGCGCTCCATTTACGCCGCATCCGGAAGGGTTTGCGACCGCTGCGGAACTGGTGTCGGGTCTCAAAGAGATCGCCGATTTCGACATATCGGTTGCCGCATATCCCGAAACGCACCCCGATGCCGATTGTCCGCAATCCGATATCGATAATCTGAAGCGTAAACTGGATGCAGGTGCGAGCCGAGCGATCAGTCAATTCTTCTTCTCCGCGGACAAGTTCTTCGCATTCCGTGATCAACTCGCCGCGAGCGGGATTGAGCAACCTGTTTTGCCCGGCATCCTGCCAGTCACCAATGTCGCGCAGGCCCGCAAGTTTGCTGGCGCATGCGGAGCGGAAATTCCGGAGTGGATGGACGGGTTGTTCGAAGGGTTGGATGCAAAACCTGCGGCACGCAAACTCGTTGCAGCCACCGTCGCCGCAGAATTGTGCCGCCGCCTGTATGCAGGCGGCGTGCGCGACTTCCACTTCTACACACTCAACCGGCCAGAGCTCGCCTACGCGATTTGCCACATGCTCGGCAAACGCCCGGTCGGAGGTGACGCATGAGCGCCTATACAAACGCACGCGAATTGCTCAAGAACACAGCCGCAGAGCGTGTTCTGATCTTTGACGGCGCGTTCGGCACGCAGATTCAGGAACGCAAGCTGACCGAAGAAGATTATGCTGGTGATCTGGGGCTGAAGGCCGATCAAAAAGGCAACAACGATATCCTCGCTCTGACGCGCCCGGATGTCATCCGTGACATCACGCGCGCGTATTTGGATGCAGGCTCAGACATCGTCGCGACCAACACATTCAGCGCCAATACCATCAGCCAAGCGGATTATGCGGCCGAGGATCAGGTTGCCGCGATCAACATCGAATCTGGCAAAATTGCCCGCGCGCTTGCCGATGAGTTTGCCGCGAAAGACGGTAAGCCACGCTTTGTTGCAGGCGCGATTGGCCCGACGAACAAGACACTCTCGTTAAGCCCGGACGTCGAAGACCCCGGCTTTCGTGAAATTGATTTTGATGAACTGACCGCCGTTTACAAGGATCAAGCAGCGGCTTTGATCGAGGGCGGCTGTGATTTCATTCTGATTGAGACTGTGTTCGACACTCTCAATGCGAAGGCCGGCATTATGGCTGTGAAGCAGCTTGAGGCGGAGTTGGGCCGCGATGTGCCGATGATGATCTCGATGACGTTGACGGATCTGTCTGGCCGCAATCTATCCGGCCACACGGTTGAGGCGTTCTGGTACGCCGTGCGTCACGCCAATCCGGTGACCATCGGCCTCAATTGCAGTTTTGGCGCGGATCAATTGCGTCCGCATATCCAATCGCTTTCGGGCATCGCGGATACGCTGTTGATGGCGTACCCCAATGCGGGCTTGCCCAACGAGCTGGGCGAATACGACGAAATGCCAGAAACAACGGCTGCGCTGGTGAAGCTGTGGGCCGAGAACGGTCAGGCGAACATTCTGGGCGGGTGCTGTGGTTCTTCGCCTGCGCATATTAAGGCGATTGCAGAGGCGGTCGAAGGACTGCCGCCGCGCATTGTTCCGGGCCATGATCCCTCGATGAGGTTGGCGGGGCTGGAGCCATTTGTGGTGGGCGCTTGATGAACCAGCAGAACGCCTCTTCGCGCTTCATCAATATCGGTGAGCGCACCAATGTCACCGGCAGCGCCCGGTTCAAAAAGCTCATCATGGCGGATGATTACACCGCCGCCGTCGAGGTCGCCCGCCAGCAGGTCGAAAACGGCGCGCAGGTGATTGACGTCAATATGGACGAAGGCCTGCTCGACGCAGAGCACGCGATGACGACGTTCCTCAAACTGATCGCAGCAGAGCCGGATATCGCCCGGGTTCCGGTGATGATCGACAGTTCCAAATGGGACGTGATTGAAGCCGGTCTGAAATGCGTTTCGGGTAAGCCGATTGTGAATTCGATCAGCATGAAAGAAGGCGAGGAGCCGTTCCTTGAGCATGCGCGCAAATGCATGGCTTACGGCGCGGCAGTCGTCGTCATGGCATTTGACGAAGTTGGTCAGGCCGACACAAAAGAGCGCAAGGTAGAGATTTGCAAACGCGCCTACGATCTGCTCGTCGGTGAAGGCTTTTCACCCGAAGACATCATCTTTGATCCGAATATCTTCGCTGTCGCGACCGGCATCGAAGAGCACAACCGCTACGGCCTCGATTTTCTGGAAGCGGTACGCGAGATCAAAGAGCAATGCCCGCATGCCAAAACCAGCGGCGGACTTTCCAACCTCTCTTTCAGCTTCCGCGGGAATGAAACTGTGCGCCGCGCGATGCATTCTGTGTTCTTGTATCATGCCATTCCGGCGGGGTTGGACATGGCCATCGTGAATGCGGGCCAGCTCGACGTGTATGACACGATCGACCCCGCGCTCCGCGATGCGTGTGAAGACGTGATCCTGATGCGCCGCGACGATGCGACCGAGCGTCTGATTGATCTTGCAGAGAGCTTTAAGGGCAAATCGGTTGCCGATGAAAAGGCCGCCGAAGAATGGCGCGGCTGGGAAGTGCGTAAGCGGCTGGAACATGCCCTCGTCAAAGGCATCGACGCGCATATTGTGCCCGATACCGAGGAAATGCGCAGCGCAGTTGAAGACAATGGCGGCCGGCCAATTGAGGTTATCGAAGGCCCGCTCATGGACGGCATGAATGTCGTCGGCGACTTGTTCGGCAGCGGCAAGATGTTCCTGCCTCAGGTGGTGAAATCCGCCCGCGTGATGAAGAAAGCGGTCGCGCATCTAATCCCGTTTATCGAAGCGGAAAAAGACCTTCTCCCGGAATCGCAGCGCAAGGCCAAAGGCAAGGTTATCATGGCCACGGTGAAGGGCGACGTGCACGATATCGGCAAGAATATCGTCGGCGTCGTGCTGCAATGTAATGGCTATGACGTGATCGACCTTGGCGTGATGGTTCCGTGGCCCAAAATCCTTGAAGTGGCCAAGGAAGAGAATGCCGATATGATCGGGCTATCCGGCCTGATCACGCCGTCGCTCGATGAGATGGTGACCGTCGCCGAGGAGATGCAGCGATCTGGCATGACGATGCCGTTGTTGATCGGCGGCGCGACCACCAGCAAAGTGCACACCGCGCTTAAGATTGAGCCGAACTATGATGGTCCGGTGATCCATGTCCTTGATGCGAGCCGTGCTGTCGGTGTCGCATCAAAACTGCTGTCGGATACACAGCGCGATGATTTCGTCGCAGAAACCGCTGCCGAATACGAAAAAGTGCGCGCTGCCCGCGCAGGCAAATCGCCCAGCGTCTTGCTGTCTATCGACGAAGCACGGGCGAACAATTACGACCCGTTTTACAGCGACAAGCCTGCGCCGCCGATCCAGCCCGGCGTGCATGTGTTTGACGACTGGGATCTCGCCGATCTGCGCCAATACATCGACTGGACGCCGTTCTTCCGCGCGTGGGAATTGCACGGCAATTATCCAGCAATCCTGACTGATGAAGTGGTCGGTGAAACCGCCGGCCAATTGTTCGATGACGCGAACGCGATGCTCGATCAGATCATCGGTGAGAAATGGCTGACGGCGCGCGGCGTTGCAGGCCTTTGGCCATGCGCCCGGGACGGCGATGATGTTACCATTCACCGCGAATTTATTAGAAAAGGGGGGCGCGGAGATCATTTCACGCTGCCTTTCCTGCGCCAGCAAGTGAAGAAAAGCCGCGACCGGGCCAATATGTGCCTTGCCGACTTTATCGATCCCGATGGCGACTGGATCGGCGGCTTTGCCGTCGGCATTCACGGTATTGAACCGCATATTGCGCGCTTTCAGGAGGACAAGGACGACTATTCCGACATCCTGTTGAAAGCTCTCGCAGACCGTTTCGCCGAAGCATTCGCTGAGCGTTTGCACCTGCATACCCGCACCGATCTGTGGGGCTATTCTCCCGGTGAGCAATTGACCAACGAAGCGCTGATCAAAGAACAGTATCGCGGCATTCGGCCTGCACCGGGCTATCCGGCGTGTCCTGATCATTCGCTCAAACCGATCCTGTTCGAACTGCTCGAGGCAGAGGCGAATGTTGGCCTAACCCTGACGGAGAGTTTCGCGATGTTGCCGACGGCGGCTGTATCGGGCTTTTACTTCGGCCATCCGGAATCGGAATATTTCGGCGTGGCGCGCGTTGGCCGCGATCAACTGGAGGAATATGCGGAGCGGCGCGGCGTTGATGTCGCGACAGCCGAGCGCTGGCTGCGGCCGAACCTCGACTAAACCCGCCAAAAGCAGGAATCTGACCGCGCTCGGCACGATTCTTACACGCTTTCCCCGAACTTTTTCGAGTCGGTGAATGCGGTGATTGACGTGAGGCTTCGCATCCGCAAAACGAGTCGCGCCTGCCGGGGTGATTCCGGCGTCTTTCGCGGGAGAGACTGGTCTGAGCAATCAGACACGGCGCCGAAGGAGCAACCGCCCCGGAAACTCTCAGGCAAACGGACCGCGCGAGGCATAGGCACTCTGGAAAGCGTGATTACAGCTCGCTGTAATCACCACCGAAGGGGAAGGTTAGGCGGCCAATTCGCCCGACTGAAGCTCTCAGGTTTCCCGACAGAGGGGGCAGGAACAGCGTGCCGTCCGGCGCGTTGGATTCTTGTTCGGGGAACAGTGATTTTGAGCGACGAAACACCACAAGACGAATTGCCGCCTGAGAAGTTGCCGCTGGACGCATGGCACCGCGACCAAGGCGCGCGGATGGTTCCGTTTGCGGGCTATGAAATGCCGATCCATTACACTGGCGAGCATCTTTCGCATGGGGGCGGGATCGTTGCCGAGCATGAATGGACGCGCACCAATGCGGGTCTGTTCGACGTGTCACATATGGGGCAGGTTTTGCTTTCGGGTGAAGGATTGGACGAGGCGGTTGAGGCCGTTTTGCCGATTGACCTTTCAACGTTGAAATTGGGCCGTCAGCGTTATTCGCTGCTGCTGGATGAAGACGGCGGTGTGCTGGATGACCTGATGGTCTCGCGCTGGCCAGGCCACCTTTATCTGGTGGTGAACGGCGCTACCAAATACGAAGATATGGGCCATCTGCGCGAGCATCTGCCGGATGAGATTACGCTCAATTATCTGGACGATCACGCTTTGCTGGCTTTGCAGGGGCCAAAGGCTGCGGACGCATTGGGACGTCATGCGACCGGCGAATATGCCTTGTCCGATTTGACTTTCATGCGCTTTGGCAAGTTTTCGATTGCTGGCCACAACGCCACGATTGCGCGAGCGGGCTATACCGGCGAAGACGGGTTTGAAATCTCGATACCTGCCGCTGCAGCGGAAGAAATTGCGACACTTTTGCTGAGCGAACCAGAGGTTCAGCCGATTGGCCTTGGTGCGCGTGACAGCCTGCGTCTCGAAGCTGGTCTGCCTTTGTACGGGCATGATCTCTCGCCACAGATTAGCCCGATCGAAGCCGGTTTGATCTTCGGCATCAACAAACGCCGCCGGACCGAGGGCGGCTTTTTAGGCGCAGAGCGGATCATGCGCGAGATCGTTGATGGCACCGCGAAAACTCGCGTTGGTCTGACATTGGAGGGCCGCATGCCTGCTCGCGAAGGAGCAGACGTCTTTTCCGGCGATACCAAAGTCGGCACCGTTACCAGCGGCGGTTTCTCACCTACGCTCGGCATGCCGATTGCAATGGCTTATGTCGACGCCGCCTGTGCCGCTGACGGCACAGAATTGACCTGCGAGGTGCGTAAAAAGCGCTTGCCCGCAACCGTTTCACCGATGCCTTTTGTTCCACACCGCTATTTCCGAGGGAGCTGATACCTATGCCGCGTTATTTTACCGATGAACACGAATGGATCGATGTCGAAGGCGAAAGCGCCACCGTCGGGATTACCGATTACGCGCAAGAGCAGCTGGGCGACATCGTCTTTGTTGAACTGCCTGATGTCGGCGCGATGCTTGATAAAGGCGGCGATGCAGCCGTTGTCGAAAGTGTGAAAGCGGCCAGCGATGTCTACGCCCCGATCACGGGCGAAGTAACCGAAGGCAATGCCGCGCTAGAAGATGAGCCTGCTTTGGTGAACAGTTCGGCCGAAGAGGAAGGCTGGTTCTTCCGCATGACCATCGGCGACAAAGACGAGCTTGAGGGTCTGATGGACGACAAAGCTTACAAAGCGTTCGTCGATAATTTGTAAGCGGCGATCATCCCGGCACGTCTGCCGACCGTAGTTAGAAAACTGCGGAATGCCCGTTAGGCGAAAAAGCGGGCTCAGGAGAATACTTAGATGCGTTACCTACCTCTCACTGACACTGATCGCAGCGATATGCTGGTAAAAATCGGCGCAGACAGCATTGATGATCTGTTTGTCGATGTGCCCGAAATCGCGCGGCTTGACGGCCCGATCCGTGATCTGCCGATGCACGCAAGCGAAATGGCGGTAGAGCGCCACATGAAACACCTTGCGGGTAAGAATCTGGCAGCCGGCGACGCGCCATTCTTCCTTGGGGCAGGCGCATATCGCCACCATGTGCCGGCGAGCGTTGATACGGTGATCCAGCGCGGTGAATTCCTGACGGCCTATACCCCTTATCAGCCCGAAATTGCGCAGGGCACGCTGCAAATGCTGTTTGAATTCCAAACGCAGGTTGCAAAGCTGTATGGCTGCGCGGTGGCGAATGCCTCGCTCTATGATGGCTCGACAGCATGCTGGGAAGCGGTGGCGATGGCGACCCGCGTGACAAAGCGCAAACGCGCGGTTCTCTCCGGCGCGCTCCACCCGCATTACGCTCAGGTTGTGAAGACCATGGCGCAGTTCACAGGCGACGAAATCGCCGATAGCGCACCCGCGATCCAGACGGAGCCTGACCTAGAAGGTTTGATCGCGCGGATTGACGATGAGACCGCCTGTGTAGTGGTGCAATATCCCGACATTCTGGGCCGCGTAAGCGACCTGTCCAAAGTTGCCGAAGCAGCCCATGCAAAAGGCGCGTTGCTGGTCGCGGTAAACACCGAACCAGTGGCTCTTGGCGCGATTAAATCACCGGGTGAACTCGGCGCGGATATCGTCGTGGGTGAAGGCCAGTCGATTGGCGTTGGCTTGCAATTTGGCGGGCCATATCTCGGCCTGTTTGCCGTTCGCAATCCGAAACATGTGCGCCAGATGCCAGGCCGTCTCTGCGGCGAAACCAGCGATGCAGAGGGCAAGCGCGGTTACGTGCTGACGCTGTCCACACGCGAGCAACATATTCGCCGTGAAAAGGCGACATCGAATATTTGCACCAATTCCGGCCTCTGCGCGCTGGCGTTCAGCGTCCATATGACGTTGCTTGGTGAACGTGGCATACGCGAGCTTGCGGCGGAGAACCACCGGCTTGCGTGTTTGGCAGCAGACCGGCTGGATAAAGTGCCGGGCGTGAAAGTGCTCAACACCGCATTCTTCAATGAATTCACTGTAATGCTCGATGGGAAACCAGCGCGTGAGATTGTGCGCGAAATGGCGGATCGCGGCGTGTTGGGCGGCGTTTCGCTTGGGCGGCTGTATCCCGGTGTCGAGGCGTTGGAGCATGCATTGCTGGTCGCGGTGACGGAAATGACAACCGAAGACGATATCGAGACGCTTGCAACCGAGCTCGAAGCGCTTGTGAAGGAGCCAGCCCAATGAACGCGCCCAATAAATCCGGCTGGAAACCTGAAATGCAAGTCGCCGATGATGGCCTGCATAACGGCCCGCAAACCACCACGGGCAACCGTGCATTGATGCTCGAAGAGCCGCTTATTTTCGAGATCGGAAAGGCGGAGATCACCGGTGTCGATCTGCCTGCAATCGATCCGAATGCTGCAAGCCGCCTTGGCGGTTTGGAACGTGATGATCCGATTGGCCTCGTTGGTCTGACGGAGCCGGAAACGGTGCGTCACTACACCCGCCTTAGCCGCCAGAATTACGGCATCGACCTCGGCTTCTTCCCGCTTGGATCGTGCACGATGAAGCACAATCCGCGCCTCAATGAGAAGATGGCGCGCCTTCCGGGCTTTGCCGATATTCATCCAATGCAACCCGTGCAAACAGTGCAAGGCGCGCTGGAGGTTGTGAACGAGCTGGCACATTGGTTGCTGACGCTCACTGGAATGCACAGCGTCGCGATGAGCCCTAAAGCGGGCGCACACGGCGAGCTCTGCGGCATCCTATGCATTCGTGCTGCGCTTGAAGCGCGCGGGAATGCCCGTGAAGTCGTGCTTGTGCCAGAAAGCGCGCACGGCACCAATCCTGCGACTGCTGCCTTTGCCAACTACCGGGTTGAGAATATCCCTGCGACACCAGCAGGCAGAGTGGATATCGAGGCGCTCAAGGCGCGTTTAGGGCCGGATGTGGCAGCGGTGATGATCACCAATCCCAACACATGTGGTCTGTTTGAGCCTGATATGCGTGAAATCAGCGATGCGGTTCATGAAGCTGGGGGCTTTGTTTATTGTGACGGGGCTAACTTCAACGCCATCGTAGGCAAAGTTCGCCCTGGCGATCTTGGCGTTGATGCGATGCACATCAACCTTCACAAGACATTCTCCACCCCGCACGGCGGCGGCGGACCAGGTTCCGGCCCGGTCGTGCTTTCAGAGGCGCTCGCGCCTTATATGCCGCTGCCATACACTGCGCGTACGAAGGACGGCGTGGTTCACCTGATCGAAGAAGAGCAGGCAGACGAATTTGCTCGCGAACATTTCGGCGGTGAGCTTTCCAGCTTTGGCCGGATGACAGCATTCCACGGTCAGATGGGCATGTTCACCCGTGCGCTGACCTACATGCTCAGCCACGGTGCGGATGGTTTGAAGCAGGTGGCCGAAGACGCGGTGCTCAACGCCAATTACATTCTGCGCAGCCTCGAAGATTTGCTCCACGCGCCGTTCGCGGATGCGGGGCCTTGTATGCATGAGGCGCTGTTTGGCGACAAAGACTTTGGCGGTGATCTTTCGACGCTCGATCTGGCCAAGGCTCTCATCGATGAAGGCTATCACCCGATGACGGTGTATTTCCCGCTCGTGGTTCACGGCGCGATGCTGGTCGAGCCGACCGAGACGGAGAGTAAAGCCTCGATCGATCAATTCATCACAGCCTTCCGCTCCGTTGCGCAGCGCGCGCTGGACGGGGACGAAACGATGAAGCAAGCGCCCTATTATGCACCGCGCCGCCGTCTGGATGAGACGGCCGCTGCGCGTAAGCCAAAGCTGGCATGGGAAGCGCCTGAAGGGTGATCCTCTCCGCGTGAAAATCGTCTTTAGCCGCAAGGGGTTCGACAGCAGCGCGGGGGGCGGGCCTTCGCCGATTGTGGATGGCCGCCCGCTTAGTCTGCCTATCCCTGCGGGCACGGCGTCGCAGACGGCTTATGGCGATCTTGGGCTGGGTGATCATGCAACGAAGGCGAGCAAGGGTAAGCTGGGCGCAGGCGATCTTTGCCACCATGATCCGATGTTCTTGGCGGATGGCACATGCGTTTTTGGACAACACAGCGCAGCGCAAACGCACCTTGAACGGCAGGGCGTTGGGTTGGGCGATGTTTTTGTCTTTTTCGGCCTGTTTGCCGAGGAGCAGACTAGCGAGCCACATCACCGCATCTTTGGCTATCTGCACGTCGCAGAAATGATTGCTCTGACGAACGGGATTCCTGACGATCTGATCGATATTGCGCACCCCCATGCGCTCGCGATGCACAGCGCGAATGACGTGATCTGGCGCGGGGAAGGGCGCACTGCGACCCGCGCGGGTGACGCGTTGCGGCTGACGGTGCCGGAAGGCCCGCCCAGCCTATGGCAGCGGCCAGATTGGCTGAAACGCGGCGGACTGTCCTATCACGACCGCGCTGACCGGTGGTTGCGCGGCAAGAGATTGCGCAGCGTAGCGCGCGGTCAGGAATTCGTCGCTGATATCGGCAAAAGAGCCGCTCCACGCGAATGGCTGGAGCGCATCATTACTGAGATCAATAAGTCTTGATGATGGCGGAGAAGTCTTTCCCGCCATTGCCTGCCCCGTCGAAACTTTCATAAAGCGCGGCCGCGCGCGAACCCATCGGCACTGCGCTGTCAGATGCGTCAGCCGCTTCCATCGCGAGACGCAGATCTTTCAGCATCAAAGCGGTCGCAAAACCGCCCTGATAGTCATTGTCAGACGGGCTTTGCGGGCCAACGCCGGGCACCGGGCAATAGCTGGTCATCGACCAGTTCTGGCCGCTCGATACGCTGGAAATGTCGTAGAATGTCTGCGGGTCGAGGCCGAGCTTCTCCGCCATGGCAAAGGCTTCACACGTCCCCGCCATATGGATCGCCAGCAGCATATTGTTGCAGATTTTGGCCGCTTGCCCGTTGCCCGCATCTCCAGCGTGGATGACGGCTTTGCCCATCGCTTCTAGGATCGGCTTTGCGCGCGCGAATGCATCCGAACTGCCGCCAACCATAAAGGTGAGCGTGCCGCCATTGGCCGCCGCGATTCCGCCGGAAACAGGCGCGTCGACCATGTCATAGCCAGCCTCTGTCGCGGCAGAGATGACCTCGCGGGCGGTAGCGACATCGATTGTCGAGCAATCAAGAAACACCGCGCCGGTTGGGGCAAGACCGATCACGTCCGTGCCATAAACGGTTTTCACAACCGCCCCGTTTGGCAGCATTGAGACGACGGCCTCTGCATCGGCAACCGCATCTTTGGCGCTGGTAAAGGTAGCGCAGCCTGCTTGCTTTGCCGCGTCGAGAGCGTCCTGACTAAGGTCAAACGCGCGCACATCGTGGCCCGCCTTCACACAGTTAGCGGCCATCCCGCCGCCCATATTGCCAAGTCCGATAAAGGCGATTTTCATATCAACGACCTTTCCAATTGCCTTCGCGCTTCTCGATAAAGGCCGCCATGCCTTCGGCTTTGTCCTCGCTCGCGGTGAGGATCTGGAAGATGCGGCGTTCGATGATGAGGCCTTGATCCAGCGTCATTTCAAACGCGGCGTTCACCATTTCCTTGTTCGCGATCGCGGCCATTGGCGGCATCGCAGCGATTTTGCCTGCTGTCTTCAGCGCATCAGCGAGCAAATCCGCTTGCGGCACAACGCGGACCACCAAGTTCGCGCGTTCGGCTTCTTCGGCGCTCATCATGCGGCCCGTCAGGCACATTTCCATCGATTTCGATTTGCCAATCGCGCGGGTCAGGCGCTGCGATCCGCCCATGCCAGGGGCTACGCCGAGCTTGATCTCAGGCTGACCGAATTTCGCATTGTCGGACGCGATGATAAAGTCCGCCATCATCGCAAGCTCGCACCCGCCGCCCAGCGCAAAGCCATTCACAGCCGCGATCCATGGCTTGCGCGTCTTTTTCACGATCTCGGACGTCCAAGGTGAAAAGAAGTCGTCGAGATAAAAATCAGCAGCGGCCTTGTCGCTCATCTCTTTGATATCGGCGCCCGCAGCAAAGGCTTTGTCGCCCGACCCCGTCAGCACTGCACAAAGCTGGCTGTCGTCCGCTTGATAGTCGGCGAAGGCTTCGATCAGCTCGGCCAGAATTACCGAGTTGAGCGCGTTCAATGCCTTGGGCCGGGTGAGCGTCAACAGCGTAACGCCTTTTGTCCCGCCTGCGTTTTTTTCGGCTGTGATTGTTTCGTAACTCATAGCGGTTTCCATTCTTCGTCTGCGGGGAGCGGGGCGAAAATGCTGTCGATCAACGCGTCGCTTACTTCCGCTGGTGTGGCTGGGTCCCATTTGGGATCGTTGGTTTTATCTGTGATCACGGCGCGCACGCCTTCGGCAAAGTCGGGCCGGGTCAGCACGCGCGAAGCGATGCGATATTCCATCGCCATATTGTCCGCAAAAGTTGGCAGGTCGAGCGAGGTTGCCAGCTGGCGCAGCGCCACCTTGCAGGTCTGCGGGCTTTTCGTGCCGAGCGTATCGCGCTCTTTCTCTGCCCATTGATCGCCGTCTTCGATGACTGCTTCCAGACTGGCGAGAATGTCTTCGTAACTGTCGGAGGCAAAGTGCTTCGCAATCTTGAGCGCATTGTCCTCGATGCGGGCAGGGGGAGGTGTGCCGACCGGTTCAGATAGAATACCTGCGATCCGGCCTGGCCGTTCAACAATGCGCGCTTTGATATCATCGAGCATTTCACTCGGCACGTAATGTGTCGCGAGGCCCGTCCACAGTGCTTCTGACCCGTCAAGGCGTGCTCCTGTTAGTGCAAGGAACTGACCCAAGCGCCCGCCGATGCGAGAAAGATACCAGCCTCCGCCAACATCTGGGAACAGGCCGATGCCGGTTTCGGGCATGGCAAAGCGCGTGTTTTCGGTCGCGACCCGGAATTTGGCTGGCTGGGAAATACCCACGCCGCCACCCATCGTGATCCCGTCCATGAACGCGACAACGGGCTTAGTGTAGGTGAAGAGCTGGTGGTTGAGCTGATACTCGTCATGGAAGAACTCGCGGCCTGACGCACCGCCGTCGTTCAACGCAGAATCGCGCAGAAAGGCGATGTCGCCGCCAGCGCAAAATCCGCGCGTGCCTTCGATATGGTCGATGATGACGGCTTCGACAGCATCATCGCTGGCCCACTGGGTTAGGGCAGCGGACATTGCGTGGCACATATCCAGCGTCAGCGCGTGGAGCGCCTTTGGCCGGTTGAGCGAGATGCGCCCAACTCTGCCATCTATGCGGGTGATTACGTCTTGCGCGGCGGGCTCTGAATTCATGTCTTATCTTTCGGTTCGATCAGGTCCCAGCGATTCCCAAATGGATCGCTGAACACCGCCACTGTCCCATAGGGTTCTTGGCGGGGAGAATCGTCAAATGTTACCCCTGCCGCCATAAACTGCTCGTGGCATCGGGTGAAATCGTCGGTGTGGAGAAAAAAGCTGACGCGGCCGCCCGTTTGGTTGCCGATAGCCGCCGTTTGAGTGGGACTGGCAGCTTTCGCAAGCAGCAAACGTGCGCCGCCGACTGGCCCGACGACAACCCAGCGTTTGCCGCCGCCCATGTCCGTGTCTTCGACAAGATCAAAGCCCAGCGCGCCGACATAGAAAGCGATGGCTTCGTCGTAATCGGGCACGACGAGGGTGATTTGTGCGATGGATTGCGTGCTCATTGGGCAGCACTTTTCGGTGGATTTAGCCGCCAGGTGATGGCCCAATATGTGAGCGCCGCGACCGTTGTCGTGCCAAGGAACAGCGACGTCACAAACATATCTGTAGTAAGAAGCTCAACCGGATCAGTGATAAGCACAATAAGCAGCAATCCTGAAATCAGCCCGGCCGCTGCAAACAGCAGCCAGGACGAAACTTTCCTGATTTCGGAGAAAAGGATCACCGGCAGCGCTATTGGCGCGGCAAATACCGCCCCGAACATAGCGACGAACGGGAATATCTTCCCGAAGTTGGAGAACGAGGAATCGCCCGCCATTGCAGCGACCAACATGAAGGTTAGAGAGCCAGCCGCTGCCGCGCCGCAATAGCCCGCGAGAATTGTCAGAAGCCGCATCACGAAGCCTTCGCCCGGTGATTTTATCACTGCCGCAGCAAATCCCGACCCACGATCATACGCATAACCTGATTTGTGCCTTCGAGGATCGAGTGCACCCGCAGATCGCGCCAGAACCGTTCAATCGGGTAGTCTTTGAGATAGCCATATCCGCCGAACAGCTGCAGCGCATCATTGACGACTTTGCTGCCATTGTCGGTCGCGAGCCGTTTTGCCATTGCGGAAAAGCGCGATTTATCCGGCGCGTTGTCGGTAACTTTTGCCGCAGCCAGATAAAGCAGCGCCCGCGCGCTTTCCAAATCGGTGGCCATATCGGCCAACATAAATTGCGTGTTCTGGAAATCCGCAATTGGCGTGTCGAATTGCTTGCGATCCTTGGTGTAGGCCACTGCCTCATCAAGACACCGCTGCGCGCCGCCAAGCGAACACGCGCCGATATTCAGCCGTCCGCCGTCGAGGCCCATCATCGCAAAGCGGAACCCTTCGCCTTCATCGCCGACACGGTTTGCCACCGGCACACGCGCATCCTCGAAGATTACTTGCGCGGTGGGCGAGGCGTTCCAGCCCAGTTTCTTTTCCGGCGCGCCGAAGCTGACGCCGGGCGTGTCTTTGTCGATCACAAGGCAGGTGATGCCTTTCGTCTTATGATGGCTGGTGCGCACCATGGTGACGTACACATCGTTGACGCCGCCGCCCGAAATGAACTGTTTGGTGCCGTTGAGCACATAATGATCGCCGTCCAGCACGGCGCTCGCCTTAAGGCCGGCTGCGTCCGATCCGCTGCCCGGTTCTGTCAGGCAATAGCTGGCGATTTTATCCATGCTGATCAGGTCAGGCAGATACCGCTCTTTAACGTCTGCATTGCCGAATGTGTCGATCATCCACGAGGCCATATTGTGGATCGAGATAAAGGCGCTGGTCGTGGGGCAGCCATAGGCCATGGCTTCCATAATCAACGCAGCTTCCAACCGGCCAAGCCCAATGCCGCCGCTTTCTTCCGATACATAGATCGCGCCAAAGCCAAGCTCGGCAGTCTGCTTGATCACATCCTTGGGGAAGATGTGTTTCTCATCCCATTCTCCGGCATGCGGAGTGATGTTGTCGGCGGTGAAACGCTGCGCCATTTCCTGGATCGCGAGCTGGTCTTCGGTGAGTTGAAATTGTCCTGTCATACCAGCCTATCTAGGCGTGTTCGCCCCCGTAGAAAAGGGTATGCACGATGCGGGCTATGATCGGCACGAAGCGAACAAGATCTCAGTTTTTTCAGCAAGGTTGTAACCAAACGCGCGTTGCGCACGTAGTTATCGATATGGGCCAGAAAAACACGCGTCTTTTGATCGTCTATAATGCCGATGGCGGCATCCTGAACACGCTGCTGCATGCGGTGCACAAACAGTTCGCCCCGGGCAGTTACCCGTGTTCGCTTTGCGCGCTTACGTATGGCCCGGTTTCGATGCGCGGTGAGTGGCGACGGTTTCTCGATCGTCTACCGATGGAGGCCGTGTTCCATCACCGAGATGATTTTGCCGCCGCTTACCCGGGGCACCGACACGATTTACCCGCTATCCTGATTGCTGCACCGGATAACGGTCTGCGCAGCTTGATCGGGGCAGAGCAGCTGGATGCGATGGACAGCCTAAGCGATTTGATGGCTGGGATGGAATATCAGCTCGAAGCGGACCGGATGCACACGTCGTTTGAGCGAGCGTCAGTTTAGACGAGCGCCGCTTTATTCGCCGCTGAGAATTGCTTCGGCTTCGATTTCGACCTTCCATTCCGCGCGGCATAACCATGCGACCCCGGCCATGGTGGCCGCGGGTTTGGCATCTGCGAAATAGCGCGCATGGACATCGCCCACCGCGGCCTGATCATCAAAGTCGGTTAGCAGCATGCGGGTGCGCACCACGTCTTTGGCGTTGCCGCCCAATTCCTCGATAGCGGCTACAATCAACTCGCAGCACCGCTCTGCCTGAGCTGCAGCGCCGCCTTGTGTTGTGCTGCCGTCCGGTTCGATTGGGCCGGTTCCCGCGACGATAATGCGGTTGCCATCCCTGACGGCGCGGCAGAAACCAAACTGCGCCTCAAATGGAGAGCCGGATGTCGTACGTCTTCTCATAGCGCCTCACAGTCGTCAGCTTTGGCCACCTCCACAACGCGCGCAAAATCTACATCCGTCGGGGCCAGACGGCGGATTAAGATGATGCCTTTTTGCGAAGGCGCATTGCCCGCGTTCAATGTGAATTCCTGAGCCACACCGTCGCCGCGTATGGTGCGAAAATTGTTCGTTTGCGCGTCGAAGAACGACAGGCTGGAATAGCCGTCATAAGCCGCCATCCGGACTCGAATGCCGTTCGGGGCTTGGCCTAAGTCAAAGCGGCACCCTGAATATGCAAGGTCGGGCGAAGGCCGGACGACGCTTTGTGTGCTGGGCCGCATCTGGGGCGCCAGCTGAAAGCCATGAACAGGCGTGCCGCGTTCTCCGATCAACGTATAGGCACGGTCCATGATGACGGAGGGGGCGAAATGGACAATTGCGCCATGCACGATGATGCCCAAGAAAATTGCCAACGCGATAGGGCCGAGCAACCGTTTCATGCCGCACCTCCTGCGCATTCAAGTCGCGCAACAGAGGGGGCGTCGATCAATTCCTCAGGGCGATCCAAGACACCAGCATCCGGCACATAGAGTCGGAATGTCAGGTCAAATGCGCCAGCAGCTTTGCTTGAAATCCAGCCCGTATCATCAGAGGGTCTTGATGGAGCAATGATCGCCGACCATGCGCCGCCCTCGCTGCCTTGCGCCTCCGCGCGGCTGGCATCAAAACTGAGCGCGCCATCGGCGTTGTCAGGCAGAAAGTTCTGCGCATTGTAGAGCGTTACCGACCACCACCGTGCAGGCATTTTGCCACCGCTTAATCGGTATGTGCAATCCTCGCGCAATGCGCGGCCGCTATCATCGACTGTGCGGGTGAAATAGATCGCTTCGGTGTTGGCTAGGGCCAGCAGACCATGGCGCGCGATCCGAGCACGAAAGTATGGGCTCGCATCCTCGGAACCCATGGTGAAATCACCGTACCAATTGTTGAGCGCAATCGTCCCTTGGGTTCGCCTGTCTCCCGGTAGCAGGCCGGCCATGGCAAGCGCGGAATAGGCCCCGATCCCGATCCCGAGAATCGCGAAAGCCAGATATGTGAAAGCGCGCTTCATTCAGGGCACTTTTTGCTGGGATACTCATCAATCTGCTTTGGCGCATCGCCGTCGGATGTGTGGAGGCGGACGTCATCGCCTTCGCCAACTAGCGAAAGCCGTGTCGATTGCTCCCACGTCTCGCCTTCGCCTTCCATCGCGAGAGCGACAAGTGTGTCCTCACCATCAGGCGAAACAGCCGTGACTATGCCGATGGATTCGTAAAACATGATCTCGCTGGCGGAGATTTCCATCCGCATATCGCTTTCCAGAGCGCAGGTGCCGCCTTCGTAATCCCAGACGCCGTGAAAGCCGGCGGGGATTACGTTCGCCGCGCCGGCGGGCTGCTCTTGCGATGCTTCCTGAGGCAAGGGCTCTGCGCCGTCGCCAATGCCTCCATCCGGTTCGACCGGGATAGGCGTCTCCAACGGTTCAGGCGGCGCAGCTTCGTCAGCGGGCGATGTGCCGCACGCGGAAAGTGCCATCGCCAGCATCAAACAAACAGAATTCCGCATATTCATTCCTTTGGCCGGCTCGTTTCGTTCAGCACCAGCTCGCGAAACAGTTTGCCTGCGATGCGTGTGTTGTTTCTTTCATACCAGCGCGGGGCAGGCATTCCGCGCTCCCATGCCATCATTTCGATGATTGTGCCTTGTGAAAAGGGCACATCGGGCATCTCTTTCGCGATGGGATCGGCATAGGCTTCGTCAGCTGTGATGAATTCCCAGCCGTCTGCTTTCAATGCTTGAATGAGATCGGGCAGGGCGAGGACAGTCAGATCGCTTTCATGCAGCAGCATGATGTGCGCAGGCGACCGCCCGAGCGTATCCATCGCGATCCCATCATAGGCTGCGGCAGCGCCGAGGTGGCTCTCCACGAACAGCTCTTTCAACGCCACCATATTGATCGGCTTGCCCGCCCGTTTCGCTTTGGAAAGTTCGGCGTCGAAAAACCAGTCAGAGGCATCGATTGTGACATAGCCGTTGCGCAATTGGAAACGATCCAGAGCGCCGCGAATGGCATCGCGTTTCTCTTTGTCATCGCCGCCTTCGTCCAAGAAGGGGAACCGGAACCAAGGACGGTATCCTTTGCGTCCGTTCAGCCACTCGGCTGCGCGCGCAATATCGTTGACATATTCCTGAGTATCCATGCTGCGCAATTGTGGGTGAGAAAACGTATGATTGGCAATCACATGACCCGCCGCGACATAGGCCGCGATGCGGGCTTTGCCGCCGGGTTTCTCCGATAGACGTCCGGGATTGATGAAAAATGCGGCTTGTTTGACGCCGCCATCATGCAGGGCTGCGATAAGGCGGATCGACCGCTCATCATCGGAATATAGCGCGCCTTCAAATCTTGGCGTGTCATCAAAGCTGAGCGCGATACGTTTTACCGGCGCGGCCTCGGCGGCCTCCTGCGCAGCCAACGCCCCCGACGACAAAGCCGCGAAAAGCATCAGCATTGAGCGCAGAAGAGCCAAGTTCATTATCCCATCGTCGGAATGATAAAGGCGTTTGAACCATCACCGCCGCCATCGGGCCAGCGCTGGGTCACTTTCTTGTTCTTGGTCCAGAAGGCGAGACCCTCTGTGCCGTATTGATCGATGTCGCCAAAGCCGGAGCGTTTCCATCCGCCAAAGCTGTGATAGCTGACCGGAACAGGGATCGGCACGTTCACGCCAACCATGCCGACATTCACGCGGCTCGCAAATTCGCGTGCGGCGTGGCCATTGCGCGTGAAGATCGCGACGCCGTTGCCATATTGATGCTCGCTCGGAAGGCGCACAGCGTCCTCAAAATCTTTCGCACGCACAATCTGAAGCACGGGGCCAAAGATTTCTTCCTGATAGCTTTTCATTTGCTCGGTTACGCCGTCGATCAGAGTCGGGCCAACGAAGAAGCCGTTCTCATGGCCTTGCAAGGTGAAGCCGCGGCCATCGATCACGATCTCACTGCCTTCTTCCTCGGCGGTGGTGATCCATTGTTCGACGCGCGCTTTATGTTCGGGCGTGACAACGGGGCCGTAATGCGCATCGGGATCGTTCGACACGCCAATGCGCAGCGCGTTGATCGCCGGGATCAGCTTTTCGCGCAGACGGTTGGCTGTGTCTTCGCCCACGGGAACGACGACAGGCAAAGCCATGCAGCGTTCGCCCGCCGAACCAAATGCCGCGCCGGTCAGGTCATTCACAACCTGATCGAGGTCAGCATCAGGCATTACAATGCCGTGGTTCTTCGCGCCGCCAAAGGCCTGCACCCGCTTCGCGTTCGCGGTGCCGCGTGAGTAAATATACTGCGCGATGTCGGACGATCCGACGAAGCTGATTGCGGGAATATCCGGATGGTCGATGATCGCATCGACCATTTCCTTGTCACCGTGAACGACTTGCAGCAGCCCTTCCGGCGCGCCCGCTTCGACGAACAATTCGGCGAGGCGGATCGGAACACTCGGATCGCGCTCTGACGGTTTCAGGATGAAGGCGTTGCCCGCAGCGGTCGCCATGCCGAACATCCACATTGGGATCATCGCGGGAAAGTTGAACGGGGTGATGCCCGCGCCAATGCCAAGCGGCTGACGCATGGAAAACACATCAATGCCCGGCCCTGCGCCTTGGGTGTATTCGCCTTTGAGAACCTGCGGGATACCGCAAGCATACTCGATCACTTCAAGACCGCGCTGAACATCGCCTTTGGCATCGTCGACAACCTTGCCGTGCTCAGAGGAAAGCAGCTCGGCGAGGCTTTGCATATTCGCCTCGATCAGCTCCTTGAATTTGAACATCACACGGGCGCGCTTTTGCGGATTGGTCGCGGCCCAGCCGGGCTGGACTGCCTTTGCAGTGGCTACAGCCTGATCGAGCAAGGATGCGCCAGCCAGCGGAACCTCGGCCTGAACCTCACCGGTTGATGGGTTCCAGATCTGGTGCTTGCGCGTGGGGGCGGGGCTGTCTCCAACGATGAAGTGATCAACCTGACGCATGATTATTCCTCTCGAGTTTTCGATTCTATCGGCAGCCCTAGCGGTTTGCCGATAGGAAGCCAATTCTGCGGCGCTTACTTGGGCGGCATCCGGATCCCGCCATCCAGTCGGAACTGATGCCCGTTAATATAGCTGTTGCTGGCAATTTCGCAGATGAGCGATGCAAACTCTTCCGGTTCGCCTAGGCGTTTTGGGAAGGGCACGCTGGCGTTCAATTGATCCCACATTTGCGGATTGCGGTCTTTCATCCCCAGCATCAGGGGCGTCGCGAATATGCCCGGCATCACCGAGTTCACCCGTATGCCGAGATCCATCAGATCCCGCGCCATGGGCAGAACCATGCCATTCACGCCGGATTTGCAGCTACCATAGATAGTCTGACCGATCTGGCCGTCTTGCGCCGCGACGCTGGCGGTGAGCGTGATTGATCCGCGTTCCCCGTCGTCATTGACCGGGTCAGAGTTCGCCATGCCCAAGGCAGAGATGCTGGCGATCCGGTAACTCGCGACCAGAATGCCTTGCGCGCCAAATTCGTAGTCCTCGGTGGAAAGGCGTTTGTACCCGCCGGTTGTCTTGTCAAAGCCGACGGTCTTTCCGCGTTTCGATGCCATGGCGCAGTGGACGGTAACGCGTTCCTGTCCGTGCGCGGCGCGGGCCGCGGCAAAGCCTGCCTCGGCGCTCTCCTCGTCCATGATGTCGACATGGTGGAACGTGCCGCCGATCGCCTTGGCGTGTTCCTCGCCAGCCTCGTCATTAATGTCGAAGATTGCGACTTTCATGCCTTTATCGGCCAATGCTTGCGCGCTTGCCCGGCCCAATCCCGATGCGCCGCCCGTGACGACAGCTGCCATGCCTGCTTCCAGTTTCATGCTCTCTCCTCTGGTCTCTCTCGGTTACAGTCTTAGCGCGGATTCCCGCCACCGCCATCGCAAAGTCAAAGCGGACTGGCGCGGTGCGTCTGGCATGCTAGGGCGAGCGGCATGGACGCTTTCATGTTCACATTGCTGCTGACATTTATCATCGCGCTTGGCGGGCGTGACCAGATGATCATCGCGCAATTTTCTGATGAGCTTGAACGGACAAACGGTTTGCTGATCCTCGGCATGGCTTGCGCCGCCGCGAGCGCCGCCGTGATGGCATATGCCGGGTGGACGATTGCCTCGATGCTGCCGGATCGCGCCGCTCAGATGCTCGTCGCCATTGCGCTGGCATTTGCGGGCCTTGAGCTGTTCTGGCCGATCAGATTGAAGCGTATGAAAGAGCCAACGCGCAGCTATGTCGCCATTGGTGTTGTCGTATTCCTGCGGCAATTCGGTGATGCGGCGCGATTTGTAATCTTCGCGTTCGCCGCGCAGGCTGTCTATCCGGTCACCACCATCATCGGCGGCGCGCTCGGCGGGATGGCTGCTATCGCGGTCGGTTGGGCCGCCGGCAAAGCGCGACTTGAGAAATTTCCGCTGTTCTACATCCGCATTTTCATAGGTGCGTGTTTGATTGTTGCGGCGCTCTTTACAGGATTGAACGCTCGTTTCGCAGACCTGTGATCGCTTTGTTCGATTTTTGCGATCTGATTTTTCTCGAAACAATTCCATAGTTTAGCCGTTGGTTTGGTGAAGATACACACGGCGGTTGCCTCTCCCCCTTTATGGCAGCCCGCCCCGTTCAACACCAATCAGGAGGACAAGCATGCTTGATCCAAACAACAATTCGAAAACCGCACTTATCGCTGAAATCAATGGTCTGCTAGCCGATCATTTCGCGCTCTACGTGAAGACGAAGAACTTTCACTGGCACGTGAAGGGCCCGCGCTTCCGTGACCTGCATTTGATGTTTGACGAGCACGCGATTGAAATTCGCGACCAGATCGATGCAATCGGTGAGCGCGCCCGTAAACTGGGCGGCGATACGATCACTTCGGTTGGCATGATTGCCGAGCACACGCAGGTGAAGAACCAAGACAGCGCAACATTGAGTGCGGACGATATGATCGCCGAACTGCGCGATGACAACGCGAACATGGTCGCGCGTCTTAAGTCGATGAAGGAACTGGCCGAACAAGCGGGCGACAACGCCACAGACGGCTTGCTGGATGACTGGACAGACATGGCTGAAGAGCGCGTCTGGTTCCTAACCTCGACGCTTGGATAAGCTGAACACAGCGATAAATCAGAAGGCGCGTTAAAGCGTCCACATCAAAAGGGCTGTTTCCGGTTAGCCGGGAGCGGCCCTTTTGCTATGGTGGGTGGATGGAACAGATAGACTTCATCCCCGACATGGACGCGGCCGAGATCGCGGACCGGCTGGCAGCGTATTTCGAATGGGCGCTCGATGCCAGTCATGCCGATCTAACCATTGCGGTGCCAGGCGGATCGACCCCGTTCCCGATTTTTGAGGAGTTGGTGACCCGCGATCTGGATTTCACGCGGATTATCATCTGGCCCACAGATGACCGGATCGTGCCAGAAGATCACGATGCCTCGAACACCGGCAAAATGCGCGCGATCTTTGAACCTGTCGGCGCGCAAGTTGTCGGCTTGCACGAAGACGCAGAGATGCCCGATTTTGCTCTGGTGTGGCTGGGCATGGGCGCAGATGGCCATATCGCCTCGCTGTTCCCGAACACTGATCCCCAGCCTGATGATCCGCGCGCAGTGCGCCGGATTACACCTGATCCCTTGCCGCCAGAGGCTCCGTTTGACCGGATAACGCTGACAATTCCGGCATTGCTAAACAGCCCGACGATCATTTTCGTGATCCGCGGCGATGACAAACGCGCCGTGTTTGATGCGGCGGCGGCGGGCGATAGCGATCTGCCGATTGCGCGGCTTTTGACACAGGCGAAGGAATGGGAGCCCGAAGGCCCCCGGATCACCTGCTTTACATAATGGCAAACCTGATCCCTGCTCCATTGCACCGCGCACTATTGCCGATTGCACACAAGGTGCGCCATCGCTGGCGCAAATTTCGCAAGGTGCCGATTGCAGGGGTAAGCGTCGTTCTTACCAATCTTCAGGGTGATGTGCTGCTGCTGCGTCATTCCTACGGGCCAAAGGTCTGGGCGCTGCCAGGCGGTGGCCTGAAAACGGGCGAAGATCCCGAAGAATGCGCACGGCGTGAAGTGATGGAAGAGCTCGGCATCAAAATCGCGGCGATCCAATTGGTTGGCGCGATTGAAGAGGAATTGTCCGGCTCACCGCACACTGCGCATCTATTTACGGCGACCTGTGATGCGCGGCCTAAACCCGATGGCCGCGAAGTGGACGAGGCACGATTTTTCCCGTCTCATTCGCTGCCCGAACCGTTGGGCACCGCGACCCGGCGCCGACTGAACGAATGGAAATCGCGCGGGCTTTGACGCCGGTTTAAAGCAGGGATAGCTGCGCGTTGTCTTTCGCCGGCTGTTTCGCGTCGCCGTGATCCAGATTGGAGAGGGTAAGGCCCATCAGCCGGATCGGCATCGGCAAAGGCAATGCCTCCTCCAGCAATTCGCGGCCAAGCCGTCCCAGCTCATCCTTGCTTTCGACCCAATGTGTCACCGATTTCGAACGGGTCATGCTCTGAAAATCGGTGTATTTCATCTTCAGCGTAACGGTGCGCCCACGCGCTTTTGCGTTTTCAATCCGCTCCCACACAATCTCGATGATGTTTTCCAGCGTTTCGCGCAGCGCCGCGCCGCTGGAGATGTCGTCGCTAAACGTCCGCTCTCCGCCAACAGATTTGCGAAGCCGGTGCGCGCTCACGGGGCGTAGATCGATGCCTCTTGCCGCGCGGAACAGATAATCGGCAAACGATCCGAAATTGGTGCGCAGAAACTCGATATCTTTCGCCGCCAGATCGGCGCCGGTTTCAATGCCAAGCCGTTTCATCTTTTCCTCGGCTTTCGGGCCAACCCCGTGGAAACGCCGGATCGGTAGGCCCGCCACAAAATCTGCCCCTTGTCCGGGACGGATCACGCATACGCCATCGGGTTTGTTCTGGTCGCTCGCCAGCTTTGCCAGAAATTTGTTGTACGATACGCCTGCGCTCGCCGTCAGCCGGGTTTTGGCGCGGATTTCCTGCCGGATCAGATCGGCGATCCGTGTTGCGCTGCCAATGCCAAGCAAATCCTCGGTCACGTCGAGATAGGCCTCGTCCAGACTTAGCGGTTCGACATGCGGCGTATGGTGATGAAACACCGCGCGGATTTGGCGGCTGGCTTCTTTATACGCGTCAAAGCGGTGCCGCACGAAAATCAGATCAGGGCACAGCCGCTTTGCTGTGACAGACGGCATCGCGCTTTTTACGCCGAACTTGCGCGCTTCGTAACTGGCCGCAGCCACCACGCCGCGCCCGCCTGATCCGCCAACCGCCACTGGCTTTCCGCGCAGTTCCGGATTGTCGCGCTGTTCCACGCTGGCAAAGAACGCATCCATATCGACATGGATGATCTTGCGAAGGCCCATCGCGGCTTCATCATCTTTGTCGGGCGTGTGGTCAGACATATCCGCGACAATAGCCGCATGATTGCGCTCACGTCACGAAAATCGGCTTCCCTTATTGCGCGCAAGCGCCCAAGGCTGCGCGCAATGAACGCATCTGCCGCCTCGCCTGCCATACGCAAGTCTTTGGGCGAGCGTGAAATGATCGTGCTGATGGCGCTTTTGATGAGCCTTCAGGCGTTTGGCATTGATGCCATGCTTCCCGCGTTAGGCGAGATGGCAAATGACTTTGGCGCAGAGGGTAATGATCGTCAGCAGGTGATCGGAGCCTATTTCCTAGGCTCTGGCATAGGCGCGCTGTTCCCGGGCATGTTCGCAGACCGTTTCGGTCGCCGTCCGGTGCTCGCCATATGTCTTGCAGCCTATATCGGCCTATCGGTTGCCTGCGCTTTGGCGACCAGTTTCGACATGCTGATCGCGATGCGGTTTGTTCAGGGGTTTTCCTGCGCCGGCCTTAGCGTGGTGCCCGCCGCGATCGTCCGCGATCAAGTCGGCGGAGACCGTATGGCGCGGCTGATGAGCCTCATCATGATGATCTTTCTAATCGTGCCGATCATCGCCCCTGCGATTGGTCAGGTCATCCTGATCTTCGCCGGCTGGCAGGCTATTTTTTACGCCATGGCCATTGTCGGCATATTGGTTGCGGTGTGGGTGTGGCTGAGATTGCCTGAAACCTTGTCGGAGGAAAGCCGCCAGAAAATCGACCTTTCGACGGTCTCTGCGAATATGGGGCAGGCGCTCTTCAATCGTCAGGCCATTGGATATGTCATCGGCAGCGGGCTGGTGTTCGGGTCTCTGTTCGGCTTCCTCAATTCATCGCAGCAACTGATCGGCGAAGCGTTTGGCATGGGCGATTATTTCGCGGTGATATTTGGCGGCGCTGTGCTGGGCATGGTGGCCGCAAACTTCCTCAATTCGCGGATCGTCGAACGGTTCGGTGCGCGGCGGGTGAGCCATACCGCGCTGTTCCTGTTTATCGCTGCATCGCTTGCCCAGCTATGGTCTGCCAATCAGCCGGACCAGACAATCTGGCAGTTCGTGCCCTTGATGAGTTTCAATATGGCAATGCTGGGCTTTGTCGGCGCGAATTTCAGCTCGATTGCGATGCAGCCGTTCTTCCATATCGCAGGCGCGGCAAGCTCCGTTCACGCGGCCTTGCGCATGACATTGGGCGCAGTCTTGGGCGTAACGATTGGCGCGGCCTATGACGGGACAACTGTGCCGCTCGCCATGTCGATGCTGATCTGTTCGTTGCTAACGCTCGCGATCGTACTGTTCAGCGAACGCGGAAAGCTGTTCACGCGGCCTAACGGTTAGGACTTTTTGTTTTCCTCGCGCCACCCGGCGCGCGATTTCCTCGCGCCTATCGGCGCTGCGGGCGCCCAGTCGGGCTTGCGGACCTGCGGCCCGTTTTAGTGCTCTGCGTTGAGTTTACGCCACGCCAGCTCGGCAAATTCGCACAGCAATGGCCTTGTGTCGCGCGGGTCGATGATATCCTCGACATTGAACAACTCTGCGCTGCGGAAGGGTGAGGTGACCTTGTTGAGCCGCTCTTTGATCGCCTCCAGCTCCGCTGCCGGATCATCGCTCGCTGCGATTTCGGACTTGTAAGCAACCTCTAGGCCGCCCGCGATGGGCAGACTGCCCCAATCCCCAGATGGCCAGCAGAACCGGTATTGATACAGGTCCGCATTGCTCATCGCGCTGCCCGCGATCCCGTATGCCCGCCGCATCACGATACTGGCGAGCGGCACGGTGGCCTTGTAGATCGCGTTCATCGCTTGCACGCCGTAACGGATCGTGCCCGCCATCTCTGCCTCTCGCCCGATCATAAAACCGGGATTGTCGACGAGGTGGACGATGGGCAGGCGGAATTGATCGGCCAGTTTGACAAAGCGTTCGACTTTCTCGCTGGTTTTGGCTTCCCATGACCCGCCCAAAAAGCTGGGGTCGCTGGCGATAACGGCGACGGGATAACCATCGAGGCGGGCGAGCGCTGTGATCGCGGCGCGGCCCCAATTCTTGCCGATTTCAAAAGTGGTGCCGCTATCGAGGATCATGTCCATCGCGCGGCGCATGGAATAGACCTGTTTATCATCGCGCGGGACGAGGCTGAGCAGAGCGTCCTCGCGCCGGTCAACCGGATCGGTGGGCGCAGCGCGGCGGGCAAGCTGCCCGACATGCTCCGGCATAAAAGACAGGAAATACCGCGCGCGGGCAAAGGCTTCTGCCTCGCTCGCCACCTCATCGTCGACCACACCGTTGCGGGTGTGGATGTCCACCCCGCCGAGCTCTTCTTTGGCTTGCTGGTGATCGTCCGCGCTTTTGTAGCCTGCGCCAAGGCCATCGACGACCGCGGGGCCAGCGGCGAAAAGCTGCGAGAGCCCGCGCACCATGATCGAGTAGTGACTGGCGACAATCCGCGCCGCGCCAAGGCCTGCGGTTGGACCAAGCGCCAGCGCGACAACGGGCACAGTATCAAGGTTTTTGACCGTGTCGCCCCAGCCGGGAACCGCCGGAATATAAGTCGCGCCGATCTGTTCGAGCGTTTTGACCGAGCCGCCACCGCCGGTGCCGTCGATCATCTTGACGATGGGCAATTTCAACTCGTGCGCCATCTGCTCGGCTTGGACCATCTTGCGTTTAATCCCCGCATCCGCCGCGCCGCCGCGAATAGTGAAATCATCGGCTGTGGCAACGATAGGCCGACCATTGACGGTCGCTTTGCCGAACAGGAACGGGGCAGGGGTTACGCCGGTTAAATCGCCGTTCTCGTCGTAATGCCCTTTACCCGCAATCTTGCCGATTTCGCGGAACGAGCCTTCGTCGCAAAGCGCAGCAAGCCGCGCGCGGGCATCCATCTTGCCGCGTCCATGCTGGCGCGCGACCTTGTCCGCGCCGCCCATCTGTTCGGCGAGGGCTTCGCGATGGCGTAGTTCTTCGAGTTCGCGTTCCCAGGTCATTTTTGTGTTCCGCGCGCCATTCGGCGCGCGATTTCCTCGCGCCTGTCGGCGCTGCGGGCGGGCGGTCGCCCTTGCGGTTGCTGCGCAACCGTTCGGTGCAGCGCAGTTGCCGTCATTCGGTTGGCTCCACCACACAAAGCACCGCTTCAACCTGCACCTGCCCGCCTTCGCTCGCCGCAAGCTCTGTGACAGTGCCGTCAAACGGCGCGGTGAGCGCGTGCTCCATCTTCATCGCTTCGAGCACCATAAGGCGGTCGCCGGCTTTAACCGCTTGGCCATCGCTCACATCGACCGCGATCACCTTGCCCGGCATGGGCGCGAGGATCGCGCCATCTGCGGCGGAGGTTGCCCCGGTTCCATCTGGGCCTCTAGCGGAGAGGGTGTAGGTTTGACCTCGCTCAGTTGCAAAAATAAGCATTTCTGCAGTCATGGTGGTGCAGACCGCCACGTCAATACCACTTGGCACCGTGTGTCCAACAACTGCATCGCCATTCGAGTGAAGGGTCACTTGCTCCTGCGCCGACCGGTTCAGTCTGAAGCCGAACATGCCAGTTCGGAGCACACCTGACGGGCTAAGGCTATTGCTCCAATCAAGAAAATCGCCGCGATAGCGGTTCGCAGCAGCATTGACGGCACTTTGACTTGGACTGTCAGGTGAGAGCAGGACATCACTTTTTCGTTCAATCAATCCCGTGTCCAGTTGGCCTCCCCGGAACTCAGCCAAGTCCAAGCACTCGAACAGGAACCCTTGGTTCGTGTTAAGTGGTGCGCAGTAACTGTAATTGAGGCTTGCAAGTAGACCTTCGATCGCATCGTCTCGGCTAGTCGCGTGAAAAATAATTTTGGCGATCATAGGGTCGTAGTTTGGACTAACTCTGTCGCCTTCCTCTACTCCAGTTTCAATGCGCGGACCGCGCGCAAACTCCAGATTTGAGATCGTACCAGGGCTCGGCAAAAATCCCTTTGCCGGATCCTCCGCATAGAGCCGCGCTTCAATCGCGTGGCCATTGATGCTCAGCTCTTCCTGCTTCAGCGGGATCGGCTCGCCGCTTGCGACCCGTAATTGCCATTCCACCAAGTCCACCCCGGTGATCTCTTCGGTCACCGGGTGCTCGACCTGAAGGCGGGTGTTCATCTCCATAAAGAAAATGCGGTCGGCGCGCAGGCCTTCGCTGGCGTCGGCGATGAACTCAATTGTGCCAGCGCCTTCGTAATCGACCGCTTTCGCCGCGCGCACGGCGGCGGCGCAGATTTCTGCGCGGGTCGCCTCGTCCATGCCCGGGGCGGGGGCTTCCTCGATCACTTTCTGGTGGCGGCGTTGCAGCGAGCAATCACGCTCGAACAGGTGGACGACATTGCCGTGGCTGTCGCCGAACACCTGCACCTCGATATGGCGGGGCGAGGTGATCCACTTTTCCAGCAGCACTTCGTCATTGGAAAAGCTCGCCTTGGCCTCGCGGCGGCAGCTTTCCAGATCGGCGGCGAAGTTCTCGGGAGCGTCGACTTTGCGCATACCCTTACCGCCGCCGCCTGCGACCGCTTTGATCAGCACGGGGTAGCCGATGGCGTCGGCCTCTTTCTTTAGACGTTCGACCGATTGATCCTCGCCCAGATAGCCCGGCGTTACTGGCACGCCTGCTGCGATCATTCGTTCTTTGGCGGCGTCCTTAAGCCCCATCGCCTCGATGCTCTCAGGCTTCGGCCCGACCCAGATCAGGCCCGCCGCGATCACAGCGCGGGCGAAGTCGGCATTCTCCGACAGAAAACCATAACCGGGATGGATCGCTTCCGCGCCGGTTTCCTTCGCAGCAGCGATGATCTTTTCACCGACCAGATAGCTTTCCGCTGCGGGTGAGGGGCCGATATGCACCGCCTTATCGGCTTGGCGCACATGCAGCGCCTTGGCATCGGCATCGGAATAGACCGCGACGGTCGCCACGCCCATTTCGCGCGCGGTGCGGATGATGCGGCAGGCAATCTCGCCGCGATTGGCAATGAGGAGTTTTGTGATCATGTTTCGGGATTAGTCCCGCGCGCCAATCGCTTCAAGCGTTTGGTCGGAAATCCGCAATGCCCCATGTGATTGGGCCGTCAGGATGTTTCTCACGGTTGATGGCCGCCGACAGGAACGCGCGCGCGCCGTGCCATGCTTTTTCGTAGCGCGGCACATAGGTGCGGCTGTTCCACGCTTCGGTCCCGCGCTTTCGCACTTTGCGTCCAATCGCGCCGTAAATGCGCGCGGCGGACAGCACAGCCCAGCGGCTGCGGAAGGGGAGGCGGGACGCGCCAACGCGCGCGGCGGCTTCGTGTTTTTCGACGAGTTCAACGAGACGTTCGGCCATATCGGCCAGTTCCTGCCGGTGGTGCGGCTTGGTGTGCTGGCCCGGTTCAATGTCTTCTTCCACCAGCCACATCAGCGGCAAGTAGCACCGGCCCACGGCGTCATCTTCGACAATGTCGCGCGCAATATTGGATAGCTGGAAGGCAAGGCCGAGATCATTGGCGCGGTCGAGCGTATCCTGATCTTCGGGATCGACGCCCATCACCACGGCCATCATGACGCCCACGGCGCCTGCGACATGGAAGCAATAGCGCAGCATGTCGCCCTCTTCGCGCGGGCGCCAATCCTCGGCATCCAGCGCAAATCCAGCGATGACATCCTCGGCCATGGCGGGGGTAAGCCCGCACTCCTCCGCCACCACACCGAGCGCGTCGAAAGCGGGATCGCCCGTGGGCTCGCCAGCGAAGGCTTTGGCTGTGAGTTTGCGGATCAGGTTTAGGCGGCTGTCGAGGTCTGATTGGTCGCCCAATTCGCCGCCCATCACTTGGTTATCGGCGATGTCGTCACACTGGCGGCACCACGCATAAAGCAGCCAAGCGCGCTCACGCGTTTCTGGATCAAACAGGCGCGATGCAGCGGAGAAGCTTTGCGAGCCAACCTTTATCGTCTGGCGAGCGTGTTCAACCAAAGCGGTGCGGCGGGCGGCGTCGACTTTCATGATGAGCGTTCCGCGCCGGCCCGCGCCCTCCACCCTTCCACCCGGAGCCTACCGGAAACTAATCCAGGTGGAAGGGTGGAGGGCGCGGGCCGGCTTGGTCGACGTAACAAAAGCATGCCTTAAAGGTCGTCTGCCTTCATCTTGAAGATCGGCGTGTGGGGCACATAAGCCGCCATCTTATCGAGGAGATCGGGTAAAGTATCCGCCGAGATCAGGATGTTCTGGTGAGCTGGCCGAACAAATCCGACATTGGCCATCTTGGCGTTGAACGCGATCAGATCATCGTAAAACCCGAAGGCGTTGAGCAGGCCGACCGGATCGGAATGATAACCGAGCTGGGCCCAGCTCATCGCTTCCCACAATTCATCCATCGTGCCGACGCCGCCGGGGATGGTCACGAAGCCGTCTGACAGATCGGTAAAGCGTTGTTTGCGCTCGTGCATGCCGGTGACTGTGATCAGCTCATCACAATTGTGATTGGCGACCTCTGAATTGACGAGAGCCTCGGGGATCACGCCGATCACCTCGCCGCCAGCATCCTTCGCGCCATTCGCAACCGCTCCCATCAGGCCGAGCCTGCCGCCGCCATAGACGACGCCAATACCTCGCTCTGCAAGGCCGGTCCCGACACTGCGTGCGAGTTCCATGTAGCGCGGATCTTCGGGCGTGGCCGAACCGCAATAGACAGCGAGACGTTTCATGCCTTCGCTTTAGCTGCCAAATCCTCCAGCACAATACCGGCGGTGGCCTTCGCGCTGCCGACCACGCCGGGGATGCCTGCGCCCGGGTGGGTGCCCGCGCCGACGAGGTAGAAATTGTCGATCACATCGTCGCGGTTGTGACCGCGCAAATACGCGCTCTGCCACAGCACAGGCTCAAGGCTGAACGCGCTGCCAAGGTGCGCGTTGAGATCGGCCGAGAAATCCTTCGGTGCGTAGTGAAATTTCGTCACGATCCGGTCGTGAATGTCGGGGATCAGGCGGCGGCCCACTTCGTCGAGAATCGCCTTTTCCAGCTTCGGCCCTTCGACATCCCAGTCGATCGGCATCTTGCCCATGTGAGCCACCGGAACCAGCGCGTAGAATGTGCTTTTGCCCTTGGGTGCCATGCTCGGATCGGTCACGGTCGGGTGGTGCAGATAGATCGAGAAATCCTGCGGCAAGACACCGTTTTTATAGATGTCATCGACCAAGCCTTTGTAGCGCGGGCCGAACAAGATCATGTGATGCGGGATACCCGGCCATGTTCCCTCAAGCCCGAAATGCACCACGAACAGCGACGGCGAATAGCTTTTGCGAGCCAATGATTTCGCGTATTTCGGGCCGCGCGCGCTTTCGCTCAGCAGGTCTTTGTATGAATGCATGATGTCGGCGTTGGATGCGACCGCGTCAAAACGCTCTTTCCAGCCGCTTTCCGTTTCGACTTCGGTCGCCCGCGTGCCGATGGTGTGAACCTGTTTCACCCCGTCACCGACGCGCATCGTCCCGCCGAGGCGTTCAAAATGGCGCACCATGCCCGCGATCAAACGGTTGGTGCCGCCGCGCGCCCACCAAACGCCTCCGTCTTTCTCCAGCTTGTGGATCAGGGCGTAGATGGACGATGTTTTCATCGGGCTGCCGCCGACCAGCAGGGTGTGGAAGCTGAATGCTTCGCGCAGGCGTTCATCCTGAATGTAGCTGGCGACCATGCTGTAAACGCTGCGCCATGCCTGTTTCTTGACCAGCGCAGGGGCCGCTTTCAACATGCTCTTGAAATCGAGGAACGGGATATGGCCCAGCTTCACATAACCTTCTTCGTATACGCCCGCGGCATATTCTAGGAAGCGCTGGTATCCGATCACATCATCGGGGTTTAGCTTGGCAATCTCGGCGTAGAGCTCGTCCTCGACGTTCGAATAATCGAAGTTGGTGCCGTCGGGCCAATTGAGCCGGTAAAACGGATGAACCTTCATCAACTCGACATCTTCGGCGATGTCGTGGCCGGTCAGCTCCCACAGCTCTTTCAAGCAAGGCGGGTCGGTGATGACAGTCGGGCCGGCATCGAACGTGAAGCCGTCTTTTTCCCAGAAATATGCGCGGCCACCGGGCTTGTCGCGCGATTCAACGACGGTGGTTTTGATGCCGTGCGATTGCAGACGAAGGGCAAGCGCCATGCCGCCGAAACCGGCGCCGATTACGCAAACAGTTTTGCCAGCGTATTTCTCGGCCATTGCGGGATTGATCCCTTTGCCGCCTGCGGTGGGCAGACCCAAATCAAGTTTAGCGTTTTCCGCTACGGGGGCATTCATGCCGTTTTCTCCGGTTTGAGGGGCTTACCCCGCTTGAACATCGCAGTGATTGCGCGCGGAATAGATACGGGCGGATCACCCCACAGGACGCGCACCCGGTCAAACGCCGTGGACTTGCCTGTATAGAACCGCTCGATCAGCCCTTCGCGAAGACTGTAGAACCTTTGGAATACGTTTACGCGTTTGTCTGGTTTCGCCGCGAAGAAAAGAAATCTTCCAAGCAAGCGGTAATAGCCGGTTTTGCGCCAATGGGTTTTGGCGCGCGCTTCCATCATCGCGGCAAGCTGAGGCCCGGGCAAATCGGCCTCTGCCGCGATGGCGAGCGCGTTTTCAACCGCCATTGGCATGGTGTAGCTGGTGAGTGGGTGTACGAATCCGCCCCGTGCCCCGGCAATGGTGACGCCTTCGATCCTCACTTCGTCCTGATAGGCGGAAAAATTGCCTCCCGTCAGCACCGGCAGAACGCCGCTTTCATGGCCCACGGGCGTCCCGTCCTGCCAGCCGTTTTGGTGGCAATATTGATCAATCCGCGCCGAAAGCGCGCTTCGATCAAGGTCTGGATCATCGGCGTAATAGGTGTCTTCGACAAACACATCATGCGCGCCCAGCGGCAAGACATAGACAAACCGATATGCCCCGCCATTGCCGTGCGGTGCGACCTGATCGACGGCGGCGTCCATGATCACAGGGCGGGCGATGCCGTGCGCTTCTTCCAGCTTCATATGGCGGCCCAGAAACACCTGCCAGCCGCCGCGCAAATGCTGGCTACTCGAAAAAGTGCGGCAATCGATCACGCAGCGTGCATTGATGCGCGAGCCATCGTCAAAGTCGACCCCGCGCGCATCGATGCCGCTCGCACGGCGACCCAGATGCAGGGTGCCTTCGGGCAGTGCACGGGAAAGCCGTTCATGAAAATTGACCGACGAAAGCGAGCGATATCCGGTTTTTAGCTTGCGCTTGTATTTGGGAAAGCGAACTTCGTATCCGTCATCCCAGCCTTCCTTGCGGAACGAGGACAACAGAGCGCGGCCTTCGTCCGACAGGTCGCTGGAAAACCAGCTCCAACGGTGGTTGCCGCCCAGCGTTTTACCGCCTTCGATCAAGGCAATGCGAAAATCTGGCCTTGCCTGATGCAGCGCCAACGCGATGAGTCCGCCTGACAGGCCGCCGCCCACGATCGCCACATCACATACGGCAGGATTGGCGGGGTCAGATCCGGTATCGCGGGTTGAAGGTGTCATGCAGGCTGTGCCCTAGTCCACCGGCTCTCGCGGGGCAATGCAAGACAGACCGCTTGGTCAGATTCATTATTCGTCTATCCGGCGCAGTGTTTCGTGCCTACTTCGTGAAAAACCAACCCTTTGGCGCAATTCGGGAAACCATCGCGTTCAGCAAGAGTAAGTGTAACGCTATGCAAAACCCCGCCATGAAAACAAAACGCCTCCTTTCCACCTCGCTTAAAGCGGTTGCACTTGCTGGCTGCGTGTCCTTGTCCGCTCCGGCGCTTGCCGATGATGCGGACGCAGAACATGCCGATGAAGCGGTTGATGAGGCAGTCGATAAGCCAGCAGCTGTCGATGCGGCTGCGCAGGATGGCCGTCCGCAGGGCGCTGGCGGCCCGCCAGAGGTTGTTGCATCAGGCGGCCCGCCTCCCGGTTTTGCTGACAGTGTGTTTGACGAAACGTGGCTGACCGTCGGTGTCGGCGCGGGCCTTACCCCGAGTTATTCCGGATCGGACGATTATGTCGTGATCCCGCTGCCTTTGATCGTCGGGCGAGTGGGCGGCGTGGGCATTTCGCCCAATGGCCCGGGCTTTAACCTCGATCTTTTGTCGGAGGCTCCGGGTGCCGGCCCGCCAGAGACGAGCTTCTCCTTTGGCCCAACCTTCCGCATTCGCGGCGATCGCAATGGCCAGATTAAAGATCCGGTTGTCGAGCTCGCCGGTGATCTGGACACCGCTCTCGAAGTGGGTGTGCAGGGCGGCGTCAGTTTCCCCGGAGTGCTCAACCGGTTTGACCGTGTCGGCATTTCCACCGCTGTGCGCTGGGACGTTTTGGGCGCGCATGACGGGATGCTGATCGAGCCGGGCATTTCTTATTTCACTCCTCTGGGGCGCGGTTCAGCCATTCAATTGATCGGCAGCGCAAGCTTCGTCGATGACGAGTTTGCGGATTATTATTACTCGGTATCGCCCGCGCAAAGCACTGCGACAGGCCTGCCGCAATTCGACGCCGATGGCGGTTTAAACAGCCTGGGTGTGACGGCGATTGCGACCGTCGATCTGGACGGGGACGTGCTGAATGGCGGACTGAATATCTACGGCGTAGGCGGATTTTCGCGCCTGATGGGTGATGCAGCGGATACGCCATTCACCAGCCAGCGCGGCAATGCGAGCCAGTTTATTGCCGGTATCGGGCTGGGTTACACGTTTTAGTTCGAAGCGGGATATGAGACGGCCGGTGACGGCCCGCACCCTTTCGGTCTGTTAGTTGCCGAAACGCTCGGCAAAGAACGCTTCTGCGAGCTTCATCAGCTGGGCTTCTTCATCAGGCCGCAAAGGTTGATTTTCCTGCGCTGTGCGAATTTCGAGAATTTTCGGAGTGAGCGCTTCGAATTTTCTCAACGCCGCGCTCTCGGCCATCCGTTTCTGGATATCTGCGCGGTCATCTGCCGATAATTGCACCGCGCCTGAAACAGCAGCGCGGGTAAGGTCGCGGTCGACCTGGTTTTGTGAGATCGGCGCGCCTTCCTCGATATTGGAAATTGTGCTGTCAGGTGAAAAGCTGCGCGAGACATTGCCGAGCAGGCGTTTCATCGCATCTGTGCGGTAATGCGCGGCAATTTCGCTCGCCTCTTCCCGCGTAAATTCTTCGCGGAACAGGTTGATCATGTTTGCCTTCATCTCGGCATTGGCGCGCGCCATTGACGTTTCAAAAACAGGTCGGAGCGCCTCGACATACGCGCTGATAAAACCGGGGCTGGAAGCTTCCAACTGAATGAAATCCGGGATCCGCGCATATTCACGCTCGATTGAATCAAGTGTGTTTTGGAGCATTGTGTCTTGATCAAGACCGGACTGGATCGCGGCATGAAGATCGGCGTGTGCATCGACTTGTGAAACTGCCGCATCATCACTCGTATCCTGCGCGTAAGCTGGCAAAGAGAATGCCGCCCAAATGGCTGCGAACAAAGCGAAAATTGCATTGCGAATTGGTACCGAAGTCATTGATTGCCCCTGTGTTTACGCCGCGACTTTAGCGTAGTTTCCCGTGCACAAGCAAAACGAAAAAGGCCGCGCTGGTTTCCCGGCGCGGCCCTTTTCAATTTGATGCGGCATGACGCGTGCGATCAATCCTCGCCGTCATCCTTGTCCTCGTCCTTAACCTTTGCCCCCTTCGCGCCGTCTGCCAGTTGCGGGCGCGTGGTTGGCATGTCCGCATCGCGGTCACCGGTTTTCAAGTAGGTTTCAAACCAGTCCATCATACGCAGGTTAAAGTCGTAACGGCCCGCCGCCAGACGGTTGCCGTGGCCTTCGCCCGGGTAGAATACGAGGCGCGCAGGCACGTCAGGCTTACGCACTTTCAGCGAGCGATACAGTTCAAGGCTCTGACCCGGGTCAACGCGCGTATCGTCTTCACCGTGCAGGATCAGGATTGGCGTGTTGGCTTTATCAACGTGGTAGATCGGCGAGATTTCGAGCATTGCCTGCCAATCATCCCATGGCCATTTGCGGCTGTGCACATTGTACATTTCATACGGGATATCGCCGGTGCCAAATTTCGACACTTGGTTGGAAATGCCCACGGACATGACAGCGGCGGCATATTCATCCGAATAGAACGTCGCGCCCCATGCGCTGGCATAGCCGCCATACGAACCGCCAGTGATGCCGGTGCGGTCTCCATCGGTAATGCCGTCGGCGACAAGAGCTCTCTTTGCATCAACAATATCGCGGAATTCAGGATCGGTGTAGCGGCCCTGATGCTGCTTTGCGAAGTCGACACCGTAACCGGTTGAACCGCGATAGTTAGGCAGGAATACGGCATACCCTTGGCCCGCGGCGACCTGGCCCGGCTTGGAATAGGCGGTTTGCCAGCCATTGCTGTCATGCGCTTCCGGTCCGCCGTGGACGTTCATGATGGTCGGCGCGCCGCCTTCTGGAACGCCGCCCACAGGCAGGATGAGGACGCCTTCGACCTGTCGGCCATCGGTCGCGGTGTAGGTGTAGGCGCGCTGCTCACCGAAATCGATTTCTGACAGCCAATCGTTGTGATTGGTCCAACGTTGGAATGATCCGCCCGACCATGCGAACATTTCTGTCGGGTGTTTTGGAGAGTTCGCTGCAACGACAACTGTGCCATTGGCGGATTCGACGCGGCTGAGGATCAGATCGCCGCCGTCAATTTCGGTCAGCTCTGCGCCGTCTGGTGCATACATCCGCAGGGAGCTTTGCGCGCCTGTGTGAATCACAGCGGCGAGGCGGCCATCGGCCAGCCATTCCGCATCAACGGCGGCTTCGGCTGCGCCTTCGTTCAAAGCGCGGTAGCTGCCGTTGGATGCATCGACGAGGTGCAGGGTAGTTGCCGCAGGGTCGTTCATATCAACGCCCGCGATCAGCGAAAGCTGCGAGCTGTCGGGCGAGATTTCAACGTCGCCGATTTTGCCCGGTGTTTCGACCACGGCGCGGACATTGCCGGTCGCCAGATCGATGATGTTCACCCGCTTGCTGGTGTAACTGTCATCGACGAGCGGGGTCGGTGCGGTTTCGACAAGAGCGAAGGAATTGTCAGGCGAAATGTCGAATGCGCTGACGAAGCCGGGCACAGCGATCTCGGTCGGTTCTTTGTCGACTTCCATGCCGATTTTCGCGGCGAACATGCGCGCGGGGCGGAATTCTTCCTCGTAGATGCGGGCGTTAAAGCCGGCCTTGCTTTGCGTTGTGCGCTGCTTGTCTTCGCCCGCTCCGGTGAGAAGGTAGATCATGCTGCCATCCGCGCTCATTTCATAAGAGCGAACGCCTGTGTCTTTCACCGCGGCCAGTTTGCGATAGGTGCCGCCATCAACGGGGATGCCCCATACTGCGGTGTCTTCTTTACCCTTGGCCCAGAGGAACGTGACCATGCTGCCATCGGGAGAGAACGCCACGCCGCGCGGGCTGATATCATCGGGCAGGTAAGCGCGGGCCGCATCGGGGCCGGTCGCGACTTTCAATTCGGATTTGAAGCTGCCGTTCTTTTCGCCTTCGGTGACATCCGGCAGGCTGGACGTGGTGTAGGCAACACGGGTGCCATCAGGAGAGATCGCCATCGCGCCAACGCTTTCCAGCTTGGCGACGTCTTCCGGCGTCATCGGTCGGGCCTGAGCCGTCGCGGCGAGCGAAGCGCCGGCGAGCAATGTGGCGGTGAGGGCGAAAGGCTTGGCGAACTTACGGATCATGAAAATAGTTGTCCCTTGTTATTCGATTCTTGCTGTCAGTCATAACGAACGGTGGCTTGATGGCAAATGAAGCATCCCGGCATCTTCGACTCTCGTTCCCTCTTGTGCTGCGCCGAGTTGCGCTGCATCAAGTTTCCAAAGGGGAGATGGTGAATATGAAATTCCTGACGAAACTAGCGGTTCCCGCAGCAGCCGCTTTGGCGATGATGAGCACGAGTGCTGCGGCCCAAGATATGTATATCAAAGCGGGCAGTGTTATCACCGATGCCGATACCGAGCCTACGGGCCCGATGTTGATCGTGATCGAGGATGGCCGGATCAAGGAAATGCTTCCTGTCGGCGGCGCGGACGCGAATGCAATTGTCGCCGAGCTCGTGGCTGACAACAACATGGCCCAATTTACCGATCTGTCGGACAGAACGCTGGTTCCAGGCCTGATCGACCTCCACACCCACCTTTCTGGCGACCCTTCGGGTGAGTTCTGGCGCGCGGCGACCAATCCGCCGGAATGGTACACGCTGATCGCGGCGAAGAACGCGCGCATCACGGCGCTCGCCGGTTTTACCACGGTTCGCGATCTGGGCTCTCGCACGGATCAGGTCACACAAAGCCTGCGCCGCGCCACGGCCAGCGGCGTTGTCGCCGGACCGCGCATTGTCACCAGCGCGCGAACCATCGCGATTGTTGGCGGCCACGGGGATACGAACGGTTTTAACAAGCACGTGAATGATGCGATTGGATCGGACTTTTCCTGCACCGGCCCGATTGAATGCTCCGAGAAAGTGCGCACCGCATCGAAATACGGAGCTGACCTGATCAAGATCACCGCGACCGGCGGGGTGCTGTCACAGCAAGGGCGCGGGTTGGAAGCGCACTTTACCGATGACGAGATGAAAGCGATTGTCGACACGGCAGAAACGCTCGGCCTGAAAGTCGCAGCCCACGCACACGGCGCTCGCGGTATCGAAGCCGCCGCGCGCGCAGGCGTCCACACAATCGAGCATGGCACCTATATCGACGAAGCCGCAGCGCAGGCGATGAACGCCAATGGCACCACGCTTGTCCCGACACTGATGGCATTTGAAGGGATCAAGAAAAACCTTGGCAAAGGGTTCTACACGCCAGTGGTCGAGGACAAGATCCGCGCGGTGGCAGCCTTTGCCGGAACCATCGTTGAACGCGCGATCGAATATGATGTGAAAGTCGCATTCGGCACGGATGCGGGCGTGTTCCCGCACGGCGAAAATGCAGGCGAATTTGCGCTGATGAAAGCGGGCGGGATGAGCGACCGCCAGGCATTGGCCAGCGCGACGACTGTCGCTGCCGAAATCCTCGGTATGGAAAGCGAGATCGGGCGCATCGCCGTTGGATATTCGGCGGATATCATCGCCGTTGATGGCAACCCGCTGGCCGATGTCACGGTGCTGGAAGATGTCGGTTTCGTGATGGTTCGCGGGCGAGTTATCGAGTGAGCTTTGCAACCACGCTTGGCGCGCTCGCTTTATCGGTGAGCGCGCCAGAGGCCTGCGCTCGCGAGATCGTTGTTCTGGGCGCGGGGCAAGATGCAGGCGCGCCGCAGATAGGCAATGCGGATGATACAGCGCCTGCGCTGTTGCCGTCTTCTATCGCGATTATCGACCGCGAAAATGGCCAGCGCTTTCTGTTCGATGCGACCCCTGCGATCACACAGCAACTCGCAATGCTTGACCGGATCGAACCGCCGAAAGAAGGCTTGGGCATAGACGGCGTATTCCTGACCCATGCGCATATCGGGCATTATCTGGGCCTTGCCTATTTCGGGCGAGAAGCGGCGGGCGCTGATAAAGTGCCGGTGTTCGCTATGTGGCGTATGGCCAAATTCCTGCGGGAAAACGCCCCGTGGAGCCAGCTGCTGACGCTCGACAATATCGCAGTCACCGAAATGGAGCAGGGCGGCTTTACCGTTCTGACCGATGAATTCGGCGTGCTCCCGATCACCGTCCCTCACCGCGACGAGTTTTCCGAGACGGTCGGTTTCCTGATTATGACACCGGATAAGCGCGCTCTGTATGTGCCCGACCTCGATAGCTGGGATGAGTTTGCGCAAAATGGCGGGGGGGAATTATCGGACCTGATCGGCGGCGTGGACTATGCCTTTATCGACGCGACATTCTGGGACGATAACGAGTTGAAAGGCCGCGATATGAGCGCGATCCCGCATCCGCGCGTCGCCGGCACGATGGATCAGCTGGCCGATCTGCCGAAAAGCGAGCGGGCCAAGGTGCACTTTATCCATTACAATCACACCAATCCGATCCGCGATCCTGCCAGCGCCCAAAGCAAGCAAGTCGAAGCGCGCGGATTTAACATCGCGCGGCGCGGAATGCGGATGTGTTTGTCGACGTGAAAGTGATCCCATGAAACCGTATTTCAGTGCGTCCGTCTTGTTTGCCGCAGCCTTAACTTTGCCAGCATGCGGATCGGCGGACGTGGCCGCACCGCCGCCTGCTGAACTGCCTTCAGCCGTTGCCAGCGGAACAGGCGCGACATCAATTTTGAACGCGGGCGTAATGACGCAAATAGGCGCCGAGAATGCGGCAGCAAAATTCCTTTTCGATCCGATTTATGATGATCATTTCGGCTCGCTTGAGCCATTGGATGATGCGTTGATCGACAAAATCGTCAAAGGCGAAGCGCCTTATGACGCGGTAACGGCAGTGTTTGTCACCCACGCGCATGACGATCATTTTTCCGCCAAATACATGACCGAAATGTTGGCCTATCAACCCGATCTGAAACTGGTCGCACCTGCTCAGGCGTTAGACCAACTTCGCAAAGAAGCAGGCTGGAATTTCGGCCTTGAAACTCAGGTTCGCGCCATAACTCTCCGCAACGGTGAACAATCGCGCGCGTTCGAGATTGACGGGGTTGAGGTTGTCGCCATGCGATCGCCCCACACCGGCTGGCCTGATCGGCACAGCGATGTCCACAACATCACTTACCGCGTCTCTGCCCCGACAAGCGACAATCAATATATGCGGGTCATGCATTTCGGCGATGCCGATCCGGCGCGAAAGCACTTTACCGATCACGCGGAATTCCTGTCATCGGCGCGAACCGGACTTGCGATTGTGCCCTATTGGCATTTCGGCACTGCCAATCCAGACAAGCTGTTTGACGAGACATTCAACGCAGAAACGACTGTCGGTATGCATGTGCCCGCCAATGTGCCGGAGTGGCTTGCAGGTTCAGATCGCGCTTACTTCACCGGCGAAGGGCAGACGGCGGACATCCCCGAAACCGACTGATCACGTGTGCGCCGGATCGCTGGTTTCGATCAATTCGATAGGCTCTGGCCGTTCGATCAGGCTGCGCACTTTATCCCATCCGCCGTGGAGCCAGAATTGCCGTGCGCCCTCGTGGTTTGGCAGGATTATTGGCATCGCCTTGCACCCCGCATCCTGCGCCGCGCCGCGTGCTTTGGTCGTCAGGATCGCGAAAGCGGGAACGTCTTCGTCTTTCCAGACAGCGGCCATGGCAAAGATCGGTTCGTCTTTCGGTGCGAACCAGTGTTTGAGCCTGCGCCCTTCGTAATCCGTGCCGCTGCCCCAAAGCATTACGGATGTGGCAGGGATCAGGCAGCGAAATTCGCTGTTGCGCAGGTTCCCGATCCAGAACGGACTGTCATGGTTGCGAACCGTCGCGATGCGCCGTGTCGGATCATCGGAGTTCGGCGGCGGCTCCACGCCCCACAATCGCGGCGTGATCCGCGGCTGTAGCCTCCCGCCCGCAGGCCGCGGCCCTGCAATGAATTCCCGCCCTGCCGTAACCACAGGTGCGAATTTGAGCGGCGCGACATAGCCACCCGCCCACGGATCATCCCCAAGCCTCGCACCAAAGCGGGAGGCGATCTGAGCAGCAGAGCAATCAAGGCGGTAAAGCGCGGTCACGATTGCGAGCCGCTTTACATGGATCATGCGTGAGCGAAAACTGCGTCGGCACCGAAGGCTTAAGTCAATTATCGAGTTCAGTCATCGGTGCCGAAGATCGCTTCGACCGCCTGCCAATACTCCTTGAACGCGATGGCCTGATTTTCCATTCGGGTTAACTCAATTTCGAAAGTGACGTCCATGAACGTAGTATACGCTTTGATGAGAATGCTCGCTTGTTCGCTAAGAACGGTATTGGCCGCCGCTGTATCAACGGAACGGGTGTTGCGGCCAGCGATCTGATTGGTTTGTAATTTCGCGATGAGCGCGAACACACCCGACTTTGAATCGTCGCTAAATTCCTCTTTGTACCCATTCATGGCCATCCGATCGCTGTATTCGAGATCGGCCTGCATGGCGGTTTTGCTGTCGTCATAGGTGTTGCGCGCCAGTTTCCAGGCCAGCTTTGCGTCGTGATACGCACTGCTCGCGGCGTAGGTCGCAGTCTCCGCTCCGTGCTTAATCTCTGCCATTCTCTTTTCGAAGGTTCGCTTCTCAGAGATCGTTTGGATGCTGTCATCCAAGGCATCATCACTGGACGTCCAGAAGGTTCCGCTAGGGCTCTGCGCGTCAATCTCTCTTTTCAGCATTTGGCGGACAGACTTTGGAAACGCCTCTTCATCGACTGCCATGATCGGTGCGAGCATCGCATCGAGAGTGTTGTCCAGATTGGTGTCGAGTTTTTGTAGGTCGTTGACGCTATCGTTGTTCATATTGCCCCCCAATTGGTATTCAGGCCTTCATTCGTAGGCTGTTGGTGCGGGCAGGCAAGCTGATACGGCGTTGGGGCAGCGGCCTGACGTGCAATTCCTGTAACTATCTGCGCGCTTGCAGCGTATACGTCCTATCTTCGGGGAAGGAATAGGGACACATAAGATGGAATTCACACTGAAACGCACGGCTCAGATTGTTGCTGGGCTGCTTATCATCGCTGCCGTCACGCAGGCGATCTACACCGCGCTCTATATTTCTGAGGCGGATGTTCCGCGTCAGCTACTCTGGGGCGCTGAAGGGTTCCTGTTCGTGGTGCTCGCGGCCTTTGCTGGATCTGCGATGGTGCAGGCAAAAAGCCAGCATCTGGGCTGGGCCGCGATTGCATTCGCGTCTGTTCTCAATATCGTGCAAGTCGGCGCCGGGCTCACTATGTTTGGCCCGTTTTTCGAGGTTGCTGGCGAAGTTGAAGCCTTCGCACCGGCAGCCAGCGCCGTCGTCGCCTTCTCCTTCATGGTATATAATGCGGCGAAGGTGCTGCTGGCTCTCGCCGCAATCGTGTTCGGCATGGCCAAGCTGAATGGCGGCGCGAAAGCTCTAGGCGTGCTTACCGCGATTGTCGGCGCGGTCGCCTTCATCACCAACGCATTGTCGATGGCTCTTGGCCGTGAATTCTCTGGTGAACTGCCGCTCGCAGGCGGTTCCGGCGTTCTTGCCACGGTGCTGCTCGCGGTATGTTTGATGAGCGCCGTCCGCGAAGACTGACTGTAATCCGCGCGGCTGCGCCGGGTCGAGCAATCGGCTGGACGCAGCCACGCGAAACGCCTAGACAATTTCCATCCCCGGGGAGCCAGCTTGGCTGAGAGGGGCGGATTAAGCGCCGCCTGACCCGTTGAACCTGAACCGACTAACATCGGCGGAGGGAGCGGCTGGCATCATCGCCATAGGTCCGTTTCTCCCCGCCATAGGAGACTGCACATGGCCGACATCAATTCACCTGTAGAAATCGGCGTAACAACCGGGCCGATCCGTGGCAGCCGCAAGGTGCATGTCGGCGCGCGCACGGGCAGCGGCGTTCGCGTAGCGATGCGCGAGATTGATCTGGAAGGCGGCGAGGAGCCTGTGCGGGTTTACGACACGTCCGGCCCCTACACCGACCCCGAAGTCGCCATCGACATCAATGCCGGCCTTTCCGAAATGCGCCGCGATTGGATCAGATCGCGCGATGATGTTGAGGAATACGCCGCGCGTGAAGTGAAGCCGGAGGACAACGGCCAGCTTGGCCCGGATCGCAGCGGCGGTGTCCCGCAATTCCCGAACACGATCAAACGCCCCTTGCGCGCCAAGGCGGGCATGAACGTCTCCCAGATGCACTATGCCCGCCAAGGCATCATCACGCCGGAGATGGAATATGTTGCCGAGCGTGAAAATCTGGGCCGCGAACTGGCCAAGGATTTCGTGCGCAGCGGCGAAAGCTTTGGCGCGGCGATCCCCGATGTGATCACGCCGGAATTTGTGCGGGACGAGGTCGCGCGCGGCCGTGCGATCATCCCCAACAACATCAACCACCCTGAAAGCGAACCGATGGCAATCGGGCGCAATTTCCTGGTCAAGATCAACGCCAATATCGGCAATTCCGCCGTCGCATCCGATGTCGCCACCGAAGTCGACAAGATGGTGTGGGCAACCCGCTGGGGTGCGGATACGATCATGGACCTTTCCACGGGCCGCAACATTCACGACACCCGCGAATGGATCATCCGCAACTCCGCGGTGCCGGTCGGCACCGTGCCGATTTATCAGGCGCTGGAGAAAGTCGGCGGGGTCGCCGAAGACCTGACATGGGAAGTGTTCCGCGATACTTTGATTGAACAAGCCGAACAGGGCGTCGATTACTTCACCATCCACGCGGGCGTGCGCCTCGCCTATGTCCCGATGGCGGCAAAGCGCGTCACCGGCATCGTGTCACGCGGTGGCAGCATCATGGCGAAATGGTGCCTCGCGCATCACAAGGAATCGTTCCTCTACGAACATTTCGACGACATTACCGAAATTATGAAGGCGTATGACATCGCATATTCGCTGGGCGACGGCCTGCGTCCCGGCTCCATCGCGGATGCCAATGACGAAGCGCAATTCTCCGAGCTGTACACTCTGGGCGAGCTGACCCACCGCGCGTGGGAGCAAGACGTGCAGGTCATGATCGAAGGGCCGGGCCACGTGCCGATGCACAAGATTAAAGAGAATATGGAAAAACAGCTTGAGGTGTGCGGAGAGGCTCCGTTCTACACGCTCGGCCCGCTCGTCACCGATATCGCGCCGGGATATGACCACATCACCAGCGGCATCGGCGCGGCGCAGATCGGCTGGTACGGCACGGCGATGCTGTGTTACGTCACACCGAAAGAGCACCTCGGCCTGCCCGACCGTGACGATGTGAAGGTTGGCGTGGTGACGTATAAACTGGCGGCCCACGCAGCCGACCTTGCCAAGGGGCACCCCGCCGCGCAGGTCCGCGATGATGCGCTGTCAAAAGCGCGGTTTGAATTCCGCTGGCGCGATCAATTCAATCTATCGCTCGACCCCGAAACAGCCGAGCAATATCACGACCAGACGCTTCCGGCGGAAGGCGCAAAGACCGCGCATTTCTGCTCCATGTGCGGGCCGAAATTCTGCTCGATGCAGATCAGTCAGGAAGTGCGGGACTTCGCCGCGAAACAGAATGAAAGCCCTGAAACCTTCCTAGCCGCAGAAAAACTGGGCGCGGACACGGCAGAGGCAAGCCGCAAGGCCGCGATCAAGGGCATGGAAGAGATGAGCGAGAAGTATAAGGATATGGGCCAGAAGCTGTATTTGCCTGAGGGGTGATCATCCAGTTTTTGGTTGATATATCTTCAGCTTTTTGAATTCGTCGGCATCGGTCACCACACCGACTAAAAACTCGATCCACTTATCGGAGTAAGTGTAGTCGTTGTGTGCTGAGTGGTAGTGGCAAAAATCCTTTTTGCAGTCGTTTGCGTTCTTTGCATTACTCCGAGGCCTCGCGCCGTATTTTTTCCAGGCTAGTGTATGCTGGTGTTGATTGAAATTCTCTCCCGTTTGCTCTCTTACTTTTCGCACTACGTGTGATGGCTTGTGCGGCCAAAGCTCATCTCCGACTACTTTTTGCGTGAGGACATTAGCCACAGTAGAAGAGCCGGGATTGTTCTTAGAGAATACTATGTGAGAATCACCTTTAGTGGCTTTCTCGAAATGATAACTTACTTTGAATTGGTAGTTCGGACCTTCGTTACCATCTAACCCTGTGGCAACAGCAATAGCCGTGTCGATTGCTTCGATGGCTGGCGATAGATCGTATTGCTGTAGCTTCGAAAGTTGGTCGAGCTGCATCTGTCCGAATTGTAGGGATAAAGAGAGCACGTCACGCAGACCTGCATCTTCCCCAAATAGCTTTCTGATTGTTTGATCAAAGTTTAGGCAATTGGCTTGAAAAAGAGGCCAATAGGCTCGTCCGATGGATGCGAGCAGTTTGTGTTCAACCTCGTCGCGTAGAATCTTCACGGCACGCAAATTCTTAGCAACATCGCCCTCGAGAGGGCAATCTTCTCGATTTAAAATTTGACTAAGCAAAAGTGAGTTTCCATCACCGTTAATGATTTCGACGCCTTTTCTAAAATAGTATTCATGAAGCAAATATGTCCATGCGATCTGGCTCAATACTGGGAATATTTGAACTTTGAACAAAAGAGTGGGGCTGTTAAATGCGTCGACGGCAGCGATCATCGCCTCACGCGCTCTAAAGAGCCGCTCGTTATCGATCGGTGATAACCCACTCTTCAAGTCCACTAGTGATTTTTCATAGCGATACCGTGCAACCTCGTCGTCAGTCGCTGATTCAACATCCCAATTCGCTGAGCCAGCCAAACGCCCGGGGTTTATAGTTGGGTTTCGTCCGGTATTGATTAGTTGCTGAACATCTTGATAAGCTTCGCCATCAGCGATCAGCTTCTTCGTGATGGATTTCTCTCTAGATGTAAGTGCTGGCGTGCTCATTTCTTTTCCAGCAGTCTACAGGCCCATTTACTCTCGCCCCATTTGACAGCGAATGCTTCGCTTACTTCGAACCAAGAGCCATCATTTCCAGTTCCATGGTTCGCCCCCATACAAGAACATTGGCACTCGTGGCCTTGAGCGTTAAGGCATGCCGATGCACAAACCTCTTGTTCGCGGTAAGGCTGAATAATCCAGACTACTTCGAAACGATCTAAGCTGCGCTCGACAAAATCATTGAACCAAGCCTTCGGAATTTCCCAAAACTTTCTGTCGGACACCCAAACAGGTCGCGAGCGGCGCTCGTTTCTTAGCCATTCTCGATTGTCGCCGCGAAATGGTAGGCGAACGCGATGTTGTTTGCCATTGCCGCTGCGCCTTACTATGACAGGGACGTACTTTTGTTGCCAAATTCGTTGAATCTTGTTCATTTGACTATGCTAGCACGTTTCTTGCTCGAATAGATCCATTTCTTAATGCTAACTACACGCGAGCGGCCATTTGTCTTTCCTACCCCGCCATATTCTGTCTTAAGATCGCAGCCGGCACACACACCTGAACCCCGTACCATCGCCGCGTCCTTTGGCGCGCTCACCTCACTGGCCTTCTTACGTTAAAGGCTGGGCAACCAGCGAGGCGCGCGGCGCGCTGCCTCGCCGCACATTTGCCTAATTGTTCTTCATATTCTCCAGACCCTTAATCCCGCCGGGCTTTTGCGACGGCTGCGAGGCGTTGGTTTTTACTTTTTCCTTTTTGGGCTTGCGGGCTTCGCGGCTCTTCTTTTGTTGACCTTTGGCCATCACATTTTCCAGTCGGGGCGGAATGCCCCCTTGATGGCCTACGCTTTTTCAACGGGCATGGCGCATGAATTCGGATATGGCGGCTAAGCGCGCCCCGAAAAACCGCGCTTGGCCAGAGTGATTTCCTACTTGCGCCCTTTGTGCATTATCCTGCCTGATGAGCACACCCGAAAACTCCCCACAAAAAACCCCTCAAATTACCCGCCACGATGGCTGGACCCTCGCCAAACAGGCGATGTTCCTGCGACAACTCTCGGCGACCCACTCCGTCACCGAGGCTGCGCGGGCTGCTGGGATGACGCGGCAATCGGCCTATCGTTTGCGGTCGCGGCTTAAGGGTAAGCCGTTTGATCTTGCTTGGGAGGTGGCGTTTCATCACTCTTTTGATGTGCTGGCGCATGCCGCGCTGGAACGGGCGCTCAACGGGGTGGAAGTGCCGGTGTTTTATCAGGGGGAGCAGGTGGGCGCGTATCGCCGCTATGATGAGCGGCTGACCGTCGCCTTGCTCGGCAAATCAACGCATGGCGGCAATCCGGTGTTCGGGCGACTGGTCAACAGCGCGGAAAAACATGCGCGCGATTTTGAAGGGTTGCTCGGCATGCTGGAGCGCGGCGAGGACGTGCCAACGGGCGCTTTGGCGGTGGACGATCCGGGTGAGCTTGAGGCGGTGCGATCGGCGGTGCTGATCACGGATCGGGTTTCCGCGCCGCTTCCCTGTCCGCAAAGCTATAGCGATGAGGAGATTATGGAAGCTTTAGAGGGCTTTGATGATGATCTGGAAAAGTGACAGGGTGTCACCTTCGTCAATTTTGCAGCTTCACCATCACCCGGTCGAGCGATTGCAGGAACGCCGATCTGTCCGATTTGGAAAACGGCGGCGGGCCGCCGCCGCTCGCGCCCAGCGGCCCGTCCATTCCGGCGCGCAGATCCTCCATAATCGCGCGGGTCGCGATGGCTCCGCCAATGCTGGCGGCGTCAAATTCGCGCCCGTTATGTTTGAGCACCACCGCGCCCGCTTTCAGGCAGCGTTCGGCCAGCAAAATGTCGGCGGTGATCACGACGCATTTCGGGGCGGCGCGCACGGCTTCTTCTGCGATCCAGTCATCCGCCGCGTCGAACCCGTCATCGACCACCACCCGTTTGATGCGCGGATGGTCGGGAATGCGAAAGGCGGAATTGCTGACGACGCGGACCTGCGCCTTAAAACGCTCCGCCACGCGGTACACTTCGTCTTTCACCGGACAGGCATCGGCGTCGATCAGGATGGAAATGGTCATGGAACAGTGACGTAGCGCGACTTCGCCCGAGAGGCCAAATATTACGCGAATGAGCAATAATTAGGTAATGTGACAAAGACATGCTACATAGATCAAGCTGACGTCGGAATTTGCGACGGACTTCGAAATTTGCGCTCCGCCGTTTGGTCTTTCAGGCCCCCGGCGTAAACCGGACGACGACTTCCTTTTCCAGAACGATTTGAAGCACGACCACGGGCATTTCGTCCGGGGAATACTAGTTCTTGAAAGGAACTCTTCATGGCCAAGACTGGCACCGTAAAATTTTTCAACAACGACAAAGGCTATGGTTTTATCCAGCCTGACGATGGCTCGAACGATAGCTTCGTTCACATCACTGCCGTTCAGGCCGCTGGTATGCAGGGCCTCGACAAAGAACAGCGTCTCAACTTCGACGTCGAAGTTGGCCGCAACGGCAAAGAAAGCGCCGTAAACCTGTCGGCTGCTGACTAAATTGGATGCGCGGGCGCGGCGGATTGCTGCTGCGCCCGCATCCTTTTTAAGACGAACCATCCACTCCAGCAGGAGCCTCTAGATGGCCCAGACATTCGAATTCTATCGCGATCGCGCTGATGAAGCTGCGGCCAAAGCGAAAGAAGCCACACTCGACAATGTTCGTGACCGCGAACTGCGTTCGGAAAAGACCTGGCGGGCGCTTGCCAATCAGGCGGAAAAGGTCGCAACCGACCGTGCGAAAGCCGAAGAAGAGCGCGCGGCAAAGCGGGCTGCAGAAGCGGCGGCTCAGGAATAATTCGGACTCGAAATCGGGCGGTTCCTCCCCATATATTCTCTAGGGCGTCCCTACGCCTGAGAGAGTAAAACTAGAGGAGAACCCCGATGTCCGACATGCAGTTTCAGTTTAATTCCGATAGCTCGGTGATGGGCACAGAGAATGTGGCCGAACGCATCGAACATAACGTCCGGCACAAGCTTGCACGGTTCGAGGATCGCCTGACGCGGCTCGAAGTGCACGTGTCCGATGAAAACGCTCGCAAAGGCGGTGCGGATGACAAGACATGCCTGATCGAAGCGCGCCCGCGCGGCGGCAAACCGATTGGCGTTACCGAACACGCCTCTGACGTAGACTCCGCGGCTCGCAAAGCTGCGAACACGATGGCTCAGCGGTTAGAGCGCATTTTTGGCAAGGGCGAAAAGCACAAGCACGATGCCCGGCCTGATAAGGTGTTGTAACCTGGCTTAGGAGCCTGGTTGCTGCGTCAGTCGCACCAGGTTCCAATTATATCCAAGCTCGCGAACCCGCGCTTCCAAGGCCGAACGTAGCTCGGCTGAAGGGCGGGCCTCGCGGGTTAGCATCCAGAGATACCGCCCGCTGGGCTCCCCCACGATCGACCAAGGGTATTGACCGTCCGCATTGGGCTCACCGCGATCGAGCACCCAGTAATCGCCGTAAAACGGGCCAAAGAAACTGACTTTCAGTTTCGCACCGTCGCTGTCTTCGACGATTTTGGCTTTGCCGGTGGATTGATCGAACTCACCATCAAGGCTGTCTTTGTAGCAGGAATTGACGACACGGATTTTGGCATCGCCTGATGTCTCCCGCATCGAATAGTCCGCGGTGACACCTTCGCAGCCCTTTTGAAACGGCGCTTCGTATCGGCCATACTCGTACCATGTGCCGAGATAGGCGGGCAGGGCGACTGATTTTGCGGGCTGGGGCACAGCTGTGTTTCCGACAGGGCCGGGCGAACCGACACAAGCTGAGAGTCCCAACGAAGAAACGGCGATGAAACCTGCGAGAAGGCGTTTGGAAATAGTCATACCCTATCAACGGCAGGCGCGACCTCTCGGTTCCGGCGTTACTCGCTGCCTGCTTCGACTAATCCGAGGAACGGGCCAAGCTCATCCCAATTGTCGCGCACAATTTGCCGCCCGCGTTCAATGTTTTCCGCGATCAGCTCGGGCACGAATTCGAGCGTTTTGTGAAGATTGGTTGGCGGGCGCAGCACCATGGTTGGCACGAAGTTATATCGCTCGATCTGTGAGCTGAGCGGTTCCATCACTTGCGCGATCTGTGCTGGTTCAAGGTTTAACGCCTCCAATTCGGCGCGCTGTTTGCTTTCCGCCTGAAGCAGATTGTTGATGAGGTCGACATTGCCAAGATCGTTGTCGGCGACTTCCTCGGTCAACAGATCGACCGAGCGCAGTCCTATTTTGACAAGGCTTTTGTATTCCTTGGGCTCGACATCCTTTGGCCCTTCGGCCCGCACGGCAAGGATCGCACGCGGTTTCTCGCGAAGTGCCGCGCGGAACGGTGTGACATCGCGCAGGCCGCCATCGACCCATTGTTCCAACTGGCCGTTCTCATCGACTGTTCTGAAAGGTGGGAATGCGGGCGGTTGCGCGGCGCTGGCATAGACCCAGTCGGCAATATTATCGGTGTTTTCGCCCACAATCCGAAGCTGCCCGTTGGTCAGGTTCGCAACCGCCAGACGCAGGTTTTTGCCAGTGGCGCGGATTTTCGCATCGTCGAATGTCTTGTGCAGCAACTCACGCAGAGGTCCAGTGCTGAACATGGAGTCCTTACCGGTTATGACTGCCCAAAGCTCGCCGCCTCGGCTGCGATAAATGTCGTCATTCCCGCGAATACCGGTCCACAGATCCAGCAAACGCGCAATATCGTTTTGTGCGACGCCAGCGGCCTGAATGGCACCGGTGGATGTACCCACGACTGTCTCAAAATCGACCCCGCGCCGTTCGATCAATTCATCCAGCACGCCAACTTGAAAAGCGCCGTGCGCTCCGCCCCCGCTAAGTGCCAGTCCCAGTCCACCTGCCATGATCGTCCCCTTTCGAACGGCCGCGACGCACCGCGCGGCCTCGGCACAATGTCTGCCTTGGCACAGACTGGATTGCCAGAAATTATTGCCTGCTCACTTGTTTACGCCGCCACTCCAATTTCACCGAGCACGCTTTCGATCTTCTTTTTGACGCCGAAGAAACCTGCTTTGGCATGTGGCCAAGTTGTCCGGCGCAAATCATCGAGCAATACGGCGGCGTTGCCTCCTTCGATCAGCGGCGCGAGGTCGGCCATCAAGGCATCGCGGGTCCAGCCAACCGGCAGATAGGGTACTAGGATGCGATCAATGCCCGCATCTTTGAGCAATCCTGCAAGATCGCCAGCTTCACCCCACCGTTTCGCATCGCACCCGAATGCCTGTGCCGCTTCTGCTGCGCCGCTTTCCACCGAGCCGTGGGCGAAGTCGAGCGCGAGATCGCCAACGGGTTCTGATGATCGTGCATCAGGCCTCGCCGCGCCGATTATGAGGCTCGGTGCCTTAGGCAGGTTCAACGGGACATGGCTCGCGGCTTCATCATGCAACAGCAACGCGTATGGGGCATCGAACGCGATTGGAGGCGGCGCAGGCGGTAGCTCCAACGCTTGCCGCTCGTGCTCTGTGTCTTCGTGCAAAGCGGGCGCATCTTCGGCCAAACCTGCGACACTCAAAGGCCCGCCATTTTGATTGGCAGTGTAGCGCGCAATATTGTCTGCCCGCGCGAGATAGGTTTTCCCTTTGGTGTGAAGCCCGCCAACCCAACGCCAGCTGAGCGTATTCGACGCCGCATCACCATCGATCAGGTGCCTGAGGAAGAAATCTGCGCCCAATGTCCAGTCGAGTTTGAGCGTGAATATCCAGATACTGGCGAACCACATACGCGCATGGTTGTGGAGGTATCCAGTTTCGGCAAGCTCGCGGGCCCAGTGGTCGAATGCGGCAATGCCGGTGCGGCCTTCGGTCGCTTCGCCATAGGCTCGTTGCAGGCCCGAATTGGAGGCCATCTGCGCCATCGCCGCATCACGCTGATCGCAAAAAGCACGCCAGATCGTTGGGCGCTGTTCGAGATACCCTTTAAAGTAAACCCGCCAAAACACCTCGGCGATGAATTTATCCGAGGCATCCGGGCTGTGCTGATCCAGCACCGCTTCCACAACTTCGACTTCGGAGATCAAGCCAGCATGCAGCCACGGGGAAAGCTGCGAGACGTTTTGACGCATACCGTCGGTGGGCACACTGTCATCATAATTGCGGCTGTTGGCATAATGCCGTCCAGCGCAAGGCAGAAACTCGTCGAGGCGGGTAAGGGCCGCTGAGCGATTAGGTTGAAAAGTCATGCCCGTTAAACCGTCTGGCTAAGCTGCGGTTCCACAGGTCAGCACTGCACCGAATTGTAATTTAATTACCAGGAAAAGACATAAATTTCGGAACATCCAAACGGCCTGTCCGTTCGTAGTTACAAGTGGGTAAGGCAATGCACGAAGCAAAGCCGCGGCTCCCCCGCCGTTCCCGATCAAACAAAGAAACTCGCAAATTCAAGGATTTCCTATGAAGAAGCTCAATATCACCCTCGCATCAACCATCGCACTTGCACTGGCCGCATGTTCGCCAGAAGCCGAAACCGGCGACGCAATGACAGCCGACGATACAGCGGTCGCTGAAGAAGCAACTGCCGCTGGCACTCTCGTTGAAGTCGCGCAGGGCGACGAAACATTCTCGACTTTGGTTGCTGCCGTAACTGCAGCCGATCTTGGCGAAACGCTGTCGGGTGAAGGCCCGTTCACCGTATTCGCGCCGACCAATGATGCATTCGCAAAAATCCCGGCAGAGACGCTGACTGACCTGACGACGAACAACACCGAAGCGCTGGCAGGCATTCTGACCTACCACGTTGTCGAAGGTAAAGTCGATGCAGCCACTTTGACAGCGGCCATCGGCGAAGCTGGTGACGCAGGCTACACTGTCACCACCGTAAACGGAGGTACGCTCACCGCGACTGTCGTAGACGGCGCAGTGATCCTAACCGACGCGAAAGGCGGCACCTCGACCGTGACAGCCACCGATGTCGAAGCATCGAACGGCCTGATCCATGTGATCGACACGGTTCTGATGCCTGCATAATTGCAGACCACGACTGAATACGCGAAGGCGGGCCCGGTGGGTCCGCCTTTTGCGTTTATGGTGCCGCCGCGTTAGGCCACCGGCATGATGGATAAGACTTCAAAATCACGCCTGCGATTGCCAGCCATTGCCATTGCGGCCTCCGCGGCCGTGTCGGCTTGTGCATCGGGAGACAGCATCAATGAAGGCGGCGAAATCTTCGACAGTGTGAGCGCAGAGGCAACGATCAACTTGCTGGGCAATGAGCCGTTCTGGGGTATCGAGATCGTGCCTGAAGGCATGGGCTATGTCGCGACTTATACTACTCCCGAAGATATTGAGGGCACGAGGGCGGTTGTTACCCGCTTTGCAGGGAATAACGGCCTTGGCTTTTCCGGAGAATTAGATGACGCGCCGCTTCAGATCGCGCTGACACCGGGAACATGCAACGATACGATGAGCGACAACCTATACCCCTACACCGCCACCGTTTCATGGGGCGATCAAACCCTGATGGGCTGCGGCTACACCAGTGATGAGCCCATTCAAGAAGGAGCCGTGCAATGAGCGAAGGTAGAGTTGGATCGCCAGTCGGCGGCAGCGAGGCGGGATCATACTGGCGCATGTTCTTTTGGGCGGCTGCATTGTTCAATTTCCTGATCGGCCTTGCCGGGATGTTGGCGCCCGTACCCAGCATCGATGAGCGGATCATCGGCCTGCTCGTGTTCTCATTTGGCGTGATCTACGTCATCGTCGCCCGCGACCCGATCCGTTATGGCAGGGTGCTTTGGGCGGGTGTGATCGGAAAGCTTGGCATCGCCGGATTGATGGCACCCGCAGCTTTCGGGGCGGACGGCAGCGCTCTTGGACTGATTATTATTGCAATCGATACGGTCTTTGCGCTCGGCTTTCTGGCATTCTTGCTAGGCAAGGATGGCATTGATTAGGCGCGTCCTGCTCGGAATTTTTTCGGACCTTTGCGCGATTTTTTATTTCGCGTCACCATATTGAAATTGCTCGCCATTCTTTGTGCCAGCTCATCGCAAACGCCGCGCGCTTTGGCTTTGCGCGCCGATTTCTCGGAACATGACCCTTGCAGTCTCGTTGGTTTAGTGACGGACAACAGCCGTTCTTGCGTCTCACCCCCTCCTTAAAACTTGGGCGCAACGAACGGGAAAGTAGGAATTGTGAATACCGACGACGAACGCGAACCAAAGCGGTCTAGCCAGGCTGCTATGCGGTTTGATGACGCCCCCGATAGATTCAAAGCAGGCAATACGAGCGACCAGTTCTCTGGCGCATCCGGAGTCCTGTTCGAGCAAGCTATGGCGCAAACGCGCATGGCGATTTGCCTGTGCGACCCGCACGATGAAGGCCTGCCAATTGTGTTTGCCAACCGCGCCTTTCGCCAGCTCACCGGATATTCCGAGGATGAAATCCTGGGCCGCAATTGCCGATTTCTACAAGGGCCAAAAACCGATCCCGAACCGGTTTCGCGCATTCGCAAAGCGATTGCAGACGAAGACGTGGTGGTGGTCGAACTGCTGAATTACCGCAAAAACGGCACGACTTTCTGGAACGCGCTGCACCTTGGCCCGATCTACAATGATGTGGGTGATCTGGTGTATTTCTTTGGCAGCCAGTGGGACGTTTCCGATGTCCGCGCTGCGCGGGCCGAGGAACAGCACGCCAAGGAAATGGCGCGAGAGCTCTCGCACCGGATGAAGAATATGTTCGCGGTTATCTCTGGCATCGTCAATGTGACGGGCCGCGTGCGCGGCATCCAGGGTGAGGCGGCGGAGATCAATTCGCGCATTCAGGCGCTCGGCCGCGCTTATGAAACGACGCTGGACGACGCCTCAAGCGGCAGCATCCAAATCGGCGAGGCTATCCGCGCCGTTCTGTCACCATATGACCGCGATGAAGAACGGCTGAAGCTGAATGGCAACGGTGTACGAATGCCGTTCACGACGATTTCAATCATCGGCCTGATCCTGCACGAACTCGCCGCCAATGCGACGAAGTATGGCGCATGGGCATCGGAAGGCGGCACGGTCGCCGTGAACTGGTTCTTAGATGAAGCGGACAATGCGCTCACCATTACGTGGGAAGAACAAGGCGGCCCTCAGGTTGATTGCGAGGCCATTGAAGCTGGTACTGGCACAACGATTGTTGATCGCCTGCTTTCGGGCGGTCGGGGCTCCATCACGCGGGATTGGCGTGAGAGCGGCCTCGCTGTGACTGTGAAGGTGCCGACGCGCAACGACACATGAGCCGCCAATACCGCCTCCTCCTCGTCGAAGACGAACCGTTGATCCTGATGGATCTGGAATTTGCAGCAGAAGATCGCGGCTGCGAAGTGCACTCTGCGACGTCAAGCGCCCACGCGCTGGATATCCTTGATGAGGCGCCGGGCGGCATTGATGCTGCGGTGCTGGACGTTTCGCTTGGTCAGGGCGAGACTTGCTTTCCAATTGCCGATGCTCTGCGTGAACGGGGCATTCCGTTTATTCTGCATTCCGGCGATTTGGATCGTCATGATGAGCATATCCGCTCATTGAACGCGGCGCTGATTGCAAAGCCCGCAGCGGCTGAGAAAGTTATCGGCGCAGCGATCGCACACGCTGAAAGCGGCGAAACGGATCAATTCCGTCTCGCCGCCGAATAGCGCGTTAATCTATCGCCAAAGCGGTGTTTTAGAAGAGACCCGGGATTTCATACTGAGCGGCATTGGGCCGTTCAGGCTGAAGTATTTCGCGCCCGCCAACACTCTGCGTGCTCTGGCCCGGACCGCCGCTGATCGCGGTGCATGTCCGGCCAGCTAGGAAGTCGAGCGCGGTCGCGATCGATGTCTCCGTCGCATCGCCCAGAGGCGTGAAGATGTCATCGCTTGCCCGGCATGTGTTTGGCATTTCGCTGGCAAGCCCTGAGAAATATTCTCCCTGACCATCGGCGTTGTTTGTCTTGAACGTCACAGCCCGCACGCGCAGATCACACGTATCAAGGTCAAAGCCGAACTGGCCAACAGGTTTACCGAACGTGTTCGCACCGATCAGCGCAAGATTTGCCGGATCGACATAGGGTATCATCGAATTCATCACGAGCTCGCTCGCAGATGCAGTGCCGCCTCTCCCAATAAAGGCAATCTTTGTCGGTTGGATGGCATTTACTTCGTTTTGGAAGAACCTGGTCGAGTTTTCGGCAGACTGGGAAGGTCGCAAGACCGTCTCGCTCCACAGTTGGCCGGTGCGTCCGGCCCCCATAAGATCGCCGAACGTGTCCGCCACGCTTACCAGACCGCCACCATTATAACGGAAGTCGATGATCAATTCGGTCACACCTTCCGTGCCGAACTGAGCGAATGCAGCACGCAATTGGTCAGCCGCGTCGGCAACAATAAATGTGCGCAGGTTTATATAGCCGACCTTTTTACCGCCATCATCCAGCACAAGCGCGCCGTATCGATCCGAAATCGGGTCGAGCGAGAAATCGCTCTTCGAAATGCTTTGTTCGATGACTGTGCCGCCAGCTTCGGCAAAGCGGATCACACGTGTGATCCCCGGATCGGACGGGCCAAGCGCATTGACAACAGCTTGCGGGCCGCCGGATGCCATTAGCGAAGAGACTGTTTGCTTGTTTGCTGCGGTCGTTCCGATCTCAAGCAGTTCTGTGCCGCGATCCATGCCAGCCTGAAATCCGTTGCCCGCTTCGTATGCTTCGAGCAGGAAGACGCGGTTATTGACGGTGTCATAGGCCAGACGGATCCCAAAGCCCGCACTGGAGCCTGAGTTGATCAGGGCATTTTCTTCGGCAATCGACGTTGCAAAGGTAAACCCTCGATCACGGTTCTGCGCGCGCGCCGGTGCGACGCGGTCATCCAGATAATCTTGCAGATCGGTCACGCCTGTCCGGCTCACAGTGTTGTCGAGCAAATCCGGGAATAGGTACCATTGGTCTAGCACGGCGTCGGCGAAATCGAGCTGTTCGCTGATCCCACAAGTGGCGGTTGTTGGTGTCGGGGTTGGCGTGGGCCCACCGGTGGTCGGCGGCGGAGCGCTTCCGCCCCCTCCACAAGCCACCAAGGCGAACGCAAGAGTTGAGGAAATGGCGGTGCGACCGATATTCATAGGGGGATGAACTCCAGTAAAAATTCGTTCGAAAAACGCAAAAATTCGCGTTCGGACGGTGGAAGGATCATGCAATGCTCTTACATCCACTGCAAGGCGGTTCACCCCCCCCCAGCCGTCCAAGGAGGTAAAATTCGGCAAATTTCATGGAAAATCGCGGCAATTTGCCGAGTTTTCCTCAGAAAGCAGCGTAATTTCCGCGCGAACGCCTCGTTTACTGCCCCTTATCCGACTAGCAAAAGAGATATGGAAAGACAGAATCATGACTGACCTTCCCGATTGGCTCGTTCAGGGCCTACCCGCCGCTGCGCGCCATCCCGGCCTCGCAATCGCGACGCTGGGTGACCAACGCTCATTCGGGCGCGGGGGCTTTGCCCTTTCCAGCCCGGCCTTTGATGCAGGCGAAGAACTGGACCCGTGCTTTACCGCGAAAGAGGAAGACGCCGTTGCGCCGCCTCTGGAATGGACAGCGCCGCCTCCCGGCGCTCAGGAATTGATCCTGATCGTTGAAGACGCAACGACTGCTGGTGAGACCCCGCACTGCCATTGGCTCGTCTGGGGCCTTAAAGGACAACGCGGCAAACTGCTTGAAGGTGAAGTGCCGCCGCGCGCTGGCAAGAACCACCTTGGAAATTCCGAATGGCTGCTGCCCGACCCACCGGTCGGCGAAACACGCAATTACGTGTTCCAGCTATTCGCGACCGACCTTCCGCTCACTCTTATGCCCGGCGCGAGCCGCGATGATCTGATGGCGACGCTGAAAGGCACCGTCACAGCTTGCGCAGTTCTGACGGCGCCCTTTACCGGTGTAGAAGCCGATGACGGGTCGGCATGGGAAGATGAAGAACTTGACTAAGACGCCATTATAAAAGGGAGAAATACCATGGCTAAGACCAACGCACTGCAGAAACCAGTGACACTTTCAAGCGAACTCGAGAACGTAGTCGGCAAAGGCCCGATGACACGCGCTCAGGTCACTTCGAAAGTCTGGGAATACATCAAAGGCAAAGACCTTCAGGATTCGAAGGATCGTCGCCAGATCAACCCAGACGACAAACTTGGCGCTGTGATCGGCAAAGACCAGATCTCGATGTTCAAGATGACCGCTGCTGTTTCTAAGCACCTCACCTAAGTTCATCGTCTCGTAAGAGATGATCAAATGCAGCGGCGCAGCCCCATGGGGTTTGCGCCGCTACTTTCTTGTGCTGCTTACGATTGAATACCGCTTTTTGGTTTGGAATGCGGGCCGACCACATCGCCGACCCAAAGAGCCAGCCAGATAATGATTGGCTGCGCGATCATGCGGGGGATGTGATAGCCAAGGCCAAGCCCGCCATCGGCGCGTCCCATATCCATGATGAAATGGTTGATGTTCGCCGGCCAGACGCACAGCGCATAAAGAGCAAGACCGATCCCTGCCGCGCGCCGCAACTGCTTTGAGAATGGTTGAAGCAAGCCAATCGCGCCAGCAATCTCGGCAATGCCGGTCCACCAGACAACCGCGCCGGGATACGGCACCCAATCGGGTGTGATCGCCAAAAACGGCTCTGGCCTCACCAAATGTGCGTATCCGGCATAGGCGTAGAACAGCGCGAGCAGCGCCCGCAGTGCGATCTTGAGTATTGGCATCATATTCCCGGCTCCCAACCTTCATCCGCAAGTTCGAAGCCTGCAAAGTCAAACCCCGGTACGACAACGCAGGAGACAAGGCTATAACCTGCAGCGTTGTCATTGGGCGGGGACGGACGCGCGGCCTGCCATTCGCCCGTCGGCACCAATCCCTGCAAGCTGTGGCCTGCTGCGATGTCGTCGCTTAGCACGGTGCTTTGCGGAGAACTGGTGTCGTCCTTTGCGATGCGCAGTTCAAGCGGATCACCCGACTGCCACATCCAAAGCTCGTCCGCATCGACACGGTGCCAGTGTGAGCTTTCATCGGATTTGAGCAGAAAGAGAATTCCTGTCCCGCGCGCCCGGCCCGCTTCATCGTTCTGCGCGCGCCACGTTTCGCGGTACCAACCGCCTTCGGGATGGCGTTCAAGCTGCAATTGTTCGATCAGTGCGTCCGCGCTATCACTCTTCGCCAAGTCCGTTTCCTTTGTGCCCATCCACCGGGAGTATCGTCTTCAATGCCCTACCGCGCTCTTTCGCTCGCCGCCATCGCAACCTGTCTCGCTGCCTCTGCCTCAGCGCAAAGCGTAGAGGATGACGGCGCTCCGGCCGGTGAGATCGATCCGGCAGTAATCACTGCGACCGCCGCGTTGGAGGCGGCGCCGGTGTTTGACGGGCACAATGATGTGCCGATCCAGCTGCGCTCACGCTTTGACAATCAGATCAATGATCTCGATTTTAGCGACACGCTCTCCACGGGTGACACCCATCCGCAGGGGCGGACCATGCATACCGATCTGGCGCGCCTTTCAGAGGGTAAGGTGGGCGCACAATATTGGTCGGTCTATGTGCCCGCCAGCTTGACCGAGCCAGAAGCCGTGCAAATGACCATGGAGCAGATCGACGTGATGAAACGTTTGATCGCGCGCTATCCAGACAGTCTGACCTATGCCGAGAATGCCGATCAGGTCGAAAGCGCCATGGCGCAAGGCAAAGTCGCGTCTTTGCTCGGTATGGAAGGCGGCCATTCTATCGGTTCGAGCCTTGCTGTGCTGCGCCAGATGTATGCGCTCGGCGCGCGCTATATGACGATCACCCATTCGCGCAACACGCCGTGGGCCGACAGCGCAACGGATGAGCCAGACCATGGCGGTTTGAATGATTTTGGCAAAGACGTGATCCGCGAAATGAACCGCATCGGCATGTTGGTTGATCTTAGCCACGTTAGCGAAGATGCCATGATGGACGCACTCGACGTGGCGAAGGCTCCGGTGATCTTCAGCCATTCCGGTGCGCGCGCGATCAACGGCCATGCGCGCAATGTGCCCGATAGCGTGCTCGCGCGCCTACCGGAGAATGGCGGTGTTGTGATGGTCGTCGGGCTTCCGGGCTTCCTCAATGATGAGCGCCGCCAGTGGTATGCCGAGCGGGAGGCAGAGGTTGCGCGGCAAAAATCACTCTTCGGCGGCCAGCCTGACGTCTGGGAAACAGCCATCCTTGCATGGGACGAGGCCAATCCTGAACCGCAAACTTTGATCACCCATATGGCCGATCACATTGACCATATCAAAGCCGTCGCCGGTGTCGAATATATCGGCATCGGTGCGGATTATGACGGGATGCCCACCGGCCCTGTCGGGATGGAGGACGTCAGCGGTTATCCCGCGCTGTTCATCGAACTGGCGCGGCGCGGATATTCGCAAGTGGAATTGGAGCTTATCTCAAGCCGAAACGCGGTGCGCGTGCTCCGCGAAGCAGAGCAATACGCATCGCGCGTCTCGGATCAGCCGCCGATTGAAACGATCCTCGAAACCGAGTGATTGTCGGAGTTACTCCTTGTCCCAAGCGGACAATTCGCTTCCACGTTTGAGAACCCGGTCGCCGTCTGCCTGTTCAATAAGATAGGCCGGGTTATCACCGTCACCGTTTTTCGTGACTTCTCAACCCTGTAAAGTGCGGGTCACCTCTTTTTCAAATCGGTCGGTGATCTGCCCTTTGCCTTCGCCATTTCCCCAGTTCCATTTGACGTATTGGTTTGTCTGGAAACTGTTGGAATTGCTCATGATTGCCTCCTGTGTGTGTACAGGGACGTAATGCGCAGATCGCTAAAGAGGTTCCCCGCTAGCGGTCAGCCCCAAAGAGCTGGGATAATCCAGATGGCGCTCATCGCGATAATTGCGATTACAAGGCCAATTCCAAGCACATAACGCATATGCCCCGTTGTGTGGGCTGCACGTGCGTCATCGTCTTCGATATGAATTTCGTCTTTGTTGTCGGCCATTTTGCCCTCCGTAAATTTCAATATAGCCTACCTAACGGCAGCCTCAAAGCCTCGTTCCAGACTAATCGCGCAGCAGCTCATTAATCCCGGTTTTTGAGCGGGTTTGCGCATCGACAGTTTTAACAATCACCGCGCAATAGAGCGACGGACCGGGCGTGCCATCAGGCAGCGGCTTGCCCGGCAACGATCCAGGCACAACGACAGCGTAGGGCGGAACTTCGCCCATATGAATCTCGCCGGTGGCGCGGTCTACGATCTTGGTCGAGGCGCCGAGATAGACGCCCATTGAAAGAACAGCGCCTTCGCCAACGCGCACGCCTTCTGCGACTTCGCTGCGTGCGCCGATAAATGCGCCGTCACCGATGATAACGGGCTCCGCCTGAAGCGGCTCAAGAACACCGCCAATGCCTGTGCCGCCTGAAATGTGCACGTTCTTGCCAATCTGCGCGCATGATCCGACGGTTGCCCATGTGTCGATCATCGTGCCCTCATCAACATAAGCGCCGATGTTCACAAAGCTTGGCATCAGGACAGCACCTTTGCCGATAAAGCTACCGCGGCGGGCCACAGCGCCCGGAACAACGCGGAAACCGGCTTCGCGGAAACGATTGTCGCCCCATCCGGCAAACTTGTTCGGCACCTTGTCAAAAGCTGGCTCGCCAGCAGAAGCGCCTTCCATCACGCCGTTGTCGCGCAGCCGGAAAGACAGCAGCACCGCTTTCTTGAGCCATTGGTTTACCCGCCATCCGCCATTGCCATCCGGCTCCGCAACCCGGGCCTTGCCATCATCGAGCATGCCCAAGGCTTCGCTTACGGCATGACGCACGTCGCTGCCCGGTGTGACTTTGGCGCGGTCTTCCCAAGCGGCTTCGATATCGGTGATAAGAGTTTCGGTCATGTTTCCTCAGGCAATTTATAAACGAATAGGCGATACCGCTGCTAGACGCGTGGGACAAATGCCACAAGCGCGAAGCGTAACGCGGGCGCAGGCAATGCTCACTTGTCAATTCGATGCGAACCCGCTTAGTTGCAAAGGTCTAGGGGGGTTTTCTGGAAGAGGTCCGCACTATGCCGAAGTCCCCGCATGCTCCCAAAGTTCCGAGTCCGGATGCGAGCGCGCCGATCAAGTGGTCAGTTGTCGGTAAAACCGCCATTGCGGCAGTAGCCTGCGCGGCTCTGACAGCATGCGGCGGCGGTTCGGGCGGCGGGCCATCGGTGTCGAACATCCCGCCTCCTCCTCCTCCGCCACCTCCGCCACCTCCACCTCCACCTCCTCCGCCCCCACCGCCTTCGACCGATTTCAACACGGCAGAATTCCGGCGTTCGGATGGTCCATCATTTCACGGAGCGGATGATGCGTGGCGCGACGGCTTCACGGGTGCAGGCGAGATAATTGCTGTGGTCGATACCGGGATCGACAGCGATAGCCCCGAATTTGCGGGACGTGTGCACCCTGCATCGCAAGATGTGGTGGCCAATCGCGGTGTCGATCCAGAGGACGACCATGGCACCAATGTTTCCTTAGTTGCCGCTGCTGGACGCGATAATATCGGCGTTGTTGGTATCGCGTTTGAAGCTCAAATACTGGGACTGCGCGGTGACGGGGTTGATACATGCGGCACCGATACGCCTGATGACCCAACGCTCGGCTGTACCTTTGCCGACCGCGATATCGCGCGCGCCATGCAAGTCGCCATCGCGGAAGGCGCAACCGTCATCAATCTCAGCCTTGGGGGAGGCAGCGCCTCGCAATCCGTGCTGAACGCAGTGGCGCAGGCCGCAAATCAAGGGATCGTTGTCATCGTTGCTGCTGGCAATGGCGGTGACGGTTCGGAACCTGGCATTGATCCCGATCAACCTGATCCTTTTGCCTCGAGCATTCTGGCTGCGGGCAACGGCAACGTCATCATCGTCGGTTCTGTTGATGATAACGGCAATATCTCAGATTTCAGCAACCGAGCGGGCAATGATGCAGCATCATACCTGACCGCACTCGGGGAGCGTATATGTTGCGTTTATGATGAGGGCGACCTGTTCGTTGAGGAGATCGACGGGCAGAGTTTTGTGACCGTATTTTCCGGTACAAGCTTTGCCGCGCCTCAAGTGTCAGGTGCAGTCGCTTTGCTCGCGCAGGCTTTCCCTAACCTATCAGCGCAAGAGATCGTCGAGATATTGCTCGATACCGCTCGGGATGCGGGCGATGCAGGAACAGACGCCGTATTCGGAACCGGTATTCTAGATATTAGAGCGGCTATTGCGCCGCAGGGCACGACCAGCATCGCTGGCACGGGAAATGCGCTGGCACTCGCAGACGACTTTGCGCTGGGTTCGGCCGCAATGGGGGATGCGCTGTCTGGTGCATCGCTGACGACCGTGGTGCTCGACAAGTATAAGCGCGCATACAATGCCGCGCTTGGCGGGCAATCGCGCTCTGCTGCGCAAATTCAACGGCTTCGCGGCGCTGTTGATCGCGGCGGGATTACCCGCTCGGCTGGAGGCGATGGTCTGTCGCTGGCGGTGACGATCGATGAAGGGACTCGTGCAGCGGGCCTCAACTGGTCGAGCAATCTCCAACTGACGCCTGACGAGGCCCTGGGAGCGCGCGTTTTGGCGGCCCGCGTTGCTGCGCGAATTGCGCCTGATCTCCAGTTAGGTTTTGCCATATCGCAAGGATCAAAAGGGCTCGTCGGCCAATTGCAGGGTGCGGACCGTGCGGCTTTCGCTATCGCGCCGCAGGCAGGCCGTGACAGCGGTTTTCTGGCAACCAGCGATGTATCGTTTGCTGCACGGCGCGAAATTGGTGCGTGGGGCCTGACAGTCTCAGCCGAAAGCGGAAATGCGTGGCTTGGTGATAATCGCCGCGCTGGCGATGTGGTGTTTGGTGTTCAGGAACGCAGACCAACGTCCAGCTTCGCGATCGCTGCAGACCGAAGCCTTGGTAACATTGACGCGAGCGCCGCAATAACGTGGCTTTCCGAAGAGAACACGCTTTTGGGCGGGCATTTTAATTCCGCGCTCGGTCTGCGCGGGGCAGATACGCTGTTTGTCGATGCCGATGCCGCATGGCGTTTCGCGCCCAATTGGCGGCTTGGCGCATCGGGCAGGGCGGGCTTTACGCGGCCGCTTGGCGGTGATTTGCTGGGCAGCGGATCGCAATTGCAAAGCGAGGCTTGGTCGCTTGATCTGACCCGGCGCGGCACCTTTGCCGCCGGCGATGCAATCGGCTTTCGCGTCAGCCAGCCTCTTCGTGTGAGCGGCGGCGGGATCAATTTCGATCTGCCGGTGGCATATGATTATGCGAGCGAAACGCCGATTATCGGACAGCAAACGCTTTCGCTATCGCCGGAAGGCCGCGAGATGATGGGTGAGGTCACATGGGGATCGCCGCTGTTTATCGGCTATGCCCGCGCCAGCGTGTTCTATCGCAGCGAGCCAGGCCACTTTGCGAGCGCACCCGATGATATGGGCGCACTCGTAAGCTTCTCCGCTTCGTTCTGACGCTTGGTTTAGTCCGGCATCCCGGCGGAGCGGGCAAACTGCGCCGCCCGTTCAACCAATGGAGCCACACGGTCGCTCATCGCCTTGGCGTGAGCCGACGAAGCCGTGCCATCAATGACGCGCTTCTTGATACCCTGCATAATGCCAGCGAGCCGGAACAGATTGTAGGCGAAATACCAATCCATCGGCGGCACAGGATAGCCCGTGCGCGCAACATAGCGTTCAACGGCTTCTTCGACTGTCGGAATGCCTAGCTCTTCTAGATTGAGACCCAGCAGGCCCGCGCGGCCATCATCTGACGGTTGGAACCAGTTGAGCATCAAATAGCTGAAATCGGCAATCGGATCGCCGAGCGTCGAAAGCTCCCAATCGAGCACCGCGATGACGCGGCTTTCGTCATGCGCGAAGATGACATTGTCGAGCCGGTAATCGCCGTGAACAACGCTGCTTTCATGCTGCGGGGGTATCGTTTGTGGCAGCCATTCGATCAGCTTTTCCATATCCGGCATATGCTCGGTTTCGGAGAGCTTGTATTGCTTTGACCAGCGCGAGATTTGCCGCGCGCAATAGTCGGTAGGCTTGCCGTAATCGCCCAGACCGATTTCGTCCGGCTTGTTAAGGTGCATGTCGGCGATCGTATCGATCAGCGCGTTGTAAAGCTCGCGCCGCTCAGTGGGAGAGCTGTTCGGCAGCGCTCCGTTCCACAGCGAGCGTCCATCGGCCATGCTCATCACGAAGAATTTGGAGCCGAGCACTTCAGGGTCTTCGCAAAGGCCGTATGTTTTGGGCACAGGAAAGCCTGTCGGATGCAGGCCCGTCATCGCTTTATATTCGCGGTCCACAGCATGCGCGCTAGGCAGCAATTTGCCAAAAGGCTGACGGCGCAGGACATAATTCTGACCCGGTGTTTCAATCTTATAGGTTGGGTTAGATTGGCCGCCCTTGAACTTGGTGTAGCTGATCGGGCCAGCGAAGCCTTCGACATTGGCTTCAAACCACGCCGTTAGCTTCTCCATATCCAGCTTGTCAGCTTCAGGCACTTCGACCGTGCCGACCATCTCTTTGTCGAAATCAATATCCATCAGTCGAACATCACCACACTGCGTGCATGGCTGCCGCCACGCATCTTATCAAAACCGGCATTTACATCATCGAGGCTGATCCGCTCTGCGATGATCGTGTCGAGATCGAGCATTCCGCGCATGTAGAAATCAACGAGGCGCGGGAGATCAACCGGGAAGTGGTTCATTCCCATGATCGCGCCCATCAGTTTCTTACCGCCGAGCAAGTCCATCGCGCCCAGGCCGACTTTGCAATCCAGCGGCATCATGCCGAGGATCACGGCTGTGCCGCCGCGCCGCAAACTTGCTACCGCGAGATCCGCAGACGCCTGACGCCCAACCGCTTCGATGCCCCAATCGACACCGCCGCCGGAAATGGCGATGATCTGCTTGGCTGCATCGTCTGCCAAGGCATCGACGGTGTGCGTCGCGCCGAGGGTTTCAGCGAGCGCGCGCTTTTCCGGAAGCGGATCAGCGGCGATCACTTTGCCAGCGCCAGCAATCATTGCTGCGTTGATCGCCGCAAGGCCAACTCCGCCGCACCCAACCACGAGCACCGTTTCACCCGGTGTCACTGCACAGGCGTTAAAGATCGTGCCTGCGCCGGTCGTAACAGCGCAGCCAATTACGGCTGCCCGGTCGAGCGGCATGTTCTTGTCGATTGTGACGCAGGCATTTTCATGGATCAGCATCTGGGATGACAAAGCCGAAAGGTTGAGCATCTGATTGACCGGATCACCGCCAGCCAGCGTCAGCCGCGGCGCATCGCCCTTACCGCGGCGGGTCGCACCGCCAAGGCACAACGCCATCCGGCCTGTGACGCAAAATTCGCAGGTTCCGCAAAACGCGCTGAGGCAAGAGACGACATGGTCGCCCGGCTTCACCGTTTTCACTTCTGATCCCACAGCGCGCACAACACCGGCTGCCTCATGCCCCGGCACAGCCGGAAGAGCATGGGGGTAGTGTCCGTCGATAAAGTGCAGGTCTGAATGGCAAAGGCCGCAGGCCTTGGTGTCGATCAGAACCTCGTGCGGCATGGGATCGGCGAGTTCAATCTCGCCGATCTCAAGGCCTTCACCGGGTGTTTTCAGAATTGCTGCTTTCGCCATGTCAGGCTCTCTCCCTTGCCCGCGTGGTTTAGCGCGTGGCGCCCATGTCGCCCGAGCTCATGTTGCCGCCATCATTGGCCGCACGGCCGCTGTCACCGCGCAGAGCGTTGGCAGTCGGACCGGCTTCCGGAACGTGCTTGCCAAACTCCATCCGTGCGATCGAACGGGCGTGAACTTCATCAGGGCCATCGGCCAGGCGCAGCGTACGTTGATGCGCGTAAGCATTGGCAAGGCCATAATCGTTCGAAACGCCGCCGCCGCCATGAGCCTGAATCGCGTCGTCGATGATTTTCAGAGCCATGTTCGGCGCCTGAACCTTGATCATCGCGATTTCTTGCTTGGCCGACTTGTTGCCGACCTTGTCCATCATATCCGCTGCCTTCAGGCAGAGCAGACGGGTCATGTCGATATCGATGCGGGCGCGCGCGACACGCTCTTCCCATACCGAATGCTTATAGATCGGTTTGCCGAATGCCTCACGCTCCTGAAGGCGCTTGCACATCTTGGCTAGCGCTTCCTCAGCAACACCAATGGTGCGCATGCAGTGGTGGATACGGCCTGGGCCGAGGCGTCCCTGAGCGATCTCGAAACCGCGACCTGCACCCAGCAGCATGTTGGTGACAGGAACGCGAACGTCCTTCATCTCAACTTCCATATGGCCGTGCGGGGCATCGTCATATCCGAACACTGGCAGGTGGCGGATGATGTTCACGCCCGGTGCGTCATTCGGCATGAGCAGCATGGATTGCTGCGCGTGGCGGCCCGCTGTCGGATCGGTCTTGCCCATCACAATTGAGACCTTGCAACGCGGATCGCCGAGTCCCGAAGACCACCACTTGCGGCCATTGATGACATATTCATCGCCGTCGCGCTCAATCCGGGTTTCGATATTGGTCGCGTCAGACGATGCGGTGAATGGCTCGGTCATAAGGAAGGCAGAGCGGATCTCGCCGTTCATGATCGGGCGCAGCCACTGTTCTTTCTGCTCGATCGTACCGTAACGGTGGAACACTTCCATATTGCCGGTGTCTGGTGCAGAGCAGTTGAACACTTCGCTGGCCCATCCGATGCGGCCCATCTCTTCGGCGCACAAAGCGTATTCGAGGTTGGTGAGGCCGGGGCCTTCAAATTCGAACGTTTCCTCGACGTGGTGATGGCCTTCATTGCGCGGCGGCATGAACAGGTTCCAGATGCCCGCTTCTTTCGCGAGCTTCTTTTTGTCTTCGATGATCTGGATCACTTTCCAGCGATCACCCGCCATGTCCTGCTCTTTATAGACGTCCATATTCGGGCGAACATGCGCTTCGATGAAATCGCGCACGCGGTCGCGCCAATAAACCTGGCGTTCGGTTGGCTGAAAATCCATGGGGGTTTTCCTCTCTAGTCCTTAATTGAAATCGAATCTCTTGCGGGCGACCGTGGCAGTTCGCGCAGGCCGCGCCAAGGTCTCATTTTACCAAAATCACTCGGTTGGCTTTGCCGCCATCGCGGCCACGCGCGCCTCGTGATCTTCGCGATTGATAGGGAACCGGCCCAGCCAATAGGCTGCAATACAGGCCAGCACGATGGTCGCGCTGCCGAAATAGATCACCAGATCGCTGATCACGCTGTCGGGCACGCCGGCCGGGTCTGCCGAGGGCGAAAGCTGTGCCAGTGACAAAAACTGGCCAGATAGGAAGATACCCACGCCAGTGGCGCATTTCTGAACCAGCCAGTTGCCCGAATAAAACGCGCCCTCGGCCCGCATTCCGGTGCGCTCCTGGTACGCCTCGACAATTTCCGCAATCATCGAGGATGCTGAAACCATCACAACAATCGCGAGCGCATTGCCCGGCACCAGCAGGCCATAAAGCAGCAGCGCCGATCCCATCGAGCCGACTTGAGGCCACGCGCCCATCAACAAAGCACCGTATGGCGAAAGCAGGATCACAAGCGAGATAAGCGCAGAAATCGCTGCGCTTTTCGGTTTGCCCAGCTTGGCGTGCATCGGACCGACAATGAAGAACATCACGATCACCGACAGGAACAGCGCGAATGGATAAAGGTTCAGCATCGTCATTCCGCCTTCGCCAAGCGGGGTCGCATCGAGCCGCCAGACGAAGACATTGAGATAGTTCGACATGGAAAAGCTCATGCCCTGGCTGATATAGGCAGCAAGGCCGCCGGCGGCGAAGATCAGGAATGCCTTTTCGCTGAATGCCTCGTAAATCTCGGCAAAGCAGGCTTTGATGCTGAACGGCGCGGGCTTTGTCTCGGGCAGGTTGGCCACCAGTTTATGCTGGCCAAGCGCCGATCCCATCACCGATATGACCATCAGGATTGCCCCGAACAGGCCGAAACTATAATAGCCATCGCGTTGCAACAGACCGTTCTCGCCCGACAGGAACACGCTGTAGGCGAGCACCATCATAAACAATCCGCCGAGCCAGCCGGACAGATAGCGGTAGCGAAACAGGGTGGTGCGCTCGACATAGTCGGAGGTGATCTCCGGCAGAAGCGAGATCGAGGGGACTTCGCAGGCTGACAAAAGGATCCGCACGACCACCGCGATGCCGACAAGACCCATAAAGCTCGGAGCCTCCGCGCCCGGCGGCGACCATAGGAAGACCCATGCAAATGCAAGAGGGATCGGCGCGGCATAAAGCCACGGCAGGCGGCGGCCCCAGCGCGTATATGTGCGATCGGACAGGTTCCCAAGGATCGGATCAACCACCGCATCCACCAGCAGCGCGATCAACAATGCAAGGCTGACCAGTCCAGCATCCATGCCGAGAACTTGGTTGTAGAATAGCAATAGGAAGAACGAAAATCCGGTGTCTTTCACACCGAATGCAACCGCGCCAAAGCCGTGGATCAGCTTTAGCCGCAACGGCAATTTGCCTTGAACAAGGCTCATGCGTGGCACCATGCGCGCTCAGCGGCGTTACCGAATCCGGTCACATTTCTCTCCCAACTCATTGCGCATGAACCTACGGACACTGCGGCGCGCGTCAATCCATAGCGAAATGAAACCGGTATGACGTTACGGCATGCCCATTTGGCGGCTTTCCTGAATTTGATCGCTTGCAGGGACGCGCAAATTTCCCATAACGTTAGCGTTAATTGGGATCACAAAGAGGAGAGTCGGCAAATGTCCGATCTGGAAACATTCCGCGAAGAAACCCGCAGCTGGCTGGAGGCAAACTGCCCCGCCGAAATGCGCGAGCCTGTTCGTGATGAGGAAGACATTTATTGGGGCGGCCGCCGCGCCACCTTCAAAAGTGACGCGCAAAAATCGTGGTTCGATGCCTGCGTTGCCAAAGGCTACACCGTGCCTGCATGGCCGAAAGAATATGGCGGTGCGGGCCTCTCACCAGCCGAGGCCAAAGTGCTGCGTCAGGAAATGACCCGCATCAAAGCGCGCATCCCGCTCAGTTCGTTCGGCATTTGGATGCTCGGCCCAGCACTCCTTCATTTCGGCACGGAAGAGCAGAAGAAACACTTCCTCGGACAGATTGCCCGCGGCGAAATCCGTTGGTGCCAGGGATATTCAGAGCCAGGTTCGGGCAGCGATCTCGTCAGCCTGCAGACATTCGGCGAAGACAAAGGTGATCATTGGGTCGTCAACGGTCAGAAGGTCTGGACGTCTTATGCCGATCAGGCCGACTGGATTTTCTGCCTCGTGCGCACCGACAAAGAGGACAAGTATAAAGGCATCACCTTCATGCTGTTCGACACAGCCAGCGAAGGCTGCTCGACCAAGCCGATCAAACTGATCAGCGGCAATTCACCGTTCTGCGAAACCTTCATGGAAGATGTGAAGGTGCCAAAATCCTACGGCGAGGGCATTCCTGCATATGTCGGAGAGATCAATCGCGGCTGGGACGTGGCGAAATATCTGCTCGGCCATGAGCGCGAGATGATTTCCGGCGCGGATGGCGGCAACACCGGCACGGTCGGTTCGGCAATGTCGCGCCACGCAGCCAAGGGCGGTGATGAGCTTGACCCGGTCCTTCGCGCTGAATTGGCGATGTTTGATGTCGATGCGTTGGCATACGGCGCGATGGGGGAGAAATTCCTCGACGAGATCAAAGTCGGCAAAGCGCATCCAGCGCAGCCGAACATGATGAAATATGCGGGCACCGAGCTTAACAAGCGGCGGCACGAATTGATGATGTCGGCAGGTGGTTCGCGCTCTCTCGAATGGGAAAGCGAAGAAACAAGCGGCGGCAAGCCATCGCGCGGCTGGCTGCGGACCAAAGCGAACTCGATCGAAGGCGGCACATCGGAAGTCATGCTCAATGTGATTTCCAAACGCATTCTCGATCTGCCCGGTTCGTAAACCACCGCATCAATTCAGCAGGGCCGCCCCGCACAAACGAGGGCGGCCCGCTCAAAAATTCTCCAGAGAGGACCAAGGGATATGCCCCTTTATCACGACGAAGATCAGGCGATGCTGGCCGATACCGCGACCAGTTTCATGGCCGACCAAGGCAACATCAAAGACCAACTGCGCCACTGGCGTGACCGCGATTGCCCCGATGGGTTTGGCCACGGACTGTGGAAGCAGATGGCCGAAATGGGCTTCACCGGCATGCTTGTCGGCGAAGGTGATGGCGGACTTGGCATGGGCCATGTCGAAGCGGGTATTGTGCTCGAGGAGATCGGCCGCAACCTCACGCCTTCACCGTTCCTGACATCGTCCGTGCTAGCCGCGACTGCGCTCAAGCATGGTTCGAACGATCTGAAAGGTCGTTATCTGCCGGGCCTGATCGAAGGGGACAGCGTGTTCGCGGTCGCCATCGACGAAACAGCCAAACACCGCCCGAGCCGCATCACGACGCGCGCCGAGAAGTCCGGCAACGGATTCAAACTCAGTGGTTCGAAGAGCTTCGTCATTCAAGGCGCGAGCGCGGACATGCTTGTCGTTGCGGCCCGCACCAGCGGCTCGGATGAGGACGATGACGGAATCACTCTGTTCGCTGTGCCGAAAGATGCCGCGAATATGAGTCACAATTCCGTACGTCTCGTCGATAGTTCGATGGCGACCCACACCAAGTTTGACGGCGTCGAGCTGGACGGTGACGCGGTTATCGGCGAAGTCGATGGCGGACGCGAAGTTTTGAATGCGATGCTCACTGCAGGCCGTATCGGAGCCGCTGCCGAAGGCGTAGGCGTTGCCAGCGGGGCGATGGATATCACCGTCGATTACCTCAAACAGCGCAAGCAATTCGGCAAACTGATCGGCGAGTTTCAGGCGCTGCAACACCGCGCCTCGCACCTATATTCCGAGGTCGAAATCGCGCGCGCTGCAGTCATCAAGGCCCAGCAATTGCTCGATGGCGGCAGCGAGAAAGCCGAATTGATGAGCTCGGTCGCGAAAGCCAAAGTCGCCAAAACTGCTGGGCTTGCCGTGAAAGAGGGCGTCCAGATGCATGGCGGCGTCGGTATGACCGATGAATACGACATCGGCCTCTACATGAAGCGCGACCGCGCTTTGCAGGAATTCCTCGGCGATGCGTATTTCCACGCCAATCGCGTTGCAGAAATGAGTGGTTATTGAGGAGCGTCGGTCCAGCTTGCTGGACCGCAAGGCCAAGCGGCCTCCGGCCGTAAGGCCGCCCCTCGGAGGTAGTCGGCGCAGCCGAGTTACCGAGAGAGAAAGGAACACTATGGATATTCAATCACTTTTCGGCCTTGATGGCCGCGTTGCTCTTGTCACCGGCGGATCGCGCGGGATCGGCAAAATGTTCGTCGAAGGCTTGCTCGCCGCAGGATGCGCGCGGGTTTATATCTCGGCGCGCAAAGTTGAGCAGATGCAGGAAACCATTGCCGAGTTTGGCGAGGATAAAGTCATCGGCATTCCTGCTGATCTCAGCCAGATGGACGGCATGCAGGCGCTCGCCGATGAATTGGCCAAGCGCGAAGACAAGCTCGACATTCTGATTAACAATGCGGGCGCTGCATGGGGCCAGCCTTACCTCGAATTCAGCGAAGCGGGCTGGCACCGCACAATGGATTTGAACGTCAAAACGCCGTTTTTCCTGACGCAGAAACTGCACGATCTGCTGGTTGCAGGCGGCAAGGGCGATCATCCGGCTAAGGTGATCCATGTGTCGTCTATCGACGGGCAGCGGATCAATCCGTGGGAAACATACCCGTATCAGGCATCGAAAGCTGCCGTGATCCAACTGACCCGCCGCATGGCCGCGCGTCTTATACAGGATAACATCATCGTCACCTCCATCGCACCGGGCGCATTCCCGAGCGAGATGAACAAGGCGGCGAAGAATGCGCCAGACGCCTCGGCTGCTATGATCCCGGCCAAACGGGTCGGAACAAAGGAAGACATGGCAGCGGCCGCGATCTATCTTTGCAGCCGCGCAGGCGATTATGTCATCGGCGACACAGTTACTGTCGATGGCGGCGTGGTGAACGCAGCGGTGCCAAGCATGTTCAACGATCCTGCTGGCTAATCAAGCCGCACTGAAATTCTTGATTTGGAATGGCCCGCTGGAGCAATCCGGCGGGCTTTTTCGTGTGACTGCGGCATGTTGGCTTGCTTCACACTTATCCAATCCTTTGGCGGTTCTAATGTCCGAATTTGGGTTGGAAAGCGGACGTTTGGCAAGCTTTCGACTATTGGCCGAGACGGGAAGCCGAAGGCGCACGCTTTCGATTGAGGAATTTCTCAAGCCGAAGTTGCTTTTTATCTTCGGACGCCACTCGGATCGATCGAGCCATTCGCTGAATCTTCTTTTCCCATTTAGCGGCATGCTTTTCTGCGTTTCCATGCTTGATAGGCCCGCAAGCCAGAAATCGAACTGGCTTGAAACCGCAGAAGCCAAGGATCTGGCGCTTCCATCGTGTGATCAATGCATTGCCGTAGGTTAGACGCAAGAAGAGAGGCGGCGTGTCCATAGTTGCGATCACATCGGCAGATCGCCCTTCCATGTGCTTATCCCACCAAGGGTCGTCGGAATGATATGCAAATGTAAAGCCGGGCAAAAACAAGCGGTCGAGCAAGCCTTTCAGTTCGGCAGGCTCGCTTCCCCACCACATCGGAAAGCTGACCACTAAATGATCACACTCATCGAGTTGCTTCGCGAAGCTTACAATGTCCGGTTCCCACTCTACGCGTTTTGCATATCCAAACCGCAAGATCGGGGTGAAATCCATGTCGCGAACTGCGACCCTTTTGACGGTTGCTTCTTGCGGCAGAGCGTCCTCGTACTGCTTTAGAAGATGCGAAGAAAACCGACCATCGTCAGGATGACCGTCAAGCAAAAGCACACGCATACAATTATCAATCCTGACTGATTTCGGACAAGCAAGAAGCTGGAGGATAAAGAATCGAGCGTCAATGTTCGCTAGAATATTGAACCGGCGGTCGAAGTCCGCAAATGGGCGCTCAGCCAACCAATCCGGCCCGCCTCCACCTAACCCATTAACTCCCGCACAAACGGGATAAGCCCGGTCTGCCGTGTCCGCCTCATGCGTTCTGCGTCAAGCACTTCGCGAACGCGGTCGAAGCATTCGTCGATGTTGTCGTTGATTACGACGTAATCATATTCGGCCCAGTGGCTGATTTCTGCTCGGGCGCGCTCCATCCGGCCGTCGATCACATCGCTGCTGTCCTGCGCGCGGCTTTCGAGACGGCGGCGCAATTCATCGAGGCTGGGTGGGAGAATAAAGACGCTGACCACGTCTTGCTGGTCTTTTTGATAAAGCTGCTGCGTGCCCTGCCAATCGATGTCGAACAGGAAATCCTGCCCGTCTTTCAACGCCTCACGGATTGCACCTTTGGGCGTTCCGTAACGGTGATTGAAGACGTGGGCCCATTCATAAAAGTCATCTTCTTCCACCATCCGGTCAAAATCGGCATCGGAGACGAACTGATAATGCACGCCGTCCACTTCGCCGGGACGGGGCGGGCGCGTTGTCGCGGAAACGGACAATTTAATGTCTTCATCTGCGCCCAGCAATTTGCGCGAAAGGGTGGTCTTGCCCGCGCCCGATGGCGAGGACAGGATGAAGAGCAGGCCGCGCCGTGCGAGTTTATCGATGGTTTTGAAATCGCCCATGCACCCCTCTGCCGCGAAACGCGCCCAAAAATCAAGAGTGCGAAATGCGGGGGGAGTTGCGCGTTATTTTGAGCGTTTGCGGAGCCGGCGCTGACGGTCTTTGCCCCGGTCATACAGCGTTTTCAGCACCAATCCGCCCGCCACAATGCCAAGCCCAACCGGAGAACGGGTCGCAAGCTTACTGGCGCCGTACAGGCCAAGCGTGGTGACGATACCGCGCCCGTCCAGAACCTGGCGAGCTTCGTTCTGATCATGTGCAGTTTTCTCGGCAACCTTTTGTTCTACGCCTTTGCGGAACAGGCTCGAAGCGCCGCGCACCACAATATCGGCGATCACAAGGTTAGTGGCCGGATTGGGGCTAAGCGGGAGTAGCGTCCCCTTTTTCTGGGGCGCAGAGCGCTCTTGTGAAGCTGTATCTTTGGTTTCAGGATCAGTCATTGTATCTTATCAACCCTCACCGCCGCGATATGATCCGGCGCAGAGGAAAGATTACTTTTTCTTGCCGAAATCGACCGTGACGACGTTGGAACCGTCATCCGCCGGCGGTTCAGCGGCAATCGCGCCTTCTGAACCGTCATTCTCCGCATCTTCATGCGATTCTGGCGCGGTTTCTTCGCCAGAGGCCTGAAATTGCAGACCAAAATCCACCGCCGGGTCAACGAATGCGGTGATCGCTGCAAATGGCACAGAGAGCTTCGCCGGGATCTGATTAAACGAAAGCCCGACTGAAAAGCCGTCTTCGCGCACTTCGAGTTCCCAGAACTTGTTCTGCAAAACGATCGTCATCTCGTCCGGAAAACGCTCTTTCAAATGAGCGGGAATCGAAACGCCGGGCGCTTCGGTTTTGAACGTGATGTAGAAATGGTGCGTTCCGGGAAGCTCGCTGCCGCCTTCCTGAATTTCGCCGAGCACACGCCCAACCACAGCGCGGAGCGCCTCTTGAACGATCTCGTCATACGGGATCATGCTGTCGGGTGTCTCGTCATTCATATCGCTGAGAGTCGTGGCGAGGCGCGCCGCGCTGGTCAAGCCTTTAGCGGGATTGGTGCGCAAAATCAGCGTGCCAGCAATGAAAACGAGGCGTCTGTGCATCTTGCAACACGCTCTCACCCGCCTATAGCGCTAGCCATGTCTGATACCCCAAATATTCCCCAAGCCGCCGCGCGCACAGGCTCGGTTGAACGCAAGACCGCCGAAACGTCGATTTCGATCCACGTCAACCTCGACGGGACAGGCGCGTATGACGTGTCTACCGGCATCGGCTTTCTCGATCATATGGTTGAGCAGTTTTCCAAACACTCGCTGATCGATGTGACGATGAAGGTCGAAGGCGATTTGCACGTGGATCAGCATCACACGACAGAGGATTCCGCGATTGCGCTGGGTCAGGCCCTGTCCGATGCGCTCGGCGATAAGGCGGGCATTGGCCGTTATGGCCACGCCTATTCGCCGATGGACGAAACGCTCAGCCGCGTCGCGCTGGATATCTCGGGCCGCCCGTTCTTTATTTGGAAGGCGAAATTCACGCAGGAACGCCTTGGCGAATGGGATACTGAGCTGATCGAGCACTGGTTTCATTCCGTCTCGCAAAGCGCCGGTCTGACGCTGCATTGCGAGCTGTTATACGGCACCAACAACCATCACATTTGCGAAAGCCTGTATAAAGGCTTTGCCCGCGCCATGCGCACCGCCGTCGAACGCGATCCGCGCAAAGGCGGCGCTATCCCGAGCACAAAGGGGCAGCTTGGTGGCTAGCATCTTTATCGCGTCGCTGACTTACACGGTGCCGATCGAGGAAATCGATGCATTGTTGGCTGCGCATCTGGAATGGCTGAAGGCCGGACACGCCTCCGGCCACTTTATGGCGTGGGGGCCGAAAGAACCGCGCGACGGCGGGCTAATTTTCATTCGCGCAGAAAGCCGCGAAGAGGCAGAGCGCCTCGCCGCGAGCGACCCTTTCATCACCCAAGGCGTGGCAAACAGCCAGATGATCGAATGGACACCTCGCTTTGTCGGCCCGGGATTTGAGGCATTCAATGGCTGAAGTCATCGCCCTGATCGATTACGGCGCGGGCAATCTTCATTCGGTTCACAATGCCCTAAAGGTCGCGGGTAAAGCGGTGGGGGCGAATGTCTGCGTCACCGCTGATCCGCAGGTCGTGCGCGCGGCTGATCGGATAGTTTTGCCCGGTGTGGGATCATTCAAAGCCTGCGCCGAAGGCCTGAATGCAATCGGCGGCATGGTCGAGGCGATGACCGAGCGTGTTCACGTTGGCGGCGCGCCGTTTCTTGGCATTTGTGTCGGCATGCAATTGCTCAGCTCGCGCGGGCTGGAGCATGGGACGACCGCTGGCCTCGACTGGATTTCGGGCGAAGTGCGCAAAATCGAACCGACCGACCCCGCAATCAAGGTTCCGCATATGGGCTGGAACGATGTCGCGCCGATGCTTCACGCGAAAGACCACGCTGTGGTTGAGGCGGGTGAGGCGTACTTCCTGCATTCCTATCACTTTGCCGCTGACGATCCGCAGGATGTGGCGGCGATGACGGATCACGGTGAAGGCCTTGTCGCCGCAGTGGCGCGCGGCAATATCCTCGGCGTGCAATTTCACCCTGAAAAAAGCCAGGCTTATGGCCTCGCGACCCTAACCCGCTTTCTGGAGTGGAAAGTATGATTGTGTTTCCGGCCATTGACCTGAAATCCGGCCAAGTCGTGCGCCTTTCCGAAGGCGATATGGACCGCGCGACCGTTTACGGTGACAATCCCGCTGCCCAAGCGATGATGTTCGCCGAGGCTGGTGCGGAGCATCTTCACGTGGTCGATCTGGACGGCAGCTTTGCTGGTCGGGCGGAGAACCGCGAGGCTGTCGAGGCGATCATCAAAGAGTTTCCCGGCCATGTGCAACTGGGCGGCGGTATCCGCGATGCGGCTGGCGTCGAAGGCTGGTTCAACCTTGGCGTCTCGCGCGTTGTGATGGGCTCGGCTGCGCTCAAAAATCCCGAATTCGTGAAAGACATGGCGAAAGAATGGGAAGGCGGCATCGTCGTCGCGGTGGACGCGAAGGACGGCATGGTCGCGACCGAGGGCTGGGCCGAGGTATCCGATGTACCCGTCGTCGATCTCGCCCGCCGGTTCGAAGATGCGGGCGTTGCCAGCCTATTGTTCACCGACATTGGCCGCGACGGCTTGCTGAAAGGCGTGAATATCGACGCGACCGTCGAATTGGCGCGGCAGGTCGATATTCCCGTTATCGCAAGCGGCGGCGTCAAAGGCATTGATGACATTCACGTCCTTTCGCTGAACGCCAAAGAAGGCATCGAAGGCGTCATCACAGGCCGCGCGCTGTATGAAGGCAAGCTCGATCTGGCGGCGGCGATTGCGATGGGCGCGCGGGCGTGAAGCTGGTTCCAAAAAACCTCATGAGCACCGCTGCCTGGGGGTTCCCGATACTTTTTGGCACAGCTACAATCCTCGACGTTTGGTTTGGGTTCGGACAAACTTGGCGCGACGGATTACTTGGATTACTCTTATCCATATGCGGAATGTCGCTCTTAATTGACATTTGGAGAGCATTGCGCACTGGCGAAATCCGTTCCTTGGGAATCGATTGGAAACGCCATGATTATTATTTTAAGCTCATAGTTGGCATCCACCTGTTGCTGGCAGGCTTCAGCTTTTGGGTCGGCATCTATTTCCTGAAAGCTTTAGTCCCACAATGATCCGTCTAATCGGCTCCCTCTTCCTGATCCTAACATTCCTTGCGGGGATTACGGTGGCGACGCTTGAGATCGCGCTGATCAATGTGGTTGTGTTCTTGGTGCTTGCGCTCGGGGTGGCGAAATTTCTTGAGCCGCGCTTTGGTCAGGAAGGATTGGTCTACGGTATGGCAGGCGCGTTTTTCGTTAGCTTTTTGTGGCCTTTCCTACTTGTTTTTTCGATCGATAACGATTGTGAGAACAATGATTGCCCAGAGCCCGGTGTTTACCTTGCTACCCCTCCGGAAGGCACACAATGACCGTCCGTATCCGAGTTATCCCTTGCCTCGACGTCGCCGATGGGCGCGTCGTTAAGGGCGTGAACTTTGTCGATTTGAAAGACGCAGGCGATCCGGTGGAGCAGGCGCGCGCATATGATGCGGCGGGCGCGGATGAGCTGTGTTTCCTTGATATTTCCGCCACCCATGAAGGGCGCGGCACGTTGCTCGACATTGTGAAGCGTACGGCAGAGGTGTGCTTTATGCCGGTGACGGTCGGCGGCGGGGTTGCATCGGTCGAGGATGCGCGCGCGCTCTTGCTCGCGGGCGCGGACAAAGTTGCGGTGAATTCCGCTGCGGTCAAACGCCCCGAAGTCGTTCGCGAGATTGCGGAGCGGTTCGGCAGCCAGTGCATTGTCGCCAGCGTTGATGCGCGGCGCGTTGTACCGGCCACGGGTGAGGCGGCGCCCAGCTGGGAAATCTTCACCCATGGCGGGCGCAAGCCCACCGGAATTGACGCCGTCGAACACGCGACCAAAATGGCCGAACTGGGCGCAGGCGAACTGCTTGTCACCAGCATGGACGGCGACGGGACGAAAGCCGGATATGATCTAGAGCTAACGCGCACTATCGCCGACGCAGTGAGCATTCCGGTGATCGCCAGCGGCGGGGTTGGCACGCTCGATCATCTGGTGGACGGCGTGAAAGAGGGGCATGCCAGCGCGGTTTTGGCGGCCTCGATCTTCCACTTTGGTGAATACTCGATTTCTGATGCACATGCGGCGCTTCGCAGTGCAGGCTTGCCCGCGCGCGGTCTTTGAGGGAAAAGCTGAGCGATGAGCACTTTAGACCGCCTTGAACAGACCATCGCCGCACGGCGTGCAGCCTCTCCCGACAGCAGCTATGTCGCGAAACTCAATGCGAAGGGCGTGCCGAAGATCGCGCAAAAGGTTGGTGAGGAAGCCACCGAAACGGTGATCGCCGCGCTTTCGGGAAGCAATGAGGAACTGGTTGGAGAAAGCGCCGATTTGCTATTTCACCTGATGGTGCTTTTGAACGCAAAAGGCGTCTCGTTTGACCATGTGCTGGCCGAACTTGACCGGCGAGAGGGGCTTTCGGGCCTCGATGAAAAAGCATCACGTACGGAGTGACACATGCCGATTGATCCGACGCTGCCCTATGACGACGACAACATCTTTGCGAAGATCCTTCGCGGGGAGATCCCGTCGAGCAAAGTCTATGAAGATGAATGGGCGTTCGCATTTGAAGACATCAATCCTCAGGCCGAGGTGCACACGCTGGTGATCCCGAAAGGGCGCTATGTCAGCTGGGATGATTTCTCTGCCAAAGCGTCGGACGCGGAGATTGGCGGCTTTGTACGTGCGGTGGGCGAAGTGGCGCGGATGAAGGGGCTGGTTGAGCCGGGTTACCGCGCAATGGCCAATATCGGCGCGCATGGCGGGCAAGAAGTTCCGCACCTGCACGTGCACATCTTTGGCGGTCAGCCATTAGGGCGTATGATTTGTAGAAATTGAGTTTCGTCGCGCGCGAGACTCGTTTCACCACCATTCATACCGTTGCGCGCAATCTCAGCTTTGCACTGAATCGCGGCTAGGCTAAACGCTCACGTAATGGTTAACCCAACTCCTCCCGGCGGCGTATTTGACGGCCCTAGGCACCTGTATGCCGTGCGCGTCTATTACGAAGATACCGATCTATCGGGCATCACCTATCACGCGAACTATCTGCGCTGGTTCGAACGCGCGCGCTCTGATCTGCTGCGGATGCTGGAAATTGATCAGCGCGCGGAGATCGAGGCGGGCGCAGAAGGCGGCGCCTATGCCGTGTCAGAGATCAATCTCAAATATCTGCGTCCGGCCAAGCTGGATGATGACGTAGTGATCGAAACCACCTGCATGGAATTGGGCGCGGCGAGTTGCCGGATGCACCAGATTGCCCGGCGCGGTGACGAAAAGCTCTGCGAAGCGACTTTGCGCGTTGGATATATCTCACTCGAAGGGCGGCCCAAACGCCAGCCTGCGCCGTGGCGCGCCGCATTCCAATCATTCATGGATCACAAGGCCTCATGACACTTTCGCTTCAACTTCTCGCAGCTGTTCCGACGACGCGGCTCGACCCGCTCGAACTGTTTCTGGACGCCGATATCGTGGTTCAGGCCGTGATGGCGGGGCTTTTGCTGGCTAGTCTGTGGGTGTGGACGATCATCGTTTCATTCAGCCTGCGGATGAGCCGGATGGAGGGTCGTTCGCGCGAATATGAGGCTGATTTCTGGGGAACGCGTGACCGTGATGGCTTGCTGACAAAACAACAGCGCCGCGAAGTCGCCTCGGCCCGGGTGGCATCGGCTGGTCTGGATGAATGGAAACGTTCCACATCTGGTTCATCGATTGATACAGGGGCTGCACGAGACAGGATCAACGCCGCGATGGAGGGGCAGGTTGCCCACGAAGCGGATGAACTGGCGGGGCGGCTGAACTTCCTCGCCACCACGGGATCTGTCGCGCCGTTTGTCGGCCTGTTCGGCACTGTGTGGGGCATCATGAACAGCTTTTTCCAGATCGGCGCTCAGGAAAGCTCATCGCTTGCTGTGGTTGCGCCTGGCATTTCCGAAGCGTTGTTTGCGACAGCGATCGGCCTGTTCGCTGCTATCCCGGCCGTCATTGCCTACAACCGGTTTTCGAACCGCGTGAACCGTTATGAAGCAAAGCTGCAGCGCTTTGCCGACCGCGTGCACGCTGGCCTGAGCCGTGAGCTGGATAAGAAGTAATGGGGATGGGCGTAGCTTCCTCCCGTTCAGGCCGCCGGTCTCGGCGTGCGCCTATGGCGGAGATCAACGTCACGCCATTTGTGGACGTGATGCTGGTGCTGCTCATCATCTTTATGGTCACCGCTCCTCTGCTCGCGGTGGGTGTGCCGATTGAACTGCCTGATAGCCGCGCCAATGCGGTGGAGCAGACGCCGGAGCAGATCACCATTTCGGTCGATAGCGACGGGGTGATCTATATCGATAGCGAAGCCGTTGCGACAGGCGGTTTCCCTGCGGCACTTGGCGCGATTGATCGTCAGGCGAACGGCGAGCTGCCGATTGTCGTGTTCCGCGGCGACCGCGCGGTCGAATATGGTCGCACCATGGCTGTGCTGGGCGAGCTGAACCGCGCTGGCTTCACCAATATATCGCTGGTCACCAGCGGTTCAGTCTCACCGCCATAGCCTCACGCAATATGGGAGAGGCGACCATTCAGGACGGCGGCATTTTCCGCAAAGAGGACAGCATCGCGCTGCCGATTGCGATTGCGCTGCATGTGGCAGTCGCGGCGGTGCTTATGCTGCAACCGCCAAGTGACGAAGTCGCGGAATTCCCGCAAAGCATGAACGTCAGCCTTGCGACCGAAGTCAGTCTGGAGGCTACGGCGCCGCAGCCTGTGCTGGAAAGCAGCGCCGCCATTGCGCCCGTACTGGGTGAAGAACTTGCGCCGGATACGGCCGAAACACCGTCAGAGATCGTGCCCGAAACCGCGCCGCCGCCCGAGAGAACGACCCGAAGTAACACTTCGAGGACGACAAGCCCGCCAAGAGACAGGTCACGCCCTGATCGTACAACTCCGCAGCCCTCTCCATCACCCACGCGCGCGGCTCAGCGCGGCGGCGGTAGCCGGATCGGCGATGATTTCCTGCCGGGGCAGGGCAGTTCAACCACGACCGAGGAAACGCGCGCGCCCGCAGCGAATTTTGGCCGTAGGGAGCGAGCCGCGCTCGCCTCTGCGATTACGCGGCAGCTCCGCCGTCACTGGACCGCTCCCAACGGGGTCGAGGCTGATAAGCTCATTTCCACGGTGTCGTGGAAGCTCAACGAGAATGGATCATTGAGCGGGACGCCGACCTGCCGAACCGATCCAGCGAGCATCACTCCGTCCAACAAACCGCAGGCTGGTCTGCATTGCGACCGTGCAATCCGCGCGGTTCGGCGCGCTGCGCCTTTTAACTTACCCGAGCAGTTCTATAGTCGCTGGGACGATCTCGAATGGCAATTCGACAGAAGGCTTTGATGATGAAATTTACGGTGTTCTTTGCAGCAATAGCGGGCCTGATGGCTGCCCCGGCGCTCGCGCAGAATCAGGATCTAGGCGAGGCTTTGGGTGAAGGCGGCGATGTTGCCGATGTCGCGCTGGATGGTGAGGCACTTGCAGATGACGGCCCGCTGCGCGGTACGGTGACCGATGAAAGCGACTGGTCCGATATCGGCATCGCAATCCCCGCTTTTGCCACGGATCGCAACCGTACAACCCCTGCCAATGTTGATGGAACAGAGGCTTTGGGCCGCGAAGTTGCGCGCGTGATCACTGCCAATCTCCGCAATAACGGCCTGTTTAAACCGGTTGGCCCTGACAGCCTGCCGCAGCCAAGTTTTCCGCAAACCAAATCCCCTTCATGGGGCACATGGAGCGGGCGCGGCGCGGAAATGTTGGTGCATGGTTTTGTGGTTGCGCAGGATGACGGGACGCTTGTTGTCGGTTGCTACCTTTATGATGTCGCGCTTCAGGATGAATTGATCCGCGAAGGGTACGAAGTGCGCCCGGCCGATTGGCGCCGCGCGGCGCACAAATGCTCCGACCTTGTTTACTCGCGGCTCACCGGTGAAAGTCCGTTCTTTGACAGCCGTATCGCCTATATCGCGGAGACCGGCCCGAAAGATAAGCGGGTGAAGCGTCTGGCCGTGATGGATAGCGACGGGGCAAACCACCGCTTCCTAACTCTGGGCAGCGCGACTGCGCTAACCCCGCGTTATTCGCCCGACTATTCGAAGATCATGTATCTCAGCTATGTCGACGGCAATCCGCGTATTTACGTCTATAATATCGGCACCGGCAAACAGACGCTGGTGACTGAAAACACAAGCCCAACGCTTGCTCCGCGCTGGTCGCCCGATGGACGCTCTGTGCTGTATTCGATGGCGGTCGCAGGCAACACCGACATTTACCGCGTGCCTGTCACGGGCGGGCGCAGCGTACGGCTCACCAACACGCCGGGTATCGATATCGGCGGATCGTATTCCCCCGATGGATCGAAGATCGTTTTTGAAAGCGACCGTTCCGGATCGCAGCAATGTTATGTCATGAATGCCGACGGATCGAACCAGAAACGCATCAGCTTTTCTGGTGGCCGCTGCGCAACGCCGGAATGGAGCCCGCGCGGCGATCAGATTGCTTTCACCCGTATCGCTGGCGATTTCAATATCGCAGTGATGTCACCAAGCGGGCGCGGCATGCGCGTGCTGACCAATGGTTGGCAGGATGAGGCACCGACATGGGCGCCCAATGGCCGGATCATTCAGTTCTTCCGCACCACACGCAATTCGGGCCGTTCGGGGCTGTGGCAAGTCGATCTGACCGGCGACAATGAACGCCGCCTGCCAACACCGGTCGATGCATCGGACCCTGCGTGGGGCCCGATCCGCGATTGACCAGATTGAATTGAAACCAATTGGGCGCTCAGCCCGAACACCGAAGGCCGTTTTCGAAAGGATAAGACTATGAATTCGATGAAAGCCACAATGCTGCTGGTCGCTTCGGCCACCGCGCTTGCTGCATGCTCGAAAAAGCCGCCCGAGATCCTGCCACCTGCGCAGGTCACATCGCCAACGCCTGCGCCGATTGACAACACGCCGAGCCAGTCCGGCCCGATTGTTGGCTCGCAAGAGCATTTCGCAGGGGCCGTCGGCAGTTCGTCGGTGATCTATTTCGATACAGACCGTTTCAATATCGACAGCTCCGATGCTGCCGCGCTTCAGGCGCAGGCGCAGTATTTTGCGCAATATCCGCAACTGACCTTCACCGTTGAAGGCCACGCCGATGAACGCGGTACGCGCGAATACAACCTTGCACTGGGTGAACGACGCGCCAATGCCGCGAAGAATTACCTCGTCAGCCTGGGGGTGGATGCAAACCGTGTTCGCACCGTTAGCTATGGCAAGGAACGCCCTGTCGCGCTCGCCTCTAACGCAGCAGCCTGGGCGCAGAACCGCCGCGCCGCGAGTATCATCATCAACTAATCGGTGAACTCTGTGTGATTACTTGTTCAGGCCGGGCGCGAGCTCGGCCTGAATTGCAAACGGCTGGATCGGCGCCGCGCCAGATCCGTCAACGCCGACCATACCGTTCACCGAGGCAAGGCTCAGCACTGCCAATGCAAGCACGGAAAACAGACTGGAAAGGGCGAGTTGTTGGCTCATCAAAGTCTCGTGTTAGGCGGGATCATTGGGTCTGATACCGCCGATAGGCAAACGTGTTATTGCAATGCAACATTTCACATCGCAACTGGTTCCCATATTGATTGCATTGGCTTTCCTCGCCACCTCGCCTAGGTGAAACGCAATATGTCACCGACTAACAGCACAGCTCCCCATGCCTAAGGCGCGCCGGTCCGACGATTGGGGCTTCCCACGCTGGCGTTCGTATGAATCCTCGCGCGAGACAGTGGCTCAGCGTGAGTGCGACCGGCACGGCTGCGGCGAACCGGGCCTGTGCCCTGCGCCCAAATCACCCAATAGCCCGGACAAGTGGTATTTCTGCCAAAAGCACGCGGCGGAATACAACAAGGGCTGGGATTACTTCGAAGGGCTCGACAAAGAGCAAAAGGAAGAGCGAGCCAAGTCAGAGCGTCAGGAAAGCGCAGGCTATGCCGAGGCTTCGCACTACGGATGGACCGGATCGGGCGATGGAAGCCGCAGCGCCGACGAGATGATGGCTCTCGAGGTGCTGGAATTGGAGGCCGACGCCGATTACCCGGCTATTAAGAAGGCCTACCGCGCGAAAGCCAAAGAAGTGCATCCCGACGTTAAGCCGGGCGACGAAGAGGCCGCCAAGCAGTTTCAAGCCATCCAGGTCAGCTACGAAGTGCTGCGCGCCGCAGAGGAGCGCCGCGCGTGGCGGGGATAACCTCGATCCGTCCATAATCAGGAGAGCAAGATGCGTATCCTCGCCTTTGCAGCCAGCAATTCATCCATTTCGATCAATCAGCAACTTGCTGCCTATGCTGCCAGCCTTGCTGACGACGCAGAAATCGAAATGCTGGACATCCATGATTACGAGATGCCGATCTATCGCCACGACCGCGAAGAAGAGAGCGGCATTCCGCAGCAGGCACATGACTTCCTCGCCAAGGTCGGCGCGGCAGATGCGTTGATTATCTCATTCGCCGAGCACAATGGGATTTACACCGCAGCGTTCAAGAACCTGTTTGACTGGTGCAGCCGAGTGGGGCGCGATGTGTGGCAGGAAAAACCGATGGTGCTGCTCGCCACATCACCTGGCGGGCGCGGGGGCAAAGGCGTGCTCGAGTTTGCGATTGGTCACATGCCGCGCTTTGGCGGCAATCTAATCGGGCATTTGTCCGTCCCGAGCTTCGGCGAGAACTTCGATACCGGTGCTGGCAAATTGATTGAAGACACGCTTGATATCCAGCTGCGCGGGCTGATCGCTAAGCTGACGAGTTAAGCCCCCGGCTTACCGCGATTAATCTCGGAAATCGGGGTGTCATTCCACCACGCCACATCTGTGAACGGCCGCGCGTCCAACTCATGCGTCCAGCAATTGCGCGGTTGCTGCGCGAGGTGCCAGTACGTTTCGGCAAGCGCAGCCGGATCAATTACGCCGTCTTCGCCTTTGGATGCCTTATATGCCTCGAATTTATCGCCGAGCAGTTTGCCTAGCGTGTCCGGCGCATCGACTGATCCGTCCACGACGACATGCGCCACATGGATGCCCTGAGGTGCGAATTCAGCGTTGAGCGTTTGGCACAGCATCCGGCGGCCAGCCATCGCGGCGGCGTGACTATGCTGGCCCGCATTGCCGCGAACGGCGGCTGTGGCTGATGTGACGAGCAGGCTGCCTTTGCCGCGTTCCAACATCGCGGGCAGCATAGCGTGGGCGAGGCGGAATAGGCCGAATGCACCAAGCCGCCAACCAAGCTCAAACGTGCGGTGCGGCGTGTCATGCAGCGCGCGGTTTCCGATCTGCGCACCCAGATTATAGAGCGCGCAGTCAATCGGGCCGATGTCACGCTCTGTGCGTTCAATCAGTTCCTCGATCGTGCCGTCTTCCGACGCGTTGAGCAAAGTGCCCGACGCGCTACCACCCGCTTCCTCGATCTCCCCTACCAGTTTGGCCAGACCCGCTTCGTCAGAGCGCCTCGCCAGCACGGCGTGATACCCGCCCGCTGCGAAACGCGCTGCTGCATGGCCGCCAATCCCTGCGCCTGCGCCAATGACTAGGAAAACGGGTTTGCGCTCTGACATGATTCTCTCCGAAAAATTCAAGAGAGATTAGGTCAGAATTCAAACATGCTCCAGAGCTTGCGCAAAGTCCGCGATCAAATCGTCGGCATCCTCGATCCCGACACTGATCCGAACAAGATTGTCAGTGATGCCTAGGGCGTCCTTGCGTTCCTGTGGCACGGAAAGGTGTGTCATTGCCGCCGGATGGCTAGCGAGCGTTTCTGTCCCGCCGAGGCTGACGGCGAGCTTTGCGATTGTGAGGTGATCTAGGAAGCGGAAGCTCTCAGCCTCGCCGCCTTTGATAAACACGCTGAACGTGCTGCCTGCGCCTTTGCAGTGACGATCATAGATGTCCTGCTGGCGCGCGTCTTCGATCAGGCCGAGATAGCCGAGCCCTTCGACTTTCGGATGGCTTTTCAGGAAGTCGCAAACTTTCGCCGCGTTCTCACCTGCGCGCTGCATGCGCAGCTCGACCGTTTCCAATGAGCGCAGCAGCATCCACGCCGTGTTCGGATCGACAATACCGCCCATCGTGTTGCGAAGGGCGCGAACCGGATCCATCCACTTTTTCGCGCCTGCAATCGAACCTGCGACGAGATCTGAGTGCCCGCCGACATATTTGGTCAAGGAGTAGCAAACCACGTCGGCGCCGTTGTCGAGCGGGCGCTGCCACAGCGGGCCGAGGAAGGTGTTGTCGATGGCGATCGGGCAATCCCATTTCAGGTTCGCATCGCGCGCTTCTTTTACCGCTTCGATATCGACCAAAGCATTGGTCGGGTTGGCCGGACTTTCGAGATAGATCATCGCGACTTTGCCGCCATTCTCGTTCGCTTGTTTCTTCGCGCGTTTAAGCACATCGTCGAGTTCCTCACGCGTCGCGCCAGCGGGGAAATCGACATAGGTCACGCCGAACTTCGAAAGGAACTTCGCGACGAACCCTTCCGAGGCTGCATAGAGCGGGCCGGAATGGACGATCACGTCGCCTTGGCTGACATAGGCCATCATCAGGATGCAAATCGCTGTCATGCCGGATGAGAATGTCAGCGCGTCTTCCGCGCCATCCCAAACGGCGAGGCGATCTTCGAGGATTTCTTGGTTCGGCCCGTTGAAACGTGAATAGACGAGACCTTCCGCGCCGCCGGGGCGTTTGCCTGTGATGCCTTCGAAATGGCGTTTGCCCGCCGCAGCGTTTTCAAATGCGAAAGTGGAGGTGAGGAAGATCGGCGCTTTCAGCGACCCTTCGGACAAAGCCGGATCATAGCCGTGCCCCATCATCAACGTCGATGGTTTGAGCTCGCGTCCGCCAATGCTGGTCTTTTCGGGCTTTGGCTTGCGGCGCGGGGTTGGGGCGGCGATCGGGTCTACGGAATCGGTCATGCCGGTATCCTTCCTGTTTAACACTCCCAGGAAGGCAGGAGCCGATTGTTTGGCCCGTGGGCGCCCGCTTCTAACCTCCGCAGAAACGCTTCTCCCCCGAGCCGTGCAATGGTCATCAGTTACCGCCAACTAGTTTCGTTTGCAACCGGTTGAAGGGCGACTTTCCGCAGCAGCGAGCAGCTCTCGCTATTTCGGAGTTAAACAAACATCGCGATTGCCCAAACAACACCAACGATCAGGAATACGCCAATCACATCGAGTACAAAGCCTGCGCCGACCATGCGCTCTATCCGTATGCGTTCGGTGCTCCATGCGATGGCGTTGGGGCCGGTTCCCGCAGGCAACATAAAGCCCCAGCTCGCCGCGAGCGCTGCTGGCATGGCGAGTAGCATCGGATCGGCTCCCAGCGCTACTATCAGCGCGGCGATCACCGGAATGATACCCGTTGCGGTCGCAACATTGCTGGCAAATTCTGTGATCACGATGATCATCGCAACCACGCACAGGGCGACCACAAACAGCGGCAGGTTTTCAAGCGGTAGCAACGCCTCGCCCAGCCAATTCGCAAGGCCCGATGCCTGCATTCCAGCAGCCAGCGCCAGTCCGCCGCCGAACATCATAATCACGCCCCACGGCGCCCGGTTTGCCTCTTTCCAGTTTAGCAGCGGGCGGCCAGTGCCATCGGGCAGCAAGAACAAGGCAAGGCTGGCAATGATCGCGATGGTGCCGTTGGTCCACGATCCATCCGGCAAGAACGGACGCACCCACGCGACCGTCATCCACGCGATAAAGGTGATGGCGACGACAGGGATCAGGCGCTTTTCCGCGCTGCTCCACGCCGAATGTGTGTCGATGGCCTTGCGTGCGGCCGCAACGTCGAAAGGATGATCGGCCACGCGTTGAAACTTGGCGATGATCACGGCAGCGAGTGGCACACCAATGATGACCACGGGCAGGCCGTAAAGCATCCATTGGGCAAAGGTGATCTCCATCCCGATCATCGTGTCAAGCAGGCCAACCGCAATCGCATTCGTTGGCGAGCCAACAATCGTGCCAAGCCCGCCTATAGAGGCAGCAAAGGCAATGCCCATCGGCAGCGCGCCCGAAAGCCCTTCTTTATTGAAGACCTGATCCGCAGAGGGCGTCTCGCCAAGACCTTCTCCGCCTGCAAGCACGGCAAGCGCCATTGGCATCATGATGAGCGCTGTCGAGGTGTTGGAGATCAGCATCGAGAGCAAAGCGGCCGAGATCATGAATGCAAGCAGCAACTGGATCTGGCCCCCGCCGCTGCCAACCACGCGCAGAATCGCAAGGCTCAGCCGCTTGTGCAGCCCCGTCCGCTCAATCGCGAGCGCCAGAAATGCACCGCCCAAAAGCAGGAAGAGGATTGGCGAGTAATACGTGCTGGCGACATCGCGCGCGCTCGAAACGCTGCTGAATGGTAGGATGATAAAGGGCAACAATGCCGTCGCGGTGAGCGGCACAGCCTCCGTCATCCACCACGTCGCCATCCATACGACGAGCCCGGCAACCAGCCATGCTTCGGCGGGCATTCCGGCGGGCGGCGCGCTGAATACAGTGATTGCGAAGGTTAGAGGGCCAAGAAACAGGCCGATCCGCTGAGCAGTCATGTCGATTGTGCGCCCCTCGTTGTGCAGGCGCCATTCTCGCGTCCGGGCGGGGCGGTGTCTAGTGCGGGCGCATTTGTGCCCGCACTATTTCACACTATTCGACCTCTTTTGCGCCCTCGCCATCCGGATAGGCACCATCGCCATAGATGACCGTGCCTGAGCGAATGCCGCGCTTATACGCTTTGACCAGTTTTTCCTGACGCTCTTTCATCAAACGCGCGGCTGCGCGATTTGGGCGGGTCGCTTGATCTTGGCAGCCGGTCGCAGAATTGATGTTGCTCCCAGATGTGGTCGGATGTCCGAAATTGTTGCTCGGGCAAACAAAGTTGAGCCCGGGATCAGCGCGTCCAAATACGAGGTCAGCGATGTCTGTTTCATAGCGGTTGAACGCGGTGGATTCGTATTTCGCCATCAGCGATTTGACATCATCATTCGCAAATTGCGTCAAATGCGAGCGCAGATCTGCTTCCTGACTGAAGAAGAACGGCTGCGCTTCTTCAAATATGCGGCTAACGCGCAGCTTGCCGTTAAACCCTTCGACACCGCGTAAGGAATTGACGAACTCTTCTGCTGATAACGCAAGCAACTGATCAACATTGGAACCCGTGAAGGCGAGCCGCTGGATCGATGGGCCACCAATCTCGCCGCGCCAGAAACCGTACATGACCTTCGGGTCTTTCCAGTTCGCAAAAACAATGCGTTCACGAATATCGCGCGGGGAAAGAGCAACGCCGCGCACTGTCACCAGCTTGGCATCCTGCAACCCGGCTTCGTTGGCGCCAAAAGGCCCCTCTGATGGATCTCGCAGCGGGTAATTCGCGGCCAGTGCCTCGATCACGGCGACATTGTGCAGGTTCAGCCAGAAGGCGAGCTGCTCGTTACGCGGCAATGTCGTCAGGTCTAGCTCTGTCCCGATCCGCTCAAGATCGAGACGATACTCTGTGAGGGTGCTCATTTTCTGGCTGTCGAAATGGGAAAAGGCGACGCGGTTGCCTTCGAGCCGGTAGCGCGACGTATGGCCATAGATAAAGCGTGTGCCCGTGCCCGGCGTTACCCGCGGTGCGCCTTCGCGGATCGAAGGACCCATTGGGATGACAAGCCAGCCAAGCGCATCGTCGAGAAATTCATAGTCGATCCGGTGCTCTTTCCGGTTCGCAGCAGGCGCAAACTGCGACAGATCCGAAATCGTTTCGCTATGTGCGGATGGGGTTTGGAAATTGGTTGCTGCGCTCTCTGCGGCAAGTGGCGCGCTCAGCGCGCTTAGCGCGATGCTGGCAATAATCGAACGAGGCTTCATCGTTTGTCTCCCACTATGACTATTTAAACCCGTCCGGCAAATGAATGAACTGTCAAAGTCTAACTGAAGATGAACGTCAGATAACAACCTAGACGTGAAACATTATTCAACTTCGCCTTTATTCTCAGGGTCACCGGGCAGGTCGATATTGCTGAAAGTAACAGTTCCCTTACGCAGACCTCTGCGTTCGATAAATTCGAGCTTTTGCGCGCGTTGTTGCAGAAGATTGACGATACCGCGGTTAAGTCTGCCGTTCGAGAAAAACGCGTTACCACGAGAACCGCCTGATAGATCAGCGATGTCATGCTCTCTTAGTGTGGTCTTTATCGCGCTGGTTGCGTTGACCTGCTCCAACGCTTTCCTCTCGACATATTCGAGTAAGTGTCCGCGAAGGTCGTTTTCGTAGTCGGCGAAATAGTAAGGCGCTGCTTCCCAATAGAGCCGAGAGACGTGAAGCGTTTTACCGCGTTTTTCGATCCCTCGGCGCGAATTTGTGAACTCGCGTGCGGCACGCTCCAGTTCGTCAGGCACGGTTCGCCCGTCGAATGCGCTCCGGCGGATTGCAGGCCCACCGATTTCCCCGTGCCAGAACCCGTATATGACCTTCGGGTCTTTCCAGTTCGGATAGACGATCCGTGTGCGGATATCGCGCGGTGACAGGGCGACGCCTTCAACGGTGATAAACTTCGCATCCTGTAGAGAAACGCCATCGATCTCGATCTCACGCGGTTGGCGGATCGGCCAATTTTTTGCGACCTGTTCGACCATCGCGACGTTGTGCAGGTTCAACCAATATGCGAGCTGCTCGTTGCGCGGGATCGATTGGATGTCGAGGCTATCCGCGACACTTTCCAGATCACGGCGATATTCGGTGAAGCTGTCGATCACGGCTTTATCCATGAACGAAAAGCCGATCATCGCGCCGTCGAGCCGGTAGATCGAGTTGTGCCCCATCTGCATTCTCGTGCCGATGGTGCCGGGCGGATTGAATGGCTTCTTGCGCAACGGCTGTCCCATCGAAACCACGAAATTCGAAAGGGCAGCTGTCCAGATCGAATAGTCAATCCGGTGGCGTATTTGATCCGGGTACGGGACGAAGGTGTCAATTGGCTCGGCCGCGACGATCGTGCCTTCTGGTGCATCTAGGGCTGCCGCAGTCGGGCCAATCGCCGCCAGGGCCAAGGCTGCACCGATACCTATAAAAGCGGTTTTAGCTTGAACCATTATCGCCCCACCTATTCAATTCATCCCAAGATTGGAATGCCTTACTCTAACCCCTGCTGAACAATGGAACCTACGATTGGCAAACAAAAAGGCCGCCGGATGCGCATCCAGCGGCCTTTCGGGGTCATCGGCCGATCTGATCTTGGCCGAATTCATATTATCGAGGCGTCCTATTCGACTTCACCGTCATCCTTGCCTTCTGGATCACCGGGAAGCGTAATGTTGCTGAACGTGACAGTGCCTGTGCGGCCTTCGCGCAGAATTTTCTGGAATTTCTGCTCACGCTGGACAAGCAAGCGGGTCATGCTTTGCGGAATACGAAAGCTTGTCGAGGCGCCATCCGAGGTAATGTTCTGATAAGTCGGTTCGCGAACGCCGCCAGCAAGATCGGCGATATCATGTTCGCGGATCACAGCTTCCATCTCGGTCGTCGCATCGAGCAACGCGTTTGTTTCTGTATTGGCATAGCGCGCAAGGTGGGACCGGAGGTCCGCTTCGAAATTCGTGAAGAAGAAAGGCGCTGCTTCCTGGAAAAACTCCGAAACCTGCAATGTGTCGCCCGATTTTTGAGTGCCGCGCAGCGAGTTCACAAAATCGCGGCCGCTTTTGTCGAGCAGGCGTGCGACATTGTCTGCATTGAAAGCTTCGCGCTGGATCGACGGACTGCCGATTTCACCGCGCCAGAAACCGTAAATGACCATCGGGTCTTTCCAGTTCTTGTAGACGATTTTCTCACGAATATCACGGGGGCTCATCGCGATACCTTCGACCGTGATGAACTTTGCATCGTCGATCGGTACACCGCCGATCTCAATTTCGCGCGGTTGGCGAACGGGCCATTCATTGGCGATTTTTTCGATCATCGCGACATTGTGAAGGTTGATCCAAAAGGCCAGCTGTTCGTTGCGCGATAGGGCCTGAATATCGATCTTGTCTGCTGTCGCTTCGAGGTCTTGGCGGTATTCGCCAAAGCTCGCCTTCACATCGGAATCGAGGAAGCTGAACATAATCCGCGTTCCTTCGAGCCGGTATCGCGAAACATGGCCATATTGGCGGCGCGTTCCGAAGCTTGCCTGCGGACGTCCAGCGCCCTGACGCAGCGAAGGGCCCATAGAGATAACGATGTTCTTCATCGCCTCATCCCAGATCGAATAATCGATCTTGTCATTGTTGGGATTGGCAGACGGAGTGAACGTCGCGAATTGTGCATCGGTTTGTGCACTATCTTGGGCCGCTGCAGGAACGGCGGTGAAAGCAAGCGCACTAGCCAAAGCGAGCGGGGCTGCGGTCAAAGAAAAAGCCTGAAAGCGGGGCATGTCATCAGTCCTCTGATAAAAAGTGTTCAGCGCCCTCTTTGCGGGGCCTTGTGCGGGGTGCTCCTGGGGAGAAGCCGGGGGTACGGTGTCACGCGACTGTGTATCGTTGCCGAAATTCCGTCCGGTTTCAGAGATAACCCGCAAAGGGCGAAACCGATCCTGAACTTCGTGATCTATTGTATAGCCTGCAATAAATGACGTGTGTCGCCAGTTGTCGGATGCGGTGTGTTATTCATCGAACACACCTGCTGTTTGTCGGGGCGAGGGTCGAACACCGCATGGGGCGCTGCCGATCATATGCTGGATTTCGCAGTGACGGATGCCTAGGCTGCGCTGCGATGGATAAGGGTGCAGATCACACAATCGAAACGCTTGAGCGTCCTACCGGAGAGGTAGCTGCAACGCTTGCTGCGGCGTTTCAGAATGATCCGGCGCTATCATGGATCATGCCTGATGCCGCAACCCGTGAGCGCATGCTCCCGCGGTTTTTCGCCATTATGGCTGAGCAATCACTCCGATTTGGAACTGTGCTGACTTCGCGGTCACGGGACACAGCGGCGCTGTTGTATCCAGCGGGCGAGGTTAAGGATGACCGGCTGTGGGACTCCCTGCGCCTGCTTGCGATTTTCAAGGCAACGTTGCCGCGCGGTCTGAAGGTCGCGGAGGAGATGCAAAAACGCCACCCGCATCCGCAGCCTTTGGTTTATCTGCGCTATATTGGAGTTGCGCCGTCGGCTCAGGGGCAAGGGAGGGGCGGCGCCATGCTGCGCGAAATCATCGCTCAGGCTGCGAACAGGGGGCAAGGCGTTCTGCTTGAGACAGCGACGCCTGACAATGTCGCGATCTACTCGCGACTTGGATTTGAAATTGCGTCTAAGTGGGAGGTGCCGGGCGGTGGTCCAAAGTTCTGGACTATGATCCACCCGGCTCCCTGATCAAAAGCGCTTATTTTGGTGAAAGCACCATCAGCATCTGACGGCCCTCTAGGCGAGGAAAAGCCTCTACCTTGGCAATCTCTGCAGAATCGTCCTGAACCCGTTTGAGCAAGTCCATGCCGAGGTTCTGGTGCGCCATTTCACGACCACGGAAGCGCAAAGTGATCTTCACTTTGTCGCCGTTGGTGATGAATTTGGTCACGTTGCGCATCTTCACGTCATAATCATGCGTGTCGATATTCGGACGCATTTTGACTTCTTTGATGTCCTGGGTCTTCTGCGATTTACGCGCCAGGTTGGCTTTTTTCTGGGCTTCAAAACGATATTTGCCGACATCCAGAAATTTGCACACCGGTGGGTCCGCATTGGGGGACACTTCGACGAGGTTCAGGCCTTTTTCATTCGCCTGCTCAGCCGCTTCATTGGTGAACATCACGCCCAAGTTTTCGCCCTCGTCATCGATGACGCGAACTTTGGGAACTTGAATAAACTGATCGTAGCGAGGGCCGCTTTTAGTTGGCGGGGCCATCGAGCGCCGGGGTGGACGAGCTATGTGATATTCTCCTGTAATAGCCGTGGTATTGAGCGCGCTATGTAGTGCGTGGCGCAGCGAAACGCCAGATGAGTCTTACGCCGCAGCGCGATAAAGCGGGAATGTGACCAATTTGCCCTTTGCCGGCAGAACTGCGTCGATCTCGCTCGCCGGGCCGAGCGCGTCCAAAATCTCCGGCGATCCTGCGTCCATGCCGCCGGTGTAAGCGCCGAACGCGGGCAAGATCATGCGGTCCCCGTGGCCTTCGTTCCGACTCACCACGCCGCAAGGACGCGCGATGTGTCTGTTTCTGACGGTAACCCGCATTTTGGGGTGATAATGGCCTGAAAATTCGGCGCGCGTTTCCCCGCGTTTTGCTTCGTGGCGCAGGATAATCCCGTTCAATTCAAGCTCGTCGACCAGTGTTGCTCCGAATGCGCGGTGCATCTGTTCGTCATGATTGCCAGTGATCCAAACCCAATCAAGTGCGCGAGTGAGCGATTCGAGCATTCCGGCGGCATAGGGATCGAGGCGGTGCGTGCCCGCATCATCATGGAAATTATCGCCCAGCGTAATCACCCGCCGCGCGCCCGTTTCCTTAACACTATCGGCAATCCGCTCCATCGTTTCGCGGCTGTCATAAGGAGGCAGCATCTGTCCGTGCTGGGCATACCAGCTGCCCTTCTCCAGATGGAGATCCGCAACCAGCAAAGCGCGCTCACGCGGCCAGTAAAGCGCGTTGCTCTTCATCAGAACAAGCTCTTCTCCGGCAAATTTCAGAGGTGCGAACGAAACGGGAACCATGGCTATGCTTTTGGCGCGCCTGTTTCCCTTTGGCAAGCACGATTGCGTTGAACATCCTGTTGACTTGATCTGTGTCAAAGCGGATGGACACTTGCACTGTCATTGCGCGTTGCAAGACAGTCTATGGGACGGGGATTACCGAATGAGCGAATGGGCGCCTAAGACGGCAAAAGCGAAAGACTGGTTTGAAAGTCTGCGGGATCAAATCTGCGCAGCGTTTGAATCGATTGAGCGCGACAGCGGATCTGATTCTTCGTTCGAATACACCCCATGGCAACGCGAAGAAGAGGGCAATTCTGACCCCGGCGGCGGCGTTCAGGGCCTGATGAAGGGCAAGGTGTTCGAGAAAGTCGGCGTGAACGTATCGACCGTGCGCGGCAATTTCCCGAAAGAGTTTGCAGGCAACATCAACGGTGCTGATCCTGAAAATCCCGGTTTTACTGCGACCGGCATCAGCTTGGTTGCCCACATGTACAACCCGCATGCTCCAGCGGTGCATATGAATTGCCGTTTCCTGACGACAGGCAAAGCATGGTTTGGCGGCGGCGCGGATCTTAATCCGCCGATCCCCAATGCCGAAGATACCGATGAATTTCATGCCAGCATGCGCGCGGCCTGCATGGCTCACAATCCGACCTATTATGAGAAGTACAAGAAGTGGGCGGATGAATATTTCTATCTTCCACACCGTGAAATACACCGCGGCGTTGGCGGCATTTTTTATGACCATCTCGAATGCGATGATGACCCGTCGTGGGATCGGAACTTCGCCTTCACGCAGGACGTCGGCAAAGCGTTCCTCGACATCTATCCAAAGCTCATACGCAAGCGCATGGGCAGCGAGTTTACTGCCGAGGAAGAAGCGCAATTGCTGGAATATCGCGGGCGCTATGCCGAGTTTAATTTGGTCTATGACAGGGGTACGATTTTTGGCCTGAAAACGGGCGGAAATATCGACGCAATCCTGATGAGCCTACCGCCCCGCGCCACCTGGAGTTGAGTATTTAGCGCGCGCGAGCTTTTCGCATTGCAATAAACAGCGCTGGCCCGCACATTGCATGGGATGCTGCGCCAGTACGAACTCGTTGAAAAGGTCTTAGATTACGACCCGGACGCTGACGAAGCGCTGCTGAACCGTGCCTATGTCTATACCGTGCAGAAACACGGCAGTCAGAAACGCGCCAGCGGCGATCCGTATTTCTCGCATCCGGTTGAAGTTGCCGGCCTGATGACAGACCTGCAGCTGGATCAGGAAACGATCATCACCGCGCTGCTGCACGACACGGTCGAAGACACGCTGGCGACGATTGAGGATATCGAGGCCAATTTCGGGCCAGAGGTCGCCCGGCTGGTTGACGGCGTGACCAAGCTTTCCAAAATCGAGGCCATGCCCGAGGATGAGCGCGCGGCGGAAAATCTGCGCAAATTCCTGCTCGCCATGTCGGAAGATATCCGCGTGCTTTTGGTGAAGCTGGCAGATCGGCTGCACAATATGCGCACGCTGCATTTCATCAAGAAGCCGGAGAAGCGGCAACGTATTGCGCGCGAGACGATGGATATCTACGCGCCGCTCGCGGAACGGGTGGGCATGTACGAATATATGCGCGAGATGCAGGCGCTCGCTTTCGAGCAGCTTGAGCCGGAAGCCTACACCACCATAACCAAACGGCTGGAGGAGCTGCGCGGGCAGGACGGCGGGCAAGTCGATGCGATTGCCCTGAAGGTGAAGCAGGCGCTTGCCGAGGCGGACCTGAACGTCGAGGTGTCCGGCCGCGAGAAGCACCCGTTCTCGATCTGGAACAAGATGTCCGAACGCCATGTCAGCTTTGAACAGGTGACCGACATCATGGCGTTCCGCGTCATCACAGAGAACGAAGCGGATTGTTACCGCGCGATGGGCATCCTGCACACGACGTGGCAGTTCCTTCCCGGCAAATTCAAAGACTATATCTCGACACCGAAAAACAACGGCTATCGCAGCCTTCATACCTCGCTGATGTATGAAAATTCGATGCGGGTCGAAGTGCAAATCCGCACCCGCGAAATGCACCGCCGCAATGAATTCGGGCTGGCGGCGCACTGGGCGTATAAACAATCCGGCAGCGCCGATGGCCAAGTCGGCTGGCTGCGCGATCTGATCGAGATTGTCGATGCCAGCCACGATGCCGAGGAGCTTCTCGAACACACGCGGATGGCGATTTACCAGGATCGCATCTTTGCCTTCACGCCAAAGGGGGCTTTGTTCCAGTTGCCCAAGGGCGCGAGCGCGGTCGATTTCGCCTTTGCTGTCCACACCGATTTGGGCCTCGCGTGCCTCGGTGCGAAGATCAACGGTCGGCATATGCCGCTACGCACTCCGCTGGAAAACGGCGATGTGATCGAGATTATAAAAGGCGGGGCAGCAGAGCCGCAGCTATCATGGCTCAGTTTTGTGGTGACCGGTAAAGCGCGGGCTGCGATCCGCCGCTTTGTCCGGCAAAAAGAGCGCGCCGAAGTTGCGACGCTCGGATCGAAACTGTTTGATGAGATCGCGAACAAAGTGCCCGCCCGCATCGGCAAAAAGGCCATTCGCCTCGCGATTGAGCGGCTGGGATTGGACGGACCCGAAGACCTCATGTTCGCCGTCGGCGCTGCCAAATTGAGCGACCGCGAGGTTATGGAAGCGCTGGTGCCGGGATGCACAGCAGACTTTGAAGAGGATGATGACTGGTCACCGCGTGACCGCGCGATTTCAATCAAAGGCATGACGCCCGGCGTCGGGTTTGAGCTGGCCGAATGCTGTCACCCCGTCCCGGGAGACCGGATCGTGGGACTGCGGCGCAAGGGTGAGACGGTGCTGGTCCATGCGATCAATTGTCTGGAGCTTATCAACGGTGTCGATACCGACTGGCTCGACCTGTCATGGGGCAAACGATCTCACGGCGCGGTAGGCCGGCTTTCGGTGACCATCTATGACCGTCCGGGCACATTGGCGGAAATGGCGGGCCTGTTCGCGCAGAACAAAAGCAACGTGACCAGCCTCGCACAGTCTCAGCTCGATTACCCGTTTGTAACGTATAATATCGACGCCGAAGTGCAGGACTTGTCGCACCTTGCTCGCATTCTCAGCGCGCTTCGCGCCAGCGATGCGGTGGCTCAGGCAGAACGCATTTAGTGGGCGTTATCGGGCTTGATCATGTGCAACTCGCCATACCAGCGGGCGGCGAAGATCAGATGCGCGGGTTCTTTTGCGGTCTGCTGGGGATGGTCGAAGTGCCGAAACCGGCCAATCTTTCGCCAAGCGGCCTCTGGCTAAATGGCGGCGGCGCGCATCTGCATATCGGCGTCGATCCCGATTTTACCCCTGCACAAAAAGCGCATCCGGCGTTTCTGGTTGATAATCTTGCTGCTCTGAGAGAGCGGCTGGAGACGGCGGGGTATGAAACCCGTGATGACAAGCCTGTCGATGGCTACGCTCGCTTTTTCACCATTGATCCGTTTGGCAACCGGATCGAATTGATGCAGCGCCTCTAAAGCAGATCGAGTTCGAGCTTGACCGGATCGCCTTCGGCCAGATCCTCTGCGCGCATGACCTTTTTGCTGACGAGCAATGCCCAATTCTTGGTTTGCCTGGACATTTCGTCGATGTTCATCGGGAAGACGGATGTTTTCCATTCCGTCTCGCCAATTCGTGCGACGACTTTCACAGAACCAAAGCCGCGCTGTTTGCCGAATTCGAGCCGGTGGAGGCGAGCATGCACGGCGATTGTCTCCGCCGCATCGCCTGTAACTGTGACAAGGTGATAAGTGCCGCGATCCCCCTGCCAACGTTTCAGCGGTAGCGTGGCGGTTACGTTTTCGCTCACTCGATCTCGGCTTCCTCTGGAGCAGGCCCGTCTAGCGGTTCGTAACGTGTGTATTCGAACTTACGAATGGGCACCGGAATGTTGCAAATATCCGCACCGCCCGCGGGCTTGATAAAGAACGGATCCCGGCGGTTGGCGCGCGCTTCGGCATATTTGGCGAAGGTCTCGCTTTCCGTGGAAAGGTATTCGTAGGCATATTTGCGCTCCACAGCGCTGCTGTCTTTGTAAGTGCCGGTTGCAGCAAGATCGCTAACAACACGGACGGAGAGGATCGGCGTGCGCAGTTCGACCTCTTCCTCGGTGTAGAAACCCAATTCGCCTGTGCCGCGCGGGAGTGAGGACAGGTGCTCCATCCCACTGATAATCCGACCCACGAGCGCGATGTTGCGGTCCAGATGGCGCGGCGCATGACCGATCACTGTGTAAAGCTCCGCGCCTGAGCCTGTGTCCGGCGAGTAGTTACGCCCGACGCCGACCATGCCGTAGCAGTGGACGGGCCACGCCTCGGCCAGCTCAATGGAGTGACCGCGCGTAAATGTCCCCGCGATCGGCCAGCCCGAAGAAAACCCGGTCGTGACAGGGTATCCCTCCACGCGATCGGCAAGTGCCATCACGCCGACGGGCATTACGTCAAGGACAGGGGCTCCGATCAGACTGATCCTAGGCGTCCGATGATAAACATGGGCAATCTGATCCTCGATTTGCATGCTCCATTTGACCGGGACGGTATATTCCTCCTCCGCCATCACCTTCAGCCCCTCGGGTAAAGGCTTCTGCTCGGCCTCGCCGCTTTCCGGATTGTCGTATCCCGGGTCGCCCCATTGGACGACGTAATTGTCCTGCACGCGGTTGACGCTGATCCCGTCATACCATTTGGCGCGGGCGAGGGTGCGGATGTTGCTGACCCAGCCTTGGGAAAACGGGGCGGGCATCAATTGGATCACAACCTCGCGCGGATTTCCGTTCGCATCCGGCGCTAGCGTCATCACGATCAAATCTTCGGTATCGATCTGAACCCACTCTTCTTTGGGTGCGGATTCCACTATCGCATTGGGCGAAGGTGCACCTTCGGGAGCCTCCTGCGCCGCCGTAGAGACGGACATGCAAAGAGGGAGGGCAAGGGCGACAGCAGCCAGAAGTGTTTTTCTCATTCGCACTTCGTGCCATCTTGCAGCTTGCGCTGCAATGGCAGGAAAGCTAGAGGCGCGCATCTGCCGTAAAGGCATGCGGAGACGTGGCCGAGTGGTCGAAGGCGCACGCCTGGAAAGTGTGTAAAGGGGCAACTCTTTCGTGGGTTCGAATCCCACCGTCTCCGCCACCCACCCCCAGCACCAATCTCTGTTTACAGAGCGGCCGCGCAAAGCGGCGGTGTGTGCGAGTTTCAGCAGGCCAATCCGTACCGAACCCGATCGTGAAGCGCCGTCTCTGCGGACATCAGGCGAGATTTGCGCGGCTAGTCTCTGCGCCAATCGCAATCGGTAGAGTTTCCCTGTTTAACAGGGAAAATTGCTCATTTTCCGCCCAAAACAGGCTGATGTGGCCCGATTTGACCGAACCGCTACCGATAAAAGTACGCAATTACCGAGGGTTAGGCGTTCCAAAATGGGGTTTTCCTGTTATTCGACGTAACAGGGTATTTATTCGGCCATAACAGGGCGCGAATTCGGCATAACAGGCCTGTTATTCGCCGGAACAGGCTAAATCGCGCTAGCCCAATTCAGCGCCTTTCGCTGCTCATTCCAGCAAAGCGGGATCTTCATCTCGATGAGCTGCTGGAGGTTGAGCGAGTTTGGTTGGCGGCCTTCAAGAATGCCGCGCTGAATGTCCGGCGCCAGGAATGCAAGTTTGATCAGCATGCGTTGGTAAGCCGCAGAGGGGGAGACTTCGATAAGCGGCATCCCTTTGCGATCACGGCCAAGCAAGGAGTGCGCGCGGCGCAGCGCAGCAATCAAAGTTTGGTCAGGGCGGATATCGGGCTTGCCGTTGGCGATGATTAGTCGCTGCCCGCCTCGGATGGGAAGCGTCACCGCAACGTGTATCCGGCAGAGCTTGGCTGAAGAAAAGATGATCCGCTCATGGCCAATAAGGCGGCGAGCAATGTCATCGGTGAACGCGGCAGGGCAGTCCAAAGTCAGTCCGTCATCTACGATCCGGATAGCTTTTATCTGATCCAGCGGGGCACTTTCTCGCGGCATCCAGCGCGCGGCAGTTTGGGAGATGACGGCCTCGATTGCGGTTGCGGGAAGTCGCCGCACTACAGCGTCATCGCTCTTGCCAGATCCCCGCTGCAAAGATGCAGAAACGTAGTAGCGATAGACCCGATCCGAACGCCCACGCGAGAAGGTCGGACTCATGATCTCGCCATTTGCATCGAACAGCTTGCCGGTAAGCGGCGCTTTGGTGACGCGGTGTTCGGCAGATGCGTTGTGCCGGCGCGCATTGCCATTGAGGGTCCGCTGCGCACGTTCGAATAGGTCAGGTTCGACAATACCGTCATGCTCGCCTTCGTAGACCTGATCCTTGTGCACGATCTGGCCGAGATAAATCCGGTTGCGCAATAAGTGGAACAGCGCTCCACGGCTGAACGGCAGTCCGCCCATCGGCTTACCCTTCGCCGTGACATGCAGCTTGGAGAGGAAGCCACGTGCCTCAAGATCGCGTTGCAGGGCGTGAACCGATCCAAGTTCCAGATATCGAGCGAAGATCAGGCGGACTTGTTCAGCCTCTTCGTCATTGACCTTCAACTTGCGAGAGCCGTCAGTTGGCGGATCGTATCCCAGCGGCGGGACCCCGCCCATCCACATGCCTTTGGCTTTGGAGGCGGCGATCTTGTCGCGGATCCGCTCGCCGGTGACCTCGCGCTCGAATTGCGCGAACGAGAGCAGGACATTGAGCATCAGGCGTCCCATTGAGTCCTTGGTGTTGAATGACTGGGTGACCGACACAAAGCTGGCGCCTGCTTTGTCAAAGGTCTCGATGATGCGCGAGAAATCAGTCAGCGAGCGGGTTAGCCTGTCGATCTTGTAAACCACTACGACATCGATCCGTCCGGCTTTAATGTCGGCTAGCAAGGCTTGCAGGCCGGGTCGCTCCATGGTCCCGCCAGAATACCCACCATCGTCGTACAGTGCAGGAAGTACCGTCCAGCCCTCGCTCGCTTGACTGGTGACATAGGCCTCGCCCGCGGCGCGCTGCGCATCAAGACTGTTGAACGACTGGTCGAGGCCTTCCTCAGAGCTCTTGCGGGTGTAAATTGCGCATCGGACCGTCTTGTCCTGCTTACTCATGCTGCATCTCGCAGCCCGAAGAACCGCGGCCCATTCCATCGGCTGCCAGCTATGGCTGTCGCCGCCGCCGACAGGCTGGGGTAAAGCTCATCCTCCCAGCGGAACCCGTCGGCCTCGACCATCACTTCAATCTCGCGGCCTTTCCAATTGCGCTTGAGAACCGCACCGATGCCCAGCTGCCGCCCTTCAGGTTGAGGCGCGCCGGTGCGGGCCAGCGCCTTGCGGGTCTCGACATCGATCCCGCCATAGGTCTCGGCCTGCACCCGCCACGCGAGCATCCAGCGCATGATCGGTTTCGAGCGCAGGGTAGGAGGGACGCCGTAGCGCCGCCTCCAGTTATCCCGCAGTTCTTCAAGATCCATCACCGCAATTTCGCGGACCAGTTGCTCGGTATCTGCATGCACGTCACTCATGCCAGCTTCTCGGCGTGATAGCGGCGCACATCATCCACCTTGGTCGAGGTGATAGCGAGCCCCCGCTTCTTGCGCGCGCCTGCCACAGCACCTCGCACCGAATGCTGCTGCCAGCCTGTCACTTTCATCATCTCCGCGATGCTAGCGCCGTTCTTACGCGTGAGCAGCTTCTCCAGAGCGTCAAGTTTGCTCGGGGTCTTCGTTTTGGTCGTAGTGGTCATTGGTGATCTCCGGTTGATGCAGCCGCCGATATGGCGGCCGCTACCGGCGCAAGCCCGGCTCGCCGGGCACAAACAGCAATGCTCGAAGGTAGCATGAAGTCCAGTGGCTTCTGATTATACACGGTTTTTCCCCATGAATCACTCCACACCCCCTTGGGCTGGGGCAGGATGTTCCAGTAATGTTCTCAAATGGCTACTGTACCCCCTCAGGCAGTCCCCACTGCCAATCGCCCGCTCGCCGTCGACTATAAGCCGGCCGCCAGCCTTGTCCCCGACCCCCGCAATGCGCGCACGCATCCCAAGCGGCAAATCGAGCAGATCATCGCTTCGATCAAAGCGTTCGGGTTTACCAATCCGATCCTTGCTGATCCGGACGGTAATCTCATTGCAGGCCACGGCCGATTGCGCGCCGCAAAGGAAATGGGGCTTGCCGAAGTTCCGGTGATCGAGCTTGCTGGGCTCAGTGAGGCGCAAAAGAAAGCGCTGCGGCTTGCTGACAACAAGATCGCTCTGAACGCTGGCTGGGACATGGAGATCCTCAAGCTGGAGATGGCAGAGCTAACAATGCCTGAGATCGACATAGATCTGGGCCTCACCGGCTTCAGCTCCGGCGAGATCGATGTGGTGCTGGAAGAAAGCCCCGATCCTGATGATGAGGTCATACCGGAAGTTCCGATCGAACCCCGCGTCCGGACCGGCGACATCTGGCAGCTTGGTGAACACCGGATTGCCTGCGGCGATGGCCGCGACACCGAATTTCTTATGCAGTTGGTTGGCGAGGGGCAGCAGATCGACTGCGCGTTTCTCGATCCGCCCTACAATGTGAAGATCAACGGGAATGTGAATGCCGCGGGCCGCCACCGCGAGTTTGCGATGGCGTCAGGCGAGATGACCGAGAATGAGTTCCGCACCTTCCTGTCTGATACGCTCGGCGCCTGCGCAAAAGTATCACGCGACGGAGCGGTGCACTTTGTCTGCATGGACTGGCGCCATATGGATGACGTGACCGCGTCGGTCACGGATGTCTACGACAAGCTCTTGAACATTTGCGTGTGGAACAAGAGCAATGCCGGGATGGGATCGCTCTATCGGTCCAAGCACGAAATGGTGTTTGTGTACCGGGTCGGCGATACGCCGCACACCAACGCTGTTGAGCTCGGTAAGCACGGGCGCAACCGCACCAATGTCTGGGATTATGCATCGGTAAACTCGATGAAGGGATCGCGGCGCGAGGATCTGGCGCTGCATCCCACAGTCAAGCCGGTGGCGATGGTCGCCGATGCGATCTGCGATGTGACCCGCCAAGGCGAGCTTGTACTCGACATCTTCCTTGGCTCGGGCACCAGCCTGATCGCAGCCGAGCGTGTAGGGCGCGCGTTTCGTGGGCTCGATATTGATCCAGCCTACGTCGATGTCGCGATGACGCGCTGGACGCAGGTTACCGGCAAAGAGCCGAAGCTCGTCCATCGAACTGCGCAGGATGCCTCAGGTGATGGAGGCGCTGCATGAGCAAGGGCGGCGATACGAGGTTCAAAAAAGGCCAGTCCGGTAATCCTGCAGGCCGCCCTAAAAGGCGGCGGCCTAATGTCTCGGCATTCGATATTATCTTCGACAAGGTGCTGACCGTAAATCAAGACGGCCAAGAGCGCGAGCTTAGCGTGGACGAGGCTCTGCAGCAGCAGACCTTCAAGGACGCGCTTGCCGGCAGCAAGATGGCGATCCGGCAGGTTCTGAAGATGATCGAGAAGCGCGAGGTGGCGCTTGCAAAGCGCTACAAGCCGCCTGTTCGTAAAATGACCATGGAACATGAAGCCTATTCGGAAAACGCTGAGAAAGCGCTGCGCATCTTGGGCATAACCGAACCGGCATCAGGATGGGGCGACGAAACGTCCCATCGAATGCGGATAGCTACCTGGGCGACCCAAGCTGCGCTAAGCAGGTCGGGGAAACGCAAGTTTCTCGCGAAAGATGGAAATGATATTGAGTTTTTCACTCAGGACTCCGATCAGCTGAAGTGGCCGCGGGGAGCTGAAGGATGAGCGGTTCGCACAATGAGCAACAAGGCGATCAGCCAGCATCGACCGGCTACGGGAAACCGCCGCGCAGTTCTCAATTTCGCAAAGGCCAGTCCGGCAATCCTAAAGGCAGGCCGAGAGGCAGGCACAATTCGGAGATTCCCTACGACCATGTTCTTGGCCAAATGGTGACAGTTCGCGAGGACGGCCGCCAGCGTCGTATCACTGCGGCAGAGGCGTTTCTGCTTCGGCTGACACAGAAGGGGCTTGCCGGGGACAGTGCGGCTGCACGATCCTCGCTCGCTGCGATTGAAACCGCGCGAGCCAAAACCGAGGATGTGCAAAGGTCTGGCGTATCAAAAATTGTCTCAGTTCCAATGCAAGTTGAGTGTGTTTTGCGAACCCTTGGTATCGCGACCAAGAAGTACCCCATGGATGAAAAGCGTGTTCGCTGGGAAATCAATCCTTGGGCGGTCGAAGCTGCTCTCGCCAGACTCGGTGATCGCCAGTTGACCGAGGTTGAGCAACGTGAAGTTTGGAATTGCACCCGAATGCCTCACAAGGTGACATGGCCTGACTGGTGGACGGTGAAGGGTGGCTTATGAAATGCCCGAGCCAGCATTGTCAGGTTGGATTACCAAGGCAGCGATCGGCGATCGGTGCCGAGCTTGAGATGCTTCCTCACGAATCACATTCTACGAAGGTCCTGTGCTGCCAACACTGCGGGTGCCTCTGGTCAAGAGGTGCAGATCAACGTGCCCATATCTGGCATGATCCACCGATAGGCGGAGGATGACTGCTTTGCGCCCCAGTCTAAGACATAGCCAGTCGAGATCTTAGTCACCGAAAGCAGACATTCTCTGAGGCCATGCCGGCCAAGGAGAATGACAATGACTTACTCATGTTTTGGCCGCTCCGTTCAAGACCGCGCGCCATAGAACTTAGTCTCAAAACGCCCGCCTGATCAGAAGCGGATCTGGCCAAGCGGTTCTTTGCTGATCGCGATCCGCATAATTGTGATCGTGCGCGCTTCGACATAAGGCGGTTTTCTAAGCACGCAATCTCGGACGCTAAAACAAGCAATCTTTACTGCACCGAATTTATCGGTCACTTACCGGCGTCAGAGTGCAGACACTCTAAATGTGCGAACTGTATGGGGGTGGGATTGAATGACGGGCCAAGGACAACAGGTCGCGGCAAGCCAGGTTGGTGCGGCGCCGCCCAAAGTTTCCTACTCGCTGTCAGGCGGGATTATTGCGCGGCTGGCCGAGCTTAAGGCCGCACTCGCGTTCACTTCTTACCAGTCCGGCTTTCTCTATATGCTGGGCGGCGGGCCGCAGGGTAATCCTCAACTCCACCAGTCGGGCATGCCTAAGCCGATGGGACTGCGTGCAGATGGGCCGGGGCGCCTGGTACTGACGGCGGGCGCTCAGGTGTTGCGGCTGGAAAACGTGCTGGATGCGGACCAGCGGATCAATCAAACTTATGACGCCTGCTTCATGCCGCGCACGGTCTATACCACGGGTCAGCTCGACGCGCACGATGTCGGTGTGCAGAAGAATGGCGAGCTGGTTTTTGTCAACACGCGCTATAATTGTCTGGCGACCGTCTCGCAGCGGCATTCATTCAAGCCTGTTTGGCGGCCACCTTTCATCAGCGACATCGTAGATGAGGATCGCTGCCACTTAAACGGCCTGGCGATGCGCGATGGTAAGCCCGCCTTTGTCACCGCCGTATCCAAGTCTGACACGATTGATGGCTGGCGCGATCGCCGCAGTGATGGCGGCGTGGTGATCGATGTCGAGAAGAACGCCGTTATCTGCGAAGGGCTGTCCATGCCGCATTCGCCGCGCTGGCACGATGGGAAGCTGTGGGTGCTGAATTCGGGCACGGGCGAACTGGGCCATGTCCAGCTGCCAGACGGTAAAGCCAAGATGGGCAAGTTCGAACCCCTCACCTTTTGCCCTGGCTTTTTGCGCGGTCTCTCTTTCCATGGAGGGTTCGCGTTTGTCGGCCTGTCACGACCGCGTTATCAAAGGTTTGAGGGGCTTGAGCTCGATCAACGCCTGAAAGATGCCGATAGCGAGCCGTGGTGCGGCGTACAGGTGATCGATCTGAAGACCGGTGCCTGCGTGGATTGGTTTCGGATCGATGGCGATATTGGCGAGCTTTACGACGTGGAACTGGTCGAGGGCTTCAACTGCCCGATGACGGTTTCACCAAGCTCACCCGATGCAGGTACGCTGATTACGATCGAGCAGTAGCCTCACCCGAGCGACCACCAGCCATAGTCAACGCATAGACCATAGGACTGCCTAGTGAAATCCGTTTGCGCTAAGGATTGCTTGTACGACCGGGCGCACCTGATCCCCCATGGCAGGGTTTGAACGCTCAATCCCCGAGATGGTGACAGTCGGAAAGACGCTGCGAATTTTGTCTGCAATCTCCGCTGCCTCCTGTTTGTCTCCGGCCAGAAATACTGCGCACAGGGCGGTGACCATAATCATCAGGTCTTCATGCGGTACGCTCTGCGCACGGCGGCCCCATTCGGCCGCGGCCTGAATGTCTCCAAGATTGAACTGTGCAATCGCATGGGCTGCATACGTGCTGTAGCGCATCGGATCACGCGGGCTGAGCTTTAGTGCCAGATCGCCATGCTCCATTGCCTCCTCATACGGTCCTGCAAAGGCGTGATACGCCGCTACCTGCGTGTGGCCCATGGCATAGCTGGGTGAGAGATCGATTGCGCGCTCCAGCCATTCAGGTGCTTGGCTGGGTTGGGTGCCGAGCGTCAGCGCCTTACCCATGGCCAGATTGGCAGAAGGGTCATCGGGATCGGCATCAACTGCTGCCTCGGCTGATTGGCGCATCAATTCGGGGGCATCGCCCGGATCATGCAATGCCCGTTGGAGCAGCAGCCACCAATAGGTGTGCGACAATCCCGCATGCGCCCGCGCAAAGTCCGGATCGATCGATACTGCGCGCATGAAATAGGCCTGCGCTTTCTCGATATTGTTGATCCCTCTGCGATAGAGCAGCGATGAACCCATATGAAAGGCCTGCCAGGCGGTCAGATCTTTGGGCGTCGCAATCCGCAATCGTTCGGCTTCATTGCGCGGGATTTGCCGCTCAACCTCGTGCACAACGCGCCCGACTGTCTGCTCTCTGATTTCATGGACCGCACGCGGATCAAATTCAAACCGTTCAGACCAGACGACGCTGTTATCAAGAGTATCGGCGAGTTCGATCACCAGAACAAGGTTATCTCCGCCCAGCTCGATCGAGCCGCTGACGCAATAGTCAACGTTTAGAGCCTGACGGAGTTTTGACGGGGCGATATTGCCATTGCCGAACTGAAAGCTCGTGCCGCGCGCGATTACGCGCAGCATATGGAGCCTCGAGAGTGCGGAAATTATGTCATCCGGCAATGCCTCGGCGAAGGATGCATTGGGTGATCGCGCATCACCGATCAGCCGGAATGGCAGCACCACGATCGACGGTTTCTCCCCTATCAGATCAGAGTTGATTTCACCGGTCTCAATGGAGGCAAGGGGCGTAGAAACCGTTGCCTGCTGGCGCATCATTTCCACCTCAGGGATGAGCCGCCACCCCTTGGCATGGACGGTCTCGATAATCTGGCGCGGTTTGCCCGTATCGTTCAACGCTGCCCGCAACACCTTGATCTGACTGAGCAGTGCAGCGTTTGAGACCTGCCGACCTTGCCACAGCTGCTCAACGATTGTGGCTTTGGTCAAAAGCTGGCCCACCCCCTGTTTGAGAAACAGGTAGAGCAGCTCCTTCGTCATCGGTTGCAGGGCAATTTCCACGCCGTTTGCATCGACCAGCTCAAAGCGAGCACTGTCATAGCAAAATACGCCAAACCTGTAGATCAAATCGGCTCCCTCCCGACGCAATTCGCCTTGTCATGACGTATTCGGTCAAGCGATCCGATTGCCATAATTCCGCAGCGTTAATGCCCTGATACTCAATCTAACAACTCTGAGAAAAGTCAAAACGGGTTTTTTTGGGGGCTAGCTTGAGATTGTTAAACCCCTTTCATACCAAAAGCTGACTCGAATTGCGATCCAAAAGGGGCTTGTGGGGCGATATGACTGATCTTGTGCGTAAAGCTGAAGGCGAAGCAATCACTTGTATTTTTGGTGAGAAGGAACGGCTCCGGCGCAGCTGGTTTGGCTTTGGCATGGTGCGCGGTGGCCGTGTCACGAAGGTTCACGGTCAAGCTGCCAGCTATTCTCCCGAATTGGGCGTGACCGAGACGCTCCAGATCACACCTGACACCACGGCGCGTTCTCCCCTTGCGCTGGCACGCAATCTGTTGCGATGGTCGGCTGCCCCTGCCGCCCTAATCGCAGGCGCGAGCCCCGCCATCGCGCAGGATGCCTGCGTTGAAACCGCGCCGGCTTCGGGCGAATTCTTCTGCCAAGATGGGGGCAGCGATGCGAACACCGCGCAAACCATCACCGGCGGAGCGGTTTCGATCGAGATTGAAGATGGGTTTGGCGTTGATACCAGCGGCACCGCAACCAATGGCCTCTCTATCAATGCGACTACAAGCGTCTATCTCACGCAATATGCAGGTATCGGAACCAGTACCATTACCGGCGACTTCGATGGCATCGGTGTCACCAATTTTGGTGGCAACGCAACACTCGATACCAGCGCTATCACGATCAGCGGCGGCTTCGATGGCATTGATGCGCTGAACAATGGCTCGGGTGCGCTTTCGCTCACCACGGCGGATGTGACGGGTACCGCCTTTGATGGCATTTATGCGCGCAACTTCGGCGCAGACCTGACGATTGACAGCAGCGCGGGTAGCGTCAGCGGCGGCTTAAATGGCATTGAAGCCCGCAACTATGGATTGGGCGTGCTTTCGCTTACCACGGCGGATGTGACGGGTGGCAATTCTAATGGCATTTATGCACGCAACTATGGCACGGACCTTACGATTGATAGCAGCGGAGGCAGCGTAAACGGCGCCTCCGATGGCATTGAAGCGCGCAACTCCGGAACGGGCGCGCTGTCGGTTACTACGGCAGATGTGACGGGTACCAGCTCTGAAGGAATTTTTGCGTCCAGTTTTGGCACGGGTCTGACGATTGACAGCAGCGGAGGCAATGTCAGCGGCGCCATTGAAGGCATTGATGCGCGCAACTACGGAACGGGCGCGCTTTCGATCACCACGGCGGATGTGACGGGTACCAGCTCTAGTGGCATTCTGGCGCGTAACTATAGCTCGGGCTCTAACCTGGCGATTGATAGCAGCGCGGGCAGCGTCAGCGGCGGCTCCAATGGCATTCGCGCTGATCAGCGAAGCGCAGGCACAATCAATATTTCGGTTGATCAGGTAACTGGCGGTGTTGGCATTGATGCGGATGCGACCACGGGCGCGACGACGATCACACTTGCCTCAACTGCCGTCGTCACCGGCACAAGTGGTGTGGGTATTGATGCGCGGTCCACCGGCGGTGCGATCACGGTTCAAGGCTCATCAGGCGATGTCGTGGGCGCAACCGATGGCATCTATATGCGATCCATGGGCGGCGATCTCAACGTCGATAATCTCGATAGCGTGACCGGGCAGGCGGGCGATGGTCTCGATCTTGGCTCCACTGGCGGTCCGATCACGGTCAATGCGGTTGATACGATCACAGGCACTGGCGGCAATGGTATTCTGGCTGATAGCGATGGCGGCGATATTACGATCACCGGCAATGGCCTCGTCGGCGGGATTGAAGGCACGGCGGGCGATGGCATCAATGCCAACGCCTCAGGCGGCACAGGCGGCGCGGTCACCATAACCGGCAATGGCAATGTTACGGGCAGCATCAACGGCATTTATGCGCGCACCGACGGTGCGGGTTCGATCACGATCGATAGCAGTACGGGTAGCGTCAGCAGCGTCAGCGTTGGAATTATTGCGCTGAACAATGGATCGGGCGCGCTTTCGCTCACCACGGCGGATGTGACGGGTACCGCCTTTGATGGCATTGTAGCGCTCAACGAAGGCACGGACCTTACAATTGATAGTAGTGCCGGCAGCGTCAGCGGTGATGACTATGGCATTTTTGCGCGCAACAATGGATCGGGCGTGCTTTCGCTGACTGTGGCTGATGTGACGGGTACCCGCCGTGATGGCATTAGAGCGCTTAACGCAGGCACGGACCTGACGATAGATAGCAGCGCGGGCAGTGTCAGCGGCGGCGCCAGCGGCATTTTCGCAATAAACGATGGATCGGGCGTGCTTTCGATCACTACGGCGGATGTGACGGCTACCAGCAATTTTGGCATTTTTGCGACCAGTTCTGGCACCGATCTGACGATTGACAGCAGCGCGGGAAGCGTCAGCGGTGGCACCTATGGTATCCGCGCTCGCCACTATGGCTCAGATGCGCTGACAATCACCACGGCGGATGTGACGGGTGTCGGATTTGATGGCATTGTTGCGTCGAACTTTTCAACAGGCACAGACCTTACAATCGACAGCAGTGCAGGTGTGGTAGCTGGCGCGAGGGTTGGCATTAATGCACGCAACGGAGGATCGGGCGCGCTTTCGCTAACCACAGCGAACGTGACGGGTACCAATTCTAATGGCATTCTTGCGCTCAATGATGGCGAGGGCCTGACTATTGACACCAGCGCAGGCAGTGTCGTCGGCGGTGGGGCTGGGATTGCCGCGATCAACGGTGGGTCGGGCGTTCTTTCGCTTACTACAGCGGATGTTACAGGCAACAGAGCTGATGGCATTTATGCGGTCAACCTTGGCACGGGCACGGACCTAATTATCGACAGCAGCGCGGGCAGCGTCAGCGGCGCAACGGGGCCGATCTTTCCCAGCCGACGTATTTCAGGTATCTATGCCGAACAGCGAAGCGCAGGCACGCTTAACATCACGGTCGATCAGGTCAGTGGCGGGATAGGCATTGATGCCAATGCGACCACGGGCGCGACAACGATCACTTTGACTTCGACCGCTGTTGTCACCGGCCTGGTTGAGGCCGGGATCGATGCGCGGTCCACGGGCGGTGCGATTACCGTTCAGGGCAATTCTGGCGATGTGGTCGGCGCAACCGATGGCATGTATGTCCGCTCAGCTGGCGGCGAAATCAACGTTGATACGCTCGACAGCGTTACAGGCAATGCGGGCGATGGTCTGGACCTTGGTTCCGCTGGCGGCGCGATCATAGTCAATGCAGTTGATGCCGTGCTCGGCACCGGCGGCAATGGTATTCTGGCTGACAGCGATGGCGGCGATATCACCATCACCGGCAATGGCCTGGTCGGCGGAATTGAAGGCACGGCGGGTGATGGTATTCGCGCTGACGCAAGAGGCGGCGCCGACGGTACGATCACCATCACTGGCAATGGCAATGTCACCGCCAGTAACTACGGTATCTTGGCTTTCACCGATGGTTCGGGTTCGATCATCATCGACAGCAGCACTGGCAGCGTCAGCGGCGGGGGCCGCGGCATCTATGCATACAATTTCGGTAGCGGCGTGCTGTCGGTTACTACGGCAGATGTGACTAGTACCGGCTTGGAGGGTATTCTTGCGATAAACCAGGCAACGGCCACCGATCTGGCAATCGACACCAGCGCTGGCAGTGTCAGCAGCAACATCGCAGGCATTTATGCGCGCAACTCCGGATCGGGTACTCTTTCGCTAACCACAGCGGATGTGACGAGTACAAATTCTGATGGCATTTTTGCGACCAGTTTTGGCACCGATCTGACGATGGACACCAGCGCCGGCAGCGTCAGCGGCCTGGGTAACGGCATTAATGCGCGCCACGAGGGATCGGGAGCACTGTCACTGATTACGGCGAACGTGACGGGTACAGTCTTTGATGGTATTTACGCGCGCAACACCAATGGCACGGACCTGACGATCGACAGCAGCGCAGGCAGCGTGACCGGTGGCACCTATGGTATCCGCGCTCGCCACTATGGCTCAGATGCGCTGACAATCACCACGGCGGATGTAACGGGTGGCAGCATCAACGGCATTTATGCGCGCAATATCACTGGCACGGACCTGACGATTGATAGCAGCGCAGGCAGCGTAACCGGCGCCTCCGATGGCATTGAAGCGCGCAACTATGGATCGGGCGCGCTTTCGCTGACGACAGCGGATGTCGCGAGTACCAACTCTCTAGGTATTTTAGCGATCAACTATGGCACAGACCTGATGGTCGAAAGCAGCGCGGGCAGCGTCATCGGCGTCCGCGGAGGTGTTAGTGCACAAAACAGCGGGTCAGGGGACCTTTGGCTGATTACAGCGGATGTGACGGCTACAAACGGTAGTGGCATACTTGCCCGCAATAATGGCACCGACCTGACGATTGATAGCAGCGCGGGCAGCGTCACAGGCGGCGCTCGGGGTATTAATGCGCTCAACTTCGGATCGGGCGCGCTTTCGCTGACCACAGCGGATGTGACGGGTGCCAACTTTGAAGGCGTCTATGCGTTTAATGTGGCTTCGGCGACCGATCTGACCATTGACACCAGCGCTGGCAGAGTCGCCGGCGCGACTGGAACTTATATCGGTCGTCGCTTGTCAGGTGTCCGAGCTGAACAACAAAGTGCTGGCACGCTCAGTATTACAGTGGATCAGGTCAGCGGCGGAATTGGTATTGATGCTGATGCAACCACAGGTGCAACGACGATCACGCTCGCCTCAACTGCCATTGTCACCGGTCTGGTTGAAGCCGGGATCGATGCGCGGTCCACCGGCGGTGCGATTACCGTTCAGGGCAATTCCGGCGATGTCGTGGGCGCAACCGATGGCATGTATGTCCGCTCAGCTGGCGGTGATATCACCGTCGACACGCTCGACAGTGTAACCGGCAATGCGGGCGATGGACTAGACCTTGGCTCCGCTGGCGGCGCGATCACAGTCAATGCAGTTGATGCCGTGCTCGGCACCGGCGGCAATGGCATTCTGGCTGACAGCGATGGCGGCGATATTGCGATTACCGGCAATGGTTTGACCGGTGGAATTAACAGTACGGGTGGGAATGGTATCACTGCCTATGCGGGCGGTGGTACTGGCGGAGCGATTACCATCACCGGCAACGGCGATATCAACGCCGGTGTCGATGGAGTTTTTGCTTACACCAATGGTGCGGGTTCGATCACGATCGACACCAGTTCGGGCAGCGTTAGCGGCGGCCGCAATGGTATTTTCGCGGACAACTTCCAAACGGGCGGGGAGCTTTCGATTACCACCGCGAATGTGACGGGTGGCAGCTCTGCAGGCGTCTTTGCGCAAAACGGGGGGGCGGGCCTGACAATAGATAGCACTGCAGGTAGTGTAAGCGGTGCTACTATTGGCATTTTGGCGGTTCATAGCGGATCGGGTCCGTTTTCGCTGACCACTGCGAATGTGACGGGTGCCACCTCTGATGGCATTTTTGCGCTCGGTACCAGTCTCACAGATTTGATTATCGACAGCAGTGCAGGCAGCGTCACCGGCGGTACAGGAACAGGCTTTTTCGGCCATCTTGCTTCGGGTATCTATGCTTACAACAATGGCGCGATTGACATTACAGTCGATGATGTGACCGGCGGCACTGGCATTGATGCCAATGCGCGTACGAGCGCGACCACCATTACGCTCAGCTCCACGGCGGTGGTCACGGGGCAGGTAGGCATAGGCATAGACGCTCGGTCAACAGGCGGGTCAATTACCGTCCAGGGTAATTCTGGCGATGTAATCGGCGCAACCGATGCTATCTTCATTGAGTCGCTTGGAGGCGATATTGCCGTCGACAATCTTGATAGCGTAACCGGCCAAGCAGGCGATGGCCTTGATCTTGTCTCGCGGGGCGGAGCAATAACCATACGTGACATCGACGCGATTACCGGAATTGGCGGCAATGGTATTCTGGCCAATGCTACTGGCGGTGCAGGCGGTGATATTTCGATCACTGGTGTTGGCGACGTTATGGGTTCGCTTGCCGGTATCATGGCCAGTGTGGATGGCGTCGGAACGGTTACCGCAGATCTAACCAGCATGACGTTCGGTGCGGCCAATGGCTTCGACGTCTCGACCGAAGGCGGCGCGGTGTCGGTAAACAACGCTGGGATGTTGGCTGGCGGCACATTCGCCTTCCTCGCCAGCGGCGCAAACACCGGCTCGATCACGCTAACCAACAGCGGCACGATCCTTGATCCTGTTCAATTTGCAGGCAGTGATGACAGCTTTATCAATTCCGGTGTATTCCGGATCCGCGATACCAGCGATTTCAGCGATGGTGCGGATATCTTGCAAAATCTCGCGGGCGGTATACTGGCCGCCCCGACCGTTGCCTCTTTGATCGGTGTCGAGACTGTCAGCAATGCTGGGCTTATCACTTTGGTCAATGACGATGTCTCTGGCAGCCTCACCGTCAGCGGCGATTTCATCGGTGCAAATGGCACACTTGCGCTCGACATTGACTTTGCGGGCGGTGCAGACCGCGTGATCGTGGGTGGTGCGGCAAGTGGCACCACTACAATCCTGCTAAACGATGTGTCAGCAGGAGCCGGGATCGGCAGCAATATCGTTCTGGTTGATGCCGCTGGTGGCAGCGTGGAAGGTGCGTTTGAACTCGCCAACCAGTCTCTCAATTTCACGCCATTTGTCGCCCTTGATCTTACGTTTGACGCGGCAAACAACGACTATCTGATCTCGCGCCGTTTCACATCGGTCATAGCCGAGGGTGCCAAGCTCGCTGAAGGTGCGCAATCGCTATGGTATCGCAGCGCCGATGCCTGGACTCGGCACCGCGCAAGCACCAGGTTCGACGCTGAGAACGCCTCGCTATTGTGGCTTACCTTCTATGGGAATGTCGCCGATCGCGAAGATGACACGATGGGCACTGGCCTGATGCTTCCGACCGCGAATGATCTCAATTACAGCCAAGACTTCTTCGGCTTCCAGGCTGGCTATGATCTGGCGTCTATAGAGGGTAACGGTTTCGCAGCGGGTGTGACAACCGGTTATCTGAGCTCCAACATCCGCTTCGCATCGCGCGGAAACAGCGCGCGGTTTGAAGTGTTCAATATCGGCTTGTCGGCATCCTATAGTTCCGGCGGTTTTTACGCCGATGGCCTGATCAAATACGATACGATCAGCGGCAATTTGCATGATCCGCGCGCTGGTGGTTTCCAAGGGCATGCTGATGGTGATGCGCTGGGTATCCATGCTCAACTTGGCTATTGGATTGGCGATGATGGCTTCTTTATCGAACCACAGGTCAGCCTCGATTATCAGGAGACCAGCCTTGATGACATTGTGATCGAGGATAGCCGCTTTGACTTTGGCAATATCGACGGGCTGCGAGGCATTGCTGGTCTGCGCGTCGGTGGTCAGAGCCAGCGCAGCAATGGCACGGGGATAGGATATTACCTTGGCGCCAGCGTGGTTCATGAATTCGCAGGCGGCGCTCCGGTCAACTTCTCATTCGGCCCAGATACAATCGCACTGAAAAACAACGAAATTGGCACATACGGCCGGATTGAGGCGGGGATGACCCTGTTTGGAACAGGGCCGCTCAGCGGCTTTATCGAAGCGCAGGGCGATGTCTCAGGCAGCTATACGAGCTATGGCGGACAGGCCGGGGTGCGGATCAAGTTTTGATGGTGCTGCTTCTAGGACGGGGCACTGTCAAAAGGATGGCGGGCCATTGACCAGGTTGCTAGCCAGAGTGGATGTGCAAGCCTAGGAATCCGTTTCGCTACTTCCATTCATCGCCTGAAGTCATCCGCATGGTCGTGATGCTGTACGTGCGGTTTCCGCTTTCACTGAGGAACGTCGAAGATCTCCTTTTCGAACGTGGGATAGACATTTGCCATGAGACCGTTCGGCTGTGGTGGAACAGGTTCGGTCCCATGTTTGCGGCCGACATCAAACGGCAGCGGATTAGCCGGATGAAAGGCTACACAAACTGGCGTTGGCACGTCGATGAGGTGTTCGTGAAGATCAACGGCGAGACGCACTACTTGTGGCGTGCAGTCGATCACGAAGGTGAGATCCTTGAGAGCTACGTTACCAAGAAACGGGACAAATCCGCGGTCTTGCGTTTCTTCAAGAAGACTCTGAAGCGCCACGGTCGCCCAGTTGAGGTCGTGACAGATGGCTTGCGATCATACCCTGCTGCGATGAATGATCTTGGCATCGAAGACCGGCGGGAAATGGGCAGATGGCTGAACAATCGGGTTGAGAATTCTCACCTGCCACTACGCCGAAAAGAGCGTGTCATGCTGCGCTTTCGACAGATGAAGACGCTTCAGAAGTTCGCGTCTGTCCACGCGAATGTGTACAACCATTTCAACTCAGACCGCCATCTCGTCGATAGACAAACCTTCAAAGCGAACCGCTCAGCCGCTCTGGCTGAGTGGCAGAACCTTATGGCCTGAAGGGCGAACGGGGTAGGGGCGTCCTTGCCAACTGGAGAGCAGTTAGCGTCGGAATGACAGCACCCCCTAGGGGATTTAGATTGCTCAGAGAGGCATTAGATGACTTGGAGGCCCGCGCCTCGTCCAGCTAGGTAAGTTGAATTGCAACGTCCGCAATTGGGTCGTGAACCGACCAGCCGCTTTTATCTACGCATGCGAAGAAGGTGCCAGGCCGGTTGTGGGATTGCGCCCCGATCAGAATTTAGTCAGCTCTTGGGGGTGAAAGCAGAAGCAGCGAGGCGATCAAAGCCATCGCATGTCGCGCGCTTTGTCAAGCCTGCAAAGGGCGTTTAGGATAGTCAACTGGGTCGACGCGATTACCAGTGGTCGTCCAGCGGGCAACATTATCGGGCCAGCCATACTTGTCCCATGCACGGGGGAGGCCAAGGCGCTCTGCAAAGGCCGGGAAACTCGCGTGGGTCCGAACACTTTCCGATTCCGCGGTAGGCTCCCATATTCTGGCAACTGTATAACCAATGTACGGGTTTGGCTTCTCCAAGATGTTCTGCATGAACGAGGTCGGGTCTCCCAAAAACAAAAAACCAATGACCGAAGCAGCGGTGGGTTGGGCATCGTGGTTATTGAGCCTCATCTTGAGGGCTGCCCGAACGATCATTTTCGCGAACGAGGACTTTTTGAGATATGCATTGTAGATGAAGAAACGAGTGACAGGGTTCCGCAATTCAGCCTGCTCTACGGGCGCAAGCGCATCAAAATTGGCCGTCATGAACTCTATTGCAGCATCGCTGGCTCCCCGTTCTGACATGCGATGAGATACTCCAAACGCAGCCGCTCCAAATCCCAGTTCAAAGGAACGACGAAAGGCGGCTTCTGCCTTTTCGAATTCGCCGGTTGCCAAGAGCAAGCCGCCATATGTCGTATGCCAGATGCCGCACAGGGGATCTTGCTCGATTATACGTTCCCAATGGGGTCTCGCCTGTTCGTTTAAACCAATTGACATCAGGCCAAGGCCAAAGCCTGCCATCGTTTCGATATTGTTCGGATCAAGGCTGATGGCTTGCTCGTAAACATTCAGAGCGCTGTCGAGTTCTCCGCAATAGGCGCTTCTCAGCGCCTTCACCAACAGCGCCATGCTGCAATTGGGATCAAGCTCCAGTGCACGCGCAAGCGCCTTGCCACTCAGATTGAAATGCTCTCGCCATTCTGGTGTGCGCGAAAATTCAGGCAATATGAAATGGGCCAGCGCCAGCCACGCATGCGCTTCTATAAACTCGGGGTCGACATCGATAGCCTGCTCAAGAAGGCTAATGCCGCTTGGGATGGTTGTCTGGCCATTCAAATGGTGAACCAGTTCCCGGCCTTGCAAGAACAGCGCATATGCGTCGGGGCTTTTGGTGAACTTTGAGGTGGGAGGAGATGCCAGTTCAACTCCAAGAATGCTAGCGAGCTCATGCGATATTGAACGTGCAATGCGGTCTTGAAAATCGAAGATGTCACCGATTGCACCCTCATAGATGTCCGACCAAAGCTGATGACCATCGCTTGATTGAAGCAGCCTGGCGGTTACGCGTACCACGCTACCGGACTTACGCAGCGACCCTTCCAGCAAGTAGCCAACACTAAGGTCAGCCCCAATTTGCTCTGCGCTCTTTGTCTTCGTATCCACCGCGAATGACGAGGCCCGACCGACGACCCTAACATCCGGCATGCGGGTCAAAGCGTTGAGGATTTCTTCCGCCATCCCATCGGCGAAGTAACCCTGATTGTTTTCAGGGCTAAGGTCCGCAAACGGCAGGACAGCTATCGCTCGAGAATGTTGGGGCGCGGGGGCAATGGCGGTTTCCGAAGGGATCGGTCTTAGGCGATAGCCGCACTTTGGAATAGTTTCGATGTAGGAGATATCATCGAAGCTGCCAAACGCCTTGCGCAATAAGGATATGGCTCGGGTCAGACTGTCATCAGCGGCTTCATCGTCGTTCCAGATTTCATCTAGCAATGTGATGCGCTCAACGACTTCGCCCTGATGCCTCTTAAGGTATACCAGAACGGCCATTATCTTGGGCTCAAGCGAGATTAGCTTAGCACCACAGGCAATCACATTGCGTGCCGGTGTCACCCGGCACCGTCCGATTGAGAATGCCTCCATCAATTCCCCCCAACTGAGACCATGGATCTCACAGCAACCAGCGATTGCGATGATATTGAATTTCCTCGAAGTTTCAATCCCCTCACGATTCCCTCACCTTTCCTACAGGACAGGGCTTATTTCGGCTGGCAAGTGGATTGGAGTTACCAACAAAGGGGACTTATTACCATGAAATTCAAGACACTTTTCAGCGCCGCTGCAATGGCGATGACGCTTTCAATGGCTGCGCCTGCCGCAGCTCAGATGGAAATCTACGAAAATTGGGAGCCAGCCGAAGCGGTGACGGAACTAACCTTTGTAAAGGTCGAGCAGGGTCAGGAAGAAACCTATGTCGAAGGGCTGAAGAGCACTTGGGTTGCGGCGAACAAAATTCAGCAAGAACAAGGCGTGATCAGCAGCTTCGCGATATACATGGTCCCTTACAAAGAAGAATATAACATGGTGCTTCGGGTCACCTTCCCAAGCGGCGACATGCTGCAGCCGAACAAGGAACGCTACATGAAGTTTCTTGACGCGTGGGGCAAAGCCAACATCGAGAAAGGCAACGAGACAGTGCTCAATCTCTACAACAAGATCCGCAAGATCCAGAGCGTTGCGATCATGCGCGAAGTGAGGCTGCTCGACGACTAAGAGCGCTTCCAGAGTGGCAGACCCGCTGGCTTCGCGCGGCGAAGACACCCTGCTGGTTTATAGAATTGACCGAGTACCAAATGCCTCGGTCTCTGGGCTCCGGCAGGCAGCTTTGCGACCCTGCTGCCTGCCGGAGTTAGCCCATTTGGGGAACAGCCATGATCCTGGAGAAAAGCTCGAAACTGCGGTTTCTTACCGTGTTCCTATTCTACTTTACGCAAGGCGTACCGATCGGGTTGTTCTTTTATGCGATCCCCGCGTGGCTCGCGGTGAACAGTGCCTCAATTGCCGCCGTCGCAGGGGTGGTCAGCGCTTCGATCATGCCTTGGACGGGCGTTGTCAGACTAACTGTACCTGAACCCAACCCATAAGGGCTAAGACTGGGCCACACAGAGGGCTCAGGCCTTCATTACTTCACCCAGCGTTCTGCGGTGCGGCAGGTCCGCCTTTCCGACCTGAATGCTGATTCCAGACTGTCAGCATTCGGCCCAGTTTGAGCCATCATTCAATGACCGAGATTGGGTTGGAACGCAGCCACTCGACTAATTAACGAGCTGCAATTAACGTTTCGCCATGATTGATTTGGGATCAAAGAGGCTCGGATGCTTATTTGCATCATTGTTATGTGTATTGCCGTCGACCGCATTCGGGTTTCCATCGAGCGAAGGTTTGGTTGAATGGCTTGTTTTGCTTCCTATCCTGATTGCCTGCTCGGGCGTGCCACAGATCGCAATGCTTTTAGCGATTTTCATCAACTCAGATCGCTTCGTCCGCATTACTAGCTTATGCATTTCAAGTGCTGCCATCGGCGTGTTCTTTATATGGTTGTCCCAAGTCGATTTAACGAGCAGCTCAACTGGGGTGCTTTCGATCTTATTCATGCAGATCGTTATGACACCTGTTGTTTTGGCTGTGCTTTGGGCATGCATGGCTGTGCGATCAATATTCGCTGAAGCCATGCCACCCAAGTAGCCACCGCCGCGCTTTATCCGAGTTATGTCCGCAAATGGGTCGTTTGCCGACCAGCCGCTTTTGGGCAGTAGTGCGGCAAACCGGTCAGACCGCTATCAGGACAGCCCCCAGAGCCACCTCACGGCTGGTTATGGGGGTGAAAGAGGACATTGTGCGCGCCTTCCAAAGAACCTTGACTCCCACCTCGTAATTGCGTATTTGCGCAGATATGCAATTAATGGAAATGGAGCAGACTGCTGCCCATGTCAGCGGCCTTCTAAAACTACTCTCGCATCGAGAGCGGCTCATGGCGCTTTGCAATCTTGCTCAAGGTGAGATGGCCGCAGGCGCGTTGGCCGAAGAGGTCGGTATGAAACCGCCTGCTATGTCGCAGCAACTTGCCATCCTGCGCCGCGAAGGAATCATCGCCTCACGCCGCGACGGTCAGACCATCTATTACCGGATCGACAATGACGACGCGGTCGCGATCATGGGATTTCTTTACGAGCGCTTTTGCGGCGATGACGCTAAGGGCGGTGCCAGCTCCAAAGTCTTGGCTGAGGCAGGCGCGCAATGAGAAATCCCATCGTCACGTCCTTCTTCGACGAAGCAACCAACAATATCAGCCATATCGCTGCTGACCCTGACACCGGGCATTGTGCGATCATTGATCCTTTGCTCGATTACAATGCGGCTTCGGGTCGCACTGCAACTGTTAGCACAGACCGCTTGATCGATCATATCCAAACGCACTCGCTTTGCGTCGATTGGATAATCGACACACATATCCATGCCGATCACTTATCGGCGGCCCACTACCTCAAAAACAAGCTTGGTGGGAAAGTGGCAATCGGCAACCACATCACCGAAGTGCAGAAAGTGTTTGGCAAGCTCTTCGGTGCGGAAGCGAGCTTTCGCTATGATGGTTCGCAGTTCGATCACCTTTTTGCCGATGGCGAGACCTATCGGATCGGCAAGCTTAAAGCGCGTGCCTTGCATACGCCAGGCCATACGCCTGCTTGCATGACGCATGTGATAGGCAATGCCGCCTTTGTTGGAGATACGCTTTTTATGCCTGACTACGGCACGGCTCGCTGCGATTTTCCCGGCGGTGATGCGAGCGCACTCTACCGGTCAATCCAGCGCATTTTTAAACTGCCTGATGACACCCGTATCTTTCTAAATCACGATTATCTCCCGCCGGAACGCAGCGAATATTGCTGGCAATCCTCAGTCGCGCAGCAAAAGCGCGGCAATGTCCATGTGCGCGATGGGGTTGGAGAGGATGAATTCGTGGCCATGCGCAATGCCCGCGATGTGAAACTCTCCGCCCCCAAGCTGATGATCCCTTCGGTGCAGGTCAATATGCGGGCCGGTGAATTGCCACCCGCTGAGGACAATGGCATTCGCTATCTCAAAGTACCGGTGGACACGCTATGACATTACCCGGATTTCCTAACGCCATGCCGCTCGAAGGGTTTGTTGGTGGTTTGCTCATCGGACTGGCCGCCGCGCTTATGTTGTTGGGATCAGGGCGTATTGCCGGGATTAGCGGCATTGCCGCACGAGCCATGACGCTCAGCAAATCGGGCGCGCCCTTGCCCGTGGCTTGGCTGTTCATTGTCGGGCTGCTCTTAGGGGCCTTGCTGGTCAACACTTTCATTATGCCAATTGATGCCGAGTTCCCTCCCGCAACTTGGATGCTGATTGCAGGTGGTCTGATCGTCGGATTTGGCACGCGGCTTGGCAGCGGTTGCACCAGCGGGCATGGCGTATGCGGCATGTCGCGACTTTCGCCTCGCTCGCTTGTTGCAACGGCGACTTTTATCACAAGCGGCATCGCTACCGTTGCATTTGCCAACATGCTTGGATGGGGGTGGTGATGCGTGATTTCACTATTACCCTTGTAGCCGGGACCCTCTTTGGCGGTGGACTTGCCGTTTCAGGAATGATGGACCCTTCACGTGTGCGCGGCTTTCTTGACGTGTTTGGCGCATGGGACCCAACCTTGGCCTTTGTAATGGGCGGAGCGGTATTGGTGATGGCGATTGCTTGGCTGATCCAGCGCGGTCTAACCCAACCTGTTTTTGCCCATGAGTTTAATCTTCCCGGCACCCAGAGCATTGACGCGAAACTTATAGGCGGCGCGATCCTTTTTGGGATTGGTTGGGGCCTCGCCGGACTTTGCCCCGGCCCCGCCATAAGCGCGCTGATTGTCGCGCCAATCTCTGCTGGTATCTTTGTTATCAGCATGGCAGCAGGGATGGTCCTGCATCGGTTTAACGCATGACACAAATGTCAGATGAGCCGGAAGGTGTATCCAAGCCAACTGGATTGCGTCAGTTCTTTCCCATCCTTGAATGGGGCCGGACATACAACCGCTCAATCCTGACAGACGATCTAGTGGCAGCGGTGATCGTTACAATCATGCTCATCCCGCAAAGCCTTGCCTATGCATTACTGGCCGGGCTTCCGCCGGTTGTGGGACTTTATGCCTCGATCGCGCCGCTCGTGCTCTATGCGATCTTTGGAACCAGTCGGACACTCGCCGTCGGCCCTGTCGCGGTCATCTCCTTGATGACAGCTTCGGCAGCGGGCGCTGTCGCAACTCAAGGTACGGCAGAATATCTCGACGCTGCCATGACCCTCGCACTTCTATCCGGTTTGATGCTCGCTATTCTGGGCATTCTTCGCGCTGGTTTTCTCGCCAACCTCTTGTCGCACCCCGTGATCAGCGGTTTCATTACAGCCTCGGGTATTCTGATCGCTACAAGCCAGCTTAAACACATTCTCGGTGTATCAGCAGAGGGTGACAATTGGCCGGGAATGCTCGGATCACTGGCGAGTGCAATTAGGGAGACCAATATCTGGGCACTCGCAATCGGTATCCCTGCAACTCTCTTTTTGTTCTGGGTGCGCAATGGAGCAAAACCCGCCTTGCAACGCCTTGGCTTGCCAGAACGTGCGGCCGACATGACCGCCAAGGCTGGGCCAGTTTTTGCTGTTGCCTTCTCAATCTTGGCAGTATTGCTGTTTGATCTCGAAGCCGAAGGCATCGCGCTAGTCGGTGCAATTCCGCAAGGGCTGCCACCTTTCGCCGTTCCGAGTGCTGATCTATCCTTGATCGAGCAACTCTGGCTACCCGCTTTGCTGATTTCGATCATCGGGTTTGTCGAAAGCGTCTCGGTGGCGCAAACGCTTGCCGCTAAACGCCGCCAGCGCATTTCACCTGATCAGGAACTGATTGGCCTGGGATCAGCCAATATCGCGAGCGCATTTTCTGGCGGCTATCCAGTCACTGGCGGATTTGCGCGCTCGGCGGTGAATTTCGATGCTGGAGCGAAGACCCCAGCGGCAGGAGCTTATACAGCTGGCGGGATCGCATTGGCGACCGTCTTCCTGACGCCGCTCTTGTTTTACCTTCCCATCACGACGCTCGCAGCGACCATCATCGTCGCTGTCCTAAGCCTTGTTGATCTCAAGACACCCGGACAGCTTTGGCGCTACTCCAAAGCGGATTTCACGGCGCATCTTGCTACAATCCTCATAACCCTGCTGGCGGGCGTCGAAGCCGGTGTGATAGCGGGCGTTGGCGTTGGCCTTGTCTTATATCTGTGGCGCGCCAGCAGACCGCATGCTGCGATCATCGGGCGGGTTCCGGAAACCGAGCATTTCCGTAATGTTGAGCGGCACAAAGTCTTCACCGTGCCCCATGTGCTCTCAATCCGTATCGATGAAGCGCTGACCTATTTGAATGCCCGATGGCTTGAAGAATATGTACTGGAGCGCGTCGCGGAACGGCCAGATTTGCGCCATGTCATCTTGATGTGCAGCGCGGTGAATGAGATTGACGCCTCGGGCCTAGAAAGCCTTGAGGCCATCAATCATCGCTTGGGCGATGGCGGGATTGGTTTGCACCTTTCCGAAGTTAAGGGCCCGGTGATGGACCGCCTCAACCGGACACATTTCACCGAAGAACTGAATGGAAAGGTTTTCCTGACCCAGGATAAAGCTTTCGCCGAAGTCTCACAGGATACTGGCGAACCACCCGAACCGGTCGATCATTATATGGCACGCGGCTTGATTTGAGTGACTGGGAATTCTGCAATGTCCGCAAGTGGGTCGTTAGCCGAATGTCTGCTTTTGAGTTACAATCGGTTGAGACCGGACAGTCGCCTATCGGCCCATTTTCAGACCTTTTACTAAACCGCACTTTTGGTCCGAATCCTGACAGTGCCCAGCAAAGCCTTCCTTCTTGATGAGATGCTTTGCGAAAACGTTTGAACCCCATGCCGCTGTTTCGGTGGCGCCTTGGGTAAACCGGTTTCAAGCAGTCAAGCGAGCACGATTGGCCGCTTGTTTGAACATTTGGCGGAGACGCGCGGACTGATGATATTGGTTCGCATCGAGCCGTTTAGATCTTTCTCTTCTGGAAAATCGCACTTCGCGGAAGGCGCAGCAATTTCCTCCTACGAACAGGATGAAAACTAGTCGTCAGGAAACGCGATTAAGGCTGCAAGTTTTTCAGTGTCGTAGAAAATCCGCTGCATGTCTGGAAAGGAGGCGCGCGCGCCGCAGCTGACAAACGCCGAGCTATTTTCGGGGCGAGAATCTGAGAATCGACCGTTCTTGTAAATCGTCAGTTCGTCGCCAATGATTTGAAGCAGCGGCCACGAATTACCGTCTTCATCTGTGCTGGAAAACCAACCGCTTGTGCTGTCGAAGGCGAGTCTCGTGCCGCTGAGCGAGCATATGTGAGCATTTGCCCCGATTGACTGCCCGACCGTTGAATAGCTGCCGTCCAGTTCACGGGTTATACGGACGCTTGCCATCGCTTCGCCTGCGACCGCGGGGACGATACGTTCATAAAGCTCTGATCCGACAATGCTTTTGGGCACGCCAATAGTGTCCGGGATGAAGTATGCACTTTCTCCCAAATCCAGTATTTTCGGGTCGCCATTCGCGGCCAGCACCGCGCTGATCCGATCAGCGTAAGCTGACTGAACGCAGCCTGCATCCTCGCACTTGTTCCGTTCTTTTAGCCATGCGCGCTGAGGTTGGAGCCCAGTGGCGTCGTGAGGCCATCCGTTTGTGTAAAGGAAGGTCATACGGCGATCGAGTGTGCGCAGTCTGCTTTCATACTCGCCGCAAATCAGTTTCTCGACCTTCGTGCGGGCATTAGAACACTGGAATGACGGCTCGCTTCTCTCTTCAGCAACGATTTTCGAGAGGGCATGCAACTGCTTGAACTGTGATCTGGCAAGATAGGAACGTTCATTTCCGCCTTTAAGCACGATGGTGCCCACTGGATTAATCCCGTCCAAATGGCGTATCTGCTTTGGGGCAATCTTGGTTGACTTGAAAATAGCACCAGCGAAATCCGCCGTGCCCCAAGTCGGGAAGGACGAAATATCAGCCTTTTCCAGATTTGCGCGTGCGAATTTTATTCCATCCCGCTCTAGGGGACAGCCATCCCCTACGGTTATCCCGCAATCAAATACGAATTGGGTCAAGTCGGAGCCTGAAAGATCCCAGTTCGTAGCGCTATGGGCCCAGCTTCCGCTGAACCGACCGCCTCTGATAAAAGCGTCCTGCATTCTCGCATTCGTTAAGGCCGAATCGTGGAAGATGGCGTTTTCTATGCGTGCTCTTCGGAAATTGGCGTCGGTGAGATCGGACTGGAGGAACCCAACGCCGGAATAATCAGCGTTCTCCCAGTTCGATCCGGCAAGTGAGCTTTGATTAAAACAAACTGGTAAATTGTCAGGATTGGTTCTCTGAAATAGCCATCCGTCAAAGTTCCCGCGCGCTATCAGGACGACCGGTGTTTTGGTACCGGAATGTTGCGATGACCGAATGCGTTTTAAGGCCGCGCGCAGCATATCAGGCGTGCGGAGCATGGCGCCATCGAGATATTCGAAGTCGCCGCCTGCCTCTGACGGGATTATCGTTTTGCCTCGAGCCTTAGCGTGATCGAATAGCTGTTTGCACGATTCTGCCGGCGGGCCCTTGGCTGACGCTAGTTCAGGCATAATCGTCAAGCCAGCGGCGATACCGGCCAGCATTAAAGACGCTTTTGTCACGGTATCCATTGGCATATCCCTTGTTCGGCTGAGCTCCACCTTCCTTTATGATAGCTGCAAATACGTTTGTGCTGAAAGCCATAAACAGGGTGGTTGTGTAGGCCCTGTTGCTCGATCTCTATGCCTTATTAGTACGAAGCCACCACATTCGTGGGTCGGCATAGCTCTCTGACGCCTCGATTCCGTCTTTAGAAAAATCACAATGGAGTGAGGCAATGATTAAGCGCGCAGCATCATTTCGAACCTTGTTCTGGAATTTCCATTGCAAATTCAGGTGCTAACTCTAACGGTGGTTTTCAATCTTCGCGATGGCGTCGCACAATAGTGCTGCTTCCTCGACGAGAGATGACTTTGCGATTGGTATGCCCTTCTTGAGTGCGTTTAGGATGCTTTTGGCAATGGAACGGGCGGTGATGTCAATGCGAGGGTTACCATACCAGTTCGAGAGAGGTTCAAGTGGTTTACCGAGCACCTGCTCGGAGTAGCCAACTTGCCCTACCGCGACAGCTAGGGGTTCTTCGAGCAGAGACAGCCGTTGTCTTGAATTTGCGGTAGGGCACCTAGCCAGAAAGCGGTCGGTCAATGATCGCTTTTGCTCATCGTTTTGGAGGGAAGAAACATAATGAACAATCTCGTGCGCTACGATCGTATCCCATTCACCATCTTCAAATTTCCAATCAATCGGCGCGTGCAAGATCAGATTGCGGCCCGCGACAATTTCTGCACGGCTTCTCGTATTTAAAGGAAACCGTGTGAAGAAAACGCGAAAATTTCCATCGCGTTTGACGCCGTAGAAAGTGGATACTTTAGAGAGGTAGTCGTCAAGCTTTTCGCCTGATAGTTGAGCCTCCAGCTTGTCGGCAAAGGACGATAGCGCGCCGTTCTCACTTTGGATTTGTCTCCAGTGATCCTCGAAGTGGATATAAAAGCCACGCAGGGTATTCACGTCGTCGGCATTCGCAATTTCTCCAAGATTTTCTATCGCTGTCTCAACGTTTGGTTGATCCACCATAAATGTTGCAAGCGGGTCCGTCTCTCCAGCATAAGCCGTTCTGGCAGAAAACAAGCCGTGTGGGGATGACGCAATATCCATAGTCTGTGATGGATCAGCATAAGTGCGGTGGCGATATTCCGAGTAACGATCAGCCCAAGCCTGATCTTCTGCGGTCCAACCAAAGCGTCTTTCCCAATCCGACCGATAAGCAGGATCAACGAAGCCATCCCACCAACCACTGACATTGTCGAGAGTTATAAAGAGATCAACAGCTTCGCTGTAGTTGGCCGGTATATGAGCATCTTGCTGATCATTTTCTGCTTGGGTCGCCGATCCTAAACCGATTGTGCAAATCAGCAGCGTGCGAACGAGAAAACTTAGAACTTGGTACATGAAAGCAAAGCTCGCCGAATTCGTAACCAAGCAAAATGCCAAAGGTATGGTCCTCTCACGCCAAACCATTCTCCTTACCCCCTCCATACCTATGGCATGGGCGAGTGTTCCTTAACCCAGCAAGCTGTTCCGGATTCATCAATGACTTTGGAGAGCCACGTTGAAACACCTTGTCATACTATCACTGGCGGTTGCACCAATCGCGCTACTGACGAGTGTCGAGGCGCAAGCTCAGCTTCGCCTCCCCAAGATCGAAAAGCCGACTCTTCCCACACTGCCAAACGTGAGAACTTCGACCAGCACTCAATCTCAGGTGAGCCCCAGGCCGCCTCGGGGACGCAATACAATTCAGAATTTCATCATGGAAACGCAAAGGCTTGCCAATCCCATCGACACAACGACGGTTGATGATGCCGACAACCAACGCGTTGACCGCGAAGTCGCGGATTATCGCGCTCTTGCCGACAAGGTCACAGACGGAAGGTATGATTCGATCCCCTCGGCGCAGCGTGATCCGATGCTGAGCGGGTTGAAAGGTTTCTACGACGGCGCAGCCGGCGCAACAGATGATCAAATCAAAGAGGCAAAACGGCTGATTCCCGGTATCGGGAAAGCAGATGCCGCCTTTAACTTCCTGATCGCCCATGATGCCTATTTGTACGCCGCGCAAAAGCTCTTCCCGCGCGAGACATCCTATGCGAACGCTCGCCAAAAAGTAGCGGTGGCGATAAATGAGATCGGCGGATCGCGGAACGCGGCATTGGATGCGGAGGATGCCGCCGAGCTCGCGGCGGCGCGCAACGTTCGAATGCCTACTGCTGTCACACAAGACAAGGGCGCTGAGGCGCTGTTCCGGCAGGCTTGGAAGACAAGCGGTATTCCATGGGAAATTGCAAAAATTAATGTCACGAGCGGGTGGCGGGATAAGGTTGAATATGGCCGCGTCATCGGCCAGCGCAGAGATGCAGCAATTGCAGCGCGCGATCCAAACAATCCAACCCGCTGCAACCTTTATGATTTCACCATGTTCCGCGACAAGAGCGGGAGTGTCCGACGCGACTCCCACAGCACTAAACGCATTGCCTGCGAGAACATCCGGTAAGCTCTGAGTTGTACTTCAGGTAAACTGCCATGAACATGGCAGTTTACCAGCCACCATAATCATGGCTATCGATGCCCTTCGGGTAATGATGGTGGCTAAAGTGATGGAATTGATAGGTAAGCTGCATCCGGCGTATAGGTTGCTAGCCGCATTCCTCGCGCTTCAGGCCGGGTTTTGGTTGTTGTTCTATCCAAATTTCGTGACTTATCGCGCCGACCCCGTCGCCTTTATCGAAATTGAAAGTGTCGAATTCGCGCCTGTATCGGCACCGACGGCGCAGGCGCTGGAAACTGCCAATTTTGTCGAAGAATCGCTTGCGCCTAAAGCGTTACCCGCAGGGCTGTATGCTGCGAAAGCGACATTCCAGTTGGATGCAGTGCCGGAAGCCGGGCTGGCAATTCTCGACATTGCACGCGTTGATAACAAATCCCATTTCGCAAACGGCCAGTTGGTGTCCTCACGCGGCTCAATGGCGCTTACCGAACCGACATACAGGGGCAATCTTGTTCAGATCGGTCAAATTCCTCCCGCAATGTTACGGGAAGGGACAAACACAGTCTCAATCATTGCTCTCGTTGCCAGCGATAGGGAAGTGTTTATCGCGCCGCCAATGCTCGGCGATTATGCAGACACAACCGCGAAGCAAAGCTGGAACGAGTTTTTGCAATCGGACTTTCGCGTCATCACCGCAGCATTGACGTTGACGCTTGCCCTTCTTGTCGGGGCCGTCGCAGCCCGATCCAGCGAGCGCCGGATTGCTCTTTGGCTTTTCGCTTTGCTTGCGACCTGGGGCATTTACACGACAATACCAATCCTCAGCACATTCCCCGGGGGTCCGTGGGCAAGATCCTGGTCTTTTGCCGTATCGTATCTGTTCCTGAGTATCTGCTGGCCCTGCTTTATCGACAGCTGGACCCGGAAAGCCTGGCGCTATTTCCAACCGTTTTTGATCGGACTATTTCTGATTTTGGCCGCTTTTCTCGGCTATGAAATGCTGCTTTCACAAACCGCAAGTTCCTTTGCAGTAGGCGAAACTGTGATGAACTATGCCGGTACTGCCCTGGTGGCGGTAACCGTCATTCGCTTGCTGTGGCATTTCATCACAAATCCCCGCGAGGAACGGATTTGGGAGGGGGCATTGTTGCTGATGCTGCTATTCCTAAGCGGCATGTTCCTATTCGATGTCATCTCGGACGGGACAAATATCGGATATCTGCAGAAATCGCAGCCGATCATACTCCTTGCTCTCGCAACCGCATTTTTCGCAGGCCGCTTCCATCTGTTCCGGTCGGCGCAGCAAATCAGCGCGCTGCTCCAACAAAAGCTCTATGTTCGTGAAGCTGAATTGGCAGAAGCCCATGCGCGTGAAACACTGTTGGTGCGCGAGCAGGCTTTCGGTGAAGAACGTCAACGGATTATGCGCGACATGCATGACGGAATGGGAAGCCAGTTGATGGGAATGCTCTTGGCTGCGCGGCGAGGCAAAGCGGAGCCGGCAAAGATTGCAGAGGGTTTGCAGCAAGTCATCGACGAACTTCGCCTGATGATTGATTCCATGGACTCTGTCGGAGACTCGCTTGGTGTGGCGCTCACCGGATTTAGAACCCGATTGCAGCCTCGGGTCGAGGATGCAGGCTTCGAATTTTCGTGGGAAAATCGAATAGCGGACACTCTTCCTACATTTGCGCCTCGCAAAACGTTGCAGCTTTTCCGCATTATCCAAGAAGCCGTAACCAACGCATTGCGGCATTCCGGCGGCGACAAGATTGCTATAAAAATTGACTGCGCATCTAGCGACAATGCCATGCTCGAAATTGAAATACGGGATAACGGGAGCGGCATTGCAGGGCCTCGCCTAGGGGGCCATGGCTTGGAGAATATGCAAGCCAGAGCGCAGCGGGAAAACGGCGAAGTGGAATTCGTTGATCCGGCGACAGCGCAAGGCGGTGTGGTGCGTGTTCGCTTTCCGAAAGATGGTGAGTAGTGTGCGCAGCAAGATGCCACATATGCGGTGCTGGTGTATGCCGGTTCGGTTCCCTATCCCTTGCATCCAATGCAGGAAATCGACAGCCCTATGATCAATTCGGCCCGCAACTGGAATCATCGGATCGCAATCGTCGAAGACGATGCCGTAGTCCGAGAGCACTTTATCGAAATTCTAAGCGATCAGGACGGTTTGGACCTGGGCGGCGTCGTCTCAAGTCTGGCGAAGGCGCGGCAGTTGTTCGCGCAGCAACAGAAACCTGACTTGGTGCTTCTTGATATCGGTCTGCCCGATGGCAATGGCTTGGATTTCATCCCTGAGATCCGCAACACATGCGACGCGAAAATTCTGGTTGTGACAAGCTTTGGTGATCGAGAAACCGTAGTCGAAGCTATCCGAGCTGGTGCAGACGGATACCTGCTAAAAGACAGCTCAATCCAGCAAATTCTGGACGGGATTGAGGCAACTTTGGCCGGGGGCGCTCCGATCAGTTCGGCTGCGGCGGTATACCTCCTCGACCGGCTACGTCACGAACCCACCGTACAGGTGGAGCAAGTAGCGAAAGAAGATGCCGGCCTAACCCCGCGCGAGGTCGAACTGCTTCAGTTGTTTGCCAAAGGGGAAAGCTACAAAGACGCCGCGCGCAGTCTGGGCATTTCACCTCTCACCGTGGGCAATCATGTGAAGTCGATTTATCGCAAGCTTGCCGTGCATTCGCGCGGCGAGGCGGTGTACGAAGCGATGAAGACCGGCCAACTCAAAGTCTGATTTCTCTCCGCTGAACAAGCGCCTGCCACACATATGGTGCCATGCGCGTGGCATGCCGACTCTTGTTAGCTCCAATTAAGTCTCCCGGACAAATGAATAGGGAGGCGAATAGCCATGATGAACTTCAGGATTTCAAAAAGTGCCCTGCTAAGCGCAAGTGCTTTGATCGCAATAGCTTCGATTCCAAATCAGGCGCATGCGGCCAGTGTCGTCTCGCTCACTTTAGATAACGTCAGAGGTGGTTCTGTCTGTGTCGCTGACGTCACCCTTACCGTTACCGGTGTCAACAATGACGTTGGGTTCAACGATTTTTACCAACTAGGTTTCAATACGTCTACTGGTCAGCGTTTCAACCTTCCTGCCCGAGATAGTGTTCCGGTTGGTCAAACCGAAACCACATCCTACGCTGTAAGCCTTGCTACAGCCGCGGCTCCGAGAAGCGACTGGGTTGTGAATGTCTTGGACACCCCTTCCAATACAACAGCTTCAATGGCTGGGCCAATTATCGGATCAGTTAACATCCCACGCAGCAGCCTGATCGCCGCCGGGGGTGGTTGCGTTGACGTGGCAGCAAATGATGCACCTGTAGTATCTTCAGGTCCGAATGCGACAATCCCCGTTCAGTTAGCCACGACAGCGACTTCCAGCCTGTCAGGCACCGCAAGCGATGCTGATGGCGATGCCCTGGCCACTCAGTGGACCCAAATTTCTGGTCCGACAGTCAGTATTGCGTCTCCGAATTCGCTTTCAACCAATGTGACATTCCCTGGCGTTACGCAGCAAACAGACTTTGTATTCGAGTTCAGCGCCACCGATGCGGCCGGTGAAACAAGCACGACAACCACGACATATACTCTAGTACTACCCAATGCTGCTCCGACGGTAGATGCTGGCCCCGATCAGAACATCGCAGGTGGCAGTACAGTTACACTGTCCGGCAGCGCCAGCGATAGCGACAATGACCCGCTGACCACGACGTGGGTCCAGACTAGCGGCCCAACCGTAACTCTAAGTGATCCCAACACACTCAATCCGACTTTTACAGCGCCAGCGCGCGGCTTTAACGATCAAGTTTTGTCCTTCGAGCTACGCGCCGATGATGGCACCGTGGTCAGCACCGACACGGTTGAAATCACCGTGGCTGGCAACGAAGCTCCTGTTGCGGTTGCATCAATCACGCCATCATCAGCTGCGGGCAATTCAACTTTCACACTGGATGGTTCGGCGACGACTGATCCAGAAGGCGACGCCATAATCTATCAGTGGGTGCAAACCGGCGGGTCGAGCGGAACAATCGCGGATTCTAGTGCTGCTGTCACCACATTTACGGCCCCTGCAGGAGGAGCTGGGGTCAATCAAACACTGTCGTTTGAACTACGGGCCACCGACACATTTGACGAAACCGGGACTGATACAGCCACAGCCACGCTGCTCGCTAACACTGCGCCAACAGCAGATGCGGGATTGGATCAGGATGTGACCGGCAGTGCGTTGGTTACGCTGGATGGTACCGCCTCGACCGATCCGGAAGGGGACCCGCTAACGTATAGTTGGACCCAGACATCCGGCCCCGTTGTGACGCTCAGCAACCCCAATGCTGCACAGCCTACCTTCACTGCGCCAGCCTCGACGGCTGCCGATCAAGTCCTCGAATTCCAGCTTGTCGTCGACGACGGGATCGGAGGCACTGCACAAGCGCGCACAAGCAACAGTGACAGCGTGTCTATCACAGTCCTGGCCAACCGCGGCCCTTTAGCAGATGCAGGCGCTGATCAGGGGCCGATCGATGCGGGCCAGACTGTGACTCTGGATGGAACCGCCTCCAGTGATCCCGATGGGGACACGCTTTCATACAGTTGGGTTCAGACAAGTGGCCCAGCTGTAACGCTGTCCGACAGCAACAGCGCCGAGCCAAGCTTTGTTGCGCCTCAGGCAAACGGGACAGTCACGTTCGCCCTTACGGTTAGCGATGGCACATTGAGCTCAACCGACGAAGTTAGCATTGAAGTGCGCGCCGTGGGATCGATTACTATTATCCAGCGCATCGTGGGCACCGATACCCAAGTGACGTTCGCCTCGAGCCTCGCAGCGCTTTCAACAAGTGTCACGACGAATAACGGCACGGCAGAGGTAACTGCGCAGCTTGTCCCCGTTGGCACCTATTCCGTCACCGCATCGGATCTTTCGGCAAGTGGTATCGCCGTCACAGACATCACGTGTTCTGACGCGGATTCGCTCGGCGATGTCGCGAGCCGTACCGCGACGATCGAACTTGCTGCGGGCGAAGATGTGACGTGTACATTCACAGCAGCCAACTCGCGGGAGGCAGCTCAGGTTGCGATCTTCAACTATTTGACGGGGCGCAACGCGCTCATTCTGGCCAATCAACCTGATCTTCAGCGCCGCATTGATCGGCTTGCTGAGCAAGGCGCGGGCCGATCAGGTTCCGTAAGCGCCTATGGCATCCCTGTGCCAGGTGCAGAACACCTACCGATCGAGGCGACCTTGATGCCGGGACAGGCACGCTTCTCTAGCAGCCTTGCCATGGCATTGGGTGGAGACAATCAGCGAGTCTTTGACCTCTGGGCGGAAGCATCATTCAGCCGTGCGGAGATTGCTGGTCAAGAAGCAGATTTTAGCATCATTCACTTGGGTGCTGACATCAAAGTCAATGAAAACCTGTTGATCGGCGCAATCCTGCAATTCGACGAATTCAGTGATCGTGACACACTTAAGGCAGGTGAAGCCGAGGGCGACGGCTATATGGTCGGCCCTTATGTGACCGCGAAACTGACCGAGGAATTGTTCCTCGAAGCGCGGGCAGCTTGGGGCACATCAGACAACGTCGTGTCTCCACTAAATGGGCAACGTGACGCCTTCGAAACCAGCCGCAGCCTGTATTCCGGCTCCCTCGCCGGGCAATTCGGCTTGGGCAAAGCCACGACCTTCCGGCCTGAACTTACCGTAAGATATCTCAGCGAAGACCAGAAGGCCTACACAGACAGTCTCGGCATCACGATCCCATCACAGACCGTGGATCAGGGTGACGTCAGCTTCCGGCCACGCCTCAGCCATATCATTGAGACTAAGGGTACAATCAATCTGCGCCCATATGCGCAAGTGGAAGGTATCTACACGTTTGGCACCGCACCGGATGCGGCGCTCGCTAACCTGCTGCCAGGCACATTTACTGATACTTTCGGCGATTTCCGCGGTCGCGTCGAAGGCGGCCTCGATCTGGTTGGCGACGGCGCTTTCCGCGCATCAATCTCCGGCTTCTACGACGGGATTGGGGCCGATGGTTTCGAGAACAAAGGGGTTCGCGCCGGAATATCTTTCGGCTTTTAACGGCTCGTCCGTTGCGAGATCGCTCTCCCACTATTCAAACAATTCTAGACATTTACCTCTCGATTAGGAGACTGACATGAAAATCCTTGCTTCGATGCTGCTAGTAATCGCTCTCGCAGCGTGCGGCCCTAATGCAGAAACAGAAGAAGATACCGATGTTGCGGCCAGCCCGCCAAGCCAGCTCAATATCAATTCGGCAAAACGCCAATGCACTATAGCGGCATCAATGAGCATGATCGGAAGCGGAGCGCCTGAAGAAGCGATAAAACAAGTCTGTGATTGCTCAATCGACCGCCTCTTGGAGAATGGGTCGTTCACTTCTGAGGTTCAGCCCGATGAAGCAGCAAGTGATGAAGCATTGAACTTTTGTGTGGATCAACTTGCAGCGCAAATGGCCGAAGCCGGTAGCTGATTGACCGGTCAGCGGCACTGTCAGAGCAAATGCACCTGATTGAGGTTTGAGGCGATTGGGCTAGGGCAGAGGTCATGCCCAGACCCAAGAAACCTGCCAGTCCGTTCCGCTATTTCAATTCTTCACCGGAGATTATCCGTCTGGTCGTGATGATGTATGTACGATTCCCGCTGAGCCTGCGGAATGTCGAAGACCTACTTTCAGAGCGCGGGATCGACATTTGTCACGAGACGGTGCGCCATTGGTGGAACCGGTTCGGCCCCCTGTTTGCAGCAGATGTGCAACGCCAGCGGGTCAGCCGGATGCGAAGCTTCCGGCAGTGGAAGTGGCACCTCGACGAGGTGTATGTGAAGATCAATGGAGAGCTGCATTATCTGTGGCGGGCGGTGGACCAGGAGGGTGAAATCCTCGAGAGTTATGTCACCAAGACCCGCGACAAAAAGGCAGCACTGCGCTTCATGAGGAAGGCGCTGAAACGCCATGGCTCGCCCAAAGAGATCACCACAGACGGTCTCACCTCATACAAAGCGGCGATGCGTGAGCTAGGCAACACGGACAAACAGGAGGTGGGACGCTGGGCTAACAACCGAGCGGAGAATTCGCACTTACCGTTCCGACGACGAGAGAGGGCGATGCTAAGGTTTCGACAGATGAAGAGCTTACAAAAGTTCGCTTCCGTCCATGCCAACGTCCACAATCACTTCAACGCCCAACGTCATCTAGTCGACAGAGAAACCTACAAGACCTCCCGCTCAGCCGCACTGGCTGAGTGGCAAAATCTCATGGCCTGAACTGACATCCGGTAAGGGATAGCTGCGCCGATCGGAGACTAGTTGCGATTAGACTGACAGCACCAGCTCCGGTTGGAAATTGTTCGTCAAAATCCATTGTCGATAGTTCAACATTGATCGTGAGCGCCGGAACCAGCTTTATGGGACCGCTCCGTGTGCCCACTGTTTTTACGTCGCAGACGCCTGACCGTGTCAGGACACTCCAAGGAACAATGAAGTCAGTTGTTTCACTACCTCGGTGATCTGCTAACACAGCAACGACTGGACGCTGCCTTTTAGGAGGTCTCATCAGAGCGATTGTTCTATTATGCTGATCACGGGGCGTGGCGATTGCTGTAACAGGACGAACCACTGGGCTGCTCAGCACTGCACCCCCTGCAAGCGCGACTGCCGACCCTGTCGCCATGACTATGAAATGTCGCCTGTCCATTGAAACATCTATCCTTTTTGAGAGTTTCTGGAGTATCACGCGGGGCATGTCTGGCGTAAATGTCAATAAGTCCGCAGTTTCTGCCAAATCGCCGCGCCGTGTCGTGATCGTTTTGATCGATGGCGTGAACCCGATTGATGCAACCGGACCATCAACGGCGTTCGCAACCGCGAATAGAGTGATGCCGAACGCCTATGAAATTATCCACGCAAGCGTTGAAGGTGACAGTGTGCTGGCTGACAACGGCCTCTGTTTTTCGCGCCTGACCTGTATCGAAGACATAGACGGGCCGCTTCATACGATCATGCTCACCGGCGGCGATGAAACTGCTTTGCGTAACGCAGCTTCAAGCGAACCGCTGCGGGCATGGATGCGGGCGCAATCAGCGGAAGCGGTCCGTTATGGAAGCGTGTGCACAGGCGCTTTTCTAATGGCAGCGTTCGGCCTCACAAAGCGTCGTAAAGTGGTTACGCACTGGGCGTCGTGTGGCCGTTTGGGGGAGCTGTTTCCAGACCTGAAAGTAGACCCGAACGCGATGTATATACTTGATGGAGACGTTTTCTCCTCTGCCGGAGTGACAGGCGGCATAGATCTAACTCTGGCTTTGATTGAGCAGGATCTGGGCCACGAAGTTGCATCGAAAGTTGCGAAATCCATGGTTCTCTTTCTGCGCCGCCCTGGAGGGCAGGCCCAGTTCAGCGAAACACTCGTCGCGCAGGAGGGTAAAAGCAGCCGGTTCAGCGCGCTGGCTGCTTGGATAACCGACAATCCGTCAACGGATTTAAGTGTGCCTGCTCTCGCAGAACGCATGAATATGTCGGATCGGACCTTTGCCCGGCGTTTCAACGAAGAAGTTGGCAGAACGCCAGCAGCATTCGTAAAACTGGTTCGCCTCGAAGCGGCTTGCAGGTGGCTTGAGACAACACGCTGGCCTGTAAAACGAATTGCCCGCGAATGCGGTTTTGGTTCTGTCGACGCCCTTGAACGGATATTGCGCAAGGAGAAGGGGCTATCAGCGACAGAACTGCGCGCGGGTTTCAGAGCCAGTCTTGACTGACTAACGCCTCCGATTACGGACGAATAGGGGCGTCAAAGCCCGTTCAATTGCCGCCACAGTTTGCACGATATCTGCGTCGGTTGTCAGCCATGACGAGAACGACAGCCTTATCGCTTGTCGCCCCTTCCATCGCGTCGTGCCAAACCAAGCATCGCCGCTTGCTTGAACCTGATCCGCGATTTTCTCGCAATCCGCCTCGCGCCCTGGCAAAGTGGCTACGACTTGATTGAGGCAGACATCGTTCAAGATTTCGAACCCGAGCCTTTGAAAGCTGTCCGCCATAGTTTGCGCATGGCGACAATTGCGTACGATCAAGTCTTCTAATCCCTGCTTTCCCAGGGCATGCAAGGCTGCCCAAACCTCGACTGCGCGCGCAGATCTCGAAAATTCCGGGACCATGTCTTTTGGTGGTGCTGCCACGCCGTCCGCAAGATAGGGCGCCTGCGTTGCCATGGATGAATGAAGGGGGGCGGGGTGCCGGCAGATTGCCATTCCGCAATCATAGGGGGTGTTTAGCCATTTATGCCCGTCGACGGTCCAGCTATCTGCCTTCTCGTAGCCAGAGAGCTGCGTTCGGTGCTTTCGAGACGCGGCAGCCCAAAGTCCAAACGCACCATCGACATGGACCCAAGCTCCATTCGATTTGTCAACGATCTCGCCAATAGGGTCGGAAGCGCCGGAATTCACATTGCCAACCTGAGTAAGAACGATAGCGCTGGCATCCAGCTTTGGTAGCTTATCCGACCTCATTGCGCCGTTGGGATCACACTCGACCCATTCGATCCGCTCCGAGCCAAATCCAAGTAAGCGAAGAGCTTTCACGGCCGTGACATGAATTTCCCTGCTCGCAACGATCCGTGGTCGGGGAGCCCCAAACAGACCGTCACGATCGGCATTCCAACCCAGTCTTTCCAGACTTCTCTGACGGGCTGCGGCGAGACAGGTGAAATTAGCCATCGTCGCGCCGGTAACGAAGCCGACGGACAAACCAGCCTGCAGTCCGAGCACCTCCAAAATCCATCGGCTGCAAAGTCGTTCAATCTGGATGCCCACCGGGCTTGTGGAGCCGTTTAGCACGATTTGGTCCCATCCCGCTGATAGCACTCGGGCACCTAGCGCTGAGGGAAGGCTCCCTCCGACAACAAGGCCAAAGAATCTGCCGCCAGCCGAGGCGACGGTTGCCGGTGAGCCCCACTTGTGAAGCAGGCGCACAGTGTCGCAGGGATCGCCTGGCAAATCAGGCATTGGCAAGTCCAGATTTTGTAGATCGGCAATCGAATGATCGCTTGGTGCAACTCGGCGATTTGGCAATTCGGCGATGTACTGCGCGGCCAAGCTTGCAGCTTCCGCCAGCGTTGATGCCGACTGGCAAGTCATCTGTCTCGCGTTGCCATTCACCGCTCTGGCCTACGCGCGTCTCGCGAACGGAAGATTTGGAAGAGACCGCCTGATGTTATTGCCAGTCCGGCCACGAACAGGACAAGTTTGATCGGCGTCGCTGCGACTTTCGCGTGAATATACTCGGTATGCCCGTTCAGGAGCATGATCTGAGTGAAACCTTCAAACAGATCGACGGGGATGACAAGCGCACTTGGGATTGCCCACCAGATGCCTGTCCGCCCGAAGGCCTTCAAAGCGACGCCAATGAAGAATCCGCCGTAGACAAGAGGATAAAGGACATCGACGCTGCCTGTCAGCCAAGCATGGACAGATCGTTGCTTTGGCGTCAGATCGGCAATGTGCGCCAGTATCGCACCGGCATCATACATCTCGTCGATGATTACAACATCCCAGAAATGCATAACCGCACCGAAGACCGCGGTGAGCGCAAGGGTGGCGATAAAGTTTGACCACAGCATAGGCGGATGCGCCAAAATTCTAAGCTTCTCTGCCAGCATTAATGGACTCCCGTGCGCACTTTGCGCCAACGAACTAAGCTTTAAGCCGCCTGCGCATCTGGCCAGCTAGAAGAAACGTGCAGGCTGGTTTGGAAGCCCTCGATGTTGAACAGGAAGCGCTGGAGAATTGAGGGTGAGCCCCTTCAAATAGTCTTAAATTGAGTGAGTGCAGCGATGCCCTTGCTCGGCGTGATGCCAAAAACATCGCGCGCGGTTCGCGCCACATGCGCTGCATCTGAAAAACCGGAATCGATACCTGCTGCCCCGATATTGTCTCCAGCGATAACACGTCGAACCGTCGCAATGCTGGCGCACCAGATTTTGAACTTGCGGAAAGTCAGGCCGGTGTTCGATTTAAAGTGCTTGAGTGCTTGGGTCCGCTCCAACCCCAACTGCTCGGCAAGCTCAACCTGAGATAGGCGCCGCATGGGTGCTGCATACATGCGTGCAGCAATATCCAAGACCTGCTGATCCGGATCGGGCATCGGACGGGAGAGTTCGTTTCTTAGCGCTTCGATTGCAGTCACCTCTCCGTCTTTGACAGCCTTCGGGACAGCGGAAAAGCTTTCATCCAACGACGAAAAGTCAGGCCTTTCTTGAGAGAACTGCAAGCCATCAAGAAAGAGAATTTCAGCGCCCCCGCCGCTGATCGAGACGGCATGCGGAACATCCGGCTTGATGCAGACAATATCGGCGCACAAACTCTCATTTTCGCCAGCAACCAAAACGGGTGAGGACACCCCGAACAAAACGCAGGGCATCAGATTTTTGTGCATCGCGAGCTCGCCGTGCTGAAACGAAAAGAGATGATTTCGAAAGCCCCCGTTTCGGCGGTGATTGGATGCAATTGATGGTTTGCAACTGGGCATCATCCTATCCGCCCTCTGCGATTGAATGCCATTTCCGCACAAAGCCCATGCGAATTGCACGATCTTTCAAGGGTGCTTTGCCCAATAGCTCTAGGCAAGTGTCTTTGAACGAGAAGAGACAACGCATGAGAAAGATTCCGATTTTCCTGAGCTGCTTGGCCGCAGTTCCAACCGCGGCAGCCTGTGCTTGGTTCATTTTCCCCGAAGCAACCGCCGGCGTTTTGTTGGACTTGAACAATTCGAGTGCGGGCCTCACCGAGAAATCTGTTGAGACGAAGATTGGCGAAATTCATTACCTTGAAGGCGGCGAGGGCGAGACTGTGGTTTTGGTCCACGGCATATACTCGCGCAAGGAACACTGGGTCGAACTCGCACGTAATCTGACGGACAAATATCATGTGATTGCGCTGGACCTCCCGGGTTTTGGCGACAATGCGCTGCTGCCGGATGACCAATATGGTCTGATCGAGCAATCCAACAATTTTGACACCGTTTTCGATATTCTCGAACTTGATGGAGCCCATATCGGCGCGAATTCCATGGGCGCGCGGATCGTCGGTTTATGGGCGAACGATGCGCCTGAAAAAGTGCGATCATTGGCATTTATCGGAAGTCCGCTGGGTGTGCCTAGCCCGATAAAAAGCGATATGGATAAGGCCCTTTCTGCCGGCCACATACCGCTGCTTGTCCAGTCCGCCGAAGACTTTGAAAAACGAGGTGAATGGCTCTCTCCCAACACGTTGGAAGTTCCGCATCCTATTATCACGGCTTGGATGAATGCAGAGATAAAGCAGGGCGCCGCAAACGAGAAAATTTGGCATGCAGTCCATGGGGACCGCGACGTTCCGAACCTGCTCGACATTGCACCGAACCTCTCCATGCAAACACTGATAATGTGGTGCCAACAAGACAGAATTTTCCATATTAGCGGTGCGACCGAGCTTGCCGCTCGGTTACCGATTACACGGCTTGAGGTGCTTGAAGACTGCGGCCACGTTCCCATGATCGATGCGCCTGAAAAGGTCGCAGCAATATACCGCGATTTTCTGAATGCCTCTCATTAAGTCTTTTCAGACCCAGAGAAGAAGCGCGTCTTTACGGCGAAGAAGGCCGTCCATAACACCACCGCAACCACCGGAGCTGACAGGAATGCGACCGTCCTGAAAGCTTCGGGTAGCACGTGGTTGTTTCCGAAAAAGAAGATGCCAGTTGCGAGGAAGAAAGCGAAGCCCATTCTCCACAGATGGCGGCCCAAACGGCTTCGTTCGCTTGGCGTGGAACCATATGCAAAAATAAAATCGTAGATCGCGATGATTAGAGCAACGCCTGCGATGATCAGGAATGCTTCCGGAGTGAGCCCGTTCAGCATTCCTGCAACAGAATGGGCGGTGATCCAAGCGCCAGCGATGGAACCAAGAAAAATCGCACCAGAACCAACAAAGGAGAATTTCGTTACTAAATGCGCGGCTGAGTTGTGTGTCGCCGCCGTGGCCCAAGCGGTGATGATCAGGTGGAATGCCAGTGCCGACAGGAAAACGGTGAACAGGATTCCGCGTGCGAAACTCAGCCAAAGCCCGCTAAGTGCCAGCAAGGCCATCGTGACAACGAATACACGTCCTGAAACTATGTGAACGGTCTGACCCTTTCGCGCGGCAAATGCGGCGAAACCGGCGACAATTGCGGCGCAGCCTATCCAGAAATGCAATTGACCTAGAATTGCTGGCTCGCTCATGCGGCTTCCCCAGCAGCGTTTTTCGGTTTCCGCATCAATGTCCGCACGAGCCAATACAGCATCAAAATGAAAATGATGAGCTCGGGCAGGCTCAGAATTCCGCTTTCTTGCACCGAGACCGGGAAGGCTTTCATACCGGGGCCGGTAAAGGCGGATCCTGCAGCGATGAAAAAGCCCAGACACATGCGCCAGAGATGACGCGCGATACGGTTTTTATAGGGGAACGATTTGCGCAGCATCATTCGGAAGTCGCCGATGGCGGCGACACCGGCCATCATTGAGAGAAAAAAGTAATCCTCTGCATAAAAACCGGCAAGCATTCCTTCGGGTAAACTCATCGCATATCCGCCCGCGCCGAGAAGCGAGATAAAGTTGAGGAAGTTTACCACCGCGACCACGAGCGCCCATCCTGAAAGCCGGGCACTTTTCGAGCGGAGAGTCAGAACGCTGCTGGCGATCAGGGTTACTCCCAAGACACCGCCATGAAACGTGATGTAGAGTTCTTCGAACTTCACGAGGCCGAGAATTGCGCCGATGAGCGATGACGCACCCATGGATAATGTGAAAAGCTGCCCGCCCTTAATATGGCTCAGGCCTCCCTTTTTCATGGAAAGCGCGACCGCGCCGGCCAAAACTGCGATCGTCCCAAGGATGACGTGAGTCCCGACAAGAAAACTGCTTACGTATTGCATGGATGCATGTGTCCGATTTTATCAAAGATGTTCGGACTGCCTCTGCAAGACTAAAGCGGGGTTTGTCGTCTGCGCGTGACGGCGTGGACACTTTTCCATCCAACACTGTTGGCGTTCGGGTTTACATTTCTTACTGAGCAGCATGCCCGAAACCGAAATAATCGCCCTTTCTTCTGCAACAATCGGCATTGCCGTTGCTGGATCGGTCTGGGCCGCACGCGCCCGATATTTGGCGCGGGCAAGCCGCTATCTCATAGCCGTGTTCATGCTGTTGGCGTCACTGGCTGCCTTGCCGCTGGCTGCGGCCTTTTCGGAGGCTGTTTATCTCGCCTTCGTACCGGCGATGCTTCCAGTCTTATTGGCCATCCCTCCTGCGGTTTATCGCTTCGTGGTGAATCATTCGCAGTTTGATCAACTGACCCAATTGCACTGGCGCGATTTCGCGCTGCCCGGCCTCGCGGCGATAGTAACGCTGGGATATTGGCTGCTTCCCTATCCTGCTCTGCGCGTCATGCTCGTCGAAGGCGAATTACCGGCAGGTGCTTTGCCTGCTGCGCTCGCTTTACTGACCTTCGCCCTGATATTCTGCTGGGTTGCGGTTTCCTTTGCCTACCTTTTCGGGACGGCTAGACACCTGTGCAGTTTCCGCCGCAGGCTCAAAGATCTGTATTCCAACACGTATTCCCGTGAGCTGCGGTGGATCGACTGGTTTATGGGTTTCTTATTCCTCGTCTGGAGTGTTGCTGCGGTTTCGTTGATCGCAGAGAATTCTCCGCTCGGTGTCACAATTGGCGGCGAAGTTATCCTCGCCCTCCTGGCACTGCTTTTGCTATTTCTTATCGCCTTCGTTTCTTCTGGCGACGTTCCAGAAGGACAGAAATCGGCGGACGCGGCCATGCCGGATAGCGGGGGGGATTCCCCAAAGTATTCGCGATCGGCGCTTTCGAAGGATCTGGCAGAACGGCTATCAGGAAGGATCGAAGCGGCCATGTCGGATGACCAGCTATATCTCGATCCGAACCTTTCGCTTCAAAAGCTTTCTCGGCACGTAGGGGCGTTGCCAAACCAAGTATCGCAGGTGCTGAACGAGGAGATTGGCGCAACCTTTTTCGACTATGTCGCGCGTTGGCGAGTCAATGCGGCGCGGCCTCTCATCGTCGCATCGCAAGCCTCTGTTTTATCCATTTCACTGGATGTCGGTTTCAACTCGCGCTCAACCTTCTACAAGGCATTCAAGCGCGAAACCGGAATGACGCCAAAGGCGTTTCGCGATCACGGCAAAGAAGCGTCTCCGCAAGGTTAAACGACTGAAACCGATCACCCTAGCGTTTAAAACCGGCACCGATCAGCATAAAGTTGGGCCCGTCAGTAACAGCGACAGAACGGGATGTTGGGCGGACAGGTTAGTCTCAATGGCGCTGTCAGAGCAAATGCACCTGAGGCGGCACTGTCAGAGCAAATGCACTGGTTAGCGGAACGCGCCTGATCGGGTATGGCAAGCTCATGCCTAGACCTCGCAAATCAGCCAGTCCGTTCCGCTATTTCAACTCATCGCCTGAGATTATCCGCCTGGTCGTGATGATGTATGTGCGCTTTCCGCTTTCGCTGCGAAACGTAGAGGATCTGCTGGCTGAGCGCGGGATTGATATTTGCCACGAGACGGTTCGGCTGTGGTGGAACCGATTTGGGCCGTTGTTCGCTGCCGATATGCAGCGCCAGCGGGTGAGTAGAATGCGCGGTTTTAGGCAGTGGAAGTGGCACCTCGACGAAGTCTACGTGAAGATCAACGGCGAGCTGCACTACCTGTGGCGCGCGGTCGATCAGGAGGGCGAGATCCTCGAGAGCTATGTCACCAAGAAGCGCGACAAGAAGGCAGCGCTGCGGTTCATGAAGAAGGCGCTCAAACGCCACGGTTCGCCCGCTGAGATCACCACCGATGGTCTCACCTCGTACAAAGCTGCGATGCGAGAGCTTAGTAACACCGGCAAACAGGAGGTGGGGCGCTGGGCGAACAACCGGGCCGAAAACAGCCATCTTCCGTTCCGACGAAGAGAGCGAGCGATGATCAGGTTCCGACAGATGAAGTCACTCCAGAAAGTTCGCTTCTGTTCATGCCAACCTCCACAACCACTTTAGCTCTGACCGCCACCTCACCGATAGACAAGCCTACAAAGCAACCCGCTCCGCCACTCTGGCTGAGTGGCAAACCCTAATGGCCTAAGCCTAGCGAAGGGTAGGGCACTCCATGTCTAATGGAGACGAGTTCGCGTTAGACTGACGGCACCTTACTTGTTCAGGCGCCGGTCGATCCGGATTTCTCCGCCGAGCAAGCTCTCTGGCTTAATTCGGCTTGTCTCGCCATCTGCCCAACGAACTTCGATCAAGGAAACAGATTTCGCTTTGCCCAAGCCAAAGTGGGCAGCGATCGGATCGGTCGACATGTAGCCACCGCTGGCATTGATCATCCGCATCTGGCACTTTCCAGGCAGCACAGTCTGCTGTCCATCTGTGCAAATCGTGACCCGTGCGCCCACACCCATGCTGTTGCCAATTTGATCGCGCAGATTGACCCACAAAGCAGGCCCTGCCGGCCTGTCGTTTCGGTGCACCATCATTCGCAGGGACATGTTGTCTCGGATGACATCAATGTCGCCGTCACGGTCAAAGTCCAGCTGCACATAGCTGTACGAAGGCAGCACATCATAAAAGCCGAAGTCTTTCGTCGCGTCAACAAAGGCTCCGCCTCGATTACGGTAGAACACATTGGTAGCCGAAGAGGCGGAACGCTGCCAGATACCCGTCATTATCAGCAGGTCCTGAAAGCCATCCTGATCAAGATCAGTGAATCTACTGTTCCAGCTCCAGCCAGGTTTGCGCACCCCGAGTTCATCTGCCTTATCGACAAACGCGCCGTTTTCATCGGTCGTGATCAGAATGTTGGCATTGAGCACTGCTTCGCCGAATATTTCGGCGCGTTCGGCTTTCGAAGAGCGCTTGTTCACCGGCATCTTCAAAGAATCGCAATAGGGTTTCAAAAAGGGGGCGTGATCAAAATAGGACACGCATGTCTTGAACCGCTCAGTATCCGGCTCAAGAGTGCGTTTCCTATTAGCCAAACCCCTTATAAGCTCGAGCCCTCCGCAGATTGCGCGGTCGCGGCTAGTGCTGGGTCCGGAACAACTGGCAGCATTCGCTTTGGTACCGCGGATCGCATCAATGGAGAGCAATTCAGCCGCGCAAGCTCGCGTCTCGTCAAGGTTCCAGCCGATATCAGCGCCTAATTGTTTGCATATCTCGAACAGCGAACGATTATCCGCATCGCGGTTCTGACCGTCATCATCCTCAGCGATCTGGGCGCCGTAGTAGTCGAGCCTCAGATCGTTATCGAAATCGCCTTGCGTGTAGCTCATTGACGAGTTGAGGTAATAGGGGAACGTCTGCGAATTCCGCTCGCGGCTACGGAAGGTCCCATCCTTTTCCATGAAGGTAATTGCGTCAGTACCGCCAGCGTCATCTCCGTCGAGAATATCGAGGACGCGGTCACCGTCGAAATCGCTGGTGAGCAGGGTTAGAGTTTGGCCAATGCTGTTGGGCAAAAGCTCTCGTCGAAAGGATCGAGACCCTTCGTTCCAGTAAATCTGGTTGCGCGTGTGCGGGGCTTCGAGCCCCCATCCGATCGAAACGCCGCGTGGTGCCCATTTGCCGGCAACCACATCCAGATCGCCATCGGCATCAAGGTCTGCAAAGGCGACACTGGCGAGAACCGCCTGTTCGGGCTCGTACAACTGCACCATATTCGCGGTGCTAAAATCGCCGCCTTCATTGTAGAAAATATATTCGCCGTTGCGGATGGTGGAGACTAGCAGATCCAGTTTTGCATCGCCATCAAGATCGGCCAGAGAGACATGAAAGACTTCGCTTTCATTGACCGGGCCCAGATCCAAATCCTGAAGCTGGAAGGTGCCGCCGATATTGGTGTAGAGCGAAAGGCCGTTCGACATTGTCGGGCGGCGGGTTACAATGTCGACCCAGCCATCGCCATGAATGTCGCCAGCGGCCAAACCTCCACCTTTAGTGTGATAACCAAACTCTTTTGCAGGTGTAAGAATCCCTTCCTCCAGCAATCCGATTTCTGTACCGGTTATGCGTTTGAAAGCAGGCCCGTCTGACTGCGAAAAGGTTGAAGGTTGGCGATTTATCAGCTGCGTTACCGTTATACGGGCATTGCCATTGGTTTCGCTCGTCGCCTCGAGTGGAGTGGCTCTCAACGCCTGTTGATCAAGAATTGTTTTTAGCTCAGCCTGTGTCTTGCCAGCTGGCAGCACCTTTGCCTGAGGAAACTCGATTGCGTCGACGGCATTAAGTGCCGCGAGCTGCTGAGCCTGATAATAACGATTGGCGAAGGGAGCCGATAGATGCACGATTGCGCCGCCGGTGACAGACATCGCAACAACGGCGGCCCAAATCGTAAGGCCTGTCTTGAGAGAAATGGCCTTCCATAAGATTATGAAGGCATAAATGCTGAAGGAACCCAATGCGATCAGGATCGTCATCGCGTACTGATCACTCAGACCGATCCCGACCAGGATAACCGTGAGGATCACGTCCAATGCAATCGGCGCTGGAACAAAGCTGGCAATCACCGCAACCAAACCCATCGCGAGGATGATCGCTATGATACCTTTGGCCGGTAAGATGTTTGAAAGTTCTGAGGGCGCTGTAAATGTCGCAACGACCGCGCCCAGTATCGCCGCCAAAAACATCATCGGCACAGTGATAATGAACACGAAGAAAAAGTTGCGCGAGTAAGTTCTAATGAACCACCACAGGGCTTCGCCAAAGTTGTGCGGCCTCGGGTCTGCATCGACTGGCATCAATGCCTTGGCAATCCACGCGGTCAGCCCCTTTGCCTCGGTAATGCGCGCAAGAGGGGCGATTTCCCCTTTGGTGCTCTCTGTTTCGTCAATCAATACCCAGCGGCAAATCAAGGGCACAACCAACAGCACCAGAACGAGCGCGAGAACAAGCTTTGTGAGTGCGAGATGAAACGGCAGCAAAGCAAAGCTCATCGTGACGACTATCACATTCAAAGTGGGCGACGCGAGCAGTGCAGATAGTGTCGTTTCCAACCGCATTCGGCCGGCATGCAGGCCCAATGCAATCGGCGCCGCACAGTTAACGCAAACCCCGAGCGGGGCCCCGATCACTGCGCCGAGAGCGGAATTTGCGAAGCCGTTCTTGAATGACCTGCGCTTTACCAAAGACAGGATTGTCAGTGCAGCAGCCCCGAAAAGGACGCCAAAAGTCATTCCGTAGAGATTGGTAAAAACCCAATTTACGGTGTTTGCAGCCAATTCCCACCACAAACTGCTGTTAGGGAAAATTTCCAGGACTATATCAAACGAGAGGCCCGAAAGCGGCGTGTCGCCGCCCATTTCAGCCTTCTCGTTGAGGGCAGGATAGCGAGAACCTGTCCAAAATATGATTGCCATTGCGGCCATAGCCGCAAAAGCAACCCAGAGGCGTTGATCAGAGCGGGTGTCGCTCTCGGAATTTAACGACAACTGCTATCAACCCAATGAAGTTGAACGTATAGGTACAGCGTGCGGCCTATGATCTGCCCGCAAAAGCCCCAGGTTTTACGGGTAACCTGATCCAGTCAGCTGTTAGCTAGCGAAAGAGTCGAAATCTTCGTCAAAACCGGAAGTGCCGCCAGCAGTCACTGCGGCCACATCAATCACATCCATTGATGGCGTTGCCCAAGATGCCTTTTTCGTGTCAACGTCTGCGGTAGAATTTTCGTTGCTCATGATTGGTTGCCCCCAAGTCGTAGCCCCTCGAAAAAGGGACTGGTATATGTACGTAACGTCGGACTAGTTACACGAGGCACACACGTCAAGATTCATCGACGCGAGCAAGGAACTATGAGCGATCAGCCATTAACTTATTCCGTCTTTGGGTTGAACTTGCGATCCGAAATCGCGCTGCAGGAACTGATCGAAAGCCAGTTTTCGGCAGCTGACGTTACCATACGCCTCGGGTCGCCCCCAGCAGAGCTTGCCATGCCTCGGAAAACCGTGAATCGGTGGAGCGTAACCGATAACGAATTTCTGTTCGCGCCTGCAGGCATCGGGCGGTTCTATGTATCGAATGGTACTGACATTCTTGTCGAGTCCTTCGGGGCGAAAGACGACCCGGCTTTGCGAGGGTTTGTGCTTGGCAGCTGCATGGGGGCCATCTTTCAACAACGACGCCAGCTGGCTCTGCATGCTAGTAGCTTTGTGGTTGGAGACCAAGCCTTTGCGATCTGCGGCAAATCCGGTGCAGGCAAGTCGACTGCGGGCGGCCTTATGCGCCAGAGCGGCGCGAAGCTGCTCAGCGACGATGTCACGGTCTTTTATGGTGACGATGCGCCCGTTGTGATGCCCGGCTATCCGGTTAGTAAATTATCAGAACGGAGCCTTACAGCTATTGGTGATTTGGGCTCGGGCTCGGGCTCGGGCTCGGGCTCGGGCTTGGGCTATAGGGAACCAGGTCCCCAGTCGGACAAATTGGTATGCCCAATCGACGTAACGCGGTTTCATCCGAAGCCGGCAAAACTTGGCGGAATATTTATCCTTGAGATTGACGAGCGGGTGCCGAATGTGACCTGCGCCGCGCTCGAAGCTGTCCAAGCCATGGCAAGCCTGCGCCGGCACGTCTATCGAAAGCGATACCTGTTGCCTCAAGCAGATCAGGCGGCTTTCGCGCTTATAGGTAAGTTGATCAGGCAAGTGCCGGTCACTCTGATTAGAAGACCACCCGAGATTGACACCTTCAGTGAATTAGAGGAATTGCTGCGCGCACAGACCGCGAAACGATCTGAACATGTATGAGGGGCCTTATGGGAAAAGAACTGTCTGACGGAGCGGTGCTGACCAAGGCAGATCATGTTCTGGAAACGGTCGTGGATTCAGCGACCATATTGCTGTCGACAAAGACTGGCAAATACGTGACATTTAATGAGTCTAGCGGTGCCATTTGGTCGCTGATCAACGGCGAGCGAACCCTCGCGGCAATCGTCACGCAGCTAGTCGAGCGCTTTGATGTAGAAGCAGATCGATGCAAAAGCGAAGTCCATACTATTGTCGCGAATATGTTGGACGAAAGCCTCGTTGAGCTTGACTGATAGCTTGCCCGCGAAGCGCACCTGATGGCTATGAACCAAGAATTTGCTGCGGAAGTGGCAGTGGCAAGCCAGCTGGCTGATCCTGTTGCCAATGCTGCTTTCCTTGAAGCCTTGGACCGAAAGCTGACGCGTGATCGCGGCAATCTGGAACTTCTTCAAAACAAAGCGGCAGTTTTGCGCAGGGTGGGCGATGTCTCGGCCGCACGCGAATGCTTTGAACAGATAATGTCGGTCACCCCAGCCGACCAGATTAGCTTCGGCTCTCAGCATTCTATTACGCCGCTAAATTTGATTGATGCGGAAGGTCATCGAGCCGCGCCGATAATGGTTCTGGACGGCTTTCTCTGCAATCAGGCTCATGATGATCTGTATGCCCATACCATCCGAAGTGAAAAACAATTCCGACCAGCACGGCTATCGGGTGAAGACCGGCGATACGATCCAGAAAAGCGCGAAACGTTGGTGTTGGAAAAAATCGGCTACGCTCAGGATCTCTTCGAGAGTTTCGTAAACGAAAATTTATCACACATGAGACAATCCCTCGGATTGCCGCATTTCGACGTGCTGAAGGTTGAGCTCAAAATAACCAACCATATCGATGGCGGATTCTTCAATACCCATTGTGACAATCATGGGCCGTGGGAAGATCAAGGGCGCGCGATCACTTGGCTCTACTATTTCGGGAAGACGCCCAGCGCCTTTTCCGGCGGCGAGCTATATATTTTCGATACAAACACAAAGGCAAACACCTACACACCGCATAGTTTTACCAAAATTTGCCCGCAGCCGAACCGGCTTATCGCCTTCCCAAGCCATTTCCGACACGCAGTAGCGCCAACCCGGCTGCGAAGCAGAAAATTCGCAGATGGGCGTTTTGCTGTCAGCAGTCACATCAGTAAAATGGAATGCCCGAAGTGAGCGCGATTGACAGCTCAATCATGCATCAGACCTTGCTACCTTTAAGCGTCGCGAGCGTTAATGGAATAGTTCTGGTCCATTTGATTGATCCGGACAGGTTGGACCTTTCCAGAGGCTTTTTAAAGCTGTCGGTGCCCAAAGATCGGCCAATCGACAAAATTCAGCAAATTGATGAATGGCTGGATCAGAACCCAGATCACGCAAGCACCACTGATTTTGCGCATACCGCAGGGATATTTCACGTCGCGCGATGTGGGTCGACCCTCTTGACTCAAAACGTAAAGAACACCGGCGGTTTTATTGCGCTGAGTGAGCCAGGTTTCGTCGGGAAGCTGCTGAACCGTTTCGAGCATATGCTTGAACCCGAAATACAGAGAAAATATTTGCGCGCGACGATTGCGGCTTGGCAAGATTGGTCAGCAAAGCAAAACAAACAGCTTCTTATCAAGTTTAACAGTCTGACCGGACAAGCTGTGTCAACGGTTTTCAGCGAGCTGCAAAATGCACAGTTCGTGTTTCTCTTTCGTGAGCCAGTGGCTGTGCTTGAATCCCTGACACGTAAGCCCCCGGCATATGTAAAGAATGGCGAGAAGGCACGAATCGAAGGAGCTTTGCCCGAGTTCGAGGCCGTCGATCAATCGACCCAAGCGTATTTTGCAGCCAGAGCCTATTGCGAAGCATTGCGCAGTTTCGAAGGCCTGATTGACCCTCGATTGCTCGCCATCGAATACGATGATCTTCAAGCGAAATTTGCAGACGTTTTGCGACATTTCAAATTCATCGGTGATGCCAATTCAGCCGATTGGGACGCAAAAAAGAACGCGAAGTGGAAAGGTTCGAGGCAAGACGATTATAAGCCCATAAGCATTGACGAACTGACGCGTTTTGCCGGTGAGCAAGCAGAGTACATTCAGGTTGCTCGCGGCTATTTCGAACGCTTTCGAGACCAATATGAAGTAAGCGGCGGTACGCTGTGAGCATCATTTTCGGCGTCGTCACATTTGATAAGGCACCACTAGATACCGTAACGGCATCCAAGATGGAAATGGCGTGTAAGGCATGGCCCCATGACCGCTTAGGCCATGTTTCTGTCGCTAACGGCTTTTTGGGATGTGCTGAACAATTCAACATGCCGCAGGCATCGCTTTGCCAGCAACCTTTTCTAAGCAAGGACAAGAGATATTCTATCGTTTTCGATGGCCGCCTCGATAATCGGGGGGAGCTAGCGAGAAACCTGGACCTGCCGATCGACGATCAGACGGCTGACGAAGTGTTGGTTGCGCACGCCTTCGCAAGATTCGGGAGCGAAATTGGCCAGCGTTTGATCGGGGATTTCGCAATTGCAATTTTCGACAATCAATCGGATCAACTTTTTCTCATCAGAGATCATTTGGGGGTTCGCCCCCTTTTCGTTGCTCGTGATGAAAGCAAGATTGCATTTTGCTCTGTAAAAGGGCCACTGCTGGGCCTTGATTGGATCGATCAAACCATCGACAAATTCTGGGTCAGTGATTTGCTGGCTCAGTCCAAGATTGATCGCGATCGCACCATTTATTGCGGCATCAAGACTTTGCCAGCCGCGCATTGGCTGAGCGTGTCAGGCAAAGGCACCCAACTGCAAAAATACTGGGAGCTGACGCTTCTTCCCAAGCCGCTGGCCGGAACTGAAGAACAGCATATCTCGGACTTCAAGCGATTGCTGGATCAAGCGGTTGAGTGCCGTCTGCGAAGTTTCACTCGCAATGCCAGCGAAATGAGTGGCGGGCTCGATTCTACGACTGTCACTGCAACCGCCAGCAGATTGCTCGAGCCCCGTGATGAACAAATACAAGCCTTCTCGCACGTCATGCCTGAAGCAAACATCGGCAACGTATTTCCGTTTATAGACGAAGCAGACCAAATGAAGGCTGTCTGCGAAATGAATCCAAACATTCATCACACTTCGATCCGCGGCGAGGGTCGCGGCATCGCAGACACGATCCAACGCAATGTGAGCAATCATTCCAGTCCATCGCGCAGTGATCTAACTTTGCCAGGTGAGGAACTGCTCAAGACACTTGAGGAGCGTGGCTTGCGCACTCTGTTATCTGGCTTTGGCGGCGATCAGTTGGTCACTTCGCATGCCAGTGGCTGGCAGCAAGAGCTTGCTAGCCAAGGGCAATGGAGCCAAATTTGGCGAAATTTGAAGCCCACAAACCCAAATCTCTTTCGCAGGCTGGTGGCGATCCTGAAAATCCGTTTTCCCAGTCTCAATGGTTTGCGCAAGAAAGATACTTTTGATGACCTTGCTCTGCGAGGAGCACTTGCCGTCGTAAGCAATCAACTCGCGATCACCACAGGGCAGCCAGCACGGATGAAAACGCATCCAACCCGCCGACGCATCGGTTCTGTCAGTCAGCAAGAACATGACGTTGTGCATTCACCCCATCTTGTCTTTCGGCTGGAAGACTCCGCTGTTGGAGCCGCATGGTACGGCGTCGACTACCGATACCCATTATTAGACATCCGGCTGCTGCAGTTTTGCCTGAACCTTCCTACGCAGAGGAAAATACACCAAGGCATAAAGCGCCGGATGATCCGATTGGCGACGGTCGGCATCCTACCGGAAGCTGTCCGTTTACGCGACGATAAGTCTGGCTCTACGATCCCGACCGTACACCCGAAGCTCTTTCAAGACAGGAAGAGACTGCTTGCCGACATTCGACGTTTTGAGGCCAATGATACCTTCACAAGCCTTGCCAACGCCGATGCCGCCAAGAAGTATCTTGAGGAACTTGATTTGGGTGAGAACCCCAAGAAAGAAATGTCGACAGGTTCTGTCCTCAACATTTTGAAACTGGGGTATTGGCTCGAGTGGGTTAATGAAAGCAGTGGTTTCGAGGGTGCTGTCAAAGCAAATGCACCTGATTGAAGTTCGTCGCTGATTGGGTCAGGCATGACCCGGGCCCAGCCGACGTGCAGGGCCAGCGGGCAGGCACTGTCAGAGCAAATGTACCTGCTAGCAGAACGCGGGTGATCAGCTAGGGTAGGGCGATGCCTCGCAAGAAGAACCCAGCCGACCCTTTTCGCTATTTCAACTCATCGCCGGAGCTTATCCGCCTTGTGGTGATGACGTATGTGCGTTTTTCGCTGAGCCTGCGGAATGTGGAAGACCTTCTTCCCCAGCGCGGGATCGACATCTGCCACGAGATGATGCGGCACTGGTGGAACAGGTTTGGTCGGCACTGTCAGAGCAAATGTACCTGCTAGCAGAACGCGGGTGATCAGCTAGGGTAGGGCGATGCCTCGCAAGAAGAACCCAGCCAGCCCGTTTCGTTATTTCAACTCTTCACCAGAGATCATCCGTTTGGTCGTAATGATGTATGTACGTTTTCCGCTGAGCCTTAGGAACGTCGAGGATCTGCTGGCGGAGCGCGGGATCGACATCTGCCATGAGACTGTGCGGCACTGGTGGAACAGATTTGGTCCATTGTTTGCGGCTGATGTGAGACGTCAGCGGGCAAGCCGGATGCGCGGTTTCCGGCAGTGGAAGTGGCATCTCGATGAGGTCTACGTAAAGATCAACGGAGAGCTGCATTACTTGTGGCGGGCGGTCGACTAGGAGGGCGAGATCCTGGAGAGCTATGTCACCAAGACCAGAGACAAGAAGGCCGCGCTGCGGTTTATGAAGAAAGCGCTGAAGCGTCATGGTTCTCCAGTTGAGATCACGACTGATGGTCTAGCTTCATACAGAGCTGCCATGAAGGAACTCGGCAGTACCCAGAAACAGGAAATAGGACGCTGGGCCAACAACCGCGCGGAGAACAGCCACCTACCGTTCCGACGACGAGAGCGAGCGATGCTCAGGTTCCGGCGGATGAAGTCGTTACAGAAGTTTGCCTCCGTTCACGCTAACGTCCACAATCACTTCAACTCCGAACGCCACCTCATCGACAGACAGACCAAGAAGACCTGCCGCTCTGGCAGAGCGGCAAGACCTCATAGTATGAAGCATGTCGGGTAAGGGATAGCTTCGCCAATCAGAGACTAGTTGCGATTAGACTGACGGCTCAGATCGAGCCTGGCAAATAGCCAGCTTTATCGTGTCAGATAAAGCTGGCCATTTACAGCGTCCTGGCACGCGCGGCATCAGAACCCGAAGGATACGCCCAAATGGATGCCTCTGTTGGAGAAGTTGTCCGCTCCAATGCCGTCGTAGAATGCGGAGGCACTGGCGCGGAAGTTGCCAGAGCTGAACAGGTCCACTCCGCCCTCTACACGCCCGCGGAATTCTCCGAAGATATCCGCGACATTGGCAGGCAACAGACTTGCGATTGATGTGTCTGGCGCAGTGCCAAAGGTGTAAATCCCTTCTACCTCCGCAAATGGTCGGAGTGACCAGCCACTTTCCATCTCAACCAGATGACTGAGACGTGGGCGAAAGCTCAAATCGCCCTGATCGACGGTTTGCTGCGGGATCGTTATGCCAAGGCTGTCGATATACGCTTCCTGCTTTTCCTGCAGATAGCGCAACGTCAGTTCCGGGCGCAGCAACGTCTTCTTCCCAAGCTCCAATTCTCCGAACAACGATCCGCTGTACAGGCTACGATTGGTATCGAAGGTGTCGACGAGATCAGTCAACGAAGACACACGGTTTTCCGAGGATCCCCATGCGGCCCTCGCCTCTGCGTAGAACTGCGGAGCGAGACGTGCCGTTATGTAGGGGCCGGCCATCCAACCCTCGCCCTCGGCCTCTCCCTGTTCCAGCGCGCCACGGTCACTGAATTCATCGCGCTGCAGAATTGCCCCGACGAGCAGACTGTCTGCCAGTTTGACGTCAGCTCCCAAGTGAAAAATGTTGAAGTCCGCTTCCTGACTGCCGATAGTTGCGCGACTGAAGTAAGCTTCCGCCCAGATGTCGAACACCTGATCATTGCTGCCTTCAACAGCCATTCCCAGACTGGTCCGGAAACGCGCCTGGTCATTGCCAATGCTAACGCGGATCGGCAGATGTTCCGAACCGGGAACGGTCAGACCATAAGCATTCACTGAGCCGGATTCCATGCTACCCACGCCGGACAAGCGATCCAGACGTCGCTGAAGATCGGGTTGGTTGGCTAGGATCAATGCGTTGCGGCCCGTCAGGAAAGTGTAGATTGCCTGAACTGCAGCTTCTCGAGAATTTGTGGTCGAGAAGGTGCAAGTGACGTCTTCACCGCTTGACAGTTCGATGGTCGCCGTCCGTGCCGCAATGTTAGCACTCGAGTCCGCATCGTCACAGGTGATATCGGTGATCGCATATCCTTGCGCTGAAATATCCTGCGCGGTCACCGAGTAGGTTCCGGCTGGCACACTTTGCAAAGATATCTGCGCAACGCCATTTGTCGTGGCGAGAGTTGTATTAAGACCAGTCAGATTGGACGTGAAACCGACTTGCGCGTCTGCTCCAGAAATCCGTTGGATCAGCGTGATCGAACCCACGGCCTGCACAGCGATTTCCACGGCAGCGCTAGAGCTTTCCTGTCCATCATTGACCGTCAACCGGAAGGTCAGAGTTTCATTGGTGTTTGGTGCTACAAAAGTTGGTTGGGCGGCGCTCGCATCGGTCAGTGTTACCGGCGTACCGGATGTCTGCACCCAGCTATATGTGAGCGCATCGCCATCAGGATCGGACGAAGCCGAGCCATCAAGAGTGACTGTGTCGCCACCGTTTATTGGACCTTGAGGAGGTCCTGCATCAGCAACAGGCGGCTGATTTGCTCCAATCGTCACAGCGAAGGTTTCGGCATCACTGGCATCAAGTGGATCGACCACAACCAACTGGAACTCAAGTGTTTGCACTGAACCGGTTGCCGCTGGTGCGACAAAGCTCGCTTGCGCCGAACTAGCGTTGTTGATCGTGACCGAAGGACCCGACGTTTGGGTCCAGATATAGAATAGCGCTTCGCCCTCGGGATCCGTTGATCCGCTACCGTCAAGCGTGATTGTCGAACCTCCTCGCTGGTCACCGCCCGGTCCGCTGATTGCTGCAACAGGTGCAAGGTTTGCGGCCACGATCACTTCTACAGTCGCCGTGTCGCTTGCCGAACCGTCGCTGACTTCCAGTGTGAACTCAAGCGTCTGTGCGGAAAACGTAGTGGCCGGAGCGGTGAAGCTCGGTTGCGCAGAATTGGTGCCGCTCAACGTCACGCTTGGCCCGCCAGTTTGCGTCCATGTGTAAGTTAGCGAGTCGCCATCAGCATCGTTGGAACCGGTGCCATCAAGGGTAACGGCTGCTTCGCCGGAAACTGATTGAGCCGAGCCTGCATCAGCCACCGGTGCATTATTGGCCTGTACCGAAATCGTCACTTGATCGACGGTTGATTGCTGCACTCCATCAGAGACTACGAGGTCGAAAGTGAGGGACTGGACGGTGCTGGTCGCAACAGGTGCAGTAAAGCTTGGTTGCTGTGCGGTTGCATTGCTCAAGGCAACGACAGGGCCAGCGCTCTGGACCCATGAATATGTCAACGGATCGCCGTCCAGATCGCTTGATCCAGAGCCATCTAGCGTCACACTTGACCCGCCTCCAACAGAAACATCCGGCCCTGCATCAGCCACCGGTGTTCCGTTAGCTGGGATGGTGATCGAAACCCGGTCAGCAATAGAGTCTGATATCCCGTCATTCACAATCAATGCGAAAACCAACGTCTGGTCTGTCGAACCCTTCGCAGGAGCTGTGAATGTCGGCTGGGAGGCCGTAGTGCTCGAAAGCGTTACACTCGTTCCAGATATCTGAGACCAACTGTATGTAAGTGTGTCACCATCTGCATCGCTGGATCCGGTTCCATCCAGTGTCACAGACGAACTGCCCGCCGCCTGGGCGTCTTGCCCGGCATCGGCCACCGGTGCAATATTTCCTGCGACGACCACCGAAACGGTGTCAGAGACAGAAGAATTGCCATCATTCGCCGTCAGTTGGAACGTAAGCGTTTGTGGCAATGCAGCTTTTGCCGGAGCTGCAAAACTAGGTGCAAGACTGGTTGGATTGCTCAGGGTCACTGCAGGTCCAGCAGTCTGCGTCCAAGAGAATGTGAGGGGGTCAGACTCGGGATCAGTTGCCGATCCGCTTAGTGATACGCTTGATCCTTCTGTGACATTCTGATCAGAGCCAGCATCCACAGTCGGGGGAGCATTGGTTGGAACGGTCAAGCTGATGCTGTCTACGGGCGAACTCAACAACCCGTCATTCACCACCAGATCAAAAACAAGGACCTGCGGCGAGGCTGCGACGGCAGGAGCAGTAAAGCTTGGCGTCGCTGTGCTCGCGCCAGTTAGGGCGACACTTGGGCCAGAAGACTGGACCCAGCTATATGTGAGACCATCTCCGTCCGGATCGGACGATCCACTTCCATCAAGCGTGAACTGCGCACTTGGGGCGATATTCTGGTCCGCTCCCGCATCGGCAATAGGGGCCTGGTTTGCAGGGATTGTGACGGTTACGGTATCACTGGACGACCCCCCCATATTGTCAAAAACAAGTAGCTGAAAGACAAACGTTTGGGCCGTGTTTGAACGAGGCGGCCCCTGAAAGCTCGCCGTTGCTTGGTCTTGATTGTTTAAACCCACTGGGGTGCCCGAAGTTTGCTGCCAGTTAAATGTCAGCGGATCATTATCGATATCAGAGGAACCCGTGCCATCGAGCGTGTTGCTGGCCTCGGCCACTCCAGTGAAGTCCGTCCCTGCGTCGGCAACCGGAGGAGTATTCGGAATTGCCTGGATCGTCAGCGTTACAGTGTCGCTGACGGGCGCGGCAATTCCGTCGCTCACATCCACCTGAAAGCTTAGAACTTGTGTCTGATTGATTGCTGCGGGGGAAGTGAAGGACGCAGTTGCCGAGTTTGCGTTGCTGATGCTTACCGAAGGGCCAGACAGCTGCGTCCAAGCGAATGTTAGTGGGTCTCCATCACTGTCGGCTCCGCTGCCTGACAACGAGATGTTTGAACTTCCTGCGATGTTCGAATCCGATCCTGCATCTGCAGTCGGCGCAGTGTTGCCAATAAAGGTCAGGCAGCCGCCCCCAGCAGCTTGTAACAAAGACTTTGGCAACACTTGCGAAGATACATTTCCGGTAATGTTTGTGCCGGTGGTCGATTCAAAAATCGTGAAGAAATTGTCGGTTGCCCCTGGAGTGATCGAGGGAACATCATACGTACCGGAGAATGTCTCCGTATTTCCAACAGGCACTTGTGTGAGGGAATTTGGAGAGTTGATGACCCCGCCGGTGGAATTGGTCAGCCCGAATTTGAAGAAGTCGGTTGTGCCATCATTAATGTTGCCGGTGACGCTGTAGGAATACCCGATCCGGCAACCACCGTTCAGCGCCTGCGCGCTGGTTATCTGGATGGAATTGACACTGACTGCACCAGCTTGCGTCGAGATTGCTCCGAGCGCCGCTCCCAGCATCAGCGTCTTGCGAAGCCCTATTCCTTTTGAATTCCTCGACATTTTGACCCTCCAATAGATAAGCGTTTGGCCGATCTATGGAGGGAGCAGGACTCTCAATGAATCCCACGGGTATGGTAGCGTTAAGAGGTCATCAACAGCTGGAAAGAGGCACGGATCATAGAGTGACCTTGCCTTCCTTCAACGCAGCAAAGACAGCTTCGGTGCGTGAATGAACTTCCAATTTGCGATAAATAGACTTCACGTGGGCGCCGACCGTGAGGGGTGAGATGCCAAGTGTTCGCGCAGTTTGCTTATAAGTCTGCCCTTTAGCAAATGCTTGTAATACCTCGACTTCACGCAGTGTCAGTTCATCCGGTTTGATCGGCGCCCTCACATTTGATGGTTTACGCAAGGCTTCGAGCAAAAAGACAGCGGCCGAAGCGCTCACCGGCGCACCGCCTTCAAGCGTTGCTTCGATACCTTCGATGATTTCTTGCTCGCTGTCACTCTTCAGAAGGTAACCATTGGCCCCTTTCTGTATGGCATTAATCACGGTTTCACGATCCCCGAAGGCAGTGATAATCAATGCGCGTGTGTCGTTCGCCTTGAGCATGGGCAACAAGCTCAAGCCATCACCGTCCGGAAGGCCGATATCCAGCAGAACCAAGTCCACACGGTGCCGAAGCTTCGCGCGCGCTTGCGCCAGGTCAGCGGCAGACCAAGCCAATCTCAGCGTGTCGGCCTTCCCGATAATCTCCGAAAAGTACTCTCGCAACTCGAAGTCATCCTCGACCACTGCGACACGGGCCTTGGGACGATTGCTGTAATTCACGGCTTCGCCCTTTCGTGGGTTGGCAGGGTCAATTTTACAATAAATTGCCCCGCGGCATTCTGGTATTCAATGGAGCCTCCGATCTGGTGTGCACGGCTTCGCATGCTGGTGAGCCCCTTTCCAGGCCCGGTATTGTCGCGGTATTCGCCAAGTCCCTCGCTAGCAATCAGGATAGAGATATAATCGCTCTGATCTTCGCCGTCAGTCACTTTGACGTCGACAATATTGCCTTCTGAATGCTTTAGCGCATTGCTCACGGCCTCCTGCAGGATCCGCAACAGGCTCAGAATTTCTCGCGGTCGCATTTCGGGCAGATCCCCAGAGACGCTCTCATCCCATTTCAGAACGAAGCCTGCCTGCTCTAATCGAGGCGTCACACGCAATCTGAACTTTTCCAATCCTTCCGCTAGTGAATTCGAGGTCGTTTCCATCGAGTGAACAATCAAATGCATGTCGTCGATACCCGCTTGAAGTCCGCTTTCGATCGACTCATCGCTCAACCGTCCTCTTCGTGCTGCAGCAAGGAGCGACATCAATTGTCCCCCCAATCCGTCATGCAAATCTGCCACGAGCCGTTGGCGCTCATCGTTCAGCGCGCCCAAACGGATATGTTCCCGCTCTCGCTCAAGGCTGGCGGCGAGTTCTGCCTCGCGTTCCGCTAGTTCAGATTTGAGAAATGCGTTCAAGGATTCCGCCGATCGGAACAAGCGAAAGTTGCGGTTGATAAATGCAATGGCCATTGCGACCAGAAACAGCGGCGTCACATAGCGCATATTGCCCCCAGGGACGCTGCGACTGAGCTCCGACAGCGCGTCAGCCGCGATCGCGGCAACACATAGGGACAAGATCGCCATTTCGGCTACCCTTTCGTCCCGTTGCCTCAAGAAGTGCCAGACAATACGCAGACCGACAGCGATGCTGACGATGAGCATGAAAGCGCTCAACGCAACATCTGCGGCGTCATAGCCATCCGGCATCGCAGTAAACCGAAGGCGGACGATGCAATATGCGACTATTGCGATCCAGCCTGCAATCAATGCGATAAGCAATTTGGGCTTTGGCCTTCCGGTCCAGCTATCCACAAAGCCAAAGGTGGCTATCGGTACCAATGCCGTCACGGAAAAATAGTAAAATTGCCGAGCGGGCGTGCCGCCGGGCAAATCCAACCCCAAAAACGAATACAGCACCTGAGCAGTCCACGCGAAGCTCAACAAAAGCATCCAGGCCGCGTACGACTTCTCGTCCGAACGCCACAACAGCAAAAGTGCAATGAGGCCGACAATCGCCGCACACAGCGCAGTCAACTGGCGATAGTCGTTCAAAACCCACAGTCGTTTCGCACTCCACGCACTCAGCGCAGTGTACTCTGCCACGATCGGCGGCCTCAGATCGGTGTAAGGAATCGACTCGCGGACTGTGTGGTATGTTAAGGTGTTTATACCTTGCTTGACCAAGCCGGCAGGTAAATGGACGAGTCTGCGGCTGCCCCCATCAAACGTCTGATCCCCCATTTCCATCCGACCGCGCGCATCAACGATCGTTCCATTCAGGTAGAGCCGATAATTGTCGACCGCATGGTCCGAGATGATCCCCAATCCCGCACTGCCATAAGCTGGAGGCGTGAAATCAAGATTCAGTATTGTGTAGGTCGGATCACAGCAGACTGTGTGCGGTAAATCGATTTTTCGGAAGAGCAGCGTATCACTAGATAGATCCTTCAGGCTCTCTGGTGTCGCCATTTCAGCCGACAAAATCTCAGCGCGTTCGGGAGGCGGACCTGATGCGCCCTTCAGAAGCGGGCTAACACCCAGCCAATAGATTGTCTGAACCAGGATGATCGCGGCCAGAAGGCGCAAAATCGTTCGGTGCTGATTGCCATAATCCTGTGCCCTCAACATTTAGTCTTCTTCCCCCGCCGCCATCCTGCGGCATTGACCCAGGCGACGATCTTGAAGTGCAGAACGTCGTTACCTTGTTTATGGTATCTGGATACGCTTTGCATCCCCTACCTATGGTAGGACGCTGTCAGAGCAAATGTACCTAATCGACGGCTGAGGCACTTGGGGTAGGACAGTGCGATGCTCAGGTTCCGGCAGATGAAGTCGTTACAGAAGTTTGCCTCCGTCCACGCTAACGTCCACAATCACTTCAACTCCGAATGCCACCTCATCGACAGACAGACCTACAGGACCCGCCGCTCAGCCGCATTGGCTGAGTGGCAAAACCTCATGGTATGAAGCATGTCGGGCAGCAGATAGCTGCGCCAACTAGAGACAAGACGCGAATAAGCTGACAGCCTCGTTCGGTCTAGTTCTTGCCTTCGACCTGATTGATGAAACGGGCAACCGAGATGGCCCGGCCAATGGCATATCTGGCGATCGCATGTTCGGAGAAGTCGGAGCCGGAAACCGATGTTTTCTCGGGCCAGTCTCTGGTTAGTTTTCTGAGCCGCTTCAGGTCTAGTCTCTTGGCCATCATCGGGTCATCGGACAGACGGTCAAGCTCGGCATCAATCCGTTCAATATCCCGGCGCATACGGCCATGCCAATCAGCGGATTGCTCGCCGCGCGGAGCGTTTATGACTTCTTTCGGCAGCTTATCGGCCATCATCCGTTTGATCAGCCTGCGATCAACGCCGTCTTTACAGAATTGATCATCCGGAATTGCGTAACAAAACTCGATGATCTTGCGATCGCCCATCGGATCTCTTGTCGCGACGCCTGTTGCCGCCTTGTATGGTTCGATTTGCGCTGATGCTTCTTCGCGGCCTCCGCGTTCGGCCATGATACGCATCATTTCGCGCCGATCAGGCGGTTTGCGATACCGGTCGTCCCACCCGAACTCCTCCAACCTGTCCCGAACCCCCATATCTTCGGCGTAATCGGCATCTATGGCTGAAAACGCCTCAAATCCTCGGCCCGCCTCTGGCGTTATGTAATGGGCGTATAGATCAAACAACGGGTCGGGTAGGTTCGGGAGAATGGCGCGGCTGACCATGCTTTTGAGGTATGATGCGGAGCCAGGAAACGCGCCGCGATAGGATTTGTGATGTTCTTTTAATAGCTGCACCCAATGGCCGGTACGAAAGAGCTTGCCGAGAATGATCCCCTTCATTGCAAAGCTGAAAGTCGCGTTGCCGCTGGATCCCGACATTATCACCTGACGGCCCGACTGGCGGCACTTGTGCGCCATATCGATGCCCCAATGAAGGTTGTTGACACCGCGAATGGGCATGTCTGCGTAGGATTGAATCAGATCCAGTCCATGATCGAATGACAGATCTTCCGATGCGACGAACTCAACGTCCAGATCAGGATATCGCGCAGCCATTGCACGCACCGGGCCGCTTTCGTCGCCCGCCCATCCATTTCTTACCCGCCCGTCCCAAAACTCTGCTGGGACATGAGTGTATGCTTTTAAAGGTCCCTTATTGCCGCGATCATCGTGCGCCATTTGTTCAAGCATGACTGCCGCTATTGTCGGAGAATCGAGCCCCGAACTCAGCATCACCGCGGGGCATTTTATCGAGCGCATCGACGACGCCACTGCCCTGTTCAAAAGCTCGCGGGCGGCCTCAACATAATCGTCATCTTTTGCGAACCGTATATCGGGTGTCTGCTCCAAATACGAATGTCGACTGATTTTCACGCCATCGGGATTGGCCTGCATCGCATGCCCTGTAGGCAGAACCGAAATGCCACTGAAATACGATTGAGAGCGATTTTCATAGTTGAGCACCAACGCATCGGCAATGCGCCGCTCATCTACTTTCTTGCTGACAGTTTCATCGCAAAAAATCGCTTTTGTCGATGTCGCCAAGATCAATCGATCGTCGTCTTCGTGATAATAGAGACTGGCGCCAATTTCGGTGCTGCGCATGGCCACGAGCTGATGATTGGCAAGGTCGCAAACGGCGAAGCTATAGGACCCGTATAGATGTAGGTGACAGGCATCGCCCCACTTTTCCCACGCGATCATCACGAGCTCGCTATCCGGCATCCGTGTAAGCTCGCTGCGCTGCAAGCCAATCTTATTGGCAAGCTCCTCGCGGTGCATCAGGAACCCCACGAACAGGAGGCACCAACGGTCATGGCTCATCACCGGTTGCTGTTCAAAACGATCCTGCGGCGTGTATCCGGTATCCTGAGTCCAGACCATGTCGAACCGCCCATGGCTCGAGACCGAGTTTTTGTCCGGCCCGAACGCCGTCAAAACAGAGCGCATCTGTTCTTGAAGGTTGCTTGAGAGAGGCCGAGTATTTTTGCGGAGGATTACTGCAAAACTAGCCAACTAACCCCTCCTTTGCTGAACCAAGATTAATCACGTTCGCAGTGCGGCTCTTACAATTGCATTCAAAAATTTGCCATGGTAGACGCAGGCTAAGGGTTACCTATTGGGGGATTACAATGTCGAAATTGAAGAACGAAGTAGCTTCGAAAAGAGCAAACTGGTCAACACCGCGTTTGGAAGAACTGGAATCCGATCTCGGTGATGTTCAAAATGGCTTTGCTCCCGGTAATGATGGAGCCGGCGGCGCGAACACATCGCTTAGCTGAGAATAACGGCGTCTTTATTCGTTAAACGCGGCAAGGCATTGTCTTCGAACGAATTTTGCTTGAATATCTTAGAATTTGGACTGGATGGCTCGGCTCTCCGGTCCTTTTTCTTGCAAGGGGCAGGCCGAAAAATTGATCAAGTTCTGGTGTGATCGCCGGACCGGCGCCTTGGCGGCCCAATTGATCAATCCTGTTTGCGTCTTGCCTATCGCCCGTTCCAAAATACACAGTTCAACATTGTTGGGCAAAGGGGTGTCGCGTTTGATGTGTAAGCAGCGAATCGGCTCTCATGGAGACCAAAGATGACAGGCGCTGCGCTTAATCCGGGCTCCGGGCAGCCTTTTCTTAAGCGCAACGGGCGCCTTGTCCTGAGCGGTCTTGTGATGGCCCTCTTGGTCTATGTTTTCTGGACAGGATCACGGTACCCCGCTCTCAATGAAAAAGCGCTTATGGGCGGCGATACGCCGATGTCCGGTTTGGCGTTCGACATTGTTCTGGATGTCTTTCCGAATAGCCCAGTGTGGTGGGAGTTCACGGCCAACGTCGCGAACTGGATTGTCACGAACTGGAAAGGCATGACCTTCGGCGTCTTGTTCGGCGCTGCGATGTTGACGCTTCTTTCAGTGGTGAAACGGCGCTCGTTCGAAAACGGTTTCGCCAACGCGGCATTGGGCGCGGCAATTGGTGCCCCGCTGGGCGTTTGCGTGAACTGCGCCGCGCCGATTGCGCTCGGACTTCACGCAGGGCGGATGCGTCTTGAAACAACGCTGGCGGCGTTGATCGCTTCGCCCACTTTGAACGTGATTGTTATCGGTATGAGCTTCGCTCTGCTCCCCTTTCACGTAGCGGCCACAAAGCTTCTGCTTTCGCTCGCCATGATTTTGCTGATCGTGCCGCTCCTTTGCCGGTTTTGGCTGAAGGAAGAGACAGCTGCGAGCGGCAACAACATGGCCAATCTGGCCAAGGTTTCTGAAGCGCGCGGCCTATCCGGCTGGATCGCGAGAGCCCTCACTCCTCAACAGTTGGAACCGGGAGCGAAAAGCGTCGGCGAAGCTGTGATCTGGTATGCCCGCTCTTTCAGCCGCAATCTGTTTTTCATCGGTATCATCACAGTGCCGATGATGTTTCTTGCGGCGTTGCTTGCTGCCGCCATCGCGACCGGTTTTGATACAGGGGCGCTGGCATACAGTTTCCCGAAAAGCGGCATTCTGCTTGTTCTGCTGGCGATGATTGCGCTCGCGACTATTGCCACTTTCGCACCCGCTCCGATCGCGATGGATGTCGTACTGACCGCCATTTTGCTCGGGGTTGGCTTGGGTACAGAATACGCGGCCGTGCTTGTCATCGCCTTGGGCACTTTTAGCATCTATGCGTTTCTTGTCCTTTGGCGCGCTGTTTCGATCAAAGCGGCGATGACCATTTTTGCTGCCACGATTGCCCTCTCCGTAGCCGGTGGTTTGATCGCAAAACTCACGGCAAAGTACGAACAAGCCTATGATCTTGAACGCGCCGAGACCTATTTGTTCAGTGCACCAGCGCCAAATCTCGCACCCGTTCCGGCTTTGCCTGCGGCTCAGGAAATCGAAGAAATGGCTCCGCTTCTAGAACAGCAGCGAGTGGATCGTCGCGTGCTCGAACTGGAGACATCGAGCGACCGCTCCAGCGAGATCGAAGTCTACGGGTTGGAGACGTCACAGGCCGCCGCGGCTAGCTCGGCGAATAGTATTCCGGCGAATTCGGATGATACGGTTTTTACCCGAATTCCCGGCCAAAAAATCGGATTAGAAGAACTAGGGATAAACACTCCGCTGCGCGAGCTTGCGCCAGAAATCCTGCTTGGAGGAATCGCGGCGGGGGACATTCACGGCGACGGCTGGATTGATGTGATCACACGCCGTCCGACAGGCGCGACCGGACTATCGGTTTACGCCAATATCGGTGGCCGTTTTAAGCGTCAGGAGGTGGCGCTGGGCCGCGTGATGAGTTCAGAAATCGTGAACGTCGCTCTGGCAGATCTCGACAACGATATGCAGCTTGACCTTATTGTTGCGACAAAAGGCGATGGTGTTTTCGTCTTCTTCAATAAAGACGGTTCGTTCGATGCCCAAAACCAGGTTCGTTTTGCGGTTGATCGTTACGCGCTGGTTATGTCCTTCTCTTTTGCAGACATGGATTCCGATGGCGACCTTGATATAATTCTGGGCCGCTGGGCTCACGGTTCGGGTCGCGAGGGTTGGTCCCGTTTCGTCGCGGATATTTCCACCAATCAAATTGCTTGGAACGAAGGAGACCGGACGTTCTCGATTGCCGATATCGAAGGAAGCGCTGGCCAGACGCTTGCCACCCTCATCAGCGATTTTGACGGCGACGGGCGGCTTGACCTCTTAAAGGGCGACGACGTCGCCTTCACCGACCAGATGATCGCTTTCACAAGCGGCCGTAAAACAGCGCCATTTGCGGCAAGCAATCAACCGCTCCCTTATCTTATGCGGACCAGCATGAGCTATGATGTCGGTGATTATAACAATGACCTTCGCCGCGACTATTATGGTGCGCAAATTTCCGATCCTGCAAGCTCCGCACGGGATACGAGGATTGGAAACGGCAACCTGCTCGCCGTTTGCCAGCAATTCGGCCGCGACAACGAATGGGACCTTGATCAAATCCGAGCATGCGCCGCTGAACTGAAATCGGTGGATCAGGTTCGCGGCGGCGAGGGTGTTATTGGTCACGATGATTGCGGGGTCACCCAAAGACTCACCGATACGACGTTCTGCTTCGCGATGAAGTATCAGTTCCTGCTTTTGCAGAATTCACGCTCGCGTCAGACTTTCGATGCTGCGACAGCGATACGCAAATGCAAAGCGGCCTTCGCGCGGTTGCCGGAATTTCTCAGCTGGTGCGATTCCCATGGGTTGCCTGCCAAGGAGATCCTTTCGCGTGATGAGCTGTTGAAAGATCACCCTCGGGCGATCTCGGCACGAAATATCTTGATGACTGCGTCCGGAACCGGCTTTTTTCAAGACGATGCCAAAGCCAACAAGGTGGATACTCCCGGATGGTCATGGAACAGCCGGTTCGCTGATCTTGATCAGGATGGATGGCAGGATCTGTTTGTTACGACTGGCTCTTGGCTATCCGCGAGCACTTCGACCACGAACATGCTTTATCATAACAAATCAGGCCGGTTCGCCGATGGAACGAATGCGTTCGGCCTTTATGATCTTGTCCCGTCTTACAGTTATGTCTTGGCCGATTTTGATCGCGACAATGATATTGATATCATCCGCGACGCCAGCTCCTCCAGAATGATCGTGCATCGAAACGATCGGCCAGCGGGCAAGGCCCTTTGGGTGTGGCTGCGGGACACGAAGGGCAACAGCTTTGGCGTGGGGGCTACCGTGTATGTTTGCACAAATGGCGTCACCCGACTGGAGGCCAAAAACTGTCAAATGCGTGATGTAAAGGCCAGCGGAGGGTACCAGTCTTTCGACCCGATTGGCGCGCATTTCGGTTTAGCTCAAGCGAGCGAAATCAGCCTCGTCGAGGTCCACTGGCCAGATGGCGAGGTGAGCCGACTGGATACCGGGGGAATGTCGCTCGACGAGATAGAAATCTGGCGCAGATGACGGTCGGGGAAATTGTGCATCTCATCGGTATTGTCAGAGCAAATGCGGTTGTTTGAGAATTAAGGCGGTTGGGAATGGGCGGGGCGGATGCCCAGAACGGCGAAAGCAGTCAGTCCGTTTCGTGACTTAAATTCGTCGCCCGAGATAGCTCGCTTGGTTGTGATGATGCATGTGTTCGCTTTCCGCATGGCAAAGCTGAAATCATCGTCAGGAAATGTCTCAAACCTTACCCATCAGCAGTGATTGAAATCACTGCCTGAGTTCCCGCGCCCGGTTCGGATGAAAGAGAAAACTCAAATTCATACCGCGCCGCCAGATCGTGGATGATTGCAAGTCCAAGCCCGTCACCGTCCGAAGTATCCGACTTCACGCCGGAGGTCTGAACCTTTGCAAGGGTGCTGGCATCCATCCCATGACCGTCATCGCTTACACGAATTTCGCAGCGCCCACCTTCGCTCTGAGCCGTGACTTTCACCTTGCTTGGCTGGCCATGGCGAAGTGCGTTGGCGACGAGGTTACTTGTAGCGCGGATCAGGGCCAATGCGGGCACGCGGGTTTTGCAATCGCAGCCGGAGATCTCGAACTGGATGCCTTCCTTTTTCGCTTCGCCTGCAAACATGTTGCCGACAGCGGCAGTGACAAGCTCTATCGAGTAAGGCTCATTCTGCGGTTCGTTCTGGATGCCGAGTTTCGGCTTTTCCTGATCCGAATATTCGCGTGTCAGATGCTCAAGATAGTCGATTGCTTGGCCAAGCCGTGATTGCAAGCCGGGTGAAAGGCGTTCGGCTTCGCTGGCGACTGCTGCGCGTAAACCTACGATTGGCTGGCGAATGTCATGACTTGCAGCGGCGAGCTGCGCTTTGGTGCGGGCGGCGGCTTCTCGCGCCCGTGCATATTCGCGCTCGGCCTGAAGCAATTGTCGGTCGGTTTCGGCCTGCACTTGCAACGCATCGATGCGATCAGCAAGCATTTGCGCACGCTCCCGCCTCGTCTGAAGCACGTCTACGAGGAGTAAGAGAAGCATGCCAAGTCCGGCAACTAGGCGGATTGCATCACGGAACCATTCGATGGTGAGATCAGACAGATCGCGGCCAAGATAATAGGGCTCAATTGCAACACCGCCGATAGCGCTACCAAACAAAATTAAGCCTGCTACGGCGCGCAGGCGCGGAGCAATCGGAAAGCGCCAAGCGACTGTAATCGCGAATAAAAAAAGCGCGAGGTAGAATGCCCAGATTATGTCCGGCGTCGCGTTGGAGCTGCGTGCGATCGCAATCAGAGGCAGCATTGCAAGGGCGGCAATGCCAGTCCGCCAAATTCCATTTTCGAGCCGAAGTTGGCGACGAAAGCCGAATAGGAAAACGTTGAGCATCGCGAATATTGTCAGGAGCGTCATGTTCTCCCACGCCTCACGAGCGGCAAGGGGGTCTGAAACAAAAGTCGTCGTGAAAAGCGATGCTTCGTTCTGAAGCATAGTCAGTGAATAGGATATGCCGATCAGCACGCCGAGTGGGCGCGAGGTCAGGTAGGAAACGACAACAAGTATCACTCCAATGATGAGCAATGTCGCTGTGAAACCGCCCTTAAGAAGCACAGCAACGACCTGCCGTGTGCCAAGTTCGCCCTCACGGAAAATACCGATATTGGGATTGTCGGTGCTTGCCGTATTGATCATCGCGAGGCAGCTTTGCCCAGGGGTGATGAGGAAACTTTGCGAGCGTGAATATGTGAAATAGCGCGCGCTTAAAGGTCCGCCTTTGTCAGTCTGGCTCGCCAGTATCTCACGCGGTGTTTCGCCGTCGCAGGCGAGATGAACGCGCGGCTCACGGACAAAAATTCCGCCAATCCCAATGACCCTGCGCATGGAGTCAGCGCCTTTTGGCGCGACGCTTTTGAAAGGCAGCGCGATCCAGACGCGCCAGTCATGGAATTCGCCGGTATTGCCCGCCTCAAGTTCAGAACTGAATTCTCCTGCGCGGTAACGGGCGAGCGCTTCGTCAAAACCTATTTCGTTTCCCTGCGGAGTGACGAGATAGCGAGCTGATCCCTCGACCATTTCGTGACTGCGTCCCGGTTCGATCTGTACGGGCGACGGTTCCTGCGCGAAAGCGGAGCCCGCCTGCAGCGACAATCCCAGGACGATCAATGCCAGCAGCGCTGCAAGTTGCCTGTTCAAAACGCACTTCCCCCCTCGATACAATTGTATACGGTGCATTCGTCAAAAGGCGAATGGCTTGGGGGGCTTTCGAAGTGCGGCGCAATGTGGGGTTCGGAACAGTCTGCACCGCAGTCATCGCAGATGACCATGCGATCATTCGAGATGCCCTCACCGCTGCGTTGCAGGATGAAGACGCGCTTCAGGGCCACAAAATTGAGATCGTCGAGGCGGCCGAGAATGGAATTGATGCCATTGTTGCTGTACGCAAACATCGTCCGGGCCTTCTGATGCTCGACGTCACAATGCCGCATGCGGGAGGGACCGAGGTTCTGCTTGAAGCGCGGCGCTGGTCGCCGGAAACGCGGGTCATCATCTTCACAGGTATCGAGGCCCGCGGCAAAATCGCCGAGCTGGTCGAAATCGGTGCCGACGGGGTCTTCTGCAAAGGTGATGATATGGGTGAAGTCATCCGCGCCATCCCGCGCATAATCGAAGGTGGCCGGATCGTTTGCAGCCGTTTCACGCGTATGTTGCAAGAGGGAACCGATCTGGCCCCGCTGACTGATCGCGAACGGCAGGTTCTCAATCAGGTCGTCACCGGACGGACAAACCGAGAGATTGGCGATGCGCTTGGCATTAGTATCAAGACGGTTGATCGCCACCGCACGAGTGTGATGGGCAAGACAGGTTCGCATAGCGCAGCCGAATTGATTGCCTATGCCCTGCGTGAAGGGCTGATCGACCCCAACGCGAGCTGAGGCCGATACCGGAGCCTCCCGCCTCATTGCAGCGCTTTGGATAGGAGCGGTGTGGCCCACTCACGCGTCGGCACAACCCCTTCAAGGCGCATCAGCTGCAAGGGCTCGCCGTCACTAACGACTTTGTATGTGGTCACGTCCGAACTGGCCGCGCCAGCGCTTTCCCAAGAATGGCTGGTCGTGTGTGTTGCGACTTCGCCGGGGCCGGCTCTTTCAAGCGTCTGGTAGACCCGCTGAATGCTGCCGTCCTTACGCCAGGCGAGTTGAAGGATCGTGAGATGCGGGCTGGTGTAGCGCGAATACTCAATGTGACCGTCGCATTCGCTAGATCGGCAAGAAACCGCCGCGCCGCCGCCTTCACCTTCCCAGCGCACCGTGACGGTATGATCATTCTTGTCGCCCGAGAAGCAGACCGCGACATCGAGGCCAAAGTCATCTCGGACCTGTCCGTAAAACACGCTGGTTTCATCTGTCTTGCATAGCGTTGGAGCGGTTTGGGCGAGGGGGACAGAGGCAGATGCCATCGCTATCATCGCCAAAGATTCAAGGGCGTGAAACATTGCATTTTCCTTGGCTTTAGTGAGTTACTGGAAAAATTGGCTGAGGAATTGGCTGTGCCGGGGCATTTGTCGAACCTGTGCAGCGTGATAAGCTCCAACACAGCCATTCACCTATTTGTCCCTCATGAACTCGTTTTCGTAGTCGTACATGGCGGCAGTTACTCCAAGTCCTCCGCCACCGAAAATAGCCCACATTGGCCGACGGCCGTCTTCGGTAACGCGGGTCATCAACCCAAGTTTGAGTGCAAGAGCCCCGGATAGGACGCCCGACTTCCCACGCTCCTTTGCAAAGTCACCGCTGGGGATGCCAGGAAACCCAATTCCGATCAGAATGTCGGCACCGATCCCGAGATCAATACCGAAGTCAAAGTCATCATTATGCTTGTACCAGCGCGAACCGAGCGGTTTCTTGTGCAAGGGAATGGCATAGCCGATAGTACCACCCGCTGCGGCGCTTCCGGCCGCCGCACCCGCAGAATATTCGATTGTGAGCCGCAACTTCCCATCTAGGTTGGTGCCCCCATCATCCGATGAAGTGTGCGAAAGCGCACCGAGATTGCGCGCTGATGAGCTTCCCGATGTATCGAGGACATAGGTTGCTGCTTTCTGCAACTTCTCGATATCGACATTGCATTCGCGAATAATTGAATTGGTGCCGTTGCTGTTTTCAGCTCTCATTTGTTCTTTGAGTCGAATGAGCCGCCCTGGCGAAATTAGGCACTTGCGCAGTCTGGTCATCTCGTTGTCATCGCCCAGTGCCTTGAACCGGGAGGCGACCGCACGGGTATACTGGATTAGATTGTCCCGATCGGCAGCCTCGCACCGACCTTTTCCTGGCAATGCGCCAGGCTTGTATATCAGGCCAGCATCACACCATTGGCTGGCGCGCAAACTCCAGCAACTTTTCTCGCCTTCGCCGCCGCAGCCTTTGCTTGTATCGACCCCCATCGTATCTTCTACACAGATGTTGCGCCCTTTTTGGCGCACCTGCGTCAATCCGTCATCGCACCACCGTGCCGGGTTTGGGCTGATGCAGGTAACTTCGTTCAAACCCCCGCAGCCTCCTGTTTTATCGCCGGGCGCGCTCGGCTTCACGCAGATGTTGCGGCCGCTCTGCTTTTTCTCGACCAGCCCCGCGTCGCAGCGCTTGTTTCGGTTCAAGCTGATACAGGTTTTCTGGTTCAGGCCGCCGCAATCATTGCCGCCAAAACTTCGTGCTTCGACGCGTTCGACGGGGGCAATGAATGTGGCTCCCAGGGCTAGACTCATGACAGCGGTTGCTTGAGTAATGGCTTTAAACATTGGCTTATCCTTTATTCGTATTTCTTTGGATCTTGGCAGAGTCACCACGGTGACACGTAATCGTCGTCATCATCGTCTGATCGCGGCGGATCGAAATCATCGCCGTCTCGATCATCCCGCCCATCATCGTCGCGATCGGCCCAATCAGATCGAGGGCCGCCAGACACACGTTCAAGGTGATAGGTCACAGGGATCAGCGCTTCGGTGCGAGCACGCAGCGTATCGTCATCAATCCATTCGAGTTTTACCGCTGACATCAGCGGCAAATCCTGCGCGATAAAGTCGCCATCGGCGAGCTCGCGGATATTCTGGATTACGACCTGCTCCGGCTCAATTTGGAACAGCATCATGTGAACCCAGCCATCCTCCGCATAGGCATGGCCGCGCTCAATCACGATCCGCTCATTGATCTCGCGAATTTCCCAAACACCATCAATCGGCAGCGGGTCGAGCGGGGCAACCTGATCAATCGTCGGCAAAAGCGCGCGCACTTGAGCCGATGCTGGTGCGGCGGCGCTTCCCAAAGCAAGCGCAGCAGCAGCAGCAAATGTAATACGTTTGGCAGTAATGCAGGTCATTGAATGTCTCCTCACGGGTCGTCTGAATGTGAGGATGTTGTCGCCTAACCGGGTCAGACACGGAATGGGGGCGATACCCCAACTCTCGTATGATTGTGTTCAGACAACGAAAAGCCAGTTGGGGGCTGCACCCCATCGCGCGATTTTACGGGAAGCATATAAAGGGTGCATCGAGATTAGAGATGGAGACATACAATGAGCCTTCGCTTCCCAAACAAGTGCCTGCGCCATGCAGCCGCCTTTGCCCTCTCGGCTGTAGTTTTGTCCGCTCAAGCCCAAGCAAAGGTTGGCACGATCTGCCTCGAACTGCCGGCGGGCGCTGGAAAGGTTAAAGCTAAAATTTCGAGCGGATGCCTTCCGACTTCGCCGCAACATAAGGGCGCTTTTTCGATTGAGGTCGACGCAGAACGTGCGGTGATTGCCGTTGACGGAGCTTTCAAACCGACGCGCGAACAAAGAATTGGAACTGCCGATTGCATGGGTTCGCGCACTATCGAGCAGGACGCCGAAGCGGCTGGCCCGCGCCGCTATTCCGTGGTGGTCAATGGCGAATATCGCGGCATCCTCGATGCAAGCGATACGCAGTTCGGAATGCGTGCAGTCAAAGATTGCTTTGCAGGGAACGGACAGGTTCAGCTGCGCAGGCCGGAGGCGATCGCATCATATCGCCCTGCTTCTTTCAAGGACTGGATCGGGCGGTCTAAAGATGAACCTTCAAACGCGCTCTACACTAACGCCTACTCCACACCGGCAGAGGCCGCAGCGGCGCTGCTCGGCAACCACCCTGAAAGCATGCAAGGACGGCCCAGCGCCCAGATTTCGATCTCGAAAGCCAAGTGGCAGTTTGGGGGCTTCCCAAAACCGCCAATCCCCTATTTCATGGCGATCCAGATTGAGGAACACGGCTACCTTGATGACAGCGTCTCAGGCAAACGCACTTTTGCAGCTGTGAAACAGGATCCGGCGACCGGCGAATGGCGGATCGGAAGGCATTGGTACCAGTTTATGTGCGCACGCGGCGAACGCGCTGGCCAATGGAGCGGGCAGCCTTGCCCCTGATCCGGTCCTGATCACAATGGCTTCGATCCCAGATGACGCAATTGGGTCGCACGAATCGAAGATCAGGGCTTCAATGGTTGTACTATAGAAGCAGCGATCTCCGAGTTCGGGACATTTGCGATCACCGCAACCACAAAACCAAACGAGGCGCCGCCAGGAGAGTTTGGCGGCGCCTCGCAAACCGACTTTCGTCAGTCTTAGGCTTATGATTGTGCTGCGTTTAGAAGCGCACAGTCGCACCGAAGGTGATCCGGCGATCCGGCAGACCTTGGAAGCAGAGCAGCGCGCCCGAGTTCACACAGCGCTGCGTGATGTCGGATTTCGTCAGGTTTACACCCTCTGCGCCGATGTTCAGCCACTCGGTAACATCGTAAGTGACACTTGCGTTCAACTGGCCGCGAGCTTCCGTCACAGTCGGGAAGCCGAGGGTCGAGTTGAGCGATGCGCCGCCAGCTGTGTCCAGCGTACGGAAGGCATCACGCCATGTGTAACGTGCACGAGCCGACAGGCCGTACTTCTCGTAATAAAGCGTCGCGTTGTACGCATTCTCAGAGAAGTCGAGCAGACCCTGAACCGCAGTCACAGGGACCGCGATACCGGGATTGATCGCTTGGAAGATATCTTCGCCGCGGCCCGAGTTGCTGTTGGTCGCCTGACCGCCACCAAATTCTTGGTAGGTGTAGTTGGCGATCACACCAAAGCCCGATGCAAAGCCCAGAACGTCTTCGAACTGCGAAAGATCATACTGGAATGCGACTTCGATACCGGTTTGAGTTGTCGTTGCCGTGTCATTGATGATCGTTTGCAGCGGCACGCACAGGCCGTTGCCGATTGTCGGCGACAGGACGTTGCGATCCGGAACCGGGTTAAAGATACCACCACCTTCACATGGTGCAGTGATGTCGCGGAAGCCGTTGGCATCTTCGACAGCGTCTTCAACTTGGGTCACGAACAGGTTCGTACGATCCTTGTGGAAGAAACCGACGCTGATCAGCGAAGACGGTGCGAAATACCATGCCAAAGAAGCATCGTAAGATTGCACAGTTTCCGGGGCGAGGTTCGGGTTGCCGAGCTCAACAGCGTTGTTCGGACCGGTCGGGAATGTCACAGAAAGTGACAGATCGTCGAAGTCCGGACGGTTGATGTCTTCGGTATAGCTTGCGCGGAAAACCAGATCATCAGTGATGTCTGCGATCAAGTTAACACGTGGAAGCCACTCATCATAGCTGCCGCGCGAAGTGATCGGAGACACAACACCGTTGGCAACAGTGTTACCGAAGGAGTCGATTTCTGAGCTGACCCAACGAAGGCCGATATTGCCTCGGATCGGACCTGTTTCGAAGTTCAGCTGACCGTAAACGGCGCTGGTCTTCTCTTCGATGCGGAACGAACCTGAGAGGTTGCCGGACGCGTTCGGATCAAGATCAGAAAGCAGACGGCCACCGCCAGCGATACGTGCCTGACCACCTGGGGTGGAATCAAGCGCTGCCTGAAGCTGTGCGAACACTGCATCACGATCAGAGAACGAACGATCCGGATCGATGAGCAGGAAGTTCCGGAACGCCAGTTCGCGGCCATCAGCATCACCAAAGTTGCTTGGGCCAGTTACCAGCAGATCTGCGAACAGCGTACCGCTCGGGCTGTTTGCAATCGCGCCGGTCCCGAAGGTGGAGCGGAGCTGGTCGAATTGTGTCGATGAATCGTTGTAACGATAACCCAGATCGAACGATGTGAAGAACGGAGTGAGGTCTTCCAGATCGAGCGTGGTGTCGATGCGGAATGCGGTCTCTTCGTTCTGTGTGCGATTGTTGCTGTTTGTAACCGCATCCAGCACCACGTTGGCGCCGCTAAGATCGGTTAGATCGGCAACCGTTGGTGCAAACGGGGAATCGAAATCAACACCGAATGTCAGCGAGCCGCCGGACAGATCGTAACGGAATGGAACGCTGTTATCGTTGCTCGATCCGTCCAAAGGCGTCAGCGGGTTCGGGTTGATGAAGTTGAGCGTGGTGCTCAAGTTCGGGTTGCTCGAATCCGATGTCGAACGCGACGCTTCGAGACGGGCGGAGAACCGGCCAGTTTCAAACTCGGTACCAAGGCGGTAGAGTTCGCTGGTTGTCACACGTGCGCCAGTGTCGCTTGAGAAGCGCAGGTTTGGATCATCATCATCGCGGGCCAGATTTGGCGTGATTGCGCCGACGAGCGATGCCTCGATGCTGCCAAGGTCAACGCCGTCGAGTGAACCGAAGTTCACTGTTTCGAATTGGCTTGGCACGTTGTTGAAACGCAGTGCGCTAACGCCGGATGCCTGAATGCGTGAGCTGTCCTGCGTCCGTGTTTGATCGTTGTAGATCGTATCGAAGTAGAGCTTCAGGTTGTCGCTTGGCGCATATTCGATCGAGCCGGCGAAGTTGATCGTTTCGTATTCGAAGTTTTCGAGTTCCTGGTTGAGGAACTGAATACCCAGGTAATCGAAAGCCGGTCCCGGAGCGCCCGCTGCGGTGACAGCGCTGCCAGCGGCAACGAGATTGTCACGGTCAACACGCGGACGGAACGAGGTAGCTTCCTGTTCTGAATAACTTGCACTCAGCACGATGCCGAGTTCACCATCACCAACTTGCCAAACATCGCCGAAGCTGCCCGAGATACGCGGGGTGATGCTGTCTGAGAGTTCGCTGTATTCGCCCTGAGCGCGGACTGAAAGAATGCGATCAGTGATGTCGAGTGGGCGGATGGTGCGCAGGTTGACTGTACCACCGACAGAACCTTCGATTGTGTCCGCCGTCGGCGCTTTGATAACTTCGACCGATCCGATGATCGCAGGGTTGATGTCTTCAAAGCTGATGCCGCCGCGGCCTGTACCCGCTGCGACTGTTTTAACGCCGTTGATCAGAACCTGGTTATCATTGGTACCGCGGATCTGGACGCCAGTGCCGACACCGGCAGTACGTGTAATCTGGACACCGGTGACGTTCTCAAGAACCTCTGCAAGGTTTTGGTCAGGTAGCTTACCAATGTCTTCCGCCTGAATGACTTCAACAATGCTGTCTGCGTTGCGCTGTTCGTTCAGCGCGCTTGCGAGCGAACTACGGATGCCGCTGACAATAATTTCGGAGCCATCGTCACCGTCGGCGACTTCGATTGTCGATTCGCTGTCTTGAGCGAACGCCGCCCCAGGTGCGAACGCGATGGCCGAACCAGCCATCAACCCGGCAAGAATGCGGGCTTTCTTAGCGGACAGGCTCACGCCCCCGGTCAAACTCTTCATTGGTATTCCCCTCACAGTGATATTTATATCTTTATGCCGCGAGCATACGCAGGAAGATTACGCTGTCAACCATATCGGCAGTCCTATTATTGCTAAATAGCATACCAATTTGTATACCGCTACATAGGTATGAAAAACATACACTTAAGGCTGCAATAGTCGAGGTTCATCAAGGGAGAGGTCTGATTGTTGGCGGTTCTGTGTGGCAATTTTGCACAAGTTCGGTTGCGCTGGCGGGTCGCCAATGAGCGAGACAGGTATCGTTCGCGTTGTTGTGTGGCAATTGAGATATGACAAATTGGTATGACAGATAGGTTGACAATGATTGTGCGATCACTACTCCTTGCGGCCACAAACATACCTTGAGGGAGGGGAATATGGCTTTTCGTAATGCCAATTGTGGGGCGTCTGCGCGTGTGTCTTTGGTTTCAACTTTGCTTGCAGGGGCTGCCTTTGTAGGTGCCCCGGCTCTGGCGCAGGACGCGGCAGAGAATGAGCAGCCTGTCGAAGTCGCCGAAGAAGAGGGTGACATCGTTGTCACCGGTATTCGCGGCACCATTCAGGGGTCGATCAACGAAAAGCGTAACTCGGTCGAAGTCTTCGACGCATTGTCCGCGAACGAAATTGGCGACCTACCTGCTCTCTCTATTGGTGAGGCGCTCGAGACGCTGACAGGCGCCGGTTCGCACCGTGAACAAGGCGGCGCGACAGAGATTTCGATTCGAGGCCTCGGCCCGTTCCTCAGCTCGACCGTAATCAATGGCCGTGTGGCTACAAACGGTTCTGGAGATCGCTCGGTCAATTTTAGCCAGTTCCCATCTGAGCTGTTCGACAAAGTCGGCATTTATAAGACGCAAGCTGCAAGCTACATCGAAGGCGGCGTCGCTGGCCAAATCGTTCTCGAAACGATCAAGCCAGTCGATTATGGCAAGCGCCGTCTTCAGGGTGATTTCAAACTGAATATCAACCCGGACAACCTCGATATCGATCCGGATCAGCGTTTCCAAAAATTCGGTTACCGCGCGACCGGCAGCTATGTTGATCAATTCCAGGTCGGCGATGGCGAGTTTGGCATCGCGATCGGGTATCAGCGCAACGAAACCACCAACCCGGAGCAGGAAGCGAACGTCTCCAACACGATCCGTGCCTGTGTCATCGACCCAAGTACAACCAGTGATGGCGTCTTTGATGATGGTAACTGCGACACCAGCAGCAGCACAATCGCAGGCCTTCGAGATGGCAGTGTGGATTTGCCGTTTGTGATCGCGCGCAACAGCTATGCTCTGCGTTCGAATATCACTGGCGATACTCGTGATGCGGTGTTTGGTGCAATCCAGTACAAGCCGAGCCCGAATGTCGATATCAATGCCGACTTTCAATATTCCAAGCGCCTCTTCCGCGAGCAGCGCAGCGACTTGAACTTCGCCGAAGGTCGCCGGATCGATGGTCCGGGTGATCCAAACCGCATCCCCGGTGTTGAACTTAGCTTCACGGAGAGCGGCGCGCTGCGCTCGTTCACCAACGAGCAGCGCATCGAGGCAGTCAGCGAATATCTTGAGCGCGACGAAGAGTATTACGGCGGCGGTTTGTCGCTCGAAGCGCAAGTCTCTGATCGTCTGACGATCTCGCTCGACGCATCATATTCGGAAACCCGCCGGGTGGAAGAAGCCGTGCAAATCCGCTTCCGCACAGAGGATGGCGAAAGCATCTTTGGTAACACCGATTCCGACGGCAATCCGTTTTTTCCAGATGCGTTTGAAAGCGATCAAACTCCAAATGCAGGCCGCACAAACGGCACCGATGATCGCATCGAAACTGCGGTTCTAATCCAGCAAAACGGGGCTGAGGGTCTAAACTTCATCACGCAAAATTTTGACGTGACGGATTACACTCTCTTCGCAAACGATCCGCGTCTTCGCGCTGATCTGGAGCAAGACCGCTTTAACAGCGTCTGGGCATTCCGCGGCGATCTCGATTATGAAATGGACGGTTTTGTCAGCTCAATCATGGGCGGCGCTCGTTACCAAGAGCTGATCTACCGTGATGTCCCTGGCGCTCAGCGCGGTCTCAGCCGTTTTGAGAACACGTATAACGACACCGATGGCTCGGGCGCGTTGTTCGTAGCCAACCAGGAATGCCGCACCAGCTTCCCTGAAACAGGTTTCATGGACTCTATTCGCGGCGGCAATGCGCTCATCACCAACGTTGACCTTGCGGGTAACGTTCTGAGCTCGTCAAACACCTTTGCGACCTTCGATGCGCTTTGCATCGCGCGGGTTTTGGAGCGTGAAGATCCATCAGGCCTGTCATTCGATGAAGATGGTCTGCCAATCTACCCAACCAACGAGTTCGATTCGATCGATAACACCGATGTCGAGGAAACAAGCTGGGCGGCTTATGCGCAGGCGAACTTTGACGGCGACATTGGCAGTCTCCCGATCCGCGGCAACCTAGGCGTCCGTGTTGTCGGTACGAACATCACAACGCGCGGCTTCCGCTCGGACCTGTTCGTCACGATCACTCCAGCGGATCCGACCGACCCGAACGCGAGTGACGAGTTCACAGTAGATCAGGATACATCGACACTGGTCACCAACGTGACCCGCGGTTCTTACACGGAAGTGCTTCCGAGCTTGAACCTTGTCGCTGAATTCCAGCCTGATCTGCTTGGCCGTGTCGGCATTTACCGTTCGCTGTCGCGTCCCGATCCATCAGATCTGGGTAACGGCCGTACGTTTGTAACCAACAATGACGAATTCACCTCTGCAGAGCAGGCGCTTAATGGTGGCATCGACAGTGTGAACGCTACGGGTAACCCGGCGACTGATCCGCTGCTTTCATGGAACGTGGATGTTGGCCTCGAATGGTATCCGAACGAGGATACAATCCTAGCCTTCAACGCTTACTATAAGAGCTTCAATGGCGGGTTCGAAACGGCGGCTGTCACGGAAACCTTCAGCATTGAAGGCAACCTGATTGATCTGCCAGTTCTGACCATCAACACCACTGATGAAACCAGCACGATCTACGGCATCGAGATCACTGCCGCGCACCGGTTCAGCTATCTTCCTGCCCCGTTTGACGGGCTCGGTTTCAAGCTAAGTTATAACTACGCCGATTCTGATTTCGAATTTGAAGACGACTCGCTGGGCGCAATCACATCGGTTGATGTGAACAACGTGCAGACGACAACCAACGGGCTGATCCCGCCTTCGAACCTGTTCGGTTTCTCAGAGCATGTATTCTCTGGGCAGGTCTATTACGAGATCGGTGATTTCGATTTCCAAGGCGTCTACAAGTTCCGCAGCAACTACTTCCAGCAATTCGTCTCGACACCGGGACGCGTGCGCTATGTTGATGATGTGGGCGTATTTGAAGCGCGCATGTCATACGAACTTAGCCCGAATATCCGGTTCTCGGTTGAGGGTATCAACCTGTTCAATGAACCGCGGACCAACTTCCGCGGAGCTCCAGACGATTTTGGCGCAATTCAGGTCTATGGACCGCGCTACTTCGCTGGGGTTCGGGTTAAATTCTAACGCACTTGGCTGCCATCGCCATCAGGCGAAGGCGGTGGCAGCCATCCACATGCACTGGCAATTTCGTATCGTTAGTGCATAGGAAAAGGGATCGAAGAGGTAAGACACTCAAGTTAAGGTGTGCAGCATGACTGGTAAGCGACTTTTCCAATCGGTGGCCGAGCAAATTGCAGGCTTGATCGACGAGGGTGCATTCCCCCCTGGAACCCGCTTGCCGGGTGAGCGTGAACTTGCCGAGCGCCTTGATGTGAGCCGCGTTACCATTCGCGAGGCTGAGATCGCGCTTCAAGCCATTGGACGGCTTGAAATCAAGACGGGATCAGGCGTCTATGTCGCCGAAACACAGCCAGAAGAGAAATCCAGCCTCCCGACGGCCAGCGCATTCGAAGTAACTGAAGCGCGTCTATTGGTGGAATCCGAGGCGGCTGCTCTCGCAGCGCACAACATCAGCGATGATGGTATTACCCGTCTCAAAGCTCTGATCGAGCAAATGCGCACCGGCGATGAAGCCGCCGCCGATGCTGCGGACGAGCAGTTTCACCGCGTAATTGCCGAGGCATCGAACAACGCGGCCATGGTCCATACCGTTCAATCGCTATGGCGCATGCGAGAGGAAATTCCTGAGGTCAAAGCGACCTATCAAGCGGTATGTGTGCACGATGCAGAATCGCGCACGGCCGAACACGAGGCAGTATTCTTCGCATTGCGCGACCGAGACCCTGCAGGCGCCCGCAACGCAATGCGTGAGCACTTCCATCGCCTGATCGAAGCGATGCTTGATGCGACAGAGCGCATGGCCTTGGAGGAGCTGCAAGAGCAAGCGTCCAAGAGCCGGGAACGCTTCGCAGCCGCCGCCAAAATTGGTTAGGCAAATTGGCTATACAAATAATACCAATTTGATATGCCAGATTGATTGACAAGCCTCTCTCGCCACTTATAGTCCCGACTCATAAAATACGGACGAGGGGATAGAGGGATGTTGGCAAGGTCTGGCCTTGTGCTGCTTGCTGTTTGGCTTGGCGCTTCACCGGCGCTTGCCGAGGATTTCTTTGTTCGCAACCAAGACGAATATGCCGGCGCGTTGAAGCAGGTTGAGGCAGGTGATGTCATCATCCTTGCGAATGGCGAATGGCTTGATTTCGATCTCGTCATCACGGGGAAGGGGCGCGCAGACGCGCCTATCACTGTCACACCCGAAGAGGTCGGAAAGGTCTTTCTAACCGGCCAGTCAAACCTGCGCATCGGCGGCGAGTATATTCTGGTCAAAGGTCTGGTCTTCAAAGACGGTTACAGCCCTCGCGGCGAAGTCGTCTCTTTCCGGCGGACGAAGAATGATCAGGCCCGCAACAGCCGCGTCACCGAAGTCGTCATCGACAATTTCAGCAAGCCAGACCGCTATGAAAGCGATTACTGGGTCGGCATCTATGGCAGCGGCAACCGCTTTGATCACAACCATATGGTTGGCAAGACCAACAAAGGTGTGACGCTGGCTGTCCGTTTGGATAGCGAGGAAAGCCGCGAAAACGATCATTTGATTGATCACAACTACTTCGGTCCGCGCCCGGTGCTTGGCTCCAACGGTGGTGAAACTCTGCGGATCGGCACCAGCCGCTATTCGATGCATCGTTCCGAAACGACGGTTGAGAACAACATCTTTGACCGCACTGATGGGGAAGTGGAGATCATTTCCTCCAAATCGGGCGGCAATGTCTTTCGCGGGAATGTTTTCTTGAAATCACGCGGCACGCTGACTTTGCGCCACGGCGATGACAACATCGTTGAGCGCAACATCTTTATGGGTGGAGGCAAAGACTACACTGGCGGCATCCGCGTGATCAATCGCGGCCAGACAATCCGTGATAACTATATCGAAGGGATGCGCGGAACGGCGTTCTCTAGCGCGCTGGCGATCATGAATGGCGTCCCGAATTCACCGGTAAATCGTTACGTTGAGGTGGAGGGTGCTACGATTGAGGGTAACACCATCATCGACAGCCGCCGCATCGGTTTCAATGTCGGTGCCGATGACGAACGCTCTGCACCGCCTAGCAACAGCACATTTGCAAACAACCTTTTGGGCGGCATTGAGGGTGAATCCTTCCTTGAGGTTTATGACGATGTCTCGGGCATAGCCTTCGCAAACAACCGCGTGGTTGAAGGGGGCGTTGCAGACAGTCTCGATAGCTTCACCAAAGCGCCGGTGGAGATGGAGCGTGCTGACAACGGCCTGCTTTATCCGGTTGATCCGGCGTTGGCATCGCTAGGCGCGCCTCGCGATTTGACGCCGGTGACTTTGGATCAGGTTGGCGTCTCTTGGTACGCCAAACCGGGCAGCGGCTCTGTCTTTGGTGCGTCGGGCACTGTTACGACGGTCGAGCCGGGCGAGGGCACTCTCGTCGCGGCGGCAATGGCAGCGAAAGATGGTGACGTGCTGCTTCTGAGTAGTGGCGAATACATCGCCAATCGCACCATCCCGTTGGACAAGGCGATCACCATCAAGGGCGCTTACGAAGAGGGAGCGGATGCGCCGAGCATCCTTTTCACTCGCCCCACTTTGATTGAGCTGCGCGAAGGCGGAAACCTTCAGCTTGAAAGCGTCATCATCGACGGTGCGCTTGCGCCCGATTCGGTGGGCAATTCCGCGATCCGCACGACGACCTACCCGATCAAATCGAACATGCAGATCGAGATGAACCGCGTCACAGTACGCGGACTTGTCGTGAACAAGTCGTTCAATGTCCTCACGCTCGGCAAAAGCTCACTCGCAGACCGCGTGTCGATCAAAAACAGTGCGTTTTCGGACATTACGGGCGCGGTTGTTTCAGCTGCGGCAGAGACGGAGGATTTCGGACAATACAATGTCGAATATCTCGACATTACGGACAGCACTTTTGCTGAGATCGGCGGGCCAATCGTCAATGTGTATCGCGGAGGCCGCGATGAAAGCACGTTCGGGCCATTTGTGACCTTCACGGGCAATGCGATTGCAGGCACCGGGCTCGCAGCGACCAACACGTCAGGCGCATCAATCAATTTGCATGGTGTTCAAACGGCAAACCTTGATCGCAACGTGGTTGCCGCATCTGCGCCGTTCCGCATCGTCCACACGGTCGGCACTCCGAAGACTTCTATCACCAGCAATCAGTTCGCGGAAACGCCTGATCTTGTCCTTGAAGAACTCAATTACGAGGGTGCTCATAGAGCGCAACTCTCTGACAATGTGTTCGCAGAGGGAAATGACAAGTGAAGCGCATCAAGCTCCTCGCAGCAGCAGCGGCATTCTGCACCTTCCCGCACAATGCCGCTGCTGCTGCACCCATTGCTGCCGAAGCTGCGTCTGAAGCAGCTCAAGAGCTGCCGCCGCTTTATGCCGCAGAGTTGGCGCGAGCGACTAGCTTTGTTGATGAGATGATGGCGGAGGGGTTGGTTGTCCCTCAACCGAAAGATCCGGGCGGCGGTTACACACACGAACAGCATAAGCGCAATTACAAGGCGATCTATCTCAGCGGCCAAATTTACCGTGCCACCGGTGATGAAAGTTACCGCGATTTTGCGCGGGATATGCTGCTGGAATATGCCGAACTTTATCCAACTCTTGGCGATCATCCAGCGAAGGCTAACCAGAATGTCGGGCGCTTGTTCTGGCAGGTGCTCAACGATGCAATGTGGCTTGTGCACGCCGTGCAGGGTTATGGTGATATCCGCGATACGCTGACAGATGATCAGCGCGCAGTAATCGATAACAATGTGTTCCGTCCGGCGGTGAAGTTCCTGTCAGTCGATTCCGAAGCGACGTTCAACCGGATTCACAATCACGCCACATGGGCGACTGCGGGTGTTGGCATGACCGGCTATCTGCTTGGCGATCAGGACATGGTCGATATCGCCCTGCTGGGATCGGACAAGACCGGCGAAACTGGCTTTATCCGCCAAAGCGATCTGCTGTTTTCGCCAGATGGTTACTACACCGAAGGCCCGTATTATCAGCGGTTTGCACTGCTGCCATTCCTGGTCTTTGCCGATGCAATTGAACGCAACGATCCGGCGCGCAAAATCTTTGAACACCGCGACGGCATTTTGCTGAAGGCGCTTCGCACCACGGTTCAGCTTAGCTACGGTGGTTACTTCTTCCCTTTCAATGATGCGATCCGCGACAAGAGCCTGAAAACAGCTGAGCTGTATGACGGTATCGCCATCGCCTATGCCCAGACACGTGATCCATCATTGCTGGCAATTGCCGAATTTCAGGGCCGGACAGTCCTGAACCCGAACGGCATGATCGTTGCGGGCGATCTTGCCGGCGGCAAAGCACAACCATTCCCCTTCAAGTCGATGCTTTTGAGCGACGGGCCTGAAGGTGATCAGGGCGCGGTCGCGATCCTGCGTCGCGGCGAGGGAAGCAGGCACACTGCCCTCGTCGCGAAGAATTCATCCCAGGGCATGGGGCATGGCCACTTTGATAAACTGGCATGGCAGCTTTACGACAACGGGAACGAGATCGTCCGCGATTACGGCGCGGCGCGGTTCCTCAATATCGTTGCGAAAGAAGGCGGACGATACCTGCCTGAAAACACCACTTGGGCGAAATCAACGGTCGCCCATAACGCTTTGGTCGTTGACGAGAAAAGCCACTTTGACGGCGATGTTCGCCTTGCAAGTGCAAAGGCACCGTCGCAGCTCTATTTCTCCGACGTGGACGGGCTTCAGGTTACTAGCGCGCGTATCACAGAGGCCTATCCCGGCGTCTTGATACAGCGTACTTTGGTAATGCCGGATGTACCGGGTCTTGAGGCTCCTTTGATCCTCGACCTGGTTCACGGCCGCAGCAGTGACGCGCATCAATACGATCTGCCGCTGCATTATTCCGGCCATATCATGGAATATGACTTCGACGCCGAAGTGAACGTGGCGCAGCGACCTGTTCTTGGTGATGCCAATGGCTATCAACATATCTGGGTCGATGCGACAGCCGATCTGGATGATGGCAAGGGCGCGCTCACATGGATTTTGGACGGGCGTTTCTACACCTATCGCTTCGCTGGCAATGGCTCTGTGCAAGCCATTTTGGGTGAAAGCGGTGCGAATGACCCAAGCTTCAATCTGCGCCGTGAGCCGTTGATCATGCTGCGCGCGATGCGCGAGGGCGGCGATGCCAGTTTTGCGAGCCTTCTCGAGGCGCATGGTCTTTACGACGGTGCAGCCGAGCAGACGGTCGCTAGTCGTAGCCGCATTGCGGACATGTCGCACGACCGCGCCGGAGAAATGGATATTGTGCGTTTGACCCTGAACTCAGGGCAGCGCTTTGCAATTGCCGTGTCGCATAATCTTGATCCCGAGGCCGCCCACAGCGTGACGCTGGATGGTGAGAGCATCGCATGGTCAGGCTTTGCAGCGGTGGTCGCTCTCGCAGAGGGGGAGAATTAACAATGGCAAGCGTTGTGGATACAGCCAGCAAGCCCTTCGTGGTGGCAGCAGAGACGCTGAAAGAGGATCTCGGCGGAGGAATAAGCCGCCAGATCCTTGGCTATGGTCCGGAAATCATGATCGTACGCGTCTGGTTTGATAAAGGGGCCGTTGGCGACGTGCATTCGCACCGCCACAGCCAATCGACTTACGTCGAAAGCGGCCAATTCGAAGTCTTCATAGACGGAGAGAAGAAGGTGCTGGGCGCTGGCGACAGTTTCTACATTGCGCCGCATTTGGATCACGGGGCGGTATGCCTTGAAGCAGGTGTGTTGATCGACACGTTCAGCCCGCTTCGCGAAGACTTTCTGGGCGAGGGGGCCTGACTATGAAACTGAACGGACTGCGCTGGTGGGTTGTGATCCTTGTCGCGATTGCGACGATCATCAATTATATTGATCGGCAAACAATCAATGTCTTGTGGCCTGAGCAAATCGCGCCTGACCTGTTCCCTGAAATGGATGCCGATGGGCACAAATATATCCTTGGGATTATCAGCACCGTCTTCATCTTTGCATATGCGGCGGGTCAGGCGATCTTTGGTAAGATCTTTGACTGGATCGGCACGCGGCTTGGCTTTGTCCTGTCTATCGGTGTCTGGTCGATTGCGACTGCCGCGCACGCTCTGGCGCAGGGTGTTTTGAGCTTCAGTTTCTTCCGCGCTGTTTTGGGTGTGGCCGAAGCGGGTAACTGGCCCGGTGCGACCAAAGCGAATGCGGAATGGTTCCCTACAAAGGAACGCGCGCTTGCCCAAGGTATATTCAATTCGGGCGCAGCCATCGGCGGCATCATCTCGATCCCGCTAATCGGCTATATGGCGATCTACCTCGACTGGAAGATCATCTTTGTCCTGGTTGGTTTTGCAGGTTTACTTTGGTTGCTGCCATGGTGGTTCATCGTAAAAGCACCACCGGAAAGCCATGATTGGCTGACCGATGAAGAGCGCGAATACATCCTGACCGGCCAAAAGGTAGAGGTTGAGGATGGCGAAGATGAAGATGGCTACAACCCATCCACTGGCGAACTGCTGGGGCGCAAGGAAAGCTGGGGGGTCATCATTGCTTCGGCTGCGATTGACCCGATCTGGTGGCTCTTCATCGTTTGGATCCCGACCTATCTGGTCGAAGTTCACAACTTCAACGTCAAAGACATCGCCGCATCTGGCTGGTTGCCATATGTCGGTGCGATGGTTGGCGCGTGGTTCGGCGGATTGCTGGCGCAGAACCGTTTGAAGGCCGGCTGGAGCGTCAATGCTACGCGTAAGCTCACCATCACGCTGGGCTGCTTGATCATGCTGCCGGCGCTGCTCGCATTGTCGGTGGCCTCTGAGCCATGGACCGCGCTGTGGTTGATGTTCACCATCCTGTTCGGCTTTCAGACTGCGATCGGCAATGTGCAAACACTGCCAAGCGACCTTTATGGCAAGCGCACAGTGGGCACTTTGTCGGGTCTCGCCGGCATGGCCGCGAAACTTAGCGCAGCATTGCTGACCTATCTGGTGCCGATCATGACATTTGGCGCCAATTACTACACTGTCTTCGTCCTCGGAGCATTCCTCGCGCTTACTGCTATTGCGAGTGTCTGGCTGCTGTGCGGCGAAATCAAACCACTCAAACCAACTCAACCCAAAACGGCCTGAGGCCGTCCAACCTTCCAAGGGGGGAAGATAGAATGAAATTTGCAGGCAAAGTGGCACTCGTAACCGGCGGTAGCCGCGATATTGGCCGCGCCATCTGTGTAAAACTGGCAAGCGAAGGCGCCAATGTTGTTGTGAATTACAACAGCAATGAAGCCGATGCGGATGCCACGCTCGCTGCGATTGAAGCAGCAGGCGGCGGCAAGGGCATTAAGGTGAAAGCCGATGTCACCAAAGCAGCAGATGTCACCGCGCTTGTCGCGGCGACAACCGAAGCGTTTGGCAATTCGATTGATATTCTTGTCAACAATGCAGGCGGCCTTGTCGCTCGCAAGACGCTGTCGGAAATGGATGAGGAGTTCTTCAACTTCGTCATGCAGCTGAACGTGACTTCAACATTCCTCGCCACACAGGCCGTCGCACCTCATATGGGCGAAGGCAGCGCTATCGTGAACCTTGCATCACTTGCAGGCCGTGATGGCGGCGGCGGGGGCGCATCTGCTTATGCGACGTCAAAAGGCGCAGTGATGACGTTCACCCGCGCGATGGCGAAAGAACTGGGTCCAAAAGGCATTCGCGTCAACGCCCTGTGCCCGGGCATGATCGCGACTGCGTTCCACGACAAGTTCACACCGGATGCTGCGCGTGAGAATGTCGCCAACTCAACGCCTCTGAAGCGTCAGGGACGCGCCGAAGAAACAGCCGATGCAGTGGCGTATCTCGCCTCTGACGAAGCGTCGTTCATCAACGGTGCCAATGTCGATATCAATGGCGGCCTAGCCTACTCGTAAGGCCGCCCAGACACGAGGTTTCCCTGATGTCAGTTGAATTGTCACAGCGGCTTGAGGCGGCACCGGTGGTGCCGCTGATTGCCGAGAACGATGCTGCGCGCGCGGTCAGCACGGCTAAAGCACTAGCCGATGGCGGATTAAGCGTGATCGAAGTCGTCCTGCGCAGCAACGACGCGCAGAAGGGCATGGAAGCGATCCTCGCCGAAACCAAGGGCCTGATCGTGGGGGCAGGCACTGTCCTTACCCTGGATCAAGCCAAATCGGTTCGGGCTAGCGGCGCGCAATTCATCGTGTCGCCCGGGTTGGTGGACGACATTGCGCGGTATTGCCTTGATGAAGGTATCCCCTTCTTCCCCGGCACTATGACGGCTGGCGAGGTGCAACGCGCCTATGCGCTCGGCTTGCGCGAAGTGAAGTTTTTTCCAGCCAGCCTCGCGGGCGGCGTGCCAATGCTGAAAGCGTTAAGCTCGGTCTTCCGCGATATGCGCTTCATGCCGACAGGCGGCGTTTCGGCTGCAAACCTCACAGACTTCCTACAGCTTCCCTGCGTGCTCGCGTGCGGTGGCAGCTGGCTAACCCCCAAAGAAGCAGTCGCGATTGGCGACTATTCGCAGATTACAAAACTCGCGTCGGATGCTGTGGCAATTGCCCAGTCTGCGCGCTGACAGGAGCACCTCCCCATGGCTGACTATCTTTCTTTCGGTGAAATCATGCTGCGGCTCAAAACACCGGGTCATCAGCGTTTCTTCCAAGCGCCTGAATTCGAGGCGACATTTGGCGGGGGCGAGGCAAACGTCGCGGTTGCGCTGTCGAATTACGGATTTGATGCGGGCTTTGTGAGCGCGTTGCCGGACAATGACATCGGCGAAAACGCAATCATGGAACTGCGCAAGTTTGGGGTGGATACAGCCCATATCAGCCGCTCGGGTGACCGCGTGGGGATATACTTCTTAGAAGCCGGATCAAACCAGCGTCCTTCGAAAGTCGTCTATGACCGCGCCAACTCGTCGATCTGCAATGCCAGCGCGGACGAATTTGATTGGCCGGTGATCTTCAAAGGCGTCAAATGGCTGCACATTACCGGGATCACACCGGCGCTTAGCCAATCGGCTGCCGATCTTTCGATGGCCTGCGTCAAAGCGGCCAAAGAGGCAGGCGTCACTGTTTCGTGCGATTTCAATTTCCGTGGAAAGCTCTGGAAATACGGCAAGACCGCACCAGAAGTGATGCGTGAGCTTGTGAAATATGTCGATGTGGGCATCGCGAACGAGGAAGATTGCCAGAAATCACTCGATATCAGCGTTGATGTCGATGTGGAGAGCGGTGAGCTTGATACAGCCAAATACGAGGCGCTCGGCCAGAAGGTGCTGGATATCTATCCGAACATGCACACGATCGCGATTACGCTGCGAGAGAGCCTGAGTGCGGACCGTAACAATTGGTCGGCTTGCCTGCGCACCCGCGATGATGGCTTTATGCTGTCGCGCCGCTATGAGCTGACCGATATAGTCGATCGTGTCGGCGGCGGGGACAGCTTTGCCTCAGCGCTGATTTATGGCCTCAACGCCTACGAAGATCGCCAGCAGAGTCTCGAATTTGCAGTTGCCGCTAGCGCGCTTAAACACACAATAATGGGCGATTTTAATCGCGTGACCGTGCCTGAGGTTGAAAAGCTGATGAGCGGCGACGGATCAGGCCGCGTGCAGCGGTAAAGCGCGCGCCGGAACTTCGGATTAGTTGCTCAGAGAATTTCGTGTAGCCCAGTGCGCCAAAGAAACGCGATGCCGCCAATGGCGATAGCTAAGCCCAAGGGCACTTTCGCAAAGTCGCCGCTGGGCGCTGCGCTGGACTGACGAGCTCGGCGAATTCTTGAGAAACCAAACCAGCAAATGACGGTCACGAACATGGCTGCGGCGACATAGGCTAAGAGGGACAGGCCGTTTTGCACCGGCACCGCCGCAGCCAAAGCCGCATATACCTTCGCATCACCCGCACCGATCCAGCGGATCGCAAACAGCACGATGCCGGCCAGCAGTGCGGCGGCGAAATGGGCAATATTGGGAAGCAGCGCTCCGAAACCCTCGCTTAAGGCGGTGCTGCCCAAGGCGACAATCAGGATCGCCACAGCCGCAGAGTTCGGCAAAATTCGGTGCCGGATATCTTTCCACGCCGCCCAAACCAGCAGCAGGCTGATCAGGACAGCGCCAATCTCGATCATTGAAGCAGGCATGGTTTAAGCGCGCTTGACTTTAGCTGCCAATCTGAACCCGGATAGGATAGTTCGCCTGGGCACTGCGCGCGCTATTTGAACCCGATAGGCAAACAATCTGAGAGAAGTCGAGCGCGGCCACAGCATCCTTTTTCTCTGGTTCGGCTGTTTTGACTTGATCGACTTCTTTGGCCTCTGCCTCCACCTTCGTCTTTGAACCGACTGTAATGGGGCTAGCATTTCCAACGCGACCAGGTGCCCGCTTAGCGAGTGCCTCTTGCACAGGAGCTGGCTTTGATTTGGTGATTGGTGCCGCGCCTGAAATGACGATCTCCTGACGGGATGAGCGCGCCAGATCTCCGCGGCGTCTGTCCAGCGAGATTGCGCCGCGTTTCTCGATCTTAGCTGCCTCGGGATGCATGTACCCGCGGGCAAGCGCATCTGCTTCTGCCTGAGCAAGGATCGCATCTGTATTCGCTTCTTTGAGCGCGAGTGCACGAGGCGAATTGCCGATCTCCGAATTGTACAGGCGGTCCAGATTGCGGGCGATCCGCTCATCCGTCGGCCTCAGCATCAGCGCTGCATTGAAAAACCGCTCGGCAAGGTCTTCACGCCCAAGCTTGGCATAGGCGATACCCATTCCGTTATACGCATCGACTGCCTGCACAGGATCAAGGATTGCGCGCTCAAAATGATGGATCGCATTTCCGGGGGCTCCTGCCCTTAAAGCCGCTTTACCCATCTCGAGACGCGATGTGCCGTCGTTTTGCGCAAAAGACGGATCGCTTGCCCCTCGCTTGCCGAGACCGAGTTCGGCAAGGAAGCTGTTGCAACCGCTAAGGCTCAATACAGCAACGCTGCACGCCAGGATTTTCACCGTCCTCATCATCTTATGCTCCTCCGGTAAGTGCTGGAATGACATCACGCATCGCAAGGATCACAGCGGGCAAAGCCAGCACTCCGATCATTGTCGGCAGCATGAAGACAACCAGTGGAATTGAGATCAACACCGGCAGGCGGTGCGCTTTTTCTTCGGCTCGCATCCGGCGGGCTTCGCGCATTTCAGCGGAATAGACGCGGAGCGTCGTCGCGATACTGGTACCGAGCTTGTCAGACTGGATCAGCAACGTTGTGAACGATCGAATTTCGTCAACGCCGCTTATATCGGCGAGTTTGCGAAGGGCTTCATCACGTGAGGCGCCTGCTCGCATGAGCAGAACCGTCTCGGCAAACATGGAAGCGATAAGCGGATGAGACAGGGACATCTCGCGGCTTACGCGATCAAGCCCCGCTTCAAGGCCGAGACCTGCCTCGACGCAGACCAGCATCAGATCGAGACTGTCCGGAAAGCCATTTATGATTTCGGAACGCCGTTTTTGCGCCTGATATCGCACGAACAGGTTGGGAATGTAAATGCCGAGGAGAGCTAGCAGTGCGCAGACGATGTAAAGCCGGGTGACTGAGGTTTCTTCGCTGCTTGTGATTGTGAAAAGGATGTAGATGCCGGGCAAGATGAAGATCATCATCAAACGGACCAGCGTATATACGCGCGGCGCTGAAGCTGAATCATAGCCCGCATTGCGCATCAACTTGGCAATTTCGCTGTTACGAGAATCGCCAAGGTCTAGGCCGCTATCTTCGATGCGCCGGACGAGCCGTGCCCACGCACCTTGTTTATGATCAATCGCAAGCCCGTGCTGGGTTACTACATCTTCTGCCGTGCCGATTTCCCGAAGGTCTCGCAGAACATTAAGCCGATTGATCGCAAAGTTGGTTAGAAAGACGCCAGCTATCACGACGATAGCAAACAGCAACACCAGAACGCCGGTGCGCAAAATCCAATTCGAGACGATCAGTTCAAACATACTAGACCTTTAGATCCACCATTTTCCTGATCACGATCACGCCGGTGACGTACATGATGCTTAGTGTAATCGATCCGAAGATGAAGACCGGGTCATCGGCTACGTCGAAATAATATTCGGGCGTTCCGAGGAAGATGGTCACGAATGCAAAGACGGGCAGGATGGTGAGCATCCAGCCTGTCATTCGGCCTTCCGAACTGAGCGCGCGAACTTTCATGTAAAGCTGCGCCCGCTCTCGGATAACCTTTGATATATTCTCAAGAATTTCGGCCAAATTGCCGCCTGTTTGCTGCTGTAGAGAAAGCGCAACGACAAACATACGGATGTCTTCGAGATCCCAGCGTTCGGCCAGCGCGCTAAGCGCATCAATCAATTCAGCACCGTAAGCAACTTCGTCTGAAATCAGGCCGAACTCACTGCCGATCGGATCTTCCATTTCTTCCGTCAGAAGGTCGATTGCCGAAGAAACAGGGTGTCCGGTGCGCAGTGCCCTTACAAAAATATCAAGCGCGACAGGAAACTGCTGCTCCATCTTCTTGCGCTGTGCCTGAGCCATCCTTTGCAGGATGAAAACCGGCACCAGAATCCCGAGCGCGATGGAGAACATCAGAGTCAACTGGATTGATCCGAAGCTAAGCGCGATGCCTGACAGAACGAGTACTACGAGGGTTATGAAGAACAGCGCGGCGCTTGCTGCGGCCAGCAGGACAAGCACTGTTCGATATGTCATGCTGATACCCGATGCGAATACCAGCCGCTGGAACGAAAGCAGCGGTTGCCGGATATATTGCGGCAAAAATGAAAGTTCGGCCGGCCGCCGTTTTATCAACTCGCCGACCACAGCCTCACGGTTTGTCCCGCGCTCAATCATCTCAAGGCGCTTGTTCACCGCTTGGGTGTGGACGCGCCGTTTTTGCCATTCATTCAGGAAAACGGACGCCAGCAGAAAGATTGCGGCGAAAACAACCAGCAGGATAATGGCGCGGATGATCTCTGTGCTCATGATCAACCGATCTTGGTATCTGGTCGGAAAAGATCTGAAGGCAGGTCGATGCCAAATTCGGTGGCAGTCTGAAGGAATTTCGGACGGATGCCGGTCGCTTCGAAATGGCCCAGAATCTCGCCATCATCGGCCACCCCGGTCGATTTGAAGCGGAAAATTTCCTGCATTGTGATCGTGTCGCCTTCCATGCCGGTAAGCTCGGACAGGCTCCGCACCCGGCGTTTACCGTCGGCAAGCCGAGTAACCTGAAGGACGACATTGATGGCAGAGGCAATTTGGGCGCGGGCGGATTTAGGGCTGATGTCGATGCCGGCCATACCGATCATCTGCTCAACTCGTGACAATGCATCGCGCGCAGAGTTGGCGTGGACCGTCGTCATCGATCCATCGTGGCCGGTGTTCATCGCCTGAAGCATGTCAAACGCCTCGCCTGTACGGACCTCACCCACGATGATGCGATCAGGGCGCATACGCAGAGCGTTTTTGACCAGTTCGCGCTGTGTGACCTCGCCGCGACCTTCGATGTTGGCAGGTCTGGTTTCCAGTCTTGCAACGTGAGATTGTTGAAGCTGAAGCTCCGCGGAATCCTCGATCGTCACGATCCGCTCACGCTCATCAATGAAGGATGACATCGCATTGAGCATCGTCGTTTTACCCGAGCCGGTTCCGCCAGAAATCAATACGTTGCGGCGTGACCGGACAATCGCTTCGAGCACGGTCGCCATTTGCTGCGGCACACTGCCCAGCGCGACAAGCTTTTTGAGATCAATCGGGATCTTCGCAAATTTACGAATTGAAAGCAGCGAACCATCAATCGCGAGTGGTGCGACAATAGCGTTCACACGCGAACCGTCTGCAAGACGGGCGTCCACAAATGGCGAGGATTCATCAATCCGCCGGCCGACCGCGCTTACGATCTTTTGAATGATCCGCATCAAGTGCTTTTCGTCCTGAAACCGGGTTTTAACCCGCTCAAGAACACCAGCACGCTCAACGAAAACCGTGTTCGAACCGTTCACCAGAATATCGGTTATGGTTTCGTCTTTTAGGAGCGGTTCAAGCGGGCCAAGACCCAACAGCTCGTCCATCACATCATTGATCAACGTTTCGCGTTCTTCGCGGTTCAGCGGTTGATCGAATGAAGACAGCAATTCAGGAACAAGCGCGCTGATTTCAGATTTGATTTGAGCGGGCGCAAGCTTATCGAGCATGGCAAGGTTGATCTTGTCCAACAGCCCTTGGTGGATCGCCATTTTGATTTCCAACATGCGCTCTTCGCGCTCTGTCGGTTGAGGGTATAGCGCGACTGGTGTCACTTCACTCGCATCGGATTCAGTCGCTTCCGGTGCGACGACTTCCGGCTGTTCCTCTTCGGTTTTCTTAGTGACCTTCCACATGATCTACTGCTCGCCCTCGGTTGCTTCGATAAGGTCGCTGGCAAGGGCACGGATGCCTTTTTCGAACTTGCTGCGGCTGGATAGCGACCAGATTAACTCGCCTTGGTCCTGCGCCTGTTGAAGGTTGTTCGTTTCTTCGGGGATCACAGCGAAGACAGGATTGCGAAGGGCCGCTTCGGCCTCGCTTGTCTTGATTGTCTTGAATAGGCCGGATGACACACGATTGGTGACGACTTTGATCACTTCACGGTCAATCCCCATGCCGACCAGAAAATCAATCTGGCGGCGCATCTTTCGCAGCATTTGCACAGACATTCCGCCAACAATCACAATCTGTTGGCTCTGGAAAAGCGTCGAAAGGCTCCAATTTGTAAGGGTGCCGGGCATGTCGATGATCAGGTGATCGGTATCGCGCCGCATCGTGTCGATCACAGGCAGTAACCGTTCGAACTGCACGTCTTCAATCGGCAGGATATCCTGCGGCGCGGCCAAAACCTCGGGCATGCCTTCACGCTTTGTCAAAACAGAGCGGAGCAGGTCGATGTCGAGCCTTTTGTCGGCCTCTAGCAAATCTTGCAATGAATGGCGGCTTGTCAGACCAAGATAGTCGGAGACATCGCCTGCCTGAATATCAAGATCGAGCATGGCCGTAGCGGTGCCTTGCTCCACCATCGCGCTGGCAACGTGAGTGGCAAGCGTCGAAGTGCCGACACCGCCTGCACAGCCGATGAAGGTCGTGATGGGGGCCAATGGCGCACTGTTTTGTGTGTCGGAACGCTCTGGCGGCTCTGCATCAGCGATCGCGCCGAGCAATTCTTCGATGGAGAACGGCAGTTCTAAGACATCCGAAATGCCGCGTTTGAGCAATGCACGTGTGGTGCGAATATCAAGCGATTCTACGCCCGCGATAATCGGCACACCCGGCCGTGCGGCGGCGATTTTTTCGAGCCGTTTGATCGAACCTTCGTGAGCTGGATCGATTTCAAGAACGATCACATCCGACCGTGACAACGCGTCATCAGAAGGCATCTGGTCAAGGCTGCATTCGCACATCTCGACCGGCTCTGAGATTTCGCGAAGCGGCGCAATGGTCGCTTCTTGTGCAACGACAAGCACGATGCCTGGCAAAACAATAGCCTTATTCATTCCTAGCTCGTAAATGTTATCGATCCTTGTCATTCTTGCGGCCTCAGTTCGACACTGATCCCTCACTGTCCTCTGCGGTCAGTGAGTAGCTGTAGCTCGGGAGGTCGAGCGTCTGATCGAACATGACAAACGTGATCGGTTGGTAGTCGAGCCCGTCGAGGCTGACTGTTACAATTGGCGCGACGTCAGGCCCATTTGGGTCGCCTGAAAAGCCGAGGCCGGAATATCCATATGTGACAGTGACATCGCTTGCGGCAATGTCGCTTTTGATATCCTGCATTCGGCCAACGAGGCTGCCGAAGGCATTCTGATCCATTGACGTGTCAAACGAGCAACTGCCATCGCAGGTGCATCCAGCTTCAGTGCAGGTGACGCCCGGAAAAGCGCTTGCCGGAACGACGGTGCCTTGCGGAATGCCGCCTTGGGTGGCGAAACTATAGGTTGCGAGGCCGCTAGGCAGCATATCTGTGGCAACGGCCCAGCGCGCACCCACTTGCGTTGCTTTTTCCGCTTGGTTCAAAGACCAAGTGTACAGGCCGATATCGATGGTGCCGATCATCATGATGAGCAGCAAGGGAAGCACCAGCGCAAATTCGCTTGCGCTGACCCCGCGTTGATCGCGCCAAAACCGGTTCAAGATTGCGAGAACTCTCATATTCCGTTCACAGTTGCCTGCGCCGACGCGCGAACCTGTGTTGCGGAGCTCGACGTCAAAAGTTGAGCGAACAAAGATGTGTAAGGCGCGGTCGCCGAGACTGTTACCACCGGTGCGCCGCCGACATTGCTTTTGAAAACGCCGGTCGTCGTTGCGCTGTTGCAGGCAACGGTCACGGTGATGTCGTCCTGCGCCCAGTCTTTGATCAGCGGCGTCGTGCCCGTCAAAGAGCCTGTGCGGGTCACGGTTTTGACCTGACTGGCTGCGGCTGCATCAATCGCGGCAGGACAGGTGTAGTTCGCAAATGGCAGGCGTCCGGCATAACGGGCGCCTTGGCGTACAGATTTGATGATCTTCTGCTCGGTATAGAAATAATGCCCCGCCTCAAACGTCGCAAAAATCACGGCGAGCATGAGCGGCAGCATCAATGCCATCTCTGCACCGGCGGATCCGCGGCGGTCTTTTGTAAAAGAGGTGAGCAAGGCCATCATTCGATTAAGTACGGGACATCCTTGCGGATCTCCTGCCCTGCGGTCGAACCGCCGCCTAGCGTCGTGGAGCCGATTATCTCGACATAGACATCGCTTTTGTCTGTGATACGGCTGCCGCCATTTCCACGATTGGCAGATGGCTCAACCAGAAATACATCAATCCATTCCTGAACATCGACACCGGTTGTTTTGCCAATCACGCCTTCAGCGGTGCAATTGATGACAGCGACGCTAAGCACGCGGCGATCAGGCTGGGCCGAGTTCACAGGCACACCGGGCGCACCACAAATCGGCGCACCGGCGGCTCTTAAATTGCCAACATTGGCGGTCGCCAAAAGGTTGTTGGCGGCTTCGTATTTGTACACGTCATAGCGGGTCGGGGCTGCGCCATCGGACCGGAATGCGGTGTTCGCCGGAATGGTCGAATAGATATGAGAATTGGTGCGGAAATAGGCGTTACGGTCCCAGACGCCGTCTCCAACACGGTCCAATGCACAGTTTCCGGTCGGGCTGATCGCGTGGCACATGTCTCGCGGATAACCCATCGGATCAAGCGCATCGGCTTCGGTGTTGCTCAAAGGCATAGTAGACGAACTTGGGCGGTAAGGGTTCGGTCCAACTTGCCAGCCTTGATTGCCAATTCCGCATTGCGGGCCAGCCTTCTTCAGCAAATCCTTACGGGAATTTGCCGATGGCGGGCACTCGGCTGCATCCGCGCATGAATTGTTCAGGCCATTGTCGAAGATATCAAAGCGGGTGTTTAGAGCATCCAGAACACTGATTTGCTCACCAGGCTTCGTCGTTACACCGTCGGCAGCGATACAATCGCCGGGCACTTCCACGCGGCCTAAAGTTCGCGCCGTTGCGATTGCGCCATTGCCGGCATTGGTTTCCAGATAGCCAAAGTTACCCGGAGTATAACCACCGCCATCATTCGCCACGAGCCTGACGCCGTCGCCTTTATACGCGTCGATATCAAAGCCGGGGTCGCTGGATTCTAGCGGGTTGCAGATCATGATAGGCGGAACCTTGCAGATCGAAGAGCCTAAACCTGCCAGTGCTATTCCTTGGATATCGGCCGAACGCAGCGCGCCGGTGACGGGAAGCAGCGCGTAGTCTACCGATCTTGCGGTGACGAAAACTTCGACATAATTTGCGTTTGAGTCGCTGGTCGCCGCCGTGCTTTTTGTCTTGTCCTGCCAAAACCGGACTTGGCCGGTTGCATCGCATGTCGTTTCAAGCGGGATGGCCACGGCATTGTCGCCGGATGCGAGCAAAGTCTGGTTCGCCACCAGAGCGTTTGCTGCGCCAGCGGCGCGCGCGCATGCGCCTGTATTACCGTCCAATTGACTGGCAGCAGCAATTGCAGCCTGATCTGCGCCATTCTGAAGCTCAGAATCCATCCCCGCCAGACGAGCATAGTCCATTCCCACACCGGCCACGCCGAGAATCCCGATTAAGGAAAGGGCATAAGTCGCGGCGACAGCGCCGCTCTCGTCATGCCAGAATTGGAATTGGGTTCCATGCTTCACGGTGGGTTGCCTCCACTTCAGTTCGGGCCGCCAGCGACCGGTTCTGTCGTCGATTGCCGTTCAGGCTGTTCGACAGTTCCGTCGCGGTAGCGCTCGATTGCGTTGACAGCGTTTTCTGCGCTCGATTCTGGCACAAGCGTGTCATATTCCGGGTTCGGATTGATGACTTGCGCTGCCATTGTTGCGCGATTGGCTTCGCCCCAACTGGGGTCTTGATATCCGAGAAGCTCTTTGTCAGCGACCGAACATCCACCAAGCGACAGACCCGAGAGGGCAGTGAAGAGAAATACCTTAGAATTCATAATCATCACCTGCGTTCTGCGGTGCAGCTTCTGCTGCTTCGACGGCCTCTTTTTTGGGCCGATATGCGGTGCCATTTAGGAGCACGTCCGCTTGAACCGGATCTTCGATACGATCGGTTGGAAGGCGAACTTGGCTTGGCTTAATTGGTGCAACCAGACGCGGCGTAACGACGATCAAAAGTTCGGTTTCGCCTTTCTGGAAACTTGATGAACGGAACAGCGAACCAATGATCGGGATCGAGCCGAGGATTGGAACTTGACGAACGGTTGTTTGAAAATCGCTTTGCAAAAGGCCGGCAATCGCAAAGCTTTCGCCATCGCGCAGCTCAAGAACCGTACTGGCCCGGCGGGTTTGGAGGCCCGGAATAGTCACGCCATTGAGGCGGATTGAGGCAGTCGGATCGATCGAGCTGACTTCTGGTTCAACTAGCAGGTTGATCGTGTCGTCCGAAAGCACTGTCGGAGTAAACGCGAGGCTCACGCCAAACGGTTTGAACTCAACTGTGACAGCTCCGCCGATTTGGCCGGTTGCACCGCCACCGCCGCCGCCAGCATTCTGGACAACTGGAATTGGAAATTCACCGCCAGCAAGGAACGATGCGCGCTCGCCGGAAAGGGCGATCAACGTAGGCTCTGCCAGTGTTTTGGAGAGACCCTTATCTTCCAAGGCATCCAGAACGGCTTCGATATTCAGGCCCGCAACATCGCTGAAGAAACGCCGAAAAATGCCGAAAGTGCCCGTAATGGAGTCCAATTGCAGGACGCCGGTGCCTGTATCAACGTCAGGCACAAGCTGCGAACCATCGCCGATTGCAGTCGAAAAATTGCCGTTGATCGATTGCGAGAAAGAGCTGACGCCCAGTTGTTTACCAACGCTGCGCGAGACTTCTGCAAAGCGAACTTCGAGCATCACCTGTTGGCTGCTGCCCAGCGACATCAAATTGACGACATTCTCGCCGGCGTAGGCGCGGGCAAGCTGTACTGCTTTGTCAGCAACACCTGGGCCGCTTACCAGACCGCTGAGCACGATCGATTCGTTTGAAATCCGTGCCTCGATCTCTTCTTCGGGCATCAGCGTTTTGATCTGATCGCGAAGGCCGGTCACATCTGGGCCAACGGCAATATCCATAACCGCGATGACGCGGTTTGCATTGTCGTAAACCGTCAGGCTGGTGGTGCCCATTTTCTTGCCGAGCACATAGATTGAGCGTTCGGAAACCGGGAAAATATCCGCGATCTCTTCATTGCCGACTAACGCCCGCGAGATAGCCCGATCTGCCGTAACGATCTGGCTTTTGTTCACTGGAATTTCGACTTCGCCCACGTGAACCGGAACTTCCGTTTCTTGAGCGAAAACTGGCGCTGCGCCAAGGCTTGCTGTCGACAGCAGAGCGGCCGAAATCAGCGCGCGATATGTGTTCTTAGTTACCATTGCGGTTCACCCGATAATCTTGCGCTTCTGTGCCGCGGACCACAGTCATGCTGGGGCCGGAAGGACGGCGCGGAGCAGAGCTTGTGGAATTGGATCCGCGTTGCGGTGCTGAGCGGCTGGACGGTGCCGGCGCTCGTCTAGTGCCGCGCGCTGGGATGTAGATTCCTGCTCCGCCAAGGTCGCGTGGGACGACGGCACGGGTGCCGCCGACAATCTGGTTCTCGACATTGCGCAGGGTCAAGCTGAGCGTGCCGATTTGCGTGGCCAAAGCCAGCTTTTGCGATCCGATCAAATCGGTTTGCAACGTTGCTGTCGTCGCTACAGCTGCTGCTGTCTCGTTGTCATTGGCGCTTTGATCGGTCGCCAGAACTTGAACATTCTCCAAAACGACGGTTGTCATTTTGTCGGTGGGAGTGGCGCCTTCGCCCGGAATTTGGCGGGTGAGCATCACGTCGACCACGTCGCCCGCTCTCACAAAGCCGCCGACACCGGCGATTGCATTGACGGGAATTGACACGGCTCGAAGATCATCGGGAAGGGCTGCTGCAAGTGATGCGCGTCCACCTTCGCCGCTAACTTTGTTGGCAAGAACGGGTTCGCCGGCGACCAATGGCCGCAAAGCGACACGGCCGCCTTGGGTTGCAGCTTCGATTGTTCCAAACGCGCCTTCGGGAACGGCATTTGAAGGCCAGTTCGCGAGCCGGGTGTTGGTCGAAGTGATCGGAGTGCCGAACGCAATAGGTTGGGTGGCAACGACGATGCGCGACAATTGTTCACTTTGCGCAGCTTGTTCTTGCTGTTGCTCGTAACCGCTAAAATAGCTGTTGAGCAAAAACACGGCCACAAGGCCAAGCGCAATGGCACCGCCGATTATGAGCAGGTTTCTACCCCGCATGATCCAAGCCCCCCTCGGATAATTCGAAAATTACGATTTCGAAAAAGAAAGCCCGCAATCGGAACCGAATCCGATTGCGGGCCTTGCCAACTTTATGTTGGTTGTACGTCCGTTTCGATTTCTGTTTCGGCAGCGCCGATAGCAGTTTGGATCGCGTCACCAAGGTTAACAGCTGCAAGCGCAATGCCAGCGCCGACAACGGCAAGGATCAGAGCATATTCAGCTGCCGAGGCACCTGATTCATCACGGATAAAGTTCTTCAGAAAAGTCATATCTTTTCCCCAACAGATAATCGCCCACCAATTAGGGGGCATTCAAAAATCTGGGCTCCGGCTTCTATTTCCGGCTTGCCCAGTTCCAACTGGTGTTGAGTGCTTCGACTGGCGCGACCCATTATGTTTTTCCGGCTCACGCCGGTCTTCGCGCTCTATTCCTCAGGAACGCCTTAAGGGTCTGCGAACGTTAGTATTCCGTCAATAACTTTTTGGTAATGATAAAAAATCGCAATTTTTCAGAGATTTATACGCCGCAAAAGTTAACTCAGTTAGTTACCAGCCCGGTCTGTGGCAAAGTTCGCACACATAAAACTCTGTTCAATATGGTTTATTTTACATTTGATTCGGATGCGATTCGAAATCAGGTGCGGCTAGAGGTTCACATGCTGTCCAATATAGGCTTAATTAGCGCAGTGACTTCGCACTCATCAAACCTGTTTGATAGCTATGCCCGCAGGGCAGCCATGGCGAGCCGCGACGCCATTCGCGGTGTTTGCCGCAATTTGACGCCGATCGCGCTGGCTTGGCTCGGCGTCGTTGCCTTGGTCGCTATCGTTCGTGTGATTGCCTCACCCACTCCTGCGACCAGTCTTGCCCAGTTGGCCTCGCTCGCAGTGCCATATGTCCTTGTTGGTCTGGCCCCAATTGCCGGCTTCATCGTCGGTCGCAACGCGTTTCTGGGTAAGGCCCGTCATCGCAGTGCCAGCGTGCAACTGTCGAGAATTGGTGCTTGGCAAGAAATGAGTCCACGTGAAGCGCGGCGTCATCCAAGTTTTGGCCCTGTCGGCTTTATGGCATCGCTCATCATCGGAATGTTGATCAACGTTGCGCTCAGAACTGCCGAGTTCGCGATGGCGATCCCTGCTTTGACAACAGATGCACCAGCATGGGGATATACCCTGTTCTGGCTCGCGACCCTCGACACCGTGATGATGAACTTCTTTTATGCGGTATGCTTTGTGATGGCATTGCGCACGGTTCCGCTCTTTCCAAAAATGCTGCTCTTCGCATGGCTGGTGGATATTGCGATGCAATTGACGATCGCGCAGGCCGTATCATCCTATCCCTTGCCAGGGGAGGTTGCGATCGCGCTGGAGCAATTGCTGAGCGGCAATATCGACAAGGTCCTGATCAGCATGATGATCTGGCTGCCATATTTGATCCTGGCAGACCGTGTGAACGTGACTTACCGGCATCGCGCCCCGGCGGTCGTCGCGGCTCGCTGATTCAGCTGGACTGCAACACGATCTGATCGTCGAGCGGATCGTACCGCAGGTTGATCCCGAATTCTCTCAGCCTTTGGAACGTGATTAAGCCGGTGTCAGATATTCTGCCGAGCTTTGTCATCGAGGCTTGATCGCTCGCAAGCAAAGTCTCCAGCGTGGTCTTATCAGAGGCAAGCCGAGCGTTCTTGTCTATAAACACGACAAGCGAGCCCAAACGCTCACCTTGGTGCATCACCGGTTTTTGCACTTCGATCAATTCGCCTGATACTGCTGCGCGGCCGCCTGTAATGGCTCCGCTATCAGTCAGTTCGAAATCAAACTGGTCTACGCCTAGCTCGACCGTCGACGCTGGTTCTTCCTGAACGTCCGCGGGCGAGCCAAGGCTGACTTCATCCGTCGCCGCATCATTGCCTGCTTCTGGGTCTGCGACACCAGAATCATCAACGACGGTTCCCGAGCGCACTGCTGCGTTCAGCGCCAAATCTGCGGATAGGTCTGCGGCTTCACCGCGATCAAGAGCGATCGCTGCATTCGTCTGATCGCTATTCTCGGCTTTCCAAAGCGCAGCAAAGTCGCCGCCTGATGTGGAGACGAGAAGCGCGCCAATGACCATCGCGAGATATGCGCTCACCATTAGGTTGCTAGTTCGAAGATTTTGCGTGTCGCTCATTTTGCCCCCTTGGCGCTGCCGCCAAGAATTGCTGCCCCTTGATTGCTAGCAAGACGCACCTTGAGATCGGAAAATACCGAGAATTTCGGAAATGTCACTACACCCGAATCAGTCCAAAACAGAGCGGCGAGTTAACCATCAGATGCCATGATTATCAGTGGTTTGCCGATTCTGTTAGTGGAGCGACCGATTCGTGTCCCGTTTCGGATCGCCTTGGAAAACGCTGTGCTAACAATGAGACAGTTAGCTGTTTTTATTACAGTATTTCAATATGTTAAGTAGCTTCTTAAAATTAGGTAAACATCCTTGCAAGGGTCGCGGATTGCTGGTCTTATCGTAGGAAGAAAAAGCGCGGGCGTTAACCAACGACCCAACGCTATAAATTCAACCGGGGCCGCAAGCATAGAATTGCCTTGAGCGTTAAGCGCTCGAGCCCATGATTTTGTGCCTGTGGTTCAACAGTCGATTTAGGTCGGCGAACAAGGACGGCAGAGACATGAAGCGCGATAGTGAAAACAATCAAGAACAGTTCGATGACTTGGTCTCGGGCTCGGCAGCATCTGTTTCTGCGGACGATCAAGCCGATGCGGCCGGCGCGCTCGACACCGGTCCCGTTGCGGACGACTTCATCGCGTTGCCGGCAGGGTCATCGATTGAAGATCTGACCGTTGAGGGCCGCGACCTCATCATCAATCTCGCCGACGGTTCACGGATTGTGGTGCCGGACGGCGCGGTCTTTGTGCCGCAGATTGCTGTCGATGGTGTTATTGTTCCGCCGCAAACAATCGCGCAATTGCTGACTGGTAACGAGCCAGAGCCTGCCGCAGGTCCGCCGCAAAGTTCGGGTGGTAACTTCGCCGGTGATGAAGGCGAGATTCAAGCTGCGTTTAACATCGGTGATCTCCTGCCGTTCACCGAGCTCGCATTTCCCGAATTCCGCGAAGAAGAAATCATTCCGAACGTCGATGACGAACCAGAAGTCGTCATCGAAACTATCGACAATCCGGTAGGCGTCGAAAACGCCATCGCAACCGTCGATGAAGACGGCCTTCCCGAGCGCGGCGAGCCAGAGGGCACGCAAGCCGACACCGATAGCGAAACCACCAGCGGTACAATTGTGTTCGAGGCGACAGACGGCCTTTCGAGTATCATTATCAATGGTGTTGAGGTCACAACACCGGGTCAGGTCATCACCACGCCTGTCGGCGAACTGACCATTGTTGCGATTGATCTCGACACCGGCGAAGTTGATTTCGAATACACCCTTACCGACAACCTCGTCGGCGAGGGCACAGATCCGTTTGAAGTCACGATCATTGATGCCGACGGCGACGAGGCGACGGCAACACTCAACATCATTATCACTGATGATGGCCCGATTGCCGAGAATGACTTGGGCGTTGTCGAAGCCGGTTCGCACGATCCAATCACCGGCGATGTGCTCGTCAATGACGTACCTGGCGCCGATGGTTACGCTCCGGACGGAGCCGTCCAAGGCTTTAGCAATGCGAGCGGAACGGCTGAACCCGGCGACACGCTGCAAGGCGAGTTTGGCACGCTGACGCTCAATGCGGATGGCACATACACTTACACGCGCGACCTCGACACGCCGGGCGGCGTTGAAGAGGACTTCGAATACACGATCGTCGATGCAGATGGCAGTACGTCAACTGCGATCCTAACGATCCAGATTGAAGATTCGCCAACTCTGGTGACGGATGTTCCTCGCATTGGTGAGGGGACAGCCGTGAACGAGGGCGCTCTTGCGCCCCGCGTCGATGAGCCTGTCGGTTCAAGCGAGGGCTCTGATGGCGACTCGGACAATAACAGCGATCCGTCCGAAAACACCGGCGCGACGATCAGCTTTAACTCGCCCGACGGCCTCGACAATGTAACGTTGAACGGCATCGTCTTGGACGCTGGCAGTCTGCCGCAAACAATCATCAGTGACGCGACCGGAATTCTGGTTGTAACCGGCGTAACTTATGATCCGGTGACCGGCGATGGCACAATCGAGTACGACTACACGCTGATCGATAACACCTCGGGCGACGACACCTCTGTGACAGTCGATATTGCCGTCACCGATCTTGATGGTGACGTGGCTGAAGATACGTTGGTCATCAATATCATTGATGATGAACCCGCTGCGGCTGATGACAGCGAAACGCAGGCCGATGAAAACACACCTGTAACGATTGATGTCCTTTCAAACGACACTCCCGGTGCGGATGATGTCGACGTTGATACGGTTACGGTCGTAGACGGTACCCTCAGCGGTGACGGTACGCTTGTGAATAACGGCGATGGCACCTTCACCTACACACCAGGGCCAACTGATGGCGCGACCGTCACGTTTGATTACACCATCACTGATGGCGACGGAGATGTCGCAACTGCGACCGCTACGCTCGAATTGCTGCCGGATTCCGAGCCAGAGATTTCCGCCGAAGGAACAGATGTAGCCGACGAAGCCGGGCTGGGCGCTCGCGGCGATGAACCAGCCGGTTCGGATGAAGCCAGCGACAGCGAATTTGCCCAAGGCACGATTGCGATCAACACAGGTGGTGACACGGTCGGATCGCTCGTGATCAACGGGACAGATGTCACAAATGGCGGCACCGTCACGACTGACAAAGGCGTGCTCACTGTCACGCTGAACGGCGGCGATTACGAATACACTTACGAGCTGACCGACAACACACTGGTTGACGGTGATACCGATCCATTCACTGTGACGGTAACAGATAGTGACGGCGACACGGCGTCTACCACCATCGTTATCTCTATCCTCGATGATGCGCCAAGCGCAGAAGACGATGCTGGCTCATTGGCGGCCGGTGAATACGGCCCAATCGGCGGCGATGTTCTCGTCAACGATACGCAAGGCGCAGATGGCGCGGTGGTAACATCGTATGTTGGAACGGGCGGATCGGGTGATGCCGGTGAAACCGTGCAGGGCGAATATGGAGTCCTCACCATCGCGGCCGATGGCACATACAGCTACACTCGTGATCCGGGCACACCGGGCGGTGTCAGCGATACATTCACCTACACCATCACAGACGGCGACGGCGATGAAGCAAGCGCGGATCTTGTGATCTCGATTGCCAACTCGACAACAACATTGGACCTGCCAACTGCCGGAGAAGATGGTACGATCGTGGACGAGGCCGGCCTTGACGGGCCGCCTGCCGGTTCCGATGCGGCTGCGGATAGCGAGACTACCGCAAGCACATTCACATTCACCGCGCCTGACGGCCCCGCGACTGTAACCATTGGTGGCGTCGCGATCACTGCAGTGGGGCAAACCTTCACAGGCAGTTTCGGCACTCTTGAAATCACATCGATCGCCGATGGCGCGATCGGTTACACGTACACCCTTGATGGCAGCACATCGGGCGACACGACTTCTGATTCCTTCGATGTTCGAGTAACAGATGTCGATGGCGACTTCAGCGAGAGTGCGCTGGAAATCGCGATCATTGATGATATACCGGTAGCTGTTGCGGATACGAACAGCGTTACTGAGGGCGCGAGTGCGACCGGTAATGTTCT
>NZ_CANMIJ010000001.1:287500-2038386 GCF_947497915.1 uncultured Erythrobacter sp. | reverse complement strand
GACACGAGCCCTGATGCGGACAATGGCGCGCAAACCGAGAATGTTGTTGAGAGCTACGGCTACACAGCGACGGATGCTGACGGGAACAGCGTGACCGGCACGATCACGGTCAGCATCATTGATGATATACCGGTAGCTGTTGCGGATACGAACAGCGTTACTGAGGGCGCGAGTGCGACCGGTAATGTTCTTACAGACAATGCGGACACGTTCGGCGCTGACGGCGCGGAAGCTGCGGGCGGCGTTGTTGGTGTACGTGCATCGGGCGGTGATACGACCACGGATGCTTCTGGCTCGGTTGGGTCTACGATCAACGGTCTTTACGGCACGCTGACGCTGAACGCGGATGGCAGCTATACGTATGAGAGCACGGCGGATGCTGTGACTGCTGATGCGGTTGATGTGTTCGTTTACACCATTGAAGATGGTGACGGCGATCTCTCGACGACGACGCTGACCATTGATGTTGCAGATGTAACTCTGGCGCCTGACAATGATGCGCTGACGGTTGATGAGGCTGCGCTGGACGCTGTTGGCAGCAATCCTACGAGCACGGCAGAGACGGCGACGGGCCAGCTGGCGGTAGCGGGCACGGGCGTTACTTATGTGCTGGATAGCAGCACGGATGTTTACGGCACGCTGACGCTCAATGCAGATGGCAGCTACAGCTACACGCTGACGGCTCCGTTCGACACGAGCCCTGATGCGGACAATGGCGCGCAAACCGAGAATGTTGTTGAGAGCTACGGCTACACAGCGACGGATGCTGACGGGAACAGCGTGACCGGCACGATCACGGTGAGCATCATTGATGATGTACCGACGGCCACGGACAATTCTGCGGATGTCGCCGAGGGCGCTAGCGTCGCTGGCAATGTGCTGACAGATGATGATGGCGCCGGTGTGGATGCTTCTGGCGCTGACGGGTTCGGCACTCCGAGTACGGTCACTGAAATCTTTAGCGTGGGCGAAAACACAGCTCAGTCGGCGCTTGATGCGTCGGGCAACCTTGTGATCACAACCTCGCTTGGCGTGCTGACAGTTGATCCGACAACGGGCGACTACACTTATGTGTCGACCGCGAATTCAACCAACGCTGACGCGACAGATAGCTTTACATACACAATCGTCGATGGAGACGGTGACGAAGCAACCGCGAACCTTGTGATTGACGTCGCAAATGCGCCTGGCGAAATTTCCGACAACGATGTGATCGTCAACGAAGCCGGTTTGGATATTGGCAGCGATCCAACATCCACCAGCGAGATTGATACGGACGGACAGATTTCTGTTGTCGGTGCGACCGGAACGCTTGTCTACAATCTGCTTTCGCCGGTTGATGGCACATACGGAACGATCGCACTGAACAGCTCCACGGGCGAATATACTTATACGCTCGACACGCCGTTCACTGACACGGTCACCGAAAATGGGACGAACACCGTCAATGGCGCGGAAAGCTTCAACTATGAAGTACGCGACAGCCTCGGCAATTTGATTGGTACCGGTTCGATTGATGTCAGCATCATCGACGATATCCCAACCGCAACAGATCAAGCGAGCATCACGGTTGCCGAAGACGCAGTCGGAACAATCGGCGGCAATGTCACCACAGACGGCGTGGCGGATACCGAGGGAGCAGACGGCGCGACCGTTACTGCGATCACAATTGGCGCGACAACCACTTCGGTTCCGCAAGATGGATCAAGCGCCAGCGTGACGACCGCCAACGGCGTTTACACGATTGATATGGCTGGTAATTGGACATTCGATCCAAATTCCAACCTCGATCAGAGCGCCGGCAACATTGATGCCTCGTTTAGCTACACATTGACCGACGGCGACGGTGATTTCGACACAGCGACGCAGCCGATCCAGATTGCGGATGGTCAAATTCCGCAAGCTGGCCCTGACATCACGCTCGGCCTTGATGATCAGAACCTTGCTGATGGCTCTACGCCTGGCGCGACAACCGTCAGCGATACGATTGCCTTCACTGAAGGCTCAGATTCGATCACTTCGATTGTGTTTGGCGATGTGTCTGCTCTTGCCGGCGGCCTTACCTGGACGCGTGTCAGCGACACGCAGATCACAGGCGAGGATGGCGGCCGTTTGGTCGTGACGCTCGACCTTTCCGTAGCAGGCACAACCGCAACAGTTGCCGCAACTTTGAACGACAATTATGATGATCACTCGGTGATCAATGTCGATGATCTTGCGAGCTTGGGCGATGTCGATGTTGTTGCATCTGACATTGAAGGCGACAGCGCGTCTTCAACAGTCAGTGTGACAGTATCAGACGATCTGCCCAGCATCACAGCGACGGCCCCTGCCGGGGACGCTTTGACTGTTGATGAAACCGTACTTGGTACCGATGCAACAGCCGATTTCTCGGGCCTGTTCACTGCATCGTTCAACGCTGACAATCCGGGCACTGCGGCTACTTACGCTCTTGGCGTGAATGCCGGTTCGACCGGTCTTGTAGACACGGCGACAAATGAATCGGTTGTCCTGACTGTGAACGCAGGCGTGGTTGAAGGCCGCACCTCTGGCACCGGCGAATTGGTATTCACTGTTTCTGTGGATGCCGCAGGCGAAGTCACTCTCGATCAGCAGCGCGCAGTGAAGCACGCGGACACCAATGATGATAACGACGCGGCGACATTGTCGGCTGCGAACCTCATCACATTGTCGGCGACAATTATCGACAGCGATGGCGATACAGCGACGGCGACGGCCAATATCGCTGGAGCGATGACATTCCTCGATGATGGCCCGGACCTTAGCAATGTGACACTAGGCAGCTCGGTCAGCGTGGACGAAACCGATGGTCTTGCGACGAGCGCTACTTCGGCGGCATCAATCCTCAGCTTTACGTCTGATTTTGGTGAAGATGGAGCTAACGGCACAGCCTTTACACTCACAGTGACGAACGCGAATAGCGGTCTTGCGACTGCAGATGGCGATTTCCCTATCACTCTCGTTCAGACCAGCGCGACAGTTATCACTGGCGTCTTTAACGATGGCAGCAGCAATCAAACCGCGTTTACCGCCACTATCAACTCCGATGGCACGATTACGCTGACGCAGAACGTCGCGCTTGAGCATGAGATCGATGGTGACGATAGCGCGGGCGAGCATAACGATACGCTCAATCTTGATGGAAACATCTCGGCGACGGTGACGATCACCGACGGTGACGGCGACAGCGATGCGGCAACGCTTCCGGTTGGCGGCGCGCTGACTTTCTTCGATGATGGCCCATCGGTTGTTCTTTCGGGCATCAATGATGGCCTCGAAGTGAGCGACGCGGACTTCTCTGCGGATGACACAGAGAACTTTGCCGACAACTTCACGTTTGACGGCGGCGAAGATGGTGCAGCTTCGACAAGCTTCGCGCTTTCCGCGACAAATGGCACGGACTCTGGTCTGGTCGATACAGCGACCGGCAACAGCGTATTCCTGTTCGTCGAAGCCGGAGAAGTGGTTGGACGCGAAGGCGCCGATGCAACTTCAGCAGCAAGCGGCGCAATCGCCTTTACTGTTTCGGTTGATAGCGCCGGCAATGTCGAGCTCGATCAGAGCCGCGCTGTCGATCACGCGCTTAGCACTGGTAGCGATGGCTCCAGCGTATCGCTGGCATCCGATGGTCTCATCCAGCTCATTGGAACAGTGACCGACAATGATGGCGATACTGCTAGCCAGGCGCTGGACATTGGTTCGAACCTGACATTCACAGATGATGTTCCTGCCGCTGGCGAGAACAATATCGTGCAGCTCGACGATGATGCGCTGGGCGGAAATGCTGGCGGCACCGGCGATGATGCCGATGCGGCAAACACCACCGGCACACTTGATCACGATTTCGGCAATGATGGCGGATCCATCGCTTTCGGGACTTCGGGCGCCCCAGCGGGCTTCCAATATGTCGCCTCTGGCGATGATATCCTGATCCAACAGGATCAAGGCAGCGGATTTGTCACGGTTGTCACAGTTACTCTTGATCCGAGCAATGGTGACTACACAGTCACGCAAAACCTCAACATTCTGCACGCAACCGGCGATGCGGAGAACAACACCGAATTCACGATCGGCTATACTGTCACTGACGGCGATACCGACACAGCGACAAGCTCGCTCACCATCAATGTTGATGATGACACGCCGATTGCTGGCGACGACAGTGAAATTGCAAGTGTTGATGACAATGCAAGTGCTGAAAATGTTGGCACAGTCGCAACCCTGACTGGCAATGACAGCTACGGCGCGGATGGTGCAGGCGTTCCTGCAATCACAATCGCATCGGGCAGCCTTGGCGGCACGGTTACGATCGATGGCAGCGGCAATTTGCTCTACACATCGGCAACCAACATTACGGCGCCATTCGCTGATCAGGTTGAAAGCTTCACTTACACCATCACGGATGGTGACGGGGACACCACAACCGCGACATTCGACATTCGCCTCACCGATGAAGGCCCTGCGATCAATGCTGATGCGGCGACCTTCACTGTTGATGAAGAAGGTCTGGGCGGAATTGCTGGAAACGGCGATGACGGCGGCGATGTCGCAGGCGAAGTGACCGTGCAATCGGGCACTCTTGCAGGTATCGATTTCGGTACCGACGGCGCTGGCGCTATTGCTCTTACAGCTGTGGCTGACACCGGCCTCGTGACGCTTGCCGGCAATCCGGTTGAAACCGTTTGGGACGGCACCACGCTGACCGGCCAGGATGCGGTGACCGGTGACGATGTGTTCACTCTTGTGATCACGGACGTCGCAACGGGCGCATACACCTTTACGCTGCTTGCTCCTGTCGCGCATCCGACTGCTGACACCGAGGATGATCAATCATTCTCTGTTGGCGTGGTTGTGACCGACGCCGAGGGTGAAAGCGCGAATGGCACGATCAGCATCACTATTGATGATGACAGCCCAATCGCCACTGACGATACAAACGCTCTAACCGAAGACACAGCTTCGGTTAGCGGCAATGTCGTGACTGATACGGTTGCAGATGCATTCGGCGCAGATGGCGCTGGCGATCCGGAAGTGACAGCGGTCACCGGATTTGGCGGAGCGGCAGGTTCGGTCAATGGTTCAACCGCTGGCGAGTTTGGCTCGCTGACGCTGAACGATGACGGTAGCTACACCTACAACCTCACCACCTCTGCAGTGCAGGGTCTGGATGATGGCGAAACTGAAACCGATACGTTCACTTACACAATTGTCGATGCCGATGGCGACACGTCCGACGCGACGCTGACGATCACGATCAATGGTGCCAATGATGGCCCTGTTGCGGTGGCCGACACGAACTGGACCATCGAAGATGCCGCATCTGTCATCACAGGCAATGTGCTGCAAACGGTTCCGCACAATGGCGCGCCAGACGGCAATCCACGCGGTGATGTGGTTGATACCGATGTTGATGGCGATACTCTTACCGTCACAACAACCGGCACATTCAATGGCACATACGGCGTCCTCACGCTGAATTCGGACGGTAGTTACGATTATCGTCTGTTTACAGAGTTGGAGAACGCAGCTGCATTCAACGCTGTGCAAGCCCTTGATGAGGGTGACGCTCCGCTTAGCGATGTGTTCAACTATACCGCTGATGATGGCGATGCGTCTGCCAATTCGACGCTGACGATAGATATCTTTGGCGCCAATGATGCCCCAGTAGTGGGCACCGCTACGGTGGCAACATCGGATGAAGGTCTTGCTGGCGGCTTGGCCGATACAGCAGGCACTTCGGACACCACCGATCTGGCAACAGACAGCGGCACAATCAGCATCACCGATAGTGATGACACCGCATTCACCGTTACACTCGGCACTCCGACGCAGACCCTCACGGTTGCAGATGGCAGCGCCGCCGGTGCAGTGGTTGCATGGTCGCTAAGCGGCGATGGCAAGACTTTGACGGGTACCATCAATGGCGGAACCGTGACGGCGATTACCCTGGTGATCGACGATACCGGTGCCTTCACAGTGACCCAGTCACTGCCGATCTTCCACAGCGATACGTCTAATGAGGATGTCACGTCCTTCACCGTCGACGTGTCTGTGAACGATGGTTCGGCAACGACCACTCAAACGGGTGCAATTACCGTCAATCTCGAAGATGACAGCCCTGTTGCGGCGGTTAGTGCGGCAGGCCTTTCGGTCACCCACGACGAAACGGCTGGCAACGATGTTGACGCGAATGATGTCACTGGCCCAATTGCTGCCTTTGCAGGTGTTACCAACACTGGCGATGATCCAGATGTCGCAGGCACAGTAATCGGATTTGCAGAAGATCTGACCGGCTTGGTCGCGACGGGTTCCGGCCTTGGCGGGGACAGCGCGGGCAGCGTTGAATATACGCTCGACGTGTCATCTGCCGGAGTGGATTCCGGTCTTGATACGACCGAAGGCGCCAATATCGTCCTGTTCAAGGAAGGTGACGTCATCGTCGGCCGTGTCGGCAACCAGTCTGGCGAAGCCGCCTTTGCAGTTGCTGTCGACAGTGTGACCGGCGCGGTTAGCGTTGTTCAGTATCTGTCGATCGAACATCCTGTTGGCGGGACATCCAGCCCAGATGAAGCGGTCTCGATCGCAAGCGGTGCATTGGTTGCTACGGTCACCGCAACGGATGCTGACGGGGATAGCACCTCTGCCTCTACAGCGATCGGCGATGCAATCTCGTTCGAAGATGATGCCGGTACCCTTGGCGCCGCATCTCCTGCGACCCAGACAATCGGCAACTTTGCCAACGCATCGGGCAACGGAACATTTGCATACGATACCGGCTCTGATGGTCACGGATCGTTTGATATCACCGGACCTACGCTGGCCGGAGTGACTTACACTCTGGATCAGAATGCGGTCGATATCACCGATGATAGCGTCAACAATCCGATTGCGGGTGCGACGCTTACTGCGACCGCGGACTCCACCGGAGATACGCTGTTCACGATCTCAGTCGATGAAGACGGCAATTACGAGTTCACTCTCGTCACGCCTGAGGCAGCGACAACGGAGACAATCTCGCTGCTCGGCCTTACGGCCGGCGGGCCAACTCCATTCGCGGAAACCGCAACAGGCAATGTTGAATTCAGCTCGACAACGGGCGGGGTTAACTCGTCGACAGTCGGCTTTGGTGTTGCCAACCAGTTCGTTGGAGCTGGCGAGCAGTTCCAGGTTGAATTCCACAGCCCGGGCCAGCCTGGCGACCAGGCGGCAACGACCAATCCGGATCTGGTCACATCGGCCGTGCTCGCAAACGACCGCGACGGTGGCAGCGTTGTCTACAAAATCACTATCTTCAACGATGTGACGGGACAGTCCGAGGTTGTCTATAATGGCCTCATCTCGTCCTCCACCACGTTGATCCAGGGGATCACGCTAACAGAGTTTAACCGCTTTGAAGTTGAAGGTGTCAGCGGCGGCGGCCAGGGTGCTCGCTTCACATCGCTCGACTTTAGCAAGACAATCCTGCCGGGCGATGCGGACCTCGATTTCCAGGTTACTGCGACTGATGGTGACGGCGACGTGACCAGCACATCCACTGTCAATGTAATGGTCGATGCGTCGATTTCTGCACCGGCTTCGTCGAGCACGATGGCATTCTCAACGGCGCGCGTCTTGCTCGAAGACCCGATTGATCCTGTCAGCAATGATAACGATACGGGCGGTGAAGGCGGAATTGGTTCCGGCAGCGGAATTGATAGCCTTATTGCGCTTCAAGAAACCTATCGCAGCGATATGCGGATGGCCGAAACAACCTTGGTCGCGGCTATCTCAGGCGCTGTCCTGATCGGACAGGCATCACAGGATAGCACCGGCTCTGCGGCAACCGCAGCAGGCAGCGTCTCTTACGATGCGGTGCCGTTTGATACGGTGTCGATGATGACAGAATTCGACGGAAGCGGCTTTGAAGCGAACGTCGATCTTGCCGGAATGATCAACAGCGATGTTGAGCCGAATTCCGGTGATCTTCCTTGGACTAGCTTGCCAAACGATAATCCATTGTCAGGATCGGGCGAATTTTCGATTGGTGTTCAGGCAGAGCCTGCGCAGATCGAGCTCGCGCAATTCGACAGCGGCTTTGAAGGCATGAGCCAATCGGCCTTCTTCGAAGGAACAGCGACTGGCGTAGACCAAGCGATGGAAGCGCTTCTTATGATGGAGCCTGGCACCGAACTCACTGCGGTTTCGCCAACCGGTGATCCAATGGCTGGCCGTTTCGGCAACAGCGCGGAGGATGTCATTGCCGATATCGCAGCAGAGGCGGCCGTCGATCAAATGCTCGAAGCGTTGACCGGTGGAGGCGAAGGTCCAGAATATCTGATTGCGCAAGCAGGCACTATTGATATGGGACTGCTCAACCAAAGCATCGAAGGCTCAATCGGAGTGACCGATCCTGTCGACTTCATGACATCTCAGATGGATGAAGCTGCCGCCACCGTCGCAGCAGCCTAACTAAAGATCAAAAGACCCTTGGGGGGACCAAAAATGCAAATGAAGACCAACTTTCTAGGCGCGTTAACCATAATTTGCGCATCTGTGCCGGCAACATTGGCTGCGCAAGATTTGAGCCCGGACCTCGCGACCAATGATCTCGATGCGCTGGAGAGCGTGATCCAGATGCGGTATGATGCGGCTCTAACTGCGACGCGCGATAATAGCCTGATTTCGGCCAACGACCCGCGTTACATGTGGGCATCCGAAGCCAAAGTGCAGTGCGCGATCGCGCTCGGTTTTCTCAAGTCGAGCACGCGTGATGAGACCAGCATTTCGAAATGCGACTATGCATATCGCCAGATGACCGTTGTAGAGAGCCGGCCACCAGCGCCCGTTCAGCCGGCACCGGTCCCACCGCGGCAAGAGGTTTGCGATGACCAACAGCCGGGCATCGTATTCTTCGAATTCGATTCTGACGTGCCAAGCGATGGCGCGGCCGAAACAATTGAGTTCGTGTCAGCCAATGCAGAGCGTTGCGGATGGAATTCGTTCACCGTGGTAGGTCACACCGATCTGTCTGGTACGAACGCATACAATGACGATCTCTCGCGTCGCCGTGCGCAAGCTGTTGCCGACCTGATGGTCCGTCTCGGCATTGAGCGGGGTACAATGCAGATCAGCTCTGAAGGCGAATCCAATCCAAGAGTTCCGACCGAAGACGGCGTCCGTAGCCCGGAAAACCGCCGTGTCGAAGTGACTGTTGTGAAGTGAGTGGGGGAAGACCAATGAAAAAACTTGTAGTTCCAGCCGTAATGGCGGCCTTGCTCGCTTCCGCAGCACCAGCTGCATATGCGCAAGAGTCTGAAGACGTGGTTTCGATGCAAGCGGCGATTGATGCTGCGATGCGGGCAAACCCTGAAATCTTGCAGGCGCAATACAACAAAGAAGCAATCCAGTTCGAGCGCAAGCAGGCGCAGGGCCTTTATGGCCCGCGTGTCGATGTTGAGGCATCGGCTGGTGTTCGCCGCCTTGAAAACACGACGCGCCGAAACCTTGGCATTGCGAACAATGAACTGTTCCCGGTCGAGATTGGGATCACCGGCGAGTGGACCATGCTCGATTTTGGCCGCCGCCGCGGTGAGTTGCTGCGTCAGGCAGCGCGAGTGGATGGTGCATCACTGCGCGTTCTTGAACGTTCCGAATTCATAGCTTTGCAGGTTTCGCGTCAATATCTTGATGTGCTCTTGCAAGAGCGCGTGCAGGCCGCAGCATCGGATAACCGCCGCTTTCACGAGCTGTTGGTTGGCGATCTGTCGGAAGGCGTTTCGCAGGGCTCGATCAGCATTGCCGATCAACAACAGGCTGAAGAGCGACTGCAATCGGCAATCGTGCGTGAAGAAGAATCCAAACGCGCTTTGCGTGACGCGCAGATATCACTGCGTTCGCTAACAGGTCTTGATCTGTACACGGCGACCATGCCTCCGGCTCTTATCGCACAAATGCCAACCGCACTTGAGCAGGCCATCGGGCAAGCTCGCATTCGCAACCCGTTGGTGCGCGAAGCACAGGCCGATGTCGATGCGGCAAATGCGGTTGTGAAATCTGCCGAAGCTGATCTTTATCCAACAGTGGGCCTCGAAGTTCGCGGGCGTGCTGGCAACGATATTGATGGCTTTGCCGGCGAAACGAATGATGTTCAGGGCCGGGTCGTGTTCCGCTGGAATGTGTTCGATAGCGGCATCCGCAGAGCCCGCGTTCAAGAGACTGTGCGTCAGTCCTCAATCGCTCGTTATGCGTTGCACCAACGCCAACGCGAAGCAGAGGAAGATGTGCGTTCGGCATGGAATGCGCTTGAGACACAGGGCCGCGTTGTGACCGCTTTGGAACGTCAATCCTCGGTTTCTGACGATCTGCTGCTGTCTTATCGTAGCCAATTCAACATTGGTCGCCGGTCGCTGCTTGATGTGCTTGATGCGCAAAACACGCGCTTCAACACGCAGGTTCGCTTGGAAACAGCGCGTTTTTCGGAAACGTTTGCGCGCTATCAAATCCTCGCAGCCACAAATACTTTCCTGGATTCTCTCGGGGCAACCCCGGGAAGTGGTTCGGGCGAACGTGAGCGTGAACGGTTCGATTATGGGCCACCTGTCGAAGCGGAATTGCAACGGCGCGTCTATCCCGAATAAGGATGGCGGGTCGCAACCTGACCGGATATGTAAATGACTGACGAACCAACGCCGCATGCGCGGGCAGATAGTCTTGCGCTTTGTGTGAAAGAGCTTGCATCGCGTCTTGCGGCGCCTCTTTCACCCATGGCGTTGGCGCAGTTGCCAAAGGCTGAGGACGGGCGGCTGCCATGGCATCAGGCGCCAACCGCGCTGGAACTGGCAGGTTTGAATTTCGAGGCAAGTGGCAACAAGAAATTGCCGGTCTCGGCCGGCACTTATCCGGCTTTGGTCGAGCTGTCCGATGCGCGGTTTGTGATCGTCTTAGAGGCAAATGAAGGTGATTTGCTGGTCTGGGATCCGGAGCTTGATGAAGAGCAATGGACCCCGCACCGCGATCTAGCAGACGATTTTGCGGGCCGTTTGCATTCGGTTTTCAGCAATCCCGATCTGCAACGTGAGGGCGAGGCACCGTGGCATTCGAAAGCACGCGGGCATTGGTTTTGGAGCGAACTTCGCAGAGAGCGCAGTTCATTCTGGCCGGTGATCCTCGCATCGCTGCTCATTAACATGCTTGCAGTGGCGCTGCCGCTGTTCACAATGAATGTCTATGACCGGGTCATCCCCAACCGGGCCACAGAAACTCTGTGGGTCTTGGGCTTTGGCGTGCTTCTTGTCTTCGCGCTTGAATTTGCATTGCGGCGCGGCCGCACAGCTGTGCTTGATCAGATTTCGCGCCGCCTTGACTTAAAGCTTTCGCAGAAGATTTTCGGCCGTCTTTTGGCCACACCTCTTCAGGAGCGTCAGGGGCATACCGGTGCGCTCGCCGCCAGAGTTTCCGAATACGCAATCGTTCGCGATTTCTTCGCGTCGACCACAGTGATCCTTTTGATCGACCTTCTGTTTTTGTTCGTATTCATCGGCGTGATCGCGATCATCGGCGGTTGGCTCGCGCTTATTCCACTAACGATAATCATCGCCATGATGATTGCGGGTTTCATCCTGCAACGCCGCGTTACTGAGGCAGCGCAGGATGCGCAGGCTGACTATGGTTTGCAGCAAACACTGTTGGTCGAATCCCTCGCTGGCATTGAAACACTGAAAAGCATGGGCGGCGAAGGCGGTGCAATTGGCCGGTGGTACAGGCTGGCCGATGCGGGTGCGAATTCGCAGGAGAAACTGCGGAATATCAACTCGGTCGCCGTCGGCCTTGCTCAAACGTTTCAGCAGCTCTCGACGGTATCGCTGATTATTGGGGGTTATTACCTCTTTGCCGCTGGCGCGATTTCGATGGGCGCAATCATCGCGATTGTTATGCTCGCATCTCGCTCACTCGCTCCAGCAGGGCAGATCGCGTTTCTGCTGACGCGCGGACGTCAGGCGACTGAAATGCTGGGAAGTATCGAACGCCTGTTTGATGCCAGCGATGAGCGCCAGAAAGGTGGGACTTTGGCTCCTTCGGGCATCCAAAAGCCAGTTATCGAGTTCAAGGATGTGCGGTTCTCCTACCCAGAGAGCAGCCAACCGGCTCTTGAGGGGATCAACCTCGAAATAAAGCCTGGCGAGCGGATTGCCGTGGTAGGCCGCGTCGCATCAGGCAAATCGACCTTTGGCCGTGTTCTGTGCGGTCTTTATGAGCCGAGCGAAGGCACGGTACTGGTGAACGGCCTCGATTCCACCCAATACCGCCCCGATCAGGTTAGGAATGACCTGCGTTATGTAGGTCAGGATGCTGATCTGTTTTCGGGCTCTATCCGCGACAATATGGCTCTTGGCCGGCGCGAAGCGACCGATGACAGAATCCTTGCAGCGCTGCGGGAAACAGGCGCAGACCAGTTCCTGGCGCATGAAGGCGGCGGGTTTGACAGGATGGTTGGCGAAGGCGGCCGCCGTCTATCCGGCGGACAGCGTTCGTTCCTCGCCCTTGCAAGGGCAATGGTGACGCCGTCCCAATTGCTGTTTCTGGACGAGCCTACGGGTGCGATGGACAGCCAAACCGAAAAGCAGTTTGTTGAAAGTTTACGCTCCAACTTGTCCGAAAATCAGACATTGGTGATTGCAAGCCACCGGCCTGCGCTGTTTTCGCTATGTGATCGGATTATAGTTTTCAGCAATGGACGCATTGCCGCTGACGGGCCGATCAAAGATGTGATCCAATCCGCCGGCACTGGACTGGAAGGTCTGACACGATGATCGGTTTGCTCAATCTTGCGGGAAGAACTGCATGTCTGGCTGTTGCTGCGATTTTCGCTGCATCGCCCAGCCTGCCGATTGAGCTTGCCGAACAGCCGATCACCGAAAAGCAGATCAGCAAAGATGTTGGCGGATCGCTGGCTAAGATGTCGACCGGCGTTGAGCAAGAGCTTTTGCTGGCAGGCGGCGATGCACAGTCGCGAAACTTGCTCATCCCGGTATCCGGTGGAACGCCGTTGGCGCTTTCCGCATATGCCCCGATTAAGCTCGGTTCGGCCAAGCATTCGACAGCGATGAAATGCCTCACTCAGGCGGTCTATTACGAGGCCGCCAATGAATCGAATGATGGCAAAAGAGCCGTCGCGCAGGTCGTGCTGAACCGTATGCGCCATCCAGCCTATCCAAATAGCGTGTGCGGAGTTGTGTACCAGGGCGTGAATGCCCGCGTTTGCCAGTTTAGCTTCACCTGTGATGGCGCGCTGCTGCGGGAGCCTTTGCGCAGGCAATGGAGCGAATCCGAACAGGTTGCCCGCGCTGCGCTTTCTGGCAGTCAAATGGCGGCAGTCGGCACGGCGACCCATTACCATGCTGATTATGTCGTGCCCAAATGGGCTTACACACTTTCAAAAATCGAAGTGATCGGCACACACATTTTCTATCGCTTTCCCGGACGTGCTGGACGGCCGAGCGCCTTCGCAGCACGCTGGGCCCAGTCCGAACGCATTCCAGATATCAATTGGCAACGTTTCAATGCGGCGTTTGACGATGCGCCTGTTGCCAACCTCGAAGAAGAGGCATTTGTGCCTGGCCTTTCTGTCACGCGGGATACCACCGATCGACATGCGGATACCGATGTCGGGGGGCGTATAGACACAACCAAGCAATGGCGACTTTCGATACCTGACCCCGTTGCATCAGAGAGCAGCTACAAAGCGACGCTTGAGGCGCAAACATCAGATGAAACGCCCAAAGAAGAGGCCAGCCAATGAGCGTTGCCTCCAAATGGGCCAGCCTTGATGCGCCGCGCCGGTTGATCATTGTCTCCGCTATCGGGCTAACCGTGCTGCTGATTTGGGCCGCATTTGCTCAAGTGGACAGCATCACGCGCGGCACAGGCCGCGTTATCCCGTCTAGCAAGGCGCAATTGGTGCAGCCGTCAGAACCTGCCGTGATCGAAGAAATTCTCGTCCGCGGCGGGCAAGCCGTCAAAAAAGGGCAGCTGCTGGTGCGTTTGGATGATGCGCAATCTGCATCTGAGCTTGGCCAACTTCAAACCGAAAACCAGCGTCTTGCAGTGCGCGCAGACCGACTGGCACAGGAAGCGACAGGATCGTCGCTGGGCTGCGCGGAAGGCACCCTGTGCAACGACGAACGACAATTGCAGCAAGCGCGCGCCGCCGCTGCAAATGCACGCCAGCGCTCGCTTTCAGCTGCGGTTGATCAGCGTCGCCGGGACTTGCGTGAAGCAGAGGCAACCGTCGCATCCTTGCGTCAAAGCGTCAGCCTCGCTCGTGAAGAAGTTGCAATGCTCGAACCTCTGGCTGGTAAAGGCATTGTGCCCCGGACCGAGCTGTTGTCTGCGCAGCGCGAGGTTACCGATTTACAGGGCCGTCTTTCGGCCGCTCAACAAGCAAGTGGCCGCGCGGCGGCTTCGATCCGGCAAGCGCAAGCGGACCTGAATTCCGCGCGGCTCGACTTTAGGCAGCAGGCCTTGAACGAACGCAGCGAGGTGACAACCCGCATCGCTGTGAATGAAGAAACCATCCGCGGTGCGGAGGCACGGCAGCAGCGTAATGAATTGCGCGCCCCGGCCAATGGCATTGTCAACGATGTGCAAATCACAACCGAAGGCGGATTTGTAAACGCTGGCGAGAAAATCATGCAGATTGTGCCGGTGGGTGATAAACTGTTGGTTGAAGCGCGCGTCGCGCCAAGTGACATCGCCTTTATCAAGGTCGGCGACAGAGCCATTGTGAAAGTCACGGCTTACGATTTTTCGATTTACGGCGGTCTCGACGGGGTCGTTCAGCAGATTTCAGCGGACAGCATCTTCGATGAAGTTGAGCGTGAAGCGTACTACACTGTGTTGGTAGAGACCGATCGCGCAGCGATTGAGCGCGCCGGTCAACTGCTTCCCATTGTGCCGGGTATGATCTGCGATGTTGAAATTTTGACAGGCCGCAGGACGATCTTGAGCTATTTGCTCAAGCCTGTTTCCAAGGCATTCGACCGCGCTTTGACAGAGCGGTAATCGGTTCGATTAGTAACCGTGGACCCATTTGTTGTTGGAGCTAAAGCTTAGCACCGGCGCATAGTCATGCGAATATGCACCGTCCAACAACGCATCCGTGGTGTTATCGAGAACGAGATAACGACCATCAATTCTCACAACCAGCAAAGCGTGATCGGCGCGGCGCACCGTGTCTCTGGCAATCGTGAGGAACATGTCGCTGCGGTCAAAGCCTGCATCTGCAAGGATTTGCATCTTTGTTAGGGCGATATCTTCGCAATCACCCTTACGAATGGCGACAGTCATCCCAGCGCCAGCCCAATAATCGGCTCTGCCAAAGAGTTCGCGGTCTTCGACGTAGCGGATTTCGCGATTGACCCATTGATTGACAGTTTTGAGGGTTGCGAGAGACGTGTTCGTCTCGTTGCCAAACAACTGTTCTGCAATCCCGGTTTTCGACTGGCGGCTTACTCTGCGCCAGTCTCTGTCAAAACTGGTCTTGCCGATCCTGACCCTTTTCGAGGCGAGGTAATCGTTGCTCGAACCTTTGCTCACGCTCGTAATTGGAGACGCTGAGGACATCGCTCTGTTTGGCTTTGCGCAGACATTGGCGGCGCTGCGAATACCATTGGCCGCTGGTTCCGGCCGACTGGGAGGTACGGCCATCGCGAGTGTTTGAGCCGACTGTGATTGCTTGAGCTTGATCCGTTCAAGCGCGCTCATCTCACCGCCAAGTATCGCTGAATTCTTGGATGACTGCGCAATTCTATATGCAGGCACCGCAGCAGCAGGGCGCAATGGCTTCGAGACATCGCATAGCGCGACGATCGGAGCAGAAACGACAATCTGATTGGTGATGAACCCAAGCGGCGCAGAGTCAGACGCGGCCGATGCACCGCTCGCGAAAGAGAGCGGCACAGCCATCGCCATTGCACGAAGGGTGCATAAAGAGAGGTTCTGCAATTCCATGAATGCCGAATTGCATGGGCACTCATAAAATGAGGTTGGTGAACAAAGTTAACCCAAATTCACCATCTCGATAAACGAACACCGGACATAGTCGGTGTCAGATCTACGTGGGTACGCGTTTCAAGGCTGGGTGTTATTAGGATTGAAACGCAGGAAATCTCTCACAGGTGAAGCGTTTCCAGATGCGCGGCGATCTCTGCTTCGCTTACGACATCGGCATATTTCGCATTCATGTCGAACAAATTTGCTTCATGCGGGGCTACGTGTCTGTCACCCACCGCCTCACGCACAACAGTCGTAATAAAACCGTGCGACATAGAGTCGACGCAGGAGGCGCGGATGCAGCCGCTTGTTGTCAAACCGGTTAGGATCACATTGTCGACACCGAGGCTGGTCAAAGTCGAGGCAAGCGATGTCCCGAAAAATGCGCTGGGATATTGTTTAGAGATAATAAGCTCAGAAGCTTTCGGCTCAAGACCTTTGGGCCACTCACCCATCGGGCTGCCTTCAAGGAAGTAGCGGAGCGGCTTTGCTTTGTCGTAAAACCGGCCACCATCCATGGCGGAAGGGTGGTAGACAACGTTGGTAAGGATGACAGGAATACCGGCTTTGTGGGCTGCTTCGCGTACGCGCAGGGCGCTTGCCAAGGCATCGGCTGGATCGGCGTAGAGATCACATTCGGGGTCAAAATAGCCTTCGACAAAATCGACCATGATGAGCGCGGGCTTTAATCCAAAGCCTGCCTTTTGCCCGTAAGCTTTGGCGTAATTGTCATCGATGTCGCTCATTGAAGGCTTTCTTTGGCTTGCATCGGCCGGTTGCGCAACAATCCTGCCTCGCGTGTGATTTAGCCGTCAAGCAGGAACAGTGGTTCGCTTGCCGCTGAACACGGCCTGCCACGCCTGAATTTCGGCAAAGGTCGTTTCATCCGCGGCGCGCGCCAGATCGGCGAGCTGGCTATACGTCATCCGCTCATCTGGCAGGCTCTTATACTGATCGATCCTTCCAGCCAGTTCATCCAGTCGATCGCTGGTCAGCTGCGAAACATCTGCAAATCTGTCAAAATCGCCGAAATAGCCGATTGCTGCGAAAGCGCCGCTGATCGTTGGCAACGCGACCGCTATAACGGTGAACCATTTGGCACCTTTCTCGACCAATGCCCCGTCAAACAGGCCCATCTGCGATGCCCCGAATGCCGCGAGGTATATCGCAACAACGATCACCGCGAGGCCAAACATCCATTCGGCAAACCGCTCAATTGAATGATGTGCGCGGCGCAGCTTATCTGCTTTCGCCGTGTGATAGTCGCGTTGGGGTATCACGAAATGGTCGTTCAACGCAGCTGAGGCGTCTCGCAAATACGCGGTGTCGATGCGAATTTCCGGCAGTCCCAGTTGGCGCACCACCATCTTTGCATACCATTCCGGCCAGACGCTGCGCAGAACCTTTGGCCAAGCGCTGCCGGGGCGCGAAATACCGAGCGTGTAAAGCGCCGGTGCATGGCGGAGATACTCGGCGACACGCCGGGTTTCCAGCCAGCGTCCATGCAAGCGCGATCGTTGCCCGATGACGGTATTCAGCAAAATCCCAATCAGGAAGGCAAACTCGATCGCTGCGAAAATCCACTTTTGCGAGGTGTCGACCAGCGGAAGGTAAAGCACCCCTGCAACAATCGCGAGCGCGCCCATGGTGAAGTTGATCACCATGCCGGATCGGTACGTGTTCGAAAGCCAAGCAGCGATCCCGTTCGCCCACGCAAAGCGCGGCAGGACAATATCTGCGAACCGTTTTGACGAGTTCTCTTGCGCGGCCGCACGGTCAGCGTGCCCAAGCGATGACAGCGCATCAAGCATCGCCTTTTCATTTCCGTTGGCGACGTCATCAGGGCGCTCGAAATGCTGCCTGATCGATCCAAATTTGGCGCTCCACCGGCGCTCTCCAAAAATCGCTTCGATGCGGCGATAGGGATGGCTCAACAAAGAGCTGCGATCATGCCAGACGCCTTTCTGCATGGCCGCAATACCAGCCATCGCACCGGTTTCCGTGGGCGCAGGCAGGCCGATACAGCCGGCAACCAAAGACGCAATGCCGCTTGTGTCTTTTGCGCTTGAAACCTCGCCTGTCGTCGGTTCGGACAAGACCTCTGGCGTGGTGATAATGTACCACGTATCTGGCTCGGCTGGGTCAACCCAAATGACGGGTACACCCGCTTCCAGCGCAAGGCGGGCGGTATGGCCTGTGCCGCCAGAATTAGCCGTGCCGGTGCCGTCCCAGACAGCGATTAATATGTCTGATTGCTCGATCAGAATGCGGCCTGCCAGTGCCGCTCTGTGAGAGCCCAAATGGACAAATGTACTCACTAGAGATGGGTCATTGGCTGCGTCGCAGGCTGCAAGGAATGCAGGTTTGACCCGCGCATCATCCTCGGCGAGTTCCAACACGCTCGCCATATCGGCGAGGTCTTCAATAGCCGCCACACGTGCGTCAACAGCCGGATCTTTCGGCGCGTTGCCGCTTAAGATAGCCCGCGCATCTGCAGATGTTTCGGGCTGGGCGTTGATTGCGGTGTTAAGCCTGCGTCCAAAAGGAAGCGGGGCAACGACAGACCAATCCAGATCGAGGGCTGTGCGGGCAGCGATGTGATCCGTTCCGTCTGCCAACAATGTAATCAATCGGAAATCACGCTCGTCCGTTTCGATGCCGAATATAGCGGTTTCGCTGAAAGCTGCCTCCAAAGACACCAACAAGTCCGCAATCGCGGACTGTAGCTTTGCCGGATCAGAAGGGAAGGAGGGATGCGAGCTGCGATGGCCGGTAACACCGATAGCCAGAATCGGAGTTGGCGGCGCTGGCGCGGTGACATCGCGCGGCTTGCATTTGGTTACAGAAACGATCCGGCTTCCCCTTTGCACGGCCTGATCCCCTATGCGTAGACGCGGGTGAATTGTTCGACAAGCGGATGATCTGGCAAGGCTTTATAGTGAGAGCGTTCGACACGGCGCAAAACCTGCGATAGTGAGAGTAACAGGGTCACGTGGTGAAGAGGCAATAGCCTCTGCGGAAAATCGCGAGTTGGGGTATTTGGTGGATGAGCAGCGCTAATCAGCCTGCCAGTGTCGAGATGACAGGGAGCGATGTCTTCCTGAGCTATTCGCGCGACGATCAGCCATTGGCGCGCAAGGTTCTTGACCTTCTAACCCAGGCCGGGATTTCGGTGTGGTGGGACGCCATGCTCGAAGGCGGTGAGCGCTTTCACGAGGTTACCGAATTCAACCTAGAGAACTCAGCGGCTGTGGTCGTGCTCTGGTCCGAAATCTCTACCAAGTCGCATTGGGTGCATGATGAGGCGACGAGGGGCCGCGATCGTGGCTGCTTGATCCCTGTGTCGATTGACGGAACACTGCCGCCGCTCGGCTTTCGCCAGTTTCAATGGATCGATATCTCAAAGGGCAACTGGACGCGGGACGATCCGGACATTCAAAAACTGGTCCGTGCGGTCGAGGCAAAGCGGGACGGCACAAGCGCTGTACCGACGGATGCAACTGCATCTTTGCCAGCGGCTGCGTCCGCCAAATCGCAATCGAATGTTTCACGGCGCAATTTAATGATCGGCTCGGGCGTTGGCGCGTTGGCTTTGGCCGGCGCTGGCGCGTGGAGCGCAGGCTGGATTGGCGGCAGCGCAACTGCAAACAGAAAACTTGCCGTTCTCCCTTTCGAAGTTCGCGGTGACCCCGGCGAACAAAGCTATATTGTCGAAGAGTTCTCCGGCGAAATCCGATCGCTATTGGCGCGCAATCCGTTGCTGCATGTGGCCGCAAAGACATCATCCAGTGCTTTTAGCGATGGCGGCGTAACGGCCGGGGAGATTTGCGGAAAGCTGGGTGTGGATTTTCTGCTAAATGGCGATGTGCAAATCCGCGAAGGGCGGCTGGTGGGAAGCGCGCAGCTTGAAAACGGGCTGACAGATCGGGTGGTGCTGCCATTCGACATTGATGCGCCGTTAGACAGTGTGTTGACCCTGCAACAACAAATTGCTGCGCAGGTCGTGCAAGAGCTAGCCGGGTCAGACAGCGCATCTGTATCGGGTAAGGAGATAGGCGGGACCACCAATTTGGCCGCATATGATGCTTTCCTGCGGGGCCGCGAATTGTACGATGCCGGAACCAATGAAGGCACAGATCGCGCTGCCTTGGCGCAGTTTGATGAGGCTATCCGGCTGGACCCTGAATATGCCGCGGCCTTGGCCATGCGCAGCCAGACGCTTGGTTTAATAGGCAATTTGTATGCTAGCTCGTCCGCGCGCGCCGCACTGTTTGCGGAAGCCGAAGAAGTCGCGAACAGAGCGGTTGAGGTTGCCCCCGAATTCGCCAATGCACACCTAACCCTCGGCAATACACTTACAAGCAGGTTGGAGATGAAAGCGGCGCGCTTACCGTATGAGCGTGCGTATGAACTCGGAGCGGGTGATGCGGATGTGTTGAGCCGGTTTGCGCTGTTCAAAGGGCGCATGGGTGATGCTGGCGCTGCACGGAATGCCATTGAGGGCGCGATTGCGCTCGATCCGCTTAACGTGCGCGTTTTCCGGTTCGCAGCCTATGTCGAGTACGATGCAGGAGACTACGCAAAATCGATTGAGCATTTTGACAAGGCTCTCGAATTGCAAAGCCCGCTTTCCAGCTATCACTATTATGCTGGACTGTCTCAACTGGCGATGGGCAACGTCGCTGCGGCCAAGACAAGTTTCGAAGCCGACCCATTTTTTGTTTGGAACAAGACGGGCCTCGCCATCGTCGAGCATAAACTAGGCAATGTTGGGACGGCAAAGCAGCATCTGGACGAGCTACAGGCAGCCGAAGGCGATAAGAGCAGCTACCAATATATGCAGATCTACGCCCAGTGGGGCGATCTTGACGCGGCGCTGGATGCGATGGACACGGCGTGGACAACGCGCGATGCCGGGCTTGTGCAGATTTTCAATGATCCGCTTGTTGAGCCGATCAGAGGCAGCCCGCGGTTTATGGAATTGGTTCGCCGGATGGGATTTGTCTGAGGCCGGATGGCTTTCGAATAAGGGACGTAAGTGGATTAAAACGGAGGAAGTGAAATGAAAAAGACTGCTATATTTGTCGGAGCCGCAGCGGCTCTTACCCTTTCAGCTTGCAGCCAGGCTCCTGAAGAGGAACCTCTAGAGCCTGCTGAAACAATGGTGGCCGACGAAGGGGCAACAGCTGAATTCGACGACGCAGCCGAGCCTGCCGTGGACGAGCGGACTACCGAAGAAGGCGATAGCGGCGATCCTGTCCCTGATGATCGCACCGGAGTAGATGATCGCATTACCGACTAATTGATCATCAAAGCCACTGCAGCGCCCGCCTTGCCCATCGCGGCAATGGCGGGCGTTCTAGTTTTAGCCAATATTTCGGCGCGCTTCTGCCGCTCAATCCCGAACGTAATATCCGCGCCGGCTACCGCTCATCAATTCTTTGGCTCGCTTGATCCAGCCCAGATAGCGGGCGACTTTCACATAGACGCCGGGATAATCTTTATACGCGCAGCCAACGCCGCTCGATACGACACCTACAAGCTCTCTGCTGTTTCCTGCTCTTGCGCTGACGGGGCCTCCGCTATCACCGGCGCAGCTATCGCTGCCTTCGACGACCCCTTTCAGGCAGAGTATGTCCTTTGCCCGGTACGCTGCGAATTGGGCAATGTTTGTGCAATTGCTTACCGCCTCGGATTTGAGCATCAATTGCATCAATAGTTTGGGATTGGTCTGGCGTGTGCCATCGGCAGCTCTCCAGCCGCTCTCGCCGGGAAGGCGCGGTTTTTCAAAACCCCAACCGGTCACTGTTAGCCCGTGAATTCGCGAATATGCCTTATCCGGATTGCTTGCCGGATTGATCGCAGATAGGCCGCGCACACGGCTCAATTGAGCCTTCGACGCATCAAGCCTGATCAAAGCAAGATCGACGCGTCCATTGGACGATGCGCCTTTGGCATGTTTGACAAAGGAATGGACTTTAAACGTTGCTCCGCCGCTTTTGATATCGTTGGAGCCTAGCCGGATGCGCATTTCGTTTGGCTCATCCAAAATACAATGCGCCGCTGTCAGCACAAAACCATCCCCGATATAGCTGCCGCCGCAGCGGTGTGATTTGATGAAATCGATCTCTGCTGCGTCTTCTTTGCGGTACCGCAATAATTGCGCTTGCCACGGCCGTACGGAGGGCGCTGCAATAGTTGCGTTGATCAGATAGGGCGATGACGGAATGTTATCGCGGATTGTCACAGGAATTACGGCAAAGTCACCCTGCCAGCCAGATGGACTGAATGTGCGGGCACCCTTCATCGCGCGGCACAATGTCTCTTCGATAGACTGTGTGTTCGCACTGACATAGCTGCAAATGCCCGTCCCGCTTTGCCCCGCCTCCCAGATAAACGGATCGATCGGTGTTGAGCTTGAGATTACCAACAATTCAAAATTGCCCGGGCGCAGGATGTCATTGATATCGGGATAGCCCGCGACATAGGTGCGCGGCGAAGTTGCTGGGACATAGGTCTCTGCGCCTTGGCCAATCATCGGGCCGGGGGCGGGCGATTGCACAGGATAAGTTGGTATCGGAGTGATCGCGCCAGAGCGGTCTATCAATGCGGCTGATACAAAACGCTCGCCTTCTTTGCGCGCCGAAATGGTGAGATAGATAGGCTTTCTAAGCGTGACATCATTCCAATCAAATCCATCGGCTGGCATCGCGCATGCATCAAGATAGGCAACGCCGTTGCTAAGGCAGGCACTGATATCGCGATCTTTGGGCCAACGGATTGTGGCAAGCAACCCGCCTCGCCGGGCGAGGCCTTGCAAATGCCCTCTTAGCTCTGTGGCAAACCCATCCCGCGACGGATTGCCCAGTTCGACCGGCACCGGCACATTAGACGCCCAGGCATATTTTGCGCGGTGTTCGTCGCTGTAGAATTCGTACACGTCGTCTAACGTCATGGCCCCTTCGACCCTGAACGATGCGGCCAATGCCTTTACCGGCTGCGCGGCGGCACCTTTTATCTCGTACAAGACAACATGTTCGGCAAAGCTGGGTTGGGGCGCGATTTCGTGGGTCGCAACACTGTCGATCACGACAGCAGGCATTGCTTCGATAATGGGTGCGATGACGGCTCTTTGCGCCTCGTCCAGATTATCTGACAGGCGGACGCGGAACGGGGAAGGGTCCGATCCGAAGCGAGGGATGTTGATCTGTGCTTCTTCGGCTTCAGCAGGTGGAGTTTCAGGGTCCTGCGCAAGGGACATTGGCGTCCATTGCAGCAGGAGCGAGGCCAGAACTATCTTGATCAGCAGTTTCATGCTTTCCCCCAATCGCGCCCATCGATGAGGCTATACATCTCAATCATGTGGCACAAGAAGATGCGAGGCTGGTGCACACGATTTGCAATGCCACGGCCACTCGCGCACAAGCGCGGGCGATGAATAGCGGACATGCTTCAGCGGCGGGAAAGTGGGAGTTCTGGATCGACCGGGGCGGGACATTCACTGATCTTGTCATCAAGGCGCCAGACGGGCGGCTAACGACCAGCAAATACCTTTCCGTCAATCCAGAGAATTACCCTGATGCCGCGATCCACGGCATCCGTCAGGCGATGGGGTTGGATGCAAGCGAGCCGATACCGGGCGATCGCATCGCGGCGATCAAGATGGGCACGACAGTTGCCACCAATGCCCTGCTGGAGAGGAAAGGCGAGCCGACCGTATTCGTCACAACGCGCGGGTTCCGTGATGTGATTGAGATTGGATATCAAGCGCGTCCCGACACATTTGCACTCAACATCCAAAAACCCGAACTGCTCTATGATAAGGTGATTGAAGTCGCCGAACGTGTGCAGGCGGATGGGACGGTCGAGCGAGCGCTTGATATCGGCGGAGCGCGCGCATCGCTGCAGTCTGCTTTTGAGGATGGATATCGCTCTGCAGCGATTGCGCTCATCCATGCTTACAAATATCCGGCGCATGAGAAGCAATTGATGCAGATCGCGCGCGAAATCGGCTTTGCTCAGGTGTCCGCCAGTCATGACGTCAGCCCGCTAACCAAAATCGTTTCGCGCGCGGAGACGAGCGTGGTTGACGCCTATCTCACGCCGATCCTGCGCAACTATGTTGATCAAGTGGAAGGTGCCTTTGCCGAGGGGCAAGAGCCAGATCAGCTGCTCTTTATGCAGTCGTCGGGCGGGCTGATCGATGCCACACAGTTCCGCGGGCGAGATGCGATTTTGTCGGGACCAGCGGGCGGTATTGTCGGGTGCGTCGAGACTTCGAGACAAGCGGGCTTTGGCAAGGTGATCGGTTTTGACATGGGCGGCACATCGACGGATGTTTCGCACTTCTCTGGCGAGTTTGAGAAGGTTTACGAAACAGAAGTCGCTGGCGTTCGGATGCGTGTCCCTATGCTGCATATCCACACGGTTGCGGCAGGCGGTGGCTCCATTCTGCGCCATGAGGATGGCCGCTTCCGCGTTGGCCCGCAATCTGCCGGTGCCGATCCGGGACCTGCTTGCTATCGGCGAGGCGGCCCTTTGGCGGTGACGGATATCAACGTCTGTTTGGGTAAGTTGAAACCCGAATTCTTCCCGCAGATATTCGGTCCGAACCAGAACGAGCCACTCGATCTTAAGGCGTCTCGCAGGGGCTTTGCAGCCATCGCGGCAGAGATCGACGATGGGCGCAGCGCCGAAGATGTAGCGGAGGGTTTCCTTGAGATTGCTGCCGATCACATGGCGCAGGCGATCAAGAAGATATCGACAGCGCGCGGGCATGATGTGAAGAATTATGCGCTTAACTGCTTTGGGGGCGCAGGGGGGCAGCATGCGTGCCTTGTGGCTGAGCGGTTGGGGATGAGCACGATCATGCTCCATCCTTTTTCGGGGGTGCTCTCCGCCTACGGGATGGGCCTTGCGAGCACTCAGGTGGAGCGACAGCGGGTTATTGGGCGCGAATTGCACGCAGGGATCGCGGCTGAATTGTTGGCTGCTCTCGAAGAGCTTGACCAGTCAGGAACGAGCGAATTGGCCGCCCAAGGCATTGCAAGCGAGGCAGTCACAAGACGGCAAATCGCCCTGCTGCGTTACAAGGGAACGGACACAGACATCAGTGTGCCTGTAAGCGATCTACCGACCATGCGAGCGGATTTCGAAGAAGCGCATGAGCGGCAATATGGCTTTACCGCGCCCGACAAAACGATCTTACTCGACACCCTGATCGTCGAATGCAGCGTTGGCGGAGACAATCCTCACCTAGCTGATCAATGCGAACCAATCCAAGGTGGTGCGACGCCCGTATCGACCGCGCAATTTTTCGCGAAGGGTTCATGGCGTGACGCACAAGTCTATCGGATCGAAAGCCTGGCTTACGGGCATCACATCGAAGGCCCTGCCATTATTGTCGAACCCACTGGCACTATCATTATCGAGCCCGATTGGCGCGGCTCGATTGACCGGTTTGGCCATTTGATACTGACAAAGTCGGACTATGCAGGCGGCGGAAAAGCGCTGTCCACCGAAGCTGATCCGGTGACGCTCGAGATCTTCAATAATCTGTTCCGATCCATCGCCGAGCAAATGGGAATTATTCTCCGCAACACATCGCAATCCGTCAATGTGAAAGAGCGGCTCGATTTCTCCTGCGCGATTTTTGATGCGGATGGGGCCTTGGTCGCCAATGCGCCTCATGTTCCCGTGCATTTGGGATCGATGGACGCGACCGTCAAAACGGTAATCGCAAGCGGACAGACAATTTGTCCGGGCGATGCATTTGTTCAGAACAATCCGCACAATGGCGGCTCCCATTTGCCCGATATCACGGTTGTATCTCCGGTGTTCAATGAGGGGGGCAAGCGCATCCTGTTCTTCGTCGCATCGCGCGCGCATCACGAGGATGTTGGCGGAATATCACCCGGATCAATGTCTCCGCATGGGCGTACGATCCATGAAGAGGGGATAGTGCTCGACAATCTGAAGCTGGTCGAGAACGGCGAGTTTATGACAGCGCGAATTGAAGCCGCCTTTGCCGCGAGCGAATATCCAGCGCGCAACATCCCGCAAAACATCGCGGATCTCATGGCGCAAGTTGCGGCGAATACAGCGGGCGCGAGCGAACTGCGCAATCTGACCCGCGATTACACTCTGCCCGTGGTGCAGGCTTACATGCAGCATATCCAAGACAATGCCGAGGCGTCAGTCCGCCGCTTGCTCAAGACCCTGGATGATGGCGCATTTCGGGTGACGCTGGATTCCGGTGCAGAAATTGCCGTGTCGGTCACGGTCGATCGCGAGAAGGGTTCAGCTGTCATCGATTTTACTGGTAGCAGCGATCAACTCAGCACTGCCTTTAACGCGCCGCGTGCAGTGACGCAGGCCGCTGTCTTGTATGTGATGCGCTGCCTCGTTGCCGATGAAATTCCGCTCAATGCAGGGTGCATGAAACCGCTTGAGATAATCGTCCCCGAAGGCAGCTTGCTCAACCCGTCATATCCAGCGGCGGTGGTGGCGGGGAATGTCGAAACCAGCCAAGCTGTTACAGACGCCTTGTTCGCGGCACTGGGCCGGCTCGGCTCTGCGCAAGGCACGATGAACAATCTGACCTTCGGCAATGACCGCTATCAATATTACGAGACGATCTGTTCTGGTGCCCCCGCGGGCCCGGGCTTTGACGGCGCCGACGCCGTGCACACTCATATGACTAACACGCGGATGACTGACCCAGAGATCCTTGAGCAGCGTTATCCGGTCGTGCTTGATGAGTTTCGCATTGATCGTGGCTCTGGCGGGAAAGGCCAGTGGAATGCAGGTGACGGGATCACGCGCTCCATTCGCTTTCTCGAAGAGATGGAATGTTCAATCCTATCCGAACGCCGGATTACCGCGCCATTCGGCCTTAAAGGCGGGGAGGACGGCCGAATTGGGCGGAACACTGTCGAACGGGCCGATGGAACCCTAGACGATTTGGGGGGAAGCGGGCAGACATCAGTCAGCGCAGGGGACCGGATCGTAATTCAATCGCCAACTGGTGGAGGATTTGGCCCGACCTCGCAGCGGGCAGGGGGCACAGACGGACGATGATCAAGAGAATGCGGAATATCGGCCCGGGCGCGATGGTGACGGCAGCTTTTATCGGCCCTGGGACAGTCACAGCCTGCACACTTGCAGGCGCGAATTTCGGGTTCGCCTTGGTCTGGGCGCTGCTGTTTGCGACGCTCGCGACGATCATTTTGCAAGAGATGTCTGCGCGGCTTGGCGTCGTCACGCAAAAAGGATTGGGCGAAACGCTGGCCGATCTGCTTGATACCAGCGTATGGAGATGGCCGCTAATCCTGCTGGTCGGGCTTGCGCTCTATCTTGGCAATGCGGCCTACGAGGCAGGCAATCTCTCGGGCGCTGCATTGGGGATTGCAGCGGTAGCGGGCGAAGGCGCGCAGATCTTCAATCTTGCGATCGTGACGATATCTGTGCTCGCTGCGGGGCTGCTTTTAAGTGGCAGTTACAAGTTGATCGAGCGCGTCTTGCTCGTGCTCGTTGCTGTTATGGCCGCCGCCTTTATCGCGACATTTGCAATCGTGCGGCCCGACCTTGGTGCGCTGTTTGCCGGGCTGTTCACACCCGTCATTCCCGAAGGTGCGATGCTGACAGTTATCGCTTTGATCGGGACGACGGTGGTGCCCTATAACCTCTTTCTGCACTCCACAGCGGTGCGGCAGAAATGGTCCGGCCCGCAGGATTTGGGCGCAGTTAGGGCGGATACAGCGGTCGCCATCGGGCTAGGCGGATTGATCGCGATCCTGATCCTATCTACGTCCGCCGCAAGCCTGTTTGCAGCGGGGATTGAAGCCACCAATGCGGCCGACATGGCAATCCAGTTTGAGCCTCTATTTGGGGCGTATTCCAAATACCTCCTCGGCATCGGTTTGTTCGCAGCTGGACTGACAAGCGCGATCACCGCGCCGCTTGCCACCGGATATGCGATGATCGAGATTTTGAAACTTAAAGGCGGCCAGAGTTCGGCAGGATTTCGGGTTATCGCGATCAGCGTGATCGTGATCGGCGCATTGCTCTCGCTAACGGGCACCAAACCGATTGAGATCATTGTGCTGGCTCAGCTTGCCAACGGATTGCTGCTGCCGATCATCGCTGCGTTTCTGCTTTACGTGGTCAATCGCAGTGAGCTTCTCGGCGAATATGCCAATGGCTGGACTGCCAATATTCTCGGTGGAGTGGTTGTGCTGGTTGCGACCGGGCTTGGGCTGAGATTGGTCATCACCGCGCTGACCTAAATCCCGCTCCAGCTAAGTTTTGCATCAGTTTACACCTATCGCCGCGAGACCATGCTAGCGAAAATCCAATGGTTACCAAAAGGGGGGAAGCCAATGGATCGCCAAATAGAAAGCGCAGCCCAAGGTAGGAATATGCTCTATCTGGCCATTGGTCTTGGGCTGATTTCTGTTGTGTCGTGCTTTTCCATGGCCGCAGCGCAAATGCCGGCTGAACAGCCGATCGCAGCGCACTCCCTAAAAGAAACAGCCGGCACCGCTGCTGTGCGCCCATAATAAACAACTGGCGCGAAATCGAACTCGCAAACTAGACCAGAATGCTGAGTTGTAACCGCACCCTCGGTAAACACTTGTAAAATACAGCCTGAATATACCCCTGAAGTATGGTGTTCGATCTGCTCATATGTAAAATACGGGCAATCAAAAGTTCAAATCAAAAGAGAGAAGATATGCGGATTGCACTGGCCGATGACGAGAAAGACATCCTCGATCAGGTATCGTTTGTCGTTAAAAATGCAGGGCACGACGTAAACTGCTTTAACGATGGCATCTCTGTTCTGAACGCGTTGAAGCGCGAGACATTCGATGTTGTTATGCTCGACTGGAATATGCCGGGTATGACGGGTGTTGAAGTGCTGAAATGGTCGACTGAAAACCTTGATTCCCCGCCGGCCTTTATCTTGCTGACGAGCCGTCAGGACAAAAGCGATGTCGTCAATGGACTTGAAGCGGGGGCCATCGACTACATCGTGAAGCCCGAATCCGATGAAGTGATCCGCGCGCGCATCGAAGCTGCGGGACGGCGCGCTTCCAGCCCGGACAGCAAACGGGTCGACTGGTACGGATCGTACGAGCTCGATCGGCTTGAGAAATCGATCAAGCGCGAAGACGAAGCTATCCAATTGACGGCCAAAGAGTTCGATCTGGCCGACCTGTTCTTCCAAAACCTCGATCGTCCGCTTTCGCGCGGGTATCTTTTCTCGCGGGTTTGGGGCGGGCATGCCGAGATTGAGACGCGCACAATTGACATGCATGTGTCTCGCCTGCGCTCCAAATTGAAGCTTGCGCCAGAGAACGGATTTGTAATTCGTACGGTTTTTGGTTTCGGATATCGCATGGATCAGTATGCTGACGAGTGATCGTATCACTTAATGTCAGGGCTGGTCTGAATGACATCACGATTCCCGAATGCTTTGGTCAACGTGGCCTGCGCTGCGCTTGCGGTGTCATTATTGGCTGGCTGTTCGATTGAACGACCCTCCACAATCACTCATCGCGCGGCGCTAAAAAGCCCCATCGTCGACGTGGCGTTTGCGCCTAATGCTGATGCGTCGGGCCTGCGTTCTGAGTTCAGCGGTTCGCTGGATCGGGCTTTTGGCTTGAACGGAGTAAACTCCGAATCAAACAGCCGCTGGATCGCAGATTTTGCGGTGGCCTCTTTCCCGACGGACGTGTCCGTTGTGCCAATCGGTGATGAGGCAGCAGGCGTCGATCCTTCCAAGACAACCGGTATTAATGCCAAATGGTACCACAAATGCCAGCCGGTTCAGGTGCGCGGCAGCCTCGCCATCTTTGACAGTCAGACCAACACTCTGGTCGCAAAATCCGAAGGGCATTTTGTCTCTTGCCCGGGCGATTTGGGTGAACTGGACGCTTTGGCTGATTTGCTGGTCCGCTCTGCGATGAACGATACGGCTGTTCCCAAACCCTAAAGCTCGCCCTCAGGAATAGGGTATCGCCACCTTGAACTCGGTGCCTTCGCCGGGCTCGGTTTCGATTGTGACGGTGCCGCGGTGCTTGTCGACCACTTGCTTTACGTAAGCCAGGCCCAAGCCTGCGCTTGGCCCTGCTCCGCTACTTTTCGCGCCGAACCTCGCAAAGGGATCCTCGACCCGCTCTGGCGGAAGGCCTGGCCCAGAATCGCGTACGCTGATCACGAATTGTTGGTCATCCGAGACATCGACAGACAACGTGATGTCTTTGCCTTCGGGTGAGAACTTGATCGCGTTGCCGACAAGATTGTCGAGCGCGCGCGCAATTGCCGCCGGATCGAGTTTAACGAACATCGGCTCCGCGCTTTCTTTCGTCACTATCGTGATATTCTTGCGGTGGGCGAGGGGGAATGCACGGTCAGCGGTCTCGAACAATATCGAGTTAAGCTCGACCTCTTCGCGCGTAATCCCCTCCGCCGAGATGCGCGCGATCTGCACAAAGTCGTCTGTTAATTTTAGCGTACGCCGTGCTTGGCTTTCGATCCGGCCTAGCCGCTCGTCTTTGCCCAGAGTGTCGCCTGAATTGCCTGTTAGCCCGATAATCGCGACCTGAGGTGAACGCATGTCGTGCGACAAGAACTCGAGCGTTTCGCGGCGCTGCGCTTCGTCCAGCTTGATGCGGGTAATGTCGCGCATGACTAAAACTTCGCTGCCTACGCTGGGATCGATCGCGGCCTTGGCGACGAGAAACCAGCGTTGGTCGTCCAGTTCGATTTCACCGCGCTCTTCATCATATTTTGCATTCGAGGATTGCAGCAATTGTGCGAATGAAACATCGCCATTGGCGCAGTCATCGCCGAACAGCCTTTTGGCTGCTTCATTCGCCATCAGGACGCATCCCGATGCCTCAAAGACGAGCATCGCATCAGGCGCGGCGTTGATTACATCCTGAACCAATTGAAGGTTGCGCCGCACTTCGCCGCCCAACAATTTAACGCGTGATACTTGCCGCGCGACCACATCAAATCCTTCGCCTTCGCGGCGCTGTGGATCATCGGTGGCAAGACGCAATGTCTTCGCCTCAGTTTCCAGAAACCGGCTGACCGTGGCGAGGCGCCGCCATGCCCACAAAGGATAGGCGAGCGCGATTGCAAGTATCGCCGGGCCAATTGGCACCCAGACATTGCCGAGCCGGATTGTCGCCAGCGCAAGGATGAGCAACGCTGCCATCAAACCCGCAGCAATAAGCAGACTAGAACGCGGCGAGGAGCGCCAGAAGACGGCGAACAAAGCTAGGATCGCGAGCAATTGCAGAACCAACTTCACAAACGCCGCTGCTGGTGTGACGAGTTGATCGTTTCTAATCGCGCTGATCAGGTTGGCTTGCATCTCAACACCGCTCATCAACCCGCCTGCATATCCCGGCACAGAATATTGATCGCCAAGGCCAAGCGCGGTGGAGCCGACCAATACAGTTTTGCCCTTAAAGAACTCGGCGATGAAGGCGTTGTCGACCACATTGACTGCCGGTTCAGTACGAAACGCTCCGGCTTTGTTGTAGGGGATGATCGCCCGCGCTGGAGCGTGTTCGTCGAGGGCCTCGGGAGTTCCTGCCAGCAACGACGCGGCGAAGTGCGAGTATGTCTTCCCGCCTTCAGTCGCGGTCAGATCAAAACGGCGCACTGTTCCGTCGCTATCCAGTTGGACACCGACATGGCCGAAGCGCGCCGCGCCTTCGCCGACAGCAGATACCGGCATCACGGCCACGGTTTGCTGCTCTGGCAAGAAGACATCTGCAAAGGAATGGGCGAGCACCACATTACCGGCGGCGGCTATCGCGCGGCCCAGCTGTTCATCGGCATCGACGTTGCTTTGTTCGATATAGAGGATGTCGACCCCGATCGCTGACGGGTTTGCACCAGCGAGATTGTCGATCATAGCGGCATGAATTTCGCGGCCCCAGGGCCAACTGCCAAGCTGTGCCAACGACGCATCGTCAATCTCGACGATCACAATCGAAGGATCAGGCTCGGCCGCCATGCCAGCCATCGCGACATCAAGAATGCGAAGGTCAAACCGTTCAAGCCAATTGTTTTGATGGCCAAGCAGGATGAGGCAGATCGCGGCGAACAAAAGCAGCGCCCATTCCGCGAACAGGCGCGAAGTTCTCGTCAATTTCGATCCCACCAGTTCGACCTTGCTCTATTCGGTAATCTTGAGTTCCTGCGGCTCAGTCCAGATTTTGAAAATCTCGCCTTCGTCAATTTGGAACGTGGCAATGCGCCATTTGTATGTGCCCGGCTCCAGATTGCTCACATAGACGCCGTCTGCTTCCAGGCCAACCTCGTCAACCACAAGTCTATCAGGCGATTTGACGTTCCACATTTGGAAGGCGCCGAAGGAGTTCCCCTCTCCTTCGGTCTCCCAGACGAATTTGAATGCATCATCGAACGGTGAATCGCTGAGCCCAGCTTCTGCGCCAATGCGTTTTCGGCGGAAACCTTCATTTCGATCGCTGCCTTCCAGGCCGCTTTCGGCGATGCCGCGGCTGCGGACTGAAAGGCGGCCATCAGGGATGTTCTCAAAGGTCACCTCGGTGCCCTGCGAAACAGTTTCAGCAATAATTTCCGTAAAGGTCGCATCGCGGGCAATTTGGGTGCGGTATCCCGTCGCTCCTGCAAGCGGCGAAATCCGCAATTCTACGATCTTGCCAGTCTGTGTTTTGCTGCCATCGACCAAACTGGGCGCACCAAGCAATCTTTCAGGATCATTCAATCCTGCCGGTGTCGCGGAGACGCCCAAACCTTCGAGCGCCGTAACTTCGCTGCCGCCGCTGGCGACGAGCACATTGCCTTCGGTCACTTCGGTAAGCGACAATTCGCTCGCTTGTTCAAATCCGATCCGAAATTCGGTACCGCGAACGGCAGTGACTGCGCGCGGTGTGCTGACATTGTAACGCTCACCGTCTTTAAGTTTCGGCGCTTTGATTGAGCTGCGCCCGTTTTGAACGCGAACGTCAAAATCGATGGCATTGTTGATGATGTAACGCTTTGCGCTGATCAATCTCACTTCGGAGTTTGACGGCACGGAAACACGAGAATTTCCTGTCCCGGCAAGAGAGATGAAGCCTTTGGCGCTGGTCCGGATAATGCTGCCTTGGCGGACAAGGTCATCCTTTTGCGGCCGGGTTGTCTTGCCATCTGCGATAATGGTCACATCGCCGGACGACGCGCGGACACGCAAGTCTTCGCGTTTATAGCTGAGCACTTTGCGCGGCACGCGAAGAATGCTGCCGATCTGTAAAGTTCGCGGATTACGGATGCTGTTCAGCGCCATGACCGATGGAATCGATGCGGGGCTGATGAAGTATTTGCGCGCGAGATCAATCAGAGTGTCACCCTTCTTGATGCGATACTCGACATGATCCTTGGTCTCAGCCGAAGCCGGAGCGCTAAGGCCCATTGCAGTAGCTGCCGCTATCAGTGCGCTTTTGGTCCAGTATCTCGCCATCATCTATCCTCGGCCGCTTCGCGCAATTTTACGCATAAACAGCGTAGGGCAAGGGGGCTTTCAGTCCAAGCGCCGCGCCCTGATCTCACACAATTTTACATGCATGAGAAGGCGCAGACGTTGGATCAATAGCGGCCAAGAATGTTCAGGAACGGACCGTGACTTGAATAGCTCTGGTCTGTCAGATCATCGGAGAAATCTGACCACGAATAGCCAAGGCCTACCTTCACGTTGTCGCCGATATGACGATATGCACCGGCAAGAGCGCCAAGACGCATGTTATCCGCCTGCGTTACCCAAAGCGCGCGTCCTTCGACTAGCAAGTCCCACTTTTTCAGGACATTATAGTCGGCCCGCAACACAGCGAGATGAGCGTCTGAGCTGACGAATTCGTCTGAATTCCGGCCCAAGGAAACCTTACCACCGCGATACGCATAGCGTGTCCCGATTGTGAGCTCTTTCGAGAGATCGAAGTTGAAGTCGGCGCTGAAAATGGTGCTGACTTGTTTCGGACTTTCGGTTTGGCCTGATCCGGTGAATTGGCCTGCAGGGCCAAGATCTTCGAAATATTGCAAGCGGATAAGCCCGTTCACACGCTCATTATCGATCGGGCGATAGGCAAAGCCTGCGCTGGCTTCGGTGAATTCCGCAGCGCGAATGCTGGTCCCTTCGGTGTCGGCTGTCGCCAGATTGAACTGACTGACAAAACGCCAATCGGGATTGACCGCATAGCTGAAGTTGGTGCGGAGGAGCCAGACCGTCTGGCCGCCGTCTGCATTTTCTTCATCGCGCACTTCGATCGCTGCGCCGGCACGCACATCTTCGGTTGTGTAACCGAACGATACAGAGCCTGCGGTGCGTTCAAATGGGCCGTTTTCAGGATCATCAACGCGGCCGTTCTCAAACGTCCCTGTTAAACTGATCTTCTCGCTCGGCGAGAATGTTAGGCCGAAACTGCGTGCGAGTGTGGAGGCATCGCCGCCTACTCCGATGCGGTTTTCGCCAAAGACAGACAGGCTGTCGGTAAAACGTTGCCGCGAACCAACCACCAGAGCGCCGCCCTGATTGTCGTCGATGAAATTCTGAGGCTCGATACCAGTGTCGGTGCGGTCTGCCAGAAGGCGGTAGCCAACATAGCTTTCCGATCCTTCGCCTGTCCGGTGATTAAGCGAGATGTCGGCACCAAAGCCGCCATCGCCGCCTGAAAGCTCACCGGTGAAGGATATCCTGTCTGTAATCTGAGCCGTCGCACCTGCACCGGCGCGATTGTTGCGGGCGCGGGTATCATCACGCGAAATACTCGCCTGACCAAATCCATGCAGTGTCCAGCCGCTGCCAGCGGGTTGGAATGCTAGCTCAACGCCTGCGTCGGTGCGCGCACCGGTTTGTGCAGAGGTAAACGAAGTCGCGGCGGAAAGGTCGTCATGACGCACACCAGCCGAGGCCGTCAGTGTGCCACCGCCAGTTGTGAAGGCCTGAGAGACATCAACTTCACCTGTGCGGTTCACGCCCCGGTTCTCGATAGTAATCTCGTCAAAAGAGGCTGCAATCGCACCGTTCTTGCCAAGTGGCAGATCAATTGCAGCGCCCCAGCGCACGGTATCCTCTGCGGTCAAACGACCGGCGCTGGAGAAACCGCGATCCAGTTTTTCATAGAATGCGCTGACAGTGCCCAAATTGCCTTGTTTGTTAGCAAGTTCGGCGAAGTTCACTGCGGCTTCTGCGCGCCATGCATAGGCTTCATCCGCGACAATAGGGGCCGCGATATCAGAGAATGACAGGCCGCCATCGATTGAGTTTGATTGCGCAAAGCCCGCGCCCTCGGATTGGGCGAGTTCTGCCTTTACATAAGTGTCCGGGGTGAAACGCAGCACCGCGTCACCTGCCAGCAATGTCTGATCGACATCAGCTGTGGTGTCGTTTTGCGCGGTAACGCCCAGACGAAGCATATCGCCAAGCCAAACGGTGCCGCGGCCACCAACGGTATAGCCATCGATATCGCCAACAGCCGGGCTATATTCGTAGCGAACGACCAGAACAGGGATGTTACCGGCAAGGCTGCCTTCGCGAATTGTCCGTCCTGTGCTGACAGTTGTCTGGAGCGGGCGAAGCAAAGTCAGACGGCCGTTGAACGGATCGAAATCGTAATCTTCGCGCGGGTACAGGTCTTTTGTTTCGACAACGAGCCCGGTTTCACGGTCACGGATTTCCACCCGTACACGTTCTGAACCAATTGAGACGTCCTGACGCTCAAGGAAATAGAGCGAACCGCCGGTGCCGCGAAATTCTTCGCGTGCCGGAACAGTGCCCGGGTCCGAGGCAAAGGCAATAACTTGCGCCTTGCGCTCGCCAAAGCTGGTTGTGCCCGCAGAGTTGAAATCAACGAGCGCGCCAAACAGGCCGCGGTCAAGCTGCGCCAGTTCGGCGCCGTTCACTTCTGCGATGAAGTTGCCGACGACTGCTTGGCTGATGCCGTTGCTTGCGCGCAGATAGAACCGGCCTTGCGTCGGAGCATCCTCGATCAAAGTAGAATCGTCGCCGTATGTGGGGTAATATTGCTCAGAATTCAGACGGCGCAAGAGTTGGCGCGGGTCTTTGCGATCGAGGTTGGAGAACAAGTCTTCCAAAGGAGCCTCGCCTGTGTCGAGCGCAGCGGTAAGTTTCCAATCTCCGCCAATCGGACCTTTTGCATAAAATGCTGTGCGACCGATTGCGTAGTCGCCATCAGCAAGCGAGCTGCCGCTTACGAGCTCAGCTGGCCCGCTCGAATATGAGCGGCCGATGGTAACTTCGCCCTGAGCAACCACAAACCAGCGTTCGCGATTGATATTGAGATCACGAACGGCGGCGAACTGAATTTCGTCACCCTTGCCGACCATAATCGAGATGGTTTCGGTTGTATCGGAAACGATCTGTTCGCTAACAAACTTGCCGTCTTCATCCACCGGTACAAACTGGCCGCCGACACGGACAATCTCGGTTTCGGCATCGGCACGGCCTGTGACTGTCACGGTGGCGACACGGCTCATCTTGATCGTACGAATAACTGCTTCGTCATGCTGCCCGAAATTCGGGCGGCTGGGCGCGGTTTGATCTTCTTTGAGCTCGTCGAGCGCAGTCATTTCTTGAGGCGCAGTTTCGTCAAAGCGGCCGTCATCATCATAGGCACGAAGAACGTATACAAGGTTCTCTGGTGCATCCGCGCTGACTTTCCAGCGAGCGGAGCCATTGGCATCGACCTTCACAGTGGCCAGAGGCACGGAAGCAGTCGAAGCGCCAGCTTCGAAAATAAGAACTTCCTGGTTGTCGATCAGCGCCGGATAGTTGTTGTACCCAACGAACGTCACCGCATCACCGCGCGCAACAAGGCGTTCGGATTCGACCATACCAACGGCAAGAACCGGCTCAGCACTTCCTTCATCACTGCGGACTTCGATCTGGTAAGCCTCTGTACCAGCAGTGGTTTCTGGAACGATTTGCTGCTCTTCGAGCTGTTCGGTGTCTTCGACCCGGTCAGGCTGCATGACAGAAATGGTCAGGCCGTTATCGGGTTTAGCCGCCTTTGGAGCGGCGTTTTCAACCGACACATCTTCGGCAGGCTCAGCCAGGACAGGCGTATGCGCCATAGCCGGGCTGGCATAAGCGGCGCAGGCAAGGCCCGACGCGCCCAGCATCAGCCGCGTGCTTGATTTAAGGCGAGGGGAGAATGTCTTTTTCATTATTGCTCTCCCGCTTTGGAATTGGCGACGGCGTGGACCTGAATGACAGGCGCAACGTCGCTGTCCCCCGCTGCGAAGGCGGCCTCGATGGCGGCCTTGATTTTGGAAATCCGGGCTGTGATCTGCTCCGAAGTTTCGGAGCCATCGATCAAGTAGATGGCGCGGATAATGGTGGCCCCGTCGCGCTCGGTCGCAAACTTCTGAAGCTCGGCTGTGTTAACAGCGCGAAGTTCACCGTCTGGACCAAAGGCATTGGCTGAGAATTGCATGCTCGCCTGAAGCGCGAGGGCCGCGCCAAAGTTGAGCTCGCCCATTTTGCCTCGAGTGAGCCTGATGGAACGCGGATTGTCCGTCGTCATTGCCCAGCCTTCTGGCAGGGTGGCGGTGTCGAGTTTCAGGACATAGTTCGACCCGATGCGTGCATCCGGCACAGACGCACAGGCGATGTGATAACGCCCGTATTCGTCCGTTGTGATCAGTTCGCCTTTGACAGTCGCCAGACGGACGGACGGAATGCCGCGTTCGCCTTCGTCTTGATAGCCGTTGCCATTGGCATCGACATAGACCTGACCGATCAGCTCGGCACAATCGAACAGAGTGCTTGGCGTGATCGAAACCGTGGCCGTGCCGCGGTTTGAAATTTCGTCGCCTGCGTCATTTTCGGCAAGGCCGGTGTTGACCGCCTGACCTTCAGTGATGCCGGCACCGACGATCAACGTCAGGTTGTAACGAACGGAGCCATTTGCAGGGATAACCTGATCCCGCCAGACAAGCTCACGGTTACCATTGGCTTGCTCTGGTTCAAGTGCGACGCCGTTGGCGCTTGCGCTGCCCGCAACATAGGTCATGCCTGCCGGCAGAACGTCAACCACGTCGATATCGTCGCGGCGGAATTGTTCTTCATTGCGCACAGTGATTTCGTACGGAACAAGATCACCAGTGCTGGCAGAGCGTTTCGTCGAGGTTTTGGTGACGATCAGATCGCCGCGCGTCAGGAACGGATCAATCGGAATGTGATTGTTGATCACGTCCGGATCGCCGGTCTCCAGCTCAAACGAGAGGAAATAGTTGGGGTTCGTGGTTTGCGGTGCGGTTCGCATCGTATCCACAAGGAAAGGATCTCCAAGGCCCGTCGGATCCAACGATCCTGCTTGCGGCGCAATGACCGTAGAGATGAAGCTGTATCCAGCTGGCGGAGCCACTAGGATCGCATATTGTGTTTCGCCAACCGGGCAGGCAGCTGCGGCGCCCGGCACGACGTCAAAACGGTAATCACCGGTCGTCGATGTGACCTGATTCTGCTGCGAGGCGTCGATCAGGCAATCGTCGGGCAGGGGATTGCCCATGCCGTCTACCAGTGTGAGCACCGCTCCGGCCACTGGTGCACGGGTAATGGAATCGTACACTACGCCTGATGGATCGATCGGCAGGTTCTGGTCAGGAAGCGTCGAAGAATCGCGCAACTGGACGCCCGAAATGCTCTCGTAAACGACACCGTTCAACGGGTTGCGGAATACGATTGTATAGGTCGCGTTCGCATCCAGATCCGGAAACTCGTAATAGCCGTCTGCGTCGGTAACTGCTGTGGCAACAACAGTATCGCCGTTACGCACTTCGACAGTCCAGCCTTCCAGCCGTTCTTCGTCAGCACCGAGTTCACGGTCGGTGTTGGCATCAAAATACACCGTGCCGGAAAGCAAAGAAGCAGGCGGAACGACTGATATCGAAACGGTCGCTGTTTCGCAGTTATCCGGTGCGTCGATCTGGCAGATATCATAATCAAAAATGTAGTCGCCAACAGCCGCATCAGGTGCGACATCGACCAGACCTGTTGCCGGATCAAACGTAAGGCCAGGCGGCAATGTGGACCCATCTGCGAGCGCAACCGTCGCATTGCTTGGATCGGCCTGAACACCGCCAATTGTGTCGCCGTCAAAGACATTGATTACACCAACCGTGCCCGGCTCCACATCAATCGCGGTATCGTTCGACGCCGTGATTTCTTGGAGCAGAACGTCGGTGTCTACCGCCGTATTGTTAGCGGCATTCACATCAGCCACGCCATCGGGCGCGCTGATCGACGCGGTGTTGGTTACAACAGCTGCCATAACCAAGCCGGGCGTCGCGATCGCGAGGAACGGGAGGATGCTCGTCAGCATCCCCCGAAGCGGGTTGCCGGGCAAACCAGATATGTTTGGTGAGGTGTACATCGGTAATCCGCCTGTTCGCTCGCTTAGGATCAATCGACCGTGCAGGTGTAAGTGATGGTGGCCGCTTCGCCCGCGATCAGAGTGCCCAGCGCGATGCCCGGGCCGATCAGATCGGCGATTGTGAATGTGCCAGCTGGTGTACCATCGCCTGCAAAGCTCACCGGATTGGTGACCGGACAGGTCAAGCCTGCACCCGGTACATCTCGCAAGAGCGCGCCAGTCGCCGCATCTGGTCCAGCGTTGCTGACGACCAGAGTGTAGGTGACCGATTGGCCCGATGTGACGGTATCGTTCGCTTGGTCAACATTGCCGTTGACGCCGGCGGTGTTCGTCTTGGTGATCGAAAGGTCAACCACAGCGCCCACGGTAATTTCGACAACTGCATCATCGCAATTGTCTGTGTCGGCAGCTTCACAGATTTGGTAAACGACAGAATACGTGCCAGGCGTTGAACCAGCAGGTACGCTGATCGAACCATCCGGGTTGATAGTCACCCCGGTCAGGCCGTCATCATTGACAATCGTTGCAATTACATCAGTCGGAACGAACGATGCGCCATTAAGGGTATCATCAGTGAATACGGTTGGCGTCGTTCCGCCGGTTGATGGGATCGCGGTGCCAGTGAAGTCATCATCGTTCGCAATGATAGTGTTGATGACAGTGACGGTTTCATCAAGGTCATCGCCTACAATGGTCGGATCGTTCTGATCCGCGGTTGCCGCAGTTGTCGTGTTGGTGATCGGCGTACCTTCAGTACCAGCGTTCACAACACCTTCGATGGTCAGCGTCGCAGAGGCGCCGTTTGCAAGCGCCGGGATGGTCCACACGCCAGTGCCAACAGTGTAGGTACCTGCCGTGACGTTACCGTTATTGGCAGTCGCGGTCAGGCCAGCTGGCAGACTGTCTGTGAGGGAGATGTTAGTCGCACCATCGCCGCCATTGTTGGTGACAACAATCTCGAATGTGACAGTATCGCCAACTCCAGGTTCGGCCGTTGCCGATGCCAGGGTCTTGACGGTCTGCAGATCCGCAACGCCGCCGACGACCACGATTGCAATCGCAGTATCGCAGTTATCAGTGTCTGCTGCTTCACAGATTTGGTATTCAACGTTGTACGTTCCCGGCGTTGCGCCAGCTGGAACGCTAAGCGTACCGTCATTGGCAATTGTTACGCCGCTCAGGCCATCATCGTCGGTGATCGTGGCGATAACTGCGGTGTCGGCAAAGCCTGCACCGTTCAGCGTGTCGTCGGTGAACACGGTTGCTGTGCTGCCGCCTGTCGAAAGGATCGGCGTGCCCGAGAAATCATCGTTATTCGCGATGATGGTGTTGATGACTGTTACTGTTTCAACCAGATCATCGCCAACAGGTGTCGGATCGGTTTGGTCGCCCGTTGCAGCTGTGGTCGTGTTGGTGATCGATGTACTTTCAGTACCGGCGTTCACAACACCTTCAATGGTCAGAGTTGCTGATGCACCGTCGGCAAGGCTGCCGATATCCCAGACGCCCGTTCCAGCGGTGTAAGTACCAGCTGTGACATTGCCGTTATTGGTGGTCGGCGTGAGGCCAGCTGGCAGGCTGTCTGTGAGCGAGACGTTGGTTGCATCATCATCGCCATTGTTGGTGACAACGATCTGGAATGTGACCGTATCGCCAACGCCCGGTTCGGCCGTGCTCGAAACAAGCGTCTTAGCGGTGACCAGATCGGCCACGCCGCCAACGAGGATCGTCGCAAGAGCATCGGCACAGTTGGTCGGATTGGCGTCTTCACAAATCTGGTAACGTACTTCGTACGTCCCCGGTGTCGTACCGCTTGGAACAGTGAGCGTTCCGTCCGATGCGATGGTAACACCGGTCAATCCGTCATCGTCGAGGATTGTGACGCGGACGTCGGCATCTGCAAAACCTGCGCCGTTCAGCGTATCGTTTGTAAAGACAGTCGCTGTTGTGCCGCCGGTTGAAAGGATCGGTGTACCCGTGAAGTCGTCAGGCCGCGCAATGATATCGGCGAAAACGGTATCGCTATCAGTTGCAGAGTTGTTGCTCAGATCGCTGTCGGTTGCGCCGGCTGGGGCCGATATGGTCGCAGTGTTTTCTGCTGTTTGTGCATAGGCTGCGCCTGGGACGGCGAGAGCCACAAATGGGAGCGCGCTGGTCAGCATACGAGCCACTGGCAGGCCTGGCGCTTTCGAAACAGCGTATTTATCAGCTGAGATATTGTTCAAAGTCATCATGTTAGTTCACCTGGCAAGAGTAAGTTAGCGTGGTCGTTTGACCGTTTGAAAGAGTTCCGAGAGCGATCCCCGCGCCCGAAAGATCGGAAAAAGTAAAAGAGCCGGCAGGAACGCCGTCACCGGTTATGGTCACAGGGGCTGATCCATCGCAGGTGATGCCTGCTCCCGGCGCGTCTGTGACGATCGCGCCGATTGCTGGATCGGGTCCATTGTTTGTTATTGTGGTGGTGTAGGTCGTTGTTTCGCCGCTTGTGACGGCATCGTCGGCCTGATCGACCTCTCCGTTCACGCCCGGCGTGTTGGTTTTCGTGAGCGAAAGATCGACAACGGTTGTGACGACGACGGTTTCGGTCAGATCATCACCAACTGTTGAGTTGTCCGGCTGAGTTGAACTCGTCGCGGCGGTGGTCGTGTTGGTAATAGTGTTGCCGTATTGATCGTTGTTGACCACTCCTTCGACGAGCAGCGTTGCTGTATCATTTGCGCCTAGGAATCCGATGTCCCAGAAGCCTGTGCCTGCGGCGTATGAGCCTTGACTGACAGTGCCGTGGTTTGCGGTTGGCGTCAGTCCTGCTGGAAGAGCATCGGTTAGGCTAATGTTCGAGAAGAAGCCGCCAGTCTCAGTTTCGACGGATACCGTGATTAGGAATGAGACTGTACTTCCGACGGGAGGGGTCGCGTCGGATGAGAGCAGAGTTTTCTTGGTGACGAGGCCGGGAAGCTCGTAATCAAATGTGACCAGCCCGTTGCCTGTGTCGGTTGCGTCTGGTCCAGCCGTGATTGTCCCGCTTAGGGCTGAGCTATCAAGAAATGAGCCGCCGCCGCCCGGTTTGCTGCTTGGGTTGCCGCCCGCGCCGCCGCTATAGCCGCCGCCGCCGCCGGATTCGCGATCTTGCGAACCGCCGCCGCCAGTGAAGCCTGCACCGCCGCGCCGACCCGGTGAGGCATCTGGGCGGCCTGCTGCGCCGCCTTGAGCGACAGTCAATCCATCAAGAGGGTTAAGATCAGCGGCACCGCCGCCACCGGCTAAACCGCCGCCGACTTGTCCTGGCGAAAGGATACCGCCGCCGCCGGATCCGCCGTTTATGCCATTGTTACAGCCGGCCGGGATCAATCCGCCGCCCGGCCCGCCATTGCCGCCAGTTCCACCTGGTATGGCAGTACAGCCCGAGCCGCCGCCGCTACCCAATCCAGCAAGACTCGACGCGCCGCCGACAGCGACACCGCCGGTGTTATCAGCGCCGCCGCCACCGCCAGCGACCATAACGAGAGTTGAATTAATGAAGACGCCCGTCGAGCCGCCGCCGCCAGCATCATTGGCGCTACCGCTTTCACCTTTTTCGCCGACAATAAAATAGATCGTATCGCCAGGTGAGACTGCGAAAGTACCAACCACGGTGGCTCCACCGCCACCAGGCGCGGACGTGCGATTGCCGCCTGATCCGCCTTGAGCTGTAATGGTTATTTGTTCTACGCCGTCGGGAATGACGAATGAGTCGGCGACTGCCGGTGTGGTAGTGGTTTGGGTTTGCGATTGTGCCTGCGCCACGTGCGGCGCAAATGAAGCACTCGCAAGCATAAGCGCTACGGCATAGGCGCCAGCCTTGCCGATCAATCGCTTGCCTCCTTGGCCTATCTCAAATGTGCTTTGCATTGCTGCGCCCAGTTCCTGTTTCTTTTTTCGTTCGTAAGTTGCCCGCTGCTCCCGACCATTCGGTAAGTTGCTATGCGAGCCCTACGTGAATTTACGACGTCTCAAGTCGCCGCAATTGGTTAACGAATTCTATAATTCCGCGAAGTTTGACAGTAGTTTACAATTCAACCTGATCTGGTTTGAAGGCATAAAAGCCTTCCCACCTGGTGTCAGAAAACGACTGCTACAGACAAAAAACTCGATAGTTTTGCATTCAAAGAAATGCACGTAAAGCGTTGTATAATAACTATTTATTGGTTACATCAGTTTACATGGTTAACGTTTCTGGACGCGTGACGCATGCGCCAAGAATTGCGGAGCAGGCGGTCCGCGAAAGTTACCGCGAAATTAACCATGGCTCAGATTTTAGTCGTTGATTTATTGGTTAATAATTACCGAACGGTCAGGCTGCATTCTTGAGTTCTCCGGCAATTCTCGTATCGTGGTCTCAGCATGAAATGCAGGGGGTTTTGGGCAATCAGACTTCGGCAGCTTTCTACGTTTTTAGGCGCGATATCGGGGGGTATGCGGGACAATGTCTGACACAGGACCCGACAATAGGTCTGATGCTGGCAAGCAGCCGCCATGGGGCATGCAGCTGCTTCATCGGGGCTGGCGTAACGTGCGCGAGGCTGGGACCATCCAGATATTGGCGACAATTGTTCTGGTCGCGTTTGCCATTTTCATCGCGCGTTTTAGCTGGGTTCTGCCCGATGGTGAGGAGCCAACGCCGCTGACCAACGCGGCAGAGCGCGCGGTTTATGATCTGCGCAGCTATTTTGCCGCTGATCTCGTGGAGCAAGATGACCGCGTCATCATGGTGGTCTTTACCGATCAAACCCTGATGGCTGCTCGCAAACGATCTCCGCTGCCGCGCGACATGCTGGCCGAGGCATTGCTCAATCTCGATCAGATGAACCCCAAAGCCATCGGGATCGATATTCTGTTCGATCAGCCGCAGGATGAGGATGAGGACCTGATCGAAGTTTTGCGCGGCATGCAAACGCCCACGGCGGTCGGTTACGCGGAAGTCGCAACGAACGAAGACAATATCTTCTGGGAGCAGGAGCAATATCTCAGGGAATTTCTCAGTGCACTCGACGGAACGAATGCTCGGCCTGCTAGCGTCAGGCTCGACAACACTTTTGGCGCGACCCGTGTCTGGCCCAGCATCGAGGCAAACCTCCCGCCAGTTCTGGCACGCGCAATGCTCGAAGATGCAGGAGGCCCTTTTGAACCGTTTGCAGACTACACCGGCGCAATTGAATACCGCCGGAGCTTGTATGAAGAGCAACAGAATGAAGGCGCAGAGGAAGGCGGGGACGAAAACGATTCCGTGCCGTTATTCCAGTCGCTCGATATATCCGCATTCGTCGATCTCGATCCTGAGGTGATCCCATTCTTTGCCGAAGCTATCGAAGGGAAATACGTTCTAATCGGCGGGGAAATTGTCGATTATGACCGTGTAGAAACGTCCTTTACATCGATCACAGGTAAAGAACCGCCCGGGATTTCCGTCCACGCTGAAATGATTTCTCAGATGCTGGATGGCCGGGTGATGCCGCAGATATCGTCTGGGATATTGTGGCTGATGGCGGTGATTGTCGTGCTGACGGCCGTTCTGACTGCGCTGCTAGAATGGCCCGCGCGGAGGCTGGTGCCGTTATTACTTGTTATGGGCGTTCTCTTTGTCGGTTTGCCAGTCCTCCTTCAAGTTCGCGATGTCGATACATATGGATTGCCCGCCGTCGGCTGGCTTGTCGGTTGGATCGTCGCCTTTACCGCTGTCACCGCCGCTGCGCGCTCGGTTGGCCGGAAACAGCGCAATTTTGCGACTGGTGCTCTCGGCAAATATATTCCGCGCGACATTGCCCAGCAGATTATCGACAGACCTGAATTGCTGTCCTTGGGCGGGGAAAAACGCGCCATCTATGTGATGTTCTCCGATCTCGAAGGCTTCACCAAAATGAGCCACGCGATCGAGCCGGAAATGGTCGCAAAACTGCTCAATCGTTACTTGGAAATGCTCAGCAATGTCGTGCTCGAACATGGCGGAGTGATCGATAAATTTGTTGGCGACGCGGTTGTTGCCTTTTGGGGCGCACCGATTGCTCGGGCGGACGATGCAGAGCGTGCGGCCAAGGCAGGATACGCCATTTGGGAGGCAGGCGAAGCATTTCGTAAAGAAGTCGCGGCGATGGATCCGAACCTTCCAAAGATCGGCAAAACCCGCGTCGGCCTCCACTACGGCGAAGCTGTCATCGGGAATTTTGGCGGGGAGACCCGCATTCAATACACCGCGCTTGGCGACAGTATGAACACTGCCGCCCGATTGGAGGCAGCCAATAAGGCGCTGCAATCATCCGTCATGGCAAGCCGTGAGTTTGCCGAGCGGTCTGGCCTTGATTGGTGGCGTGCGATGGGGCGGGTGCGGCTGCGCGGACGTGCGCAGCCGGTCGATATTTTCGAGCCTGCACCTGGCTTCCCGGCCGAAGATCGCGAAAAATTGGCGGAATCTTCCAATCTTGCCGGAACCGACCCTGCTAAAGCAACGCAATTGGTGGCAGAGGTGGTCGCTGGCCACCCTGCTGATTTGGCGCTATTGAATTTGATCAATCGCTTGGACAATCTGGATGAGGGGGGAACGTATGTTCTCGGCTAAAATGAATTCGCGCATCGCTAGTTTCGCACTGGCAGGGGCCATGCTCGCAGCACCGGCGGCGGCAATGGCTGGAGTGGTTGTGAAATCTACGGGGCCATCCTCCAGTCAGTATCCAGTCGGATCGAAAATCGCTGATAGTGCCACGATCACACTCAAGAACGGCGACAGCATCACGGTGCTGACATCACGCGGTACGAAAGTGATGAAGGGCGCAGGCACATTCAAAGTGGGCGAGCGGCCCAAGGCAACCCGCGCGCGCTTCTCCGCGATTACGCGCAAACGCGCTGCTAACCGCTCTCGCACCGGGGCAAGTCGCGGCACCGGCGGTGATGCTGTCACCGTTACAAACCCGAACCTGTGGTATGTCGATGTCACAAAGCCCGGCACCGTGTGCCTCAATGATTTCGACGCCGTGCGTTTTTGGCGCCCCGACAGCGATGCCATCGCGACATACAATTTGAGCGCTGATGATGCCTCGGTGGCGATAACGTTTGATGCGAAAGACAGCGTCGCTCCGCTTGATCCTGCGCTGATGTCGATTACGCCGGGCGGTACGTACACGATCTCAGGCCTTGGCGAAGGCGCGGCCGATGTCAAAGTAACTTTCGCTCTGATCGAAGAGGATTATCGGCGTGCGGATCAATTGGCAGAGGCGCTTATTGCGGCGGGCTGCACCACTCAGCTCAATCAGCTTGCAGACCGTCTCGGAGCGTAAGTCTTAGACGTCGGCTTTGCCACGTCCGAAACTTTGAAATTGCGCATATTCATCCTGACCGGTGACGACGTCGTCGCCGACTTTGAGCCATGCGTGGAAGGCGATACCTTTCTCTGCATCCCTGCGTGATCCAATCACGATATCAGAGGGGATGCCGCGGCGTTTCAGGACCCAGCGTCCAGTAATGGCCTGAGGAAAGCAAACCGCTTCGAAGCTTTGCTTGCTGGCAAGGCGCTTAATCATCCGGCCAATATCAGCCGCTTGTTTGGCTTGCTGGTCGGATAGAGCAGGGCGATCTGGCTGATCATCTGCGCTGATCGTGCCCAATGTCCTGCGCCAGCGGCGGAATGGAACAAATTTGATCAGCGCGCGCGCAACCGCAAGGCCGAGCACGATTTCAGCGCGCAAGATTGCTCTTTTTAAGGATCGAACCGGTTGCATAGCGTGCCGCGTTCATGCGCAGGCTCATCGCGTTATGCCAAGTCCTTTTTGTGCGGCCTCGGTGATGCCAATCCGGTGCCGCGAATTTTGATAGAAGTGCGCGTGTTCGCTCGCGCCCGCCAAACGACTGGCAAATGCACCTTTGCCGCATCGGGTCGCGCTACGTTGCCTGTGCTGATTGAGATCAGTCGTTCTGGGATGGTCGCCGCATTCAGTTGGCGGTGCGGATGCACGGCTTCTTGCGCAAATCTCTGACATCTCCCCTTGCATCCTGCGTTTACAATTGTGACAAGGGTACGGGGTTGCATGATGCATAAGAGTCGGGCTTTAAACGCCTTACTTGGCGGGACTATACAAGTTTTCTCTCGTCCATCGCTCTAGTCTTCGGACAGGGTCGGGGATCAGAAGGAAATTTCTGGGATCAGGTTCCGGCAAATTGGACGAAGCAGGCGCATCTCGCAGGGGGGAAGAGATGACGACACCACGGGTGAAATGGCGGCTGAAAAATGCCTCCGGATTCAACACTGGCTTCGCTGCGCGGATCGCGGCGGCGCTCTGCCTGTTGCTTGCCGTTCCCACAACTATCGCCAACAGCAACACTTTTGAAGGCGTTGCAAGCTGTGCAGGATCAACCTGTCACGGCCGTGCAGAGGGAAATGGCGCAGTTGTCCGTCAGGATGAGATTGCGACTTGGCAAGAGCCTTCCTCGCCCAGCGGCGCGCATAGCCGCGCTTTTGCCGTGTTGGCTGGTAAGCGCGGGCAACAAATTGCGAGCAGTCTTGGCCTTGGCAAGGCAACGCAGGCCCCCGCCTGTCTCGGCTGTCATGCGACCTATGTCCCATCGGCAAAACGCGGCGACAGGTTTCGCACAGATGACGGCGTTGGCTGCGAAAGCTGTCATGGGCCGTCTGGTGAATGGCTCGCTGCGCATTACGCGCGTCCAGCAACCCATGCTTCAAACGTCGCAAATGGCCTTACGCCGCTTGAAAACCCTCAAGCGCGCGCGAATGTCTGCCTTGATTGCCATTATGGCTCGGCCAAAACTGGCCAGTTTGTGACGCATTCCATGATGGCGGCAGGGCATCCGCGCGTCTCGTTTGAGCTCGATCTGTTTAGCGCGCTCCAACAGCACCACGATGTTGATAGCGATTACACCGCGCGCAAACGTGCGCCGAACGCCGTCCGGTTTTGGGCCGTTGGGCAGGCCGAGGCGGTAAAGCGCGCAACCAGCCTTTTCGCCAAACCGAAATTTGGCACCGAAGGCGCATTCCCGCAGCTCTATTTTTACGACTGTCATTCCTGCCACCGGACGATCACCGATGGTCAGCAGCGCAAACTGACTTTCGAAACCAATCCAGCGCGTCCGATCCCGTTTGGTAATCCGCCCTTCAATGACGAAAACATCATCATGCTCTCGGCGGTCGCAGGCGCTCTTGTCCCGGCCCAAGCGGACAGTTTCCAATCGGCGAGCCGTAATTTCCACCGCGCAATGGGGCAAAGCGGATCGGACGCAAGGCTCGCGGCGCAGGAACTTTCCCAGCGTGCCGGTGCGCTTTCCAATGCGCTTAGCCAGCGTGCCTATGCCAATGCTGATGCATTCAGGGTGATCGACATTATCTCTGGCAAGGCGACATCTGCGCGGTTCACCGACTATGCCGGATCAGTGCAAGCCGTGATGGCTATCGACACACTGCTCAATGCACTGGTCAAAGAAGGCCGCGTTTCTGTCGGCGCGGCGGCGGGTATCCGCACCAATATTAACCGTGCCTATGCCGCGGTTGCAGAGCCGAATGCTTATCGGCCTGCCGAATTCCGCTCTGCGTTGAAATCGGCATCCGGTGCAATCGGAAGGCTGCGCTAAACCGTGGCGGGTGGATGGAAAATTCTGGCAGCGGCGCCGCTTTTGGTGCTGGCATCGTGCGGAGGCGGGGGCAGCTCCGCACCGAGCGGCGGCGGCACCGGTTCTGGCCCCCCAACACCGCCGCCACCGCCTCCTCCGCCGCTCAGCGGCGTTTACAGTGCGCCCGCAGCTGAAAGCTTGAGCGCAGGCGATGTTGGCACCGTAATTGCGCAAGCTGCCGCGCAGGCTTCTGCTCAGGGTGACGCGGCGACCATCGCTGTGACAGACCGCGTCGGCAATGTGCTGGGCGTTTTCCAAATGCCCGGTGCCAGTGCGACCGCCGATATTCCCGATGCGCCCAATGGCCAGAACATCGACGCACAAGGCCTGACGATCCCAGCTACCGCCGCTGCCATCGCAAAAGCCATAACGGGGGCTTACCTCTCGAGTGGCGGCAACGCTTTCTCCAGCCGCACAGCGAGCATGATCGTGCAAGAGCACTTTCCGCCTGCGCCAACGACCGCAGGGCTGGAAAGCGGGCCGTTGTTCGGTGTGCAGTTCAGCCAGCTTCCATGTTCCGACCTTGTAAGCCGCGCGAGCGATGGGATGATCGGCCCGCAACGTTCGCCGCTCGGCCTTTCAGCTGATCCTGGCGGCTTTCCGCTTTATAAAAATGGTGTGGTTGTCGGCGGTGTCGGTGTGATCGCGGACGGGGTTTACGGTTCTGATCCTAACGTTCTCGACGTGGATAACGACATTGACGAACCCATCGCTCTTGCTGGAACGATCGGTTTCGAAGCGCCGGTTAGCATTCGCGCGGATCGTATCTTCGCGGATGGCACATCGCTGCGTTACACCGACGCGACATACGCGCAGCTTGGCTCTGTTGGCGGCGCAAATTTTGCTGGCACAGCCGGCGCTCTTGTTGCTGTTACCGGATACCATTCTGGCGGCGCGCTGATCGCGGGCACCGCCTATGGCAGCGAAGCATCAGGGATCCGGCCGTCGACCATCAGCGAGTTCTCCATCATGGACGCCTTCGTTCTTTCGAACGGAGCCGGGGGCAACCGCTTCCCTGTTCGCGCTGGCACAGACGGAGCGGACATTGCCTCCCCCATTACCAGCGCCGAAGCGCGGGCGATCCTCGAAGAGGCATTTAGGGTGATGAGCCGCGCGCGTGCTCAAATCCGCCAACCGCTCGATAGCCGCGCCGAGGTTTCGATCAGCCTGGTCGATACACGCGGGCGGGTGCTTGGCATTGTGCGGTCGCCCGATGCACCGATTTTCGGCATTGATGTCAGTCTGCAAAAAGCACGCACCGCCAATTTCTTCTCCGGCGCTTTTGCCGCAAATGAATTGGGTGCGGCAGCAGGCGAAGTCCCGCAATTTGTCGGGCGGGTGCGGAATTTTCTGGGCGATCAAAACGCGCTGACCGGCGCATTCGCTTTCGCTGATCGTTCTGGCGGCAACCTGTCGAGGCCATTCTTCCCCGACGGCGAAGTCGGCCAGCCGCATGGCCCGCTGTCGCGCCCAATCGAGCAGTTCAATCCTTTCTCGACCGGCCTGCAATCTGCGCTGATCGTTGGCAATGTTGGGCAGCATCTTGGCTTTGTACAGGGAGCCAATCCCGATACGGCGGCCAATTGCACGACGCTGCCTCAAATCAATGCGGGTGAGACGCGGCTGGATAACGGCATTCAGATTTTCCCCGGTTCCGTACCGATCTATCGCGGCAATGAACTTGTCGGCGGTATCGGCGTATCGGGCGACGGGATTGATCAGGATGACATGATCTCATTCCTCGGCCTCAACAATGCGGGACAAAGCGTTGGCGGGATTGGCAATGCGCCAAAGGATATCCGTGCTGACCGGATCGTGGTTCAAGTCGGCGGGCGGCAAGTCCGCCTTCGTTACGTCAATTGCCCCTTCGCGCCGTTCCTCGATACCGATGCGCAAAATGTGTGTGAGGGGCTGTGACGATGGCATCGCCTCTGCTTCCGATCGTGTTCATCGCTCAGCCTGTGGTGCAAAGCGAAGAGCCGCCTGCGCCGCCAGCGCAGGAGCAGACGGCGAGTAAACCGGATTGGGAAGAAGAGCCGCCCAAGGTTGATCCCGAAATCATTGAAGGGCGCGAGCGGCCCGGTGTCCAAGCGGAACTGCCTGATCGGATTGACCAGACCAATGAAGGCGCCGTGCGGGCTCCCCCGCCAGAGGCATTTCCAACCGACCAGATACCGATTCCTGATCGCTGGCGGTTGATCGAGGATCTGGGACTGCTGAAAGAAGACGTCCTCGATCCGTACAACCAGAATACCTATAAGGGTGATCGCCCGATCAATCCGGACAAGGTCCCGTGGTTGCCGATTAAAGGCGATGATTGGTTCTTCATTGTCAACGCGATCAGCGACAGCGTTTACGAGCCGCGCACTTTTCCGATACCTGTGGGTATTCAGACCACCGAAGATGCGGACCGGCTCGATGTGTTTGGCGATGATTTCTCGACCGTGTTGTCGCAAACTTTCATCGTCGGCGCGGCGCTGCTTAAGGGCAGCACGGCTTATAAGCCGCCCAGCGTCGAATACCGCGTCACGCTGGCTTACAATGTGAACTATGTCGACGTTCCCGAACGCCGCGTGCTGTTCGTCGAACCGTCACTGGAAAGCGACCGGCTCGATCAATTCCTTGGCGTGCAGGAAGCGTTCGTCGATTATCACTTTACCCAGTTTGATAATGACCGGTTCGATTTCATCTCGATCCGCGCAGGCATCCAGCCGTTTCAATCTGATTTCCGCGGCTTCCTGTTCAACGACAATCAGCTTGGCGTACGGCTGTTTGGTAATCGGGACAACAACCGGTTTCAGTTCAATCTGGGCGCGTTTTGGCGTTTGGAGAAAGACACGAATAGCGGTCTGAATTCGGTTGTTAAAACGCCGCGCGATGACTTTGTGTTTATCGCCAATGCGTATCGTCAGGATTTTCTGATTCCTGCGCTCACCAGTCAGGTGACCCTTGCCTATAATCGCAACCGCGAAGCTGGCGATATCGAGATCGACGATAACGGTTTCCCCGTTCGCCCTGCGCTGCTCGGCAATTTGCGCGGGCGCGATTACGATGCGTTTTATATCGGTTATAATGCCGATGGACGGATCGGACGAGTCAATGTCACTGCCAGCGCGTATTGGGTGCTCGGCGAAGATCGCAACAACTTCTTCACCGGCGAACCAGCCAATATCAACGCGCAATTCGCCGCAGCTGAACTGAGTTATGACCGCGACTGGATGCGTTTCCGTCTATCTGGCGCGTTTCAAAGCGGCGACAGTGACCCCTTCGACAATACCGAAGGAGGCTATGACGCGATCTTTGAGAACCCCGTCTTTGCCGGCGCGGATACGTCATACTGGATTCGCCAGACCATCCCGTTTGCCGGCGGCGGACGCGCGGTCTCGGTGAATGGCCGCAATGGCATTTTGAACAATCTGCGCAGTTCGAAAGAGCAAGGTCAGTCAAACTTCAACAATCCGGGTCTGATCTTGACGGGTGTCGGCGCAGATTTTGACCTGACACCAGAATTCCGCATTTCGGCCAATGCGAACCACCTGTGGTTTGAAGACACGACCACTTTGGAGGTCCTCCGCAACGAAGGATCTATCCCGAAAGAGATCGGTTTTGATCTGTCTGCTGCGGCCATTTGGCGGCCCAAGGCGAACCAGAACATCGTATTCCGACTGTCTGCCGCAACTTTGGTAGCAGGCGACGGTTTCCGCGATCTGTTCGATGCGCGTGCAGGTGGGCGTGAATTTGTCTCTGTTCTTGCAAATGTGGTGCTGACTTACTGATGAAACAGCTACGCGCATCCCTCTCCGCAAACTGGTTCCAACAGCTCGCGCTCGTCGCGGCGATTGTGACGCTTGGCCTCGCAATTTTCGCGAATGAGACAATGGCGGCGGACAAGGAGAAGCCGGTAAAGCGCGATTATAGCCGCGTGATTGCAGCGCCTGCGCCTGCCAATCAGTCTGTCGCGCAAATGATGACGAAGTCTGAGGGCTGCAACACGTGTCACGTTAAGACCGATGCGCCAACCATGCATGTGACGCCTGCGGTGCGGCTGGGCTGTACCGATTGCCACGGCGGCGATGCGAACGTACGCGGCAATTCTCAGCTTCCGCACGACCATGCTGACTATGTTGCGGCGCGAGACCGCGCGCATGTTCTGCCAAAATATCCAGACAGTTGGCATTGGCCATCTTCGGCCAACCCGAAACGCTCTTATGCGCTGCTCAACAAGGAAGCGCCGGAGTTTGTGAAGTTTGTAAACCCTTCGGATTACCGCGTGGCCCGTGAGGCATGCGGTTCTTGCCATATCCAATCCATCGAAGCGGCTGAACGGTCAATTATGGCAACCGGCGCAATGCTGTGGGGCGGGGCGTCGTACAATAACGGACTGCTGCCGTTTAAGAACTACCTGTTGGGCGAGGCGTACACACGCAACGGCAAGCCTGCGAAGCTTGTTTCACCGACCGGCCCCAGCGGTGAGCTGACCGAAGATCAGATTGCGCGTGGCGCGATTAAGGAAATGTATCCACTGCCGACATGGCACGTGCTGCCGCCGGGCGATATTTTCCGTGTGTTTGAGCGGGGCGGCCGGACCATCAATTCGCAATTCCCTGAAATCGGCATCCCCAATCCGACGGGCCAGATCCAGCGTCTCGAAGAACCAGGTCGACCTGATCTGAAACAGTCAAACCGCGGCCCCGGCACTGGTCTGCGCGTGGCGATCCCGGCGCTGAACATTCACAAGACGCGTCTCAACGATCCATTTACGTGGTTCATGGGCACGAACGATCAGCCGGGCGATTATCGCCATTCGGGCTGTGCCAGTTGCCATGTTGTCTATGCGAATGACCGCGAGCCGCGCCACTCGCTGACCTATGCCAAGTATGGCCGAGATGGGCAGACCATCACCAGCGACCCGACAATCGCGAACAAGCTCGAAAACGCATCTGGTTATGGCAAGAAGGATAAGGATCAGGGCCATGGCGGACTGAAGCAGCCGGGCAAGACCTATGACGATGATGCGCTGACGATTGACGGCAAGATGAAGGAAAAGGGGCACCCGCTTCAGCACGTCTTCACGCGGAGCATCCCGACCGCGCAGTGCATGAATTGCCACATGCATCAGCCAAACATCTTCTTGAACTCATATCTCGGCTACACGATGTGGGATTACGAGAGCGACGCGCCGCTGATGTGGCCCAAAGAACAGGCGTACCCAACCGCCGAAGAAGTGCGCGAAGTGATCAAGCGCAATCCTGAAGGCGCGGCTCCGCGCGGCAAGTGGGCTGACCTCGATTTCCTACGCAACGTCTATGACCTCAACACAGAGGCGAAGGACACCCAGTTCGCAGATTATCACGGCCACGGCTGGAATTTCCGCGCGATCTTCAAACGCGATCGCGAAGGCAATTTGCTGGATGAAGATGGCGATATCGTCGACAATGACGATCCAGAGAAATGGCGCAAAGAAGGCGAAGGCAAGTTTGTCGAGCCCGGCACCAATCCGGGCAAAGCCGTACACCTGATGAGCATTCACGCCGAAGTCGGCATGCAATGCGCGGACTGCCACTATGAACAGGACAGCCACGGCAATGGATTGATCTATGCCGAGGTCGCCAACGCAATCGAGATCGGGTGCAAAGATTGCCACGGCACCCCGGACGCATACCCAACCCTGCGCACCAGCGGCCCTGCTGCTCCGCCAAAGGGCCATGACCTTGCGCTGCTGCGCAATCCGGATGGCAAGCGCCGGTTTGAATGGATCGACAATGGCGATGGGTCGCGCAAGCTGATGCAGCGTTCGATTGTGGACCCAGAGCTTGAGTGGGAAGTCAGCCTCGTCAAAGACTCGGTTGATCCCGAAACGCCCGCTTTCAATGGCAAAGCGGCGCGCGCCAAATTGATGAGCAAATATGGCGCGGAAACAGGCAAATTTGAATTTGGCACCGGCGTCGAAGAGGACGACCGCGCGCACCAAGATCCGGAGATGGCGTGTTTCACGTGTCACCTATCATGGACGACCAGTTGCGGCGGGTGCCACCTGCCGATTGAGGCGAACTGGAAAACCAAGTCGCACCGCTATGAAGGCGGCGAGACCCGCAATTTTGCGACCTACAACCCTCAGGTTGCGCGCGATCAGATGTTCCAGCTTGGCAAGCACCAGACGACCAAAGGCAACCAGACCGCTCCGGTGCGTTCATCCTCGGCACTGGTTCTGTCATCGACCAATATCAACCGTGAACGCATCTATGTGCAGCAGCCGCCGATCAGTGCTATCGGCTTCTCCTCGCAAGCCTTCGCGCCGCATTTCCCGCACACCGTGCGCGGTACGGAGACAAAGGGTTGTTCGGACTGCCACCTCTCCGAAAAAGAGGACAACAACGCCATTATGTCGCAGCTGCTGCTGCTCGGCACGAATTATGTGAACTTTGTCGGGATGCACGCCTGGACCGGTCAAGAAGACGGCTTCACCGCCGTTCGTGTTACCGAATATGAAGAGCCACAAGCCGTTATCGGGTCGTATCTGCACAAATACGCCTATCCCGATTATTGGGGGCTCCACGTCGACAAGAACGGCCGCGAGTTAAAAGACTGGGTGCGCGGGCAAGCGTTTGACGATGAGTTGAGCGGTGAAACAAAACCGTTCGAGGAGTTCGTCAATACACATGAGGGCACGGGCGACCGTGTCGGCTGCTTGCAACTGCGCGGCGAATATATGTTCGTTGCGGAGGGCAAGGGCGGCTTCCGTGCGTATGACGTGGCCTCGATTGCGAACAAAGGCGTGTCGGAGCGGATCATCACAGCGCCGTTCTCGCCGCTTGGCCATGATACGCATGTCGATACAGTCAACGCGACTTGCATGGCGCTGGCGACGAACCAGCCAATCGCGCCGACCCGCAGCACAGCAGAACTGCGCGAAATCAATCAGGAGCAAGCATTCCTGCCGATCTACAATTACGCGGTAATCACCGATGCGAGCGAAGGTCTGGTTCTGGTCAACGTCAACACGCTGGCCGATGGCGAATTTCGCAACAACAATCTGGATCGCAAAGTGTTCGCCGATGGTAGCACCGCGTGGAACCCTGACGGTCTTTTGAACGGTGCATCGCATATCCATTTGGCTGGCGAAGTCGCGTTTGTGACAGCAGATCGCGGCCTTGTCGTGGTCGATCTCGCTGATCCAAGCGCGCCCAAAGTCGCGGCAGTGCGCCAGCTATCGGATGCGCGAGCCAGTACGATCCAGTTCCGTTATCTCTGGGTAACGGATGCACAGGGCGTGAAGCTGTTCGATGTCACCGACATGCGCAATCCGGTATCAGTGCCAGAAGGTGCGGTGGCTTTGGCCGATGCGCGCCGCATCTATGTCGCCCGAACATATGCCTATGTCGCGGCTAAGAATGATGGCCTTGTCATAATCGACGTAACGCGCCCGCGTGCACCAGTAATCTCGCAGAGAGTCACGCTGGGCGGCACGCTGAACGATGCCGAGGACGTGATTGTTGCCTCAACCAATGCTTCGCTGTTTGCCTATGTCGCCGATGGTCGCAACGGTATGAAAGTGCTTCAGCTGACCAGCCCGGACAGCCAACGCAATTTCTATGGCTTCAGTCCGAAACCAGTGCCTGAATTGGTGGCCTTTGCGAAGACATCTGCACCGGCCATCTCGCTGTCCAAAGGGATCGACAGAGACCGCGCCGTGGATGAAACCGGCGGTCAGATGGCGGTGTTCGGCAGGCTCGGATCGCGGCCATTTACGCGGCCTGAAATGGAGAAGCTTTTCATGACCCGCTCGGGCATTCCATGGAAGGTTTCCGATGATGTCGACATGAATGCTTGGATGGGGGCAAATCTCGATAGCGCACCGCAAAACGCGCGAAAAAATGCGCGTCGCCGTGAGCACGATTTCACCGGAGAGTAGGTGAGACGGCTGTCGGTGGACACGCAGTAAGCTGCCTGATCAGGATCGCTCGTCGAGCAGCCCTTGCATCATCGGTTTCAGATTGTCGCCATAGCGCGCGAGCGTTTGCCATTCGCCAACCGGCTGGAGATGCGTAACGAGGGTATCGTCATGCCAGCGGTGGAGACTGTAAAATGGCGGCTCTGCGTCAACAATGCCGCGTTCGTCGGCGATTTCGGTATCAACCGGCCTGAGGTCAAGCGTAACAGCAGGGGCAACGGCAGGCGTTACGCTAAGCGGTATGCTTGCGACCGCTGAGAACACGGGGCGGTGCAGATGCCCGCAACCAATGCTTACGATCTGGCTGCGTCCCGCCACTGTTTCGTGAAAACGCTTGTACCACGGCTCGCTCGTCTTCGGGTCCATCCAGTCGATGCCCGCCACAACAGGCGGGTGGTGGAGGAAAATCATCGTCGGCGTATCGGGATGCGCGTCCAATTCGCGCGCGACCCAAGCCGCACGTTTCTCGCAAAAGCCGCCGCCATGGCGCCCCTCATCCAGAGAGTCGATGCACAGCACTCTGAAGCCATCAAGCTCAACGGCGTATTGCACGAAACCGTCTTCATCCTCAAAGCCCGGAAATGCGTTGACCAATACCTCACGCGTGTCGTGATTGCCCGTCATCGGATAGACGGGAAAGGGCAGGTCTTTCACGGCCACGCGCAGCCGGTCATAGCATTGCGGATCGCCGCCATCGGCCAAATCGCCGGACAGGATCAGAATGTCAGGCAGCACGTCTTGGGCAAGGATATGATCACGCACATCCAGAAAGCGGCGATAGTTAAACTCTTCCTCGCCCGCGCTCGGATCGAAACCGATATGAATATCGGTAATCTGCGCAATCAAAAGCGCCGGTTTGGTGTCTCCCATCCTCAGCGCTTTATCCCTTCGAGTATGGCGACCAGATTGGCCGGCAATTCATCGTCCGGCTCCGGTGCCCATGGCTTGGCCGGTGTGTGATAGGCGTGGCACATTGCGCAACCCGATGGCACGATCTTTTCAGTTTTGACTGCCGCTTCGCCCTTATGACAATCGCGGCAGCTGGCGAGATCTGGGATTAGCAGATCGCTGGCTTCGCTTGAAGTACCAGCTTTATGGCAGCTTACGCAGGTCTCATCCTCATGCGCTTTGTGATCGAAATAGCCATGCATTAGGAACTGATCCGGCAGATTGACGGGCATGACGTCGGCAACGCCGTTCGTGGTCGTCGGCAAATGGCATTCACCGCACACACCATTGGGGCCGAGCGCGTTGCTGATCGAGAGATACGCGCCAAATGGGCGTCCGAAATTGGAGTAATAGCGGCGGCCTTGCGCGAATTGTCCTGGGCGTGATCGTCCGCTGGATGCTGCGGGACGCGAACCACGGGTAACATTGCGCAAGTCTTCGCGAAGATCGTCAACATCGCCGTGACGCAAGCTGGTGAAGCCAGACCCAGAGCGGCCGGACACGAGGCTGTGGCAGCTTTCGCAGGATGCCTCCATCTCAACCGGCTGGAAGCCTACCTCATCGTCCGTTTCGTTATGGCAATCGCTGCATTCCAGCGCCGCGCCATACTTGCCGATGCTCACGGCCATGCGGGCGACGCCGCCTTGCTCGCTCATATGGATGTCGTGCGGGAAAATCAGTCCGCTCAACTCAACTGGATTATCATCCAGCGACACGCGCATTGGGTCATCAGCGGCCAGTTTGGTGTAGAATGTCGGGCGAAATTGTGGATGCTTTTCGCCAAAATCATGCGCATTGCCTAGCGACGTATCGGTCAGGCGCGTATCGAGATCGTTGTGGCAATCAGAGCAGAATTGCTGGCTCGCCGGTTCTTGCTTCACGGGGCCTTCGTGTTCGGTGTGGCAGTTTACGCAGCCCAGCGGGCCTTCTTTGCCAAAGCTTTCGGCGATCTTCCACTGGATCGCATCGCCGCTGCTGAAGGGGGGCATCCCCTTTGCGAGCCGAGGAGTTTCCGCGTGTTCGCCCAGCTCCTCGTGGCAGGTAAGGCACGTCGCATCCTGAACCGACACGAACGGCGTGACGTGGCACGCCTCGCAATTTTCCTCGAGCTGGTGGTGGGCAAGGCTTAACTCGCCAGTACTCCAAGTGCTGTCGAACACAACCTGTCCGGGCAAATCGCTGTCAGGGTCATTCTCGATCGGGTCTCGCGTCAAGTGCGTGAACACTGGGATCGAAAGCAGCGCGATCAGGATAACTGCCGCAAACGCCCATGACATGATCCGTTTGCTGGGCAGGGCGCTCGCCAAAGCAAAGCCGCGCAGCACATCTTTGGTGTCGCTGGTTTCGGCCTGTTTGATCGTAATGCTGGTCGTTTCATCGCGGGCAATCGTTAGCCGTGATGATCCGAGCGACAATTCCCCGCCAGCATTAGGCGCGATTTCGGCGTTGTTCTCGGTCTTGCCATCAATACCAAAACCAAGCCCGCCGACGCTTTCAATCATCAAAGTGCCATCGGGCGCTTCGTGAATGCGGACGTGGTGCTGCTCAACGGCGAGGTCAGGCAGGTGAATGTCGTTGCTGGTCGCGCGGCCAATCGTCAGCTCTGATTGGTCAAGCGTGCGATCGCGCACAATCTCCCGCCCGGCGGCGGTGAAATCTACGGTGCGGATCAGGAACGCCATGCTCTTACCCTCACCAATAATAGAACACGCTCACGACATGCGCGAGCAGTGCGGCGATCAATGCGATGGTCGCCGGAATATGGATGAAGAGCCACACTTCGAGCAGCGCACGGATGCGCAGGTGGCGGCGGATTTGGGCCAGTTGTTCGGATCGGCGGGTAAGCAGTGTAACAACACGCTCTTCGGCTTCATCTCCTCCGGCAGGCATTGATTTGAGTGCTTTGGCGGTGGCGCAGCCAGGATAGGAGCCGGTAAGGCGGCCAAATGCCCCACCGTAAAATACATCTTGATCGAGCGCGGCGATAACCAGATCTGATTGTGCCCGGTCCAGCGGCTGGGCTGCGCTATCAAGCTGGCGATCAATAGCCGTCAGCGCATCAATCATCTCTCCACGCGTCAACTCTTTGCGGTTTGAGCTAAGCTCTGCGGGCAGGGTGGCGTACGCCCAAACCCCGTAAATGCCGGTGATGATCACCAGCAGCATTAGAACATAAGCGAGCGTATGGACGTTCCATCCGATCTGAAAACCCGTGTGCAGAGTTCCAATCACGATGAGCGATAGGCCAAGCCATACATGCGCGCTCGTCCATGCTTTCAGGCTCCAGTGCCCGGTAGAAATGTTGCGCTTTCGCACGCCCAGCAGCGATAGCCATATGATGAGAACGACGCCGATTGTGCCCAGCGTATAGCCGTACCAGCTGCCGCCATTAGGTCGCGGTTCCTGATCAATCAGAGCATAGCCGACACCCGTCACAATGCAGAGCACCAACGCGATTTTCAACCAGCGCCAATTTTTGTGCTTTAAGAAGCTGACGTGATCGGCATCGCGCCGCTTCTCGTCCTGCTGAAATTTGTTTTGCGGCTTGCTGGCCATCACTCAACATCCTCGGTGATCTTGGTGAAGGTCAGGAATTTGTCGGGTGACACGCGGATAGCGGCACCAGTTGGACAGGCGCGCACACAGGCTGGGCCGCCCTTGATGCCCGCGCACATATCGCATTTGATCGCCTGTTTCGGCTGTTCAGGATCGCCATTGGTCTTGCGCCATTTGGCCGATGCCTCGCCCGGGCCGGGGCCGCTGCCAAACAGCAGCCATTGGAACAGCGATGGTTTTTTCGGCGGTTTCGGGTCCATACGGATCACCCCGTAAGGGCAGTTGCGCTGGCAATTGCCGCAGCCGATGCAGGTCTCGTCGATGAACACTTCGCCGTCCGGGCCGCGCTTGATCGCGTTGGGCGGGCAATCGGCCATGCAATGCGGGTGTTCGCAGTGACGGCATGATGTCGGTACGTGCAGATGCGCGTAGGTCTTGCCTGCTTCCCGGTCGAGCCGCGAGAGACCTTCATGCGCATCGGCGCAGGCGCTTTCGCAATTGTCACAGCCAATGCAGAGCTTCTCATCGATCAGCAGCACGTCGGTGGCCTCGCCCAAACCTTGATCGACAAGGAAAGATGCGGTTTCGGAATACATATCGACCGCGCCGTCGAAATCGTCTTTGCGGCTTTCGATAAAGGCGTTGATCTCGCGGCGGTTTGCCATGTCGGACAGGGCTTGTTCGCGGACGCGGGGGTTGCGCTCCATCAATTCCATAAAGCCTTCGCCGGGAAGGCGAATAACTTCAGATTTGATTGCAGCTTTCACCGTGGCAGTGCGTGCCGATCCGTCGATCACCGCCATTTCGCCGACATAGCTGCCAGCGGGCAAGTAAGACAGGAACACAGGCCGTCCGCCAATGGCTTTCTCGACAATCATTGATCCGCGGCGGATGATGAAAATGTCTTTGTCGTCCGCGCCTTCTTCGATGATCACTTGGCCTGCGCGGATATCCATCACTTCGCTGCTTTCGACCAGCGGCGCGACGTCTTCCTCAGTCAGCCCAGACCCGAACATTTGCAGCAATTGCCGCTCTACAGAAATGCGGTTCACGGCGCGCGCTGCACCGGGCGAGGTCGCAATCAATTTGAGCGCGGCGGTACGTGAGAGCTCAATCGCGACAACGGGTTCAGCCGCGCGGATGGTTGCGCCACGGCGGCGGCCAGAGATCAGGCCAACCTCGCCAAAGATCGATCCTTGCTCAATCGGGACGGTTATGGACGGATCATCGGGATTGACCTCCACCGCGACAGAGCCCTCCGCAATCGCGAACATCGACGATCCCGGCGCGTTGCGGGTGAAGATGACATCGCCAGCCTCGTAAGCATGGACCGCGCTATCAAGCATCAACTCGCGCAGTTGCAGCGTGGAAAGCTCTTCAAGGATGGAAACATTGCCGCCAAATACGCCGAGCCAGTATTCGACATCGTGATTGCCGGGCAGCACGCCGAACTTCTCGGCAAGAATTGGCTCGTCTGCAGGCTTCAATTCCTCATTGCCATTGAGAAATTCAATCACGTCATAGCCCTGATTCATACAGTGCTTGATTAACGGATACCCAGCGAGCGCGCCGATCACATGAATGCCGGGCTTGGTCGTTTCAAAAGCGGGCGTCAGTTTCGGAAAGGCGCTGCGTTCTTCGCTAGTGAACTCGATGCCCATCGCCTCGACAAAGCCGCGCGGGGGCTGGGAACCGGTGCGCGCGATGATCCGGTTACACGGAATGGTTTCCTGACCGTCGCGTGTTTCGAGCACCAATTCGCCGTTCTTCACCTCGGCCGGGCTGGTTTCGCGGCGCACGCTGATCCGGCCTTCTTGTTCTGCTTCTTCCAGCAGAGTTACATTGGCTGCCTTTGCGCGGGCGAAACTATCACGCCGATTTAGGATGGTGACAACATTGCGCTGCGCATCATCAGCGGCGAGGCCAAGCGCATTCTCAATGCCCGCATCGCCAGATCCAACGACGGTGATATGCTCGTCGAAATATTCGCCGGGATCATCGAGCTGGTACTGGATCATCGGATCGTCGGCACCGGGGCAGCGCAGCATGTTTGGGTTGCCCTGTGTCCCGATGGACAGAACAATGGTTTCCGCACGAACGGTCTCGCCATTTTTCAACGTGATCGCGAAATCGCCTTTGTCGCCTTCTACTTTGGCAACCTCTGCATTCATCATGACGTTCACATTTTGCGCGGCGGCCTGTTCATCCCAAGTGCCAAGGATCGTCTCGCGTTTGCCCGCGTCGAAATCAAAGTCACTGCGCAGCACCAGATTGGAGGGCGTCGCCATGACGTGCTTGCCCTTCTGGTATTTGTAAATCGTGTCAGAGAGGTGGTCTGTTTTCTCAAGCAGAACATGGCTCATGCCGAGCGCCGCCGCGTGCGCGGCTGCACTCAAACCGGCAGGACCGGAGCCAACAATGGCGACTTTATACAAGTCCGACAATCTATCCCCCCCTTTGGATAGATTTACACCTTCGATCACCATAAGGAAGTGGCGCAAAGATACTAGAGAGAATTGCCCAATTCTCCACGCGATGTTAGCGCAAAGCGCATGGGATCGGATAACGAAATGACCGAAGCTGAAAGCAAAACTGAAGGCAGCTCGAAAGCTGGCTGGATTTTACTTGGTGCAGCGGCTCTGCTGGCTGCCGGGTCGGTTGCATATAATGTGATGGATGCGGACGGCGGCGAGACAGCCGATCTAGTTGCCGGGAACGATGAGCCTACAATCGAAGAGCTGCGAAAGCTGGCCGAAGCATCTGGCGACGATGCGGGCGCGTGGGGCGATCTTGCCTACGCTTATTTCGAACAGGGCGAATTTGCCGATGCCGCCGCAGCTTATGAGAAAGCTGTTGAGATTGATGCGGGCGCTGCGATCCTATGGTCTGCGCTGGGCGAAGCGCGGGTGATGGCGAATGACACGTCTGCCCCCGATGCCGATCCGCTGCCCGCAGCAGCAATGGAGGCGTTCGAAAAGGCGCTTGTGCTGGATGATAGCGATCCGCGCGCGCGGTATTTCATGGCGGTGAAGAAAGATGTCGATGGCGATCATGCGGGCGCGATTGCGGCGTGGCTTGATCTGCTTTCCGATACGCCTCCCGGTGCGCCGTGGGAGCAGAACCTTGTCGAGACCATCCAACAGGTCGGCGCGATCAACGATATCGATGTGACACAGCGCCTCGCCGCCGTCGGCGATGGCCGGATGCCAGTTGCGAATGCTCCAACCACTGGGAATGTTCGCGGACCGAGCGAGGCAGAGCTGGCTGCGGCCGGATCAATCCCGCCGAGCGAACAGCGCACCATGGCAGAGGGCATGGTCGCGCAGCTAGAGGCGCGGCTTCAAACTGAGCCGCAGAACCCCGATGGCTGGGTGATGCTGATGCGCAGCCGCATGACTTTGGGTGAGCCGGAGAAGGCCAAAGCCGCGTTGGGCGCAGCGATTGCCGCCAATCCGGATCAGGCTGACGAATTGCGACGGCAGGCCCAGATGATGGGTGTGCAATAGGCAAAAAAAGGGGAACGATCCGAACTGGACCGCTCCCCATTTGATCTTGATGTTAGTGCTTAGACGACGCCGAATGCCAGCATCGCGTCAGCGACTTTTTTGAAGCCTGCGATGTTCGCACCCTTCACATAGTCGACATAGCCGCCATCTTGCTCGCCATATTCGGTGCACTTCTCATGGATGCCCTCCATCAGATCGGTCAGCATGTCGCCAAGGCGTTCCTGATTCCAACTGATACGCTCCGAGTTCTGGCTCATTTCGAGGCCTGAAACTGCGACGCCGCCAGCATTGGCCGCTTTGCCAGGGCCGTAGAGGATTTTGGCATCGTGGAAGACTTTTACGCCTTCCAGAGTGGTCGGCATATTCGCGCCTTCGGAAACGCCTTTGCAGCCATTGCTGACCAGCGATTTCGCTTCGTCTTCGTTCAACTCGTTCTGTGTGGCGCAAGGCAATGCAAGGTCACAGGCGACATCCCAAGGGCGCTTGCCCTCGTGATAAGTCGCTCCTTTGAACTCATCGACATATTCGCTGATTCGGCCGCGTTCTACGGTCTTGAGGTGTTTAACCCAGTCGATTTTTTCCTGATCAATCCCGTCAGGATCGTGGATGAATCCGCCGGAATCCGACAGTGTCAGCACTTTCCCGCCAAGCTGGGTGATTTTCTCCGCAGCATGGGTCGCAACATTGCCTGATCCAGAGATTACGGCGCTGTGCCCTTCGACATCATTGCCTTGATGTTTGAGCATGTTTTGAAGGAAATAGACGGCGCCATATCCGGTCGCCTCGGGCCGCATTTGCGATCCGCCATATTCCTGACCTTTGCCGGTAAGAACGCCTTCCCAGCGATTGGTCAGGCGTTTGTATTGGCCAAACATGTATCCAATCTCGCGTCCGCCTACGCCGATATCACCGGCAGGAACATCGGTGTTCGGGCCGATGTGGCGATAAAGTTCGGACATAAAGCTTTGGCAGAAACGCATCACTTCACCGTCGCTTTTGCCACGCGGGTTGAAGTTCGCGCCGCCTTTGCCGCCGCCCATAGGCAGGCCGGTGAGCGAGTTTTTGAACGTCTGTTCAAATGCGAGGAATTTCAGGACGCTTTCCGTCACGCTCGGGTGGAAGCGGATGCCCCCTTTATAGGGGCCAATGGCGTTGTTGTTTTGAACCCGCCAACCGCGTTGAACACGGATGTTATGATTGTCATCTTCCCAGCACACGCGGAACGAGACGACGCGGTCTGGTTCTGCAATGCGGCGCAGAATTTGCGCTTCGTGATATTCGACTTTGTCGGACATGAATTCAAAAATGTCCTGCGCAACTTCGTGCACAGCTTGAATGAATTCGGTCTGGCCCGGATTGCGCTTTTTCACGCCCTCCATGAATGTTGCCAAGTCTACGTGATCGGATACGGCCATGGTGCTAAATCCCCCCTTGAAAACAGCGCGACCCACAAATTGTCTTTGTGTTGTGGTCATCTCTATCAGACGAAAATAGCGGACTGGCAAGGGTCAAGGGCGCATGCTGGACAGGGTTGCAAAAGAGGACCAGCCGTCTAGGCTCCACCGTTCTTCCTTCAATGCGCTGCTGTTTCCGGCCTCGACTTGGCCCGCATGCGCACAGCTTTGCCCCGTGGCAGGCCAATCAGAGACGCGTCTTTTATGACTGACAATTCCGCTGCTTCCTCTTCGACAGATGATCTGCCGATTGATCCGCCAATGGTCGATCTGCATATCTCGACCCACGATAGCGGGTTTTACGACGGATTTAGCCGCGAGGTTTCTATTCCTGGCAAAGTGATTGTCTCACTGCTTATTATGTGGGCGATTTTCTTTCCGGTGAACGCGATGGACACGCTGAAAGTCGCCAATTCCACAATCATCTCCAGCTTTAGCGGCTGGTACGTCTATCTGGTCGCCGCTCTGATTGTGGTGTGCCTTGGGCTCGCGCTGCTGCCGCAAAGCGGGCGGTTGCGGATCGGTGCACCTGACGAAAAGCCTGAATTTTCGCGTTTCTCATGGGTTTCGATGTTGTTTGGTGCAGGCATTGGTATCGGGATGCTGACCTATTCAACCGGTGAGCCATTGGCGCATTTCACGAACAATCCGGATATCATTCGCGGCGCTATTGAATCGCGCTCAACAGAGGCGGTTCGTTCGGCCTATATGTGGACGTTTTTGCATTGGGGTTTTGGTGCATGGTGCACATACGCGCTGGTTGGCCTTGCGATTGGATATGTGTCGCATCGCCGCGGATTGCCGCTCACCATCCGTTCCAGCCTCGTGCCGCTGTTCGGCAAAAGCATGTCGGGCATTTTTGGCCACGTCGTTGATGTTGTCGCGGTGGTTGCGACGATCCTTGGTGTGGCGGTGACCATGGGGCTTGGTGTTCAGCAATTCGTTCTCGGCCTGCACCGTGTCGGCTTTGGCGACTGGCTTGTCACCGCCGATGGTTCGGCCAGTGCTGCTGCGATTATCACCGCGCTGGTTGTGTTGGTCGGTGCATCCACGGTCAGCGCGCTGTCCGGCGTAGGCCGCGGGATTAAGTGGCTGTCCAACATCAATATGGGCCTGTCATTTGGTCTGCTGGCGCTTTTCATCGTCGCCGGATCGGGGCTTTACGGGCTGCAACTGCTCGGCGTGGGAATTTGGGATTACATCGTCACTTTGCCCGCGCATTCCCTCACTTTGTTTGGCGGGGGCAGCGAGATGGGCGATGCCTTGGTCCAATGGCAGCTCGACTGGTCAGTCTTTTACTGGGCATGGTGGATCGCCTTTGCGCCGTTTGTCGGCATGTTCATTGCGCGTATCTCACGCGGGCGCACGATCCGCGAATATATGCTCGGCGTGGCATTGGTGCCTTCGATCATGTGCTTTTTGTGGATGGGCCTAGTCGGAGGCACCGCGATTGAGCTTGAATTGAGCGGGGTCGCGCAAGGTGCGATTGTTGATGCGAATATGTCGGATCAACTGTTTGCCACGCTTGCTGTCATGCTCAGTCCTGAGATCGCGTTGATCGTTTCCGGTCTCGTTGTGATCCTTTTGATGACATATCTGGTCACATCCGCAGACAGTGCGATCCTTATCGTCAACACGATCAACGGCGCTGGTGATGATGAAGGCAGTCGCCGATATCACATTGTGTTCTGGGGCTTTGCACTGGCATTTGTGGTTGGCTCTATGCTGATCCTAGGCGGTATCGATGCGATCCGGATTACCATGATCATTGGCGCTTTACCGTTCTCAATCGTCGTTTTGGCCATGGCGGTTTCGATCTGCAAAGCTGTAGCTTACGATCTGATCCGTAAGCGGCACGGCGTCCCGACGACATCAGAGGCGTGTGAGAACTGGGATGGCAAAGTAACCTTTGCCGAATAGGCGCTGTGACATTCGTGCTTTCTCAAATATAGATTGATGCATACTTGCAACTATTTGAATTCACAAAACCTTGATAGAGGCATTTTTTAAGTAAAAAAATCGATGGATTTGCTCTCAATGAGAAATACATCAAATGGACTTGAAAATTCGTACCTTGACTTTGAGTGTTGTTATTCTGCAACAAGCCTGTCGTAGTTCTGCAAATCTTACCGGCTCACTGTGGCCACCCTCATAATGGGTTGTTATCGGGAACTGAATCGAATGTGATGCTTATTAGTAACCGTTCGTTTCTTGGGGAACGCCGTTGCACTCTGCACCCGCGACCCACACGAAAGCTCAAAAGGGGCCTATTACATGTCGAAGTTTATTGGCGGCGCGTCAGCAAGCGCGCTCGCAATTGCTATCGCATCACCTGCAGTCGCACAGGATACCAATGCTCAGCCAGAGGCTGAACAACCTGAGCAGCGCGGGGGTGTCAAAACCATCGTCGTCACCGCGCAAAAGCGCAGTGAAGATCTTCAGGACGTTCCAGTTTCGGTTGCCGCGATCGGCTCCGAACAGCTCGAAGAGCTGAACATCGATACGTTCGAAGATTATCTCGAGCAGCTGCCAACGGTTACTGCTGGCGGCAACGGCCCAGGGCAAAGCACGATTTACATTCGCGGTCTCGCATCGACCACTCCGAACATCACCGTTGCCGGTGTTGCCGGTCTCGCTCCGAACGTGGCGCTGTATCTCAATGATCAGCCACTCGCGCAGCCAGGCCGGAACCTCGATGTGTACGCAGCCGACCTTGAGCGTATCGAAGTTCTTTCCGGTCCGCAGGGCACGCTGTTCGGCGCAAGCTCGCAAGCCGGCGTTGTGCGTCTAATTACAAACAAGCCAAGCCTTAGCGGTTTTGACGCGGCATTCTCTGCTGGCGTTTCCTTCACCAAAGGTGGTGAAGCAAGCTATCAGGGTGAGGCCATGGTCAACGTGCCGGTCAGCGAAAATATCGCGCTGCGCGGCGTTGTCTACCTCGACGACAAAGGCGGCTACATTGATAACGTCGCTGGCACACGCTCGCTTCGCGATAGCGGTCGTTTCCGTCCAGCGGGCACCGTCCGTACCAACGGTGTTCCAGTGAACGCCAACCGCGGCGGCTTCCAATCGACACCAGCGGAACTTGCGCTGATCGATGCCAACGTCAACTTCATCGAAGCCGACAATTCCGGCATCGCTCAGGACAACTTCAACGACACCCAATATGCTGGTTTCCGCGTGACGGGTCTTTGGGAAATTACCCCTGACTGGACAGTCACTGTCGCTCACCAGCGTCAGAGTCTTGAATCAGACGGTGTGTTCTTCGCCGATCCTGAACTGAACGGTCTCGACGATCTCGAGATTGAGCGTTTTGAGCAAGACCGTCTCGAAGACAACTTCTCGAACACCAGCTGGACGGTCGAAGGCCGCCTTGCGATGCTCGATGTGGTCTACACTGGCGCTTACACCGACCGTGAAAGCACGCAGCGTGCAGACTACACGGACTATCTCTTCGTCGGTCAGTATCTGCCGTATTACATCTGTGATGGCGGAGTAACGTATCCCGGAGCAGGCGGTCCTGCGGGCACTTGCCAGGCCCCGAACCTCTACATCAACTCGTTCAGCAAAACCGAAGTGTTCACGCAGGAACTGCGTTTCAGCACTCCGGATGACTGGCGCATTCGTTTTCAAGGCGGCGGCTTCTATTCGGACCTCAGCCTCGAAGAGCGCGTCGACTTTGCCTATCCGGGCAACGTAGCGGCTCAGCCATTTGGCGCGTTTGCTCCAAACTTCCCGCAGGCCGGTTTCACTTCGCTTGACGGACCGTTTCCAGCTGAAACGATCTTCCGCAACGACATTCGCCGTACAGACAAGCAGTTCGGTTTCTTTGGCGAAGCCAGCTTTGACGTCGTTCCAGACCTGCTGACTGTCACATTCGGTGCGCGTTATTACGACATCGAAGTCGACTTTGAAGGCAGCGCGAACGGTTCGTTCTGTAACTCAGGCGGAACCGATCAGAACGCATTCGGCACCAACATCAACGATCTGTATGATGGTGACGGACAGTTCACTTTCATCGGTTCGTGCGATCCTACGCTTCGTCAGACATTTGACCTGAATGACAGTCTTGCTGACATTCAGGCCGCTGGTCTTTCTGCGACGCAGGCTCAGCAAGTCTTCAACGCTGTCCGTGCGCCAGATGTGGCCGCAACTGACGGTGTTATCGTGAAGGGTACAGTCACACTGACTCCAACCGAAGACCTGCTGTTTTACGCAACTTATTCGGAAGGTTTCCGTCCGGGTCTGCTTAACCGTCCAGGCGGCGCCGCTGGCCCTAACGGCTTCATCGTTCCTTTCGCGGTCGATACCGACGAAGTGAAGAACTATGAATTCGGTTGGAAAATGGACCTTGTCGACGGCCAGTTCCGTTTCAACGGTTCGGCTTTCTATGTCGACATTTCGAACCTGCAAACGCAGATCTTCGATCCATCGATCACGAACCTGTTCTTCTCGGATAACGCTGCAAACGCAGAGATCTACGGCATCGAAGCCGACTTCACGATCGCTCCGTATGCAACGCCGGGTCTTACCGTCGCAGGCGCGTTCTCGATCCTCGATACAGAGATCACCGACGTACTTACCCCGACAACCGACGTAATCGCCGGTTCGGAACTGGCCTTTGCGCCGGGCTTCCAGGGTAACCTGCGGATGCGTTACGAATGGGATCTGTCAAACTCGACTGAGGCCTATATCCAGCCGCAAGTCAGCTATTCGGGATCGAAGTTCACCGACATCATTCAAATCAACAACATCGAACTCGACAGCTATACGATTGTCGATCTTCGCGCCGGGATCAAGAAAGACCAGTGGTCGTTCGAAGTCTTTGGTGAGAACCTGTTTGATGAGCGCGCACAAGTTTCGGGCAACTTCGGCAACGACGTTTCCCGCATCGTAACCAACCGTCCTCTGACGGCGGGCATGCGCGTCGGTTTCAAATACTAATCGAACCGATCAACTGACATTGGAAAGGCGGGGGTGAGCAAAGCGTTCACTCCCGCCTTTCTTTTGTCCCACTGAATTGTGTAGTCGAGAGCTATGACCCGCGAAGCACAGCTAAAATCCGCTCAGCAAGCGATGCAGGCTGGCCAGTTCGAAGCTGGTCTTGCCGAGGCGCGCGCTATTCTCTCCGAAGCCGAAGGTGACGGAGAGGCGCTTTATTTGGCGGCGGTCGCATCGCGGTATTTGAAGGATTTCGGCGGTGCGCAGGGCTATCTTACGCGGCTTCATGCCGCGATGCCGGAATATGGCCGTGCATGGCAGGAGGAGGGACACCTCGCCTTGGCTCGCGCGGATAACGCCGCCGCTTTAGATGCATTTACGCGGGCAACGCGTTTTAATCCGTCGCTTGAGGCTAGCTTTCGCGAACAAGCCCGCCTGATGGGCGAGGCAGGCCGCATTCCAGAGGCGCAGGCCGCCGCCGCGCAGGAACAGCGCCTTTCGCGCCTGCCACGTGAACTCGTGGCGGTCACCAATCACCTCGCCGAAGGGCGGGTGATCCGTGCCGAAGAAATCTGCCGTCATTATCTGCGGCAACACCCCCAAGATGTCGAAGGCATGCGCCTGCTCGCACGGATCGGGATCGAACTCGGCATCTTGGATGATGCGGAGTTTCTCCTCGAAAGCGCTGTCGCCTTTGCGCCCGATGATATCCAGTTGCGGCTCGATTATGTCGATGCGCTGCGTCGCCGGCAGAACTTTGAAAAAGCACGCAGCGAAGCCGAGGCGCTCTACGCCCGCGATCCTGACAATCCTTTGTTCCAATCACGTCTTGCGATCGAGAGCATGCAGACGGGCGACTATGATCGCGGGCTTGAGCTTTTCGATTCAGTTCTGGCTAAGCTTCCCGATGATCCTGCGAACTTAACCAGCAAAGGTCACGCGCTGAAAACCACTGGTGCGCAGGCAGAAGCCATCGCCAGCTACCGCGCGGCCATCGGATCGAAGCCCGATCACGGTGATGCGTGGTATGCGCTTGCGAACCTTAAAACGTACAAGTTCGAAGACAGCGAGCTTGCCGCGATGCAGCAGCAAGCTGCGCGATCCGACCTTGCCTTTATGGACCGTGTTCACATCGCGTTCGCCCTTGGCAAAGCGCATGAGGATCGCGGCGATTACGAAGCGAGCTTTGCGTCCTATGACGAAGGCAACGCGCTGAAACGGGCGCAGACCCGCTACAGCGCGGAAAGCATGGGAGAAGAGCTGGCCAAGCAGCGCGAGTTTGCGACGGCAGAGTTTTTCAAGAAACATGCAGGCCAAGGTCACGATGCGCCTGATCCGATCTTCATTCTCGGCCTGCCACGGGCGGGATCGACCTTGCTTGAGCAGATCCTAGCCAGCCATTCTCAGATCGACGGCACACTGGAGCTGCCCAATATCCTCGCGCTGGCGCACAGATTGCGTGGGCGGAAGGCGGGGCAATCGCGCTACCCTGAAATCCTGCATGAATTGACCGGCGAACAGTTTGAAAAATTCGGACAGGAATTCATCGAAAACACGCGCATTCACCGTCAGAGCGCGCCGTATTTCATCGATAAGATGCCAAACAATTTCCGGCATATCGGTCTGATTCATTTGATCCTGCCAAACGCCAAAATCATCGATGCGCGCCGCGCGCCGATGGATTGCTGCTTCTCAGGCTTCAAACAGCTCTTCGCCGAGGGGCAGGAATTCACATACGGTCTTCACGAGGTTGGTCGTTATTATGCCGATTACGTCGATCTGATGGATCATTGGGATGACGTACTGCCGGGCAAAGTCCTGCGCGTGGAACACGAGGATGTGCTCGATGATCTCGAGGGGCAAACGCGCCGGATGCTCGATTATCTCAATGTCCCGTTCGAAGAAGCATGCCTCGCCTTTCACAAGACAGAGCGTGCTGTGAGGACGGCCTCAAGCGAGCAAGTGCGCCAACCGATCAACCGCAAGGGGCAGGGCGCGTGGCAGCCGTTTGAGCCGTGGCTGGGCCCGCTTAAGGGTGCGTTGGGCGATCTAGCCTAAGCCAGAGAGGTGCCTAAGCAAGACGGGCACCATCCGGCACTTCACCGTCTGGCTTGGCCAGAACAATCGCGCCGTCTTTGTCGGAAAAGCCCAGCACCAGCACTTCCGACATAAACGGCCCGATTTGGCGCGGCGGAAAGTTGATGACGGCCATAACCTTGCGCCCGATTAGCTCTTCTGGCGTGTAATGCTCGGTAATCTGGGCCGAGCTTTTCCGTGTGCCCAGTGTCCCGCCAAAATCCACGACCAGCTTAATTGCGGGCTTGCGCGCTTCGGGAAATGGTTCGGCAGACACCACCGTCCCAGCCCGAATATCCAGCGCCATAAATGTGTCGAATGTCGTTTGTTCCATCATGCGAGCCTAAGCCGATTGCGAGCAGCGGGAAAGAACCTTTCGCGTAGCCCTTCCCAAGGCATGACGCTTAAGATAAATTGCGTTTCGCAACCGAGAACACACGCGGGGAATTTTCGAAATGGCGAGTTTCACTCTTAACGGTCAATCTGTGACGGTAGATGCCGATCCGGCAATGCCGATCCTGTGGGTCGTGCGCGAAAAGCTGGGTCTGCCGGGTACCAAATTTGGCTGCGGCATCGCGCAATGCGGCGCTTGCACCGTTCATCTTGACGGTGATCCTGTGCGCAGCTGCTCGACCCCCGTTTCCGCCGCCGAAGGTCGCGATGTCACGACCATTGAAGGCATCGCTGGCCCCGAAGGCGAATTGACGAAAATCCAGCAAGCATGGATTAGCGAGCAAGTCCCGCAATGCGGATATTGCCAGTCTGGTCAGATCATGGCCGCTACCGCTTTGCTGCGCGACAATCCGAACCCCAGCGATGACGATATTGATGCGGCTATGTCTGGCAATATCTGCCGCTGCGGCACCTACACCCGCATCCGCCGCGCGATCAAAGTCGCGGCAGGTCAGGAGCAACCGCTTTCTGAACGTCTATCGGGGGAGGCATAAGCCATGAACGATCTTACCCCTGAAAAGAAAGAACGCAGCAAATTGGCCAAATGGAGCCGCCGCGGATTTATCGGCGCTGGCGTGCTTGCAGGCGGCGGATTGTTGATCGGTGTCGGTGTGCGTCCGGGCAATCCGATTGGCTCGCTTGCACCGAAAGTTGCAGGCGGAGCAGGCGAGCAGCTGGTCAACAGCTGGGTCAAAATCGACACGGACAACATCGTCACAGCCATCGTGCCGCATTGCGAAATGGGGCAGGGAGCACATTCGGTGCTGGCGCAGATGCTGGCAGATGAATTGGATGCAGCGTGGGACAATGTTCGCGTGATGCAGGCGCCAGCTGATGGCAGCTATATCGTAAGCGACACAGCGCGGATGTTCGCAGCGCCGTTTACGTTGAACGCCGCCGATTGGCTGGAGCCGACATGGGACGGACTGTTTACCCAGCTTGGCAAGAGCATGGATTTGCTGATTACGGGCGGTTCGTCTTCGATCCGATCAACCGGACAGCATCAAATGCGCATCGCAGGCGCTGCGGCGCGCAAGATGTTGGTCGGTGCGGCAGCCGATGCATGGGGCGTCCCAGCGAGCGAGATCGTGACGCGCGACAGTATGCTTTCACATGCCGGAACAGGCAATTCCGCGCCTTATTCTGAGTTCGCAAGCGCCGCTGCAGAGCAGCCGATGGACGCGACGCCAACGCTCAAAAAGGCGTCCGAATATCGCCTGATGGGCAAGAGTAAGCTGCGCACCGATATTCCTGAGAAAATCAACGGTACTGCTGAATTCGGCATCGACGCGGCTCCTGAAGGTTTGGAACTGTCCTATGCTGCGGTGATCCGCCCTCCGGTGCCTGGTACCGTGGCAGAGAGTATGGATGCGGCCCGTTCCAAGGAAATGTCCGGCGTGCTGCAGATTCTCAACATGGGCAATTTCGTCGCTGTTGTCGCCGATAGCTATTGGCAGGCGCAGCAAGCGGTGGGCACGATCGAGATCACGTGGAGCCAATCGGAAAGCCCGATTAAGACCATGGACGATCAGTTCGCAGCCTTTGAGGCGGCCATCGATGGAGGCGGTGAAGAAGCCGCCGCGCGCGGCGATGCGGGCACCGCGTTCGAGAACGCTCCAACCAAAATTGAGGCTGAGTATAGAGCGCCCTATCTTGCGCATGCTCCGATGGAGCCGCTCAATTGCACGGCGAGCTTTGCAGACGGCAAATGCAACATCTGGACGAGCACGCAGGTGCCATTGATGGCGCGCAGCGCTGTGGCGGACGCGATCGGCCTGTCTGCCGATGATGTGATCATTCACCACCCCTATCTGGGCGGCGCATTCGGGCGGCGCTTGGAAAGCGAATATGTCTCAATGGCTGCCCGCGTGGCTAAAGCGACAGGCTATCCGGTGAAACTCATCTGGAGCCGCGAGGAAGACACGCAAAAGGCGATGTACCGCTGCGCAGACATGTGCCGCTTTCAGGCGGGTCTGGACGCGGATGGCAAGCTGTCATCTTATCACAGCATTTTCACGCAGCGGCATGATCCGGCGGAAGCCTGTGTCCCCGCGATGTATGACATCCCCAACACCAGCGTGAATGTTGCGGAGGCGGATCTGCATTTGCCATTTCAGGCGTGGCGTTCGGTCGATCACTCACAGCAAGGCTGGTTTATCGAGAGCTTCATTGACGAGGCGGCATCCGAAGCGGGCGCTGATCCGCTCGAATATCGGCTCGGCATGCTGAAGAATGCGCCGCGTCACACCGCCGTGCTCAATAAGATTGCTGAAATGAGCGATTGGTCTGGGGCCCGCGCTGAAGGCACCGCGAAAGGCGTCGCGATTGTCGAAAGCTTCGGAACTATTGTGGCCGAAGTGATCGAAGTCGACATGTCGAGCGGCAAACCGAAGATGCTCAATTGCTGGGCCGTGTGCGATGCAGGTTACGTCATGAACCCCGATGGTTTCCGCAACCAGATCGAAGGCGGCATCGTCTTTGGCCTGACCGCAGCGATGTATGGCGAGCTGGAGCTGGTCGATGGCGCGGTTAAGCAGAGCAATTTCCACGATTACAAAATGCTGCGCATGAATGAGGTGCCCAATATCGAGGTTGCCTTGATCAATTCGGGCGACGTGCCCGTGGGCGGTGCAGGTGAGCCTGGACTGCCGCCAGCGGCCCCGGCGCTGACCAATGCAATCTTTGCCGCTACGGGCGAGCGCCTGCGCGAACTGCCGATTGCAAAGCGCTTCATCTGATTGCAGCTGAACACACACAACGGGACATAAGGGGATAGGCCATGCGCAAACAGGCGTTTTTCGGAGCCGGATTGCTAACAATCATGCTGGGCGCATGTGGCGGGTCGGCGGAGCAGACTGTGGTTGAGCAGATCGTTGTGCGTGATCGGGGCGAGACTACTCCTGTTGCCGCGTCTGCCGGTGATGCACCTGCCGATTTGATCGCCGCGGGAGAAGCCGCCTTTGCAATGTGCACGGGATGCCACGTTGCGGAAAGCGGTGAGGCATCAATGGCAGGCCCCAACCTCTACGGTGTTGTTGGACGGCCCGCGGGATCGCTGGATGACTTTGCCTATTCTGAGGCTTTGGCCGGTTCCGGTATCACTTGGGATGCAGCTCAGCTTGATCGGTATATCGCCGATCCGACTGCTGCAGTATCCGGCACAATCATGTCGGTTGGCGCGGTGCAGGATGACGAACGCCGCGCTGCAATCATCGCTTACCTTGAGAGCCTGAGCGAGTAAGCGCGCAGGGGCACTTCAGTGCATTTCCAAGACGTCTTTCTGTTCCTGAATGAAGCGCGCCTTGCTGGCAAAGCGAGCGTGCTGGTGACTGTCTGCGCGGTTGAAGGGTCATCCATGCGCAATCCCGGCACCATTATGGGTGTTTCCGAGGATGGCAGCTTCGCTGGTTCGCTGTCCGGCGGCTGTATCGAAAATGCAGTCGTGGCAGAGGCGCTGGATGCCCTGAAATCAGGCGTATCGCGAATGGTCCGGTTTGGTGCGGGATCGCCTTATCTCGATATCAAGCTGCCTTGCGGGGGCGGGCTTGATCTGCATTTTCAGCCGCTCGGATCGTCCGATCTGGCTGCGGCCTGCCTGGGTACTATTCGCGGGCGAACCCCGTTCTCGATTGCGCTGACGGCCGACGGCGCGGTGCACATACCCGAATGGCGGAATGCCGCGTTCGATCCCGCCTCTGGTGAAGGCACCTTTGGCCATTGGCCCGCACCGCGTTTGCAAATTGTGGGACACGGTGCCGGCGTTGAGGCGCTCAGCGTGATGGGACGCACCATGGGGTGCTGGACATCGGTTTTGACGCCGGATGAAACCATCGTCGCATCGTTACGATCACAGCAGATGGGTGCGGATCTAATCGAGCGAACGACACAGACCGAACTGCTTGAAAGCGACCCTTGGACCGCCTTTGTATTCCTGTTCCATGATCATGACTGGGAAATCGATTTGATTGCGGCCGCGCTTAAGCTGCCGCATTTCTACATCGGGGCGATGGGAGGGCGCAAAGCGCACGCCATGCGCAGTGAAGCTCTTACGAAGAACGGTATTTCCGAAAAACAACTCTTGACGATTCACTCGCCAATTGGCGTATTCCATTCATCGCGCGATCCAAAGACGCTGGCGCTCTCGACGTTAGCCGAAGTGATTCGCGCGTATCATGGGATGAAGTTTGAGGCAGAGTGTGTCTAAGAATAAGCGTTTGGCAGTCGCAGTGCTTGCGGCTGGGGCGTCACAAAGATTTGGCGAGACAGACAAATTAGGCGCCGATTTTCGCGGCGAGAAACTGGGGCTTCACGCGGTCAGAGCTATTCCGCGTGACCGGTTTCAGAATGCGTGGGTGATTAGCGCAAAGACATCGCATCCTTGCGCCTCTGAATGGCGCGCGATGGGCTTTGATATTCGCGCCAATTTGCAAGCAGGCGAAGGCATGGGGTCCTCGGTGGCCTTGGCCGCGTCGCTTGCGAAATTCGCCCGGGCCGATGGTCTGATGATTGCGCTGGCGGACATGCCGCTTGTGCCGACAAGCCATTTTGAGAAATTGATCGGCGCAGCGCTTTCAGGCGGCCCTGATTTCATCGGGACATCGACAAATGACGAAGCGCGATTGCCGCCTGCGATCTTCGGCTCCGATCATTTTGGCCACTTGTCTATGTTGAAAGGCAATGGCGGCGCACGTGAGATTTTGTCCGAAGGCGCTGTGATTGATTGCCCGGCTGATTGGCTGCGCGATGTCGATACTCCTGGCGCTCTTGCGGCACTCGCGAAGTAAGCAGGACAGCGCTCTAATCGAGGCCCAGTTCTGACAAGTTCATCGTCGCCGCGGAATAACTGGCGGCTGCTAGCCTCCCTTTGAGATCAGCTCGGATCGCGCGGATTTGCGCATCCGCTGCGCTTTCCTCACGGACATTGACCAGGAAGAAATCGCCTGCGCCCAGATCAAAGCGCTTTCGTTCGGCGGCGACCATTGCACCGGCTTGAACCACTTCCTGATCGGCCAGTTCTGCTAGTTCGAGTGACGCGTTGAGGTTGGTCAAAATATTGCCGAGTTCAACCTCGATCCGGTCGCTGACCCGGCGCTCGCGCAGCTCCATTTCGCGCAGTTCCGCCTCCGCACGCTGCAATCGCCCGCGCGCTTCGCGTCGTTGCAAGGGAACCGTGAACTTGACGCCGACAACGGTATCGGTGGAATCGAATGTAGACCCGCCATCACCCACGGCACCAAAATCGCGTGACAGCTCGACATTGAAATCGAGGTTCGGCTTCAGATCATTACGGCGCAGCTCAATCTTGTTGGAGGCGCGCTGCATTGCGAGGCGAAAGTTTTGCAATTCGGGCCGCTGATCCAGAACATCGCTGACCTGCTGTGAGAGCAAGTGCTGCATATCGGGCAGCGCGCTCAGCATGTCGGTATCAGGCAATTGCTGGCGTGTGGGCGTTATCAAACGCCCGGTACTGTCTCGCAGATAATAGGACAGGCTGTCGGCTGCATTGGCAAAATTGCGCTGCGCCTCGGCCAGCAGAGTTTTGCGGCGAAGCACGTTTTGCTCGTTTTCGGTTAGCGCGATGCGAGGTATCGCACCTGCGCGGACCTGACGACTGAGCCCGATCGTGCGCGCTTGGGCGATCTCCAGCAGCTCTTCGTAAACGCGGATTTCGCTGCCTGCCGCAGCCCAGTACCAATAGGCTTTCAGCGCCTCGTGCTGCACATTCAGCTTTACGAGCATGATATCGAGCCGCGCTTGACTGGCGGCAATGCGGGTGTCCTCAATAGCGAAGCGGCGCTTGTCGATCCGCCGATCCCGAAGCAGAGAAAAGAGCGCGCCGACTTTGAATTCACCGGCTTGATTGGTGTTGTAGAAGTTTTCGTAAATCGGGAAACGTCCGTCGGACAGGCGGTAACTGCCATAGACTTCGCCGGATAGCGGGCGCAGTGGTTGGGACGCTTTCACTTCGGCATAGCCACCCGAAAATGTGCCGGTTACCCGGTCATAGGCTTCGGCTTCCAGCATGAGATCAAACGCGCCATCGGCGGACAATTGATCGCTTCGCGCCGCAGCTTCGCGCTCAAAACTCTCGAGGATGCTGGGAAAGGTAAGCGCTGAACTGCGGAGGACTTCTTCGGGCAGCAGCGGCCCTTGCGAGATCGCCTGTTCAAGCGGCTCTGCCACCGGTTCAATATTCTGCCCGCTGGCAGGCACCATCGTTGCCGCCAACGCCACACAAAGAGCGGCCAGCAATCGCATGATCAGGTTGCCTGGCCTTGTGCCGTGTTAACAGCGGGCGGAAGTTCCGGTGGGAAGTTGTTGAGTTGGCGCCAGATTTCATAGCCGACAGGGACAGTTTCGAGCAAAATCCAAGCGCGCACTGCCGCGCCGTAGCGGGCATAGCGTTCCTCTGGCCATGGGACTTCGGCCTCCGGATCTTCTGCGATCAAGACGCGGAAACGGCCATCGGCCTGCGCCGATTGGTCAACGGTGGTAACGATGCCGCCAAATGTGCCAACGGCGACGGACGGCCAACCGCTAAATTGCACGGCTGGCCAACCTTCGAATTGGATGCGTGCCTTTTCCCCTTGGAGAAGCAAGCCGACATCGCGGCCATCGACAAACACTTCGATCACGCGCTCAGACGTTTCCGGCACGAATGTCGCAAGGACATCGCCCGCTGACACGAGAGTTGCAGTATCGCCTGCATTTACGGATTGAATGAAGCCATCGCGCGGGGCGCTGATCAATTGTTCTGACTGCCGCGAAAGGGCGGTGTCTGCGCGGGTTAGGTTTGCCTGCGCCTCAGCAACGCTGCCGCGCATTTGCTCGACGCGGATCTGTGCCTGTTCGTAGTCGCGCCGCGCGGCCAGCCCAGCAGCGAACAGCTCCGCCATGCGGCGTTCATCAATTTGAGCAGTCGACAGGGCTTTTTTGACCGATTGGAGCTGGATCTGCACTTGCTGCCGCTCTGCCTGGAGACGCTGGATTAATTGCGGGTCGATATCGGCAATACGTGCAATCGGATCGCCTTTCAGGACAGCGCTTCCATCGCGCACAAACCACTCTTCGATCCGGCCAGAAACCGCTGCGTTGATTTCCTGCTGTCGCTCGTTCGGATTGAGTGTTGTGATCTTGCCTTGCCCACCAGTGGTTTGCACCCACGGGACGAAAGTCAGGAAGGCAATCATTGCCAATATACCAAGCAAGATCATGATATAGACGGCACGCATGACGCGCGGTTTCTTCACGCTGGAAAGCGCGGTGAAATGCGCCATGTCTTCTTTACTGCGGGCGATAGAGCTCATTTTCTTGCCACCTCGCCTGTTGTGTTGTCAGCATTCATTGAAAGCGGGCTCGGGCCCGATGGCTTGCGCGGCGGTTTTTCGTTCACCGCAAAGCAGAAATCATCGAAACTGTCGAAATACCGTTGCTGCTTCGCCTCCAGATAAAGGAACCGGTCAAATCCCAGATCAATCCTGCGATTTGAGAAGCAGATCACCGTGGAATATGCCTGTTCGCGAAGTTCGGTGATGACTCGGGCCAAGTTGTCCTCATCGACAAGGTCAAACAGCTGGCTGAGCACAAGGACGCGCGGCTGTTCGAGCAGGGCATTGGCCAGTTTCAATTGCTGCAATTCAACAGAGGATAAGGGCCAACCGCTCGATGCAATCAGGGTGTCGAGACCTTTCTCGAATGTGCTGATGGTTTCGGTCAGGCCGGCGGTTTCAAGTGCGGCGGCCATCCGCTGTTTGGCGGTGTTCGGGCATGAGAGGCTGAGATATTCGCGGATCGTCATGCCAACGAACGATGGCCGTTCAAGGACATGGACATCTTTGCGAAGGTTATAGGCCTCGATATCTTTCAAATCGATCCCGCCCATGGTCGCAAAGCCGCTGGATGGCAGCTCGTGCATCTTCAGCAGGTTCGTAAACAGGCGCTGCATTCCGTGCTGGCTGGATCCGGCCATAACGATAGAGCCGCTGGGAATTTCGAGGTTGATCTCTGCGCTTTCATGCCGCGCCGATCCGCGCACCGAATTGAACACCAATGTATGGTCTGAGCCGTTGACGGGGTTGTCGCCTGCGATTTTTTCCTGCTGGACGTCGTAGAACAGCGTCAGCTCTTCAATCGCCGCGCACAGGTCGTAAAAATAGGTGAGATAAGTACCGAGCTGCGCCACGCCGAAAAACGCAACTGATAGAACCAGCTCGGCTGCGACCAGTTGTCCAAGGGTCAATTGCCCTTGAATGACAAGCCAGCCGCCAAGCCCGAGCAGAACCGCGCTGGCCGCCGCATACATGAGCAGGAAAGCGAGCGTCTGCGAAAAATGCTGGCGGAAATGCCGTTTTCGCTCATTGATGTAATCGTGCGTGAATTGGTCGGTCTTATCGAGCGCGTAGTCGATCCGGCGTTGGGATTTGAAGAATCCATTGGACCCCCCAATCGTCTCCAACCAGTCGGCGGTCGCGTGCTTGGCATGCGAAAGATCGATCCCGGTGCGGATCGCGCGTCCGCCCCATGCCAGCCAAATCACCCAGATCAGCGCGCTCATCACCAATGTGAAGACGAGGAAAAGCGGGTGGTAGAGCGATACAAGCACAAAGCCGACCGCGACCTGAAGCACGACGGAAAAGCCGCCGATAAACAGAACGGGAAGGGCGATTTGCACGTTGATGACGTCAAAATAGCGGTTGAATAGTGCGCCTTTCTTGCGGTCTCCGAAAAACGGGTCTTGCGCGTAGACGGAGATGAGCGAGATTTCCGCTACCATCCGCGCGTAAAAGCGCCGCGAAAACAACTCCATCAAGTGAATGCGTAAGGCATTGAGTAGCCCGAACAAAGCCAGCAATCCGAACAAAGTGAGCGACAGCATCACCAGCGGCGCAGTAAGCGCGGTGTTTGCAACCGTGTTGATCAGCAATTGAACGGAAATCGGTGTGGCGAGCGACAAAAGGCTGATCCCGATGCCGTAAACCAGCGTGAGCCAGTAAAAACTCGCCTCAGGTTTCAAAATCTCAAAAAAGCGGCGAAAGAACGTTACCAGCGATAATCGAGTGCCGTAGCTCGCATTGTCGGTTGCCATGGGAACAGTTCCGTGATGATCGTCGAAAAAAGCGTTTCGTCTTTCTGCACACGTCGGTATCCCTGCCGAACGCAAAGAGGGTGTTTTCCCTCCGCAGCACATATCAAACGCACCGTTTCCAAGGCGGTTCCAGCCTAGATGGAACCTGCCGAACTGAAGGATTGAGAATGACCGGATTGAATGAGCGGCTGAATGCGGCTCCTGTGGTGCCTTTGATCGGCGACAGCGATGCTGACCGTGCAGTCGCAACAGCCAGAGCGCTGGGCCAAGGCGGATTGAGCGTGATTGAGGTTGTTCTGCGCAGCGAAGGCGCGCTCGAAGGTATGAGCGCGATTATTGAACGCGGTGGAGACTTGATCGTCGGAGCAGGCACCGTTCTCACGCTCGATCAGGCGAAACAGGTCCGCGATGCAGGCGCGCAGTTCATCGTCTCACCGGGTCTGGTGGACGAAATCGCCGAATATTGCTTGGCTGAGAATATCCCGTTCTTTCCCGGCACCATGACAGCTGGCGAAGTGCAGCGCGCTTGCGCTTTGGGATTGCGCGATGTGAAGTTCTTCCCCGCGAGCCTTGCGGGCGGCGTGCCGATGCTAAAAGCGCTTGGATCGGTGTTTCGCGAGATGCGCTTTATGCCAACTGGCGGCGTTTCAGCTGCGAATCTGCCGGACTTTTTGGCGCTGCCGCATGTGATGGCATGCGGGGGCAGCTGGCTCACACCGAAAGATGCGGTTGAGACAAGCAATTTCGCCGAAGTCACGCGGCTTGCGGCGGAAGCTGTCGACATTGCAAAAGGTGTGCGCGGCTAGGCCGCTCGCAATCGGATTATCTCATCCCAGAATCTTCTGCTCGTAGGCGGCGGGCATGCCCATGTGGCGGTGCTTGCAGACTGGATACGCGGCGGAATTCCGGCAGAGACCGCGACGCTGGTCACGCCTTATCCAACTTTGCGATATTCGGGCATGGTGCCCGGCTGGATAAGCGGCCAGTATTCGCGTGATGACGGATTGGTCGATCTGGCTGCGTTGGCGAAGCGCGCAGGGGTGAAGCTGGTTCTGGATCGCTGTGACGGACTTGATCTTGACCAACACTCGGTTCGCACCGCTTCGGGTGCAGAGATCACATTCGACATCTGTTCGATAGATACGGGCGGGGTTGGCCGCGCGTCGCACATCTTGGGCGATGATCCGCGGATCATAGACGTTCGCCCCATAGATCGCTTTGTCGATCAGATAGAGGGCATGGATGCAGCAAAGCATATCGCCGTTGTCGGAGGAGGTGCAGGCGGAGTGGAGCTTGCCTTTGGACTGCGCAATCGCGGCGATGGTGCATTGACAATGGTCACTCTGATAACTGGCAAAGAGGGCCTCCTTCCGCGCTTTGGCAATTCTGTCCGGCGCAGGGTCTCAGCAGAACTTTCGCGTCAAGGGATCACAGCGGTGGAAGCAGACGCAGAGATACGCGGTAAAGTATTGTCAGCAGGCGCCGCCGCACTGCCGGATATTGACCTGATCGTTGCAGCCATGGGTAGCGGCGCGCCGCAATGGCCCGAAGAAAGCGGCCTTGCCTGCGACCCGAACGGCTTCATCGCCGTCGACCAGTATCAGCGATCAATCTCACATCCGTATGTCTTTGCTGTTGGCGATGTTGCATCTCGTCAGGATCGCCATGTGCCGCATTCCGGCGTGCATGCGGTGTTCGCAGGGCCTATCCTAGCTGACAATCTACGCGCAGCCGCCGCGGGGCTGCCGCCCACGAAAAGTTACGTACCGCGCATCGCCAATCTGTATCTGATTTCTACAGGGCGGGGAGAGGCGATTGCCAGCTTTGGCGCGTTTTCTGCGCAAGGCCAATGGGCGGCGAAACTTAAACACTGGATCGACACACGCTGGCTCACACAGTACGCGCGGTTGAGCGGGGCAAAGTAGGACACGGTGTAACCAGCCGCGCTGACGCTTCGAATAGAGGATTAATCAGGCAGACTATGAAAAAAATTCTCATCATCGCAGCGCTCGCCGCGCTTATCGCAGCCTATTTCATCTTCGATCTCGGAGATGTCTTCACCATCGAAGGCATTAAGGACGAGGTTGAACGCGCTGGCGAATTTTATGCCGAGAACCCGATCCTCGTGCTCGCGGTCTTCTTCCTCATCTATGTCGCCGTAACGGCCGCCTCACTGCCCGGTGCTGCAATCCTTACCTTGGCGGCTGGCGCTCTGTTTGGCCTCGTCACGGGCACGGTCCTTGTGTCTTTCGCATCGACGCTCGGCGCGACGCTGGCATTCCTCTCTTCCCGGTACGTCTTGCGCGATTCCATCGAAAGCAAGTTTGGCGAGCGGTTGAAAGCCATCAATGATGGGCTGGAGCGGGACGGTGCCTTCTACCTTTTCACGGTGCGCATGATCCCCGCGATCCCGTTCTTCGTCATCAACCTCGTTATGGGCCTTACACGGATCAAAACGTGGACGTTCGCATGGGTTAGCCAGATCGGGATGCTGCTCGGCACGATTGTCTATGTGAATGCCGGCACTCAGCTGGCGCAGATCGATAGCCTGTCGGGCATCGCTTCACCTGCTGTCATTGGTTCGTTCGTGCTCCTCGGCATTGCACCGTGGATTGCCAAAGCCATCATCGGATTGATCAAGCGCCGCAAGGTCTATGCAGGTTTCACCCGACCGAAAAGTTATGACCGCAACCTTGTCGTCATCGGTGCTGGCTCGGCTGGGCTTGTCTCCGCCTATATCGCTGCGACGGTGAAGGCGAAGGTCACATTGGTCGAAGCCAAGGATATGGGCGGGGATTGCCTCAACACCGGCTGCGTTCCGAGCAAAGCTTTGATCAAAAGCGCCAAGGTCGCATCGAATATGCGCAACGCAGATCGCTATGGTTTGAAGGCTGCCGAACCCGTCGTTCCGTTCAAACAGACCATCGCCCGTGTCATGGAGGTGATCAAAGCGATTGAGCCGCATGACAGCGTGGAGCGATACACTGATCTCGGTGTGGACGTGGTGAAGGGTTATGCCACAATTATCGATCCGTGGACTGTCGAGATCGCGCGCAATGACGGTGAAACGCAGCGCCTCATCACTCGCAGCATTATCATCGCCAGCGGCGCGCGCCCGTTTGTGCCGCCGATCGAAGGGCTGGAGGGCAGCGGATATCTGACAAGCGACACAATGTGGGAAGCATTCGGCCAAATGGACGAAGCGCCAAAGCGCGTTGCTATCTTAGGCGGCGGCCCGATTGGCAGCGAAATATCGCAAGCGCTCGCGCGGCTTGGTTCTAATGTGACACAAGTGGAGATGGCTGACCGTGTGCTGGGCCGCGAGGATGAAGAGGTTTCCGCGCTTGCGCAAAGCGTGCTCGAAGAATCCGGGGTCACTGTTTTGACGGGTCACAAAGCTGTGAAGGTCGCGGATAGCAAGTTGATCGCCAAACATGCAGGCAACACAGTCGAGGTGCCGTTCGATGCGCTGATCGTGGCGGTGGGTCGTCAAGCGCGCCTGACCGGGTTTGGACTTGAAGATATCGGAGTGGACACGGCGAAGACGGTCAACACAGACGAGTTTCTCACGACCAAGTTCCCGAACATCTACGCGGCGGGCGATGTCGCCGGGCCGTATCAGTTCACCCATACCGCCAGCCATCAGGCGTGGTTTGCCAGCGTCAATGCGCTGTTTGGCACGTTTAAACGGTTCAAAGCCGATTACCGCGTGATCCCTGCTGTCACCTTCCTTGATCCCGAATTTGCGCGGGTCGGCTTGAATGAGACCGAGGCGAAGGAGCAGGGCGTGGAATACGAGGTTACGACCTATGAGCTCGACGATCTCGACCGTGCAATCACCGAAAGCGAGACGAAGGGCTTTGTCAAAGTGCTGACCCCGCCGGGCAAAGATACAATCCTTGGCGCGACGATTGTCGGCAGCCACGCTGGCGAATTGCTGGCCGAATATGTGCTCGCGATGAAGCACAAGCTCGGCCTCAACAAGATCCTCGGCACGATCCATTCCTATCCGACCATGGCCGAAGCGAACAAGTTTGCCGCAGGCAATTGGAAACGCGCGAACAAGCCGGACGGGTTGCTCAGATGGGTCGAGAAATACCATTCATGGCGGCGTGGCTAGCGCTTTGCCGTTTTTTCCGCATAAGAGCCTGACGAAGCGCCCGCTCGGGCGCATGGCGGGGATACCAATTGGAACTGTTTGACCAGCTGCGCGGTGTGCTCGGCATCGCCGTCTTGCTATCCATTGCGTGGGGCATCAGCGAAGATCGCTCAGGCAGGCCCGCATGGCGCTGGATCGCAGGCGCACTCGTGCTTCAGGCGGCTCTCGCGCTGATTATCGTGCGGGTTCCGTTTGTGTGGGACTTGATGGCCTATGCCAATGACGCCGTGTCTGCGATCGAGCGCGCTACGTTAGACGGCTCATCGTACATGTTCGGCTATCTCGGCGGGGCGCCGTTACCGTTCGAACTGAAAGACGGCGTGCAGCCTCCGCTGATCATCGCATTCCAGATATTACCGCTTGTGATCGTATTCTCCGCACTCGCGGCTTTGCTGTGGCATTGGGGCGTGCTGCGCTGGCTTGTGAACGGGCTGTCTTTCTTGCTGCGCAAATCGCTGGGCGTGAGCGGGGTCGTCGGCCTTTCGGGCGGAGCAAACATGTTCCTTGGAGTGGTGGAAAGCCCGCTGGTCGTGCGGGCGTATTTTGCCCGGATGAGCCGTGCCGAGCTGTTCCAGGTGATGGTGCTCGCCATGTCCACCATCAGCGGCGCGATCCTGATCCTATACGCGACGACATTGCGTGATACCGTGGACGATGCGGTGGGGCATATGATTTCCGCGTCGCTGGTCTCTCTTCCCGCCGCTCTGTTAATTGCCAAGCTGATGGTACCGGGGAAACCCGATGATGAAGCGACAGAGGCCGGGGCCCCTGAAGACAACGAAGAAGAGGCGCTCAAATACGATTCCAGCATTGATGCCATCGTTAAGGGTACAATGGACGGGATGCAGCTGTTCCTCGCCGTGATTGCAGTGATCATTGTGGTGTTCGCGTTTGTATCGCTCGCCGATCAAGTGCTGGCGCTGTTCCCGCTGGTCGGTGATGAGCCGTTGTCATTGAAACGCATATTCGGCTGGGTGCTTGCGCCGTTGATGTGGTTGATCGGAGTGCCTTGGGCCGAGGCTCAGGCGGCCGGCGGTGTGATGGGAACCAAGGCGATCCTCAACGAATATGTCGCCTACCTCGAACTGGCGGCTATGCCCGATGGTACATTCAGCCCGCGTAGCCTGCTGATCGTGACCTATGCGCTGTGCGGAGTGGCGAACCTCGCCAGTGTGGGTCTGCTTGTCTCAACCATTGGCACGCTGTGTCCAGAGCGCCGTGCAGAAGCGGCAGGGCTGGGCATTAAGAGCTGGATTGCGGGTAATATCGCCACTGCGATGACAGGTGCTTGGATTGGCCTCGTCACCATTGGTGCGGCCTAGTGTTTGACGCAAAGATCCGCCCGCTGATTGATCCCTCGCTTAACTGGCTGGGTAAGGCGATGGCACGGGCCGGGATCAGCGCGAATATGCTGACCTTTGGCGGTCTGGCGATTGGTCTGGGCGGGGCGGCGGCCATTGCGCTGGGCCATGTGTGGCTCGGGCTCGCTCTGATTGTAGCAAACAGGCTGGCGGATGGTCTGGACGGAGCGATTGCGCGCGCGAACGGCCCGACAACGCTTGGCGGGTATTTCGACATTGTCGCCGACTTTGCGTTCTATGTTTCGGTGCCGCTGGGCTTTGGCGTTATGACGCCGGAGAATACGCTACCCGCTTTGGTGCTGGTCGCTAGCTTTGTGCTGACGGGCGTGAGCTTTTTAGCCTTCGCCGTGATCGCGGCCGAACGCGGCGATGCGAGCGATGCGCATGGCAAGAAGAGCTTCTTTTATTCCACTGGTTTGGCAGAGGGCGCCGAGACCATCGCGGTGTTCATCGCAATGTGCGTGTTTCCCGCATGGTTCGCGGTGCTCGCCTACGTTTATGCCGCTCTATGCGTGATAACCGTGTTCCAGCGCAGCGCCCTTGCGATGGCTCAGTTTAAAGACTGAATTACCGTTGGCCGATTTGCCCGGCGACCAGTTCGCGCAGTTCAGCAATGCGCGCCGCGTTCGCGCCCAGATCGCTGCGGCCTACACGGCTCGTAGAACGGAAATCAATCTCGTTCTCGCCAATGCGGGCAACGACATCGTCTTTGAAGCCGAACCAGAAGGTCTCTGCCACGCCTTCGACAACACCAGTTTCCGCGTCAGAGCGAATTTCGGTGAGGCCAAGTTTGTCCATGGCCGCGGCAACAGCGGCAACCGCATCCGTCTTGCTCGCGCCGCCAAGTGGCAGTGGGCGCAGCGTCGGATAAGTGTCATTGATGATCTGAGCATGCGATTTAATAGCGAGCTCAGGGTCGTCTTCCTTTGTAGATGCGTACTGCTCCAGATCACCTAACGGCGTCTGATAACCGTTCAGCGCATTGGCACCGAACTCTTCGCGCGCTGCCAGAGTTTCTGAAGAGAATGTGGGCGGGTTTGCGGTGTCGGTCGCAACATCATGGATCGGGTTTTCGCCTGCTGTGGTTTGCGCAGATCCCAACATCACCAACGCACCGACTGGCATCGCAACGCCAAGTGCTGGCAACATCCAGCCCTTACGAGGTTTCTTGATCAGCGCCATGATGAGCAGCACAAGGCACACAACACCGACAATTCCGATGACCCAAAGCCCGAAACCGCCGATCAACGTGCCGAGCCCTGTTTGCCAGCTCCAAATACCGAATTTCGTGCCTAGCGCGGACACCGCGAAATAGAGCGGCAGGAACACGATCAGGGCAAAGGCGAGTTTGGATTTCCATGAGATGTTTTTCATGGGGTAAGCGTTAAGCGTCCCCGTTCTGATTGGCAATGTCGGGATGCATGCGCGCTCCAATCCCTCTGCCCGTGTGATTGCAATGGAAATGTCGGGAAACCCTTTGCCGCTTGTGCGTTGTTGGGTTGCGAAGAGCATTATCAACGCGGAATACAGCCGCGCGGAACGACTGCTTTCAACGCTTGGAAAACTGTTCTATTGTCCCATTCGTGGGATATTCGAGTAATACAGAGGATTACGATTATGAAGCGCAACATTCTTAAAGGTTCGGTCGCAGTAGCCGGCCTTCTTGCACTCGCAGCGTGCGGCGGCGGACGTACCGACGGCACCGATGAAGCACCTGCAGAAGCGGCAACCGAAGCGGCGCCTGCTGAAGAAGCAGCACCAGCCGAAGCAGCAGCACCGGTTGCTCCTGAAGTCGAAGCCAACGGCACAGTAATCGACATCAACATGTACACTCGCGATCCAGACGAAGCGTCGGGCATGCAGGTTTTCAAGCCGCGCCTTATCCGTGCCAAAGTCGGCGACACCGTGCGTTTCATCCCAACCGATCCGACTCACCAGTCGTCATCGATCCCGTCGATGCTGCCTGAAGGCGCTGCTGGCTGGGAAGGCGAGATCAACAAGGAAGTTTCCTACGTTCTGCCAACAGCAGGCGTGTACGGCTATCAGTGCGTTCCGCACTACGCAGCTGGCATGATTGGCCTGATCATCGTTGAAGGTGACGGCATGGAAGCCAACGTCGAAGCAGCCAAAGCTGTTACGCACCCGGGCCTCGCTGGCCGCGAATTCGAAGAAATCTTCACCGAAGCTGGCCTCTAAACCAAGCGGACGTTTGAAATCAAAAAGGGCGGCGTGGGTTACCACGTCGCCCTTTTCTTTGGCCGGTGTAATTCTGCGCGATTGCCGCGCTGGCGGATGGGATCAAGCCGCTGCTGACATCCGCGCAAGTTCACATTGCGACCAAATTTCGCTGAGTGCATTGACGAGGCGATCAATATCGCCGTCATCATGCACGGGTGACGGGGTAAGGCGCAGACGCTCTGTGCCCACAGGTACCGTCGGATAGTTGATTGGCTGAACATAGATGCCGTGATTGTCCATCAACCAATCGCTAATCATTTTGCACTTCTTCGCGTCCCCGACCATCACCGGGATGATGTGGCTCGGATTGTCGAGATGCGGAATGCCGAGCAGATCGAGCTTGCGCCGTACCTGTTTGACCCGGTCTTGCTGCATCTCGCGCTCTTCGTCGCTCGATTTGAGGTGGCGAATGCTGGCCGCGGCGCCCGCTGCAACAGCAGGGGGAAGGGCGGTTGAAAAGATAAAGCCGCTGGCAAAACTGCGCACAAAATCGACAAGGTTGCGGCTGGCAGCGATGTATCCGCCCATGACGCCAAATGCCTTGCCAAGAGTGCCTTCGATTACGGTGATCCGATCCATCAAGCCTTCGCGTTCGGCGATACCGCCGCCGCGCGGGCCATACAGGCCAACGGCGTGGACTTCATCGATGTAGCTCATCGCGCCGTGCTTCTCACAAACATCGAGGATCTCGGCGATGGGGGCAATATCACCGTCCATCGAATAGACGCTTTCAAAGGCGACCAGCTTGGGCACCTCCGGTCCGAATTCGGACAGCATCCGGTCGAGATGCTCAACATCGTTGTGCTTCCAGACTTTGTACGGCGCGCGGCTGTGCCGGATACCTTCGATCATGGAAGCATGGTTGAGCGAATCTGAGAAGACTACGCAGCCTGGGATCTTAGCCGCTAGCGTTCCCAAACCCGCCCAATTCGAAACATATCCAGAGGTAAAGAGCAGCGCGCTTTCCTTGCCATGCAAGTCGGCGAGCTCTGCCTCCAATTCGACGTGATAGTGATTTGTTCCTGAAATATTGCGGGTGCCGCCTGCACCAGCGCCGCATTCATCAAGGGTAGAATGCATCGCTTCGAGCACTTTGGGGTGCTGCCCCATGCCGAGATAGTCGTTTGAGCACCACACAGTGACGGCCTGCGTTTCCTCACCGACAAAGCGGGTCGCATGGGGAAACTTGCCCCGATGCCGCTTGATATCGGTGAAAACACGGTACCGGCCATCTTCGCGAACGCTGTCCAGCTCGCTTGCGAAAAAGGTATCAAAGTCCATGGTTTTTCCCTCTGTTCCCATGATTATCCCTCGTAATTCGAATTGGTGTTCTTGGCAGGCGCTCTAGTTGGGAGAGCCCAGCCCCACAGCATTCCGTCACGAAACGGCAATGCCAAAAATACGTGTTCCAGCGCGCCCAGAAGGCACAAAGTCGTCAACAAACTTGCGCCGACCATTTCAGCGCTGCCGACCGGTGCAGCGAGCGCCAGCGATCCGAACCACAGGGCCGCGGCCGTGATGCCAAAGATGGAAAGCGCGAGCAGTGCCGTCATCCGGTTCTCGCCGAAATAGGTCTTCAGATATGCGAGATGCGCGGGCAGCATTTCAGCTGTCGAATTGGGCACGCCGACATACATGTTGATCTTTGCTGTCAGACGCAGGCCGAACAGCAGGACAAACACCGTCGCACCGATCTGATTAGGCGCGTTCCAAGCGAGTGAGATCAGCAGCAGCGCGGTGAGCGCAAGAGCGATCTCGTGATGGATCACAGTCGCGCTGGCTTGGGCAAAGCGGCGCGCGCCGCTTAGGCCCTCATCGGCAGGAACGCGGCGCGGGCCAGCGGCGGCTCCTGTCAGGAAACCGATCTCATGCCAGCCCCACACCATCAGCGCGCCGATAAAGGACAGATAGACCGCCCAAAGCGCCGCAGTTTGCGAAGCGATGAGGATCGTGATCAAACCCGCAATTCCGCACGCACCGCCGATTATAAGGCTGCGAGAGAATGTCGCGCGCTCACGGTTATCTGCCCAGGCGATTAGCCCGGTTGCGATAAACCAGATCGCGACCGTCACGATGAACGGTACAATATGGCCACTCCAGCTTACCACGCAGGTTGAAGCCGGATAGACTGCGGAAGTTCATTCGATTTGGTGCGCTGGACGTACATCTTGGCGAAATTCCAGCCTGCACCGGCCATACCGGTGATACGTTTGGCCATGCCGCCGATGCCGCCCTGTTCTTTACCCGCTTCGATTCGCAGGGCTGCTTGACGCAAAGCCTCCATATTCTTGCGGAAGGCAGGGCTATCGATGTCGAGTTCAACCGGGAAAACCTGACGGCTGATCTGGTTGCAGATTTCGAAGACTTTGTAATCGTACTCGGTCGGATCAACGCCCAGCGCCTTGTGGAACACAGGCCGCGCATGGTCGCGAACATACATCGTGGCGTAAACCGAAAGCAGGAAGAACCTGATCCACAGCTTGTTATAGCCTTTCAGCAAATCCGGGTCTGCGCGCATCAGCATTGCAAAGGCTTCACCATGGCGGAATTCGTCGTTGCACCATTCCTCGAACCAATCGAAGATCGGGTGGAATTTGTGCTGAGGATTGGCCGCAAGGTGACGGTAAATCGCGATGTAGCGTGCGTAACCGATCTTCTCAGACAGATAGACCGCGTACCAAATGAACTTCGGTTTGAAGTAGGTGTATTTCTTGGTCTTCGTTAGGAAGCTCAGATCGACACCGATGCCTGCATCCTTGAGGCATTCATTGATGAAACCGGCATGGCGGCTTTCATCGCGTGCAAGCAATTTGAACAGCTGCTTCACATCGGGGTTCTTCGTCCGCTTCGCGATTTCTGCATACAGAATGCAGCCCGAAAACTCGGAGGTCATCGAGCTGACTAGGAAGTCGGTAAACTCGGCGCGCAGTTCCGGTTCGAGGTTTTCGATAATGCCAGCGAAACTGTCATTGTGTTTGAAGTGTTTCTTGTTCGGATCGCCGACCATGTCGGAGATAAGCTGGTCCCATTCCTTACGGACCAGCGATACATCAATCGCGTCAAGCGCATCGAAATCGGTGGTGTAGAACCGCGGGGTCAGCATCGTGTCCTGAGTGGCGATCGCCATTGCGTCTTCGCTGCTAATAGGTGCGTGAGCGTTCATTTGATCCTCCCGGGGTTGAAGCTGACTTCGTAGAGTTCTGCGAATTCGAAATAGGCGGCAATACGGGTCAAAGCGCGGGCAATTGGCCCTGCTCGTGTGACCGTTGCGGCGCGTTCAAATGTCGCGCTGTGGCCAAACGGGATCGAAATCGGATCGCCGTGCACGCGCACTTTGTCGCCGGGGCGCAATTCGACATCGCCCTCCAAATCGACATGTGCATGAAAATGTTCGGAGCTTTGCTCCACGGATATTGTGCAAGGTGTATCAAACTGCCTTGCTCCGCTGTGGTTTGGGGTATTGGCATCGGATCCCATCGACGCTTCTCCTATTTCAACATAGCGGCAAACACCGCGCGGTTATCGCTTCCAAAAGAAGCCAGTTCGATTGCTTCGCCCGTCGTTGTGTCCTGCAAAGACAGCGCGCCATCGCTCCATTCGATCAACTCGAACGGGGTGGCTGCGCCAATCCCTCTGATCCGCCGTTCGTGGACCAGGCTGCGCACGCTGGAGCGGACAAAGCCGCCGGTCGCAGGGGGAAAACGGTCAATGACATCGCCTGAAAGCGCGTCTTCGACCCGGACGGTGCCATCCGCTTCATCGTAAAACTGGATGCTGCGGGTGGAGACAGACGTGGTGCCTTCGGCGGCGCGGACCTCGCTTGGCACGGATGCCGGATCGGCATAGCCAAGCGTGACCGACGCCGTCAGCGCCAGCGAAATCGCCGCCACGCCGCCCGCTAGCATTAGCGGTACTTTGTGGACGGTGACTTCGTCTTCTTCGTATTCGCGCACGATCATGCGGGAGCTCCCTCAAGACCGCGATCCGCGATCGGTTCAGCCTGCGGGCGCGGTGCGCGCTGACGCGGGGCAGCAAGGCCGTTCACCTGCTGCGCGCCTGCATCCGTTTTCGCGTCAACGCTGCGATCAATCGCGACATGTTTTGCGCATGCCTCGGCCAGCACTTGAGCCACGTTCTCGGCATCCGGAATAGCGCGAAGCGCCGGCTCTGGATAAGCGAACTTGAACGGGCGCACATGCGGCCACAGCAGCAGATATCCCAGTAAACGCTCCCCATTGAGCGTCATCGCGATATCGCCATGCGATTTTGTGCGCATTTTGAGGTTAGCCGATCCGATCTGTTTTAGCGGCAGATTGATCCGCGTCTCGATTGCCATACCCTTGCGAATGATCAGGCGATCATTCGTAAGAATGTACACCGTCGTCCGGCGCGATTGCCATGCAAGGCCCTGCAACACGACAATAGCTGCCACGCCGAGCACCGCACAGACAATCGCCGCATTCGTGTTGCCGAAGGCCAGCGAGATGCCGATTAGGGCCGCAAAATACAGTGCAACCTTGCGGATGTGAAAGGCACTGCGGGCGAGAACGGCCAGATCAGGCTTCCCCTTCCACAGCACTCTCTCATCAGGCGCAGGCGTGCCCATTGGGTCACCGTCCCCGCTTGGCCCGTCGATGGTGCTTTCATCGAAAGGCTGCGGAGCGGCAGAGGCGGGCGCGGTGTTTACAGCCACGGTTCGCCCCGCTCAGCAGTCGCATAGAGATAACCGCCGCCGAAATAGGCCTGGATCTTGTCTTCTTCGAGACGAGTGACCTGACCGGCGGTGGCAACCTGCGGTACGCTTTCAAACTGTTCCGCTGTGATCGCGTCGATCTCAACAAGCTCTGCACTGTCCGGTAGGATACCGGTTGTCAGGGACTCGTTGTTTCCAAACATGCCTTGAAGCGGGCCCTTTTTCTGGACGACACTCACCGCCATCGGGGCAAGCACTTTGGTCCCCTTATTGGTGGTGACTTCCAGATAGCGGATGATGTGTTCCGACTGGTCGACCCAGATGTCGGTCACTGTGCCAACCGGCTGCTTTTCAGCGCCGATGACAGGCCAGCCCATGATGTTGACATCATTGGGTGCAACCTCAATTTCGTAGCTGTCGGCAAGCGGAACGATCCGCAGGCGGCCATCAAATGTAAGGTCGGCGTAATCCTGACGGTTCGCATAGGCCGCAGGGCCCATTCCGTCTTTCATCGCGTCGCCTGTTGGGTGATACGGCGCGCCGCCAGCGTGGAATGTGCGTGTTGCAGGCACATCAACAGGGTCGCGCGCAACATCTTCTGGCACATAGGTGCCGCGGCCATCAGGCAGTTGGAATTCTTTCTTCCCGCCATCGGACAGCGGGCTGCCGGGTTGGACGCGGCCGGTAAACTCATCCTCTAACGGATAGCCTTCGCGGCGGCTTTCACGGTTCAGGTAAATCACCAGACCGATGAAAAAGACAAAGAAACTAAGGAAGGCGAGTTCGGCAACATCGAACGTGCCGACAATATACGTGTTATTCATTTCACGTTCCTCTCAGTGCAATTTGCGGCCGAACGGCAGCCGCATTCATGTCGGGAATTCGCGCAGACCGAACGGCTGGCCTGCGGCATCCCGCAAATTCGTGGAAGATGTGCGATTCCGGCCGACAAGCGGTCCAATCGCGGCGAGGCCTGCAAGAAGCAGCAGGATTTCGAGAATATAAACGGTGGTATAACCGGTCGCGCGGGTGGCGATTGCTGAGGTCTGATCACCGCTCATGGCAATCGCCGCGACACCGTCACGCAGCGCGCCGCCCAAGGCGATGCCCGCGCCAGCGCAGGTCGCTTGAACAGCGCCCCATGCGCCTAGGGCAAGACCGGCGGTCGCGCTTTTTGCGAGGTTCATGGCTTCGATCAGTGTGCCGACCGAGAAAAGGCCAAGGCCAAGGCCGATCGCGCCCGCGCCGATGAACAGCATCACGGGCGATGCAAAGGCCGGAGCGAACAGGATGATAAGGAATGCAGCAATACCGGCCACCAGGCCGAGGCCCGCAATACGCAGCGGATCGCCGCCGCGTGCCAGCATACGGCCCGACCAGACAAAGCCCAACAGAGCGCCAAATGCCCAAGCGCCGGTAAGGCCAGTGGTAGCGCCGACCGACAGGCCCAGCACTTCGCCGCCATAAGGCTCCAGCAAAGCATCCTGCATGGCAAAACCTGCCGCGCCGATACCGATTGCGGTGAGAAGGCGCGCATTGCGGCCATCTTTCACAAAGGCGCCCCAGAGCTTGCGGAAGTCAGGCGTTTCGCGGTGATGCGCGGTTGCCTCAACATTGCGGGCCTCTTGTTTCCAAAGCGCGGTAATGTTGAGCACCATGGTGAGCACGGCTGCACCCTGAATAACCTGCACAAGGCGGGTCGGGCTGAATTCGATCAAAAACCCGCCAATGACAAAGGCGGAGAACATCATGCCGACAAGCAGCATGACGTAAAGCAGCGCAACGGCGCGCGGACGCTTGTCTTCGGGGGCAAGATCGGTCGCAAGCGCAAGGCCCGCTGTCTGAGTGATGTGGAAACCAGCGCCAGTCAGCAGGAACGAGGCAGCCGCCGCCAGTACCGCTATGTTAAACTTATCCGGATTGTCGAACAGCAGGAGCGCAAACGGCATAATCGCCAGCCCGCCAAACTGCAGGATCGAGCCAAACCAGATATACGGCACCCGCTTCCAGCCGAGGAAGGAGCGGTGCGTGTCCGATTTGTGTCCGATTAGCGCGCGGAACGGCGCAACCAGAAGGGGCACCGCGATCAACAATGCAACAATCCATGCAGGCGCGCCCAGCTCAACGATCATCACCCGGTTGAGCGTACCGTTGAGCAGCACCATCGCCATACCCACGCTGAACTGGAAAAGGGCCAGCCTCAGCAACCTCGGAAGCGGCAGATCCACGCTCGCCGCGTCCGCAAATGGCAGCATTGCCATTGCGAGCTCGGTGAACGAGGTCGGCTTATCCGAGGAAGGGCGCGGCGAAGTGCTCATCCACGCTTTACCAATTCCAGCGCTTGGCTGGTGTAAAAGCCGCTGGAGACGCGGTGCGTGCGGCCGATTTTCCAATCGCGCAGATCGCCAAGGCGCGCGCGCAATTCATCTTCGTTCACCGGCACAATGGCAGGTGATCGGTTGTTCTTCGGAAACACTTTGCCGACCGTGTGCATCGCGCCCAGCAAGCGGGTGAGCGGGGCAAAGGTGAACAGGATCGAATGTGTTGTGCGTTCACCGATCTGCGCCAGTGCATCGACCAGATCTTCCGGCGAATAGTGGATCAGGGAATCCATCGCGACGGTGTGCGCGAATTCGCCAAGTGTCGGCGAAAGCATGTCGCCAGCCATCCAGTGGATCTTTCCGTGCCCGATAAAGCTGGGCGTGCGGTCACGTGCCACATCGACAAGGCCGGCGGCCACATCAATGCCTGTCACTTCCGCACCGCGGCAGGCCGCTTCGATAGCAAGCGCGCCTGTGCCGCAACCTGCATCCAGCATACGTGTGCGGCGCAGATCAACGGGAAGCCAATCCAGCAGCGTGGAGCGCATTTCATCACGGCCCGCGCGGACGGTGGCGCGGATACCGCTAACTTTGGCGTTAGAGGTCAGATCGATCCAAGCCTGCTTGGCCGTGCTGTCAAAATATGTCGCAAGCGCCTCGCGGCGATCATCGTATGGGGTGGGTGAACGTGTTGCCATCATTCAAACCCCAGGAAGTCGAAGATGTCGCGGTCTTTCATCGGCTGCGCCAAGGACGGCTCGACACCGGCCCACAGCATAGCGGCGAGGCGAAGATATTCGTCCTGCGCCTGAATAACGTCAGGGGCATCGTCCATTTCGAACAAAGTGCATTTCTTGAGGCGTGAACGGCGGATCGCATCGACATCGCGGAAATGCGCGAGGCGCGGCATGCCGATCTCTTCGCAGAAACGGTCAATCTCGTCAGTTTCGCGGCTGCGGTTTGCAACCACACCGGCGAGGCGAACGTCGTAGTTCTTCGATTTCGCACCGATTGCCTGAACGATCCGGTTCATTGCAAAGATGCTGTCGAAATCATTCGCGGCAACAACCAGCGCGCGTTCAGCGTGTTGAAGCGGAGCCGCAAAGCCGCCGCACACAACATCGCCCAGCACGTCAAAAATGACCACGTCTGTGTCTTCGAGCAAGTGGTGCTGTTTCAGCAGCTTGACGGTCTGGCCAACAACATATCCGCCGCACCCAGTGCCTGCGGGCGGTCCACCAGCTTCGACGCACATAACGCCGTTATAGCCTTCGAACATGTAATCGTCGGGGCGTAGTTCCTCAGAATGGAACTCAACCGTTTCGAGCACATCGATAACCGTCGGCATCAGCTTTTTGGTCAGCGTGAATGTGCTGTCATGCTTTGGATCGCAGCCGATCTGAAGGACGCGGTGGCCGAGTTTTGAAAATGCAGCCGACAGGTTCGACGATGTGGTCGATTTGCCGATCCCGCCTTTGCCGTAGACCGCAAAGACTTTGGCGCCTTTGATTTGATCAGCCGGGTCAAGCTGCACCTGCACGGAGCCAGCGCCATCGGGCGGCGTGATGTTGGGTGTGTGTAGGTTCATGGCTTCAGATCCCTCTGTTCATCATTCGGCAGCGAAGACGCCTTCGAGGCGGTCTTCGAGTTCGTCGTTGGCTTCACGCAGGGCGGCGAGGGTTTCCTCATCCGGCTCCCACAACTGGCGGTCGCATGCTTCGAGCAGGCGGTTTGCGACGCGCGCGGAGCTTTTCGGATTGAGCTCTGCAAGGCGGCGGCGCATGTCTTCGTCGAGGACGAAGGTTTCGGAAATTTTCTGATAGACCCAAGGTTGAACCTGTCCGGTGGTTGCGGACCAGCCGAGAGTGTTCGTCACATGCTGTTCGATGTTGCGAACGCCTTCGAAACCGTGATCGAGCATCCCCTCAAACCATTTCGGGTTGAGCGTGCGGCTGCGCGTTTCGAGGTCGATCTGCTCGGCCAGCGTGCGCACTTTCGTGCTCCCGCGGGTCGCATCTAGGATGTAAACCGGCGCCTCTTCGCCTTTTGCGCGGGCGATGGAGCGGCTGACACCGCCCAGACCATCGACATATTGATCAAGATCGGTGATGCCGACTTCGACGCTTTCGAGGTTTTGATAGGTGAACTCGACTTCTTTGAGCGCGCTGGTCAACAATTCGCGTTGCTGCACTGGAGTGCCGCTGACGCCGTAGGCAAAGCCTTTGTTGATCTCGAACGAGTTTGCCAGCTCATCGGGATCGGCCCAAACGCCGCCGTCGATCATTTGGTTCACATTCGCGCCATATGCGCCTTCCTGGTTGGAGAAGACGCGCAGGGCGGCGGTTTCAAATTCGCACTGATGCGTCTCAGCATGGGCGAGGCTGTGCTTACGTACGAAGTTGGCTTCCAGCGGTTCGTCCGCTTTACTGGCGAGCAATGCGGCTTCGGCCAGCATGCGGGTTTGCAGCGGCAGGAGGTCGCGGAAAATGCCTGAAAGCGTCATCACCACATCGATGCGCGGGCGGCCCAATTCTTCCAGAGGGATCAATTCTGCACCGCAAAGGCGGCCATAGCTGTCCCGGCGCGGGCGCGCGCCCATCAGGGTTAGTGCTTGAGCAATCTGCACGCCTTCGGACTTCATATTGTCCGTGCCCCACAGCACCATGGCGATGCTTTCTGGGAAGGGCTCGCCGCTGTCGACGTGGCGCGCGAGCAGTCGTTCGGCCTGATCGCGACCTTGGTTGCAGGCGAACTGCGAAGGCAGCAGGAATGGATCAAACCCGTGGATGTTACGTCCTGTTGGCAGCACCTCGGGATTGGCTACAATGTCGCCGCCGGGGGCGGGCTGAACATATCCGCCATCCAAAGCATGGATAAGCGAGGCGAGCTCGTCGCTCTCGTCCAGTTTCGCACCCAGCATTTCGCGGTCTGCATCATCGCCAGCGGCCTCTGCCATGGCGTTCAGCATGTCGCTGCGTTGCTCGCCGGTCGGGTTGAGACCGAGGACGTGGAGGCCATGCGGTATAAGCGCTTCTTCCAGCTCGTAAAGCTTGCCCGAAAGTTCGCCAATGTCGCCGTATTCGATGTCTAACGCGTCCGCTTGATCGCCGATCAATTCGGCCAGATCAGCGCGCTCATCTGCATTCGCATCCTCGGTGAGGCGCCAGCGCTCAACGCTCGCCTTAAGCTCAGAAAGACCTTTGTAGAGACCAGCTTGAGCGAGCGGCGGTGTCATGTAGCTGACTAGAGTTGCGCCGGAGCGGCGTTTTGCCAGCATACCCTCTGACGGGTTGTTGGCGGCATAGAGGTAGTAGTTGGGCAGATCGCCGATCAGACGTTCTGACCAGCAATCGCCCGTCATACCGACCTGTTTACCGGGCATAAACTCGAGTGCACCGTGCGTGCCGAAATGCAGCAGCGAATGCGCGCCGAAGTCTTCGCGGATCCAGCGGTAAAACGCGCTGAATGCGTGGGTCGGAGCGAAATTGCCTTCGAACAGCAGGCGCATCGGATCGCCTTCATATCCGAATGCAGGTTGCACACCGACAAAGACGTTGCCGAACTGCGCGCCGAGCACCTGAATATGGCCGCCATCGGCTTGCGCTTTGCCGGGAGCAGGGCCCCACTGTGCTTCGATTTCGGCAAGGTGAGGCTCACGGCGGACATGCTCATCCGCAGGGATTCGCGCGGCGACGTTTGCATCCGCGCCGTAACGTTCGGCATTGCCTTCGAGTAGAGCGGTGCGAAGCGCATCGACGCTTTCGGGCACTTCAACGCTGTAGCCTTCGCCTGCGAGTCGGGTCAGCGTGGCATGGAGGGATTCGTAAACCGCTAGGAATGCGGCTGTGCCCGTTGCGCCCGCATTGGGCGGGAAGTTGAACAGCACCACGGCGAGTTTACGCTGTGCCCGTTCGCTGCGGCGAAGCGCGATCAGCTTGGCAGTGCGTGCGGCCAAAGCCTCTGCGCGTTCCGGGCAGCTTTGCATCGGGCGCAGATGATCGGATGCGGGTTTCTCGCAGCGGCGCTCGCACCCTTCGCAAACGGCGCCTTCGCCCGCGCGTCCGCCAAAAACGCTCGGTGCGATTGAGCCGTCCAGCTCAGGCAGCGCGACCATCATGGTGGCTTCTAATGGGAGCAACCCTTGATCGCGTCCGCGCCATTCTTCGATCGTCTGAAATTCAATAGCGTGCGCGGCGAGGTATGGGACATCCATATCGCCCAAAACTTCGCTGGCTGCTTTGGAATCGTTGTAAGCTGGGCCGCCAACCAGTGAGAAGCCGGTGAGGTTTACAATGGCATCGACGGTGCGGTTGCCATGTTCATCGACGAAGAATTTCTCAATAGCCGGACGCGCATCAAGGCCGCTTGCGAAGACCGGCACAACCTTCATTCCTGCCGCCTCAAACGCTGCGATTGCGCCGTCATAATGGCCGCTATCGTGGCCGAGCAGATAGGAACGCAGCAGGATCAGGCCGACTGTGCCATTCTCTGCCTTGCCGCGCGGCAAGAGGCGCAGGCTTTCAGAAATGCGCTGTTTTGTGCGTGGGTGGTAGACGCCGGTTTCTGGATATTCCTGCGGCGCATCCGCTTTGGTCACGCCGCGGCGGCCAGCACGTTCACCAGCAGCGTAACGGTCGATCAGCGAGCGCACCATTGCGACCACGTTCTCGTCCGAACCCGACAGCCAATATTGCATGGTCAGGAAGTAAGCGCGGACGTCCTGCGCAGTGCCCGGAATGAACTTCAGAATTTTCGGCAGGCGGCGCAGCATTTTCATCTGCCCCGCGCCTGAGCTTGCGCCTTGCTTCTTCGATCCGCGCAGCTTTTTCAACAGCGCCAGCGGGCCCTTGGCAGGCGCGTCCATCTGATACGCCCCCATGCGGGTGAGTTTGACGACTTCGCCTGCCGACATCAGGCAAACCATCGCGTCGCAATCATCGCGGCGCGCTTCGAGGGTGGGCAGGATCGCGCGGCAGTGATCGTCAAGGAACAGCATCGTCGCGATGACAATGTCGGCCTTTTCGATAGCCGCTTTGGTTTCGTCCAACGCGCTTTCGTTACGATCCCAATCGGCTGCTGCGTGCAGGGAAAGTTCGATATTCTCTTTGCCGAGCGCTTTCGCAGCCCGTTCAACCGCGCCCTTAAGGTGATTGTCGAGAGTGACAATCACGACCCGCACCGGAGTGGACCGGTGGGCAAGGATCGAGGTGGGCGCCTTACTTGGCATAGTGCGCCTTCGCATCATACAGCGTCTCTAGGCCGATTTCGTTCAGACCTTGATCCACGGCGAAGGCCTCTGTGTTGCGGCGCGCTTTGCCCCGAACAAAGAACGGAATTTTCTTCAATTCACGCTCTGCCTCGGCGGTCCAGATCGATCCGTCATTGATCGGAATGACAGGCTCTTCGGGAACTTCAGCGTCAATTGTTGGCGCATTGGCCAATGTCGTCTTGGGCGCGTGGGCCGCATGGTGCGATGGGCCATTCTCGTCGGAAAACTCAAAGTCCTCGCGGAACATGGTGAGAAGATGTTCTTCAAGGCCCATGACCAATGGGTGAACCCACGTGTCGAAGATCACGTTTGCACCTTCGAAACCCATTTGCGGGCTGTGACGCGCGGGGAAATCCTGCACGTGGACGGGCGAGGAAATCACCGCGCAGGGCATGCCCAAACGTTTGGCAATGTGCCGTTCCATCTGCGTGCCTAGGACCAGCTCTGGCGCGGCTGCGGCGATGGCGTCTTCGACTTCCATATGGTCGTCTGTGATCAGCGGCTCGACACCGTGTTCTTTCGCCTCTGCGCGGATTTCGCGGGCAAACTCGCGGTTGTAACAACCCAGACCGCATACCTCGAAGCCAAGCTCGTGCTTGGCGATGCGCGCAGCGGCGACAGCGTGGGTCGCGTCGCCGAAAATGAACACCCGTTTGCCGGTCAGATAGGTCGAATCGACCGAACGGCTCCACCAGGGCATTCTTGAGGAGTTGTCGCCGAGGGCAAGCGTGGGATCTGCACTTGCCAACTCGGCGACGTCGGTAATGAAAGCACGTGTGGCCCTCACACCGATAGGAACGCTGCGAACGGTGGGCTGCTTGAACGTGCGTTCAAGCCAGCGAGCCGCTTCGTCAGCAATCTCGGGGTACATGGAAATGTTGAAATCAGCCTCGCCGATGCGGGTGATGTCAGCGGGGGTGGCGCCCAACGGAGCGACGAGGTTTACCTCAACGCCTAGGGCATCCAGAATTTTGCGAATTTCGACTAAATCATCACGGTGGCGGAAACCAAGAGCAGTCGGGCCGAGGATGTTGGCGCGCGCCTTTCTGCCTTCGCGTGGCTCGCGTGTGACCGTCTTGTCCGCAAGGTTGCGCACGATCTGATAAAATGTCTCGGCTGCGCCCCAGTTTTCCTTACGCTGATAGCTTGGCAGCTCCAACGGGATCGCGGGGCAGGGCAGGTCCATCGCTTCGGATAGACCCGTGGGGTCGTCTTGAATAAGCTCAGCGGTGCAAGATGCGCCCACAATGATTGCCTGCGGCTTGAAGCGTTCGACGGCTTGCGTCGCGGCGTCTTGGAACAGCTGGGCTGTGTCTTTGCCCAGATCGCGGGCTTCAAATGTGGTGTAGGTGACGGGCGGACGCTTTCCGCGCCGCTCGATCATCGTGAACAGCAAGTCCGCATAGGTGTCGCCTTGCGGGGCATGCAGCACATAGTGCAGCTTCTCCATCGCGGTTGCGACACGCATCGCGCCAACATGGGGCGGGCCTTCATATGTCCAGACGGATAGCTGCACCTCGCCTATACCTCCAGCACGTCACGGCGCCGCAGCGGCCGTGCAAAGAGTTCAGCAAGATCGCCAGCTTGGTCAAAACCGTGGATCGGCGAGAAAACGAGTTCGATTGCCCATTTAGTAGAGAGGCCTTCGGACTCCAGCGGATTGGCAAGACCGAGACCGCAAACGGTGAGATCGGGCTTGTCTTCGCGCACCCGGTCAAGCTGACGCTCGACATCCTGGCCTTCGCTGATCCGTGCGCTTGGCGGGATGAGGTCGAGCTCCTGCGCACAATGCGCGCGGTGAAGATAAGGCGTGCCGACTTCGACAGGGGTCATGTCCAACTCAGTCGCGAGGAAGCGCGCAAGTGGAACCTCAAGCTGCGAGTCCGGCAGGAAGGTGATCCGCTTGCCTTCAAGCTTACCCTTGGAATGGGCAATCGCGCGTTTGGCGCGTTCGCGGCCCGGTGCAACGACACGCTCAAAGTGGTCGGGATCAATTCCGAAGGCATCGGCGGCCGCTTTAAGCCAGCCGGTCGTGCCTTCAGCGCCGAACGGGAACAGCGCATCAAGCCGCTGAGCGCCGCGCCCTTCGAGAGCCATGGCGGTGTCTGCAAGGAAAGGCTGCGCGAGCAAATAGCGCGTATTCGCACCCACACTCGGCAAATCGCGGGCGTTACGTGCGGGCAGACAGCCAACGCGATCAATACCCAGCTGTTTGAAAATCCGCAGGAACTGGTCTTCGACAATATCGGGAAGCGCCCCAACGATCAGCAGTTCTTGCGGTGCATCGGCAGCCAGCGCAGGCATTTCCGGCACAAGCGCGGCGAGGCAGGCATCTTCGCCTTGGGTGAAGGTCGTTTCGATGCCGCTGCCCGAATAATTCAGGATGCGAACATTCGGCATATGCTTCGCGCCAAGCCGCTGCGCCGCTTTCGCAAGGTCCAGCTTGATAACTTCCGACGGGCATGATCCGACGAGAAACAGCGATTTGATGTCGGGACGGCGCGACAGAAGGCGGTCAACCACGCGGTCAAGCTCATCCTGAGTGTCCAGCATGCCAGCAAGATCGCGTTCTTCCATAATGGCCGTGGCAAAGCGCGGTTCGGCAAAGATCATCACGCCCGCAGCCGATTGCAGCAAATGCGCGCAGGTACGTGAACCCACGACGAGGAAGAAAGCGTCCTGCATTTTGCGGTGCAGCCAGACGATACCGGTCAGCCCGCAGAACACCTCGCGTTGGCCGCGCTCGCGCAGCACAGGGCGCTGCTCTTTGGCAATCGGGGCGTCACATCCGGGAAGGGTGGTCGCGACGTTCATGCAGGCACCACCTGCCTCTGGGCCTGCGCATTCGCCGCATCAAGGCGCGCCATGCGCAGTTTCCAAATGAACTGTCCGGCATTGATGATGTAAGTGCCATAGGCCGCCAGAGCGACAAGCATACGCTGATCAGTGGTACCAAATCCGCCAAACAGCATCACGAGGTAAAGCGTGTGCAGTGCGAGGACGAGCATCGAGAAAACATCTTCCCAGAAGAACGCCGGTGCAAACAACCAGCGACCGAAGACGACTTTCTCCCAGATCGAGCCGGTCACCATGATCGTGTAGAGAACGAGGGTCTTCACAACGATGGAGGTGTCGGCTGCGAATGCGCCCTCACCGGTCATAAAATACCGAATGACCAGACCAAGACTGACAATGAAGACTAGGAATTGAAGCGGGGCGAGGATGCCTTGCACGATTGTCCAAATCGACTCGTCGCGACGCTGGCGCTCTTCTGCTGTGTAGAGCGCCACACTTCCCGCCTGTGCAGGAGCTGCGTGATTATGCCGACTCATCTCGTGAAAGATCCCCTTCCTCCAGAACATCGCTACGCCTTGGAAAGAGAGGTGTCAATTAAACTGGACGTTCCATCAACTTGACAATTAATTCAATCAAGACAAGCGTGTTTGCTCAATGGAAGGAAAAGGCGTAGGACTGAGTCGTTGACGAGGGAGGGCTGGGCATATTCCAGTCACGTCAGCAGCGACGCGATCCGCGCCGACCCGGCATTCTGGACCGGGGTACTGGGAGGATCAGATGGCAGGCACGCAAGTGAAAGGTGCAAATGGCGCCAAGTCTGCAGCATGGCGCAAGATGTTTTCGAACCCGCTTGGCCGCCGTGTAACCAACAGTGATGAAAGCTCCGTGGTCAAAGGGCCGCTGGCTGATGACTCAATCAACGCTGTGATCGAAGGCGAAATTATTCCGCGCCTGCTTATGGCGCATTCCATCGAAAAGACGCGTCTGGCGCCCGCTAAGGCATCGGAGATCAATCCGAGCGACGCCCAGAAATTCGCCGAACTTCCGATGGAATTGGAAGCGGCGAATCTGATGGAGGAAGTGGATAACTTCCTGGCAGCTGGCGTCAGTGTTGATGCCATTCTGGTTGATTTGCTCGCCCCTGCTGCCCGAACCTTGGGTGAAATGTGGGAGCGCGACGAATGCGATTTCGTTGATGTCACCATGGGTCTTTGGCGGCTTCAGGAGGTGATGCGCGAAGTAGGAATGCGTGCCCCGCCGCGGCCTACAAATGATCATGGAAAACAGCGTGTTGCAATTTTTACACCAATGCCGGGTGATCAGCATAATTTTGGTGCCCTGATGATCGATGAAGTGTTCAGCCGCGCGGGCTGGGATAGCGAAGCTTTGGCCAAACCAGAACGCCGCGATTTACTCGATCGTTTGGGTCGGAAATCCTACGATTTGGTAGGATTGACCCTCTCTCGCGATTGCCCTAGCGCCTCGGTCACGAACTTGATCGTCGCGATGAGAAGCGTTTCTGCAAATCCGAATATCACAGTTTTCGTAGGCGGACGGGTGGTCAATGATGACCCTTCGATCGTCTCTAAAGTAGGAGCCGATGGGACCGGCGCCGACGCACGTACTGCATTGGAGGAGGCCGATAAATTGGTCGCTTCTGAATTGGTGCGGGCGCGTTAAATGAGTTAAAACCGGGACCCCCAAATGCTCACTCGAAAGCATAGTATCGAAGGCAAGCACCCATTCGGGAAAGCCGCCGAACTATTCGACTCTTTGGACGCAGACGCGGCGATGAAATTCGCCATGGTCGCGGGCGATGTGACGCTGGTTCTCGACGATACAGGCACCATTTTGGACGCCGCGTTCGACCCTGACGAATTCCCTGACTTTGAAAATTGGACCGGTACCAATTGGATTGAGACAGTTACGGACGAAAGTCGCCCTAAAATCATGGAGATGCTGGCCGCCGCACGCCGCGGTGAAGTCCAGCATTGGCGTCAGGTAAATCACCCGTCACGAGGCGGTGATATCCCGATCCGTTATGCCGTGTTGAGCGTAAATGGCGGCGAGCACCGGATCGCTTTTGGACGTGACCTGCGCGAAGCGGGCAAGCTCCAGCAGCGCCTGCTTCAAGTGCAGCAATCACTGGAACGCGATTACCTCCAGATGCGCCAATTGGAGGCGCGATACCGGATGCTGTTCGATCGCTCATCAGAGGCGGTCATCGTGGTCGAGGCGCAAACGCTCAAAATCCGTGAAGCTAACCCCGCCGCGCATTCCATGACGGGATCACGCGCTGGCACTCTGTCGGGTAAGAAAGTTACAAGCCTGATCGACAAAGGATCGCGAGAGGCGCTTCAGGCGTTGGCCGGTTCGGCGATGGCTTCCGATGCAGTCACGCCGGGCGAGATCACCCTGGCCAAAGGTGGGCGTCAGGTTTCCGTCGCGATCAATGGTTTTATGCAGGATCGCGGGCATTTCTTGCTGATGCGCATGACTTCGGTCGATGCATCTGGCGAAGACGTGGCTGCGCCTTTGTTCGATCTGGTTGATCAAATGCCAGACGCGTTCGTCATGGCTGATGCGAACCTTGAAATTGTCAGCGCAAATCAATCCTTTGTGGAGCTGGTTCAGGCGGCAAGCCTTGATCAACTGCGCGGTCGGCATCTGTCAGAAACGCTTGGCCGTCCCGGCATCGATCTCGACTTGATTGAGGGGCAAATTGACCAGCACGGCGCGGCCCGCAATGTCAGCACGGTTCTGCGCGCAGGGCATGAGATGGAAGGCGAACCGGTAGAGCTATCGGCAGTTCGCAGCAGCGGCGATGATCCGCTTTATGCGTTTGTAATTCGCCCTATTGGCCGCCGTCTGCGCGACCTGCCACCAGGTTCGCAAGACCTGCCGCGCTCGGTCGAGCAGCTCACCGATCTGGTCGGTCGTATGTCTCTTAAGGATATCGTCCGCGAGTCCACCGATCTGATCGAGCGGCTGTGTATCGAAGCGGCGCTTTCCTACACGTCGGACAACCGTGCATCTGCGGCGGAGATACTCGGGCTTTCACGCCAGAGCCTCTATTCCAAACTGCACCGTTACGGCCTCGGCAATTTGCAAGGCGACGGCGAGTAAGCAGTCGGCGGTTTGCGTGAATTCTAAGGCGCGGCCGTGTCCTTCCGAAATGCACTCTATGACACTGTAGTCAGCCTAAAGCAGTGAAAGCGACTCCGAGTCGGGTCACTGTGTTTGGTGCGATTCCAGCCGGTTTGACACTCGAGTGTCATGCAAAATTGTCAATAATATCGCCGCGATTGCGTAAAACTGAGCCTATTTTGGACAGGTGAGGATAATAAGTGTCAAATTTATTTGACGCTACGCTGTGTCAGGCATAGCCTCTCCTTCATGGAACGCTTCGCGCTCTCGAACAAATCTGTGCCGATTCCGGCTCTGCGGGACGTTGTCCAGCTTATCCGGCCAATCACCTGGTTCCCTCCGATGTGGGCTTTCATGTGCGGCGCGGTTTCTTCCGGTGTCGGAATGGATGGCCGTTGGCTGTTTGTTTTGGGCGGAACTCTGCTCGCGGGCCCCCTTGTTTGCGGGACCAGCCAAGCCGTCAATGACTGGTATGACCGGCACGTAGACGCGATAAACGAGCCAGACCGGCCAATTCCATCAGGCCGCATAGCGGGCCGCTGGGGTCTCTACATTGCTTTGATCGGCACCGTCTTATCAGCCGCCGTCGCATTTGCACTGGGCATTTGGGTGTTCGTCGCAGGGCTTATCGGCCTTGCTCTCGCATGGGGATACAGCGCGCCGCCGTTCCGCTTTAAGACAAGTGGCTGGACCGGGCCCGCTGTCGTTGGTTTCACCTATGAAGGGCTAAGTTGGTTCACCGGCGCCGCTGTCATGCTGGGCACGCTGCCATCTACCGAAATTCTGATCGTGCTCGCGCTCTACAGCATCGGCGCACACGGCATCATGACCTTGAACGATTTCAAAGCGGTCGAAGGTGATCGTGAGACCGGCCTCAAATCGCTGCCTGTCACCATGGGCGTTAGCGGCGCGGCGCGATATGCCTGCGCCATCATGGCCGCCGCGCAAGTCGCGGTGATCGTGTTGCTGGCTGTGTGGGGGTATACCGCTTCGGCTTTGCTCGTTTCCGGTGTGTTGTGTCTTCAACTTGCCGCGATGCCAAAGCTGTTGCGCGATCCGAAAGAATACGCGCCGTGGTATAACGGCGTTGGCGTAACGCTCTACGTGCTAGGAATGCTGGCGACCTCGCTTGGCCTTGGCGAGTATATCTAGTGGCGCATCAGGGATCGACATTCACGGGACTGGGCTGGCTGGCGATTATCCGCATTGGCCTTGTCCAGGCATCGATTGGCGCGATGGTAATGCTAACCACGACGGTGCTGAACCGTTTGATGGTTGTTGAATATGCCTTGGCCGCCGCAGTGCCTGCCGGTCTAGTCGGCTGGCACTACGCGGTTCAGCTATGTCGCCCGTTATGGGGCCACGGTTCGGACAAAGGGCGCAGCCGGGCGCTTTGGATCATCGGCGGTATCGTCATTCTAGGTTTAGGCTCAATTCTCGCGGTTCAGACAACCGTTATGATGAGCGGCAGTTTCGGCATGGCCATGGCTTTGGGCGTGCTCGCCTACACCCTGATCGGCATCGGTGTTGGCGCGAGCGGTACATCTGCTCTGGCTCTGCTTGCATCGGGCGTCGCGCCGGATCGCCGCGCCGCAGCGGCGGCAATGACATGGATCATGATGGTTGCCGGAATTGTCGTATCGGCGATCACAGTCGGGTCATTGCTCCAGCCGTTTTCGCCCGAGCGGCTTTTGTCTGTGGCAACTGGTCTATTGTGTGTTTGCATCGCGGTGACATCGCTTGCGGTGTTCCGGATCGAACCGCGCGGAGGAATTCCGTCCGGCGCTTTTGCCGAGACCGCGAAAACAGAGCCAGCACCTAATTTTCGCGAGGCTTTGCGGGAAATTCTCGCTGAGAAAGCGGCGCGCCGTTTCACGCTCTTTATCTTCGTCTCGATGATGGCCTTCAACATGCAGGATTTGATCCTTGAGCCGTTTGCAGGCCTCATATTTGGCATGACACCGGGGGAGTCGACCCAGTTGGGCGGTATGCAATCAAGCGGTGTGCTCGCGGGTATGATCGTTGCTGGCATCGGTGGCAGCGCATTTGCAGGCCGGATGCCGGTTGAGCTGCGCCATTGGATTGTCTTTGGCTGCTGCGGTTCGGCTGTGGCCCTCGCATTCCTCGCGATGGCGGCAGTGGTTGGCCCCGGCTGGCCGATTGTGGTGAATGTCTTCGCGCTGGGCTTTTGCAACGGATTGTTCGCAGTCGCGGCTATCGGCGCGATGATGGGATTGGCCGGCGCTGGCGCAAAAACGCGCGAAGGTGTGCGCATGGGCGTCTGGGGCGCGGCGCAGGCCATTGCCTTTGGCCTAGGCGGATTGATCGGCGCGCTCGGAGTGGATGCTGCTCGCCGCGTTATGGCCAGCGATGGCGAGGCGTTTCAAATGATATTTGCAATCGAGGCATCGCTATTCGTCCTCGCCGCGGTGTTGGCAGTGCGCGCGACCAGCGCTGCACCGAGAATTGAAGAAGAGCTTCAAGTTAGGGAAACAGAGGTGTTCGCATGACCGAGACGATTTATGACGCAGTTGTCGTTGGCGGTGGGCCTTGCGGCGCGACCACGGCCAATGATTTGGCTTTGGCTGGTCACTCGGTTCTGCTGATGGAGCGCGGCGGGCGGATCAAGCCGTGCGGCGGTGCTGTTCCTCCGCGAATGCTCGAAGATTTCGATATTCCGCACAGTTTGCTGGTTGCAAAGTCCCGCTGTGCCCGGATGATTGCCCCATCAGGCCGTGCCGTCGATATGCCAGTGGGCGAGATCGGCTATGTCGGCATGGTCAACCGCGATGAATTTGACGAGTGGGTGCGCGAACGCGCTCGCATGTCTGGCGCAGAACGGCTGGAAGCTGTGTTTGAAAAAGTCGAACGCGACGACAATCCGCATCCTTTGGTAACATTCCGGCGTAAACGTGGCGGCGAGATTGAGAAAGTGCGCGCGCGCTGCATCATTGGCGCAGATGGCGCCCGCTCATCCGTTGCGAAACAATGCCTGCCCGGTGCCGAGCGAGTGCCCTGCGTCTTCGCCTATCACGAGATCATAAAGTCGCCTGACAATGACGACACGCAGGCCTTCGATCCGGATCGCTGCGATGTGTTTTATCAGGGCAAGCTTTCGCCCGATTTCTACGCCTGGGTTTTCCCGCATGGCGACACGGCGAGCATCGGTGTGGGCAGCGCGAACAAAGGGTTCTCCTTGCGCGGTGCAGTTGCGCAAATGCGCGGTGACCTTGACCTAAATCGCTGCGAAACCGTCCGGCGCGAAGGTGCGCCTATTCCGCTCAAACCGCTTAAGAAGTGGGACAACGGAAAGGACGTAATCGTCGCAGGGGATGCAGCCGGCATCGTCGCCCCTGCCTCGGGTGAGGGGATCTATTACGCCATGATCGGTGGACGCTTTGTCGCCGATGCGGCAAGCGCATTCCTGAAAACGGGTGAAGCTAAGGCTCTGAAAAGCGCCCGCCGAGCTTTTATGAAAGAACACGGCCGTGTGTTCTGGATCCTCGGGATGATGCAGTATTTCTGGTATTCTAGCGACAAGCGGCGCGAGCGGTTTGTGACGATGTGCGATGACAAAGACGTGCAGCAGCTGACCTGGCAGGCCTATATGAACAAGAAGCTGGTGCGCAAAAAGCCGATGGCGCATGTCAAAATCTTCTTGAAAGATTGCGCGCACCTATTGGGAATGCGGGCCGCAACGCGTTAGGCTGCTCTGTATGAGAGCCACACTAATCATTCCGATCACCGTCGCGACCATTGCGGCCTTGGTTGTCGCCGCCCTTGGCGCGACGATTACCGATCTTGGCCCTTGGTATCAGGCGTTGCAAAAGCCGGACTGGAATCCGCCTGATGTAGCGTTCCCGATTGTCTGGACGATAATCTATGCGCTGATCTGGGTTTCCGGCATTACGGCATGGCGGGCGGCGCCCACCAGTGCGAGCGCACAATGGGTGATCAGTCTGTTCGCGCTGAACGGCTTTCTCAACATCACGTGGAGCTTGCTGTTCTTCCGGATGCAGCGTCCCGACTGGGCGATGATCGAGCTTGGCTTTCTGTGGGTCTCTATCCTTGTGCTTATCATCTTTTGCGGCCGTTTCTCGCGCCTCGCGGGCGCGTTGCTTGTGCCATATTTGATATGGGTGACGATCGCAGGCGCGTTGAATTGGGCGGTGATCGATCTCAATGGTCCGTTCGGCTGATATAGCTGCGTTGTGAGCTGGTTCTTCCAATCCGGCCATGCCGCTGATCTCATACTTGCTGTGCTTGCTTGCGAAGCCGTTTGGCTGAAGACGCGCGGCTGGCGCTGGAGCGCTGTCGCAGGCTTCCTTGGTCCCGCTGCGCTGATCGTGTTGGGATTGCGTGCAGCTCTTGTCGGGGCGCCGTGGTATTTTGTGGCGATGCCGCTCGCGTTGTCGCTGCCGCTGCATCTGTATGATCTAAAAGGCCGGATGAGCCGCCTCGACTAGATTGCATTAGATAGACAGCACTGACTGAACAGTGCTGGCTCGGCAACCCCAGTTTAACAGCCACCACAGCACCAAAAGAAAAAGCCCGGCGCCGCATTTGCGGGGCCGGGCCTTTCATTATGCCGACGGGGTAGGGCGCCATTGGCTGGCGGGCCTCTACCCCTCTCGGGCGCATTATTTCGGAGCGTAATAATGCTCCTGCGCCCAGACATACCAGTTGTCTACGACTGTACCGGTAAGCAGGATGCCGATGCCGCCTGTGAAGGTCGTCAGCACTGCAAACCACCAAGCCCAGCGGTGGATCGATTCCATTGTGGCGTTAAATCCCATGGTCCAGCGCCAGAACAGTGCACCGCGCTCAGATGCGGTACCGCGGTCTGTGATCTGCTCAATCTCGCGCTCACCGCCATACCGGCCCAGCGCAAGGATGGTCGCGCCGTGCATCGCGAACAATACAGCAGAGCCATACAGGAACACGATCGAAAGGGCGTGGAACGGATTGTAGAACAGGTTGCCGTGGATCAGCGAGAAGTTGTTGGTCCAATCAAGGTGCGAGAACACACCGTAAGGAACCGCTTCTGCCCAGCTGCCCAGAAGCATTGGACGGATGAAGCCCAGCACCAGGAACAACCAGATGGCGCTCGCAAAGGCCCACGGGATATGCATTCCCATGCCCAGAGCTTTGGCCCGCATGTATGTGCGCGCCCACCAGCTCATAACCGCGATACTGAGGAATGCACCGGTCAGGATAAACCAGCCGCCTTCCTGAAGCGGGACGAACGGGCTGAAGCCGTATTCTGGACCCGGAGGGTCAAGTGACAGCCAGAAAAGCTCACGCATGAATGTCTGCGGGCTCCATCCTGCCTCGGCCCAGAAATTCAGGCCGATAATCAGGAATGCCGCGCCGCCGAAGGCGAGCGAAATCAGGCCAAGTTTACCGAGATAGAGCGGACCAAGCTGTGCTTGTCCGAATTTGCCCATCCAATAGCTGTAGCCGGTTGCGTTGATGCGTTCTTCGCTGCCGTCGCCGAGAGGCACACCCATTTCGGGCGCGGCCTTCAACTGGACCTGTGTGAAGATGTTTTGATAGGTAGCCATAATTCAGCTTCTCCTCAGGACCAGATCGGGATTTTCTTCCAGAAGTCCCAAAATTCCGGCCAGCTGCCGACATAAAGGGTTCCTGAAATCACGATGCAGATGGCGCTCCAGAACGCTGCGTTCAGCGCGAGGAACAAACCTACGCGGTGAATGCCGAGCGTGCCGACCGAATATCCGATGAAGTCACGGAAATAGGTGTCTTCATATTCCGGCGTTTTCACGTCTGTGCCCTTGGTGGGGTTAACCGCCGAAAGAACCAGACCGCCGTGCAAGGCAAGCGCGAGACAGTTCGTAAAGAAGAACGTAATCGCGAGCATATGCACCGGGTTATAATGGAAGTTGGCGTACATATAGCCTGTGTTCGACACCCAATCGAGGTGCGACCAGATGCCATACGGGAAGCCGTGATGCCATGCGCCCATCCATACAGGGCGGATCACGACGAGCGTGAAATACGCAAACACTGCAAAGCTGAAAGCAATGGGAATGTGATAGCTCATGCCCAGCTTGCGGGAAATTTCCGCTTGCCGAAGTACCCATGAGCCGAACGCGACAAGCGCACAGGCTGTGATGACTTGCCAGTACCCACCTTCGGAAAGGGGAGCGAGTGCAAGACCATTTTCAAGTGATGGTGGTTGAATGTCGATCAGCCACGGGTTCAAGGTCGGCCCTTCAATGGCCGCAGCAAAGATCAGCATTGTGCCCAAGAGCGCGCTGATCGCCGCAGTGACCCCAAAGAATCCGACATAAAACGGGCCAACCCAAAAATCGAATAGGTCGCCGCCGATCAATGTTCCACCGCGCACGCGGTATTTCCGCTCGAAACTAAGGAGCGCCATAGGTCCATCCTTCCCGCCTATCGGGCGGGTGTTAAACTGTTACCGGAAAGAAGTAGGAGGCAGGCAGGCGAACCTGCCCCCTCGCATCTTTACTGCCGTTATGTTGCTGCCGGAGCTTCCGACGATTCAACAACAGCCGTTGCAGTAGGATTGCCAGTGGTCGAGTTATCGAGCCAGTTGTAGCGATCCGTGCTGAGCAGGATGAAGTGAATCGAGAAGGCCAGAACAGCCAGGCCGACGTGCAAAGCCACGAGAACGCGGCGGACGTCAAAATGAAGCCAAATACTCCACATGATGAAATTCCTTTTAGATTTTCAGTAGTAAGGTTTGGCCAATGCCAACGGATTGAGCCGCAGGCTTAGGCCAGATCATACTGTGTGGATCAGATTGGGAACCAAGGCTTGTCCATCCAGACAAGCGCATGCGCCACAACGGCGATACCCACGTAAAGGGCGAAAGTGCCCATAAACGCTTTGTGGATCTCTTTCGCCTCTTCAGGCGTCAGATGAGTTCCAATTCGTTCAGGATCATTCATAATAAATGTCTCCGTATCAGTTGGTTGGAGTGAAGGCCGAAGCCTCCGTCGGCATCCCCGCGTGATCCCCCACGTGGATTTGGTGTGCCCGTTTTCAGGGCAATCTGGATGCCGGGCGCAGCGATGGCGAGGTTACGCAAAGTCATGCGGTCTCTCCTTCGAGCTGTGCCCCAGAAAAATGTTCGTCGAGACAGTCCGATGTGACTGTGTCTTGGCCGCGTGTCCGCGCGGTGTGCTCTGCAGCGTCACGCATACGCTTCGCAGCAGAAATGCGGATAAGAACGGGCTGCGCCTCGACCAGCTTATCAAGCTTGGTCTTGGCTGCATCGTCCCACGATACTTCGGTTTCGGAGCGCGCCGGCGTTGGCTCAGCTTTGTCCATATCAGTGCCAAGTGGCAAGATGTGAAACAGCGAATCAAACAGCGCATTGCAGACTTCCTGCACGATGTAAGTCGCGCCGGAATATCCCATGAATGGCGTGCCCGTATGGCGGCGGATGGCTGCGCCAGGAAAACTTGCCGGAATGAAAGTGCTGGTCGGGCCAAATCCGCTGGGCGCCTCGGCCAGATACATCCGCTCATTATAGCTGCCGAACATCACCAAAGGCGGGTTCGCGTGGATCGCGGCGCGAACGTCTTCGTTCTTGGGTTTGACGCCGGCACAGCGCGAAACGCTCATAGCGCAAGGCAGACCCATATCCTCTTCAAGGAAATGCGTAATGCCGCGCGCATACGTGTCATTGGCGACGATGCCGAAACTGGCCGTGCCGAAGAAATCTTGTGTGACCGAGCGCCACAGATCCCACAATGGCTTGATCGTGGTGTGCTTCTCGCGCTCAATAAACGGTTCAGGGTCCAGACCCAGTTCTTCGCCAATCGCGCGCAGGAATTTGGTGGTCGAGCTGAGGCCGACGGGCGCCTGAAAATACGGGCGTTCCAACGTCTCACACAGGTTGCGGCCAAATTCGCGGTACATGCAGACATTGGCGTCTGCCATGCCGAGCTGGCGAATGTCTGCGAGGTGACAGCCAAGCGGGAAGACAACGCCAACTTCAGCGCCAATGCCTTCGACCAAGCGGCGAATTTCGGCGAGGTCCGACGGCATGTTGAACATGCCGTAGCTTGGGCCGATAATGTTGACCTTAGGCTTTTCGCCTTCCTTGCGATCTTTGAGTTTCGGCGCTTTTTTCGGGCCAAACTCCGTCCAAAGCCACGTCAAAGCGCGGTCGGCGCTTTCCCATTGATCTTCATCGATGGTGCGCGGCAGGAACCGTTTGATGTTTGTACCTTCAGGCGTGACGCCGCCACCGATCATTTCAGAGATCGAGCCTGTGACAACCACAGCAGGCAGTTCTGGATCCAGCGTTTTCCATGCGCGCTTCATCGCGGCTTCGGTGCCCGTTTTGCCCAGCTCTTCTTCGCCAAGACCTGTCACCACAATCGGCAGCTCATGCGGGGGCAGGGCATCCGTATAATGCAGCACCGATGTCACCGGCAGGTTTTCGCAACCAACAGGACCGTCAATGATAACCTGCAAGCCTTTGACAGCGGTGAAGACGTAGGTCGCACCCCAATATCCGCCTGCGCGATCGTGATCGAGGACTAGGGTCATGTACCCACCGCCTCTGCCGCTTTGCGCGCCGCTTCGTTCAATGCCGCATACTTCTTGCGGAATTTCGGACGGTCGACCGGGGTTTCTTCCCACACACCTGCAGCGTGCTCGGTCCCGACTCCTTCGAAAAAGTCCCGCATTTTGTCGAACCGATCCTTGTTCGACATCGCTGCATTCACGACCTGCGCGAGGCTGCCTGCACCAGCAGGTCCCATCAGCGGACGCGCAGAGATAAGGTTTGTGAAATACAATGCGGGGATCGCCTTCGCCTTGGCATGTTGGACCACCGGAGTGGTGCCAACCGCGAGGTCAGGGCGGAATTCTTCAACCGCTGCAATGTCCTCTTCGAGGCTCGCACGGAAATTGACGCGGACACCCTTGGCCTCAAGCCATTCGCGGTCTGCATCAGACCACGGGGTTCGCGGGCAAGCGCTGCCGACATAGGGAACATCCGCGCCGCTTTCGATTAACAGACGGGCAACCAGCAATTCGGATCCTTCATAGCCCGAAACGGTGATGCGGCCGTTGATCGGCATCGCGGAAAGCGCGCCTTTGATCGCGCCGATCATGGTGTTCTTCACACCGTCGACTTGTGTCTGCGGCAGGCCGAGCGTGTCGCCGAGGCTTTGCAGCCAAGCCGCCGTGCCGTCTGCGCCAACTGGAGCCGATCCGATCACCGGACGGCCTGCTGTCTGAAATTCGCGGACGCTGGCGGTGTAGAACGGGTGGATTGCCGCTGCGACCGAGCAATCAAGCGCGGAATACAGCTCACGCCATTCGCGGGTCGGAACAACCGGCCCTGCTGCAAGGCCCAGCGGCTCAAGCATCTGACCGATCACAACCGGATCAGCTGGGAACATCTCGCCGAGCAAAGCGACGGTCGGCTTGTCGCTGCGCTCTTTCGGAGCAGCAACAGGGCCAGCGGCGACTTCTTCGCGGGCATATTTCAGCATAGCGCCTGCGAGGACGTCTTTCGCCTCTGCATGGGTCGGGATGCCAAAGCCAGGCACATCGATACCCACAATGCGAACACCGTTGATCTGGTCTGGCAACAGGCGCAGCGGCACGCCGCTGGCTGTTGGTACGCACAGATTGGTAACGATGATCGTGTCGTAATTTTTAGGATCAGCGAGACCTTCCACCGCTTCCTTGATATCTTCGAACAGCTTGCCGGTGACGAGCGTTTCCGAAGAAAACGGCACATAGCCAACCGTGCGGCGTGCGCCGTAGAAATGCGATGTGAAAGTAAGGCCGTAAACGCAGCACGCCGATCCGGACAGCACTGTTGCGGTACGCTTCATACGAAGACCCACCCGGAGCGACCCGAAGGCAGGGCACATGCTTTGCGGCTGATCATGCGGGCCAACGGGATAGTCAGCCTCGTATTGATCTAGAATATCGCTTTTGCCTGCTTTGCGCGCAGCCTCCTTCATGGTGTCAGTGCTGGAACAGCCGCCTTCAACCTTTGGAGCGCTCAGATTGAGCGTGTCAGGAGTGCGTTTCGCGTCAAAGGCGTTAAAATCAGACATTAGATTTCGTCGTAAACCACTTCGAGGCTTGGCTTTTCTTCAAAGACGCCGCCGCGCATGTCCGCTTGTGTTGCAGGGACGAGTTCGTAATTGCCGCCGGTCTCATCCGGGCTGAACAGGCCGAGCAAGCCGTCCTGATCCAACGGAGAAGGCTGCAATGGCGGCGCATCGGCGACGTTCACTGCCAGCGTTTCAAACAGGCTGGCCCATTCGCCGCCTGGTTTGCCGATGATCTGATAATTGGCTGACTTGCGACGAATGTCTTCGTCCGCAGGGATAGCCGTGAGCACTGGAATGCCGACTTCGTCTGCGAAAGCATGCGCTTCGCCGGTGCCGTCATCCTTGTTCACGATCATGCCGGCCACGCCGACGTTACCGCCCATTTTGCGGAAATATTCGACCGCGTGGCAAACATTGTTGGCAACATAAAGAGATTGCATGTCGTTCGATCCGACAACGATTACTTTCTGGCACATGTCGCGGGCAATCGGCAGGCCGAACCCGCCGCACACCACATCGCCGAGGAAGTCGAGCAGGACGTAATCAAAGCCCCATTCGTGGAAACCGAGTTTTTCAAGCAATTCAAAGCCGTGGATGATGCCGCGTCCGCCGCAGCCCCGTCCGACCTCTGGCCCACCAAGCTCCATCGCGAATACACCGTCACGCTGGAAACACACATCTTCGATGGTGACTTCTTCGCCGGCGAGTTTCTTCTTGGATGATGTCTCGATGATGGTCGGGCAGCTTTTGCCGCCGAACAGCAGGCTGGTCGTATCAGACTTTGGATCGCAACCGATCAAAAGCACGCGCTTGCCCTGCTGCGCCATCATGTAACTGAGATTGGAGAGTGCAAAACTCTTGCCCGAGCCGCCTTTGCCGTAAATCGCGATAACCTGCGTTTCGCTGGTCACTTCACCGGTGTGAACCGGATCGGGCTCGTGGCTCGCTTCTTCGCGAAGGCTTTCTGTCTGTGCGTCTAACATAGTCATGCAGCTTCGCTCCAATCGAGAACCATTTTAAGACAGGCCACATCGTTGAAGGCCTGCGGATATGCGTCGCTTGCTGCGTGGGCAGGGCGGGCATCGGTGATGAGATCTGCCAGATCGAGCTTGCCGCTTTCGATGAGCGACAATGTCTGCGTCAGATCGTCCGGCTGCCATTCGGCTGCAATCCGCATCCGCGCTTCTTTCATGAAGGCAGCGGGGAAAGCGAAATTGACGCGATCGGCATAAAAACCTGCGAGCGTAATCTCGCCGCCTTTTGCGAGATGCGGCGTTGCGGCGTCGATGATCGCAGCATGGCCGCTGGCGTCATAAATAGATGTATAGTCGCGGCGCTCATCAGCCTCCGGATCGAGAACGGTGTATCCAGCCGCGCCATCCCGGCGTGCATCGCTGGTTTCCCAGACTGTCGGGGCAGGAGCGCCAAGCGCCGTGGTAAGGCGGGCCAGCAATCTGCCGAGAACGCCGTGGCCAATAATCAAGTCAGGAGCATTGCCGCCATTGATCGCGTGAAGCGCCGTTGCCGCAAGCGCGCAAAGCACGCCGGACTGGCCGAGTCGCTCAGGAACCGCCATCGCGCGGGCAGAAGGCACCACAACCTTGCTTGACGTGCCGCCAAACAGTCCGCGTGCGTCGGTGTAGCAATTTGCGCCGGGGACAAAGACCCATTCACCGATGCGAGATTGCGCTTCGCGGCCAGCATCAACGATACGGCCGATAGATTCGTATCCGGGGACAAGTGGGTAACCCATGCCAGGAAAATCAGGCATTTGGCCCGTCCAAAGCAACTTTTCTGTGCCAGAGCTGATCCCGCTCCACGCGATGTCGATCACAACATCGCTGTCCGCGGTAGGCGTCAATTGAAGCTCTCGGAGCGCGAGGCGTCCGGGTCCTTCAAGTATGACAGCCAGTGATTGCATGCTCTGCGACTTCCCCCTTCGTTGCCGCTTTTCGGGTCGCAGATCGGCGACTCGCAGTACGGCTAGAACTTTTTCTCCACCTGTTTGCTAGGCCTTACACAGACAAGTGTCAATTAAAGCAGACACATCTATCGTCAGGCTGACGCGACAATGCAACTGGCGATGACTGGCTGTGCAGTTGCGACCTGCCGCGAATGCGTAAATCCGGCGGCGTGCAGCATGCTGGCTATCTCATTGGGGCTGCGCGGGCGGCCCGATCCCATAGCCCACAAATAGAGGCCGAAAAATGCGTCGCCCATGGCCTCTGCGCCTTTGATTCCGGCCATCGGCTCTGCGATCAGCAGACGGCTGCCGGGTGCAAGGCTGGCGCGGATATTGCGGAGCAGCGCCATCGCTGGCTCGTCATCGTGATCATGCAGGATGCGTACGAGCGAAACGATGTCGTATCCTTCGGGGATAGTGTCTTCAAAGAAGTTGCCGGGATGGCAGGTAAGCCGTTTCGCGCCGACATCTTTACCCAGCGGGTCGCGGGCAGCGTTGGCGACCTCTGGCAGGTCGAACAGGCCGAGTTTTAAGTCAGGATATGCACCGCCGACGCGCCGAAGAAATTCGCCGTGACCTCCGCCGACATCCAGTAATTTGCCGGTTTTGGGAAAGCGGAATGCGCCTATGACTTCGTCTGCGACGAAGCGCTGCGATGCCGCCATCAGCTCGGAATAGTCACGCGTTTCCGCCCCGCGTTCGGCAGCCCCGTGAAGCGCGCCAGCATAAGACCAGTATCGCGACAGCGTCGTTGGCTCTTTACGGTCGCGCCGCAGCAACTCCATCGGATCGGCTAAGTCTTGATACAGCAAATGGTGGTGCCGGGTCATCGCCTGCGTTCCCGGATCGGCTTGCAGCACCGCGCCTTGTTGGCCCAGCATCCAGCCATCGTCATAGGCTTCTTCGGCCAGATCGAGCGCGCGCGCCGCTCTTAACAAGCGCAAGGCCGCGTCATGGCTAAGATCGGTTTCGGCGGCGATGTGATCGACGCCCACCGGGCCATCAGCTAGCAGATCGAGCAGGCCGCTTTCCACACAGGCGCGCAGGATTTGCGAATAGGAGAAGCCGACCAGCTGATCGAACATTTGCGTTGCCCGGTCACGAGCGACAGATTTGATAAAGGGAATGCGCGCTGCCCAATATTGGAAGCGCGAACTGCCAAAGATGGCATTACGCCGCGCGATCCAACGCACTTTGAGCGACGGTTTCTCCATCAAATCAGACAAAATTGACATCCCATATGTCCAAACGATTGGACACATGATACCGTAAGGTCAATGGTTATGTCTGAAGACTCGGTGGAGTCGGGCAGATGGTGGGGAGGCCGGTGAGCGAAAAAGTCGCCATTATCGGAGCAGGAATAGGCGGGCTAGCCAGCGCCGCGATGCTCGCTGCGCGCGGTCACAGCGTCACCGTAATCGAAAAAGAAGCCGAAGTTGGCGGGAAAGCCCGCACCGTGGAGGTAGACGGCCAGCCAATCGAGGCCGGGCCGACCGTGTTCACCATGCGCGACGTATTCGACCAGATATTCCACGCCTGCGGTGCGCGTCTCGATGACTTTATCAAAGTTCGCCAGGCCGAGGTGATCGCTCGCCATGCTTGGGATAACACAGAGCGCCTTGATCTGTTCGCCGATCCCCTCCGCAGCGAGGAAGCCGTTGGCGATTTCGCCGGAGCCCAGGCAGCGGCGGATTATCGCGGCTTTCGCGCAGAGGCGCGGCGCATCCACGATGTGCTGGATGAGCCATTTATGCGCGGTGACAAGGCACACACGCCGCTGCCGATGATGTGGCGTATCGGTTTGCACCGGATCGGCGATGCAATGGCGATGCGGCCGTTCGATAATTTCTGGAAAGCGTTGGGCGGGCATTTCTCCGATCCGCGCCTTCAACAACTCTTTGGCCGATATTCGACCTATTGCGGTTCCGACCCTTTTCGGTCGCCCGCAACTTTGATGCTGATCGCGCATACAGAGGCGCGGGGTGTGTGGTTGATCGATGGCGGGATCAGCGCGCTCGCTCTCGCGATGCGCAAGCTGGCGGAGAGTAAAGGCGTGCATTTCCGCACGGGATCGTCGGTCGCGCAAATCCTCACCGAAAATCGCCGGGCGAGCGGAGTGCGCTTGACCAATGGCGATACCGTCACTGCCGATATTGTGATCTCGAACGCCGATCCGGCTGCACTTACGCAAGGCAAATTTGGCGAACAGGCGGCGCGGTCAGTCCCTGTCATGCCAAAGGAAAAGCGCTCACTTTCCGCGCTCGTCTGGTTCGCTCATGCCGAGACGGCGGGTTTTGACCTCACCCATCATAACGTCTTTTTCTCGCCCGATTACGCCTGCGAATTTGAAGACATCCGCGCGGGCCGTCCGCCATCCGAGCCGACGGTTTATATTTGCGCACAAGATCGCAGCGCCAATTTCCGGCCAGCGAAGGCCCCTATCAAAGGGCAGCGCGAACGCATCCAGATCATCGTCAACGCACCCGCGAATGGCGACACCCATCATTATTCCCCAGAGGAGATTGAACAATGCACACGGGCCATGAGAAGCACGGTGGAGCGATGCGGTCTCACGCTGGAGATGGAGATGCCGCACAAATTGGCGACGCCAGAGACGTGGGAGGGATTGTTCCCGGCGACGGGCGGCGCCCTTTATGGCAGAGCCTCGCACGGCTGGGCGGCTTCGTTTCAGAGACAGGGGCCGAAAACGCGGATACCGGGCCTGTATTGCGCGGGCGGCGCGACGCACCCAGCGGCCGGAGTCCCGATGGCAGCCTTGTCAGGACTGCTGGCAGCGCGAACGATCGAACAGGACCTCGCTTCGATGCGCCGATTCCAGCCGGCGGCTACACCTGGTGGTATATCGATGCGATCAGCGAAGACGGGCAGCACGGGCTGACCATAATCGCGTTTCTGGGCAGCGTATTTTCGCCCTATTATAAACGCAGCGGTCGCGGCGATCCGCTCAATCACTGCTCGCTAAACGTCGCGCTTTATGGCCCGTCTGCGCGCTGGGTGATGACAGAACGGCCCAACGGATCGGTGGAGCGTGACGTCACCAATCTGCAAATCGGCCCGAGCCATGTCGAATGGAAAGGCGACGCGTTGGAAATCACGATTGAGGAACGCGACAAGCGGCTGTTCAATCCCTTCCGCCGCAAGGTACGCGGTAAAGTGCGCGTCATTCCGGAATCGCTCAACCCCGCAAGCTTCGCACTTGATCCAGCGGAAAACCACATCTGGCATTGCATGGCCCCGCGCGCCCGTATCGAAGTGGATATGGAGGAACCCGGCGTTTCGTGGAACGGCAAGGGATACTTCGATCACAATCGCGGCTCAGAACCGCTCGAAGACGGTTTTCGCACATGGCACTGGTCGCGCGCTCATATGAAAGAAGGCGCGGTTGTTTGTTATGAAGGCGAACGCGGGGACGGTTCGGTCTTTGCCAGTGCAATCCGATTTGGCGCAGACGGGATACCGGACATCGCCGACCTTCCGCCAGCCGCGCGATTGCCGTCCAGCGCATGGCGGATCAAACGCCGCACCCGATCTGACATCGGTGTTTCTGAAGTGATCCACACATGGGAAGACACGCCGTTTTATGCGCGATCAGAGCTTTCCACACAGCTCTATGGAGAGGATGTCGTTTCGGTTCAGGAAAGCCTTGATATGCGGCGATTTGCGTCCCCGCTGGTGCAATTCATGCTGCCCTATAGGATGCCGAAAGAGCGGCGATAATTTCGCCTATTTTGGGGCGTCTTCTGTCTCAGCTTGCGCGTCTTTCTCGGCCTGTGCCTCTTTCTCGGCCTGTGCCTCTTTCTCGGCGCGTTCTTTGCGGATCTGTTTCAGATCGCGGTCCATCTTGAAATACTGCCACAGCGCAAAGCTAATCGCGAAGCCATAGAAGAAGACGATCTCAAGCCAGCCAAAATTTCCTTCCACGGCGCGGTTTCCTTATTCAGCGGGCGTTGTTTCGCGGTCTGTGAGGTACGGGGAAATCCGTCCCATCATGCGCTCCGGCGCTTCTTCATGGGCAAGGTGGCCGAGGCCTTCAAGCACATCGAGATGCGCATTGGGGAGCCAGCCATGCGCTTCCTTTGCCCAATCGAGCGGGATGGCGGCATCGTTGTCCGAATGCACCATCAAGACGGGGTTCTGGATGTTCGCCATGCGGGTGCGCAAAGTCGGCAAATCCCAATTTGCCATCATCGCCAGTGCGCCCTTTGTATGACGCGAATTTTCCATCAGCGCCGCGTAACAGGCCATCCCCGCCGCATCGATTTTCGAACCTGTGGCCTTCGCGATGAAGCGGTCCGTATCCCCTGAAAGAGAGGCTGCGCCGGAGAATAGGCGCGGGACCAGCGGATTGACGAAGAGTATTTTCGCAACCGCCGGAAACAGTTGCGCTGCGATACCGGGGAAGGGTCGCAAGGCGGAGTTGAGGGCGATGATAGGGCCTTCATATCCGTGATCCAGCGCCATTTGCAGCGCTAGAGCCGCGCCCGCCGAATGGCCGATGATCGCAGCAGGATTAATGCCGAGGGCTGATACAAGCCGCATCACCGTTGATGCCATGCGCGGCAGGCTCATATCTTCTGGTGGGTGGCCGGTGGTGAAACCGTGGCGCGGCAAATCCATGGCGACAACGTGGTGCGTTTTGGCGAGCAGCGGCATCAATCCGTGCCACGAATGTACAGAAGCGCCGGTCCCGTGGAGCATCAGCAGGACGGGTTTGTCTTCATCGCCCATACGCTGAACGTGCCAACTGATGCCGCCGACGCGCACAAACTGGCTTGTTTCGCGATGCGGCCAGATCAATCCGTCGCTTGCCCAATCGAGTGCGCGGCTCATGCCGATGCTTTCGCAGGATTTGCCGCCGAAATTGCCTCATGCAGCGTCTTCGCATCGGCGCGCGGCAAAGCGAGGAAGCGTCCTTGCAAATTCTCCGCAAGGGCAGGGGCATCGGGGCCGGGGCGAACGGAGATGTCGACCACCAGCGCATCAATCCCTGCGCGCGCAATAGCCTTTGCCGCAGCCTCGGCATCTTCGCCCGCTTGCTTGCGTCCGGGCGAGCCATCGGCGGCGATATTCGCGCGGCCATCGGTTAGGATAACGAGGCTCGCCGTTTTTCCGCGCGCGATCACGCTTTCGGCTGCTTCGCGCGCGGCGTTCAGCCCCATCGCCAGCGGCGTGCCGCCGCCGCCTGGCAGTTCGGCAAGAGCACGGCGGGCGCGGGTCAGCGAGCGGGTAGGCGGGAGGAGCAGCTCCGCAATTTCGCCGCGAAATGAAACGAGCGCAACCTCGCTGCGGGTGACATAGGCTTGTGCTAGCATCAGCTCGACCGCGCCTTTCGCCTCAGCAAGGCGGGCGGCGGCGGCAGAACCAGATGCATCCACAGCAAAAATCGTGACGCGCGCGGCTTTCTCTTCAAAACGGCGCACGCGCAGATCGTCTTTGCGGGTCAGGATCGCATTCGGATCAGCATCTGGCCGCTCTTTGCGCCGCACGTGCTGCCACGGCACGGCCGCGCGCAACGTGTCGATCAAAGCCAGCCGAGCGCCGCCGCGCGGCATTCCTGGCCGCGCGCCCAGCGGTTTGCCGCGCAGCCCCGACTTGCGTTTCTGGCCCGATCCCGAGCCGCCCGATTTGCGCGGCGCGAGACCTTTGGCAAGCTGCGCCAGAAGGTCGGCTGGAATGGCAGCGGCCGCGGCCTCCACCAGCATTTCCTCCAGCGGCTGATCCGGACGGTTGTTTTGACTATCCGATGGCTCTTCCGAACTGTCTTGTGGCGGTTCGGGTGGTTGCTCTGGCGGGGTATCCTCTTGCGGCGCGGGAAGCTGTGTCGCGCGCGGGCCAAGCACCAATCGGGCCGCCGCCGATAGATCGGCTTCGGATGCTTCGCTTCGCCCTTCGAATGCAGCATGCGCCCGCGCGGCTTCTCCTGCGAAAAGTAACGGGCGCAGCGAATGGACGCCGAACGCCGCGGCGGTTGCGGCCAGCGCGGTTAGCGCTTCGTCCGAAAGCGGTTGGACTGTTGAAAGGTCGCCGCTGCCGATATCATCAAGCGCGATGCCATCCCATATCCGTGACGCGGAAAGGTCGCAGCGAAACGCGCAGCGTTCCATCAGGCTGGCCGGCGGGCTGTCTTCCGCCTCAACACTGTCATCGAGCAGAATCAGACCTGTGCCGCCTTCATCGCTCGCTTGGGCTAGCCTGCCTGCAACAGCTTCGCCGAGGCGTTCGGCCATTGGTACAATCAGTGCGCCGCCTTTTGCCTCTGTCAGAATGCCGGTTTGATGCACCGGACGTCCTGCAGAAAGGCTCGCGGCGATATCAATTCCGCCCAGCAACCTCTCGTCATCAACATGGCCGGGAAGGCGCCTTGCGGGCATGACATCTGTCAACGCTGCGACAACTGCATCGCGCGCTGGACTGGCCCCGCGCAGCACAATTCCGCCGAAACTTTTGGGGGAAAATGCGAATAGCTGGGCCGCCAGCAAGGCATCCCAGATGGGATCAGGCTGTTCGCCTTCGATCATCCGAACAGTTCGTCGATCGCGCGGGTGATCCGCACCGTTGATCCTGTCTCGTCCAGAACATCGCGGCGCAGGCGGTGGCGCAGTGCCGATGGTGCGATCGCGATCAAATGCTCGCGCTTCACAGATCGGGCTCCGTTCAGCGCCGCCAGAGCGCGGGCTGCGCGCATCAGGGTAAGCTCACCGCGCAGTCCATCCGCGCCGACAGCTTGGCACAAATGCGCCGCATCGTTCAGCACATCGTCGCCCGTTTCGAGCTTGGCCAGCTTTGCCTTGCCGCGCGCGACTTGTTTGAGGATCTTTGCGTCTTCGCTGGTCCATTTGGCAGCGAAGCCTTCTGGATCGCGTTCATTCGCGGCGACCAGTTTCATGATCGCAACGCGGGTTTCGATGTCTTCGGGCGTGCGCACTTCGACAGAAAGCCCGAAACGATCGAGCAATTGCGGGCGCAGTTCTCCTTCTTCGGGGTTGCCGCTGCCGATGAGCACAAATTTGGCACGGTGGCGCACGGAGAGCCCTTCGCGCTCGACCACGTTTTCGCCCGATGCCGCGACGTCCAGCAACAGATCAACTAGGTGATCTTCAAGTAGGTTGATCTCGTCGATATAAAGGAACCCGCGATGCGCTTTGGCCAGCAGACCTGGCTCGAACGCTTTTTCGCCTGCGCGCAAAGCTCGCTCCAGATCGAGCGAGCCGATCACGCGGTCTTCGGTCGCGCCGAGCGGCAGGTCGACAAAGGGAACATCGCGCTTCCGCACGCGGCCCGATGTGCACGGATCGGGGCACGTGCCTTTTTGATCGCCTTCGCAACCATAGCGGCAATCTTCGACCGCGCTGATTTGCGGCAACAGGCCGGCAAGCGCGCGCGCTGCGGTGGATTTGCCGGTGCCTCGGTCGCCGAAGACCATCACGCCGCCGACGCTGGGGTCGACCGCCGCGATCAGAAGCGCCTGCTTCATCTCATCCTGACCGACAATTGCTGAGAAAGGAAAACGTGCCATTACCGACCCTTTTGAACGGTCATTTGCGATTGGACAAGTGATAGTGACAGTTTGATCTGACACTATTCTCGCGCCGCGTTTCTAGTTCTTGTTGAGCCGGTTGAGCAGCAAGACCGGAAGCAATCCCGCGCCGAGCAGGATCAGCGCGGGAATCGAGGCTTCGACCAGCCTCTCATCGCTCGCCAGCCGGTATGTTCGGGTCGCCAGTGTTTCTAGATTGAACGGGCGCAAGATGAGCGTCGCGGGAAGCTCTCTCACGGTGTCGATGAAGACAAGTGCAGCTGCGGCGAGCAGGCTGGGCCGGAGCAGCGGTGTGTAAATCTGGGTGAGGACGCGGGCGGGGCTTGCCCCGAGCGACCGTGCGGCGTGGTCCAGCTTCGGCGGGATTTTCGACAAGCCGCCATCAACCGAGTTGTAGGCGACCGTCATAAATCGCACCGATAGAGCATAGATCAGGATGATGCTTGTACCGGTCAGTAACAATCCGCCGCCATAGCCAAACGTGTCGCGCGCAAAGCGGGTGATGCCCACATCGACTGCGCCGAGCGGGGCAAGTAGGCCCACGGCGAGCAAAGCGCCCGGGAGTGCGTAGCCCAGCGTGGCAACGCGGATGGACCCTTGCACCGCACGGCTGTTTGATCGCGCTTTGGCAAAAGCGAGTAACAGCGCTGCGACAAGGCAGGTGAACGATGTGGCGAGGCCAAGCCACAGACTGCCGCTCACATAGGTGCCAAGCCGTCCTGCGGCCGCAATCGCCACGTCGCTGCTGGCTAGCCAGCCAAGATGCGCGGCTGGAATGATGAAGCCAAGCAAAACGGGAAGGACGCAGGCAAGGGTCGCTAGCCAGCGTCCGCTGGGCGATAGCGTGATCAGCGGCTGGCGTTCGCTTGCGGAAAGCCCGTCGCGGCTATCGCTGCGCCCTTTGCGGGTAGAAGCCTCCAGCGCGATCAAGACCACGACAAAGACCAGCATCATCGCCGCCAGTTTCAGCGCAGCTTGCTTGTCACCCATCGCCAGCCAGCTGCGGAATATGCCGGTGCTGAAAGTGGGAATGGCGAAATATTGCGCGACGCCGAATTCCGCGAGTGTTTCCATCAGGACAAGCGCCAATCCGCCTGCAATCGCTGGCCGTGCGGCGGGCAAAGCGACTTTGAAAAACGCATTACTGGGCGATGCACCGAGGCTGCGCGCAGCCTTGAATTGCGAATGGCTTTGCGCAGCAAATGCTGCACGCGCCAGCAAGTAAACATAGGGGTAAAGCACGATGCCGAGCACAAAGGCTCCGCCGCTCAGAGATCGGATTTGCGGGAACGGATAATCGCCTGCTGACCATCCGAACATATTGCGCAGGCTAGATTGCACCGGACCCGTGAAATCGAGCAGGTCGGCGTAGATATAAGCCGCGATATAAGCAGGCACTGCAAGAGGCAGGATCAGTGCCCAAGCCAGCATCTTGCGCCCTGGAAACTCTGCCGCCGTCACCAGCCATGCCGACCCAGTGCCGGTGACCGCGGCTAGCCCTCCCGCAAACAGCATCAGTAACGCCGTGTTCGCCGTGTAGCGGCCCAAAACTGTGCTTGCGAGATGGGCAATCGCGTCCATCCCGCCGCTGGGCGCGGAGATCAGAATTGCAAGAATCGGGAGGCCCGCCAGCGCCGCGATAATCAGCGCCGCGATCAGCCAGCCATTCACGGCAAACCCGCGCGCCGGTGTGGCCGTCATGCTTGCCTGCGGCGTATCAATCTGACTAAGGCGGCTTACCACACCTGCAATCCTCTCGTGTCCGGAAGCGTTCGTTGAGCCTTGAATTTCGTCATATTGCCCATGCTTACGGTGAAGGGAGTAGCCGCGTGCGGGCGCTGGAAGATATCAGCTTTACCGCACCGACAGGTGAGATCACGTGCCTGCTTGGATCGTCCGGCTGCGGAAAGTCAACCTTGCTGAACCTCGCGGCGGGATTGCTCGACGTGCAGCAAGGCGAGATTGCGGTAGGCGAAGAGACCTTGGCCGATGCCACTCGCAATCCGCCGCCTGAAAAACGCCCGGTGGGCCTCGTCTTTCAGGATGGCGCGCTGTTCCCGCATATGAATATTGCGAAAAATATCGCCTTTGGCCTGAGTGGATCGAACCAAGGCGCAGTTGCGAAGTGGCTCGATCATGTCGGGCTTTCCGATTTGGGCGAACGGTTTCCGCACGAACTTTCTGGCGGTCAGCAACAACGCGCCGCTCTGGCCCGAGCGATGGCCCCCGGGCCGGAAGTGCTGTTGATGGATGAACCCTTCGCCAGCGTCGATATCGTCTTGCGTCGCCGCCTGCGCCGTGATTGCCGCCTGCTACTGAAAGAGCAGGGAGCGACCACGATCCTTGTGACACATGACCCATCTGAGGCGCTGGATGTGGCGGACCGTATTGCCGTGATGGAAGGCGGGCGGATCACCCAGTTCGGCACACCAAAAGAACTTCACGATACGCCAGCGACAGCCTCTGTCGGGGCGATATTCGGCGGCGCGCAGGTCATCTCGGCCAAGCGTAAAGGTGATCAGCTCGCCACCCAATTCGGAGATTGGCCGCTGGAATGTCTGGCAGGCGAATTGCCGGAAGGCGACCGGTTTGACCTGCTTGTTTCTGCGGAGAATATGCACGTCTTCGCCGAAGCAGACGGACTGCAAGTTCGCGACCGCCACGTTTTGCGCGTTGGCGAAAGGATAGTGCTGACCGGCTCGGACGGCGGCGAGATTACCTTTGAGGGCCTTGCCGGAATGGAGCCGTCAGATCGCTACTGCGTGCTCCCGGGAGCCGGAAGCGTCCGCGCGTTTGCGACAATATAATACTTGCGCCGAATCCCACTAATGATAATCACTCGCAAGAACTGATTTAGGGATTCGATATGAAAAAGGGTATTCTCGGCGGGTTTCTGGCCTTGGCGGTCACCGCTTGTGCGCCATCTGCGGAAGAGGGCGTGACTAGAGCCGAGGGCTTGTCGGGCGAAGTGAACCTGTATTCCTCGCGCCATTATGACACCGATCTGGCGCTGTATGAGGATTTCACCGAGCAGACCGGCGTGAAGGTCAACCTGATCGAAGCCGATGCCGATGCCCTGATCGAACGTATCCAGAGCGAGAGTGAATTTACGCAGGCCGATTTGCTGATCACCGTTGATGCGGGCCGCCTATGGCGTGCCGAAGAAGCAGGCGTTCTGGCCCCTGTGAACAGCGAAGTTCTTGCCGAGCGTCTGCCTGCCTATCTGCGCCATCCAGACGGTCTGTGGTTTGGTCTGTCGACCCGCGCTCGCGTAATTATTTACGACAAAGCGCAAGGCGAACCCGCTGGCCTCGAAAATTATGCCGATCTCGCCGATCCGGCGTATCGCGGCGATATCTGCATCCGTTCCTCGTCGAACATCTACAATATCTCGCTGCTTTCCAGCATCATCGCCAATGATGGCGCGGACGCTGCCGAGGCATGGGCGACCGGCGTTGTCGCAAACTTTGCGCGCGATCCGCAGGGTAATGACACGGCCCAGATTGAAAGCGTCGCGGCGGGCGAATGCCGGATTGCCGTGGTGAACACCTATTACCTCGCGCGGTTTGCTGGCGGCGATGATGAGCAAAAGGCTTTGTTCGACAAGCTTGGCGTTATCTTCCCGGATCAGGATGGCAATGGCACCCACATCAATGTGAGCGGAGCGGGACTTGTGAAAGGTGCACCGAATGAAGCGAACGCGATCGCTTTCCTCGAATATCTGACCTCGGAAAGCGCGCAGCGTTATTTTGCCGACGGCAACAACGAATACCCTGCTGTTGATGGCCTCGACGCCAATTCTGCTGTCGAAGCGTTGGGCCCGTTCAAGCCGGACACGCTCAACGCGGCGCAGATTGGTAGCAATCAAGCGCAGGCTGTACAGATATTTGACCGCGCTGGCTGGAACTGACCGGTGAAATTGCGCGGCATCCTCGCATCGGCGCTAATCGCCATAAGCCCCGTGCTTGCGGGCTGCACGCCTCAGGCTGACGAGGTCGAGGAAGCCTGCGCAGATGCAGTAGAGCCAACCTTGCCTCAGCGCCTTGCCTTTATGGCGGGGCACGTCGAGGCGGGTATTGCGCTTTACCGTGCAGGTGAAAGCGTCGCAGGTGGGCCTCACTTGCTGCATCCGGTTTCGGAAAGCTACGCCGTCGAACGCGAAGGGCTGGACGCGATCGGGTTTGATCCTGCGCTGTTCGAAGCAGTTTCTAAAGCGCTTGAAGAAGGGCGTCCTGCCAGCGAAATCGAGCCGCAATTGGCCGCCGCCCAAGCCAACCTTGCCGAAATGCGCACAGCAGCCGGCGGAGAACCTGTGGGCTTGATCCGTTATCTGATGAATATGATCCGCGATGAATATGCCGTTGGTGTGTCCGATGGCGCGGTTACCGATGTCGGCGAATATCAGGACGCTTGGGGCTTTGCGATGGTCGCGCGCCAATTGGCGGATGATCTGGCTACGCCGAACTCCGAAATGGTTCGGGCCGAAATTAATGCTCTAATTGCGATGTGGCCTGTCGATGCGCCGGTTCCGCCATCCGATCCTGCTTCGATTGACGATGTCTATGGACAGGTCGATGCCGTGCTTACGGCCCTTGGCTCTGGGCAAGATAGCGAGGGCTGACCAAGCGCCGCTTTCACCCGATATCGCTAAACTACCTTGAAGGCGCGCCTCGAAACGTTCATTTGCGCCTTCAATCAAGCCGCGCGCAGTTGCGGCGTTTTTGTTATTTGAGGCCTAAGTTTTGACCGACGCATCCACTCAACCGATCACCGATCGCGATCAATTCAACGAAAGCGGCGCGCTTTCAGTTGAGACCGTCACCTATGTCCACCATTGGACCGACAGCCTCTTCACGCTGAAGATCACGCGCCCGCCAAGCTTTCGTTTCCGCTCGGGTGAATTTGTGATGATCGGCCTGCCGGGTGACAATGGAAAGCCGCTGCTGCGCGCTTACTCCATGGCCTCGCCTAGCTATGACGAGGAAATCGAATTCCTCTCGATCAAGGTACAGGACGGCCCGCTGACCTCGCGGCTTCAGCATATCAAAGTTGGCGATCCGATCTATCTCGGCAAAAAGCCAACTGGCACACTTGTCACCGATGCGCTGCTGCCGGGCAAACGCCTGTTTATGCTGTCCACCGGCACGGGCCTTGCGCCGTTTATGAGCCTGGTGCGGGATCCCGAGGTCTACGGAATGTATGACGAGGTGATTGTCGTGCATTCGGTGCGTCACGCAAACGAATTGGCATATCGCGAGCTGCTGGAAAGCAAGCTCGAAGGCGATCCGCTGCTTGAAGACGAAGACCGCGCTCGCATGATTTACGTGCCGACTGTGACCCGCGAAGAGTTTCGCAACACAGGCCGAATCCAGACGCTGATCGACAATGGCGATCTGTTCAAAGACAGCAAAGGCCCGCAGAAATTCGATACTGAGAATGACCGCGTGATGCTGTGCGGCAGTATGGCGATGATCAAAGATCATGCCGCTGATCTGGAAAATCGCGGGTTCGAAGAAGGCGCCAATAACAAGCCGGGCCAGTTCGTGATCGAACGCGCGTTTGTGGGATAAAGCGAAACTGCTGCGTCAGTTATTGGAGAGATAGCCTGCCAGCCAGAATTGCCGATTTTGGGGCGGAAAGCGGGGATTTCCCGCTTCCACTTCCGTTATTGCCATTGTGAAACTGATTTGGCTTTTGCAGCAAGCAGAGCACCGCACAGCGTGCCAACCATCCACGCAGCAAATACTGGCGAAAGCATTACCAGACCGGTCATCCACCAAACCCAAAAGTCGTCGCCGTCACTCGGAAGAAGCGCGAACCAGATAGTGTAGACTATGAATGGAACGAAAAGACAGGCAAGAAATGCTGCCATTCGAGCGATGGCACAGGCTGCTTTCCCGCATGCGAAATAGCTCACTCCTCCCGCCACCGCGGTCGTTACGAACATGATTAGCGGGAGCCACATGGGGTTTAAATAGCAAGTTATGACTAATGACTGCAACTGGGTCGTAAGCGGGATGTCTGCAATCGCGGCCCTTGTGCTCACTTGCACCTTTCGCGCTTGACCGCAGGCTCCTACCGCGCTTCATTCGGTTCCAGAATAAAACCCAATTCTGGAAGAGAGAACCTGAATGCTCAATGTAACCCACCGCAGCGCCTATAACGAAGACCACGAGGCGTTTCGCGACACTGTTCGCAAAGTGCTGGCCGAGCACATGGAGCCATACCTCGACAGCCATGAGGAAGAGGGCATCGTCCCGAAAAAGGCGTGGAAGGCGCTGGGCGAGGCGGGCATGCTGTGCCCCACCGTTGCCGAAGAAAATGGCGGCCTCGGCCTCGATTTCGGGTTCAACTGCGTGCTGGCGGAAGAGCTTGCCTATCTGGGTAGCTCCGCCGGTTTCACGCTGCAAAATGACATCACTGTCAATTATTTCGAGCGGCTCGGTAGCGAAGAGCAAAAGGCCAAATACCTGCCGGGCATGGTGTCCGGCGATATCATCACCGCCATCGCCATGACCGAACCGGGCACCGGCAGCGATTTGCAGGGCATTCGCACCACAGCGGTGGCCGACGGCAATCACCTCGTCATCAACGGCTCCAAAACCTACATCACCAACGGGCAGAATGCCGATGTTGTGATCGTTGTAGCCAAGACCGATCCGGCGGCGGGCGCAAAGGGCACCTCTCTGGTGCTGGTCGATGCGGGCACGGAAGGCTTTGAAAAAGGCCGCAACCTCGACAAGATTGGGCAGCATAGCGCCGACACGTCCGAGCTGTTTTTTCAGGATGTCCGCGTGCCCAAAACCAATATTCTGGGCGGGGAAGGGCGCGGCTTTGTGCATCTGATGGAAGAGCTTCCGCAGGAGCGCCTAAGCATCGCGGTATCCGCGCAAGGCGGCGCGCAGCGCGCGTTTGATGAGGCGGTGAAGTTCACCAAAGACCGCAAGGCATTCGGCACGACCGTGTTCGAGTTCCAGAATACCAAATTCACGCTCGCCGATCTGAAAGCAAAACTGCAAGTCGGCTGGGCGCATCTCGACTGGGCAATCGCCCGTCATTTGCGCGGCGAACTGACCACGGATGAGGCCAGCGCTGCGAAGCTGTGGCACACCGAAATGCAGTGGGAGATGGTCGATGCCTGCCTGCAACTGCACGGCGGCGCGGGCTATATGAACGAATACGCCATCGCCCGCCTGTGGCGCGACGCGCGCGTTCAGCGCATCTATGGCGGCACCAGCGAAATCATGAAAGAAGTCGTCAGCCGCTCAATATAACAGGAAATTTGCATGACCGATCCACTCGATTTTACTGGCAAGCGGGCGCTCGTCATTGGCGGCTCCAGCGGGATCGGCAATGCCATCGCGCAAAGCCTGCGCGTGCGCGGCGCCAGCGTCACCGTAACCGGAACGCGCCCTGATGCGGGCGACTATCTTGAGGCGGAGGACAGCGATTTCACCGGTGTCGATTACGTCGAGCTTGATGTGACAGACCGCGATGGTGCGGCGGCGCTGTATGGCAAACTTGGTGCGGTCGATGTGCTGATTCAGAGCCAAGGCATCGTGCGTTACGGTCGTCAGGAATTTGCCCGCGAAGGCTGGGACGATGTGATCGACGTCAATCTTAATTCCGTAATGGACGTAGCCCGCGCGTTTCATGGCGGTCTGGCCGAGAAGAAGGGCACAATGATCGTCATATCATCGGTCGCCGCGTTTAACGCGACAAAGGGCAATCCGGCCTATGGCGCGTCCAAAGCAGGCGCGGCGAGCGTGGTAAAATCGCTTGGGGAGGCATGGGCGAAAGACGGTATCCGTGTAAACGGTATCGCGCCCGGTTTCGTGCCGACGAAGATGACGACCGTGACAACCGAGCATCCCGAGCGCAGCGCAGGCGCACTGGCGATGATCCCGATGCGGCGCTTTGGTCAGCCAGAAGAAATGGCAGGAGCCGCTCTGTTCCTCGCATCGCCGCTGTCGTCTTACATGACGGGGCAGACGCTGGTCGTGGATGGAGGGCTTACGCTGAGTTGATCGGCGGTTTGGGCGGTTGTTCGACAATTCAACTGGCAGCGCTTAGGTAGGTCTTATGATCGACCTAGGTTCGAAAAGAGACGGATGCTCCTTTGCAGCCTTATTGTGTCTGCTACCATCAGTTAGCTTCGGTTTTCCATCGAGCGAGGGACTGGTTGAGTGGCTGATCGGGCTACCTTTTCTGATTGCCTTTTCAGGGGTGCCTCAGATCGCAATGCTGGCGGTCAGTTTCGTTAGTTCGGATCGTTTTAGTCGTCTCGCCAGCCTTTGGATTTCAAGCGCTGCGGTTGTTGTGTTCTTCATGTGGCTATCGCAAGTCGATTTGACTAGCAGCTCAACAGGTGTTCTCTCGATCTTCTTTTTCCAGATCATAGCTACACCAGTTGCTCTTGTTGTACTCTGTGGCGTCAGATTCTTGAGATCAATATTATCTGAGGTCGCTTGAACAGAGTAAATTTGCGCCACTTCTGGAGCTACTCCGTCCGCAACCGCGCCGCAAACAGACGCCCTCCTTCCAAGCATGTATGACTTTCCTACACCCGCCGATTTATGCCAACGCGAATGTCTAGATTGTCTGAACAGAGTGCCGAGACGAGTTGGAGAGTTGTCATCTGTGTCCTACATGGGTCTTTCCCAAGTAAATCATTGGTTTAACCCTGTAGGTAACGCATGACACATGGCCTAAAGTGTCAAGCAGTATTGGAAATTATCGCGAAGCTATTGCCCCGGGAATCGGGTCAAAGTTGCTAAGGAGAATGACATGAAATTCACCCCACTCGGCCTATCCGGCTTGATGGTTTCGCGCCTTTGCCTTGGCTGCATGACCTATGGCGATACGACCAAGGGCTGGCATGGTGACTGGCTGCTGGGTGAAGCCGACAGCCGCCCGTTCTTCCGCGCGGCGCTCGAAGCAGGGATCAATTTCTTCGACACCGCCAATGTCTATGCGGGCGGCACGTCGGAAGAGATCACCGGAAAGCTGCTGAACGAAATGGCGCGGCGGGACGAGATTGTCGTCGCGACCAAGGCGTATTTTCCGTGGAAGCAGGCGCCGAATTCGGGCGGCAATTCGCGCAAGGCCTTGATGCAGGCGGTTGATGACAGTTTGGCGCGGCTCAATATGGATTATGTGGACCTGTTCCAGATTCACCGCTGGGATGACCGCACGCCGATCGAGGAAACGATGGAGGCGCTGCACGACATCGTGAAGGCGGGTAAGGCGCTGCATATCGGCGCATCATCGATGTATGCATGGCAATTCGCGAAAGCGCAGGACGTCGCGCGCGCGAATGGGTGGACACGGTTCATTTCGATGCAGAACCAGCTCAACCTGCTTTACCGCGAGGAAGAGCGCGAAATGCTGCCACTATGCGCGGATCAGAGCGTGGGTGTGATCCCTTGGAGTCCGCTCGCACGCGGAAGGTTGGCGCGGCCCGTGGGCGAAGACACGGTGCGCAGCCAAACAGATGGCGTGGGAAAAATGCTGTATAAGGATGATGAGGCTGCCGATCAGGCGATCATCACTGCGCTGGCTGACATTGCGGAGAAACGCGGCGCGTCCATGGCGAGTGTCGGGCTTGCGTGGCACTTTACACGGCCAGCCGTCGCCGCCCCGATTATCGGCGCGTCAAAACCGCACCATATCGAAGCCGCCTTGGCCGCTCTCGACATTGAACTGAGTGACGAGGAGCTGAGCATACTCGAAGCACCATACCGGCCCAAAGCGCCAACTGGCATGGGAATGCCGCTGCCACCGATGGACAAGGTTTCTGTCATCAATGGTTAGGGAGAAAAATGGGCCGCCCCTTTCGGAAGCGGCCCATGAGTGGTGTTGGAGAGGGCTCGATCAGAATTCGGCTTTAATACCCAGCGAAACCGAGGTGCCCACCTGATAGGTGTTGATCTCGATCCGGTTGGCGCCAAGCTGCTGGAATTCGAAATTGTCGCGGCCAAAGATGTTGCGCACTTCGAATGAGAATTCCAGTGGAGTGCCGACGCCGGCAATTTCTGTCCGCGCAACGAAATCGACGGTCAGGCCGGGGTCTTCAACCACGTCCGGCAGCGCGCCGCCGCGAAGGGTCACGCGCTCGCTGGAATAGTTGAGAAGGATGGTGGCCTGCTGCGTTTTTTCAGTGTCTTCGATGCCGATGGAGATGTTGCCGACATGATCCGACTGACCCACCAAAGGTGCGCCATCATCAAAGATAAGCGCGGCAAGCTGGTTCGGGTTGGACGTAGTTGGTGCGATATCTGCCGCGCCGACTTTGATCTGCGATTGTGAATAGGTGTAGTTCGCGAGGAACAGAACCTGCTTCGTTTCAAAGAACGTGCCGCCGAGACCGTAGAGGTCGATGCCATAGACGAAATCGAATTCTGCACCGTACAATTCTGCGCTCGGTGCGTTGGCAAAACTGGTCAGAACCTGGCCCGATGCAGAGATCAGAGTGTTCTCAATCGGGTTGTCGATTTCTTTGTAGAAACCGGCAATGCTGACACGGTTTGGACCGCCCATGTAGTATTCGGCGCGCGCTTCGAGGTTGCGAAGCTCGCTGTCAGTCAACAGCGGGTTGCCCCGATACCGGCGGTTTGATTCCGGATCGAAATATGTCTGTTCAACCAGCTCGCGGAATTGCGGGCGGGCAATGGTTTGCGAAGCGGAAAGGCGCAGTTGCAGGTCGTCCAGCGGCTCCCATGTAATCGTGCCGCCGGGCAGGAAGTAGTCATTGTTGTTGTTCGTCGGCGTCGCGCCAGCAATTGGCGTGTTGAAGATCGACTGATCAAGCGCCACGAACTGTGCGGCTTCTTCGTAACGGACGCCGGCTTCGACGGTCAGGCTGTCAATTGGCAGCCAACGGAACAGGCCGTAGCCGGCCTTCGTTTCGATCCCTGCGTCAAACACAGGGAAGGGCGATGCCTCGGTCAAAGTTACGTTGAAATTATCGAGCGTCGCGTCGTTGATGATGTCACCCGGACGGCGCAGGCCGAGCGCCGGAACGATGGAATCCCCCAATACATCGCCGGTTATAAACGGGCGGAATTCACGGCTGGAAGAGCGGCGGATGGTGTCCGAATAGGCACCACCCACAGTCACTTCAAATCTGTCGAACAATTCATAGGATATGTCTGTGCTGGCGAACCAAAGCTCTTCCTGCAGGTCATCAAAGGCGACGGTGGTGATGCCCGCATCGGAAAGCTGGTTGAAATACGCCACGAACTCATCACCGAACGGATCGCCGGGAATGTTGGTGCGGGTGTAGCTGACCGTGGTGTTGAACGGCGCTTCGCGATCGGTGCGGGCATAGCCGCCTCGCAGATCAACATCGAAGCGGTTGAAATCAAACTCCGCGACGATTTGCGTATCAATCAACTGGCGTTCGAAGAATGCAGTCTGCTGGGTCTGGAAATCGAACCCGTCAAAGCCGGGAAGGATGTCGGTTCCTTGCTCAAGGCGCGAGGTTTTGAGCGTGTCGCGGATGTATAGGTTGGTCCAGCGGATAGTATGCTCGCCAATGTCGAGACCCAGTCCGATTAGGCCGTTCACCAACACGTTTTCGTCGGTGATGAAGGTGCTGAAATCTTGGAACAGCTCGGATAGATCCGAGCTTCCGCCTTGGCTGATCACGGTGCGGTTGCGCAGGCTGTTTTTGATCGAAGCGGTCGCGATTATGCCAAGATAGGTGTCTTCGCCGAGCTCGATCGAGGCACCGCCAGTGATGGAGCCGGAATAGTTGGGACGCTCATTGCCTTCTTTAAGAAGTGTGACGAGACCGGTTGGCAGCAATTCGCCCGCGATAGCCTCGGACGTGGCGAGGTCTACGGTGCCGATGCGTTCTCCGCTGTCGAGGAAGGATTGCAAATTTGTCGGGACGTCGCGCAGTCCGGTGTCGAAACCGAACGAGTCTAGGTCTGAGCCGCTATAAGTCAGGCTGTTTTCAAACGTTGTCTCACTGTCGCCGCTGATCGAAAAACCGACGCTGAGGAAGTCTTCGACCGGAACAGCTTTGGTCGTCAGGTTGATAACGCCGCCGCCAAATTCGCCAGGATAGTTCGCGGAATAGGTTTTTTGGACCAGCGAAGATGCGACCACGTTGGTCGGGAAAATATCGAGCGGGACAACACGGCTCAGCGGCTCAGGGCTTGGAAGGGGAAGGCCGTTGAGCAGGGCGAGCGAGTACCGATCACCCAGACCGCGGACAAATACGCGGCCATCACCGACCACGGCGAGGCCCGAAACGCGGCCAAGTGCACCGGCAATGTCGCTTTCGCCTGTTCGCGCTATGTCGGCTTCGGAAAGAACGCTGAGAACCTGCGTCGAGTTACGCTCGGGATTGCGATTGCGCCGACCGGTAACGATGATGCCGCCGCCGGGGACGGAAATCTCGGGCTCTTCCTGAAGGTCGTCTGCATCCTGTTCAAGATCATCGGCTGCTGTCTCGACAGGCGGCTCGTCGGCAGATTGCGCGTGAGCGATAGCCGGGAAGCTGAGCGATGTGGTGAGAAGCAGAAGCCCTGCGAGGCGTGCGCCGGTGGACATATTACGAGACCCCTTCAATTTTAGGTCTTGAAAAACGGAGAGCCAATTGGCCCAAAGGTAAAACTGGGGAAGGAGGCACCGCGCAATTCCGCGCTGTGCCCCCTTCGATATTTATCCCGCCGGATCAGTAGACCGGCAACGAAGTGCAATCGCCGGTTGCGCTGCCGAAATCGACGGTGGACGAGTTGCACGTCCAATCGCCGAATACGTCAGTCACACCGATTTCGGCCCGAGCAGTGAAGAAGCTGGAGCGCGCTGTCGCATCAAACACCGGTACGCCGCTTTCGGTCGCTCCGTTGAGGAATGTGCCCGTCAGCGTCAGTGATCCAGTGAGGGTGTTGTTCGTACCAGCGTCGGCGACCGCTTGAACTTCGGCATCGGAGACACCCGAGGAACCGCGAACCGGTCGGTTCACACCGTCACACAGCAGCGTGTCAAAACCGATGATCGAATTGAGCGTGATTTGCTCATCAATGCGGATGCAGACGTCATCGGCGCTATCCACGTCGATCACGCCATTGCTAAGCCCCAGAGCCGGGCCGCCGCGTGCACGGATTGCCTGTGAAGACGAAGAGGAGCGTTGGATGAACGTGAAGCCGTTCACTTGCAGGCGGCTTTGCGGAAGAGCGTTGCCCGGTGTGCCGTCAGCGAGATCGTCTGGCGAGTCGAACTCGATCAGACTGTCACCTGTGCCGGATCGCTGCACCACCAGAACGTTTTCGACGTTCGCTTGGGCGCCAGAATCGACATCCAGAGAATCGTCCGATGCGCCAATCACCGCCAAGTCTTTGACATTAACCGATCCGCCGAAGAATTCGACACCATCATCCGAGCTGTTGAATGACAAGAGGTTGGAGATCGTCGTGCCCGATCCGGTGCCGCCCGTCGTCAGCGACTGAAGTTCGTTCGATTGCTGAAGTTCGAAACCAGAATACCGGATCTGGTTGAAGGTGAACGAGCCTGAGCTGTCCGCGCTGTTGGTGCCGCCAAACGGAGTGGCGACCACAGTGCCTTCTAGCTGCTGCTCGCATTGCGGGTTGGCTGTGGGAGCGGCCGCTGTGTTGAAGGTTTGATCCGAGCAATCCGAGACGGGTGCACGGCCAAGAAGAACGACGCCGCCCCATTGTGCCTGGCTGTTGTCATTGCTCAAGCCGAGAACATTGTCGCGGCTGGTCCAGACGATCGGCATAGTCGCCGTGCCATTTGCTTCGATTGTGTTGCCGCGGTTGACCACCAGGAACGATTCAGCCTGCGCGAAGAAGATCACGCCCGGTTCGACATTGAGGGTCACGTCGGTGTTGGTGCTAGCAAAACCCTGATCCGTGCCGACATTTACGCGGCCACTAATTTGGTAAAGCAGGCCGTTCACGAATGGCAGATTGTCATTGACGGTGAATGTCGAAGGTAATTGGCAAACGCGGTATTCGCCGGTCGGACCGGAGATGGTGCCTGCGTCGGTCAGCCCGCCAGCAGTGTTGATCGTTGGGCAGCCCGATGCAGGTGTAACCGTCGCGCCGCCAGTTGGCGTCGGGGTTGGTGTCGGTGACGGCGATGGATTGTTGATGATGATGTCACCGCTTGTCCCCGGCGAGACGATTTCGTCCGCGCCGCAACCAGCCAAAGCAACAATGCTGACACTTAATACGAGAGTTCGTTGAAAATTGTTCACAGCGAGCGGTCCCCTAAAAACCGAGAATCGGATTGAGCGATGAAGTTCGCGAGGGCCGAACTAGGGGTGGCTTATGACAAGTTTTGTGCAGAATGACGGTTTGAAGGCGGTATCAACAGGAATTCTTGAATGTGACAAATTCGGGTTCAAAGTGTCGCGAAACCGCAAGAAATACGTCACTCATCCGTCAAATTTCAGATAAATATTACATATTAAAATCAGATAGTTAAAAGTAAAAATGACAAGAATATTACAAATCATGTCAGAATTGTTGCACTAAGGTGAAAAGTGCGTCATCTTCTTTTTCGCGAAACAGGAGAGAGAGTATGACCTTTACAGCCTTCGCTATCGCGCTCGCGGTTTCGAATCCGGTAGCTGACAGCGCAGTAGAGCAGTCTGAAGCATCGGCGCAGCGGACTGAGCTTAGCTCTGAAGCGCTTGCTCGCGGTGAAAGTGAGAGTGCGATCCTGAAGCTTGAAAAGCAAGTCGAGGAAAGCCCGAACGATCCTGCGCTTTTGATCAATCTCGGCATTGCTTATGCGCAGTCAGGTGATGACGCGAAAGCGCGCTTGATGTTTAAAGCAGCGATGTCGAGTTCCGAAGAGTTTGATCTGGAAACAGCAGATGGCAGCGAGATGGATTCACGCCGGCTTGCTCGCAAAGCGATGAGCATGTTGGATCGCGGTGAATTTCGTCAGCCCAGCAGCCGTATGGTGATGGCGGAATAACAAGCACGCGTTGACGGACAGCATTATACCTCGCTCGCGTTCTTGGCGGCGGGATAATACCCTCGAAACGAGCCTCGCCGAATACCGGCTTGGCTCGTTTCGCGTTTCTGGGTGCAAGTCCGCTTACCGCAACCGGTTAACGACCCGCAGGTTTGCCTCTGTCACCCCATTGTCATTTAGGTTAGACATTGCTTGGGATTATGGAGGGATCGCAATGATTCTTGCTCGCGCGGGCAAATATATTGTGACTGTATCGGCGGCAATTGGCGCTGTTTCGGCACAAGCTGACGTTATGGAAATTGACAGCAACGGCGCCCGGTGGGTCGCTGGCGGAACGCCCGCGGCGGCGCCCGCTTTGCTAGAAATGACAGAAGCTCAGCGAAAGGCGCTGGGTGTAGCCATTCCTGATAACATTGCGGTCAATCCCCAGCTCACCGCACTCGGTGTGCCCGCACGCTATGCCGCAAAGGTTCAAGAACTGTCGCTCCGCTATGACCTTAGCCCCAGTCTGATAGAGGCGCTGGTGTGGCAGGAAAGCCGCTGGCGTGAAAACGCTGTTTCACCCGCTGGCGCACGCGGGCTTGCTCAATTGATGCCGGGGACGGCGCGCTACCTTGGCGTTGATCCTGATGATCCAGAGGCGAACCTTGAAGGCGGTGCGCGGTATTTGCGCGAACAGCTGAACACATTTGACGGCGATCTGGAAAAGGCGCTGGCCGCTTACAATGCGGGCCCGGGCCGTGTCATCCGCGCCGGGGGAATACCAAACATTCGCGAGACGCGGCATTATGTCGCTGCCATCTTGGGCCGTCTTGCTAACCATGCGCGGGTTGCCCAGCAATAATCGCGCATTCATGGCAATCATCTAATCAAACAGGAATAATGGATAACACAATGACATCGCTGCTTCGAATGCCTGCCCGTTTTGCGGCTTTTCTAACGATGATGCTGATGCCAGCAATGGCTTCTGCACAAGGAGCCGATCCTCAAGGTGCTGGCCCGATCAACAATGCGCTGCTTTGGCTTCAGGGTACATTGCTCGGCACGGTTGCGACGACTGTTGCTGTGATGGCAGTAGCTGCGATTGGCTTTATGATGCTGACGGGCCGGATGAACTGGCGTTTCGGCGCGACTGTGATCATCGGCGTTTTTATCCTGTTTGGCGCGACGACCATCGTCGCGGGCATTCAGTCGGCGGTTTAGGAAAGACGATGAGCGATCTCGTTCGAAATCCGGTGCATCGCGCACTCACACGACCTCAGATGTTCATGGGCGTGACGATGAATTTCTTCATCATCAATCTGATGGTGACGACGATCGCGTTTCTTATTCTCAAAAATCTGCTCATCACAAACGGGCTATTGCTGGTCGCATTCTTGGTGGTGCCTCTCGTAATGCATACGATTGGCTATTTTTCTTCACTGCGTGAACCGCGCATTTTCGACCTTTGGATCACCAAGGTTTCGAAATGCCCGCGCATCCCGAATTACAAGCGTTGGGGCTGCAACAGCTATACCCCCTGACGCGAAGACAACACTGGGCCACCCGAAGGAGGGCCGAGCACTATGGAAAAATGGATCGGAGCGGCTGCATGGAGCGCTAAAGAAGCGCCCGCTGGCGATCGCCTGCCATATAAGCGGCTGATCGACGAAAGCACTGTGCTGCTGCGCGATGGCTCTGTGATGACAGCAATTCAGGTGCCGGGCCTGCTCTTCGAAACCGAGGATTCCGACGCGCTCAACGCCCATGCGGCAACGCGCGAGGTCATGCTGCGTTCAACGCTCGACGCACGGTTTGTGCTGTATCACCACGTGATCCGCCGCCGTGTTGAAGTCGAACTAGATGCTGAATTTGCCGACCCGCTTTCGCGTCACATCGATGCACGCTGGAAAGAGCGACTGGCAGGCGGATCGCTGTTTATCAATGACCAGTTCGTCACGCTGATCCGCCGCCCCGCGCGCGGCAAAACCGGCCTGCCGGAGCGTATTGCCAGATTTTGGAACCGGCGCGGGCAGGAAGAGCTGGAAGCGGACTACAAAGACCTGCGCAGCTTGAAAGCGGCGGCGACCGGCCTTGTGGCTTCGCTCTCGTCATACGGTGCCACCGTGCTGGGCGACTATTCGGCGCCGGGCGGTGGGACCAATTCCGAAATGCTCGAATTGCTCTCGGCGATCTACAACGGCGAAATGCGCCCTGTGCGCCGTCCACACGAAGACACCGATATCGGCCATATGCTGCCCTATCGCCGCGCGAATTTCGGGCTGGATGCGATGGAATTGCGCGGTAGTGGTGAACCGGAATTTGCGGCGATCCTTGGATTAAAGGACTATCCTGAGGCAACGTCGCCGGGCTTGCTCGATGGATTGCTGCGTTTGCCATACGAGATGATCGTCTCTGAAAGCTACGCGCCCAATGAGCGGACAACGGCGCGCGAACGGATTGATCTTGCACTGCGACGGTCGCGCTCCGTCGACGAGGAAGCCGCGGCAGAACGCGCCGATATGATGGCTGCGCGCGATGCGCTGGGCAATGGCGGCGTTGGCTTTGGCGATCATCATTTGACCGTGTTGGTGCGCGAGAGCACGCTAAACCGGCTGGATGATGCAACTGCGGCATGCGGAGCGGCCTTGGCTGATACCGGCGCGATTGCAGTACGAGAAGACACCAATTTGGAGCCTGCATTCTGGGCACAGTTCCCGGGTAACGAGGAATATATGGTGCGCCGCGCGCTCATATCCTCGGCCAATATGGCTGGCTTTGGCAGCTTTCACGGGTTCGCCCTTGGCCAGTCAGCGGGCAATCATTGGGGCGATGCAGTGACTCTGCTGGAAACGACCAGCGCGACACCGTTCTTCTTCAATTTCCACCACGGCGACCTCGGAAATTTCTCCGTCATCGGCCCATCGGGCTCTGGTAAGACAGTGGTGATGAACTTCCTCGCTGCGCAGGCGCAAAAGTTCACACCTCGTACGATCCTGTTTGATAAAGATCGCGGTGCAGAGCTGTTTATTCGCGGCATTGGCGGGCGGTATGACCGGATCAATCCCGGCGAGCCGACCGGCTTCAATCCGCTCTCACTGCCAGATACGCCATCGAACAAAGCATTCCTACGCGATTGGCTTGGTGTTCTACTCGATGCCGATGGGCCGGAGGAATTCGCGACGATCAGCGCGGCTGTTGATGCGGCCTATCAAAACGCGCCGACTTTGCGCCGTTTGCGCCATTTCAAGGAATTGCTCGCCGGTGCGCGCCGCCCGCAGCCCGGTGATTTGGCAGACCGGTTGGGCGCGTGGATCGGTGAAGCTGGCGGATCCAATGGTTCGGGGGCAGGCGAACATGCGTGGCTCTTCGACAATGAGGCAGACCAGCTTGATCTGGATCAGCGTGTTCTTGGCTTTGATATGACGCAGCTGCTCGAAAATCCGCGCCTGCGTACGCCGGTGATGATGTATCTGTTCCATCGGATAGATGAACGGTTGGACGGTCAGCCCACGATGATCCTGATTGATGAGGGTTGGAAAGCGCTTGATGACGAGGTGTTTGCGGCGCGTATTCGCGACTGGTTGAAGACTTTGCGGAAACGCAACGCCTTGGTCGGGTTTGCGACCCAATCTGCACGCGATGCCTTGGAAAGCCGGATTTCGACCGCTCTGGTTGAGCAAACCGCGACGATGATCTTCATGCCAAATAGCCGCGCCCGGCCAGAGGATTATTGCGACGGGTTTGGGCTGACCGATCACGAACTGGCGCTCATCCGCACTTTGCCTGCGCATAGCCGCTGTTTCCTTGTCCGTCAGCCTGATGCCAGCGTTGTTGTCCGGCTCGATCTATCAGGCGCGCCGGAGGTGTTGACCGTTCTTTCAGGCCGTGAGGCTTCTGTGCGGCGCCTTGATTTGCTGCGCGAATCAGCCGGCGATGATCCTTCGCAGTGGTATCCCGCACTTACGGGCCACGCATGGCCTGATGGCACCACGGAAGTGGATGAGCACGGGCAACCTGTTTGGCAGGCCGCTGAATGACAACGACTTGCGATCTTGCTGCCGAAGGGATGGGCACAGGCGTTTCCGCCGCTCTGACGGCGGTGGATTGCATCGCGTCCGAAGTCAGCGAGCAAGCATTCTCGCGCATATTCGGCGCTGATGGCGAATTTGCCCTCGCACTGACATTGCTGCTGGTGTTCTACGTCGCGTTTTTCGGCATCAGCTTGATGCTGGGCCGAACCAACCTGTCGATCCGCGCGCTTGTCCCGAGGATGCTAACGCTGGGATTGGTCCTGAGCTTTGCGACAAGTTTTGCGGCGTTTTCGGCGATTTTCTATAATTTCTTCGTTGCAGGACCGGACCAAATTGCCAGCGCAATTACAGGATCAAACGGGTCGGCAACTGCCACCTTCGCGCAAAAGCTCGATGTAGTATTCCTCGCCGTCCAGCAAGCAAGCGGTGACACAACCGACATCAGCGCATTTTCGCCTGAGGGGATGATGTGGATCGGCGCGATGCTGCTGCTGCTGGGTACCGTTGGCCTTTTGGTGACGGCGCGCATCGGTCTTGCACTACTATTGGCGATTGGGCCGATCTTTGTAGTTTTGGCGCTGTTCAATGGCACGCGCGGGTTGTTCACCGGTTGGCTGAAAGGCGTTGTAATGCTTGCTATTGCGCCGCTTCTTGCCGTGCTTGGCGGCTCAATCATGCTGGAGATGGCCGTGCCGATCCTGGCCGCATTGGTCGCAGTTCCGGGCCAGATTGATCAGCAAGCGGCCATGGCATTCTTCCTTGTCGGTGCGGTGCATATGGCGCTCATGATCGTCACTCTGAAAGTGGCGACTACGATGGTGTCTGGCTGGCAGGTCTTTGGTCTTGTGCCTTCTAACGATATTCCGACCAACGCCGATATGGCCCGCACAGGCCCAGCGGCTCCGCAAACTGTCGCTTCGCAGGCTTACTCCGCGCCTGCCGCTACACCTATTAGCAATGCCCAGCAGCGTATGAATGTCGCGCCGCAAGCCAGCGTTGTTGCAGCGAATGATGGCGGCTCTGGCGGCGGTTCTACGACCATTCGCGAAACCAAAGTTTACGCCACATCTTCAGGCGGCGGTCAGGTCGCGCCGCTCAATCCATCAAGCTCGCGTACGCGCGGCATCGGCAACCGGTTCCGCTCTGCCAGCGCGGCCAAAGCCGTCCCTAAACCGGAGAAAACTACATGATCCGTGCCGACACTCTTCGGCTGTCAATTTGCGCGCTTGCGCTCGCATTCGCTTCGCCCGTGGCGGCGCAAAGCGATGGGCGTTTGCAAACTCAAATCTATGACGAGGCCGAGGTCTTCACGATCAGCGGCAAAGTGAAAGTTCAAACGACGATCCGGTTTCGCGGCGATGAAGTCATTGAGAACGTGGCGATTGGCGACAGTCAGGCATGGCAAGTTCAGCCGAACAAGGCGCAATCGCTTTTGTTCGTGAAGCCGCTGGAACCGAACGCGAAGACCAATATGACAGTAGTGACAAGTAAGCGGACATATCTGTTCGATCTGATCGCCAGCCCGCGCAACCGCCCGCTTTACATCCTGAAATTCCGCTATCCCGAAGAAGAGCGTGCAGAAGAAGCGGCTCGGCTCGCCGCCGCGCAAGAGCGCGCGCGTGAACAGGCATCCGAGACAGAACGGCTCGCTGCAAGCGATCCCTATGCTGTTGCTGACCCTGAGTCGCTCAATTTTGAATGGGCGAGCGAAGGCGATGCGGCTCTGTTCCCCTCGCGAACTTATGACAATGGAGAGGCTGTGTTCCTGACATGGCCCGAGGGCACGCCAATCCCCGCAATTTTGGTGACAAATGCAGACGGGGACGAGGGCCCAGTGAACTTCACTGTTCGCGGTGAAACCGTCGTTCTGACAAGTGTGCCGGCTAAGATCATCCTGCGCTCTGGCGAAGAGACAGCGACGCTCATCAATAATGGCCCGATGCCAGCGACATCGCGCAGCGCCAGCGCTGCCTTGCCAAAGGATCGCGCATCATGAACGGCGCGCCGGTCTTAGCACCAAAGGAGACCAAGTAATGCGTTTAGCAATGCGTCTTCCGCACAAGAAGGGTGAGGCTGCTGCTGCAGACGGCGACCCGCGTGAGAACGAAACAGCTGAAGTGATTGATCTCGCCAGCCGTAACGGTTTTCCCGCTGTGGTCGATCGCAAGGCCAAGTCAGAAGGGCTGGGCCTCGCGGCGGGAGTCGCGATTGTTGGCTTGCTGGGTGCGGTAACATTCTGGGCCATGAACGCGGCGCAAACATCCGATCAGGTTCAACCTGTTGGCAATGCGCAAGTCGCAGCGCCCGCTCCGATTGTTGCCGCGCCGGTTGCGCCCACTCCGGTTGATGCACCGCAAGAAGTTCAGCCGAACCAGCTTCCCGCGCCTGCCCCGATCCGGGCAAACAATCCGAGCATAGGACAGGCGACGAACCCCTATGCCAGCCCGACAATGGTTTACGATGCGAGCACAGGTGCGCAGGGCAATCGCCTTGTCGAAGCGCCCGCCGCTGCAACCAGTGCGGCTGGACCAAGCACCGGCGACAGCGGCGCGCTCGGCTCCGCCGCAGCCTTTGCCAGCCGCGTTGGCGGAGTGGGCGGCGGCCCGGCGCAAGCACGGCCAATGACGAACCCTTCGACGACGGTGACCGAAGGCACGCTTATCCCGGCGATCCTCGAAACCGCGATCAACACCGATGTGCCGGGCTATGTCCGCGCTGTTGTAAGCCAAGATGTGCTGAGTTTTGACGGGAAGAACATTCTTGTGCCGCGATCATCGCGTTTGATTGGTCAGTATCAGTCGGGCGTCCAACAGGGCCAAAAGCGGGCCTATGTGATCTGGACGCGACTTATTCGGCCAGATGGAGCGTCTGTGAACATCGCGTCGCCTGCGGTTGGATTTGACGGCACGACTGGCCTTGAAGGTGATGTTGATAGCAAGTTTTTCAAACGCTTCGGTTCGGCTTTGCTGCTGTCGCTGGTTGATGGCATTGGCACCATTGCCTCTGGCGGTGCAAATGTGATCCTTGGCGGCGGCCAAAGTGCGGCGAGCACGGCGCTCCAACAAAGCGGCGATATCAGTCCGACAATCCGGGTGAAGCCGGGCGAACCGATTCGAGTCTTTGCCGCGCGCGATCTCGATTTCAGTACAGTGCCGTAGGCGGCTGAGCAGATGACCGCCGACATACACCCACTTTCCGCCAAGAGCGAAGGCAAGGCCGCCATTGATGATGCGCCAAGCGATAGCCTGATCGCGATGGGTGAGCGCAGCGTATATCTTGAGGCGTATCTTGAACCGTTCAAGCGCTGGCTTGAGCGGGATACTGTGACTGAGATCATGGTCAATGGCCCGGGTGAGGTTTGGATCGAGGATGCCTCCGACCCCGGCATCAAGAAAATGGCCACACCCGAAATCGACGATCGTTTGGTCCAGCGCCTCGCCGAACAAGTGGCACGTGTTTCCCACCAAGGTATCAACCGCGAGCACCCACTGCTGGGCGCGACGCTGCCCGATGGTGCACGTATCCAATTCTGCGGCCCTCCGGCGAGCCGCAAGCATTGGGTGATGGCAATTCGCCGTCACCGCCGGCTGGATCTGCCGCTTGATGCCTACGATGCTGGGCCGCTTAAGGGCGAGGCTCAGATTTCTATGCCCGATCCCCAGCAGGAGCCAATTGCGTATCTGCGTAAAGCGATTCAGAACCGCAAAACGATCCTGATCTCTGGCGGCACCAGCACAGGTAAGACGACCTTCCTCAACGCAATGCTCGGCGAAATCCCGCGCGAGGAACGTGTAGTGATGGTCGAAGATACGCCGGAGTTGAAATTCCCGGGCGAAAATTCAGTCGGTCTGGTCGCGGTTAAGGGCGAGCTGGGCGAAGCGAAAGTCACCGCCAATGAACTGCTTCAAGCGGCTCTGCGTCTTAGGCCGGATCGCATTGTGCTGGGTGAGTTGCGCGGGGAGGAAAGCGTATCATTCCTGCGCGCTATCAACACTGGGCATCCGGGCAGCTTCTCTACGATCCACGCCAATTCGTTGCGCGGCGCGTTAGAGCAATTGTCCTTGATGGTGATGCAAACAGGGATCGGCCTGACCCGGTCTGACACCATCGCCTATTCCGCCAGCGTCATTGATGTAATTGTGCAGCTCGGCCGCGATGCGAATGGCAAACGCGGGATCACCCAAATCGCGGACAGCCGAACACTCGTCTGAACGGGAAACATGCGCCGCTTCCGCCGTTAATTGACACTTGAGTGATAAATACGATCTGGCGATAAGCAGCCGTGCCGCATCATAACGCCCGTCATGAAGAAGGAAGCAGCAACGACCACCATGAGCAGCACGCCGATCATCGAAAGAGCTAACACGCCCGATGCCGCCGTGCGCGAAACCGAGACTGCGTCTGAAGTTGCCTATTTCAACCGCGAACTGACGTGGCTTTCATTTAACGAGCGTGTCTTGGCGGAGGCTTGCAACGAGCAATATCCGCTGCTGGAGCGGCTTCGCTTTCTTTCGATATCGGGAAGCAATCTCGACGAGTTTATGATGATCCGCGTAGCTGGCCTTGTCGGACAGGTGCAGCGCGGCATTGCAAAACCCGCCATTGATGGCCGTACACCGACGCAGCAACTTTCTGCGATCCGCGCAAAGCTGGCGATGCTTTCAGCATGGCAGCAAGATATCTGGCGTGATCTGCATGATCGGCTGGCTGAAACAGACATCCACGTTGCCGACGAACAGCGCGTTGAGCCAGCGGCGCACAACTGGCTGAAAGCGTTCTTCCTCGAAGAAATCGTACCCGTCATTACACCGCAGGCTCTCGATCCGGCGCACCCATTCCCGTTTGTTCAGAACGAGGGGAAGGGCCTGCTCTTTACGCTGACCCGCGACGCCGATCAGGAACAGATCATCGAAATGATTTTGATCCCCAGCGCGCTGCCTCGGTTTGTGCGCGTTCCTACCAATCAAAGCGGGCCGGGCGAGGCAATTTACATCTCTATCGCCAGCCTGATCCAGCGATACGCGCATACGCTGTTTCCCGGTTTCACAATCGAAGGCGACGGTCTTTTCCGTGTCCTTCGCGACAGCGATATCGAGATTGAGGAAGAGGCCGAAGATCTTGTGCGCACATTCCGCAGCGCAATCCAGAGACGACGGCGAGGGCAGGTTATCCAGCTTGAGCTTGAAGACGACTTTGATCCAAAAGCCGAGGCGATCCTGCTCGAACAGCTGGGTGTCCACGAAGCGGCTGTGATCAAAACGGACGGCATGATCGGCATCGATGGCCTTGCAGAAATTGTCGGCGAAGACCGGCCTGATTTGAAGTTCGACGCCTATTCGCCGCGCTATCCAGAGCGCATTCGCGAACACGATGGCGATGCATTCTCTGCGATCCGCGAGAAAGACATCATCATCCACCACCCTTATGAAAGTTTCGAAGTGGTGGTCGATTTTATCAAACAAGCTGCCGAAGATCCCGATGTCGTCGCGATTAAACAGACGCTCTACCGCGCAGGCTCCCAATCGGCTGTGATTAGCGCGCTGATTGACGCTGCCGAACGCGGTAAATCTGTCACCGCCGTGGTTGAGTTGAAAGCGCGGTTTGACGAGGAGCAGAACCTGACCTGGGCAACCAAGTTGGAGCGCGCCGGAGTGCAGGTCATCTACGGCTTCACGGATTGGAAAACCCACGCAAAGGTCGCGATGGTTGTGCGCCGCGAAGACGACGGGTTCCGCACCTATTGCCACTTTGGCACGGGCAATTATCACCCGGTCACAGCCAAGGTGTACACAGACCTTTCATTCTTCACTGCCGATCCGGTCTTGGGCCGCGATGCGGCCAAAATGATGAATTTTGTGACCGGCTATGTCGAGCCGGGATCGCTCGATTTGATCTCGATCGCGCCGCTCAATCTGCGTGAAGAGCTTTACAGACGGATCGACGTGGAAATCTCCAATGCGGTCGCAGGAAAGCCAGCGGCAATCTGGCTCAAATGCAACCAGATCACCGATCAGGGCATGATTGATCGGCTCTATGCGGCGAGTGATGCAGGCGTTCAGGTCGAACTTGTCGTACGCGGTATCTGCTGTCTGCGTCCGGGCGTACCGGGCATGAGCGACAACATTCGCGTGAAGTCGATTATCGGCCGTTTCCTAGAACACAGCCGTATCTATGCTTTTGCCAATGGGGAGGCGATGCCAGGGCCAAATGCTGCGGTGTTCATTTCTTCTGCTGATTTGATGGGGCGCAATCTGGATCGTCGGGTTGAGAGCCTTATCCCGATCCTCAATCGCACGGTGCATGATCAGGTGCTTCAGCAGGTGCTGCTCGCCAACATGCTGGACACAGAACAAAGCTGGTGGTTACAAAGCGATGGCAGTTATTCGCGGGTCGAGACCGAGGGTAAAGCCTTCAATTGTCACCGTTATTTCATGACCAACCCGTCGTTGTCAGGTCGGGGCGGTGCGCTAGAGGCGGACAGTGTGCCAAAGCTGGCTTTGCGCAAAGGACGCAGTGCATGAACCTTCGCAAGAAACGCGCCGAACGCGATGGTGCCTTTTCAGGCGCGACCCCCGAGCGGGCTATTATCGACATCGGATCGAACACGGTGCGGCTGGTTGTCTATGGTGGTTCGATGCGCGCGCCGACGGTTCTATTGAACGAGAAAGTCGCTGCGAAGCTGGGCCGCGATATTGCCGAAACGGGCGCGCTTGCAAATGACGCCGTAGATCTGGCCATGCGAGGCCTAAGACGTTTTGCCTTGTTGCTCGCCGATCTTGGAATTGATGACGTTGAAACCATCGCAACGGCGGCGGTTCGCGATGCCAGCAATGGCAAGGCATTTGTGAACAGCCTGCGCTCTTTGGGCTTTGATCCGAGGGTGATCTCTGGCGAAGAAGAAGCATGCCTCAGCGCAAGCGGCGTTGCGGGCGCTTTCCCGGGAGCGACCGGCACAGTTGCCGACCTTGGAGGAGGCAGTCTCGAACTCGTTGGCGTCGATGATGGTCAGCCGGGCGGGGCAGTGTCTTTGCCCCTTGGAACGCTGCGACTGCCAGAAATACGCGCAAAGGGTGATGGCGATTCCGATATGCGCAAGGCGCTGGAAAAAGCTCTCAAGAAAAGTGCGAGTGATTTTGGTGAGAGTATTGGCAAGGACGCGCCGCTCTATCTCGTCGGCGGGACATGGCGAACCATGGCTGTGTTCGCAATGCAGGAGGAGGGCCACCCGCTTTCCGATCCGCATGGCTTTGAACTAAGCGCCAAAGAGGCAAAGGGTCTCGCCAAGACGCTTGCCAGTCTGACGCCGGATGAACTGAAGGCGCGCGATCGGGTATCTTCGATGCGCGCTGAAAAACTGCCCGACGCGGCGGTTTTGCTTCAGGCGCTGATGGCGCGGGTCGGGCCGAGCAAAATTGTATTTTCGTCATGGGGCCTTCGCGAAGGGCTGCTTTATGACCGGCTGCCGGATCACGGCAAGAGCCAAGACCCGCTATCGGCGGGAATCGGCGTGTTTGCGACCCAGCGCGGCGCTCCGCCGACATTGGCTGCGCGCATCGCCGCATGGACAGTGGATGCAGCGCCGTCTGGCAAGCATGGTACCGAGAGGCTCCGACTAGCCGCGACGATGCTTGCGCTGGCGTCAATGCAGATCGAGCCAAACATTCGATTGCCGCAAGCGATTGATTGGGCTCTGCATAAACGTTGGATGGCGATATCCGGCCAAGAGCGCGCAATGCTTGCCGCGGCGATCGCGGCCAATGGCAATCACCTTAATCTGGCCGAGCACGTCACAGAACTCGCAGGCAGCGATGCCTTGAACGAGGCGATATGCTGGGGCTTGGCGGTAAGGCTTGCCCGCCGCATCGGTGCGAAATCGCGGCGCTCGCTACAGGTCAGCAGGCTGATCATCAGGGATGGCATTTTGGTCCTCAGGATCGAGGAAAGCCATGCTGCGCTGTTCGGTTTACCGACGGAGAAAGACATCCGGCTTCTTGCAGGCCAACTTGGCGCCGAGTGGACGGTGGAAATCGTCAAAGCTGGTGAATTGCACGCCGACGACGAGCACCACGCTAAGCCTTTGGCAAAGTAGACCTAGGCGCGCCGCTCTTTCGACGAAAACGGCGAAAAGTCGGTGTCCGTGTCATACAGATCAACGCCTTCTGCCTTTTTGAGCTTTCCAACCACAAGATAAGTGACTGGTGTCAGGGCCGCTTCCCACACAACCTTTAGCAGCCAGTTGGTGATCATCACCGTGATCACCGCCTCTGTGCTCCAGATACCGTAAAAGGCGATGGGGTAGAAGATCAGGCTGTCTACGCCTTGGCCGACTACCGTCGAACCAATCGTGCGCGTCCAAAGCGCCTTTCCTTTGGTCCAGACCTTCATCTTGGCCATGACGAAGGAATTGACGAACTCACCCGCCCAGAACGCGACAATAGAGGCGAGAACGATGCGCCAAGTGCTGCCAAAGACGGACTCGTATGTGGCCTGGCAAATCGAACCCGGCACGCTATCGGGATCGGCTTTGAACTCCATTGAGCCGGAGGCGGCGCATTCCCATCCGTCAAAAGCGGGCAGGCTGACCACAACATAGCTCATAAAAGCTAGGAAGATCATGGCGGCAAAGCCGGTCCAGATTACACGCCGTGCGCGGGCAAAGCCGTATATCTCGGTAAGGATATCGCCGATGACGTAACCGAGCGGAAAGAAAAGGATGCCTGCACCGTAAATAAAGGTGCCGTCTGCTGCAGGCCACAATCCCTCCGGCCACCAACTGACCTCGACAAATGTCAGTTTTGCCGCGCCAATAATGTTGGACAGCAGGAGGATCGCGACAAAAGCGGCCATGACGAAATCGTAATAGCGGAACGCGATTGGCGCATTGCTGGTCGCGGTGACCCCGTCATTCGGGTCGCTATCAAAAGCGGCTGCTGGATCGCTCTTTTCCATATCTCGCGGCCCTAGCGTGATTTGCCTATCGCGCAAAGCGCGCTATTGGGCGGTCAGCCCCGATCAGGGTGCGCGCCCGTAGCTCATCTGGATAGAGCGCGAGACTTCTAATCTTGAGGCAGCAGGTTCGAGTCCTGCCGGGCGCGCCATTACCTTTTCACAGCCAGAAAAATCCCTTAAAGCCTTGAACGGCAAGGATATTTCAGGGGTTTGAAAACCGCTTTTGCGGTCGAACTTTATATTGCTTCCGAACACCAGTCTAAGCATGGCGCGACGGTCTTCCAACTTTCCATTTTCCCAAAGATTCCAAGGGTTTGAGAGGAATCGAAGGGCGGTTTGAAAAGTGCCTTCATAGTCTTTTGCGACAGTCCCGCATTTTGCGACCCTTTCCTTGAGAAGCTCTTTCTTGCGTTCGAGCTTCTCCACCTTGCGCTCATAGGCACTGATGACAGCGGTTGATTCTGCATCGACTAGGCGATCCAGCAACTTGGATATCTGATTCTCGACATTGCCAATCTCGACACGCATTTGTGTCGCTTCTGTTTTGCTCGACCCCGCGCGCTTTTCCCAAAGGTCGCGAAAAATCTCGCTGGCAAGGCTGAACAGCTCTTGTGAAGGTGTGAGCGACCGCACGAGCTTTTCAAGCGCAGTTTCGATCTTTCCCTTAGCAATCGACTTCTTATCGCTCGGACAGCCTTTCTGGCGGCACATATAGTAAGCGTAGTAGTCATTACGCCCTTTGGCCCAAGTCGAGGTCATAGGATGGCCGCAATCGGCGCAGCAGACGAATCCGCGCATTGGAAAATCCTCGCTGATATTCTTTCGCGCAGGTGCATGAGCGCCTTCGCTCAAGCGCTCTTGGATGCGCTCATATGTCGCGAGGCTAATCAGCCCCTCATGCTGACCTTCGCGCAACGTCACATCCCAATTCGGGTGTTCGAGATAGCCCGCAAACAAAATCTGATTGAGAAGCTGTGTCGCACGTTCGATAGTCACTGTGCCGTGACGGCATGTCGGGAAATGCGGTTTTGATTCGAAGAACCGCGCTACCTCTGCGCGTGAAGCGAAGCGACCGCTCGCGAAACCTTCCAGACCTTCCGTGATTATTGAGGCCATAGGCTCATCTCGCACGAGCATTTTGCCGCCGCCTGATTGGCGTTCGTAGCGATAACCCCAAGGGGCTTGGAACACCCAATAGCCGTTCATCATGCGTGCTCGCATACGGTTTGTCGTTTGCTCGCCGTTCTTTTGCCGTTGATGCTGTGACACGCTTGCGAGCAGGTTCTCGATAAGCTGACTGTCGGAGTCCTCTCCAAACTCGATTGAAGGCGATTCCAATGTGGCACCCGCCGAAGCAATCGCACTGCGAAGGCGCAGATGCGCCTCTAGCCCACGCGCTAGACGGCTAATGTCATCGATGATGACAACATGGCCATATTTGCGATTGCTGCGCAGGTATTTGAGCATGGCCTGCATGCCAGGTCGGCCTGTGACCGAACCCGTCATATCGTCGGAGAAAGTTTCAGCAACGTCATAGCCGCGATAGCTTGCGAACTCTCGGCAACGAGTCTCTTGCGATTCCAACCCCGTGCCGCGCGTCGTTTGTTTCACCGAACTTACACGGCAATAGATGACTGCTTTTTGTTGTGTATTTGCGCTCATGGCATCCGCTCTTTCTCAGAATCCAATTGCTGGCCGATGCGTTCGCATTTGCCGTCAATAGATTGTTTTCGTTGTGTTTCTGAGAGTTTATCACAAGCAGAGTGACGCGGGAAAGCACTATCTTCCCGCTTTTCTAGGATAATTTGTTCGGAGGTTTCGCCAAAAGCGGCGTCAACAAAATGGGCCATGATATCGGCAACTATGCCGATCAATTCGTCCTTCTCGGACTCCGGCATATCGATATCGGCGACGAACCGCCGATACTTCACCAAATCATTTTGCTCCAGTAATGCCACCCAAAACCCTTCTGCCCCACAGGGAGGCAAATCATTCAAGACACGGGTTTTGATTAGGACGGCTTGCAACCGTTTCTGGGAAAAACACCAACCCCACATCTTGGAAGTTTTTCCGGCACCTTTCTCTCAGTTTACTATAGGTTCACGACCCCGCGCAAATTTGCGCGGTTAGGTTGCAGAGCTTTGGTGCAGTTCGCGCACATCGCCAATCTGTGATTTCCAAGGGATCACCTCATAAAACGGTAACGTATCGCAAACGATGAGCTGCGGTAGCCCAGCAACTTTGATGATCTGTTTTCCGTTGCCGATGGCGCGAATATCCTCGGCCTGTAAAACAGGCCTGCGGCTCTCACCTCGATTGGTGCCTGCGCTTTCAATTGCGCCGCCTCCGACATTCTGGCCGCGTGTCACAAGCGTTATGTTGCCTGACCATCGCTCGACATCGCGCATGAGCGCGGGGTCTTCGATACCTGTCATTGTGAAAATGGCAGCTTGATCCTCGAATTCTTTGACTGCATCGCGCGACCAGCGTCCTTCCATTGAGTAGCGCCCTTGGCTGAAGAACCAGAGCTGAATGCCTTTGCCGCGATAAAGCCGCAGTGCTTTCATAATCGCAGGCGCGGGTGGCAGTTGCGGAAATTCATCAAGCAGGAAGCAGGTGCGCAGCGGCCCGCGTTCACGGGCTATCGCTTCGACCGCGTAATTGACGATGAGGCTGATCCACGGCGCGATGACACCGAGTTTCTCGCTCGGTGCCATCAGATAGACGGTTGTCGGTTCGTGCTTGAGCCGTGCGAAGTCGAAGTCATGCGCAGCAGTAGTGCGGTCGAGCGTTTTACCGATCTCGAAAGCTGACAAGGCTTCAATTGCATCAGCCTTGTAAGCCTCAAACTGCTTGGGTGCATCGGCATAGGTCGCACCCAAAGCCGACGCACGGCGTGCGATGCCTTCGATGCCGCAACTGACCATGAGTTGAAAGTTACGTGAAAAGTCATCATCCGAGGCGTTCACAAACCGCCACAGATTGCCCAGCGTACAATTCTGCGGCTCCATATATGCCAGATACTCCATACGCATCGCGAGCAAGCGGATTGCCCCTTTGCGCACCCAGCCATTTTCGCCATCACGCGGATTTGGTGGGAGTAGGATTTGCGCAATCTCCTCGGCCTGTGTGTCGATCTCGCCGCCGTCCGATACAATATCGACCAAAACATGCAGCGGATTGATACGGGTGTTTTCTGAGCCGAGCAGGTTGAACGGATTCAGCGTGACACAATTCTGGCCAAGCGTTTCTGCCCGATGCTCAATTGACGCATAACAGTTTTCGCCATCCTTCACGTCAACGACGATCAGGCTGCGATCCCGCACATGGGCGAGATTAGGAAGGATCAGATCGCGCCCTTTGCCGCTACCGGTGCGCGCATAGGTTAGAAGCTGCCCGTCGCCTGCAAAGAACACCATCTTGCCTTCATGCGCTCCGAGAAACAGGCCATTTGCATTGAGCAGGTCAGCATTCTCAATTTCGGCCGTATCAGCCAGATGACCATCGCCTAGCTGTCCAGACGATCCCATGATGCTCATATAGTAGTTTTGCCACTCCGCGCGCTCACGCGCTTCCCTCTCGCGCTGCGCACGGTTGAGTGCCTGGGCTGTTTGAAACAGCCGAGGCAACAAAACTCCGAACGATTCAAGACGCATCGGATTCGTTCTCCGCGTTTGCATCGCGGCTAATTGAAGGCGGATCAGGAAAAGTGATCGGAGCGATGTTTTCAAACGCACTCTGCACTTCGGTCGGTGGAGCAAGATCAATGTCCCAGCCTTCGACATCGACCGTCACACCTTCGGTGACGCTACGATCCAGTTCATCCTGCAACTGGCTGCCGATATCGTCAGCATAGTCGATGGCTGATTGTCCAAGTTCTGGATCGGCAAGTCCAGCTAGCCGCCCGAACAGGCGAGCAAAGTTTACGACCGTGACATCCATGCTCTGCTGTGACCGGGCCACATCCATGCTTTGTTGGACATAGGCCTGTTGCAGCCGCGCCGTCGCATCGGCGAATATCTTGGTGCGGTCGTAAGTGGCTTGGTAATTTTGCAGCACGCTTTGTGCGACAACGCGGTATTGCTCTTGCTGTTGCTCGGCACTGACACGCACTTCGGCTGCCCAATCCTCGAATTCGGCTTGGGTTTCGAGTTCATGCGCCCTGATTTCGGCAGCATAGCGTCCGCTATAGGTGCCGGTGAAGGTCGAAGGGCGGTATTCGAGCGGGGCGAACATCTCGGCTGCATAGAAGGCCGCTGCGCAAAGCAACGCGCCTCCTACCATACTGACGCCAGCAGAAATGAACGGACGCTTCGGCGGTGCGACGATCTGAAACGGCAGCGGTTGTGCCGTTGGGTGGGGTGTAGAGGCAACGCCGCCGCTTTGACGCGGGGCGCTGCCTTCATAATCGACTGAGAATTGCTCTTTGCTCATGACTTCTGTTTCCTTCCGTTTCGTTCAGGAAACAGAAGCCAGACCTTCCTGAAGAGCGTGGGAGAAAGAAGCCGATTATGCGGCTTCATTCCCTTCCCGATGAAATGGACAATCGCCGCATCGCTCGAAATACGCCCATGCCCAATGACCGCATTGCGGATCGTTGAGACAGACCTGTTCAGCAAAGCCCTCCGCAATCTCAGGATGCGCCACCCAGAAAGCGAGTGAGAGCAAAATGAGTCGATGCGCAAGCCGCGCTTGGGGTGCCTGCCTTGGCGGAGATTTTGCAAAGGCCACCAAGTAGGATAACCAACGAAACGTGCCATCATCGTTGAACGCATCATCGATTGCTGTGTCGCTGATCTCGAATGGCGTGCCATCCCTTTGGACAAAACGAACCCGTTCGCTGAAAAGCTGGTCAGCCATCCAGTCAGGCACTTTACGCCGCGACATATAGCTGTCGTCAGCATTGCGCAGATCGCCAACGGCTTTTGCCAACTTGTGATAGTAGGATTTAGTCAAAACCTCATCGACTTCTGGCACGACAATCTCGCGCGAGTGAAGAGGTGGGCTCGCCTCATTGCGAACCGCTAATTTATGCTCCTGCATGTTTGTTCTCCAAGGTGGAGAACACCGGTGTTCAGTTGGGTTTTACTGGCCTTGCAAAACCGCAGCAGACATCACGTTTGCCGCTGCGCAATCATCGCAGGATTGGGTGATTTGCGCCGCTGGAAAGGCACCGGAATTGGCAGGAAAGGCACCTGAAATCCGCCGGAATTTCTGGTGCGTTACGAAAATACCGGAAAGACTAGATCACTGACTTAGAACGTATTTTTCGCATTTTCTTGCGATTCGTCACTGCTTTGTGAGATACTTTTCTGATAACATTTTCACAAGTGAGGAGAGATGGATCGAGACGACAGGTTTAAACGAGAAGGAGTGACGATCATCGATGACGTGTTGAGCCAATATCAGGTTGAAGTCACGGTGATGGAAGCGAAAGCGCGCGCTGGTGTTTTGCCAAGAAATTGGGAAGATTTGCACAACGATGGCAACGAGACAGTCGAGGAGCATGAAGCCAAAATAGTAAGCCGCGACTTGGTTGTAGTCCAATGTGAAAGCTGGTGGCACGCACCTGATGGCGAGCAGATACATACGGAGAGCAGTAAGAAGTGGGGCTCCTTGGTGATGCACAGATTAGTCGGTCCGGCCAGGACACTTTTAGAGTGGGAAACCGACAAGCTCATCCGAGAAGAATACTTTAACAACGGCTACCGGCATAGACTAGCTCATGAAGGGCCAGCATTTCGGGCGATAAGTGACCTTACCGATGTAGTGTATATGGAGGATTATTATGAGAACGATGTTCTGCATAACCCTCACGGACCCGCGCTCATACGCCGTGATACCGAGACCGGCAAAACGATCATCGAAGATTTCTATCTAGAGGGTGAGAGGGTTCCGCCTTTCGACGTGAAAGCGAGCGCCGCTCCCGGCCCTAAACTCGATAATTAGTTCTTACATATTGTAGTGAATAGATCGGTCCGTGGCGTTCGAGAATTCTAATCGTTGACAGATGTTTTTGCTTTCGTATTGCTCGATCAACCAACTCGGATCGGAATATGCCAAGCAACGGATATAAATACGACACACAGCTCGTTTATGACAAACCGCTGCTAATCAAAAATTTCAATAAATTCATCCGGAATATCCGTGACACCCGATACTCAGGCCCAGACAAAACGATAGATGACCTGTTTTATGAGTTTTATCCAATCTGGCAACAGTTTGGATCGAACACGAACAGTGCTTTGAAGGCTGCTATTGAGGCAAGAAAGCAAGCGGGTTTTGTCAACAAGGCAATAGAACCTATCCGGGTAAGGGGAGGCGATAAGGACTCACCTGGTGGTTCTCAGAACATAGAATGGTTTTTGACATGGCTGCATGCTTACCATGAGGACAAAGCCCGGGAATGGTTCAACATTGTTCACGATCATTATCGCGCTGAAGGTGACATTGAGCCTGTTTCTGATTTCAAGTTTCAGCCATTCGAAGGCGATCCACCAGCTTTTGAAAATACCGACCTCGCCAAAAAATGGGATTTAGTGCCAAAGGAAGAATCGAAGCTAGCCGAAGTCGTTTCAACGGTTAAGGTCGCCTTCACGACGCGAGACAAGGTTTTCCTAGCCCTCATTCTGCTACTGACAACCTCTACAGCACTGTTTTGGTATCGAGATGCCCGCACCAAGGAGCAATATGCCTTGGCTGCCGAGGAGCCTCGCTTCAACGTGCTCTATCTTGATGTCGACCATCTAGGCCGTGACCAATTCGACAGGATCAGAAACGGTGAGGAAAGCGCGCCAAACGGTAACGAACTCTATGCGCAGATGTTTGGCCTACCTGTGGTGGATTTCGGGTTGCACGAGAATCTCAGAAACGAGCTGTTCGAGAATTACAGTCAGGTCAGGAGCGACTTTGAAGAGCGTGAGGGCATTTGCCTCATAAATGACCGCCCAAGCGCCGAAGTGACCCGCACCAACACGCTGTTTCTTGTTATCCAAAGCATTGGCGGCAGCGCGGCATATGATGTCACGCTCAACATGGAGAAGGTATCACTAGAAGGCCGAGCACTTATTGATGGCAATTCCAGCCTTTATCCTGCCTTCAATCATGCAAATAATCGGCACGGTTTTATCATGCCGAGAAGAGTCACAAATCTAGGCAACGAGCGCGATACAGCGAATGAAACTGCTACGGAGACGATGAAGATTTCTCTTGGCGACTTGTTGAGCGCCGATGGTCGTTTGGTGGAACTTGAAGCCTATTCGGATATGAGCGCGAGGCATTCCACTTACGGTAGAATTTTGCCCTGCGAGTCAGAACAGAGCGCACCGGCTTACGCTCACAACCGCGAGATAAAGGTCAGCGTGCCGACCGAATATGTACCTGTCTCGCTCACTTACAGAACTGTTCTTGGCGAGGAAGTGACGCAACCCATTAGAAAGCCAAATGAGATGGGAGTTTTGCTCCATCGTGGAATCATCATTCACGGCTGATCGTCCGATATTCCCGGCATGTTGATCCCCCGGTTAGCATGCACAAGGCCCATAGTGGTCAACCTTCGCGCATCTCGACCTCGACGGCTGAATTACGTCAACCATTGCCCCCATTCGACTTGGCTATGCGGTCAAGCCCCGGCCCGCACCACTCACTGACGTGAGCCGTGTAGGGGCTTTGCCCGCGCAAGATCGCTGTGGGCCGCAGGTCTCCATCAGCCGCGCGATGGTCGCGTGGCAAAACGAAAGGAGACCAATCATGGGACTAGATATGTATGCCTATACGGCACCAGCTAACAGCATCGACAAGGATGTCGATTTCGAGAAAGGCGAATTGCCCGAACTCAGCGAAATCCACTACTGGCGAAAGCATCCGAACCTGCACGGATGGATGGCTGAACTTTACGTCAAGAAGGGCGGAACCGCCGAGACGTTCAACTGCACGCCTGTCAGGCTTACAGCCTCCGATCTCGACGAATTGGAGAATGCTATCAAAGGCGGTGAATTGCCGCCTACGAGCGGTTTTTTCTTCGGAGAATCAATTGGCGACGAAACCGAGGATGATCTGGATTTCATCGCCAAGGCGCGCGTAGCCATCGAAGCTGGCGATGCAGTGCTCTACGATAGCTGGTGGTAGCCAGCATGAGCGAGGCGACCGCATTGTCGCCTCGCTTTCCGCACTTATGAAGTGCGCCGACCTGGCCTTGGAGCCATAATCATTAAGCCGAGCAAGATCCCGCCAAGCGGGATAAGCTCGATGAAGATGCCAATCGCAATCGCGCCCATTGTCGCTTGCGGATAGAGACCGAGATACATGACGTTGGAGTGAGCACTGACTGTCGGCAGAGGCTCTTGCTTAAGTGCTGCGATGTCATCCAATCCCTCGGTCAGCGTTTCAGCCATTCCCTCGAAATTGTTGACAATGGCAGCAGCTCCGCTTGCTGGCAGGCCAGCGGCATACCAGTCGCGGCGCATGGCGTCGGCAACGGATTGCATCGCTTCGACTTGAAGCGCGTCGTTTGCCGAACGTGCAAGGCGCGCAAATTCATCGCCTTGCTTGCGCACTTCGACGAGCTTTGCATGGCGCTCCATGTCGCTGTCGATGATGCGGCGCGTATCAAGCAGCAAACTATCCATGCGTGCAAACAGACGGGAGAGACGAGCGCGAGAGCCGAAGATGGCCTGCCTCGCGTTCTCGCAAGCGTCACCAATATTGGCGAGGGTTGTGGCTACACGCCCAACATCGCCACCTTCGCGGCTGAAAGCGCCCGTTGAAGCTTCTTGCGAGCTCATGCGGTTCGCCGTCGCGCTGCATTCGCTAAGTGCCGCTAGTCGATTGTTAATCGAGGCGGCGGCGCGGCGGCGATCCTCGGTTACTTCTTTCATGGCATCGAGCGAGGCTTCCATATGGGCACGTTCACCCGATGGTGCTGCAAGAGTTGATGCTGCGGCAACCGCGAGGATGGATGCTAGCGCCAGATAGGCGGCAACAAAGATAGCCGTTGCAGGCGTTCTCTTGGATGGCGGTAGAGTGGGGATGTGCCTGAGCGCGATATAGGAGCCGTAGGTCAGGCCTGCGGCAATCGCGACCATAGACAATATCGTCTTCAGCCAAGCGCCTGCATCCATCTGTCCTGAAGGAGCTACTAGTTCTGAAATCCAGACCCCGGCGAATACACCAGAGATTGCGTGAAGAACCATGTTCATCGCCAAAAGGCCACGAACGGTTGCGGGTAGTTTTGCGGGCTGTGCCATAATTGCCCTCCTTTCAAGCGAAGGGTTGGCAGCATTGCCCTCATTGTTTGGGAGAAAGCCGCATCTTTGGTGGGCGACTGCTGGACTTTGGAGAAGCAGGTTGGTTTTGCGTTATTTTCGGCGTTAGCACTGACCGCAAGATGTGCGTTTGTATTACAAAACCGTGCCCAAGGGACGGTTTCAACAAACGCCTATCTTGGCAAGGGGAACCCGCTGCGCGTTCCCCGTTGCATCCCCTCCGGCTGTCCGGTGCCTTGTATGACCCATTCCGCAAACCCACGAGGAATAGCTGTCGTATTCGGATCGTGGCTTTCAGCGTCAGGGCCCGTCAGGCACCGGAGGCAACGTGTGGCCGTTGCATCGCCAGCCAGGAGAGCCTCCGTGCTCCCCCAAGCGCCCCCAAGGCCAATGGGCGCATTCGCCGCCCCTATGGACACCCTCGACCAACCGTCCGCCGTTTGGATGCCGCCACGCTTTCGCGCGTGGACACGACCAAAGAGGCTTGATGCAGCCCCTCATGGACTCCCCACAGGTGTTCATTTTCCCATTTATCGTAAGATATACCTTTCGAAAATCATCTACAGAAGTAAGGTATGTCTTACTAGTAGGATTGACAAAGTAAGATATATCTGTCATTCTTGTGCGTAAGGATGGGAAAATGAACACTGACCAGACACGCTTGGCCCGCAAAAATCTCGACCGCCGATTGAGCAAACTCGATCGCGAGGCAGTCGCTTGGCCGCCTTTTGGATGGATACGCGCGATCCGCGAAGCTTTAGGTATGACTCCAACCCAGCTTGCAAAACGCATGAGCGTTGCACGTCCGCGCATCCATGAACTTGAAAAGGCGGAAAAGACAGGCGCGACGACCATCAAATCTTTGCGCCAAGCAGCAGAAGCGATGGATTGCACTTTGGTTTACGCCTTCGTGCCCAATGGATCGCTTGATGACATCGTGCAGAAGCGTGCGCAGCGAAAGGCTGATGAACAGCTTACACGCCTTGAGCACACCATGCGCCTTGAAAACCAAACGCCCGACAAATCTGACCTTGCCGACGAGCGGGCGCGCTTGCGGGCCGAAATTCTTGACGGAAGTCCGCGCAAGCTGTGGGACGACGCATGAGCGACGATCTGTTCGCCGAGGATGATGACGCCAACACCCCGCTTGAGGCGGAGGAGCGCGAAGCACTCATTCCATCCTACATCACGCTAAGGCGTGAGCTAAACGAGGCGGAACAACTTAACATCGCCAGTGCCATGAAATGGCTGTCATCGCAGCGCGGAGATATTCTCGACGAGAAGTTCTTGCGCCGCCTACACAAGGAAATGTTCGGCCAGGTCTGGAAATGGGCGGGTGACTATCGCACCACGCCGCGCAATATCGGCGTGGAGGCCTACCGCATCGGTATGGACGTTGCGCAGGCAATTGATGACGCGCGATATTGGGTAAAAAATGAAACCTACTCGCCAGACGAGATAGCGATACGTTTCTCTCACCGTTTGGTAGCCATCCATCCATTCCCCAACGGCAACGGGCGCTTCTCGCGTCTTGTCGGTGATCTGCTTGCGCAGAAGCTCGGCGAAGCACCGTTCACTTGGGGACGCGCCAGTCTGGTCGATCCGAATGAGACACGGCAGACTTATGTCGCAGCGCTCAAAGCCGCCGACAATCACGATTATGACGCGCTGATTGCGTTTGCCCGCTCCTGATTTTCCCGGAAGACCTTTTTGAGCTCATTAGCAGTTGCGATCACTCGCAATCACAGGAGCAAAAAATGAAACGTGACCCGCAAGGCAATTGGCGCAGCATCAGGATCATTCGTCGCAGGGGATTATATCAGGGGCGTGTTGCCGTTCAGATCGAAATGCCAGCAAACGATTGGGCGTGGATTGAGGAGCTGGAAGACCGCCTGATGATCCCCGACCATGACTTGCTCTATATGGGCTTCTTTCAGGGCATGGAGCGCGTGGGTTGGAAGAACCCAGACCATGTGACAACACCATCCGAGCCGCCACCTCGTACCCACGCGCTGCGCAACAATGCGCCGACCGCCGAAGAGATTGAGGCACCTGCGAACGTCATCCCGTTTCCGAAGCGAAACGATCCCAGCGAATTTGATGACGATATTCCGTTTTAAGAACGGTGCGGTTTCAGAATTTGCGCCGCGCCGGCTTCACTTTCTCGTTAGAGTTATCTTGCCTGCGGTATTGATTGCCCGCCGCCATTGCCGAGCCGTCCAAAATGTCCCCTTCAACGTATCATCCTTGAGTTGATATGTCAGACAAGCGGCTGCGCTAAATACCGGATCATCAGCTTGATTATCCGTATCATTCGTTTGATCGTAAAAATAGCAAAGCGACGGAGGAGTGTTCTCCGTCCTTTTCCTGGGCATCACGATGTAGGTGTTGGATTCCTTGATTGGGCTATTCGCGGCTGGATTGGTGACAGTCATCTTGATAGACCACCATGATTGCTCGATCTCGGCTTTCAATGTCATCGGCTTCAATGGCGCAAGGTCATCTGATCCGCATGTGCGTGGGTCGAAGGATTTGCGCCGATCACCTGCCGCATCCAGTAATTGCTCTTGCCTGGACCAGTTACTTTCAAGCAGCATCTCCCATTCGCCGTTCAGGTCAGGAAACACCTTGTCGTTGAGGTCGGGCAGTAACGGGATGGCTTTTGAGCGTGCCCAAACCCATCGCCAAATGGGATTGAACGTCAGGCCAAGCAAAAGAATCCAAACAAAGCCCGGTATGGCGAGGATTCTTATCTCAATTCCGAAAGCCTCGGTAGCGAGTTCGATAGCCAGAAAAACGCCTACCGCCAGCAAAGCGATAAGGTAGGCAAACGACTTGGCAGGAAAGATTCTGTACATAATATGTTCGCCTCCCTTGAAATTGGTTAATGATGCACCATTATTGTTGGAAACGCACGATTTTTTCAAGGTTTAGCCATGACACTTGTCAATGCACACCCTTTATTCGTCGGATTGCGCAACAATCCGAGTTATCTGGCCAGTCTCGACATCGAGGATGACGAGCACCAGAAGCTGATGAATGCCCGCACGACTATCCGTGGGGCACTCAGGGATGCGGCGTGGATGCTCGAACAACAGACCCGCTTCTGGCGTCAAAAATACCTGATCGAGGCCAGCAACAAGGTGCGTGATGACGTTTCAGTCAAATTCCTGACGCAAGGTAGTTTCGCCTACAAAACTTTGAACGCACCAGCCAAACCGAGAATTCAGGAAATCGATCTTGATGATGGCATGTATGTGCCGGTCCGTTTTCTGGAAGACAGCCATCCAGCTCTTGCCGCTGATGGACTTTTCACATTTGTTGAAGAGACTTTAAAACCCGTTTGCGCTGCCAACGATTGGGAGCTTGATACCAGCAAGAACACCTGTGCGCGTGTCCGTTTGTGGGCAGGTGCGCACGTGGATATTCCGATTTACTCAGTCCCGGAAAGCCAGTTCCATTTGATGAAGAACGCCATCGAAGAGTCTGCCATGAGCTCGCAGATTTTGGCGTTCGACAGTATTCCGCGCACCGCTGCTATTCCAAGCGATTTGGTTATGCTGGCACAGCGTAATGGTGAATGGGTTCAATCAGACCCCAAGCAACTGCACGATTGGGTCAATAGCCGCTCTGATCGCTACGGCGCGATCTTCCGTCGGCTTTGCCGCTTTTTCAAAGGGTGGCGTGACCATACTTGGGAAAATTCGCCTCTGTCTTCGATTTGCCTTATGTGCGCTATCGACCAGGCACTCATTAAGCTCGGCGGGAATCCCGACCAGGACCGAGATGACAAACAGATCATGGATGTCGCCAGCATGTTGCCTGATATTTTCAAGGGCGAAATTCAGAATCCTGTGGTTCAGACGAGTTGTCTTAACGCATGGAACGACAATGACCGTCAGATGATCGTGAATGAGACTGAGAGCCTCGCTGCCGAGATGGAGTCTGCGCTGGAAAGAACAGGTAACGCCGACATTGTGATTGACCGTCTGCGCAATAGTTTTGGTAGACGCATTCCCAATCGCCCTGATGTTATCAGGATCGAGGGTAAAGCAGCGGCGACCGCACGGGCAGCGCCTGCTGTGGTGGTTCCCACGCCAGAGGTCATCAGTTCTGATTCCGGTTGATGGACAGGCAAGCGGCTTGGGCTGAAATCAACGCGACGTTGCTGGCCAAGGGTTTCGAAGAGAAGCAAGGCTCCAGTCCTGAATACCACGGTCAGCTCAACATTCACGGCTCACCCGTCGATGTTTCGTTAGCGATTCCCGACCTCACTTTCATGGAATTGCCGGTGATCAGGTTGCTTGACCGATCTCAGCTCGCACCCGGTGTCCTCGGTCATGTCTTTCACAATCTCGATGTCGATTCCGGCATTTGTTATGCATCGGGCGTAGGCCTACCGCTTGATCTCCATTCTCCAGGCGGGTCGATTTTACGCGTGATGGAACAAGCCAAAAAGGCGTTGGAGGTCAATTACGCCGGACGCGGTGTTGCTGAGGTTACGGCAGAATATCAGGACTACTGGCGCGATAGTCGCGAACCGTTTCGCATCCTCGCAACCCGCAAAGAGGGCGGCACTCATTTCACGTCACTTGGATATAATTATTTTATTCCCGAAGTCGGCAGACCGTTCTTCGCATTATGCGGCGACGCTGATCTCTATGCCCATAAGAGTGAAAAGTATCGCACGGCACTTCTCGTACAGACGGATCAGGATATTGGCCCCGTAGACGGATGCAAAGTGCCTGCTGACCTTACACAGCTTGAGACTTGGTTTAAGGGGCAGGCTGCCTTCTCGAATGACGATTGGTCCAAGGTTGAAACCGCGCTTTTCGCGCAAGGGTTCGTCGCTATCTCAGCGCCTAATTGCATTCTGGGAGTAAGGCTCCAATTCCCCTCCGACATTAAGATCGGGCTTCGCCAAGGGACAATTCGCAAGGACAAAGTGCCGCGCATTCTGGCGTCCAGACGCAGCAAAATCGGGCTGCTTCGATATGGCGGGTATTGGACCGATCTGCAGTCTATCGCCCAGCGCAACCTGACGGGCCTGAAAACGCTCTCAGGCATCTCAATCGCAATGGTTGGTTGCGGCACCATCGGGAGCCATCTCGCCAAATTTCTCGTGCAAAGCGGAGCGGGCAGTAACGCCCCGCTCATGTTGATCGACTGTCAATTGCTAGCTTCTGGCAACATCGGCCGACATTATCTTGGCTCTTCTCGGATAGGTGAAGCCAAGGCATCTGCGCTAAAAGACGAGCTGAAAAGATTCCATCCGCAAGCCGATGTCCATAGCCGGATCGATGATGCGACGGATGTCTGGGAAGAAATCAAAGCTGCCGACCTCATCATCGACGCAACGGGCGAGTGGAACACACAATACGCTCTCAATGAGCGCTTCATGGCAGACGGGATCAACGCAACAGCCATTCTCCATTCTTGGGTTAGCGGTAACGGTGCTGCTGCACGAAGTTTTTTGAATTTGCGGGATGATGATTTCTGTTTCCGATGCTTGCGGCCAACCATGAAAGACCAGCATAGGTTTCCCGCCCTCAAACCGAACGTCGAGGCAAATATTGCGGAGGCGACATGCGGTGAGGGCGCATTTTATCCCTATTCCGTTGCGGCCCCTGCAATTGCCGCAGCCTTGGCCTGCGATGTTGTTATTGCTTGGGCAAACGGGAGGCCTGGGCCACGACTGCGCACGCAAGTTCTCGATCATGATCGCGCAATCCATCGCAAGCCGACCACGCCAAGCCCTCATAAGGATTGCCCTTCCTGCAAGGCCCGAAAAACCGATGATTGAAGGCGTGCTTATTGACAATATCGTGTTTGAGAAGATGGAGCGGAGTTCTAGAAGATTCTCACCGCTGGAAGCGGGCGGGCTTCTGCTTGGCTATCGGAAGGACGGCTTCCTTCACGCAATCGATATTACCCTTCCTGGGGCTTGGGACAGACATTCGCGCTTAGCATTTCACAGGTCGGTAAAAGCACATCGTCTGCGCGCTCTTCGCTTGTGGCGTAAATCAGGCGGCTTGGTCGATTGGCTTGGAGAATGGCACAGCCATCCGGGATTTGCCCTCAATCCGTCAGGAACTGACCACCGCAATTGGTCCCGCATAGCAAAGCATCGCAAAGCTCCGATGCTTTTCCCGATTGTCGATGGCCAACGCGCCGAGCTTTACCTGAAGCAGTCCCATAAAGCCGCTCCATCCAAACTGATAGAGACCGACAACGACGAAAAGGGCCGTTACTTCTGTGTCAGCGACTAGTCAGTGTCCTATGCGGAGCGAATAGGTCTTATAGGGTATTACGTTAGACAATCATTTCAGGCTTAGTGCTTGCTTGACGGCATTGATCTTGCCGCAAACCGCCTTGCGCTCTGTAGCGCCCGAGGCCGCGTTGAACCTCCCTTGAAGGTCAGCGAGCAGTAACAAAAGTTCTTGTCGCGACAGTTTTGATAGCGATGCGGTGTTAAATGTGTCGTTCATGGCTTTCTCCTCCTTTAGCCCCGCACTGGCGGGTCTGACTTGTTGATGAGAGGAACAGCCCCAAGCTCCGTGCCGCCGTCATTCGCATGAAGCGCAACCTCAGTGAAGCAATCCGCGTTTCTTCGTGGATTTGATGGCCTGTAGGCAATCGAGATCGGGTAGCCAACTTGAACCCATCGACAAGTTTATCCGCTATGAAGGCAATGGCTGGAGCCAAAGCCGTGTGAACCATTCATCCTAGTAATCGGGATCTCGGAACCGAGCGCTTTCAAGAACCTCACTTTGCGGTGCGGACCTGTAGTGAGTCAGGAGCGAGACTGACCGGCTGAGCATGATGGTCAACGGCCTGCCCGCACCACTTTGCATCAATGCAAACCGTGTTGCCCGTTTCCTAGGCCACAAGCCAAGTGACCATCACACAAACCCAACCGGCCTTCTTTCGCCTTGTTCACCAACAGGAGCGCAAAAGGAGGCTCAAAATGAAAGACGACTATATCCGAGAAGAAATCACTTGGGACGGCATCACCATCGAGGTTGGCTGGTCGCCGGAATATTTTTCAATCGGTAACGGAAAGACGATGGGCCATCTCGAAGTTCGCTCGATCGCGCCTGACCGAGAACCACTTCCCATGACCGAGACAGGCTATCGCTCGCATTGGATGACGCCCGAAGAAATGAATGAGTATGGCGGGCCGCAAAACTTCGTCGAAGCCTGGATCGACCACGAGGCGCAAACGCCTGCATGGATGGAGGCCAAAACAAAACGTGCGCAATTGGAGTTGTTCTAATTACACACCGATCCCAAATTGCTTCGAAGCGAACTGGCCTGCTTTTCGCTTCGGGCAAGGGGAGGTCAAGGACTGGCCAGATGGCAGTTGTATTCCGAAAACACGCTATGGCGATATTGTCTATAAGGGCTTAATACGTTCGTGGTCTTTTGAAGAACACTCGGTATGGTCATTGATCGAGGCCATCACTTGACAGCTTGCGACCTTACCGCCCTCACAGCTTGTGACCATCCGTTCTAACTCGCGTTCCAATGCCGCCAGTTGGCCGAGCCGCTTACGTACAGCTCCAAGCTGATTTTGGGCGATTTTGTTGACCACCGCACAGTCGCTGCTCGGATGAGTTTGCAGTTCGATTAGCGTTCGAATGTCGTCCATTGGGAAACCAAGCTCTCTGGCGTGCCGAATGAAAGACAGCCGCTCGACATCAAGGCTGCCATAGAGCCTCTGTCCGCTTTCACTGCGGTCAGGCGTGCCCATCAGACCCACACTTTCGTAATATCGAATAGTCGTGATCTTCACGTTTGCAGCTTTGGAAAGCCTGCCGATGGTCATGGGTTTCATAATAATGCTCACTTTCTGCTTGCCTCTACAGTCGCTGTAGACTGTATCACACTATTTGTTGGTATCGAAAGCGAAAGGGAAAAGCGGTGTCAGGTTGTTGTGAAGACAAGGTTTTTGATGGCATTTCGCCCGGATATAAGAGAGCTTTGCTGGCGGTTATTGCCATCAATGCTACGATGTTTGTCGTGGAAATGTGGGCAGGATTAACGTCTGGTTCTCAGGCGTTGAAGGCTGACGCGCTCGATTTTGCCGGCGATACTGCAACCTACACGTTGAGCTTGCTCGTTATCGGCGCCTCAATCCGCACAAGAGCAATAACCTCGCTTATCAAGAGCGCATCGCTTGCAGCAATTGCTCTGGCCATTTTGATAACGACCCTGTTGCGGTTCATGGAAGGGGGCGCGCCCGAAGCCCAGACCATGAGTTTGATTGCTCTGCTCGCGCTGGCGGCAAATGTCACAAGCGTCTTTATTCTTCTAAAATGGCGGGACGGGGACAGCAATGTCCGTTCGGTGTGGCTGTGCTCGCGTAACGACGCCATCGGGAATGTTGCCGTTATCTTGGCAGGAATCTTGGTTGCAGCAACGGCTAGCCCGCTTCCAGACTTGATAGTCGCGTTATTGCTTGCCGGAATTTTCCTGCGGTCTTCCTTTGCAATCACCGTTCAAGCCGTATCCGAACTGAGGACAGAGCGAAGCTGTGAAATCAAACCCGAAAGCACAAATCAATGAAGCTTTATTTCCCGCCGCTCGCTCAGTTCACTGTGTACGGCTTACTCGGTTATCTCGCGAGTAGGGTGATGCCATCCTTGGAATATGCGGCGAGCATCGCCGTCTGGATAGCCCTTGTCATGTTTGTGCTAGGCGCAATCATTCTTTTTCAAGCAGTGCGGTTGTTTGGAAAAGCAGAGACAACGGTCAATCCAATCGAGCCAGAAAAGGCTGAGCGTTTGGTCACAACCGGCCTGTATCGATTTACCCGAAACCCAATGTATCTCGGCATGCTGCTCGTGTTGGTGGGCGGCGCACTGTATTTGCAGAACATCGCGGCTTTATCGGGGCCGCTGGCCTATATGCTTTCCATGACATTCCTTCAGATCAAGCCTGAAGAGCGCGTGTTGCGCGCAAAATTTGGCAAGCCTTTCGAGGATTACTGCCAACGCACCCGCCGCTGGTTTTAAGGATGTCTACCGATGTTTGATGCTCCGCAATGGGTGCAATGGTTGTTGTTTGGACTCTCAGCCACCGCCATTGGCCTTATCTTCCTGCTTTCGGCTGTTGCCGCTGCCCGCCAGACCTTCCAGTTCTTCCCGCCACCAACAAAGGCCAGTTGGCAGCACAGACTGTTTTTGCTGCTTTTCCGACTCTATCTCTATCCGCTGATCGGGTTATCGATTTTTTACTCTCAGCCGGTCCATTCGAAGCAGGCCATTTTACAATACGGAATTGGCGGTTTGCTGTTACTTATTGGCTTCGGTCTCGCCTTTCTAATCACTTTCCAAATGGGGTGGCGCAATGCTTTTGGGGAGAGGCGTGGGCTCAAAACCGATGGTTGGTTCTCCATCAGCCGAAACCCCGTCTATGTCGCGACATGGATTGGCCTGATAGGATGGGGGCTGATCGCCAACAACCTGCTTGTCACCATTCTGCTTATCCTGTGGGCCACGATGTATTTGTTGGCTCCCTTTGTCGAAGAACCTTGGCTGGAGAAGGAGTATGGCGAGGATTATCGTACCTACAAAAAACGCGTGAGGCGATTTTTGTGATGGTGAAGATCATACGATTAGTAGCTTCGACCTATCCGATATGTGCTGGCTTAATCTTCCTGCTTCTTAGCCTGCTTACTTTCACGCACCCCGAGATTTTCGCCTATTATTCTATCGGTGTTGATACTCCAGCGGCCCGCACCGCTATCCGGGCGATGATTGGAGGGGGTGAACTCGCAGTTGCAGTCCTTTTGCTCTTTGGAGGATCGCTAAGCCTGACATTCAGACAGCGTTGTGTGATTGCTGCTGTGGTCTTTGGTTGCGTGGGCTTAGCCAGAATATTGTCCGGGATGGGCGAGGGCTTTGAATTTCTAATCGGCCAGCCACTTCGGGAAGCTAGTGTCGAGCTCGTTCTCGCCCTTTTAGGGCTCATGTCAGCAACTGTATTCGCTGGAGATGCCGAGATTTCCAGTTCTAACAAATAGGCCTGCTTTGGTGTTCGAGGCGATTGTTTCGTCTAACGTCCGTTGACAGCACGATAGAGCGTGCGTGCGCTGACGCCGCTTTGTGCGGCAATCACCGCCATATCTTCACCCGCAGATTTACGTCGCCGTGCATCGAAGATCTGCTTGGATGACAGAGCACAAGGCCGACCAAGTTTGACCCCGCGCTTTCGTGCGGCATCTAATCCTGCCTTTGTGCGCTCGGATATGAGGTTGCGTTCAAGCTCTCCAAACGCATTGCGTATCTGAAAGAAACAGCGTCCCATTGGTGTCGAGGTATCAATACCCTCGGTCAGATCGACAAAATCAATGCCGTCCCGCTCAAAACGATCCAGCACATCGAGAGCATGGCGCAATGAGCGAAACGCTCTGTCCATTTTCCAAAGAACAAGGCTGTCGCCTGACCTTAGTCTGGCAAGTGACTTCGAGAAGCCTGGGCGGGAGTTTGCAAGAGCTGAAACCCCGTCATCTATGAAAATCTTGTCGCACTTGGCTTGCTTCAACGCATCGAGTTGAAGATCGAGATTCTGTTCGCCGGTTGAAACCCGCGCATATCCTATTCGTGCCATAGCATCGTGCGCAGGTTTTCCAGTCGATTTAGGGAGAGCTGCAAATGTCAAAAACGACCGTTTTTGTCATGGTCAATTATTGAAGCATGTTGTCTCTCGCTTTGGCGGGTCAATTCCGCACTGCGCGTAGCGCATCTTACTCTAACTATTAGAGAAATTCAACAAGAATACGATTCACTGCGTTTCGTTGCCGATCCTGCTTGACAAAAACGGTCCTTATTGTCGCAAGCGAAAGGACGGCCACAAATGGCAATTACAACGAAGCAGGCGCTAGGAGCATTTCTAGGGGCGACATTGGCGGCAACGCCCGTTGCAATGGCCAACGCCGAAGACGCGGTTACACCTGCAAACACGAACGTCGCAGCGGCAGCGGTTACTCCGCAAGTCCAGTTCGTTGATGCTCAGCACCGCACGATAAATGATGCGAGGGCACTTGCGGCGGACGCTTCGCATGACAAAGTTGCGATCATCATTTGGGGCGGTAACCGCGCACTTCAGCAAGAGGCCTACTTTGCTGCTCGCGACCTAGCAGGCGTTGGCATTCCGACGGCCTTTGTTCTTGCTCCTGACCATAATCAACTAGATGGCGATGCTGTTATGCAAGTTTACGCAGCCTCCGCACCACGTTTTGATGCGCACGGCGGTAGCGACAATGCGAGAGACGTTCGCCCGATGATGCGTGACGCAGGTGTTGAAGCATATCGCGAGGCTTTCCCTGCTCAACTCGCAGCACTTAGACTCTAAATTCTTGGACCGGTTGCGATTGTGATTGGCCTGGTTCGGCTTGAACAGGCTCGGCGTCAGCAACTCTAACACCATCTAAGCCTTGGAGATTGAATTCTTCTGCGGGGCTGTAGGCTGCCATATCAAACAATGCTTCGGGGGAGGCTGTGCTGGCGACAGAGCGGCCTTCCCTAACCGCTACATGCTCGCTGACTAGATATTCTTCATCCAATGTGTCCGCTCGCGCCTCAATGAATACTTCTTGCTGCTCCAAATCGGCAACATTTCGATGGACACTTTCACTATCCGTAAGTTCGTTCTGGCGTCGCCGTTCTCCAACAACCGGTGCTTGCTCCGCCATTTCCTGTGCTACTTCGGGATGAGCTTCGGCAATCTGACCTAGAATTTCTGCCTTCTCTTCCGGCGTGTCTGCACTTTGGTAAGCGACCAAGAAATTGGTTAGGTTCGCTGTCTGCTGTGCGTCCAACCCGTGACGTGCCGCGACATCGTCGATATTCTCCAGTGTCTCGGCGACTGATGCGTCCATGTCTTCTTCGTCGATGTCCATGCCAAACATATGGAACTGACCATCAGAGTAGGTCACTTTGCTCATTGCAGCGATCTCCTCGCGCTGGCTTGCCGCGAGCTCAACAATCATACCGGCATCTTTGGCAGGATCATTTTCTTCACGTTCCTTGCGCTCAAGCTCAAGTCTGTTGTCGATAGCGACATCAGATATGGCCTCGCCGACACCGCCTAATGCCTCTGCATTACCAAAAGCCGCATCAAACATCGTGCCGCCAAAGGTGAAATCCTGGAACCATATTGAAGGTTCCGGCAGCAGTTCGGGATCAGACGCGAGTGACGCCGCAATCCCTGCTTCTATAACGCTTTGCTGTGTAAGTTCGGCTTGTGCCATCCCATCCCCTTATTGTTCTATGTCACTAGATAATAAGGGAAAATCTTTAAAAAGTTATGTAAATAATAATTACAATTTGTCTAAAATTGTATCTATTGTTGTTCTGAAATCGCTGCCTTTGCCTTTTAGTAGGCGTCACAAGTCGCACGTCATATCATCTCATTGAAAAACTGCGATTTGTTCTGTTGACCGCTTTGCGAAATTATCAGATACTGACATTCATGAATGCTCAAACGAAACAGGTGGGGTTCCAAAGTGCTGCGATGCGTTTCATCGCCGTGCTCTTGCTTGCTATGTTCGCATTCTCAACGGTCGCAGAGGCTGCCGCCTGTGCTGGAGAATTCCAACCGGAAATCTCCCACGCCGCGTCCGATCTGGCCGATGACGGCCATTCCGATGAGAGTGACAACACAGGCGATAAACATGCCGTTTGCGCTCATGGGCATTGCCACCATCTGGCTCAGGTAGTGTCACCTGCCTCGTCGGGAGAGGCTACAAACTTGTCCATGTCATTGCTTGGTCCAAGGCGCGATAATGCCTTGCCCGAGGCCAATCTCTCGAAATTAAAGCGTCCTCCCCGCGTCTGACTTGTGTTTCCTGACCGCTCCCTTGCGGTCCCACCAACACGAACAGATTAGAGGACGATTTCATGTCACCAAAGATGGCGCTTTTGCGCCCGATATGCGCAGCATTTGTGCTCGCGCTCATACCCGCAACAGCCTCGGCACAAGACCAGAGCTTGAGCCTGGATGAGGCTTTGCGATTAGCAGGAGCAGAGTCTCCTGTTGCAAGTATAGCTGAGGCCGAAGTCGATATTGCCCGAGGCAATGAACGTCAGGCAGGATACGGCCCCAACCCCGAAGTCTCGCTTGAAGTCGAAAATATCGCAGGCAGCGGCGCATTTTCAGGCCTGCGCTCCAATGAGACGACGCTGATGCTGACCCAGCCAATCGAGCTTGGCGGGAAGCGCGGCGCGAGAATGCGCGCTGCGCAGGCACAATCAAGCGTTGCCGAACTTGATGCGCTTATAGCACGCGCCGATCTCGCTTTGGCCGTGCGGCAGCGCTTTACCGAGGCGGTCGCTGCAAGAGAAAACCTTGCCTTGCAGCAGAGCATTTATGAGCGTTCGGCGGAAATTTATCGCATCGCGAGTGAACTGGTCGAAGCAGGACGCGAGCCGCCCCTGCGTGCCATACGGGCAGAGGCTGCAATGGCAGAGGCCGAGGCCGACCTTCGTGCCGCTGAGGCCGACTATCTCAATGCGAGAACAAATCTCGCAGAGCTTTGGGGGGCAAGCACACCGCCCGAAACGGTCGAAACATTCTGGCTGACGCCTAATACGGTTCCAAGCACGGGCGACATTGTGGGCACGCTCACATTGGCGCGTGCAGAAGCTGAGCTCAATGCTGCCGAGGCCGGAATTGTCCGTGAGAGACGAGAAGCCATTCCCGACCTGAACGTGGGGGCGGGTATCCGCCGTTTTGAGGAAACCGGCGACACCGCTTTTACTATCGGCGCGTCGATGGCGATACCTTTGCGCAACCGCAATCAGGGAGGCATCGAGGCGGCAGAAGCAAACGCCCGTGCGACCGAAGGCCGCTTATTGCTTCTCCGGCTGCAATTGCAGCGCGAGCGCACAACACTTCAAACGTCCATTGCTGCGGATCAGGCCCGCGTCGAGAGCTTGTCGGAAATTATTCTGCCCCGCGCGGAAGAGGCACTTGAACTTGCGCAAATCGGCTATCGCTACGGCAGGTTCACGCTCATTGACGTGCTTGATGCGGCGTCGGTCAGGGACAGGGCACTTGCTGGCCTCATCTCTGCAAGGACGGACGTTGCTCAGGCAACCGCCACCCTCATGCGGCTCACCCAAAGACAAGGAGGTGAGTCATGACCAAGCAAAGACTCATCACGATTTTCTCGGTCCTGCTGATTGCAGCGGCAATCCTATGGTTTACGCTGCCGGGCTCCTTAGCTGACGAAGAGCATGGTCATGCAGAAGAATCCGAAGAACATAGCGAGGAGGAACGGCTCACCGTCACAGACGAGCAAATGGCTTCGTCAGGGATCACCCTTCATACCGTCACACTTGGCGGTAATACTCAGATCATTGTTCCGGGAACGGTCAAGGCAAATCCAAGTGGTGTGGCACGGCTTGATGCCCGCGCCGACGGCACGATCACACGTATCACCAAGACACTTGGCGATAGAGTCGCGCGCGGTGAGACAGTAGCCCTCATCGAGAGTGCGCAGGCCGCACAATACTCGTCCGATATCGCATCGGCCAGAGCCCGCCTTACTCAGGCACAGGCCAATTACGACCGTGAGAAGAGACTCTTTGATGCGAATGTAACTGCGCGTCAGGATTTGGAAGCAGCTCAAACACAGCTCTCGGTTGCCAGAGCCGACTTGCAACGCGCGCGCTCTACAGCGGCGGCAGCAGGTGTGACGGGTGGCGGCACGATTGCGATTACCAGTCCGATAGCAGGCAGGATTACTGATGCACCCGCAGTGCTCGGTGCATTTGTCACGGCTGGCACCGAATTGATGGAGGTTGTTGATCCTTCGCGAGTTCAGGTTGAGGCGGCCATTCCGCTTAGTGATGTTTCGCGTGTGGCCCCTGGGGACCGCGCAACCATTGTCATTGGTTCGCAGGAAATCGGCGGTCGCATCCGCTCGATTACACCAGCACTTGATCCAAGCAGTCGAGCAGCAACGGCCATTGTCGTTCCTGACCGACTTATTCCGGCGCTACAGGCAGACGCCTTTGTAGAGGTCAGAATTGCAAGCGGATCGGACTCAGACCCCAATGCGATTTCTGTACCCGAAGTTGCGGTCCAAACGATTGAAGGCAGGTCTGTAGTGTTTGTGCGCGAGGGCGATGCCTTCGAACCCGTTGAGGTTCGAACGGGTGCGCGCTCCGCAGGCGCGATTACGATTCTCTCAGGATTGGAAGCAGGAGCAATCATCGCTTCCGAAAATGCTTTCCTGTTGAAAGCCGAACTCGGGAAAGCGGAGGCAGAACATGGCCACTGATACACAGCACGGCTTTATCGGAAGCGTTCTCGATTATTCCGTCCGCTTCCGTTGGGCCGTCATTGTCCTCACCATACTTGTCGCAGGTTGGGGTGCTTTCAACCTCTTCAAGCTGCCGATTGATGCCGTTCCTGACATCACCAATACGCAAGTGCAGATCAATACGGTTGTGCCTGCGCTGTCCCCCGCACAAGTCGAGCAGCAAATCACCTATCCGGTCGAAACGGGGCTTGCAGGGATCGAGGGTCTGGACATGACCCGCTCGATTTCGCGCAACGGCTTTTCGCAAGTCACTGCGATTTTCGACGAAGGCACGGACATCTATTTCGCGCGCAGTCAAGTCAATGAACGTCTGACCGCGATAGGTTCCGAGCTTCCCGAAGGTGCGCAGCCCGTGATGGGACCAATCTCTACAGGGCTTGGCGAAGTGCTCATGTATCGCATCGGTTTTGCCGAACGGGCAGGCGATGCGGTAGTTGATGCAGCGACAGGCTGGCAGAGCGACGGCAGCTTCGTCACCACCGAGGGCGAGAGGCTTGCCGATGAGGTCTCACAGGCTGCTTACCTGCGCAGTTTGCAGGATTGGGTGATCGCACCGCTTATGCGCTCTTCCCCCGGAGTGGCGGGCGTTGACTCGATAGGCGGCTATGAAAAGCAGTTTTTGGTGCAGCCCGACCCCGCCCGCATGAACGGCTATGACATCGCTTTCAACGAGCTGGTCGAGGCGATTGAGCGTGCCAATCTTGCCGTGGGTGCCAACTTCTTCAACCGCGATGGAGAGGCTTTGCTCGTGCGTGTCGATGCACGGGTAGGCTCTGCCCAGGACATCGCGCAGGCTATCGTTGCCAATCGCGGCAGTGTGCCGGTGCGTGTAGCCGACGTTGCCGAGGTTACGCTTGGCGGTGATCTGCGCACAGGAGCTGGCACCTATAACGGCCAAGAGGCTGTCATTGGCACCGTTCTCATGAGGAGCGGTGAGAATAGCCGCACTGTGGCAGCCGGGGCCGCCGAACGCTTTGAAGAGGTGAGATCAGTCTTGCCCGAAGGTGTTGTGGGCGAGATCATCTATAACCGCTCTAATCTAGTCGATGCGACAATCGCGACCGTCGAGAAGAATCTTGTCGAAGGCGCGCTTCTCGTCATCGTCATATTGTTTTTGCTGTTGGGCAATATCCGTGCAGCCCTCATCGCAGCTCTCGTTATCCCGCTATCCATGTTGATGGCCGCAATCGGCATGAACCGATTGGGTGTCTCGGGGAATCTAATGAGCCTTGGGGCACTCGACTTCGGGCTGATTGTGGACGGTGCGGTCATCATTGTTGAGAATTCGGTGGCAAGGCTTGCTGCCCGCCAACATAAGGAAGGCCGCTTGCTTTCCCTTCGCGAAAGACTAGCCGAAACACGCCTTGCCGCTCAGGAAATGATTAAGCCGACTGTCTATGGTCAAGCCATTATCCTGCTTGTTTATGCACCGCTTCTGACCTTCACAGGAATTGAAGGCAAAACCTTCTCGCCAATGGCGATTACGGTCATGCTCGCATTGGCTTCGGCTTTCGTTCTGTCTCTGACATTCGTGCCTGCGATGATCGCAGTGCTTGTCAAAGGCCGTATCTCGGAAAAAGAGGTCAAGGTCATCAGGGTCTCGAAGGAACGATATGAGCCTTTGCTTATCAAAGCCATTGCACGGCCCTGGCCGGTGATCGGAGGCGGGGCTGCGCTTTTTGCTGTTGCTGCGCTTCTCTTCACGACCTTGGGTAGTGAGTTTACGCCGCAGCTCGACGAGGGTGATCTGGCGGTGCAGAGTTTGCGCATTCCATCGACCTCGCTTGAACAATCAGTGACCATGCAAAGACAGGTCGAGAGCACGTTGGCCGAATTTCCGGAAGTCGCGACAGTTTTCTCAAGAACGGGTACAGCAGAGGTCGCAAGCGATCCGATGCCGCCCAATATCTCCGATGCCTATGTTCTTCTTAGACCACGGGAGGAATGGCCTGATCCCTCACTCAGCAAGGACGCACTGGTTGCAAACATGGAAAGCGAGCTGAACGGGCTTATCGGAAACCTCTATGAATTCAGCCAACCCATCGAGCTTCGCTTCAATGAATTGATTGCGGGTGTGCGCGGAGACATCGCCGTCAAACTCTATGGCGCGGACATCGAAGCCCTGTCGGCATCGGCCAATGATGTGGCTAATGTCTTGCGCGGCATTGACGGGGCTGCTGACGTCAAAGTGCAGCAGACCAGCGGCTTCCCGACCCTTGATGTGCGCTTCGACCGCACAGCAATCGGGCGCTACGGCTTAAGCGTTGAGGAGGTTGCCGAACTTGTAGCCATTGCAGTGGGTGGACGTCCCGCAGGTCCGGTGTTTCAGGGAGACAAGCGTTTCGACATTGTCGTGCGCTTAGCCGACGATTTGAGAAATGACTTTGACCGTTTGGGCGCATTGCCGGTCAAGACCCCTGGTGGTGCTACAGTGCCATTGCGGGAGCTGGCGAGCTTTGAGGTGAGCGACGGATTAGCCGAAGTAAGACGCGAGCGCGGCAGTCGCCTTGTTATCGTGTCGGCCAATGTTCGCGAGCGTGATCTTGGCAGTTATGTCGAGGAGGCACGAGAAGCAGTGAGCGAGACTGTCACCTTGCCCGAAGGTGCTTATATCGAATGGGGCGGGCAGTTTGAAAACCTGCAAGCTGCAAAAAGCAGGCTGAGCCTGATTGTCCCTTTGTGTTTTTTGCTCATTTTGCTGTTGCTCTACATGGCGCTCGGAAGCTGGCTATCTACCCTTGCAGTGTTCAGTGCCATTCCGATGGCACTTGCCGGTGGCGTTTTCGCGCTTTGGTTGCGCGACATCCCATTCTCGATTTCCGCTGCGGTTGGTTTCATAGCCTTATCAGGTGTCGCCGTTTTGAACGGCCTCGTGATGATGACCGCGATACGCCAAAGGTTGGAGAGTGGTTTGCCTTTGGAAAAAGCGATTGTCGAAGGCGCACTAGCGAGACTTCGCCCCGTCTTGATGACGGCCCTTGTGGCCTCGATGGGTTTCGTGCCGATGGCAATTGCCACAGGCACAGGTGCTGAGGTTCAACGACCACTTGCAACCGTCGTTATCGGCGGATTGATAACCGCAACTATCCTCACTCTGTTTGTCTTACCTGCAATTGCCCGGCTCGTTCTTAAGAGCAGTGATGATGGTCAGATTGGCGAACGGGGTATTGGCGAAGCATCTGGTGCAACCTGACACGCAAAGGCCACCGCTAACTCAAGCAATTTGATTGAGTGTGTACTCGGATTGGGCCTGAATTGTCATGCTTCTGGCATGCCTCCATGACCGTTTCCTTTGAGTGGTTGGCCGCGAGAATGGCAGGGCTGGACTGTTGTCAACGCTCTGCCCGCACCATCTGTCGATGACAGACCGTGTTGAGCGTTTCACTGTCGCTGACACCAGCCCTCAAAACCCCTGCTTTGTCTCTTCGCGTCCTCACAGGAAACGAAAGGAGGCGAGGCACATGACTATATTATTTGCACAACCCTACAGTCTCGACGCCACAGGCTTCTACTTTGACAGCATCGAGCAATATGAGACGAATGCGAGTTCCAATCGCGACCGCTATGGGTGCAAGGTCGAGGAATACGAAATCCAGTTTATCGACGGCGAGCGTATTGATGCGCAACTGGCGAGAGCCTACGGGCTTTATCAATGCAACATTGCTGCATTCCTTGATGCTGCTGACACTTGGGATGATGATACCAAAATTCGCTACATCATCGCTGTTGGTGAAGGTGGTTATTCACACACCGACGATCCCGACACCTTGGACATCGACCTCTATGAGATCGACACGCTTCGCGAACTGGCAGAGCAGTTCGTTGAGGACGGCCTGTTTGGCGAAATCCCTGATAATCTTCGAGGCTATCTCGACTATGATGCCATCGCCTACGACCTTGGCGTGGACTATTCCGAAACCGAGATTGATAATCGCAAATTCATCTACAGGCTCGGATAACGAGCCTGTCATTGGTCAGCTTTGACGCTGGCATAAAGGCGCACGACCAGCTCCCAATGCACTTTCACGGCTGTTCTTGTTTCGCCTGAAGTCCATCGTTGCACTTTTTGGTGATTGAGACCGTCAGGCAAGGGTCTGCCCGCGTGTTTCAATATGGCGACTGCACCGAGACCCGTGCGCTTCATTTCCGACTGGATAAGGGTGCGGTGTTCGTCAGTGAGGGTGATTTTTTGAAGTGCCTTGGTTTTCGGTGGGAGTGACCAACCTGCGTAGGCTTTGAACACCCAATCGAGATGCTCATCTCTCGCCGTTTTGATAGTGCCGTTTCTCCAAGCATGAATCATCGAACTGGTAAGACCTTCAGGGGCAATCCCGCGCTTGCCTCTCAGCAGTTTTGATGGGCCAGTGCCTGTTCTCTTGGCCTCTTGTTTGAGCTTGTCTCTATGCTGCTTGGTAATCGTCACCCGCATGCGTCAGCATAGCATGAGGGTGTCTGTTTTGCGGGTATTGTCTCCATTTTGCTCACAAGTTTTCTAGGGGCATCGCGAATATGCCCCCGTGTCTGTTTTGCTTGAACTTTGCAGGTGGCGGTCGCCGGTCAACACGGGACGTGGTTGCGTGATTTGACCTTAGCCGACCTCAATCCACCAGCCTTTTTGCGTTCGCAAGGCACGGTAATTCCGCTGATGCCTGAAAACATGAGAAAAGGAGATATTCCATGACCAACAAACCAACCCATCGCATTTCATTTGCTCGCATCGTGGGCACGGATGACAAGGGCGCAGACAAGCTGGGTTCGGCCCGCGAGATCGGTGCCATCTGGCCCCGTGAGAACGGCAAGGGCGGCATCCTTCGACTGGATCACATTCCCGTCGAGCTGACCCGCCATCAGGGCGTGCTGTTCGTGAACGAAATCGCATCAAAGAACTGATTGCACCAGCACAAGCATTGAATCGCAGGGCGTGGAAACGTCCTGCGATTTTTTCATGTCTCTTTGGTTGAAGATGACGATGAAGATGAAGAGGGTGAAGAGGGGTTTTGGCGTTCCGGTCTCTGACCGACCGCGCTCTAAGGCTTTTAGCCTCCGAGCCTTTAGTCTCGGCCCATTCGGGTGACGATCGCTAACGCGTATGGGATATATTGACGGGGCTTTGATGGACCGTGCTCTTTTCCGCTCGCGCTCCTTTAGGGTCCGGGAGTCTTTGATTTTTAGCCCCGATGCACTCTGCATCGTCTTCGGACACCGTTAGCTGCCAAGCACAGGCCCGCTTGGCGACGCTACCGCTGCGGCTCAGCCGCTTTCGCAGGGTGCGTTTTTCTTTTTGGTTCTTTGGCTCAAGGGGCGTTGCCCCTGGCGCGTGACAAGGCATCCAAACGTATCCAGCCCGATGGGCCGGACCCTCGTTCGGAGCCTCCTTGCACTTGCCACCCCCATTCTCGCCGAAGGGCAGAGGTTCATGTGTTTCATGGAACCTCAAACGAAAGGAGAAAGGGCATGGAAAAGAGACAGTTATCACAATCAGATATTGTGGAGGCGTTGAGACGAGCAACCAACAGCTATCAGGGCGCGGAAGAGCGATGGCAGGAGCGGGCGAGGCAAGGCTTGACCGATGAACAACTCGAAGAGGCTTTGGCCTATGAGCTGGGAACGGCAGGAGGGTCGAGCGGGCGCGACATTTTGTCAGTTGAATATAGCCGTTCGGGCTTCAAAATCTGGGCGTCATGGGAAAGCACCAATTCCTACAGTGACCGACCTGTTCTCGAAGGCAAGCGCACCATGATGCTTGCCCGTGAGGTCTACGGCATTGCCGATCCAACCGATATGCAAATGGCTATGTTCTGACCTTTTATCGTTTGAGTTCCAGACCGCGCGAGGGACGGGCTTGGCCTTGTTGATTGTCACGGGATTCTTGGCCTGATTTGCGTGAGAATTGGTCGCGCAAGGATTGCTGATTGTCGTCACGCATCAGGCAATAATTGGCCGCTTGCTTATGCAGTTCCTGAATCTGTTTGGAATGACGCTCGCGTGTCGCGCGGAATTGCGTTTGCAGTTTCCGCCTCTCTTTATGTTGCGCTTCCAGCATCGTCTGTCTTTGGTGGCGATCACGCCTGAGTCCTTGCCATGCTTCCAACTCATTGCGCTTGACCGTCTTGGAATGCTCGCCCGTCATCCGATCCCAAAGACCACGAACACCTGAGCGCAGACGCCCCGCGCGCTCTTTCGTCTCATGGTTCCAACGCTCTTTCTGGCCTTCATTCATCTTCGCGCGTTCTTTTGCGTGGATGTCGCGCATTGCTTTGCGCTGGTCGCGCAAAGGCGTCAGCGCATCTTTGGCCAGTGTCTTGGCTTGCTTGATAAAGCCGTCCAGACGCGGCGCGATAGAGTTAGCGATGTGCTTTTTGGTATCGGCAACCGAGCGTAAATCGTCAGGCTTGCCGATCTTCGCCTTGATGTCTTTTGCCTTCATGCCCGTAAGGCGTGACAGGGCAAACACTTCACCCTCGTAAGTGACAGCTACATGACCGCGCCTGTCACCTTTGGCCAGATACAGACCGCGCTCTTCGAGTGCATGGGCGAAGGATTCGCGGTTGTCCGAGATCGCCCAAGCATCTTGAGCGTGGCTTTTTAGCGTTTTGGCATCCAGTCCCGCCCGCTTGGCTTGCTGCCACTCATCGAGCGTGAAGTTGCGGGGGTCGCGCTTGGACTTGTCGGCCAAGCCTTCGGGCATTGTCCAGCCATTCTCCAGATAGAGCTGTTTTGAGACCTCTTGCAGCTTTGTCTTATAGAAAGAGAGTTGCTTGGCGGTCATCGTCTCGGCATCGATCCGCGACCAAACGGCATGAGCATGGCGGCGGCCTTCCTTTTCATGGAAGATCACCATGCGCGGCTGGTCGGTCAGCCCCATCTTTTCTTCGATGGAAGCCACTGCGCCTTCAAAGACTTCGGCAGGCACATCCTCATTCTCAGGCGGGTTGAGCGACACAGAAAACAGATGCTGTTTGCAGCGCGTGCCTTTTGCCAGAGCCTCAGACTCTCTCATCGCGCCCATGACATCTTCTGCCATGAACCCACGCACGTCAAAGACTTCAACATGCTCATTGTCCTGAGCGTTCAGGAGGTGACGGCCAAGCTGCGCAGCACCGCTGCGCTGTGAGGCCTTGAGGATCACGGGGACGGCTCCATGCCGAGTGCAGTCATGAGAACCTTGCGAATCTCGGCAATATCATCGGAAGCCGACAGCAAGGCATCCTCGGTTTCAGGCGTGACGGGGAGTGTTCCCAAATTGGCCTGCTTGGCAATTTGATTCATATTATTGGCAAGGCGGGATTGGCCAAGTTTGCCAAGGACACGCAGCAAAGCATCGCGATCTATCTGGCTTATCCGCTTTCTACGAGGCGGGTTGTCGAGCAGCCGTTCGCGGATATAGGCACCGAGCGGCATGCCTTCGGCCTGTTCTTCAAGCCTTGCCCGTTCCTCAAACGAGAGGCGGAGCGAGAAGGGTGGATCGTAGGGCTTTTTCGCCATAGCGACCGCCCCCTCACGCCTTTAGCCGCCTCCGAGCAGTCACAGAAGCGCGACGGCGCGGAGATCGGCCATCCTTGCTTGTCTTGGGCTTCGGGAAATTATCCTGACCGAGCGAGGTGTGCTGGAGCTGCTTGTTCCAGTCCTGCATCACCTCTAAAAGGTTTGCGGCTGCACCTTCAGGGTGCGCCAATCTCTCGGTCATCCCCGCTTTACGGTCGAAAGCAGCTCCGCTGTGATCGGGTAGCCAGCATCTTCCATGATCCGCAGCATCGGTTGATCGTTGCTGTCGTCGATTTGTGGGATAATGGTTTTGACGGGGATCGCTTCGGCCTGCGCGCGCGCCTCTTCGAAATTTGCGAACAGAGCAAGACGTTCAAGGTTTCGGCGAGTGGGGAAGATCAGTTTGATCTCACCGCTTTCGGCTGCATTCAGCGCGCCCTTCGCGCTAGTCCAAAACAACCGTGTGTTCTCAGAATTGTCGATGGAAACGTCAACTTCGCCCGTGCCCAAGTCGGCTAGGTAAAAGCGGGTGTCATAGACCCGCGATAGCTTTTCATTCTGCGGAAACCACCGCGCAAACGGGACAATCTGATCAAGATCGAGATTCCAGCCAAATGCTTCTAGCACTGGAGCAAGCGCCCCCTCGGCCTCGATCATGACGCGCGCCTTTGCCGCACTGTCCGCTGTAATATCGCCGGACAGCCCAAGGGCGAGGCCGGTTTCTTCCAGCGTTTCGCGGATCGCAGCGATCTGGTGCGCGGCCTCGTCTACGGTCAAATCTGGCGAGGAAACGCTTTCGGCCAATGCAAAGTCCGCCGGATCAACACGCCCGCCCGGAAATACGGCCATTCCGCCAGCGAAAGTCATCGTGCGTGACCGCACCGTCATCAACACTTCTGGCGCGCCGCCATCGGCTGCGCTGCGAAAGATTACGATGGTTGCGGCTGGAATGCCCTCTGGGCTGGATTCGGTTGTCATAAGGCCATTGATGGCCTGCTGCAGCAGCCTTGCCAAGTCTTCGCGGTCTTTCCGTCGCTTGCGAAGGCTACACGTGTCGGAACACTTTACACAGCGATACAACCTTAAGTTCTGATAACCATCTAAGTCGCTAAAAACTATCAGTTCTCCGTTTTTGGCACGGTGGATGCATAGTACGAGGCAAGTCCAAGTGGTCTTAAATGAGGTTCGACCTTTCCTGGTCTCTAGGTCCTACCTCCCCGTAATAAAAAAGAGCCGCCTTGCTTTGGTCAGCAAGGCGGCTTCTTTTGTTTCTGGGCCTCAATCGCCGGGCGCGGGCCATCCGGCCCGCTTGGCTGCCTCGCATAAGCTCGGACGGCCAGTCGGCCTCGCGGAACCATCTGGTTCCGATTGAGCGCAGGATTATAGATTTCGCAGCGGAGCAAGATGCTCGGCCTGCCGGAATTCAACCTTCAGCTTTGGCTACGCCTTGGTCGTCCATCATTTGCTTCAATTCGCCAGCTTCGAACATTTCCATCATGATGTCGCTGCCGCCGAGGAATTCGCCTTTAACGTAAAGCTGAGGGATGGTCGGCCAGTCAGAGTAGGTTTTGATGCCCTGACGGATTTCCATGTCCTGAAGCACATCGACGCTTTCATAGGCGACGCCGCAGTGATCAAGGATCGCAACCGCGCGGCTGGAAAATCCGCATTGCGGGAAGAGCGGGGTGCCCTTCATGAAAAGGACGACGTCATTTTCGCCGACAAGGGTGGAAATTCGTGTGTTGGTATCAGCCATGATTGGTGCGGCCTTCGTTCTGTATTGATTGTCTAGAGATTACGTGGGGACCACGGTGGTGACTTGCAAGGCGTGCAGTTCGCCGCCCATCCGGCCGCCGAGCGCGCCATAAACCATCTTGTGCTGTGCAACACGGGTCTTGCCTGCGAATTGCGGAGCGGTGACCTTGGCTGCCCAATGATCATTATCACCGGCAAGGTCGGTCAATTCGACCACTGCGCCGGGCAAAGAGGCAAGGATCGCGGCTTCGATATCGGGGCCAGACATTGGCATGGCTTAGCTATCGCCCATCAATTGGCGCTTCGCTTCGACGGTCATTTCCTCAAGCTTCGTGCGAATATCAGCTTCGCTGACATCGCTCTCCGCTGCGGTCAGATCGCCGAGCAGTTTGCGGATCACGTCTTCATCGCCTGCTTCTTCGAAATCAGCCTGTACGACAGCTTTTTTGTAAGCGTCAGCCTCTTCCTCGGTTAGGCTCATAAGGTCTGCGGCCCACTCGCCAAGCAAGCGATTGCGCCGCGCCGCGACTTTGAACGCAGTTTCTTCGTCCATAGCGAACTTGGCTTCTTCGCCGCGTTGGCGATCCTGAAAATCAGTCATTGGTGTCCCTCCGAATGTGTCGGGTTAGAAATAGGAGCGCGCAAGCTTTGCGACAAGGCGCGCGCTCCGGAATTAGTCGATGGTGCTATCAATCCATCGTGACGACAAGTTTGCCGACTGCTTCGCGGTTCTCCAGCTTAGCAATGGCATCGCCTGCGCGCTCAAGCGGGAATGTCTCGGAGACTAGCGGGTCGATCTTGCCTGCTTGCATCAACGCGAACAATTCCTTGACCTGCTCGACGAACTTCACGGGCTCACGCGCTGTGAACGCGCCCCAGAATACGCCGCAAATGTCGCAGCTTTTCAGCAGTGTCAGATTAAGCGGCATTTTCGCGATACCAGCTGGGAAGCCGACGACTAGAAAGCGGCCTTCCCATGCAATCGAGCGCAAAGCGGGTTCGGAATATTGTCCGCCGACAATGTCATAGACGATGTTCGCGCCGTTCGGGCCGCACGCGGCTTTGAACTTGCCAGCAAGTTCTTTCGATGCCGCTTTATCCATTTCCTCGCGTGGGTAGATGACGACTTCATCCGCACCAGCTTTTTTGGCAACTTCGCCTTTGGCTTCGCTGGACACGGCGGCCACGACGCGCGCGCCAAATGCTTTGGCAAGCTCAACAGCAGAGAGGCCAACACCGCCCGCCGCGCCAAGAATAAGCACAACATCGCCTTCTTTGATGTGGCCGCGATCTTTCAATCCGTGGATCGTTGTGCCGTATGTCATCAGCAAAGATGCCGCTTTTTCAAATGGGACGCCGTCAGGGATCGGGAACATCCGCCCTGCGGGAACGATGACCTTTTCGGCAAGGCCGCCATTGCCGATGCCCGCCATCACGCGGTCACCAACTTTGTAATTGTCGACGCCTTCGCCAACTGCCTCAACGACACCGGCAAGCTCGCCGCCCGGAGCGAAAGGACGCTCAGGCTTGAACTGGTACATGTCGCGAATAATCAGCGTGTCGGGATAATTGATCGCGCAGGCTTTCACCGCGACGAGCACTTCGCCCTTGGCCGGTGTTGGTGTGTCAATCTCATCAAGCGTCAGGGTTTCTGGGCCGCCGACGTCGTGGCTTCGCATGGCTTTCATGCAGGTCTCTCCGTTAAATGTGTGTGCCTTTGGTAAGCCAGTCTTGCGCGGCTGCGCGCTGGCTTTCGAATGTTCCGATTTGCGCCTGCCTCTCAAGTGTCAGAGCAACCTCATCGAGCCCATTGAGCAAGCAATGCTTGCGGAACGGATCAATGTCGAACGCAAAGCGATCTTGGAATGGTGTGGTGACCGTTTGGGTGTCGAGGTCCACGGTAATCTCATGGCCATCCCGGGCGACTTCCATCAAACGGTCGATTGCATCTTGCGGCAAGACAACAGGCAAAATGCCGTTCTTCACCGCATTGCCCGAAAAGATGTCGGAATAAGACGGCGCAATGACTGCGCGAATGCCCAGATCAAGGATCGCCCAAGCGGCATGCTCTCGGCTGGACCCGCAGCCAAAATTATCGCCAGCAATAAGGATCGGCGATCCGGCATAATCGGGATCATCAAACACGTTGCCTTCGACAGCGCGGATCGTCTCAAAAGCGCCCTGACCAAGCCCGTCGCGTGTGATCGTCTTTAGCCAAACGGCAGGGATGATGATGTCGGTGTCGACATTCTTGGCGCCGAAGGGAATGGCGCGGCCTTCAATTCTGGAAAGAGCATCCATCGCCTTGCGTCCTCAGTCGGTTTCGGATGGCTCGCCAGAAGGCGCTTTGTCTGCCTGATCCGCTCCGATGGCCGTATCCTCGGGCTTTTGCTTAAATCGCTTTCCTGCATAGAGCAGCGCGGCAGCGATAGCGGCGGAGCCTATGGTCGCAGCCGCACCAATAGCGGCATTGCGAGCGGTGTTGTTCTTTGGGGCGTCTTCGGGGGTTTCTTTGCTCATTGCTATCTCATGCGGTTCGATTGCGGGGTTTGCAAGCTAATGACGATCAAAGGTCGCGGACATCTGTCAGATGGCCTTTTACTGCGGCAGCGGCGGCCATAGCTGGTGACAATAAGTGCGTGCGCGCACCGGGGCCTTGTCGGCCGACAAAGTTGCGGTTCGATGTTGAGGCGCAGCGTTCGCCAGCGGGGACTTTGTCTGGGTTCATCCCGAGACACGCCGAGCAGCCCGGCTCGCGCCATTCGAAGCCGGCATCGGTAAAGATCGTATGCAAACCCTCTTCTTCGGCCTGACGTTTCACAAGGCCAGACCCCGGCACGACGATTGCCCAGCGGACATTTGAAGCTTTCGTGCGGCCTTTCAGAACCTCGGCAGCCGCGCGCAGATCTTCGATGCGGCTGTTGGTGCAACTGCCGATAAAGACGTTCTCAATCGCAACATCTGTGAGGGGAGTTCCCGCGCTGAGGCCCATGTAATCAAGACTCTTTTGCGCTGCGGCCTGTTTGCTTTCATCGGCAAAGCTAGCGGGTGAGGGGACAACGCCGCCAATCGCGACGACATCTTCGGGGCTTGTTCCCCACGTGACAGTCGGCTCGACATCAGCGGCGTTGATGACAACCGATTTATCGAACTGTGCGCCCGCGTCGGTGTGCAAGGTCTTCCAATATGCGACCGCTTTGTCCCAATCATCGTCATGCGGCGCCATCGGGCGGCCTTTTAGATAGCGGAACACGGTTTCGTCAGGAGCGACGAGGCCAGCGCGCGCGCCAGCCTCGATGCTCATATTGCAGACGGTCAACCGTTGCTCGACGCTCATCTTTTCAAACACTGCACCGCGATATTCAATAACGTATCCCGATCCGCCCGCTGCGCCGATGACGCCAATGATGTGCAGGATGAGATCCTTGGCAGTCACTCCGTCTGGCAAGCTGCCTTCTACGCGGATTTCCATCGCTTTGGATCGCTGTAAGAGCAGAGTTTGCGTGGCGAGGACATGTTCAACCTCGCTCGTGCCGATACCAAACGCAAGGGCACCAAGGCCGCCGTGGCTGGCCGTGTGCGAATCGCCGCAGACGATGGTTGTGCCGGGCAGCGAGAACCCTTGTTCTGGGCCGACAACATGGACGATGCCCTGTTTCTCGTCCGCGTCGCCGATATATTCGATCCCAAAATCAGGCGCATTCTTTTCAAGCGCGGCGAGCTGAGCCGCGCTTTGCGGATCCGCAATCGGAACCTTGTTCCCGCCTGCATCGCGCCGGGCAGTTGTCGGCAGATTGTGATCAGGCACGGCGAGCGTGAGTTCAGGGCGACGCACGGGGCGGCCTGCAATCCTCAATGCTTCAAAGGCTTGCGGGCTGGTAACCTCATGAACCAGATGCCGGTCGATATAAATCATCGCAGTGCCATCATCGCGGGTTTCGACCACGTGATCGTCCCAGATCTTCTCGTAAAGTGTACGGGGTTTGCTCGCCATGTCAGTGCTTTTCTATAGAATGAGCTGTGCGATTAGCGGCCATTGGGCAACACTGGCAAGACACCGAATAAATAACCGGCAGATGGTCATAGAAATGTAAGGGTACTGGTGCTAACTTACATTCATGTCAGCAACGCCATCAGCCTCTCCATATGCCTTTCCGATCAAGGTGCTTCCCGAGGATATCGACTTCATGGGGCACGTGAACAATGCGCGCTACCTCAATTGGGTGCAGGATGCGGTCCTCGCGCATTGGAACAAGCTTGCTCCAGCAGAGGAAGTGGCGAGCAAAGCGTGGGTCGCGCTCAAACATGAAATTACCTATCGTAAGCCTGCTTTTCTTGAAGACGACGTGATCGCCAGCACCGTGCTGGAACATTTCAAAGGTCCGCGCGCGTTTTATCGGACGGTGATCAAGCGCGGCGAAGATGTCTTGGCAGAGGTCCAATCCAGCTGGTGCTGCATCGATGTTGAAACCTTGCGCCCTGCCAAAATCGGCGAGCATATGCGCGAGTTCTTTTTTCCAGATGCGGATTAATCGCGCGCAGCGTTAAAGACGCGGCTTTATGTCGTGCTGTCATGGGGTTATACGCACCCGAAAGCTTATCTGGCGCGTATCTGTTATTCATGACACCCCGTTTCACCCTTCCGACCCGCACGGCGCAAAGCGCGATTGGCCTCGCGCTTGCCGCTTTAATCGCGGGCAGTTGGATGGGCATTCATGTCTTTGGAATGTTCATTTTTGAACTGACCCTGGCAAACCTGCCATTCGCGCTGGCGTTGGCGGCTGTGCAATGTTGGCTATCAGTCGGCGTGTTCATCATCAGCCATGATGCGATGCATGGTAGTCTGGTTCCGGGCAAGCCAAAGGTGAATTCTGCGATTGGTGCCGTGCTGCTCGCGCTTTATGCAGGGTTCGGATGGAAGACCTTGCGCGATGCGCATTTTACTCATCACAAGCTGGCAGGCCATGCTGGCGATCCCGATTTTGATGAGAACAATCCGCGCAGTTTCCTGCGGTGGTATGGGACATTTTTCAAACGCTACTTTGGTTGGAAATCGCTGCTTTTCGTCCACACGGTTGTCGGCATTTACTGGCTGGTGATCGGTATCCCAATGGCGCAGATATTTCTACTGTATGGCGCGCCCGCGCTCCTATCGTCATTGCAGCTATTCTATTTTGGCACCTTCCGCCCGCACCGGCATCTGGGCGACAGCGAGACCGCTGCATTCGCCGACAAGCACAACACGCGCAGCGACCGGTTTGGCACTCTCGCCAGCCTCGCCACATGCTTCCATTTCGGTTATCACCTTGAACATCACCGCCGTCCCGACGTGCCATGGTGGGCGCTGCCCGGCGCTCGCAAGGCTGGCATCGGAATTGAAGTTAGTGCCGAGCAACAGGCCAAGACAGGACAAGAAGTCGCCGCATGAGCTGGTTCGAAGCCATTTCAATAACGTTCGCCGCAGTGATCGGCATGGAATTGTTCGCGTGGTACGCGCACAAATATATCATGCATGGCTGGGGCTGGGCATGGCACCGTGACCACCATGAGCCGCATGATAACAAGCTGGAAAAGAATGATCTGTTCGCGGTCGTGTTCGGCACAATTAACGCGGCGATGTATATTTTTGGCTCGCTCTATTGGGAGTGGCTTTGGTGGGCAGCCCTTGGCGTGAACCTCTACGGCGTGATTTACGCCTTCATCCATGACGGACTTGTTCACCAACGCTTCTTCCGCTGGGTCCCGAAAAAAGGATATGCAAAGCGTCTGGTTCAGGCGCACAAATTGCACCATGCGACTATCGGCAAAGAAGGCGGCGTCAGCTTCGGCTTCGTCTTTGCTCGCGATCCGCAAAAGCTAAAGGCGGAATTGAAAGAGCAGGCGAAATCCGGTGTCGCGGTTGTCCGGGATGCGCGGGCTTAGGCCTCAATCTTTTTCATACAGCTCAGGCTAAACAGCGACGTGATCAGGCCGTTGCAATGCGAGCGGCGTGTTCCTGAACCAAACCGATCATGTTCGGCACGCCTTGCGTCCTGTTGCTCGATAGCTGGTTTTTGAGGTCGAACGGTTCCAACGCGGCTGTCACATCCATGGCCGCGACTTCACTCGCGGGCTTGTCCTGCACTGCGGCAATCACAAGCGCCACGATACCCTTGGTAATCGCAGCATTGCTGTCGGCGAGAAAATGGAGTTTTTCGGTCTGCTCTGTCGGATAGACCCATACCGCCGCCGAACATCCGCGCACCAATGTCGCGTCGGTTTTCAGTGCGTCGGGCATGTCTTCCAAGTCACGGCCCAGCTCGATCAGCAGCCGGTAGCGTTCGTCGCCTTCGAGGAAGTCATATTCTTCGAGAATGTCAGAGAGGGTTCGCATGGCGCGTATTTAGGGGCGCGCGCCGCAATGTCTAGCCGAGACGTTCAAGCATAGCGGCAGGTCAGGGGAAGCGTTAAAGCTCGACCCCGCTGGCGATCGCTTCGAGTTTTTTGATGCGCTCTTTCAGATCGGCGACTTCGATACGGGCTGCACCGACGCCGGCACCGCCTTCGATTTCAGGTGCGTTTAGCTTTGCCGAGGCGGAAAGTGGACGGTCCAGCTCTTCGCGCTTCAGTTGCAGCCAGCCTTGCCATCCGCGCAGCAGCGCAGCAGCGACGACTGTGATACCCACGATGCATGCAGCAGCGATTGTCGTGATAGGGTCCATCATTTGCTCAAATCCTCCACCTTATCTGAGGCTTCCAGTTTCGTCTGAGAGAGCCGTGCGTTGCCGGCGCGCAGGCTTTCAATTTCTTGGGCCAGTTGCTTCGTCTTCTTCGCATCCGGCGTGTTTTCATCGGTGATGATCCGTTCGAGCACCTGAACGCGCTCGCGCAGCTCATCTCTTTCGCGCTGGGCATCCATCAGAGCCTGCCGTTCTTCACGGTCCAGGCCGGTTTGCTGGCCATGCTGTTTGTTAAAATACAGCACGCCCAAAACCAGAATGGCGACAATCGCTATGATGACAAAACCACCCATCAGGCGTGTCCTTTGTCCGTCAATTTTGCCGTCTGGCCGTCGCGCAAAGCTTCGATCTCATCGGCTAGGCCGACAGATTGATCGGTCGCGATCCGCTCAAGAACTTCGACCCGTTTTGACAGGTCCATATCTGACTGATCCGCTTTTGTTTCTGGGCTGGTGGCACGCTTTGTCCGGCGCAGGAATATCCAAATGGAACCCGCTCCCACTGCAGTTGCCAATGCGGCGATTTGCAATGCATCCATTACCAAAGGTGTATCAGCACCAAACATCAGGCGTTCTCCGAGCTTCTGTCTTGCGTGATCGCGCGGTCGCGAAGCGCATCAATCTCATCCGAAAGCAGCTGTCCGCGATCAGTCGCGAGCCGTTCCAGAACGCGCACACGGTCTTCGATCATATCAGTGCGATCAGCAATTTCGCTCACCTGACCGGTCGCGGCGAGAGTCGCCGGGGCATTGCCATTCTGCGAGCGTTTGTAATCGAGCACTTTGCCAACGATACCGTTGATGCTGACCCCGATTACAATCAGGCCGACGATTATGCCGCTGAAGATAATGGCGAGGTCAGGCATCAGGCGTTTCCTTTGTCCGAAAGGTTTTCAAGCTGGCGGTCTCGCAATTTGTCGATCTCGCTACCAAGCTGGTATCCGCTGTCGGTCACGATCCGTTCGACATTGGCCATGCGGTCTTTGACTGATCCCAGTTCCGCGCGCAGCTCGGCGTTTTCTTGGGTTAGCAATGTCACGCGCTGTTTGGCTTCGCCGTCAGAGGTTGGTTTCAGCGATTGGCCCCACATGCCTTCCAATGGGTAGCCATGCTTGATCTTGAGCCGGGTCGTGTGGATCCAGCCGGCAACTCCGGCCGCGCCGATCATAAGGCCGCCGCCGATAATCCATGGCAAGTGCGGAACAATAATGGCTGCTGTGTCAACGCTCATGCTTTTTCTTTCTTGTCGATATTCAACGGTACGCCGCTGTCTGCGCTGGGCGCATCGCGCAAAGCTTCGATCTCGTCGGCGAGGGTATAGCCGCGGTCCGTGACGATCTTCTCGAGCACAACCATCCGGTCTTGCATCGAATCGAGTTTGTTATTGAGGTCGCGGTTTTCTGCTTTCAGACGCTTGGTTTCGGCGGTGTCGCCTCTGGCGGTCTTGCCGCCCCATTCATCTTCCAATTCATATCCGTGTTTCGCGCGGATCCAATTGTTGATCAGCCACCCAACCGTGCTGATTGCGACGATTGTTACAAGCCATTCCATTAGACGCGCTCCCCTGATTTTGTTCCTGTCTCAAGGCCAAGCGGCACGCCGCTGTCTGTTGATTCGACTTCTTTGACATCGCGCAATGCTTCAATCTGGGTGGCAATGTCGTATCCGCGGTCTGTAACTATGCGCTCAAGCACTTGGATGCGGTCTTCGAGTTTCGCGATCTGGCTCGTGTATTGTGCAGCTTTTTCGGCGCTCTGCGATGCAGTTGCTTCAATGCGCTTTTCTTCCAGCTTCTTATTGCTGCTGATCCACACGATTGCTGCAACCATGATGAAGGGGGCAAGCCCGATCGTCCATTCCATGTCGTGAAACTCCCCTAAATTGTCTTATCGCTTAGCGCAGGCGCTCGATTTCGGATGTCAGGCGCGGATTGTTGCTCACGTAATAGGTTTCTACGTTGGCCAGTCGCCGATCAATGTCGCGGAAATTGGCGCGGATTTCGCGGGCAGTGCGCTTTGGGCTCTGCCGTACGCCTTGCCAGTACTTTTGCTCTTGAACATCGCGGTAAAGATGCGGCGGTTTCTTATTCAGAATAGCGCCAGCGATGAAGTACGCAGGAATTGCCAAACCTTGGGTTGCGAACGCGAGGAATATTGCGCCTAGCCGGACCCATTTACGATCCACGCCAGTGTAGTCCGAGATCCCTGAGCAAATGCCCATGATCTTTGCATTCTGTTTGTCGCGATAAAGTGTGGTGCGCGGCGAATTCATTGCTTGGCTCCCCTTTTTTCGGCGAACATTTCTTCGAGCTCGCGCAATTGCTGATTATCGGTTTCATGCTCAGCCATTAGGCGTTTTGCGGGGACGAATGATGGATCGTCAGATGCGGCAAGCCGTTCAACAGTGTCCATCCGGGCATCGAGGCGCTTTGCGAGGTTATACAGTTCCTCAAGCAGCACTTCATCGTCGTTGGTGATCGTCGCGGAGGTTTTCCACTTTGTGACGTAGTGAAGGATCAACCATGGCAGTCCGATCAGGAACGCCGGAATTATGATCATTTCAGGTTCCATGGCTTATTCTCCCTTCTTCGCGTCATCGGGCTTGCCGAGCGCTTTCTTCATTTCTGCAAGTTCATCGTCGATTGCATCGGCGCCTTCGAGGGCGGCGATCTCTTCCGACAGTGACGGCGTCGCGCTGTCTTCGGCGATCGACAGCGCATCGGCGCGGCCTTCGGCGTAATCCACACGGCGCTCGAGCTGGTCAAAGCGCGAAAGAGCTTCATCGGTGCGCTCATTGCTCATCAAAGTGCGCAATTTAACGCGGTTTTCAGCGCTCTCGAGACGCGCCGCGATTTGGGTCTGGCGGCTGCGGGCCTCACGCAGGCGATGCTGCAATTTGGCAATGTCTTCTTCGTAAGCGCGCAAAGCATCGTCCAGCACAGCGATCTCCGCTTTCAACTGGTCGCCCATGCTGACGGCTTTTTTCTTCTCAACCAGAGCGGCCCGGGCGAGGTCTTCGCGGTCTTTGCTTAGTGCGAGCTGCGCCTTGTCGCCCCAATCAGCCTGAAGCCGGTCTAGCTTCACAACATGGCGGTGCATTTCCTTCTGATCGGCAATCGTGCGCGCCGCGCTCGCCCGGACTTCAACAAGGGTCTCCTCCATTTCGAGGATAATCATGCGGATCATTTTGGTCGGATCGTCCGCCTGATCCAGCATGTCGTTGAAGTTTGCAGCGATAATATCGCGGGTGCGGCTGAAAATGCCCATGAAGGCTACTCCATCTAAAAACGGGTTCTTGGCGCTGAGGCCAGAATCTTTGTCACTTGCGTCGCTGTGACTTTGCGTCGGAGTGGGGCTCCTGCGCAAGGCCTCGATTTCAGCATCCAGGCGCGAAAGACCATTCTGGCGTAACAAACCGCTAGAGGTCTGAGGTCCAAGGTCTTGAGCCGAAGCGGACTTGCTACCGGGGCGCGCAGGGGTGGCGGCGCCAGGGGCAGCATTAGCGGGGGACTTTTTTGCCCGCTCCGGCTCAAAAGGGTTGGTCTCGCGCTTGGTCACAGCGTGGCTCAAGCGATCTCTGCAGAAACAGTGATGTCACTGTGCGGCTGAGCGAATGTTGCGGCATTCGCAGCACCAGCGCCGAATTGCGATGTAAGGACGACCATCGCGCTCATGGCGGCGATGCTAGCGAAGGCTGCTTGGCCCAGTTTGCTGGACCAGAAGCTCTTGGCGAAGAACAGGTTGCTGTACATGTGGGTTTCTCCCGACTTGGTAAACTTTTCGGCGTTTCCGGCCCCTTGCCGGTGTGTTCGCCTTGCTTGCCAGTAACTTTGCAACCGCCGTGCCAAACGTGAAAAATGGCGTAAAACTGCGGTTTTCGCGGGATGACCAACATTTAGCGTTGGTTTCTATTGCCAAGCATTGGGAAATTTCACTATAGGTTGGGAATGGAGCGCGAAAATCAGTTTATCGGCCAGTCTGGGGCATTCCTTGATGCGGTCGAAAGGGCGTCTCGCGCTGCCCCGATGAGCCGGCCTGTGCTCGTCATTGGTGAGCGGGGCACAGGCAAGGAATTAATCGCAGAGCGTCTCCACCGTCTTTCTACCCGATGGGGCGAACCCCTGGTGACGATGAACTGCGCGGCGCTGCCCGAAACCCTGATCGAGGCCGAACTGTTCGGCCACGAGGCGGGCGCCTTTACTGGTGCTACCAAAGCGCGGGCGGGAAGGTTTGAAGAAGCCGATAAAGGCACGTTGTTTCTCGACGAACTGGGGACTTTGTCGATGGGCGCGCAAGAGCGCCTGCTGCGGGCGGTGGAATATGGTGAGGTGACCCGCATCGGGGCCTCGCGCCCGATCCGCGTTGATGTGCGCATTGTTGCCGCCACCAATGACGATTTGCCCGCTCTTGCCGAAAGCGGCGAGTTCCGCGCCGACTTGCTCGACCGGCTTAGCTTTGAAGTGATTACATTGCCTCCATTGCGCGTGCGCGAAGGTGATGTCGGCGTGTTGGCGCAGCATTTTGCGCGCCGGATGGCGGCAGAGCTCGATTGGCATCAATGGCCCGGCTTTGCTCCGCATGTGGATGAGCAGCTTGAGAAATACGCATGGCCGGGCAATGTCCGTGAATTGCGCAACGTTGTGGAGCGCGCTGTCTATCGCTGGGATGATCCGGCAGAGCCGATTTCTCATGTCCAATTTGACCCGTTCGACAGCCCGTGGAAGCCGATTGCACCATCTCATCGCAAAGTAGAAAGCGTCAGCAAAGCGCCTGCGATCGGCGGTTCGTCTGCCGCGGTGACGGCGCCACCCGGTGCCGAATTCGAGCAAGTTGATGATTTGCGCGCCGCTGTCGATGCGCATGAACGCTCAATCGTGGAGCACGCTTTGGGCAAACACCGTTGGAATCAGCGGCAAACGGCCAAGGCTCTCGGGCTGAGCTATGATCAGCTGCGTCATGCGATTAAGAAGCATGGGCTTATGGAAGAGCCCGCTGACTGATCTGTTTCAGAACTGAAAGCGCATTCTAACCCCTTGTTTACGAATGGCTTGTAAAGTGCTGTCATCAGAAAGGGTTTATGATGCGGTTAGTTGGCGATCTTATCGATAATGTTTTCAGCAGCATTCGGCTGATCTTCCTATTGGGATTCGGCGCGATGATCCTGTTTGGCCTATTCATGACAGTGGGCGCGACCGTAGTAGCGCCGCAGGTTGTTGATGCCGCTGCAGAGCGCGCAGAACGCATCGGCGAGAAAGCTATCGCCGCCAGCGAACGGCGTTCGCGCGAACATGCCATGAGCAAAGATGGCTGGGGCTATGAAGAGCCAGCTCCCGGTTCCGGCTCGACGTATCAAGACGGCGAGCGTGTTGGCGGCTGGGGCAGCAGCGACTAAATTCCCAAAGAAATTTGCAGCCGATTTGTTCGGTCAAATCGAATATCCCAAGTATTTCTCCAGAATTTAACCACCCCGGCTTGCAGTTTAAAAAGCGCGGGTTACACCATGCGTTCGGCCGCGTTGGCCGGGAGCCACCGTCTGGGGGGATCGGGTGGAGGCTCCTAACACTGGAGGAGAGAAGTCTTGGGACTGAATACAAAGACTATGGTTGCACTCGGGGTCGCATTCGGGAGCATGAGTATTGCGCTCGCATCACCGGCAGCAGCTCAAGGGAAGAGCCCGCAAGCTGGCGATAAAATTCCAAATTCTTACATTTGCGTTTTCAACAAGCAGGACGTGACACGCGGCAATGCCCGCGCTGAGGCGGCGCGTTTGAACCGCGCCAATGGTGGCCAGTTGAAACGGGTTTATAACAACTCGCTTCGCGGCTTTAACACCAATATGAGCGCCACCGCGGTAGAGCGTATGCAACGGCTTTCGCCGAACATTGCCTATTGCGAGCAGGATCAGGTGGTCACGACTACGCAGCGCGGCAAGAAACCAAAAGGCGGCGGTGATACAGCACCGCAAGAGACGCCTTGGGGTATTACTCGTGTAAACGGGGGTGCCGCCGGTAACTTCGCAACTGCGTGGGTTATCGATAGCGGTATCGATCTCGATCACCCTGATTTGAATGTCGATACGTCGCGTTCGTTCAATGCTGTTGGCCGCAATGCGGACGATCAAAACGGCCACGGGACACACGTTGCAGGCACAATTGCCGCGATCGACAACAATATCGGCGTGATCGGTGTTGCTCCGGGCGCGACCGTGGTGGCTGTCCGCGTGCTCGACCGCCGCGGCTCCGGCTCTACATCTGGCGTGATTGCCGGTGTTGATTATGTCGGCGCTAATGGCAGTGCGGGCGATGTTGCGAATATGAGCCTTGGCGGCGGGGTAAGCACCGCACTGGATCAAGCTGTTCAGAATGCCGCCTCGAATAGCGGCGTACGTTTTGTGCTCGCTGCGGGTAATGAAAGCCGCGATGCCAACCTCAGCTCGCCTGCGCGTGCGAACGGTGCGGGCATCTACACAATCTCTGCCTTCGCGCAGGGCGATGTGTTTGCCAGCTTCTCCAACTTCGGAAACCCGCCGGTCGACTATGCGTCACCTGGTGTGGCTGTTAGGTCGACTTGGAAAAGCGGCGGCTACAACACGATTTCCGGCACATCGATGGCTGCGCCGCACTTTGCGGGCATCCTGCTCCAAGGTGGATCGACCAACGATGGCACTGTTAGCGGTGATCGGGACAACAATCCGGATGTGATCCGCGTCGTCCAGTAATTGCTACGACTTTGATTAAGGGAGGGGCTCGCGATCATGCGGGCCCCTTTTTTATTGGCGGTAAACCCTTAAGCCCTCTTGCCATTCTGCGCGGGCGGGCCTAATTGCCTCTCATCCCGACATTGTCGATACAAGTTTGGATGCTGGCGCCGCAGGGGGCCGGCACGAGCCGGCTTTGTCATGTTGAACCACTATAACGGATTTTGATGAGCGACATTTCGCGCCTTACAGACCTGATCGAACCCGAAGCTGCGGCTTTGGGTTTTGAATTGGTGCGCGTGAAGATGATGCCATCCGAAGCCGGTGATGGCGGCGATGCGCTGCAAATCATGGCCGAAGATCCTGCTACGGGTCAGCTGGTGATTGAACAATGCGCTGAGCTTTCACGCCGCATTTCTGCGATGATCGACGCACGCGAAGAAGCGGGCGAGGTTCTGATCGAAGACGCCTATCACCTCGAAGTGTCATCCCCCGGGATCGACCGTCCATTGACCCGGGCAAAGGACTTCACAACCTGGGCCGGGCACGAGGCGCGCATTGTTATGACCAAAGGTTGGTCAGGTGACGGTGCCAAAGGTTCGGGTGAGCAGCGCGTATTTAAAGGCGAGCTTATCGGCATCGATGGTGATATGGTGCAAATAGACGCCGCAAACTTGGGCAAGGTTGAACTTCCCCAGCCGCAAATTCACGCAGCCAAGCTTGTCCTGACGGATGCGCTGATAGCTGCAACGAAACCGATCGACACCACCGGTGCCGAAGATATTGTAGAAGACACTCAAGAAAAGGCAGATGACTGATGGCCAGTGCCATTTCCGCCAACAAGGCAGAATTGATCGCGATTGCAAACGCTGTTGCTTCGGAAAAGATGATCGACAAATCGATCGTTATCGAAGCGATGGAAGAGGCAATTCAGAAATCGGCCCGTAACCGTTACGGCGCTGAAAACGACATTCGTGCAAAGCTCGATCCGCAGTCCGGCGATCTCACGCTTTGGCGCGTTGTCGAAGTGGTTGAGGAAGTCGAAGACTACTTCAAACAGGTCGATTTGAAGCAGGGGCAAAAACTGCAAGACGGCGCAGCTATCGGCGACTTTATCGTCGACCCGCTGCCCCCGGTTGATCTGGGCCGCATTGATGCACAGTCCGCGAAGCAGGTGATCTTCCAAAAGGTCCGCGATGCCGAGCGTGAACGTCAGTTTGAAGAATTCAAAGACCGCGACGGCGAAGTCATCACTGGCGTCATCAAATCGGTCGAATTTGGCCATGTGATTGTCAATCTGGGCCGTGCTGAAGGCGTAATCCGTCGCGATCAGCAAATCCCGCGCGAAGCCGCCCGTGTTGGTGAACGTATCCGCGCGCTGATCACAAAGGTGGAGCGCAACAATCGCGGTCCGCAAATCTTCCTGTCACGCGCCGCGCCTGATTTCATGCGCAAACTGTTCGCGCAGGAAGTGCCGGAGATTTACGACGGCATCATCGAGATTAAAGCCGCCGCCCGCGACCCGGGTTCGCGCGCCAAGATCGGCGTTATCAGCCATGACAGCAGCATCGATCCCGTCGGTGCCTGTGTTGGTATGAAAGGTAGCCGCGTTCAGGCCGTGGTGCAGGAATTGCAGGGCGAAAAGATCGACATCATCCCATGGTCTGAAGATATTGCGACCTTCATCGTGAACGCATTGCAGCCTGCAACGGTTGCCCGCGTTGTTCTCGACGAGGAAGATGGACGCATCGAAGTCGTTGTGCCGGATGACCAGCTTTCGCTTGCCATTGGTCGCCGCGGTCAAAACGTCCGTCTGGCCAGTCAGCTTACCGGCAACCAGATCGATATCATGACCGAGGAAGAGGCTTCTGAGAAGCGTTCCAAGGAATTCGCCGAACGTTCGAAAATGTTCGAAGAAGAGCTCGATGTGGACGAAACACTCTCGCAGCTGCTCGTGGCCGAAGGCTTCGCGATGCTCGAAGAGGTTGCATATGTCGACAAAGCCGAATTGGCCGCGATCGAAGGTTTTGACGAAGATCTTGCCGAAGAGCTTCAAAGCCGTGCGCTCGAAGCGATTGAGCGTCAGGAAGAAGGCCATCGCGCCATTCGCCGAGAGCTCGGCGTAGAAGATGACTTGGCGACAATGCCGCACCTGAACGAAGCGATGCTCGTCACGCTTGGTAAGGCCGGTATTAAGACGCTCGACGACTTGGCCGATCTCGCGACTGACGAATTGGTCGCAAAGAAACGCGAAGCGCCGCGCCGCCGCAACAACGCAGACGGTCCGCCGATGCGTCGTCCACAGCGTGAGCAAGATAAGGGCGGTGTACTTGGCGATTACGGCCTCTCGGAAGAGCAAGGCAACGAAGTCATCATGGCAGCCCGCGCACACTGGTTCGAAGACGAAGATACGTCCGGGCCTGACTCTCAGGAGGCCGCCGATGCGGACTCCACACAATGAGCGCGTAAGTTCAGACAACGCTGAAACGCCCCGTTCCCGGCAAGCCGATAAGGCTTCCGAGAGCGAGCGGCGCTGCATTCTTTCCGGAGACAGCCATCCACGCGAAAGCCTCGTGCGGCTGGCAATTTCTCCTGATGGACAAGTTCTGCCCGATCCCGGTGCGAAAGCGCCAGGGCGAGGCGGATGGATTGCGCCCGATCGTGCTGCACTTGAAGCGGCGATCGCGGATGGCCATTTCAAGCGGGCTTTGATGCGCGCATTCAAGGGCGGAGATGAAGGCGTAACGCTTTCCTACTCCGATGAATTGCCGCAGCAGATCGAAATGGCACTGACCCGTCACCTGACAGACCGCCTCGGGCTGGAAATGCGCGCTGGTAACATCGTGACAGGATCAAGCCGGATCGAAGAACAGGCCCGGCAGGCCCGTCTTGGCCTATTGCTTCATGCCAGCGACAGCAGCGAGGCTGGCCGCAAAAAGCTGGATCAGGCCTGGCGTGTGGGAGCCGATATTGAAGGTTCCGGTGCACGCGGTCAGGTCTTACCACTAGACCGCGATGCGCTCTCTGTGGCATTGGGCCGCGAGAATGTCGTCCATTTGGGCGTTGCGGGGCGGCCTGAAGATTTGCAGGCTTCCAAAAAAGCGCGCGCGGCAAATCGCGTGGCGCAGGCGGCAGGCCGCCTTACGAGTTTTGTAGGCGGCGCAGATGCCGCCCACGAACGGCCTGTTTCAGACGAAGCGCTAGCCGCGCCATCCGGCGCTGGCGGCGACGACAGAATTGATACGTGAAGGATTAACGAGCTAGAATGAGCGACGAACCAGAAAAACGCACCCGCAAACCGCTAGGCCTCAAAAGGGCGGTCGATGCTGGCGAGGTCAAGCAGACCTTTAGCCACGGCCGTACCAACAAGGTTGCGGTTGAGGTAAAGCGCCGCCGCAAGCTCTTAAAGCCCGGCGAAACTCCGCCTGAGCCTACGCCAGCACCGGCGCCAGCGCCCGAACCAGCACCAGAGCCGGTGGCCGAAAAGCCAGCGGCGAAGAAGGCTGCGAAAAACACGCCCGCCGGTGAAACCGCTCAAGAACGCGTGAAGCGTCTTCAACTCGAAGCCGAAGAGCAGCGCCTTTCGCAGCTTGCCGATGATCGCAAGCGTGAAGAGCAGCAGGCCAAGAAACGCGATGAAGAGGAAGCTCGTCAGCGCGAAGAGAACAAGAAAGCAGAGGCGGACGCGGAAAAGCGCGCCGTCGAAGAAGCCAAAGCGGCTGAACAAGCTGAAACTGTAGAAGTGGAAGCTCCTGCTGCAGCGCCAGCGGAAGAGGCCAAGCCGGCAGGGCGCAAATTTACGCCTGTTGCCCGTCCGGAGCCAAAGCGTCCGGAGAAGAAGAAGAAAGAAGACAAACGCACTCAGAAAGACACTGGCGGCGGCAATGATAAACGGCGTTCAGGTAAGCTGACAGTTACCAAAGCGTTGAACGAGGATGAAGGCCGCCGTGCCCGCAGCCTCGCCGCGCTTAAACGTGCGCGCGAAAAAGAGCGCCGTATGCAAGGAGGCGGATCGTCCAAGCCGCGTGAGAAGCAGATCCGTGACGTTATCGTCCCTGAAGCGATCACTGTTGGCGAACTTGCCAAACGGATGGGCGAAAAGGGTGCGGATCTCGTCAAAGAGCTGTTCAATCTCGATATGATGGTGACCGTCAACCAAACGATTGATCAAGAAACCGCAGAATTGTTGGTCGAACAATTCGGCCACAACATCGAAAAAGTGTCTGAGGCCGACGTCGATATCGTCGCCAACGATGATGTCGATCCGGAAGAGACGCAAACACCGCGTCCGCCGGTTGTCACGATCATGGGCCACGTCGATCACGGCAAAACCTCGTTGCTCGATGCCCTGCGCGGCACCGATGTGACCAAAGGCGAAGCCGGCGGCATTACGCAGCATATCGGCAGCTATCAGATCACAACCAAGGGTAAGAAGAAGATCACCTTCCTTGATACCCCGGGCCACGCCGCATTCACCGAAATGCGTCAGCGCGGCGCGAATGTGACGGACATCGTTGTGCTGGTCGTGGCGGCGGATGACGGCATTATGCCGCAGACCATCGAAGCGATTAAGCACACCAAAGCTGCTGGCGTCCCGATGATCGTTGCGATCAACAAAATGGACAAGCCAGAAGCCGATGCGAACAACATCCGCAGCCGTCTGCTTGAACACGAGGTTATCGTTGAAGCGATGTCGGGTGAAGTTCAGGATGTCGAAATCTCGGCCGCCAAGAAAACCGGCCTTGATGAACTCGTCGAGAAGATCGAGCTTCAGGCTGAATTGCTTGAGTTGAAAGCGCGCGAAGACCGTGATGCGGATGCGACTGTGATCGAAGCGCAGCTGGATAAGGGTCGCGGCCCTGTTGCTACTGTGATCATCACGCGTGGCACTTTGAAGCGCGGCGACACTTTTGTTGTCGGTACGCAAAGTGGCCGTGTGCGCGCGATTGTGAATGATCAAGGTAAGCAGATCAAAGAAGCTGGTCCGTCCATGCCCGTTGAAGTCCTTGGCCTTGGCGGTGTGCCGTCAGCTGGCGATCAATTGACCGTTGTCGAAAACGAACAGCGCGCCCGTGAAGTTGCCGAATATCGGCGCGAAAAGGCGACCGAACAGCGGACAGCCTTGGCTCCGACAAGCTTTGATACGATGTTCAATAACCTCGCATCGAATGTCATAGAATGGCCTGTTCTGGTCAAAGCGGATGTGCAGGGCTCGGTTGAGGCGATTGTCACATCGCTGCACAACATTTCGACCGACGATATCAAAGTACGTGTGCTGCACGCTGGTGTCGGCGCGATCACGGAAAGCGATGTTACGCTCGCCGCTGCGTCGAATGCTCCGATCATCGGTTTTGGTGTGCGTCCAAACGCGAAAGCGCGCGAGCTTGTAAAACGCGATGGCGTGCGGATGATGTATTACGATGTCATCTATCACCTGACCGAAGCAGTCGCGAAGGAAATGGCCGGCGAGCTTGGTCCGGAACGGATCGAAACCGTTGTTGGCCGTGCTGCTGTTCAACAGGTCTTTAAATCGGGCAAGAGAGACAAAGCAGCCGGTCTGCTGGTCGAAGAGGGCATTATTCGCAAAGGCCTCTTCGCGCGTCTCACACGCGACGATGTTATCGTTTCGGCGACAACCATCGCTTCGCTTCGCCGCTTTAAGGATGATGTGGACGAAGTCCGCTCGGGCCTCGAATGCGGTGTAGTTCTAGAAGACACGAACGACATCCAGGCGGGTGACCAGCTGGAAGTCTTCGAAGTCGAGGAACGCGAACGGACGATTGAGGTCGGGTGATCGCGAAAAGGGGTTAGCCGATGGATTGGCAGAACCAGATTTCGTTGAGCACTGATAGCTCGCCTCATTCCTCACTGCTCGGGTCCGAATTTGTCGGGTTTGACGAGGGCACGCGGACTGCGACGATGCGTTTCACGGTCAAACGTGAAATGACAACGTGGCGCGGCGGCGTGCAAGGCGGCTTGGTTGCGGGTTATCTCGATGACGTAATGGGTTATGCCTATGTCGCGTCAACGGGCGGCGAGATGGCGCCGCTTAATCTCGATATCTCGATGTCACTTATCCGGCTGATCCCGGAAGGCGCGGTCGTAACGGGTAAGGGCAGGGTGGTGAAAGCCGGACGGCGCGTTGTCTTCCTGGAGGGAGAATTGCTCGCCGAAGACGGCACGATCTATGCCCGCGCAACATCCACCGCGATCCCGACACCGCGCCCGTCACCCACTGAAACAGGTATGGGTTGATGACGCGCTATTTGGCGCTGCTGGGAAGTATCAATATCGGTGGCAACCGCATCAAGATGGTCGATTTGAAAGCGGCGCTTGAAGGGGCCGGCTTCAAAGATGTCTCCACCGTTGCAGCGAGCGGTAATGCCATCTTTAGCGATGCGCGCGATGCGGCGACGTTGGAGGCGGAGTTAGAAAATACCGTGCAAGGCAGATTTGGGTTCAAATCCTGTGCCATGGTCCGCACTGAAACGGAAGTTCGCGAGGCGATTAACGCTAACCCGTTCCACGGCACCGGCCCCGAACACGGCTCGGACAGGATGGTGCATTCTATTTTTTTGAGCCATCAACCTGAGCAGCCCGCTGTTGATGCACTGATCGAAGAACACAGGTCGAAAGGCAGCGAACGGCTTGCACTGGGTGACCGGGTGCTGTTTCTTGATTATGTGCACGGTGTCGGTGTGTCCGACCTATCCAGCAAGTTTCTTGAGCGGAGACTTGGCTGTAAAGGCACAGCGCGTAATATGAACTCGCTCAAGAATATCCTTTCGAAGATGGTGTGAACCGATGGCCCGCAAAGACCCTTTTACCGCCGAACAGCAATCGGTCCGCGTCCTCAAAGTGGGTGAGCGCGTCCGGCATATCCTTTCCGAACTTCTCGCGCGGCAGGAAGTGCATGACGACATCGTCAGAGCGGCCAATATCTCTGTTACGGAAGTGCGCATGACGCCTGACCTGCGCAATGCCACTGCCTATGTGAAACCGTTGCTGGGCGCCGATGAAGACGAGATCGTTAAAGCGCTGCGTCAGAACACGGCATTCCTTCAACGCGAGGTGGCCAAGCGGCTAGGTCTGAAATTCGCGCCGAAACTGAAGTTCCGTAAGGATGAAAGCTTCGCCGAGGCAGACCGCATCGAAGAATTGTTGCGTGATCCCAAAGTCGCGCGCGACCTTGATGATGACGATACGGCTGAGGCTTAGTCCGGCACCATTCGCGCGCGAAATTTGATCTTCACATTGTTGCCGACGATTAGCTGATAGCTTTTCATGCCGTATTTTCGGCGGTCAATTGTCGTGGTTGCTGTGAAGCTTACGGCTTGCGTGGCGCTTGCTTTGTTCGGATCGCTGTCGAACTTCACATCCAGCGTTTGAGGTTTCGTCACGCCGCGCGCGGTTAGATTGCCGAACACTTTGCCCCGCGTCGGTGAAGACAGCTCCAGCGATTTCCCGACGAAGCGCACAGTCGGGTATTTCTCGACCCAAAAGAACTTGTCTCCGCGCAGCCGCTTTAACGTGGTTTCATCTGGCGCTTCCAAAGCTGTGGCGTCGAATGTCACATCAATCGATGCGCGTTCGGGCGCACCGGGCACGATCGTGACATCGCCCTTCATCTTGGGGAACGTCATCGTCTTGCTGGACAGGCCGAAGAACGCGACTTTCGCCGTCAGTTCGCTCGCGCTTTGATCGAGCGTGTAGTCGCGGGGCGCACTGGTATTGGCGGCAAAAGTCAGCGCCAAGAGTGGCGCAAATATCAGGTGTTTTGGTCGCAAAGTCTTGCTCCTTGTTACCCTGTTATACGCCCACCTTGCGCAGAAGGTTTCACTTGTCGAAAATTGTACTGCGGGACAGAGCCGCGCTCCGCCCCGCAATCACATCGCTTGGTTATCCGCCCGATCCGGGCAGTGCATAGGCGACTGGCGCATCCGGTCCCAGCGGAATGCCGAGATAGAACCACAGCACGATCAGCAAAGTGCCGGAAACCAGCAGCCAGATCGAATACGGCACCATCATCGCAGTTAAGCTGCCCAGACCGAAATCTTTCACCCAGCGTTGGGCAAAGACGAGGATAAGCGGGAAATACACCATAAGCGGCGTGATGATGTTGGTCGCGCTATCACCGACACGGTAGGCCGCTGTGGCGCCTTCCGGACTGATACCGAGCAGCATCAGCATTGGAACGAGGATCGGTGCGAGCAAGGCCCATTTCGCGCTGGCTGAGCCAACGAACAGGTTCAGAATGCCTGCGAAGATCACCATCAACCCGAGCACAATTGGCAATGGCAATCCAGTCGACTGGATCGCATCGGCTCCGTGCACAGCCGAGATAAGGCCAAGGTTCGACCAGCCGAACATCGCAACAAAGTGCGCTGCAGCGAAGGCGAGGACGAGATAATAGCCCATGTCCTTCATCGATTCCGCCATCATGTTCACAAGATCGCGGTGGCTTTTGATCGCGCCGACTGCCCGGCCATAGGCCCAACCTGCGAGCAGGAAGAGCAAGAAAAACGCGGCCACGAGCGATTGATAGAACGGGCGAAGCTGCGCGTGAATTGAACAATCGACCACGCCTTCACAGGCCGCTTCATTGATCAGAGGAGTGCCCGGCGCAAACACCATTGCCGCCCACAAGGCGACGACGAAGAGTGCAGCGAGACCAGCGTGGCGCAGACCTTTGCTGGCCAATTCCGGGTCTTGCGCGGTCGGATCGGTATGGTCGTCGGCGCCCGCACCGCCGGTCGCGATTGCCCCGCCTGTCCACGGGCCAAGGCGAGGCTCAATAATCTTGTCCGTCACATACCAAATGATCGGCAGGAAGATCAGGGTCATCGCGCTGATGAAATACCAGTTGCCTGCGATATTGGCGGTCCATGCGGGATCAAGTGCGCTTGCCGCAACGGCCTCTTCGGTAATGCCAAATAGCAATGCGTCGAGCTGCCCTGGCGAAATGTTGGCGGAGAAACCGCCGGAAACACCCGCAAAGGCTGCAGCGATGCCGGCCAGTGGATGACGGCCCGCGGCGGCGAAAAGGATGCCTGCAAGCGGGATGAGGACGACATAGCCCGCATCAGCCGCATGGTTGCCCAGCATTGCGACCAGCGCAACGACAGGGGTAAGCAGTGCCGTAGGCGCGCTCTTCACGGCTTTGGCCATGCCCGCAGCGAAGAAACCGGACCGTTCAGCCACCCCGGCACCCAGCATCACGACCAAGACATAGCCAAGTGGGTGGAAGTGGGTGAACGTCTTGGGCATTTCGACCCATAGGCGTTGAATGTTATCAGCCGATAACAGGCTGACCGCTTCGATTTGAAGCGGTGCGCCAGAGGTCTCATCAAGAGTTGTCGGGTGGAATGCCGAAACGCCAAGCGCGGCGCAGATAATCGACACCGCAACCAGTGCAATGATGAGATAGAAGAATAGAAACACCGGATCTGGCAGCTTGTTACCGCTGCGTTCGATCCATCCAAGAATGCCGGTCATCCCCTGACCGCTGTTTTCAGCTGCTGCCGCACCTGCCATGAAAAATCCCCATATTATATTCGCAATTGGCCGTGTGCCTAACATTGCGCTGCGCGCCTGTCTGCCCTCTGAACGCACTGCCTGTTGATGCGCGGTGGACACAGCATCATGTGCGCTTGTGCTGAGCGGTGCGCAGTGCAAGTCTCACGCCCATGGCAAAGCTGTATTTCTATTATTCGAGCATGAATGCGGGCAAGTCGACGACGCTGCTGCAGGCCGATTTCAATTACCGCGAGCGCGGGATGACGACGATGCTGTGGACCGCAGAGCTCGACACGCGCAGCGATGGTAAGGTGCGCAGCCGCATCGGGCTGGAGGCTGGCGCGCATTTATACGCGCCAAGCACCGATCTGTGGTCAGCGATCAGCGTGGCGCATGAGAACACGCCGCTCGACTGTGTGCTTATCGATGAGGCGCAGTTTCTAACCAAGGATCAGGTATGGCAGCTTGCGAAGCTGGCGGATCAGGTGGGTATTCCCGTCCTGTGTTACGGCATCCGCACCGATTTTCAGGGCGAACTGTTCCCCGGCTCCGCCGCTCTGCTGGGCATCGCCGATGCTTTGGTTGAACTGAAGGCGGTGTGCCATTGCGGGCGTAAGGCTTCGATGAATTTGCGGGTGGATGCTTCGGGCAAACCGGTGGCTGAGGGTGCGCAGACAGAGATCGGCGGTAACGACCGTTATCTGGCGCTGTGCAGGAAACACTTCAGCGAAGCGCTAGACACCTAGCGCGCAGTCCCACAGCACCCTACTTACGCTTCATGTCCGAAACCATTATCCTCGCGCTGGTCCTGATCCCGTGCCTCGTCATCGCGATTGTCTTTCACGAAGTTGCGCACGGTTATGCCGCGAAAGCTCTGGGAGACAACACGGCAAGCGATCGCGGGCGTTTAACGCTCAACCCGATCCCTCACGTGGATCCGGTCGGCACTTTGCTGGTGCCTGGCTTTCTCGCAATTTTCGGCGGCCCGGTCTTCGGCTGGGCTAAACCTGTGCCGGTGAACAAGCACCGATTGAACAATCCGCGTTACGGAATGATGGCCGTTGCCGCCGCTGGTCCGGCGAGCAATTTTGTGCTCGCTTTGATCGCGGCGATCTTGTTCGGGCTATTTGCACCAGAGGGTGTGCGTTTCGGCGATGATGTCGGGATGTCCATGCTGCTGGTTGACGCTGGCGGCGATGTGCGCCCGCTTACATCGATGCTGTATTATTCGATCTTGATGAACGTCTTTCTTGGGCTGTTTAATCTGCTGCCGATCCCGCCATTTGACGGTTCACACATTGTTGGCGGCTTGCTGCCCGACACACTGCGAGCGCAGTGGGAGAAATTACAGCAGATCGGAATGTTCCTGTTTATCGCCTTGATCGCAGCAAGCTGGGTATTCGGAACAGGTTGGATTGCAGGAATTGTGATGCCGCCTGTCTCATGGACGGTGGATCAGTATTTGAGCCTCGCGCAGTTTATTGGCGGCGGCTAAACACCGCCTACTGCATCGATAAAACGTGCCTCTGGATGGCGAGCCAGCAACGCGTCGAGCCATTCCGAGCGGGCTGACTTATCTACGCAGGCAACAATACAGCCGCCAAACCCGCCGCCCGTGAGGCGAGCGCCCGCAGCGCCAAGCTCGGTCGCCGAATTCACCAAAGCATCAATCTCTGGCAGCGACATTTCAAACAGGTCGCGCATCGACACGTGGCTTTCGTTCATTGCCGTACCAAGGCTCGCCATATCGCCGGCTGTAAGAGCTGCGATGGCCGTGTGGACTCGGATGTTCTCGCTCACACAATGCAGCGTGCGTTTCTTCGGCGCTTCGGCCAAATCTGCGCTGACAACCTCGTCCCAATCAAGGAGGCACAAATCCTCGGTGGCGAAATGCCGCTTCGCCGCGTCGCATTCCACTTTGCGCGCGGCATAGCGCCCATCGGTTAGCTTGCGGGTCTTGCCAGAATGGACGACGACCAATTCATGTGTGCTGGGCAAAGCGACAAGCGTGTAATCGAGCGAGCGTGTTTCCAGAGCCATAGCCGTGCCTGGTGTCGCGAGAGCGACTGCCATTTGATCCATGATCCCGCAGGGTACGCCCATATAATTATTCTCAACCCGCCGAGCTGCAACGGCCAGTTCAACATCGCTTGGCCCTTCGCCCTTTGCTGCGCGTGCTGCTTTCAACACGGCGACGATGAGAGCGGCAGAGGAAGACAGGCCGGAGCCTTCTGGAATGGTCGAGGTCACGTCCAGAGTGGCACCGCCATTTAGCAAGCCAAGGCTGTTTGCCTCACGAATGGCACCGACGCACGGATCGGCCCAATCGCCCACCGCATCATCGGACAGATCGCGGATCGCAGGTGCGTCATATCCGCCAGAGCTTACCGCCACCGCGCTGTCGTTGCGCGGGGCGAGGGTGACTTCCAATCCTACAGCGAGCGCAGCAGGCAGAACCATGCCGCCATTATAGTCGGTGTGTTCTCCAATCAGATTGACGCGGCCGGGTGCGTTGGCGGCGAAATGTTCGCTCATGATCCAAGCTCCCTGAGAGCCGCGATTGCACTTTCGGGCATTACATCAACGGTGAAAGTGCCGGTGTGCTGCTCGACTGAGGCGAGATATTTCTGGCGGCCGGGCGCACGCAGCAAGGGGTAAAATTGCACGGTGAAGTGGTAATTTTCTGAGCCGCCAGCAGGTGCAGCGTGGAATGCCATCATTGTCGCCGCGGGCTGCTGGAACAGGGCGTCGTAGCGGCGGGTCACTTCGCCAAGCCAATAGGCGAGGCCGCCAAGCTCTTCGTCGGTGCAATCCCATGGCCCGTCGCGGCGGATGCGCGGAGCCAGCCAAACCTCATAAGGAAAACGAGCAAAACGCGGCACGAACGCCGCGACGCTGCCCGCTTCACCTAGGCCATAATCAGGCAAAGCCGCTGTGATCTCGCTCGCAAGGTCATACCCGCCCGCGAACGCATCAATTGCGCGCTGCTGAATTTCGGGCACCCGCTCAAATCCGTAAATCTGACCATGTGGGTGATGCAGCGTCACGCCAACTTCGTCGCCGCGATTTTCGAATGGTAACACATAGTTACATCCCGTTTTGAAGAGTGTTTCATAACGGTCTATCAAGGCTGCAATCAGGACTTGACGGCGGTCTTCACCGATCGAATGCAAATTGCCGCTGGCTTCGGGGCCATAGACCACGACATCGCAAGCACCCTTGGCAGGTTCGTTTGTGATCCCCGGGAGCATTGCAGCATTCGAAGCGCTGGGGTGAAAGGCGGCAAATTTGTTCTCGAAAATTGCCAGTTCGAAATCGCTAAACGGGATCTCGGTTTCCGGGCCATCTGGCCGAGTGGGTGCGAGCGGGTCGTCGGCGGCGCTGGGTTTGAACGTGCGGTTCTGCCTGTGCGCAGCATAGACGTTCCATTCATCCCGAAGCGGGTGGTGACGTATCTCTCCGCCTTGTGCGATTTCGTCCGCGCTTTCGGATTGCAGCGGGAGATCATGCGGAGTGCGGCCATAGAGGTGCAAAATGCGCCCATCGGCTTTGCGGTGATCGCGGCGATACGTCTGCGCGCCGATTGAGCGGGGAAGGGCGATTGGCGCGCTCATGCCTCTGCCATCCGGTTTGCAAACCAGCTTTCAACCCGTTGCTGCGCGGCCTCATCAAGATGCAGGCGCAGTTTGCTTCGCCGCCAGAGTGCATCCTCCGCGCTGGTCACAAATTCGTGAGCCACCATATATTCGAGCTCACACGCATAAAGGTCGCCGCCAAAATGCTCGCCCAGATCGTTTAACCCGCGCGCATCCGCCAAGAGTGTGTTCACCCGCGTACCATAGGCGCGGAACAGCCGCCGCATGCCCTCTGCGGGGAACCAGTCATTTTGCATCTGCAATTCTTTAAGCTGCGTCTCGAATGCTTCGACAGCAATATCGCCGCCCGGCAAGTGCTTGTCAGCCGTCCAGCCTTCACCAGCAATGCCAAGCTTTTCAATCGCATGCTCGGCAAGCTTGCGATAGGTTGTGATCTTCCCGCCAAAGATCGATAGCAGCGGCGGAGCGTTGCCGTCTTCGCCCTGATCTAGTTCGAACACATAATCGCGCGTGACTGTGGAGTTGCTGGCGGACTTGTCATCGTAAAGCGGGCGCACTCCGGCATAGCTCGACACAGCCTGTTCTGGCGAAATGTCGGTGCGCAGATATTCGTTCGCCGCATCGCAGATATAGACCGCCTCTTCGGGCGAAATATCGATGCCGGTCGGGTCGCCTTCGAAACCCTGATCGGTCGTTCCGACAAGCGTGAAGTCGCGCTCATAGGGAATTGCAAAGATGATCCGGTCATCCTTGTTCTGAAAGATGTAGCAGTGATCGCCCTCGAAAAGGCGCGGGAAGATCAGGTGGCTGCCTTTGACAAGGCGCAGGTTCTCATGCGCGCTATCCGGCATTGCGCGGCCCAGAACTTTATCGACCCACGGGCCAGCAGCGTTCACCACGCGGCGTGCTGTCACGCGTTCTTCGGTTCCGTCTGTAGTTCGCAGATCGGCGATCCAAATGTCTTTGCGCCGATCCAAGCTGGTGCATTCGGTGCGGGTTCGGATCTCCGCACCGCGCTCTTTCGCATCGACGCAATTGAGCACGACCAACCGGGAATCCTCGACCCAACAGTCCGAATATTCGAACCCTGTCGCAAGCCGATCCTCAAGAATGCCGCCATGCGGCGCCGCACGCAGATCAAGCGTGCGGGTAGGGCGCAGAATTTTCCGCCCGCCCAGATTATCATACATAAACAGCCCAAGCCGCAGCATCCATTTCGGGCGCAGGCCTTTGTCATGCGGCAATACGAAACGCAGCGGCCAGATGATATGCGGCGCGATCTTAAGCAGACGCTCTCTCTCAATCAGGCTTTCCCGCACCAGCCGGAATTCCATATGCTCGAGATAGCGCAGGCCGCCATGCACCAGCTTGGTAGAGGCGCTGGACGTGTGGCTCGCCAGATCGTCCTTTTCGACAAGTAGAACGGACAGACCGCGACCGGCGGCATCGCGGGCAATGCCAGCGCCATTGATCCCGCCGCCAATTACCAGCAGATCATAGGGTTCGCTCATTATCGGACTTACTCGCAGGCTTCGAGGTGATAGATCAAACACGTATCAGGGAACGTGAGCGGAGGCTGCATACCATGCCCCATCAAAGCTGCACCTGAAAAGATGTGCCCATCACCGCGTAAATTGGCTGCATCAACGATCGAAGGCATGCTGATCGACGGATTAAACCACGGCCAGATCATCCGGACGCGGTATTTTGCGTCTGGGTTCAAGCTGCTCAACACAATCCGTGCGGGCATCGTCGCCAGCTCTGTTTCCAGCTTGGCGTAGGAGAATATTGCTTCGTTCTGATTGTGAGAGACGCAACCGACAAGGTTGGTCGTCTCGCTGCTTTCGAGCCGGACAAAGCGGCCCGAATGGATCAGATCGCGGTGCTTTTTGTGAAGTGCGATCCCGGCTTTCAGAGTTCTGAAATCAGCTTCGCTCTCATCGCGCAAATCCAGTTCCATGCCCATATGGCCAAGCATCGCGCTGCCAACGCGGAACGCCATGCTGAACTCGCGGCCCGTAATGTGGCAACGCCGTGGGCCGACATGGTTGCCGAGCACTTTTAGCGGGAAGAAATGGCTCGCGCCGCGCATGATATGCTGACGCTGACGTGCGTCATTATTGTCCGATGTCCAGATGCGGTCTGCGTGACGCATTATTCCGAAATCGGCACGCGCTCCGCCAGATGAACAGCTTTCAATCTCTAGATCGGGATGTGCAGTGCGAAGTTTCGCGATCAAACGGTACACTGCCTGTGTCTGCCGATGCATCGCGCCGCGCCCGCTGCTGGCGGGGTGGTTTGTATCGCGGTTCATATCCCATTTGATATACGCGATTTGGTATGTGCCAACGAGCTCAGTGATCCGTTCAAACAGATAGTCAAAGACTTCAGTTTTCGTGAGGTCGAGCGTCAGTTGCCCCCGGAATGGAACGGCATCAACGCCTTCTGCTTTCAACACCCAATCCGGATGCGCGCGGTAAAGGTCGCTGTCAGGATTGACCATTTCCGGCTCAAACCAGAGACCAAAGTCCATTCCCAATTCGCGAACTTTATTGGCAAGCGGATGAAGGCCGTTGGGGTAAAGCTCTGGTGTGACCCACCAATCGCCTAGGCCAGCGCCATCGTGGCGACGCGAACCGAACCAACCATCGTCCAGCACAAACCGCTCCGCACCGACATCTGCGGCTGCCCGTGCCAAATCTAGCAGGTCTTTTTCATTGTGATTAAAATAGACCGCTTCCCACGTGTTGTAGTGGACGGGGCGCGGCTTGGCATTGGTGCGCGCATCGAGGACTTCGCCGCTCAAATAGTCATGGAATGCATGGCTGACTGCATTGAAACCTGTGTCAGACCAACAGGCGAGGAAGTCGGGCGTTTGATAGCTTTCACCCTGTCCAAGCCTAATTTCGCCGGGGAAGGATAGCTCGCCCATCTGAACGAGCGAGTGCCCGTCGCTGTGGCGGTCAATTCGCAAGCGGTGATTGCCGCTCCACGCGAGATGAAAGCCAAGTGCTATGCCCTCGTTTTCGCATGTTTGCGGCGTCGCCATAATCCCACCGGGAAAGACGTTGTGGCTGGTGCGGCCCGATTTGTTTTCGCGGACAACGCTGCCTTTGAAGTCTTGCACTTCCTCGATCGCGAACTCATGCGCCCATTTGCCGGTAAAACTCAGGAATCGAGTCAGTCGCGGATCGAGAGGCAGGCAGAGAGCAGCGCACCAATCAACCTCTAGGTCGCGCTTGCCAGTGTTCTCGATTGAGGTGCTGCAAACGAGCATTCCGGTGTCTTCTCGCAAGGCGAGGGTGTGGCGTGTCGCAATGCCTGTTGTATTGTCTTTGCACCGAATGGTGATCTCGGCGGGCGATGCCTGTTCGACCCGTTCGATGCGCAGATCGATTGCCCAGTCTTCGCCAGAGCGATGTGCGATCAAGCCTGACGGGCCAGAAATGCCCGTGCCGATTTCATTGAGGATCGATCCGCGTAGCGGAACGGAAGCGCTGCCAGGGGCATGCTGCTGTGTGGAAAGCAAGGCGAGTTCGCTGGGATCAACACCGGGCAAATCGCAGCCCGCATAAACGACGATAGGCCGCATGCCTCGGCTGGCTTCTAGCGCAACCAAAGCTCCACCTGCGCGCAGCGCGAAGAAGGAATGCTTGGCCTCTGCCCGATCGGCGGGATCATCGGCCGGAACAGGGCCGTGCTGATGAATGGCGATATCGTCACTCATCGACGGATCGCCGACATCATTGCCGCTGCCATTACCTGCATATCCAGCGGCGCCATCTTCTGACGTATCAGCCATCCAAGGAGTCCATCCCGTGTCCCGTCGCGTTTCGGCTCAGTCTTTCCATCAGCCGAAATCCGCCTCTCGTGCAGCAATCTCGCCAAATCGGCGCAATTGTGAAGAGGTGTTTTGGCAGAGCATGAATTTTTTGGTATCCCATTGTGATTAAAGGGAGCTGGGCGCGTCATGTGGGAAGAAAAGGTCTACAAGCAGAATCTCCATCTGTCTCCCATTGGGGGCATAAAGATTGCCTGCTTTTTGCACAAAGGCGTGGGCGTTTTGACAGCGCGGCGCACGCTGCCGCACTTCACCCTTGTCTATGTTACGCGTGGTAAAGGGTATTACCGCGATGAACGCGGGATCGAACAAGATGTGAATGCAGGTGATGCGATCCTGATCTATCCCGATGTAGAGCACTGGTATGGCCCGGAGCGCGGAGAGAGCTGGGATGAGTTTTATCTCGTATTTGAAGGGCCGGTTTTTGATTTGTGGCGTAAAGCCAAATGCATTGACGAAGAACGGCCCGTGATTGCACTGCATCCAATGGATTTCTGGCGCGACCGCATTCTTGGCCTGATCGGCGGCACCAGTGCGCAGACCGAGAATGAGCTGGTGCGCGAAACCATCGGGCTTCAGGGTTTGCTCGCAGATATCGCCAAGGCGAGCGAGGTCGACATGGTGGATGATATCGCTTGGCTGGAGCAAGCAAAGCAAGCCATCTCTGAAACTATGGATATTCGCGTTTCCGCGCGGCGGATGGAACAGTCATACGAGGGGTTTCGCAAGCGCTTTCGCAAGCTCGCCGGGCGATCGCCTGGTCGATACCGCACCAGTCTATTGATGGAGCGCGCCTGTGCAATGTTAGGTGAGCCGGGGGTGTTGCTGCGCGATATTTCAGATGAGCTGGGATATTGCGATGAATACCATTTCAGCCGCCAATTCAGCAAAACTGTTGGCTGGTCACCATCGGAATACAGATCCCGTATTGGCCGTGATCAAACGGTGATTTGATGATTTGGGTTAGTTGCTTCCTTTAAAAGCGAATTGGTGAAGTGATACTGAGTTTCGTTGCAAATTTGCGACAGCACGGCTTCAACCTGCTCAATTCATGTGGGGGTAAATCCCAAAAAGTTCATGCTTGTCCAATCGGCCTATGGAATTCGTGCCCATGCAAGGCAGAATTTACATCGGGGACCACATTGGGTCCTACGGCGTTACCCTGATCCAATCGAGATCATCCGAACCGGGTAAGCCTAAAGGGAGAGAGCAATGAAGATTTCGAAGCGGGCCATTCTGGCCCAGTCCGCCGCTTTTGCCGCCATCGCTGTTTCGAGCCCGGCGCTCGCACAAGACGGCGATCAGGCCGAGACGGTCGAGGGCGAAGAAAACGTCATCATCGTTACCGGTTTTAAGAAAAGCCTGCAGGACTCGATTGATCTTAAGCGCAACAGCTCGGCTGTTGTTGATGCCGTTTCTGCTGAAGATGTCGGCAAATTCCCAGACCAAAACGTTGCTGAATCGCTCCAACGTATCACAGGCGTTGCGATTGACCGTTCAGGCGGTGAAGGCCAGTTCATCACTGTTCGCGGCCTCGGCCCAGAATTTAACGCGGTGCTCCTTAACGGACGCACGCTCGCGACCGACAATGACGGCCGCGAATTTTCATTCGACGTTTTATCGTCGGACATCATCCAGACTGCTGAAGTTTATAAATCGGCTCAACCTGGCCTTCAATCGGGCGGTATCGGCGCGGTTGTAAATGTCACCACGGCCAAGCCGATTGACCGGATCGGTTTCAACGGCTCCATCGCGGCGGCTGGTATCTATGAAGAACTGAGCGGCGAGCTTGGCGCGGACATCAGCGGCGTTTTGTCATGGTCCAACGGAGATGTCGGTGTGCTGTTCGGCGCATCCTATAACAAACGTGACGCGCAGATTGACCGCAACCTCACCAACGGTTTTGCCCTACGTGAAGGCGATGCAGCGATTTTCGCTCCTGAAACATCAACGGGTCTTCAAACTGCCGATATCGGCGCACTCCCGGCGGGCGCCCGTGTGCAGCAGCAGGTTATCTTTAGCCGCGACATTCAGGATCGTGAGCGGCTGACGCTCAACGGAGCGTTGCAATTCCGCGGTGGTGATCGCTTCCTTGCGACGTTTGACGGCCTTTATTCGAAGTTTGAAATCGACTCGTTCGATACGCAGTTCTCAGGCTTCTTCAGTCCGCCATTTATCAATCCGCAGATCGATGCAAACGGCACGGTGACATCGTTCAATCGCCCAAGCCTCGATTTCGCAGCGCGTAACCCGGATATTGCCGGCGATATCGGTCTTTCACAGAACGATAACGTGCTGACATCGAACAACCGCGAAGCGGAAACATACGCCGTCGGCGGTAACTTCGAATTTGAGGCGACTGATCGCCTGACGCTTATTGCTGATGTTTCGTATTCGCGTGCGACTCGTGACGGCACAAACCCGTTCGTCGTGCTTGGCGCGCTTGCTCCGACATCGCCTTTGATCGAATCAACCAGCACCAGCGGCATTTCGACCATCACCAACATCATCGATTCCGATTTCACGAATGAGAGTATTCAACGTCTTCACTTCGTAAACGTCGCTCAGACACAGATCGAAGATGAAGTGTTCGAACTGCGCTTTGATGGCGAGTGGGAAGTGGATGCAGGTCCGCTGACCAGCGTGACCTTTGGCGGTCTCTATACAGATCGTACCAAATCGCGCGATCTGTTTGATAACTTTGCCGATCCGGACGGCGCTGGACCACTAACTGCAGGCAACATCTTCTGCGCATATTGCGGCTACACCGTTCCGTTCGACACATCGATCCTCAGCGAGTTCTCGTTCAACGACTTCCTTAGCGGAGTAGACGGCGCCAACACGGTGCCGGGCACGATCCTGAACTCGACATTCGCGCAAGCCTTTGGCGAGCTCAATAATGTCGCCAACTTGTCCGATCCAAACCGGACGGGCGGCAACACTGCGGCGCTGCTGGCGTATTTGAACGGTGGCAACATTGATCCGAATTTCGGCATCTACACGCCGACGTTCAACGCTTCAGGCAGTTTTGCGGTTCAAGAGTCGATCTATTCGACATATTTCAACACTGAGTGGGGCGGCGATTTTGGCGGCGAGCTGCCATGGACTGCCAACATCGGCTTCCGCGTTGCATTCACAGATGTCCTGTCGAGCGGCGTGGATCAGCCGGTTGTCGAGTTCACCGCGAACATCAACGATACGCAGCTTGAGCCAGTGCTCGGCGTTGCGACACCGACTTCGGTGCCGAACGATTACGTGAACTTCCTGCCATCGGTCAGCATTAAGCTTGAGCCGACACCGGATACCGTTCTGCGTATGGGTTATGCCCGTACGGTGACACGCCCAACGCTGACGGCGCTGGGCGTTGCCAACACCTTTGGTGGCCGTTCCGACGCCCCGCTTTCAGGCGGCGGTAACCCGCTTCTCGAAGCGTTCGCAGCGGACAACTTCGACATTTCGTTCGAGTGGTATTTCGATGCACTGAGCTATTTCAGCGTTGCGGGCTTCCACAAGGAACTGGGTAACTTCATCCAGAGCGAAACCGTGTTGATCCCGCAGGATATCCGCCTGTTCGATTCAAACGGTGTTATTCCTGATGAAATCGTAACTGAAAACTTCGCCGACACACGTCAGCGTAACGGTCTCTCAGGTTCGATCTCGGGTGTTGAGCTTGCCTTCCAAAAGACGTTCGATAACGGCTTTGGCGGTATCGTGAACTACACTTACGTAACATCGTCGCGTGATAATGCGCCGGTCGGTGATCTCGGCTTTAACGGATTTACGCCGCACACGGTCAACGTCACTGGCTTCTACGAAAATGGCGGCTTTGCCGCGCGCGCTTCGTATAACTACCGTGACGGGTTCCTGGTGCTTGGCCAAGCCGAATTTAGCGAACCGCGCCAGCGTGAAGCATTCGGTCAAGTCGACCTTTCTGCAAGCTATGAACTGACAGACCAGTTCCAGATCTTTGCAGAAGGCATCAACGTTCTCGGCGAAGATACACGCGATTTCTCGCGCTTCCCCAACCGTCTGCTGACATACACTCGCACAGGTGCACGCTACACATTGGGTGTGCGCGCATCGTTCTAAACGAGACAGGGTCGCCATTTCGCCGGACGTAATGCGTTGCGTCTGAGCGAATTGAAGAGATTGGCGGGCATTCCGATGGGAGGGAATGTCCGCCGCTCTTTTATCGGGCGCGTTTTCCCTAGCGGGATGGATCGCCCCACTGTTCACGCAGACCAAGCTGTGACAGGACGATAAAGTAAGCCGCGCCAAAAGAGCGCAGCAGGGAGAGACAATTCGATGAGCACTGTCCAGATTGCGGTCTTTATTGGGATCACTGCGCTGATCGCCTTTGCAACCTATATGCATTGCCGCGGGAAATTGAGCGATGGGCATTCAGGTGAGAAGGACTACTTCCTCGCAAGCGGCGGGTTGAAATGGTACTTTATCGCAGGCTCGATCACGCTGACAAACCTCTCGACCGATCAGTTGATCGGGATGAACGGCAATCAAATGGCGCTGCTCGCTTGGTGGGAATTTGCCGCCGTTGCAGGCCTGCTGATCCTGACATTTGTGTTCTTGCCAGTTTACTACAAAAACGAATGCACTACGACGACAGAGCTGCTGCAAAAGAAGTATAACGACAAGCATATTCGCGCTCTGATCAGTGTTCTGTTCCTGTTCGGCAACCTGTTCATTTTCTTGCCTGCGATCCTTTACGGCGGGTCGCTGTTCTTGCTGTCCATGGTGGGACTGGATACGGGACTGGAGAACATTCTGATTGTCGCCGTGATCCTCGCCACAGTCGGCGCGTGCTATGCCATTTTCGGCGGTCTGCGGGCAGTTGCGGTTTCCGATACCTATTCTGGCGTGCTCATCCTCGGCCTTGCGCTGCTGGTCGTCTATCTCGCTCTGCAAGCGATTGATTTCGATCTGACAGGCATTCCCGCAGATCGGCTGACCTTGATAGGCAGCGCCGACAGCCCGATCCCGTGGCCGACTTTGCTGACGGGAATGATTTTCATTCAGACATTCTATTGGTCGACTAATCAGACAATTACCCAGCGCGCTATGGCGGCTCCAAACATCAAGGAAGCGCAAAAAGGCGTGCTGACCGCAGCGGGTATCCGTTTGTTGATCGTGCCTGCGATTGTCGTGATCCCGGGCATTGTCTCTTACAAATTGTACGGTGACATCGGTGACGCGGCCTATGGCCGGATTGTCGGTGATGTGCTGCCTGTGTGGCTCTCTGGTGCGTTTGCGGCTGCTTTGGCCGCAGCTGTGCTCACCACGTTTAACTCTATCCTCAATGCATCGGCCGCGCTTTATGTCTGCGACATACACGAGGCCTATGTCGATAAGCCTAAGTCGGTCGCCAAACTTAGTGCGATTGTCTCAATTGCGATGTCGGTCTTGGCGCTTGGACTGGTTCCATTCTTCGCCAGTCAGGAAAGTCTGATCAACACGGTCCAGGAACTTTACGGTTTGCTTTCCATGCCGATCCTCAGCGCCTTTGTGGTCTGCTTGTTGTTCAAGAACGTCAAGGCAGGCGCAGCGATGATTGGGGTCGTGACTGGCGTTGTTTTCTATGGGTTCTGGAGCATGGTTTGGGAGCCAGCCCACTACATCCACGGCATGGCAGTCACATTGGTGCTTTCGATTGTGACATCGCTGGTTATGAACAAGCTGGTGTACGGCGCGACCCCGATCTTTGCGCTTGGCGGAGCGGACACCGCGCCCGAACCCGCTTGAGGTAAAAGCTGAATGCTCCTAGCGGGGCGGGATGAACTCAAAGCCCGCCCCACGGCATCCCGCTACCCATGGCTGGATCATCCTAGATAAGCCGCGCGGGCTTGGCTCGACGCAGGCGGTTGCGGCTGTGAAACGCAATCTGCGTGAAGGCGGCTATGCCAAGACGAAGGTTGGCCATGGCGGCACGCTTGACCCGCTTGCGGAAGGCGTTTTGCCTATTGCGTTAGGCGAAGCGACAAAGCTTGCCGGGAGGATGCTGGATGCCAGCAAAATCTATGAATTCACCATCCAATTCGGCGAGGAAACATCTACGCTGGACACCGAAGGCGAAGTCGTCGCGCGCTCAGACCGGTTTCCGCCCATGGCTGCGGTTGCCGCGGTGCTCGAACATTTCACCGGGTCAATCGACCAAGTCCCGCCAGCCTATTCCGCGATCAAGGTTGACGGTAAACGCGCATACGATCTAGCGCGGGGCGGGGAGGAAGTGGAGCTGAAAACCCGCGCCGTGACGATCCACTCGCTGGAACTCGCATCGGATTACAGCGCTTCGCAAGAAATCGGTTCAGCCTTTGCTGAAACAGCCGGCCGGCCCGATCCTTATGACCCGTCGGCGCCGCTCATTATGGCAACCAGCGTCACTCTGATCGCTCATGTTTCAAAGGGTACATATATCCGTTCTCTTGCACGGGACATTGCGCGTGCTCTTGGAACGGTGGGTCACGTTACCTACTTGCGCCGAACAAAGGCGGGGCCATTCCACCAAAACCAATCGATTTCGCTGGACAATCTCAACGAAATTGGTAGTGGCGCGCCATTGAAAGACCTCCTCCTGCCGCTCGAGGCGGGGCTGGACGACATCCCGGCCTTAATTCTCGATCAGACTAGCGCGCAGGCGGTCCGTCAGGGCCGGGTCCTGTCTGAACTGCCCCAACCATCCGGGCTTTACTGCGGCATGCTGGACAATGTTCCGGTAGCGCTGCTGCAAATAGTGGATGGCACGGCCAAGGTCGTGAGGGGTTTTAACCTTCCCGATGTCGCTGAGTAAGAAAGAGAATATATGTCGGTAGCACCCGAGCGTAAGCAAGAAGTTATCAAAGAGAATGCCCAAGCCAAAGGCGATACGGGCAGTCCCGAAGTCCAGGTTGCGATCCTTACAGAGCGTATCAAAAACCTGACTGGTCACTTCAAAGACAACCACAAAGACAACCATTCGCGCCGCGGCCTTTTGATGATGGTCAACAAGCGCCGTAACCTGCTCGCCTATCTGAAAAAGAAAGACGTCGAGCGTTACAACGCCCTGATCCAGAAACTGGGTCTGCGTAAATAAGAGTTTCGTGAAAGGCGGCTCCTTCGGGGTCGCCTTTTTCGCATTAGGGCTCGCAGACATCCGGTTTGCGTGTCCTTGGGGCAGACAGACGCCCCGCACCGGACCGGGCCGGAACACCCGGAAAATAGTAGGCCCCGCGATGCAATGTGGCAGGCGGGTTCAAAAGGAAAATACATGTTCGATAAGAAAACCGTATCGCTGGAGTGGGGCGGAAAGACCCTCACCCTCGAAACAGGGCAGATCGCCCGTCAAGCAGACGGCGCCGTTCTGGCCACCTATGGCGAAACCGTGGTGCTGTGCGCAGTCACCGCCGCCAAATCCGTGAAGGAAGGGCAAGATTTCTTCCCGCTCACCGTTCACTACCAAGAAAAATTCTCAGCAGCTGGCCGTATCCCGGGCGGCTTCTTCAAGCGTGAAGGCCGTGCGACCGAAAAAGAGACGCTGACATCGCGTCTGATCGACCGTCCATGCCGTCCGCTGTTCCCAGAAGGGTTCTACAACGAAATCAACGTAATCTGTCAGGTTCTGTCGTATGACGGCGAAACCGAACCAGATATCGTTGCCATGATCGCGGCATCGGCCGCGCTGACCATTTCCGGCCTGCCGTTCATGGGCCCAATTGGCGCTGCACGCGTTGGCTACAACAACGAAGGCGAATACGTCCTCAACCCGACCGTCACCGACGCGCTGGGCGAAGACGGCAATCTCGACCTCGTCGTTGCCGCGACACAAGACGCCGTAATGATGGTTGAATCCGAAGCGAAAGAACTCACCGAGGAGCAAATGCTCGGCGCTGTGTTGTTCGCGCACGAGGAAAGCCGCAAAGTCATCGGCGCGATCATCGATCTCGCTGAACAAGCTGCGAAAGATCCTTGGGATCTGCCAGCAGTTTCCGACAATTCGGAAATGAAAGACAAGCTGAAAGCTCTGGTCGGTGATGATATCGCCGCCGCTTATAAGCTGACGGACAAGTCCGAGCGTTCCGACGCTTTGAATGCTGCCCGCGCTAAGGCGAAGGAAGCATTCGCTGAAGAAGACGGCCAGACACAGATGACGGCTGGCAAAGTCGTCAAGAAGCTGGAATCGGAAATCGTTCGCGGTGCCATCCTTAAGGACGGCCAGCGTATCGACGGACGTAAGACCGACGAAGTTCGCCCGATTGAGGCGATGGTTGGATTGCTCCCGCGTACTCACGGTTCGGCGCTGTTCACCCGCGGTGAAACGCAGGCGATCTGCACCACCACACTGGGCACCAAAGACGCTGAACAGATGATCGACGGGCTGGAAGGTCTCTCATACAGCAACTTCATGCTGCACTATAACTTCCCGCCATATTCGGTTGGCGAAGTGGGCCGCTTTGGCTTTACCAGCCGCCGCGAAACCGGCCACGGTAAGCTCGCATTCCGCGCGCTCCGTCCGGTTCTGCCAACGGTTGAGGATTTCCCTTACACCATCCGCATGCTCTCTGACATCACCGAGTCCAACGGCTCGTCTTCGATGGCGACAGTTTGCGGCGGTTCGCTTTCGATGATGGATGCAGGCGTTCCGCTTAAGCGTCCAGTATCGGGTATCGCGATGGGCCTCATCCTTGAAGGCAAGGACTTCACTGTTCTGTCCGACATTCTGGGTGATGAAGATCACCTCGGTGACATGGACTTTAAAGTTGCCGGTTCGGAAGAAGGCATCACTTCGCTGCAGATGGACATCAAGGTTGCCGGCATTACGCAGGAAATCATGACCCAAGCGCTTGAGCAGGCGAAAGCCGGCCGTGCGCACATCCTCGGCAAGATGACCGAAGCATTGGGAGCATCGCGCGGCGAAGTTTCCAAGCACGCTCCGCGCATCGAAACCATGCAGATCGACAAGTCAAAGATCCGCGACATCATCGGAACGGGCGGCAAAGTCATCCGTGAGATCGTTGCGGAAACCGGCGCCAAGGTCGACATCGACGACGAAGGCACGATCAAAATCTCGTCTTCGAACGCTGATGAAATTGCAGCGGCGAAGAAGTGGATCGAAGGCATTGTAGAAGAAGCCGAAGTCGGCAAAATCTACGAAGGCAAGGTCGTCAACATCGTGGACTTCGGTGCATTCGTGAACTTCATGGGCGGCAAGGACGGTCTCGTCCACGTGTCGGAAATGAAGAACGAGCGCGTTGAAAAGCCGACGGACGTTGTGTCCGAAGGTCAGGAAGTTAAGGTCAAGGTTCTCGAGATCGACCAGCGCGGCAAGGTCCGCCTGTCGATGCGGGTTGTTGATCAGGAAACTGGTGAAGAACTGGAAGACACTCGTCCTCCGCGCGAACCGCGCGGTGATAAAGGCGGACGAGGCGGTGGCCGTGGTCCGCGCCGTGATGGTGGCGGAGGCCGTGGTCGCGGTCCGCGTCGTGATGGCGGCGGCGACAACGGCGGGGGCAACAATGATGGCCCAGCGTCGATGCCTGACTTCCTGAAGGACTAAACCTCCTTCATTAAAGCAATAAAGAGGGGCTGCGGGTTCGCCTGCGGCCCCTTTTTTGTTTAGGTGAAGCCCCAAACTACAGGACGACCACACATGCTACCGCGCGAAACACTGGCCACCGCTGATATTCCCGGCGGGGAAGAGCAACTTTCCCTCGTCAGTCACGGCAGTGACTTCATCATCATGCTTGGCCGCGATGAGTTAATGGGGACGCGGATGCAGTTCTCCGAAGAGCAATTGGCCGAGCTGACTTTGGCGGAACTCAATGTGGCGACACCGCGCGTTCTTATTGGCGGATACGGCATGGGCTTCACATACCGTGCCGCGCTAGCAAACCTGCCTGCAAAGGCTCAGGTGCGAGTTGCGGAGATCGTGCCAGAAATTCTCGAATGGGCTTCAGGCCCGCTCGCACATCTAACCGGCGAAACGCTGGACGATCCGCGCGGTGATATCCGCATTTGCGATGTCTCTGCTTTGATCGACGATGCCAATGATGGTACTTGCGAGAAGTATGATGCCATAATGCTCGACGTGGACAATGGGCCAGACGGGATCGTGCGCGATCACAACAACCGTCTCTATTCGAAGACAGGCCTCGGCAAGGCGCGCGACGCGCTTAAACCGGGAGGTGTGCTGTCCGTCTGGTCAGCCGCGATCGATCACAAGTTCACGAACCGGTTGATCGATGCTGGCTTTGACACTGAAATGCGCGAGGTGCGGGCACGCCCCAACAACAAAGGGCCGCGCCATACAATTTGGTTCGCGAAAAAGCGTTAGAGACTAAAAATCATACACAATCGTGATGCGGCTGAGCGTGTCGGTTTGCACCGCACCGAGCGGCGGGTTGGTATCGTGTTCGATCGTATAGGAAAGGCTCGCCGACAATCCGCCGCCTAGCGCAGCGTTAAGTCCGGTGGTGCTCGTATAGGTGCTGTTGCCCGACTGGATAAAAGCGCTCGCGTCTTCGGTTAGCTTGAGATTTTCGGCGAGCTGCCAATCGAAATCGAGTGCCGCAAGTCCGGCGACCGAGCTGTCTGATGTGCCATTAACAAACTCGGTCTGCCGGAATGCAGGGCCAGCCTTTACGGCCAGTTGCATATTGTCATTGTCGATCACGCGGTATCCAAGGCCGCCTGAGGTCGAATAGCGGGCGGAGAAGCCTTGAAACGTATCGCGCTCATACTGGGCTAGGCCGTATGCGAACAGGCGCTCTGAAAGGTTATAATTGGCTTCATAGGCTGCAAGGAATTGCTCACGCGTGGTGACGCCGTTGTTCTCTTGATAATCAACCAGTCCGGTCAGCTTGTGCCGCCAGTCGATCCCGACCCGCTCTAGCGTCAGACCGGCGGTGATGCCGGTGTTCGAGGCGTTGCCTGTGCTGCGGAATGCGCCAAGCTGCCCTTGGCCTTTCCAGTTATCAAATATTCCGGCGCTGCGAATTTCGGCTTCTTCAGTCGCGGCGGCCTCGGCTGCTGCTTCGGAGAGGTCGGCCTCATAAGCGCTCAGGATCGAATCCAGCTCAGCTGCGTCATCGGGGTTTGTCTCACGCGCGAGTTCAATCACGGTGCGAACTCTCGCCTCGTCGCCGCCAGCAATTGCGGCATCAATCATTGCACGCACAGGGGCGGGAACTTCCGCGAGAGCCGCCGACGGCAGTGCCAAAACGGCCGCCGCTGTCAGCACTGCGATTGGTGATCCGGTTTTTAACATCTTAACCTCGTTTAATGCGCACAGCGCCTAGGAAATCAGTTTTGCCAATCTGGACACCAAGCATACGGCCAATGGAAAATGCGGCGCTGGCGTGGAAATAGAAGTTCGGCTGGCTAAAGCTGAGAAGGAATTCTTCGACTGTGAAATCCATGCCGCGATCTTTGAATTCAAAGCGCATATCGCGCCCAATCCAGCTTTCCATCTCGTCTTCGCCGAGTGCTTTCACGACAGTGCGCGCGTCCGAAAGTTTGGTACGCAAATCTGCGAAAGTTGCTGGCGGCGGAACCAGGTCCGGGCTGTAAACACCCACGCGCACCGCTTCGAGCGCCCCAGCGGTATGCTCGGCGACGCTTTTAATCTGATAAGAAAACGGGAGCATGTCATCGATCAGGCGGGCATTGATAATTTTGTCGTGATCGCAGCCTTGCTCGGCGCACCAAGCTTCGGTTTTGCTGAGCAGGTGATCAGCCGTTCCGAGCATTTGCAGCGCACTGGGAACGAAGGCTGCGTAAAGTGACATTGGCATGGATATCTCCCGGAAGGCGCACAATTTATGCGCTTAATAGCGAAAGGCCCGCCGATGAAAACCGGCAGGCCTTGTAAAATTGTATTCAGGTTTGCGTTAGCGGACCCGCGGGCCGCCAAACGGCAGAGGTGGTGGGGGCCGGCGGGCACCACGCGGAAGTTGCGCCTGATAGGCCCGCCCGCAATGCTCGACACAATACGGGAAGCCCGGGTTCACTGCTGTTCCGCAGAAATGAAAGTCCGGCTCGCCTGGATGTCCCATCGGCCAGCGGCAAACTTTATCCGACAAATCGAGCAGGCTCGTCTTGTCGGCGATTTCCGGGCTCGGTTTCGCTGGAACAAGCCGGCGCGGAGGCGCAGGCGGGATCGGCGGTTGTTGATCGCCGGGCCCCTGACGCAAAAAGCCTCCCGGACCGACCGAAACGATTTTCGGCAAATTCGGGGTCGGGTTAGGGACGGGCTGCGACGGTGAGCCATCGTTCTTTGCCGGCGCAGGCGCAGCAGCAGCGGCCGGAGCCGCCTTTGCTGGCGCAGCTTTGGCCGCCGGTTTAGCGGCTGGCTTTGGCGCTGCCTTTTTAGGTGCCGCGGTTTTAGGCGCCGCCTTTTTCGCAGCCTTCTTTTTGTCGTTGGCTTTCACCGGGGAAGGGCGCGATTTCAGGCCCAAGCGGTGCGCTTTGCCGATCACAGCGTTGCGGCTTACACCGCCAAGTTGTTCTGCGATCTGGCTGGCAGTGCTGCCGCCTTCCCACAACTTCTGGAGCGTTGCGATGCGCTCGTCAGTCCAGCTCATAAATCTCTATTCCGTTCTCGTGTCTGTCAGCCGCCGATTCTATAGTATCAGCGCCTTGTCAGGTCGTGGCCAAAGCCCTACTCGGCGAAGCCATGCAAAAGCAAGCGTCTCACACCTCGTCAGAAGGCCCTGGTCAGGACATCACCCCCGGTTCGAATGCAACCGGTGGGAGTGTCCGGTTTCCTGCCCGCGGCGAACCGGTGATTACCGGTATCAATCGCATCGGACTGTTCGCCCTCTATATGAAGGAGGTAAGGCGATTTCTCAAGGTGCAGACCCAAACGATTTGGGCTCCTGCGGTTACAACGCTGCTATTTTTGGTCATTTTCACGGTCGCATTGGGGCGCGGCGGGCGCGAAGTGCTTGGTGTGCCGTTCGCAACCTTCATCGCTCCGGGCCTGATTGTGATGGGAATGATGCAAAATGCCTTTGCCAATTCCTCATTTTCTCTCCTTTCTGGCAAGATCCAAGGCACGATCATTGATCTGCTGATGCCGCCGCTATCACCTGGCGAGCTGATGAGCGGGATTGTCATGGCCGCGATCACGCGCGCGCTGCTGGTCGGTTTCGCTGTCGCGCTGGCTATGGCGCTATGGCCCGGTGTCAGCTTGAGCATTACCCATCTTTGGGCAGTAGTCTGGTTTGGCTTGATGGGATCGGTGATGCTTGCATTGCTTGGCCTTGCGACATCAATCTGGTCTGAGAAATTCGATCACAACGCCGCCATTTCAAACTTTGTAATCGCGCCGCTCTCACTGTTGTCGGGTACGTTTTACGTGATCGACAACCTTGCGCCAACATTCCAAGCGATTAGCCGCGCGAACCCGTTTTTCTATGTCATTTCCGGCTTTCGCTATGGCTTCCTAGGGGAAAGCGATATCGGAAGTAGCGGTGCGGTATTCACCGCTGCTGTCGGCATCGCGCTGTTCAATCTGGCAATGGCTATCGCGGTCTATCTGGTTCTGCGATCGGGCTGGAAACTGAAAAGCTAGATAAGCGCGGCGTCGGGTTCGGTCAGCTGCGTGATCAGCCGCTGCGCGCCGAATGCATCGGGCACCGGACCAATTGCAAAATGATCGGTCACAATATCTCCGTCACTGTCTTTGTGGCTCCCGATGGAAAGCTTCAGCGAACCCGAACCATCCTTACTTTCGACCCGCTCAATTTTTGCGATCCGTGAAAGCGGGGTCGATGTAGTGTTTAGCGTCCGGCCTAGCCTTAGTTTGAGAACGCGCTGGTTCGTTACCGCGTAGAGCACTTTGCCGCGCTCCCACAGCGGCAGAAACGGTGCGGCGAGCAACCCAAAGCCGATCAGCACAAACGGCACGCCAAAAAGGGGGAATGCCCAAGCGAGTACGCCTGCCGCACCGTCAATCTCAGTAGAACCAACTCCTGCCGCAGCAAAGCCAGTCCACATTAATGAAAACAGTGTCCACGGGACTGCAAACAGATACATCGCAAAGCCGGAGAGCGAAATGCGCGCTTCCTGATTCGCCTTCCATTTCACCGCCTCTCCATCGACGAGTTCCCGCGATAGCGCGAGTTTGAGCCGTGATTGGCGTGAAGCTGGAGCGAAATGAGCCTGCATGACCATAAAAGCGTTATAACACACACGCCGTTAGCAGACCCTTATCGCGTTTTTAGTGGGTCAGGCTCCGGCGCATCCGATAACGGCCGTCTTTGAATTGTTCGAACAATTGCGAAACGGTTGGGTGATCAACCGGGCCGCCTTCCATGTCAGACAGCAAATTGCCCTGACTGACATAGGCGACATAGCTTTCATCCTCGTTTTCAGCGAGTAGATGATAGTAAGGTTGGTCCCGCGGAGGACGCAGGTCTTCGGGGATCGACTGATACCATTCTTCGCTATTGGCAAAGACTGGATCAATATCGAAAACGACACCGCGAAAATCGAACATCCGGTGGCGCACAACATCGCCAATGCCAAAACGGGCACGGGTTTGCCGCGGCGCATTGATGGTGCGACCTGCTTGGGTGGAAAAGAACTCTGAGCGTTCCATAGTCACAGGAATATGGACCTTCGCATCTGCAAAACAAGCAGGTGAGGGCGCGGGCGGCAAGATATGCCCTGTTTTTGTCGGCGAACAGGCCTTGGCAAGGCGCACTAGCTGCGCTAACGGGCGCGCTCCCTTGGCACGAAATGACGTCCTTCGACCGGGCTCGTGCAGCAAAAAGGGGCTCTGATGCGGTGCAGCGAAAACGCGGCTCGCAAACAGGAATGCGGAGAGATGCCGGAGTGGTCGAACGGGGTAGTCTCGAAAACTACTGTGCTCTTACGGGTACCCAGGGTTCGAATCCCTGTCTCTCCGCCACCTGCTACTTAAATTACTGAAATGAAATATTAATTTTTCAACGTAGCTTTGTGTGTGGTGCTCCTTCGAAGATGTTGAGCTGGCATCCTTGTCAAGCAGCGCTGCGAACCTCTAATTTTGCCGCTTCGTACTTCTTGATGACGTCGTCGATTTGATCTGCACTTGGCTGCTTATTGTCGTGTGCAAACGCAGCCAATTGCATAATCGCTCCGGAGTATGTTTGCTTCATCGAAACACGTGCACGTAGCCATCGTCAGTCTCTATTTCTCGATCGGGTTCTAATGTGTAAGTTCGCGCGATGCGAATTCGGCACATAGAGGTATTTTACCACGTCTACCGCGAAGGTTCGATCAGCGCGGCTGCGCGCAACCTCTTCGTTTCCCAACCGTCCGTCAGCAAGGTTTTGCGTCACGCAGAAGACCAGCTTGGCTTTGCGCTTTTCGACCGGCGAAAAGGCCGGCTTTACCCGACCGATGCCGGGACTGAGCTGTTTCATGAGGTGAGCGAGATATATGAACGGGTGTCCGCTTTAAACCGGACAGCGGGCAATATTCGCGGGCGCAAGGGCGGGCATCTGCGAATTGGAGTCCTGCCTTCCCTCGGCTTTGCCATCGTACCCCCGATGGTTGCTGCAATGCGCGCGGCCAACCCCGATGCGAGTTTTGATCTGGCGACCCTTCACAGCGAAGAGGTTACCGCAGCTTTGTTAGAAAAGCGGTTTGATCTGTGCATCGGTTTTGACGATGAATTTGATGACCGAATTCGTTGCCGCGCGATCAATGCGGTGGACATCGCATTGATCGCGCGGCGCGGCATGTTCGATGAAAGCGCCAAGGCGATATCTCCCGATGAGCTGGACGGTAAAGAGATGATCGGACTGCGCGATAGCGGTCCGGTCGCTGATCGGATCGAAACGTATCTAGAGAATGCCGGCGTTGACCCAATCGTCGCAATCACGGCTCAGACCTATTACGTCGCAGCAGAGCTGGTAATGCTGGGAGCGGGCTTTGCGATTGTTGACGGCTTCACCGCAAAACGCTTTGCCAGCGATGGCGTGCAATCCTTCAGCCTAGAAGGATCGCCGACCTTACCCTTCGTCGCCATGACGCTGACTGAAGAGAGCGGGAATGCGTTGGTCGAAGATGCGATCGCTACCCTTACAAAACTGTTCGGCTAAGCCCCGAAAGGGACGCATCACACGCTCGTCGAATGCGAGTCGCTATAACGCAAGGCTATAGGCCTATTGGGATAAGATTTTGAAATGGTGTTGCGTGGCAAGCCAGATTGACGTCTAATTGCGTTACAAAAGGGGGTGCGGGCCGTTTGAGGAGGCGGGCTGCACAAAACAATCAGGGGAAGAAATTCATGAAAACCGGACCGCGTTTTATCTCGTTTGCAGGTGCATCTGTTCTGGCGCTTGCCAGTGCCAGCGCACACGCTCAGTCCGCCGACACGGCGACCGGCGAGGAACCAGTCGATGTCACGACACAAGGCGAAGCCGCGTCTGAGCCAGAAATCGTCGTAACGGGCTCGCAAATCCGCGGCGCTCAGGTCGATGATGTTCTACCTGTCACGGTGGTGGGTGAAGATCTGATCGACTCGATTGACCCCGCATCGGGAGACGAGCTTTTCCGGGCGATCCCGCAAGCGGGTTCGGTTGAGTTTAACGAGCAAAGCACAGCTGGCGGTGTCAATGGCGCGCGCGGTGATATCGCCTCGATCAACTTGCGCGGGCTTGGAACAGGTAACACCTTGCTGCTTATCAACGGCCGCCGGATGTTGCTGAACCCTGGTTTTCAAACAGAGTTGTTTGTTCCGGTCGTTTCGCCTGACACGAACACAATTGCACCGGGCAGTGTGCGCCGGGTCGAGGTACTGCGGGATGGTGCATCGGCTGTCTACGGCGCCGACGCTGTGGCCGGTGTCGTCAACACGATTTTGCGCGGCAACCGTGATGGCGGATATCTCCGTGCGAATTACCGTGCATCGGATGGCACGGGCCTCTTCAATTATCAGATTGATGGCGGCGTCGGTTTCGATTTTGCCGATGATCGTGCAAATCTGACCGTTTATGGCGGTTACTTCTATGAGAACGGCCTGCGTGCCGTGGATCGCCCTTACTCGGCATCAAGCGACCTGCGCCCATTCCTAGAAGGCACTGATTTCGAAGGCGACACGCAGTTCGATAACCGTTCCATCAACTCGCCGTGGGGTGCGTTCGATATCCAAGGGTCTAGCGCGACCTCTTCTAACACGACCGCTCTTCGCGATGATGATTTCCATCTTCAGCCTTGCTCGCTATTCGGAGCAGGCGGCGCTGCTGATAGCGATGGCCGTGTCATTGATCTCGGCAATGGAATTTGCGCTGACAATGGCGGCACAATCGACCGCGCCCTGCGCCATGACTTGGGCGCAAACCGGTTCCTGTATTCCGAGAAAAAGCGCTACAATGCGCAGGCGCTCTTCAATTACGAACTGAGCAATACGGCTGAGTTCTATTTCGAAGGTTCGTATTACCGTTCGGAAAACTTCCGCGAGCGTGAACAGAGCACCATGCTCAGTGCGGTGCCGCTCGGCATCGAAGCCACAGCGTTCTACAATCCGCTGGGCGCGACATTGCTGCCAGATGGTTCGCCCAACCCGAACCGCGTCAATAACGGCATCGGATCCGGTGTGACCGATGCAGGCCGCGCGCTTTTGATTGAAGATTATCGCTGGGTCGATGCAGGCCCGCGGCTTGGCTCTGTGACCAAGGATGAATTCCGTCTGGTCGCCGGTTTGCGCGGTGAATTCAGCGGATGGGATTACGATACCGGTTTCCTTTACGCGCAAGCGAATACGACCGACCTTACTCGCAACCGCATCTCAAGCACCCTCGCGCAAAATGCAATTAATCGCACCGATGCGACCGCATATAATCCGTTCAACGGCGGGTGCTTCACGGACCAAGTCGGCATCAACGTCGCCGATTGCACGCCCAACCCGCAAAGCGTGATCGATGCGATCACCATTGATGTATTCCGCAAAGGCGAGACGACGCTGGCTCTTGCCGATTTCAAGGTTTCGCGTCCTGATCTGTTCGAACTGCCGGGCGGCGGTGTCGGCTTTGCGGCGGGTGTTGAATTCCGCCGTGAGACCTTCATTGATGATCGTGACGACCGGCTCGATGGGACAATCACATTCACCAATGCGGTAAACGGTGACACCTTTGGCAGCGATGTTGTCGGTTCAAGCCCGTCACCAGACACCAGCGGCAACCGTGAAGTGTATTCGGCCTTTGCCGAAGCGCTGGTGCCGATTGTGTCGCCTGACATGGGCATCCCGCTGATCGACACTCTCGAATTGCAATTGGCTGCGCGGTTTGAAGATTTCTCCGACTCATCCAGCGCGTTCGTCCCGCGTGCAGCGGTGGCGTGGCGTCCGTTTGCCGATCTGTTGCTGCGCGGCGCTTGGTCGCAAGGGTTCCGTGCTCCGAACCTGATCCAAGTCAACGATGCTGGCACCACCCGGTCTAACTCGGTTGTGCAAGCGGTCGAATGCGTTGCGGAGATCATTAAGGGCGATGAGGACGACGTGCCGGATTGCGGTACGCGCGGTACGATCGATTTCCGCTCTGGCGCGCGCGATCTGGAACCGGAAAACACCGAAAGTATCAATTTCGGTGCCGTTCTGACGCCAAGCTTCATTCCCGGCCTGACACTGACCGCCGATTACTGGCAGGTTGAGCAGGAAGGGATCATTGGCATCTTTGGCAACCGCAATGCGCTTTTGCTCGATTTGCTGCTGCGTCTTCAGGGCAGTTCAAACCCGTTCGTGGTTCGCGATGCTCCGGATCAGGATCAGCTCGATCTGTATGCGGGCACCGGCATCAACCCGGCTGGCGATATTCAGCAAATTCTGAACCCGTATCGCAATCTGGATCAGCGCACCTCTGAAGGTTTGGACTTTAGTGTGATGTACGAATTCGGCACCGGATTTGGTGATTTCGATCTTCAACTCAACGCTGCGCGCTTGCTCGGCTTTGAACAACAAGCCGGGCCAGATGCCGAATTGCTGTTCTCGGAACTGACCCCTGCGCTCCTGCAAATTCAGGAATTGTCGGTTGGTGATGTCGCCGCGCTTCAACCATTCGGCTTCGGTGAGCTGCTGGAGATCGATGGCCGGCCGCGCTGGCGCCTTAGCGGTTCGGCCGCTTGGGAAAGTGGCCCTATTCGGATCAATTTCTTCGGCCGTTATGTTGACCGTGTGTTTGATCCGGGCGCTCAACAAAACGACACTGCCGAACTGTTCGAAGTTGGCGATTGGTTCACACTGAATTTCGGCATCAGCTATTCGATCGACGATACGAACACGGCGATTGACGGTACCCGGTTGCGGTTTGGCGTGAACAACATTCTGGATGAAGATCCACCGCTCGCCGATGAAAGCTTTGGCTATTACGGCAGTCTGCACAGCGGCCGCGGTCGACAGTTCTCGTTCGATATTCGCAAAAACTTCTAGTCCGGCGTTGGGCCGCAGCAATGCGCTGCGGCCTTTCACCTCTATAACCGCAAGGGAGCATGGCCGATGCGCATGCAAGCGATGATTATCGGGCTGTTTCTGGGGCTCACCACCGTGCCAATCCCAGCCTTGGCGAATGACGGGCAAACGGCGCCGGCAGACACACCCGCTGAATGCCGGACGGATACGGCGCGGATTGACCAAGCTTTTCCCACGGGCGCCTATCAATCCTGCGACGTCACCGGAAACAAGCATTTCAGACTGACAATCGCGCCAGAGGATGATGGCGATATCAATTGCAGCGCTTGGTACGCTTTCCGCGTCAATGCAGCACGCAAGACGCGCATCACCGTTGATCTCGATTACACCAAATGCGGCCACCGGTACTGGCCCAAGACCAGCACAGATGGCGTGAACTGGGAGTTCATGAAACCCAAATATGTAAAGGTCGAAGGCGAACGAGGAGAGCGCACAGCGCGGTTGACGCTAAAAGTGGATGAGACGCCGCTGTTTGTTGCCGCGCAGGAGATTTTCCCGCCCTCGATCTATGAGGCATGGCTGGATAGGCTTGAGCAGATGCCGTCTGCGACCGTTAGCTTGCTTGGCCGGTCTGCGCAGGGGCGCAAGATTGAACTGCTTCGGATTGCTGATCCCAACACGACTCCGCGCGAAACGGTTGTGCTCGTGGGCCGCCAGCATCCGCCAGAAGTCACAGGTGCGCTCGCGATGCTTCCGTTCGTCGAAACAATCATGGGCGATAGCGAAATTGCCAAAGCGTACCGTTCGCGATTTGAAACCCTCGCTGTGCCTCTTTTGAACCCGGATGGCGTTGTCCATGGCCATTGGCGTCACAACACTGGCGGAGTTGACCTGAACCGCGATTGGGGCCCTTTCACTCAGCCTGAAACACGGTTGATGGGCAACATGCTGACATGGATCGAAAATGATTCTGCGCGTGATATGCGCGTCCTGATCGATTTCCATTCAACCAATCGCGATGTTTTCTATACAATTCCGGACGAACTGCCGACCGATCCCGAATTGTTCATCAAGAAATGGCTGGAACTCTATCAAGAACGAATGCCCGATTATGAGGTCAACCGTGATGCCCGGCATACAGAAGGTCGTCCGATATCAAAGGCGCATGCATTCGACGTTTACGGCGCGCCCGGTATCACTTTCGAGATCGGCGATGATACTGATCGCGAGCTGATCAAACGTATTGGCCGCGAATCCGCAATTGCGATGATGCAGACGCTTTTGGAAACGCCTGAACCAGCGAACCCCGCGCTTTCAGATCGATGAAAAAACGGATTAACGCTCCGGCTTCGCTCATCATTATAGCAAGTCTGGCCGGGTGTCAGACCACGCCGCAGCCCCTGGCTGCGGATACAATCATTGCGGGCGGCCAGATTTTCGATGGCTCTGGTGGTGCAGGGCGCAACGCGGATATCGCCATTCGCGATGGCATGATCCTATATATCGGGCCGAATGCGTCCTCGCGATATTCTGCTGAGAACACGGTCGATGCAAAGGGTCTGATCGTCTCACCGGGATTTATTGATCCGCATACGCATGCCGGATCAGACCTAGCCTCAGACACGGCCAAACGGCGCGCCAATCTGCCGTTCGCGTTTCAGGGTGTGACAACTGTTGTGATCGGCAATGATGGCGGGGGTAAGCCGGACATTGCAGCGATTGCGGGGGCGGCAAAAGCCAACGGTATCGGTACGAACGCCGCCTACCTAGTCGGCTTTGGACCGGTGCGAGAAGCTGTTCTAGCCAAGGCAAACCGTGCGCCGACCCAAGCCGAACTGGCGAAAATGAAAAGCTTGGTTGGCACTGCCATGTGCGAAGGCGCATGGGGACTTTCAGCCGGACTCTACTATGTCCCGCAAAGCTACTCCCAAACAGATGAGGTCGTCGCGCTTGCCAAAGTCGCAGGCGAAGCGGGCGGGTATTATGATACTCACATGCGTGACGAGAGCACCTATAATGTCACTGTCACAGGCGCGGTGGCCGAGACACTCGAAATTGGGCGCCGGGCGGATCTACCCGTCCATATCGCGCATATAAAAGCTCTTGGTCCGGCGGTTTGGGGCCACAGTGCCCGCATGATCGCTATGATCGAAGAGGCGCAAGCCTCCGGACAGCGCGTTACGGCGGATCAATATCCATGGGAGGCATCGGGGACCCGCATATCAAGCGCGCTTGTGCCGAGAGACGCGCTCGAAGGCGGGCTTCCTGCTTTGCGTGAGCGGCTCGGCGATCCTGCGCAGATCCCCGCTATCCGCGCTGGTATCGCAGCGGCAATCGAGCGCCGCGGCGGCGCCGACCGGCTGCTGATTACGGGACGATTGTCAGGGTCCGATGCGCCGGTTGGAAAGACGCTCGCACAGCTGGCGGAAATGCGCGAAGTGTCGCCGGCCGATGCCGCGATTGATGTTTTGCGCATGGGCGATGCCCGTCTGGCCTCTTTCAATATGAGCGCACAGGACATTGCTGCCTTTGCGGATCAGGAATGGGTCGTCACCGGCTCTGACGGATCAAATGGCCACCCGCGCAAATATGGCAGTTTCCCCAAGGCTTACCGCGACCTTGTGCACGGTGAGGCCCAAATGGGCATCGCCCGGTTTATCCGGCGGTCTACCGGCAAGACCGCGGATATCATTGGCCTAGATCGTCGCGGCTATCTTAAGGTCGGATATCACGCAGATGTGGTGATCTTTGATCCTTCGACTTTCGCGCCCAATGCGAACTATTCCGCTCCGCGTGCGCTTTCGAGCGGGGTACAGCACCTTTACGTCAACGGCGTTCCTGTCATTACTGGCGGGGCATATACCGGCGCGCTTCCTGGCGAGCCTTTGCTTAAGGATACGCAATGCTAAAAGCATGGTTCGGCATCAAATTGTGGCAGCGCGTTCTGGGGGCGCTGGTCCTTGGCGTAATCGCGGGGCTTTATCTGGGTGAGGGCGCAGAAAGCATCCGCTGGATCGGTGACCTGTTTATCCGGGCGATCCGAATGTTGATCGTACCGCTGATTTTCTTCTCATTGGTCTCTGGCATTGCGGCGCTCGGCGATCTGAAGAAGCTTGGGAATGTTGGCGGTAAAGCGCTCGGCTTGTTCCTTTTTACTGCCCTTGCATCGATCACGCTCGGCCTGACCATGGGCACTATTTTTGAACCGGGCGTTGGACTGGACGTGTCACTGGCAGAGGGCGCAGATATCATCACTCCGCCTGATCTTAGCTGGACGCAGCGGCTCCTTGATCTGATCCCTGAAAACCCGATTATGACGATGGCAGAGGGGCAAATCCTGCCGCTGATCATATTCGCCGTGCTGTTCGGCGTATCCCTGTTGATGGCGGGCGAAGAAGCCGCGCCCATCGTTAAAGCCGTGGATGCGGGCGCCGCTGTTATGCAGCAAATGACCATGATCGTGATGGAGCTGACGCCGTTCGGGGTGTTCGCATTGATGGCTTGGGTCACGGGTACTTTCGGATTTGAAGCGTTAATGCCGCTCGCCACGATGGTGGCGCTGAATTATGCGGGTTGCTTCATCATCATTCTGGTGGTCTATCCATTGATCCTGCGCACGATCGCAAAACTGCCAGTGATGGATTTCTACCGAGGTATTTTTGATGCGCAGGCGGTTGCGTTTTCTACCGCCTCCTCAAATGCGGCCCTGCCTGTAACGCTGCGCTGTGTTCAACGGAACCTTGGCGTATCGCGTTCCGTATCGAGCTTTGTCATCGCCCTAGGCGCGACGATCAATATGAACGGCACGGCCATGTATCTCGGCCTGGTCGCGGTGTTTGGTGCGCAGCTTTTCGGGATCGAATTGACGATGACATCGTACCTGCTGATCGCACTCACTGCGACGCTGGGATCGGTTGGAGCGGCGGGAATTCCGGGATCGGGGCTCATCATGATGAGCCTTGTTTTGACCGCTATCGGGGTTCCTTTGGAAACCATCGCCTTTGTCGCGGGGATCAATCACATCATGGATATGATGCGCACGATGACGAACGTAACGGGCGATGCGACTGTCGCGGTTGCCGTCGGCCGCATGGCGGGAGAAATCGACGTCGAGGGATACGAATCCGCCGACGATATTTGAGGCCTAATTCTCGACCAATTCCGCAAGCCGCTCCGCAGAACCCATCGCCAAAGTCCATCCCAGCGCGCCGTGCCCGGTGTTGATGGCAATGGCCTTGCTCGCTCGCGATATAACGGGCTGGGAATTTGGCGTCACAGGCCGCAATCCCGCCCAGAATTTGCCAGCCTTCGCGTAATCACCTGCATCCGGCATGCAATCGCGCGCAGCGTCAATTAGCCACCCAATTTTTGCTGGGTCGATATCGTTTGATCCGTTGCCCAGCTCTGCAATCCCCGCGACGCGCATTCTGTCTTTCAAATGCGTGAAGACAAGGCGGCGCTTGCTATCCGTAACAGAAATGTCAGGCGACCCGCGCGAAAGCGGCATCTCAAATGAGTACCCCTTCATCGGCTGTACAGTGATGGCGCGGCCAAGCGGGGCGAGCAGGCGGTTGCTATCCGTGGCCGCTGCAACGACTGCGAGATCGGCTGTGAGCTTCTCACCGTGGGCAATTGTCAGTCGTGCCCCATCAGGACCGTCTTCCAAAGCGGAGGCAGCGCAATTGAACCGTGTTTTGACACCGTAATCGCTGGTTAGGACGCTCAACAGATTGCGGCAAAACAGATAAGGATCGCCAACAACTTCGGAAGGCGTGGAAATCGCGCCGATCACGTCGCTGTCCAATGCGTCGTTGCCTGCCAATGCTGGATCAAGCCGCGCCAGTTCACTGCGGTCCAGAACATGTTGTTCGCAACCGCGCGCCGATTTGAGGGCCTGCATTTGCTCTGCACGTGCGCGATCCTTCTCAGAATATAGTAGATGGATTTTACCCGCGACCCTGTGTGCAAATTGCAGATCATGCCTTTCGCGCAGTGCCGCCATCGCTTGGCGTGAATGCTGCGCCAGATCGAGAACGGCCAGTGTATTTTTCCGAAACTTCGCCGCTGAACAATTTAAAGCAAATTGGGTAAGCCAGCATGCATAATCGGTGCTCATCGGCAGTCGGAAAGATACACCGCCACCGCCAAATACAAATCGCGGCAGTGACGCCAGCGCCGCCGGACTGCCAAGCGCATCGGTGTAGCAATAGCTGAGCTGAGCGCCGTTGGCGCGGGATGCCTCCATCGCAGGGCCGCTGGACCGGTCGACAATCGTCACCTGCCACCCACGCCGCGCCAGCGCGTACGCGGATGTGACGCCGATAACGCCCGCGCCGATGATGATTGCGCTTCGCCCCAAAGAATTTCCCTCCTGCTGACATTCCCAGACAGCGAGCATCGACTGTGAAGAGGGCATGCCATGCGAGCCATGAGCGATTGACGGGGCAGCCATAAATGCGGTCTATAGGCGGCAGGAGGGGCGCATTTTGGAAAGCAGTACCGCAAAATTCGTCTGCGCGATCGCAACTGGCGCGCTTGCGTTGTTTGCGTCTCCCGCCAGCGCTGCGGAATGCCGGGTCAGCCCGGTGCGCGCGCTGTTTGAATATGAGGCGCAAACCCAGATTATCCTCGATGTTGAGGCAGCAATGGCCCGCGCTCAGGCACAGCATGGTGTGATCCCTGCAGATGCCGCGCAAGAGATCACGCATAAGGCTCTGGTTGAGCTAATCCCGCAGGCACAGTTTGATGCATCCTACAGCATAGTGCGCCACCGCATGGTTGCTCTGCTGACCGTTTGGCGGGAAAGCCTGAACGATAGCGGCGATCAATATGTTCACTACGGCGCTACGACAGTCGATATTTACGGTACCGCGACGGTGATCCAGATTGACCGCGCGTTAGAGCATTTGGACCGCTGTTTGGCCGAGAGTATCGATGTCATGTCGACTCTCGCCGAAGCGCACAAAGAAACGCCAATGATTGGTCGCACTCTGGGCCAGCACGCGCAGCCGATTACTTTTGGTAAAAAAGTGAGCGCATGGATTGGCGAATATTCGCGCCACCGTGAACGCTTGGCTCAATTGCGCACACGCGTGCGGCAGTCCGCGACGTTGAAAGGGCCGGTAGGCAACTATTCGGGCCTCGGCAATAAAGCGATTGAGGTTGAGCAAAGCTTTGCGTCCGAGCTGGGTTTGGACGCTGCATATTTGTCCGATTGGAGCGGAACGCGGGACGTGATCGCCGAGTACGGTCTGACACTCGGCCTGATTGCGAGGTCGCATCAGCGCATTGGACAGGAATTGTTTCTTCTGCAGGGCACCGACATTGGCGAAGTCCGCGAAGCTCAGCCTTCCGAAGTGGTAGGTTCCAGCTCAATGCCGCACAAACGCAACCCGCGCGCGCCGGAGCGGCTTATTCATGCAGGCCGGACGATCCCACGCCTTGCCGAAGTGTTGAGCGATGATGTCGTGAACATGTTCGAACGGGACAACACCTCGCGGCTCACACCGATTATCGAGGATATTTCGATCACATCGGTGGACGCGGTTCGCAGGCTCAATGCGTTGATCGTCGGACTTGAGGTCGACACTGATAAAATGCGCGTCAACATTGATCGCACGCGCGGCTTTGCGATGTCGCAGCGGATCGCTTTCGCCCTGTCGAACCATATGCCGCGTGAAGATGCCGAGGCATTGACCAAATCGGTAGTGACCAAGGCGCTTGAGGATGAGACTGATTTCATCACCGCCTTGCTATCAGAGCCAGCGGTGACCGCGCATTTTGATCGCGAAGCGCTCACCAAGCTGCTTGATCCAGCTCGCATTGATCCTCCGGCAATTGAACAGGTCAGACGTGTTATCAATCAAGCCAAGACATCGGGAGCTGACAAATAGACGACGATACAAACCTGCGCCCAGCATGGGCGATTTGGACCTTTCGTCTTGGCGGGATTGTCGCTGCCATGCTCGTCTACACGTTGCTTGGCCCGGCTGATCTGTCGCGTGATGCGCGGATTGTCGCCGCGATTGCCACCTTAATGGCTGTGTGGTGGATGACCGAAGCTGTGCCGCTCGCGGCCACATCGCTGCTCCCGATTATCTTGATCCCCGCATTGACCGAGCGCAGCGTCGGCGAAACGACTGCATCCTATGCCAGTCCGATAGTCTTTCTGTTCTTGGGCGGTTTCCTGATCGCAATTGCGATGGAGAAATGGGGACTCCACCGGCGAATTGCGCTGTGGACGCTCAGCAAAGTCGGGATTTCGCCCCGTCGAATAGTGCTTGGCATGATGCTCGCCACTGGCTTTCTGTCGATGTGGGTATCAAACACCGCGACGACTTTAATGATGCTGCCGATCGGCTTTTCTGTGCTGGCATTGGTCTCGGGACGCAGCATGGGGGACGGTGCACCCGCAGCAGGTGAAGCCCTCGATCCTGAAGTTACCAATTTCGGCATTTGCCTCGTGTTGGCGATCGCATGGTCGGCCAGCATGGGGGGACTTGGAACGCTGCTCGGCAGTCCGCCAAACGCTATCATCGCAGGCTATGCGAGCGACGAGCTGGGAATTGAGATCGGCTTTGTGGATTGGATGATGCTCGGCGTGCCCTTGGCGTTGACGTTTATTGGTATCGGCTGGGTGATGATGACCCGCATTCTCTACCGCTTTGAACTGGATGAAATTCCGGGTGGGGAGAATTTGATCGCGGGTGAAATCGCCAAACTGGGCGACATGTCCCAAGGCGAAAAGATGGTCGCATTGGTTTTTGGCGGCGCAGCGTTTCTTTGGATTGTCCCAGGCCTGCTTTCGGAGGTTCCTTCGGTCACTGCCGCTGCCCCTTGGATCGGCGGGCTGAGCGACGCGGCGATTGCAATCGCTGCGGGCCTCGCTTTGTTCATGCTGCCGGGCAAGGGCAGCAACCGGATGGTGCTCGATTGGCAAGATGCCGAACGCGGTTTGCCATGGGGTGTCCTGCTTTTGTTTGGCGGAGGCTTGAGCCTTGCGGGTGCCGTAGCAGGCACCGGGCTCGACGATTGGTTCGGTCAGCAGGTTTCAGGGTTGGCCACACTGCCGACGGTTCTGATCATTGGCTGCGTCGTGGCGATTGTGCTGTTCCTGACTGAGGTCACCAGCAACACCGCCACCGCGGCAACATTCATCCCAGTTCTGGGCGGGGTTGCTCTGGGCGTGGGGATGGACCCAATGGGGCTGCTAGTGCCAGCAGCACTCGCTGCGACCTGCGCATTCATGCTGCCCGTTGGCACGCCGCCCAATGCCATCGCATTCAGCACCGGCGTGGTCACAATTCCGCAAATGGCACGCGGCGGGTTTGTGCTAAACCTGATCGGGATCGCGCTTGTCACGGGTTTTGTCTATTGGCTTGGCGGCTGGGCCATGGGCCTCGACTTCAGTTAGACTTCACTCGACGAGATCGTAAGCACCTTCAGCAATTCCGCCATTGGAATGCGCGACGCCCGGTATGACGCGCAGCGACCAGCCGAACTCCCATTCTTTATCCTGTGCGAGCTTTTTTGCGGCGGCGTAGAATGCTTGACCGCGCGCAAATCTATGCGGCCCCTGTCGCATCGCGCCATCGCTTCGGTTGAGCGATGAGTGATCTGGGTCAGTGTCCTGATCACCCAGCAGAATGACGACATCCTTGGCCAGAGCCTGCTTGAGAGCGTCTTCATCTGCTGGTGTTCCAGCGAGGCCAAATGGGTAGGCGATCTCTAAATCGGCGAAGGTGTACCAGCCGGCATTGGCCGCGAGGTAACGCTTCGCGCGCGATTCCGGCTTCATGAGCAAAAATCGGTGGACGAACTGCGAGCCTGCCGAATGGCCAAAGATTGTATAGTCCGTTTGCTGTCCGCCCAATCGTGCGACAACCTCGTCAAAGATCGGTTCAATCGCAGAGAAGCTCCATGATTTTTCGCTGCGTAATTCCTCGCTTTCGCGGTCAAACATGGCCCCCAGATTGTAGTTGCGCGACCCGCGAAAATCCTCGCGCGAAAATTCTGGTGCGATCACGATGAAACGGCCTTTGTCAGCCTCGTCAGTCCATTGATCCCGATACCGCTCGGGATCGCGGCGCGCGCCGTGCATAACGAACAGGATCGGCGCAGTCTTCGGATCGGCAGAGACAGGGATATATGTCCAGACCGGCAAGTTAGGCCCCGACCAGTTCGCAAATTCGAAAGAGCCAAAGCCTGCGGACAATTCAATTTGATCTGTTTGTTCAGAATTCTCGGACGTGGCAATCGACCCTGATAGCAGGGCAATCGCTGCGAAGAGCGGCTTTAAAAGCCTGCCACTTATACGCATCAAACCAGTCATATCGGCACGCACCCTCTCCGAAAAATCAAACTTTATAGGTAGGATCGAACTATGTCGAATATCGGTATCTGTACGATTGTCGGCGCTAAGCGGTATCGGGTTGAGCGGAACTTCGCACTTACCATTCTAACGATGATAGCGAGCTATGCCCCGACCCTTACGGGTGAATTCGCCGCAAAGGCGCCGTCTGTCTCTTCTCAACCACGTTTCGCGTTCATTTTAGCGGTCTCGTCCAAGATATTCACCTAAGAACAGGATTTTCGCGCTAGAGGCTCGCTTCGTATCGACTACATGGCGGCTTGACCGCTATGTGGCGAAGTGTTTTCCGGCCGTTCCGGCTTGGTTAGGGTAGGTTTGCGATATGTCTGGGCACAGCGACATTGCTTCACAGGGTGAGCCTGGCCCGACAGTGGCTGCGGACCTGCAAGCTTGTGCTACGCATGCAAAAGCATGGATGTTCGGTAAAGCGTTTCCCTATTGGGCTGCGCGTTCGTGGTCCGACGAGGGCGCTTTTTTCGAAACACTGACGATGACAGGCGATGGGTTTCGCGGACGCGAAAGCCGCGTTCGTGTTCAAGCGCGGCAAGTCTATTCCTTTGCTTTGGCTGCAAAACTTGGTTGGGATGAGGATGCCGCGCGCGATCTTGTTGTTCGCGGATTGAAAGTGCTGAGCGACCAATGCCGCCGGGAAGACGGTCTGTATGGTGCACGGATCAAACCCGGATGCGGGCTTAGCGACGAGAGGGTTCATCTTTATGATAATGCCTTTGCGCTTTTGGCTTTTGCGACCGCGCTCGATGCATTTGGACTGGATGAAGCGCGCACCCTTGGCCAGAAACTAAGTGAGAATATCGATCGGCTACTGAAGCGGCCTGCGCAGGAGGGCGGCTATAAAGAGTGCCTGCCCGCTCCGACGCGGCGCGAGCAGAACCCGCATATGCACCTATGCGAAGCCTCGATCGCGTGGTTCGCGGCGAGCGGTGACGAGGCTTCTCTGGCCAGAGCCAAAAGCGTTGCCGAGTTTGTCGAAGCTCGCTTTTTCGACCGTGATTTGGGCGTGTTGGTGGAATTTGTCGATCCGTCCGAGCCGAAGCATGTCGAAGCAGGGCACATGTTCGAATGGGTCTGGATTATGCAGCGGCTTGAGACGCTTGCCAGAGGCCCAATCAGCGATTGGAAGTCAAAGCTCTATGCAGGCGGTCTGCAACTTATGCAGGGCAATGCGCGCACTCCGTTGTTGCAGGAACCCGGCGGAAAAGTGTTGGACGGACGCCAGCGCACGTGGATTCTTACCGAGGAACTGAAAGCTCATATTGCTATCGCTCGCGGTCAATTGGATGACGCTCAGATCGAGCGGATTGGCGATTGCACCGACCGTCTGTTTTCGCATCATCTTTTAGAAGGCTTAGGCGGCGGCTGGCTCGATTGTGTTGATGCGCAGGGTGAACCAGCGGTCGGCGAGATGACGGCCGCATCAGGGTACCATGTCTTTTGCTGCCTTGCCGAGTTGATGGATATCGCGGGCGTCCAAGAACCTCACGACTAATCGCCTGACTTTCGGGCACTTGCGCGAGATCAGAAAAATGTACACCACTGCCCCATGCATTTGTTTGAAGTATTGATCGGGCTTCATGTCGCGGCGGGGTCCATCGGATTGATTGCATTCTGGGTTCCGATTGCGACCGGAAAAGGCTCCAAGCCTCATCGCAAATGGGGGCGCGCGGCCTGTTACGGTTTTATCGGCGCCGGGGTGCTTGCCATCGCGATGGCGCTGCTCTCGCTTTACGGGCCGGAAGAACGCATTCCATCAATTACTGACCGCGAATTGTTTGACGGATTGTTCGGCTGGATGATGCTGTATCTGGGTCTGCTCACCCTTGGCTTTGCCGATTACGGATTGTCGGTCGTGAAGCATTCCCGTTCGCGCGAGGAGCTTCGCAGTCCGCGTTATCAGGCGGTGATGCTGGCAGTCGTGATCTCTGCGATCTGGTGCGGGTATTACGGGATCCGTGTCGGGCATCCGTTGATGCAGCTTGTCGCCTTTGTCGGCCTTGTGGCGGTGACGCTTCAGCAAGTGTTTGTCTGGCGGAAAGAAGTTCCGTCGGCGAACTACGTTGGCGAGCATTTTCGCGCGCTGATCGGGATGGGAATTTCTGCTTACACCGCGTTTCTGTCTGTCGGTCTTATCCGGCTGGTGCCTGATCAAGTTTTTAATCCGCTGATCTGGGCAGGGCCCAGCATAATCGGGGTGAGCCTGATCATTTACTTTACGATCAAAACCAAGCCGAAACCAGCGATTGCTTAAGAGCGGCAGCCTCCTATTCAGCGACCAGTATCTGGCTCACGCGGCGCTTGCCATTTTGTCGTTCCAGCTGAATAAAAGCATCGACGCTTTCACGCACATAATGGCGCACATCATCGCGGCTTAGACGTGATCCTGACTGCAGGATAAGCAGAGCAAGCTGTTCAACAGCGCGTGCTGGCGTGTCTGCATGAACGGTCGTCATTGAACCGGGGTGGCCGGTGTTTACCGCACGCAGAAATGTAAATGCCTCCCCGCCGCGCAGTTCGCCCAAAATAATCCGGTCTGGCCGCATGCGAAGCGCCGCGATGAGCAGGTCTTCCGCTGAAATCTGCGCTTCGCTTTCCTCGCCGCGTGCAGCGATCAGGCCCACGGCGTTATCATGGATCAGATGCAGCTCGGGAGTGTCTTCGATCATGATGAGGCGTTCGTTCTGAGGTACCTCGGCTAGCAGCGAATTGAGGAAGGTTGTCTTGCCCGAGGAGGTGCTGCCGGACACCAGAATATTCTTCCGCGAACGAACAGCATCACGCAGGTAACTTGCCGCCTCGTGTCCGCCCAATGGCACCAGCTTGCGGTCTGAAAGCGAAGAAACCTCGCGCGTCTCAAGTGAGGAAAAGCTGTCTGCATCCTCCCAATCGCTTAGCTTGAGATTGGCAGAGACGTGCCGCCGAAATGCAAACGCATGCCCTTCGCGTGTCGATGGCGGCGCTGCGATCTGGACGCGAGATCCATCGGGCAATGCTGCCGCGAGAAGAGGCGCAGAACGGCTAATCCCTTGCGAGGAAAAGGCCGCAATCTGGCGCGCCAGCCGCTCCAGCAAAGCGGTGTCGAGGCTGGGCTCTTCAATGCGTTCAATCCCGCCGCCGAGGGTCTCGATCCAGACCTCACCGGGCCGATTGATCCAGATATCGGTTAGGTCTGAACGCTCAAGGAAAGGGGCAAGCGGCGCAAGGAAGCTGTCGAGGTAGTAACCCGCACCAGCCATGATCAGTTCTCTACGGTCGAAAAATCAAGGTCGCGCGCGACAAACACCGAAACGCTCGTACCTTGTTTGACCTTTAGCGTTGGCAGGATGCGCTGCTGATCGGTGACTTGAACATTTTGCGTGGCACCGGGCAGGGCGACAACTACGCCATTTGTTGCTTCGCTGATCGCGATGCCTGTGCCGATGTCGAACACAGATTGCAGCAAAGCCCCGCCAAGCCGTTGGAAGAATTTTGAGTCCACTTTGCCCTTGATACCTGCGCGTCCAAGCGGGTCAGAAGACGGAGAATCCAGCTGGATCGTCACGCCATCAGGACGGATCAAACGTCCCCAGCGCACCAGAGCGCGTTTTTGACCCGGACGAAGGCCTGCCTCGTACTCGCCGTAAAGTCTGCTGCCGCGGGGTATAAGGACGCGGGTGCCGTCAAATCCCTTTACGTCGCGTTGAACAAGCGCGCGCGCTCCCCCGGGCCGGGTTGAATCAAGCGCAGTCTCAAGCACAGCTGGAATGACGGTCCCTTGCGGAATTGTGAGGGCGGGTCTGGCAAGACGGCCTGCCTGAACCCGGTTACCATTGCGAACACCGACAGCCGCGCCGGTGCCGGTATCGTTGTTCTCGAACACGACACGCGGCGGAGTATTGGCGGGCAATACGCGGGGAGGCGGCAGCGGTTGGACGAAAGGCTCAGGCGGCAACTGGCGGAACGGCGCCGCAGAAGGAGGCGGTGCCAATTGCACGGGAGGCTGCGATTGCAACTGAACGGTGGGCCGAACGGGCGGCGTAGCGCGTTCCAGGCCAGCAAAGCGATCTGGAATGCGCAGAGGGTCTGACGACGCGATGCGGCCGGGTACGTTTTCGGCAGAACCTGCAATTGCAGATTCCTTGTCGGTTTCACGTGCGGCGCTCAATGTATTGAACAGCCAAATTCCGCCAATCAACAACAGCGCTCCGAATAGCCAGACCTCCCAGCGACCACCAGATCCAGTGGCGACCACAGGCCGGATATCGTTCGGGTCTCGGACGTCATCAATGGTTTCTGTTGAGCTCATCAGCCGTCATCCTGCGAAGAATTGCGTCGGGCGGTCGCCTTCTCCTTGTCGATGCGGAAAACTAGGCGTTGGTGCACCCGGTCGATCACGAACAGATCGCCGCGCATGTAGCCGTCGACGACTTCTTCATCGCCGCTAGGCCCGATTGCGAAAACCGCCGGTAGCGCCTGTCCGGTTGCATAGGTGATGACTGTCTTTTGGCCGTCGTCCCGAATGCTTTCCGGGCGCACCGATTTGTCACCGCGCAGCTTGTAACCCCATTTGAGGTCGACAGGGGGTGGAGAAGTATCCGCTTGCTGCGGCGACCCCGTTATTTCGTCACCGAACATGACACGCACAACATAGGCAGCTTGCAAGCTTATATCCGCTTCCAACTTGAACGTGTAACGCCGGAAATCGGTTTCGATGGTGAGGATGGTTTCCGCTGCTCCTGCACCGCCCTTGATCTGGAAGCTGTCAGTCTCAACCGAAATATTGATTTCCCAGCTGGAATCGCCGGTTACGGAGGCTCGCCGGATGACTTCGCCAGGTTCCAACATGACCGTTAGAGTTGTGTCGGGAAGGGCGGTAAGGACAATGGTCTCGTCGCCAGTCCAGCTTACGGTCTGGATACGCGGGCTGTCAGCGCCGGGCATCGGGTAAGTCTGCGCGGCAACCGCAGCCGGCAACGCAGCAGCCGCGCAGGCAATCAAGGCGGTCTTGAGCATCACCGCGGGTTGGCTGCCGGTGTAGGCGCTTCTTGATCGATGTTAACTTCGACCCCGTTCACGATGCCTTCTTCGGGTAAAGTTTCCGCATCGCGGCGGTAGCTTGTCACTTGAAACCCGAGCGGGTTGAGGTAGCGGTCTGCTTCGCTCATTTCAGCGGCGACGAAACGGTATCCGATAACGGCCACCCAATGCTGCGACGGTTGGGGCGCTGCACCGGGATCGGTGCGAGCGGTGGTGAAACGCACCATCGCGCGGCTGTTATCAAGGCTGGAGACGCTCTTAATCTCGGTCGAAATCATCGCACGGCGCGGCAAAAATGCGAGCGGGCTGGATGGATTGCTCGCATCCATCGCGCGGTTATATTGCTGGCGCACAGCGTTGTCTGACATCAGCCCGACCTTGCGATAGTCCTGTTGCAACGCATCCTGCAGGAAGCTTTCGCGGGACGTCACATACTGAACCAGCATTGACCGTGTGAGGGCCGCGTCTGGTGTCACAATGCTCTCTTCCAGCGGGGCAAGCGCTTCGACATTGCCGGTCTGGCGGTCGACCAGCAGAGTGTAAGGCTCAACTGTCTTGAGCGGCAGCAGAAACACCAGTGCTATTGCCTCAAGCAACGCGACGAGGGCAGCGATGATCGCGACCGTCCATGCACGGCGGCTGGAGCGTTCCAGGTCGTCTGTGACGCTCGTCGCCCAGCTTTCTGCCATCGGCAAATCGACATTATCAAATTCGGGTTGGACGGTCATGTTCGGCTATCCCGCTTGGTATTGGATCGCAGCGGCCGCGTGCCTGTTCTGCGATACGAACTGCCCAGCCTCGCGCCCGCTAGTGAAGTATATCCGCCAGAGGGTTGGGCTGACGGAGATGCTCCGCCGCCACCGGCTGCGGCAAGGTTTGCAAACGGTTGCCCGCGCTCGCGTTTGACGGTTGTCTCAATCGTGCTGCTGATTTGTTCGGCTCGGCTTGGCGGGCTTTGCGAGAGGGCAGCATTATCAGCGAGCCGGGGCGAGCCAGCTGCCATTCTCCACTCCGTTTCGCTGGCTGAAGCAGCGGTCCGGCTATTCGTAGTGACTGGCGCTTGGGTAGCCCAACCACGATAAAACACGACTCTTGCCAGCAACCAAAGCAGGGCAAGGTGCACGAGCAGAAACGCAAGCATCGTCGCAAACAGTTCAAGCGGGGCTGATGGCGTCGCATATCCGAAATCGCGCACTCTCAGCGCATCGGCCAACCACGGTTCGACTATCGCCAACTGCACAGTCAGACCAAGCGTTATCGCGATCGATCCACCGATCGTGAAGACCAAGCCGCGCGCCCAACCAGCAAAAATACCACGTGATTGCGTGAAGAAAAATAGGCCCGCTGCGATGGGAGTTAGGGCCAAAAGAACGGCCGCACCGATCCTTAGCAAGGCCAGCGGCGCAATAACTCCGGCAAGGAAAAGCAGGCGTGAATATCCAAACGCAGCATCATCTTGCAGCGCGGTTCCGGCAAAGGTCGCCCCGGCATTGCCGTTGTCGAGGAATTGCCCGCTATTGCGGCCGGTCCCGACTGCGATCAACTCGACGATGTTGTTGTCGACCCGCTGAAGACGGTCCACCATTGTGCCGTTCGAACCGGGCTGGCTCGACGCCTGAACCACGCTGGCGATTTCTGCCGGGCCTTTCAGTGTCACATCGTAAACAACCGTGCGGAATGCAGGCCATGAAAAGGCGAGCGTTAAGACCAATCCGATCTTGAGCACATCATAAACCAGATCGCGCGCGCCGGGAGGCGGGCCGAACATCATGCGGATGCCGAAAAGCGCGATAAAAATCGTGAGCAGGCCGGATACCAGCACAGCGGCAGTCGATCCTGGTTGGCCCAGAGCCTGATAGCCGTAGCTTCCGATAACCTGCGCCTGACAATCGATATGCGTCAGCACCCGTTCGAGGAAGCGATCACCTGTAATGATGGTGGGACAGGCCATCAGGCGGCCTTTTCCAACAAAACATGCAGCCAATTTGCCGGATCAGGGCCGGTCTTTCCGACCAGATCATCAAACAGGCGGACGGTTTTTTCCCGGCCAGATAGGATTGTAAGCAAATCTTGCTCGCCCGACAGATCAAGCCGCGCAACGACGCTTTCGCGGCCATGCTTGATCAGAAAGCAGTGCGAAGTGTCTGGCATGGTGCGAACCAGATCAAATTCGTGATGCGACAGTCCGAAACCGTTGATGTAATCCTCGGCCCGTGCCTTGGGATTGATCATGAAAATTTGGGTCGCGGCTTGCTCGATTATGGAGCTGGCGATCTGGCTTTCCAGCGCATCCTGCGCGCTCTGGGTCGCAAACCCGACAAGGCCATTGCGCTTACGGATGGTTTTTTCCCAATCCTTGATCCGGCGAACGAACACTTCATCATCGAGAGCTTTCCAGCCTTCGTCGATCACGATGATTGCAGGATCGCCATCAAGCCGCTGTTCAACGCGGTGGAAGAAATAGAACATTGCCGGGGTCCGCGCGCTTGGGTCATCCAAGATTGCCGTCATATCAAAACCGACCGTTTCGGCGGAAAGGTCTGTCTTATCCTCGGCATTGTCGAACAACCAAGCGCGCTCGCCGTCGCCCCACCATGGGCGCATACGAGCGTAGAGATCATCGGCTTTGGGCCGTGCCTCTCCGCGGAAAAGTTCGACAAGGTATCGAAGTCTGCGCTGCTTCACCGGTTGCTTGAAACTGGTATCGATGGCGTCGCGGATTTGATCCTTCTCAGCGGTAGAAACCCCGCCAGCGAGTAGGCCCAGCCACTCGCTCAAAAACTGTCTGTTGGTGGCGTTGTCGTCCAATTGCAAAGGATTGAGTCCAGACCGGGTTTCTGGCGTCAAACGATCATAGGTGCCGCCGATTGCGCGCAGGAATAGCTCTGCACCGCGATCTTTGTCGAAGAAGATGATGCGCGGATTAAACCGCCGCGCTTGGGCAAGCAGGAAATTGAGTACGACCGTTTTTCCCGAGCCCGATGGCCCGATGACCGTGAAGTTGCCCAAATCCTGTTGGTGCCAATTGAAGAAATACGGCCCTGCGGCGGTCGTTTCAAACAGCGTAACGGCTTCTCCCCAATGATTGCCGTTTGACCGGCCCACGGGGAAGTTATGGAGACTGGCGAGGCCTGCGAAGTTGGTGGTCGAAACCAGCCCGCGCCTGCCGATATAGCGGAAATTGGCGGGAAACTGCGCCCAGAATGTCGGCTCTAAAGCAATGTCCTCACGCACCGCGTTAATGCCAAGGTCGGCAAGCAGGGCGGTTACTTCGGCGACGTGATCTTCGAGGTCGGACAGCTCGCCAGCATGGACGGCGATGGTGGTGTGATGCTCACCAAAGCCCGCGCGTCCGGCGGCGACTTCATCTTTGGCGACGGTCAGCTCGTCTCTTAGCGACAAGGCTTCGTCTTCAGCGGAGCGCATCCGCCGCAAAGCGAGGTTCATTTGGCCCAGCGCTTGCGAGCGCTCGACCATGGCAAAGCTCTGCGTAACGTGCAGCTCAAACGGAAGCCGGTAAAGCTCGTCAAACATGCCCGGGAAAGTGGCGCCGGGATAATCCTTGATTGAGATCATCGCGACAAACCTGCGGGGCAGCGGGCCGGCCGGTGCCAACTCGATAGCGTCCTGCCCAAAACTGATGCGGCGGGCAGGAATGAAATGCCCTAGATCACCGTGTGGAAGGGCCACGGGCCGCATGTCAGCGTTGAACAGGCATGACAGAAATTCGAGCGGTTCGGACCGCTTCCCGTCACCCGTTTCATAGACGCTTAAGACCCGTGAATCGTATGCAGAGAGAGATGCAACCAAAGCCTCAGATGCTCGATCAAGCGCATGCTTTTCGGAGGCAAGATGCGCGGTATTGCGGTTAGAGGTGCGCGAAAACCAGTCGCGAACACGGTCCACAATGCCGATCCGGCCTTGTAGCGGACGGCGAACGATTGTGATGAAAAGCTCGTTCACATAAAGCTGTTTACGGCCCAGCTTCTCCTGCCAGCGCGCATCAAGTCGCTCGGAAAAATCATCGGCGGTAACTGGCCCAAGGGCGGCTTCCGCGCGGCGGCGGATCACGTGATGATAGACGGCATAACGCGATGATCCGAGTGTGCGCAGCATCGCATCGCGCAGGCCTGCGCGGTAGTTCAACTCATCGCTATCAGCGGTCTCGAACAGCAAGCCGACAAGCCGGATGGTCTGCACCAGCATCCCGTCGCGGGTTTCAATAGTCCGGTCGTCAACGTGGCGGGCATAGGGCAAGTGCTCGCCTGCAGGCGCTTCATCGCGGATGGTCTGGGGGTCGCGGGTCAGGGACGGTAGGAATTGCATTTCCATACCTTATGGTTTTTGACCCGGGGGCAATTGCGCACCCGCGTGATCCACAGATCGAAGATCCGAGGGTCCCGCAGACTTAAAAGCATTCCGACCCCGTGGATCGCAACGGCGATGAGCAAAACCCACCATGCGCGAAAGATCAGAAAGAGCTCAACGGCGATAATCGTGTTGATAATAAAGAACGTGTAGGTGACGCCAGCGAACATCTGCGGCCTAGTCAGCGCAACAAACAGCGTATCACGGCGCAAAGGCTCGTCCAAAATTCATCCCCAACTCGCAGTCACCGCGAATCGCCAGCCCAACTAACAGGCGGCTAATCGTCTTGGCTCTACGTCGGGAAAGTCTTGTTCAAAATGGACGGCTTTGCAACCGGATTAGAGGAAACGTCGCACTGTGGGACGTGAAAAAGCGCGCGACTAACTTCGGACCTTCCGCATAAGCCAGAATATCGGGCGGAGCGGAACATAGAGCCAGTCGAGCCAAGCGGGCAGGGGCAAAGCCAAAATGTCCGGTAAGGCTCTCAGATGACTGCTTTTTTCGGTGAAGGCATTGAAGTTGCTGCCATAAAGAGCTGATCGAACCTTCGTCTGACGGGTAATTCTCCGTACGGTTTCACGTGAGGATGCCGGTCTATACGGCTGCAGCATGCGTTCGAGGGGATAGCCCAGAAAGTCGGGTTCATCGATTGTTTCCAGTTCTTGGCGACAAGATGACGGGAGCGGCTTTTCCCAAAACAATTCTCTGAGGCCAAGCGCCTGAAGTGCACAAGGCCCGGCTCCCATGCTTCTTGCGTGCGCATAAAGAGCTTCGATTTCCGAGTCGCTCCGGCCTTCAAGCAATGCGTTCACATCAGCCAGCCATTTCAGTCTGCTCCAATCAGACAGCGCGCCATGCGCGCATAGATAAGCGAATGCATCACCATCGCCCAAAACCGATGTGTGGCCGAGATTGCCAATTTCCACGCGACCAGCATTCGCAAACGCGTCTATTCCAGCGAGGATTCCACGATTTTCGATCATGCGCCAATGCAAGTCGACGATGATGTTTGCGTCATTGATCAGAGTGATTTCTTTGAAGTGACGGACGATGCTCGCGGTCTGCTTTTCGGAAAGAGGCCTGCGTGTCTCAATCGGGAAATAACCACTTTCGCCAAGCAATCGGGCGGCTTTCCAAGCGTGCTCAGGTGCAACGAGGATGTCGATGTCACCGCTGCGTTTGATTGTCAGTGATTGATACAGCTGAGCCGAAAGCGGAATGCCTTTCAGGATAAGGTTCGGCACGCCAGAAGCGCCAAGCTTTTGGTGCAGATTTACGGTTGCTTGGGCCTGTCTCAGGTTGAGTTGCGCGGCTCTTCTAACTTCGTTCAGCCAGTTTTGACGAATGCCGGATGGAACCGCTTCCATCGCGCCAATCCTGTCATGGATAAACCCTTGGACCTGTTGGCGCGCGGCGCTTTGATTGATCAAACGCCAGTTGGAAACACCCGCGACCAGACGTTCCAGCTTGGCCTTGCCCTCGCTCGAAACTGGCGTGTCGCAACACGCAGCGAGCAATTGCAGGTCAGCCGGCAAATCGGCATATGTTGGAGGGGAAGTGCTATCCATGGCTAAAGTGCTGGCTAGGCGGGCTTACCACTTGCCGCAATGGCTAGAGACCGTATTAGGGCGTTGAACAAAGAAAAAATGCATCTGCGGCGCACATTGTTGTGCCGCAAAAATCTCTCGAACGGCAGTTAGGTTCTATCCGTGACATTTCCCTTCACTATCAAAACGGACATAGATTTAGGCGCCCGTAGTACTGCCATGATCGTTGGCCGCGATGCTGATGTTGTTATTCGCGAAGGGGATGTGCCGAAGACTATCGATGCAGAATTTGACGGAGCAAGTTTTCAGCTGAAAGCGGGCGAGTTTTTGCAGGACGTGCCCGATGGCAGCCGGCTTTATGTGCGCGGCGGGCGTGAAATTATCTACCAACGCGGTCCTGAAACTGGTGACCGCGATCTCCAGCTTTTTGTTCTTGGCTCGGCGTGGGGCGCGGTTTGTTATCAACGCGGGCTGATACCGATCCATGCCAGCGCGAATATTGCGAATGGAAAGATTGTTGCATTTACCGGACATTCCGGCGCAGGAAAATCGACGCTAGCGGCCAATCTGGCGCGCAGAGGCTATGATTTTTTCACCGACGACACTCTGATTTTTGATCCACAAAGTGATGCGCCAGAGACGCTCTGTTTTGCAGGGCAGAAGCAGCTCAAATTGTGGCGCGATGCAATCGAGGTTACGGGGGCAGAGGCTCTGCATCCGGTGCGCGAACATGCGGCTGTCGACAAACATTTTGCCGTTCCTCCCAAGCCAAGCGATCTTACCCTCGCGCCGCTGACCAAGCTATTCATCCTGCGGCGGACAAACGGCAAGTCGAGCGAGCCAAACGCGATCGAAGCGATGACAGGGTCAGAGGCTTTGATGGCTATTCGTGCGAATCTGTATCGCCCGCATTATGCCGAGATACTAATGGGGCGTCGTACGCTCTACACAGGGCTCAAACGGTTGGTCGAAACTGTCGAAGTTGCGAGCTTTATCCGCGAGATTGGCGATCGTAATTATGAGCCTGCGATCGATTACATAACCAAGGCGATCGGCCCTGCTGCAACACCGGGTGCGTAATGCAGAACGGAGAGATCGTCTGGCTCGCTAGTTATCCAAAATCGGGCAACACTTGGGTGCGTTTGCTGCTTGGCAATTTGCTCGGGTTGAAGGACGACGACGAGAATCCTGGCGACAATTTCAACCCTGTGACGGGCATATCGAGTGATCGATTTGTGTTCGAATATTGTGTCGGCCTCAATTCCTACGAGTTAACTCGCAGCGAGATCGACCGGGTCCGCGCGGATGTCTATCGCATGATGGTGCGTGATAAGCCGGGCCTAAAATATATTAAGGCGCACGATGCCTTTGGCTGGCGACCTGACGGAAAAGCATTGTTTCCAGGCGATTGTTCGCGCGGCGCGGTTTACATGGTTCGCGATCCGATGGATGTCGCGGTCTCCTATGCACATCATCAAGGGCATGATGCCTTCGATCAGACGGTCGCCGGAATGAATGACACAACCAAATTCATTGGCGGAGGCAGAAAAGAGCAACTGCACCAGTTCACTGGCGGTTGGTCGCGGCATTATCAAAGCTGGGCCGAGCAGACCGAGATGCCCGTTTGCGTTGTTCGATACGAAGATCTTCGGGCTGACACCACACGGCAGCTTAGTCGCATCGCGAAATTCATCGGTTTGGAAGAGGCTGACTTCGCGGTTTCCATCGAAGAGGCGGTTGAGGCATCTAGGTTTGACCGCCTGCAGAAGATTGAAGAAGAAAAAGGCTTCGCAGAGCGACCCGCCAATTCCAAGCGCTTCTTTCGTTCAGGTCGATCAGGGGAAGGGCGCGAAACCTTGCCAGATGAATTGCAAAACCAAATCATTTCAAATCACGCAGATGTTATGCGAGAGCTGGGATATCTTGAAAGGGAAACACAGTGAGTAAGCCTGCACCAATCGGCCTCAATGACATTGTCGCCAAATCGGAAAATTTTGTCGAAAGCAATGTCGATGGCGAGGCGATTCTTATGCACCTCGATGAAGGCAATTTCTCATCTTTGAAGTCCACAGGGCTGCGTATTTGGGCTGAACTCGAAGAGCCCAAGACGGTTGCCGTAATTTGCCAGAACTTGATGGCCGAGTTCGAAGTAGAAGAAGCAGATTGTCAGGAACAGACGATAGCGTTTCTTTCGAACTTGCGTGAGCGCGGGTTGATCGAAACCCGCGATTCATAGGCACAAAAAAGCACGGGCCGCTCAATCAAGAGCAGCCCGTGCAAAATAACTTTGTATAGGCCAGAATATCCGGCTGAAACGATAAGCTTAGCTCATCGAAGTGTTGGCACCGAACATCAGGCTGTCAGAACCAGCTGAAGCAGCAGCTTCAACATTGGAAAGGTCAGCGTCAAGCGTAGTCACAGCAGGAACTTCCCACTGGGCTTTCACTGCAACGTTACGTGTTTCAATCTTTGTCATATTCTATCGCCTTAATTGAAGAGGGGCCAACTATTTTTCTATAACTCCTTACGCAATAAGGGGTTACCCTGAAAAGCGCAAGTGTCTTTAGCTGGCTTTTGTCAACATAGTTAACGAAAGGCTGTCACTGTTTTCATGCTGAATCGTTACCAAACAAAGATATGCCCAAATTCTCAGCTCATCGAAGTGGTAGAACCGCCCGCACCGTCGCTTTCAGCAATATTTGATTTGCGATGCAGCTGAGATGCTTACCAATCGAAACGACTTGAGGTTCAGACCTTTAATCGGGCTCTTGTGTGTCTGTACAGCTTTGATCACGGGGTCTTTTCCCCAATTATTGATTCGCTTCTGTTACAATTTTTAACTGGTTGTCCGCTTCATTACATAGGGGCGATGAACGATAGATCATTCGTGTTTTGATTGGCCGCATTAAAGCATGGAAATGGTTCAAGTTTCGCCTTAAAGCGCCCTCATGAGCGGATTTGCGATCGAATACCGGCGCGACGGCAGTGCGGCCTCAATCGAAAGCGCAAACCGGATGAAGGTTGCGCTTCAGGTATTTGGCTCGGACCGCCGCGATATTAAGGTTGCCGGGCCGTTTGCCATCAGTTGGGTGCAGTCCGCTGGCTTTGCTCCGCAAGACCGGCATGATTTCCAGCCTGTCATTGTTGGTGATCGATGGCATCTGGTGTTTCTGGGTAGGTTGAACCGCAGAAAGGAACTGGCTGAAACGCTAGGCTTATCGCCAAAAGACCTGGAGCGAACGCCTGATAGCGCGCTTGCCATGATGGCTTGGGAAAAATGGGGCGAGGCGTGCCGCGACAACATGTATGGCGGCTTCAGCCTGATCGTCTGCGACAGCCACGAGAATAGCTTAACTGCAATACGCAGCTACGAACGCTCCCAGCATATTTTCTATTATGTCGACGCCGACCGCATCATCCTGTCGACATCGCCTAAAGGGATATTCGCGTTTCCCGAAATTCCGCGCACGATTGATGAGATAAAGATCGCAGATATGCTTGTTCTGAACCATCAGGACACTCAGCGCTCTTTCTTCGAGGGCGTATCGGTGCTGGGTCAGGCGCACACGATGTTCGTTCGCAGTGACCAACCGCCTGTGGTCGCCCATCACGACTATCTCAATGCGGTTCAGCCAATCCGCTTTGCTAAAGACGAAGACTATATCGAGCGAGCCAACGAACTGCTTGATGAAGCATTGGAAAGCGCGTTCCGATCAGCGGGCCCGCCTGCGATCAGCCTGAGTGCAGGTCTGGATTCGACCGCGCTTGCCGTTGCAATGATTGAACGGATGCGCCGCGATGGCACCGCAGAGCCCGGCGCGTTGAAGGCTTTCACAGCCGTGCCCGTGCCCGAATGGGACGGACGTGTTCGTTCGACCTGGCTCGGTGATGAAAGCGGCCCGGTAAAAGCGCTGGCGGAGATGTATCCAGAGCTTGATGTGACTTTCGTGAGCAGCCAATCGCTTGCTTTCGATCAAGAAGTCGACATGATCCAATCCTACGCCGATATGCCCGTGCGCGGGGTTGGCACTGCGGCATGGGGTTCCGCGCTTAAGCAAGCGTGCCGTGAGGGCGGAGTGAAGGTTCTCTCCTCTGGCAGTGCGGGCAACGGCACGACCAGTTTTGCGGCCTCTCATATACTTTTTGCCAAGTGGCTGCGCCGCGGCAATTGGGCAAAATTTTTGCGTGAGATGCGCATGTTCGTAGCGAAGCGGCCCGGTGCGAGCATGCGGAGCGTGATCGGTCAGGCGGGGATCACCAATCTGCCTGATGCTCTTTATGATGCGTACTTCAAACATCGCGGCTTTAACAACTTCTCTGGATACGAAGCATACACTCCGATCCATCCCGATTATGCGAGAGACATTGGGGTCAAAGACCGTATCGAGGAGCACGGAGCCGATGACCGGTTCCGGCGCCTGCCTGATCGCCAAGAATCTTTGCGCCGCTTTATGCAGTACGGCGCGCGCAATGATGGCGCGGGATTGATCGAGCCTGAGCGCGTGATGAGCGGCGTCGAATCGGTCTGCGCTTACGAAGACCGACGATTGATAGAATTTTGCTATGCGATCCCTGATGATCAATTCTATCGCGACGGGGTTGATCGCCGCCTTATCAAGCAGATGATGAAGGGCAAGCTGCCGAAAGAGGTGTTGAACGCGCCGCGCGGTGAGCAGTCATCGGACTGGCATTTCAAAACAAAACAGGGTGCCGAACGCATCATTGCAGAATTGGACCGGCTGGCAGACATTCCGTCGATTGCTACACGGCTCGACATTCCTCGCATGAAGCGGGTGTATGAAGAACTGCCCGATGAAACACCGATTTCGGCTGATGAATATTCCGACTATTCGCTCGCGCGATACGGATTGGGCAGAGCGATTTCGGTCGCGCGTTTTATAAATCAGGTTGAAGGTCGCAATTAGAGTGCTGGCGAGCCACGTTTGCTGATCGGTCTTGGAACAAAAAGAGGCGCCGCGATTGCTCGCAGCGCCTCTTCTGTTACACGTTTCGTGCGCTATTTAACTGCGTGACGGGAAAATCCCGGTGATCGCAATACACCAGCGGACGGTTTGATATGGAGAAACCTTGTTCACTGCGACGTTGTTGCCGGCACTGTTAATTCGCACTGTGTCCGGATGCATATTGTTGATGGCAGGATTGCCATCCAAATACGCATTTGTTCCGGTCGATCTCGCAAAACTGTTGCGTACAGGTTGATTGGTGTCCGCATCCGCCGGGCTAGCAGCCAAAGTTCCGGTGTGCGTGTGTGAGGGGAGGTTTGTTAAATTCAGAGTGAAACTGGTCGTCCCGCCCCGGCCACCAATCGGATAAGTGCCAATACCCGGAGCATTGCCCTGACTGATGGGGCGACGCCCACGTAAATCAGGAAGACCCAATGTTGTCCTGCCATCGCCACCGTAAATCGTGCCGATAACGGCGAACAATGCAGTGTTCGAGGAAATCGGGAGCAGTTGCCCGCTCGCATCTGCCCATTCTCTAGGGCAATAGTTCCCGCCAAAGGCTGAAACCTGACCGATATATTGAGTGCCAGCCTGTGCTTGCGCCGGCGCCGACATACTGACGGTCGCACCCGCGATCGCCATTGCCGCTGTAAGTTTAAGAGTTCTCATCATTGTGTCCTCTCGCAAAAAGAAAAATCATTAGCTTGCAATTTTGTCGGCAAGCTCAATTGCGAGACGGGAAAACACCTTGGGTCGCGATGCACCATTGCATTGTCAGATAAGGCGAGACCTTGTTGACCGCTACACCGCCGCCTGTCGGATTAACCCGAAGCACATTTGGGTGCATGTTGTTAATTGCGGGATTGCCATCCAGATAGACGTTCGCGCCATTGTTTGATCGCGCGAAGCTGTTGCGCACTGGCTGGTTTGTGTCGCCCGGATTCGGGCTAGCTGCGATGGTGCCGGTGTGGGTATGCGAAGGCATATTCGCCACAGCGAGCGTGAAGTTGGTCGAGCCTCCTTTCGAGCCCTGACTATAACTCGGAAGACCCGCACCCTGGCCGACAGAGATAGGAGCGCGGCCGCGAAGGTCTGGGAGGCCGAATGTCGTGCGTCCATCGCCGCCATACATAGTGCCGAGCAGCGAAAACAAAGCTGAATTTGAATTGATTGCCAGCAGTGTCCCGTCGGTTGCCGCCCAACCGCGCGGACAGAAATTGCCTCCGAACAGCATCATCTGGCCAAGTAGTGGATCAGCTTGCGCCTTTGCTGGTGCAGGTGCTGTCATCATGCCAGCTGCGATCATTGCGCTTGCTGCTAAAGTAGCTTTGAGTTTCATAGGAATGCTCCCCCCTTTGGTGAATAGTCACGTACCCGAATTTCACAGTAAACGAGTACGCGAATTGAGCAAGTTTCAATAAATTTGTCCCGTCTGCCAAGTCTTTTTAGAAAGCAATGGGTTATTCTGCGATTGGATAAAAGCCAGAAATCGTGTTCTGGAAATCAGTCGCGCTGCGGATGAAGTTGGCGAATTCGGACACCAGGTTGCCCTGCTTCGTCCCGTAATCGGCAATCACATAGCGCACGACATAGGGCGCACCGTTGCCAAGCTGGCCTGCGTTTATGGCCGGGTTGTTGAGCGCGAATGCCGCCATGGCTGTTCGCAGTTCCTCGGCTTGACCATCGACCGGAGCATCCCAGACTGAAATCATATAGACCGCTTTACAGTGGCGTCCTTCACCCTCTGCGCCGTCTTCGCATGCTCTGAAATTCACTTCGAACCGCAGGCCATTTGTGGCTGTTGCAATAAGTGTCGGTTTGCCTTGCGGATCGACGCCGCCGATCTGGTTGCCTGTCACAACGGACAATGCCGGTGCGACGGTTTCTTCATTGATACGCTCAATTACATCGGTTTGATCAATCGTATCAATCGGCACCGGTTGTGCAGCGGCGGGCGTCGATACCAGTGCGAGCGGCGCAAGCGAGGCGACGGCCACCGCGATGGATTTGCTGTGAAATTTCATTCTATCCCCCTTAAGAATGTCTTGGCCAGACTTTACCCATTGAAGCGCGCTTGTCACCATCCCCGTTGCTTGAATTCCCGATAATCGCGCGCACATTGGTGATATGTCCAACGCACGCTCCAATCCTACGGTGAAAGTCTGGTTCGACGGAGCCTGTCCGATGTGCACGCGAGAGATTGCGTTGATGCGGCGATTGGATAGCCGCGATGCGATTACTTTTATCGATGTGGCGGCAGATGGCGATCCTTCTTGCCCGATTGATCAGACGAAATTGCTTGAGCGTTTTCACGCTGAAGAAGACGGCCAGATTGTCAGCGGCGCGGCGGCCTTTGCCATTATGTGGCGTCAGATACCATCGATGCGGTGGCTGGGACTGATCGCGCGAAATAGCACTGCGCTGCGCGTGCTCGAATGGCTTTACATCCAGCATCTCAAAATCCGTCCGCAACTGCAGCGGCTTTTCCGAAAGCTGGATTGAATACGCACAAACCGCTTGCCCAGCCGGTGCAAACTGGTTCACTCTTCGCACCAAGAGAGATGCAGGAGAGGACACGCGATGCACAATTTCGGCGGGATGCAAAACGAGATCTATAATGCGGGATTGAGGGGGCATCTGCCGACCTTCCCCGTGGATTTCGCGACCCTCGAAAAACGCGCCCACGAAGCGCTTGGCCCGATGTTGACGAACTACGTCGCGGGCGGGTGCGGTGATGAGCACACTCAGGACACAAATGCCTCGGCTTTTCATCATTGGGGCATGATCCCTCGCATGATGGTTGATTGCACAGAGCGTGATCTCTCGATCGAATTGTTCGGCCAGAAATACGATACGCCGTTGTTCATGGCCCCGATTGGTTTGAACGGTGAAGCGACGCAGGACAGGCATGGCGATATGGCGGCGGCTAAAGCGTCCGCAATGACAGGTGTGCCGTTTTGCGCATCGACCCTCGGCAATGATCCGCTGGAGGATGTGAAGAAAGCATGCGGCGATACGCCAGCGTTCTTTCAGCTCTACACTCCGCGTAACCGCGAATTTGCCGAAAGCCTGATAGGGCGCGCTGAGAAAGCTGGCTATTCCGCGCTGGTCGTCACGCTGGATACTTGGGTGACCGGCTGGCGTCCGCGCGATCTGAACGCGTCGAACTTTCCGCAGCTGCGCGGCAAGGTTTTGCAAAATTATTTCCAAGACCCGGTCTTTCGTTCGCTGCTGGACAAGCCACCGGAAGAGGACATGGAAGCCGCGATCATGATGTTCGCGGGCGTGTTCGGCCAAGTGCTCACTTGGGATGACATGAAGTGGTTCAAAGATGTGACAGACATGCCGATTGCACTCAAAGGTATCTGCCACGCCGATGATGCGAAGCGCGCAGTCGATTGCGGGGCTGACGCAATTTATTGCTCCAATCACGGCGGACGTCAGGCCAATGGCGGCATCGCGACCATCGATCTGCTCGAAGATATCGTGAAAGCCGCCGGCGATGTGCCGGTGATGTTTGACAGCGGCATTCGTTCTGGCTCCGATGCGGTCAAGGCGCTGGCAATGGGAGCGAGGGCCGTTGGTGTCGGCCGCCCGTATACTTACGGTCTGGCGCTGGGCGGCGCGGAAGGCGCCGGGTGGGTGCTTCGTTCGATTCTCGCTGAGGCTGATTTGTTGATGGCCGTTAACGGGTATCCAAACCTCGAAGATGTGCGCGCAGCAGGTGTCCAGCGGACGGACCGCTAGGCCGCGACCAAAGGTGTTCCTGACGCGTTAACCATGCTGCTTTGCGAATCCTGAATTGTAAAATTGCAACTTCGTTTTGCAGTTGAGACTCAGTTTTCCACAGATTCAGTGTTAGCTAACGTTAATAACGAATCGCGAATCGGGGACGCGACACATGGAACGACCAACAATTATTTCTAGCGGTCCGGACGCAATGGGCCGGACAGTATGCTTTGGCGACGAGATGTCGCGCCGAGCACGTTACGGACGCATTCGTCCGATGCCACGCCGCAAATCTTTGATCGCTCGCGCTTTTTCGCGCCTGCTTCCGCGCCGCTAAACGCCTTTCGCGCCTAGGTGCCAGACTTCGCAACCGTGACCAGCTTGGTCTCGGTATAGCCTAGGTAACCCTCAACTCCGCTTTCCGAACCGAACCCGCTATCGCCGATCCCGCCAAAGGGTGTTTCGGGCGATCCAACTGCAAAGTGGTTGATTGCGACCATGCCCGCGCGCAGCGAACTGCCAAGATAATGGCTTTCATCAAGGTCAGCTGTAAACGCATAAGCCGCCAGTCCATATTGCAGCGAATTGGCAATCCGCACGGCTTCCTCGATGTCATCATAAGGTACGATGCCCGCGACCGGACCGAAAGGCTCCTCGGTCATCAATCGGCTAGTCGGGGATGGTCCTGCAATGACTGTCGGTTGGAAGAAGTGCCCGGCACCCTCTGGCGATGATCCGCCAGTGACGATTTCGCCCTGCTCGCCGCCCATCGATCCCATCAAATCCTGCATCGCTGCAACGCGCCCGCCATGGGCCAGCGGGCCCATATCAACGCTGTCATCCACGCTCGCATCGCCGATTTTCAATGCACTCGCACAGGCGGCAAATTCACTGACGAATTTGTCATAGATGCCGCGCGCGACAAGAAAGCGGGTGGGCGAGACGCAGACCTGTCCGGCATTGCGGAATTTGGTCGCAGCGCAAGCGGCCACGGTCCGTTCGAAATCTGCGCTTTCGCCGATCACAACCGGCGCGTGTCCGCCAAGCTCCGCAGTGAAACGTTTGAGGCCTTGAGCGGCCATCGCGCCCAATTGTTTGCCAACCGCGGTTGATCCGGTGAAGCTGATTTTGCGCATTGCTGGCGCAGTTATCAGATGCTCGGAGATCTTTGCAGGATCGCCGTAAGCGAGGTTGATCGCACCCGCTGGCACGCCCGCCTCAACAAAGCATTCGACCAGCATCTGCGCGCAGGCTGGCGTGGTTTCGGCAGGCTTCAATATGCAAGAGCATCCTGCGGCCAACGCACCAGCAAGCTTTTTCGCTGGCAAGTTGATCGGGAAATTCCACGGTGTGAACAAAGCGGCGGGACCAATCGGCTCCTGCGTCACACGCTGCTGTAGCAAGTGCGCACCGCGAACGGGCACCAGACGGCCACCTTGGCGCTTTGCTTCCTCTGCAAGGAAATCGATCAGGTCAGCTGCGCCCACCGTTTCGCCCAATGCCTGTGCATGCGGCTTACCGACTTCCAGCGTCATGACCCGCGCAATCTCTGGCGCTCGCTCGCGCAAGAGATCGGCAGCTTTACGCAGAATTTTGTGCCGCGACGCGCCGGGGGTTCCGGCCCAGACCGGGAAGGCTTCGCTAGCCGCAGCGACTGCTGCGTCGAGTTGCTCACTGGAAACCTTTGGACATTCAGCGATTTTCGCTTCGGTCGCCGGATTGCTCACCGTCATGGTGCCATCGCCGCCATCGGCAACCCACTCGCCGCCGATCAACATTTTCAGTGCGGGATAATTCGTCATGCGAGGTTTCCTTTATCTCTATCGGGCCGCGAAATTTGTAGGACTTGCTTGACATGTTGGACAATGTGTCAAGCGCGATCTTCAGACATAACATACTGAAATAAAAAAATTTCATTCATGTTGAGAGCACTTGATACTTACCCGAAAACTTCATCCATTATACCGGTTTCACAGCCCGTGAATTGGTGTGACAGGATGATAGTAGGAAAGCCGTCGCTGCAGAACCCCTGCTTTTCCTGATTGAATAATTATGCGCAAGTTTGTAACTTAATTGCGTAAATGCGGCGGAGCTTCTGCCCGATTCCCCAGGAGAGTATTATGCTCATTGGCGTCCCTAAAGAGATCAAGAACCACGAATACCGCGTCGGTCTGACGCCGGAGGCTGCACGCGAATATGTTTCGCGAGGCCATTCGGTGATGGTCGAAACGGGCGCGGGATCGGGCATCGATAAGGCTGATGAGGAATATTCTAAGATCGGCGCGGAGATCGTCAGCACCGCCGAAGAAGTCTTCGCTCGCGCCGAGATGGTCGTCAAAGTGAAAGAGCCGCAGCCCAATGAATGGGTGCAGCTGCGCGAAGGGCAAATTCTCTTCACATACCTCCACCTCGCACCCGATCCCGATCAGGCGCGCGGATTGATGGAGAGCGGCGTTTCTGCCGTGGCCTATGAAACCGTAACTGGCCCGGGCGGCGGACTACCGTTGCTCGCCCCGATGAGCGAAGTCGCAGGCCGGCTCTCGATCGAAGCGGGTGCGCAGGCATTGCGCGCAAACAATGGCGGGCGCGGCACCTTGATGGGCGGCGTGCCCGGCGTTTTGCCCGCCCGCGTTGTTGTTCTGGGCGGCGGCGTTGTTGGCACTCAGGCAGCACGCATGGCCGTGGGCCTTGGCGCGGATGTCGAGATATTCGACCGTTCGCTGCCGCGCCTTCGCCAGCTCGATGAGATGTTCCAAGGCCGCGTCAGCACCCGCTATTCAACCGCGGGCACGATTGAGCAGGCTCTGACAACGGCGGATGTCGTGATTGGCGCCGTCCTGATTCCGGGCGCGAGCGCGCCGCATCTGGTGCCGCGTGAAGACCTAAAATTGATGAAGAACCGCGCGGTTCTGGTCGACGTCGCGATTGACCAAGGCGGATGCTTTGAAACATCGAAAGCGACGACGCACGAAAACCCGACCTACGAAGTCGACAACGTCATCCATTACTGCGTTGCTAATATGCCCGGCGCTGTGCCGCTCACATCAAGCTATGCACTAAACAATGCGACGCTGCCGTTTGGACTCGCATTGGCGGAAAAGGGCGTGAAAGCCTGTGAACATGATCCACATCTCGCCCCCGGTTTGAACGTGCATCAGGGAAAAATTGTGAATGAAGCTGTTGCCGAAAGCCTCGGATTCTAAACGGCTTTTGCCTTTGTTGCACAAAATAGAACACTTACTGCGGCGAAATCGCGGGAACTAACTGCCTCGCTTTGCTATTTAACAAGTGCCGATAGAGACCCGGTCAGGGCGTTCGACATGAGGTCGAGTAGAAGGGACCGGGCCACTTGAGAGTGCCCAATGCAACATCTAGATTCCCGTCCGCTGGTCCGGCAGGTTAATCATGACGCAGAGCTGGAGGTGCATTTCGCACCCCAGACCCTGAGCGATAAAATCGCATTCAGTTTTGTGAAGCTGCTGCGCTTTTTCGCCGACACATTCTTCGCCAAACGATACGGCCACCGCGCTGTTGTGCTTGAAACCGTCGCAGCCGTGCCCGGCATGGTTGGCGGGCTTTGGCAGCACCTAAAGGCGCTGCGCAATATGCGCGACGACGAAGGCTGGATCCGCACTTTGCTGGACGAGGCCGAGAATGAGCGGATGCACCTGATGACCTTCATCGAGGTCGCGCAGCCGAACCGGTTTGAACGCGCCCTGATCATCACCGTGCAACTCGTCTTCTACAACTTCTACTTCTGGCTCTATCTATTCGCGCCGCGCACTGCGCACCGCGTGGTGGGGTATTTCGAGGAAGAGGCCGTGTTCAGCTACACCCAGTATCTGGCGGAAGTGGATGCGGGCCAATTGGACAACATTCCCGCACCCCAAATTGCGATTGATTACTGGCAGCTACCGCAAGACGCGCGTCTACGCGAAGTCATCATCGCAGTGCGTGCTGATGAAGCCGAACACCGCGATGTGAACCACTGCTTTGTCGACACAATCGACGAACGCCGCGAAGGCAATATCGCTCGCCGCCGCCCATTGGACGGGGCGCACGCGGACGAGGCCTAAGCTTCGGCTTAAGGGGCCTCCACCACTGTCTGTTCGATGGCGCCGAAGATCGAGTGATTTTCGGCGTCACGCATTTCGATCTTCACAGTGTCGCCTGCGCGCATGAAACGGGTCGCGGCTTCGCCGTCACGGATCGTTTCGATCATGCGGATTTCGGCGATGCAGGAATAGCCCAGACCGCCATCGGCTACCGGCTTGCCTGGGCCGCCATCTGCGCCTTTGTTAGAGATAGTGCCCGATCCGATGATCGTGCCTGCTGTGAGCGAGCGCGTCTTGGCCGCATGGGCAACCAGCTGCGCCATATTGAAGGTCGCATCTTTGCCGACTTCGGCGCGGCCAAAGGCCTCGCCGTTATAGTCGACCATCAGGGGCAGATTTATCAGGCTGTCCGCCCATGCTGCGCCCAATTCTTCGGGTGTCACAGCAACAGGCGAGAATGCGCTGGACGGCTTTGACTGGAAGAACCCGAAACCCTTGGCCAGTTCACCCGGGATCAGGCCGCGCAGCGACACGTCATTGACCAGCATGATGAGTTTGATGTGGCGCGCCGCGTCTTCGGCTGAGACACCCATCGGTGTGTCGTCTACGATGACAGCGACTTCGCCTTCCATGTCGCAGCCCCATGCCGGATCGCCCAAGGGAATATCGGCGCGCGGCGGCAGGAACGTGTCAGAGCCGCCCTGATACATCAGCGGATCGTGATAGAAGCTCTCCGGAACCTCGGCATCGCGCGCTTTGCGAACCAGCTCAACGTGATTGATGTAAGCCGACCCGTCTGCCCATTGGTATGCGCGGGGCAGGGGGGAATGCGCTTCGCGCTCGTGAAACCGCTCACACGGCACCGCTTCGTGCTCGACATCGGTGGCCAGCAGCTCAAGTTCCGGCGCGACCCGCGCCCAATTGTCGAGCGCATATTGCATCGTCGGCGCGATATATCCCGCCGCGCAGCAGCGCGTGAGGTCTTTTGAAACGACGACCAATTTGCCGTCGCGAGTGCCATCGTTAAGCGTAGCGAGTTTCATAAATGGATCAGCCTCTTTGCGGGTTATCGGGTTGGTTGTTCGGATGCGCGCGCTGGAAAGCGGGCAGAGCAAGACATGCCGTTTCGATGCGGCAGATATGCGGGCTTTCCGACAGGTCATAGTGAAAGCGGCGCGCGTTGTAGATTTGCGGGATCAGCAGCACTTCGAACATGCCCGGCGCATCCATGAGGAAGTCGCCAGTATTGAGTTGTGCCAAACGTTTTTCGACCGGATCAAGCGTGCGTTTCAACCAGTGCCGATACCAGTGGTCGACAATACGCTGCGAATGACCCAGCGGGTCTTTCAGATACTTCAGAACCGGCAGGTTTAGCGGCGCGTGCAGTTCGGTGGCGATGGCATAGACCAGCTCGCGCACAGTGTAGCGATCCTCGATGTCGGACGGCAGCAGCGGATTTTCCGGATGCGCCTCATCCAGCCACTCGAGCATCGCCATGGATTGCGCACGGTCACGCCCGCCCGCCGCCAGCATTGGCACGGACGCAAACGGATTGCGGCTCGTAAAACCATCGTCCTTTTGCGCCGATTCCAGCAGGTTTACAGGATCTTGGTCGTACTCAAGCCCTTTCAGCTCAAGCGCGATACGCAGCCGGTATGACGTCGAGCTACGATAATAGCCGTAAAGCGTGATCGGGGTGTCTGCCGCGCTCATCCGAATGCCGCGATGCCGGTGATCGCGCGGCCTAGGATCAAAGCGTGGACATCATGGGTGCCTTCGTATGTGTTCACCGTTTCAAGGTTCACCGAATGACGGATGACCTGATATTCCTCGGAAATACCGTTGCCGCCATGCATATCGCGCGACTGGCGGGCAATATCCAAGGCCTTGCCGACATTGTTGCGTTTCACGATGGAAATCATGTCTGGCGCGAACCGACCTTCATCCATCAAACGGCCCACGCGCAGCGACGCCTGTAGGCCGAGCCCGATATCAGTCATCATATCGGCGAGCTTTTTCTGGAACAGCTGCGTTGCAGCGAGCGGGCGATCAAATTGCTTGCGATCGAGCCCGTATTGACGCGCGGCGTGCATGCAGAATTCCGCCGCGCCCATCGCGCCCCAGCTGATGCCGTAACGCGCGCGGTTGAGGCAGCCGAACGGGCCTTTCAAACCCTGAACATCGGGCAGCAGCGCATCGGCGCCAACCCTCACATCTTCCATCACGATGCCGCCCGTGGTGGAGGCGCGCAACGAGATTTTGCCTTCGATCTTGGGGGCGGAGAGGCCTTTCATGCCTTTCTCAAGCACAAAGCCGCGAATGCCGCCGCCATGCTCTTCGCTCTTGGCCCATACGACAAGCACGTCTGCGAATGGCGAATTGGAAATCCATGTCTTTGCGCCGTTCAGCACATATCCGTCGCCATCTTTGCGAGCGACGGTCTTCATGCCCGCAGGATCACTGCCGGCATCCGGCTCGGTCAGGCCAAAGCAACCGATGAGCTCGCCTGAAGACAAACCCGGAAGGTATTTGCGGCGCTGCTCTTCCGATCCGTAAGCGTAGATCGGGTGCATCACGAGGCTGGATTGAACAGACGCCATCGAGCGATATCCGCTGTCGACGCGTTCGATTTCGCGCGCGATCAGGCCGTAGGCAACATAGGACGCGCCAACGCCGCCATATTCTTCGGGAATGGTCGCGCCGAGCAGGCCCGCTTGACCCATCAGCGGAAAGAGTTCGGGCGCGGCGGTTTCATTCCGAAACGCCTCGATCACGCGCGGTTGAAGCTCGCTTTGTGAAAAAGCATGCGCGGTGTCGCGGATCATTCGTTCGTCTTCGGTCAGCTGGGATTCCAGATCGAAGGGGTCTTCCCAGTTAAACGGCACCATTCCGGCCATTAGTTACTCCTGAAACTAGTTTGCAGCATCTCTCGCAGGCGAAGCGCCGCGGATCAACCATTCTCTTCTCTACGTTTGCGGCCTGTTCGCCAAAAGATCATCGACCACGCTTGGATCGGCCAGCGTGGAGGTGTCACCCAGATTACCGGTATCATTCTCCGCAATCTTGCGCAGGATGCGGCGCATGATTTTGCCGCTGCGTGTTTTCGGCAGGCCCGGCGCAAACTGCACCACATCAGGCGTCGCAATCGGGCCGATTTCCTTGCGCACCCATTGCACAAGTTCTTTGCGAAGGTCATCGCTGTCATCCGTGCCCGCATTGGTGGTGACATAGGCGTAGATACCTTGTCCCTTCACATCATGCGGCATACCGACCACGGCGGCTTCGGATACGAGCGGATGCTCCACCAGCGCGCTTTCCACCTCGGCGGTGCCCATGCGGTGGCCGGATACGTTGATCACATCGTCGATACGGCCTGTGATCCAGTAATACCCATCTTCATCGCGGCGGCAGCCATCGCCGGTGAAATAGTATCCGGGATATTGGCTGAAATAGGTTTGGAAGAAGCGATCATGATCGCCGTAAACTGTGCGCATTTGGCCGGGCCAGCTGTCTGTCAGGATAAGCGCGCCCGATGTCGCGCCTTCCAATATCGTGCCTTTTTCCGGATCGACCAAAGCGGGCTGCACGCCGAACATCGGCTTGCTTGCGCTGCCCGGTTTCAGCGCGGTTGCGCCCGGCATCGGCGTAATCATCGCAGCGCCGGTTTCCGTTTGCCACCATGTATCGACAATCGGGCAGCGGCGCTCACCCACGACGCGGTGATACCAATCCCACGCCTCGGGATTGATCGGCTCACCCACGCTGCCGAGCAGGCGGAGCGAGGAACGGTCTGTCTTGGTCACCCAATCATCACCTTCGCGCATCAGAGCGCGCAGAGCGGTAGGGGCTGCATAGAAAATCTCGACTTTGTGTTTGTCGATGACGTCCCAAAACCGGCTGAAGTCGGGATAGTTCGGAACGCCTTCGAACATCACCTGCGTCGCGCCATTAATCAGCGGGGCGTAGACGACATAGGAATGGCCGGTGACCCAGCCCACGTCCGCCGCGCACCAGTAAATTTGGCCCGGTGAGTAATCGAACACATATTCATGCGTCATGCTGGTCCACACGGCATATCCGCCGGTCGTGTGCAGCACGCCTTTCGGCTTTCCAGTGGAGCCTGATGTGTAGAGGATGAAGAGCGGATCTTCCGCGTCCATCACCTCTGGCGCGCATTCGGCGGAGGCCCGCGCCATCGCATCGTGCCACCAGACATCGCGCCCTTCGACTGAGCCAACGTCGCCGCCTGTGTGGCGATAAACAATCACGGTATCCGCGGGCGTCTTTTCCAGCGCAGCATCGACGTTTGCTTTCAGCGGGACTTTCTTGCCGCCGCGCAGACCTTCGTCGGCGGTGATGATGATGTTGGACTGACAATCTTCGATCCGGCCCGCCAGCGCATCCGGGCTAAAGCCGGCAAACACCACAGAATGCACCGCGCCGATGCGCGCGCAGGCTAGCATCGCAACAGCAGCTTCTGGCACCATCGGCAGGTAAATCGTGACGCGGTCGCCCTTTTTGACGCCATTGGCTTTGAGCACATTGGCGAACTTGCAAACTTCTGTGTGGAGTTCGCGGTAGGTGAGGGTGCGGCCCGGCGTATCGGGATGATCAGGCTCCCAGATGATCGCAGGCGTATCGCCGCGTGTTTCGAGGTGCCGGTCCAGCGCGTTGGCGCAAATGTTGAGCTTTCCGCCCATGAACCAGCCGATGCGGAAATCGGCTTCGTTATAGCTTACGTCTTTGAGCGTGTTCCACGGTTCGATCCAATCGATCCGCTGCGATTCCTCAGCCCAGAATCCCTCAGGATCCTGAATAGAGCGGGCATAGCGCTCTTCATATGTGGCAGCGTTGATCTTCGCCGACCCGGCCCATTCGGCGGGTACGGGGAACAGTTCCTGACTCAAGCTTCGCTCTCCTGTCGCTCTTTGGCCTGCTTTTCTTTGGAGAGCAGCCTAGGCCAGAGTCAGGCGTGTTCCAACACTTCGTTCACAGCTTCGATCATGGCCGAAGGGGGGCAAGGTTTTGCCAGAGTGGTGGCGCCCGGAAAACGCTGCTGAATTTCGTCAGTGGTGTGGCGGCCCGTGTGAAAGATGATCGGCACGTTTTCTTCGGCAAGTTTTTGCGCCAGCGGGAAGACGATGCCGTCATCAAGCTGAATATCGAGGATGGCGCAGGCGGGCTTTTCCTTTTGGAACGCAAGCATGGCTGACGAAATACCAGCATGCGGACCTTCCACTTGAAAGCCGGCCTCTTCGACAGTGTCACAAAGATCAAAAGCGACGATCATTTCGTCTTCGGCAACCAGAATCCGTTGGGCCATAATGACCTCTCCCCGTTCGTGTTTTCTGATCCCAAAAAGAGACTTACCACACGGGAAACGATTCGCCCCACTGTTTTCTTTAACTATTTTTGTCCGAACTTTTCAGAGAACGCCGTGGACTCGCCAGCAGCCAGCAATTTGGCTTGTTCGACCCACTGATCGCGAGTGATCCGGCCAGCGAAACGGCCAAGCGTTTCATCGACGCGTGCGACATCGGCATCGCTCCATGCGGCGATATGTTCAAAGCGGGTAACGCCCTGATCGGCAAGCAAAGCGACAAGCTTTGGCCCGACGCCCTTAATCTGGCGAAGGTCATCTGCCGCGCCTGTTGGTGCAGGTGCAGGAACTGGTTCCGGTGCAGCAACCGGAGCCGGCGCTGGAACTGGCGCTGGGGGGGGCGCCGCAGCAGGAACTGGCTCAGGTGCCGGAGCCGGCGCAGGCGTTTTTACAGCGGCGGCGGGCGCGTTGATAAGGGCCTCATTCCGACTTGCGCGATCCGCGCCTTCATCCAGCACATCGCGTTTTATCGTGCCTTGCACTTTCGTGCTGCGGGTGCCGAAATAGACGAATGCAACGATCAGCAGCAAAATTGCCACGCCGATCAAGATGTATGGAACCATTTCTTCGAATGTCATGGGATGCGCCTCTCTAGATCAATTGCTTTGGCGGGAGCATTAGCAGGATGAAGCGCAGACGCAAAAGGGCCGGTAAACGCAGCTGTGCGAATACCGGCCCTTTGGGTTGTTGCTGTGAGCTGGCTCAGCCGCCCTTCATCGCGCCCGCCACTTCGTTGAGCTGGAGGAATTCCTGCCGCCAATAATTGCTCTGGCGGCCTGCAAGCGCTTCCACATCGCCGTGATCGAAATTCATCATTAGCTCGTCCCCGCGTAGGATTTGGCCGAAGGCCGCCACAGATGCTGCGAAGGCAAAATCACCGCGAGGCGCGCGGGCATTGCGCAGCTCGCTGGCGGAGACGATAGTGTCGATTAGGCGTGATTTCGTTCCGTTCGGCATTTTGTAGCGCAGCTTGATATGTGCAGCTTCCGTCATGCGCTGTTTCGACGCCGCTTTCGGCTGACCTTCGTAACGGCGCGGTGAAATCCACCCCTTGGTGCCAGCGGGCACAATCTCGTAAATCGCTGTCACCTGATGGCCTGCGCCGATGTCGCCTGCGTCGACCTTGTCATTGTTGAAGTCTTCTTCGCGCAGGATCCGGTTTTCATACCCGACCAGACGATATTGGCCCACGACTGCTGGATTAAATTCGACCTGAATTTTGACATCTTTGGCGATGGTGAAGAGCGTGGAGCTCATTTCGTCACCCAGCACTTTCTTCGCCTCCAGCGCGCTGTCGATATAGGCGTAATTGCCGTTACCGTGATTGGCGATCTGCTCCATCATGGCTTCGTTGTAATTGCCGCTGCCAAAGCCAAGCGTGGTGAGGGTGATGCCGCTTTCGCGCTTTGCCTCAATCATCTCGACCAGGGCGTCTTGGCTCGACGCACCCACATTGAAATCGCCGTCGGTGGCCAAGATTACACGGTTCACGCCGCCTTTGATGAAGTTGTCTTCGGCGATGTTATACGCGAGTTTCAAACCAGCACCGCCAGCGGTCGATCCACCTGCCGAAAGCTGGTCTAGCGCGCTGCGGATTTTGCGAGTGCTGCTGGTCGGTTCCAGCACAAGGCCCGCCGCTCCGGCGTAAACAACGATGGAGACACGGTCTTTCGATGAGAGCTCACCTGCAAGGCCAGATAGCGCCGTTTTGACAAGAGGTAGCTTGTCCGGATCGTTCATAGACCCCGACACATCCATCAGGAATACGAGGTTTGCCGCTGGCCTTTCGCTGCGTTCGATATCGTAACCGCGCAGGCCGATCCGCATCAGATATGTGTCATCATTCCAAGGCGTCTTGGCAACATCGGTGTTGACCGTGAACGGCTGAGAACGATCAGTTGGCTTGTCATAATCGTAGCGGAAATAGTTGATCATTTCCTCGGTCCGAACCGCTCCTGATGGCGGGGCCATGCCCTGCGTAAGAAAACGGCGGGTGTTGGCGTAGGATCCGGTGTCGACATCGACGCTGAAAGTGCTCACCGGTTCGGCCAAAGCCATTTTGACAGGTGACACTTCTTGCGCGTCATATTTCTCACGGCCTGGATCGTTCGGAACGATCACTGGCGGGGCATAGATGGAGGGCGCAATCGCCAGATCGGCCGCCATTTCGGACGCCGCCGGCGCATAAGACATTGGCATTTCTTCGGCGTCGACGGTGGTGACGCGCTCAACAACGGCGCTTTGTTCGCTATCGGATGTGCTGCATGCCGCTAGCAGTAAAACATGCACGGCAGCGATACCGGCAAAGAGGGCATATTTTTGCGAGAGTGGGCGCTCATTGGAAAATCTTGGGGTAGTCATTGGCATTCTCCCTGTGTGTGCTTCGTCGTGATGTGGAGCCCTTTCGACGCTCTATGTGGTACGTTATGACATAACATATGAATCTGACATAACCGACGTTATGAGCAGCCTCAGTCTTTCGACCCGAATTTGAAAATCACACTCGCAGGGTGAATGGCAGATGAATTCTGCCACATTTTCGCCACAATTGGGTCTCTCTGCCCTATTTGACGGAAAGGGTCCGCCTTATTTGCGGCCTCAATTGTGTCTTATTTGGCGGGAGGGGCGCCAGAATCGAGCGACAATTCCGGCTCGACAACCTTCTTGCGGAACAGCACTTTGTCTTCTGGGCCGAAAGACCGTTTCCAGATTACCAGCATATATGTGCCGAAGATTACGGGTATGCCGAAGACCAATTCGGTCCATTCGGGCAGGAACTGGGTAAAGACGAAACCGACTACCACGGCTGGCCCTGTTGCCCATAGCAGCCCCCAGCGCCAATTGCTCACCGGAGCCTTAAGTAGCGTCTTAAGAACTTTGGACTTGATGATGCTCGACACGCCCAGCGCGAGGAACAGAGCAAGCGCCGCGCCCGCTGCTTTATACCCGTCATCAAGGCCAAGGTGATCGGCGAGGAATATCAGACCAATTGTCAGCGCGCCCTGCAAAGTGATGATGCCCACCGACATCAGCAGGTTTCGTTTGCGCGCGATATAGACGAGCACGCTTTCCGATACGACGGCCATAGAGGCGACAACCTCCGCTGCGAGCAGGATCGCCAGCGCGCCGGTGCCGCCAACAATAGCAGGCCCGCCGAGGCCCATGATCGCTTCGCCGGGTATCGACAGTGCCAGCGCCACGCCAAGCTGCAGGGCGATGATCCAGAAACCGACCTGCCGCACCTGCGCCGCGATCGCTTCCATATTGCCGATCTTCAGGTTCTTTGTGATGACGGGGGAGAGGATCGGTTCAAAACTGGTTTTGAGCTTTTGCGGCAGGCTCGCTATTTCCTTGGCAAAGAAGTAGATCCCGACGGCCGCAGATGATGTCGCCTGACCAAGCAGGAACACGTCGAGCAGCCGCGTACCGCGCTCAATCACATCCGCACCAACCAAGGGCAGCGAACGGGTCGTCATCTTCATCAGATAACGCGGGCGGGGGCGCCACCCTTTGGGTAGGCCATAGGTGCGCAGGAATGACCAAAGGGCCGTGGCGAGCGCTGCATAGATCGAGGCGAGAAATGCCATCGCTAAACCAGCTTCGCTGATCGCCGGGATAAAGAAGAACACTCCGGCACAGATTGAACGTGTCCACGGCTCGACAATTGCGCGCGCGCGCACCGTGGTCGCGATGTCATGTTTGTATGCCTGCGCTGCAAGCAGGATTTCTGTGAGCGCGAATGCCGGGATCGCCGCGATCATCCACATGTCGAGATCGCTGTTCGTCCCGTCAGGGAACATGATCCGCGGAAAGAGTATCAAGGCAGCGGCCACGACTACGGAAACCAGCATGCATGCGAGCATTCCGTCAAACACGAGATTGACGCGGCGCTCTCCGTCTTCATCTGCGCCTTCGGTTAGACGCTGGGCCAGGCCGCGTTTTTCGCCCAGCGCGCAAATGAGCGCGAAAATTTCGATAATGACAAAAGCGGCTGCGAACCGGCCCATGTCCTCAACCCCGTAGAGACGGTAACCGATAAAGAGAAACGGGATGCCGCCCAAGGCGCGGATTACAAATCCCATCGTGTTGGTGCGCCCGCCTTTGGCGAGGGCAGCCATATCGTCCCCGTCGTCAGGCGCGCTGGAAGCAGGAGGCGTTTTTGTGCTCAAGCGCCCGGTTCCTGCTCGGCGCGAAGCGGTCTGGCAAGGAGCGCGGCGACGGTATCGCGCGGGTTCTCTCCGCCAAGAATGGCATTCACGGCGACAGTGATCGGCATGGTGATGCCGCGATCTTTGGCGAGCTCCGCGAGAACCGGCGCGGTATGCGCGCCCTCTGCAACGGTGCGGCGGTCCGCCATCAGGTCGGCGGCGCTTTGTCCCTCTCCCAGTGCCTTACCAAGAGAGAAATTGCGGCTGGAAGTGGATGAACATGTCAGCACCAAATCACCAAGCCCGCACAGGCCGGCAAGCGTTTCGGTGCGCGCACCGAGGTTCTCTCCAAAGCGCAGCATCTCGGCGTAACCGCGCGCGATCAAAGCGGCGCGGGCATTCTGGCCCAGCTCAAGCCCTTCAACCACGCCGCATGCAATCGCGAGGACATTCTTGATCGACCCGCCAATCTCCGCGCCGGTCACATCATCGGTGTAGTAGGGGCGGAATGCAGGCCGCGCGATGGCGGGCGATAGGCGTTCCCACTGCTCGCGTCCGCCGCCGCATGCGAGTGTTACGGCGGTTGGCAATCCGCCAGCGACTTCATGCGCGAATGTTGGGCCGGACAGAACTGCGATTGCGCTATCAGGGCAGGCCGCGCGGGCGACATCGTTCATCAAGCGTTTGGTGCCCGCTTCGATACCTTTCGAACACAGCACAAGATCGCGCGGCGATGCGGGCAGTTCGCTCAGGATCCGCCCAAGCAATTGTGCAGGTGTAACAACCAGAACGGTGTCGAGCCTCGCCAATTCGGTGAGGTCGCCGGTCGCGTGGATATTGGGCGATAGATCGGCGCTGGGCAGGTAGAGCGGATTGCGGTGCTGCGTGTTGATCGCATCGACCACCTCGGTCTCGTAAGCCCACAGAGCAACTTCGCGGCCATCGCTGGCGAGCATTTGCGCAAGGGCGGTGCCCCATGCGCCTGCGCCAATCACACCGACTGCCTGTTGATCGCTCATGCTTTCACTCCTGCACCGCGCACCGCATCTGCTTCTGGATCAAGTGGCCAGCGCGGACGGGCTTTGAAATCCAGCGGCGCGTTTTCGTTCAAAGGCAATCGCTCGCATCCGGCCCAAGCTATCATCGCGGCATTATCCGTACATAATGCCAGCGGCGGCGCGACAAAGCGCATATCGTGCTTTGCGGCCAATCCCTCCAGCGCGGTGCGGATTGTCATATTCGCCGCAACCCCTCCAGCCACAACCAGAGACGGCATCGCGCCGCATTCTCGCAGCGATTTTTCCAGCCGATCAATCAGGCAATCTACGGCGGCTTGCTGAAAACTTGCGGCGATATCGGCGGGCTTGTGCTCGCCGCTTTCAACGGCGCGCAGCACCGCACTTTTGAGACCAGCGAAAGAGAAATGCGGTTCGGTAGACCCTTTTAGTGGGCGGGGCAGCGGAACCGCTTTCGCATCCCCCTCGCGCGCAAGCTTCTCGACGGCAGGTCCACCGGGGTAGCCCAGACCGAGAATCTTTGCGGTCTTATCGAATGCTTCGCCCAGCGCATCATCAATAGTGGTAGCGAGACGGCGATATTTACCGACTCCTTCGACGCTCAAAATTTGGCAATGCCCGCCTGAAACGAGCAGCAGCAAGTAGGGAAATGCGAGGTTCTCATCCGCGAGGCGCGGCGATAATGCGTGGCCTTCCAGATGGTTGATTGCCAGTAGCGGCTTATCCGCCGCCATCGCCAGCGCCTTTGCGCTGACAAGGCCTATCATTACTCCGCCGATCAGACCGGGGCCGGCAGTTGCAGCAATGGCATCGACATCATCGAGCTTTAGCCCGGCATCGTCCATCACCTCGGCCAGCATCGGGGCAAGTCGCTGCGCATGGGCGCGGGCCGCGATTTCGGGGACAACACCGCCATAGGGCGCGTGCTCTTCCTCTTGCGAGGCGATCCGCTGCGCCAGAATGCGGCGATCCTCTGTCACCAGCGCCACAGCCGTCTCATCGCAGCTCGATTCAATACCGAGCACGATCCGATGCGCGTCAGAGGTGGTGGATGCGGAAACCATTGTGCTTCCACTTAATGCCTTGCTTGGCTAGAGCAAGCGCACCGATGACTAACAATTCACAGACAGATGGCGACACGATGCGGCCAAAGATGAGATTGGGCACGCGAAATTCGCCTTTGGCGATGGCGCAGGCAGTAGAAACCAAAGCGCGCCTGTGCGCGGCGCATGGCTGGACCGAGGATCAGGTTGAATTGGTTCCGGTGATGGCCAGCGGGGACAAGGTTCTCGACCGGCCACTGTCCGAGATTGGCGGTAAAGCGCTTTGGACGAAAGAACTGGATGTATGGCTTGCCGAGGGGAAGATCGACGCATCGGTGCACTCGGCCAAAGATGTCGAGACGATCCGGCCTGAAGTGTTTCATTTTGCAGCGTTTTTGCCGCGTGCGGATCGCCGTGATGCTCTAGTCGGTGCAAAAAGCATTGCCGCAATCCCGCAAGGGGCAACAGTCGGCACAAGCGCGCCGCGCCGCGCTGCGCAGCTTTTGAACCTGCGGCCAGACTGCAATGTGGTCACATTCCGCGGCAATGTTGCAACGCGGCTGGGCAAGCTTGAGGCGGGTGAGGCCGATGTGACGTTCCTCGCTGCGGCGGGGCTTGAGCGGCTCGATCAAACAGAAGTTGGCAATCCGCTGCCTAAAGATGATTGGATTCCGGCTGCTGCACAGGGCGTAATCGCGCTGGAATGCCGCGCCGATGATGCAGAAGCGACGGCCAATCTGGCCGCAATCGATCACGCGCAAACCCGCGCCGAATTGACGGCGGAGCGCGCTTTGCTCGCCGGACTGGGCGGCACCTGCCACAGCCCTGTTGCGGTGTTATGCGAGGGGCCGCTAGATGCGCTTACGATGCGCGCCGCTGTTTTCAGCCCGGACGGGGCCGACCGGATTGAAGGCACCGCGAAATTTGGCGCTGGCGATCATGCACCGATTGAAGCGCTCGCCGCTGATCTTCTGTCCCGTGCTACGCCTGCCATCGCCGAACATTTCAACGGCCCGGACGCCGCAGCGCCCGCGTGACGCGCATCATCGCCATCCGGCCCGAGCCGGGGCTTTCAGCGACAATGGATGCCGCGCGGCAGTTGGGCCTGTCGATCACCGGCACTCCGTTATTTGAGGTGCGGCCCGTACCATGGGATGCGCCTGATCCTGCCAACATTGATGCGTTGCTCATCGGCAGCGCCAACGCCATCCGGCATGGCGGTGTAAATCTCGCCTATTTTCTCGATAAGCCCGTCCATGCTGTTGGAAAGGCTACGGAAAAAGTCGCTGCGAAGGCTGGATTAACGGTCGCTTCGGTTGGAAAAGGCGGGCTGCAAAACGTCCTAGATGCCCTCACGCCGCCGCTGCGCTTGCTTCGCCTCGCAGGGGCCGATCACGTGCCGCTAGATCCGCCTTCAGGGGTTAATATCCACAAAGTGATTGCATATGAAAGCGCAGCACTGCCGCTGGATGCTGCGCTGCTGAACGAGACGGGCGAGCGGACTATAGTCTTGCTTCATTCGGCTGCGGCGGCGGCGCATTTTACAATGGAATGCAATCGCTTGGATATCGATCTTATGAAACTTGAGATTGCCGCACTCGGCCCGCGTATTGCTTCAGCCGCGGGCAAGGGTTGGGCCGCTATCCATGTTTCAGAACGGCCTGATGATCGCAGGCTGCTGGCCATGGTTGGCAGCTTGTGCCAATAGCGTAGGCCGCATTCCAGAGAGAGTGGTGGGTCGCTCAGGGTTGTAGAACGGATAGAAATGGATTCGAAATACGGTAGCCGCCGAAAACCATCCTCGGGAAAGGGGATGCTGCTTGCGGCTGTTTCATCTTTTGTAATTGGCGGCGCTTTGGTCGGCTATGTTGTCTGGCATAACGCGGCCGATGATACCGCTGTCGAAGCCGAGCAGACTGCTCTTATTGCGGATGCAAGCCCCAGCGCTTCACCCAGCGAAACTTCGGCGCCTACGCCGACACCTCTTTCTGAACAGGTTGAGCCTGAAAATGCCGAGGAAGCCGTCGAAGCGGTGTCCGGCCTTGCCGAACAACAGGGCGGATTGGATCAACGCCTTGCGGCCGCGGAGCAGCGTCTCGCGCGGCTTGATCTTCAATCGCAGGCCGCCGCTGGCAATGCTGCGCGCGCCGAAGGGCTTTTGATCGCCTTTGCCACCCGCCGCGCGGTCGAGCGCGGGGCTGAGCTTGGGTACCTCGCGGATCAACTGCGTTTGCGGTTTGGCGATGAGCGTCCGAACGCCGTTGGTACAATCATCAATTTCTCTCGCAGCGATCCGCCCATTCGGCTCGACACGTTGCTTGCGCGGCTGGAAGGTCTCGGCCCGCAGCTTGCAGAAATTGAAGAAGGCCCATCATGGGAGCGGTTTCAACGTGAACTAAGCCAGCTGTTTGTGATCCGCCGCGAAAGCACACCGTCGCCGCAGCCTGAACGCAGGCTGGAACGCGCGCGCTATGCTTTGGAGCAAGGGCGGTATCAAAACGCGATTGACGAGATCAGCAATATGCCCGGCGCGGAAAAGGCTGAGGCGTGGATCGCCGATGCGGAGAAATTCCGCGATGCGATGGCTGCGCTCGAAAATATCGAAACCGCCGCCGTGCTGGACCAAGGTGGCTTGCGCGATGGCAGTGGCAGCCTGGTGAACCAGCCGAGCCCCGTCAGCAGTTCGGGCGTCGATTAAGCCTTTAGCAGATCTGGCAGATCGCCAGATACGCCGCGCGCTTCGTCCATAAAGAACGTTTTGAGCAGGTCAGTGCGCTGCACCGCGCCCATACCCAAACGCCGCACAGCGGAAGCAGTTTTACCGGGCACACCGAACAGACGCGTCAGCCCGTCCGTGGCCAATGCCACCATAAAGCTGTCGAGCCCGCGCCAGTTTTCATAGCGGGTGAGAAGCTGCGCATCACCGGGATCAAGGCCGATCCGCGCGCCGTCTGTTAGCACTTCAACCAAAGCGGCGGCATCGCGCAGGCCGAGATTAAGGCCTTGGCCAGCAATCGGATGAATACCGTGCGCCGCATCCCCGATCAGCGCGAGGCGTTCTCCTGTGATTTTCGCAGTGTGGTGAAAGCCGAGCGGCCAGCTTGACCGCGCCCCGACGCTGGTAACATCACCCAGCACATCGCCCATCCGTTTCTGCACCTCGGCCAGAAAAGCACGGTCGCCCAGTTTGGTGACGGCTTTTCCGTCTTCTTCGGAAACGGTCCAGACCAGCGAGGAGCGGTGCGTTCCGTCTGCATCATCATTCATCGGCAGCAGCGCAAATGGCCCGGCGGGATAGAAAATCTCCCACGCGACGTTGCCGTGCGGTTTGGAATGGGTGAGGCCCGCGATAATCGCGCGGTGTTTGTAATCCCATTTGGCGATGGTGATCCCTGCGCCGTCGCGTGTGGGTGACCCGCGCCCTTCCGCGCCGACCATCAACCGGCCCATCAATTTTTGCGGCTTACCGCCTTCGATAGAGACAATCGCCGCCGCGCCAAATTCGCTGCGCTGACGTTCGATCACTTCGGCTTTGGAAACCCAATTGATCAAAGGCTCTGCAGCGGCGGCTTCGAACATGGCGAGGCGCAGACGGCGGTTTGGGAACATGCGGCCCAATGTGCCTTCACCTGGCTCAGGTGTGAAATCGAGCCGTCCGGGCAGGTTCTGATCGGTTACCGCGATGCTGGCGATGTCGCAGGCAAACTCTTCAAGACCCTCGACAATGCCGATATTGGTGAAGAGGTGCCAACTTGCGGTCGAGATCGCAGTGGCACGGTCGTCAAAACCCTCTGCGGTCAATTCCGCCGGATCAGCGCGGTCAATCACGTGGCTGGTGAGGCCTTGCTTCGCCGCCGCCAATGCCAAAGTCATGCCGACAAGCCCGCCGCCAAGGATCAGAAGATCGCGTGAATTGCTCATAGTCAAAAGTCTCTCTCGTTCGCGCCAATTGCGAATGTTATGCGGAGTGCCTAGAGGGTCGAGTGTGTCCGAGGCAAGAATGTTCCCACACCGCATGCATCAATTCGTTGCATGGCTTATTGCGTGCGCCGCAATGCTGGCGGCGATTGCGCCCGCTTCGGCGCAGGAAATCCCGACCGAAGCGCGTTACGGTGATGACAATATCGCGGTGGAGTTGAGGGCGGACGGCATGCCGGTGGCGGGCGAGCAATGGATGCTTGCGCTGAAATTCACACCCAGCGCGCCCGAATGGCATGGTTATTGGTCGAACCCCGGCGATGCTGGGCAGGGCATGATGCTCCGGCTCGCTTTGCCCGATGGCTGGACAATGGGAGAGGCGCTGTATCCGGTGCCCAAGACGCTGCTCATCAGCGGGTTGATGAACCACATTTACGAAGGCGAATATGCCGTGCTGGTGCCGGTCAATGTGCCTGCCGATGCGAATATTTCCGGCGTTCCCGACTTTGCAGGTCATGTTGAATATCTCGCCTGCACAGACCGTGTGTGCGTCCCGCAGGATGCAGTCCTGACGGCGGGGCAAGGCGGCGATTTCGCCCGCTGGCAGGCCGAGGTCGCGCCGCTGCTTAGCGCTCAGGAGGGGTTCGAGATCACAGGCACGGCAGCGCGAATTGCTATACCTCTGCCTGCATCTGTGAACTTGCCAGCGCCGCACGTTTTCATCGAGAATGAGCGGCTGGTCGATTACGCAGCAGTGCAAACCTTCATGCGCGAAGGCGATATGCTGGTCGCGGAAATCCCGCTGGATGAATATGGCACGGGGGAGGCGACCGCGCTGTCCGGTATCCTTGCTTTCGGTGATGGCGCAGGGGTTCGGTTTGTAGGCGGCAAGGGCAGCGTCCCGCAGCTTGCCATCAAGATTGCCGGGCCGATTGGAGCCGACACCCCTCCGCTTTGGACATTGATCCTAGGCGCATTGGTGGGCGGATTGCTGCTCAATATTATGCCATGCGTGTTCCCGATCCTCAGCCTCAAGGCGCTTTCTCTCGCCCGCGCCGGTGAAAGCGAGACCAAAGCCCGCAGCGAAGGTCTCGCCTACACCGCAGGTGTTGTGCTGGCCTGTGTAGGGCTAGGCGCTTTGATGTTGGCTCTGCGCGCGGCGGGTGAACAGGTCGGCTGGGCGTTCCAACTGCAAAGCCCCGGCGTGGTGATCGTTCTGCTGGTGTTGGCGAGTATCATAACCGTCAATTTCGCGGGACTGTTTGAGCTTCCTTCGCTGTCCTTCACACAAGGCGGAAAGCCTGCCGGCGCGTTTGCCACCGGCCTGCTCGCCGCATTCGCCGCGACGCCTTGCACAGGGCCGTTTATGGCGGCGGCATTGGGCGCAGCATTGCTGCTACCGACACCGCTCGCACTGCTGCTTTTTGCGATGCTCGGCCTCGGCCTTGCGCTCCCGTTCCTGTTGATCGGATTTGTGCCAGCCCTGCGCAATCGCCTGCCCAAACCCGGCGCGTGGATGGAGACTTTCCGCAAGGTGATGGCGATCCCGATGGGGCTAACGGCGCTCGCTTTGATCTGGCTCACCGTGCAGCTTGGTGGGCGCGGATTTGCGATGTTCGCGCTCGTGATGCTGTTCGGGATTGTGCTTGCGCTGGCTGTGGTTGGCCGCTTGCAAGCGGCTGGTAAGATGGCGTGGCCAGCATTTGGCCTTGTCGCCGCTCCATTCGTGATCTTCGGCGCGTTTGCGCTGCCATACAGCTACGAAACGCCAAGCGCGCAGCCATCGCAATCGATCCATGAACCCGCCGCCTTTAGCCGTGAGGCTCTGGCCGAGGCGCGCGCGTCCGGAAAGCCGGTGTTCCTGTGGTTCACCGCCGATTGGTGCGTCACTTGCAAAGTGAATGAGAGCATTGCGATTGAGCGTGAGAGTGTGCGCGAGGCGTTTGAAGAGGCTGGTGTCATCACCATAGTCGGTGATTGGACCGTGCGCGACGAGGAAATCACGATGTTCCTGACCGAACGGGGCGCAGCGGGAGTGCCGCTCTATCTCTGGTACGAACCCGGCGCAGAACCGGAGCAGTTGCCGCAGGTGCTTGCGCCTGATCTGCTCGAAGAATATGCCTCAGGGAATGGGCGCTGAGGCTGGCTCCGCAGCATCACGCTCCTCAGCCTCAGCCTCTTCGACTACAGGCGGAATGCCGCGGCATGTATTGAGCAATTCTTCAGGAAGGCGGCTGGCGTTGAGCGTGACCATTCCGGCGCCGGGGACAGTAACCGTTGCCTGACGCGGACCATTGAGTGGTTCCCACTTGGCATCGGCTGCGGGAAGCTCGCCTTGCCACACGAAGCCTCTGCCTTGTTTGGTTGCATCAACTTCAATCCGGCCAATCGCGCCATTGCCTATCAACGCGAGCAGCGCCCCTGCGCCTTCGTCGGCAGGGCTAATCCGCGTGATACGCAAAATCTCCGATTGCCCGTCACGCTCAATACAAGCGAGCGCCATCAAAGCGGGCTCACCCGGAATGCCGTAAATGATGCGGTTCGCCTCGGTAGAAGGGGCCCAAACTGCGCCTTCGGTATCGGGCGAAGGTAGCGGGTCAGAGGCAAAGGTTGGCTCGCTCATAGGCATATCGCGATCAAGTCCCGCATCTGTAGGGGGGGGCTTGCAGGCGGCGATGAACAAGGCAGGGATAGTTAGAGGAATGAATCGGATTTTCTTCACGGCTTCCCGCCCATAAATTTCGTCCGCTTCTTGCCGTACTTTGTCTTCCGCGTGCCCGGGCGACCTGCATCCGAACGCCCGACTTTGGGCGCTTTCTTCTCAGCGTCAGGCAGGCCCAGCTCGTCATTTTCAAGGCGGCGGATTTCGTCGCGTAGGCGTCCGGCTTCCTCGAATTCGAGGTTCGCTGCTGCATCGCGCATGCGTTTTTCGAGGTCTTCGATGTAGCTGCGCAGATTGTGGCCAACCATATTGTTGACCTCATCATCGCCGGTATCGACGACGACGCCGTCTTGGCTGGCGGTGTGGGCCACGATGTCGGCGATGTCGCGTTTGATCGTCGTTGGCGTGATGCCGTGTTCTTCGTTGTAAGCCTTTTGCTTTTCGCGGCGGCGATCGGTCTCGGCCATGGCGCGTTCCATGCTGCCGGTGATCCGATCGGCATAAAGAATGACTTTGCCATCCACGTTGCGCGCCGCACGGCCAATCGTTTGGACAAGCGATGTTTCCGAACGCAGAAAGCCTTCCTTGTCCGCGTCCAAGATCGCGACCAGCCCGCATTCGGGTATGTCTAGGCCTTCACGCAGCAGGTTAATCCCGATCAGCACATCGTACACGCCCATGCGCAGATCGCGGATCAGCTCGATCCGTTCCAGCGTTTCAACATCGGAGTGCATGTAGCGAACGCGCACGCCGGCCTCGTGCATAAATTCGGTCAGATCTTCGGCCATCCGCTTGGTCAGGGTGGTGACAAGGGTGCGGTAGCCCTTTTGGGCGGTCGCAAGGCATTCCTGAATGCAATCCTGCACCTGATCCTCAACCGGGCGGATTTCGACCGGTGGATCGATTAGGCCGGTTGGCCGGATGACCTGCTCGGCAAAGACGCCCCCGGTTTGCTCCATCTCCCAGTTGCCCGGGGTGGCGGATACGGCGAAGGTTTGCGGGCGCATTGCGTCCCATTCGTTAAACCGCAGCGGCCGGTTATCGATGCAGGATGGCAGGCGAAAACCGTGTTCGGCGAGCGTGATTTTGCGGCGGTGATCGCCTTTCGACATCGCCCCGATCTGCGGAACGGTCTGGTGGCTTTCATCGACAAATAACATCGCGTTTTCGGGCAGATATTCAAAAAGCGTGGGCGGCGGCTCGCCAGGAAGGCGGCCCGTTAGGAAACGGGAATAGTTCTCGATCCCCGCGCAGCTGCCGGTTGCCGCGATCATTTCCAGATCGAAATGGGTTCGCTGTTCCAGCCGCTGATGCTCGAGCAATTGCCCTTCCGCCTCAAGCTCCTTTAGCCGTTCTGCGAGCTCAAATTTAATCGCCTCGGCCGCCTGTTTCATCGTCGGGCCGGGGGTGACATAGTGGCTGTTGGCGTAGACACGGACGGTTTCCAGAGACGCGCCTTTTTCGCCGGTCAGCGGGTCGAATTCGTTGATCTCTTCGATGTCGTCACCGAAGAAACTGATGCGCCAAGCCATGTCTTCGTAATGGCTGGGGAATATCTCAAGATTGTCGCCCCGCACGCGGAAAGTGCCGCGTTGGAACGCCGCATCGTTGCGCTTATATTGCAGCGCGACGAGCTTTCGGATCAGTTCGCGCTGATCGACCGTGTCGTCTTTCTTGATGTCGAAAATCATCGCGGAGTACGTCTCAACCGACCCGATACCGTATAGGCACGAGACGGAGGCAACGATGATCACGTCATCACGCTCCAGCAAAGACCGCGTGGCCGAGTGACGCATCCGGTCAATCGCCTCGTTCACGCTCGACTCTTTCTCGATATAAGTATCAGAGCGCGGGACGTAGGCTTCGGGTTGGTAATAGTCGTAATAGCTGACGAAATACTCGACGGCGTTGTTGGGGAAGAAGCTTTTGAACTCCCCATAAAGCTGCGCAGCGAGAATCTTGTTCGGCGCAAGAATCAGAGCAGGGCGCTGCAGCGTCTCAATCACCTTGGCCATGGTGAAGGTCTTGCCCGAACCCGTGACACCCAACAGCGTCTGTGTCTGCTCGCCTGCAAGCGTGCCTTCGACCAGTTCTTTGATAGCCGTAGGCTGATCGCCGGCAGGCTCATAGTCAGAGACAAGCTCGAATTTCTTGCCCGGCATGCTCTTTTCAGGGCGGGCAGGGCGGTGCGGGGTGAAGTCGTCGCTGGTGTCCGGCTCTTCCAGCCCGCGTCTGATGATCAATTCGGCCATACCAAACCATATGGGGACATATGAAGGCTTGCTCAAGCGTTCGTGACCCTTCAACAAGGGGCAAAGACATTGGAGGGAATTTTTATGCGTATTCAGACAGTTTTGATCACCGCTTCGGCGCTTACTCTGGCGGCTTGTGGCAGCCCGGGCGGAGATGCAGACACGGACGGCGATGGCGTTGTTTCGGCAGACGAAGCAGCCGCGCTTACCGATGCAGCTGGCGATGAGATCAAACCGCTTGCTGGTAAGTACAAGGTTCAAACGACGTTCGTGAAAGCCGATGGCCTGCCGCAGGAAATGATCGACATGATGGGCAACAGCATGACCAACAGCATGGAGTTCTGCCTGACCCCCGAAATGGCAGATGAAGGTTTTGGCCAGCGCCCCGATCAGGAAGAAGATGGCTGCACCATGGAAAAATACGTGATCGATGGCAGCAATATGGACATGGCGATGTCATGCGACGCGCCGGATGGATCGGGTGCGATGAAAATGGCGATGTCTGGCACCGTCACTCCAACAGAATCTGACCTTACGATGACATCACAGGGTATGATCCCAGGGATGGATGAAGCCAGCATCGAAATGCGTGTTCAACAGACACGCATTGGTGACTGCGACAAGTGATTTTCACTCCGCTTTTAGGTGGATGTGCTATCGCGTGACGCGATGACGGAATCTGATATCACCTTGCGCGAGCGTTTACGGCTTGCCCTGCAAAAGACAGAAGGCCCGGCGCCCGCGCGTCCGGGCCTTCGGCATATGATTGGCGAGGCGACGTATCCGTTCTCGCCAATATCTGTGCGAGTTCGTGCAGCGCCGCTGGTTGAACAGTCGGCGAAGCCGCAAATCGTTGTGATGCTACCCGGGTTCGTCGCCACTCCGCGCACCATGCAGTATCTTTCGCAGCAGCTTGAACGCGCAGGTCACAAGGCGAAAAACTGGAAGATGGGGCTGAATTCCGGGCCAACGCCTCAGCGGGTTGAGGCATTGGAGCAGAGACTGATCGACGTGCGCGATCGGTATCAGGCCAAGCCGGTCTTGCTCGGTTGGAGCCTAGGCGGAATGTTTGCGCGTGAATTGGCGCATCGGAGGCCCGATGCCGTGTCCAAAGTGATCACAATGGGATCGCCTTTTTCCGGTGATCCGCGCGCCAACAATGCGTGGCGGCTGTATCAATTCGTTGCCGGTCACCGTGTCGATGAACCGCCGGTGGAGCATCGCGCGGGGACGAAACCTCCGGTGGAGACAGTGGCGCTGTGGAGCGCGCGTGACGGCGTTATCGCGCCAAATTGCGCACGCGGCGAAGCGCATGAGCGTGATCGTGAATGCCACGTTGATTGCACGCATATGGGTTTTTCTTATGCCCCGGAGGCGATTCATGCGGTTCTTTCGGAACTTGAACGGCCCTGAATACTTGGTTTGATAAGCTTTCAATTCGCGCAGCAGGCCCTAGGCTCAACCGCGCACGCTTTTTAAACTGGGGGATCAATGGTCGGCACTTCCGACAAGTTTGACGAAATGTTTGACGGACAGGGCGCGACCCGTCCGGCTTACACCGATTATTGCGCATGGTATGATGAGCAAGACAACAAATGGCTCCAGCGCAAAAACGCGGATGCCGATGACAGTTTCCGTAAGACCGGCATCACTTTCAATGTTTACGGCGAGGACGAGGCCGAAGAACGCCTGATTCCTTTCGACATGGTGCCGCGCGTCATCACCGCACCGGAATGGCGCAAGCTTACCCGCGGGATTGAGCAACGCGTGAGGGCGCTCAACAGCTTCCTTTACGACCTCTATCACCGCCAAGAGATCATCCGCGCAGGCCGCGTACCAGAACGGCTGTTCCGGCAAAACGAGGCGTGGCTTGCCAACATGGTTGGCTTTACGCCGCCGGGTGGGATTTACACCCATATTGTCGGGATCGACCTTGTCCGAACGGGCCCGAATGAATGGTTCGTGCTCGAAGACAATGCCCGCACCCCGTCGGGCGTATCGTATATGCTGGAAAACCGTGAAACGATGATGGGAATGTTCCCTGACTTGTTCAGTCAGGTTCCGGTTGAGGCGGTTTCTGATTACCCGCGCCGACTTGCGCGATCTCTTGCGGCCTGCGCACCGCCAGCTTTTGCCGAAAGCGGCCGTAAGAAGCCTAATGTCGCGGTGCTGACGCCCGGCATCTACAACTCCGCCTATTACGAGCATGCCTTTCTGGCAGACCAGATGGGCGCGGAGCTTGTCGAGGGCAGCGACCTGCGCGTCGTCAATGGTCTGGTGCAGATGCGCACGACCAGCGGCTTCAAACCGCTCGATGTGGTCTATCGCCGCGTTGACGATGATTTCATCGACCCGCTGACATTCGATCCGTCCAGCATGCTCGGCGTGCCCGGCATTATGGATGTGTATCGTTCTGGCGGGATCACAATTGCCAATGCTCCCGGCACCGGCATTTGCGATGACAAAGCGATCTATTCCTTCATGCCGGAAATCGTCGAGTTTTATACCGGCGAGAAACCGCTGCTGCCCAATGTCGAAACATGGCGCTGCGCCGATGATGACAGTCTGGCCTACGTGCTCGATAATCTGGACGAGCTGGTGGTGAAGGAAGTTCATGGCTCGGGCGGATACGGCATGTTGATCGGCCCGACGGCGAGCAAGAAAGAGATCAAAGAGTTTCGCAAAAAGCTCGAAGCGAACCCTGAAAACTACATTGCACAGCCGACGCTATCTCTGTCGACCTGTCCGATTTTCACGAAAAAGGGTCTCGCGCCCCGCCACGTCGATCTGCGTCCGTATGTGCTGGTATCGCCGAGCGGTATCGACATCACACCGGGCGGATTGACCCGTGTCGCTCTGAAAGAGGGTTCGCTTGTCGTGAATTCATCGCAAGGCGGCGGCACAAAAGATACGTGGGTGCTTAAAGACTGATGCTGGGTAGAACTGCCAACGGATTGTTCTGGATGTTCCGCTATCTTGAGCGGGCGGAGAACACTGCGCGCCTTCTCGAAGCCGGGCTTCGCATGGCGCTTACTCGCGATGTGCAAACGGCTCAGGAGGAATGGCGATCGGTCATCACCACCAGCGGTCAGCGCGCGCTCTACGAATCCACACATGATAGCTATGACGGGCAGTCAGCATGGAATTTCATCCTGCGCGACAAAGCCAATCCCGCCAATGTGCGTGAGATGTTCGGCGCGGTGCGCACCAATGCGCGGCTGGCGCGGACCAACATCTCCAGCGACGTTTGGGAAGCGGTAAACACGAGTTGGATGGAGCTTGACCAGATGTTGTCGCGGCCTGTCAGCCAAGGGGCGGTTGGCGATGTGGTTAGCACAATTCGCCGTGCGGGCACACAGGTTCACGGCGCATTTGAAGGGTCGATGCTGCGCAACGAAGCGTATCACTTTGCCCGTGTCGGCACCTTTATCGAACGTGCAGAAAGCACCGCGCGCATTCTCGATATGAAATACTTCCTGCTGCTGCCTTCCCTTTCCTATGTCGGATCAAGTCTGGATAGTGGGCAATGGGATCAGGTGCTTCGATCAGTCGCGGGCGCGCGCGCCTATACGTGGCTGAATGCAGGGCAGATTGATGCGCGCGGAATTGTCGAATTTCTGGTGTTGGACGATCGTTTCCCGCGTAGCCTTGCCTTTTGCCGGAGTGAGCAGCGCGCGAACCTTGCCGCGCTCGCCCGGATGCACGGGGCCGAGGGTACTTGCAACGAGCTGATGCGTGATGCCGATATGCACATCACCGATCTGACGGTTGAAGAAATTTTCGAGCAAGGGCTACACGAATTTCTGATCGACTTCATGGCGCGCAATGCAGCGATCAGCGGCGCAATCGCCGAAGATTATAGGTTCTTGGCATGAAACTCTCCATCCGCCACACCACCAAATACGTGTTTAAAGAGCCCGTCGTTCACGCGCTCCAGCGCCTGCGCCTGACGCCGAAGGAAACGCAGGGTCAGACAATCCTGAAATGGGATATGAGCTATGATAACGCTCATACCGAGCTGGAATATGAAGATCAGCATCACAACACTGTTACTTTGATCTCGGTTGAAAGCGGGGTCAGTGAGGTAACGGTGACGTGCACCGGATCTGTTGAAACCGAAGATGAAGGCGGTGTTATCGGAAGGCATTCCGGCCACTTGCCGCTGTGGAGTTTCCTCGGCCAGACCAAGCTTACAAAGCCGGGCGTCAAAATGCGCGCTCTGATCCGTGAGCTTGGAGCTCCGCAGGACGGCGCAAGGCTCGAGTACTTGCACACTTTGTCTCGCACCATTGCAGAGCAAGTGACCTATCAAACGGGCACGACTGGTGTGACAACCACCGCCGAAGAAGCTGTCGCGTCTGCTCAAGGCGTGTGTCAGGATCATGCCCATATCTTCATCGGTGCGGCACGTGCGGCCGGCATTCCGGCCCGCTATATCAGCGGATATCTGATGATGAATGACCGGATCGATCAGGAGGCAACGCATGCATGGGCAGAAGCGCATGTCGACGGGCTTGGCTGGGTTGGTTTCGACATTTCCAACGGGATCAGCCCCGATCCGCGCTATGTCCGTGTGGCCACTGGCCGCGATTACCGCGACGCAGCCCCGATCACCGGGATCAGCTTTGGCGGGTCAGAGCAAATCCTAACTGTCGATATCGCTGTTGAACAGCAACAGGAAATTCAGCCCGAGCAACAGGATCAGCAGCAGCAATAATGCTATGCGCGACGGCGGTTCTCCTATAATTGCGCGCTCCCGTATCTCGGAGAATTCAAAATGACCTATTGCGTTGGCATGGTGCTCGACAAAGGGCTGGTGCTGATGAGCGACACCCGGACCAATTCGGGCGTCGACAACATCTCTGTATTTCGAAAAATGTTTCACTGGCAGGTGCCAGGTGAGCGAATGATTGCTGTCATGACGGCAGGCAATCTCGCGACAACACAAGCTGTCGTCAGCCAATTGGAAGAACGCACCAAGGAGCCCGAAGACCGCGAAAACACGCTGCTCAACGGCAAGACGATGTTCTCCGTCGTGACAGAAATCGGCAAATTGCTGCGTTCCACCATCGAACAACAGCAAAAAGCCAATGGTGATCGCGGGAAAGGGCGCTTTACCGCATCGATCATCGTTGCAGGCCAGATCTCCGGAATGGAACCGCGTCTGTTCATGATTTATCCCGAAGGCAACTTTATCGAAGCCAGCTGGGACACGCCGTTCTTCCAGATTGGTGAGACTAAATATGGTCGCCCGATCATCATTCGCGGATATGATCGCGATATGAGCTTCGAGGATGCGACCAAACTGTTGATGGTGTCGTTCGATTCCACATTGAAGGCGAATTTGTCTGTCGGTCTTCCGCTTGATCTGCTTGTCATTGGCAAAGACGATTTCGCGCCGACCCACGAACATCGGATCACACATGATGACTCCTATTTCAGCGAAATTTCCGCTGGATGGGGCGACGCGTTGAGGCTCGCTTTCCATTCTTTGCCGAATTACAAGTTCGATTCGAACAGCTAGGTCTGGTCAAAATTCGCTGAATTTGGCCTTCGGGAATTACCTAGTCAGAATTCGCATTCAAAACGGATCAAAGTTTCGTGCGGAGAATGCAGGGTTCTTTGAATTTCCTAACAGAACATTGGTCCGTTTCGGTTGAGGTCCGGCGTGTGTTGTGCGGTGATCCGCGCTCTTGCTGTGTGCATGACACGCAAAGCCTCTCTCCATTTCATCGACTCATCAAGCCGTAATCGCGCCGAGTTGGCACGAGTTGGCTTCTCACTGGGTCACCATTCCGAAGTCTATGGCGATTTGTTGGAATTGTCCGTTCACCCCCCTCGCGAAGGCATTATTGTCGCCCGCGATACAGCAGAAGAAGGCGGGGTCTCGATGATCCTTGAACGGCTCAGCCGTTTGGGCATCTGGTTGCCGCTTATCGCTGTCGAGGCGCAGCCGCGACCAGGCCGCATTGTTGACGCGATCAAATCCGGCGCGCTCGACTATCTATCCCTGCCGCTTGACCCAGACCGGTTTGCCCGTTGTCTCCAACGGATCGAGAAAGAAGCCGAAGTGTACGGTGCGGCTCGGCGCCGGATGATTGAGGCACGCGATCGGATCGCGAACCTTTCAAACCGCGAACGCGAAGTTCTCGAATGGCTTTCCGAAGGCAGCAGCAACAAGGTTATCGCACGCGAACTGGATATCAGCCCGCGCACGGTAGAAATTCACCGCGCCAATATGATGAACAAGCTGGGCGCGCGCCACGCGGCTGAGGCCGTGCGGCTCAAAATCGAAGCCAAGCTGGAACCGCGCCAGAACGTGCAATAGCTAACTCAACAATCGACCCCACTTCAGCGCTCCTGATGCCTTTGCATCGGGAGCGTTCTTTTTTGCGGGGTCAGCGGCAGAATTTCTTGCCGGTGCCTTCGAGATGGAAGTGATCCTCGTGCGCGCGGTTATATTCCGGGCCGAGCACTGTGCCAAAGCGTTTGCAGGCGCTTTTGTGGACCACCCGCAGGAATTCGCGTTCTGCTGGTGTCCCGTCATCCCAATCGCCTTTCAGGCTGATCCGGCGGCCATCGGCCAATGTAAAGCTTGATACGTCGATCGCACCTGCTGTTGCGTGGGCAGAGCGGCGATTTGATCCGGCGACATTGCGGCAGGAATAGCTTCCCATTGTCTCAATCCGTTCAAGCGGACTGCCTAAAATTTGCCGCGCAGCGCGGTCTACGCCGAAACGGGCCCATGCGCTGAATGCTTTTGCCGTCCGGCATTTAACCGGCCCGATATTGCTAACGCCAAACTGGCGCGCATCACCCGAAAGGGCGGACAGTTGCACCGTACCAAGTTTGTTACAGCCGGGCGCAGCATAGGTATCTGGAATTGGATTAAACCGGGCACCTGCTTGGTTTAACTCGGCAAGGCAGCTGGCATCGGATGGGTTAGGCGCGACGCTTTGCGGTGTAGTGGCAAGGCGGCGAGGGGCAGGGGAGGATGCGTTCGCCGATTTGCCTGCATTGTATGCGGCGCGGGCGTTGCCATAATCTGGGGTGCCAGAATTAGAGGATGAGCCCGGGATCAGACTGCCGCAGCCACCAAGCGCGGCGGCACCTGCGAAGGCCAGCGTCAGACGAAGAACGTTGCGGTGTTTCATAACACAAAACCGATAGGCAATCATGGTTAACAAAAGTGTAACCCGTGCCCTTGATGCACCCCCACAATGATCCGCATATGAACCATTCGGCAAGGTGTTTTGTGTTTGCGCCGGTTAGGGCAGCTCTTCTGCAACCTGTTCCCAAAGCTCGATTTTTACGCCGTTGGGATCAAGTATCCATGCAAATTTGCCGTAACCTTCATCGGCCGTATCGAGCACTTTGATGCCCTTTTTAGCGAGCAGCGCGCAAAAGCCGTCGAGGTCATGCACGCGCAGATTGATCATAAACCCGCCTTTGCCCGGCTTGATATATTCATCGTCTTTGAAATGACTGATGAGGGAATACGGGTTTGGCTTTGGCTCATCCGACCATGCCATTTGTGGGCCGTATTCGCCGTCCACGCCCAGCATATCGCGGTACCATGCCCGGGTCGCCTCCGGATCTGCCGCCACATAGAAAACGCCGCCCAGTCCCGTTACGCGCGGTGCATCAGTCATTGAGTTATCCTCCCGTTGATTTGCGCCAACTATGTCGCAAACCAGCGTTAGAGGGAAGGGCCGCGCGGCGGCGCGCCTTGCTACTCTAAAAACGCGTGGTGAACTCAATCATGCTTTGCGGCAGCGCATCAAGCAATGCGATTTCCATGACCTTGTCGAAACCAGTCAGGACCATCAGGCCCACGATCAACAAAGCGATCCCGAATAGCGGCTTTCCATATTTGGCGAGGGACTGCATCGTCTTGCGGCGTTCACCCAAGGCTTTGCGCGAGCCATAAGCAAAAGCCAGCACGCTGGTCGCCACGCCAAGGCCGAAGATCAGGAAGATCAGGAAACTGCCGATCAAGTTCTCACCCTGACTGGCGGCTGCAATTGCCACGCCCAAGGTGGGGCCGACGCACGGTGCCCAGACGATGCCCAGCAGCAGACCGACGGCAAATTGTCCGCTTGCGCCATTTCCGCTCAGCTTTTCGAGACGCCGGTTGCCGAAATTGGCGATGGGCGCAGCCGCGGCGGTCAACGCGGCCTGAGCCTGCGGGACAAGCAGGACCATTCCGGCCAAGGCCAACATCGCACCTGCAACGCTGCGGATCGCCTGTTCATTGATGCCCAGTGAATATCCGAACGCGATCACGGTAAAGCCGAACAATGTGAAGCTTGTCACAAGCCCGCCCGCCAGCACCAAGGGCCCGAAACGGCTCTTGCTCAGCGCCGACGCCACAAGGATCGGCACAAGCGGCAGAACGCACGGGTTCAGGATCGTCACCATTCCGGCAACGAAAGACAGGAAAGCGCTTCCGCTCATGGTTCAGCCTGATGCAATTGCGCGCGTTAAAGCGCGCCGAGCACCTTTGCCCTCAGGCGGGTACGATTGGTTTCCGCGATCGAGCGGGCGACTTCGGTTTCGCCTTTGAAGACCAATACTGTCGACTGGCGCGGGATACGATGTTCGCGCAGGAACGCCTTTTCATCGTCGAAATTCACTTTCACGAACAGAGTGCTGCCGCTTTGCTTTTCCTTGCGCATTTCGTCGAGGATCGGAGCCTGCGCGCGGCATGTCGGGCACCAGTCGGCATAGACATCGACCACAATGGTTTTGCCCTTCTTCTGCGCCATCATAAACTCGCCAGCGTCGTAGGTTTGCCAGCCGGTTGTATCGGCCTGAGCAGCGAGTTGCATAGTGCCGAAAATAGCAGCGCCAATGACGGCGATTAGGATGAAGAGACGTGTCATGCGTAGATGCTCCGGAATCGGGTTGTGGCCGGAGAAACACCGGCTCGCTCTGGAGGATGTTCGCGGTAAATTCGTCCGCGGTTACAGCTGATCGAACTTATTTTGCAGGAGCTGGCATGGCGCTGCCATGCGTCGCTTTGCTGACGGCCACAATGGCGATGAACGCAGCGATAAAGCCGGGTACAATCTCATAGAGGCCTTGGCCGCCCATGAAGTCCGCATTGAGCCCCGTTGCAATCCACAGACCGACCACGGCCGCTCCCGTGACAAGGCCAGCGACCGCGCCAGCGCCTGTCATTCCGCGCCATGTTAGGGCCAGGATAATGAGCGGGCCAAAGGCGGCGCCAAATCCGGCCCATGCATTGGAAACCAAGCCGAGCACTTGACTGTCCGGGTTGCTCGCGATCACCATGGCCGCAATTGCGACAAGAGCCACGCAGACGCGACCGACATTTACGGCCTCACGTTCGCTGGCCTGTTTGCGCAGGAACAGGCGATAGAAATCCTCGGTTAGCGAGCTGGAGCTGACCAGCAATTGCGAACTGATCGTGCTCATGATCGCGGCAAGCAAGGCGGCGAATAGGAACCCAGTAATGAGCGGGTGGAACAGCAATTCGGACAGGATGATGAAGATTGTCTCTGGATCCTCGACTACGACACCGTTTTGATCGGCATAGGCACGCCCGGCGAGGCCCATGCCCACTGCACCCAAAAGCGAAACAGCCATCCAAGACAGGCCGTATGTCCGCGCACGGGCGACCTTTGCGACTGTATCAATTGCCATGAAACGCACGATGATATGCGGCTGACCGAAATAGCCGAGCCCCCAAGTCACCGCGCTGATAAAACCGAGCGCGGTTAGCCCTTCGGTCAGGCTCAAAAAGCCCGGAACATCGACATCGCCCAGCGATACGTTGCTGCCGCTGCCAAACATCACGACGAGCGGCATCAGAACCAGCGCAATCATCATGATGATCCCTTGCACAAAATCCGTCAGGCTGACGGCCAGAAATCCGCCAACCATTGTATAGGCAAGCACAATTCCTGCCGTGATCACGATGCCGAGCATGTAATCACTCATGCCAAGACCAGGCAGCAATCCTGCAAAGGCTGTCTCAAACAATTTGCCGCCGCCAACCAGTCCGGCTGCTGTGTAGACGGTGAAGAACACCACAATGATGATCGCCGAGACGACGCGCAGTTGGATCGCTTTGTCGGGAAAACGGTTGGCGAGAAATTGCGGGATGGTTAGCGCATTGCCGTAGCTTTCGGTTTGCTCCCGAAGGCGCGGTGCGACGATGAACCAATTGGCAACCGCGCCCGCAAACAGCCCGATGCCAATCCACGCCTCGACCAGACCCGCAGCGTAAAGCGCACCGGGCAGGCCAAGCAGCAGCCAGCCCGACATATCCGAAGCTCCCGCGCTAAGCGCGGCGACCGATGGCGGCAAATTGCGACCGGCGAGCAAATAGCCTTCGCTATCGGCAGTGGATTTGCGCCAGGCATACAGCCCGATGGCGATCATCAGGATGAAATACAGGGCGAGGCTGACGAGTGTTGCAGTTTCCATATGGGGCGAGCGGGTAACAAACCCTGCCGTCCTTGGCCACCGCTGGACGGCAATTCGGCCAATCGAGTTTCGGGCACGAAATGACGTCCGCCCCGTTGGTGGAATGAAAACCGATCTACCTAACCGACTTAAAGAGGCCGAACACTATGACCCAATCAGCACGCTTTGCAGGCAAAACCATTATCGTCACAGGATCATCGGCAGGGATCGGGGAGGGGATCGCACGGCGGTTTCACGATGAAGGCGGCAATGTCATCATCAATGCCCGCAATGCCGAAAAATGCGCAAAGGTCGCCGAAACGCTTGATCCGGCTCGCACTCTTGCCGTGCCGGGCGATGTCAGCAAATCTGAATTTGCAAACGAGATAGTCGCGGCGGCAGTCGAGAAATTCGGCGGGCTCGATACGCTGGTGAACAATGCCGGCGTCGCAGATCAGGGTTTGCTCCACAAGACCAGCGATGAGGCGATTGACCGTGTCATCGATATCAATGTGAAAGGCGTTCTCTACCTTTCGCGCGCGGCCATTCCTGAGCTGATCAAGACGAAGGGTTCGATCATCAACATCTCAAGCGTGTCCGGCATCGGCGGCGATTCCATGCTGCCGGTTTATAACGCATCCAAAGGGGCGGTGACGAACCTGACCCGCGGCCTTGCGTTGCAGCTCGGGGCGATGGGTGTGCGAGTGAACACGATCAACCCGTCGGTAACCCGCTCGGACATGGTCGAGGGTATTCTCGGCAATGAAGGCGCGATGAAGATGGTAATGAACCGCATGGCAATAAAGCGCGTGGGTGAGCCAGAAGATATCGCCGCCGCCGCCGCTTTCCTCGCCAGCGACGATGCAAGCTTTATCACGGGTGTGAACCTGCCTGTCGATGGCGGGGTGAGCGCGAGTAACGGGCAGCCTAATTTTATGGGTTGAGGAAGCCGTATTTTAAATATTGGCGGGTGTTAAGAATAGAAGGATTGTTATACGAACAGAAAATATGCAGAATACCTCTCGAATATAGGGGGATTCGATCATGCGTATTGTTTCATCATTTGCACTGTTTTGTCTGCCTTTTCTATCTGGCTGCTCAGTAAATCCGCTGAATTTGTCATCTCTTCCGATCTCTTCGTCGATAGAGATACGTAATGAGCAAACACATTCTTGGCTTGCAACTGCGGGACCCATGCCTGTCGCGTCTATGGGGCTAAAGGGAAGGGTTCGTGATGCATTTGCCGATGGCGAAGTGGTCGGGATGACTGTCTCAGGCGGCGGAATGCGGGCTAGCGCCTTCACGTTAGGTATCTTGGAGGAACTCGAGGAAATTCAGACGCCTAACCGCGGTGAAGATTCTAAGATTGCAGCAAATGCGCTTGAAAGGGTTGATTTCATAAGTTCAATTTCGGGCGGATCATGGACGATTGCGGCTTTCCTTGCCAACCGTTTTGATGATCCAGGTGGAACTCTTAAATCCAAACACGATGCGATCATCAAAGCGTTCGCGAAAACTAAAGCATTCAAGGTGCGGTGCTTTGCGAATGGTCTTGTGAATGAAGTAACAAACAGAAAAACGTTTGGTGAAATATATTCCGGTAAAAATGCCGCCAATCTTCCTCAGGTATTTTTTGGCTCTTCGCTTTATCCGTCACAATCGCCGTTTGTTTTCACGCAGTCGTATTTACAGCATTACAGAATTCGCAAGTTGGGCGATAATTGTGCTCCTGACCGCGTCACGATCACCGATCACGCATTAGAGAATGTGCAAATTGGATATGCAGCATCGGCGAGTGGAACAGTGCCAAGTTTTACGAGCGCATTTGGAATTACCGATCTTTGCGACGACCGCCAATTTTCTTTCTGCAACCGGAAGAAGGCGAAGAAGAGCGCAAATTATGTACAGATCGTCGATGGCGGAGTTTATGACAATCTCGGCTACAAGACAGCGTTTGAACACCTATTGACGTTGCGCGACGCTTCGAATGGCACACTGCCACCGGCAACGATGATCATGATTGATGCGGGTACTGACGAACCATTGCAATCAGTTCGCCGATCCAAACGCAATGCTAGTAATACAGTTGGTTATGCCTTTGCATCTAGCTTTCCAAATCAAGATGCAACTTACACCCGCCTAGCGGGCCTGCAGTTCAGGGCCCTAGGGGTGAGCAAAGGTAATACAGTCCTTTTGGATTTCGATTCGGTGGCAGGGTTTGATCCTGCGGAGTTCCCTAACGCGCTGGACGATCTTCCGGAGCTAGCCGACTATGCGGCGAGAGGGGTGAGATGTCTTGCAAATGATCCTAAGAAAGGCTCTGCGCCAAACAAATTGAAAGCACCCAAAGAGATGCCTCTCGTCGAAACAAGTTTAGCGTTGCTCAAATCGAGAGGTCCAGATTGCGTTCGGATGAATTTTGCGCGTGCGGGATATCTGCATAAGACAAGTTATAAGTATGACGAATATGCTTTCATTCTGCGGTATCAGCTCGGCAAACTGGCGGTTCGAATGAATCGACAGAAGTTGGACGCGGCGCTTGATCGATCTGCAAGCGAAGCATTACCCGAGACTGTAAAGCCGCAGCCTACTGATCTGGCAGCTAGCAGAGACGGCCCTTAATAGCGCCGACCCTGTAGCTTTGCGCTTAACCCTTCTTCTTGCGGTTCGCCTTTTTGCGCTCATGCGGGCAGAGTAGCGTTTTGCGCAGGCGGATTGACTGCGGGGTTACTTCCACCATTTCATCGTCATCAATGTACGCAATCGACTGTTCCAGCGTCATCCGGCGCGGCGGGGTGAGGCGGATCGCGTCATCTTTACCGGTGGAGCGCACGTTGGAAAGCTGTTTGGCCTTCATCGGGTTCACTTCGAGATCGTCCGGCTTGGCGTTTTCGCCGATCACCATGCCCTCATAGACTTTCATCGCTGCGCCAACGAACATTTCGCCGCGCTCTTCGAGCATATTGAGCGCGTAGGCGTTAGATTCGCCGTCACCGTTGGAAATCAGCACGCCGTTATTACGGCCGCCGACTTCGCCTTTGTAAGGGCCGTATTTCTCGAACAGACGGTTCATGATGCCGGTGCCGCGCGTGTCGGACAGGAATTCGCCGTGATACCCGATCAGCCCGCGTGACGGGGCGGAGAAGGTGATGCGGGTCTTGCCCGGGCCTGATGGGCGCATTTCATTGAGGTCGGCCTTACGCTTCTGCATTTTCTCAACGACGGTGCCAGAATGTTCATCATCCACGTCGATCACGACGGTTTCGTATGGCTCCATGCGCTGGCCGTCTTCTTCGCGGAAGAGAACTTTCGGGCGCGAAATGCCCAGCTCGAACCCTTCACGGCGCATTGTTTCGATTAGAACGCCCAACTGCAATTCGCCGCGGCCTGCGACTTCGAATGCGTCTTTATCGTCGGCCTCGGTCACGCGGATCGCAACGTTGGTTTCTGCTTCGCGCAGCAAGCGGTCGCGGATCATGCGGCTGGTGACTTTGCTGCCTTCGCGGCCTGCCAGCGGGCTGTCATTAACCGAAAAGCGCATGGCGAGCGTAGGCGGATCGATCGGCTGCGCTTCGATCGGGTCTGTCACCGATGGGTCGCAGATCGTGTTTGAAACGGTTGCTTTTTCAAGACCGGCCATCGCGATGATGTCGCCTGCCTGTGCGCTTTCGACCGGAACGCGGTCCAAACCATCAAAGCTCATCAGCTTGGTCGCGCGGCCCACTTCGACAACGTTGCCGTCCATGTCGATTGCGTGGATCGGATCGTTAACGTTGATTTTGCCCGACTGGACGCGGCCCGTAAGAACACGGCCCATAAAGTTGTCACGGTCCAGCAGCGTCGCGAGGAAGCTGAACTTTCCTTCGGTGTCGAGGCCGGGTGAGGGCACGTGCTCGGTGATCAGCTTGAACAGCGGGTCAAGAGTGCCTTCGCGTGCCGCTTCGTCGTCGCTGGCATAGCCATCGCGGCCCGAGGCCCAGAGTGACGGGAATTCGAGCTGTTCATCGGTTGCATCGAGGCTTGCGAAGAGATCGAACACTTCGTCGAGCACTTCTTGCGGGCGGCCGTCAGGACGGTCGATCTTGTTGACGACCACAATTGGACGCAGGCCCAGGGCCAGCGCTTTGCCGGTCACAAATTTGGTTTGCGGCATTGCACCTTCGGCGCTGTCGACGAGCAGGATAACGCCGTCGACCATGCTCAAAATACGCTCAACTTCGGCGCCGAAATCGGCGTGGCCCGGCGTATCAACGATATTGATGCGGGTCGTCTCACCTTCATGCTCCCACTCAACGCTGGTGCATTTGGCGAGAATGGTGATGCCGCGCTCTTTTTCGAGATCGCCGCTATCCATGGCGCGCTCTTCAACGCGCTGGTTTTCGCGGAAGGTGCCCGACTGACGGAACAGTTGGTCGACCAGAGTGGTTTTGCCGTGGTCAACGTGGGCGATGATCGCGATATTTCGCAGTGAAGAGGACATGATCGTAATTTTCCAAGTTCAAATGCCGGATCGCATGATGCGGGCCGGCGTAAAGGCGCGGGTGCGTTTAGGGCGCGGTAATGGCAGATTTGCGACAGGGTGGGCGGCGCTGCGGATTGGTCCGAAATCATCGCTTGCTGTTGCATTGCAGCATTTGCCGCGCGCCTAGCGCAGGTGAGCCGCTTGGGCAAGTTTTGGCGGCAACAGACCCGTGCTGGCGCTCTGCAAGAGTGTGTCGGTGTTGCAACAATGACGCATTTCGCGAGGGAATCTGCGGGTTTCACGCTTGTCGCATACGTAAGCGTAGCGTACGGATTAGCTAATCAAGTGGAAGGTTTAACGCGTCTGGGGACGTCTGCCGCTACGGCAACCGAAGCTTGAGGGATATTGGAGAGGAGCTTCCATGCGTTCTATTTCATCCGGCACAGCCGGGTCGTACCGTTTTACTCTGCTTGCAGGGGCCGCCGCATTCGCCGTTGCCACACCTAGTGTCGCATTCGCGCAGGATCTAGATGACGAAGATACCGAGCTTGAGGCTCCGGAAAACAACAATCAGATCATCGTTACAGCGTCCAAGCGTGAAACCACGCTGCAAGAAACCCCGATCTCGGTTTCGGTGACCAGCGGTGAAACACTCGAAAACGCGCAAATTCGCGACGTTCTTGACCTTCAGACCGTGACCCCGTCGCTGCGCGTTAGCCAGCTTCAAACGTCGTCGGCATCGACTTTCATTATTCGCGGCTTCGGTAACGGCGATAACAACTTCGGCATTGAGCCATCGGTTGGCGTCTTTATCGACGGCGTATTCCGTTCACGTTCGGCGGCGGCTCTGTCCGACCTTCCAAACGTTCAGCGCATCGAGGTCCTCAACGGCCCGCAATCGACACTGTTCGGCAAGAACGCTTCTGCCGGTGTTATCTCGGTTGTTACGCGTGAGCCGCAGTTTGAATTCGGCGGCGCAGTCGAAGCTGTCTATGGCAACTTCAACACAGTCGTCCTGAAAGGCGATGTAACCGGCCCTATCACCGATACTGTCGCTTTCTCGATCGACGGCAGCTATCAGCGCCGCGATGGTTACGCGACCATCGTCAATCTCGACGAAGAGCAGAACAACCGTAACCGTTGGGCTGCCCGTGCACAGTTGCTCATCGAACCAACGCCGGACTTCAAAATTCGCGCCATCGGTGACTATTCGCGCATCGACGAAGTATGCTGCCAGGTCAGCACACTCGTTGCAGGCCCGACTGTTCCGGCAATCAACGCTGTTGGCGGTCAGATTTCGACCGACTTCTTCAGCTATGATGCGTTCCTGAACTTCGTGCCAAATAACGAGGTCGACAATTACGGTGGCTCGGTTCAGATGGATTATCAGGCCGGCGCGATCTCGATCACGTCGATCACGGCTTATCGTGAACTGAAAAACTTCTTCCTGTCGGACATCGATTATTCCAGCGCGAGCATCGCAACGGAAACTCGTGATCAGGACGTCAGCACTTTCACACAGGAACTTCGTATCGCGTCTGACTTTGACGGACCGATCAACTTCCTTCTCGGCGGTTACTATTTCGACGAGAGCATCTCACAAGACAGCGCGATTCAAAACGGCGATGACATTCGCGACATCTTTGAATTGCTTGCAGGCGGTAATCCGGCTGATGTTCTTAGTGGTGCACCATCGGTGTTTAACGGCGTCGAGCTAGGGCTTGGCCTGCCGCAGGAAAGTATATTCCGCACACCGCTTCTTTCGGAAGAAACTTTCCGGATGGACAACACGTCGTACTCGATCTTTGGTACGGTTGATTTCGAACCGGCCGACGGTCTCGTATTCACGGCTGGCTTTAACTACACCGATGATGAGAAGAACTTTGCACTCAGCCAAGTTAGCCCAGACCCATTAGGTCAAGTGAACTTGGTCGATGCGTTCATCGTTGGCGCAACCATGGGTGGCGTCACAACACGTGATCAGTTCCAGGCACTGCCACAGGCCAACCAGGATGCACTGCTTGCCGCGGCTCTGAACCCGGCGATCAACCCGCTGATCGGTTTGCAGGGCTTCCAGTTCCAGCCACCGTTCCTGACCATTCCGAACGCTGTCGAAGATGGCCGTACCAACGACGATAAGTTCACGTATCTTTTGCGTGCTGGTTATCAGGTGTCGAACGAAGTCAACATTTACGGTAGCTACGCCACTGGCTTTAAAGCCAGCTCGGTCAACCTGTCGCGCGACAGCCGTCCGTCAAATGCTGACTTTACAGCTGGCCCTGGTGGATCGACTTTCGCGGCTCCATCTTCGCCAATTCTTGACGCTGGTCTCGCTATTCCAAACCTTCGCACTGGTTCGCGCTTTGCCGGACCGGAAGAAGCCGAAGTTTATGAGATCGGTATCAAAGGTCAGTGGGATGGCTTTGGCTTTAACCTCGCTGTTTTTGACCAATCCATCACCGGTTTCCAAAGCCTCGCCTTCACCGGCACAGGCTTTGCTCTCCAGAATGCTGGCCAGCAATCGGTTAAAGGCTTCGAAATGGATATGACCATCGTTCCGACGGATGGTCTGGTTCTTACCTTCGCTGCGACCCATCTTGATCCGTTGTTCGATGATTTCCCCGGCTCTGTTCTGGGTGATCTTTCGGGTGTTCGTCCAGCTGGTATCCCGGCATGGTCGATTGCGACCTCGGCGACTTACACTCACGAATTTGACAGCGGCACCTCAGTTGTCACGCGTCTCGATTACAACCACGAGAGCAACGAGAACATCAACAACGGTCTCCCGACCTTCAACGCTGCACTGGGCAATACCCAGCTGTTCCGCCGCGAAGTGAACCTTGTGAACGCATCGGCAACGCTGAAGCTGAACAATGGTCTCGAAGTTGGCGCCTTCGCCCGTAACCTGCTCAACGATCAGTATATTCTGACCGTGTTTGACGGTGTGGCGCAGGCCGGTACCGTTTCGGGTTACCCAAGCGCACCGCGTACATATGGCGGTGTTGTTCGCTTCAAGTTCTGATCCTTTCAGACCTTAGATAAGCTAATGTGGGGCCTCGCTGGAAACAGCGGGGCCCCATTTTTATGGTGCTGTCTTGTTGTGTTGAAGCCGGTAATGTGTTGCACTGTGCATATCTTAGAAGGGGATCTTTTATGCATTGGATGATTTTGCCGCTTAAGCGGTATGCTGACTTCGCCGGGCGTTCGCGCCGGATGGAATACTGGATGTTCGCAGTTATGAACTTCGTCATCAGCATGGTTTTGGCGGGACCAGCGGCTTTCGCGTATTTTGCAGCCATCGCAGCAGTCGATCCGACCGCAGCTGGCTCCGAAGCCGAAATGGCAGAGGCTCTTATGGGCGGCATTGGCACGCTCGGCTGGGCAGGTCTTAGCCTGTACGGTCTGTATTTCCTCGCGGTCCTAATCCCGAGCATTGCCGTCGTCGTGCGCCGTTTGCACGATCGCGACATGTCCGGTTGGTGGTATCTCGGCTTTATCGTCGCATCGCTGCTGCCGTTCGTTGGCATCTTGGCCAGCATCGGCTTTATCGTGCTGATGTTCCTGCCAGGTACAGATGGACCAAACCGTTTTGGGCCAGATCCAAAAGACCCGAGCAACACCGAAGTTTTCGAATAAACCGTTCGATTTAATGAATTCGCGAAAGGGCGGGGCTGTGAGGCTCCGCCCTTTTTTGTTTCAGGCGAATGTTAGAGTTCGCGCAGCGCCTGCGCCGGCTTTGCTCGCAGCAGCGGCAATGATCCGCCCAGAGCAAAGGCAAGCACCATAAACAGACCGAGGCCGAGAACGCCTAGCACTTCGCCCCAGTTGGGCAGCCAATCAAATTCGAACAGCTGTGTGATGATGACCCAAGCAAGGCCGGAGCCAAGCCCTAGGGCAACCAATGCGAGCGCCAGCGCGATGAGGCCGTACTCCGCCAGCTGCATCATGAGGATCTGCCGCCGACTTGCTCCAAGAACGCGCAGTACAACCGTGTCATACGTGCGCGCCGCACGCGCTGCGGCAATCGCGCCCATCAGAACCGCGAGACCGGCTAGAACGGCGACAGCCGCCGCGGCCAGCGTTGCGAGGCTCACCTGTTGCAGGATCGTGCGCGCTTCCAACAAGACCTCGCCGACTTCGACTACTGATGTGGACGGGAATTGTTGAACCATATCGCGCAGCATTGCGCCTTGTTCGGCAGGGTCAGCGCCATCGGGCAAGTCGATGGTAGCAGAAAGTTTGTGCGGGGCATCGGCGATGGCGTTGCGGGAAAATACCATTGTGAAATTGAAGCCCATGCTCTCCCAATCGATTTCACGGATATTGGCGATGCGCACATCGCGCTCTGTGCCGAGGATGCCGATAGTGAGGTAATCGCCAACGCTCAGATCGGCGGCGCTGGCAAAGTCTGCGTCGATTGAGACGAGCCCTTCGCCGTCATGCGCCGCGTCCCACCATTCACCGTCCGTCACCCGGTTGCCCTGCGGTACGGCGTCGGAATATGTGATCCCGCGCTCGCCATTGAGCATCCAAGCGCCTTCAGGCAATTCTTCGAGGTCAGCGACGCGCGTCATGTCGTCTTTTGGGCCGAACGCCAGAACTGCGCCGCGCAAAGTCGGAACTGCGCGGATAGTGGCATCCTCAAAGCGCGAGGTGACCAGCTCGCGAAATTCGCTCTCCTGTTCAACTGGCACGTCGAGCACGAAATAGTCCGGCGCTTCCTGCGGCACGTTGGTTTGGATGTTGCCATCGAGCGCGGACTGAACCCCTGCGAGCAGCACAAAGGCAGCAAGGCCAAAACCTAGTGCCGTGACGAGCGAGCCAGTTGGCGCGCCGGGGCGGTGAATGTTCGACAGGGCCGAGCGCAAAAGCGGGTTGGACGGTCGCGGTAATTTGCGCGCGATGTACTGGATCAGAAAGCCTAGGCCGGCCAGCAGGATCAACGCGCCGCCTGCTCCCAATAGAAAGCCACCCGAAAGCAGCGGCTGATCGGTCGTAATCATGGCCAGCGCACAAATGGCCAGAATGCCAAGCGCGGTTGCAGCCAATGCGCGCTTGTCACGCGAAAGCGGAGTGACGCGCGAACGCATCAGCGCCATGGCCGGATAGGATCGCGCGCGCAGCAAAGGCGCAGCGGCAAAGGCAAACGCTACCAAGAGGCCGTAAGATGCCGCGAGGATTAGCGGAGCAGGTTCAATGATAAAGCCGCTTTCCACGGGAAGCAGCCCTTGCAACGCCGATCCGAGCAGCGGGGTGATGAGCACGCCCACAGCTAGTCCTGCGATACTGCCAATGATCGCAGCAACGGCGATTTGCAGCGTGTAGATGCGCACGATGTCGCGCGATGATGCGCCGAGCACCTTAAACGTAGCAATGCTGGCGCGGCGTTGATCGAGGTACGACGACACGCCGCCCGCTATGCCTATGCCTGCAATCACCAATGCGGCGAGGCCGACAAGCGTCAGAAAGTCGCTCATCTGCCGCACAAAGCGGTCTGCGCCAGGCGATGCGCGATCACGGCTGCGGAAATCGAAACCAGCGTTGGGGAATTCTTCGGTGAGGGCCTCTTCGACCGTTTCTGGATCGGCTGATTGATCATCAAAGGCGATGCGGTATTTGCTTTGATAAAGCGATCCTGGAGCGAGGAGCCCGCCATCGAGCGGCACTTGTTCTGCCACGATCACCGTTGGGCCAAGCTGAAAGCCCTCGGATAAGCGGTCAGGCTCATTCTCGATCACGCCTGCTGCGGTCAGTTCGATTGTGCCAATGCGGAATTTGTCGCCCACAGCAATATCAAGCCGGTCGAGCGCGCCCTGCGCCAGATAAGCGTCATTCGCCGTGGGAGCGCCCGTTTCCGTGCCATCGACAAGGATAAGAGTGCCATAAAGAGGCCATTTGTCATCAACCGCCTTGAGCTCCACCGGAGCCGCGCGGCCATTGTCGCCTAACGTCGATGCCATGGCTTGCAGGCGGGTGCCGCCCGAGAATGTGCCGTACTGCGCCAACGCGTCTTTCTCATCCGCGTTCAAATCGCGCTGCCAAACCTCGACTTCGAGATCACCACCGAGCAGTTCCTGCCCGCTTGAGGCGAGCTCGCTCTCAATCGCAGCTGTTAGTGTCCCAATCGCTGCAAGAGCCCCGGTGCCGAGGAAGATGCACACCAGCAGGAGGCGCAGGCCCTTGAAACGCGCATTGAGGTCACGCTTGGCAATTTGCCACGCGCCGCTCCAGCCAAGACTGCCCGCAGCGCTCATTTGGCGGTGTTCTTCGTGTCAGAAACGATCACCCCGTCTGCCATCGTCAGCACTCGCTCACATTTCTCAGCGAGGCTCGCGTCGTGAGTGATGATCAACAATGTTGCGCCCGATGCGGCGCGGCGTTCGAACAGCAATTTGACGATCTCTTCGCCGGTTGTGACGTCGAGGTTGCCAGTCGGCTCATCGGCAAAAATCAACTCTGGACGGGGCGCGATAGCGCGGGCGATGGCCACGCGCTGCTGCTCGCCGCCGGAAAGCTGTGTCGGGTAGTGGCCCGTGCGGTGGCCAAGGCCGACCGCTTCGAGCTCGGCAATCGCGCGCGGCTGTGCATCATCAGAGCCAGCAAGCTCCATAGGCGTCGCAACATTCTCTGCGGCTGTCATTGTCGGCAGCAAGTGGAAGGCTTGAAGCACAATTCCAATCCGGCCGCGCCGGGCCTTAGCCAGACCGTCCTCGTCCATCTCGGCGAAATCCGCGCCAGCGACGTTCAAAGTCCCGCCACTCGCCCGCTCAAGGCCGGATAGCACCGCCATAAGCGAGCTTTTACCGGAGCCGGACGGGCCCAACAGGGCGACGACTTCCCCTTTGGCGATATCGAGATCGATGCCGCGCAAAATGTCCACCGGAGCTGAAGCGCTGCCGAGGGTCAGGGTGAGGTCACGGGCGGAGATGGCGAGGGAGGCGCCAGAAGAAGTATTGGTCACAGACACCAGATGGCATAGGGGAGGGCAGTCAACAAGGTACCCAACCGAGGGATTGATAGATGCACGAACGCGCTTGGTCGAAAACGAAACTGGTAATGCGCTACGCTGTAGCGATTACCGCGCTGCCATTGGCACTGGCCGCGTGCAGTGAAAACGCCGATGATGCCGCGACGGTTCCCGATGCTGGCACTTCGCGTGTGGAAACAGAATTGCCCGCGATCCCTGTAATGGGGCCAGAGGTGCATGTGCTCGCTTTCGGAAACAGCTTGTTTGCCGGATATGGCCTGAAAGATGGCGAAAGCTATCCGGCTAAGCTGGAGCGCGCGCTGCGTTCAAAAGGCGTGAACGCTGTGATGGCAAATGCCGGTGTGTCAGGCGATACAACGGCCGCCGGATTAGACCGGCTTGCATTCACGCTGGACGCGCAAGAGACAAAGCCTGATTTGTTCATTCTGGAACTGGGCGGCAATGATCTGCTGCGCGGCCTCTCGCCGGCCGAAACACGTGCCAACTTTACCGCGATGCTGGATGAGCTGAAAGAACGCGATATTCCGGTGCTGATGATGGGAATGCGCGCACCGCCGAATTACGGGCCGGAATACCAAGCCGATTTTGATGCGCTTTATGGTGAGCTTGCCCAAGAATACGACGCGCAGCTGATCCCGTTCTGGCTCGAAGATATTTATCAGGATCCGTCATTGTTCCAAAACGACCGGATCCATCCGACAGCCGAAGGGATCGAGGCGTTGGTTGCTTCGACGTTGGAGCAAGTCGAGGCTGCTTTGCCTGATCCCGCAGGCGCGAACTAAAGCCGCTCCAGCGATCCGCCGCTAACGCGCCAGATTGCCGCTTCGCCCGCTATATCGGCAAACGGCGCCATTTCGGTGCCGGTCATCCACACCTGCGCCTTGCCTTGACCCAATCTGCGGAAAAGCTCCGTGCGGCGAACCGGATCGAGATGCGCTGCGACCTCATCCAACAACAGCACGCTGGGCCGTCCGGTTGAGGCAAGGATACCGTGCGCCAGCGTGATCGCGATCAACATCGCTTTCTGCTCTCCGGTGGAGCAAGACGCCGCTGCAACCCCGCTCGACGCCATGATCACTTCCAGCTCGTCACGGTGAGGGCCGGTTAGCGCACGCCCCGCAGCGCGGTCTCTTGGGCGAGCGCGGGCCAATTCTGCGAGCAATTCGGCAACGTCCGTCGGGCCGCCGGGCCGATATGTCAGTATCGGACGCGCGAACGGTTCGGGTGGTAAGGCGGAAAGCTCATCTGCCAGCATTGCGATAAGGCGCGCACGGTTTTGCGCCACCACCGCACCGTGCTGCGCGACTTGAGCCTCCACTGCATCCAGCCACCGCGCATCGCCGCCCGTTTCCAGCAGCTTGTTCCTTTCACGCAGAGCGTTTTCGAGTGAAGTGACGTTCTTCGCATGCCCCGGCTCCACCGCGAGTGTCATCCGATCAACAAAGCGCCGTCTTGCGCCTGCGCTGTCCGTGAACAACCCGTCCATCGCAGGGGTTAGCCATGAAACGGCGTGCCATTCCGAAAGCGCGCTCGCGCTGGCTTCTGCGCCATTTATGCGCACAAGGCGGCGGGTAGGGCGCTCTTCTTCCGTATAGGTGCCGATGCGTGCGGAGGTCTGGCCTTGCTCGATCAGGCTTGCGCCAATGGCAAAGGCCCCAGTTTCTGCATCAGGATCAGGCTTGCGTGCGAGATCACCAAGGCTGGCGCGGCGCAACCCGCGGCCCGGACTCAGCAGCGATAGTGCCTCCAGCACGTTGGTCTTTCCCGCGCCGTTTTCCCCCACCAGCAAATTGAAATGCGCCGTATCCGCCAGCTCGGAAGCGGCGTGATTGCGAAAATTCTGAAGGGTGATCTTGGTCAACGCCATAGGAGAAACCGAGGTAGCATGCGGCGCGGCAAAGGCCAGACTTGGCAACCGAGAAATCACCAATCCCAACAGGTGGTGAAAATTCCCAAATGTTCGCATCTGTTAACTCAGGGTTCACCTTGTAAAATCGCGTAAACCGCAGAATTCCGCCATTTTTCGAGTTTGGCACACCTCCTGCATTGTATCGGGTGTCCCCAAGGATTAGCCCAAAGGACACCGAAACAACTCAATGGGAGACCACATTATGTACGCTCAAGACCTTACAAACCGCTTTGCCGCCGCCGCTTTCTCGGTCGCCGTATCCGCAGCTTTCTTCGCTTACGCAATCATCCCTGCAAGCCCTTCGCTGATGGTCTGATCGTCAAGCACCCCGCATTTAAAGGAACCCCCGCAATGTTAAACTCTGACACCACAACCCGCCTGTTCGCAGCCGCTTTCTCAATCATCGTTTCGACCGGCGTGTTTGCCTACGCAATCATCCCAGGCAGCCCCGTTATTGCCTGATCCGACTGATCACATCACACGAAAGGAAATACTAAAATGTACACGTTCTTCGACCTCGGTAACGCAGCAAGCGCCCGCTTCGCGGCTGGTGCCGGTGCGATGATCGTCACCGCAATTCTGATGGCCACAGCTATCGTCCCCGCAAGCCCGAATACAATTCAAGCCATTGGAGCCCTCGCATGACCAAACTGACCAAAAACAACAGCAACGTTCCGCAGACCGGATATCGTCTCGACAAACACAACGCCAAACTGTTCGGCGTATGCTCGGGACTAGCAAATCTGACCGACATTGACGCCACGATTTGGCGCATTGGACTGGTAGTCGCGACCCTGTTGGGTGTTGGCCTGACTATCCCAATCTACCTCGCAGTCGCATTGATTGCTGACTGAGGCGCTGACTGACTGAGAGCCGACCCGGTTTTCACCATTCGCTGCAAAGCACACAAATCATGAAAACCGGGAGGGGCCAAACGGCCCCTCTCTTTGTTTTTACATCGCGCTTATGCCGCCATCGAGCTTGAGCTCGGCGCCGGTCATAAACCGGCTTTCGTCGCTCGCCAGATAAACGACCGCATTCGCGATGTCGTTTGGCTCACCGACAAAACGCAGCGGAATTTGCCGCGCGAGCTTGTCCATCAGAACTTGCTTGTCGAGCTGGTGCGCTTTCGCAGTGCCATCTAGGATCGGCGTATCGACGAAGGTTGGGTGCACCGAGTTGCTGCGGATCTGCATGTTCTTTTTCGCGCAGTGCAGGGCGATCGACTTGGACAGCATCCACACGGCCGCTTTCGACGCGTTATAGGCGGGCATCGTGTCACTCGCGATCAGACCTGCGATACTGGAAATGTTGACGATTGACCCGGGCGCGTGCTCGCGCATCAGCGGCAAAGCTTTCTGACAGCCGTGAAAAATCGAATCGACATTGATTGAGAAGCACCGCTGCCAATCGCCGAAATCGCATTCTTCGATGTTGCCAGGCACACCGATGCCAGCATTGTTCACCAACACATTCAGACCGCCCATGTTTTCACGGGCCGCGTCGACGGCTCCTTCCCAACTGGACGGATCGGTTACGTCATGCTGGGCCGAGAATGCAGTGCCTGCGCCCATTTCCGCATTGACGATTTCGGCGGTCTCTGCCGCGCCTTCGCCATTAATGTCGGTTGCCATAACGCGCGCGCCTTCCTGTGCGAGCCGGATGCAGTGCGCGCGGCCAAGGCCTTGCGCGCCGCCTGTTACCAATGCCAATTTGCCTTCGCAGCGTTGGGGCCGGGGTGATGTCATGTGAGTTCCTCTCCAAGATATTCGGGTGTTAACAGCATCGCTATCCGCACATCGACCGCGTGGCCAGCCTTTCGCCATTCGGCGACAAAGCGGGATAGGTCGGAAAGGGCGATACGGTGGACGTTGATATTCTCATCGGGCAGGCCGCCGCCTTCGCTGACTTTGGTCAGATCGCGTGCGCGCAGCAGAGTGAAGCATTCGGAGACCATGCCCGGTGATGAATAAAACTCGCCTAGAACATCGAGGGTGCCCGCGCGGTATCCGGTTTCTTCTTTAAGCTCACGAGCGGCTGCCTCACTGGCAAGTTCGCCTTCGCCGCCATCATCATCGCCGACAAGGCCAGCAGGGATTTCAAGACAAAAGCGGGAGAGGGGGACTCGGTACTGGCTCACGAGGATCACGTGGCGCTTGCCGTCCGCATCTTCGTCAATCGCAATGATGGCGGCAGCACGAATGCCGCGAGCGCGCCCGACATATTCCCAGCGCCCGCGCGTTTTGGCCGTGATGAAACGGCCTTCCCAGCGGGTTTCTTCGGGTTTGTCTGCGTCGGAATCGCGCACGAATTCGGAATTGCTCATGGGGAGCAGCTCTAGACCTCGATCAAGCGATCCGGAAGCTCATTCTCGTCATCTTCGGCGCGCGGGAAATGCTGTGAGAGGACAAAGCCAACATCGCGCACGCCCACGGCTAGGCCTTCTGCGATATTGCCTTGTTTGATCTCGATCAGCATGTCGCCCATCGCCTCGCCCCACACCTCGGGTGGAACCATTTCGGCAATCGGTTCGTCCGCAACGATCTCTGCGCGGTGTTCGCTCATCGAAAGGTAAATCAGCACGCCCGTGCGGCCATGGGTGCGGCGTTCTGCGCCCACTTTGAAATGTTTGACCGCCTGTTCGTGGACCCGCGCAAATTTGACCGGGCCGGGCACAAGGAAGAATTTGAGCGGCTGCCACATTTGGATGAGCAGGATCGTGATGAAGGTGATGAGGCCTAGCGCAATAGTCATGCTGGCGAGTTCGCCAATTGACCATTCGTGGCCCCAACCGCCGATTAGACTGTCCCAGAAATCCAGAAATGGTTGGGGCAGGGCCGCAAAGATGCTCATCGCTGTGAAACTTCCGGCAAGCGCCCACCATAGCGCGACATCGGTGTATCCGTCGCTGCGATCCGCCAGCACGGTTAAGATTTCGCCCGATGTATTGAGCTCTGCTTCGCCCACCGCATCAGAGACGATTTTGTGCTGATCCTGATTAAGATATCCCATAGTTTACCAGCCCCCGGAGGCGCCGCCGCCTCCGAATGATCCGCCGCCGCCAGAGAAGCCGCCGCCAAAACCGCCGCCTCCGCCAAAGCCTCCGCCACTGCCACCGCCGCCGCTCATCGCGCCGCGAACAATCGCGCTGCCGACTTCCCATAGAATGATATCGCCAGCGGTGTCTTTCCAATCACGGTCGCGGCCCCGATCACGCTTGCCCCAAGGGCCATTGCCTTTGGAGCGGTATTTCCGTTTCCGCCCGCGACCGCGCAGGATCGGGAGAACAAAAAAGAAGAACAGAAAGCCCATCCAGATCAGCGTACCGACTGGAAAGCCGCCTGAACGCGAAGAACTCTGGCGTTCTTGTCCGGCGGCTTGCGCAATGCGCTGAGCTTCGTCTGGTGGCAATTGTAGTTGCGTCATGATTGCATCGGTGCCCGCGACAATTCCGCCTGGGTAATCACCGTCGCGAAATTCAGGGAGGATCAGATTCTGGATGATGACTGAAGACAGCGCATCGGTCACCGTACCTTCAAGGCCATAGCCGACTTCGATGCGCACTTTGCGTTCATTAGGTGCGACAAGCAACAGTGCGCCATCGTTGCGCTCTGCATCGCCTAGGCCCCAAGCGCGGCCCAGCTGGTAACCGTAATCCGCTATGTCATAGCCTTGTAGATCGGGAACCGTTGCGATCACCAATTGACGCTGAGACTGCGTTTCGAGCGCGTCCAGTTTTGCGTTCAGTTGCGCCTCGACATCGGCAGGTATGATGTCTGCATTATCGACGACACGGGCGGTGAGCTCGGGAAAGTCCGGCTGCGCGGCCAGCGGGGACGCAAAAAGCGTCCCTGCTGCTGCGAGGATCAGGAAAAGCCTATGAATCACGTCTATTAGTTTGCCGTCAGATCAAGCTCTGGCGCTGCTTCAGCCCCTTCGGTCACTGCCGAGTATGGAACGAGCGGGTCCGCACCGTGGATAATGTTCGCGCCGATCGTGTCGGGGAAGGTCCGGATTGTGGTGTTATATTTACGCACTGCTTCGTTGTAATCGCGGATCGCGACTGAAATACGGTTCTCTGTGCCTTCAAGCTGGCTTTGGAGTGCAAGGAAGTTCTGATTCGACTGGATCGTCGGATAGGCTTCAAAACTTGCTAGCAAACGGCCAAGACCTTGGCTCAATTGGCCTTGCGCTTGAGCGAGTTCGGCCATTTTCGTTTCATCGCCCAGATCATCCGCGCTCACTTGAACAGAGGTCGCACGGGCGCGAGCTTCTGTAACTTCGGTCAAGATGCCGCGTTCATTTTCGGCTGCGCCGCGCGCGACTTCGGCGAGGTTCGGTATCAGGTTGGCGCGGCGTTGAAACTGCGCCTCGACATCCGCCCATTTCGCTTTGGCTTCTTCCTCAGCGGCTGGCACCGAGTTGATGCCGCATGCGGCGAGCGAGAGCGATGCAGCTGCGACCAGTGCAGCGCGGGTCATTGTCTTCAAATTCATGGGTGTCCCTCCAAAAGGCGCGGTTGCTCAGCTCTAACGGCTGCCGCGCAAAGTCCTGTATTGTATATATAGCACACCTCGGTCTGTTTTCAAGAAGTGTAAACTTGCGCCGGGGTGGCTTGGCACGGGCGTTCTGACCTGCGAAAGAGGCGCATTGGACGAGCAAATAGGGGATCGTTATGCTTACCGAATTCAAGGAATTCATTGCCAAGGGCAATGTCATGGAACTCGCCGTCGCGGTTATTATCGCTGGGGCATTTGCTGTTATCGTGTCGTCGATGACTGCGGATTTGATCATGCCGATTGTTGGCGCGATCTTCGGTGATGTTGATTTCAGCAGCAAATATTATGTGCTTTCCGGCGAAGTCGAAGCTGGCATGTCGTTGGAAGCTGCACGCGAAGCGGGCGCCAATGTGATCGCATGGGGCGCGTTTGTGACCACGATCATCAACTTCGTCATTCTGGCCTTCATCATCTTCATGCTGGTCCGTTACGCGAACAAAGCGAAAGCGAAGTTTGAAAAGCCGGAAGAAGAAGCACCGACAGAGCCAGAAGGTCCAACCGAGATCGAGCTGCTCACAGAAATTCGCGACGCGCTTAAGAAGTAAGTCCGCGAAAATTTGAGAAACGCCCGTGCCCGTGGAGGGCGCGGGCGTTTCTGTTTTGCGCAGCGCATCCGCGCTGCGATTTCCTCGCTCATGCGACCTTCGGTCGCGTCGCTGCGGGCGCCCAGTCGGGCTTGCGACGCCTGCGGCGTCGAACCAGCACAAGCTTTGTGGCTTGGCGGCGGAGCACGGCGCGTAGCGCCGCAAGGGCGACTGCCCGCCCGCAGGCCCGCCAGGGCCGAGGACATCGCGCGCCGGATGGCGCGCGTAAAACAAAAACGCCCGCGATTGGCGAACCCAAGCCGCAGGCGAAACCCTCACATTCACTTTCAATTTATCTATCAAGCACTATGTAGAGCATGTCGGGCAACCGACTATGGCGATAAATTGTTGCGTGCAATAGGCACAACGGACCCGGGGGCAGTACCCGGCGTCTCCACCATAATTCTCTGCTCGCAGAGGTTTTTGACGGGGACGAACTAGGATCGACGTGGGCTGAAAAGCGTAGTTTTTGCCCGGGCTGAAAACCCCGTAAAACTGTTCACCTTTATAAGTGCTAACGATAACGACGCACTCGCAATCGCTGCGTAATCTGACGGCCTAACGGCCTGATCTTACAAAGCTAAAGCGCGGTTGGACCGACCGGGCAACAGAACGGATTCCGGGGCTCCGGGGGTAGCTAGCAACAGAAACCCCCACCTTATTTTTGGCGAGTGCGTTTAGGGTAAACCAAGCGCGATGGCCCTCCGTCCCTGAGGGCAAAAAGCCGGGGGCTAGCAGCAAAACCCCCAACAATTTGCTGGCCGTATCGTGGGCCCGAAAGTTATTGCTGCGACTGGTCATGGAGAAATTTATGCGTGCCCCGCGCCTTGTTCTTTATTTGCTTGCGGTTTCGTCGCTGCCTTTGACCGTTGCAATGCCCGGACCGGCATCTGCGGAAACCTACGAAGAATATTTGTCCCGATTGAGAGACATTTGCGCGGTCGATTGCATGCAACCGCGCGAATTTCAGCGCACGGCGCGCAAAGCGTCCGATGAAGACGCCGCTGATATGGCTCTTATCATGGATGTGGCCGAGGTCCGCCTGGTCGGCAAAAAGTTTGAATTGTTGAGCCTCGATCTGCGCGGCTCACCTTTGGAAGATATCGCTATTCTTGGTTCGGCAGGGGTGAACACATCCAGCAGCACCGGAGTTGGCGGCTTGCCGCGCGGCAATCAGGGCGGCACCTATCCCGAATTGATCATCGTCGAAATGGATGAGGCGACTTTGTTCGACCTGCTCAATGTCCCGGTCCCGCCTGCCGAAACCACATCAAGTGCGTATGACGCAGATGGCGTGGACGCCAACGAAGACGAAAGCGCGATCATCGTTGAAGGCGACGCTGAGCGTGAGGTCGTCAAACCGTCGCTCAAATCTTTGCGCACTGTTTTTCGTAATCGCCGGATCGTTGTTCGCGGCAGCACGCGGCTTAAACCTGTTCTGATAGGCGCGCGGCGGGATTTCCGGCGCAAACAGGTTACGTTGGTACTAGACGATGCCGACAAGCTCGCGCTGCTTCCGCGATATGACAAGGATGGCAATCCAGTTGTGGGCATGTAGCGCCCTAGACTTCATGTAGTTTTTTAGATGCGGTTTGGCTCTGCCGCCGCCCGCAATTCCGCCAGTTCCTTTTCGGCTTTTAGTCCGTCGAGGATCTTCGCACCGGCAAGAAAAACCGCGCCGCTGGTCGCCGCGAACAGGGCCCAACCCCAACCGCCGGGATATTGCTGAAGATAGTCCACACCGCGCGTCATCGCGCCCAGCGCCAATGCATAGATAATCACGAAGGCTTCGAACCTGTTCTTGATTACAAACAGCCTTCCGATTTTCTTTAGCATGCGCTCTCCCTTGTTAACCTATTAAGGTGCAACACCTGTGCCAACACCGGAATGGTGCGGAGTGCGCTGGTTAACGTGTCACAGACTGTAAACAGCCCCGACGGGAGAGTGCAAACGCGTTAACCCAATTCTGGGAGAAATAATGCGTCGAGCAGGGCCTGCCTTGCGGCAATCACGCTTTTGGCGAGGCTGTCTTTGCCTATATCCGCCGGATCGATTTGCTCGGGATAATGCGCGGCGATTGTCGCCTCCAGCAAGTCTGCTTTTGCCTCGTCCAACATGAAACGCGGATCGACGGTGGCAGGATCGCACACCACGCGAAGGCGCAGGCAGGCAGGGCCGCCGCCATTGGCCATACTTTGGCGGACGTCCACTGGGATCACATGTTTGATCGGACCATTTCCCGCGATCATCCGCTCGCAAAAGGCCCAGACACTCGCACTTTCACGGCATTCGTCGGGCACGATGAGAGCCATTGTGCCATCGGGCTGTGTCACCAATTGTGCGTTGAACAGATAGGTGCGGATCGCCTCTTCGATTGAGACCGCGTCGGACGGCACTTCGACAATTTCAAGAGCGGGGAAGGCGGCGCGCATCGCATCATATGCTCCCGCCTGATCGGCGAAGGCCTCTGCATGGGTGAACAGCACCCGCTCATTCGCGACGGATACTACATCATTGTGGAATGCGCCGGCTTCGATGGCAGCAGGGTTCTGTTCGATAAACACGCACTTCGCCGGATCAAGGCCGTGCTGGCGCGCGACGAGGCGGCTGGATTGTTCGTGTTGCCGCGCGGGGAATTTTCCGCCGGGGCGGCCATAGACGAACACCTCGACGCCTGCGCCGCCGTGCCCTTCGCATAGGCGCATGTGATTGGCCGCTCCTTCGTCGCCAAATGTCATGGGCGCGATGTCGTGGACGGTGAAGTGATCAGTATTGCCGAATGCGACCTCGAGCATGCGTTTCGTTTCATGCCATTCCTGAGCACGGTGAAGCATTGTGACCAGATTGGCGGGGGTCAAATGGCACTTGCCATCCTTTGTGTCGGGAGCAGGGCTGACAGTGGCCGCATTGGCTGTCCACATGCTTGATGCTGACCACGGCGCGGCGCGCAATGCAGCAGGCTCTGACCCGTCATAAGCGAGCGAGGCAGCAAGGGCGGTGTTGGGGCGGGGCAGAGGCAATAAGAACCCTTGCACGCCCAGCCGCGCCAAATTGCCGCGCATCTTGGCCACGCCCTGAAGCGCGGCGGCTTTGGGATAGGATGCGTCCCCCTTGTGGCTGGCGCTCGCAATATTGCCGAGGCTGAGGCCTGCGTAATTGTGGCTTGGCCCGACGATCCCGTCAAAATTGATTTCGGTTAGGTTTGTTTCGCTTTGAGACATGCCTTGGCCATACCCTCCAAAATTCTGATGGCAACACTATAGCCGCGTGATGGATATTCGCACCGTTGCCTGCACCGCGCTTTCAAAGCGTATGATGAGCCCGCCCGATGAACGCATGGCGGCCCAAGATGCCTATGCCGATTGGCGCGAAAATTCGCTGCTTAGCAGTTGGCGGCATTTTTCTGATAGCGAGCTTGCGGCCAAAGACGTGCTCGATTTTGGCTGCGGTGATGGTCAATTGGCGGCGATGTTCGCATCCAAAGGGTTGGCTCGTTCTATCACTGGCGTCGATATCGATTTGCCCGCGTTGGAACGTGCCCGCGCGGCTCTTTCCAATACGCCTGAATATGCAGACACTTTGCGGTTTATCGAAGGCGATATTGCCGGTCTGCCCATCGCGGATGAAAGCGTTGATTTGATCACTGCGTTTGATTGCATGGAGCATGTGATGCAGCCCGAGGCCATCCTGGCGGATTGGGCGCGCGTGCTGCGCCCCGGCGGGCGGGCGTTGATCGAATGGTTCACGTTTAAGGGGCCGTGGGGGCCGCATATGGAGGCGTTGATCCCGCTGCCTTGGGCGCATGTTGTGTTCGGGGAAAAAGCGATGTTCCGCACCGCCGCGACGATTTATGATGATCCCAATTTTGTGCCGCGGCACTGGGATCTGGATGCATCAGGCCAGAAAAAACCGAACAAATGGACCCAGTGGGAAAGTTTTGAAGAGCAGGCCTATGTCAACGAACTCGACATCAAAAACTTTCGCCGGATGGTGTCGGATGCGGGCCTGACGATTGATCGCATGGACCGGTCTGGATTTGGCGGCGGTGGGACTGGCGCGAAAAAAGCGTTGGGCGACATGATGATGGCGCTGCCCGTATTGGGCGAATACGCGACCAGTTATGCCGTAATCGCGCTGGAAAAACCGCGCGCGTAGGGGTTACCGCGCGACGCTCCACACCGTGTCGCCAGTGCCCACATCAAGAGCATCGGCTGCGGCTGCGTCGATCGCTATCGTGCCGTCATCGCTCATCTTGCGCGCGCCGTAGCAGGCACGGAACGTTTCTAGCTGACCAGTGGCGAGGATGGCGCGCTCACCTTCTGCCAGATCAATATCGCCAACAGTCGCTTGGCTGCTGTTCTTGACGCTGGTCACTTCGTCCGTGCGGGCGACCATGCTGGGGCCAGCATCGAAAATGTCGACGTATCCATCGTAGTGAAAACCTTCGTTTTCGAGCATCCGCATCGCCGCACGGCCCGTGGGGTGAGGCACACCGATCACGCTTTTCGCATCATCGGATAGCATCGCGACATAGACCGGGTGTTTGGGCATCAGATCGGCGATAAACTGGTTGCCGTTGATCGCGTTGAAATAGTCCGCATCCTGAAAACTCATGCCAAAGAAACGGCCTGCGACGCCGTCCCAAAATGGCGATCCACCGCGCTCGTCAATGATCCCGCGCAGTTCGGCCAGAATCCGGTCGGCAAAGCGTTTTCGGTGCATCGCAACGAATAGGTAGCGGCTGCGGGCGAGGAGCAGGCCTAAACCTCCGGCGCGCTCATTTGGGTGGAGGAAAAGTCCGCCGACTTCGCTCGACCCTTCAAGGTCGGTGACGAGGCTGAGCAGTTCGGCGCGTACGGTGCGGTCAAGCTCCTCGGAATACTGCGTAAGAGTGTTGAGGCGGTAGGAATAGAACGGCCATTTCTGCCCGACTTTGGTCATCAACTGGCATGTGCCAGCGACTTTCTTCGTCTGAAGATTTTCCAGCACCAGCACGAATTGCTCGTCCACAACCTCGTCGCCAGTGTTGGCAAAGGCCTCTGCCGCGCGCTCCAGCTTTGTACCGAGCGCCGCACGATCAGGCGGAAGGTTGGTAAATCCGCCCCCGGTCAGCTTCGCCATTTCATAAAGGTGTTCAAGATCGGAAGGTCGCGCAGCGCGCAGGCGAAAGGTCAATTCACATCTCCGGCAAGCGCACCGTCAGCGATACGCGAAAGGACTAGGGCAGATAGCGCAGCGCGCTCTTTTAGGCTGGGTACGATCAAAAACTCATCAGCGGAATGGATTGATCCGCCGCGTACGCCCATCGTGTCGACCACGGGCACTCCGCAGGCCGCGATATTGTTGCCATCGCACACGCCGCCGGTTGATTTCCATGCGATGTGTTGGCCCAGATCATCGCCGCACTGCTTTACCAGATCGAACAGTCGCTGGGCGTTCTCATCGACAGGTTTTGGCGGACGGGTGACACCGCCATGGCGATGCGTGGCCACTTCGTGCGCGGTCTCAATATCAGCGAGCAAGTGGTTGAGTTCAGAGTCAAAACCCTCCATCGCCTCGGTTGATTTGGGGCGAATATTGAACCGCAACACCATGTGATCAGGAACCACATTGTTCGGCCCGCCGCCTTCCAGCTTTGCGGGGTTTACGGTGATATCCTCGCGCTCCATGCCCTTAAGGCGCAGGATCAGATCAGCCGCTGCGACAAGGGCATTGCGCCCCTCGTGCGGGTTGCGTCCGGCATGGGCCGATTTGCCTTTGATCGTGATCGAGTAATTGCCTGTGCCGCCGCGCGCATGAGCGAGCGTGCCATCGGGCAGGGCGGCGGGTTCATAGGTAAGCGCGGCCAGTTTTCCGCGCGCCATTTCGGCGATCAAGGCCGAGCTACCCAGCGATCCGGTTTCTTCATCAGAATTGATCAGAATGTCGTAACCCAGCGAAGACGCTTTGCCGCTCGCTTCGAACGCTTTGAGCGCGTGGAGGATGATGGCGATACCGCCCTTCATGTCGGCTACTCCCGGCCCATTCAGGACGTCATCCTCCAGCCAGACTTGCTCCTGAAACGCGTGATCCTTTGGAAAAACCGTGTCCATATGGCCCGTGAAGAGCAGACGGCGATTGGCCGTCGGGCGCACGCGCACGATCAGGTGCTGGCCGTTGGCGATTTCAAATTCGCTGCCATCTGCCGCTATTCCAGTCACGGGCGCGGGATCGACAAGTTCGACCGTTCCGGGAAGCGCCGAAAAGGCATCGGCCAGCATGCTGGCCTGCTTTTTCAAGCCATCAATGTTTCCTGTGCCCGTGTTGATCGCGCACCATGTCTGCACGTCATCCAGCATCGCAGTAGCGTCAATTTGGTCTAGAATTTCAGGTTTCATATGAGACTACCTCTAGCGGGGGATTTGGGCCTGTCCAACCCGTTGCAATCGGCTTGTGAATTGGCCATATCTCGCTTCGTCCTCCTCCCCGGGCCCATTTAATGGATGTCTAGAGGACTATAATGAGCAATATGACCACCCGCGCGGGCCTTTCTGTTGATGATCGGCTGGCCAGCTTCTTTGAATCGCAGGTCCTTATTCCGCTTGGGCGGGATGTAGATGGGTTTTGGAGCGGGTTTGCCGCGCTTTTGGCTGATTTTGTACCGCGCAATCGCGCTTTGCTGGCCAAACGGATTGAGCTGCAATCGCAGATTGATGCATGGCATATAGACCGGCGCGGCAAGGCTCATGACGCTGCTGCATATCGCGCATTTCTTGAAACCATCGGCTATTTGGTGCCTGAGCCTGCGGACTTCACCATCGGCACGCAGGATGTCGATCCCGAAATCGCAACGATGGCAGGGCCGCAGCTGGTGGTGCCGATCCTGAATGCGCGTTTCCTGCTCAATGCGGCCAATGCGCGCTGGGGTAGCCTTTACGACGCATTCTACGGCACCGACACGCTCGACGCGGCTCCGGCAAAGCCGGGCAGCTATGATACAGCGCGCGGCGATGCCGTAATCGCGCGCGGACGAGCATTTCTGGATCAGGCGCTGCCGTTGGTGGATCAAAGCTGGGCCGATCTCGCCGATCAGAATGACGGCAAGCTGCAAGATGAAAGCCAGTGGGTCGGGTTCAGCGAAAAGGGCCTGCTTTTTCAAAATAACGGTCTTCATATCGAAGTCGTTTTCGACCGTGATCACCCCATTGGCAAAGATGACAAAGCGGGCATCGCCGACATCAATGTTGAGGCGGCACTGACGACGATTGCAGATTGCGAAGATTCGGTCGCGGCTGTCGATGCCGAGGATAAACTGCTCGCCTACACAAATTGGCTTGGCATCATCCGCGGTGATTTGCAGGAGAGCTTTGATAAGGGCGGGAAGACGCTCACCCGCCAGTTGAACGGTGACAAGACCTACAAAGATGGTTCTGGGAACGAGCACAGTCTTTCGGGCCGCAGCCTGATGTTTGTGCGCAATGTCGGGCATCTGATGACCAATCCGGCGATCAAACTGGCTGACGGCAGCGAAATTCCCGAAGGCATTATGGACGCGGTCTTCACCAGCACGATCAGCACCATCGACGTTGAAGGGCACGCCAAATACGGCAATTCCAAAGCCGGCAGCATCTACATCGTAAAGCCTAAGATGCACGGGCCAGAAGAATGCGCCTTTACCAATGATCTGTTCAACGCGGTCGAGGATTTGATCGGCCTGCCGCGCCATACGATCAAAGTCGGCGTCATGGACGAAGAACGCCGGACCAGCGCAAACCTGGGCGCTTGTATTCATGCGGTTCGCGACCGGATCGTGTTCATCAACACCGGCTTCCTTGATCGGACGGGTGATGAGATCCACACATCGATGCAAGCAGGCCCGATGATGCGCAAAGGCGCGATGAAGGGTTCCGAATGGCTGCTGTCATACGAAGCGCGCAATGTGGCAATTGGGCTGAAACATGGCCTATCGGGCGTAGCGCAGATCGGTAAAGGCATGTGGGCAGCGCCTGACCTGATGGGTCAGATGATGGCGGAAAAAATTGGTCACCTGCGCGCTGGCGCGAACACGGCGTGGGTGCCATCGCCAACGGCGGCGACTTTGCATGCGCTGCATTATCATCAGGAAAGCGTGTTCGACATTCAAAAGAGCCTGCCGGAGCCTGCTGGCCTCGACGCTCTGCTCAACATTCCGCTCGCCGAAAACACCAATTGGCCTGAGGGTGAACTGCGCGATGAATTGGACAACAATTGTCAGGGATTGCTCGGCTATGTCGTGCGCTGGATCGACGCCGGGGTTGGGTGCTCCAAGGTTCCAGACATCAATGATGTCGGCCTGATGGAAGACCGCGCAACCCTGCGCATTTCCTCGCAGCATATTGCAAACTGGCTGCATCACGGCGTGGTTAGCGAAGAGCAAGTGATGGATAGCCTCACTCGCATGGCAGCAAAGGTTGATGCCCAAAATGCTGGCGATCCGACCTATATCCCTCTGACTGGTAACGAAACCGCGCCAGCGTTCAGCGCAGCGAAGGAACTGGTGTTCAAGGGCGTAGAACAACCGAGCGGTTATACAGAGCCACTGCTGCATGAATGGAGGCTAATTAAAAAGGCGAAGCGTTAGGCCCTATCGGTTCCCACGAATTCGGAAATTGCTTCACCCAGCCTGATGTGTGACACGAGGGCGAGGGGGATGATTTATGTGGCGTATGATTGGGCCGGCCTTGCTGTTTTCAGGGGCAGCAATCGGGACATCGCATCTGGTGCAATCGACGAGGGCGGGAGCGCTGTACGGCCTCGCGCTCGTGATCGTCATACTGATTACATTCGCGCTTAAATACCCGGCCTTCCGGTTCGGTGTGGATTATGGCCACGCCGCGCGCCGCTCGCTTATGTCGGGATACAGAGAACTGGGAATGTGGGCGCCCGCATTGTTTGCGATTGCTGCGATCCCGGTGGTCCCAGTGATTTATGCCGCTTTGGCGACGGGAACAGCGGGCATCGCATCATTTATGTTCGGCATTTCTGCGCCGGTTGCGCTTACGGCGATTGGCATTTTCGCTGCCGTCGCGCTCACATTGATGATCGGCGGATATGACTGGCTGGACCGCATAAACCGCGTTCTGATGGCGTTTTTGGTCATTTCCACAATTGCCACGACCGTGATGATACTGCCGCGCGTGGAATGGGGCACCGCGCTCAATATTGACTGGGCAGCAGACCCGAAAACCATATTGTTCGTCGTCGCTTTGGCGGGATTTATGCCAAACCCTCTCGACGTGTCGCTTACGCAATCCATGTGGACGGCGGAGGCAGAAAGCCGGTTGAAACCGGGCGAGGGCAGCCCTTTGTCAGAAGCACGCTCCGCGTTCTTTGTCGGGTACGGCGTTACCGCGCTGCTCGCGGTGTGTTTTTGCATTATGGGTGCCGGGGTGATGCACTCAGCTGGCATCGCGCCCGAGGCCAGCGCGGTAGGTTTCGCGCAGCAGATTGTTGAGCTCTACAGCTCGGTGCTGGGCGATTGGGCGGCTATGCTGGTCGCGATTGCAGCTTTGTCCGTGATGCTGACGACATTGTTCGTCGCACTGGATATTGGCGGGCGGCATGTCGCCTCGTTCGTGCAAGAGACCATCGGCTCGGCTGGGCACAATGCGTTCGATAAAACGTATCGGATCGCAGTCCCGGCGTTGGTTGTTTGCACCGCGCTGGTCCTGTTTGCCTTTACCGCGCAGTTCACCGTTATGCTCGATCTGGCGATCAGCGTTTCATTTGTCGGCGCGCCGATCATTGCGACGCTGAACCACTTGGTGGTGACACGGTGCGAGATGGACGACAATGCTCGCCCGAGTCCCGCGGTTCGAGCGCTAAATATTTTCGCAATCGCCGTGATGACGGGGCTAGCGGCGGCGTTCTTTATCCTTTGAGCGCGCGAGCCAGTCCCACAAACTCATCCACGCTCAGCGTCTCGGCACGGCGGGTTTCGTCGATGCCTATTTGCGCGAGCGCATCCAGCGCGCCCGGTACGCCTTTGAGGCTTTGGCGGAGCATCTTGCGGCGTTGACCAAAAGCGGCCTCGGTAAGGCGCTCTAATGTGCGGGCGGAGACACCTTCAGGTGCTTCGGAGGGCGTGACATGCACAATCGCGCTCATCACCTTGGGCGGCGGGGTAAATGCGCTGCGGTGCACTTTCATCGCCAATTTTGCGCTGCTGCGCCACTGCGCGAGCACGGCTAGTCTGCCGTAGGCGCTGCCGCCTTCTTTGGAGACAATCCGCTCTGCAACTTCGCGTTGGAACATCAGCGTGAGCGATTGCCATTGCGGCGGCCATGAGGCGGCTTTTTTCGGGCCAGACAGCCACTTTACGAACAACGCCGTGCCGACATTATAAGGCAGGTTGGAGAGTACATGGAACGGCTCACCGCCCATAATTTCGCCGTGATCCAGCTTCATTGCATCTCCATGGATGACGGTGAGTTGATCCGGAAATGCCTCAGACAATTCGGCGAGAGCTGGCAAACACCGTTCGTCCATCTCGATGGCCGTCACAGTCGCACCAGCGCGCAGCAGTGCGCGGGTCAGGCCGCCGGGGCCAGGCCCAACCTCGAGCACATTCGTGCCGCTTAGATCACCCGGTAACGCCGCAATCCGGCCAAGCAATTGTTCGTCGAGCAAGAAATTCTGCCCAAGCGCTTTGGATGCTGAAAGCCCGTGCCGCGCGATTGTTTCGCGGATAGGCGGCAGATCAGGCATGTTCGCTCGAGCTGGCTCGCGCCTTGGCGCAGGTGCCAGCCATGCGGATCGCAGCGCACATAGCGCTGGGGTCGGCCACGCCTTGCCCTGCGATGTCGAAAGCTGTGCCGTGGTCGGGCGAGGTGCGAATGATTGGCAAACCGAGAGTGACGTTTACGCCCTCATCGAATTCCAGCGCTTTGAGGGGGATGAGTGCCTGATCGTGATACATGCAAAGCGCCGCGTCATAGGTTTCGCGCAGGCGAGGAGTGAACAGTGCGTCTCCCGGAACGGGGCCGACTACGTCGACACCTTCGCTGCGGAGATCATCGATTGCAGGCCCGATAATGCGTGCTTCTTCGTCACCAAACTGGCCATTCTCGCCCGAATGCGGGTTTAGGCCCGCAATCGCAAGTTTTGGATAGGCGATACCAAAATCGCGCTGCAAACCCTCTGCGACAATGCGGGTTTTGCGTTTGATAAGGTCGCTGGTGATCGCGGCTGGGACATCAGCCAACGCAATATGCACCGTCAGCGGAACCGTGCGCAGTGATGGTCCCGCTAGCATCATAACGGCGTCCTCTGCCGCCAGTGCGCAGGCGTCGGCGAGAAATTCGGTTTGCCCCGGATAATCAAAGCCGACCTTTATCAGGCCAGCTTTTGTAACCGGCGCTGTGACCATGGCTGATGCTTCGGCGCGCGCCGCAAATCGTGTCGCCCATTCGAGCGATGTCAGCGCAAGCTGAGCGCCAAGCCGTGTCGGCTTTCCAGGGGTGTATGGAACGTCGAGGCCCGCCAGAACTGGCAAGCCGGCTTGGAATGCAGCGGGGGCCTCATCCGCCTGAGCGATGGGGATGATCGGGCAATCCACGCCGCATTGCTGCGCGGCGCTACGCAAGACCTCTACTCCGCCAATGACGAAGAAAGTCTGCGCGCGCGATTCGTGGCGCAATCGGGCATAGCTTGCCGCGATAATCTCCGGCCCGATCCCCGCCGGATCGCCTAGCGATACCGCCAGCGGGAACGGGACGTTAATCATGGATGTGGCTCAGTTGTACTCGATGTAGGCGTCGTTGCGCAGATCGCGCAGATAACGCTGGGCACGCTTGTCGATGCGCTCTTCTTCGATCTGGCGCATCACCTGTTCGAATGTTGGCGCACCTGCATCCTGCGGGTCATCGCGGCCGCACAGCATCAGCACCCGAACACCGTCTTGCGGACTACCAAACGGCCGTGTCGTCTGGCCGATTTGCAGGTTGAGAACCATGTTGCGAAGCTGATCGGGCAGGCGGCTGGCCTGAATTTGGTTGTTCTCTACGACAGTCGCGCCCAGCACGCCTTGAGCGCGGCCCGCATCGGCACAGCCGCGCAGCGTGTTGATGAACTCGCCAAACTGCACAACCTTGGCTTCTGCTTCTTCCTGTGTCGCATCCGGTTCAAAACTGATGGCGATCTGTTTCAGGTTGAGAACGGCGTTGTTCGGGTCAGCCATCAATACTTGGCGTTTGTTTGTCAGATAGAGGATCGAGAAACCGCCCGGAATTTCGATAGGGCCGCTCAATTGGCCGGGCTGCATTTGCCGCGCGGCTGTTGCGAGATCCGCAGGCAATTGGCCGAGGCGAATCCAGCCTAGATCGCCGCCAACAACTGCAGTTGAGGCCTGCGAATATTGCCGCGCATAGGCAACAAAGCTGCCGCCCGCGCTCAATTGTTCCATAATCTGCTGCGCGTTTTGGATAACAGTCTGGCGGTTCTCCAGTGTCGATGGCAGCCAAATCTCGCTTAGCCGGTATTCTTCCGTGCCGCGGGCTTCTTCAAGCCGTTTGAGGACGTCATTCACTTCCTCGGCAGACACATTCACGAATGGTGTGATGTTACGGCGCAGCAGGTTTTCCCACGCAAGTTCGCCTTCAATCTGGCGTTTCAGCGCGTTTGGCGATGAACCGATGGATTCAAGGTATTCGCCCATGCGTTCAGGGTTTTGGCCAAAGTTCTGCGCGGCGAGCTGGTTATAAGTCTCTTCGACGCGGGCCCGCTCAGCTGGAATCTCCAGCGCCTGAGCCGCCTGAATTTTGATCGTCTCGTCAATCAGGTTGCGGAGGATTTGGACGCGAAGGCGAGCAAGGTCGTCTTCGGAAAACTCGTTGTCCGATGCCGAAGTCAGCAAAGCAACACGTTGATTGATATCAGTGCGAGTGACGACATAGCCGTTGATGACAGCCGTTGCGGATCGCTCACCCGGCTTTTCTTCGCCGAAAATGGTGAGATTGTCAGGGAGACCAAATGGATTGGCAGCCGTCGCAGGCGCAGATTGTGTCTGCGCGCCAATTGGCAGGGCGGCAAAGCCCATTAGACCAGCGGCCAGAACTGCAGCGCAGCTTTTGGAAAAAACCTTCATCGTCACGTAATAAATCCCGATTCAAATCTGTCGCATAATTCAGCGATTTGGTGTGTCATGCGCGGCCCCTTTCGCGCGGTATATAAGGCCTCTGCCACGTTATGGCTGAACGGCGGCTGAGCGCGCTCTTTACCCTGTTGACTGCGCCTTTAACGCCTTTTTGGCGCGCTGCCAATTCGAGAAACCCGGCTTTGCCCCGAATGCATTGCTGCGCGGACGGACTTCTATTGGAAGCCTAAGTTGCGGATCGCGAAGAACAGCTGGAATGTGTTGCCTCGCTCCGCATCGCCTGCGGTGATAAAGTCACGTCGCCATGTCAGGCCCATATCAATGCAATCGTCCTGATACGCGATGCCGAGCCGCGTTCGGATCGGCTCAAATCCATCGGGTGCAAAGGTGGGGTCTTCGTCCGCGCCTGTCAGGTTGAACACGCCAGAGCCAAATGCCGACCAATGCGGCCCAAATGCGACACGCGCGGCGACGCGAAACTCTTCGCGGTCCTGCAAATCCTCGACTTCTTGAATATCGCGGTTGAGCCGCAGATAGCCGAGTTCAAGGTAGGTCTTGCGGGAGCCGATGGTTGCGTCGATTTCGTTGCGGCGCACGGCGAGGTTGTCTTTGTCGAGGCGGAACCGGTGCGTGAAAGACAGAAAATCGCGGTAGCGGACTTCCGTACGGCCTACGAAGTCGGAGACTTCGTCTGACAAGCCCGTCCCGTCGGGGAAGATGTCGCGCTGCGCATCCAGCCGATAGGACTGGCCGACCGTGGTTTTGACCCGCCAGCCCGGCTTTGTGAGCGACCAATCAATGCCCCATGTGACGCGTGCGCCATCCTCCACCCGGTCATATCCGGAGAAACGGTTCAATGCGAAGAGATTGGAATCTTCCAGATCAATTGCGCGGGCGTCTTCGTTCGGGATGCCTAGATTCCGCACCTTGGGACTGGCGACGATTTGCACGCGCGGGGTGAGTACCTGCGTCCCGCCAAAGGCTTCGCCTGCAAATGGCCATTCCACATCAATGGCGGCAGTCGCGATCCCGCGCCCGCTCCACCCTTCATCGCCGCGGTAACTTTCCGTCAGTGTCGCCAGCGTGTTGTCGGTGTGATAAACATCCCCGCGCACTAGGCCGGTGAATGTCACAACCTGACCCATGCCCGTGACCTGCCGCAGATCCCAGCGCGCACCCGCAAAAGCTCGCTGCGTATCCTGACCATCCGATCGGATCAGCCCAAGCGTATTGGCCTGCAATTGAAATTTCCCGCCCAGCACGGGATCATCGATCCGCTTGCGGTAATCCAGCGCTGGCACGGCCACAGGGATTTGCCCCTGATCAGCGTTGATCCGAAGAGTTTGAGTCGCCCATCCAGCGAGCGAAAAGTAGGAATCTTCGTCAATCCGCTCAAGATTGACGGTCGAGCGCAGCCGGTCATCTCGGCTTAGATCGTAACGACGCAGAAAAGTGCGGTCGCTCGCCACGCGGACAGATCCGGTAACGCTCCATTCCGGCGTGAACTGAAATTTGCCATTGGCGAACAGATAACCGCGCGGATCGCTTTCGGTGGTGGCAACGCCGGTAAAGTCGGCAACACGGCTGGAAACCGTCGCGTAACCGGTGATTTGAAACGCGCCTTTATCCGTCAATTGGCGGTATTGGCCGCGCGCCATCGGGGCAACTCCGGTGAAGACCGATGCGCCCAGACGCAAATCTTTGTTGTCGGCAAGTCGCCAGTAATAATCGCCCGACAGCTCAAGCCCGTTTACGCCTGAAATCCGCACATCCGGCACAAGGAAGCCCGATTCCGCACTGCCATCGGTGCGCAATGAAAGGCCGGGAAGGGGTAGAATGCGCGCGCCGAACAATTCCAGCACCGCACCCTTGAATGTGACGCGGTTCTCTTCCGGATCAAACGTCACGCGGTCTGCCGTCACGCGCCAGCTCGGGTCTTTTGCGCAGCTGTCTTCGCCTGTGACGGCGCAAGCGGTGTAAGCGGCATCGGTGAGCACAACGGTGCCGTCTTCGCCGCGTCCGCCCGAACGCGCTGCCAGCCGTCCGCCAGCGCGCAAGGCAAGCAGCAGGTCCTCCATCGCGCCCGCTTCAAATTTGTCGTTAAGCTCAAGGCTTTCAGTGAAAACCTGATTTCCGCGATCATCGACAAATCGGATATTGCCGTTCGCCATGATCTGGCCTGATTTGCGATTCCAGACGACCGCATCAGCCCTGACCGACCCCTCTTCGCTGCGCAGGATCACATTGCCGCGCGCGGTTACGGTGTCGCTTTCATTGTCGTAGGCGAGCTGCTCCGCTTCGAATTCGATCTGGTCTCCGCCGAGCAATTGAACCGCGCTCGTTTCACCGGGTTCGTTCGCCGTGTCTTGCGCATAGGCCGAGGTCGCTGGCCCGCACACGGCTGCGCTGACCATTACCGCCGTGATCGGGCCTCGCCTGTTGCGCCAAAATGTGCCGAGCGTGACCAACCCTGCGGGCCTCCAATTATGCGATACAACAGCCCGGATATCGCCTAACCGGACCACACGCCTTGCCTATTGCACCGCTCGCGCTTAATCGCAATCGCCATTCCTGGGCTTGTGCAGCGGGACCGATCAATGCCTCCATGCGTTGGGGAATAGATCGGCGCCGAAGGCTATAATGCGGCCCACATTAACAGAAGAATCGCGGGAGACCCCATGCAAGTCCAGTTTACCGAAACAGCGCCAACCGATGTGCGTCTATCCGCCCGTATCGTAAATCATTCCTCTGGCATGGCTGACTTGGACGCGGCGATTGTTGATGGAGCAAAGGCTTCGCGCTTCAACGGCCGGACGGGGCAAACATTTGAAAGCTTTGCCATGGCCGGCGGCACTGTCAGCCGAATTGCGCTGGCTGGAGCTGGCGAGACCGATGCGGCCAACCGTGCGTTGAATGTTGAGAAGGCTGGCGCAGCTCTGGTCGCGAAATATCTGCGTTCGGGTGAGACGGAGATGGTTGTCGATCTGGGTCATGCTGATTTGTCCGCAGACGAAGCCGCTGCGGCGGTGTTCGCGATGCGATTGCGCGCTTGGCATTATGATCAATACCGCACGACCCTTGCGCGGGAAAAGAAAGTCACTCTCACCAAAATTCACATCGTTGGCGCGCCTGATGGCACCGAAGAAGCTTGGGCCGAGCAATCGACGATTGCGAAAGGCGTAGAATTTACCAAGCGGCTGATCACCGAACCTGCAAATATCCTTTACCCGGAAAGCTTTGTTGAGCGTTGCCGCGAAGCCTTCGAAGGCACTGGCGCGGAAATCACCGTTCTCGGCGAAGCAGAGATGGAAAAGCTCGGCATGGGCGCATTGCTTGGCGTCGGGCAAGGGTCACGCCGCGAGTCCCAAATTCTGGCGATCCGATGGAACGGCGGCGGCGATGAAAAACCGACAGTGCTGGTCGGAAAGGGTGTGACCTTTGATACGGGCGGCATTTCATTGAAACCGCCTCCCGGTATGGAAGATATGAAATGGGACATGGGCGGCGCTGGCGCGGTGGCAGGCGGAATGCTTTCCATCGTTTCACGCAAAGCGAAAGCGAACGTCATCGGTGTCATGGGCCTCGTTGAGAACATGCCGGATGGCAATGCGCAGCGACCCGGCGATGTTGTGACCACGATGAGCGGCCAGACCGTTGAAGTGCTCAACACCGATGCGGAGGGACGTTTGGTGCTTTGCGATGCGCTTCACTGGGCGCAGGAAGAATACAAGCCGGCGCGGATCGTTGATTTGGCCACGCTGACAGGTGCTATGATCATTGCGCTTGGCCACGAACATGGCGGCTTGTTCTCAAACGACGATACTCTTGCCAGCCAGCTGAGCGATGCGGGCTTTGCCACTGGTGATAAGCTGTGGCGCCTGCCAATCGGCCCTGCCTATGACAAACTGATCGACAGCCCGATTGCCGACATCAAAAATGTCGGACCGCGTCCGGCCGGATCGATCACAGCTGCACAATTCCTGCACCGATTTATCAAAAAGGGCACGCCGTGGGCGCACCTCGACATTGCGGGCATGGTGTTTTCTGACAAGCCGGGACACACATGGGACAAAGGCGCAACCGGTTACGGTGCGCGTTTGCTCGATCGCTTTGTGAAAGACGTGGCGGAGTGATCCGAGTGTTGCCCAAATCGGCCTGCAAGGCCGCAAGGGCGACCGCCCGCCCGAGCTTATGCGAGGAAGCCAAGTGAGCGGATGCGAACGCCAGCGCCTGAGGCCCTAAAATGGGAAAAATGCGCAAAAAGTCGGATCTGCCCTCGAAGATCTGCGAGACCTGCGAGCTGCCGTTCACTTGGCGAAAGAAGTGGGAGCGGGACTGGGATAGCGTGCGCTATTGCTCAGAACGCTGTCGGCGTTCAAAAAGCAAAGCATGAAGATCGATTTCTGGCAGCTTTCGCGTGATCCTGCGGACATTGTCTGCGCCCTTATCGCGCAGCGGGTCCTCGATTCTGGCGAGCGGTTGCTCGTGGTGAGCAAGGATGCTGGCCAGCGTGAAGCCATTTCAAAGGCGCTTTGGAAGAGCGGGCCGACATCTTTCTTGGCGAATGGCGAAGCGGGTGGGGCGGGTGATGATAGCCAACCTGTTTTGCTATCGGACAACACAGATGCTGCGAATTCTGCCAGCCACGTAATATATGCCGACGGCGAATTTCGCGATGCGGACGGCTTCACTCGCACATTCCTGTTGTTTGATGATGCCAGCGTAGAAGCGGCGCGTGCGACGTGGCGTTCGCTGGATGGGAAAGACGGGCTCGAACGATCATTCTTCCGTCAGGATGGCGGCAAGTGGGTGAAAGTTGCTTGATTTATGGGGTGTTACGATGCGTAAATGGATTTTGGCAATAGCAGCCATTGGGATGCTTACTGCATGCGACTCGGACACATCTGACACGGTCACTTCAGAAAACGGTCAGCTTTCGATCGATTCCGCATCGGGTGAAACCACCGCTACCATTCAAACCGAAGATGGCACTGCGACCTTCCGTTCGGGCGCGGACGTGCCGGTCGATTTGCCGCGCGGGTTCAGCCTCTATCCCGGCGCCATCGTCACTTCCAATTCACGTTTTGAACAGGACGGCGGCAGTCAAGTTGTATTGCTGTCTTTCGAAAGCGAACATGATGGCGAGGCAATCGCAGATTTCTACCGTGATGCGGCAAAGGCCGCTGGTTTCAAGATTGCTGTCGATGCCAGCATAAATGGCGGCAGGTTAATCACGGGTGAGGGCGAAAAGGGCGGTGTTTTTACGCTCAGCACTTCTACCGAAGACGGCAAAACGACGGCGCAATTGACCACCGGGCTTGGCGACGTCGCCCCCTGATCCCATATCAAAAGCTTGAACTGGCGCGTTTGCGCGGCTAAGCGCGCGCCGGAAATCTTTCTGCGCGCCCCTGCGCATCATTCAACGCATCTCTCTGTAAGGAATTCATCATGGCGGTTACCCGCACCTTTTCGATCATCAAGCCTGACGCCACAAAGCGTAACCTGACCGGCGCCGTCACCAAAATGCTTGAAGAAGCTGGCCTGCGCGTCGTCGCTTCAAAGCGTATCCACATGAGCCGCGAGCAAGCCGAAGGCTTTTACGCTGTTCACTCAGAGCGCCCTTTCTTCGGTGAACTCGTCGATTTCATGATTAGCGAACCAGTTGTTGTGCAGGTTCTTGAAGGTGAAGACGCCGTGACCCGCAACCGCGACATCATGGGCGCGACCAACCCTGCAGACGCAGCCGAAGGCACGATCCGTAAGGAACACGCTCTTTCGATCGGCGAAAACACTGTCCACGGTTCGGACAGCCAGGAAAACGCGAACATCGAAATCGACTTCTTCTTCTCGGCTGACGAACTCGTCGGCTAAGCCGCGTTTTTCGAAGCGAAACTAAAAGGGGCTGCTCCAGCGATGGGGCGGCCTTTTTTGCGCCTAAGGCGCAGGCGAAAGACTGTTTTGAAAACGCGCCAGTTGTTCGGCATGGGCGACATGGTGGCCGGACTGACTCTCTGCCATTTGCGCATGCATTGCTTTCAAAGCTTGCTGGGTCAGATCGATGCCAAGTTCGCTATATGTGCGGATCATCTCACCTTCCCAATCGGCATTGAGCGCGTCGAAATGCAGCCGCGCGGTTGGGCCGTTCCAGTTCTTTAGAGCCTCCGCCATTCGATCTTCACGCAGAGCAAGCTTGCGCCGCCACTCGGTCTCAATCCAATCCAGATCACACTTGTCGCATTGGATCGCCATCTGGTTTGCGACGAGTGAGACAGCGCTGCGCAAAACGGCCTCTTGATCACGCGTTGCCAAGACGACCCGCGCGTCGGGGAAATGCTTGAGCAGAGTGGCAAGATCTTCGCTGAAGGCGGGAACTTTGAGAACGCGCGGGCGGTCTGCCAATCCGCGATGGGCAGCATCGCTGCGCAGCATCCGCGAAAACTCGCGGTAAACTGGTTCAGGATCGCGGGCTTCGCTGAACGCGGAATATGATGGAATGTGCCACTGCGATTCGTAAATGGAATGGTTGAGCGCCGCGGCGATCCAGCCGAGCTCTTCTTCAACCTCGCCGCTGGCCATGGGATGGATCACATCAATCCAGGGATTGATGCGCCGCATCATCATCAGATCAATCGCACCTTTCAGGCGGCGAATATCCGGGAAGCTTGGCACAGGATGGGCCGCATCACAGTACCGTGTGGCGGAATGCGCGGGGTCTGCGGCGAGCAGCTTGTGAATGCGTGTGGTGCCGCTGCGCATGTGGCCGATAACGATGATCGGCGCAGCAATCTTAGTCGCCAGCAAATGCGGCTTTTCCGCCCACAGCACGCCAAAACGCAGTCTGTTGCGGATGACGCGGACAAGCTGTCCCCAAGCCATCGCACGTCCGATAGGATTTAGGTCGGCCTCGGTCTCGATCGCAGTGACGAGTTTTTCGAGCCGCAGACGGAAATCGGCCACGTCCTCTGGCGAGCGACCGGCAATTTCCGCTTCATGGGCGCGATCACCAACGCTTTTCGCGGCTGACTGCCAAAGCTCATGCGGATCAAGCGATGGCGGCGGGAGCCAGCCTTTGTCCCACGCCTGTTCAAGCCAGCCATTCGACTTATCGATTAGGGGCGCACGGGCGAGGGGGTGGGAGCGTTCTGGAAGCACAATAGCTAGAACATATCCGCAGCATCTTGAAGTTTCGTTAGCCTCGCAGGCGCGACGGCCCTCCAACTGCGCGTTAGCCACTCTTCAACATGCGTCCAGTCAACGCCCGAACGATTGAGAATAAGCCCGATCCAGCCGCTCGCGCCATAATAGGCAGGCTTGAAATAAACGTCCGGTTGCGCCTCCACCAGATCCAGAAGTTCGTCCATCCCGCCGGTTTTGACCAGCACCGCGATATGCTCACTGCCGTGATGAAGCGTGCTAAAATGGGCGAAGAATTTACCGGATTTCTCGGTGCCGACACGGAAAGCAGGTGAGCCGTGACTATCGCGGCTATGTGTTTCAGGCAGCGCCAAGGCGAGGGCGGCGACCCTTTCGTAAAGGTAATCCGCGTCATATCCGCGCGAAACATAATCGGCGACCGCGCGCGGATAAAGCTGGTGTTCGGCAAATTTCACGCGCTCAGCCAGCGTTGCCGCTGTTTCTTCGTCACGTATCGCAACCCGCGCCTGAGCCAGCACTTCGCCTGCATCAAGTTCCGGCGTTACGACATGGACGCTTGCACCGGCATGGCTGTCTCCTGCGGCAATCGCACGGGCAAAAGTATCCAGCCCCTTATATTTGGGCAGCAGGGAAGGGTGGATGTTGAGAATGCGGCCTTCCCAGCGGCGCACAAATTCATCGGAGAGAATGCGCATATACCCCGCAAGCACCAGATAATCCGCGCCCGATCCGATCAACGCCTCTTCCATCGCGGCATCATGCGTCTCGCGCGAATGGCCTTTATGCGAATGAACGAAGGTTGCGATACCTTCAGCAGCGGCGATTTTCAGACCGCCGGCATCGGCTTTATTGCTTGCGACCAGTACCACTTCGTATGCGCTATCATCCAGCAGGCTGGCATAGAGCAACGCGGCCATATTGGTGCCGCCACCGGAGATGAAAATTGCGACTTTCGCCCGGTTTGACGCGGCTTCAGCCAAGGTGGGTTGCTTCCCAATCAGATGTTGCCGACCATGTGCCTTGCGATCCGCGAACGGTGCAGCCAGTCTCGCCCGCATCGATTGTGCCTACGCGCACCAAAGTTTCGCCCGCTTCGGTCAGGCGCGCAGCGACAGCGTCGGCCTTGTCAGCTTCCACCGCCAAAACCATGCCAACGCCGCAATTGAATGTGCGGGCCATTTCGGAGGGTTCGATATTCCCCTGCGCTTGCAAGAAAGCCATCAGGCGCGGCTGATCCCAGCTATCGGCATCCACCATAGCATGCGCGCCATCGGGCAGAATGCGCGGTATGTTTTCAAGCAATCCTCCGCCGGTAATATGGGCAAGGCCATTGATCGAACCATCGCGGATCAGTGGTAGCAGGCTTTTGACATAGATTTTGGTCGGCTCGATCAAAACGTCGATAAGCAGTCGTTCCTGATCAAACAAAGCAGGACGATCGAGCTTCCATCCGAAATCGCTCGCAAGACGGCGGACCAACGAATATCCGTTTGAATGGACACCGGATGACGCAAGACCTAGCAGGACATTGCCCGGCGCAACTTTCTCGCCAGTCAGCTGCTCTCCGCGTTCGACTGCGCCGACGCAGAAGCCCGCAAGGTCATAATCGCCCTCGGAATACATGCCCGGCATTTCGGCAGTTTCGCCGCCAATCAACGCGCAGCCGGCTTGCTTGCAACCATCCGCAATGCCCGCGACAACGCGCTCCGCTACGCCATTTTCAAGGTGGCCAGTGGCGAAGTAATCTAGGAAAAACAGCGGCTCTGCGCCCTGAACGATCAAATCGTTGACGCACATTGCAACCAAATCGATCCCGACGCTGTCGTGCCGGTCATGATCAATCGCCAGTTTCAGCTTAGTGCCGACACCGTCATTCGCCGCGACCAACAAGGGGTCTTTGTATCCTGCAGCTTTCGGATCGAAGAATCCGCCAAAGCCGCCCAGATCGCTTGTCGCGCCCGGCCGCGCGGTCGCTTTTGCGAGCGGTGCGATCGCTCGAACCAGTGCATTGCCTGCGTCAATTGATACGCCTGCATCCGCATAGGTGTAGCCGGAAGTAGCGTTTTTACCGCCTGAAGGTGTGTCAGAAGTCATACAATCCCCGAAGTCATGCCATGCGTTTACCTATTCCCGCTTGGAATTCCACTCGCCTTTGGGCAAAAGACCGCTGATTTCCCCGATGGCTGTGACTATTGCTCATTCTGGCCCTTTTAAAGAGGCCCCCAAACGCTCCGTAGACGGGCTGAGTGCGCCTGCGTGGTTGCGCCGGATTGCTGCTGCGTTGTTCGCGCTTGCGCTGCTGGGCGGCGGATATGCATTTGTGCTGGCTCAGGTGTCGGGTGATCGCGGGATTGCGCCCACCGCGTCGTCGTCTGATGCAGAGGTGCGCGGTATCGAAGTGGACGAGCGGGGCGATACGGCTCTTGATGCACGCGACAAGGCATGGCGCAAGGCGCAGCGCGAGGCGTGGAGCCGTCTGGGCGGGCCGCCGGTATCCGACGGTCAGCTTGCCGGCATGGTGTCGTCTATTGTGATCCAGCAGGAACGGATCGGCCCAAAACGCTACATCGCGACCTTGGGCGTGATTTTCGATCGCCAGCGCGCATCACGCTATCTTGGAGGGGCGGCAACGGCGCGTTCCTCTGCTCCGATGCTTCTTATACCGGTTACTGCCAGCGCGGGAGCTTACACAACATTTGAGACACGCAATCCGTGGCAGCGGGCATGGGCTGAGTTTAATCCGGGACGCAGCCGGATTGATTATGTCCGTCCAACGGGCGCGGGCGGCGATTCGCTGCTTCTGACATATGGCCAAACTGGCCGCCGCAGCCGTGCCTGGTGGCGTACTACCTTGGATCAATTCGGTGCAGCGGATGCACTGGTGCCAATCGCACGGCTCGACCATCAATTCCCGGGCGGGCCAATTACTGGCACTTTCACTGCGCGCTATGGCCCGGACAGCCGTGTGCTTGAGACATTTGAGCTGACCGCAGAAAGCCCTGCGCGGCTTGCCGATATGCTCGGCGAAGCTGTCGTCCGGATGGACGCGACATATGAAGCGGCGCTTGCATCGGGCAAATTGCAGCCAGACCCAACATTAAGCCTAGGCAGCTCGGGCGACCTTGATCCGGCAATTGCCCGCCTTGTCCAGATTGGCCGCGCTATTCAGGCCCGTGAAGCTGCCGTTGCGCAGGCCGCGCAAGGCGGCGCTCCCCCGCAATCAGGGGCTGAAACGCCAGTTACGCCGGGACCTCCCGCTGCGAGCGTGAATTCCTTTGTCGTCCAATTTGCCACCCCTGATGCGAGCGCGTTTGACGCATCGCTTTCCGGAGTGCGCGGCGCGGGCGGCGTGCGCGGCGTATCGGTTTCCAGCACAGCCATTGGCGGCACTTCGGTGATGAGCGTCAATTATGCCGGGTCGCTCGATCAGTTGGCCGCTGCGCTGCGCTCTCGCGGGTTTGCGGTGACGCAGGGTGCCAACGCGCTCGCTATCAGCCGCTAAGTCCGCAGGCTCATGGCGAAGTCTTCTCAACCGACATCACAGATTGCGTTGCCGCTTACGCTGCGGGACAATGGCAGTGCGCAGCGTATCATCGTTGGCAATGCCAATGCGCATGTGATCGAAGCGTTGCAAGCACCCGAAAGCTGGCCGTTTCATACTGCAGTTCTGACGGGGCCTAATCGATCTGGGAAGACGCTGCTCGCCCGCTGGGCCGAGACGCAAGGCATTGCCGTTATCGATGGCGCCGATGCGATCGATGAAACAGAGCTATTCCACCGATGGAATGCAGGCCAGAAAGGCGGATCAAAGGCGGGGGAGCGGCTGCTGCTCATCGCCAATGCTCAGCCTTGGGAAATTGGATTGCCAGACCTCGCCTCGCGTCTGGGCGGGTCGCTGCAACTCGAAATTGGCGAGCCGGATGATGACATGGCGGCGCAATTGATCGAGGCGATGGCTGCGCAGCGCGCGTTGTCGCTGGCCGATGGCGCTGCCGAATATCTCGTCCCCCGTACGGAGCGCAGCTTTGCCGCTCTGGAGAAACTCGTTGCGACAATTGATCGCATAAGCCTTGAACGCCAAGCGCCTGCCACCATGTCGCTTTGGCGGGCTGCGCTGGAAGCTTTACAAGGGCCTTAGCAACAAAAGCTGTTCTAGGGTAACCTTGCATCGCGCCGGTTTTGGTGGGAGAAAAATGCCATGTTCGACCGTCTTAAAAGTTATCTGGACTCGATTAAGGCCCGCGATCCGGCTCCGCGCTCCCGCTGGGAAGTGCTGTTATATCCGGGTGTTCTCGCTGTCGGCCTGCACCGGGTGGCGCATTGGCTGTTCGAGGCGAAGCTGTATTTTCTGGCGCGCTTTGTGAACCACACGTCCCGGTTCTTAACCGCAATCGACATTCACCCCGGCGCGACTATCGGCAAAAACTTCTTTATCGATCACGGCTTTACCGTGATCGGCGAAACCGCCGAGATCGGCGACAATGTCACGATCTATCAATGTGTCACATTGGGCGGCACCAATCCCACCAATGGGGAGGGCGGCAAACGCCATCCGACATTGGAAGACAATGTTATTATCGGTTCCGGCGCGCAGATCATCGGGCCAATTACCGTGGGTGACCGTGCCCGTGTCGGCGCCAATGCCGTGGTGATGGATGATGTGCCATCTGGCGCGACTATGGTGGGTCTAAAAGCACGCTCTACGCTGGTTCCCGCCGAAGAGTGGATCAAGGAATTCACGCCTTACGGAACGCCCAATTGCGAGGACGCAGAGGGCAACCGGGTGGATTGCATCGAAAAGCTGGAAGGCGAACTTTCCGCGATGCGTGCAGAGATCGAAGAGATCAAATCCGGCGGTGCGAAACTGCCCGATCAGACATCGCTCGATCTGGACCCGAAAAAGAGCGGGACTGGTAACTGATGAGTTCCAGTGGCGGCGCGGGAAGCTCCGGTCAGATCGTTTCGTTTCCAGGCAAGAATGCAGGGCAGGTCGGGTTTGACCGCGCTGACCTCCAACGCATTATGGATTTGTATGGCCGCATGGTCGTCGCCGGGGAATGGCGCGATTATGCGATGGATTTTGACAAGAACGCCGCGTCATTTTCGGCGTTTCGCCGCGCGGCAGAACGCCCCAACACTCGCCTTGAAAAGCGCCCGTCATTACGGGGTAAGCAAGGCATGTGGACGCTGTTCGGGGAGCACGGTCAGGTGCTCAAACGCGGCGCTGATCTGGCCAATGTCCTCGCCCCCGTCGAACGGCGCTTAATGAAGGCCGTCGACGAGGACTGAAGGATCAGGCCGCAGCGGCAGCGGGCAAGGCCGCGTCGCCGGTAGCGGGCAGTTTGTCTTGCAAGTTTTTCGGCAGAGTCATCACCACAGAGCGGCGGATTGGCTGCCAGAATGCCGACAGGCTGAGAAGGGCAGAGCCGATGACCAGCGCCGTCAGCGCAAAGTTCAGCTCAACTGCGCCGAATTCGCGGAACAGGAATGTTAGCGCGAACAGGACATAGGCGAGCGCCGATACGAGCAATGCGCGACGGTCAATCGCGAGCGCGATGAGGCCGAATGCGATGTAGACCGCGATCACTGCAATCGCAGCGCCTACGCCGATATTGTTGCCATCGGTCACACCAATCAGAGCGAAGATCGGATGCGCGATCATCGGCGCAGCGAGCAGATGCAGCCAGAAAGCGACATCGCTGCGGCGGCTGGTGCGTTCCCGGTCGGAAATGTCCCAGCGCATTGCGAAAGCGAAGACGCAAAGCCCAGCGAGAAATACGAGCGAAAGTACCGCGTTTTCCTCGACATTGTCTGGTCCGATACCGGCTAGGATGAGGCCAACAACGGTTGCTGCGATGGCCGCTGCGCCCGCAGCGACTGTGATTGGCACCATGAACCGGCGCCAATGCAGATACGCTCCGCCAGCGGCGATAAGCGCGGCTAGCGAGATCATGACCGCACCCAAGCGATCATTGCCGTTCTCAACCATCAGCACGCCGATACCCATTACCGTAGCGAACACGCCGCCGACGAATGCGAGCAAGAGCAGGATTGATGGAAGGGCCATACGGCGTTTGCTGGTGAAGAATTCGGCCAGTGGCCACGCCGTCACTGCAACGAAGAGGCCCGACAAGGAAATTGCCAAAGCTGTGTTGAGATTGCTTGCGTCACGCCAAGCGTCCATTTGCTCGGTCGTGGGATCGGGAACGTCACGAAAAAGCTCCCAATATTCTTGTGCCGGTGCGATAACTCCCGCGATCGCTTGACCGATTGCACCCACTGCAAGAAGCAAAATTACAACTCCGATCGCGACGAAAATGTCGTTGAAGCTGTTGATCAAGCGGAAATTTTCTTCCGAAGAGCGGGGCAATTCGCGCACCTGGCTCATAAACCCGCGAAAGCTCTGCGCGGCTTCGGGCGTAAGCGCGCCGGCATCCACTGCTGAGTTGATATCGTCTTCGCTATACATAGCGTGATCTCCCAATGAAGACCGGAACGCTAATGCAGGTGTATTACTGTGTCAATACGCTGTGCTGGGTCTTACTCAAACGTGCTCAGCGCGACCGATCCGTTCATCTGGTCGTCGGTGATGCGTTTCACGGTCTTGATCAGGAAGAATGCCGATCCCGCCGTGAGAGCGCTGGCGAGGATCAGGATAACTTGCGTGGCCCAGAACGGTGTCGTCATCCAGAGCCACGGCACGATCGTAACCAGCATCGTGTAGAGGACTATCATCCCGACAATCATGGAACCGATCCAGCAGCCCCACCAGCTAAAGACCTCGTCGACATCGGCTTCGGCGAGCTCCATCGGCTCGCCTGCGCTGCGATTGGCCAGTTCACGCATCGCTTTGAACGGGACAAACAGGTTTGCAACAGGCACGAAAAAGCTAAGCGCGGCCCAGGCGGGGGTGTAATTGAGGCTATCGACGCCAGCACGGTGCAAATTGCCGTGGGCGAGGAATATCCAAACCAGCACCGCAATCACCGATAGGGGGTAGGCGATCAAATTTGCGACCGCTGCCAAACCGCTGACTGCGAGCATGAGAGGCGATTCCACGAACTGTGTGTAGCTGCCAAGCCAGACCGCCAGAGACAGCGAATAGATCAGCGAGAACGCGATCACTGCCCATGAAAGGATGGTGAGAATAAGCGCTGGAATGCGCAGATTTGCAGCTTGCATGGAAACGACCCCTTAAAACCCGTTGGCCCCTAGCCAAAAATGGCAAAGGCCCCCGCACATTTCTGCGCGAGGGCCTCTAAATTGCAAGTCCTTTAGAAGGCTTATGCGTTTGTTATCCGCGCTTTAGACGCGTGTTAGCCGCGCCTTAGCCTCTGGCGCTGTCAGGACCGGCGCCGGTCACTTTCTGCATCGCTTTCAGGATTGCGCCCGATTGCTCGCTGCCCGATTGCGGTGCGACGAGGTTGCTGAACGAGCTGATGTCTTCCCAGCGATCCGCAAAGCCTTCGACAGTGCGCTCACCGTCTTTCAGCCATACGGCGTCGTTCATGACGACCCATGAAGAGTGGAAACCGCCAGCGCCCGCGCCAACGATGGCGTTGGTCGGTGCATCTTCGCTGACGAGGTAAAGCGCGGCAGGAACCACGTTTTCTGGTGCGAACAGTTTGAAGGCTTCTTCTGGGAAGAGGTCTTCTGTCATGCGTGTACCAGCAACCGGCGACAGCGAGTTGCAACGGATGTTGTATTTGGCGCCTTCGAGTTGAAGCGTCTTCGTAAGACCGGCAAGACCGAGTTTGGCTGCGCCGTAGTTTGCTTGGCCAAAGTTGCCGAACAGACCGGTGGACGATGCCGTCATCAGCACGCGTCCATATGCTTGCTCGCGGAATGTATCCCAGCATGCTTTGGTGACGAATGCCGAACCAGTGAGGTGAACCTTAAGGACAAATTCGAAATCGTCCGGCGTCATTTTGTGGAATGTCTTGTCGCGCAGAACGCCGGCATTGTTGATGAGAACGTGCACGCCGCCCCATTTCTGCTTTGCGTCGGCAACCATCTTTTCCATCTGGTCATATTCGGTAACCGAGCCGCCATTGGAAATGGCTTCGCCGCCCATCTTTTCGATTTCTTCGACGACTTGCAGAGCCATATCGGAGTGACCGGTGCCATCGCGCGATCCGCCAAGGTCGTTTACGACGACTTTCGCGCCGCGTTTTGCCAGTTCAAGGGCATAGGCGCGGCCAAGACCGCCGCCGGCGCCGGTTACGATGGCGACCTTATCTTTGAAATCGATGCTCATGATGAAATCCTTCCGTGCGTATTATGATTATAATGCAGGCTTTACGCTTGCGTAAACTTTTGTGAGCGCTGGGTGGCAGGAATCGTGCTGCGTTGCAACAGGGGCTTTGCCAGACCCACTCGCCGTAGGGTCACCGGCTGGCGCTACAGAGCTTCAAGGGCAGGAATGAGGCGGTCCAGCGAATCAATCACGGCGTCCGCGCCCAGTTCGTGTGGAGGCTTGTCGCAATATCCATAGGCCGCGCCAATCACAGGTACGCCAGCAGCCTTTGCGGCTTTCACGTCATATGTGGAATCGCCGACAAAGGCGAAAGCACCGCCGCCGCATATCTTTTGTGCCTCGATCACAGGCTCCGGATGCGGCTTTGACAGGAACCGTCCATCTGCGCCTTTACCCATCGAGTCCCCGCCGATCACCGTTTCAAACGGTTCGATAAAGTCGATCTGGGTCAGGATGGAGCGCGCAAACTCCTCAAACTTATTTGTAACCACCGCGACTTTCACGCCGCGCGCCTTGAGCTCCGCAATGACCTCGCGTGCATGAGGGTAGGGCTCGGAATAGACTGCGTTGTGGTCGGCATAGTATTTGAGCATTTTCTTGTAGAGCACGCGAAATTCGTCTTCGGGCAGGCCGCCTTGCTGATTGATGGCCTGCGCCAGCATCATCTTTGCCCCGCCGCCGATCAAATCTTTGCTGCTATCAACGGGCACCGGGTCAAATCCGCCAAGCTCAAGCGCGTGGTTCACAGCTGTGCCCAAATCGCGGAAAGTGTCGAGCAATGTGCCGTCGAGATCAAAGCCGATTGCGGCGAAGGGAAAGTCACTCATACGGATTTCGGTGACGGAAGGTTCTTCATTCTGCAAGCATTTGATGGCAAGCGCGCACAAACGATAAAAATGCTATGGAACAATGCATGACTGATTTTGCTGCCATCATCCTCGCCGCGGGTAAGGGCACCCGCATGAAAAGCGATCTGCACAAGGTGCTTCACCCGATTGCGGGCAAGCCGATGCTGATGCATTTGCTGGACAGTTTTGGAGAACTTTCCCCGCAACGCACCGTTGTGGTGGTTGGTGATCGCCGCGAGCAGATTGACGCCGCATTCGCTGGACAGGACATCACGACTGCGCTGCAAGACCCGCAACACGGCACAGCGCATGCTGCCTTGCAGGCGCGATCTGCATTGGCAGGGTTTTCCGGCAATATCCTCGTTTGTTTCGGCGATTGCCCGATGGTTGAGGCGGACACTGTGCGCAAACTTACCGCTGCTTTGAATGGCGGAGCGAAGGTTGCGGTGCTCGGTTTCCGACCCGCCGACCCGCTGGCCTATGGCCGGATCATTGCAGAGGACGATGGGATAGTCCTAAAAATGGTCGAGTATAAGGACGCGAGCGAGGCTGAGCGCGCGGTCAATCTGTGCAATTCCGGCCTGATCGTTGCGCATTCGGACGATATGTGGCCGCTCCTAGATGCGGTCGATAACAACAATGCGCAGGGCGAATATTACCTCCCCGACGTGGCGACCAACGCGATTGCACGCGGCGATAAAGTGGTGGTGGTGGAAACCGGCGCGGACGAGGTTGCCGGTATCAACTCACGCGCTGAACTGGCGGGAGCAGAACAGCGTTGGCAGGCTTCACGCCGCGAACAGGCGATGGCAGACGGCGCCACGCTCAAGGCTCCCGACACAGTGTTTTTCAGCCATGATACGCAGCTTGGCCGCGATGTGACGGTCGATCCCCATGTCGTGTTCGGCCCTGGCGTGAAAGTCGCCGATGGTGTCCACATCAAAGCTTACACGCACCTTGAGGGCGCAGATCTCGCCACTGGCGTTCAAGTTGGCCCGTTCGCGCGTTTGCGCCCGGGTGCGGTGCTTGAAGAGAACAGTTTCGTCGGCAACTTCGTCGAGATGAAAAAAGCGACCTTGGGTAAAGGCGCAAAAGCGAGCCATTTGTCCTATATTGGCGATGCCACGGTGGGCGAGAAAGCCAATATCGGGGCGGGCACGATCACCTGCAATTACGATGGCTATTTCAAATACCATACGACCATCGGCGAACGCGCATTTATCGGATCGAACAGCGCGCTGGTCGCTCCTGTCACCATTGGCCCGGACGCTATCGTAGCAGCGGGCAGCACTGTTAGCCGCGATGTCGGCGCAGGAGAGCTTCGCATGGTGCGTGCAGAGCAGCTGGTGAAGCAAGGCTGGGCTGACCGTTTCCATGATACGATGAAAAAGAAAAAGGCAGCCCAAAAAGAAGGTGCGAAGAAGGGCGGCTGATCCATTGGAAGGCGAACCGCAGACCTGCTGGCTATGCGGACGCCCGTTTGAAACGCTGATCCAATGGCATCATCCGGTTCCCAAATCGAAGAAAGGACGCGCGACCGTCCCCGTCCATCCGATCTGTCATAAAACGATCCACGCGAACTTCACCAATTCTGAACTCGCGCGGATTGGCGATAATGTGGGTGTGATCCTCGCAAATGAGGTGACCGCGAAATTTGTTCGGTGGATCGCGTCGAAGCCACCCGATTTCCACGCGCCTACACGGCGATAAAGCCCCGCATCCGGGAACCTTTGCCCAGCGTAACTGCTGATACAGTTAAACAGGCACAAGGAAGAGACACTATGGGCATCGCAAAATGGATCGCAGCGGGTGCGGGTATCGCAATGGTTGGTGCCCTCGCAGCGCCAACCGCATATGCGCAATATCGCGATTCAGAAGAGCCGCCCTATGAAGTGGTCGTCGATGATGATGGCTTTGAAGTTCGCCAATACGCGCCGATGGTCGTTGCTGAGGTTACCCATACGGGCGATCGCCGCCGCGCGAGCGGCGCAAGCTTTCGCCGCCTTGCCGCCTATATCTTCGGCCAAGATCGTCCCGCAGGCGGTGAGAACATTGCCATGACATCGCCTGTCATCACTGACCGTGTCGACCAAGACGAAAAGATCGCGATGACATCGCCCGTTATTCAAGAAGAAACGGAAGAGGGCACATGGCGCATGCGTTTTGTCATGCCCGCCAAATACACATTGGAAACTCTGCCCAAGGCACCCGATGATATCACGCTGACCGAGGTTCCCGGACGCCGAATGGCGGCGGTGCGGTTTAACGGATATGCAGGCCAGACCGATCTCGATCTGATGGAAGGGATGCTGATGGACTGGCTGGAACGCAAAGAGCTGACCACAATCGGCAGCGTCGAATATGCATTCTATGATGCGCCGATGGTACCAGGCCAATATCGGCGCAACGAAGTCATGATCGAAGTGGCGGCCGAATAACCAGGATTTCGGCCGCCTCCTTCGGGCAAAACTCTATGCGTCTTCGAGCGCGCGTTTGGCGCTTGGCTTATGGCCGGCCTCGCGTTCCCATTGTTCAAACTCGCTGCGGCTGAGCAGATAGCGATCGCGCGCTTCATGGAAACTGATGACGCGGTCATGGACGGCTTGAACGACATCGGCCTTTTTCGATTTAGACCAATAGACACGGTGTGATTTCGGCAGGCCGTATTGCTTGATCGCGTCGGCGATTGAAATATCACGGGGGTAAGCCACTGTATTTACTCCTTCATTCAAGGTTTCTTTATCCGCCCCAAATTCACAACGCCCTCCGTTGCTAGAAAGAGTTACGCGCTCTCAAACTTAATTCCGTTCTATCAAACATGGTTAATTTCGCGTTGATGACACCCCACGTGGCTGGCATGCGACGAAGCGAAGGCAGAGTGTCGGATTGGCTTACAGCTACCGTTTGGTCGGCACGAAAAAGGGCGGCCCGGATTGCCGGACCGCCCTGATTTTCATCGCGATTCGTGCGATCAGCCGCCGGATTTTTCATCCATCAACTGCTGCATCAAATAGACATATTGCAGCGCCTGAAGCTTTGCGCGTTGCTCATTATCGACGCCGCCGGAATGGCCGCCGGTCATGTCTTCAAAGTAGTAATAGGGCTGGCCCAATTCTTTGAGGCGCGCAGCGCCTTTACGGGCGTGTGCAGGATGAGTGCGGTCATCGGCGGTCGATGCCCACAGGAACGGTGTGGGATAGTCCACGCCTTCTGCGATCTTTTGATAGGGTGAGTATCCCTCAATCCATTTACGCTGTTCCTCGATACGAGGGTCGCCATATTCGCCGATCCACGAGGCACCGCGTCCGATCAAATGATAACGCAGCATATCGAACAGCGGGATCGCCACGATCGCCGCGTTGAAGAGATCAGGGCGCTGGGTAATCGCTGTGCCGACCAGCAGACCGCCTTGCGATCCACCTTGAATGCCGAGATGCTCTGGCGAGGTGAAGCCCCGATCTACCAGATCCTGACCTACGGCGATAAAATCATCCCATGTGCGCTGCTTATTCTCACGAATGGCAGTCTGGTGCCAGTTCGGGCCAAATTCGCCGCCGCCGCGCAGATTGGCGAGCACATAGGCGCCGCCTTTTTCCAGCCACAGCTTACCGGTTGAGCCAAGATAACCCGGCAGGCGCGGGATTTGGAACCCGCCATAGCCGCTCATCAAAGTCGGCGTGCTGCCGTCCATTTCCATGCCTTGCGGCTTGACGATGAAATACGGAATTTTCGTCCCGTCGGCGCTGGTCGCTTCGTGCTGCTCGGCTTCCATGCCCGCTTTTTCGAAATAGCTGGGCGATGTCTTGAGCTTTTGCGGCGTGCCGCTTCCATCCGAGTAATACAGTGTCGTCGGATTGAGGAAGTCGGTGACAGTGAACATGATTTGGTCTGTTTGATCAGACGATGCCGCAATGCCGACCGTGGCATTATCAGGCAGATCGACCTGCTCGCTCACCCACTCGCCATCGCGGTAGTTGAACTGCAGAACCTTGCCAACGACGTTGTCGAGCAAACCGACGAACAAAGCGTTGCCGGTGATGGAGCCGCCGCGCTTCGTCTGGCGATCGGCTGGTGCCCAGACCAGCGTCTTGGCCGCGCCGTTCGGATCGGCTTTCCACTCGTCGAGATTTACCGCGATGAGACTGTCTGCCGGGAATGTTTGGTCGTCCACTTCCCAATCGACATCGGTTGAATAGAGCAGGTGACCATCGACGATACCGTAAGGCGATGCCTTTTTCGGAATATCGAGCTTCAACCACTCGCCGTCTTTCTCGACGAAATACTCGCTTTCATGGAAGCTGACGCCGCGAAACGCAGTGCGCGCATGCACGGTGCCCGTATTATCGCGCAGCAAGCTTGCGCCGGCCCAGACATCGCTGGATTCGCCGCGGAAAATCTCTTCACCATCGGCAAGTGCGGTTCCGCGTTTCCAGACGCGGCTCGTGAAGGGGTATTCGCTGTCGGTCAGCGTGTTTTCGCCAAAGTCACGGCCAACCAGCAGAGTGTCTTCGTCAATCCACTGTACGCCGCCCTGGCTTTTTTCTTCGATTGCAAAGCCGCCCTCGACGAAACTTTTCGTCGAAGTGTCGAACTCACGCATAATGGTGGCGTCTTCACCGCCATCGCTGAGCGCGATCATGCATTTGTTGAGGGCAGGGGGCAGGCAGGTTGAGCCCTTATAAACCCATTCTTTGCCTTCAGCTGCGGACAGAGCATCGATGTCCAAGATGGTTTCCCATTCAGGCTCATCGGTCTGATAACTTTCCAGCGTGGTACGTCGAAGAAGGCCTTTTGGGTTCTCCTTGTCCTGCCAGAAATTATACAGGCCGTCCGGGCGGAAGCTCACATAAGGAATGCGGTCTTCGCTGTCATAGATCGCCAGCGCTTCTGCTTTCAACTGCTCGAAACGCGGATCGGTTTCCAGCGCGGCGAGGGTGAGTGTGTTCTCGTTCTCTACCCATTGCAGGGCTTCGTCGCTGCGGGCTTCTTCAAGCCAGATATACGGATCTTGTTCGGGGCCAGGAACGCCGTCTGCGGGCGCTTCTGCCTTGTGATCGTCGGCGCTCGCGCCGGTGGCTGCCGTTACAGTCATCGCTGCTGCCAACGCCCATGAAATTGCTTTGGTTGAGACAAGCTTCAAAAGTCCTCTCCTTCGGGAAAATGCTGCATTGAATGTGGAGACACAGGCAGCGAATTGCAAATGTTACGAGGGTTTACGCGAGAGAGTGAACGCTTCTTAACTTTTTCCGCCTACCAAACGGTCAGAGCCCAACGAGGCATCGGATCGCAAGGAAACATAAGATGCATAACAGCACACCCACCCGCCAAGGCTTTGCCACCACTCTTTGGATCAAGGGTGTAAGCCATTCCGTCAGCATCCTCTGGGTGACAGAAAGTCATGCAGAGATCATCGTCAGCGAAGACGTGGGCCTGCCCAGCGATCAATTGACTGCTTTGATTGTGCGCGATTTCCTGAGCATGCCGATGCGTGTTTTGGCGCAAACCGGCCAGAACGTGGTGCTGTATTTTGTTCAACAACCGCACCGGTCTGTTTTGAACATGATCGACAGCGACTTGGTGAAAGCGGGAACGTCGCGCCTTCGCGAATTGCTCGAAGAGCGCGCGGTGCCGGAGAATGGATCCGCCGATATCGAGAACTGGCAGGAAGAGGCCGTGCGCGAAGATTTGCAGATCGCTGCGAATTTCAGCCAGAGCGTGCTCAACCTTGAGCAATATAGCGGCAGAAACCGGCGGGCTCTCATCGCTGCGTAAGGCGATCATTCGGCGTGCAACGAAAAAGGGCGACCCCAACAGGCCGCCCTTTTCATGTTCTATGGTGCAAAGCGCTTACGCTTCGACGTGTTCGGCAAGAACGGTCAGACCGTTTTCGCCCACTTCGGCAAAGCCGCCGCGCACTTCAATAAGCTCCGGAGCTGCGCCTTCGGTTTTGAAGACCTGCACCGCACCGTCACGAATGGTCGACATGAAAGGTGCATGGCCTTCCAAGACGCCGAATTCACCTTCGCTGCCGGGCACGACGACCATATGGACGTCTTCGCTACGGACCTGCTTGGCCGGGGTTACGAGTTCAAAGTGAAGTGCCATTTGAATTAGGCGTCCTCAGCCATTTCAGCGGCTTTCTTCACCACGTCTTCGATGCCGCCAACCATGTAGAAGGCTTGCTCTGGAAGGTGGTCATACTCGCCGTCGACAACCGCTTTGAACGATTTCACGGTGTCTTCGAGTTGTACGAAGATGCCGTTGATGCCGGTGAAGACTTCCGCAACGTGGAATGGCTGCGACAGGAACTTCTGGATCTTACGCGCACGGGCCACGGTGAGCTTATCTTCTTCCGAAAGCTCGTCCATGCCGAGAATGGCGATGATGTCTTGCAGCGACTTGTACTTCTGCAGCGTCTCTTGGACCTTGCGAGCCGTCTCATAGTGCTCGCTACCCACAACGCGCGGTTCGAGAACGCGGCTGGTGGAATCGAGCGGGTCAACTGCAGGATAGATGCCCAGCTCCGAAATCGCGCGGTTCAGCGTGGTCGTTGCGTCAAGGTGAGCAAACGATGTGGCTGGCGCAGGGTCGGTAAGGTCATCGGCAGGAACGTAGATGGCCTGAACCGAAGTAATCGAACCCTTGGTGGTCGATGTGATGCGCTCTTGCAGGTTGCCCATGTCAGTCGACAGAGTAGGCTGATAGCCCACCGCCGATGGAATACGGCCTAGAAGCGCGGACACTTCCGAACCGGCCTGAGTAAAGCGGAAGATGTTGTCGACGAAGAACAGAACGTCCTGACCTTCTTCATCGCGGAAATATTCCGCCATGGTGAGGCCCGACAGAGCAACACGGGCACGCGCGCCGGGAGGCTCGTTCATTTGACCGAAGACGAGAGCCACTTTCGAACCCTCTGGCGTAGCGACGCCGTTTTCGTCTTTCTTGATCACCTCTGCGTCGAGGAATTCGTGGTAGAGATCGTTACCTTCACGGGTACGCTCACCAACACCGGCAAACACGGACACGCCGCCGTGGCCTTTTGCGATGTTGTTGATGAGTTCCTGAATAAGAACGGTTTTACCAACGCCCGCGCCGCCGAACAGGCCGATCTTACCGCCCTTTGCGTATGGAGCGAGGAGGTCGATAACCTTGATGCCGGTTACAAGAATTGCGGCTTCGGTCGACTGGTCAACGAAAGCAGGCGCTTCTGCGTGGATCGGCATGCTCTTTTCAGCGCCAACAGGGCCAAGCTCGTCAATCGGCTCACCGACGACGTTCATGATACGGCCGAGTGTCTTCGGGCCAACAGGCACGGAGATCTGAGCGCCGGTCGCGATCACTTCCGCTCCGCGGACGAGACCTTCGGTGGCGTCCATCGCGATGGTACGAACGGTGTTCTCGCCAAGGTGCTGGGCAACTTCAAGAACGAGGGTCTTACCGTCATTCTTGGTCTCCAGCGCGGAGAGAATTGCGGGCAGTTCGCCGGGGAACTGAACGTCGACGACAGCGCCGATGACCTGGGCGATAACGCCGTTGGTGGTCTGGTTGAGAGCAGGTGCGGTGGCCATGTTGTTTTCCTTAGCCTTAGATTACAGCGCTTCCGCGCCAGCAATAATTTCGATGAGTTCGGTGGTGATCGCGGCCTGACGGCGGCGGTTGTATTCAATGGTCAGCTTGTTGATCAAATCGCCTGCGTTGCGCGTGGCGTTGTCCATGGCGGTCATCGAAGCGCCTTGCTCCGATGCTTCGCGTTCAAGCAGAGCGCCGAACAGCTGCGTTTTCACGTAACGTGGCAGCAGCTCTTCGAGGATTTCTTCTTCGCCGGGCTCATATTCAACCACAGCGTCACCGCCATCTCCGTCGCCTTCGGGCGATGGCACAGGGATCAACTGGTTGACCGTAGGGTTTTGAACCAGAGCCGACTGGAATGTCGGGTAGATCAGATGCGCAACGTCGAATTTGTTGTCGTCAAACATCGCGATCAGCTCGGCTGCAATCGCGTCGGCTTCTTCGAAACCGGGCGTTTTTACAGTCGAGGTGTCGAAGTGGTTGCCGATGCGCTGCGGGTGCTCCCGCTTGAGCGGCGCACGGCCTTTTTTACCGACGAGGTAGAACTCAACGTCCTTACCTTCGGCCAAAAGTTCCGTCGCCTTGGCTTTCGCAGCCTTGACGATGTTCGAGTTCAGACCGCCGCACAGGCCCTTGTCCGTGTTGACCACGACGAGGAGGTTGCGTTTGTCCGATCCGGTACCAGCCAGCAGCTTCGGCGCGCTATCGCCCGAAACCTTGCCAGCGAGCGACGCCATGACGGCGCTCAAACGCTCCGCATAGGGACGGCCCGCTTCGGCAGCAGCCTGCGCACGGCGAAGTTTTGCCGCGGCGACCATCTGTTTGGCCTTGGTGATCTTCTGAGTCGATTTAACCGACCCGATCCGATCCTTGAGTTCCTTCAATGAGGGCACTTAGGCGCTCCTAATTGGGTGAGAGGATCAGGCGAACTGCTTGGCAAATGTTTTCAGAGCCGCTTCGGTGCGGTCTTTCACATCGCCTTCGAACTTCTTCGATAAGCGAATATCGCCGAGAATGTCGGCGTGTTCGCTGCGGAAGAAGGCCAGCATTTGCTCTTCGTACTCATTGACACGTTCAACGGCGACATCATCGATGTAGCCATTGGTGCCAGCGAAGATCGAAACGGTTTGCTCTTCAAACGGCATTGGCGAAAACTGGGCTTGCTTAAGCAGCTCAGTCAGGCGCGCACCGCGGTTCAGCAGTTTCTGCGTCGCCGCATCAAGGTCCGAACCGAACTGCGCAAACGCCGCCATTTCGCGGTATTGCGCAAGGTCAAGCTTCATCGAGCCCGAAACTTTCTTCATCGCTTTGGTCTGCGCAGCGCCGCCAACACGGCTAACCGAGAGGCCCACGTTAATCGCCGGACGAACGCCCTGATAGAACAGGTCGGTTTCGAGGAAGATCTGGCCGTCGGTGATCGAAATCACGTTGGTCGGAATGTATGCCGACACGTCGCCAGCTTGCGTTTCGATGATCGGTAGCGCGGTAAGCGAGCCGCCACCTTCGGACGTGTTCATCTTCGCCGCACGCTCAAGCAGACGTGAGTGAAGATAGAAAACGTCACCCGGATACGCTTCACGGCCCGGAGGACGGCGCAGCAGGAGCGACATCTGACGATACGCAACCGCTTGCTTGGAAAGGTCATCATATACGATCACGGCGTGCATGCCGTTGTCGCGGAAATATTCGCCCATCGCGCAGCCGGTATACGGTGCGAGATATTGCAGTGGAGCAGGCTCCGAAGCGGTTGCGGCGATAACGATGGAATATTCCATCGCGCCGTTTTCTTCGAGCTGCTTAACGATTTGAGCAACAGTCGAGCGTTTTTGACCAACGGCGACATAGACGCAGAACAGTTTCTGCTTCTCGTCATCGCCTTTGTGTTCTTCGCGTTGGTTGATGAATGTGTCGATTGCGACAGCGGTTTTACCGGTTTGACGGTCACCGATGATCAGTTCGCGCTGGCCGCGGCCAACAGGAACCAGAGCATCAACAGCTTTCAGGCCGGTTTGCACTGGCTCGGAAACGGATTCGCGCGGGATGATGCCCGGCGCTTTTACTTCGACGCGGCTACGCTCAGTTGTTTCGATCGGGCCTTTGCCGTCGATCGGGTTACCAAGAGCGTCAACAACGCGGCCCAGCAGACCCATGCCAACCGGAACGTCCACAATGGTCTCGGTCCGCTTAACAGTGTCGCCTTCTTTAATCTCGGCATCGGAACCGAAGATAACAACGCCGACATTGTCCGCTTCGAGGTTCAAAGCCATGCCCTGAACACCGTTGGCAAATTCGACCATCTCACCGGCCTGAACTTTGTCGAGGCCGTGGATACGGGCGATACCGTCACCAACGCTAAGCACGGAGCCAACTTCGCTCACTTGCGCTTCGGTACCAAAATTGGCGATCTGGTCTTTGATGACCTTGGAGATTTCTGCTGCGCGGATTTCCATGTTCGTAGTCCTTTAAGCCTTCATGGCCTGGGAAAGTGAATTAAGGCGAGTGCGGATCGAGGCATCAATGCGCTGCGAACCGATTGTGACGACAAGACCGCCGAGAAGATCGGGGTCGACATCGGCGGAAAGCATTACAGTGCGACCCTCGCGGGCGGTCAGCTTGTCCTTAAGCGTGGCAAGCTGGCTGTCCGAAAGCGGATGCGCGCTGGAAACTGCTGCGGTAACCTCGCCGCGCTGCGCGGCGGCGATGGTTTGGAACGCGGCGATCATATCGGGCAGGGCCGACAGGCGGCGGTTGGACGCCAGCACACCGAGAAAACTGTTCGTAAGGTCGGCAAGACCCAAATGCTTGCCAACAGCAGCGATCGCTTCGCCTTGGGCGCTGCGGGAAAGCTGAGGGTTGGTCGTCGCGCTGCGCAGGTCATCCGATTCGCTGAGCGCGCCAGACAATTTGACGAGGTCTGATTCGACAGCGGTGACCGTTCCGGCCTCGCTTGCGAGTTCGAACAGAGCAGAGGCGTAACGGCCTGCTAGGCTAGACTGAATTCCGGCGGAAATATCCACGCGTTCGATGTCCTTTAGGATCTTCGAGAATAACGATGCATCGCCTTGAGATCGGAAGTCCCGCCTGGGGTCTCCTTCAAAGCTGGCGCGCGCCTAGCAATGTCTATCTGATTCCGCAAGCGAAGCGCGCGTGAATTGTCGTCCGAAGTCGCAGTGTACTTGTATTACGTTAGGGAATGTGGCAGATGTTTACCGAACGGTAAGAATGCATTGGGAGAGAATCGTGCAACTGACACCTATGGCGCCGGATTGCGGTGTAGAAGTTTCTGGTATTTCGCTTGCTTCGTGCAGCGATGCAGAGATGGAGCAGGTCAAACAGGCCATTTACGAGCACGGCGTTGCTGTGTTCCGCGATCAGGATTTCTCGCCAGAGGATCACATCAAGTTCGGACGCCGTTGGGGCGGGATCGATGTGAACAATTATTTCCCGCTGAACGAGGCTTTTCCGGAGATCGCTCTTGTTAAGAAAGAGGCACACGAATCGACCAATATTGGCGGGGCCTGGCACACTGACCATTCTTATGACCAAATCCCCGCGATGGGGTCTGTTTTGGTCGCGCGCGATCTTCCGCCAAGCGGCGGCGACACCGAATGGGCGCATATGGGAGCAGCCTATGATGCGCTGCCTGATGACATCAAAGCTGAGATCGAGAATCTCGAAGCGTTCCATACCGCAGACCATGTTTATAAAGCCGACGGCCTGTATGCGCAGACTGATATGGGTAAAAACCTGCGCGGTCAGGATCTGAAAACCGGCGCGATCCACCCTGTTGTGATCCGCCACCCGCAAACGGGTCGCAAGCTGCTCTATATAAATGGTGGTTTCACGATTCACTTCGTTGGCCAGACTCGTGAAGAAAGCTTGCCGCTGCTTCAGAAGTTGATCGATGCCGCGGTAATGGATGACAATCGCTGCCGCCTGCAATGGAAGCCGGGAACCGTCGCCATTTGGGACAATCGCACAAGCTGGCATAATGCGATTAACGATTACGCCGGTCACCGCCGCGAAATGCACCGGATCACGTTGTCGGGTGAAGCGCTGGCCGCTTAAGCTGCGCTGGGCGTTTGCCGATATGCCAGCGCGGCAAGGATCATGGCGATAATTGCGGGGACCGTCTGAACCACCATTATACGGGGTGAGACGGTCGCCGCGCCGAAGATACCCGCGACCGCCACGAAAATTAGGAAGCATAATGCGACTTTGAACCGCCATTGCGGGTCTTTGATCACAAGCGACCAGATCAGGCCCGCCGCCAAAAACGCATTATACAGGCCTTGATTGGCGGCCATCGGTATCGTCGGCTCAAACAGCTCTGCGGGAAAAGAGGCAAACACCTTAGGCCCGCGCGTTGTCCAAGCGAACATCTCAAACCACGCTATATAAAGGTGGAGTAGGGCGATCAGGCCAATGGCGAGCTTGGAAAGAGTTTGCATGGTTTCCTCTATACCTCGTTTGATCGGCACGGAGACATTACAGCTCTTCGCCTTGATCTGCGCCTGCTGCCGATGAAGCCTCGCAAGTATAGACGAGTCGTTCATTCGGGCGGGTTGGCAATTGCGCGATGACGCCGGATTGTTGCTCGCCCAATATGCGCGCGCCATCTGTTACGCCGCAAGCAGGCGGGGTGTAGGCGCCGCGCACTTCGCGGGCGGCTTCCATATCGGCGCGGCTCAAAAGGAAACGATCTGTGCGGAAGATGCGCGTTTGCGGATCGTATGTGTTCACCGAAACGGCGGCTTCATCGTTGGGTACGAAGACCCGCGCCCAGTCCCCGCTGCTTTGGCCATATTGCGTGCGTTCGTTGACGCAGCCATCCGCCGCCCATGAAAACTCGACATCGTCCGTTCGCGCGCCAGTGATCCGGCTGCGCTCTGGCACCAATGTGCAAATCAGCGATCCGTCGCCGGCAAATGAGATGGGCTGGGAGCCGTCTTGGCCTCCATTGCCCTCTGCTTCCTCCAAGGCAGCGGCGACGCGGTCTTCGATCTCGCTGTAGCCGGGGCGGGTTACCCAGATGAGCACGGTGCCGATAAAGGCCGCGCCTGCGATACCGCCCACGATCATGGAGCGGGTCTGCGCGTTGGGATAACCATCGGGATCGCTCCGGCCCTGAGCGCGCAATTGCGTCGCGGCATAACCTGATCCGATGCCCACAAGCAGCAAGACGAGCGCGACAGCCATCGCATTGTCGCGTTCCTCCATAACTTCGAGCTGCGCCTTCATTCGCGCTTCGGCCTTTGCTTCGCGCATGGCCTCTTCGCGTGCTTCGATGCGGGTTTGTGCCTCTGCGCGTTCGGCATCAAAGCGGGCGCGTTCAGCGGCGTTTAGCTCTTCGATAGAGCGGCAAGGCAGCGCATTGGTGCGCGGTTCGATATCGTTTGCGCGCAGGAACGGCAGCAGCTCGCGCAAGGACACCGCGAAATAGAACTCCGCGTCCGATCCATCCGAATCTGCACCAAAGGAATTGACGCCTAGAACGCGCCCGCAGCCATCGAGGAGCGGGCCACCGGAATTTCCGCGCGCGATTGGTGCCGTGTGAAGGATCGTGTCAAACTGGCGGCTTGGCCTCTCACCCGACAGAAAACCTCGGCTTTTCACCGGCGGTTGGGCGGTGAAGATGTCGCTGATCTCCAGCCCCTGAGCTAGATCGACATTCATCGGATAACCGACAGCCGAAACCTCGCCCATACCGCTGCTGACGCCGCCCGCCATGGTGAGCGGAGGCAGACGCAGATTGCTGTCGATAATCTCTAGCAGGGCCAAATCGTTGCGCGGGCTTACGGCGACGGGCCGGACAAACGCGCTATCCCCGCCTTCGCTCGGCACAATGCCGATGCGCAAAGTGTCGTCCTGCAAAGCCTCGCGAATGACATGCGCGTTGGTGACGATCCGGTTGGACGTGACTGCAAAGCCGCTGCCATGGGTGACAGGGATCAATTCCTCGCCCGCCTGATTCACCAGCACCACGCGCACGACGCCGCGTGCGGCGGCATCCACATCGCCAGCGTCGGCCGAGGCGGGGACGCCAATCACCGCGGCGGCCAAAAGGGCGACTGCCGCAACAGCTTTGTGAACGCAGCGGAGCAATTCGTGGGTAAATGAGTGCACTTTTTAGGGTAAATCCAATAAAAATGTTACGACTTGGCCATTGCTCTTATCGAGAGATAAAGCGATTGTGGTTTCCGTAATGGACGGTTTAGTGGCCTAAGGTCAAAGAGGATTGTGATGACAACTCGCGGATTTTGCATTTCGATGGTCGCTGGCGCGCTGGCTTTGACAGCTTCCGCGGCATCGGCCCAGACCCAGCAGCTTGGTTTCAAAATCGACGGAGACCGTTTTGTCGTCGACGTCCCTGATGGCTTTTGTTTGCCAGCCGGCGATGATGCCGACACAGCAAAGCAGTATGCTTCGGGTGATACGCGCAACGTTACCCCTGTGGACTTGCAACGCTGCGGCACGTTTGAACAGGATTACGTGTTGGTCAAAAGCCCGCGCGGCCTCGACAAAGTGACGATGGCGAAAGAAGACTTTATCGCTGGCTTGGCTGCTGAATTGGAGCAGCAATTCCCCGTCAACAATGGCGGCAAGCAGGGTCTGATTGACCTGCGTGAGGAAACGGAAGGCGACCGCGATGTTCGTGTCGTCAATTTTGGCCTCAGCGGGACTGACGATCAATGCGCCTATCTGGGCGGCGAAGTTGTGGTGACATTTTCCGATGGTAAGACAGAACCTGTCTATGTCGGATCATGCGGCACAGTGGTCGGCGATCGCCATGTCTTTGTTCATTCCTATGCCCGCGTTGCCAGCGGGGCGAGTGTCCAATCGCTTCAGGCGCGCAGCCGCGCATTGTCAGAAGCGATCACGCCGCGCTGATCCAGGCTTCTATTGAGCGCAAGCTTCGGGATGCAAGTATCAGGAGTGGCTCTTAGAAAGAGTGCATGACTGATCACCGTTCCTTACACCGCGACCTTTCCGATGATGATCGCTGGCGCATCGCACTGGCGAAAGATCGCCGCTATGACGGCGCATTCGTCACGGGCGTCCATTCAACCGGCATCTATTGCCGCCCAAGCTGCCCCGCACGCGCGCCGCATCGGAAGAATGTGAAATTCTACACCTGCGGTGATGACGCAGAGGCGGCGGGCTTGCGCGCTTGCAAACGCTGTTCGCCCAATACGCAAAGCTCAGAGGAAGCCTGTGTGCTTGCCGCGATTGCTGTCATCAGAGCGGACGGGTCACAGACGCTGGATCAACTCGCGGAGCTTACGGGATATTCGCCAACCCATTTTCAGCGGCTGTTCAAACGCACCGTTGGCCTCTCTCCCTCGGCCTTTGCCCGGGCATTAAGAGAGGAAAAGGTGAAAGGTGCGCTTGAAGGCGGAGCCAGCGTCACCGATGCGCTGTATGATGCGGGCTATTCCGCGCCGTCGCGGTTCTACGCAGATACAAAAGGACGATTGGGAATGCAGGCAAGCGATTGGCGCGACGGCGGGAAAGGCCGCACAATCCATTGGAGCGTGCTTGCAACATCGATTGGCCAGATGCTGGTCGCCGCGACCGAGAAGGGCGTGTGCTGCCTGTCTTTCAACGAAGGCGAAGAGCAATTGCGCGCGCGTTTCCCCAAGGCTGAACTGGTGCAAGGCGGCGAAGGTTTCCGCGCCTTGTTTGAGCAAGTCGTGGCGGCGGTGGAGGAGCCTGCGAACGATGCCTCCGCCATCCCGCTCGACGTGAAAGGCACCGCATTCCAGCAGCGCGTTTGGCAGGCCTTGCGCCAAATTCCCGCAGGCGAAACGCGTAGTTACGGTCAGCTTGCTGCTACGCTGGGCAACCCGAATGCAAGCCGCGCCGTTGGCGGGGCGAACGGGGCGAACAACATCGCCGTCCTGATCCCGTGCCACCGTGTGGTGCAAGCGGATGGTTCGATCGGCGGCTATGCCTATGGACCTGAGATCAAGGCCGAATTGCTGGACCGGGAAAGTGGAACGAATTCATGAATAAAGATGCGCTTGCCAAATTGCATCGCACCGCCGAGCCGCTGGTAATATTCAATATCTGGGACGCAGGAAGTGCGAAAGCTGTGGCCGAGGCGGGGGCAAAAGTGATTGCGACAGGCAGCCTTGCTTTGGCTGGCGCGCAAGGTTTTGAAGATGGAGAGCAGATCCCGTTCGATCACTTGCTTTATCTTGTCCACCAGATCGCTGCGCAGATATCCGTGCCGCTCAGTGTTGATCTCGAAACGGGATACGCTGAAACGCTCGATGGTTTGACTCAAAATGCTGAAAGTTTGGTGCGCGCGGGCGTTTCCGGATGCAATCTGGAGGACAGGTTGCAGACAACGGACGGCTTGCGCGAAGCTGACGAACAAGCGGACCGAATTCGTACCGCAGGAGCACCTGGGCTTTTCGTCAATGCTCGTACCGACCTGTTCCTTGGCCCATTGATGGCAGGTGAGGACCCCAACCGTTCTGATCTGGTGGATCAGGCAGTTGAGCGCGCGACCATTTATGGTGACGCTGGGGCCGGGTGCTTTTTCGCGCCCGGCCTAAGCAATCCCGATCTTATCAAAGAGCTTTGCGCCCGTGCCGGGATGCCCGTGAATATCATGCGGCTGGAAGGCATGCCAAGCAACGCCGATCTTGGTGCATTGGGTGTCGCACGGATCAGCCACGGACCTGGGCCATGGCGCCGTGCAATGGAAGTCACTGAAGCCGCAGCAAGAGCTGCATTCGTGATCTAATCGCGGCTTCAGGTCGTTCCCTGAGGCGGCCGTGTCATAAAGCCCAGATCGGGGGAAGCGAACCGTCCGATATTGGGCGAAATGCTTGGCAATTCGTTGCTTTCCACGCCGAACCATTTGGCCAAGGTCGCGGAATATTCGTCTACAGACGTCGTCGGCAGCAATCGTCCGCGTCCGACTTGGTCAGCAGTGTCGACAGAGATCGAAGGCGCGCGGCCATAGTAACGGCCGCCGTTCACGCCGCCGCCCATGACAAAGTGATAGCTGCCCCAGCCGTGATCCGATCCGTCACCGTTTGATGCCAGGGTCCGTCCAAAATCGGATGCGGTAAAGGTCGTCACTTGATCTGCAACGCCCAGTTCCACGGTTGCGCGGTAAAATGCGTCCATCGCCGCATCGATGCCTGCAAGCAGGCCTTCATGGCGTCCGATCAAGCCGTCATGATTGTCGAAGCCGCCTGCGGACACCATGAACACCTGACGTGTCACGCCAAGCGTGCCGCGCGTAGCGATCAAATTGGCCACGGTGCGCAATTGCGCCGCTAGATTGTTGCCGGTGCCAAAATCGGTTGTGAGCGGCGAGTTTGCCAGCGCATCATTCACAAACTGTCCGTATTGGATTGACCGGTCATTGATATGGGCGTGATCAGCGGCAAGGATATTGCCCGATCCGCTTCGCAGGACTTGATCCAAAATGCCTGCCGCTGCGTTCGAATTGTAAAGCCGGTTGCGACTTAGCGGGCGAAATAACACCGCCCCGCTGGGCGAAACCTGATACGGCACGGCTTGTTCACCGCTAAGGAAAACGGCGTTGCCGCTGGCGTTGATTGCCGTGAACATCGAGTTTGTGTTGGCGGACAATGCAAGATCACCCATCCGTCCGCCCCATCCAGTGGGTGAGCCTTCTGGCTGGGAGCTTTGCCAAGTGGATTGCTGATCATTGTGAGAGAACAGCTTGGCCGGACGCGGAACGCTGCCATTGTCATATTGCGCCCGGGTAAGCGGCGCGATCAACGGCCCAACATTCAAAACCGGAGCCATTGTGCCTTCGTCAAAGCGCGCCTTTAATCGCGGCATCGTCGGCGCAAGGGCAAAAGTAATGTCGTCTGTCAGCGTTTGATCGTCTGGCGTTTGCAGCACAGTATTTTGCAGTGATGCACGGGGCAAGGCGATGCCGCCGCCCGCTTCTGATCCGCCGCCGCCACGAATGGTCGAATAGCGGGAATAGTTAGGCGCATCGAACGGGATCAGCGTGTTACCGTGATCATTGCCGCCATACAGGAAAACACAGACGAGCGCCTTATACCCGCCGCCGCTTGAAAATGCGGCTGCCTCGCTCAATCCGGCGAGGCCCATCGCGTAAGACGACGCTGCGCCCATCGCTGCGAGCTGGCTGGACCGGCGCATGAAAGCGCGGCGCGAGATTTCGGAAGATTTGCCGATATACATAGTGCCGCCTCTCTTATTTCTGGATCAGGTAATCGGTGGAAGCCATGATCAGCAGCACGCCGATATGAACTCTGCGGAGCTTTTCATCGGTACTGCTTCCTGACGTCACACTGACATCGTCCATCCCGCTCTTCACGAGATCACGGATGCCTGAGCTGAGTTGATTGCCGGTGAGCAACAGGTCGAGTCTGTCGAGCAACGCCTGACTGTCATCGGCAATGGCGACCTCCGCCGAGTAATCAAGCTCCAGATCGTTGAACAGGAAGCTGGATGTGTCCACCGCGCGTTCCATGAAATTGACGTATCCAGCAGCCGACGTTTCGTTCAGCAGCTGAAATTCCGGGGCAAGGAGGTTGTTGTCCGCCGTTTGCGAGCCATTCGGGAAATAGGTCGGTCGGAAAAAATTGAACACCGATGGCGGTCTGAGCGGGGATTGGCCCAGCCGGCTGGACGGATCGGAAAGATCGCGCACCTCCCAATTGCCACTGGTCGAACTGATGCCGAAAGTCCGGCCCAGTTGGATGAAACGCAGCATCGGTTCGCGCAATTTTCCAAACGCCGGGTTGGTCACGTTGGCGGGGTCAATCGCTTCGTCATCGAGCAGGATCGCTTTGAAGACAGCGCGAAGATCGCCGCGCGTTCCGCTGCCGTTGTTTTCAAACACCTGTGCAACGCGCTGAACATAGCCGCGCGATGGGTTGCTGGTGACCAAACGCTGGATCATTTGCTTGCCAAAGAACGGCCCGACATTAGGGTGTTCAAACAGATGGTCGAGCGCCATTTTGAGGCTATCGGCGGCGTTGGTGCCCGCCGGAATAGTCAGGCCCAGGAATGTCTTTTCTTCCTCCGAATGGAAGCCCGTGCTGCGGGGGAAGCGCCAGCGCGATGGATCGGCTGTCATCGGGTTGCGCGCGTAATCCGCATCCGGGATCTGCCGGTTTGGATTGCTGACGGCGGGTTCAATATTGATGCCCGTAAAGTCGTAATCATATCCGGTGAAGACCTTGGCGATGCCTGTCACATCATCATTGTCATACGTCTCAATCGGGTTGCCGCCCGATGTTTTGACTGTTCCGTCTGTGTTGAGTTCAAACAGACCGATGGAAAACAGCTGCATGATCTCGCGGCCATAGTTTTCATCCGGCACACGCCCGCTGCGCGGATCAGCTTTTCTGTTCCCGCGCGTATTCAGGAACACGCCCATCGCCGGGTTCAGCGTGATGTCTTCCATTAAATCGCGGAAATTGCCGAACGCATTGCGATTGAGAATATCCCAATATTCGCCGATCGCTGGGCTGCGCCATGTGATCGCGACACTGTTGAACGAGACAACGAAAAATTCCGACATGGCGAGCGCAATGCGCTTTCGCACGCTGCTGCCGCCGGTGAGCATTTGTGCCCAGATCATGCGATCGCCAGTTGTCCGCGAATCGTAATGGTTGTTGCTGTCGTTGCGATCATAGTTGCGGCTGGAGAAAAATTGACGCGCGGTTTGAGAGTTGGACGCATTCATCTGGCGGTCGAGCCACGGCTCATAGCCTTCGTCGCGCAGTTGTTGGATCGCGCCTGTACTGCTGGCGAAGGAGGCTTGCTGGAGGAAGCGCGATGCCTGCGCGTCATCTTGCGGTTTTAGAACGGTTGGCGGGGCTGGGGTAGGTGTTCCGCCTGTGGGCGGTGCGCCTGAGCCGCCGCCGCTTGTGCTTCCGCCTCCGCCTCCACAAGCTGCCACTGATACGGCTGCTGCCGCGACACCGGCTGCTTTTGCGGGGCTGATACCGCCGGAGGAGTCCGCGGCGATATCCGGCTCCACACTCGTGTCGAAATCGCTCTCTACGCAATCGGGCGAGCCCGCATCTAAGTGTGTCGTCATATGACCCCAACCTCTTTCGGGCTTCCTCAGCCTCTTCTTCTCACTGGCGTTGGTTGATCCCGGGCTTAGAAACAGAGTTAACTGTAATTAAGCCGCACCACCGTCAGAAACAGAAAGCTATCAAGCGGATTGGGCATTGCACTCGCCCAGCGACGACATGACTCATTTTGCGGGCCGGTTGAGCCATTTTAGGCTTAAGCGCTTCCGCAAGGCAGTGAAGCGGGGGTTTTCGAGCATTATTTGAAGTGTGCGCACAGCGACATTGCACCGCTGCCGGTTAGGCGCGGGCTAACTTTCGCTGGCAAATTTCGCTAGTATGCTCAGTCGAGTTTGGGCGGCAATCCCGGCTCTGCCTTCGCCATTGCGCGTTGATACGCATCGCGTGCGCCGATCCTTTGCAGATAGGCTTTCAAGTTTGGCAGATGATCAATCGTCATACCGTTAAACGCGCGGCTGGTTGTCAGCTGAAACACCATCATAATGTCGGCCGTAGTCAGCTGCGACCCGCCAAAATAATCAGCCTCGCCAAGGCGCGCCTCGATTTGCTCCCACGCATTGGTGACGCGCTTCATCAGCGGCGGCGGCATTTCGGCTTCGACTGCGTTCACGGCGATCTGCATCATGCCGTTGGTCATGAAAGTCGCATTGGCAAAATGAAACCAGTAGAGGTGGTCGGCAAAATCGGGATGATCGGCGCCGGGTACCAGATCGGTATCGGGTGCGTGTTTGCCGACGATATATTCGACGATAGCGCCGCTTTCGCCCAGCTTTGTCTCGCCGTCTTCGATCACCGGAGCGATCTGCATCGGGTGGATCGCCTTTAATTCTGGCGGGGCAAGCCGCGTTTCTGGATCACGGTTGTAGAGTTTGAGGTCATATTCAATGCCCAATTCTTCGCACAGCCAGACAATGCGTTCGGATTGGGAAATACGCAGGTGATGGACAGTCAGCATTGGGTAGGGCTCCTTGAATATCGCCCCGTCCTAAAGCCTGACCGAGTTCAATCAAGCGGCGATTGTCTATTTCGCGGCTTGATCAAGGGCCCACGCCAACACCGGATCCTCACCAGCGGCAAACTGAGCGAATGTCGGCTGAATTCGGTGATCAAGCGTCAGTTTCCCGATTGGCTTTGCCTCCCGCTCAACGACAGGAAAACAATGCTCAATCGTGTCCCCAGAACAGCTATTTTCCCAATCGTGATATCCGGTTGAATAGGCAATGTGATACCCCGAATTCGGCAGCACAAAACCCTCACCGCGCTCGGCCCAGAATTGCAGCCTGTCGCCCATCGGTTCTCCGACAAGAACCATGCGCTCACCAGCATATTGCTTGATCAAAGCAGCGGTGACGATCGCAGCGGAGAATGTCTGCGGCCCGACCAAGACATAAACTTTTCCATCGGCGGAGAGAGCTTCCCCGAGCCGTTTTGCAAAGGGAACGGCATTGCCCAAATCGCCGCCGGGATTCCAACGCAGGTCGACAACAACGAAATCGTATCCGCCCGCTGGCGCTTCGGATAGGGCATCCACTAACTGGCTTTTCACCTCATGCCCGGGATATTCGACCAGAAAATTAGAGCGTAGGTAGATACCGCTGCCCATCGGCTTCGATAAAACCAAATCGCCATCATCGGTGAGTGTGAGCGGAGGTTTCACGGTTTTGCCATCAAGAACACGCACCCATTCACCGCCCTCGTCGGGGAGAGGTTCGGCGCGCAACACGTGATAGGGGTGCCGGTAAGCAAACTCCGTTTCAGCAGCAGGCGCAATTGCGCTCAGCTTGTGCTCGCTTTGTAGACCTTCGGCGTTTTCAAGGATGATGGTGACCCCATCTGGCGCTGAGGCAAGGCCAGCAGCATGAAGAAGCTCAGGCGAGCGCAGCAAGTGAAGTGCTGAATAATTGCGCTGCGCGTCTAGCCCACCGGAATATTGGGCGAGGCCGGCAAGCATTTCAGCGATGTCTTTGCCATCGATCGAAACAAGCTTTTGACCGAGCAATGCTTCATTCGATTGATGCGCGCGCACCGCAAAATAGCCATCCGCAAATGGATAGAAATCGAGACCTGAACGGTTGAACTGACGAAATGCCGCAACATTGTCCCCGCCAGTATGCGCGTTGTCGGCCAAGGCCATTAGAGCGTGGGTTTCGAGAAAGAACTGCGCATCGCTCATTTCGCCAGCGCGGTCTTTCGCATCCGCAAGGCGAGTCAAAAACTGCTCACGAGCCGCCGGTGAAAAACTGCGATCATAGTCGAGAACCGTGGCAAGATAGTCAAAGTCTTGCTCGCGCGCTTCAGTCGGAGATGAGGGTTCGGCGAAGTCGGCTTCTGCGACGAACGGGTTAAATCGGATGACTTGATCAATCAGCGGCCAAAAATAGATGCCCGATGCAATCGTTGCTACCAGCCAAAGGCCGAAAAACCATTTTAAGAAACGCTTCATGGATTGATCCCCCGCTGCACAGACTATCGTCTGTTGGGGGCAATGCAATCCGCTTAATCTCGCGCCCACCCTTCGCTTGCGGGCTCTAAGCCGCTCAGGAATTTCTCCGCGCTGGTGAGGTAATCGGCGCGTTTTTCCTCATCCATCCGGTCCCAATTGGAATAGATACGGCCGATGCGGTGATTGCTTGCCAGCCTGTCACGGTGGCGGTCCATGAAATGCCAATAAAGCGGGTTGAACGGGCACGCATCATCGCCAGTTTTCTTGCTGACAGAATACCGGCATTCCTTGCAGTAATCGGACATTTTGTTGATGTAGTTCCCGCTCGCTGCATAGGGTTTCGTCGCAAGGTTGCCGCCATCTGCATACAGGATCATGCCGGAGACATTGGGCAGTTCCACCCAGTCATAGGCATCGGCATAGACGGCGAGATACCAGTCTTGCACATCGCGCGGATTGATCCCGGACAGCAAGCAGAAATTGCCGAGCACCATCAGGCGTTGAATATGGTGCGCATGGGCATTTTCGCGGGTTGAACGGATGCAATCGGACAGACACCGCATATCGGTTTCGCCGGTCCAGAAAAACTCCGGCAAAGCGCGCTGGGCGTTGAGTTTATTGTCGCTTTCCAGCCCCGGCATATGGAGCCAATAGAACCCGCGAATATATTCGCGCCAGCCGATGATCTGGCGGATGAAGCCCTCCACCGAATTGAGAGGCGCTTTGCCGTCTTCATACGCTTGCTCGGCGCGCTCGCACAGCTCCAGAGGATCAAGCAGCCCGCAATTGATGCTGGTCGACAGCATAGAATGGAACATATCGTCCGACCCGTGAACCATCGCATCCTGATAGGGGCCGAATTTCTCGATCCGCTCGGTGAAAAACGCGTCCGCAGCCTGCTCCGCCTCGTCGCGGGTGACGGGCCAGCCGAACGGCTCGAGATCACCGAAATGATCGGCGAATTTTGCGCCGACCAGATCGATCACTTCGCGAGTGATGTCGTCCGGTTCAAATTTGAGGACGGGCGGCGGATTAAGGTCTCCTTTGGGCGGCTCGCGATTGTCCTTATCATAGTTCCAGTCGCCGCCTTTCGGCTTGCCATCCTGCGTCATCAGAATGCCGGTCTTCCTGCGCATTTCGCGATAGAAATGTTCCATCGTCAAATGCTTGCGCCCCTCGGCCCAATCGCGAAATTCGCTGTGTGGGCATAGAAAGCGATCATCCGGCAATATTCCGACGTCGCAAGCAAACTTGTCGGGCCATTCTTCAATTGCTTGCTGCACCCGCCATTCGCTTGCCTCTGTGATGTGCACAGCGCGCGGGTCATGCCGCTCAATCGCGCGGGCAACTTCTCCAGTGAAGCTGCCAGAATTGTCATCATCGGTCAGTTTGACGTAGTCGACAGTCCAACCGGCTTCGCGCAGTTCTGCTGCAAAATGCCGCATTGCGGAGAAGATCAGAACGATCTTTTGTTTGTGGTGCTTAACGTAACTTGCCTCGTCCCAGACCTCCATCATCAGGATGACAGTGTCGTCTTTGGTGCGTCCTTTGAGAGATGCGAGTGTACGGGTCAGCTGGTCGCCGAGGATGGGGACAAGGATCGGTTGATTGGCCATGCGGTGGTAACGCGCAATTGCCCGCTTCGCTCCCGAAGGTTTTGATTAGTTCGCCTCGAGTGCCTTTTGCGCGGCAACTCTATAATCAGGATTGTTGAGCATTGAGGAAAGCAGGCGTTCCGCAACGTCTTTTTGACCGTTTCGTGAAAGCGCGACGGCATAGGCGTAGCGGAATGAGTCGACCGCCGGATTGGCCACAAACGCCCGCCCGAGCAGATCGAGAGCCTTGTCAGTCGGTTCAATTTCCTGCTCGATATAGGACTGGAAATACAGTGCCGCGGCCAAGGGATTGCGCGCTGGATCATTGGCGAGCGGTTTGAGCATCCCGCGCACTTCTTCGAACGCCGCTGCATCGCCAAGGTCTTTTGCTCTCACAAGGCGTGATAGGTAAATCTCGCTTTTCAAAGTGAGCGCTTGAGCAAGATCTGGTTTCAGTTCCAAAGCGCGATTAACTGCGCGCCACGCTTCAGCGTCGGAATAGGGATTGGCAGTCACGATCAGCTCGCCGTTGGAAAAGCCGAAACCCCTGAAGACCCGCTTGTCGCCAAACTGGCTCGATTGCACCCGCGCAAACTCGGCCGCAGCATACTCAGCCCATACCAGTGCGCTTTCCGGATATTCCTGCGTTAGGTCCTTGAGACGCCTTGCGCCTTTTTCTGAATTGATGCGGCGCAGCCGGTAAAATCTCGGTTCGATCAATTCGATCTCATCCTTTGTCATGGGACGGATCGCGATGTCTGCGGGCGCGGCTTCTGGCAGAGTGACCCGCCGGAACGTCGGGCGTCTGGAGCTTCGCCGTGTCTGGATTTGCTTTGCCAAGACTTTGAGATCGCCAATCTCTGCACTGGCGTCTTCCATGCTGCTACCGGCGGCATAGGCATTCAGATAGTTTTCGAGCAGACCCGAATATTCCGGCTCAATCAAAAGCGGGTTCATTGCTTCGCGGCTGAGCGTATAGAATTTGCGCCACGATGTTTTCGTGCGCGGCGCTATTTGGGTGGTGAGCAACATCGACAGTTTCGACGCGCTCATGCTGCCGTTCATCGGGCGTTTGATGTCTGGTGCGCCAAGGATGAAGTCACCATCCTCGCTGACATAGGCTGTTGCATAGAACAATGGGATACCGGTTTTGACCCAGACCGGGTTGGGCCGGAAATACCCGTTGGTGATGTGATACTGCGTCAGGGAATAGAACACGCCGTAGTTCCGGAAGACTGCATCCTCGCCTAAGTCGTAGACAAAGAAAGTGGCGGGAATTTCCGACCAAGAGCCCATGAACCCGATATTTCTGAAATCGGATAAGGCGCTGATGCGGCTGTCATTGTCATCAAGGAACATATGCAGCTTACGGCCCGGCTGGGTTTCGAGCGGCAATTGCCCTTTCAGCAACCGATCAAAATCTTCCATCAATTGCACCAGCTCGCGCATGTTGCTTTCATTCAGCTCAGCATGGACGACATAGTGTTCGCTCTCTGCGCGCAGCCAATCGGCTGCAGCGGCGGGATAGGCAGCGCAAGCCATTAGAATACTTAGGAAGAACCGTTTGACCATCAACGCAGACTAGCAGCGCAGCACGCTTTGCCAAGTAGCCTCAAACGAAGCTGTAAGGATCGATGTCCACGCCTACGCGCACGCCCGGTGGGAAGTGGTGTGCGTCCAGCCATTCGCGCAAAGTCTGCTGCAAGTTCGCGCTTCGGCGAGCATTGACGAGGAAACGGTAACGGTATCGCCCTCGAAGCAGTGCGAGCGGCGCAGGCGCGGGGCCTAAGATATAGAGATCATCGCGGTTTGGGCGGGTGTCGCCGAGGCTGATCGAAGCGGCGCGCGCCTCTTTTTCATCCTCGCTCGATAAGATGATGGCAGCCCAGCGGCCAAAGGGCGGTGCACTGGCATCTCGGCGCGATTCCGTTTCGGCAGCGTAGAACGCGTCGCGATCTCCATTGGCGAGAGCCACGATTACAGGTGCATCGGGATGGCGCGTCTGGATCAAAACTTCGCCGGGTTTGGCACCGCGGCCCGCGCGGCCTGCGACCTGTGCGACTTGCTGATACGTGCGCTCTGCCGCGCGCAAATCTCCGCCTTCCAGCCCTAGGTCGGCATCGACCACGCCGACCAGAGTTAGCTCCGGGAAGTGAAAACCCTTTGTGACGAGCTGTGTGCCCACGATTACGTCGATCGCCTTTGCCTCGGCCTGCGCGATAAATTCGGCGGCACGTTCTGGATTGCCGAGCGTGTCTGACGTGGCGACAGCGACGCGGGCTTCGGGGAACAGCTCGCCGACTTCATCTGCGATGCGCTCCACTCCCGGGCCGCACGCGACCAAGCAATCGCTTTCGCCGCAATCGGGACATTCATCTGGAACCTTGGTCTCAAGCGCACAGTGGTGACAGGCGAGGCGTGCGGACAGGCGGTGCTCGACGAGCCATGCGCTGCAATTGGGGCATTGGAAACGGTGCCCGCAATTGCGGCAAAGCGTCAGCGGTGCATATCCGCGCCGGTTCAGGAACAGCAGCGATTGCTCGCCTTTCGTCAGCCGATCTTCCAGTGCGTTGATTATTGGCACGGAAAGCCACCTGCCATTGGCGGGCTTTTCCTCGGTCAGATTGACCAGCTTGATGTCCGGCAATCGCGCGCCGCCAAACCGGCTGGGCAATTCCATCAATTCGTATGTTCCTGTGGAGGCCATGTGGAGGCTCTCCAAAGCAGGGGTCGCGCTCGCTAGGATCACAGGAATGCTCTCAAAACGGGCGCGCATTACCGAGACATCGCGGGCATTATACCGAACGCCGTCATCCTGCTTAAAGCTGACTTCATGCGCCTCATCGACAACGATCAGGCCGAGATTTGCGTAGGGGAGGAACAGGGCCGAGCGCGCGCCAACGATGACCTGCGCGGTGCCTTGAGAAATCGCCCGCCACGCCCGCCTGCGCTCAGTTGATTTGAGCGATGAGTGCCACAGGACCGGAGCGCTGCCGAAACGCTGTTCGAAGCGGACGAGAAAGTTCTCCGTCAGAGCTATCTCAGGGAGTAATACGAGCACTTGCCGACCGAGCCGGATCGCTTCGGCGACGGGTTCAAAATAGGTTTCGGTCTTGCCCGATCCCGTCACCCCGTCGAGCAGTATCGGCGCATAGGCTTTCGCCTCAACCGCTTTCACCATCCGCTTGGCCACGTCCAACTGATCGTCTGACAAAGCAGGCTGATGGAAATCGGGATCGGCCGGAGGATAAGGGCGGTCGATTGCGACGGTGACAGGTTCAATCACACCTTGATTGACAAGGCCGCGCAGCACTCCTTCGGATACTCCAGCGATACTGGCCAGCTCACGGATGATGCCCTGTTCGCCTTCAAGCGCGTCGATCGCTGCAGCGCGCTGCGGCGTCATGCGCTCGGGGGTGCCGCCGCTCAGACGGTATTCTGTCGTCGTAGTCGGCCCGCCCAACGCGCCGCCGCTCGACAAAACCATGCGCGCGACACTGGCCAGAGCGGCGCAGTAATAATCGGCGGTCCATTCGATCAATCGCCGCAATGGTTCGGATAAGGGCGGTACATCGACTACTTCGAGAATGGGGCGGAGTTTGCTGAGGTCGAAATCTGCGCCGGGCAGCCTGCCTTCATCCCAAACAATACCAGTGACCTTGCGCGGGCCGAGCGGGGCGATCACAATGCTGCCAGCTTCCACGTCCATGCCAGCGGGCACGCTGTAATCCAGCGAGCCAAGCGCGGCATTGAGGACGAGGAGACGGACGCGGTTCATGTGTGCCTGCCAATATGGGGGGCAAGCGGGGCAAACGACAAGGAACGAGATGATGGATATGAACGGGCTTGATCAAAAGATGTTGGGCCGCCGGGCAATTTTGAAGGGCAGTGCAGGGGCTGCGGCGCTGTTGACGCTGCCTGCCTGTTCGACGCTGCCAGGGTTCAGCCTGACCGAAGCGGTGCGCCGTTTACTGCTGCTATCGAGTGAGCGCGCGTTTGCGCGGCTGACATCGCCGGACGGATATTGGGACGATCAAGTTGCCCGTTTGGGGCTGAGCAATTTGCTGGGCACGCGCGGCGATGTGCTGTCCCGGATTCTCACCTCGACCCTGTTCAAAAATCGCATTGAAGACGCGTTCGCCGATATCGCGATAGAAGGCTCCTATCGTGCCGCGCCGGTTGTGACGGAGGCCGTGCGAGCCATTGGGCTGCGCAATGCAGTGGAACTGGTTCGCGGCGGGCCGAAAGCTGCGACTCAGGCTTTGCGCGGCGAGCTCGGCGGGCGCTTGATCGACACGATTGTGCCGGAATTGGGCGATGCAATCCGTATCGCATCCGATCCGCTGGTCGGGCAATTGATCGATGCCACAACGGGCGCCGATGTGAGCGGCATCGCGGGACGGCTTGCGGGCAATATCGACGATGCGATCTGGAACGAAATCGGGACAGAGGAAGCCGCGATCCGATCTGACCCACAAGCGACCGGCGACCCGGTTTTGATCGGAGTATTTGGGGTGGGCGCAGGTATCTGACGCTAGTCAGAATTCGAATTCAATTCCGATCAGGGGAGCATGCGCCACCTCATCGGGCCCATTGGCTTCAAAATTCTGCTGCCTCAAATAATCGATGCTTACTGAGAGATTGTCATCAATTTCATAGCTCACCCCGGCGGTGTTGCGCAGACCTGTGATACCCGTTTCCCCGCCGACGCTTGTCGCGCAGCGTCCAAAACAGCTCGGCGTCTGCTCCGGCTACCCACTTGCCATCGCTATCCAAAGGCACTGAAAGGCCCAGTCTAGGCCTCAGTCGTAGCCCCATGTGACCACCACGGCCATCTACAAAACGTTGCGCGAGCCTCAGGCGCGAACGCACGATCCCATGCTTCCCTGAAAGCTGCTGTATTAAGCGCAACTCATTGGAGCCACCGTCATTTTTGCGGCGCTCGACCGAGCCTGCAAGCGTGAGTTCTTCCGAAATAGCCTGCTTGACCCAAAGGCGGACAAAATAGGTGTCCACGTTCCCGTCTCTTTCGCTGCGCAAGCGCTGCGCAGTTTCCAGTTCGATGGCAGTGTTTTCGTCCAGATCGGTTCCGACAGAAGGATTCAACCAAAACTCGAACGATTGGTTCGCGTAGGCTGCAGGCGCATAAGAAAGACCAGCAACCAGTGCGCCGGTCATCAAAACAATTCGCATTTTCATCTCTTTTCGATCGATCCCATTCATTGCGTATTGCGCAATATGAATGAGTAACCTGCGACCTTTCGGTGGGTTCCTCGCTTTGCGTCTCTGGCCTGTCGCAATCCTGTGTGCCATCCCATCCATCAACGAATCGCAACAGCTTACGGGAGCGACACCGCCATGAAATTCTTCGCCGACACAGCCGAAATTGACGAGATCAAAGATCTGGCCGCAACGGGCCTATTGGACGGGGTGACAACCAATCCATCGCTGATCGCAAAGTCGGGCCGTGATTTCATGGAGGTCACCCGCGAGATTTGCGGTCTGACAGACGGCCCCGTCAGCGCCGAAGTCGTCGCTCTTGATCACGCCACAATGATGAAAGAGGCCGAGGTCCTGCGTAAAATCGCGGACAATGTCTGCATCAAAGTGCCGCTGACCGTCGATGGCCTCAAAACCTGCAAAGCGCTCACCAGCGATGGCACCATGGTCAACGTCACGCTCTGTTTTTCCGCCAACCAGGCTTTGCTTGCTGCGAAAGCGGGGGCATCGTTCATCTCGCCATTTGTGGGCCGCCATGATGATAACGGCTTTGACGGGATGGACCTGATCGAAGACATCCGCCTGATCTACGACAATTATGGCTTCGACACCGAAATTCTCGTCGCCAGTGTGCGCCATGTCACCCACGTTCTGGAAAGCGCGAAGATCGGCGCAGACGTGATGACAGCCCCGCCAAAGGTGATCCACGCGTTGTTCAAACACGTCCTGACCGACAAAGGCATCGAAGGATTTCTCAAGGATTGGGAAAAGACTGGCCAAACTATCGGGTAAGTCCCTATCTGCCACCCAATGGCCGAAGAATCTCCTCTCGACACTTTTAAACAGGCTTTGACGGGCGCATCGCGGGCAATCGCGAAGGATGCCGAGGTTGAAGTCGCGTGGAGCGCGGACGTACCGGGCGCGGCGGGCAATCGGTTTCGCGTGCCGCTGCCAGACCGCGATCTGCCACCTGAACAAGTCACCGAAGCGCGCGGCTTTGCCGATAGCTTTGCGCTGAAATTGCGGCATCATAATGCGGGCCTGCATGCGACCAATGCACCGCCAGAGCCAATTGCGCGCGCATGCTATGACGCGATCGAGCAGGTGCGGTACGAAGCGCTGGGCGCAAACCGGTTTGACGGGATCAAATCGAACCTTGTCGCGGCGACGGAAACGCGGCTGTCCGGCGACGATATCCTCCGCGCTCAGGATTCATCGGAGGTTCCGCTGGAAAGCGCTTTGTCGCTTATCCTGAGAGAGCGTTTGATGGGCGAAGCCATTCCTCAGCGCGCTCAGGCGGGGGTCGGCTTGGTTCGCGGAGCGATTGAGGGAAAGATCGGGCAGAGCTTTCCAGACTTGTTCGACGCTCTTGCCGATCAGGAAGGGTTCCAGAAACTCGCGCTTGATATGCTGCGCGAGCTTGATCTGACCCGCCCAACCGAAAACCCCGAAGACGAAGCCAGCGACGACGGCGACGATGATGACGGCCAAAACGAAGACCAGCCGAGCGATGATCAGCAGGAAGGCGAAGCCGATCCCCAGAGCGCCGAAATGGCTGGCGAAATGGCCGAGGGTGAAGGCGAAGGCGACGCGGACAGCGACATGTCCGCCGAGGAAGAAATGCAGGAAGGCGAGCCGGGCGAAGAGGGCGAAGCCTCCAACGCTCCGGCCCGTCCAAACCGTCCGCAAACAGAGATTCCTGACGGTCTTGGCTATGAATTTTTCACCGACCGTTTTGACGAAGAGATCGAAGCGCCTGAATTGTGCGATGCCGAAGAGTTAGACCGCCTGCGCGCCTATCTCGATAGCCAGCTGACAGGTTTGCAGGGCGTCGTAACGCGCCTCGCCAACCGTTTGCAGCGCCGTTTGATGGCGCAGCAAAACCGCAGTTGGGATTTCGATCAGGAAGAGGGTGTTTTGGACGCCGCGCGGCTATCGCGTGTGATCGTGTCGCCCGGCACGGCGCTGACATACAAGGTTGAGCGCGACATTGATTTCAAAGACACGGTCGTCACGCTGCTGATCGATAATTCCGGCTCCATGCGCGGTCGCCCGATTAGCATGGCGGCGATCAGCGCGGATATTCTGGCGCGCACTTTGGAGCGTTGCGGGGTCAAAACCGAGATCCTTGGTTTTACCACTCGCGCGTGGAAAGGCGGGCAAAGCCGTGAAGCGTGGTTGGCCGATGGCAAGCCACAAAACCCGGGCCGTCTCAATGATTTACGCCACATTATTTACAAACAGGCTGATGAGCCATGGCGCCGCGCGCGCCGCAATCTCGGCCTGATGATGCGCGAAGGGCTGCTTAAGGAAAATATCGATGGCGAAGCGTTGATGTGGGCGCATTCCCGTCTGATCTACCGCCCCGAAGAACGCCGCATTTTGATGGTGATTTCAGACGGCGCGCCGGTGGACGACAGCACCCTGAGCGTGAACTCGGCTGGCTATCTCGAAGCGCATTTGCGCGGCGTGATCGAATGGATCGAAAACGTCTCCCCCGTCCAGCTCGTCGCCATCGGCATCGGCCACGACGTGACACGGTATTACCGCCGCGCGGTGACGATCATGGACGTCGAACAACTCGGCGGCACGATCATGGAACAGCTTGCGGAGCTGTTTGAGGATGAGAAGGGCAAGGGGCGTCGGTGAAATTTGGGCAGTCTGCCGTTGTCGCTGTCGTTCTAGGAATGACACTTTGGAGTCTAAGCAACGCTGCCGGTGGCACAGCTGAACCGTGGGACAGTGTCTATTTCATTTTCTTCTACCTTTTCGCGTGCGTGGTCAGCTTCGGCCTCGGCTTCGTTTGCCGGAAATGGGCGTGGGCAATAGGCGCTCTGGTCGTACTGACCATGCTGCCAGTAATGTACGTTTTCGCTCCAGAAAGTGCGCCTTGGCTGATGTTTGGGCTCTTCTTTTCGATCATCCTTTCAGTACCCGCAGGCGTTGCATCGGCCTTGGGCTCTGTACTTCGCGATAAAGTCCAAAAGGAACCATCATGAACGTAACCGAAGCCGTCACATCGCGCCGCTCTGTGCGCGAATTTCTCGATCAACCGGTCGATCTCGAAACGATCCGCCGCGTTATGGACACGGCGCGTTGGGCGCCTTCGGGGTGCAATTATCAACCTTGGGAGGCCGCCGTTCTGACGGGCCAGCCGCTTGCGGATTTGCAGGCCAAAATCACGACCACACCTCCGCAGCAGGCCGAATATGACTGGACCGCGCCGGGTGAAGAGGAGGCGTATAAACAGCGCCTCAATGCCGTTTCCAAAGGGATGTTTGGCTCCATGAACATCGCCCGCGATGATGGCGAGGGACGGATGAAGGCGATGATGCGCAACGCCACCAGCTTCGACGCGCCGGTTGTTCTGTTCGCCTATTTCCCGCGCTTGATGAAAGAGGCGCAGTGGTCCGACACTGGCATGTGGCTCCAGACGATTGCCATGTTGCTGCGTGAAGAGGGGCTGGATTGCTGTTTTCAGGAATACATGGCGCTTTACGCCAATGTGATCCGCGAGCACCTTGGCCTCGACCATGATCGGTATATGCTGTTTTGCGGCATGGCGATTGGATACCGTGATCCGGATGCGCCGCTGAACAATTACGAACGCGAGCGAGTTGCGCTGGACGATCAGATTACATTTCTGGGTTGGGAATAGTCCTGCAAGGCGGACGCTTGGCCGCTGAAACGCGCGAAAAGCGGTATATTTTGCACCAAAGCGGTGGATGGAGCGGTTTTTTACAATCACCGACTCGACTTGCCCGCTAGGACGCCCATAACAACGACACAACAGAACTAGGCGTCGCACACCTATTCGCTAGCGAAAAGTCGCGGCGTACAGTCCTTTTGGGGGGGACTTTCTTGTGAGACGATTTGCGTTTGGAATCCTAACAGCTCTTGGTGCTTCGGTGGTGGTGGGCGCCGGCCTGTCGGCTCAGTCTTCGCCTGTTCTCACCCGTGACAGTTTCCCGATTGGCGATGGCAGCGGCATTTTGTGCCAAGTGCAAGATCGCAGCGTCGAAAACCCTGCCAAGCAGACCATTTTTGATCGCCGCTGGGCCGTTGTGTGCCGCGACAATCCTCAGCCGATTGCCGAGGTCTTCGCATTCAAAAACTATACCCCCGCCACCGAGGGCAAACTGCGCGATATGCGCCGCGTCACCGTAACGTGCCCCGCGCGTGTTTCTGGCGCGGTGGATGGCATCGCCTCTGCGCAAAAGGCGCAATGCAGCGTCGATGACACGCAGCTAGGCTGGAGCGACATCAGGGTCGTTTCGGGCGGTATCACTTATATTGCAGAGGGTTTCTCCGCATTCGATGACGCCACAGTGCTGGCGCTCAAATCGGTGGTCGACAATTCGATCGCCGAGGGCAGAATTGATGCGGCATCGACATCGGTGTCCGACCCACTTTCTTTCGCGCGGGTTCAGGCGGAATCGCTGAAGCCACAACAGGCGTTGGCGGAAGGTTACCGCCGCAATTTGGGCGGCGAATATGCCGAGGCTGCGGCGTATTTTGAAACGCTGCAGCAGCGCCTCGAAGGCAATGCAGATTCCGACATCAATCCGGGCGAGTTCTACGTCAATCGCGCCCTGCAAAAGAGCAATCTGGGTGAGTTCAGCATCGCCACTCGGTTGTTTGAACAAGCCAATGATCTAACCGCAGAAGATCCGATCACCGGCCGCCTGCAGCGCAATTTCGAAGCAATTCACCTGTTGAACCAAGGGCTGGTTTCACAGGCGATTGACCGGCTTGGCCAGACGATTGAAGGGCGTGCACTTGGCGCTGATGTTCAGGACGGAACGCTGGCGATCACGCTGCCTTTGTCAGAACGGATCAACCAGTCACAAACGGGTAGTTCACTGCTGGGTATCGTTGACGAGCTTAAACTGACAGCGGGTGAGCGGGCGCAAATCATTGATGCGCAGGCACTGCAAATTCGCGGAACCGCGCTGAGGCTGAACGGCGACAGTGCAGGGGCCTTGCGAGATTTGGTTGCGGCTTACCGTCAGGCGATTGAAGTGCGCGACGGGCGGGTGACATCGATCACGCGGCTGCGCTCTCAGGTTCTGTCCGATCTTGCCTTGCTGGCTGAACGTGATGACCGCGAAGGCGATGCGGAAAGCTATCTGCGCAATGCTCTTGCGCTGGTGCAGGCGCAGTATCCTGAACGGCGCGCCGTCAGCGCGGTTGAAGCGCGCCTCGCCGCGTTCCTGCTGCGCCAAGGCCGCGAAGGAGAGGCAATGGCGCTTTATGGCAAAGTGATTGACCGGGCCGTGGGCAAACGCAACGCAATCACCGGCTTCGCAAACCAGTTGAACCCGTATTACCGCACCCTCGCACCGCGCGTCGGCAGCGACGAGGCATCGGCAGAGGCTTTTTTTAAGGCGGCGCAGGTTCTGGTCCGTCCCGGTGTGGCCGAAACGCAGGCGATTTTGGCGCGAGAATTGAGCGCGAATTCAGATGAAGCTGCACGGCTGTTCCGCCAGTCGATTGACCTTGGCCGTGATATTGAACGGTCTCGCATACGGTTTGAGTCGCTGAGCAAGGCCCAACGCACCAGCGCCACAGAATTGGAGCTGAATGAGCTTGCTGTGCAGATCGAAAGCCTTGAGCGTGCGCAGTTGAATACGCAGGTGAAGCTCAACGATTATCCGCAATACCGCGTTGTCGCGCCGCCATCTTTGGAACTGGCGGATTTCCGAGCTTCCCTGAAACCGGGTGAGGCCTATGCGCGTCTAGCGATGGTGGGCGGTGATATCTTCATGTTCTACGCCGATCAGGGCACATCCAAAGCGTACCGCGTTGATCTGGAGATCGAGGATCTCGAATATCAAGTGGACGTGATCCGTGCCTCAATCTCAAGCTATGAGAACGGGCAGTATGTCACCTATCCTTACGAAGTTCGCGAGGCGCATGAGCTTTATAAATCGCTGTTCGCGCCGGTCGCAGCTGAGCTTGCGAATGTTAATCATCTGATATTTGAACCCGACGGTGCAATGCTGCGGATGCCGGTGGAAATCCTGGTCGCGGACAGCGCCTCGGTTGATATGTACGAAGCACGGCTGGACGATAACGATGCCGACCCATTCGATCTCACCGGCGTAAACTGGCTGGCGAAAAGCATGAATGTCAGCACCGCGGTATCCGCGCAGGCATTTGTCGATTCCCGTAAGGTGGAACGCTCCAACGCTGCCAAGCAATATCTTGGCATGGGCGAGAACATTCCGGTGGGCGATGCGCTGCCCATTCCCGCCTCCAGCACGCGCGGCGGAGCTGGCCTGCCGATTGATCTCGATTGCCGTTGGGGCACTTCGCTTTGGAACACACCGATTGATGATGCTGAATTGGTGATTGCCTCCAACCTGATCGGTGAGGCTCAGTCTGAACTGATCACAGGCGCGGCATTCACGGACAAACAGATTATTGAGAAACAAGATCTCGATGAATTCCGCGTCATCCATTTCGCGACCCACGGGCTGGTGACGCCGCCCGATCCGAACTGCCCGGCGAAACCCGCGCTGCTGACATCATTCGGCACCGGCGAGTCCGATGGTCTGTTGTCGTTTGAGGAGATCTTTGACCTCGACTTGAACGCCGATCTCGTGATCCTTTCCGCCTGCGACACGGCGGGTGAGGCAAGCATCGAAGCAACCCGCGCGGCGGGTGTTGCAACAGGTGGCGGCACCGCGCTTGATGGCCTTGTGCGTGCCTTTATCGGAGCGGGCGGGCGAGCTGTGCTGGCAAGCCATTGGCCGGCGCCAGACGATTACCAAGCGACGGAGCGATTGATGAGCGAGATGTTCCGCCGCGGAAAGACGCAGAATATCGGAGATGCGTTGCGCCAGTCGCAGTCGATCCTGATGAACGAAGCGGATACGTCACACCCATATTACTGGGCTGGCTTTGCCGTCATCGGCGATGCGGAACGTCCGCTCTTGTCGGGCGCTTCGGGTCTCGCGAATGCTGACACCGCGCCATTTCAGGTGGAGGTCGGCCAATGATCGATTTGCCTTCAGCACTTGCCCCAAAACAGGGATCACGAATGAAACCGATTTTGCGATCGTCCTTTTCCGCGCTGGCGGCGATGTGGGTGCTTTCCTCGGCAGCGGCACAGGCGCAAACCCGCGAGGAAATCCAGCGCGACCTGCTTGATCCGAGTTTGCAGGCCCAAGGCGAAGCTGTGGCTGTGGACAGCGCGCAGGCGCGGCCTTCCTGTCCGCTCGCCGGTCCGGAATTTGCCGATCTCAAATTCACGTTCACCGGTGCCATTTTCTCCGGCCTTGATGCAATTGATGGCGGCATCGTTGCGCCCGCCTATGCTGGACTGTCGGGCACCGAGCTGAGCGTTGCGGCGATCTGCGATATTCGTGATCGAGCCTCCGATATTTTGAGCGACGCCGGATACCTCGCGGTGGTGCGTGTGCCGGTGCAGGAAATCGACGATGGGCGGGTCGATTTCGACGTCGTTCTCGCGCGGATGACGGCGGTGCAAATTCGCGGCGATGCTGGCAAATCGGCTGGCGCGCTTCAGGGATATGTTGACCGGTTGACGCAGGAGCCGGTGTTCAACGTCAATCAGGCAGAGCGTTATTTGCTGCTGGCGCGCGACATTCCTGGTCTTGATGTGCGGCTGGTGATGCAGCCGGCCCCGCGCGAAGGCGGCGGCATGCCGGGCGATGTGGTCGGCATTTTCAACGTCAGCCGCGATCCGGTGCAGTTCGACGCAACGGTGCAGAATTTCGGATCGCAAGCGGTCGGCCGTTTTGGCGCGTTTGGCCGCGTTCGTTTAAACGGGCTGACTGGCCTCGCGGATCAGACCACGTTGAGCGTCTATTCGACCGTCGATATCGAGGAGCAGAACGTTCTTCAGGCTGGTCATGAAATGCGGCTGGGCAGTGACGGTTTGATGCTGGGCGGTAATGTCACTTTTGCATGGTCCACGCCCGATGTGGCGGGGCCGGACGTGTTCGATTCCGAAACGCTCATCGGCACAGTTTACGCGGCATATCCGTTCAAGCGGACGCAGACAGCCAACATCTACGGACGCGTCGGATTTGAGTTGATCAACCAAGACGTCGATTTTAGCGGCCTCCCGCTTACCGAAGACAATTTGCGCGTCGCCTTTGCCCGCGTCGAGTTTAACTCGATTGACGCACCCAGCTTGAGCGGGGTGAACGGGTATTCTTCGATCGAGCCGAAATTCGGCCTCGCTGGCGCAGTAGAGCTTCGCCAGGGGTTGGACGTGTTCGGCGCAAGTGAGGCCTGCGGTGTCGGTTTCGTGAATTGCATTGCGCCAACCATCGTTCCGCCATCGCGTTTGGACGGCGACCCTACAGGCTTTGCCGTTCGCGGCGAGGCGCAGATCGACTACCGGCCTACGCCAGAATTTCTGATGCGCCTGCGGCCGCGCTTTCAATATTCGCCCGACGCATTGCTGGGATACGAACAGCTTTCGGGCGGCAACTACACTGCCGGGCGGGGCTTTGATCCTGGTTCTGTGATCGGGGATAGCGGTTTTGGCGGACAGGTTGAACTGGCCTACGGATCGCTCGTCCCAGAAGTTCCAGGTGGCAAGGCGTTTCAGCCTTACGTGTTCTTCGATTTGATGAGCGTCAGCACCAACAATATTGCGGGACAGAATACGATCACGTCGCTGGGCGGCGGTGTTCGCGCGACCCTTGGCCGCTCGATCTATCTCGACGTTTTCGGGGCCGTTCCTTTGGAGCGCGCGCCATTCCAGACCGAGCGCGGTGATTTCCGCTTGCTCGCAACACTCTCGGTGCAGCTTTGATCGACGCAAAGCCAGTCAGCCGCACCAAATATAACCGCGTCACGCGGACGGCGTCAGTGCATGACGCACGGGGGAAATGATGACAAACGCAGCACTCAACGCCGGTAATCTGGCGGATCAGGCAAAAGCCAAGCAGACCGGTTTCCGGCGTAAGCGTTTGCTCGGATCAGGCTCTGCCTTGGCCGCTGCGATTGCGATGACGGCGGCGCTTGCCGATCCGGTTTCCGCCCAGTCGGCCCAGTCCCAGTCGGCCATGCCAATGCACTCACAGATGCGGATGGATCAGAACATCCATCCGGCGATGCGGGACATGGCGCGCATTGAACAGAGCGTACGAGCGCCGCAGACGAGCCAACCGCCTGTGCAGACACAAAATCAGACTCGGAATCTGCCCACGCCCATCGCGGCCGAACGGATGATGATCAATCGCGGCGTGACGTTGGAAGTTCCAGAAGTGCCGCAAACACCTCAGGCGCCCCAAGTGCCAAGCGCGCCTTCGGTCGATACAATCCAGCCGCTCGACAACCCGATCAGCACGGGTTCTGTCACCACAGCTTCCAGCACGCCGGCGACGACGCCGGGCGATACCGACACAGCCGGTATCAACGTTCTCGCAACAGCAAACTATTTCAGCAGCGACGTGGATTTCCGCCCGGGAGTGGCCGAGGATATCGTCGAGCTGTTTGCCAACCAAGCGATCATCAATTGGACGACGTTTGATGCCGGATCAGCCGGAGCAACAGTTGATTTCCTGCCGTCTGGCGCAAACTTGCGGTTCACCAGTGCGCAGTCCGATTACACCGTACTCAACCGCGTATTTACGCCTGGAATTGACAGCGCAATACGGATTGACGGCAGTGTCACCAGCGACATTCTCAGCGGCGGAATTACGGGCGGCAATGTCTGGTTCTACAGCCCCGGCGGGATCGTCGTCGGCCCAACCGGATCGTTCGACGTTGGCAACCTTGTCCTGAGCAGCAGCGAAATCAGTGCGATCACTTCGACTGGTATCAACTTTGGCGGCGTGGCTGAGCCTAACACTTCGGTGATCATTGAGAGCGGCGCGGCGATCAATGCCACAGGCAACGTCGCGGTGGTTGCGCCGCGTATCGAACAAGGCGGCACAGTGAGGGCAGGCGGCAGCATTGCTTATGTCGGCGCAGAACAAGCTGAAATTACATTTATTGGCTCTCTGTTCGGAATTAGCGTTCTGGTCGGCACCGACGATGCGAACGGTATTGTCCATACGGGTACGACAGGCGGCGCTACTCCGACGCTGAACCCGAACCGCGTTATCAGCATGGATGTTCAAGGCCGCACGGGCGCGGTCGAAATGCTGCTTGGCGGCAATATCGGTTATGATGACGCGGCGGTCGCGAGCGCCAGCAACGGCTCGATTTTCCTGACAGCGCGTGACGGCGCCCAAGCGAATTCGGGCAACATCACGTTTGGCGCTGGCAATATCAATTCGTCAGTTTTCGCGCAGGCTACGGGCACCATCGATCTGACTGTTGACGGGCAAACATCCGAACTCAACTTCGGTTCTCTAACGCAAAACACACCGGTCTCACTCATTGCCGAGCAAGCGATCAATATCAGCGCCACATCCGGCGCGAACATTGTTGTTGAAGGCGATCTCACTGCGAGAGCTTCCGATGGTGAAAATGGCGGCGCAATTAATGTCACGATTGATGATGCAGGCCGCGATGATGCGATAACGACCAGCGGCCTAACATTGCTGGGCGATTCTACATTTGATGTGAGCGCACGCGGGTTCAGCGATGGCGGATCGACCGGTATTGGCGGCGACGCAGTTGGCGGAACTATCAACATCGATGTGTCCCAAGGCGGCGATATCGTGGCGCTGGGTAACATCTCTCTTGTTGCCGATGCACAAGGCGGATTTGGCGGCTCGCGGGCCGGTGCTGCGACAGCAGGATCGGTCGATGTCACAATCACAGGTGCAAACACTCGGATTAGCGCCGACGGCAATTTGAGTGTCACGACGCAAGGTATGGAGGCAACTGATCCGCAGGCGCCTCCTGGTTTTGATTCTGCCCCTGAGTTCGGCAGCAGCTCCAGCGGTGGGGCTGTGAATATCGATCTGGTCGACGGCACGCTGGCGGTCACCTCGCTCGTTGTGGACAGCGGGGCGACGGCCACGGCTGGCTTTGCGGTGGATGGTACCAACACCCAAGATGCTGTCGCAGGTGATGTGACGATCAACAATTCGGGCAATCTTGATATCTTCCAACTGACCGTTCAGGCGAACGCCGATGGCGGAGGAGGCGGTGCGGGCGGATTCTTTGAGAACGGAGCGGCAGGCGGGTCTGGAACCGGCGGCGATATTACGATCAACAGCACCGCTGATCTCGCCAATTTGTCCAACCTATCGCTCGCTGCGCGCGGCAATGGCGGCAATGGCGGCGATGGCGGATTTAGCGCCGCTGGCGGCGCAGGCGGCGCCGGGCAGGGCGGCAATGTCAGCATGTCTGTTCAGGGAACGGGCGCGCTGTTGGGCAATCTATCTTCGCTGTTCATCGACACCACCGGCCAAGGCGGCAATGGCGCTGCGGGCGGCACCGAGGCCTCTCTAACCGATAGCGGCGACGGCGGAGCAGGCGGCGCAGGCATTGGCGGAACGTCCGCTTTTACGATCGGGGGCACCGGCGCGACGTTTTCCTTCGACTCAGATCTTTACCAGCTGCAAGCCAATGGCACCGGCGGGCAAGGCGGAGCAGGAGCGTTCAACTTTAGCGGCCTGAACGCGGGCAATGGCGGCGATGGCGGTGACGGCACCGGCGGCACCGTATCGTTAGAGGCATTGTCTGGTTCAACTCTTTCGCTGATCTCTGGCAGTGTGGGCTTCAACCTATCATCTTCGGGTCAAGGCGGCGTTGGCGGCAATGGCGGCTCTATCGATATGGTCGGTGGCGGCTTTGCCGGCAATGGCGGCAATGGCGGATCGGGCACGGGCGGCGCGCCGACCCTGATTGCGCGCGGCGGCACAATTACCGGCGGCAATGTCGAAATGTTCGCATTCGGTTTTGGCGCGGCAGGCGGCACAGGCGGTGATGACGGTCTGTTACAGCTCGGCGCGGACGGCAATGGCGGCGACGGCAGCGGCGGCACGCCGACGATTCAGACTTTTGACGGCAGCCCCGGGATCATCGCGTTTGGCAACACTATCATCAACGCAAGTGGGTTTTCAGGCACAGGCGCAGCCAATGGCGTGGCGGCAGGCGGCCAGATTTCGATCGTCGACGGATCGCCCGATCCCGCTGGATTGATCTCTTTTGACGCGCTCAACATCAGCGTGGCTGGCGATGCAAACAACACCGCTGGACGATTGACATTCCAGTCCGGCAGCGGCGCAATCACTGTGAATGGCAACCTCTCTGCCGATGTCGCAGGTGATATCGTATTCGACATGGATGCGAACGGTCAGGTGGCTGTGAACGGCCTTACCAATCTGACAGCGACGCAGAATATCACAGGCACGCACTCCAACAACGCATCCGGCCTCCTAACTCTTGATGCCTCATCAAGCGTGACGGCCTCTGCCGGAGGCGATCTGTCCTTTGGCGCGGATTCGACGATTGATGCAGCCGGAGCGGTCAACATCACTGCTGCGAACATCGCCTATGACGACATCACATCGACCGGCCAAGTCAATCTCACATCGACCACCGGCTCGATCACCGGAACGAGCACCGGCACAATCACCGCAAGCAACGTTGTTGATGCGATTAACTTGCTGTCCGCTCAGGATATCACATTCGGCAATCTCGTATCGCTGGCTGGCAATATCGACATTGATGCGGCGGGCGACATCACCGGCGTCAACGCCAACGCAGCGCAGTTCGTGAACGTCGATGCCAATGGTCCAGCGTTCGGTGCGATCGACATTGATACTGTCACTAGCGGCTCGCTTGTCACTATCAACGGCGGCTCGATCAATATCGGCACGTTGAATGCCGGGTTTATCGCGAACCTTCTGACTGTGACTGGCGATTTGAGCATCACGACACTCAATTCCGCGAGCACGGTCGATCTGGACTCTGCAGGTGCAATAGTCGTCGGCAACGGATTGAGCGGCACGTTTGTTTCAAATTCCGTGGCTGACACGACGATTGGATCGCTCACAACGACTGGCGCAGTCGCCGATGTTACAATCACAGCTGGCGGCACTGCGACATATACGAATATCGACGTTGATCGGCAGATCAGGATCGATGCCGATGCGATTGTTGGCGGCGACCTGACCGTTGATGCCAATGTAATTCTTCAGGCGAATACGGTGAATATCGGTGCGGTTACTGTCGAAGAACTCGGCAATATCGATATCGACGCATTCACCGGCGAACTGACCACTGGAGCGCTGACCGGAAACACCGTCAATGCGAATGGCTTCGGTAACCTGACGATTGGAGCGGTAAACGCCGTCACCAACACTGATATCAGTGCAGGCGGCAATGCGACGATTGGCGATGTCGATACAGCTGGATTGACGCTGAATGTGACTGGCAATCTGGATGCGGCGAACCTGAATGGAACATCGACCGTAGCAACGTCCTCAGTCATCGTCGGCGGCGATGCCGACATCGAAAGCATGACGGTGAACAACCTGCTCAATATCAACGTGACAGGTGCGCTGACAGGCGGGGCTCTCAACAATGTTGGCCCAATCGCGTTGGTTACGATCAACGCTGGTTCAATTGATGTTGATGCGATTACTTCGTCGACGCAGACGATTAACGTTGTCGCGGCGACAGGCGATGCCATTATCGGTTCAGTCAGTTCGGGTTCTGCCAGCAACATTACAGCTACCAACGGAAATGTGCAGCTTGGCACTGTGAATTCCGGTGCAGGCACCGCGTTGACGGGTGAGAACGTTATTTTGGATAGCGGCACCGTTGGCGGCACGCTGCGCCTGAATGCAACGGCTGGCGATGTGAGCGGCACCGGTACTGTGGCTGTTACGGGCGCGATTGATCTGGATGCGACTGGCAATATCGCCTTTGGCACTTTGAATGCAGGCACCACTTTTGCGGCCAATGCCGTTAGGGACATCACGTTTGATGAGGCGTCGGCGGCATCCACTCTGACGTTTGTGGCTGGCGGCGATATCGATTTCACAACGCTTGGCGGCGGCAACACCGTCACCGTGACCGCAACCGGAGCTATCAATGGCGGTGACGTGACGACCGATCAAGCCAGCGCTGATGCAACATTCACGGCGGGCACATCGGTGACGCTTGGTGATGTGACGACGCGTATTTTTACCGTGAATGCGACAGGCGATATCACCCTTGGCGCCATTGACGCGCTGGGCCGTGATATTCGCGGGATCGCCATCGATCTCGCCACGGCGGGCAATATCAGCTTTACCTCGCTCACGTCGGGACGCGGCATCGATCTTGGCTCGGCAACGATCACCGGCGGCGACATCATCTCGGACAATGGGATAAATATCGCAGCGGAGACGCTAATTCTCGGCAACGTTGCCGTGACAGAGCTTGGCGGGGTTACGATTGAAACGACCAATGGTGCGCTTACGGTTGGCGATGTCGACAGCAACACGTTCGGCATCTCGCTGACTTCGGTCGCCGGACTAACCGCTGGCGATCTGACGGTGACGGGCACTTCGAACTCTTCCGATATCGATGTCATTGCAAATGGCGACACCGTGATCGGAGATGCCACGTCGGGTAATCAGCTAGACATCGACGTCACCGGCAATCTGACGACCGGAAATCTGGTTTCCAACGTTGTCAGCCCCGGATCGACTGTGAACGTCACAGGCGATGCGAATATCGGCGGATATAATGCGCAGCAGGGCACCGCGCTCTTCACAATTGGCGGGGCGCTAACAGGCGGCACTCTGGCGGCTGAAGCCGGGATTACGATCAACGCGGCCTCGATCGACATTGGCGGCGCGATTTCTCGCACGTCGTCGATCACTGCGACGGCGGCAACGGGCGATGCGGCGATTGGCAATGCTCAGGCGGCAGTTGATCTGACAGTCACAGCCAACAATGGCACGCCGACAGTTGGCGCATTCGATGTTGGCGATAACATCACGCTTACCGGACTTTCCGTGACGCTTGGCGCGGGCGATATTGTTGGCGATTTGTCGCTGAATTCGGTGACGGGCGACGTAACTCTCGCGCTTGACGGGAATGAGACAATTAATGTTGGCGGCGCAACATTCATCGATGCCTCGGGCGACTTTGTCGTCACGCATATCAACAATGGCGGCGGCGCAGCGTCGCTGAATTCGACCGGCATAATCGATGCGAACGTCCAAGGCTCGATCGATGCGCAGGCCGGATCACGTCTGGTTTCCGCCGACACGGTTTTCCTCCGCGCAGAGGGCAATGCGAACGTCAACGAAGTCGCAGGCGTAGGCTCGGTCACGATTTCTGCAGCGGGCAATGTCGTTGTGAACAATGCGGACGTCACTGGAACGCCTGAGGTGATTCCACTGGGTGCAGGCTCGCTTGTCGCCGGTCCGGTTCTGCTGATTGATGCCGGTGTCGATAGTCCGTTTAGCGGCGTCTACGACACGATCCGCACTGCGACGGTCACGGGCCAACTGACGTCAACCGGAACGATTGAAATCAATGCAGGCGGCAATGCGGTCTTTGCGAGTGGCAGCAATACCGTGTCCGACAATGGCCTGATTGTGCAAACCGGAGATGACATAATCATCGCCGACGGAGCCAGCCTTGTCTCCGGCGCGAACCCGGCAACAACGCCGAGCAACGCCAACCCATTTAACGACTTTAACAACCTTGTGCTGAACGCGGGCGGATTGGGTCCACTCTTTTCGACACCGATCACGCCGGTTGCCTCGATTGTGTCGAACGGCACGATCAATGCCAACGATTTCGCTGTTGTTATGACGGCGGGCGCAATCGATGCGCTGGGTGGCACAGTCATCGGCAGCTCTATCGCCGCCGATATCGTTAACGCACCGCCCGCGCTCATCGCGCCAAGCGATGATAACGGATTGCTCAGCGCAAACTGCCTCCAAGGCACTATCTGTTTCGGCAATATTGAGGCCGATAATCAGCTGCTGATCGGGCAGGCGAGTAACAATGACACTATCGCCCTCATCATCGAACAGGGCACCGTCAACGCCAACGATATCCTGATCACGACGCGCAATGATATTGTGATGGGCACAAATGGGATCGCGACAACGCTGAATGCGACAGGTTCGTTCACCGCGACGAGCCTGACGGGCGATATCAATCTGCTCGACGCCGTGATTACAAGCGATCAAATCCTGATCAACGCGGCAGGCAGCTTGCTCGGCTCAGCATCCCTGAGCAGCGCCTCTGATATAGGCATTTCTGTCGGGCAAGATCTTAACGCAGCGGCGATTGTAACCGGTGGCCAGCTGATTGAGGCTATTCCGTCCAACAACCCTCCGGGTAGCGGGTATATCGTGCCCGGTTCGGCGTCGATTGATCTGCTGTCTGTTGGTGTTGGCAATATCAATATTCAGGCCGGTAACAGCATCCAAATCGGCACAGCAATTGTGCCGGGAACCGACATCTTCTTGTCCGGCGGGCAATTGGCTCAGCTCGATTTCACCAACAGCGCAGTCAATGTGGTGCTTGACGGAGGCTCTGCAGTATTTGGCGACATCACGGCAAGCGGCAATGTTTCAGCGGATATTGGCGGAACGATTGACCTGACTGCCATTGACGCAGCGGGGAATATCGATCTGATTGCAGGCACGGCAATTACCGGAGGCGATCTGACGGCGGGCGGCACCGCCACGGTTGATGCTCAATCTATCTCGCTTGGCACCGTTGATGCGACCAATATCCTGCTCAACAGCGCAAGTGACATCTTCTTCAATTCGTTGATTTCGCCCAATGCGATCACGCTAACCGCGACCGGCGGAACAATTGGCATCAATACCGGACCCGGTGACATCGACAGCGGCGGCAATGTCGCGTTGACGGCGCAGGTCATCACTGTTGGCAATATCGATGCAGCTGGCGGCGTGGACGCCTCCGCAAGCGCGGGTGCAGTGACCGTCGGCGATGTGACATCGAACGGGTTGGGCGCTGGTATCAGTCTGACATCGGCAGGCGCAGCCGGAGACATCAATGCAGGCACGCTGACCACCAATAGCGGGGACATCCTGCTTAGCGCTCAGCGTAACATCGCGCTGGCCGGCGCGGCCAATTCGGCGGCGACGCCAACAGCGGGCAGCATTGGATTGCTCGCAGGCGGCGATATCACCGTGACCGCGACTCTTTCAGCAGGCGAAGACCTCGCGGTCCGCAGCGGCGGTAGCACTGCGTTGGCGGCTGTTTCTGCTGGTGATGATATTACCATCGAAGCGGACGGCGCAATTACACTTGATAGCGCGACATCAACCGGCACAGGCATCGATCTGTTCGCGCTGGTGCTAGACACCGCGAATGCGGGCCAGACAGGTTCGATCGCGTTCGGAGCCGAGACATCGGCGGGCTCCAACATCAACCTTACCGGCGGCACGGATGTGACCGTCACCGGCACGCTCAATTCGGTTGGCAATGTTGCCGTTACCGCCGTCGGGACACCAAGCATCGGCAACACAGTTAGCGGCGGCGATACGTCGGTTACCGGCGCGTCTGTCACTTTCGACAATGGTGCAATCGGCGGCGATCTGGCCTTGACCGCGACAGCCGGCGATATTGATGGCAACGGCACGATCAGCGTGGCTGGCGGCATTGCGCTGGCTGCGACCGGTAGCATCGGATTTGGCACACTAGTCGCGCAAAACGGTGACTTTGTTGTGGCTGCAAACAACGACATCGTCTTTACCGCAATCGACAGTGCAGGCCTCGTCGATCTTTCGGCAGGCGGTTTGATCCAAGGCGACCGGATCGATGCGGTGACCGACATAACGTTGGCAGCAGACGGTTCGATCACGATCATTCACGCTGAGACGGCGACCGATTTCACGGCGACCGCTGGCGGTAACTTCACCACGGGGCTCAATTCGATTATCACCGGCGGCGATATCGTTGTCGCGGGTGACATTGTGGACCTTGGCAATTCGACCGCAGGCGGGCTGATCAACGTGACCGGTACCCAGATCGATTTCGTGAATGTGATCGCCGGATCGACCGTCACTATGGTGACCGACATCAACACGCCTCTGTCCGTTACGGGCACAGGCAACCTCAATATTACCGGCACAAACATCACGGCTGGTATCGGGGCGAGCAATCTTAACTCGCAAGGTTCGATTGATATTTCTGGCCTGACGGACGTGCGCGGCAGTCTGACGATGGACGCGCTGGACAATATCACGTTCGGCGATGCGATCGTTCAAGGCGGCAGCTTCATCGCGACCGCGGGCGGCACAATCGACCTCAACACCGCTGAGGCGAGCGACGAGATCGATTTCCTCGCCGGGCTGGACCTGACAGCAACAGGGACGATCACCGGATCGAATTCGGTCTTCCTAGAATCGGCCGATGGGTCTGTTTCAGGCGTTGATGTGACGAGCGGCAATGACATTGATATCCGAGCGGCAAGCACAGTCGATTTCAACGACATTTCGGTTGATCTTTCACAGGTAAATATCACTGCGGGCAGTGATGTGACGATCAACGATGTGATCGCAGCGGCAGATATCGGTATCATCAGCGGTGGCGCAATCGCCTTCAACAGTCTTGAGGCTGCCTTTACTGTCGACCTCACATCGCAGGGCGCAACAACAGGCGCGGACATTGATGTCGGAAACAGCGTAACAGCCAGCGCAGGAACAGATGGTTTCACCGTTGGAAACATCGTCGCAGGCAATGATGTGATTATCAGCTCTGATGGCGCGGTTGATGTGACAACGCTCACGGGAGCGCAGAGCGGCACTGGCGATATTCTGGTTGCCGGTGCGGCGGGTATCACAATCGATACGCTCACCGGGATCACAGCTTCGCTACAAGCGGCGAATGGCGCGGTTGCTGTCGCTGGAAACGCGGCGGTGAGCGATTTGCTCTTTGCCGAGGGTGAAAGCGTGCTGCTGCGCGCGGCGGACAATCTGCTGGTTAGCGCGAACGCGACCAATGGCGATGTAGATATCGTCGTCGGCGGCGATCTGACCACTGTCGGCATCTCCGCAGCCGGAAATGTGCTGTTGGAAAGTGGCGGCTCGGTTGCTGTCAACGCGCAAGCCAATGCCAGCAATCCGCTCAATACATTGCCACCTGGAACACAGGGTTTGCAGCAGGTGACGACGACCAATGGCGGCAACATCACCATTACGGCAGCAACTGATATCCTGATCAATTCCGCCGTGAATGCTGCGGCTGACCTGACGATGACGGCGGGTGATCTGATCGACCTTCAGGCAACAGCCTCTGGTGCCACGGTCAATACGCTATCGGGCGATATCAATATCGGCACAGGCGGCGCATTGGGACGCAGCGATCTCACAAGTGAAGTTTCGATTGCGACTGAGGGCGATATCCAATTGGGCGGCGTTGCCGGGGCATCGACGGGCTTTGAGCTCGACAATGATGAATTTTCGCGCGTGCACAGCGGGGGCGATCTCAGGATCACTGCGATTGGCCTGACCACGGGCGAAGGCAATATCAATGTCTCCGATCTTGATGTTGCCGCGGGGCAGGGCACAGGCACACCGACCGATGGCAACATCGCCAATTTCGGCGGCTTGTTCCTTGAGGCGGATAACGATGTGAACATCACCGGCGGCCTGATCATCGGCGGCGCTTCGCCGGACAATCTGCTGGCGATTGATGCCTTCAACCTGATCACCATTGATGCAGAGACGGCTACGGTCCGGCTCGAGGACGCCAATGGCGCTGTTTCCGGCTTAATCGGGATGACGGCGGATGCGATTGTCGCGGCGAATGCAGCGGATCTGGCTGATGTCCTGGGCCTCAGCGTTGCAGATGCCGACACATTGCTGGGCACAGCGCCTGTAACTGCCCGGCCTGACGGCTACATCGCCGCATCGGATATCGAATTTAACGTCAGCACGGGAGTGTTCATCGCAAATTCGGGTGCTGGCACCGACTTTGATGACAGACGCGGCGTTGTTGCCAACAATGTGACGGTCAGCTCGGCCAATCCTGATGTTGGCATTGTGATTAACGGCGTGGTCGACACACTCACCGGTGTTGATGCGCTGGGCTTAGTCGGTGTTCCGGCAGGGTTCGATGCTGCGTCGACCATCAATGGATGTGTGATCAACAATCCGGCGATTTGCACGGCGACAACTACGCCGCCGACCTCCGGGAACCCGGGGCCGATTGATGGGCCGATCCGCGATTTGATCGATGATCAGGTCGAGGAAGAGAGCCCTGTTGTCGATACGATTTCGACCATTCTTGTCGAGCTTCGCCAAGATCCCGAACAGCAAGAGGACCCATTGCTGGATGAACCGGTAACCGGCGCTGGTAACGAGGATTTCTGGTTCGACGAAGAGGACGACGAGGAAGAGGAAGAAGAGCTTGAACCAGCGGAGTAAGCTCTGATCTCTTGACCAGCGGCGCCGTGCGAGTGCAAGGCTTCTCGCCATGAGCGATACCCCGTTGCAGCTGTTCAACAGCCTGACCCGAAAAGCCGAAGAATTTGTGCCAGTTCACGCAGGCGAGGCGCGCGTTTATACCTGCGGGCCGACTGTCTACAATTACCCGCATATCGGCAATATGCGCGCCTATGTCTTCGCCGATATTCTGGGCCGCGCGCTCAGCCATAAAGGGCTGAAGCTCACCCATATCATCAACATCACCGATGTCGGACACCTCACCGATGATGCGGACGCGGGTGAGGACAAGATGGAGAAAATGGCGGCTGATAAGGCCCAGTCGATCTGGGATATCGCGCAGCATTATACGCAGGCATATTGGGCCGATGTCGAGGCATTGAACATCCGTCAGCCGGCCAAATGGTCCGTCGCCACCGACTACATCGAAGAGATGATCGAGTTCGCGAAAAGCATTGCAGATAAGCATTGCTATGAATGCGAAAGCGGGCTCTATTTCGACACCACCACAGTCGATGATTACGGACGGCTCGCGCGGGCCGTGACCGAAGAGGGTGAAGGCCGGATCGAAACGGTTGAGGGCAAACGCAACGCGGCTGACTTCGCGATTTGGCGCCAAACGCCCGCCGGCGAAAAACGTCAGATGGAATGGGACAGCCCATGGGGCAAAGGCGCGCCGGGCTGGCATCTGGAATGCTCCGTCATGGGCGAGAAGCTGCTGGGTTTCCCGTTCGACATTCACACCGGCGGGATTGATCACCGCGAAATTCATCACCCGAATGAAATTGCGCAAAATCAGGCATTCTGCGGCTGCGGAGGTCTTAGCGAAGCGACCAATTCCGGCGCGAAAATCTGGATGCACAACAACTTCCTTGTTGAGCGTTCTGGCAAGATGTCCAAATCCTCCGGCGAGTTTCTGCGGCTGCAATTGCTCGTCGATAAAGGCTATCACCCGCTCGCCTACCGGATGATGTGCCTTCAGGCGCATTACCGCAGCGAGTTGGAGTTCAGCTGGGAAGGGCTAGATGCCGCCCTCACGCGCCTCAAACGCATGGTGATGGCAGCAGAGCGCCTGTCTGATGCGACCTCACAACCAATGGCCGAACATCAGAAGTTCGCAGCCCCATTGGCGAAATTCGAAGAGGCAATTGCGGACGACTTAAACACGCCGATTGCGCTGACAGCGATCGAAGACGCGCTGGCCGTGAAAAAGGTCGATGCGGCGATCAACCGCGCCGTGATCGAATATATGGACGGCGTTCTGGGCCTAGGCTTGTTCGATCTTTCCCGCGCCGATTTGCGCATCCGGCCCAAGGCGGCCGAGGTCGCCGAAGCCGAAATCGAAGATGCGCTCGCCCGCCGGAAAACGGCCCGAGCAGAAAAAGACTTTGCCGCATCCGATGCCATCCGAGATGAACTTAGCGCCAAGGGCGTTGAGGTAATGGACGGCGATCCACTTGGCTGGGAATGGAAGCTGACATGACCTCACTCGCAATCTCCGGCCTCATCCGCCCGCTGCTCGAGCCGCGCCTGCCAGCCGATCTAGATGTCCGCTGGTTTATGACCCCCGAAGAAGCGGTCGATGCCGTCAAAGGCGCAGAGATTGGCTGGTTCGATTCCAACAACAAGGACGATATGGTCAAGTCGCTGGAAGCGGCGACCGAACTTAAGTGGCTCAATTCGATCTACGCCGGCCTCGATTTTCTGCCGATGGATGTGTTGATTGACCGCGATATCACAGTCACCAATGGCGCGGGGATCAATGCGATTACGATCGCCGAATATGTCGTGATGGGGATGCTCAACATCGCCAAGGGTTACCGCGATGTGATGCGCGCACAGGAGCGGCGCGAATGGTTGCTGGATAGTCCGGGCAAACGCGAATTGGCCGGTTCGAGAGCGTTACTGCTCGGCTATGGCGCGATTGGGAAGCTGATCAAGCCGCGTCTCGAAGCTTTCGATGTCGATGTCACCGTCGTGCGGCGCTCTGGCGGAGAGGGAACGCTAACGCCGGATCAGTGGCGCGAAAAGTTGGGCGAGTTCGATTGGGTCATCCTCGCCGTGCCAGCCACCCCGGAAACCGATGGTATGATCGGCGCGGATGAACTTGCGTCAATGAAATCAGACGCGGTGATCGTCAACATCGCGCGCGGCGCCGTGATTGATCAACCAGCGCTCGTCACCGCGCTTGAAGGTAAGAAAATCGGCGGGGCATTTCTGGATGTGACCACGCCTGAGCCTCTGCCCGCAGATCACCCGCTTTGGGCGCTCGACAATGCCCATATCAGCATGCACCTGTCGGGCCGCGCGCAGGACCAGATGTTTCTGCGCAGCGCGGACCGTTTCCTAGACAATCTGGACAAATATCTGCGCGGCGAACCTGTCGCCCCGATTTTCGATCCCCGCATCGGATATTGACCCCAAACAATTGGCGCATTCGTGCAATTCATGCATGGTGTTTGCAGGCATCACGAAGTGAGTGCATGACGGTGGCATTGCGAATGTAACCGTTCAGACAAATTAAGAGAACAGCAGGATGTATCGCCTGCTCCGCGGTGGGATAGCGGGTTCTCTAACAAGGGGGGAATTGTGAAATGACTGAGACCAAAAAAGCGTCGGACGTATTTATCGACTGTCTCGAAGCCGAAGGCTGCGAGTATATCTTTGGCGTACCTGGTGAAGAAAACCTGGACTTCCTCGATTCCCTTGGAAAATCCGACAAAATTAAGTTGATCCTGACCCGTCACGAACAAGGCGCAGGCTTTATGGCTGCAACCTATGGCCGCCATACGGGCAAGACGGGCGTGTGCGTTGCGACGCTTGGCCCGGGCGCGACGAATTTTGTGACCTCTGCGGCCTACGCCCAGCTTGGCGGGATGCCTGTCCTGATGATCACGGGGCAGAAGCCGATCAAGAAATCGAAGCAGGGCCGCTTTCAAATTGTCGATATCGTCTCCTTGATGGAGCCGGTGACCAAATATTCGATCCAGATCGCAGCGGGCGACAACATCCCGAGCCGCGTGCGCGAAGCGTATCGTCTGGCGGAAGAGGAAAAGCCGGGCGCGACCCTGATCGAATTGCCGGAAGACATCGCCGAAGAACCCACCGAAGATTTCAAGCCGCTGCCTAAAAGTGTGGCGCGCCGTCCATCGGCGGAATCCAAGGCCGTTCGCGCCGCTGTTAAAGCGGTGGAAGCGGCGAAAAATCCTGTTCTGGTGATCGGTGCCGGTGCCAACCGCAAATTGTGCGGCCGGATGCTTGAACAGTTTGTCGAGAAGACCGGCATTCCGTTCCTGACCACGCAAATGGGCAAAGGCGTAATTGATGAGCGCCACCCCAAATTCCTCGGTTGCGCCGCTTTGTCTGCCGGTGACTTTGTGCACCGCGCTGTCGAAGCTTCGGACTGCATCATCAATGTCGGCCATGACGTGATCGAAAAACCGCCGTTCTTCATGCACGATAACGGCGTGACAGTGATCCACGTATCGACCCGCACGGCAGAGGTTGATCCGGTCTACTTCCCGCAAGTCGAATTGATCGGCGATATCGCCAATGCGATCTGGCAAATGAAAGAAGATATCAGCCCGAACCGCAGCTGGAATTTTGACCAGATGCTCGCTTACCATCAGGCAGAGCTGGATCACACAAACGGGCTTGCCGCGGATACGCGCTTCCCGATTTTTCCACCGCATCTGGTGCAACAAGTGCGCGATTGCATGCCGCATGATGGCATTATCTGCCTCGATAATGGCGTGTACAAAATCTGGTTTGCGCGCGGCTTTACTGCCTATCTGCCCAACACCGTTCTGCTCGATAACGCGCTGGCCACAATGGGCGCGGGCCTGCCGAGTGCGATGATGAGCGCGATGCTGTATCCAGAGCGCAAGGTCATGGCGATTTGCGGCGATGGCGGGTTCATGATGAATTCTCAGGAGCTTGAGACGGCAGTGCGTCTTAAGCTTAACCTCACCGTCCTGATCCTGCGCGATGATGCGTACGGTATGATCCGCTGGAAACAGGCCAACATGGGTTTCGATGATTTCGGTTTGACCTATGGCAACCCGGATTTCGTCAAATATGTCGAAAGCTATGGCGGCCATGGTCACCGCGTGGAAAGTAGCGAGCATCTTACCGAAGTGCTCGCCCATTGCCGCGATACGCCGGGTGTTCACTTGATCGATTGTCCGGTTGATTACACCGAGAACGATCAGATCCTGAACCACGATATCAAGGAACTGAGCAAAAAGCTCTGATCGGCAAGATAGGGACACAAGGACGCAACAATGCCCCAGTTAAAAGACACCTATCCGCTCTATCTCAACAACAAAGCGGCGCAGCCTAACACCGATCTTGAGGTGACGGACAAGTTCACCGGCGAGGTTGCATTTCGCACTGCACTGGCGACGCCTGATGTGATCGAGGAAGCTATTGCAGGCGCGGTTCGCGCGACCGAGCCGATGGCAAAAATGGCGAGTTACGAGCGGCAGGATGTGCTGCAACATTGCGTCACCCGCTTTCGCGAACGGTATGATGAACTGGCTTATTCGCTGTGTGTTGAGGCGGGCAAACCAATCAAAGATGCCGAGGGCGAGGTTGATCGTTTGATCGACACGTTCAAAATTGCCGCCGAGGAATCGACCCGCAATTACGGCGAGGTTCAACCGCTGGATATCAGCGCGCGGGCCAAGGGTTATATGGGCATGTGGAAGCGCGTGCCTATCGGGCCGTGCAGCTTTATCTCCCCGTTCAACTTTCCGCTAAACTTGGCTGCGCACAAGATCGCGCCCGCTATCGCGGTTGGCTGTCCATTTGTGATGAAGCCAGCGTCCAAGACACCGCTTGGCGCGATTATCATGGGCGAAGTGCTGGCGGAAACCGACCTTCCCGAAGGCGCGTTTTCGATCCTTCCTGCTAGCCGCGACGGCGCGGACCTGTTCACGGTGGATGAGCGGCTCAAACTGCTTAGCTTCACCGGTTCACCGGGCGTTGGTTGGGACTTGAAGGCAAAGGCGGGCAAGAAACCCGTTATCTTAGAGCTGGGCGGCAATGCGGCGGTGATCGTCGACAAGGATGCTGATCTTGATCACGCGTTGGAGCGGATCATATTTGGCGCGTTCTATCAGTCCGGCCAATCCTGCATCGGTGTTCAGCGGATCATCGTCCACGAAGACATCTATGACCGCTTCAAAGACATGCTCGTCGCCAAGACGAAGACCCTCGTCGCGGGCGACCCGAAAGACCGTGACACATTCATTGGTCCGATGATTTCGGATAAGGAAGCGGGACGCCTCAAAGGCTGGATCGACGATGCCGTATCGGCGGGCGCGACCTTGCTGTGCGGCGGCGGTCTTTCCAATGGGAATATGCTGGAGGCGACATTGCTCGAAGGTGTCGATCCAAAGGCTGATGCCAATTGGGAAGAAGCATTCGGTCCGCTCGCCAACCTCACCAAATTCTCAGACTTCAATGAAGCGATGGAACAGGTGAACCATTCCAAATTCGGTCTGCAGGCGGGCATCTTCACGCGCGACTTGCATCAGGTGCTCGATGCATGGGACACTCTCGATGTGGGCGGCGTGGTGGTGAACGACGTGTCGTCCTACCGCGTGGACAACATGCCATATGGCGGCGTGAAAGATTCCGGTCTCGGCCGTGAGGGCATCCGCTTTGCCATGGAAGACATGACCGAGATCCGGAACCTTGTGATCCGCAGGCTCTAACTCTCCTCTAACAACAGCAGCACCGCCGTCACCACCATCCGTTCTTCATCGCCGTTAAAGCTGTGATCAACTTCGCGGATGGTGGCTTCGGCGACCAGCTGGCCAGGGATGCGAAATTCGTGCTCGGGCAGATTAGCAATAAATTCCTCGCCGACTTCCACAGCCTCTTTGCCATCGAAATCGAGCATCAATTCGTGCCGCGTTCCTGAAAAGGTGATGGAGGCCCATGCCTTTTCATCGTGGGAAAGCATGCTTGCGCGCCCTTCCGATAACTTGATCAGCGCCTCTCGCACACGGTCCGCCGTGGTGCGGCGGGGGCGGTAACGCCGGGCGCGCAGCGTTGGGGCAGGCGTATCGGCTGACTTTGTTTCGAACGCTGCGGGCGGTGCGAAGGCGGCAGGGCGGATGAGTGTTTCGGTCAGCATGGTGCGAATTCCTTTGTCTGGATTGATGATTGGGTGCGGGCGGCAGTTTCAAACTGCTCCATCCATCGCAGAGTGCGCGCCTCGGTTGCCTCACGCGGTATCCGGCCCATGCGTAGATCGAGCACAAAGCGCGGATCATGTGCGGCGAGCCGCCCGAATTTCGTGGCTGGCATGTCATGGGCACGCAGGAATTTTTCGACTTTTCGGATGAGCATTTAATTCCCCCAAAATGGTTCGTGATCATCGAGCGAATCGCTTGATGTTCATATAATGTTCCAACTCAAATCCTACTTGTCTAGGAAAAATCCTATGCTATAGGAAAAATGAAGGGGTCAAGACGCACTCCTGTTGAGGGAAGGGTTCGATTATGGCGCAGTCTGATATGTCACCGGAGCGGGTGCGGTTGCTTGATTTGGCGCAGGGGCGCGGTGTCAGTTTAAGCAGCCTGTCAGAGATGATCGGTCGGAATTCCGCTTATCTCCAACAGTTTATTAAGCGCGGAACGCCTAAGAAGCTTGAGGAGGGTGACCGCGCAAAGCTTGCGCAGTTCTTTGGTGTGGACGAATCTGAACTGGGTGTGGCGGCCTTACCGAGTGTTAAGGATAAATCCTATATTGACTCGGCGCCAGCATCTGAATCGACATATGTGGAGGTGCCGCGGCTTGATATCGGGGCTTCTGCGGGGCCCGGCGCGCTGCCTGTGGGCGAAGAATCGTTCGATGCATTCCGGTTCTCGCATCGCTGGCTGGCAGAGCAGGGCCTTTCGGGATCGCAATTGTCGGCGATCAAGGTCGAAGGCGATTCGATGGAGCCGCTGCTCAACAATGGTGATGAAATCCTGGTCGACCGCTCGCCCCGTCCGTTCCGTGACGGCGTGCACGTCGTTCGCCTTGGTGAGACCCTGATGGTGAAACGCGTCGCAAGCGCAGGGGGAGGGCGGCTCGCACTTCTCAGCCAAAACCTCGCCTATCCGCCGGTCAACGTAGAAGCTCAAGATGTGGAGATTATTGGCCGGGTGGTCTGGAAAGGCGGAAGGATTTAGCCCACATAAGGCGCATGACTGACAAACCAACGCCGCCGATCAAAGCCGCCATCATTCCGGTTACGCCTTTGCAGCAGAACTGCTCGCTGATCTGGTGCACGAAAACCAATAAGGCGGCGCTTACCGATCCTGGAGGCGATCTCGATAAATTGAAAGAGGGCGTTGCCAAAGCCGGCGTTGAGCTTGAGAAGATCCTCATTACCCACGGGCATCTCGATCATTGCGGTCAAGCGGGGATGCTGGCTGAGGAATTGGGCTTGCCAATCGAAGGGCCGCACAAGGATGATCTGTTCTGGATCGAGCAACTCGACAGCGATGGCGCGCGTTACGGGATGGAGGCGAAGAGCTTCACGCCCGATCGCTGGCTGGAGCACGGCGATACGGTGACGGTTGGCGAATTGACGCTCGATGTGGTCCATTGCCCCGGCCACACGCCCGGGCATGTGGTTTTCTTCCATGAGCCCAGCAAATTCGCGATTGTCGGCGATGTGATTTTTCAGGGATCAATCGGACGGACAGACTTCCCGCGCGGCAATCATCAGGATCTGATTGACGCGATCACCCAGCGCCTATGGCCATTGGGTGATGATGTGCTGTTCATTCCCGGCCACGGCCCGACCAGCACTTTCGGTCAAGAACGCAAAACCAATGCGTTTGTGAGCGATTACGCTCTATCTTGAGCGCGTGCAGCTCCTCTAAACATCAAGAAAGCGCTGTGTCAGCTTCGCCCACATGTAAAGAACGCCCAAATATAAGATTGGGCCAACAACCAGCAATAGCGAGCCGCCGAGGACGTTTGCCGTTACCGAAAATACAAGTACCGTAAACAGCATGAGCAAAATCAGCTGTACGAACAAAGTCGCACCAGCGAATAATTGTATGATCGGTCTCATTAGTTTGCTCTCCCCTGCGGCTACTCTTCTGAATTTTTGTGAACAACGCAAGGGATGAGAGTAATAGTTTTTCAGTCTTGGCTATCGGTCTTTCCGCCTTGTCCCATCGCCTTGCTTTCTTTCTTGAGCGGGCGTGAAACAGGGCAGACTTCTTGCACGTATCCGTTGAGCGTGTTGGCAAGGTTATCGCGCACCACACGGTAATGCACGAATTGGCCGCGCTTTTCGCTTTCGACGAGGCCGGCGTTTTCCAGCACCTTCAGATGCTGCGACACGGCTGGCTTTGATATGTCGAACCGCTCCGCGATCTGGCCAGCCGTCAGCTCCGATTCGGAGAGATACGCGAGAATTTTGCGGCGTACGGTCGAGGCGAGGGCTTCAAAAACTTTTTGCATGATGGGCGGGATATAAGCGGTTGCTTAATTACTTCCAAGGGCTCATAGGTAATTAAGCAATGCATTAATTACCTATCGAATTGTATCATGGAGAATGATGTGATGAAGAGTGAGCAAGCCCGCGATAAGTGTGAAGTGAACTGGATTGTCGAAACGCCCGATGCTGACCCTGCGATTGGCAAGGTGCAGTGGGACCCCGTTCATAGCTTTTGGAATGGCGGTATGCTTCTCGCTTCGATCGCATTGATTCCGTTCTTCTCAACGCCTGCTGCTGTTGCCGTAGGGCTGGGTCTGACGGGTCTCTTCCTGCTGCTCGGCCATTCGGTCGGCTTTCATCGCCTGTTGATCCACGGCAGTTTCAAGACATCGCCGTGGCTGCGCCGTTTCCTTCTATGGTGCGGGACTGTCGCCGGGATGAGCGGGCCGATTTGGATCGTGCGCACGCATGATCTGCGTGATTGGGCTCAGCGGCAGGACAAATGCCACGATTACCTCGCGCATCGCCGCCCGATGGTGATCGATGCGTGGTGGCAATTGCACTGCACCCTGAAACTGGAAAAGCCGCCGCGGTTTGATCTGCACGCTTTGGAGCAAAGCCGCTTTATCCGTTTTCTTGAGCGCACATGGATGCTGCAACAGCTTCCGCTTGCGGCGTTGTTGTTCTGGATGGGCGGGTTGCCCTTCGTGGTGTGGGGCGTCTTTGTGCGTGTCGCTTTAACGGTGCACGGCCACTGGCTGGTCGGCCATCTGGCGCATCGCCGCGGCCCGCAAAGCTGGCTGGTGAAAGAGGCCGGCGTTCAGGCGCATGATGTGCCGTGGGCAGGCCTGATCACGATGGGCGAGGCGTGGCACAATAATCACCACGCCTTTCCAGGCAGCGCGCGGATCGGCCTGAAACCCGGCCAAAGCGATTGGGGTTACCGGTTTATCCAGTTGCTTGAGAAATTGGGCCTTGCCCGCGATGTTTGCCTGCCTGCGCATATGCAGGGCAGGGATCGCAAACTTGAGGTGGTGCGCGCGTCTGCGACTACATCACGCCCGCGCCGATCAGAACAGCAACCACAGCCAGTCCGAGCAGCGTCAGCATCGAAATGATGGTGCCAATCATGCGGCCTTTGGAAAATGATCCGCCGTCCATGCCAAATCCGTGAGCGATACGGCCCAGAATGAACAGGGCTGCGACATATGCAAGCCATGGGTCACCTTTGCCCGAAAGCTCAATCGCCGCGATCAGGATCAGCACAAACGGCGCGCTTTCGATAAAATTCGAATGCGCGCGCATCCGGCGGATCACATTCTCATTCCCGTCATCGCCGACAAACACCTTCGTGGCGTTACGAATGCGTCCGACACGCACCATCAGCCAGATGTTGAGAATCGCGGCGGCGGCTGCGGCGGCGAGCGTTACTGGAAGCAATGTCATGTTGGTGATCCCCTCACAAAGTGTTGTCGGCTCTGCTATAGGGGTCGCGCAGCGCTTGCAACGTGCGAGTTTTCCGGTATAGCGCGCCGCTTACCGCCAGCTTAGGGCAAGGACGATCACGCATGCATCCGTGCTTGTGTGAAACGCGACCATGGCTTAAGGGCGGCTTCAAGACTTTACGTCATCCTATACGAACACACGAATTTATTTGAGGAAATGGTGCCGCCATGGCTGTTCCAAAGAGAAAAGTATCCCCACATCGCCGCGGCAATCGCCGCGCACACGATTCGCTGAAAGTTGAAGCGCACCACGAGTGCAACAACTGTGGTGAGCTGAAGCGTCCGCACAATCTGTGCCCGCATTGCGGCTTCTACAATGGTCGCGAGGTCATCGCGGTCGGCCTTTAAGGCACCTGCGAGCCGACATTGAACGGAGAGAGTGACATGAGCCTGCCGCGTATCGCTATTGATGCGATGGGCGGTGATGAGGGCGTGCGTGTCATGGTCGAAGGCGCGGCGCTTGCCCGCCGCTCTCACGACAATTTCAATTTCCTGCTGGTTGGGGATCAAGCGCGGATCGAAGCCGCGCTTGAAGCGCATCCTGGTATGCGTGAAGCGTCCGAGATCCTTCACTGTGATGATGTGATCTCCGGCGATGAACAGCCAAGCAAAGCCATCCGTAGAGCCAAAACCACCAGCATGGGCCTTGCGGTTAATGCGGTGAAAGAAGGCGCGGCTGGCGCTGCTGTCAGCGCGGGTAACACCGGCGCTTTGATGGCGATGAGCAAGATTGCGCTGCGCACCATGCCGGGAATTGACCGGCCGGCGCTCGCAGCAATCATGCCCACATTGGAGCCGCACGACGTTGTGATGCTCGATCTGGGCGCCAATACAGAGGCCGACGCCCGCAACCTTGTACAATATGCGGTGATGGGCGCAGCCTATGCGCGGATCGTGAATGAATTCGATGAGCCGATCGTTCGGTTGCTCAATATCGGCTCCGAGGAAATTAAAGGCACAGATGCGCTGCGCGATGCAGCTGCTCGCCTGACCGAGGCATGTGCCAAAGACGATGGCGGTCTGGCTCTCAATTTCGAAGGCTTCATCGAAGCGGATAAGATCAACCGAGGTGAGACCCATGTCGTTGTGACCGACGGTTTCTCCGGCAATATCGCGTTGAAGGCGATTGAGGGATCGGCGCGCTTTGTTACCGATCTGCTCAAACAAGCTTTCACGAGCTCAATCCGTTCGAAAGTCGGATTTCTGGTTTCGCGCCCTGCGACAGAATTGCTCAGGCATCATCTCGATCCGAACAACCATAACGGCGCGGTTTTCCTCGGCCTCAATGGCGTCGTTGTGAAAAGCCATGGCAGCGCGACAGCCAAAGGCGTTGCCAATGCGGTGACAGTTGCGGCGCGTTTGCTCGAAGATAAGCTGACCCAGCGGATTGCTCACGATTTGAGCGAACTGGGCGAGGCAGCACTTAAGAAGAATGTGACGTCTTCTTCTGCACCGACAACAGGCGACGAGGCCGCAGCGTGACGGGCGCGCGGTTGCTCGGCTCGGGATCGGCTCTACCAGAGCGGGTCCTGACGAACGCCGATCTCGCCGCGCAAATCGATACGAGCGACGAATGGATCGTTGAACGCACAGGCATTCGCCAACGTCATATTGCGGGCGAGGGCGAAACCACATCCACTCTCGCCATCGCAGCGGCGCGCGCAGCAATTGCCGATGCCGGTGTCGAGGCATCGAGCATCGATCTCATCATCCTGGCCACGGCAACGCCGGACAACACATTTCCGGCCACGGCGACCAAGGTGCAGCATGCACTTGGCTGTAACGGCTGCGTCGCCTTTGATGTGGCGGCGGTCTGCTCGGGTTTTCTTTATGCGCTCGCAACCGCCGATTCGCTGCTGAAAACGGGCATGGGAACGCGCGCGTTAGTTATCGGCGCGGAAACTTTTTCACGGATTCTCGATTGGGAAGATCGCACCACATGCGTGCTGTTTGGCGATGGTGCAGGCGCGATCGTGCTTGAGGCGTCGGGAGAAGCTGGCGATGATGCCAGCACTGCTCCCGGTATCCTAACCAGCCGTCTCCATGCCGACGGTGCACAGCATGATTTGCTCTATGTCGATGGCGGGCCGTCGACCACGCAAACGGTCGGTCACCTTCGCATGAAGGGCCGTGAAGTGTTCCGGCATGCGGTTGTAAACCTTGCCAGCGTTCTCAATGAAGTGATTGAAGATGCTGGGATTTCTGCGGAAGACATCGACTGGGTCGTACCGCATCAGGCCAATGCCCGGATCCTCGATGCCACGGCGCGAAAGCTTGGCATTCCGTCTGAAAAAGTGATCGTCACTGTTGATCAGCACGCCAACACATCGGCCGCCTCGGTGCCGCTCGCCTTTGATACCGCGCGCCGCGATGGCCGGATTAAAGCGGGCGATCTGGTGGTGTTCGAAGCGATGGGCGGCGGATTTACATGGGGCGCAAGCCTCATGCGGGTTTGACCGGCGCGGCTTTGCGTTAACTGCAAAACATCGTGAATTTACTGCGCGTAAGTTGCGAATGAAACTAATGTCGATTACAGTCGTAAGCCTTCGGGGAATGGGTCGCACCAACCAAGGGAGGTTCGCGCATGATGCGTTCAGTAGGTACGCTAACTCGCGCCGATCTGGCTGAGACTATAAATAGAAAACTGGGTTTCAGCCGGGCGGAATCGCTCGACATGGTCGAATCCATTTTGGATAAAATGTGTGATGCATTGGCCGACGGCGAGAATGTAAAGATTTCAGGCTTTGGCAGCTTTGTTCTGCGGGACAAAAACGAACGGATTGGTCGCAATCCCAAAACGGGGGTCGAAGTTCCGATCACCCCGCGCCGGGTTATGACATTCCGTGCTAGCCAGCTGTTAAAAGAACAAATCACCAAAGGCAGCTGAATTTCAGGAGCGATAGAGACGCATGGCTGAATTTGAAGATGGCAAAGAAGATGGCGCCCTGCGCACCATCGGCGAAGTCAGCGAAGCGCTTAATATCAAACCGCATGTGCTGCGTTATTGGGAGCAGCAATTCTCCCTTCTCAAACCGCTAAAACGCAGTGGCGGACGCCGTTACTATCGTCCCGACGATGTCGAGCTGGTTGAATCGATCAACCGGCTCGTCAACGATGAAGGCTACACGCTCAAAGGGGCCGAAGCTGTGCTTCGTTCCTCGGGCAAATCGGGCATGGATCGGCGCGGCGGAGATCGCCGCACGGGTGATCGGCGGGCTAATGCAGATAGTGCGCCCGCGCAAAACACCGCAATTGCGCCCGACAAGAGCCCGAAACTTGGCGAGACACTGGCGAAGCTTAAAGCAATCCGCGCGCGACTGGGCCAAGCCATCGAAGCCTGACGAAAGTCGCGCGTTTTTTTTGAAATTTGAGCCTATTCTGCGGCCAGCAATTCGGCTTCGCCTAGGTCAACACTGACCAATCGCGACACGCCTTTTTCCGCCATTGTTACCCCGAATAGCCGGTGCATGCGGCTCATTGTGACGGCGTTGTGCGTTACGATCAGATAACGCGTGTTCGTTGTGCGAACCATGGAATCGAGCAAGTCACAGAACCGTTCGACGTTGGCATCATCCAGCGGCGCATCAACCTCGTCCAGCACGCAGATTGGTGCGGGATTGGTGAGGAACAGCGCAAAGATGAGCGCCGTTGCAGTCAACGCCTGCTCACCTCCAGACAGCAGCGACAGCGATTGAAGACGCTTACCCGGAGGCTGCGCGAATATCTCAAGACCCGCTTCCAAGGGATCGTCGCTGTCGATCAGGGCGAGATGCGCCTGTCCGCCCTGGAAGAGGCGCGGGTACAGCTCTTGAAAGTGCTGGTTCACCTCATCAAAGGCAAGGCGCAGCCGTTCGCGTCCTTCGCGGTTGAGGTTGCCGATTGATCCGCGCAGGCGGGCCACAGCCTCGGTCAATTCCTCTTGCTCGCTGGAATTGGCGCCGTGTTCGGCCTCAATTCGCTCAAGCTCTTCGGAGGCGACGAGGTTGACCGGACCGATCCGTTCGCGGCTGGCGACAAGCCGGTCCATTTCCTCCGTCTCGGCAGAGGAATGCTTCACGTCGTCTTCGGCAAATTCAAACCGCTCGCATAGGAGCGGCGGCGGGCATTGGAAACGCTCGCCAGAAACGCGCGCCATCTCGCTGCGGCGCTCTTCTTCGCTTTCCGCGCGCGCTGCCAAAGTGGCGCGGCCCTCGCGGGCCTGCGCCAATTGCTCGGTAACATTCGCCAGTGTGCGGTCAGCCTCTGTCACCGCTTCCTGAGCCGTGTTCTTGGCATTTTCCGCCGCAGCAAGCTCGCTAGTGAGCCGCTCTCGCATGGTATCGCCTTGCTCGATCTCTGCGATCAGCGAAGCGGGCTTTGCAGCGATAATTGCGCGCTCTTCTTCGATTTCTTCAAGCCTACGTCCAGCCTCGGCTGTGCGCTGCGTCGCCTCGGATGAGCGCGCTTTCCAGTTGGCATGATCCGCCTGCTGCGCCGCGAGACGTTCGCGCGATACGGCCATCGCCTGATCATGCGAAGCGAGCTCTGCCAATGCGGCTTGGACGGCGGTTTTGGCGGCTTCATGCTTTGCCTGTGCCGCTTCGAGCGAGGCCCGGCCAGCATCGGGTGAGGGCAGGCTTTCGCGTTTTTCTTTAGCAGCGGAAAGCTCGCTTTCGGCGACGCTAACCTGTTCGGCGAGATCGCTCGATGATTGCGCCAGTTCCTGAAGGCGCGCAGCTATGCGTTCCTTCGCGGCTTCGGCCTGATCGAGCTGGCGCAATGCGCTCCGCTCTGCGTCAATCGCGCCCGCAATTTCGCGCTCCTGTCCAACCAATGCGGTTTGGAGCGCCGACAATTCCTCGCGCGCGGTGCGTTCACTGGTTTCGGCGCGTTCGGCGGCGCTGCGCAAGGCCGGCAATACACCTTCAAGCTCGCTCAAACGGTTTGCGGCTTCCAATCGCGCTGCTTCGGCAGAGCCTTCGCCACGCGCAACAAACCCATCCCAGCGGCGCAGATGTCCGTCCTTAGTGACGAGCCATTCGCCCGGGCCAAGCGAGCGGCCATCGTCTTCGTCAGCGATATGGACAAGCGCAAGGCGGGCCCGCAACTCGTCTGGGCAATCGGTGATGTAATCGAGCAGGCTTTCGCCGACTTGCGCAGGGGCATTGCTGCCCGTCCAGAACCGGCCATCTGTCGGAGATGGAGGCGCGCCAAGCGGTGATCTTGCATCGCGGCCAAGAACGGCGGCAAGCGCTCGCTCAAACCCTTTGGCAACGCGCACTTTGTCGAGCGCGGCGGGCAAGCCTTCGCGGCCCTTTACGCTTTTCGCGCGCGCATCACGGTCCCGGGCCAGAGCGGAATGTTCGCGCTCGACACCGGTCAATTCAGCCTTGGCCGCCGCGAAGGCAGAGCCCGCCTCATCGCGGGCGGTTTGCAGTTCGCCTTTGCGCGCCTGATCGGCTTCCAATGTGCCGCGCAGCCGCGCAACGTCCGCTGCGGCCTCCTCCGACACTTCGCGCGCTTTGATGACGGCTTGTTCGGGATCTCCGCCGCCGGACAATTCGGCGCGGGCCGCGGCGATCCTTTCGCCTTCGCGGGTTAAACGGGCAAGGCGCGTTTCGGCTTGTTCAATAGCAGCTTCGGCGACGCGCCATTCGGCCTCGACACCGGCGTGATCGGCGGTGGCTTTGGCCAGCGCGAGTTCGGCGGCGCGGCTGGCGCGGTCTGAATTGTCGCTCCTATCGGCGATGGCCGGGCGGGCGGCTTCGGCATCGGCGACGGTCTTTGCGCCTGTTTCAAGATCGCGGGCCAACCGCTTCAGGGCATCGACGGCATCGGCTGTCAGCCGGTCGGCATCCTTGCGGTCTTCCTCCAAACGCGTGCGCTGACGATTCAGATCGGCAAGGCGCGCTTCGGCAGCCTCCAGCTTTTCAGACAGCGCCGCCATCCGGTGACCGTGCGCGCTTGCGTCATCGCGGCGATCGGTAAGCTCATCTCGGGCCTCGGCCAACTTCCCGGCGGCCTCAGCCTGTTCTTTTTGAGCGGCTGCGGTGGCGGACTGCGCCTCTGCAACGCGGGTCTCTGCACCTTCCGCGGCGGCGCGCGCTTCTTTGGCGGCTTTCGCAGCATCGCGCCAACGGGCGAAGAGCAACCGCGCCTCGGCGACGTTGATCTGGTCTGTAAGCTTTTTGTAGCGTTCTGCCTGTTTGGACTGGCGGCGCAGTGAAGAAATCTGCGAATCCAGACCCGCCATCAAATCTTCGAGCCGGGCAAGGTTCGCCTCGGTCGAACGCAACTTGCTCTCTGCATCTTTGCGCCGGACATGGAGGCCGGAAATGCCCGCCGCTTCCTCAAGCATTTTGCGGCGCTCGGCAGGTTTGGCAGCGATGACCTGGGCAATCTTGCCCTGACTCACCAGAGCGGGAGAATGCGCACCTGTCGCGGCATCGGCAAAGGTTAGGGCAACGTCTTTCGCGCGCACATCGTTGCCGTTGACGCGGTACGCGCTGCCCGCGCCGCGTTCGATCCGGCGGGTGACGACCAAATCTTCGCCGTCATCATCGGCGGCGTGCAGCACCACTTCGGCAAAGGCGCGTTCGGGCCGCGCGGTTGTGCCTGCGAAGATGACATCCTCCATCCCGCCCGACCGCATCGATTTGGCAGAGGTTTCCCCCATCACCCATCGGATTGCTTCGAGAAGGTTGGATTTGCCGCAACCATTGGGGCCAACCACGCCGGTAAGCCCCGGCTCAATGCGCAATTCAGCCGGCTCTACAAAGCTCTTGAAACCACTGAGCTTTAGCCGGCTGATCTGCATAGGTTGGCTGTATCCCCGCTCTTACTCTGAGCGCGCGCCTGCGCGTTGCAGGATCGGTTCGAGTTGGTTCCAGCTGCGCTCTTCAAGAACGCGGCCATTGAGGAAGAATGTCGGTGTCGATTGCACGCCAAGCTCGGCTGCTTGCTCGCTGGAGGCGTTGGCAATGGCTTCGATCTTGTCGCTATCGGCAAGGCAGGTGCGCGCCTGGTCAGCCGAAAGGCCGCGAGCCGAGAAGAAATCGATCAGGCCAGCGGCTTCACCGATGGCAATAAAGCGCTCTTCAACCGGAAGGTTGCCGGATGCTTCGTATTGGGCGGCGTTTTGCTGGACGCTTTGGAAAATACCTTCGAGCGAGCCCCACGCCTGATCGGAGAGCGGCTGCATGTTTTCTTTCTGACCGCAACGGACCAAAGTCGCGATGGCGAGGTCAATCGGGTCACGCACAAGGTTGCGCTGTTCAAAACTGACTACGCCGGTCGAAACATAGTCAGCTTTTAGCGAAGGCTTTGCCGTTGCAGAGAATTGCGCGCAGGCACCGCAAGTGTGCGAGGCATACTCAACCAGTTTAAGCGGCGCGTCAGGATTGCCGAGCACATAGCCGCCTTCGTCGCTGATCGTGACGGTTTCGTTCCACGTTGTGCCGTCTGGCGCGTCAATCGCAGCGATAGCATCGCCGCCAAGGCCGCCCTCTTCGTCAACATCGCCGCCGCATGCGGCAAGCGCCAGAGCGAGCGGCGCAGTCAGGCCGATGGCCAAGGCGCGGCGGCCAGAATTGGTTTTCAGGTTATAACGGTTCGAAATCATGCGGTTTCACCTTCGATCGGAAAGAAAAGAGTAAACGGGAGTTTCTGGCAGAGCCAATAGCGCGAACCCACGTGCTTGTGCAAAAAACCTGCATAAGTCGGGGGTGGTTCGATTTGGTACGGTTTTACGGGCGGAAACGGAGGGTTATTCGCTCTCCAGATCGCTATCAGGTTTGGGTTTGAAACGCTCGGCTAGGATTGGATATAAATCCTCCCACGAATTCACGCCTTTCAGCAATTCCCCATCCATCACAAAATGCGGGACGGCATAGCCTTTTTCATCCACTGGTAGATCGAATTCTGCGGTGTCAGCGGCGGCATTGGCGCGCAGTGAGGCGATAGCTTTGCGGTCGTTCAAACAACTGGTCAGGTCCATGCGGGAATAGCCGCGTCGCCGCGCCATCATCTCATCCAGCTTAAGTGTGCTGACAAGCGCACTCCGGCCGCTGCGCGTATCGCGAGACCATGCGGTGCGTGCAAAGCCGCCCGCATTGCTCCAATCCTCGCGCCATTTCTTTTGATGCCGCATCAGCATCGAATGGTTCACTTTGAACTTTTCCGCTGCTCCGCATTGGCTGAGCAAGCCCATCGGCAAATCGACAGGATGATTGATCCTCTGACGGATCTCGACGCTCAGAATTCCAGGGGCGAGCAGCGCATAATCAAGCTCTGGATCGCCGCGAAAGGCAAATTTATGGCACCCTTCGCAGGCATAACTGGTGAAGATGATCAGGTGCGCCTCGGCATCTGGATTGCCGATTATGTGGCCGCGATCCGTGCGTTCGACGGTCGCATGCCACGCCTTCTTGCTGGTGGTGCTGACAAATTCGCTGTCGGGGTTCGATAGCCTTTGCGCGGATAGAGGTGCGGCGGTGACCAGAGCGGTCAGCGCAAGCGCGCCAAAAACGGTTTTCATTCCTGCCCCTCATCCGGTTTCTTGTCTTTATCGTCGAAACTGCGGGCGAGCGATTCAAGCACTTCCCGCAATTCCGGATCGCCAATGTCGCGCAGACTGTCCCCCAGTTCCATCGGTATGGGTTTCAGCGAAGGCGGCGGCTTCACCGGCTCTTCAGCACGCGGCGGCTTAACCGCACCTTGCCGGATTTTGACCCGTGCGACTGCTTTATATCCGAAAAAGCGGTTCACCCGCTCCATAATTTCGGGCGTAACTTGCTGGATCAAAGGCGCGTGGGCGGGGCTGACGACGAGTTGCAGGATGCCTTCGGATTTCTCGCCGGGCGGGAAACGGATTGCCTCGGGGCTGCAAACACGGGCGTGTTTGGGGCCGACAATCTCCGGCCAACGGGTGACGACAGAGCTTTGGACAAAACCGAACCGGCGGAAGGCGGTGCGCCCGATTTCGGGCATCAAATCACCAATAGCTTTTGGCCCGCGACCACGCGGCCGCTGATACGGTTTTGCTGTTTTCGGCGCGGCTTTGCGCTTTGCCGAGGCTGGCTTCCCGCTTTTGGTGGGTTTTGGAGTGTCGTCGCTTCCCATGGTGGGAAAAGCCATGCCATAGGGCGCGCGTGACTACCATGCCTGACACGATCTCTTCCACGCTGCCATCTGCGCTGCTCAAATGGTATGATGCTCATGCCCGCGCGCTGCCGTGGCGCAATCCGCCGGGTGAGCCAGCGCCGAATGATGCGGCATGGCCATACCGCGTGTGGTTATCCGAGGTGATGTTGCAGCAGACGACGGTTGCGGCGGTTAAACCGTATTTCGAGAAATTCACTTCGCGCTGGGCCAATGTCGATGCGCTTGCTGCGGCGAGCGATGATGAGATCATGGCGGCTTGGGCGGGCCTTGGCTATTATTCGCGCGCCCGCAATTTGGCGAAATGCGCGCGAGAGGTCGCCTCGCGCGGCGGCTTTCCGCAAACAGAAGCTGAGCTGCGCGAGTTGCCAGGGCTGGGAGCCTATACAGCGGCGGCGATTGCGGCGATTGCCTTTGGTGAGCGAGCCACCGTGGTTGATGCAAATGTCGAACGGGTGGTTTCGCGCCTCTTCAATATCGAAGAGCCTCTGCCATCATCGCGCAAAACAATCCGCGCGAGTGCAGAGACGATTACACCCAACTCGCGAGCAGGCGATTTTGCGCAGGCGATGATGGATTTGGGATCGAGCCTTTGCACCAGCAAAGCGCCCAAATGCCTGCTGTGTCCGCTGTCCAAACATTGCGCAGGGTTGAAAGCGGGAGCGCCAGAGCGGCTGCCCGTCAAACCGGCGAAGAAAGCCAAACCCGAACGGATCGGAACGGCGTTCTGGATCGAACAGGACGGAAAAGTGTGGCTCATTACGCGGCAAGGCACCGGCATGCTCGGCGGAATGCGCGCGTTGCCGGATGACGGCTGGACCGCCCGCGATGACGGGTCAGGCAAAGAGCCTATTGATGCGGATTGGGAGGCATTGGGAGCGGTGCGGCACACCTTTACACACGCGCATCTCACACTCAGCGTTCAGCGCGGCGTCATCACGGGTCAGCCATCAGGCGATGGCACATGGTGGCCGATCAGCGATATCGATGATGCGGGCCTGCCAACCCTTTTCGCCAAAGCTGCGCGTCTTGCGCTTGCCAGCGATTAGATAAATCCGCCGCCAATCGCCAAGCGTACAGCCGCGATCAGCAACACGATAAGGCAGAAATTTCGGCCACTATCGCTGGATGACAGCGCGCCAAAGACGACCCCGATCACGATAAGGGGAAGGGCAAGCCAGTTGCCCCAACCAAGAAACGGAATCGTCGAAGGAATTACGATGATCAGTGAGAGAAGGCCAAAGGCCCATGCAATAATATTGAACATGTGTGTTATATGGGTAGGACACCGCCGAATTTCAAGTCCCGATTGACCACTTACTTTAACTCCCCCAAAAAGACGTCAACCAATTCTCGGAGAGACCCCCTATGGCCTATCGCAATTTCCAATCGTCCGAACTGTCACGCCGATCGCTGTTCCGCGGTGGAGGCTATATTGCAGCAGGCGCCGCGCTTTCGACGCTGCCGCTGGGTCGCGGTGCATTTGCGCATGATGTCAGCCAATCATGGCCAAGCGTTGCAGCAATGGCCGAAAAATACGTGTCAGAGCGCAAGGTCGCGAACCTGTTCCTAACCTTCGGTTGGGGTCAGAACGATATGGCTCATACCGTGGGCGGCGGCACACTTTCGATGAACGGTTCCACACCCGTTGATATGGACTCGCTGTATCGCATCTATTCGATGAGCAAGCCGATTACGGGCATGGCGATTATGATGCTGATTGAAGACGGTCTGCTGACCATGGATCAGCCGCTTCATGATGTGCTGCCCGCGTTCAAAAACATGCGCGTGTTGGTCGACCGCGAAGGCGCGCTGGACGATACTGTTCCGGTCACTACGCCGATCACGATGCGCCACCTGCTGACCCACACGGCGGGTCTTGGCTATCTGATCACCAGCAAAGGGCCGCTGCTTAATGCGTACCGTGAAAATGGCCTTGTCGGCGGACGGGTCAGCCGCATTCCGATCCCGGGCATCCCAGTGGTTGAGCCTGCGCCGAACCTAGAAGTTTGGGCGGATCGTCTGGCCACGCTGCCGCTCGAATACCAACCTGCGACCAAGTGGAGCTATTCCTGCAGTATCGACCTGTTGGGCCGCATCGTTGAAGTTGCCTCCGGCAAGCCGTTCGAGACGTTTCTGAAAGAGCGTATTTTTGAACCATGCGGCATGGACAGCACGTGGATGACTGTCCCGAAAAGCGAAATTTCCCGCATGACGGACAATTACGGCATTCTCGCCGGAATGCCGCTGCCGATCGATCCAGCGGCTGCGACCATTTACACCGATGCGCCGAAAATTCCTTCGGGTGGCGGCGGTCTTGTGTCCTCGCCCAAAGACTATGACCGCTTCCTGCGGATGCTGCTTGGCTACGGAAAGCTGGGCGATACCCGTGTGATGAGCGAAGATTCTGTCCGCGTTGGCACATCGAACCTGCTTCCAGAAACCGTTGATCTGACCGGAAGCTGGATGGTCGGACAAGGCCACGGCGCAGGCGGTCGTTCCGTCAATGGAACATTCGGCTGGGGCGGTGCGGCTGGCACATTGGGCGCTGTTGATTTCAACCTAGGGCTGCGGTCTGCATTGTGGACGCAATATATGCCAACCGAAGCGTTCCCGATCCGCGCCGAATTTCTCGCCGCGCTGGAGAGCGATCTTACCGCGATGCGCGCTGCCAAGGCTGCGTAATGAGCGGGCAGTCTCTGGCTGACGCCCCAATCGCATTTTCCGGCTCGCCGATTGATCGTGCGGACAATATCCGCGTCGATCCCGATGCGCTTGCCGGGCATATGAACTGGCGCGCGCGGGTTCTGAAACTCGACGGATTGATGCCTGATATCGATGAGACCGGCGGTCTTGTCTGGGGCACATTGGCCGATGCCGATCCGGAAGCGGAGCTGGTGTTCCTAGGCCTGCTCGATGACAAAGCATGCTTTGCCGCCGTGCCCGATGTCGGCGATGTGGGCCCGGCCTATGCCATGCCGCGCGTCTGGCAGGTGATGCAGCAGCTTCGCCCGGAAGACCTCGCCATTTATGGCGGCGCGCGCAGCCTGGTTGATTGGCATGCGCGGCATCAATTCTGCGCCAAATGCGGATCGCGCACGCACCTTGCCAAGGGCGGCTGGCAGCGCGATTGCAAGCCGGAAGCAGAGGGCGGCTGCGGCGCGCAGCATTTCCCGCGCACCGATCCCGTCACAATCATGTTGGTCGAACATGAGGATAAATTGCTGCTCGGCCGTCAGCCGCGCTTCCCGCCGAAAATCTATTCCGCACTCGCCGGATTTGTCGAACCCGGTGAAACCATCGAGGAAGCCGTGGCCCGTGAAGTATGGGAAGAGGCAGGCGTAAAAGCGCGCGATGTGACGTATATCGCCAGCCAACCTTGGCCATTTCCCAGCCAATTGATGATCGGGTGCCATTCTTTCACGGACGATCCCGAAATTACACTCGATGAAACCGAGTTGGACGATGCGCGTTGGTTCACACGGGAGGAATTGGAAGATGCGCGCCGCGCAGGTCCGGGCGGAAACGAGCATCTGATCTTCCCGCAGAAATATGCCATCGCGCATCACTTGCTCACATGGTGGCTCGATAAATAGACTGGTTGAAGACATGAGCGATACGCTGACGATCGACATTTATTCTGACGTAATGTGCCCGTGGTGCGCGATCGGATACGGCCAATTGCAAAAGGCGCTTGGCGAACTGAATGGCGAAATTGACGCGGAGATTCGCTGGCGGCCATTTGAATTGAACCCTGACATGCCAACCGAAGGCGAGGAACAGGAAGCGCACCTTAAGCGTAAATATCGCCGCACCGCCGAAGAGGGCGCGGCCGTGCGCGGTCAGATGAGGTCCATCGCGGAAGAGGCAGGCGTATCGCTTGCTTATGAAGGCGGCGAAGAACCGGCTCCCGCCGCGATGATGTGGAACACGCGCGATGCGCACAAATTGCTTGGTTTTGCATTGGAGCACGCTGGCCCAAAGGTGCAGACCGAACTGAAGCTTGCGCTGTTCAAAGCCCATTTTAACGAGCGCCAGCGGATTGGTGAGCGCGACGTGCTGCTCGATATCGCAGCCAGCGTCGGCCTCCACCGCGAGGCGGCGAAAGCCGCGCTGAACGATGCAGACCTTGAAGCGAGAGTGATCGCCGAGGAACAGCAGGCGTGGGATCTCAACATTTCCGGCGTTCCGGCAATGGTCGTGAATGGAAAGTTCATGATCCCCGGCGCGCAGGCGCCCGAAACATATGTGAATGCACTGCGCCGCGTGGCCCAGAAAAGCAGGGAAGCAAGCCAATGAGCGAAGACGACGCAACCACCAAGATCGCGAAATCCGGCGGAGGCGCGGGCAAAAGCCTAATGGTCGTCGGTGTTGTGACCATCATCGGCTTTGCCTTTTCGTGGTTCCTCGGCAGCCAAAGCGTCGTTGTTGCCGGATACCCCGCCGTGTTCCTGTGCGGCGTAATCGCGTTTGTGGTGAACTGGCTCGCATTCCTTCCTTCCGCCGCTGCGAAGACGGACAAGTTTTACGATACGACCGGCGCGATCACCTATCTGACCGTGACAGCCTTTGCCTGCGCAGTTTCCGGCCCGCTCGATCTGCGCGCGATAGTGATTGCGGCAATGGTTGGCATTTGGACGCTGCGACTGGGATCATTCCTGTTCATGCGTATCCGGCGCGAAGGCGGCACGGATTCCCGCTTTGAAAAGATCAAAGTCAATCCCGCGCGCTTCCTTGTCGCGTGGACGCTTCAAGCCGTGTGGGTGATATTCACCGCCGCCGCTGCGCTTGTTGCGATCACCGCCAGCGAGCGCGTGGAAATCGGCATCTTCTTCTGGCTGGGCGCTGCGATCTGGGTGCTGGGTTTTGCATGGGAAGTGATCGCCGATCGCCAGAAAAAAGAATTCAAGGAAGACCCTGCGAACAAGGGCGATTTTATCAATGTCGGCCTATGGCGCTGGTCTCGCCATCCGAACTATTTCGGCGAGATCACACTGTGGTCGGGCATTCTTGTGATGACCCTGCCGGTGCTGTCCGGCACCGCATGGCTGGCAGTCATCTCCCCGCTGTTTGTGACGCTGTTGCTTACCAAAGTGAGCGGAGTAAACTTGCAAAACGCCCAAGCCAAAGAGCGCTGGGGCGATGATCCAGCCTATCAGGAATACCGCAAGAACACGCCCGCACTGATACCAAAGCCGCCAAAGGGATAAACGTATGATCCGCGCTGCTCTTGCTGCTTTGATCGCCATGCCGCTCGCGGTTCCGGCTCAAGCGCAGGTGCTTCCTGCTGAGTGGCGGGTTATCGAATTTGAACCGGAAAGCGCGGAATTGCCAGACCAAGCCCAGCCGGACATCGCGCACATCGCCAAGCTGGACTACGAGCGTAAAGATCATGATCTATTCGTTTGCTCGGTGACGTATCAAAGCGAACTGGATGTGCAGCGCCAAGAAATTGTAGTCGACGGTGTGAGGGATTTACAAATCTTGCACCAGGGGCATCCGAGCGATTCCGAATGCCCAGTTTCGGTGTTGGATAGACTGGGTGATCGCGCCTCAAAAGACGGAATTTACATCGCTCTCTACCCGCCGCGTGAATTCGACATTTTGATGAAAAGCCAGCTTTTCACGCGTGCCAATTTCGTGCCGGACACAGGCTGGTCTGACGATGGTGATAACGATAGCGAGGGCGCTGGCAGTTGGAGCGTATTCTACGAAGGGTGGTACGGCGATCATCTGAGCGCGATGGGCGAACCAAGCTTTGAATCGGTCGACAGTTTAGACCTGTTCACAAGCCGTTTCCGTTTTGCCGCTTACCCAAACTCTCTACCCGCCTATGCGGTGCGGATCGACGAATGGGAGCCGGGTGATTTTGTCGTCACGTGGACCATGCTGGACGGTTCGGGAGGATACGAGCCCGGCGGTGTCAAAGCGACCGGAGCGCGCCGCTTGACTGAAGTTGAGAGCGATAAGTTCAAGGCCTTTATGAAGGTGGCCAACTTGGACGCGAAGCCGATGCAGGAACCTAGAAAAACCAGCGATGATGGCTCAAACATGATTTGTCTCCACGCAACCAACTGGAGCATTGAACATCTCACATTGGACGGCCGAACATTCCTGAGCCGCAGTTTTTGCGGATATGAGGATGAGGCATTGTCCGATCTTTTCGATTTCGGTTATGCCGTAACTGATGGCGAGCTTGAGAAAGCGCGGGCCGATTTAAGAAAAGCCCGATTTGGCGACGATTGAGCGCTGGTCGCAGACGGTGCGCGGGGATTGATTGCCCTGTAACAAGCTTGATTTACAAGCGTTTCGTTGCCAGACCACCTACGTTCCCGTCGATCCCTAGGAGCCTTTTCATGAATACATTTCCAAAATTTCGTCTTGTTGCTGCCAGCGCTTCATTGGCCGTTCTCGCTGCTTGCGGAGGCGAAGCGCCTGCGGACGATGCCGCGGCCAACTCTGAAGAGCCTGCAATCATCGACGAGCGGCAAGCCAACTTTGAAGGCTTGGGCGATGCGTTCAAACTGATCCGAAGCGAGCTTGAAACAGATAACCCTGATTTGGCTGCTATCGGCGCAGCGGCGACCGACATGAACGAGCGCGCGCAGAAGATCTCTGGCTTTTTCCCGGCTGGCACCAGCGTTGATGATGGGTTCGACACAGAAGCCCTCGCGGCGATTTGGGACGACAAAGCCGGATTTGACGCGGCAGCCCAGAAACTGGCCGACACCACCGCAGAAATGGCAACGATTGCCGCCAGCGGAGACGCCGCAGCGGTTGGCGAGCAGGTCAAAGCCGTCGGCGGCAGCTGCAAAGGTTGCCACGACAAATTCCGCCTCGACGACGACTGATTATATCGGATGGCGTTAACACCGACCCGTCCGATCAAAGTCTGGGATTTGCCGCTAAGGCTGACGAAGTGGAGCTTCGTCGGTCTGGTTGCGGCGATGTGGTACACAGCCGAAAATTCGCTGTGGTATTGGCATACGCGGCTGGGCGCGGTGCTGCTCGCACTGCTGATATTCCGGATCATCTGGGGCTTTATCGGCACGCGCACGGCGCTTTTCAGCCAGTTTGTGCGCAGCCCGCGTGCGGCGTTCAATCACCTTCGCGGTAAGGACACTGGTTTTACCATTGGCCACAATCCGTTGGGCGCGTTTGCTGTGCTTGCTCTGATCGGAGTGATGCTGGCGCAGGTCACGATGGGGCTGTTTGCAGGTGATCCCTATGACGGCGCAACCGGTCCGCTCAACTCGCTGGTCAGCGTGATGACCGCCGATACGCTCACCGATTGGCACGCCGATTTCCTTTGGGTCGTGCTGGGCATGGCGGCCCTGCACATCATCGCGGTGAGCATCTATTCGTTCGTAAAGCTAGACGACCTGGTCGGACCGATGATCACGGGAAAGCGCGAAGAGCCTGAGAGTGTTGAAGGCATCGAAGCTGTGCCATGGGGCAGGGCCGCGATTGCAATTGCTGTGTCGGCGGGCTTTGCGCTGTGGGTGTGGCTGGGCGCGCCGCCGCTGACTTGATGGCTTTCGTGGCTTTGTCGCCTCAGGTGTTAACGCCGAATAAAGGGTGTAGTGTCGAGCTTGCGTAACACCCCGCGACTAGATGTGTGTCTCATCCTTGGAGACTACCATCATGCAATATGCGAATTTAGCACGAAAAAAGTTCAATGAATTCGCATCTGATGAGACTGGAGCGACCGCAATTGAATATGCGCTGATCGCCAGCCTTATCTCGATTGCCGCGATCACCGCGATGGCGAGTCTAGGTAGTCAACTCAGCGACACGTTCAGCAGCACGAATGAGATTTTGGCGAACAGTTGATCGCAATTGATCGGGTGGCTTAAATCAATCCAAGCCGTTCCAGCTTAGCTGCCATTTTGCCCGGCAGCACGTCGCCCACCTCTTCGCCATCGGCCAGATCGCGCGGGGCGTCGTCTTCTTTCAAATAGCGCCAGCCCTGATGCGCTCGCTTGCGCTTTTGATGGACGCGGACCAGCTCGGGTTTGAGGTTGATGTTCCACCGGCCATCTGACGTTTCGGTGAAGCTCAGAATTTCGGACCGCGCGACCAGCGAATGGTTCAATATCCAGTACAGCGACCCGCCCACCATCTCCTCGTGACGGGTAGGGCGGTATTTCGTGGTCAGCCGTTTGGGCTCGGTCGCGTCGATCTTGTACCAACTGGCGAGGTCGGCCCAGCTTTTCGCGCCAAAGGCGATCTTGGTCATGTGAAGCGGCATCGGTTCAAGATAGGGCCAAGCGCGCTGCGCTCAAGCCCATCGGCTCACATCGTCACCAGTCCGCTGACCACGGCGAGGCCGAGGAAGGCGAAAAAGCCCATGGAATCGGTGATCATGGTGACAAACACCGATGATGCGACCGCTGGATCCTGATCCAGACGTTCAAAAATTACGGGCACCAGTACACCGGCAAGGCCCGCGACCGCGATATTGATGATCATGGCTGTTGCGATGACAGCGCCCATCATCGGCGAATAAAGCAGAGCCGCCGCAATCCCGATCAGCACCGCGACCGTGCCGCCATTCAGCACGGCGACGCGCAGTTCCTTCCAAAGGATTTTGCGCGTGTTGGCACGGGTCAGCTGGTTTGTGGCAATTGCGCGCACGGAGACGGCCATCGTCTGGGTGCCCGCATTGCCGCCAATACTCGCGACAATCGGCATGAGCACGGCCAAGGCAACCAATTGCTCGATAGCTGCGCCAAAAAACGCGATGATGGCGGACGCAACCACGGCCGTGCCAAGGTTTGCGATCAACCAGCGAACGCGGCTGGAATAGGCCTCTCGTATCGGCTCATTAATATCGCCGTCGCCCGCACCGGATAGCAGCAGTGCATCTTCGCCCGCCTCTTCGGAGATAATGTGGACGATATCATCCACCGTCATTTGCCCGACAAGGCGGCCGCTATCGTCCACCACAGCGGCAGAGATCAGCGCGTATTTCTGGAACATCAGCGCGACCTCTTCCTGATCCATGCTGACAGGGATCAGGGTCTGATCGCGTTTCATCACGTCGGTGAGAGCGACCGAGCGCGGCGTTGTGAGGATCCAGTTGAGCGAGCATGTGCCGACCGGATGGTGGCCAGCGTCGATCACAAAGACTTCGAAGAAATCATGCTCCAGATCGCCCTCTTCGCGGAGGTAATCGATCAAGTCGCCGACGGTCATGTGCTCGGGCACGGCCATCGCGTGCCGGTTCATCAGCCGTCCGGCGGTTTCCTCCGGATAGGCGAGTGCGGAATTGACAGCAGCGGCGGTTTCCGGCTCCAGCTCAGCGATAATCGCCTTCTGGTCATCCTCGTCGAGATCTTCGAGCAGCTGGACCGCATCATCGGTTTCGAGCTGTTCGGCGATGGTGGCAACCGCTTCCGGTTCCAGCGCCTCCATCATCACTTCGCGCACGTGATCGTTCAGCTCGGCGACCACATCGCTGGTCATCAGATCGGTAATTGCGGCGGCAAGCTGGGCGCGTTCGTCGCTGTCGAACAGCTCGATCAAGTCGGCGGTGTCGGCAGGATGGAGCGGCTCGACCAGCTCGTAAACCGCGCCTTTATCGCCCGCATCCAGCGCATCGCGCACGCCGCGCACATATTCAGGTTTTAGGCGGTTTTCCTCGTCGTGACGTTCATCATCGATCCGGTCATCAGGGCGCACTTCATCCTCGGCAGCATCAGCCACCATAGTTTCATCGTCGAGGGCGCTCTGATCGGCCATGTTTGCGGGTTTAGAGTCGCGATTATGAAAAGCAAGCGAGACGGGTGACTCGCGCACGGAAAGCCGTTAGATGCGCCGTCAAATCAAAGGAGATATACCCATGGCAGACACACTCACATTCACTCTCGACACCGGCGATGGCGAAGGCAAAGACGTCGTTATCACACTGCGCCCGGACCTCGCACCGGGCCACGTTGCACGCATCACCGAGCTTGCCAGCGATGGTTTCTACGATGGCGTAGTGTTCCACCGCGTGATCCCCGGCTTTATGGCGCAGGGCGGCGACCCGACCGGCACCGGCATGGGCGGCAGCGACAAGCCTGACCTGAAAGCCGAATTCAACGCCGAACCGCATAGCGAGGGCACCTGCTCGATGGCTCGTTCGCAAATGCCGGACAGCGCCAACAGCCAGTTCTTCATCTGCTTCGAAGACGCAGAATTCCTCGATGGCCAGTACACCGTCTGGGGCCAAGTGAAGAGCGGCATGGAACACGTCCACGCTCTGCCAAAGGGCGAACCACCTGCGCAGCCGGGTAAAATTGTTAAGGCGACCGTTGGGTAATGCTTCAAGATAGCCTTATCGATGAAGTTGTATGGTCAGAAGCACCATCCGATGCAGAAGAGGCGTTTCTATTTATCGTTCTTGCTGCCAAGAAAAAGCTTGATACGAAGACCGCATTTTCATTCGAAGCCGATCACTCGGATGCTTTCGCTTGGCGTCAGCAATTCATAGTCGAGATTGCTACGATTGCAGAGGAGCTGGGTATATCTGGGCTTCCCACAGCATCGAACGCTGTGAATTCTACTTCGACTATGGATTCGTTTAATGTTTCGCTCTCTCGTGTCGTGACACGCCTTCGCGCGCGGAATCGCGAACTTTTACGTGCAGATTCTGTTGCTCTGTCGCCAGAAACTAAGGACAAGATTCGAGCAAGAATTGATCGTCTTAGAACTGCTGTCGGCAATTCAAACCTATCTGAAAAAGCCAAAGAAAGGCTCCATGCAAGAATCGATGCTGTTGAAGCTGAGCTTGATAAGAAGCGCACAAATCTGGTGACGTTTTGGCTGTTGGCTGGTGCATTTACAACCGCGACGACTGGAACTGCTGGTTTTCTCGCAGATGCTGGTGACGCAGTAGAAACGGTTGAGGAAGTCGTGGAGTACGTCAATGAGTCTAAGGCAAATGAAGTGGACGACGGACCGCCGCTACTTGAACCTCCTCCGCTCCGGCTTGAATACTCGGATCATGCGGAAGCATCTAGCGAGGAGGAGCAAGGCAAATGATCTTTGGGGGTTTGCATTAGCTTTTCTCGCTTTCACCGTCTCCGCCTGCGCGACGTTTCCCGACATCTCACAATCGCGCAGCCCGTGCCGGATGGAGCCGGGCGGGTGGTGCGCGTTTGTGCGCGATGCCGCGGTGGATGCCTATCCCTATGCCATCGCTGCGACCAACACCTATATCGGCGATGATGATCTGTTCGGGAATATCGGCCCGAATCTCGTCCCGATTGAGCGGCGCGAGCTTGATGAGGAGGACAAGGGCACGGGTTTTGACTACCGGATTTTCCAACAGTTCAAATCTGGCAGCAAAGGCGATCCAGATCGCAAACCCATCGCGCGTATCCTCGCCTTTCGCGGCACCGATTTCGATGGCCTGACGGATATATTCTACGGCACTTTGCGCAACGATCAGATCGATCTGGCGCTCAAATATTTCGAGCTTGAGATGGCGCGGTTTGAGGGCGAGACGGAGCAGGAATTGCCTTGGGTCGTAACCGGCCATTCACTTGGCGGCGCGCTCGCCACCGAGGTCTCGGCGAAGTATCCCGCAGTGCGGGCATACATGTTCAACACGTCGCCGTTCTACAACGCGGAATCGATGCAGAACGACATGTATCGCACCGTGTTCAACGAGCGCGGTGAATTGCTACGCCGGTTTTCTAAATACAGCGCGCCGCCTGCCGCCGACGTGTTTACGCTGAATTGCGCGCCGCAAAAGGGCACGTTTACCAAGCATAAGATCAGGCCGCTTGCCGACTGCATCACATGGATCGCCGCCTATGCGGACAAAGATGCAAAGGCGATTGTGGATGCCAACAAGCTCAAAAAACCGATGGTCGAATGCGGGCCGGACGACAAAGTGCATCCGGGCACGAACCCGCCTTACATCGAACCCTGCGTGCATCAGGCGCGGCGTGCGAAATCAGAGAATGGCAACTCTGATTGAACCCACGCGCTATCCCCGCTAAACGCGCGCCATCATGAAACCGACCAATCCTCCCAAGACCTACCGGGTCAAAAGCTTCGGCTGCCAGATGAACGTCTATGATGGCGAGCGTATGAGCGAACTGCTGACGGAAAAAGGCCTGAGCCAAGCGCCCGAGGGTGAGGATGCCGATCTGGTTGTGTTGAACACTTGCCATATCCGAGAGAAAGCCGCGGAGAAGATTTACTCTGACATTGGGCGCCTGACGAAAGGCAAGACGCAAAAGAAAGCGCCGATGATCGCGGTCGCTGGCTGCGTCGCTCAGGCAGAGGGCGAAGAGATCATGACCCGTGCGCCGGCGGTGTCGATGGTTGTCGGGCCTCAGGCTTACCACCGTCTGCCAGATATGCTGGACAGCGCGGTTGCAGGTAAGCGGGCGACCGATACGGATATGCCCGCGATTGCGAAGTTTGACAGTCTGCCGACGCGCAAACGGCGTTCTCCGACAGCATTTCTGACAGTGCAGGAGGGGTGCGACAAGTTCTGCACATACTGCGTCGTCCCTTATACGCGCGGTGCGGAAATTTCTCGTCCATTCAGCGATTTGATCGATGAGGCTCGCAGATTGATTGAAGCTGGCGCACATGAAATTACGCTGCTTGGCCAGAACGTAAATGCGTGGAGCGGCGAAGATGCGAAGGGCAGCAATGTCGGCCTCTCTGGCCTGATCCATGCGCTGGCAAAGCTCGATGGGTTGGAGCGTATCCGCTACACGACCAGCCACCCGAACGACATGGATGACGCGCTGATCGCGGCGCATGGCGAAGTCGACAAGTTGATGCCGTATCTCCATCTGCCGGTGCAATCGGGCAATGACCGCGTGCTGAAAGCGATGAACCGCTCGCACACGGCAGAAAGCTATTTGAGGCTGCTCGAACGGTTCCGCGAAGTGCGCCCCGACATCGCGCTGTCCGGCGACTTTATCGTCGGTTTTCCGGGAGAGACCGAAGCCGAGTTTGAAGACACGCTGAGCATCGTGGATGAAGTTCGCTATGCGCAGGCGTACAGCTTCAAATATTCGCCGCGGCCCGGCACGCCTGCTGCGACGATGGACAATCAGATCGCCGTCGAAGTGATGGATGATCGTCTCCAGCGTCTGCAAGCGCGCCTGAACCGCGATCAGATCGGCTTTAATGAGGCGAGCGTGGGCAAGACTTGCGACGTGCTGGTCGAGCGCAAAGGCAAACTGCCGGGCCAATGGCTTGGCAAATCCCCTTGGCTGCAATCGGTCTGGTTCGAAGGCGAAGCCGCCATCGGCGACATGGTGCGCACGCATCTGGTCGAGGGACGCGGCAGCTCCATGCGCGGTGAATTGATCACCGATTGATCGCCGGAGCTGCAATCCACTGCACCGCATTTGCGGGACTATCCACCGTTACGCGCCTGCCCTGAACTTGCTTTCGGCCCGCCGCTGCTTACCTTTCCGACTCAGGCAACAAGCCAATTCGTAAAGGAAACTATGGGTCGCAGACCAACACGCGCAGCCGATCAAAAGGGAGAGCCGCAGCTTTCCCCCGATCCCCGCAACATCACTTCGCTACGTTCGCCAAGACGAGCGAAAGCGGAAGTCACCTTCGACGATCAATCGCTTCTCGGGCCGTTATTCGGTGAGTTCGATGCCAATCTTGTTCAGGTCGAAAACCGCCTGAGCGTGATGATCCATGCGCGCGGCGATCAGGTTGTGATCGAGGGGCCAGAGGACAACGTGGCCCGCGCGCGCGAAACGCTCAAGACGATGTATGATCGGCTTGCCCAAGGGCAGGATCTGGATGCAGGCGCAGTCGAAGCGTTAATCGCTATGTCGAACGAGCCGACTTTGGAGGGCATCATCAGCGGAGAAAAAGAAGCGCCGCCGATCATGATCCGCACGCGCAAGAAAACGATTGTGCCGCGCTCTGCCGCGCAGATCGAATATATGCGCAGCTTAGCGCGCGATGATATCATCTTTGCACTCGGCCCGGCGGGTACGGGTAAGACCTACATCGCGGTCGCGCAGGCGGTCAGCCAGTTGATCAGCGGCAGCGTTCAGCGCCTGATCCTGTCGCGTCCGGCGGTGGAGGCGGGCGAAAAACTCGGCTTCCTGCCCGGTACCGAGAAAGAGAAGGTCGATCCGTATTTGCGCCCGCTTTACGACGCGCTCAACGATTGCATGCCGCCAGAGCAAGTGCAGCGCCGGATCGACAGCGGAGAGATCGAGATCGCGCCGATTGCGTTCATGCGCGGCCGCACGCTCGCCGATGCGTTTGTGATCCTTGATGAGGCGCAGAACACCACCAAAGAGCAGATGAAAATGTTCCTCACCCGCTTTGGCCAGAACAGCCGGATGGTGGTGTGCGGAGACCCGCGTCAGGTCGATATTCCGGGCGGTGTCCGGTCAAGCGGGCTGAATGACGCAGTCGAACGGCTCGAAAATGTCGACGGCTTCGGCACAATCCGCTTCACCGCCGCAGACGTGGTGCGCCACCCGATCGTGGGGCGCATTGTCGAAGCATATGAGGGCGAGGGGGCTTAGTCCGTCAGCGGGCGTTTCGGTCATAAAATGGACTGTCGGTTTGCGACCCAATTGCGGACATGGAGCAGCAAACCCGCTCTCCTGCTCATCAGGTTGAGAGCCACTCAGTGGCCTTCGCTGAAACTTCAAGGCGCGCTTCGTTTTTCAACACTCGCCACGGCTCAAATGAAGTCTCGAACTGGATTAGATGATAGCGACGCCCGCAGGTGCGCCAACTTGTGCAAGGGCAAGCGTTGGGCGCCTCATCCCAAGGCAGCTTTGCAAGCCTTGCAAGCTCAGCCTCAGCTTCTTCTCGGCTGCTGAACTCGCCGATCCACTCAGCATGCCACTCATCCTCAATTACGAACATGATTGAACTCTATGCTCTCTAACGACCGTTTTCCACCCCAATATCGGCCTTTGCATTGCGGCTTGAACTGGGCCGTAAGCGGAACTTCGGCTTTCACAGGTTTCCTTGAAAAAGCGAACATTCGGCTAACGACCCAATTGCGGTCGTACAACGGATAGCCTGGACTGCATGTCCGCTCCCTCTCTCAATTGCGGAAATTGACGCAATCGGTTAATCACTTGGCCTTGATGGACTTTGGCTAACGAGAATTTGGACGACCGATGTCAAAAGAAACTATCTACTTTCGTCCAGCACGCCCTCGCTTAAAGGATAATTGGGCGTTTTTTGTCATATCAGTGATTTTGCTAGGCCTGTTTCTTAGTACCATATTCGCGCCCAAGCCTCCGTCCACCTTTATCCTTGTGTCAACATTCGTGCTCTGGAGTGGTGGCCTATATTTGATCTGTAGAAACCGTTTCCCTGGGGACCCCACTCTGGCGGTTAGTCAGAATGGATTCCTATACAAACGGGGGCGGCGTGTTGAGCAGCTTTCTTGGGATGAAGTTGATGAAATTCTCTCTGACGATACGTTAAATATCATGACTTTCGTCGCGAAGCCGAGCGGATCTTCAATCAAAATGTATCCGAACATGGTATCGGAAGACGGCAGAGAATGGTCGATGTTGATCGAGGACTATTGGCAACCACGGGATGATCTCACCCTAGCAGAATAGAGAGAATTGTTTGCAGATAAGTCCTGGGGAACGGAAGCATACTAGAGGGTCAGTTTCCCACCCCTATTTCCATGGTTCATTGCCATGACGGATTTAGGATCTCAACCGCCTCTTTGAGCCAGACGAAATCCTGACTTGGATAGCTTGCTGATCTTCGTCGCCATTGAGGTTACAAGACAGCGGGCAGTCATTTGGTTGTCGTAGTAATTGAGGAACAATTATGGCTTTTTTCAGCGGTTTTTTTGGACGCGGTGCAAAACTTGATAAATCGTTGTCAGACTATCCCACGTTCAGAATGCCTCATGCCGGAGAGGGTGTCGACTTGAATACCGAGCAAAGGACAGAGAACTTCGCATTCTTCAAAACGATAAAGGAACATCGCTGTGAGCTGATCATAGCAAAGCTCGCAGAATTTGGCGTACAACTGCCAGAACCACACGCTGTGAAGGACGTGCCAGGCGTCTCACTTGCCTTGCATGAGTTCAGCACGAGCACGATTTCAAAGGTTAGAGGCATCGGGACAATTTGTGCTTATGATTGGCGAAAGCGCGAAACCACGGGGCGCGATCATCGTTTATTGTGCTTTGCGCTAGATATCGCGATTTATTGTGGTGAGTGCGCAACGCACCCAGACGTCGGCTTCGTATGGAAAATCGACAACACTGAATATAAAGGCGATGATCGGATGCCCACGGAAGGGAACGTGTCTTTGTTCAAAGTCACGGACATTGGGCCGGGCCCAGTTCAAACCTACTGCGATCTGCTTGATTGGGGGGTCTATTCAATCTCAAATAACGCTCTAGCAGTCGCTGGGAAATCTCATGCAATGAAAAATTCCTTCTTCTTCTTGGACGAACTTGTTGAAGGAAGACATGGTTGAGACCGGAATCGATAAGGAGCGGAATTGTGAAGCTAGCAGTCGTAACCGTCTCTAAACCTCCGCTCTCACTCTTTGTCGGTGCGGATCAGTTGCACTACCGTAGGGCCGCTTCCCACCCCAAACAAACCATCGGTTTTACCATTGCTGGACTTATAACCCGCCATTCACAGCCGATCCAATACGCGCTAAGTCGCCGTCAATCATGAACCTCGATATCGACATTGAAGACTGGCCTGCTGGCGAGTGGGAGGCCTTGGCTCTGCGCGCTGCGGAGGCTGCTGCTGGTGGTGAGCCTGCGCTTGCCAATCCGCGTCTTGCCGTCAGCGCGCTTTTCACCAGTGATGCAGAGGTTCACACGCTCAACCGCGAATGGCGCCAGCGCGACAAGCCGACCAATGTGCTCAGCTTTCCCATGTTGGAGCGGGACGAATTGGGCGAGCTCGCTGCAGACGGTCCGCCTGTCATGCTCGGTGATCTTGCGCTGGCATATGAAACCTGCGCCCGCGAAGCCGAGGAAAAGGGCATCGCGCTTTGCGACCATGCCGCCCATCTGATCGTGCACGGATTGCTGCATCTTGCGAGCCATGATCACGTCCATTGTGACGAAGAAGCCGATAAAATGGAGGCTTTGGAGATCGCGATACTTGCCAAAATGGGTATCGCAGACCCATATGGGGACCGCGATGAAACATAAGCAATCCCGCAAGGGCGAAAAACACTAATGCCCGATTCCCAATCCCCCGCCGGAGATGCGGAGAGTAGCGGCGGCGCCCTGAGCAATCTGGGGGCCGCGCTCCGAAAAATCCTCAAAGTCGGTGACGACGAGCGTTCCCTGCGCGAACAGCTTGAAGAAGCGATCGACGAGCATGAGGACGAGAACGACGAAGCCGACAGCGATGAAAACGGCAACGGCAATGGCGACCTCTCGACAGTTGAGCGCCAGATGCTGCGCAATTTGCTGCATTTCAGCGATCACGATGCGGATGATGTCGCGGTGCCGCGCGGTGAGATTGTTGGTGTAGAGGCCTCCATCAGCTGGGAAGAATTGGTCAAAGCGTTCAGCGAGAACGGCCATTCACGCTTGCCGGTTTACCGCGAAAAGCTCGATAATGTGATCGGCATGGTCCATATCAAGGACGTGTTCCCATTCCTCGCGAACGGTAAAAAGCCGCCGCGCGACTGGACTGTTTTGATGCGCCAGCCACTCTATGTGCCGCAATCGCGCGGCGCGTTGGATGTCCTCGCCGATATGCGCGCGCGCCGCGTCCACCTTGCCATTGTGCTAGACGAGTTTTCCGGCACAGACGGGATCATCACGATTGAAGACCTCGTCGAGGAAATCGTTGGCGAGATCGAAGACGAGCATGACGAGACGCCCGAGGCGCTTATCGTGCCGATCGGTGACGGAATGTGGGACTGCGATGCCCGCGCCGAATTGGACGATGTGGCCGAGCAGGTTGATCCTGATCTGGCGCAGGTCGAAGAGGCGGTGGATACGCTGGGCGGGCTAACCTTTGTTCTGGCCGAGCAAGTGCCGCCTGTGGGCACCATCGTGGAACACCCCAGCGGATGGCGTATTGAAGTGACAGGCGGCGATGAAACGCATGTTAAACGCCTGCGCTTGCACGCGCCGACTCCATCAGAAGATGCGAGCGAATTGCAATAGGCGCACTTTTCTCGTTCTTTTTTCGTTTTTCCTTCGAAATTTTGCATCCATAGCCTTGGCCCCGCGTATCTCTTCGCAGAAGAGGAGTTTCCAATGCCGTCACGTCGTTTGCCCCCACTGCGCGCTTTAGAGGCGTTTATGCGCACGGTCCGCCTTGGATCGGCCCGCGCCGCCGCCGAAGAGATCGGTTTGAGCCCGTCTGCGCTGTCACGCCGGATCACCAATCTCGAAGAGTTCGTGGGCAAGAAATTGTTCACCCGTGCGCGTCAATCGATGCAGCTGACCGATGAAGGTCAGGCGTTTTACGAGGCGGTGAACCCGCATCTGGAATCGCTGACCCGTGCAGTGGAGAGCCAATCGGACAACATCTCGCTATTGCGGCTGCGTCTGGGCGTTCTGCCGCTGTTTGGCAGCCAGCGCCTGTTCCCGCGCCTTGGTGAGCTGCGCAAGCGCCACCCATTGCTGCATATCGACATCGACACTGGCCCGCATCTCGAAGACCGCGTCGGCGACACTCTGGATGCTGCGATTATTCTGTCACGCGGCCCGGCATCGGGCCTGCATGCCGTGCGGCTGGACCACAATCTTGTCCATGCGATTTGCAGCAAGGAAATTGCCCGCGCCGTTGGCGAGACTATCGACCGCGAAGTGCTCGAAAAGCAGACTTTCCTGACGCATACCGAGCTTCCGGAGAGTTTTGAGGCTTGGAAAAAAGCCCACAATCTCAGCGATCTCGATCCGGCGGCGATTGATCATTACGATTCAGGTCAATTGATGCTGGAGGCCGCGGCTCAGGGGCTTGGCATCGCGATCATGCACGATGACCATATGCGCCGTGCAGCCGATAACCGGCTGACAGACCTATCGAACAGGACGGTGGAAAGCCCGTACAGTTATTGGTTTGTGTGCAAGCCAACGTCTCTGGAAGCACGCCCCGTGCGTCTGTTCCACGATTGGCTGGTTCGCGCCGGATTGTAAGCCTGTGCAGGTTTAAACGTCGGCGTCGTTCGGGACTTTGACCTTGGTTTTCCCGACGCCTTCCGCATCGGCGGGCGCGTCATACCGGATTGGCGGCACGTCATGCGCGAATTTTCGCACGGGTTTGCCCAGCGCCTCTTGCAAAGCATCCTCAATCCGGCGGCGCGATTCCGCACCGATGGCTTTGCGCCCGCGATATTCCTCTGGGCTGAACGGGTCGAGGAAGTGCAGATGCAGATCGAACGTACCGCGCCGTGCCAGCACGCGCTTTGCATTGTTAAGGCCGCTCTCATCACCAACCCAGCCGATCCATTCGGCAACGGGGCCATAATCGAGCAATACTGGCTGAACCATCACGCCAGGTGTCGGCGGCTCAAGCACGCTCAGCATGCTGGTTTTGAACGGCAACAGCGAATGGCCATCGGTCGTGGTGCCTTCTGGAAAGACTGTCACAGACCAATTGTCAGCCAGCGCCTCTTTCAGCGCGTTGATCTGTTCGGCCACGCCAAGGCGGTGTTCGCGCTTTACAAAGACGGTGCGGTTGAGCGAGGCAAGCCAGCCGACCAGCGGCGCCTGCGCCAATTCTGCTTTTGCCACAAAGGCCGTTCCGCTCGCACCGGCGAGGGAGAGGATATCGAGCCATGACACATGGTTCGCGACGAAGAACACATCGCGGCGCAAGAATGTACCATGCGTTTTCACCTTCGCACCGGAAACGCGGCCGGCAAAACGCAGGAACAGCATCGGGAAGGGCGAGCCGTATTTGAAGATGCGGTAGAGGTAATGCAGCGGCACAAAGACAATGATCAGCGTCAGCAGCGCGAGCGAGCGGACAATGATCCGCATCCAGCCAGCAACCGAGATGGGGGTGTTTTCCCCGCGAGCTGCGCCAACGCGTAGCTCCCAGACCTTGCTGCCCGGCGCGTCAATACCGTGATCGGCGGCGTTATCTTGCATCAATTGTCCTTGTCTCGCGACAAACGCACACCGTAAAGTTCCATGCGGTGGTCAACTAGACGGTAGCCAAGTTTCTCCGCGATTTGGCGTTGGAGCGATTCCACTTCGGGATCGACAAACTCGACAACCTTGCCGGTTTCGACATCGATCAGATGATCGTGATGCGCCTCTGGCACAGGCTCATAGCGTGAGCGTCCATCGCCGAAATCGTGCCGGTCAAGAATGCCAGCCTCTTCGAACAGGCGGACCGTGCGGTACACGGTTGCAATCGAAATCTTCGGATCGACGGCAGAGGCGCGCTCGTGCAGCAGCTCCACATCGGGATGGTCTTCGCTTTCCGACAGGACTTTTGCGATCACGCGGCGTTGCTCGGTGATGCGCAGCCCTTTTTCGGCGCATAGTTGTTCAAGATCAATCTTTTGGTTCAAGTATAACTCCGTCGCCATCACGGCCGTTTGCTATCGTAAGCACCAGCCCAAAAGGAAAGCACCCCGCCTCTTAGACGAGACGGGGTGCCTTGCTCAAGTTAGCATCGGGCCTCACTCCCAGCAGGGATGCGGCGCCCGCGCCAAAATCGTTATTTTTTCTTACGTCCGCGGCCCGATCCAGGCTTACGACCGAGACCGATTTTCTTTGCCAGATCGCGGCGGGTTTCAGCGTAATTAGGTGCAACCAGCGGATAATCCGCAGACAGTTCCCAACGCGCTTTGTATTCTTCCGGCGACATGCCGTGCTCGGTCGAAAGGTGACGTTTCAGCATCTTCATCTTCTTGCCGCAATCGAGGCAGACGATGTGATCTTTCTTGATCGAAGAGCGAATGGACACAGCCGGTTCCGGACGTGGTTCTTCGGCGTCTTCATCATTGCCCAGGCCCGACAGGGCCGTGAAGACGTTTGTGATGAGTTCAGGCACATCGTCAACGGTCACGTCATTATTGCTGACGTGAGCGGCGACGATGTCGCTGGTCAACGTTATCAACGTCTCTTTCATTTCCAGTTCTAAGTCTTGCATGAGTTCCTCGTTTTTTATTTTTTGCTCGGATTTTTCCGATTAGTTGCCCATGAACCAGCACCGCAATCTTTGCAAGATTGCGGAGGCTTTTCACCCATTTTTTGCAAATTGCCGGAGAGACTAGATTGAGCGGCCGAAAGTAATCGCATCAACTCGACTGCCATCGGTCATGCGGTAATAGTTCGGGCGTTTGCCAATCGGCTCAAATCCGGTCCGGCGGTAAAGATGTTCGGCTGGGTTATCGCGCCGCATCTCTAGGAAAATCCTGCCTGTTCCGCGTGTGCGCGCTGTATCGAACAAAGTCTCGATCAATTGCGCGCCCAAACCTTTGCGGCGTCTTTCGGGATGAACCGCAATTAACAACAGCTCTTCCTCGTCTGCGGCATGGCGGGTCATCACAAACCCGGCGGCATCGGCGCCTGCAGGATCATCAATCACGCCGCCATCATCATCGATAAGCAGAGCGTGTGTGCTGGGCATGGTCAGCGCGTCGCTGACCTGTTTACGGTTCCATGCCTCGCCATAGGCGGGGTCAAACGCCGCCTCCATCACCTGCATGATTGCATCGATTTGGCGCGGGCAGGGGGTCATTTGAGGGCGCGTGACTTCTGCGGCGTGGCGTCGGGCGCGCGGCCATAGATCGGTGACATGTCAGTAATCAGGGCATCGTCTGCAAGATCGGCGGTAAAACGGGCATCGGGAAGTAGGTCCATCGCCGTTCGCCCGTCGCCTAGAAGATCGGCAAATTCCTGAGCGCGGTTGCCAGCGATAACGGGCAATACGCCGCTGGCCAGCGCGGCTTCTGGTGAAAGCGAGCTGAGGGCGCTGGATGATCCGTCCGCATCGAAATTTTGGACAAACCATTCACCGTGCCCGCCATTCATGCAGACGGTGACGGCTGCATGCCCTTCTTTACGAGCGCGGGCCGCAATCAAAGCAAGGGTGGGATATCCGAGCACCTCTGCACCCCAGGCAAAGCCGAGCGCGCGCGCCGTCGCAAGACCGATGCGAACGCCGGTAAAACTGCCCGGACCAAGCGAGGCAACAATACGGCTCGCGCGGCCTTTGTCTGGCAATTCTGCGATCATTGGCACCAGCCGTTCGGCATGGCCGCGGCCCAGCACACGGTGATCATGCGCGATCAGTTCGCCGCTTTCATAAAGCGCGACCGAGCAAGCTTCCGTTGCTGTTTCAATTGCCAAGGTGCGAGTGTGCATGCGCATGTCAAGCCCGATGCCTTAGCGAGCGCTAACCCGCAAGTCAGACGATGGAATTGAATTTGTCAAAATCGGGACGCGGGCTGCGGTCAAAAACGCTTTCAGGATCGCCGTAGCCCACCGAACAGATGAAATTCACCCGGTGGCGCGGTTCATCACCAAAGAACGCGGCGTTCACTTTGTCCGCGTCAAAGCCCGACATCGCACCGCAATCGAGGCCGATTGCGCGGGCCGCGAGCATCAAATAGGCGCCTTGCAAGGAAGAGTTGCGGAACGCCCCTTCTTTGCGGCCTTCTTCATCGTCCTCAAACCAGCTTTTCGCGTCGGTGTGCGGGAACAGCCACGGCAATTCTTCGTGAAAGTCGATGTCATAGCCGATCACTGCGGTGACAGGCGCGGCGAGGACTTTGCTGTCGTTGCCCTCCATCACGCATTCGGCAAGCTTCGCCTTTTGCTCAGGCGATTTCACCCACACAATCCGCGCAGGCTGCATATTGGCCGATGTCGGGGCCATTTTGAGCAAGTCGTAGATCGCGTGAAGCTGTTCGTCCGACACGTCTTTATCGAGCCAGTCATTATAAGTGCGCGCGTCATTAAACAGCTGTCCGAGTGTTTCATTGGACAGGACGTGATCGTGATATTGGGTAGTCATGGAAGCCCTTGAATTAGTATGAGAGTTTAAGCTGCTCTTACTTCAACGACTTCGGGCACATAATGTTTCAGCAGGCCTTCAATGCCTTGCTTCAATGTCGCCGTGCTGGATGGGCAACCGGCGCATGCGCCTTGCAGCGTCAGGTGAACGACACCGTCTGCAAATCCGCGGTAAGCAATGTCGCCGCCATCACCGGCGACAGCTGGACGGATGCGGGTTTCGAGCAATTCCTTGATCGTCGCGACAATCTCTGCATTGGCAGGATCGTCTTCGACCACGAGGCTATCGGTTTCTGCCGGGACATTGATCCCGCCCGCTGTGCCGGCCGCGAACAAAGGCGCTTCTGAAACAAAGTGATCAAGCAGGATCGAGTGGACCTGCGGCTTAAGCGCAGACCAATTGGAGCCCGGTGCCGCCGTAACCGTCACAAAATCCCAACCGAAAAAGACGTTCACGACCTCTCCCGTGTCGAAAATCGCCTGCGCCAGCGGGCTGGCTTCGGCGGCCTCGGGCGAGGCAAATTCGCGTGTGCCCGACGGCATCACGGTCTGGCCCGGCATGAATTTAAGGCTGGAGGGGTTCGGTGTGGTTTCGGTTTCGATAAACATGGGCCGTAGATAGGCGCGGATCAGCTCGCCTACAAGCAAGCTCTGCTGATCACTGGACAAGCGATCATTCACTATCCCTTCAGACCTTGCAGGCCTATAGTCGCGGCCATGAATGTAATGTCCCGCGCCGCTTACGGCCTTTTCCTCGTCGCTGCGCCATTTGCGCTTGTCTCCCATGCCGCTGCTCAGGACGCGCCCACGCAGGCCGAAACGCCAGACGTTCCCGCGCCCAAAGCGGTGCAGGGCGAGGGCGAGACCCCGTGGCTGTATGAAGGCAGCGACGTTCCGGTCGATACAAATTGGCTGTTCGGGAAGATGGATAACGGCCTGCGTTACGCGGTGCGCCGCAATGGTGTGCCGCCCAATCAGGTTTCGATCCGGGTCCGCGTCGATGCGGGGGCCTTGCATGAGCGGGACCATGAGCAGGGCTATGCCCACTTGCTCGAACATATGCTGTTCCGCGAAAGCAAATATCTGGGTCAGGCAGAGGCTATCGCCGCATGGCAGCGTCTGGGCGCGACATTCGGCAGCGATGCCAATGCTGAAACCAGCCCAACGCATACCGCCTATAAGCTCGACATTCCTGATATCGACGCGGCGAAGCTTTCGGAAAGTTTCAAACTGCTGTCGGGCATGATCCGCGAGCCTGTTTTGAATGATGCCAATGTCGATGCAGAACGCCCGATTGTGCTTGCCGAAAAACGTGAGCGTGGCGGCGCTTCGCAGCGGGTTGCCGACCTAACGCGCCGGACGTTCTTTGCTGGACAGCGGCTCGAAAATCGCAGCCCAATTGGCACGGTCGAAACGCTGAACGGTGCAAGCGGCACTTTGATACAGGATTTCTACAACCGGTGGTATCGCCCTGAAAAAACGGTGATTGTCGTTGCGGGTGATGCTGATCCAAAGGTGCTCGCCGGTCTGGTTGAGCAATGGTTTGGCGATTGGCAGGGCACTGGCGAAGCGGGCGTCGCGCCCGATTTCGGCGATCCGGTCGCACCCGAAGGTACAGAGCGCGCGGCTGGCAGCGGCTGGCCGATTGGCGAGCTGGCTGTGGGTGTTGAACCCGATCTGCCGCGCAACCTGACCTATGCCGTGATGCGTCCATGGCGCAAAGTGCAGGACACGATCGTCTATAATGAAGGTCTGCTGCTGGATGCAGTGTCGCAGGCCATCATCAACCGCCGGCTTGAGCAGCGCGCGCGGGCAGGGGGATCGTATCTCTATGCTCAAATGGCGCAGGACGATGTCTCTCGCTCTACCGACATGACCTTTGTCAGTTTCGCCCCTCTTACCAGCGATTGGAAAGCCGCGCTTGCCGATGTGCGCAGCGTGATCCAGGATGCAATCAATTCGCCGCCAACGCAGGAAGAGATTGACCGCGAAGTCGCTGAATTCGAAGTCGCCTTCGTCAATTCAGTCGAAACCGCGAGCGTTGAAGCCGGATCGAAACAGGCCGATAACCTCGTGAACGCCGTCGATATCCGCGAAACGGTCGCTTCGCCGCAAGTCGTGCTGGACGTGTTCCAAGGGATGCAAAGGCGGTTTAACCCGCAAGAAGTGCTGGCCCGGACAAAGGCTCTGTTCGAGGGCGACGTTGTCCGCTCTGTTTATGTCACCCCTGCGCTGGGCGAAGCCGATGCAGGCGCATTGCAAATGGCGCTTGCCAGCGAAATCGAATCGGACAGCACCGCGCGCCTCGCGGCAAACAGCATCTCTTTTGATGAACTGCCGCCCGTGGGTGAGCCGGGCACGATTGTCAGCGAATCAAAACTTGATGTGCTCGACATCGAACGCATTGATCTTGGGAATGGTGTAAAAGCCCTGATCTGGGCCAACAATGCCGAGCCGGGCCGTGTCACTGTGCGCGTGCGTTTTGGCGCCGGATACCGCGCCTTTGACGCCAGCAATGCCGTTTATGCGCCGCTGGGCCAGATGGCTCTCGTCGGATCGGGGCTTGGCGAGCTGGGCCAGAACGAGATTGATCGTTTGGCGACGGGGCGCAAGCTGGGGTTTGATTTCGCGATCGACGATGCCGTCTTCACTTTTACCGCGCAAACCCGGTCAACCGACGTCGAAGACCAGCTTTATCTGTTCGCGGCGAAGCTTGGCATGCCGCGCTGGGACGCCGATCCGGTGATCCGCGCAAAAGCGGCGGCGGAGCTGAGTTACAAGACATTCTCGACCAGCCCGGGCGGCGTGATCAATCGCGACCTCGATTTCCTTGTGAATGACAAAGATCCGCGTTTTGCGACACCTGATCCCGAAGCATTGAAAGCCGTCACGCCTGAAGGCTTCCGCGAAGTGTGGGAGCCGCTGCTTTCGCAAGGCCCGGTTGAAGTGCTGGTATTCGGCGAATTTGACCGCGATGCCATTGTCGAAAAGCTGCGCACGACATTTGGCGCGCTGCCACCGGCCACACCGATCCCGTCAGAGATTGCCGCACGCGTGCCGTCCTTCCCGCAAGATACCGCTGCGCCAACCGTGCTGAACCACCGCGGCGACGCCAATCAGGCGGCGGCTGTTCTGTCATGGGAAAGCAGCGGCGGCATGACCCGTATCCGCGAATCCCGTCAGCTCGAAATCCTGATACAGGTGTTCAACAACCGCCTGCTGGAGGCGCTGCGTGAAAAGGCAGGGGCGAGTTATTCGCCGCAAGTCTTCTCCGATTGGCCCGCCGACATCGAAGGCGGCGGCACCATCATCGCCTATGCTCAGTTCGAGCCAAGCTTTGTGCCGATCTTCTTTGCCGAGGCAGACCGGATCGCGAAAGGCTTGTCCACCAATCCGCCTTCGCAGGATGAGCTTGCCCGCGTTACAGAACCGCTCGCGCAGCAAATTCGACGGGCATCGACGGGTAACCAGTTCTGGCTTTACAATATTGAAGGCGCGACCACAGAGCCGCAGAAAATCAGCCAGCTGCGCACCTTGCTGGTTGATTACTCACGAACCAGCACCCAAAATATGCGCTTCTTAGCGGACCGATATTTCGCATCGGCAACGCCGCTTAAAGTGGCGGTGATTCCAGAGGGGCAAACGCTTGCCGATTTGCCAGCGGATTACGTGCCGAGCGAGCTACCGATAGCGCCTTCGGTGATTGAAGTTCCGGCGGCTCCGCAGGTGATTGGACGCTAGGACTTGCAGCAAACCGATCACAGCGTGCGTGAAATAAAGTTGCCGTGAACACCATTGACGCTTTACAGATAGTGTCCGCGCAATATAGCGGCGCGCCCGTCATCACAGATAGATTAGAAGAATACGAACATGGCCCAAGACTGGAAACCGGATAGCTGGAAATCCCACGAAGCGCGGCATTTGCCGCATTACGAGGATGCTGGCGAACTTGCCGAGGCGGAAGCGACGCTTTCGGCCTATCCGCCGCTGGTCTTCGCCGGTGAGGCGCGCGCGCTGAAAGCTGATCTGGCCGATGTTGCCAATGGCAATGCGTTTCTGCTGCAAGGCGGCGACTGCGCCGAGAGTTTTGCCGAATTCCACCCGAACAACATCCGCGACACGTTCCGCGTGTTGCTGCAAATGGCGATTGTCCTGACCTTCGCCAGCAAACATCCGGTTGTGAAAGTGGGTCGGATGGCGGGCCAGTTTGCAAAGCCGCGCTCTTCACCGACAGAGACAATCGGTGACGTGACGCTGCCAAGCTATCTTGGTGACAATATCAACGGGATCGACTTTGACCCGGTTCAGCGCCGCAATGATCCGGGCCGGATGGTTCGCGCCTATTCTCAAGCGGCATCGACATTAAACCTGCTGCGCGCCTTTGCCGGCGGCGGGTATGCCAACCTGCAACAGGTCCACAAATGGACGCTCGATTTCATGGGCCGCACACCGTGGACAGCGAAGTTTGCGGAGACCGCAGACCGGATCGGTGAAGCGCTCGAATTTATGGAAGCCTGCGGCGTTGACCCGGCAACTGTCCCGCAATTGCAGGGCACCAGTTTTTACACCAGCCACGAAGGGCTGCTGCTGCCATACGAGCAATCGTTGACCCGTCAGGACTCGCTCACAGGCGATTGGTACGCCACCAGCGCGCATATGCTGTGGATCGGCGACCGCACCCGCTTCCCCGGCAGCGCGCATATCGAATGGGCGCGCGGCATCGGCAATCCGCTGGGCATGAAATGTGGCCCATCGCTTGAGCCGGATGATCTGCTGCGTCTGCTTGATGAGCTTAACCCGAACCGCGAAGCGGGCCGAATGACCCTGATCAGCCGGTTTGGCCATGACAAGGTTGAAGACGGCCTGCCCAAATTGGTCCGCGCGGTAAAACGCGAAGGCCATCCGGTGGTGTGGAGCTGTGATCCGATGCACGGCAATGTTGTGAAGTCGGATACAGGTTTCAAAACCCGTCCGTTCGACCGCATCCTTACCGAAGTGAAGGGCTTTTTCGCTGTTCACCGCGCGGAAGGTACGCATCCGGGCGGCATCCATATCGAGATGACAGGACAGGACGTGACAGAATGCGTCGGCGGCGCGGTCGCGATTACGGAAGAGCGCCTTGGCGACCGGTATCACACCCATTGCGACCCGCGTTTGAACGCGGAGCAATCGCTTGAACTGGCGTTCCTGATCGCGGAAATGCTCAACAGCGAGATGAATGATCGTCAGGCCGACGCCGCTTAAGGCGATGCGGGCGGACAGGCTGAATTAGGTGATCCTGCGTAGGTTACCGCCGCAGTCGCTTTAGGGGCTGCGTGCCTATCAACACGGCATGTCATTTGCCGCCCTCATGTCCGCCTATGCCTCGCCAGTGGGCTCTAGAACTGCCGCCTATTCGGGGGATGCGCTGTTTGTCGGGCAATTGATCGGCAGCGATGCTTTGATCGTGTTTTCCGCTCTGATGGCTCTTGTCGCTGCCGCTGCGACAGGCTTTTACCTCGCAGCAAAGCGAGAGGCGCATGCCGCCGCAGATCTGGCGCAAAGCAGATCGCATTTCCACGCCAAAGCGATGCAGACCGTTGCCGTGGTGGAGGACATCGCCGGGATCGGCGTGTGGCAATTCGACCCGACAAGTGGAATTCAGGAATGGTCGAAGGGAATGCGCCGCCTATTCGGCATCAACCACACCGAGCCGTTTGTAGAAGGCGATGCCGAGACGCTGCTATTTGCGAACAATGTCGACCTGATCGGATCAGTGTCAGAACGCCTTTCCGAACAGGAAGGATACGATCTGCATTTCGACATATACGGCTTTGACGGGGTTCACCGCTCGCTTTGCGTGCAAGCCAAAAATACGCGCAGCCAAGACGGCACCGTTGTCCGCGTCGTTGCCGTGGTGCGCGATATTACCGAGCAATTGCAACGTGAACGCGACCTCGAAGGGTCACGGGCCGCCGCCATGCTGGAGGCGAGCCGAGCGTTGGAATTGGCGGAGACAGACGCGCTCACTGGTCTCGCCAATCGCAGACGCATAATGGACCGGCTGGACCGCATGGTTATGGAAGCGCGCGAAGCAGACACGTCGCTCGCGCTGATCATGTTTGATATTGATCACTTTAAGCAGGTGAATGACACCTATGGCCATCTGGCTGGAGATGAAGTGCTAAAAAGCATCGCCCGCATTGCCGAGGCGCAAACGCGCGAAGGCGATATCGTCGGGCGTGTTGGCGGTGAGGAATTCGTCTGGGTAGTGCCGGGGGCGAATGAAGCATTGGCGCGCATCATGTCAGAACGGCTGCGCCACGCGGTCGCGATGGAAAGCGCCACAGGGCCAGTGCCCGCTGTCACAATGAGCGCAGGCTTCGCCGAATTGTATGGCGGCGATACGTCGCTGTCTCTGTTCGCGCGGGCTGACAGCGCGCTTTACGAAGCCAAAGATGCCGGGCGAAATCAGGTGCGAATGGCGGCGTAAAGCCTCTACCCGAAGCCGCTGACACCGCGATGTGACAATTAGTCGCGGAATTTCAGTGCTCGCGTTCTTTTATTTGTGCCCACGTTGCGCCATGGTCTTGACGACGAAAAGCTGCGTCGTGCAGCGCGGCGGGAGAGGGCATTTGCCCCACAGCAATCCGATTTCTGATGCAGGCGAAAGCGTGTCCGACCACTTCTTTGCGACCCGCGCCTTAAACGAAGCGTTGGTCGCCAAGTTAAGCGATGCCGATGCGACGATCCAATCGATGGAAGACGCATCCCCCGCCAAATGGCATCTGGCGCATACGACATGGTTTTGGGAAACATTCCTGCTGCGCGATCATTCGCCGGGATATGAGCTGTTCAATGAGCAATATCCGTTCCTCTTCAATTCCTATTACGAGGCCGAGGGCGAACGGATCGGGCGGTTTTCGCGCGGCATGCTGTCGCGTCCCACGCTGGATGAAATTCTTGGCTGGCGTGCGCATGTGACCGAGGCGATGGGCGCGTTGATCAGCAATCCTGCGCATGCAGATATTATCGCGCTGGGTATCGCGCATGAGCAGCAGCACATCGAACTGTTGCTGACCGATATCAAGCATGCCTTGTTTCAAAACCCGGCCGGCCCGGCAATGTTCGGCGGCGCGCCAGAGGCTGCGATGTCGGCTGGCATTAACGGCGAAGGTTGGCACGATCATCCCGGCGGCGTCGCGTTAATTGGCGCGGATGGCAGCGGCTTTTCTTTCGACAATGAAGGCCCGCAGCACCGCGTTTTGTTAGAGCCATTTGCGCTTGCCCGCCGATTGGTGAGCAACAGGCAATGGGCCGAATTTGTCGCCGATGGCGGATATGAAACGGCATCGCTCTGGCTGTCAGACGGATGGAGCTGGGTGAAGGAAAATCGCATCACTGCGCCGCTATATTGGCGCGATGATCAGGCTTTCACGCATCAGGGCTGGCAATCACGCGATCCAGACGCGCCGGTCACGCATATCTCGTATTACGAAGCGGATGCTTTCGCGACTTGGGCTGGTGCACGTTTGCCGACGGAGTTTGAGTGGGAAGCCATCGCTCAGTCGCACAATGCTGCATCCGGCAACCAACTCGACCGGGCTTTGGCACCGGTGCCTCACGGCGGCGAATCTTTGTATGGCGATTGCTGGCAGTTCACACGGTCCGCCTATTTGCCTTACCCGCGCTTTGCTCCGGCAGAGGGCGCAGTTGGCGAATATAACGGCAAGTTTATGAGCGGGCAGTTCGTCCTGAAAGGCGCGAGCTGCGCCACAGTGCGCGGCCATTCGCGCAGTTCTTATCGCAATTTCTTCTACCCGCATCAGCGGTGGCAATTCACGGGCCTGCGGCTCGCAAAGGACGTTTAATTTAGATGAGCACTCAAGACGGTCTGAAATTGGTCGAGCGGGATGAAAGCGGCGTCGATACGGCATTCCGCGCGGACATTCTTGATGGCCTGTCGCAGGATCAAAAAGCCGCGCCTGCCCGCTGGCTTTACGATGATGCCGGATCGCAGCTTTTTGAGGACATCACTCAGCTGCCCGAATATTATCCGACGCGTGCAGAGACCGATATCCTAAGCACGCGCGGCGAAGAATTTGCCGCCATGATCGGGGCAGGCCGCGCTGTTGTAGAGTTTGGATCGGGCAGTTCGGTGAAAACGCCGCTGCTGCTTTCCGCTATTGCGCCTGCTGCCTATGTCCCGCTGGATATTTCGGGCGACTTCCTGCGCGCGGCGGCAGAGGAGCTTGCGGGTAAATTTCCCGGTCTTCCGGTCTATCCGGTAGAGGCCGATTTCATGCGCATGGTCGAATTGCCAAGCGAAGTCGCGGCGATGCCAAAGCTTGGCTTTTTCCCCGGCTCCACCATCGGCAATATGGTCGCGCGGACCGCGGTCGATCTGTTGCGCAATATGCGCGAGACATTGGGTGTGGGTGCGAAGCTTTTGATCGGGATGGACCTGATCAAGGATGAGGACGTTCTTGTCGCCGCCTATGATGATTCCGCAGGCGTCACCGCAGAATTCAACTACAACCTCGTACGCCGGATCAATCGCGAGCTGGACGGCGATATCCCGCTCGACGCGTTGAAGCACGAAGCGCGCTGGAACGATGATTATGCGCGGGTTGAAATGCACCTCAATGCACAGCGCGACATCGACTTTACCGTAAGCGGACGCAGCTTTGCGATGAAGGCGGGGGAAAGCATCCACACGGAGAACAGTCACAAGTTCAACCGCCGCACGTCAAACATGCTGTTGCTCGCCGCTGGTTGGGAGCCGCAGGCGCGCTGGCTTGATAGCAAAAACCGTTTCTCACTGATGCTCGCAGAGGCGCGGCCTCCACGCAGCGCGCCTTAATAAAAACACGCAGCGCGCCGTAGAAACTTCCCGCCCGCTCATGCGTTGGGCAGATATGGGATTAAAGAACTGCGACATATGCGTCATCGGCGCAGGTATGGCCGGCCTTGCGTGCGCGACACGCCTTGCCGAAGCTGGCCTGCTGATCACCGTTATCGATAAAGGCCGCGGCCCGGGAGGACGCATGGCTGCCCGCCGGACAGAGATCGCAGGCGAGACAGTCTCTTTCGATCACGGCGCGCAATATTTCACCGCGCGCGACCCCGAATTTCACGCTGCCGTCAAAGGCTGGGAAGAGATGGGCGTTGTGGCCCATTGGAACGCTGCGGGCGAAGATGCCTTTGTTGGGACCCCCGGTATGAACGGCCCGATCCGCACGATGGCACAGAGCCTGGATGTGCATTGGAACACCCGCGCCGAAACTATCACGCGCGAAGGCGATGCATGGAAAGTCGAAGCCGGCGAGACCACTTTGATCGCGAAAACGGTGCTTGTCGCCGTGCCGGCTGAGCAGACACACAGCTTGCTGGGCGATGTCGCGAGCGAGTTTGGCGATATTGCATCGCAGGCGAAATCCGCACCGTGCTGGGCCGTGATGGCGGGCTTTGATGAGAGGCTCGATATTGAGCATGATGCGCTGCGCGATGCCGGTGCGCATATCTCTTGGGCGGCGCGCAATTCAGCGAAGCCGGGCCGCACGGGCGAAGAGGCATGGGTTCTCCATGCCGGCCCCGCACGCAGCCGCGAATTGATCGACCTGCCAAAAGACGAAGTCGCTGCAATCCTGCTCGCTGATTTCTTCGCGCAAACAGGCACCAAGCCAGCGGAGCCCGTGCATCTCGAGGCGCATCGGTGGCTTTATGCCATGGCCGAAGCCGTCAAAGGAGAAGCAGCGCGATATGACGCGCAAAAACGCCTCGGCATTGCAGGCGATTACCTGCATTCGCCGCGCGTTGAAGGCGCGTGGCTGTCAGGCGTCGCGCTTGCAGAACGCGTGCTCGCGCCCGGGTAAAGGGCTGTATTCTAACATTTAAGAAGATATCTGGCTGGGGCGGCAGGGATCGAACCTGCGAATGCCGCTACCAAAAAGCGGTGCCTTACCACTTGGCGACGCCCCAGCAGATGACGCGCATATAACGCGTCTTGCGCGGATGTGAAGGCCAGAATCAGAGAAAGTCAGGCAAGAATTTCACGGCGCGTCGAAAGTTCGTTCTCTGCCTGCGCAAGAACGCGGCGATTTATCCGATAAAACAGCAGTGCAATTGCTGCAGGGATCAAGACTGCGCCCGGAATTACGGCAAAGGCGAGTTGTATTCCCATCAGTGCGGTTTCGCTTTGCTCGCCATTCGCATCGAAGCCCGTAACGCTGAGCACCATGCCCGGAATGAATGATCCCAAACCGACGCCCGCTTTCACCCCGAACACCGATGCCGCGATGACAAGAGCCGTCATCTGCCGCCCCGATTTCCATTCGATAAATTCAGCTATGTCGGTGAACATCGAATAGGACAGCACCATCAACATGCCAAAGCCGATGCCGATTAGGAATTGCACCGCGGTTTGCGGCCAGATCGCGTCGAGCGGCAGGAAATAGAACACGGCGGTAAGGGCGGACATCGAAATACCCGCTGCGATCAGCAGGTGAGCTTTCTCAAACCACCGCTGGAGGATGCTGCCCACGATCACGCCAGCGACCTGTCCGATCGCCAGCGCCGTCAGGAATAAGGCCGGGCGGTCCAAAAAGAAGAAAACAGGCGCGCCATCATCGCCAACAACATATTTGAAAAAGAACGGCGCTGTGCCCGCTCTCGCTGCGATGGACGTAACGCCCAGAATGGCTGCGATTGCGACTGCGATCCACGATCCTGTGCGCACCAGCACGCCAAAGTCTTCGCCAAGCGCCCCGTTCTCCTTTACCGGCGGCACACGTTCTTTGGTCGAGGCAAAGCTGATCAATAGGCAGATCACCGATACGCCTGCCACGCATGAAATGGTGAGCAAGATGCCCAGCTCTTCATCACCGTTGCCGAATTCCCGAACCAAAGTCGTTCCGAGCGCGCCAACCAAGATCCCGCCCAAAGCAGAAAAGAACATTCGAAAAGCGGTGACATTGCCGCGCACTTTGGAAGACGGCGAAATTACACCCAGCAATCCGCCATAGGGCACGTTCACCGCGGTAAAGGCGAGCATGCACAAAGTGTAAGTCACATAGGCCCAGATCAGCAGCGCGGTGTCGCCCATATCGTCTGGCGCGCTGAAAATCAGCACCATACTAATGCCGAGCGGTACTGCGCCGAATAGCAGGTAGGGCCGGTATCTGCCCCACCGTGTGCGCGTCCTGTCCGCAATCGCGCCCATCATCGGATCGGTGACTGCATCGATCAACTTCGTGACGAACAGCATGATCCCGATAGCCGCCGGAGCAAGGCCGCCCAAATCAACGAAGAAATAAAGCAGGAAGAAGCCGAAGAAATTGAGCATCAGGCCCGACGACAGATCGCCGACGCCGTAGCCAATCTTCTCGCCGAGGCGGACTCTGTCAGATGCCGCTTCGGCCAATACGCGCTCCTACATGTGCGAAACGACAATGGGCCGGAAGCGCGATAACTTCCAGCCCATTATTCATCTGTTTTTGCAGGGTGTTGTTAGAATGTGAAGTCGAGGTTTTTACCCTCGAAGTCCTTCGCAGAGTGGCGTTCGAGGAGCTGTTGATCCTCATCACCCCATACCTTGTTGACCAGGCGGCCGCGCTGAACGCCGGGGCGTGCCGCGATCTCACGCGCCCAGCGCGCGACATTGCTGTATTCGTCGATCGACAGGAAGGTTTTCGCTTCGTTGTAGATTGTGCCCGCCACAAATGGCGCGAGCCATGGGAAGTTGGCCATATCAGCGATGGTGTAGTCGTCACCGGCGAGGAAGCGCGTTTCGCCAAGGCGTTTGTCCGCGACATCAAAGATACGCTTGGTTTCCATCGCATACCGGTTGATCGGGTATTCGTATTTCTCCGGCGCATAGGCGTAAAAGTGGCCAAAACCGCCACCAATGAATGGGCCGGTGCCGACTTGCCAGAACACCCAGCTTAGCGTTTCAGCGCGGGCCGCCGGATCGGTTGGCAGGAATTCGCCGAACTTCTCGGCGAGATGCACAAGGATCGCGCCGCTTTCGAACACGCGGATGTCATTGTCACCGCTCGCATCGATCATCGCGGGGATTTTCGAGTTCGGATTGATCCCGACAAAGCCGCTGGTGAATTGCGCGCCGTCGCCGATATTGACGGTGTAGGCGTCGTATTCTGCGCCGCTGTGACCTTTTTCGAGCAATTCCTCCAGCATGATCGTCACCTTCACCCCGTTAGGTGTGGCAAGCGAGTGCAGCTGAAACGGGTTATCACCGCGCGGCAGGTCTTTGTCTTCGCGTGCGCCCGATGTCGGCCGGTTGATGCTGGCGAAGCGGCCACCGGATTCGGTGTCGCTGCTCCAGACTTCGGGCGGAGTGTATGTTGGATCGGACATGAATGATGCCTCCTGAAATTAGCGTTGTGTCGCTTGATGTTCGTGAATTGGGCCATTGCGGTTACGAGCGCAAGGGTAGGGTGCATGGGGTTTTGCTTCGCCCTCTGAAAGCGGGGCTTGCATGGTGTATCCTAAAGGGATACTTGACTGACTATGCATCTGGCAGGACACAAAATTCGCCTATGGCGCGAGGCGCATGATCCGCCGCTATCGGCGGAGGAATTTGGCGCGCAATATGGCGATCCCCACGGGAAGCCGTGGCCCAGCCGCACGGTCTATGGCTGGGAGGCCAAAGGCAAGGTTGCACGGCCCAAGGTGCAAAAACGCCTCGCCATGCTGAACATTTGCGAACCCGCCGACTGGCTTGACCCTGCTCCTGCTGAAACTCCGAACAAACCGACGAAAAAGGCCCGCCCGATGAGCGACCAGACCCATTCTTTCTATGACATGCACGCCCACGGCTTTGTCCGTGTGGCCACCGCGACCCCGGCTTCGCGCACAGGCGATGTCGCCTATAACACCGCCGGTGTGATTGCGGAGGCAACAAAGGCGCACGAACAGAACGTCGATCTGGTCGTCTATCCAGAGCTGTGCCTGTCATCTTATGCGATTGACGATCTGCATTTGCAGAACGCTTTGCTGGACCGCGCCGAACAGGCTGTGGCCGAAGTGGTCGAGGCATCGGCTGACCTCTCACCAGTGCTGGTGATTGGCGCGCCGCTGCGCCGCAATTCCAAGATATACAATTGCGCGCTCGTCATCGCGGGCGGCGAATTGCTGGGCGTTATCCCGAAAAGTTATCTGCCGAACTACCGCGAGTTTTATGAAAAGCGGTATTTCGCCCATGGCCGCAGCTGCGTCGACCTATGGATTTCGGTCGCGGGCGAGGAAGTGCCGTTTGGCGTCGATCTCGTCTTTGCCGCCAGCAATTTGCGCGGCTTCACATTCGGCGTGGAGATTTGTGAGGATTTCTGGGCACCCAACCCGCCTGGCACTCTGGCCGCGCTCGCTGGAGCGCACATTCTTTGCAACCTGTCCGCCTCGCCGATCACGATTGGCCGGGCGGATGACCGGCACCTGCATTGCCGATCTAGCAGCGCGCGTTCAATTTGTGCTTATGCCTATTCCGCCAGCGGCCACGGCGAAAGCACCACGGATCTCGCATGGGACGGGCAAGGCGTGATTTATGAGATGGGCGACCTGATGGCTGAGAGCAGCCGTTTCGACCGCGAGCCTGAATTGTGTGTCGTCGATATCGACACAGACCGGATCGCGGCAGAGCGCATGCGCAACCAGACTTTTAGCGACGCAGCCGAAGCGCACGCCAATGAGATGGGGCGTCCCGAGGATCATTTCCGCCGTATCGTGTTCGAGCATGGCTATACCAAAGGCGATGTGGGGCTGCAGCGTCCCATCCGCCGCTTCCCATTCGTACCGAACCGCCAGCATGCGCTGGACGAGGATTGCTTTGAGGCGTTCAATATTCAGGTCGATGCCCTGATGCGCCGGATTGAGGCGACGCATGCAAAATCGCTGATCATCGGTATTTCGGGCGGCCTCGACAGCACGCATGCCCTTATTGTTGCAGCCAAAGCGTGCGACCGTCTGGGCCTGCCTCGCACTGCTATTCGCGGCTACACCATGCCCGGCTTCGGCACGTCGGATAACACGAAGTCGAACGCGTGGAAGTTGATGGAGGCGATGGAAATCGCGGCCGAAGAGATCGACATCAAACCCGCGGCCAACCGGATGTTAGAGGATATGGGGCACCCCTATTCCAACGGCGAGCCGGTATACGATGTCACGTTTGAAAACGTACAAGCGGGTCTGCGCACTGACTACCTGTTCCGCCTCGCGGGCCAGCATGGCGGATTTGTTGTGGGCACGGGTGACCTGTCTGAATTGGCGCTGGGCTGGTGCACATATGGCGTGGGCGATCACATGAGCCATTACGGCGTGAATGCGGGCGTGCCCAAAACATTGATCCAGTATTTGATCCGCTGGACGATCCAGACCGAACAGTTCGTACCAGCATGTAGTGAGGTTCTCCGCGCGGTGCTCGATACTGAAATTTCGCCCGAGCTGGTGCCAGCTGGATCAGACGGCGCTATGCAGAGCACAGAGCAGAAGATCGGCCCGTATGAGCTTAACGATTTCTTCCTGCATCACACGATCCGATGGGGTCAGCGTCCGGGCAAAATCGCATTCCTCGCCTACCATGCGTGGCGCGACGCCAAGGTAGGCCTATGGCCCGCAGGTTTCCCCGATAATCGCAAGAACGAATACGATCTGGCCGAGATTGCAAAGTGGCTGGAGAATTTCCTCAAACGCTTCTTCGGCTTCAGCCAGTTCAAGCGCAGCGCATTGCCCAACGGCCCGAAAGTATCATCCGGCGGAGCACTATCCCCGCGCGGAGACTGGCGCGCGCCATCAGATGCCGTTGCCGATGTGTGGCTCGAGGAGTTGAAGGCGGCGCTGCCGGAATTCAAATAGTCGCTTGTAAGAACGCGCCAATCGATGCGCGTCAGCTTGTCAGAGGAGCGCGCGCCTGTAACGTGTGCTCCGGGGTCGCCTGAACGCGCAGATCGCGTGCTATTTGGCGGGGAAATTGATGACCGATACGTCCGGGGCGACGGGCTTGGTGCTTGAACGCAGCAGGTCACTTAGGCTGTTTACGCTATTCATCCTTTATGTGGGTCAGGGAATGCCAATCGGCCTGTTCTGGTTCGCGGTGCCAGCTTGGATGGCGGTGAACGGGGCAAGTGCCGCCGATGTCGGCTCGGTCGCAGCGCTGACTGCGCTGCCGTGGTCGCTAAAGCTGGTGAACGGCTTTTTCATGGATCGATATACGTTTCTGGCGATGGGACGCCGGCGGGCTTGGATTCTTGGCGCGCAATTGGTGATGATCGCTAGCCTGCTCATGGCCGCCGCGCTCAATCCGTCGGCCAGCGATGTAGCGGTGCTAGGAGCAATCGGTTTTGTAGTGAACATGGCCACCACCTTTCAAGATGTCGCTGTTGACGGCCTCGCGGTGGATATCATGACCGAGGGCGAGCGAGCGCGTGGCAGCGGCATGATGTTTGGAGGACAAGCCATAGGTATCGCCGCAGCTACCGCCATGACCGGATATGTGATCGAAGACTTCGGTGCGCCCGCCGCCTATCTCTGCGTGGCGGCAATGATAGCTTTGCTGTGCCTCTTTATCGCTGCCTTCAAAGAGCGCGAAGGTGAACGCAATCTGCCATGGAGTAAGGGCGAAGCGCATGAGCGCAACCTGGCTATTCAATTGGATGCATGGTGGCCGTTGCTAAAATCAACATTCATTTCAATCTTTGCCGGCAAGAGCATTTTATGGATCATTGCTTTGTTCGGGGGCGGCATTTTGTACGGCGGGATGACCGGGGTTAGCCCGTTGATCGGAGCCAATTATGTCGGATGGGACGTATCGACAATCTCTTGGCATAATGCGTTGGCTGGGTTGGTTTCTGGGATATTGGTAATGACCCTTGGCGGATGGCTTGGGGATCGGTTTGGCGCAAAGGCAATCGGGACACTTTGGATCGTTGTCACGATTGTGTCGCTGGCCGCGATGTTCGTGTTGGAACCGCAATGGTCGAGCCCCGTGCTTTTCATGGCCTTTCTCTATGGCTGGATGGCGCTCAACAATCTTCGCACCGTTGCGATGCTTCCGGTTTCGATGCGGCTTTGCGATAAGAAAGTCGCTGCGACCCAGTTCACAATCTATATGGCGGTTGCCAATTTTGGCATTTCGTTTGGGGCGTTTATGCTCGGTCTCGCGGACAAAATGGGCGGATTGGCATCAATCTTTGTCATTGCGGGAATAGGCCAGTTGGTTGCGTTGCTGCTTCTTGTGATCGTCAAATTTCCGCGCAGACCGGAGTATTACGACATGCTCAAACGCAAGGAGCTACGCATGGTGCAAAAGCCAGCCTGATCTCAGGTGGACGCTGAAAAACCGGAGCGCTTGGACAATCGCTCCGGCCTCCATGAGACCTCTTTGCGAGGGCAGAAATCAACCGCGATCGACGGAAAAGCTTCCCGGGCCAGATGCCGCGATGGCGAACATGCCACCTGCAATGGCGAAGTTTTTCAGGAATGCGGTGATCTCACTCTGTTGCGAAAAATCATTGTGGAACAGCACAGCAGCCAAAATGCTGAAAACGCCCAGTGCGCCCGCTGCGTACCGTGTCTTGAAACCCACGGCGAGCATTAGGCCGCCGATAATTTCGATCGCAACGGTGGCGTAATAGACGAGCTCGGGGAAGGGCAGGCCAACCGATGCGATATAGCCGACTGTTCCTTCCATACCTGACAGCTTGTTGATGCCGGCAAGGATGAAAAGCGCTGCCAATAGCAAGCGGGCGACGAGGGCGAGTGTGTTTTGCATAGCGGTGTTCATGATGGCTCTCCTTGAGCGCTTGAAAATTAGGCAGCGATTTCGGCAACTTTGGCATGCGCAGCGGAGATCTTTGCTTCGCCATCTGCGCCCATAATGCCATCTGCAGCGACGACTTGGACGTCCTTGATGCCGAGGAATCCGAGGAAGAATGTGAGCCAGCTGGTCGCGAAATCCATATCACTGCCAACCGGCGTGCCGCCCGATGCGACTGTGATGTACGCCTTCTTGCCCTCGAGCAAGCCAATAGGGCCATTCTCTGTATAGGCGAAGGTCGTTCCAGCGCGGGCGACCATATCGGCCCACGCTTTGACGCTGGCGGGAACGCCGAAATTGTAGATCGGCGCTGCGATGACGATGGTGTCTGCTGCCACCAGTTCTGCGATCAAGGTATCGGAAAAATGTGCAAGATCTTGCTGCGCGGGAGTGCGATCATCCGCCGGGGTCAGGTTCGCCTCAAATCGGTTTGCTGAAACAAAGGGTATGTCGTTCTTGGAAAGGTCACGGGCGGTGACGCTGGCGCCAGATTTGGCTGCGAGGCCTTGAACAAGCGCCGTACCAAGCGCGTTCGAAACGCTTTCATCGCCGCAGATGGAAGCCGAGATATGCAGAATGTTGGACATGGGAATTCTCCTGGAATTTGGTCTGAAATAGGATGAGCCAGCCGGAGGGGGGATCCGGCTGGCTCAAAAGGTTAGGCGGCGTCTACGAGCACCACTTCGCTGTCTTCGAGAGCGGTGATGGTCACGCTCTCCAGCTGGGTAATCGCCACGCCGTCTCGTGCATTGGCGGTGACATCATCGACCTTCACGGCTCCTGTGGCGGGCACCAAATAGAGGTGACGATCAGCCGATTTCGGTGTGTAGGTCACGCTTTCACCCGCTTTGATGGTCGCGCCAAGGACGCGGGCATCGGTGCGGATTGGCAGCGCACCTTCCGCGCGGTCATTGTCATTCGCGGTGCTGGTGGCCAGCGGAACGAATGCGCCTGCCCGGTCGCCTTTGGGGAATGACTTCGCGCCCCAGCTTGGCTCGCCGCCGCGCTCATCAGGAATGATCCAGATCTGGAAGAGGGTCGTTTCCTCATCCTCCAGATTGTATTCCGAATGCCGCACGCCGTTGCCTGCGCTCATCACCTGAACATCGCCTGCTTCGGTGCGGCCTTCATTGCCCATGCTGTCGCGGTGGGTGATGGCCCCTTTGCGGACATAGGTAATGATTTCCATGTCTTCATGCGGGTGAGTGGGGAAGCCTTGGCCCGGCGCGATGGCATCATCGTTCCAGACGCGCAAGTTGCCCCAATTGACGCGGGCAGCATCATGATAGCTCGCAAAAGAGAAGTGATGATGCGCGTCGAGCCAACCGTGATTGGCAGCGCCGAGGGTGTCAAATGGACGAAGTTCGATCATTGCAAGTCTCCTGTTGAAGCGGGTGAGATGATCTGCACCGCTTCGTTGAGTTGGAGATAGGCGCGGAATGACATCCTGATAACTGCGATAAAACTTGCCAAAATGTTCAGATTATCCGAACATGTGGCAATGAAGCTCGGCGACCCCACTCTCGATCAACTGCGCATTTTCCTCTCCATAGTGGAGCATGGCAGTTTTGGCGGCGCCGCGCGGGCAACAGGCCGCGCGGTTTCCGCGATCAGTTACGGGATCGCGCAGTTGGAAGCGCAGCTTGCCGTTTCGCTGTTTGAGCGTGAGGGTTCGCGCAAACCTGTGCTTACCGAAGCGGGCGAGGGGCTGCTTGCCGAGGCGCGCTCTGTCACGGACCGCGTCGATGCACTGCTGGCAAAGACGCGCTCGCTCCATGCGGGGCTGGAAAGCGATATCGGGCTGGTTCTGGACGTTATGATGCCGGGCGAGCTTACCGCGCGGGTGCTGGGCGAATTTCGGCGGATGTTCCCCACGGTTGCGCTCAAACTCAATATTGAAGGGCTGGGCGCGGTGGCGGAATGCCTGCTGGACGGGCGGGCTCAGATTGCAGTTGGCGGCCCTGTGATCGGGGATCAACCGTCATTGGAGCGTCAACATATCGGCGAGGTCGAACTTATTCCCGTCGCCGCGCCCGATCACCCACTATCGGCCAAAGGCATCGCGCCGGGCGAAAGCCGCGGCCATCTGCAGCTGGTGCTCGCTGATCGATCAGACCTGACGCAGGGGCGCGAATTTTCCGTGCTTAGCCCGCTGACATGGAGGCTGGGCGATCTCAGTGCGAAACACTCGCTGCTGAAAGAGGGGCTGGGCTGGGGCAATATGCCGCGCGCGATGGTGGCCGATGATCTGGAAAGCGGGCGGCTGGTCGAACTGGACCTGCCGGAAAAGCCCGGCGATCACTATCCCTTAAGCGCGCTATGGCGCCGCGATGATCGGCTGGGGCCCGCGGCAAGCTGGCTCATTGATGCATTTAGGGACGGGCTTGCCTAACCTTAGCGGTCGGCGCGCAGCCACGCGGTTCCGGCCGCTTTTGAATCAAAGAACTCGACCTGTAATCCATCGCTCAACCGCTTATATTGCAGCGTGGTGAGTGGCGATGCGCCTACAATAGCCACTCGTTTCAGACCGTATTTGACCGAGCCTAGCAAGTGATCGCGAATTGCATCACCCGTCGCGCGATCTTGCGGGACGAAATCGGTGAAATCTCCCATCGCGTAAATCGGCGCGCGGGCCTTCATCAGAGGCAGAACCGTCTCATTGATCTCGCCGAGAAAGCCTTGCATCCCTTCTAGCGTCCAGAACCCGCCGATCGTGAAATGTACTTCACAATGTTGCTCGATCAGCTCGAGCGTATGGGACGGGGCTGTTGTGCTCATCGGATCAGAATTGCCCTTTCACGTCCGCAGCCACTGGAGCGCGTCTTGCTCGGTTTCGAAGAATTCGATGTCCATCACTTCGGAAACGCGGCGCCATTGCTGCTTCACGAGAACAGACGAATAGATGACGACCATCTTATGCACGCCCAGCTTCGCAGAGCCAATTTGGGTCTGCTCAATAATCTCGGCGATAGCGCGCGTTTGAACCGGAAAATCGCGCATATCCGCCATAACGCGAAAGCCTTTGCCATCCTCGATCAAGGGCTGCGCGGCTTTGAACAGTGCCTTTTGCAGCTCAAGCGATTTCGCCACGTCAAATAGGCCTTCGACGCGCCAATGCACTTCGCGCTTGTCGATATGCGGTTCGACAGAATATTTTGGAGCAAGCAGTTCCACGGGAAATGGATTGGGCTAGGAAGGTAAAGATAGGGTGAAAAACCCTGCCCAAACGGGCGCTTATTTCCCGAAAGCTATTGGCTCATCACCCGATTTCCATGGTGCAAATTTTGGCATAACGGATTTGAACAGATCAGATGCGAGGTGCTCCTCCAGCCATTCCTGCACATGCGGGATGGGCTGTTCATCGAACCAGTCGCGGTTTGTGTTCGCAAACTGACGGATAAACGGGAACAGCGCGATATCGGTGAGGGTCCGCTGTGATCCGCAAAGATGCGCGTGGCGTGCCAGCCCCATATCGAGGTCTTGCAAGATGGCGAGCCCTTCTGTGCGGTGATCGACTTTCCCGTGGTCTGGATCATCGGTGTAGCGGGTCGGGTATTTGTAGCGATCAAGGTGATGTTTGAACGCGCCGTCATTGCCGTGGATCAGAGCTGCGTTGTCGCCGTCAAGCCAACCTTCGGGATCGTTCTGGCCTAGGGCCCAGCGCATGATCGCGATGCTTTCATCAATGACTGTGCCGTCTTCTAACACCAAAACCGGAACGGTCGCTTTGGCAGATGCCTCGGCAAGCTGCGGCGGTTTATCGGCCAGCTTTACCTCGCGCAGCTCCACCGTGATGCCGGCAATCCATAAGGCCATGCGCGCCCGCATCGCATAGGGGCAGCGGCGGAAAGAATAGAGGATGGGCAGGGCGCTCATTCGGCTCCCTCATTCGGTTCGGCATCAGGCGAGAGGTCGCCGGTGAGGCCGCGCGGGAAGTTCGCTTCCCACCCGCCATCCGGCAATTCTGCGGCGTCTGTCTGACTGCTTTTTGGCGCAGCGCCGACATGCACTTCGCCGCGCTGTTTGGCGAGCTGCTGTTGGCGTTGCCGTTCGGCATAGCGGGCGCGCTGCTCCTCGCCGCGTGTCGCAATGCAATGCGGGCAGCTGATCCCGGCGGCGTAATCTTCGGAAGCCATTTCCTGCTCGGTTAGCGGCATCCGGCAGGCAAAGCATTGTCCGTATGACCCCAGCTCAAGCCCGTGTTTCACGGCAACCCGCTGATCAAAGACGAAGCATTCGCCTTCCCATTTGCTGTCTTCTTCGGGCACCGTTTCAAGGTATTTGAGGATTCCGCCTTTCAGGTGGAACACATCCTCGATCCCTTCGGAGCGTAGAAAGCTGGTCGATTTCTCGCAGCGAATGCCGCCGGTGCAGAACATCGCGACCTTCTTTTTGCCTTCGAGCAAATCCTCACGGTGCTCGCGGAACCATGTCGGGAATTCGCGGAAAGACTTCGTCTTCGGATCAACCGCGCCTTCGAATGTGCCAACCGCGACCTCATAATCGTTGCGGGTGTCGATCACGATGGTGTCAGGATCGCTGATCAGATCATTCCAATCCTCAGGCGCGACATAGCGGCCCACGCTGGCGCGGGGATCAATGTCCGGCTCGCCCATGGTGACGATCTCGCGCTTCAGCCGCACCTTCATCCGGTTGAAAGGCATTTCATCGGCGTGGCTGAATTTGACATCAAATTCCGCGCAGCCGGGAAGGGCGCGGATATGCGCGAGCACCGCTTCGATCCCGTCAGGCGTTCCAGCAATTGTCCCGTTCACGCCTTCTGGGGCCAGCAGGATAGTCCCCTTCGTACCCGCATCCTCGCACACAGTCTGCAAAGGCGATTGGTGCACAGCCGGATCGTCAAAAGGCGCAAAGCAATACAGCGCAGCGACTTGGATGGGAGGTTCGGGGTTTGGCATAGCGAAGGCGTTTAGCTTGCTGAGGTGCTTGCCTGCAAGGGCCGCTGATGAGGCAGGATTCAGGGAACATCAAGGTGGTGCTGGTGGGCATAGACTGGGATGGAAAGCGGGTGCTCGCTAGGTTTGCGCAATAAGATCAAGGCGATCAAAATCAAAATCGCGACCTCTCTGCGCTGCGGTTACTAACAATTTCGAAATAGCTCTTTCACTTTCTCTAACAACATCACCATCTCCTACTTCATTGACGATTGAGCCGTGCACAGCCTTGCTGCGCAAAGCATAAAGTGCCTTTATTAGTTTGCGATATTTTGCTCGCCCCTCAATACCCTCACCCAAGATAATCGCCGCCCTGGTGGAAATCTTATGGGTCATTTCTGTGTTTCCATCGCTAAGTAAAGCTTCTAAGGCGATGCTATACTCTATAGCTTTGTTTGCTGCCGACTGTTTGCGGCGAGCCCATCCGACACGCGTCAGTGCAACACGCATTTTTTTCCTGAATTTTTCTTCAAGAGCTAGATAGAGCTCAATGTTAGGCACGTCGTCTTCGGTAAGAACTCGGCCCCATGTAACAGGCGCTTCCTGCGGGTTTCCACCCGAACCATAGCTATTCTCAGCAGCACGCATCTCGGAATTGCAAAACTCATCCCAATCTACAGTGAGCGCTGGCGCGAGCCCCTCATTCAATACGCAACCGATCAAAACTTCTTCAGTATCGTGAATGAATTCATGAGACGCAGGCGGCCTCGGCATTCTGTCTGATTGCTCATACTCGGCGTCCCGAAAGGCGATTGCGGTAAAATGGGTGCCGAAAACGCCGTGCATGACACCGGGCAACGAATGCTGCCTTGCGGTCAAAACCTGCGGGCCATCGCCAGCTTCGCCCAATGGCATGATCGAGATTTCATTGGAAAATTCGATTCGGTTGTTGACTGTAAGTCCTGATACCAATCCAGAATGTCGGACCGTTGCAGTCTTTGCATTTATGATCTTTCGATACCAATCAACCGCCATTTGCGACCCGTGCTGCATGGCATAACCAACGATAGACATCGCAGCCGTATAGGGGTGGAAATGCAACTGAGCGGAATCGTAAAACACTTGGCGTTCAATTGAAAATTCGCTGTGAACGTTGAGGCAATCCTGCACTTCCTCAATTAAATCCGAGTGTGTTCGGACAGCAAGTGTTGCAATGGCAAACCCCGAACTGGCTTGTTCATTTGTCTCACTTTTGGGAAGGCGTTCGAGAATTTTGAGCAGGTGTTCATCTCTAGTAGTCATCATTGAATTGATTTCGCACACTAGGGAACCAACGGCAACGTCCGCAATTGGGTCGTTAGCGGACTGGCAGCAAACTGAATTATATGTTCAGACCCGCGTGACCCAGCCGTGTTTATCGTCGACCCGGCCATGTTGCAGATCGACCAGACGCTCGCGCATTTTGTTGGCCATCTGGCCGATGCCGCCGGTGCCGATTGTGAACTCGCCCTCTGGCGATGCCACCGTGCCGACGGGTGTCACAACTGCTGCGGTGCCGCAGGCTAACGTTTCCAAGAGCGTGCCGTTCTCGGCCTCCTCGCGCCATTGCTGGATCGAATAGGGTTCTTCGCGCACGTCGAGGCCTTCTTCGCGCAGCATCGCGATCAGGCTGTTGCGGGTGATGCCGGGCAGGATCGTGCCGGTCAGCTCCGGCGTGATGACGCTGCCGTCAGTGCGGATGAAGAACAAGTTCATGCCGCCCAGTTCCTCGACCCATTTCTTCTCGATCGCATCAAGGAACACGACCTGATCGCAGCCATTGGCAATCGCCTCTGCCTGAGGGACGAGCGATGCGGCGTAATTGCCGCCTGTCTTGGCCGCGCCGGTGCCGCCAGGGGCTGCGCGGACATAGTCCTGCGACACCCAGATTTTGACCGGATTGACGCCGTTTTTGAAGTAGTTGCCCGATGATACGAGGATCACGACAAATTTGTATTGCTTGGCCGGACGCACGCCAAGGAACGCTTCGGATGCGTACATAAACGGGCGGATATACAGCGATCCGCCATCGACCGATGGCATCCAGCTGGCGTCCGTGGTCACGGCTTCACGCACGGCGGCCATAAATAGCTCTTCGGGAATTTCGGGCATCGCCATCCGGCGCGCGCTGGCGTTGAAACGTGCCGCGTTTGCCTCTGGCCGGAACAGCGAAAGACCGCCATCGGCATGGGGAAAGGCCTTCATGCCTTCAAAGATTTCCTGCGCGTAGTGCAGCACGCTGGAGGCGGGGTCCATCGGGATCGGCTGGCGCGGGCCGATCACCGGCGTTTGCCAACCGCCTTTGTCAGCATCGAAATCGATTGTGACCATATGATCTGTAAATACCTGGCCAAAACCGGGATCAAGGATTGCGGCTTCGCGCTCTGCATCGGGCGTGGGCGAAGGGTGGGGGAGCTTCGTGAATTCCATGCTTGAGGCAGATAATGGGGTCGAAGCGATGGAGCAAGCGGGGAGTCTTTTGTTTTGCGCCCTCAAACGCCGGGCGCGGGCCATCCGGCCCGCTTGTCTTCCTCGCATTAGCTCGGGCGGCCAGTCGGCCTTGCGACGCTTACGTCGCCGAACTTGAGCGAATTTTGAGGTTTAGCTGCGGAGCACGGGCCACAGGCCCGCAAGGGCGACCGCCCGCCCGCAGCGCCGCAGGCGCGAGGACATCGCACGCCGGATGGCGTGCGTACGATAAAGATACCAAAAGGGCGGTTTCGCCTGATGGAGAAACCGCCCTTCATGGTCAGCGGCCGGAAGTGCCGCTCACGAAACCTTACTCGGTAAGGAAATTACCGAATATGCTCCGTAGGGATCTTCACCGACCTCGCTACTGAACCATGAGACATCGGATCACCTCCTTTCGCGCTTGAAAGCCAAGACCTCTCCATTTCACCGGGGGCCAAAGTTTGCGTTCGCCGCCAACTTCATCTGCATTTCTGAATCATGTGGAGGGCGTGCACAAGACTTGATTAAATCTTTTCCCGCGTCATACTCTCCGCTCGCTCAAAATGACGGGCACATAGATCGCCTCGGCAAACGCCGGGGCGTCTTGATTCTCGGCTTACGTTAGCCTGCAAAAACAGGCGCAGCTGTGGATAGCGAAAAACGAATCTCTTACCGACAATCTTCGATTACGCGTGTGACCTCGACCCAAGCGGGAATGTAGAGTGTGCGTTCGCCTTCCATGGCTACGGCAAAGCGTCCTTTGGTGATCGCCATGGCATCTAGCAGCGGATCGGTAGGAGACAGCTCGGCAGTCATCGTCGCCGTTCTTACGTGGACTGATCGAAGATCGCGGACCGTCGTCTCGGTTGAAATGCGCATCATTCGATCTTGTGCCAGATGGCCAAAAGATGCCCGGTCGATCCCGATCATTCTGGTGTCTTTGTCGCACCAGATGGCAAGCAGAGTCTGTTGAGCGTTCTTAAACTCGGCAACCGATCCGTCAAACCTTTCGGAATACACCCAAGTCCCCGGCGTCTGCGGCGCATCAAGATAATTTGCGTATTGCTGTTCCTGGACCACAGGCACTGGTGCCGCAGTGGGAGCGGGGGCGGGCGCGGGTGCCGCAGGGGCAGGCGCTGTCGCAATCGTCTCGGATGGCGGCAATAACGGCACGTCGACAGATGGGATGCAGGCGGCAATGGCGGCGGTGAGCGCAATTGCGCCAGCTGTTTTGAGGTAGATTGCTTTCATGCGCCTTAAATGCTCGCTATTGGCTGAAGCGTCTATGACCAAACACGACCAATCCTCTAAAAAATCGGGCAAATCGCCTCAAAAGCCGCCCGCAAAGCCCGCTAAGAAGGTGCGCGTCGATCATTTGCTGGTCGAACGCGAGCTGGTGGAAAGCCGAACCCGCGCGCAGGCTTTGATCATGGCAGGCGTGGTCTTTGTGGGTGAGAACAAGGTTGAAAAGGCGGGCCAGCAGGTGGCCAGTGACGCTGTGCTCGACGTGCGCGGGCGCGATCATCCTTGGGTCAGCAGGGGCGGCATCAAGCTTGCCCATGCGATCGAGCATTTCAGTCTCGATCCCAGCGGCGTTGTCGCAATGGATGTGGGCAGTTCCACCGGCGGCTTTACTGATGTCTTGCTAAGCAAAGGGGCGAGCCATGTTTTTGCCGTTGATAGCGGGACCAACCAGCTCGCATGGAAGCTGCGCCAGGATGACCGCGTCACCGTTTACGAACAGACGAGCGCGCGCATTCTAACCGCCGATCAGATCGACAAACCCGTTAGCTGGGTGGTGTGCGATGCGAGCTTTATCAGCCTGTCAAAAGTGCTCGAACGTCCGCTGGAACTGGCGGCGCGCGAATGCCGGTTGGTGGCCCTGATTAAGCCGCAATTTGAAGTGGCGCGCGAAGAAGTGGGCAAGGGCGGCGTCGTCCGCGATCCAGCACTTCATACGCGCGTTTGCGATGAAGTTCGCGAATGGCTTCAAAGGCTTGGCTGGCACATTGAAGGTATTGTCGAAAGCCCGATTACGGGGCCTCAGGGCAATGTTGAGTTCTTGATCAGCGCGGTGCGAAGTTAGCTGCACTGTCCTCGCGTCGAAGGCCCGCAAGCCCGGCAGGACGCACAAGATAAATTACAAGTCTAGCGCCGAAATCTTCGCATCCAGATCAATCGGGATTTGCGAAAGCACTTCGATACCGCTCTCTTTCTCGTAAGCTGCATCGCCATGCTCGGCCACCAGTTCGGCCTGCTTTGCATCGCGCTGTTGCAAGAGTTCGGCGATTTCGTCGCGGTACAGCGCCACCATCGCGGTTACGAAGCGGTTGACGAGGTCGTCCTCCGCAGTGTGATCGACATTAAAGTCTGGCAGGTGATCGATCATCACATCGGCAGGGAAAAGAAATTCGTTTGTCACGTACCGGTTTACGGTGAACCAGCTGCGCGGAATGCCGACTGTGTTGATCGACAGGCCGATCAAATGGGTGACATGCGCTTTCGCATCCTCGCCTTGCGGGGGCATGACTTTCGGAACTTCGCCCGTGGGCAATTGCGTGCGGTGGAGAAATAGGTGGAAATGCCCGTGCTCATCCGCGTCGCGCTTTCCAGCGGCGTGCACATGATAATACCAGCGCGATTTGCAATGTTTGTCGCGCGCGTCTTTTTCTGGATAGTGCTTCCAGAAATTCACTTCATCTTCTGGCACAACGCGCAGCATGAGCGGGCGCTGTTCCTGCGCCATCTGAGTGATGGTTTCAATTACAGTGTGTGCGGCTTCGGTCTGGTTCATGGCTCTGACTTATAAAGCAAAACGGCCAGCGGCAACCTTAGTTGCCACTGGCCGTAAGCTATACGCAAAAATTGCGTGCTGGGTTACCGATTACTCGGCAGCAGCACAGCAACCTTCAGCTGCACAGCAAGCAGCTGCACAGCAGCCTTCTGCGGCACAAGCAACTTCGTCAGCAGCTTCACAAGCAGCACATGCTACTTCTTCAGCAGCAGCGCATGCGCTCATTGCGGTTTCGTCAGCAGCTGTATCTGCAGCTTCTTCAGCAGGAGCTGAGCAAGCAGCAGTAGCAACAGCGAGTCCGCCAGCAACTGCCAGCATCGATGCAAAGTTTGTCTTTTTCATAATATCGTTCCCCTAATCGGATCCCATTGAACCCTGAATACGGCTGGGACGCGCAAATGAATACGCTCTCGCCGCAGTGCGTCCCGAATCACGGCAAGAATGTGGCGAAGCTATCACAATGGTTGGAAAAGGCACGAGTCTTTAAATTCATCTCATCGCAAAACCGGCAAAAACCGCTGAATTGCGCCAGTAATGACAATTCGACCTGTGGGAAAACTGGCGCTGCACCTGCACCTTTGTATCGATGCGCGCCATAGCAGGGGCGTACGAATCGCTGTTTGCTAACAGGTGCAGCGCATCCCGCTCGCTCTGGCTTTCACAGCAGGAGAACGAATGAACATTCTGGCTTCGAAGTCGCAGTTGCGCGCAAGTTTGCTGCGCTGGTCGCTGTTTTTGGTGCCGCTGATCGTCTTGCTTGGCTTTATGGCAGGACAAATTGGCGGACCGAACACGGCCTGGTTTCAAGGTCTGACGAAGCCTGCGATCTTCCCGCCGCCTGCGGTGTTCGGCATCGTTTGGAGCGTGCTTTACGTGATGATCGGGTTTTCTCTGGCAATGGTTGTCAGCGCATGGGGCGCCTATGGCCGCCGTCTCGCGATTATCGTTTTTGCCCTGCATTTCATTGGAAACCTTGCCTGGACGCCAGTGTTTTTCGGCATGCAGAATATGACCGCCGGGCTTGCGGTGATGGGATATGTGGTCGTCACTTTGATCGGCGTTATCGTGCTGTTCTGGAGGGTCCGCAAAGCCGCAGCATTGCTGCTGGTGCCGTATTTGTGCTGGGGCATTTTCGCTGGTGTGCTGAATTATCAATTTATCGCGGAAAACCCCAGCGGCGGGGTTACCGAAGAAACCGGCGCAGTTGAGCGCGTTACACTCTAGACAAAGCCTGCGACCTTCACCAAATAGCGCCTATGCAAAGTGAAAATCCGATCATCGCCGACTTCGTCAAACTCGCAAACAGCGCCGCTGGCACCATGGCCGGCATGACTCGCGAAGCCCGCGAAGGCGCGCGTGAGCGCATGCGTGAAGCGATGGGCGGGATGGATTTTGTCAGCCGCGAAGAGTTCGACACGGTTAAAGCGATGGCTCAAAAGGCCCGCGAACAGGCCGACGCTCTCGAAGCGAAAGTCGCCGAGCTCGAAGCCAAGATTGGCAAGTAAGCGGGGCAAGTAAGCCCGCTTTTCCTGCGAGCGCAGGATTGCACTCCCCCTCTGATCCTTTAGGCTGTTTGCACAACGCAAACGCTCAGCCTTGAGGTATCTATGATCCGCACAACCCTGCTCGCTGCAACCGCACTTGCCGCAATTCCCGCCGCCGCCCTCGCTCAGGATGACGCGGAAAGCTTTGGCGGGGCCAAGGGCGCTGATCTATCTATTGAAGCGATGGAGCCGGATGGCGGCGATGTGACGATTGGCCGTGCAGGCGAGTATCCGGCTGACATTGCGCGCTATCTTCTCGCGAATGGAGCGGGCGCTGCGAACCTCTCTCCCGATGGCAAAACAATCGCATTTGCGCGCAATGTGACGGGCGAGAGCGAGATTTGGGTTATGCCTGCCACTGGCGGTCAACCGCAGCAGATTACGTTTGAAACGGGCGTGTTCGCGCCGATCTGGACGCCGGATGGGTCAAGCCTGTTTTACGCCGCAGACCGCGACGGCAATGAACAGCCGGGATACTTCGCGCTAACACCGGATGGTAAGTCTGAAACCGAAGTGCTTCCCGCCGCACGGGGCGATTTCCGCCGCTTTGGCGATTTCGCCGCAGATGGCAGCTTTGTTTACGCCTCTACCGCGCGCGGCGCGGGCGTGTTCGACATCTATCGCGGCACGATGGACGGGACGAGCGAGCTGATCGTGGAAAGCGAGCTGGGTTTGTCCCCTGTATCCATCTCACCCGATGGCAAACATGCGCTGGTGACAGAGACTGTGGGCGAGGATGCCAACAACCTTTACCTGCTCGATCTGGCTACCAAAGAGATGACAACCATCTCCAAACCGCCGGTTGAAGACCGCGCCAGCCATACGATTGGCGGGTTTGAGTGGGCGGAAGATTCCAGCAAAGTCTATTTCTCTACCAACAAAGACCGCGAATTTGCCGCACTCTCGCGCTATGATGTTGCTGAGGGCAAAGTTGCGGCCGCATTTGAACCAGAAGCCGATGTTGAGAATATCGAGCTGTGCGGCGCGGGCGATACGATTATTGCCTATACTGAGAACCACGATGGGTTTGACCGGCTGTTTATCCGCAACAATGTGTCCGGCGATGAAGTCCCCGTAGAGGCTCTGCCAGAGGGCACGTTCAGCCTCGATTGCGAAGGCGACGATGCACCGATGTTGATGGTGCGGGTCAATGGCTGGAAAACGCCGGGCGAGATATGGATGATTGACCCAGCCACTGGCGCGGGCAGCAAAGTGTTTGCCGCCAATCTCGCCGGATTGGATGAAGGCCGCCTGATCCGTCCGAAAGTCGTTCGCTACACAGCGCGTGACGGGATTGAGCTGCAAGGGCTGCTCTACCTGCCGCAGGGTGCCAGCAAGGGCGAGGATGCGCCGCCGGTTGTGTTCTCAGTCCATGGCGGGCCGTCCGGTCAATCTCAGGCGAATTTCGACCCAATCGCGCAATATCATGCGGCGCGCGGGGTTGCAGTTTTTGAACCCAATGTTCGCGGCAGCACGGGGCTGGGGCGCACATATTCCACGCTGGATGACCGAGAGAACCGACTGGATTCGGTGCGCGATCTGGTCGATCTTAAGAACGCGCTCGCCGCCGATGGTCTGATCGATGGCGACCGCGCGGCTGTGATGGGCGGCTCTTACGGAGGATATGCTGTTAATGCGGTGCTAGCTGAATTTCCCGGCGAATTTGCCGCTGGCGTATCATTGTTCGGAGTGGCCGATTGGGTCACCGCGCTGGAGATTGCCTCACCAGCCCTAAAAGCCGCTGATAGAATCGAATATGGCGACATTACCGAGGACAAGTGGCGCGAATATTACACGGTCAATTCGCCGATCCGCAAAGCCGATCAGATTACCGTGCCGGTGCTCTATTCGCACGGCGTGATGGACCCGCGCATCGACATCTATGAAACCGAAGTGATGGTGAAGACGCTGCGAGCAAACGGCGTCGAGGCTCCATTCATCCGCATCCCTGACGAAGGGCACGGTTGGCGCAAACTATCGAACCGCCTGTTCTATTTCCGCAAACAGGCGGAGTTCATCGAAGAGAAGCTGGGCGTTACCGAAACCGAATGAATATAAGCGCGCCCGCATTGCTGATCGCGAGCCGGGCGCATGGGGAAACGGCGGCCATCGCGCGCCTGCTTACCGAGGAACACGGGCTGGTAGCAGGCTATGTTGCGGGCGGGCGAGGGCGGCAAATGCGCCCTGTTATGATCCCCGGCAACAAAGTCGCGCTGGAGCTGAGATCGAAATCCGCCAGCCAATTGCCGTTCGCCAAGATCGAGCTGGAGGAAAGCCGCGGGCCGTGGATGACAGAGCCGCTGCCCGCTGCCGCGATCACTTGGGTCTGTGCTCTATCGGCCAGCACTTTGCCCGAACATTACCCTTGTCCCTCGCTCTATCAGGCACTCGATGGACTTCTGAACGCGATCTGCAGCGCTCCCTCTGCACGCGGCTGGCTGGGCGCCATGGTGATGTTTGAATCGATGCTGCTCCGTGAACTTGGCTATGGCGGGGCAAAGCCGGATATGGACGGCGATCTCGATACGCAGATCGAAGCGTTCCGAAATCTCCACAAGCCAATCGGGCAGTACTTGCTTGTCGATGCTAAAACCGATGTTATGGCCGCCCGCGTCGCTTTGGGAGAGCGGCTGGTGCGGATGACCAAGTAAAGGCAGATTGTATGAAAATCGCGGTTTTACCCGGGGACGGGATCGGTCCGGAAGTCACACGTGAAGCGGTGAAGGTGCTCGAAGCGCTCGATTTGCCCGGCCTTACGCTGTTTGACGGCGACGTTGGCGGCATCGCCTATAAACGCCACGGTATGCCTTTGCCCGCAGAAACCCTCACCATCGCGAAGTCATGCGATGCCGTGTTGTTCGGCGCTGTGGGTGATCCCGATTGCGACACTCTTGAGCGGCATCTGCGCCCTGAACAGGCGATCTTGGGACTTCGCAAAGAACTTGACCTGTTTGCCAATCTGCGGCCTGCGAAAGTGTTTGCGGGGCTTGAGCATTTATCGCCGTTGCGGCCCGAGATCGCCAAGACGCTCGATATGCTGATCGTGCGCGAGCTAACCGGCGATGTGTATTTCGGCGATAAAGGCCAGCGCGGCGAGGACAGCCAGCGAACCGGTTGGGACATGATGTCCTATTCCGCCGAAGAGGTTCGCCGGATCGCTCATGTCGCCTTCCGCACTTCGCGCGCCCGCAACAACAAATTGCGCGTAACCAGCGTCGACAAGGCCAACGTCCTGGAAACCAGCCAGGTGTGGCGCGACACCGTCAATGATGCCGCCGGTCCGCATCCTGATATCGAGCTGTCGCATATGTATGTCGACAACGCCGCCATGCAGATCATCAGCAATCCGGAGCAATTCGGCGTGATTCTGACCGGCAATCTGTTCGGCGATATCCTGTCCGATCTTGCCAGCGCAGCGGTGGGTTCCATCGGTCTGTTGCCCAGCGCCTCCATGGGCGAACGCCGCACCGATTACGGCATTTTCGGCCTGTATGAGCCGATCCACGGCAGCGCGCCTGACATTGCCGGCCAAGGCAAAGCCAACCCTATGGCCACCATCCTGTCGGTCGCGATGATGCTGCGCCATTCCTTTGGCCGCGAAGAAGACGCCGTGCGCATCGAAGCGGCGGTCGAAAAAGCCCTGGCGGATGGTATTCGCGGCGGCGATTTGGGCGGCTCGCACGGCTGCGAGGAAATCGGCGACGCAGTGCGCGAGCGCCTCTGATACGCTGCCCATGGCGCTGGACCTTGCCATTATCCTGCCGACGCTGAACGAGCGTGGCAACCTTGCGCCGCTGGTTGAGCGGATTGCGAGTGCGCTTGACCCGATGCTGGGGAATGATGGTTGGGAAGTCCTGATCGTCGATGACGACAGCAAAGACGGCACAGCCGACGAAGCGCGCGGATTGGCGCGGAGCGATCACCGCATCCGCGTGATCCAGCGGATCGGCAGGCGCGGATTGTCGAGCGCCGCCATCGAAGGGTTCTGCGCCACAGCGGCGCCATTTGTGGCGGTGATGGATGCCGATCATCAACACGATCCGGCATTGCTGCCCAACATGCTCGCAAGCCTGAAAGCGGGCGAGGCGGATGTTTGTGTCGCCAGCCGCTTTGCAGAAGGGGCCAGCACCAAAGATTGGGCCGAGCCGGAGCGCGAGAAGCTGTCCGGAATGGCCAATGCCGTCGCGCGGCGGCTTACCGGCGTCGAACTGACCGATCCGATGAGCGGGTATTTCATGCTCTCTGCCGATACGGCACGGGCCCTTGTCCCGCGCCTGTCGGGCATCGGGTTCAAAATATTGTTCGATCTGCTCGCAACCTCTGATGCGCCGATGCGGGTGAAGGAGTTCCCGCTCAATTTCGCCGCCCGGCGCGAGGGTGAAAGCAAGCTGGACAGGGCGATAGCATTCGATTTTCTAGCCGGGCTTTATGACAAGACATTGGGCCGCGTGATCCCGACGCGCTTTGCGTTGTTCGGGACCGTCGGCGCGCTGGGCGTAGTCGTGCATATGGCCGTGCTTGCGGCTTTGCTGGTTGGCATGGGTGAAGGGTTTGCGCTGGCTCAGGGCATCGCCGTGTTCACCGCGATGAGCTTCAATTTCTGGCTCAACAACTGGCTGACTTACCGCGATAAACGGCTCAAAGGCTGGGACGCAGTGCTGGGCGGATGGGCGGGCTTTGTTGCGACCTGCGCTGTTGGGGCCTTCGCGAATTTCGCGGTGGCGACTTTGCTGGAAGCACAAGGGCTGTTCTGGGCACTCGCCGCGCTGGCGGGCATCATGATCGGATCAGTCTGGAATTACGCGCTCAGCAGCCGCTTCGTCTGGGGAAGATTTTGAGGTTTTGTTTTGCGCCCTCAAACGCCGGGCGCGGGCCATCCGGCCCGCTTGGCTTCCTCGCATAAGCTCGGGCGGCCAGTCGGCCTTGCGAAACCTATCGGTTTCGAGTCAGCGCAAGTTTCAAGGTTTGGTGGCAGAGCACGGCGCGAACCGCCGCAAGGGCGAGCCGTCCCATCATCACCTCCACCCGGCAATCCACGTCCAGTTGGCAAAGCTCATTGGGCCTTCCAGCGGCGCGGCGGTGAGGATCGGGAAGAACATTGCGAAAGCCGCCACACTTGCTCCGAGCACTGCGTAGCTCATCCATCGATACTTTTTGCTGCGGTGCAGATCACTTAGAGAAAGCGCGAGGGCGGCCAGCAAAAAGCAGCTCGGCACGACATAGTGGTAGTAAAACTGCACTGGCTTGGGCGCGATCAGCCATAGGCCAAGGCTAATCCCGTATCCGATGACCACGCCGACCTTCGCCCAATCGTTGCGCCAGAAACCCGTGATCAGGCACCAGAGCAGGGCGGGCAGGCCCAGCAACATCGTCACCGGATTGCCGATCAGCAACACGCCGCGCTGCGCGTTGTCCGTGAACTCATACAGATACCAAATGCCGCGCGTGTTGCTGACCCATTGCGGCCAAGTGCTTTGGTAAGAATGCGGGGCGAGCACCTGTTGCTGGAGGCTGAGAATTTCCTGATGCAGGCCCAGCAGCCCTTTCTCGCTGAGCACAGACGGGCGCAGATATTCGCCCATCCAATATCCCGGTGCAAAGGTAATCGCGTAAACCGTCAGCGGCACAATGCCGAGCCACACAAACGCTTCTGCCAAAGAGATACCGGGCACGGGCACGCCGCGCTTGCTAAAGATCAGACGGCGGCGCCCGGCGGACAGGCGGGCTGCGAAAAAAGTCAGGCCCGGCAACATCGCCAGCGGCACAGAATTCCACTTGGACGCAAGCGCGCAGCCGATCGCCACGCCAGCCAATGCCAGCCGCCAGCGTCCCGTCTCCGGTTCGCGCATGGCCGCGGCAAATTGCCACGCGGCGAGCGCTAGGAAGCACACCATAAAGATGTCGAGCATCGCGATGCGGGCATGAATGAAGATGTGAAATCCGGTCGCGAGCAATATACCGAATGCGATCGTCGCAAACCGATCATGACTGGCATGCCAGATCGCTCGCATGCTTGCCGCCATCGCGATGATACCCGCAATCAGAGGCATGATGCGCCAACCCAGTGGGTTATCGCCCAGCAGATACATGCCCAGTGCGATCAGTTCTTTGCCCAGCAGCGGGTGTTCACGGTTGATATATTCGCCGCCCGACAACAGCTCGCGTGCGGCAGGCAGGTAATGTACCTCGTCAAAAAATGGCGCGGACGGGACTGTCAGCCGGATCGTGGCGAGAGCACCAAAAAGGATGGGGAGGGCAATGCACCAGCCCTGAGGATCGCTTGCCGTAACGCGAAGGTCTTCGCCCGATGTTGCGGTAAAATCAGTGTCCTGCGGGTGAAGGGGGGCTGCCTCGCTCATCGCCAATGACGCTTAAGCAGCCCCCGCTCAGGCGGCAAGTGTGTTTACGCGGTTGTTATGCAGCAGCAGGCTGTGCAGCTGAGTACGCAGCTTTCTCAAGCCAGAACAGGCGCGCGCACATGGCGAGCAATCCGATGCTGGCTGTGCAGCCCACAAACAGCGCCCATAGCGGGACATTCATGCCCACTTTGCGAGCGCGGGGGGCGATGAAGAACAACGCGATCATCACACACATCACCAAATCCCACCACACCTGAATGCCAGTGAGGTTCGCCGAATGGTTGGACCAGAACATGATGATGCCCTCATGCCATATCTGAACAGCAGTGTAGGCGAAGAAGCCGCCCGATAGCACCGCAGCGAGTGCGGGATTGCCAATTGTCGGCTTGGCGATCAGGATATAGACCAATGCAGCAGCGCCGCAGGCGATGATGGCGAAAAAAGTGAATTGCAGCGTATCCATTTGACGTTCTCCCTTTCGAGAATGTAGCGAGTGCTACGTGAACGAATAGATCAATGTAGCAATCGCTACAAGAGGAAAATGACGAACGCTTCTCTCTCCCGTGAAACCTTGCTTCCCAAACTGGCGGCGCACGTCCTTGAACATGGCTTGGGCGGGGCGAGCTTGCGCCCGCTGGCAAAGGCGGCGGGCACGAGTGACCGGATGCTGATCTATCATTTCGGGAACAAGGAAACGCTGATTTCCGACCTGCTCGAATACATCGCCGGGATATATTCTGCGGCGTTGGATATGGCTCTGGGCGAGACGCGGCCCGCCACTCGGCAGGAGTGTTTTGAGCGCATTCTGGCGTTGGGGCGCGGGCCTGCGATGCAGCCTTTCATGGTTCTGTGGTGGGAAATAGTCGCAGGATCGGCACGCGGGCTGCCGGGATATAAAGAGGCAGCCGAGCAGATGATGGCCAAACAGCTTGTCTGGCTGGAGGGGCAAATGCCCGAGGATGACCCCGATCCCGCTGGAGGCGCGAGGTATCTTCTCACGCTGATCGAGGGCAGCCTGATGCTCACAGTGGTCGGTCATGCGCAGACCGCGCGTGAAGGACTGCTTGCGAGTGACCTCGCGCCCTCTTAAAAGCGGCACCATGAAAAAGACCACCGGAATGGACCGCGCAAAAACCCGCAACTGGCGCCCCGCAACACAGGCGGTGCGCGGCGGCACGTGGCGCAGCGAACATGGCGAGACGAGTGAGGCGTTGTTCCTCACATCGGGCTATACCTACGACGACGCGCAGACCGTGGCAGACCGGTTTGCGGGCGATGCGCAGGGCATGACCTATTCCCGCCTCCAAAACCCGACCACAGGCATGCTGGAAGAGCGTATCGCACTGCTCGAAGGGGCAGAGGCCTGCCGCGCTCAGGCAAGTGGTATGGCCGCGATGACGGCGTCACTGCTGTGCCAACTTTCTGCCGGAGACCACTGCGTCGCCGCGCGCGCCGCGTTTGGATCATGCCGCTGGCTGGTCGATCATTTGCTGCCGCGCTTTGGCATCGAAACAACTGTCATCGACAGCGCCGATACCGCCGCATGGGAAGCCGCGATTAAGCCGAACACCAAAGTGTTCTTCTTCGAAACGCCCGCCAACCCGACGCTGGATGTGGTCGATTTGAAAGCGGTCTGCGCGATTGCCAAGGCGCACGGCGTGACGAGCGTGGTGGACAACGCATTTGCAGGGCCAGCTTTGCAACGCCCGATGGAGTTTGGCGCGGACGTGGTGGCGTATAGCGCGACGAAGATCATGGACGGGCAAGGCCGCGTTCTGGCTGGCGCGATTTGCAGCAGCGAGCAATGGATCAACGAAGTGCTGATGCCATTCCAACGCAACACCGGCCCGACGATCAGCGCCTTTAACGCGTGGGTCGTGCATAAAGGGCTGGAGACGCTATCGCTGCGTTCTCACCAGCAAAGCCGCAATGCTGTCGCGCTGGGTGAGTTTATGGAACACCGCGTGGTGAAAGCAGGCGGCGAAATGCGCCATCCGGGCCTTGCAAGCCATCCGGCGCACGAATTGGCAAGGGCCCAGATGGATGCAACCGGCCCGATCTTTGCCTTCGACGTCGGAAGCCGCGCGCGCGCTTTCGCTATACTAGATGCACTGGAGCTGATCGATATTTCCAACAATATCGGCGATACGCGCAGCCTTATGTGTCATCCAGCGAGCACGACGCATGCCGGCATGGAAGCCGACGCGCGCACAGAAATGGGCGTGACCGAAGGGTTGCTGAGGATCAACGTAGGGCTTGAAGATATCGCGGACCTGACCGAAGACATGGACCGCGCGCTGTCAGCAGCGGGGGTTTAGGGCCCGGGAGCGGTGTATGGAACGTCCGCGACCGACCCAATTGCGGAAAGCGCTGTCGACTGCTTTATGGCCCCGCTGCGCGCGGAAGCTGGTTCATATAGTTCGTATCAGTAGCAATAGCAGCGGAAGGTAACTTAATGGTTTGGGGCATGGATCTACCCAAAGGGTTGGGAGAATATTTTCCAGCTGGGAGGCTTGAAGGCGACGGCTGGGGTGGACGTCTAATGAACCACTTCCACAAACAACCGCTTGAGGTCCAAAAGACGCTGTTCGACAGTCCTCTCGAACCAATGGAAGCGATTGGGTATTATTCGACGTTTGTCCGCCACAAATTCTCCAACGAGTGGGGAGTGCAGAGAAGTGCTTTACCCTGTTATCCGCCGCTTACCCCCATCCTAGATCATGAACCACCAACTTGGTTTGACGCGGAAAAGACCTGTAAGTCGCTGGCATCTCACATAACGCTGAATGGAATGACTGCAGTCGATGACGAATTCAGAGATCTTGTCGAGAGGTTCGAGCCGGGAGTACATAAATTCTACCCCATCGAAATCAGGATGCCGAATGCAAAGGTGTACCCGAACCAATACTACATTCTGGTAGTCGGCCAGTGGTTTGACAGCCTCGTGCCGGAAAAATGCAAGGACGAACCGTTCTCAGAAATGGAACTCTCGAGCGGCATGCTGCACATCTCAGCCGGGCCCAAGAACCGGATACCCGACCTTGCGTTTGCGGAAAGCGTTTTTGGTGGTGCGCATCTATGGTGGGAGCGGCGATTCGGTACGCCGCTGACTTGCCTTTCCGATGACTTGGTCGCCGAGATCCAAAAGGCCGGTCTGCGGACCCCTAAGATGTTTAAGATGATTGCCGCTTGATCGTGAAGATTGCGGCCCATGACCCTATCAATGACGCGATTTCCAATCTCATCGAAGCGGCCGAGAATAGACGCAATTCCACTTCTACCCCACATCTGACTTAACTCATACTAGAGCTCAGGTGAGGCTCCAGGGGTCACATGGTTGTGCACCGCAGCATTAGTCTATAAAGCGCGCTGCAAATCTCTGCTGGATGCTCATCCGGCATCAAGCACATCAAAGAAGGCGTCTTTATGACCCAGGACAACAGCTTCGCGGCGACATTCCGCCGCGATTGGCTTGCGCAGCCGCGCCAAGACATCCTTGCAGGCATCGTGGTGGCGCTTGCGCTGATTCCGGAGGCGATTGGTTTTGCTCTGATCGCCGGCGTTGATCCCAGTGTTGGTCTGTATGCTAGCGTAGTGATCGCCATGGTGATCGCGCTGACAGGCGGGCGTCCGGGCATGATCTCCGCCGCGACCGCCGCTGTGGCGGTTGTTGTTATCCCGTTGGTCAAAGATCACGGGGTCGAGTATCTGTTCGCCGCGACGATCCTGATGGGTGTTTTCCAAGGGATTGCGGCGCTGCTGCGGCTCGACCTGCTGATGCAGTTTGTCAGCAGATCGGTCATCACTGGCTTTGTAAATGCGCTCGCAATCCTCATTTTTATGGCGCAAATTCCGCAGCTTAATCCCTATAATGACGGGGTGACGTGGTATACATTTGCGATGGTCGCGATTGGCCTTGGCATTATTTATCTCTTCCCGCGTATCACCAAAGCGGTGCCAAGCCCGCTTGTCGCCATCGTGCTGCTGACGGCGGCGGCGGTGTTCTGGGGTCTTCCGGTAAACAATGTCGCGGGCGAGGGCGATCTGCCCGATGGCCTGCCATTCTTTGCCATTCCCGATGTTCCCTTCACGCTCGAAACGCTGAAGATTATCGCGCCATATTCGCTGACAATGGCGGCGGTTGGCCTGCTGGAAAGCCTGCTTACCGCGCAGATCGTTGATGATATGACGCACACGGACAGCAACAAACAGCGCGAAAGCGGCGGTCAGGGCGTAGCCAATATCGCGGCGGCGTTCTTTGGCGGCATGGGTGGCTGCGCGATGATCGGCCAATCGGTCATCAACGTCGCATCGGGTGGACGCGGGCGGCTTTCGACCTTTACCGCGGGCGCGTTCCTGCTGTTCCTGCTCACCGTGCTTGGCTCTTATGTGGGACAAGTCCCAATGCCTGCGCTCGTCGCGGTTATGATCATGGTGTCGATCGGCACGTTCAGCTGGAACTCGATCCCGAATCTGCGGCGGCATCCGCCGACCAGTTCCATGGTGATGGTTGCGACGGTGATTGTCGTGGTGTGGACGCACGATCTGGCGCTTGGCGTGCTGGTCGGTGTGCTTCTGTCGGGCATCTTCTTCGCAAACAAGGTCCGCAACCTGTTCAGCGTCGAGCGTATCCGCCGCCCACACAGCGCGGTCTATGTCGTCACCGGAGAGATATTCTTCGCCAGCGTCGATAAATTCCAGAACGCGCTCGGCCCGGAAAGCCAGTACGAAGACGCTGCGCACAATGTGGTAATCGACGTCTCAAAGGCGCATTTCTGGGATATTTCCGCCATCGGCGCACTTGAAAAGTCTGTGGAACGGATGCGCCGCAATGGCCGCCACACGCGGATTGTCGGGCTCAATCAGGCAAGCGCTGATCTGTTCGACAAGTTCGCTCTGGAAGACCGCACAGGTCTGGAAACGGGGCTGGCGCCGCATTGATTTTTGCGCGCCCCATCCAGTGTGCGATGTCCTCGCGCCTTCGGCGCTGCGGGCGGGCAGTCGCCCTTGCGGTCGCTACGGCGCCCTTGCTCCGCCACCAAGTCGCTTTTGTAGCACCATTCGACGCCGTTGGCGTCGCAAGCGCGACTGCGCGCCCGAGCTAATGCGAGGGAAGCGCAGCTGTCCGAAGGCCTACCCAAGCGGGCCGGATGGCCCGCGCTCGGCGCTTGAGGGCGCAAAACAAAACCCCGGATGGGGTGCGGGTAAACAAAGAATCCTCCCTTGCCAGCCACATGCGAGCGTGCAACTCGTCACCTCAATCAAGGGAGAGCAACCACATGTCCAACCGCGTCGAGCTGGTATTCGATTTCGTTAGTCCAAACGCCTATCTGATCTGGACGCCGCTGCGCGATATTTTGCGCAGGACGGGTGCGGAATTGGACGTGGTGCCGGTATTCCTTGCAGGCATGCATAAGCTCACCGGGAACGCACCGCCATTCATGCGCGATGCTGAAGTGAAGGGTAAGAACGATTACGCCATGCTCGAACTGCGTCGCTTTGTGGCGAAGCATAAGCTCGACAAGTTCACAATGAATCCCAAGTTTCCGTTCAATTCGATCACGCTTCAACGGATGCTGGTTGCCGCGGATCAGGACGGGCGCGGCGTGCAGTTTGTTGACGCGATGCTGCCTGCCATATGGGAGCAGGGCGTTGACGTCACCGATCCCGAGGCGCTGGGCAAGGCCGCGGCAGCGGGCGGTTTCGATCCCGCTGAATTGTTCGCCCGCTCGCAAACGGACGAGGTGAAAGGCGCTGTTGCGGCAAACACCGATATGGCTGTCGAGCGGGGCGCATTCGGTATTCCGACCATGTTTGTCGGCAACACCGGCGCTGCGTCCGAGACGTTTGAAATGTTCTTTGGCAAAGAACGTCTTGATCAGATCGAGGATGAACTGACCAAAGGGTAAACCGGACTGCCTTGCTTTCCCTGCACATTTTCATAGGCTTCGCGGTGAACGAATCGTAGTTCACGGGGGTCTCAACGATGAAGTTTCTGCGCCACTTGCTGGCTGTCACCGCTCTGTTCGGGGCACCCTTGGCTGCGCAGGCCCCTCCGCCAACTGAGGCGGCTGGCACGCCCGAACCCGCCCCAGCGCCCACCGTTACAGAGATCGCGCCGCAGCACATCGCGGTTGAGGATTTTGCAGGCCGTTCTTCGTTTTGGGGGGCGAAGTTATCGCCCGATGGTTCGATGATGTCGTTCATGCGGCAACGCGGGGGGGTAACCCAGTTCGCCATCGTGCATGTCGATACCAAAGCCGTCGTGCGGGCCTTTGGCACAGACGAGGATGACCAGATCGAATGGTATCGCTGGGTCGGCAATGACAAATTGCTGATCTCGGTTTCCACGATGGGCGAGTTTTTCGACGATGAAGTGCGCTTTACGCGTTTGCTGCTGGTAGAACTCAGCACCGGTACAATGGAATATCTGTTCGGCAGAACGAGCGTGGTCGAAGGTGACAATGTCATTCACGTTTCGAAAGACGGCTCTCACGTGCTCGTCTCGATGCAGAAATCGGTTTATGAATATCCATCCGTTCTCAAGCATGAGTTGAAGACCGATGGTAAGGTTGAGACGGTTCAAAAACCGCGTGAGGGCGTGTGGAACTGGACAGCGGACAACACCGGCGTGGTGCGGATGGGATCCGGTTGGGCGGGTAACCGCCTGCGGATTTATTACCGTCCCGATGCCGATGCGAAGCTGAAAGTCGTCGCCAAATTGAGGCGCAATGCAAAGCGCGATCGTTTTCTCGATGCGCTTCAGATTATCAGCGGCTCTGACGAAGGATACGTCCTTTCAGAGGGCGAGAATGGCCGCGTGGGATTGCGCAGTTTCAATTTCTCAACCCGCGAGGAAGTCGAAACGCTTTACGAGAACCCCGATTGGGATATCGACCGGGTCTCAATCCGCAACGGCAAACCGTTCGCCGCGTTCTACACCGCAGACCGCGATGAGGTGCACTGGTTTGATGAGGACACCGCCAAAGAATACAAGAAGCTGCGAAAGGCGCTGGGTGATGTCGAGATATGGATTGTCTCGCGCTCCAAAGACCTGTCGCGCATGCTTGTCTGGGCTGGCAGCGAGTCCGATCCGGGCGTGCTGTACCTATATTCGCCCAAGGAAAAGCGGCTTGCCCAGATCGCCGAATACCGGCCCAAGCTCGACTTCAGAATGCTCGCCAAGCCAAAGCCGGTGGCATTCAAGGCGCGCGATGGATGGGACATCAGGGGCTATCTCACTCTCCCCCGCGGCCGCAAAGCCGAGGGGCTGCCGCTGATCATTATGCCGCATGGCGGACCCTACGGGGTGCGCGACAAGTTGGCGTTTAACGACGAAGTTCAGTTGCTCGCCAATCGCGGCTACGCCGTTTTGCAGCCTAATTTCAGAGGCTCCGGCGGGTATGGCGATGAGTTCTTTGAACTTGGCAAAGGCCAGATCGGGCGCGGCATGCAGGATGATCTTGATGATGCAATGGACTGGGCCGTCGCAGAAGGCTTTGCCGATGCAGATCGCGTGTGCGTCGTCGGCGGCTCTTACGGCGGATATGCCGCCATCTGGTCCGTATTGCGCAATCCGGAACGCTATCGCTGCGCGGCAAGCTGGGCAGGGGTGACCGATTGGGACCGGATGCTGCGCTATGACAAGCAATTCTTTGGCCGTGGCAGCTTCAAACGCTGGCGTCAGCGTATTCGGGGCGAGGGGCAAAAGGACATGAAAGATGTCTCCCCCTATCGCCTTGCCGAACAGCTTCAGCGGCCCCTGCTGTTGGCGCATGGCACGAAGGACGTCGTTGTCCCGTTCAAGCAATACAAGCAGTTTGAAAAAGCCGCGCGCAAAGCGCCGGTTGCACCGACAACTCTCGTGGTTGAAGGCGAAGGTCACGGCTTTTCCAAACCGGCTAGTGAGAAAGCCTGGTACGATGCGCTGACGACGTTCCTCGACAAGCATAATCCGGCTGATCCTGTGGACGGGCAAACCGCAGGCACTGATACTGGGAATTGAGCGATGGCAGTAAAGCGCTTTATACAAACGGACTGGGCAGGCTGGATCGCTGGAATCGCGGCGGCAGCTGCTCAGTCCGCAAGCCCGCTGGCCGCGCAGGATGCGGGTGTGGCGGAACCTGCGACAGTGATCGAGGTCGCTGAAGGCGCAGGTAAAGATCAGAATACGCCCTCAACCGATGATGGGGCGAAGAACAAGGCATCGGGCGCTGATTCAACATCTCCTGATATCCCACAGCTTATTCCGACAGCCGATTTTGCCTCGCGCAGTTCATTCTGGGACACGAGCCTGTCTCCCGACGGTAAAACTATGACGTTCCTCCAGCGGAGCGGTGATTCCACGGTCTTGCACGCGATTGATCCGGCCAGTGCGAAGAACATTGATAGAATATCGTTTTCGTCGAACTCCGTTCCTGGGTGGAGTCAGTGGATCAATGATGATTCAATGCTGATGAGCGTCTGGAGCCCAATGCAAATGGGGCCATACATTGTCCGTTTTTCCCGCCTTTTGCTTGTCCATCCAAAAGAGGGGCGGTTTGATTATCTGGTTGAAGATCAAAGAGGATTTAATGGAGGTAACGTCATCCATGTCGATGAAGCGGGCAAGTATGCGCTCGTTACCCATCGCGGCGATGGCCGCTTTTGGTATCCAAGTGTCTTTCGATATGAATTGAAGGCAGGCGGATCGATCACAAAGGTTGAAGAGCCGATCAAGGGGGTCACCAATTGGGTCGCAGATGACCAGGGTGTCGTTCGTCTGGCAACCGGTTGGTGGAAGCGGCGCCTACACGTCTATTATCGATCAAACCCCGGAGAAAAGCTGAAACGGATCGCCAAGATCAAGCCGGGCGATGATGAAAGCTATTTCGATGCGCTTGAAATCGTTAGCGGGTCAGATCGAGGATACGTCATCGACGAAGGCGAGGACGGCAAAGTTGGCCTGCGCGTCTACGATTATGCCACCCGCGAAGTGGTGGAAACGGTCTATGAAAACCCCGATTGGGATGTGGAGCGGGCATGGATCAAAGATGGCAAACCGCTGGCCGCGTTCTACACTGACGACAAACAACAGGTCGTGTGGTTCGATGACGATTATAAGGCGACTTATGCCGAACTGAACGAAGCTGTTGGAGACCGCGATGTTTGGGTCAACTCCCGTTCGGATGATGGCAAAAGAATGCTGGTTTGGGCTGGCAACGAAGCCGATCCCGGTGTGTTGTATTTCTTTGATCGATCCGAGCAAATTCTGCGCGAGATTGCCCAATATCGCCCCGAACTGGATTTTAGGAGCTTAGCTAAACCGAAGGCGATGACTTACACGGCCCGCGATGGCCAATCTATCCGCGCCTTCCTGACGTTGCCTGTCGGACGCGAACCAAGTCAATTGCCACTGATTATTCTACCCCATGGCGGCCCGTTCGGGATCCGTGATGAATTACGATACAGCGATGAAGTGCAATTCCTTGCCAACCGCGGATATGCGGTGCTTCAGCCGAATTTCCGCGGCAGTGGCGGCTATGGCAACGAATTTTATGACCTGGGAATTGGGCAAGTCGGGCGCGGAATGCAGGACGATCTTGATGATGCGATGGATTGGGCCGTGTCAGAGGGGATTGCCGATGCCAAGCGTGTCTGCGTTGTAGGAGGATCTTACGGCGGATACGCGGCTCTTTGGGCGGTATTACGCAATCCGGAACGATACGCCTGTGCTGCTAGCTGGGCGGGAGTCACCGATTGGGACCGGATGCTGCGCTATGACCGGCGGTTTTTGACTGGAAAAGCAGGCAAGCGTTGGACGGCTAAAATCGAAGGTGACGATGACAAGCTCGATCTGAAGGATGTTTCGCCGTACCGATTGGCCGAGCAACTTTCCCGCCCTGTTCTGCTTGCCCATGGCACTCGGGATTCGAATGTGCCGTTTAAGCAATACGAGCAGATGCTCGATGCGGCTGAGGATGCGCCTGTCCCGCTTACGACTTTAGTGATCGAAGGGGCAGGACACGGTTTTTCGACATCTGATAGCGAGCAAAAATGGTATGACGCGCTTGATGCGTTTCTGGCCAAGCATAACCCGGCTGATCAGCTTAATTCTGAGGGCGTTTTTGTACCTCCAACCCAGCCCGAAGAAGACAAGCTTTTTCGTCCAATAACGATACCCACGAGCAACGGTTCGCAATAATTTTGGAAACAAGGGGGATTAACCGCGTTGGACCTCTTGTGACGATCCGAAGAATTGTTACTTTAGGGGCCTTATGAAAGAGCTGTTCCAACACGCTGCTGTAACCGACGGTGTCACCGTACGGGTTGCCGTGAACTTCCTGCCCGAGCAGTCTCAACCCGACGCTGGCAAGTGGTTTTGGGTCTATCACATCCGCATTGAAAACGGCTCGCATGAGCCGCTGCAATTGCGCACCCGCCATTGGCGGATCACAGATGCGCGCGGCATGGTGAACCATGTCGACGGCGAAGGTGTCGTTGGCGAACAGCCGATGCTGCAACCGGGCGATAGCCACGATTATGTCTCAGGGTGCCCGCTAACCACGGCGCATGGCTCGATGGAAGGCTTCTACACGTTCCTGCGCACCGATGGTTCGCCGATCGAAGTGCGGATACCGTTCTTCCCGCTTGCTGCGCCAGAGACGGCAGAAGGCGATCGCTAGACCGCGATCCCAAGGCACGCTTTCAGCCTTAGAAATTTAGATCACCTTGCAGATGGCTGTGCGCTCGTTAAAGCGTTTCGCGCAATGAAGCGTACGCATCTCCCTTTGAACGCCCTGCGCGTATACGACGCGGCGGCTCGGCATCTCAGCTTTACCCGCGCCGCGGATGAGCTGGCCGTGACGCCTGCCGCCGTGGGTCAACAGATCCGCGCCCTCGAAGATCATCTTGGTACTGTGTTGTTCCGCCGGACCAGCAAAGGGCTGGAGCTGACGCCTGAGGGCGGGGCGGGTCTTGATGCCCTGCGCGAGGGGTTCCTGAGGTTTGAGGAAAGCGTCGCTGCGATGCAGGCTGGCCAGGCGTCGGACCGGTACACCATTGCCGCGCCGCGCGAATTCTACGCCGAATGGCTCGCGCCGAGACTGGCTGTGTTTCAGGCAGATACACCCGGAGTGCTTTATAGCTTCGTCGCGGATGAAAATGCCGACTTTACCGAGGCGAACCTCGATCTGGCGATCCGGCTGGTCGATGGCCCGGGTGAGCTCGAAGGGGTGCAACTTGCGCCTGCAGAGCGTGTCACCGTGGCCGCGCCCAAACACCGCGATGCGTGGATCGATTGGCCCGGCGCATCTCTGCCAGAAGACGTGAAGCCTTGCATCAAGGCGGGCAGCGCGGGTCAGGCTTTGTCAAGCGCGCTTGCCGGCATGGGCCGCACGGTGCTGCCGATGCCGCTGGTTGCCAGCGCGATTGAGGCGGGGACTTTGGTGGCGGAGGGCGAACCCGCTGAAAGCCGCCGCGCATACTGGCTGGTCGCGCCGACGCCGCAATGGCGCAGTAAGAAAGTGAAGGCGCTGGTCGCGTTTTTGCAGGAGTAATCCTCGCTTACGCTGCGGTCGGCCGGTCGGCCTTGCACTCGGCTCTGCCTCGCGTATCAGTTCCAACATGATTGATGTGCAAACTCTGACAACGCCGCGCTTCACTATGCGGCCATTGCAGCGTGAGGATTGTGCGGCGCTTTATCCAACGCTTTCCGACCCTGATCAGTGCCTTTATCTCACGCGGCCCGCGTTTGAGAGCGAGGATGAACTGTGGGGCTGGCTGGCTGACCCTGCGTGGCCGGGCATGACTTGGATCGCCGTCGATGCGCAGGGTGAGGTCGCTGGACGCTTCGTTGCGCACACCGCCCATCAGGAAGGCGTCGAGGAGATCGGCTACATCGTCTGCAGTCACGCTCAGGGGCAGGGCGTTGCGAAGGAATGCACCGCCGCATTGATCGCGCACCGGTTTGCCAGCGGCGCGCGCAAGCTCACCGCCGAAGTCGACACCCGCAACACCGCCTCTGTCCGCCTGCTGGAAAGCCTCGGCTTCACCCGCGAAGCGCATTTCCGTAAGCACGAGGTCACGCATATCGGCATGTGCGATGTGTATTGGTATGGGAAGTTGAAGGAAAATGTTTGAGGAAATGTCGCGGAGCACGGCGCACCTGTTTGTGATGACCCGCACGCCATCCGGCGTGCGAAATCCTCGCGCCTAACGGCGCTGCGGTCGGCCTTGCGGTCACTTTGTGACCGTTTGGTCCTTACGTTTAAGTCCCTCCCGCTCCCGTTCCCATTCGCCGCGCCAGCGGGTTTTCAGCTCTTGGAAGAATTCGAGGTTCGCTCGCTGGTTCTCGGGCGAGTGGCGCTCCGCGGACTTCTGCGCCTCCCATTCCGCGTGCAGCTTTTCTCTGAGCGCTTCGTAATCGGGGTGGCCGGGCACCAGCGCCCCTGATCCGTAGCGGTCGCGCAAGCGATTGCGCAGGAAGAACATCACCAGCGCCTCGTTATGCCGCACCTCGCTGCCCATGATCTTGCCGGAGGATACGACCATGCGCTCTTCGCCTTCGATTGCGCGGGTGAGGGCGCTTGCTTCGAGGCGGGAGACACCGCGATCAATGGCCGCATCCCACGCCGCGCGAAAGCCCTCCGCACCCGGGCGCTGGCGCAGCTTGTAGAGAGCCTCCATCGATTTGCCGATGTGGCGTGCGGCGGCGGTGACAATGCCGGTCGCGGCAAGATGGGCGATAAAGTCGCGCTGGAGATTGGCGGTGATCGAGTTGCGGCGCGGCGCTGTGTGAGGAACGGGCGTGAAGGAAAGAAGCGGATCGTCAGGCGCAGGAGGATCGGCGGTGTAAGCGACGGCGGAAGTGCCTTGGCGGGAATGGCGCGGGTGTTGGTGAGTTTGGGCGGTATTGTCATGGCTCGGCGGTAGTAAGCACGAACCGGCGGAGTAGGAAAATGGTTGCTGGCTTGGAATGGTCGGTCCGCGACCAGCGGACCGCAAGGGCGACCGCCCGCCCGCAGCGCCGCAGGCGCGAGGAAATCGCGTCGCGGATGCGATGCGCAAAGAAAAACGGCGGGTTCAGGCAAAAGTGACGGCTTGGACATCGCCTGTTTACTGCAGGCGAAACAACTCTAGCTCTCGGTGAACACGTCAGAATACCGTGTAACCCAATATGTGGCGGCGTTTTTCATATTCTCCTCAAGCCGATCCCTCATCATCCAGTAGATGCCAGGAAATGAGAGTGGGTTGGTCGAACGCCACAGATATATAGCGTTCTGAATTCTGTTGGTTTCTTCCTTGGCCAAGTCCCAAGCGATTTGGCCGATGAGGAGGCCGTTGAGTTGGGCCTCCAAATACGCCTGCAGTCTAACAGCCTCATCTACTGCATCCTTTTGTCGTTTCCATTCGCGAAAACTCCAAATCAGTAGGGGGGCCGCCGGCAAAAATAATGCCGTGACAAGAAACTCGAATGTTTGCCCCATGGTCAGAGTGACGATAGCCATGACGAGTAGCGCAACAAAAAGAGACACGAAAATTATCGTTCTGTAAGTGTTCCGTACTCGCTTATCGTAAGTTACGTTCGTTCGCTGCGATACTATGATTGCAAAAATCTTCCGTACATCTGTAATACTAGTTGAATACCAATTGAGCAGTTTTGAATCGCCATTCTGTTCGAGAAAACGAGCTCCTCTTTCAGAGATTTTCTCGATGTCTTCAGGGGATTTGAGAAATAGATTATCGTAGGGTAGTCCAAATACATAGCAGTCGAACTCTTGAGCTATACGGGACGCTGAGATGATTTTGTCCCGATAAACCCGGTCTAAAACTAAAATGTCAAAAATAGTTAGGAACAAGATGATACTTGCGACCACCATGCGCCCATCGCCTAGGATCGTTACAATCGTCCAAGCTGCGAGTGGAAGCGCCACCATAAGTATGATTTGAGCCACAAAAGCGTGCCGCGCCATTCGAAAGGTCTCTTGACGGGCCGCCAAAAGACCTATGCCCTTTTTATCATTCTGTCTTACACACAGTTCGTGCCCACTCGTGGTCATTGGATCACCACGTGAAACGGGGCGCTCTGAGCAACAATCTCATTGGTGGAGTGTTGTACGACAAACGCCTCGGCGAGGTGTACACCGCGATAAGCCAATGGCTCCCATCTTTGATGCCCATTGCTTGGGGAATAGACTCGGCCTCTTCCTTTTCCGAGAGCCATCGCAATCATCCCAGTATTGGTAATGCGCCATCTGACGAAAAATCCTGAAGGAATTTCGCTCCCGTCGTGCTGTCGAACATCAAACCGAACTCCGCCTTTGGGAGGTAACGCTTCGAAATCTGCGATAATTCTAGACGTGGGCGAATGTTGTTGCTCAGACCATTTCGCCAAAACCTTAATCTTGTCACTAACGAAGTCGGCACGTTTCCATACGGGCTCGACCATATGGGATGGGCTATCTAGGTCAGGTGTCCATAACCAAGCGCCTGCAGATTTAATGAGGTCAACAACTTTGTTGTCGTGGTGCGCATCTTCTCGGATCAGCGCGTCGAAAGAACTAGTATCTTCAGTTAGCTCCGCCTTGGCCAACACGTTTGCACCTTGAGCAAATTTGTCCCCGAGTACCTTTTTCCACTTCGAAATACTCTGTTCACGGTCTGGTTCAGCGTACGCATCGTCGATCTTTTTGCGTAAATCGTTTACGGCTGACCGGAGGTTCGAATATTGAATGTCGGTAAGTAGATCGCTGAAATTTTCAGCCTGGTAGGTTGGGTTGCAAATTTTTGGTTTTGTATGGTGCTGCTGCAACCAATCATCCAACCTAGCAAAAATTGTTTGGAGAGCGGTCGGTACATCCGAGAATGTAGCAAGGTCTTCATCGTACCAGAATATCCTGTCGGCTAAGATCGTCGTCAATACAACCGACGGACAAACGAATTTTCCCGTGATGTCACGCATGTATTTGACGATGCGGGTCACCTTTCTGAATGAGTTGTTTTTCGAGTATCCGTTCTGTCTTTTAATCCACGCTGTGTATTCTTCTGGTGCGGTTGTTTCAAACATGTCTGCCGATCGATTGCAGACCTCCATTGAAGGTTCTTCGATCCTGTTTTTAACGCAGGGGGCGATGTCGATTTTTCGTTGCCCAGCGTAAGTGATCGTGACGCAATGGCTCCAACGTCTGACCTTGCTCTTATAATTCCCATTCTCTGAAAATATGTCATACAGGCTATTTATATAATCTTTGGGCCTCCAGTCTTCGACCTTAGCTACCACTACAAGCAAATCCGCGTCGAACTCATGCTCCTCAACGGGCTTAATAATGGTTTGGTGAGCCCAAGATCCTTGGTCGACGAAACGCCATACTCTGGGCTCCCAATCCGACGTCTTGATAATCTCTTTTATTGACTCAACGCTCGACTCAAGGGTGTCTATCCTAGTTTTGTTAAGGTCGACTGTGTCTTTAAGGAAGTTGTTAAAGTGGTTTATTAGCTTCATTAATTTTAAATAGACTTCGGGCGCGGTACTCACAATATTTGCGAATATACAAGTTGAGAGTTGCCCACACCCTTGACCCCCACCACCAACTCCCCTAAGCGCGCCACATCAGGCAGCAGGTGCGAACCCGCCGTCTGACAATAGAGCTGAACATTGCCGGCCTTGTCCCGCAGGTCTTGCGACTTCCGATCCGTCGGAAAAGCAGGGCCTTTTCTATTGGGGTGATCCTTGGAAACGAGCATCACTTTGCGGGGCATCCGTCAAAGTAACCCGGTGGCCGAGTGGCTGGTTTGGGTGGAGTGTTTCAGCTTGTGATTGCACGCCGTTTGCTTTGCTTCGTCGGGTTTCGACAGGCTCAGCACGAACGGGGTTTTTCGCAAGCCTCCTCCATTTAGATCATCGCTTTGTTGCTGCCGATCCAACGGTGAAGAGTAACTTATGCCGACTATTAACCAGCTGGTCCGCAAGGGCCGCGTTCCGCAGAAGGCCAAATCCAAGGTCCCTGCAATGGAAGCCAACCCGCAGAAACGCGGCGTTTGCACTCGTGTTTATACCACGACCCCGAAAAAGCCGAACTCCGCTCTGCGTAAGGTTGCCAAAGTGCGCCTGACCAACAGCCGCGAAGTCATCTCCTACATCCCGGGCGAAGGCCACAACCTGCAAGAGCACTCCGTTGTGCTCATCCGCGGCGGCCGTGTTCGCGATCTTCCCGGCGTTCGTTACCACGTCCTTCGCGGCGTGCTCGATACGCAGGGTGTTAAAGATCGTCGCAAGTCGCGCTCGAAGTACGGCGCCAAGCGTCCGAAATAAGAACCGTTTCAGGAGATATAGAAGATGTCACGTCGTCGTAGACCCGAGAAGCGGGTAATCCTTCCTGATCCCAAGTTTGGTGATCAGATCCTTTCGAAATTCATGAACAACCTTATGCTTGACGGTAAGAAAGCCGTTGCAGAAGGCATCGTGTATTCGGCGCTTGAAACCGTGGAAACCAAAGCGAAGACCGATCCGGTTCAGCTGTTCCATGATGCGCTGACCAACGTTGCGCCTCAGGTCGAAGTTCGCAGCCGCCGTGTTGGTGGTGCGACGTACCAGGTGCCGGTTGAGGTTCGCCCAGAGCGTGCCCAGGCGCTGGCAATTCGCTGGTTGATCTCGGCGGCTCGCGGTCGTCCCGAAACCACCATGAGCGCGCGCCTTTCGGGTGAGCTGATGGATGCTTCGAACAACCGCGGCAATGCTGTGAAGAAACGCGAAGATACGCACCGCATGGCGGATGCGAACCGCGCGTTCTCGCACTACCGCTGGTAAAAGATTGTGGATACCGGAGGGGGCCAATGCGTTTGGCGTCTTTCCGGTGTCACAATCGTCACTATATGGGGCGTCTGACCTGTTAAGCAGGCGGCCCCCTAAGACGCTAAGGAAACGAATATGGCCCGCGAGTATCCGCTGGAGCGTTATCGCAACATCGGCATCATGGCTCACATCGATGCCGGTAAAACTACAACTACCGAACGTATTCTCTATTACACCGGTAAATCCTACAAAATCGGCGAAGTGCACGATGGTGCTGCGACGATGGACTGGATGGAGCAAGAGCAGGAGCGCGGGATCACGATCACGTCTGCTGCGACGACATGTTTCTGGAACCCCGAAGATCCGACAATGGATCCGAAAGGCGATCCGAAAGAGCTGCGTAAAACACCAGAGCACCGCATCAACATCATTGATACGCCGGGCCACGTTGACTTCACCATTGAAGTTGAACGTTCCCTTCGCGTGCTCGATGGCGCGGTTGCGTGTTTTGACGGTGTGGCCGGGGTTGAACCTCAGTCCGAAACCGTATGGCGCCAAGCTGACAAGTACAAAGTTCCACGCATGTGCTTCATCAACAAACTCGACCGCACCGGCGCAGACTTTAAGTATTGCGTGAACTCGATCATCGAGCGTCTCGGTGCTGTACCTGCTGTTCTGTATCTTCCAATCGGTATTGAAGGCAGCCTCTCGGGTCTTGTTGACCTTGTGAATCAGCGTTCGATCAACTGGAAGAACGAAGATCTCGGCGCGGAATACGTCTACGGCGATATTCCTGCTGACATGGTCGACGAAGCGGCGGAATACCGTGAGAAGCTTATCGAGCTCGTTGTTGAGCAAGATGACGACGTGATGGAAGCATACCTCGAAGGCGATGAGCCTGATGCGGTTACGCTGAAGCGCCTTATCCGTAAGGGTACGCTGAACCAGAGCTTCGTCCCTGTGCTTTGCGGCTCTGCGTTTAAGAACAAAGGCGTTCAGCCTTTGCTCGACGCTGTTGTCGATTACATGCCGAGCCCGCTCGACGTGGAGGCGATTAAAGGTGTTCTTCCTGATTCCGATGAGGAAGATTCGCGTGCATCCGACGACGCTGTGCCGTTCGCGGCGCTGGCGTTTAAGGTCATGAACGATCCGTTCGTTGGTTCGCTTACCTTTACCCGCATCTATTCGGGCCACCTGACAAAGGGCACTGTCCTGAACTCGGTCAAAGGCAAGAAAGAAAAGATCGGCCGTATCCTCGAAATGCACTCGAATGACCGTAAGGACATCGAAGAGGCATGGGCTGGCGATATTGTCGCGTTGGCAGGTATGAAGGCGACCACCACTGGTGATACGCTTTGCGACCCAGCCAATCCGATCGTTCTTGAGCGGATGGAATTCCCGGATCCCGTTATCGAGCTTTCTGTGGAGCCAAAGACCAAAGCTGACCAAGAAAAGATGGGCGTTGCGCTCAATCGTCTTGCGGCTGAAGATCCGAGCTTCCGCGTCACGACTGACCATGAAAGCGGCCAGACGATCATCAAAGGCATGGGCGAGCTTCACCTCGACATCCTGGTTGATCGTATGAAACGTGAGTTCAAGGTCGAAGCGAATGTCGGTGCGCCGCAGGTGGCTTACCGTGAATCGCTCGGTCGTGAGATCGCTGTTGATTACACCCATAAGAAGCAATCGGGTGGTACGGGTCAGTTTGCCCGCGCCAAAGCGACCTTCACACCGGGTGAGCGTGGCCAAGGCATCGTATTTGAAGACAGCATCAAAGGCGGTAATATTCCGAAAGAATATATCCCGTCGCTTGAGAAAGGTATCCGTGAGCAAGCCGAGAGCGGCTATCTCATCGGCTTCCCGATCATCGATTTCACCATCCACCTGACAGACGGCGCGTTCCACGATGTCGACTCGTCGACCGTGGCATTTGAAATCTGTGGTAAAGGTGCGATGCGCGAAGCGGCTGAGCGCGGCGGTATCAAACTGCTTGAGCCTGTTATGAAGGTTGAAGTGGTGACCCCGGAAGATTATCTGGGTGATGTTATCGGCGATCTCAACAGCCGTCGCGGACAGATCCAAGGTACAGACAGTCGGGGCAACGCCCAAGCTGTTGAAGCAATGGTTCCGCTCGCAAATATGTTTGGTTACGTGAATGAGCTTCGCTCGTTCAGTCAGGGCCGTGCACAATACTCCATGCAGTTCTCGCACTACGACGAAGTGCCTGCGAGTGTTGCTCTAGAGGTTAAGGAGAAGCTTGCCTAACCAGGCGAGTCAGTTTAGGGGCGGCGCCTGATTCAGCGGGCGCCGCCTTTCTCCCGCATAAATATCAATTTCAAAACGAGGTTATTTGAAAATGGCGAAGGAAAAATTTGAGCGGAACAAGCCGCACTGCAACATCGGCACCATTGGTCACGTTGACCATGGTAAGACGACGTTGACTGCGGCGATCACCAAAGTGCAGGGCTCTGCGGTTGATTTCGGCAACATCGATAAAGCTCCAGAAGAGCGCGAGCGTGGTATCACCATCTCGACTGCTCACGTGGAATACGAAACCGACGCACGTCACTACGCGCACGTCGATTGCCCAGGCCACGCCGACTACGTGAAAAACATGATCACTGGTGCTGCCCAAATGGACGGCGCTATCTTGGTTGTGAACGCAGCTGACGGACCAATGCCACAGACTCGCGAGCACATCCTGCTTGCTCGTCAGGTCGGCGTTCCACAGCTCGTTGTTTACATGAACAAGGTTGACCAGGTCGACGACGAGGAAATCCTCGAACTCGTTGAAATGGAAGTCCGCGAACTCCTCAGCGAGTACGGTTTTGACGGCGACGAAATTCCAATCGTTAAGGGTTCGGCTCTTGCTGCACTCGAAGGCCGTGATCCTGAAATCGGTGAAACATCGATCAAGGCTCTGATGGACGCTGTCGACAGCTACATCCCACAGCCAGAGCGTCCAGTGGATCAGGACTTCCTGATGCCAATCGAAGACGTGTTCTCGATTTCGGGCCGCGGTACAGTTGTTACCGGCCGTATCGAAACCGGTGTTGTGAACGTTGGCGACGAAGTCGAAATCGTTGGCATCAAGGAAACTGGCAAAACGACAGTGACCGGCGTTGAAATGTTCCGCAAACTGCTTGATCGCGGTGAAGCTGGCGACAACGTAGGCGCGCTTGTTCGCGGTGTTGGACGTGAAGACGTCGAGCGCGGTCAGGTTCTCGCGAAACCAGGTTCGGTTAATCCGCACACTGAGTTCAGCGCAGAAGTCTACGTTCTGTCGAAAGACGAAGGCGGCCGTCACACGCCATTCTTCGCCAACTACCGTCCACAGTTCTACTTCCGTACAACTGACGTGACCGGCGAAGTGATCCTTCCTGAAGGCACTGAAATGGTCATGCCTGGCGACAACGTAACCATCAAAGTCAAGCTGATCGCACCGATCGCTATGGACGAAGGTCTGCGTTTCGCTATCCGCGAAGGTGGCCGTACGGTTGGTTCGGGCGTGGTTGCAAACATCACTGCCTAAGCCTTTCATCCTTCGGGATGAGACGAAATTCGGGGCCCGGTTCTCTCATGAGAGCCGGGCCCCAATTTATGTAAGCTCCATTTTGCGTTTCTGCGGGGAAGGGGGTGAGCACGGTTCGAGCAGATTTCGTCGGCTTTGGGGTTGCCAGAATCCCGACGCTTACGTATAGGCGCGAGCAAGCCAACGGGGATTCGTTTCCGTTGCAACGAAATTCATGGGGCCTCCCGTCCGGGAAACCGGGGAAACAGGGTGGGCCTTTTATTTTTGGGAGTTGTAAAAGGCTCCTTGGCTCTTTCGCATCGGTAATAGGTAATGGAAGCACAGAATATCCGTATTCGCCTTAAGGCGTTCGACCACCGTGTTCTCGATCAGGCAACTGGCGAGATTGCAGAAACAGCGCGTCGTACGGGTGCTCTTATTCGTGGCCCCATTCCTATGCCGACGCGTATCGAGAAGTTCACCGTGAACCGCGGCCCGCACATCGACAAAAAGTCGCGCGAGCAGTTCGAGGTGCGCACATACAAACGTCTGCTCGATATCGTGCAGCCGAACGCTCAGACAGTCGACGCGCTTATGAAGCTCGATCTGGCCGCTGGCGTAAACGTTGAAATTAAGCTCGCTTAATTATCGACCAGGTCAATCGGAACTGACCTTTATAAATGATCCGAGAGTTTGGAGCTTCTACTGGCTCCGTTGATCAGGGCCTGCGATGGCAATGATCGGCAAGACATAGAGATACCGCCGGATGGGTCTTTGACTTTATCCGGGCTGCGTCTCCCGTCTCGCTAAACCGCACCAACTGGGGCGGGGTGGCATCAGCCCGGACGGGGCGCAGCATAAAAATTTGGGCCGAATGGATTGAAAGATCCGCACGCACTCTTGGGATGGTCCTTTGAGTGCCTCTGTAAGGAGTACACGACGATGCGCACAGGCGTGATCGCAAAGAAGGTCGGGATGACTCGCCTCTTCCAAGAGGACGGGCGGCACGTGCCGGTTACCGTTCTTGCACTGGAAGATTGTCAGGTTGTCTCGCACCGCACCGCAGATACGGATGGCTACTTCGCTGTTCAGCTGGGTGCAGGCGAAGCAAAATCTAAGAACGTGGCGAAGCCGCAGCGTGAACATTTCGGCAAGGCCGGTGTTGGGCTGAAAATGCGCGTCGCGGAATTCCGTGTTGAAAACGAAGAAGGTCTGCCACCTGTTGGCGCGCTTATCAGCGCTGATCACTTCGTTGCCGGCCAAAAGGTCGACATCACTGGCCACACGCAGGGTAAAGGCTTTGCCGGCGCCATGAAGCGTTGGGGCTTTGGTGGTCTTCGCGCGACACACGGTGTTTCGATCTCTCACCGTTCGCACGGTTCGACGGGTAACCGTCAGGATCCGGGCCGCGTGTTCAAGGGTAAGAAAATGGCCGGTCACATGGGTGATCGCCAACGTACCCAAATGAACCTCGAAGTTGTTCGCACTGATGCGACCCGCGGTCTCATCTTCGTAAAGGGTTCTGTCCCTGGTTCGAAGAATGGCTGGCTGATGGTTCGTGATGCAGTCAAAATTGCTGCTGCCGATGATCTGCCGTTCCCGGCAGCTATTGTCGATACAGCTGCTCCGCTGGCTGATGAGCCTGCCGCTGAAACCCCGGTTGAAGAGACCGCTGTTGAAGCAGTTGCAGACACTCCTGCCGCTGAAACTCCTGCGCCGGAAGTTGATGCTTCCGCCAGCGACGAAAACAAGGAGGGCTGATCCATGAAGGTGAAGGTCCAAAAGATCGACGGTAAAGCGTCGGGCGACATCGAGCTGAACGATGCCGTGTTCGGCGTAGAGCCGCGCGCAGACATCCTGCACCGCGTTGTCACTTGGCAGCTTGAAAACCGCCGCGCGACTGCGCGTCCGACGCGTGAGCGTTCGGATGTTGCTCGCACTGGTAAGAAATTCGGCGCGCAAAAAGGTTCGGGTGGCGCACGTCACGGCGACCGCGGCGCTCCTATCTTTATCGGTGGTGGTAAAGCGCACGGTGCACGCAAGCGTGACTTCAACCAGTCGCTGAACAAGAAAATCCGCGCACTCGGCCTGAAAATGGCGCTTTCGACCAAAGCTAAAGACGGCCTCGTTGTCGTTGACAGCCTTGCATTGAAAGAAGCCAAGACGCAGGCGCTCAAAGGTCACTTCGACAAGCACGGTTTTGCCGGCAAAGTCCTCGTGATCGACGGCGAGAACGTGGATGACGGTTTCAAAAAGGCCGCTGGCAACCTTCCGGGCATCAATGTGATCCCGGCAGCTGGTGCCAACGTTTATGACATTCTCAATCACGACACGCTCATCCTGACCAAGGATGCCGTGGCTAAGCTGGAGGCGCGCTTCAATGGCTAAAAAGCAAGACATCGATGCGCGTCACTACGACGTGATTCTCGCTCCGCACATCACCGAAAAGTCGACAATGGCTTCGGAGAATAATGCGGTTGTTTTCAAGGTAGCGAATGATGCCACCAAGCCGCAGATCAAAGAAGCGGTTGAAGCGATCTACGAAAAGAAGGTCGCATCGGTGAACACCATTCTCACCAAGGGAAAAACGAAACGCTGGAAGGGCAAGCCCTACAAGCGTTCGGATTTCAAAAAGGCAGTCGTACGCCTCGCTGATGGCGAGATGATCGACTTCACCAGCGGTATCTGAGGGCGTATAGAACAATGGCACTCAAGAGTTATAAACCGACAAGCCCCGCTCGCCGTGGCCTGATCCTGATCGACAAAACCGGCCTCCACAAAGGTGGCCCGGTAAAATCGCTCACAGAAGGCAAGCGCAAGACCGGTGGTCGGAACAACAAAGGTCATGTCACCTCGCGTGGCATCGCAGGCGGTCACAAGCAAAAGTACCGTTTCATCGACTTCAAACGTCGGAAGTGGGATGTTCCTGCGACCGTCGAGCGGATCGAGTATGACCCGAACCGTACAGCCTTCATCGCGCTTCTAAAGTACGAAGACGGCGAACTGGCTTACATCATCTGCCCACAGCGTCTTGCTGTTGGTGACAGTGTTGTTGCCGGTGAAAAAGTCGACACGAAGCCTGGCAACGCCATGCTTTTGGGACAGATGCCGGTTGGCACAATCTGTCACAACGTCGAAATGAAGCCGGGCAAGGGCGGTCAAATCGCTCGTTCGGCTGGCGCCTATGTCCAGCTCGTCGGTCGTGACCGCGGCATGGTCATTGTGCGTTTGAACTCGGGTGAGCAGCGTTATCTGCGCTCCGATTGCATGGGTACGGTTGGCGCGGTTTCAAACCCCGACAACCAGAACCAGAATTTCGGTAAAGCAGGTCGCACGCGTTGGAAGGGCCGCCGGCCACTGACACGCGGCGTTGCCAAGAACCCGGTCGATCACCCGCACGGTGGTGGTGAAGGTCGCACAAGCGGTGGCCGTCATCCAGTTACTCCGTGGGGCAAGCCGACCAAGGGTGCCCGCACTCGTAAAAACAAGCAGACGGATAAGATGATTATCCGTTCGCGCCACGCGAAGAAGAAGAGGTAACCCGACATGGCACGTTCCGTCTGGAAAGGTCCGTTTGTCGAACTGAGTCTGCTGAAGAAGGCAGAGGACGCGCAGGAAGCTGGCAATTCAAAGCCAATCAAAACCTGGTCGCGCCGTTCGACAGTATTGCCGCAATTCGTTGGACTCACCTTCAACGTTTACAACGGCAATAAATTCATCCCCGTCTCTGTTTCTGAAGAGATGGTCGGCCACAAGCTCGGTGAATTTGCGCCAACGCGCAGCTTCCCCGGTCACGCTGCCGATAAGAAGGGCAAGCGCTAATGGGCAAGGCAAAATCACCACGCCGCGTAGCGGACAATGAGGCTCTGGCTGTAGGCACCACCATTCGTGGTTCCGCGCAGAAACTGAACCTCGTTGCTCAGCTTATCCGCGGCAAGAAAGCCGAAGAGGCTCTGAACATCCTCTCGTTCTCGAAAAAGTCGATGGCCAAGGATGCGACGAAAGTCCTTGCATCGGCAATCGCCAACGCCGAGAACAATCACAATCTGGATGTCGACGCTCTCGTCGTTGCGGAAGCTTCGGTTGGCAAGTCGATCACCATGAAGCGGTTCCACACACGCGGTCGCGGTAAGTCGACCCGTATTCTGAAGCCGTTCAGCAAGCTGCGCATTGTAGTTCGCGAACAGGAAGAAGAGGAAGCGTAAGATGGGTCAGAAAAGTAATCCGATCGGTCTGCGTCTGCAGATCAACCGTACCTGGGATAGCCGCTGGTACGCCGAAGGGCGTGACTATGCCGGTCTCCTCGCGGAAGATATCAAGATCCGTAAATACATCCTTGAAACCGTGCCACAGGCTGCGATTTCCAAGGTTGTGATTGAACGTCCGGCCAAACTGTGCCGCATTTCGATCTACGCGGCTCGTCCCGGTGTTATCATTGGTAAGAAAGGCGCAGACATTGAAAAGCTGCGTTCGAAACTTGCCACGATGACTGACAGCGAAGTGAAGCTAAACATCGTTGAGATCCGCAAGCCGGAAATCGACGCTAAGCTCGTCGCTCAGGGTATCGCTGATCAGCTCATTCGCCGCATTGCGTTCCGCCGTGCGATGAAACGCGCCATGCAATCTGCCATGCGTCTCGGCGCTGAAGGCATCAAGATTGTCTGCGGCGGTCGTCTCGGCGGCGCTGAAATCGCACGTGTTGAGCAGTATCGTGAGGGCCGCGTGCCGCTTCACACACTGCGCGCAAACATCGACTATGCCGAAACCGAAGCGCTGACTGCGTATGGCATCATCGGGATCAAGGTCTGGGTCTTCAAAGGCGAAATTCTCGCTCATGATCCAACCGCTCAAGATCGTTTGATGATGGAATCGCAGACCTCCGGCGTTCGTCCGGCTCGCTGATTGCAGGATTAGGAAAAAGCCATGCTGCAACCGAAGAAAACAAAATTCCGCAAGGCCTTTAAGGGTCGGATCAAGGGCGACGCAAAGGGCGGCACTTCGCTGAACTTTGGCTCTTATGGTCTGAAAGCTCTCGAGCCGGATCGTCTGACAGCACGTCAGATCGAAGCTGCTCGTCGGGCTATCACCCGCGCTATGAAGCGTCAGGGCCGCCTCTGGATCCGCGTCTTCCCAGACGTTCCAGTGTCCAAGAAGCCTGCCGAAGTTCGTCAGGGTAAGGGCAAAGGCTCCGTCGAATACTGGGCAGCTCGCGTTAAGCCGGGCCGTATCCTGTTCGAACTCGACGGTGTTTCGGGTCCAGTCGCCGCGCTCGCATTCGAACGTGCAGCTATGAAGCTGCCGATCAAAACAAAGGTTGTTGCCCGTTTGGGTGATACCTCACACCTGGGAGGCGAATGATGGCCGACATCGAAGATCTTCGCACGAAGACCGACGACCAGCTCACCACTGAGCTGACCGATCTGAAACGCGAGCAGTTCAACCTGCGCTTCCAGTCTGCGACCAACCAGCTGGAAAAGCCTTCGCGCATCCGCGAAGTGCGTCGCAACATCGCGCAGATCAAAACGCTTCAAAATCAGCGCGCGGCGAAAGCCGCTGCTGAAAAAGCGTAAGGAGTAGACAATGCCGAAACGTATTCTGACCGGGACTGTCACCTCCGACAAAACCGATAAGACCGTGACTGTACTGGTCGAACGCAAGGTTAAGCACCCGCTTTACGGGAAGATTATCCGTCGTTCGAAGAAGTATCATGCTCACGATGAAGCAAACGCATTCACCGTTGGTGATGTTGTCCGGATCGAAGAGACCAAACCGATCTCCAAGACGAAGACCTGGGCTGTAAAAGACCGGGTTGTGTCGGGCGGCACGCAAGCGATCGAAGCTGATCTCGATGTCGAGGCAGCAGGTAACTAATTGACGTAGGAACTGCCTTGCCCCGGTTGGTATCGGGTGTCTGGGCAAGCCAAGAGAAGGAAACGGATCAATGATCCAGATGCAATCCAATCTCGACGTCGCGGACAATAGCGGCGCAAAGCGCGTCCAGTGCATTAAAGTGCTGGGCGGGTCGAAGCGCCGGTTTGCCTCCGTTGGCGACGTGATCGTGGTTTCCGTTAAGGAGGCCCAGCCACGTGCAAAGGTCAAAAAGGGCGATGTTCATCGCGCTGTGATCGTACGTACACGTAAAGAAGTGCGCCGTTCCGACGGCAGCGTGATCCGCTTTGACAGCAACGCAGCTGTTCTGGTGAACAAGAGCGAAGAGCCAATCGGCACTCGTATCTTTGGCCCAGTGGTTCGCGAACTTCGTGGACGTGGTTTCATGAAAATTATCTCGCTCGCTCCGGAGGTGCTCTAAAATGGGTGCTGCAAAGATCAAAAAAGGCGACAATGTCGTCGTGCTTTCGGGCAAGGATAAGGGCCGTACCGGCACTGTCCAACAGGTCATGCCAAAAGATGGCAAGGTCATTGTCGAAGGCGTGAACGTCATGGCTCGTCACCGCAAGCCGACCCAGCAAAACCCGCAAGGTGGCATCGACCGGTTCCCGGCTCCGATGAACCTTTCAAAAGTTGCTGTGGCCGATCCCAAAGATGGCAAGCCAACTCGCGTCCGTTTCGAAGAGAAGGACGGCAAGAAGGTTCGCGTCGCTGTAAAGAGCGGGGAGACTATCGATGGTTGATTACACTCCACGTATGAGAGCCAAGTTTGACGAGGAAATCGTCAAGGCGATGACTGAGAAGTTCGGTTACACCAACCGTCTTCAAGTCCCGAAGATCGACAAGATCACACTCAATATGGGTGTTGGCGAAGCCAGTCAGGACAAGAAGAAGGTCGCTACGGCTGCTGAAGAAATGGCTCTGATCGCTGGTCAGAAGCCTGTCATCACAAAGGCGAAGAAGTCGATCGCACAGTTTAAACTGCGCGAAGGCATGCCAATCGGTTGCAAGGTTACCCTTCGCCGTGAGCGTATGTACGAATTTGTTGATCGTCTGGTGACTATCGCAATGCCTCGTATCCGTGACTTTCGTGGTCTGAACGCGAAATCGTTCGACGGCCGCGGCAACTACGCGATGGGCCTTAAAGAGCAGATCGTCTTTCCTGAGATCAGCTACGACAAGATCGACACAGTTCGCGGCATGGACATTATCGTGACCACCACTGCGAATACCGATGAAGAGGCGCGCGAATTGCTCCGTCTCTTTGGCTTCCCTTTCCAAGGTGATGCCGACAACGAACAGAAAGAAGCAGCGTGAGCTGTTTCTCTACCGTAACGACAAGCAAGAGAGCTTAAGTCCAATGGCGAAACTGAGTTCCATTAACAAAAACGAGCGTCGCAAGAAGCTCGTTAAGAAGTACGCAGCGAAGTACGAGAAGCTGAAGGCGATCGCAGATGACGAGAGCCTTGATGAGGGCGAGCGTCTAATGGCTCGCCTCAAGATGGCTGAGATTCCGCGTAATGCGAATCCAACTCGCGTGCGCAATCGCTGCGCCACCACCGGCCGCCCACGCGGCTATTACCGCAAGTTCGGCATCAACCGTATCGAACTGCGTCAACTCGGCACCCGGGGTATGATCCCTGGTCTGACCAAGTCGAGCTGGTGAGGATCTAACAAATGGCTATGACCGATCCACTGGGTGATATGCTCACCCGTATCCGTAACGGACAGCAGGCTAAGAAGGACTCCGTCCTTTCGCCGGCTTCCAAACTGCGCGCTAACGTGCTCGAAGTTCTCACTCGCGAAGGCTACATCCGTGGCTACAGCGAAGACGAGAGCGGCAAGCACCCTGCGCTGCGGATTGAACTGAAATATTTCGAGGGCGAGCCTGCTATTAAGCATGTAAGCCGCGTCTCCAAGCCGGGCCGCCGCGTCTATTCGGGTTCGAAGGAACTTCCGACTGTTCGCAATGGCCTTGGCATCACCATCGTCTCGACACCGCGCGGCGTCCTCTCGGACAACGAAGCGCGCGAAAGCAATGTCGGCGGCGAAGTGCTTGCGGAGGTCTTCTGATGAGCCGCATTGGTAAAAAGGCTGTGGCAATCCCTGCTGGGGTTACTGCAAACATCGAAAACGGCACACTGAGTGTGAAGGGCCCAAAGGGTACTCTTACACTGGGTCTCTCTGACCTTATCGACTACAAAGTCGAAGGGGATGAGATCCAAGTTAACCCGGCGAATGACAGCAAGCAGGCACGTTCTTATTGGGGCATGCAACGCACGCTGGTTTCGAACCTGGTTGAAGGTGTGACCGACGGCTTTTCAAAGACGCTTGAGATTTCCGGCGTTGGTTACCGTGCGAAAGCTCAGGGCAAGACTCTGAAGCTGGAACTCGGTTTCAGCCACGATGTCGATCTCACTGTGCCGGAAGGCCTCGAAGTCAAAACGCCCGATCAAACTACGGTCGAGATTTCCGGTATCGACAAACAGGCCGTTGGCCAGTTTGCTGCCGAAATTCGCGAATTCCGTAAGCCTGAGCCTTACAAGGGCAAGGGTATCAAGTATCGCGGCGAGTATGTCTTCCGCAAGGAAGGGAAGAAGAAGTAAGATGGCAAAGCTCTCTCTCTTTGAACGTCGCCGCCGCCGCGTGCGCTCTGCGCTCCGTGCTCGGTCTGGTGGCAAGCCGCGTCTGTCGGTTCACCGCACTGGTCGCCACATCTACGCTCAGGTCATCGACGATGCCCAGGGACGCACTGTGGCCGCTGCCTCTACTCTTGGTGCGAAAGCATCGGGTGCCAATGTTGATGCCGCCGTTACGGTTGGCAAGGACATCGCAGCCGCAGCCAAGAAAGCTGGCGTGACCACTGTCGTGTTCGATCGCGGCGGGTTCCTATTTCATGGCCGCGTGAAAGCGCTGGCCGATGCCGCTCGCGAAGGCGGGCTGGAGTTCTGATGATGGCTGACGAAAAGAAAACCGAAGAAGCAGCGACCGAAGCTGCGACGCCGGAAGTAACCGAAACACCAGAAGCGGCTCCTGCGAAAGCAGAGGCGGAAGCTCCAGCTGTTGCGGAAACTCCATCGGAAGCGGCTGACAATCAGTCTGCTGCTGCCGAGCCAACCGCTCAACCTACCGAAGCACCTGCAACCGAAGCGCCGAAGCAAGCGCGCGGTGGCCGTGGCCGAGGTGGTAACAACGATCGTGGCGGCAAAGGCCGTGGCCGTGGTGGACGTGATGGTGGCCGTGGCCGCCGCGAGGAAGAAGATGATGGCATCATCGAGAAACTCGTGCACATCAACCGCGTCTCGAAAACGGTGAAGGGTGGTAAGCGTTTTGGCTTCGCTGCGCTCGTCGTTGTCGGTGACGGTCAGGGCCGCGTTGGCTTCGGCAAGGGTAAGGCTCGCGAAGTTCCAGAAGCGATCACCAAGGCAACTGCCGCGGCGCGCAAAAAGATGGTTCGTGTGGCTCTGAAAGAAGGTCGCACTCTGCACCACGACGCAAATGGTCGTTTCGGCGCAGGCAAAGTGACTATCCGTACAGCGCCTCCGGGTACCGGCATCATCGCTGGTGGTCCGATGCGTGCTGTGTTTGAAAGCCTCGGCGTTGCTGACGTTGTGACCAAATCGGTCGGCACGTCCAACCCGTACAACATGATCCGCGCCACTTTCGACGCGCTTGTAAACCAGACTTCGCCGAAGTCGGTTGCACAGCGTCGCGGTAAAAAAGTCGCTGACCTTCTGGGTCGCGGCGGCGCTGACAAGGCCGAGGCTGAAGCCGACGCCGCAGCAATCGCGGAGTAAGATCAATGGCTGATGCTAAGAAAAAGACTGGGAAAACAGTAACGATCAAACAGATCGGTTCGCCGATCCGTCGTCCAGAAAGCCAGCGCAAGATCCTGATCGGTCTTGGGCTTAACAAGATGCATAAAGTCGTGACACGTCAGGATACCCCTGAAGTTCGCGGCGCGGTCGCTAAGATCCCGCATCTTGCAGTGATCGTGGACTAAACTAAATTTATGGGGCCTCGCAGAGATGCGGGGCCTCATCCTATCAGCGCGAACAAAAGCGAAAGCGAGTGCAACATGAAACTCAATGAAATCCGTGACAATGAAGGTGCCCGTAAAGGTATCATGCGCGTGGGCCGTGGTATCGGTTCCGGCAAAGGCAAAACTTCGGGCCGCGGCCAGAAGGGCCAGAAAAGCCGTTCCGGCGTAGCGATCAAAGGCTTTGAAGGCGGCCAAATGCCCCTTCACATGCGTATCCCGAAACGCGGCTTCAACAACCCGTTTGGCAAAGACTACGCCGAAGTAAACATCGGTATGATCCAGAAATGGATTGACGAGAAAAAGCTCGACGGCAAAAAAGACATCACCGAAGACGCTCTGCGTGCTTGCGGTCTCGTACGCGGCGGCAAAGACGGTGTTCGTCTGCTCGGCAAGGGTGAGATCAAGGCGAAAGCCAAGTTCATCGTAACCGGCGCGACCAAAGGCGCAGTTGCAGCGGTTGAGAAAGCCGGCGGCAGCGTCGAAGTGACCGCTCCGACGAACCTTGAACGCAAAGCTGCTAAGGCTGAGGCCAAAGAAGCCAAAGCGAACAAGAAGAAGTAAGCTTCACATTATCATCCCGGGCCGGGTTCAGTCAGTCTCCCTCACGTGCATAGCGCTTGTGGAAAGAGACGCTGAAATCTGGCCCGGGATGATGTTTTTTCAGGGGCAGGGTTCGACAATGCGAACCTCTCTCCCTATCTATGCGAACGGGGCCGGGATCACGCGGCCAAAACGCTAGGATCGACAACACATCATGGCTTCACGCGCCGATAACATCGCCAGCAATATGAACCTGGGCAACTTTGCTCAGGCGACCGAGCTGCGCCAACGCATTTGGTTCACAATCGGTGCGCTGATCGTTTTCCGTTTTTTGAGCTACGTGCCGCTCCCGGGTGTAAACCCCGCAGCGTTGCAGGACTTAGCCGTTTTGGCTCAAGGCGGTGTGCTCGAACTGTTCAACACATTCTCAGGCGGTAGCCTCGAGCGGATGAGCCTCATCGCGCTCGGCGTGATGCCTTACATTACAGCGTCGATTGTTGTGCAGATGGCCTCTGCGCTTCACCCGACGCTCGCAGCTCTCAAGAAAGAGGGCGCGACAGGCCGTCAGAAACTGAACCAGTACACCCGTTACGGCACAGTCTTCCTGTGCGCGATTCAAGGGTATTTTCTGGCCGCTGGCCTCGAAAGCTTCGCTGCACAAAGCGGCATTTCTGCGGTGGTTGAGCCGGGTTATATGTTCCGCGTTGGCGCCGTGATCAGCCTTGTCGGCGGCACGATGTTTCTATTGTGGCTCGGTGAGCAGATCACCTCGCGCGGTATCGGCAACGGTGTTTCGCTGATCATTATGGCCGGCATCGTTGCCCAGTTCCCAACCTTCGCAAGCAACCTGTTTGAAGGCGGTCGCACCGGTTCGATCGCACCGGGCATCATCATCTTCTTCGTGATTATGGTGGTTGTGCTGATCCTGCTTATCTCGTTCGTTGAACGGGCGCAGCGGCGATTGCTCGTCAAATACCCGAAACGCGCGACGCAAAACGGCATGGCTCAGCAGGACAATTCGTACCTGCCGCTTAAGCTGAACACTGCCGGTGTTATCCCGCCGATTTTTGCCAGCTCGCTGTTGCTTTTGCCGCTGACGATCTCGCAATTTGCGGGCAATTCGGTAGATAGCGAAAGTGGCTTTGGCGGCTTCATCGTGACGCTGAACCAGTACCTACAGCACGGTCAGCCAATCTATATGACGCTGTACGGTCTCGGCATTATCTTTTTCACCTTCTTCTACACTGCGGTGGTCTTCAACCCTGAAGAGCGCGCCGATGATCTGAAGAAGGGCGGCGGCTTTATTCCGGGCATTCGTCCGGGTAAGCGTACCGCCGATTATCTCGAATATGTTCTCACCCGGATCACGGTTGTCGGCGCGATTTATCTCACGCTCGTTTGTGTCATTCCGGAATATATGATCGCGCAGACTGGCATTCCATTGTTCCTTGGCGGAACCAGTTTGCTGATCGTTGTGAACGTTACGGTCGACACGCTGAGCCAGATCCAGTCGCATCTGCTGGCCCACCAGTATGGCGATCTTATCAAGAAGGCTAAGCTCAAAGGCCGCAAGCGTTAATGCGCACGCAGCTGACTGTATGAAGGCGTCAGGTTATCAGGCCGGCGCAGCAATAGGGGTTCATCGGTGAACATTATTCTTCTTGGCCCTCCGGGCGCTGGTAAAGGTACACAAAGTGCTGGCCTGGTTGAACGCCACGGCATGCTCCAGCTTTCGACGGGCGACATGCTTCGTGCAGCCGTGAAGGCGCAGACACCCGTTGGCTTAAAAGCGAAAGCTGTGATGGACCGCGGTGAACTCGTTTCGGACGAGATTGTATCCGAGTTGATCGATGCGAACTTGGCCGAGATGGATGCAGGCACCGGAGCCATCTTTGACGGTTATCCGCGCACTGAAGCGCAAGCTGCGCAGCTCGACACGATCCTCGCCAAACACAATCGCTCGCTCGATCATGTGATCGAATTGGGCGTTGACGTGGAAGCTCTAGTTGAGCGGATCACGGGGCGGTTTTCCTGCGCGAAATGCGGGGCGTTGTATCACGACACCGCCAACCCTCCGTCGAAAGAGGGCGTTTGCGATGTTTGCGGTTCGGAAGAGTTCAAGCGCCGTCCGGACGACAATGAAGAGACCGTCCGCACCCGCATGGAAGAATACCGCGCGAAAACTGCGCCGATCCTTCCCGGTTATGAAGCGCGCGGCATTGTGACCCGCGTTGACGGTATGGCCGGTATCAATGACGTTGCAGGCGCAATCGACGCGATCCTCAAATAGATAGAGGGCGAGGGGACGCATAGGCTTCCCCTCTTTCCCGCAATCGCTTAAGCGGTGATCCAAAGGGAGATTTGGGTCATGCGTTTCACCACTTTAGCCGCTGCCGTGTTGGCAGGTGCCGTTTGCACAGCACCGCTTGCTGCCGAAGTTACCGATCAGGATGATAGCGGCTTCGTTACGCGCGATGAGGCGTTGGTCGATGCAACGCCCAAGCAGGTCTGGCTTGCGCTGATCACGCCATCGACGTGGTGGAACAAAGCGCACACTTGGTCTGGCGATTCCGAAAATCTGACCCTGCGCCCGCAAGCGGGCGGCTGTTTTTGTGAGCGCATTCCCGAAGTCGAGGACAAAGATCGCTTCACACTCGAAGGCAGTGTTGAACATATGCGTGTGATCCAGTCTTACCCGGAAAGCGCAATGCGGCTCTCCGGCGCGCTTGGCCCGCTGCAAAGCGAGCCGGTCACAGGCGTTCTGACGATTGCGATCAGCAAAGCCGAGGAGGGCACGCGGATTGTGTGGGAATATCACGTCGGCGGACGGATGCGGTACGAAGTGCCCGTCATTGCGAAAGCCGTTGATGGTGTGATGAGCCAGCAGCTCGATGGCCTCGCCAATCTGCTGGGCCGTGTTGGCGAAGAGGAAGCTCTGGAGAATGCTGAAGACGCCGACGATGCAGACCCTGCGGCAGCTGAGGACACCGGAGATTCTGATGCCGATGACGCTGGCGAAAGCACCGATAAACCGGATGCCAAGGCAGATGAGTCCAGCGCGGTCGACGATGCCTTCGGCGATCTTTCCGACGATGGGTGAGGCGTAGGGGTGAAGGGCGCAGTGCCGCTTTTCCCACAAGGGTTTGGCGCCCGTTTTGACCCGCGCTTTGTGAAGCGGTACTACTCCCCTTGAAGTCAGATCGAAGCGGCCCATATTGGCGGCTCGGTCGATAATGCGTGCGCGGTGTTGACTGCGATCAAGAATCGCCCTAAGCGCGCCTTTCATTCGACACGTTCGAGCTCAGTCCGGCAGGTATCGCCTTACGCGCGTTCCAACCGGACTTTTGTTGTTTCAAAGCATTTGCTTTTGATATGACAAGAGGCGGGTGAGCACGTGTCGGTGTTTTGAGCGTTGAGATGGGGGCGTCGGCCTAGGTCGTAATCCCCTGTGGAGCATGGAGAATTAAGTGGCTCGTATTGCCGGGGTAAACATCCCCACAAATAAGCGCGTTATTATCGCGCTGACCTACATTCACGGGATTGGTCGTACCACTGCCGTTGAAATCGCAGATAAGCTTGGCATTGCGCACACCGTTCGTGTGCAGGACCTCACTGATGAGGAAGTGCTGCGTATTCGTGAAGCGATTGATGCTGATGTGACCGTGGAAGGTGACCTTCGTCGCCAGACCTCGATGAACATCAAACGTCTGATGGATCTGCGTACATATCGCGGTCTTCGCCATCGTAATGGCCTGCCCGTTCGCGGACAGCGCACGCACACCAACGCCCGTACCCGCAAGGGTAAGGCCAAGCCGATCGCCGGGAAGAAGAAGTAAGTATTAGGTTTCGACCTAACGCTTTTTCCTTCACCCGCATTCAATAAGGAATACGAGAAATGGCACGCGAACCGGGCGGTAAAGTAAGACGCCGCGATAGAAAGAACATTTCGAGCGGCGTTGCACACATCAACGCCAGCTTTAACAACACCATGATCACCATCACCGATGCGCAGGGCAATGCTATTAGCTGGTCCAGCGCTGGTTCGATGGGTTTCAAAGGCAGCCGTAAATCGACGCCGTACGCCGCACAGGTTGCAGCAGACGACGCCGGCAAGAAAGCTGCTGAACACGGTGTCCGCACACTCGAAGTCGAAGTGAAAGGCCCGGGTTCGGGCCGTGAGAGCGCTCTGCGCGGTCTCGCCGCTGTTGGCTTTAACATCACGTCGATCCGCGATGTGACGCCGATCCCGCACAACGGGGTCCGTCCATCCAAGCGTCGCCGCGTCTGATCCAAGTCCCGTCGGGTGGCTCGGCTTAGCCACCCAGACACCGGACGGGTCCGATGCAGGCTTCCACTGCAAAGGGTCCGACCGTCATTTGAACCGCCACCAGGCGAATTAGGGGAAATCCATGTCCGTCAATACGAAGAACTGGCAGGAACTTAAGAAACCCAACACCCTCGAGATCAAGGATAACGGTGATAAGCAGCGTAAGGCTACTTTCGTAGCTGAACCGCTTGAGCGTGGCTTTGGCCTTACGCTCGGCAACGCTCTTCGCCGCGTTCTCCTTAGCTCGCTTCAGGGTGCAGCGATCACATCGATCAAGATCGAGAATGTCCTTCACGAATTCTCTTCGCTCGCCGGTGTGCGCGAAGATGTGACAGACATGGTCCTCAACGTGAAGCAGATCGCTCTCAAGATGGAAGGCGAAGGTCCAAAGCGGCTTCAGCTTTCCGTTACCGGTCCAGCTACTGTAAAAGCTGGCGATATCGCTGTTACCGGCGACATCGAAGTGATGAACAAGGACCTCGTCCTGTGTCACCTCGATGAAGGTGCGACGCTCAACATGGAGCTGACCGCTGACGTTGGTAAAGGTTACTCGCCTGCTGTTCAGAACCGTCCGGCCGATGCGCCGATCGGTCTGATCCCGGTTGACTCGCTGTATTCACCTGTCCGTCAGGTGAGCTACAAGGTCGAGAACGCCCGCGTTGGCCAGGAACTGGACTATGACAAGCTTTCGCTGACCGTCGAAACCGATGGCACCGTCACTCCTGAAGACGCTGTGGCTTATGCTGCGCGCATCCTTCAGGATCAGCTCACGCTGTTCGTCCACTTCGAAGACGGCATTCCTCAGCCGCAGTCGGCCATGATTGGTCAGGCCGCTACGCCGCAGGAAGACGACGCCAACCAGCTCAACCGTTACCTTCTCAAGAAGGTCGACGAGCTGGAACTTTCGGTGCGTTCGGCAAACTGCCTCAAGAACGACAACATCATCTATATCGGCGATCTGGTTCAGAAAACCGAAGCCGAGATGCTGCGCACGCCAAACTTTGGCCGCAAGTCGCTCAACGAAATCAAAGAAGTTCTCTCCAGCATGGGTCTGCGCCTCGGCATGGACATTCCAGGCTGGCCGCCAGAGAACATCGAAGAAATGGCCAAGAAGCTCGAACAAGAGCTGCTCGGTTGATCAGGTTCCGGCGGCGCACCTTAAGCGCCGCCAGTACCGGGCTACCTGATACGGGCCCCTTACAAACGAAGGATACAAATCATGCGTCACGGAATTTCACAGCGTAAGCTGAGCCGTAAATCGGGCCACCGTAAGGCTCTTTTCCGCAACATGTCGGCCGCGCTGATCAAGCACGAGCAGATCCACACCACGCTTCCAAAAGCGAAGGAACTGCGTCCGTACATCGAAAAACTCATCACGCTGGCAAAGCGTGGCGGCCTTTCGAACCGTCGACTTGCACAGGCTCGCCTGCTCGACGAAACCCAGCTTAAGAAGCTGTTTGACGTTCTGGCGAAACGCTATGATGATCGTGACGGTGGCTACACCCGCATCATCAAAGCTGGCTACCGCGGCAGCGACGCGGCCCAAATGGCAATCATCGAGTTCGTAGAGCGCGATGAAGAAGCTAAGGGTAAAGACAGCGGTCCTGTCACGAACGAAGAAGAAGAATACGCAGAAGCGTAAGGGTCTTTCTCGGATCAAGGCATTCGACCAACGACATAGAGGGGCTGGCAGAGCAATCTGCCGGCCCTTTTCTTTTGTGTGCATCGGCGTAAGGTCTGGCGCATGGAAAAGCTTATCGTTGCAGGCCTGTTTGCCGCCTCCATCACCGCCCATTCTGTTGCTGCACAGTCCGTCGCTGCCCAGACCGGCTCCACACAGCCTCAAGCACGGTCAGTTTCACCGCCATCCGCGCAGCAAGATCTCGATGGGCGCTATGATCGGGCGCTGGCCGCCGGATACAAGGCACTGTTCCTGTGCAGCGCCACAGCGATTGCAGAGCGTAACGGCACGACGCGCACGCCCGAAAGCATCCATGCATGGGAACTGACGGGCATCTATCCCAAGCTGGATCCGATCATTCGCGATCTGCCTTATCAGATTGTGCGTCGGCCAACCGGGCAGGTCGCGCATGTTCAGGTTGAATGGGCGGACGATATGCCCGACCGTGTGGCTGCCTATTACGGTGAAGACACCGGATGTTCCGTGCTTCCAATCGGTGCGCCTGAGAACATCAGCAACCCGCAAGCGCCGCTGCCCAATGGCGATCCGGCGACGATCATCTCCAACATCGGCAATGACAGCGACAGCGAAGCGCTTTCGCGCGACATCGCCGATACTTTGGCCGCTGCTTTTGACGGTGCCTATGGCGAGGGACGGACCACTGCCGCCTTGGTCCTGAGCAACGGCGCTGTGGCAGAACGGTATGCTGATGGTTTCGGTGCACACACTCCGCAACGCACATGGTCAGTGGCCAAAAGCATCGCGGCAACGCTCGTAGGGGCGGCGGTCAACTCCGGCGAATTTGACGTTAATGAACCGGTCGGTCTGAATTATTGGCGCATCGGCGCCGGGGGCGATGTGCGCAATGCGATCACGATCGACCACGCGCTGCGCATGGCAACCGGACGGTATTCCGATACGTCAGGCAACCGCACCGATCCGCTGTATTGGGGCGGGACCACCGTTGATGAACGCGCCGCCAATTGGCCGATGATTCACGCGCCCGGCACCGTTTATCGTTACGCTAACAATGATACGTTGATAGCGATCAAAGCGGTGGATTCCCATTTACGATATTATCCGCCGCACGAATTCTTCGCAAAACTTGGCATGGACCATACTGTCGCGGAGACGGACATTCGCGGTAACTACGTCCTTTCCAGCCAAGTCTGGACGACTGCGCGCGATCTGGCCAAGCTTGGGCAGCTTTACCTCAACAATGGCGAATGGAACGGTGAGCAGATCTTGCCGGAGAATTGGCGCGATTACGTGTCCGAACCCAGCGGTCCACAGCCGCAGGGCTCAAACTGGGGTTATGGGGCAGGGTGGTGGACATTCCGGCGGCCTGAAGGAAATGCGTTTGAAGGCATACCTGATGATGCATTTGCGGCGCGCGGCAATCGCGGGCAGTATCTCGTGGTTGTCCCGTCGCGTAATGTTGTCATCGTGAGGCGCGGCGAAAACATGGTCGGCACGCGATTTGATATTGCGGCCTTCACAAGAGATGTTCTGGCCGCGCTTGATTAAGCTGCGGCTCATTCAGGCCTGCTAAGACAAAAGCCTGTTTCGACCCCGATCAAGCAGGCCGTTCATAAAAGTAAGTACTTATCTGAACAATAGCTGCAAGGGTCAGTCAGGCTTAGCAAATAGCGAATCATCCATAAGGGGTTTGTAGCCGGCGCAAACCCGCTCCGGCACAACCCGAGGATGAGACCTATGACGAACCTTACCAAGACACTCGCCAAAGGCACGCTCGGGACTGTCGCCGCTGGCGCGATGGCCCTTGCGACTGCCGCCCCAGCCGCCGCTCAGGACCGGCACCGTGATCGCGGTGTAGACGCTGGCGATGTTATCGCAGGCGCTGTGATTATCGGCGGACTTGCTGCCCTAGCCGGCGCATTTGATGGCGACAGGAAACGCGGATACCGCGACCGGAATTACCGTCACAACAATCGCGGCTATAATTACCGCAATCGTGGCTACAACCACAACGTCCGCTACAACAATCGCGGCTTCAACAATGGCCGTAATGCAGTGGAACGCTGTGTTCGAGTGGCCGAGCGTCAGGCACGCCGCTTTGGTGGCTACCGTTACGCCGATGTAACCCAGATCCGCGATGTTGATCGCACCCGTTACGGGTTCAAGGTGAAGGGCCGCATCCAAGTTGAAGGCGCACGCGGTTACCGTGCGGATCGCGGAAAGTTCACCTGCTACGTCGATGGCCGCGGTCGCCCGCAGATCGACTTCAGCGGAATTCGCGGCCTGCGTTAATCGCGGCTCGTGAAAGGCCGGGGCGGTCCTCCCGCCGCCCCGACCATAACCCACCACCAGCCATAAGCGGTTCAGGCCATTGTAAGCCTGGGCCGCTTATGCGCGTATCCATCTTGAGCGTGTGGTGGCCGCTCTTTTCAAACAGGAGGGAGCATTCATGCTTTCATTGAACCGTACCGGAGCGTTTGCCGGCCTAGTTGCCGCCGCTTCGTTGACCGCCATTCCGGCCCAGGCCGCCGAATTGCCCGCAGCGCCCGCGCCCGTCGCTGGCAGCGCAATCTTCACCGATTTTGGCCAAAGCACATATAGCGAAGGCGATGCGATTGCGGAGCACCACCGCCGCTGGGGCCGCCATCGCTATCGCCGTAACCGCGTGAATGCGGGCGACGTTCTTACCGGCGTGTTGATCCTTGGCGGGATCGCCGCTGTTGCAAGTGCTGCCAACAACAAGGAACGCCGCAATCGCGATACGGACTATCGCCGCGAGCGTAACGCCGAACGCGATTATGATCGCCGGGACGAGCGCCGCGATGACCAGCGTAGTGATCGCCGCAGCAGCAATGCTGGATCAGGTCTCGATAATGCGGCTGAACAATGCGTTGCGCGGATTGAACGCGATATCCGCGTTGAAAGCGTCGACAGTGTGAATCGCACTTCTGAAGGCTGGATCGTCACTGGCGCGCTGTTCAATGGCAACGGCTTTACCTGTCAGATCGACAATAATGGCCGGATTGCCGATGTGAATTACGGCGGTTTTCAAGCCAGCAATGCCGACAACGGCGATGCAAACCGCTCTCGCGGTGATGATCGCCAATGGAGCGATGATCGCTATGCCGATGCCCGTGCAAAAGCACGCAGCACGCAGCGTTCAGACGCGGCTACGCCGACGCAGCAACAGCCGGCCTATCCCGGCGGCCCCATTCCCGGCGATGAATATCCGGGCGATGTAGACGCCGATCTGCGCGGTTAATCGTGATCTAGGTCCCGGGGCGGCGACGCCTCGGGATCAGGTTTCTTTAATTTGTAGCTGGGCAGGGCAAGCTGCCATTGGATCGCGGCGGCGCGCAATGCAAAGCCTGCTGCGAATGCTATTCCCCATGCCCATTGTGGCGGCACGCCCATTAATGCAGCGACAATCCCGCCACCGATGGTCAATGCCGCGCTGAGAGCGGCGGCTGTCACGTACAATTCCGGTTGCATGATGATCGAGGGGCGCCCGGCGACGACATCGCGAATGATGCCGCCAACGCAGCCGGTAATGATCCCCATCAGTATGGCAGGCACCGGCGGTACTCCGTACGCAAGCGCCTTTGCACTGCCGATCACTGCGTAAGCGGCGAGGCCCGCTCCGTCGGCAAAGGCGAACAGCTTGCCTTCCCAAAGCTTGACCGGCGTAAACCAGGCTAGCAACGCGCATCCTAGGCAAACCGATGCCACCCATGCGTCTGTCATCCAGAATACTGGCGCATCGATCAACAGATCGCGCACCGTTCCCCCGCCAACTCCCGTCACCAGCGCGAAAAATGCCATGGTAACGAAAGTCTGGCGTTCGCGGGCAGCAATTACAGCCCCTGACAGCGCGAAAATCGCGATGCCGATAATATCCAGAATATCGAGGATCGGGGTGAGAATGGTCTCGTTCATGACGCGGCTACAACTCTGGCTTTGCGGCGGCGGAACATCAGTGCGAGCCCAAACAGCGATCCGATCAAAGCCAATGCGGCGAACAGGATCAGGATCGGATGGCTTGTGTCCTCGCGATCAGACAGGTCCATAATGTGCAGGCCCCACATGAAATCGAACCAGCGCCACCAGCTCGTGCGAACGGCCTCAATCTCGCCGGTGTCGCGGCCGATATAGACATGCGCCCCGTCCTCCAAGGCGACGCGCCAGACCGGCATTGGGCGGCGGAAATCAAATGGCACTTCGTCGGCATTGAAAAATGTGACGGACTTTACGGCATCTCCGCCGACAATACGCCGGGCTGCTAATGCGCGGGCGTCTGCCGCGGTTAGCGGCGCAATTGGCTCTCCGGTTGCCATATCGACGCGGCTTGTGATCCCGTCGAGAGTGGTCAGGATCGCGGTCGCTTTGCCGTCTTGCATCACCGCGCGCATTTCGGCGATTTGCATCTCTTCAGTCGCAAGATTGCTGCCTTCGATGATCAGAGGCAATTGCGGCTGATCAATGCGCAGGTGATTGCCGCGCACTTCTTCGATGGGCTTGCTGACCATGAAAAGGCCCGTCGCAATCCACATGACAATTGGCACGCCGACAAGCCAACCAAGCCAGATGTGCCATTTTGCGAGGAGCCGCATCGCGTTTGCCATAGTCGTTATCCGTGTAGAATTGCCGCGATTGCGTCTGCCGCCGCGATGCAATCAAGGTCGCTCCAACGCGGGCCCATCACTTGCATGCCGCAGGGCAGCTTTGCGCCTTCATAAGTGCCATGCCCGATTGGCAGGACAGTTGCCGGCAGATTGGGGAATGTTGCAAGCCCGGCCCATGTCAGGCCAGCACCGGCAGGCATATCCTTGCCATTTACGCGGATCGTCGAATTGAACACCGACCCATCCAGATGCGGGATCGCGAGCACTGGAGCAGGCGGGGCGAGGACGAAATCATACTCTTCAAAAAGCTGCGCCCATTGAAATTCATTCGCTGCCTGCGCATCGAGCAAATCGAACCAGTCGCTTGCGCTGGCGCGTTTGCCATCGGGCGAAGGCGCCCCGCGTGCCATGGCAATGTTCAGCATCCGCAGATACTCCGCCTGTTGCTGCGCCAGATCAGGGAGCAAGCCGCTGCTGCGATCAATTTTGATACCGCTCCGTGCGAGCTGTTCCAGCGCGGCTTCGGTCGGCTCCAGCACGCTTGCATCAACCGGGCTATCCGGAAACTTCTTGAGCGCGAGGATACGGCAATCATTCAGGTTTTTTGTGTTGCGGCGAAGCGGCACACTGCCGCCCAATTCAGTCAACAAAGCGAGATCAGCGGCATTGCGGGCCAGCGGCCCGGCAATAGACAGCGCGCCGTCATGCGCTGCGACAAAGCCTTCACGCCGCGCCATTTGCGGGTGATCATGCCCACTCTTGCTGACGAGGCCCCATGATGTCTTATGCCCCCAGATGCCGCAGAAGTGCGCTGGCACTCGCACGGAGCCGCCAATATCGGTGCCGTATTCACACGGGACCATACCGCTCGCGACAGCCGCAGCGCTGCCACCGGATGATCCGCCCGGGGATCGCTCGGCATTATGCGGGTTGGTGGAGCGGCCATAAACCGGATTGAAGCTCTGCCAATCTGACAGATCAACCGGCACGTTGGTTTTGCCGATGATGATCGCGCCAGCGGCTTTCAAACGGCGGACCAACTCTGAATCGCGCGGAGCGACATAATCGGTCAGATGCTCATGCCCCCAGCATGACTGCAATCCCTCGACATCGAAGCTTTCTTTGACCGTCATCGGGACGCCAAACAGAGGCTGAAAATCCGGCGAACCTTCGGGTGGGGCAGCCTGCTTTTCCATGGCCCGCGCCGCCGCATAGGCGCGTTCAAAATCGGGCACGGCCAGCGCATTGATCGCTGAATCGAGTTTTCCAATCCGCACAATAGCGGCATCGACCGCCTCGTGAGGGGTCAGTTCGCCAGCACGGATCGCAGCAGCCGTTTCCAGCGCGCCCGGTTTGTCGGTCAATTTCGGATAGGCCACGGCATTTTTCCCCTCATGCCCGCCGCCGCTTATTGCGGAGCGTACCGGATTTGCGTTTCCCCGCCAGCCGATACCGGAAGGAATAAGCCTTCGCCATAGGCGGTTAGCTTTCCCGTGGATACCTTTTCGATGTCGGTGGAGATGGTGAATTTGCCAAGTTGTTTGGAGGCAACGGCGCGGTCAATCTTGCGGAGCAGATTGTCGAAATCGCTCTCAAAATTCTGGGTTAGCGCATCCTCAATCGTGGCGGAGAAGTCCCGCGTCTTGGCGATTTCAAGCAAGACGTTGGTAGTAAATCGCGTTGTCTCCACGCTGTATTGCGGATCGAGAAATTCGATTTTGCGCGAATTTTCCGCGTTTACGGGAAGGGCCGTCAGCCACACCGTACCTGTGGCGGGATCATCGCGCTTGCCGGGTTTCCAAGCTTCAAACTCAACGCCCACAGCGATCCTGTTCTCATCGGTGCCATAGGCGGTGACAGACCGCAGTTCGACCATTCTGTCGCCAATAGCGGGGACGCGAAACACGCGCTTGGATCGTTCGCTGAGCGCTTTTTCGATCACGGTTTCAAGCTGCGAATATTGCGCGACGACGGGCAGATTCAGTGCCAGACTGTCACTCCGCTCCGATGGGGCGAGCATTTCCGGCAGAGGCTGCGCGTTAGGAACCGCAGGCTTTTCGCCCACAAACACCTCAGTCGTCGCATCAAGCCGCATTCTTACTGCGATTGTATTGCGCCGCGCGCTGTAACCATCATAGCCGAGACCTTGCGGTGTTAGGCGCATCCAAACAGGCGGGTTCTCGCTGTTGAGCGAAAGCACCGAAAAACCTTGCTCCCACTTGGGCTCGATACGGCTGCGTAGATCAAGTTTGCTAATCTCGCGTTCTAGGGTGCGCTCCAGAGTTGCAATTACGGTCGTGAGCCGCTCGTCGGCTTTGTCTGCGAACGTGACCTGTTGGCCTAGCAAGGAGACAGTGGGGGGCTGCCGCCAATCGTAACTGATCCGCACATTGCCGCGCACAGACCAGTCTTTTCGTACGGATAGCCGGACGCGGGCTGTCACTGTGGCGCGCGCGGTGGCGGTCTTTTGCTCGATAAGGCCGCCAATATCGCTTGCGGTCATTTGGGCGCGGATCGGCATGGTCACGATCAGGTCTTGGCCGCGCCCGCGCAATGTCATGCCGCCGCGCGTTACTCTGCCGGCAAGGTCGCATTTGATCTTTGGCGACTTCAGCGTGACGCCCAACACTTCGGTGCGTTGGGACGGCACACATTCAGCGTCAGGCCGATTGATCGACCAAAGCCGGGTTGGAACCTGCCTTTCAAGCGCGCTGCGCATCGGTGCCAGCGGCAGGACAATTTCAGAAGCGATGGAAGAGCGACCTTCGGGCACTTCGATTGGCGTTTCGCTGCGCGGTGGCGGCTCCACCTTATCCTGAAAAGCGCAAGCAGATAGGGCCAGCAACAGAGCGGCCATCACGGTTCCGCGCCACATCGCGCGTGCAGAATTCTGCATTCCCGTCAAAATGATAGCGCCCCCTCTCACCATGCTTGTGTAGGCGAGAGGGGGCGCTCAATCAATTTCCCGGCGCAGATTGTGCGCCGTTGATCACATATGGATCGGCTTACCCTGAACAGCCATCGCCGCTTCTTTCATGGCTTCGGAATGGGTCGGGTGCGCGTGACAGGTATAGGCGATGTCTTCCGACGTTGCGCCGAATTCCATGGCCTGCGCGGCTTGCGCGATCATCGTGCCTGCAACACTGGCAATGGCCCACACGCCCAGAACACGGTCGCTCTCTGCCTCGGCAATGACTTTTACAAAGCCATCCGGCTCATGATTGGTCTTTGCCCGGCTGTTCGCCATCATCGGGAACTTGCCGACTTTGATCGCTTTCTTGTCGCCGCCCATCTTCTCGATGGCTTCCTCTGTCGTCAGGCCAACGCCGGCGATTTCTGGCAGGGTGTAGACAACGTTCGGGATCACCTCGTGGTTCACAATGCCGGTCTCACCCGCGATGTTTTCCGCGCAGGCAATGCCTTCATCCTCGGCTTTATGCGCGAGCATTGGGCCCGGAACACAGTCACCAATGGCCCAGACATTATCGATCTTGGTGCGGAAATCGTGATCAATTTCTATCTGGCCGCGCTTGTTGGTTTCCAGACCGATCGCATCGAGGCCAAGCCCGTCTGTATTCGGACGGCGGCCGATCGATACGAGGACGCAATCAACGTCCATTGTCTCTGTATCGCCGCCTGCGGCTGGTTCCATCGTCAATGTCGCGGTTTTGCCTTTCACAGCAACGCCGGTGACTTTGGTGCCGAGTTTGAAATCGATGCCTTGTTTCTTGAAGATTTTGCGCGATTCCTTGCGGATATCGCCGTCCAAGCCCGGCAGGATTTCGTCGAGGAATTCGATGCAAGTCACCTCAGAACCGAGGCGCCGCCAGACAGAGCCCAGCTCAAGCCCGATTACGCCGCCGCCGATGACGACCATTTTCTTCGGCACTGTCGCAAGCTCAAGCGCGCCAGTGGAATCGACCACAACTTGTTTGTCATTGTCGACATCGACACCGGGCAGCGGAGTAACGGACGAACCCGTCGCGATGATGATATCTTTCGCGGTGACAGTCTCATCACCCACTTTAACAGTGTGCGCGTCTTGGAACGTGGCGTAGCCTTTTTTCCAGTCGACTTTGTTCTTTTTAAAGAGGAACTCGATGCCTTTTGTCAGGCCGTCGACCGCGTCGATCCGCTGTGCGTGCATCTTATCAAGGTTCAGCTTTGGCTTAACCTCAACGCCCATTTCGGCCATCTCGCCATTGGCAGCGGCATCGAAGAATTCGGATGCATGCAGCATCGCCTTCGAAGGGATGCAGCCTACATTGAGGCACGTCCCGCCAAGCGTTTCGCGGCCTTCCGCGCACGCAGTTTTAAGGCCCAGTTGAGCCGCGCGGATCGCCGCGACATAGCCGCCGGGACCAGCACCGATAACAAGGACGTCGTAGTCGTATTCAGCCATTTTCTAGCTCCATGATCCCGAAAGATGTGGGATCAGAATTGTCGGGGTCAACTGGTAGTAAGCGATCAAAGGTCGATCAGCATCCGCGTTGGATCTTCGATTGCTTCTTTGATGATTTTCAGCGCGGTCACGGCTTCACGTCCGTCGATAAGGCGGTGATCATAGGATAGCGCGATATACATCATCGGGCGGACCACGATCTCGCCATTCACAACAACCGCACGGTCTTCGATCCGGTGAAGGCCCAGAACGGCGCTTTGCGGCGGGTTGATGATCGGGGTCGACATCAGCGAACCGAACACACCGCCGTTCGAGATGGTGAAGGTGCCGCCGGTCATATCGGCCATGGTCAGCGTGCCTTCTTTGGCGCGGCCACCGAAATCGGCAATGTCTTTTTCGATGCGGGCGAAACCCTTATCCTGACAATCGCGGATCACGGGAACGACAAGGCCGTTTGGCGCAGATACCGCGACCGAGATATCGACGTAATCGTGATAAACGATCTCATCGCCCTCGATATAGGCGTTCACACTCGGCACGTCTTTCAACGCAAGGCAGGCGGCTTTCGCAAAGAAACCCATAAAGCCGAGACGGATATCGTGTTTCTTGGCAAACAGGTCTTTGTATTTGGTGCGCGCTTCGATCACTGCCGACATATCGACATCGTTGAACGTGGTGAGCAGCGCCGCCTCTTCCTGAGCGCCTTTCAAACGCTTGGCGATGGTTTGACGCATACGGGTCATTTTGACGCGCTCTTCGCGGCGTTCTCCGGTCGCGGCTGACGCTGCAGGGGCGGAGGCCGCAGGTGCAGGCGCCGGATCGCTCTTTGCTTTCGCCGCAGCGATCACGTCTTCTTTCGTTAGGCGGCCATCTTTGCCGGTGCCTTTGATCGTGCTTGGATCAACACCATGTTCCAGAACCGCGCGGCGCACGGCTGGTGACATGGTGACAGCGGCATCGCTGGTCGCTTCTTTTGAAGCTGCTGGGGCAGGGGCGGTTTCTTTGGCGGCTGGAGCTGCACCCGCGCTGCCACTTTCATCGATCACGGCCAACACCGCTCCGACTTCGACTGTGTCGCCGACCTCGGCCCGATGTTCGACAAGGACGCCTGCGATGGGCGAGGGCACGTCAACCGCGACCTTATCGGTCTCAAGGCTGACGATGGGTTCGTCCGCAGCAACGGCGTCGCCCGGCTGTTTAAGCCATTCGCCGATTGATCCTTCGGTGACAGACTCACCAAGAGCCGGGACAGTGATTTCAGTAGCCATTTTACATATTCCTCAGCGTGTTACTGGGGTGAATTCAAATTACTTCGACAGCCCGAGAGCATCGGCGACCAGCGCCTCTTGCTGTTGAGCGTGACGTTTTGCGAGACCCGTTGCAGGTGATGCAGCAGCATCGCGTCCGGCATAAACCGGACGCATGCCATCATGGCCTGCCTGCGTCAGAGAATCCTCGATCTGGTTTTGAACGAAGAACCACGAACCGTTGTTCTTCGGCTCTTCCTGACACCAGATCACATCTTTCAGATTGGTCATACGTTTAAGACGCACGGCCAATGGATCGCCGGGGAACGGATAAAGCTGTTCGATGCGGACGATAGAGACGTCTTTCAGACCCTCTTCCTCACGCTTCTCATACAGATCGTAATAGACTTTGCCCGAACACAGGATGAGGCGTTTTACGTCCTTATCCGCGATTTCGGACATGTCGGATTTGATCCGCTTGAACTGCCAATCGCCGGTGAATTCCTCGCGCGAGCTTTTGGCAAGCGGATGACGCAGCAGCGATTTCGGTGTCATGATCACCAGCGGCTTACGGAAAGACCGCAGCATCTGGCGCCGAAGCACATGGAAATAGTTCGCCGGGGTTGTGATGTTGCAGACCTGGATATTGTCGTTCGCACACAGTTGGAGGAAGCGTTCAAGGCGCGCAGAGGAGTGCTCTGGCCCTTGTCCCTCATAGCCGTGCGGCAGCAGCATCACGAGGCCGTTGGCGCGCAGCCATTTGGCTTCACCAGCGGCAATATATTGATCGATCATGATCTGCGCGCCGTTGGCAAAGTCACCAAACTGCGCTTCCCACAGGACCAGTGTTTTCGGGTCAGCCATGGCAAACCCGTATTCAAAGCCGAGCACGCCGTATTCCGACAGCGTGGAATCATGCACTTCGAAATGTCCGTGGGGCAGGGTGCTCAATGGCACATATTTGTCTTCGGATTTTTGATCGACCCAAACGGCGTGCCGCTGGGAAAAGGTTCCGCGTCCGCTGTCCTGTCCGGACAGACGTACGTTGTAGCCTTCCATTACGAGACTGCCGAATGCGAGCGCCTCTGCGGTGGCCCAATCAAATCCGTCACCGCTGGAGAACATCTCTCCTTTGGCTTTCAGCACACGGCCAAGTGTTTTGTGAATCTCCACGTCGCCCGGCACTTCGGTAAGCACGCGGCCAAGGCTGTCGAACATCTTTGGCTCGATCGCCGTTTCGATATTGCGGCGCGCGGTTTCCGGATCGGCTGGCTTGTTGAGGCCAGCCCAACGCCCGCCGAACCAATCGGCCTCGTTCGGATTATAGCTTTTCGCCGCCTGAAATTCCTCTTCGAGATGCGCGACGAATTCGCCGGCAACCTCTGCGCGGTGGCCTTCATCAATCACGCCTTCTGCGATCAAGCGTTGTTCGTAGTGCACGCTCACCTTCGGGTGCTTACGGATCACGTCATACATCAGCGGCTGGGTGAATTTCGGCTCATCGCCTTCATTGTGACCAAAGCGGCGATAGCACCACATGTCGATCACCACATCGCGGCCAAATTTCTGGCGGTATTCAACGGCCAGCTTGCAGGCGAATGTCACGGCTTCGGGATCGTCACCGTTCACGTGCAGGATCGGCGCCATCACGCCCTTCGCCACGTCGGACGGGTAGGGCGAGCTCCTCGCGAATTTGGGCGAGGTCGTAAAGCCGATTTGGTTGTTGATGATAAAGTGCAGGCAGCCGCCGGTGTCATAGCCGGGCACGCCGGATAGCGAGAGGCTTTCCCAAACTACGCCTTGGCCAGCAAAGGCCGCATCGCCGTGGATCAGAACAGGCAGAACCTGCTCAGTCGTCGCGCCTTCGCGCACCACTTGCTGTGCGCGGGTTTTGCCCAGCACAACAGGGTTCACCGTTTCAAGGTGCGACGGGTTGGGCACGAGCGACATGTGCACTTCGATATCATCGAAAGTACGGTCTGTGCTGGTGCCAAGGTGGTATTTTACATCGCCCGATCCGCCAACATCTTCCGGGTTGGCAGAGCCGCCAGAAAATTCGTGGAAGATCACTTTGTACGGCTTTGCCATCACATTCGCGAGCACGTTCAAACGGCCACGATGCGCCATGCCATAGATGATCTCGCGCACGCCGGAGCTGCCGCCATGCTTGATCACCGACTCTAGAGCAGGGATCATAGATTCGCCGCCATCTAGGCCGAAACGTTTCGTCCCGACATATTTTTTGCCGAGGAACTCTTCGTATTGTTCACCGCGCAGAACCGCCGCAAGGATCGCCTTTTTGCCTTCAGGCGTAAACTGGATCGTCTCGCCGGGGCTTTCGAACTTGTCCTGCAAGAAACGCCGCTCTTCGGTGTCGGCGATATGCATATATTCAAGGCCGACTTTGCCGCAATACACCTCTTTCAGGCGCGAATGTAGCGCGGCGACCGTGGTCCATTCTAGGCCGAGTACGCCGCCGACAAAGACTTCGCTCGCCTGTTTCCCTTCAAGCCCGTGGAACGCAAGCGTCAAATCCGCCGGCGTCTTCGCGCGGTGGCTTGATAGGCCCAGTGGATCAAGTTCGGCGCCCATGTGCCCGCGCACACGGTAAAGCCGCACGAGCGTCATTGCTGCGATGGAATTGGCCGCGGCCTCTTCAATCGCTTTCGGATCGAGCGCTTTGCCTGCTTTCTTCGCCGCTTTCTCCACCACAACGCGCATTTGCGTCGGGTCCATAGCTGTCGTCAGATCAGCGCCGGAATCGCTTACCTGATCGAGCCATTTGGGATTGCCCCAAGACGGGCCCGGCTGGGGCCCTTCCTGATCGGACATTTGCGGCATGAAGTCGTTCGGTTCTTGACCCATTAGGGTTCTCCGTGGGGAGGAGGGAGGTGGCGGGCTTACGCCAGTTCTTTCAACATCGCGTCGAGCGTGGTGCCAAGTTCGCTTGGCGAAGGCGAAACGCGGATGCCCGCATCTTCCATCGCCCCGATCTTGTCATCGGCGCCGCCTTTGCCGCCCGATACAATCGCACCGGCATGGCCCATGCGCCGGCCCGGAGGCGCGGTGCGGCCAGCGATAAAGCCGACGGTTGGCTTGCTGCGACCTTTGGCTGCTTCTTGCTTGAGGAACTCAGCCGCTTCTTCTTCAGCCGATCCGCCGATTTCACCGATCATGATGATGCTTTCGGTTTCAGGATCGTCGAGGAACAGGTCGAGCACGTCGATAAAGTTGGTGCCGTTCACAGGGTCTCCGCCGATACCAACAGCCGTGGTCTGGCCGAGGCCAACCATCGTGGTCTGATGCACAGCTTCGTAGGTGAGCGTGCCGGAGCGTGAGACAACACCGACGCTGCCTTTTTTGAAGATGGAGCCGGGCATAATGCCGATCTTGCATTCGTCCGGGGTCAAAATGCCGGGGCAGTTCGGGCCGATCAGGCGCGATTTGGAGCCGGTTAGCGCGGCTTTCGCGCGAACCATATCGAGCACAGGAATGCCTTCGGTGATGCAGATGATCAGCTCAATCTCGGCATCGATCGCTTCGCAAATTGCGTCCGCGGCAAAGGGCGGCGGTACATAGATGCACGATGCGGTTGCGCCGGTTGCGGCTTTTGCTTCTTTGACGGTGTTGAACTGCGGCACGCCGATATGTGTTGTGCCGCCTTTGCCCGGAGTGACACCAGCGACCATTTGCGAGCCATAGGCAATCGCTTGCTCGGTATGGAATGTACCGGTGTTGCCGGTCATCCCTTGGGTCATCACCTTGGTGTCTTTGTTGATGAGGATGGACATTGAGTAGAAGCTCCGTCGTCTAGAAAAGGGTTATCGCCCGCCGAGCCACACGCCCGTCTCATAGACGCGCAATGTGTATTCGGAGGTACGTTGAAGATTACGCGCAACAGCGCAGGCGCCGAATTGCGCGCGGGCACCGGCAAGGAACGCGTCCTGGTCAAATGCCTGGCGATAGGGGTCGTTCATGCTGGCGACTGCCAGATCAAAACACTCGCGGGCCGCATCAAGATTGGCGTCCGCGTCAACTTCCGGTCCGTTGAGCGCAGCATAACTGCGGATCACACGCGTCCGGTTTTGCGCGCGCCAATCGACACAGGCGCGGTGCCGCGTTCCGTCGGAAAGCGTGAACATCTGCGTATCACGGCAATAAAGGCGCTGTTCCTGCTGAACATCCTCAGCAAAGCGCTCGGCAACTTCCTGCCGATCAACTTCGCGGGCTGAGGCGGGAGTGGCGACTGCGCAAACAACACCGACCGTGGCGGCAACTACAAAACGGCTCATCAAAATTCTCCTAAGTTGAAACCAGCGCACGGTAGCGCCAGTTTCCGAGAGAAGGGTTGGTGGGCCGTGTAAACATTTGTAGCGCCTAGCATTCGCAGGCGATCAGGCCAGCGAGCCATCCAGCGCCTTACACGCGTCGAGCAATTCCTCGACCGCGTCGGTGCTGACTTTGAGGTTGGCCTTCTCTTCCTCGGTAAGTTCAATTTCGACCACATCTTCGGTGCCACCTGCGCCGATAACGGTCGGAACGCCGACATACATACCATCAAGCCCGTATTTGCCGGTGACATAAGATGCCGACGGCAGGATACGTTTCTGGTCGCCCAAATACGCTTCGGCCATCGAAATCGCCGAGGTTGCTGGCGCGTAATAGGCCGAGCCATTGCCGAGCAGTTTCACGATTTCGCCGCCGCCAGCGCGAGTGCGGGCCACGATCGCATCGAGACGATCTTCCGATACGCCTTTGATTTTCGCCATATCCTTCACAGGAATGCCGTTGATCGTGGAGTAGCTGAGCACGGGGACCATGGTGTCGCCGTGGCCGCCAAGCACGAATGCGTTTACGTCTTTCACGCTGCAATCAAACTCCCATGCGAGGAAGGTTGCGAAGCGCGCGCTGTCGAGAACGCCTGCCATGCCGACGACCTTATTATGCGGTAGGCCGGAAAATTCGCGTAGCGCCCAAACCATCGCGTCGAGAGGGTTGGTGATGCAGATCACAAATGCGTCTGGCGCGTTGTTCTTGATGCCTTCGCCAACGGCCTTCATCACTTTCAGGTTGATGCCGAGCAGATCGTCGCGGCTCATGCCCGGTTTGCGCGGTACGCCGGCGGTGACGATGATGACGTCCGCGCCTGCAATATCGGCGTAATCGTTAGAGCCAGTGATTTTCGCGTCGAAACCTTCGATCGGGCCGCACTGGCTAAGATCGAGCGCCTTACCCTGAGGCATTCCCTCGGCAATATCGAACAGGACGATGTCGCCCATTTCTTTCTTCGCTGCGAGGTGCGCGAGTGTGCCGCCGATCATGCCGGAGCCGATAAGTGCGATTTTCTTGCGTCTAGTCGTTTGGGCCATTCGAAAGATTCCTTCCCAGAATTCATCGGGACGAAAACAATCCTCAATTCAAAAGCGCGAACCCCGTCCCGTGAGGCGATGGCTAATGAACGTGTTAGTGGCTGGGTAGGCGGGTGAGGGGGTGATTGCAACCGTCAAAGGAGCTGTTCCGACAACTATCTTTGCGGATAGTTCGCAATTGCAATAAGGGGTTTGTGTTACGCCTCTTGGGTATACGGAACCTGCCGGTTAATGGCTGGAAATTCGATGTCAGTGTAAAAGGTGAGCCAGATAGGCTTGCCGGCTTAGCCGCTGATCTGCTGCTTTTCGCCGTCGCGCTCTTGGGAAAGCAGCATGGCCGCGAGGTAATCGGGCACGGCGCGGCTGAAGTAGAAGCCTTGGCCAAGCGTACAACCGGCCTGACGCACGGCCTGAACCTGATCAATCGTCTCAAGGCCTTCAGCTACAATTTCCATTTCGAGCGTAGAGCCCATTTCCGCAACGGCGCGAATAATCGCATCGCTCTTGCGACCGACATTCTTGCCTGAAACAAAGCTGCGATCGACCTTAATCTTGTTGAACGGATAATTGTTGATGTAGCCCAGCGATGAGTAACCGGTGCCAAAATCATCAAGTGCGAATTTCACACCGATTTCAGACAGTTCCTCGATAAAGCTCGAAGTGGCATGGTTGTCCTCGATAAAGAGGCTTTCGGTCACTTCCAACTCCAAACGGTGCGGGTCGAGACCGGCCTCGCGCAAGGCATTGCGGATGCCCAAAGCAGCGCCCGGTGCACGAATTTGCAGCGGTGACAGGTTTACCGCGAGGGTCACATCTTCTGGCCACGTAGCGGCGACGCGCGCGGCCTGCGCCGTGATCCAATTGCCGAGCGTCACGATTACGCCGGTTTCTTCGGCCACCGGAATGAACTCGTCTGGACGAAGTTCGCCTTTGACAGGGTGGAACCAGCGGATGAGCGCCTCGAATGTGCGGATTTTGCCGGTTTCCAGATCGACAATCGGCTGGAAGAAGATCGACAATTCTTCACGCTGGATCGCAGCGCGCAATTCGTCTTCGATCTCGCGGCGGCGCACCAGATCGCGCGACATCGTGGAGTCAAAGAACCGTGTCTGAGCACGGCCCCCGACCTTCGCATGATACAGTGCAAGATCGGCGCTCTGCATGAGCGTGTCTGTGTCTTTGCCGTCTTCTGGCAGCAATGCGACACCCAAAGACGCGCGCACTTCCATCCGGTCTCCGTCGATCCGCATGGGGCCCATTATCTCGGCATGGATCTCGCTAGCGACGAGTTCGGCGTGTTTACGGTCTTGAATAGGGCAGAAGATTACGAATTCATCACCGCCAAAACGCGAGACAGTGGAGCCTTCGGGGCTGACTTCGTTGAGGCGGCGGGCAACCTCGCTCAAGACGCGGTCTCCAACAGGGTGGCCGAGCAAGTCGTTCACCTCTTTAAACCGATCCAGATCGATCCAGATCAGCGCCAGCTTGCTGTCCTCGTCAATCCGCATCATCGTTTCAACCATCGAGTGGTTAAGTCCGGCGCGGTTCGCAAGGCCGGTGACGACATCGGTCCGCGCAAGGATTTTCATCTTATCAGCGAGCTTTGCACTGGTTTCGGCCGACGCGATGGAATCGCGCAAAACATCGAAAATGTTGCTCGCGATTGAGATCATTGCAGGGATAAGCAGCAGGATTGTGATACCCAATGCGATAAAGCCGGGCGTTCCGGTCCAGAAACACGCAATTGCGATGGGAACGCAGGTCAGGCCCAACTGGCCGATTGCGATAGTAAGGCGGCCAGCATTTCGGGCCGAAACGCCAATGCCATACCCAAGCGCGTTGGCCACCATCAGCACTTCGACTTCGGTGTTCGCCCCCATCAGAATTGTGAATGCGGCGGTGCAGCCAAGCACTAACGCGTAACTGAACGCGCCAACTTCGTAGACGAATTCGAGTTTTGCAGTGCTGTTGCCTTCGGAATCCGGCGATAGGCCAAGCGCCGCAGTGATCCGCGCCACAGCGAGCAGCGTCAGGATCGCAGCTGCGACGTAAAGCTCGGGCAATTGAGCTATCCAGGCCGACACCGCCGCCGCCGCGACTGTCGCGATGGCACCAATGGCGAGGCTGGAAGGTTGAGCGTAGAGGGATTTGACCAGCAAACGGCGGACGCGCTCGGACACTTTGTCCGAACGATCCTGTCCGTTCTTGAGTGCGCGGAACCGCGCAAATGGCCTAATCGCTTTCATTACATCACGGCATTATCGCGAACACGTCAAGTTCAGGTTAACGCGATCCTTACCCAAATTTTCCGCAGAAAAGCTGGGGTTCTGGCGTTTCTACTAAGATACGAGAACCCATGGAAAAATCTGAGTTTCGACCGGATTTTTACGAACTATCTTTTGCCGTGAAGATCTGCTCGGCATTGGCCGCAAGGCGCCGGTCGAGCGTGCGGGTGATGCCCATCCACCAATCATAGGCGCTGCGGTCGCCTGCAAAAAAGGCCTTTTCGGCTTCACTGCGAGCAGAGCGTGCCGCGCCCAGACCATGCTGTGCAAAATGCCGCAACGAGGCGCGCAGCATCTCTTCGCTACCAGCGTTTTCACCATTGTCATTTGCGGTGTTTTGGATCGCCCGGCGGATCATTGGGCGTGCTGCAGGCGAACATAGAGAGGTGCGTCCCGGACTATTCGGTGCGGCAAAGCGGATCGACATGCAGATGTGTTCCAAGTCTTTGGCGCTTGCTCTGGAACGATCTCGGTGCTTTTCAGCCCGGATCAGGTTTTGCAAACGCCGGTTTCAGCGGGGAGCTCTGCAATAGGGGCAAGGGCGCTAAGGCTTGGTTCGGGAACAGGGTTTCGAAGGCATTAACCTTAACCCACGCGCAATCACTCAGAGGTGGAGGGCTCTTCGCCAGCTGGCGTTTGCGAACTTTCGGCTTTGGCAGCGGGCGCGGGACGCTTTTTCCATTGTCCTGCGCGGGCATATTCGTTTTTGACTTGGCCTGCACCGCCATAGGCGGGCGTTGCCACCTCGACTTTTTCCGGCAGTTTTGCGGTAGCCGTTGTCGCCGATGTTGGCGCTTCATAGGCAATCACAGGAACGCCTTCTGCGGTGCTTGCGCCTGTCGACGCCGATATTGGGGCGGGCGAGATGCGTCCGCTGACACCCGGCTCAACACCGGCATAGCCAGAATTGAACGCTGCCTTCTCTCCGTTTGAGCCGCGATTGCGGTAGAAGATATGCGCGCCAATCGTGCCAACATGATCGAGCGAGCTGGACCAAACAGGGTTCACCCACAGCGTGTGATAATGGGTTGCGTGCCCGATGGGCGCATAGACACTACCCGCTAGCGCATCGGATGCGATATCTTGGGCGCGGCTCCAGCTGGCTCCGCGTGCACGCCGCGACAAACTGCCGTCGCAAGTGAAGGAAAACTGGCATCCGGTGCGGCGCTGCGATCCCTGATACACCACGCCGCATACGCTGCCGGGCCAACTGCGATGGGCGACACGGTTAAGCACGACCTGAGCGACTGCGCGTTGTCCCGCTTCGCTCTCGCTCGCAGCTTCGTACCAGATCGCCTGTGCCAGACATTGCTGGGCGCGGCCGAATGAATTGCCAGAGACGGACGCGAAGAACGGATTGGCGGCGGGACCGGCATCGATCGCTTGGCCAAGCTCAAGGCCCTCTTGCGCGCCAGTATCCAACGGATCGGCGGTTGGAATGGCGAGCAACGCTTCGCTCGGCGGATCGGCAAGGTAAAAGAATGCAGATCCGGGAAAGCTCATGCCGGGCCGTTCGAAAGGCATCGCTGGCGTAGCGGCCAGCTTTCGCGAAACGCTTTCCGATTCCATCGGCGCGGCACCCGCAATTGCTCCAAAATCACCCGGTGCGGCCATCGCAGGTACAGCGAGCACAGCCAGCAAAAGGGCGACTTTGTTATGCATCGCGGCAGGCTTGCCTACGCTCTGCGCTGGCGACGCATGCTCGGGTGGCTCGATCGTATCGGAGGCCGTGCGATTTGGAGTTCGCTGAAAGATGGTTCGGATGGGTTTCATAGCGCGCTAACGCGCGTATCGGGACTTGCTCTCAAATTCGACCGCGGCTTACACGGCGTCCCGAAAGCGGACAGCGCTCCGCAATCGGGTTAACACTCGCAATCAGGCCGCTTGCGAGGGACGGTTTGCGGCCCTAACGCGGACATAACGGACGGGGATGGAAACACGTGCAATCGCTCGCACATTTCAGAAATTATGACTTGGCAGCAGGCGGGGCGGCGCTTGCGGCCTGCGTATTCCTTGCGTCGTGTTCTAGCGATAACGCCGGTGGAGGGGCGAGCGAGCACGCGGCTGATCATCGCGAGCAGCCAACCATCGTCAGCCTCAATCCCTGCCTTGATGCGATATTGGTCGAGGTCGCGGCGCCTGACCAAATTCTCGCATTGTCTCATTACAGCCGCGATCCGGCATCAAGTTCAATCCCTGCCGAAACTGCCCAGAATTTCGCCATAACGGGCGGCACCGCAGAGGAAGTCTTCGCGCTCCAGCCGGACATAGTGCTGGCGTCCACATTCATCGCGCCCAGCACCCTTACTGCGCTTGAAGGGCTGGGCCTGAAAGTCGAAACTTTCGGCAGCCCTGCAAGCATTGAAGACAGCATTGTTCAGGTCGAGCGAGTTGGCGCTCTGACGGGCGGCGGAGACAATGCAGCGGCTCTTGTCGCGCGGATCAACGATGCCACCTCGCGGCCGACGGGCGGCGGCGACGTGTCTTTGATGCTGTGGCAACCGGGGCAGATTGTACCGGGGGAGGGGACGCTGATCGCCCAAGTGTTGAGCCGCAATGGTTTTGACAGTCACAGTGCAAATCTCGGCTTGTCGCAGGCTGACTATGTGTCGCTCGAAAGGGTCCTTGCTGACCCGCCCGAAGTGCTCCTAGTGGCTGGCAACAGCGCCGGACAAACGCATCCGTTGTTGGATCAGCTGATCGGCACTGCGGTTGAGACCTTCGATCCGCATCTCCTTTATTGCGGCGGGCCGACAATCATCGAAGCCGCAGCGCGCATCGCCGAAATTAGAAAGAGCATCCGTTGAACCGCGCGGCGTTGATATTCGGCCTGTTGCTCATTGTTCTGGTGCCGCTTTCACTGCTTGCCGGGCGAGTGTGGATCGATCCCGCAACGACGCCCAATGCCGCAATCATCCTGATGGAGCTGCGCCTGCCGCGCGCGGTTTTGGCGGTTGTGATCGGAGCGGGGCTGGGCGCAGCAGGAGCGGCAATGCAAGGCTATCTGCGCAATCCGCTCGCCGATCCGGGCTTGTTCGGGATCGCGCCGATGGCTGCACTCGGTGCCGTCGCGAGTTTCTGGTTTGGTGCGCTGTTGCCGCCCGTCTTGGCTGCGTGGAGCCTGCCTGCTTTCGCGCTTGCGGGCGCGGCGTTAGCGATGGCGCTCCTTGCGTTGATCGCGGGGCGCACATCGTCTGGGGCAGGGGGCGGCATCGCGCTCTTCACTCTCGCTGGACTGATGATTGCCAGCCTAGCGGGCGCATTGACCGCGCTCGCCATCACCACCGCGCCCAACGCCTTTGCGATGAGTCAGATCGTGATGTGGCTAAACGGCGCGCTGACAGACCGGTCTTGGCAAGAGGTTTGGATAGCCGCACCCTTGGTGACGCTTGGCATCATCACGCTCGCTTCTACGGCCAGGTCTTTGGATGCGCTGACCCTTGGCGAAGATGCCGCGCGCTCCATGGGTGTCGATCCCAAACGATTGCTCGCCTTACTCGTCATAGGTGTCGGATTGACGGTCGGCGCGGGCGTCGCGGTGGCAGGCATTATCGGGTTTGTGGGCCTGATCGTGCCGCATCTCGTGCGTCCATTCACAGACCGTCTGCCCTCGAGCCTCATTCTACCAAGCGCGCTGGCCGGCGCATGCCTGGTGCTGCTCGCCGATAGCGCGGTGCGCATCCTGCCGCTGGTAACAGAATTGCGGCTGGGCATCGCGCTGTCTTTGATTGGCGCGCCGTTCTTCTTGTGGCTGCTGCTGCGCATGCGAAGGGGGATGGTGTGATGCTAACTGCAGGCAACCTGTCTCTGGATCGCGCAGGCCAGCGGGTGCTTTCGGATGTTTCCGTAAGCTTGGAACCCGGCACAATCACAGCAATTGTTGGCCCGAATGGAGCAGGCAAATCGAGCTTGCTGCTCGGGCTTTCCGGATTGCTGGAACCTGCCGCTGGGGAGGTGTCGTTGGATGGCGCCGCGATGGCCGGACTAAGCGCGCAGGATAAAGCCCGTGCGCTCGGCTATCTCCCGCAGAGCGCCGAGATTGCATGGGACGTCGCGGTGGAGACACTGGTCGCTCTTGGCCGCCTACCTCACCGTGATCGGGGGCATGAGGCGATTGATCGGACGATTAAGGCACTCGCAATCGAAGAATTCCGAAAGCGCCCTGCAAGCAAGCTATCTGGCGGAGAGCGCGCCCGTGTGCTCCTCGCCAGAGTGCTGGCAGGAGAGCCAAACTGGATACTCGCCGACGAGCCGCTGGCCGCGCTCGACCTCGCGCATCAATTGAACCTGATCGCCCACCTCAAATCCTGCGCAGAGGCGGGGCAAGGTGTGGTGATTGTCCTACACGATCTGGCGCTAGCCATGAATCACGCAGACAGAGTGCTGGTGCTGAGCGAAGGCAAATTGATCGCCGATGGCCACCCCAACGATGCGCTGGACGAGGAAGTCGTCGCACAAGGTTGGGGCGTGAAGGGCCGATGGATCGGTGAGGACGGGGCGCGGGCTTTGGTTCTCTCGAGCGTCTAGAACACCAAACCTACACCGAGGCTAATATCTTCTTCGTTTTCAAGTGAGAGTGCGTTGGTCCCATTGTTGTATTTTGTGAGGAGATCAATACCTAAGCCACCTTCAGACCAGATGCGATGGCTGAGTGCCAGTTCCAGTCGCTCAATGTCAGATAGCTGACCGGAAAGAATAGGGAGATATCGATAGTTTGCAGACGCCAGTATTCCGGTTTTTTCTCCGGTTTTCAGGTGTAATTCATAAGACAAATTCGCTCCAATAGCCAGAAAGTCATCATATGAGTTCGTGGTGCTGATGCCGTTACCAGTCCAAATTCCGATCTCTGTGTCGAGGCGCACAAGGCAACGAGCACCGATCCTATCCGAACTGCCAAAATATTGCATTCGGCCAATCCCGCAGATTCCGAAGCGCCTGGAAAATCCGGGGTCAAATTTTGTTGAAAGGCGAATACGTTCAGATTGATCTACAAAATCCTGTACAAAGGCTGCTTGGCCGGTCAGCCAAAGTGATGGCCCGTCTTCGGCTGTTGTAAACACGTCGCCTGAAACGCCGAGGGCAAGCACATCGGTATCATTTTTGTTGCGCCTTTCACCCTCGGCAAGGGCAGGAGCAGGTTCTTTCCGAACCCTTTTCAAATTGTACTGCGCAAAAGCATAGGCTGTCACGGGGCTTTCATCTTGAGTTAAACGAGCACCGGCAGTGCCGTTGAATTTGAGTGTTGTTTCCGTATTTTCGACTCCATCTGCGTCGGTCGTCCATTTCTTGTCGAGACCCAACGCAAACGCAGAAACCGCTTTCCTATCCTTCCCAGTGAGCGCTAATTCCTCTGGCTTTTCTCGCAACGAAAAGCGCTTTCGGTCAGGAGGCGCGGCCAACGTCGCAACGACAGTTTTTGTCTTCGCAATTTTGCATGTCAGTTGTACCGTCGAACTATCTTGGTCGAAGAGCCATCCGTCCTTTCGCGATGATACGCCACTCGCTGTAAGCCCTTCGAGGCTGTCGCTAGCTAGCTGTTTTTCGATTAGATTTAAGGAAAATAGAGTGGCGCTAAGCCGTTCATCGGTAACATTTTCTCCTGATGGCCCACCGTTGGTCCGCAAATCCCGCAGTTTTTGTAAGATCGTTCCATCAATTGGATCGAGGTCACTTAGATACACTTTGTTAGAGCGAAAGATCTCCTCCGCGAGCCTAGTGCGACTGATTTGAAGTGCACTTTCTTCTGTGCGATCAGAACAAACGTTCTTCACTATCGACTGTGGTGTTGCAACTTGTGCTGCCAAGCTCGACGGCAAAGTTATCGCTGATGAAATGGCCGCGAGTTGAAACCAAGAGAATCCTCTCATGATTTGATCCTTTGTAGCATAGTCAAAGACGAGCGCAGCGGGCTTGTTTCCGCTTTCCGCGTCAGCACAAATGCGATCTGCAATAATGCCATAGCATGCGTATTGCGGATCTCAGTATTGCTGAATGCAATCGGGAAGCCAACACGACTTTCGAAATCTGACCGTACTATTTGGAATTCGCTTCCCCATGCTCCCAAAGTGTAGAGTAGGTCAGTTGATGGCGCCTTATCGTACCACTGGTATGGGTGGAGATTGGTCCATTCCCGTCTCACCCAAGCCATCAAACAGGATGTTGCTTCGTCGGCATAGTTCATATGATTTGGTGCCCCCACAAAATGGAGGCGATCACTCACTTGATGTGTGATCACAGGGTCAACGTCTTCCGGCTTACGCCAATCCACACTGCCCCAGCAGTTCACGCCATCGGGGAGTGATCGCCCCGCTGATATCTTTGCGACCCTAGGTGCGACCCAAAGGGCTTCGTGGAAGACTTGCAAAGAGGGCTATAGGGATACGTATTCAGGGCGGCTGCGGAACTTTAGTTTTCCTGTACCCCCTACCTGAAAACATTGGGGAAATTCCGGTTAGCGCAATATTTCTTGGAATTTTGCCATGCTTTTTCACGTCTTGGCTATGGTGTTGGCCAGCCGGCCCGCGTGCCTCCCGAAATGTTCAATTTCCCGCTGTTGAAACTATCGCGCTTGCTGTCCGTTGCATTCCTTGGTCTCCGCGACCATTTCGTGGACACACGTTGATGCGCGCCTCTGCGCCTCTTGACACAATCGAACATTACCGGAACAAACTCGCCTCATGAGCCTAACTAAAATTAGCGTCCGCGGTGCTCGTGAGCACAATCTCAAAGGTGTCGACATTGATCTGCCGCGTGATGCGTTGATCGTTGTCACGGGCCTTTCCGGGTCGGGCAAATCATCGCTCGCCTTCGATACGATCTATGCCGAGGGTCAGCGGCGCTATGTCGAGAGCCTCAGCGCCTATGCGCGGCAGTTCCTTGAGATGATGCAAAAGCCGGATGTCGAGCACATTGACGGCCTCTCGCCAGCGATTTCGATTGAGCAGAAGACGACCTCACGCAATCCGCGCTCGACCGTGGCGACCGTGACCGAGATTTATGACTACATGCGCCTGCTGTGGGCGAGGGTGGGCGTGCCGTACTCGCCTGCCACCGGAAAGCCGATTGAGGCGCAGACCGTGTCCAACATGGTCGACCGGGTGATGGAATTGCCCGAAGGTTCGCGGCTCTATCTGCTCGCGCCGGTCGTGCGAGGGCGCAAGGGTGAATACCGCAAAGAGCTGGCCGAATGGCAGAAGGCGGGCTTTACCCGTGTGCGGATCGACGGTGAGCTTTATCCGATTGAGGAAGCGCCGGCGCTCGATAAGAAATTCAAGCATGACATCGAAGTGGTGGTTGACCGGCTGGCGGTGAAAGAAGGGCTGGAGACACGGCTGGCGGACTCATTTGAAACCGCGCTGAAACTGGCGGACGGGCTGGCCTATGTTGACTTGGCCGATGGCGTCGTGCCGGGGCGTGAGGACGAGGCCGATAGCGGGGGCGCGATGAAAGGCGCAGGCATTCCCGCCAATCGCATCGTGTTTTCCGAGAAGTTCGCCTGTCCTGTCAGCGGCTTCACTATCGAAGAGATCGAACCGCGGCTCTTCTCATTCAACTCACCGCAGGGCGCATGTTCGACCTGTGATGGCATCGGTGAAAAACAGCTATTCGACGAGCAACTGGTGGTTCCGAACGAGGCGCTGACCCTAAAGCAAGGCGCGATTGCGCCGTGGGCCAAGTCCAACCCGCCTTCGCCCTATTACATGCAAGTCCTCTCCAGCCTCGCCAAGGCGTATGATTTTGACGTCACGACGCCATGGAAAGATTTGGAGCCGGACCAAAAGCTCATCATCCTGCACGGCACGGGCGGTATGCCGGTTGCCCTGACGTTTAAGGATGGGCGCAAGACCTACACCGTCAACAAGCCGTTCGAAGGGGTCATCGGCAACCTCAATCGCCGCATGATGCAGACCGAAAGCAACTGGATGCAGGAGGAGCTATCGAAGTTCCAAACCGCGCAGCCATGTGAGACCTGCGGCGGCAAACGGCTCAATGAAAAATCGCTGGCGGTGAAGGTCGCAGGCACGGATATCGCCGCGCCAACCGTGATGAGCGTGTCGGATGCGAAGGAGTGGTTCCTCGCGCTGGATGACAAGCTGACCGATACACAGTCGCAGATTGCCAAGGCCATCCTGAAAGAGATCAACGAACGGCTCGGCTTCCTCGACAATGTCGGGCTCGATTACCTCAATCTAGACCGGACAAGCGGCACTTTGTCGGGCGGCGAAAGCCAGCGCATCCGGCTCGCCTCGCAAATCGGCTCCGGCCTGTCCGGCGTGCTGTATGTCCTCGACGAACCCAGCATCGGCCTGCACCAGCGCGACAATGACCGGCTGCTGGAAACGCTCAAACGCCTCCGCGATCTGGGCAACACTGTCATTGTGGTCGAGCATGACGAGGACGCCATCCGTCAGGCGGACCATATCGTTGACCTCGGCCCGGGCGCGGGCGTGCGCGGCGGCGAAGTTGTCGCGCAGGGTACGCTCAAACAGATCCTCAAATCCAAAAAGTCGCTTACGGCAGACTACCTGACGGGCAGGCGCGAGATCGCCGTCCCGCAGGAGCGCCGCAAGGGCAACGGGCACAAGCTGACGGTGAAGGGCGCCTCGGCGAACAACCTCAAAAACGTCACCGCGTCGATCCCGCTTGGCACGTTCACCTGCATCACCGGCGTATCGGGGTCGGGCAAATCGTCCTTCACCATCGACACGCTCTATGCCTCCGCCGCCCGCGTTTTGAACGGAGCGCGCGTTATCGCCGGCAAGCATGAGAAAATCACCGGCCTCGAATTCTGCGACAAAGTGATCGAGATCGACCAGTCGCCCATCGGCCGCACCCCGCGCAGCAACCCGGCGACCTATACCGGCGCCTTCACCAATATCCGCGATTGGTTCGCGGGCCTTCCGGAAAGCCAGGCGCGCGGATACAAGCCGGGCCGCTTCTCCTTCAACGTGAAAGGGGGCCGCTGCGAACAATGCACCGGCGACGGCCTGATCAAGATCGAGATGCACTTCCTCCCCGATGTCTATGTCACGTGCGAGGAATGCGGCGGCAAACGCTACAACCGCGAAACGCTGGAGGTGAAATTCAAAGGCCTCTCCATCGCCGACGTGCTGGATATGACGATCGAGGATGCGGAGGAGTTTTTCAAAGCCGTGCCGCCGATCCGTGACAAGATGCGGATGCTGAACGAGGTCGGCCTTGGATATGTCAAAGTCGGCCAGCAGGCGACGACATTGTCAGGCGGCGAAGCGCAGCGCGTAAAACTGGCCAAGGAGCTGGCGAAACGCTCCACCGGACAGACGCTCTATATCCTCGACGAGCCCACCACCGGCCTGCATTTCGAAGACGTGCGCAAACTATTGGAAGTGCTGCACCGGCTGGTGGAGCAAGGCAATTCCGTGGTCGTAATCGAGCATAACCTAGACGTGATCAAAACCGCCGACTGGATCGTGGACCTAGGCCCCGAAGGCGGCGTGCGCGGCGGCGAGATCGTCGCCGAGGGCACACCGGAGAAGGTCGCGAAGGAGAAGCGGAGCTTTACTGGCGGGTATTTGGCAGGGATGTTGGGGAAGGGTCGGGCTGCACGTGAGGCGGCGGAGTAGCTGGAAAGCGTCCCTGAAAATGTGTTTAAATTCAATAATAAGTCAGCTGTATAGGCTCATTAGCGAGTAGTAGCTTGGGGCTCTTATCTCGCTCAGTCCGTATCTCTTGTAGAATTTTCGCGCTGCTCGCCAACCAAGTACGAAACTTGGGAGCTTCGTTTCATTTGGTACGTCTGACACATGCCAAGAGCCATTTAAAAGAACATCTTCCCCCATTTCGTACGTTGGACCACTTTGCGCTTGGATTAAACGGTTTCGCTCACGGACCGCTCGAAGAATGACATTTTTAAGCCAGCCATCAAGGGAAGCCTGCTTCTTAACGTTTGTCAAAAGAGGGTAGAAAGCCATAAGTCCTCGGACTATCGGTAGTTTAATATCGTCCTCAAGAAATCGATCTAAATCGCGCTCTTTCAAGCCACCATAAATATAACGCCTGATCTCATTCAAACAGGTGACTAGATCCCAATCAACGTGCGGGCGACCAATTCTATTGGGATCAATAGGGTGCCCTCTCTTAGGATACTGCAATAGGTGTATGTAGATTATCTGGCTAAGCCGACGCTTGATCCGTTTGACCGCCTTATCAGTCAAAGCAACTTCGTCAGGTGCTACTCGATGACCAAGGAAGTCAACGAAGGATAATTTTGATAAATCGTCACCGTCATCTGTATCAATGAAAAATGAGCGAGTATCATCGGAATTTCGTTTGTCCATCAGCGAGATGCCGGACGATTTTTCAAAATTGATTTGAACTCCAGATCGTTCACAATGTCGTCTGAATTGCAATTCAATTTCCCTCGCATCACTGTACGAGTGAGCGATTGCAATCACATCATCAGCAAACCGAACGAACGTGCCATCCAATCGCTCTAATTCCATGTCTAACTCGTGCGCGGCGATGTTTGAAAGAAATAGAGAAATCGAACTGCCTTGAGGGACGCCTCTGTCCCTCTGAGCAAACTTTCTTGTCTGCCAACTAGGGTAGGTCGCGTATCTGTGCTGCAGAAAAGACCTTATCACGTGGCGCTCGGCGCGAGTGATAATAAACCCTTGACTTTCAACTAATTTATCAAGGTAAGAATGCTCGATTGTGTCAAAGTATTTGCTGTAGTCGTATTGCAAAACGAATGTCTTTAACGGTTGCATCATTCTCTGCAGGTGGATGATCGCGTCGAAAATTGTTTTCTCTGGGCGGTATGCAAAAGAATATGCGGAAAATAGTCCACTGTTTCTGTGTGTGAGACGGCGATTAAATATGTTGGCAACTGCTGAGTCGGGGATTGTGAATGACATAATCTGACGAATTCCACCGTCAGGTTTGTCAATTTCGAAAAGTATAGCCGGTTGAGGCTCGTAAGATTCAGATTGAATCTTTTTCCATATGGATTTTGCGAGAAATCGAGCGTGAGCGATACAATATACGGGATCGAATTGCCTATCGAAATCCCAGTATGGTGGACGTTGATATGGCGAGGCAATTGATGCCTGCCCAGTCCTCGTTGTAAATCGTTGAGCGTGTTTTTGAGCCGCACCATCACTCCGGCGATGCTTCGCTAGAATGCTTCGCGCTTTCCGCTCAATCTCTTCTTCAATAACTTGCCACATATTTCACCGGGGCCCGATAGTCAGGGGTTCGTTTGCGAAGGGTGACAGAGCGTCGCACTCTGCCCGCATAGTGATTTCCGGACCCCGGCTAGCGCTTCACGCACATATAACTCAAGTAATAGATGCAATAACGCATGTCAAACCTCCGTAAAAGTGACAAAATTGCGCAACGTAAGAATTGAATAACCCTTCCAAGCGGACATTTTGATATTTTCCTACACAATCAAAACCGAGTTACTGTCGCATTTTTTACAGGAGCCACAATGCTGAAAACCTCGCACCTTCCGTCCATTTCCCCGCCTTCGCATCCGCGCGACCGTGACGCATACGCGCATCAGCGCGAGTGGCAGGCTCATATTGATGCGGGGCGCATCGGGCGGGGGCCTTCGATCACGCCGGAGCAGCTTGCGCAGATCGCTCATAATGAGCGCGTGCTGCTTGGGCGCTAGTGCGCGGGGTTTGTGCGGTGTTGTGGGGCGTTTATTGTTTACGCGCTCAAGCGCCGGGCGCAGCGCATCCGCGCTGCTTGGCTACGCCGCATAAGCGACGGCGCGCAGTCGTGCGCTGGCTCGCCTTCGGCTCGCGACCATTCCAAGCCATCGGTCTCGCGCTCACTCCTAAGTGTCACCTTTGCGCGTTTGTCTTTCAACGCATTGAAAAATATGATGATATTGGGTGCTTGCAAAAGTGACACGGTGTCACCTTTGTCACTTTTACCGCCGCCGAACGCCGGTGGCTTTGCATCCGCCGTGCCGTCTCCGGCGTAGCTGCTCGCAGTGGGATTGGTGAAACAGGAGACTTTACAATGCGTGCAATTCTCGAATTCCGGCCTGCTCGGGCGGCGATACTCGGCTCCGTTCTTGGCCTCGGCGTAATCGGCGCATTCGCCGCCACAAACACCGCCGCCGCGATCAGCTCCAACGTCTATATCGATGCGCGCGAAACCTTTGTGCTTGGCGGGAAACAACCCGGGGCCTTCACCGTAAAGGGCCAGAACAAAGGCAAAGTCACCGTCGAAGTGCTCGCGCAGTCAGACGGCGACGCAACCCTGATCGCGACCATCGCGCCGGGTGAGCGGTTCAAACAAGGCTTTGCGAAAGGAGAGGGCGCTCTGCTGCGCAATACCTCCACCGACGCGCGGGCTCACGTGAAAGTGCGCGTGACGGGCACGACCAAAAACCTTGGTATGGGATATGAAGGCTGGTGAGCGCCAGCCGCGTGGTTAGTCGATGATTTCCATCTTCACGCGGGCGTGGCCTCGGGAAATCATCCCGATCCTCGTCGCCGCCCCGCGAGACAGATCAATCGTGCGGCCGCGAATAAACGGCCCGCGATCGTTGATACGGACAACAACGCTGCGGCCATTGCTGGAATTGGTCACACGGACCTTCGTCCCAAATGGCAGGGTTTTGTGAGCGGCCGTCATGGCGTTCATATTGAAACGCTCGCCATTGGCCGTACGCCGGCCATGAAAACGCCGCCCGTAATAGGACGCAACACCGGTGCCAAGGCTGCGCACGGTCTCACGCGGCTCTAGCGGCGGATCGAACGTGCCCAAATCAACGGCGCTGGGCGGGATTTGCAAATCGGGGCGAGGGGTCGCGAACGGCTCAAACGTCTCGGCAAAAGGCGGATCGACGCGCGGGTAAGTCGCGGACATAGGGTCACTCGTCTGCGCGCCCGTATCCGGTTCATCCTGAGCGATAACTGGAGCGGATGCGTAAAGCATCGCCATGAGCGGCGCGGAGGCCAGCGCCAGCGAGTGTCGTTTTCCTACTCCCATCACCCGCGATATAGCCAAGTTGGCGGGCAAGGCGCAATTCTGCCCAAGGGTTTGAGCGTAAGTTCGGCGCATTCCGCCGCAATCTGACCTGGATGGTGCTGCCGCGTTGGCGTGTAAGGCCCAAAAACGCAAATGGGGCCGGCATTGCTGCCGACCCCACTCTTACTAGGCGTGGTCACTGTTTCTCGCGCGTCCTCCGGCAAGCCGGTCTTCTCGCGTTCCGCAGCGCACTTGGCCTCTGGCATCGTCCTCGCATTTCCCGAAGGATCTGCTTCTTCGACAGCCAGCGCTCGCGCTAGCATCCGGCTTTCGCTTGCGGTCCGCCGTGCTCGCTTTGTGCCGAAGCCTTCCGCCTGCACAGCTTTCCCTAGGGCTAAGCCGAGACCGATTGTCTGTTAATGCCTGCCTTCTCAAACGGCTGCTTCCGGTTTGACCCTTTAGCTTCCTCGATTGCTGACCAGACGATTGGTCTTTCCCGATGACACCACTTCGCACTTTCCTCAAACAAGCCAGCTTGCATCGGACCGAGGTCTTTTGCATGCCGTCTCTCAGACAGCGCGTGGACAGATGTCAACGCATCTACGTTTCGATAAAGTCTTTAAAAACATTCCCTTGCGGGGTGCTCCTCAGTTTCTTTGCGTCCCGAAGACAATTAGAAACTGCGCCCGAATCCGTATTTCGGCAAGGGTTGCAAGGGTGACTTATCCACTTTTGCCCAGATCACTTGTGGACGGCGGTGGACAACTCAACGGCTCGTCGCATCAGGGCAATTTGCGCGAAGAAAATCCACTCGAACGAGCGCAATTTGCGGAGTTCGAACAGGTCTCATGCGTCAGGCGACTCGTTCCGACTCGGTCCAGAACTAACCGCGGTCTCTCTTGGCGAGCAGTTTCAGGCGCAAGGCGTTGAGTTTGATGAAGCCTTCTGCGTCGTGCTGGTCATAGGCGCCGGCGTCATCTTCGAAGGTGACGTGAGCTTCGGAGTAAAGGGAGTGCGGAGATTTGCGGCCAACGACGCTGGCCATGCCTTTGTAAAGCTTAAGCCGAACGGTGCCTGCGACCTTTTCCTGACTGAGATCAATGGCAGCTTGCAGCATTTCGCGCTCAGGGCTGAACCAGAAGCCGTTGTAGATCAGCTCCGCATAGCGCGGCATCAGCTCATCCTTTAGATGCGCCGCGCCGCCATCGAGCGTGATTTGCTCGATCCCGCGATGCGCTCTGGCGTAGATTTCGCCGCCGGGAGTCTCGTACATTCCGCGCGATTTCATACCGACAAAGCGGTTTTCGACCAGATCAAGCCGTCCGATGCCGTGCTTGCGCCCGAGTTCGTTAAGCGCGGTCAGCAACGTGGCTGGCGACATCGTGTCCCCATTGAGCGACACGCCGTCGCCGCGCTCAAAACCGATTTCGATATATTCGGGCGTGTCCGGGGCATCTTCAGGATGCCCTGTGCGCGAATAGACGTAATCCGGGGTCTCTTCCCATGGATCTTCGAGCACTTTGCCTTCGGACGATGTGTGAAGCAGGTTCGCATCGGTGGAGAACGGGGCTTCGCCGCGCTTATCCTTGGGCACGGAGATTTGGTGTGCCTCAGCCCATTCGATGAGGGCAGTACGGCTTGTAAGATCCCATTCGCGCCAAGGAGCGATGACGTGGATGTTAGGATCAAGCGCGTAGGCGGACAGCTCAAATCGAACCTGATCATTGCCCTTTCCCGTCGCTCCATGCGCGATCGCGTCAGCGCCGGTTTCATGGGCGATCTCTACCAATCGTTTGGATATAAGCGGACGGGCAATAGATGTGCCGAGCAGATAGTCGCCTTCGTACCGCGCATTGGCGCGCATCATCGGGAAGACATAATCGCGAACAAATTCCTCGCGAACGTCTTCGATAAAGATGTGCTCGTCAGGGATGCCCATTGCGCGCGCTTTCTCGCGTGCTGGCTCAATCTCTTCACCTTGGCCCAAATCAGCCGTAAATGTGACCACTTCGAGCCCGCGCTCCACCGTCAGCCATTTGGCGATAACCGACGTATCAAGCCCGCCCGAATAGGCGAGAACGACGCGTTTGAGCTCTGGGGTGTTGCTGTCAGGCATTTCAATAAATCTCCGAGGAATGCGGCGGCAGCTACCAGCGTATGCACAGGCGCGCAATCGCTGGTTTTGAATTCCCTATGCCGTAGCGGAAATGGCAAAATCGCTTGTCATCGTAAGCGCGGCTTCCGATATTTCAGAGACTTGGGATGGGAGACAGCATGATGGTGGCAATGTGGAACAAGGCGCGTGATCTTGCGCAGATGGCTCCGCCAGAGCGCAATCGCTGGGTCGATTTTCTGCGGGCGCTTTCCATTATTGCGGTTGTATTCGGCCACTGGCTGATGGCTGGCCTTTACGTCGATGATGCAGGCGAGTTGCAGCGCGGCGATCTGCTCTCTGTGGCGAATTGGACGCATTGGCTGACCTGGGGTTTTCAGGTGATGCCGGTGTTTTTCCTTGTTGGGGGTTTTTCCAACGGGATGAGCTGGGATGCGACTTTGCGCAAAGCCACTCCGAGGCAAACGGGCGTTTACCGCGATTGGCTTGCTGCTCGTGTCCAGCGATTGATCGCTCCGACCTTTCCAGTGCTGCTGCTTTGGGCGGTACTTGCCGTGGTCATGACGCAGGTTGGCCTCGAACGGGGGCAGATCAGAGACGCGACTGAGGCGGCGCTGATCCCTGTCTGGTTCCTATCTGTCTACTTGCTGGTAACGGCCTGTACGCCGCTAACGCGAAAGGCATGGCAACGGTTTGGATGGCTAAGCTTTGCGATCTATATCCCATTGGCGATGCTGACGGACTGGCTGACCTTCTCTGTCGGTGTGCCATACGTGAACTTCACAAACTTCCTTTGGGTGTTCCTTGCGATCCATCAATTGGGTTTTGCGTGGAAAGATGGCCGGTTCGACAATCGATTGATTGCGCTTGCGACCTTTGTCGTGGGTCTTGCGATCCTGATTTCGATCACTGTTTATGGCTTCTATCCAGTTTCAATGGTGTCTGCGCCCGGAGGTTTCTCCAATTCGTTGCCACCCACGCTGGCGCTGTTCGCGCTGGGTGTGACGCAAGTCGGACTGGTGTTGGCGCTTGAGCCTCTGGGACGCAAAATGCTCGACAATTTGAGCATTTGGACCGCAACCGTCCTGATGAACGGTATGATTATGACCGTGTATCTCTGGCACCTCACTGCATTTGTGCTGGTCATGACGGTGATGTGGATCGGCTTTGGCGGAGCGGGGCTGAGCTCTGTTCCAGGCACAGGGGAATGGTGGGCTTCGAGGCCGCTATGGCTGGGCGTCTATATTCTCGCTTTGCTGCCGATGATCGCAATATTTGCCAAACATGAGCGGAGCTTTGGCCCGATACGTGGGGGGCGCACCGTGCCCAAGGCGCGCGTTGTTGCCGGTGTATTTCTTATCTGTGCCGGGCTTGCTGCAACGGCTGGTGTCACGATCACTAGTGATCAGAGCTGGTCAGGTATCAACCTGCTCGTGGTCGCCGCGCCGTTCGTTGGCGCTGCCTTGCTTGGCTTTGGGCCGATGTACAAATGGTTCAGCAAAGCGCCTGCAGAAACGGGATCAGGCTCCTAACAGGCGTTTTTCCTCTGCCTCAATATAGGATCGAGTGATCGGCACGGCGTGGCGGCTGCGCAGATACTGGATCTGGTAATTGCACATGCTGCCATGTTCAAAAACGGTCGCAGCGCCGGCGAGGTAAAACGTCCACATGCGGAAGAACCGCTCATCATACATCGCGATGATGGCGTCTTTGTTGGCGAGACAGTTCGCGTACCAACAGCGCAGGGTTTTGCCATAATGCAGGCGCAACGTTTCGACATCGGAAGCAATCAGGCGAAATCTCTCCGACGCCTCAACCGTTTCAGATAGGGCAGGGATATAGCCGCCTGGAAAGATATATTTGCGGGTGAAAGCGTCGGTTGTACCCGGTGAGCCAAGCCGACCGATTGTGTGGAGCAGCATGGCGCCGTCTTCGGTCAGCAGGTTGGCGCATGCTTCGAAAAAGGTGTCGAATTGCGGCTGCCCGACATGTTCGAACATGCCCACCGAAACGATCCGGTCAAACTTGCGGCCTGCTTTTGCGAAATCGCGGTAATCGACCAGCTCGATAGCGACCTTGTCCGCAACGCCGGCATTCTCGACGCGCTCTTTTGCAAGCGCAATCTGCTCTTCCGACAAAGTAATGCCGGTCACATGCACATCGTAATTCTGGGCAAGGAAGATCGCCATTCCGCCCCATCCGCAACCGATATCGAGCACTTTCTGGCCCGGCTTAATCGCGAGCTTTGCGGCAATATGAGCCAGCTTTGCCGTCTGTGCCTCACCCAGCGTCATATCGTCCCTGGGCCAATAACCGCAGCTATATTGCCAGTGTTCTTCGTCCAGCATCAGCGCGTAAAAATCGTTTCCGATGTCGTAATGATGCGCGACATTGCTTTTGGATCTGACGGCATTGTTGAGCCGCTCTGCAGCGAAACTCGCTTGATTCAGGAAACGCTTGGCCAGGCCTGGGCGCAAGTTGTTATCTCCGCGCTCCCACCGATCATTGGCTCGCAGCAAGGTGACGAGCCCCATGATGTCGCCTTCTTCAATGATGAGACGGCCATCCATGAAAGCTTCCGCTGCGCCTAGGCGCGGGTCCATCACGATGTCACGCGGGACGCGGCTGTCGCCAAAACGGATAACTATCTCTGGAAAGCCGTCAGTGGCGGTGCCGTATGTCGCGTCAGAACCATCGGCGAAGACAACACCCAAACGGCCTTTTTTCACGCCGCGCGAAAGAAATTTGTCCAGTAGTGCTTTGCTCATATCTTACCAGTGTCCTTCTCAGACCCCTGTAGCGAATTCTGCCAGCGCTTTTGGCACTGTCAATCAAACGGTGTATAAAGCGGCATGGCAGAGGCAAAAACACGACCAACCGAAGTCGACGTCGCGGACTTCATTGCAAATGTTGAACCAGCGGCAAAACGCGAAGACGCAAAGGTTCTCGACGCGTTGTTCCGCAAGGCGACAGGCGAAGAGCCGCATATGTGGGGGCCGACAATTATCGGTTACGGAACCTACCACTACAAATACGACAGCGGCCGAGAAGGCGACGCCGCGCGTTCCGGTTTCAGCCCGCGCAAAGCAAAGCACTCACTGTATTTGATGGGTAGATATTGCGACGAGGAAACCGGAAAGAAGGTCGACGCTCTGCTTGAGAAAATGGGCAAGCACAAAACCGGTGCCAGCTGTGTTTACGTTAACAAGCTTGCCGATATCGATCTGGATGTTCTCGAGGAAATCGTCGGTGTCTGCTGGGACGCGATGAAGCGGAAATATCCCGAAGGATAATCACATTCCGGCATACCATTGGTAATTGCCGACATCTTCCCAGAATCCGCCTTTGCCATCGCCAATATCGTCGAGGCTGGCGACTGCTTCGATCCCGGTCAGGTACTTAGCGTGCTTGTACCCTAACTGACGCTCGATCCGCATGCGCAGGGGGGCGCCGTTCTTTTCAGGTATCGTCTCACCGTTGAGCAAATGCGCGATGATCGTCTGCGGGTGATAGGCATCGATCATGTCGATGCTCTCATAATAATCGCGGCCATAAAGCGTATCAGCGCAGCGAAAGACGATGAAATTCGCCTCGGGACGGACACGGGCCTGATCCAAGAGGTTCGAAAGTTGTGGTCCGGTCCATTCGCCGATTGCGCTCCAGCCCTCGACACAATCGTGGCGGGTAATCTGTGTGCGCTGGGGCAGGGCGCGCAGGTCGGCCATCGAAAGGCTTAGCGGAGCCTCAACCAGACCGCCTACCGCCAATCGCCAGTCCGCAAACCCGTTGGCCAGTTGCGCGCGGTATTCCGGCGTGTCCACCGTTAGAGAGCCATTGCCTCTAAAGTCTGGAGAGCGGTCCTCCGGCGCAAATTCGGGTGCCAAACGCTGCCGCCCTGCAAGCGTGCGCTGAGCCATGCGGTGCCAGTCTTCCGCTGTGTCAAACAGGCTTTGACCCGTGTCGCTGTTAGCAATCTTTGCGCAGGCTCCGGTGCCAAGAGCGGCCAATCCGGCCAGAAGGCTGCGGCGTTTGATATCAGTCATTGGCATCCGCCTCCCGCGATCCGCCAGCTATCATGTCCCAGACCTGTTTGAACGGGCGCGACACGATCACCATGATGATGTGCACGGCGAAAAATGCGACAATCGCCCAAGTGAAAATGAAGTGCAGGCTACGGGCAGATTGACGGCCGCCGAGCAAGTCGACGAGCCAAGGCGCAGCGGGCTCAAAACCCGGGCTGATCGCCAGCCCTGTGAAGACCATCATCGGCAGAAAAATGCCCAGCATGATGCCGTATGTCATTTTCTGAAGGCCGTTATAGATCGCGCCATGGCCCTCAAACCGGCCTGCAACGTGCGACCTTATCTCGCCAGCAATCGAGCGCGGCGACCAATCATGCCAAGACGTTTTGAGGTCGCGCGTGAAGTGCTTGTTTGCGAGGCTCGTGACCCACATCACGAGCAAGGCAAGCGCGAAGACCCAAGCGGCAAGACTGTGCCAATCACGCGCCGCGGCAAGATCGTATCGTCCAAATGGCAAAGTCGTCCAACCGGGAAAGCGCATCACGCTCATCCATGCATCTGCCGGATCAAAGCCGTAGTCGCCCCAGTATAGGTACCGGTGCGCATTCGAGATGTTCAGGCCCGACATAAACAGCACGATCAGCGCGGCGGCGTTAAGCCAGTGCCACAGGCGAGTGATCAAGCCATGCCGTTTCATCGCGCCGCCTCCGCCTGTTCGCGCGCGAGCCAGATGACATCGCGATCCTGATCAAGCAGGTGCTGTCCGCTATCGATGAAAAGCGTCTCTCCGCTGCGCAATTTGTCCGATGCCAAGAACAATGCCGCATCAACAATTTCGTCCGCGCCCGTCTTGCGCTGGAGCAGGTTCAGGCGGTGGGAGAGTTCTGTCTCCTCCTCGCTCTGATCATGGCTCGCCAGAATAGCGCCGGGGGCAATTCCATAGACGCGGTCGCGCTCGCCAGTCGCGCCTTTCGCCAGCATCTTGATCGTCGATGCAAGGGCGTTCTTGGACATTGTGTAGCTGAAAAAGTCAGGGTTCGGATTGGCGATTTTCATATCTGTGATCTGGATCACGCATCGCTGGGCGGAGCTAACCGCGTGGCTCAGAAACGCTTGCGACATGCGCGCGGGGGCGAGGGCGTTGACTTGCATCGCTTCCCGGTTCGTTGCCGGATCAAGATTGGTTGCACCGTCGTAATCAAAAACGGACGCCGAATTTATAAGGCATCGCCAATTGGGCAGGCGCTCTGCCAGATTGGCAATCATCGCGGCTGCTGCATCATCGTCGCTCAAGTCACATCGAACTGTCTCTGCTGTTCCCAATTCGGCGGCGAGTTCGTCTGCGGGGCTGGAGGAAGATTTGTAATGGATGACGACATGCCATCCGGCCGCTGCAAAACCGCGGGATAATGCTGCGCCGATGCGGGTGGCGCCTCCGGTAATTAGAACGGCTGGTAGTGTCATTGCCAAGCGGCCTAACAGCGGCGGCCTCAGCATTCAATCAGGGCAGAAGGCAAAACGGCGCTGCCAATCGAAAGATTGTGCAGCGCCGCCCTGTGTAAGCTCAATACGTGTTAGCGGCAGCGGATTGAGCCGCGATCAATTTCACGGCCAATCACAGCGCCGACTGCACCGCCCAGAATCGCGCCCAATGTCTTATCACGCGCCAATTCGGAGCCTGCCAAAGCACCGACACCGGCGCCGATTACGAGGCCAGTTGTGCCATTGTCACGGCGGCAATAATACCGTCCGTCACGTGCCCGCCAAACCCGGTCGCGGCGCGTAATCCGGCGCGGTTCGTAATAATATCCGCGGTCGTCATAGACACGCTGGCGGCGGTCATAACGGTCTTCATATCGATCATCGTCGTAATAGCGGCGCTTCTTTGATCGCTTACCATATGCTTTGGCATGCGGGGGTGGGTCCATCGTCAGCTGTGCGGGGGCATCGATTACAAAGACTGTGGGGGCATTCAGAGGCGCGATTTCAGCGGCCTGTGCTGGCGCGCCGAGTGAGGCGAGCGATCCCGCTGCGGTGATCAGTGCAAGTGTTTTCATGTTCGTCTCCATCACACAAGGTAAGTGCTGAAAACGGTTTCGTTCATTTTTAAACAACCTAAGATGAACAGGCCAATCTATATGCAATCGTCACGATGAGCTGTGATTTTGCGGAGACAAGCCGAGCGGTCACTTGATTTTGGAGCGAGCTTTTTCACGCATTTTTGGCGAAAGGGTGATGAGCTCGGAGAGTTCTGCCAGTTCGTCTTGGCTTCCTTTTCCGCCAATTATCGCTCGAAATGCCCGCGCCACGCTCCAGTTGGCATCGCCAATTTGGACGCGCTCCAAGCTATCGCCCGCCTGAGTGTCGCCCGTCTCGATCACGCGGAAATACCATCCGCATCGCCCCGAAGAGACGATTTTGGCGACCATCCCCTTGGAATTCGCAAACGGTTCAAACCGGTGCTCGATCTTCCAGCATGGCTGGCGCGGTTGGCTGATTTCTATCAAAGCGGTGCCGAGTTTGAACCGGTCGCCGATATAGACGTCATCCTCGGTGAGGTCACTTACGGCGAGGTTCGATCCGAATGCTCCGGGTTCATCAAGCAAATCGATTGCGCCAAGCTGTTCGCGCCAAAACGCGTGGTGATCCAGCGGATACAGGTGCAGCGCCATTTCAGGCCCGCCATGGACGCGTCGGTCCGCTTGCTCATCAGGTGCAAAACCCTCTTCGAGTATCTGCACAATCCCGTCCCGTGGCCGTTTGGCAATCGCACTTGTTTCGGCTCCGTTGAAAGGGCGGGCGGTTCCCGTGCAGATGGCTTTGATTGTGCGTTTCATGTCTTTCTCACCGTCAATGCCATCCAATCGCGCTGGGTGCCGTCAGAGCCTTTACCCGCATAGACACTCTCTTCGACCAACTCGAAGCTTGCCGTTTTATAGGCCGAGCGAAGCCAATCCTGCGTAGGAAAATTGTGCAATCGGCCAAGTAGATCACGCCCTTCGCCTTCGCCTAGCTTGAAGCTCGCCAAGTGAAGGCCGTCTGGCCGTAAAGCACGGTGGATGCGGTCCAAGATATCGGGAAGTTCCGCGCGCGGACAATGCAGCAAACAGGCATTCGCCCAAATGGCATCAAAGGCGTCAATCGCGTCCAGTTCGCCAAACGTCATAAGGCGAGCGCCCAAGCTATGCCGTTCATTTGCCTTCGCTACCATGGATGGGATGCCGTCAGTTGCATCGACATCGAAGCCCCGGCTTATCATATGCGCGGCATCTCGTCCGCCGCCGCAGCCAAGTTCTAAAATCCGCGCGCCAGGTGAGAGGCGATCTAGGAAGGCATCGAGATGGCGGCTTGGGCCTAGGGCAGGGTTGAGCGAAAAGTGCGGCGCTTGCGATTGGTAGAATTCGAAGGTGGCCGGATCGATGCTCACAGTTCGGCGGCGACCCCAGATTCGACTTCAGCTTCGGCTGCAGCCTCGCGGTCGCGTTCGGCGCGGCTCTTTTTCTGCGCGGAGGTTTTTAACTGACCGCAAGCCGCATCGATATCGCGGCCACGCGGTGTGCGGACGGGCGCGCTGATGCCGTTTTCGAAGACGATGTTGGAGAAGCTCTTGATCCGCTCAGGCGTGGAGCATTCATATTCGGCACCGGGCCACGGGTTGAACGGGATCAGGTTGACCTTAGCCGGCAGGTTAAATTCTTTCAGCAGCCGGACGAGTTCATGCGCGTCTTCATCGCTGTCATTCTTGTCTTTCAGCATGACGTATTCAAACGTAATGCGGCGCGCGTTTGACGCCTTAGGGTAATCGGCGCAGGCCTGAAGCAATTCTTCAATGCCGTATTTGCGATTGAGCGGCACGATTTCGTCACGCACTGGCTTGGTCACCGCATGCAGGCTGATCGCGAGGTTTACGCCGATCTCCTTCGCGCAGCGCTCCATCATCGGCACAACGCCGCTGGTGGAAAGGGTGATTCGCCGTTTCGAAAGGGCAAGACCTTCGCCGTCCATCACAAGCCGCATGGCATCACGGACATGATCGAAATTGTAGAGCGGCTCGCCCATACCCATCAGCACGATGTTCGTCAGAAGGCGTCCATCGGCGGAGTAGTGCCCCGTATCCTCGTCCTCTTCCAAGCCGTCCATCCGGCCCTTTGGCCATTCGCCCAAAGCATCCCGGGCCAGCATAACCTGACCCACGATTTCGCCGGGGGTCAGATTGCGGACGAGGCGCATCGTGCCTGTGTGGCAGAATGTGCAGTTGAGCGTGCAGCCAACTTGGCTTGAGATGCACAGCGTACCGCGATCGGCGTCAGGAATGAACACCATCTCAAAATCGTGGCCATCATCGGTTTGCAGCAGCCACTTTCTGGTGCCGTCGGTCGAATGCTGGGCCTCGATGATGTTCGGGCGGCCGACGACAAAGCGTTCTGTGAGCCAGGGCCGCATTGTCTTGCCGATATCGGTCATCGCGTCGAATTCGGTCACGCCGCGATGATACAGCCAGTGATAGACTTGCTTTGATCGCAGCTTGGCTTGTTTCTCATCTAGGCCGGCATCGGCGAACAGCTCGCGGATGCGCGACTTTGGCAGACCCATGAGATCGATACGGCCATCTTCGCGCGGCGTAATGTTACGCGCCACGGGGACGGGATCCACCTGTCCGGGGATCGACATGAGTTCTGTGTCTGCCATGATTGAAGGCGCATATAATAGCGCGCGGCCCGTTTGACCAGTCAGCTATAGATCAGCGCAGCCGACGATTGCGGCATCCATGGCTGTCGCGACGCCGGAAAGGTCATAGCGATCTGACACCCCGCCGCCATTCACACGCATCACGCTCGCCGATCTCAATGCGGCTACGATTGCGGCATCGCCCGCTGCATCGGGAGCCCACGCATCGCGGCCCCTCGCGACGAGATCGAAATTCGTGGTGTCGATGCGGACGCGCAAGGTGCTGCCTTCGCGCGCTTCGCGAGAAAGGCGGAAATGCACTTGGTTGCGCAGATTGCGTTTCGGCCAAGTGCCGATGCTGGCATAGGCGCCGCGCGCGTTGTTCCCGCGCGGTTTGGCGATTGCGTAACAGCGCGGTGTCTCTGCATCGCGGAACGAGGCCCAGCTTGAATACACGCCAAGACTGTCCTTGGCGCCAAGCGGAGCGGCGAGGGCGGCGAGCGCGAAAAGAATGGCGAGTTTACGCATAATCAATCGCCATCACTTCCCACTCCTTCACGCCCGCGGGAAGCCTCACCTTGCGCAAATCCCCGACTGATGCGCCTTTTAGAGCTTTCGCCATGGGTGAATGCCACCCGATCCGGCCTTGATCAGCATCCTGTTCGTCATCGCCGATCAAAGTCACGGTGCGGCGCTCATCATCTTCGTCCGCCAGTTCGACTGTCGCGCCGAACAACACTTTGTCTTTGGCCGGTTGGTTTGCCGGATCAACCACACGCAGAATTTTCATCCGCCGCGAAAGATGCGCCAACTCACGGTCAATCTCGCGCATGCGTTTACGACCATACAGGTAATCGCCATTCTCGCTGCGATCGCCATTTCCCGCAGCCCAGCTGACAATCTCGACAATTTCTGGCCGTTCTTTGCCCAGCAAGTGATCATAGCGCGCCTTTAGCGCCGCCATGCCATTGGGCGTGATAGGAGGGCCGGCTTTTGTCGCCATCGTCCGGCCTTATGGCAGGAATGTATCAACCGTGCGCGGCAGGCCGGCTTCTTCCGGATACATATGCGAATAGCTGACGGCGTTGCCGATCACCCGCATCACGTAATACCGCGTTTCGAAATTGGCCGGGATTTTTTCGATCCATGTCACCCAATCAATCTCGCCTTTGCGTGGATCTCCGTTCAGGCGAAGCCACTGGTTCACTCGCCCTGGGCCTGCGTTGTAAGAGGCAATGGCCAGCGGATATGCCCCGCGATACAGGTCCATCCGGCGCGCAAAATGGGCATCACCCAAAGTGATGTTGTATTTCGGTCTGCCGGTCAGATCAGCGCGTAGATATTGAACGCCAAGGATGCCCGCCTCTTCGCGTGCTGTGCTCGGCAAAAGCTGCATCATACCGACAGCATTGGCGTGACTTTTCCGAAAGCGGTCAAATTCGCTTTCCTGACGGCTGATCGCGTGGACCATCGTCCAGTCATTGACCCGCGGAACTTCGACAGTTGGATATCCGACACGCTCAAATCCGGCGAGACCATTTGTGCCCGCTTCCATGCCTACAACGACGGACATTTCCTCAAGGCCCGTTTCCCGTGCGAGATTATGGACCAGCATCAGTTCTTGAGGCGTTTTGGCTTCTTCTCCGATGGCTTGAAAGAAACGCCGCTCTGTCCGCCAATCGCGGCGATTTTGCGCCATGTGACGGATCGCTTTGACGAGGGGCTTGGCTTCGAATTCGGCGCGTGTCGCGTCATCTGCTGATAGGGTTGGCAGCTGTTGAAATTCGGGCATTGGCCGGCCCAGTGCGCCAAGTGCCAGCTGACCATAATAGTAATGCGGATATTGCGCCGCCATTTCAAAATACCGCGATGCTTCGGCCTGCATTCCGGCCTCACGTGCGGCGCGGCCAGCCCAGTAGAAACCTTTGGCGCGGGTTAGCGGTGTTTGCGCCGCCGAACCGTAACGCTCAAACAACGGCGCGGCCCTTCGTCCATCACGAAGCCGCCAAAGCGCATTGGTGCCGCCTTTCCACATTAGATCGGTGTAGCGATCACGCAGCCGGAAAGAGCCTTTGGAGATATCCTCATCCGGCGCAAACATATCGTCGATCTTGCCAGCGATGCGAACAGTGTCGGCCACGCTCGCGCCTTTCGCTGCGTTCAACATCACGCCGACCATCGCCTCACCATTCAAAGCGGGCGCGGTTACGCTCGGACGGTTCGCAAGCAGTTGAATCGCGTCAAAATTGCGGTTCTTTTTCTGGTAATGGCTGGCGAGATTATAGACATAACCTGCATCATTCATCGCGCCTGATGGCACAGCAAGTCCGGCCTCTTGCGGGGTCGCCCCGCGGATCAGCGCCAATCGCGCCATCGCCATCGTGCGGTAGCTTTGCGGCACGTTGATAATCTGGCGCGAGGCAGCTTCGACGTTGCCCTGCCATAGCAGCGCATCGATGCGCGCCTTGTGATCATCTGCAGTGAATTGCGATCCAAACAGACCGGTCAGATACGCTTCTGACGGGCCGCTCATTGTGCCGCCGCGCCACGCTTCGCGCGCCACCGAAAGAGCCTCTGAACGCTGTGCGCCAGCGAGTGCCAAAGCATAACGCGCGCGGCCCGAATTTGTCAGCGGCGGGTGCATGTCGAAAAAGCGGAGAAGATTAGCCTGCGAAGGCGCTTCGTCATCTAGCGCGTTTTCGGCGCGGATCCTCAGAATCGAAGTGCGCGGAAAATCGGGGTAGCGCATCGCGAAGCCAGCATAATTGCCGAATCCCAGTTCGCGGTCGGCTTGCAGCAATTCCCACCGTGCAATCGCCGCGCTCATCGCGCTTGGTTGCTGCGCGACAAGATTGCTGCCGCGCGCATCGCTGTTCATTTGCGCGGAAGAGGGTGTTGAAAGGGCTGCCAAACTCGCTGTGGCGAGGGCGGCAAGGACGATAGGATTTGAACGCAATTTGAATGCCATGCTGGACATAGTGCCAATCGGCTCCTTATCAGGCGCTGAACGCGCGCGCAGGCGGACATGATTACCCCCTGTTTTGTAATATTATTGACCGTCACAGGAATAAAGCAATGTTTTCCGGATCAATTCCCGCTCTAGCGACTCCTTTTCGCGACGGATCGTTTGACGAAGCGGCCTTTCGGCAGTTGGTCGACTGGCAAATCGAGCAAGGCAGCTCGGCGCTCGTTCCGTGCGGGACAACTGGCGAGGCCTCAACGCTGTCTAATGCGGAGCACCACCGCGTTGTCGAAGTTTGCATTGAACAAGCCGCTGGCCGGGTTCCGGTGATCGCAGGTTGCGGTAGCAACGACACAATGAATGCCGTGCTCCACATGACGTTTGCGAAAAAGGCGGGCGCTGCGGCGGGCCTCTGCGTGGCGCCATATTACAACCGCCCAAGCCAAGCGGGCCTGATTGCGCATTTCAGCCACTTGGCGGAAAATACCACGCTTCCGATTGTGCTTTATAATGTGCCGAGCCGCACCGTTACCGACATCGAAGACGAGACTGTTGTCGCGCTGGTGAAGAAATATCCCGAACGGATTGTCGCGATCAAGGACGCCAGCGGAGACTTGTCGCGCGTCGCCGATCACCGCATGGGATTGAGCAAGGATTTCTGCCAGCTGTCGGGCAATGACGAACTGTGGCTGCCGCATAACGCGGCAGGCGGTAAAGGCGCTATTTCTGTGACAGCCAATGTTGCACCGGCGCTTTGTGCAGAATTTCAGGCCGCGATTTCAGCCAATGAGCTTTCCAAAGCGCGTGAGCTGAATGATCGGCTGTTCCCGCTCCATTATGCGATGTTCTCCGATGCTTCGCCTGCACCGGTCAAATACGCGTTGAGCCGCGTGCACAATTGGATCGAGCCTGATGTTCGTCTGCCAATCGTCAGCGCGAGCGAAGCGTCTCGCAAGGCTGTTGACGAGGCGCTGGAACATGCCGGGCTGATTTAGATCACTTCATCTTCGTCGAGCAGAGCTTCGGCGAAACCTTCTGGCTCGCTGGCCAGGATTGCTTCGGTGATCCCTTCGATCCGCGCGCCCACCCGTTCCGGATTGGCCACGCTGGCGATATGGAACAATGCGTCGCCCTGATGAACGATAGGCAGTGTCGCATGGCCAATAACGATGCCGTCAATGGGTGAGAAAACGCCCTCTGGCTCTTCCCCAAACAATCCGACCACCGTCGCCAGCAAATCGCCCTCGCGCACCGGATCGCCAGATGTTTTCGCCATGTGCACCACGCCTCCGCGTGCGGAGCGAACCCAGCGGGTTTTGTTGGCGCGGGCAGGGATGCCGACATCGGATAGCCCGTCATCGGCTTCGATCATGCCTTCATGCGCAAGCAGGCGCATCACGCCTGCCGTACCCGTTTCGATAGACAGATCATCAAACCGCAAAGCCTCGCCTGCCTCGAACAAGAGCATCTCAACCCCTTGCTCATTGGCCAGCGCACGCAGCGAACCATCGCGCAGCGGGCTTTCGATGATAACCGGCGCGCCGAACGCCATCGCAAGCTCAACCAGATGCTTATTACCAGCCGCGATGCGAATTTGCGGAAGGTTATAACGGTGAACGGCAGCGGTATGGATATCGATGCCAAGCGAAGCCCGGCTGACGATTTCGGTGAAGAATACATGCGCCAATTGACCGGCGAGCGATCCGTTCGCGCTGCCCGGGAACGATCGATTGAGATCGCGGCGATCGGGCAGATAGCGTGTATGGCTGACAAAACCGAAAATATTGGTGACGGGGATCAGCAGGACGGTGCCGGACAGATCGGCTGGATCAAGTTCGTGCGCCAGCCTTTGGATGACAGCCGTGCCAATAATCTCGTCGCCATGGATCGCTCCGCTGACGAAAATTGTGGGGCCGGGTTTTGAACCGTGCAGCACCTTTACCGCCAAATGGGAATCGTATCCGGTTGCCATGGTCGTAAGCTTGATCGACACGTCCTGCGCGGTGCCTGGAGCGATGGTTTCACCGCCTATCTCGAACGCGCCAACACCTGAACTACCCATGAAACATTCTCCGGCTGCGCCAATGCTGCGCGCCTCTGATTGTGCCTTACTCGCCTGGAATTTCCCGTCGAGGGTAGAGTGCTAATTTGCTGGATTGTGCTCTTCGACAAAGGCGATTGCCTCGCTCAGCATCCTCTTGCGAGTGGCGGGCTGTGAAAGGTAGTGATCCTCTCCATCCAAAGTGACCAGTTTAACCGATTTGCCTGCATCTTTCAGGGCGTCTTCCATCAAGACCGACTGCGCATAAGGCACAACTGTATCATCGCGGCCATGAATAAGGAGCACGGGTGCGCTTGCCTTTTTGCCGAGTTTTGACGGAGAGATCGCGTCAAGATCGGTATCTTTGCCAAACTGACGATCCGCTGCGCGGCGGAAGATATCGCGCGATCCGGTGATCCTCCAATCGAGCAGTGATTTCAAATCGCTTACGCCGTTGACGGACACCGCGCAGCGATAAACGCCGTTTTCGATGGTGACGCCGGCAAGCGCCCCGTATCCGCCGTAACTGGCACCGACGATGCATGCGCGGCTGGCATCAACGATCCCGGCCTCGGCAAGGGCTTTGAGCCCGTCAGACTTATCGGTCTGCATTTTGCCGCCCCATTCACCGTCTCCGGCATTGACGAATTCAGCGCCGCGCCCTGTTGAGCCGCGGAAGTTGGGCTGCAGCACGGCATATCCGCGCGATGCAAAAGCCTGCGCCCACCAGTCAAAGCCAAGCTCGTCGCGCGCAACGGGCCCGCCATGCGGCAGAATGATTGCGGGCAAGTTCTTGGCTTCTTTGCCGGGAGGAAGGGTGAGGATACCGCGAATTTCTAGGCCGTCTTGCGCTTCATATTCGAATTCGGAAACCTGCCCGATGGCGGTGCCTTGGATGGATGGCCGCTCAAGGCCCAGAATGGCTCTCGCACCGGTGTTTGTATCAACGCGGTACCACGTTCCGCTGTCATAATTGCCGCTGGTTGCGATAACCATCGTGTTGAGACCTGCGTCAAAACCTGTGATGTCAAAGCCAATGCCTTTGCGGCGGCTGAAGATATCGAGAACTTTTTGAAAGCGATCCTGCATCGCATCGCTGTGCAAACTGTACTCTTCATCGGTGCTAAGCACGCCGATGATCGATCCGGTCCGTGGGTCTTTCACCAATTCTGACAATTGGATGTCTTCCCACAATTCCTCGGCTGCGGAGCCGTCTTGCGAAACATTTATAAATCGCGCCGTTTCGGCTTCGTCATCATAGCGCGAATATACGATGCCGGAGCCGTCGGGTGCCAATCCGCGCAGGCTTACCTCGCCGCGCGGCTGATTGCCCTTGGCGATAGTTTTGCCATCGGCGTTTTCTATTCTCCAATTGCCGTTCTGCTCATTGATATTGAGCGTCGCAGCGATTTTCCCCGATGCATCGACAATCCAATCGCGCAAGGTCGGATAGTCAGGCGGGTAGCCGATCTGATCGACTTCGCCGGTCATCAAATCGACCTCATAAAGTGCGGGCGAGCGATCCAGAACGCGCATCTTCTCACCAGATTTGCGGCCTTTGCGGAGTCCTCCGAAATACCCTTTCCAGCGGCCATCTACCTGCCGAATGCCTTTGAAGCCAAGAATCGCGTTTGCCACGTAACGTTGGTTCGCGAAGATCGAGACGACTTGCGCATTGTCATCAAGCGGGATGACATTGCCGCGCCAAAATTCGATTTTCCGGCTGCCTCTGCGTGAAACGGTGCGGTCTGTCTCTGTCCGCAAAAGCAATATGGCTTCTTCGCCGACCCACTCGATCCCGCGCACTTTGGCATCACCAACGGCGAGCTGCTTTACCGGCGCGCCTCTCGCATCAAGGATTGTGATGACCCGGTCACCTCGGGTTGTCATCAGTAGAGCGGTGTAGGTGCCGCTCGGCGAGAGGATTGCCTCCTCAATCGCTGCCAATTCTCCGTAAGTTTCAACCGGCGGCGGCGTGAATTCTTGCGCGAGAGCTGAGCTGGCGGGAACAGCCAAAGCAAGCGCGGCGCTTGCCGCAAACAATAGTGAACGCATTGAAATCGAGACCCTTCAAAAATGCTCTGCAGTCATATGTGACCCTATTCACAAAAAGATGAGTTCGACACAAGCCTTTGCCAAACGCGCAACAATGCCTATTTGGCACCGACTATGGCACGCCCGAAACCAACCGTTTTTGATAAACAGAAAACCGTCGCGGAAAATCGCCGCGCACGGTTCGATTATCATATCGAGGACAAATTCGAAGCGGGCATCGCGCTGCATGGCACCGAAGTGAAAGCATTACGGGCAGGCGAGGCGACGATTGCCGAAAGCTATGCCGAGGTAAAAGATGGGCAAGTTTGGCTGATCAATTCCAATATCCCGGAATATAGCCACGGCAACCGGCTAAACCACGAGCCCCGCCGTCCGCGAAAGCTGTTGTTGAATGCGCGGGAGATTAACAAGATGTTCGGCGCGGTTGAGCGCAAAGGCATGACGCTTGTTCCGCTCTCGCTTTACTTCAACGGTCAAGGCCGAGCGAAGGTTGAACTGGCGCTAGCCAAGGGTAAGCAGGCGCATGACAAGCGCGCGACAATCAAAGACCGCGATTGGAAGAGGGATAAGGCCCGATTGATGCGAGATCGCAGCTAAATCCCAGAACATTTTTTATGAAGGCGATTCACGCTCTGGTCACACGGCTATGGTTACCCATATGATACGAGTATGGATGACAGTCTTTATCCCCGCCTGATACACTTGCGCCTGCGCCCGCAGACGCTCAAAGGCGGCTGTCAGATATGAAATTCGGGCAATTCTTTCCTACTTCCAAGACTTGGGCAGCGGACATGTTTCGTAAATACATGCCCAAGCGTGAAGAGATGGCACGCAACAAATATTTGCGGCCGATTGCCCACCGGTTCCTGACACCAGAACTCTGGCGTTTTACACGCCGTTCTGTCCCGCGCGGTGTCGCGCTGGGATTGTTCTCCGCCTTTATAATCCCGGTCGGACAGATATTCCTAGCTGCATTCCTTGCGCTTCCTTCGCGGGCCAATGTGCCGCTTGCTGCGCTAGTCACCTTTGTCACCAACCCTTTCACCATCCCGTTCTGGGCTGTGTTAGCGAACCGGGTTGGCGCGTTTATGCTGCGGATTGATAAGGCCACCACCGGCGTCGCGTCTGAGCAATTGGAAAGCGGCGACTGGCAATGGGTAATCGACGCCTTTCAAGTCGCAGGGGTCACCGTTGTCGGCTTTCTCGTGCTTGCTATTGTCTCTTCTGCGGCAGGATACCTGCTATCGAGTGCGATCTGGCGAATCCTTGTTTCACGTAGGCGGGCAAAACGTCTGAAACGAATGGAAGCCCGTCTCGACCAGCGCTTGAACGCCAACTAAGGTCTCAGACGCGAATATTGCGAAGCGCTTAGCGGGATTGTGGTCAGTTGATCGGACTGAATAAAACAAAATCAGAAATTGCCAACGCGGCAAGCGGCCCATTGACCGGGAATGCCCCCGTCATGCTGGGCGCTCTCGCGGCTGGCCTTGTCGTGAGTGCGTTGCTGCTATTTGCGGTGACATCCGATTGGGTGATCACGCTTGCTTACGCGCTTGGACTGGGCGTGCTGCTTGGCGGTATCTTTGTATTCGATCGGGTTCGGACAGAACCAGACGCGGCATCGGATACTGCGCCCGATTGGGCGGTGACTTTTGCTGCGATCGAGAGCGAGGGCGATGGCACCGCTATCGCAATAACTGACCGGGCCAACCGCATGGTCTGCGCGAACACCGCGTTTGTGAGCGCATTCGGTTTGGGCAGCGCGCCGCCGTCTTTGCCGCTGGAGCGCGCAGAACTCGAAGCGATGACGCGACTTGCCCGCGAGGCTTGGCGGGATGGAGCCGGGCAGCTTGATGAGCTTGTCACCTCGTCCACGGCAGAGGCTTGGCGCGTCAATGTGAAACGCGCTGGCAGAGGCGAAGATCACCTGATCTGGCGTTTTGTGAAGCTGGCGGCTGAGAACGGCGATAGCGTCGATGATCTCGATTTGTCCGGGCCATTTGGCCGAATGCTCAGCCGCGCCGGTATCGAAACTGTCATCACAACAGCGGGCGGCGTTGTAAGGTCGGTGAGTGCTGGCTTTGCCGAACGCGCTGCTGGCGATAACTCGGCGACATTGGCAGGGCAGGACTTCGTATCGTTCCTGCGCTCTGATGACCGTGACCGCATCTTCTTCACCCGTGAGGGGCGCGGGGGCACGCCGCAAACGCTCGTCGACGTGCCGCTGCTCGATCCTGCGAATTCTCGCAAGGCAAACCCGGATGCCGCGGCGACATTGATGTTATTGATTGATAGCGGCGTCGGCATTGGCGGCGGCTGGGAAGGGTCCGCGCAGGCGGGCGTCGCCCAGCTTGAGGCGTTGCTTGCTCAATTGCCGCTGGGTCTCGCGATGACAGACCGGGACGGACGCTTCCTCTTCGGGAATGAGGCATTCCTCCGCTCGGTCGAACGCGAAGGCAAAGGGCTGCCGGCCTTCCCGACCGATCTGGTTGTGCGCGAAGATAAAGCTGCGATGTCCGATGCAGTCCGACGCCATGGGCGCGGACCCTCGACAAGCGGCGATCTACCCGTTCGTCTCGTATCTCAGCCTGAAGAAACGGTGTCGCTCGGCCTTGCCGGTGTGCGCGGGTTGGGAGAGGCTGCGGTGCTGCTTAGTCTGACCGATTCCAGCGAGGAAGCGCAGCTTAAACGTCAGGTTGCTCAGGCCACAAAAATGCAAGCCGTCGGTCAGCTCGCTGGCGGTGTTGCGCATGACTTTAACAATGTCCTCACCGCTATCATCGGCACCTGCGATCTTATGCTGCTGCGGCATACGCCGGGCGACAGCGACTATGATGACATTCAACAGATCCGCGCCAATTCAAACCGCGCTGCGTCCCTGACCCGCCAATTGCTCGCATTTTCGCGTCAGCAAACATTGCGGCCTGAAATTCTGCAGCTGCCCGACGTGGTCAGCGAAGTGGGGCCGCTTATCAAGCGTCTCCTTGGTGAGAAGATTACGTATTTCGTTCAACATGATCGCAATCTGGGGGCGGTGCGCGCCGACCCTCAGCAGCTTGAGCAGGTTATCATGAACCTTGCCGTCAATGCGCGCGACGCGATCCAATCGAACACCAAAAGCGGTGCAGGGCGTATCTCGCTTTTGACCCGCAGTATTAAAGCCAACGAGGTGATGAAGCTCGGCTCTGAGGTGCTTCCTTCTGCCGACTATACCGTGCTTATCGTCCAAGACACCGGCGGCGGTATCCCGGCAGCAGTGCTGCCAAAACTGTTTGAACCGTTCTTCACCACCAAAGAGCAGGGCAAGGGCACGGGCCTTGGTCTGTCGACCGCCTATGGCATCGTAAAACAATCGGGCGGTTTTCTGTTCGCCGACAATTTGAGCGATGCAAATGGCCGGCAAACAGGCGCGCGTTTCACCGTCTATTTCCCGGTTCACCGCGGCGAAGCGCCAAAGCGGCGCGACATTCCAGAGCCTGTCTCGTCTGAATGGTCGGCAGGCGGCAGAATTCTGTTGGTCGAGGATGAGGACATGGTTCGCGCTGTGGCCGAGCGTGCGCTCGCGCGTGCGGGTTACGAAGTCACGGCTTGCCCTGGCGGAGAAGAGGGGCTGGAGGCAATCACAGACGGCGGCCAATTTGATCTTGTCGTGAGCGACGTTGTGATGCCGGGAATGGACGGGCCAGCCATGGTGCGAGAGATCCGTTCACGCCTGCCGGATATGCCCGTGCTGTTCATGTCGGGTTACGCCGAAGAGCAGCTGCGCAATGATATCGATATTGAAGATATGCACTTTATCGCCAAGCCATTCAGCGTGTCTGCAATCAGCGATAAAGTGAGCGGCATCATGCATGCGGCAAAGTCAAAATCGGCATCATCCTGAATTCCGGCCACAATTTTCATGAACCTGTAGCCTGAACGCTGTTCATTGCGCATATTGCTTTACGCGTTATCGTATGAGGCAAGAACGCTGGGGAGGGTCAATCATGAATACCAAGACATATCTGCACGCTGCAAAGATTGCTGCGTTGAGCGCGACTGCACTCGTATCAGTTGGCGCGGCATCGCAAAGTGCGCCTGACCCCGATGAAAGCGCACAAGGCGATGTCTCGGTCACGATTTACAACAACAATCTGGCGCTGGTCCAGGACATACGGCAGCTCGATATTGAACAAGGCCGCAGCAAGGTTGAATTCCCCGACGTGTCCGCGCGCATCCAACCGCAAACGCTCAGCTTCTATTCCCCGAACACCACAATCATCGAACAGAACTTCGATTTCGATCTGCTGACCCCGACCAAGCTGATGGAAAAAGCCATCGGCCAAACGGTCACGCTGCTACGCACCAATCCCGCGACTGGGACGGAAACGCGCGAACGTGCGACGGTGCTGTCCACGGCTGGCGGTGTGGTTGTGCGGATTGGCAGCCGGATCGAAGTGCTGCGCGATGATGGGCTGCCTGTGCGCGTCATCTTTGACCGTGTTCCGACCAATCTGCGCGCCCGGCCTACGCTTTCGGTCAATATCGACAGCACCCGCGCCGGCACTCGTCCGGTTTCGCTGCGCTATCTTTCCAGCGGCCTTGGCTGGTCGTCGGATTATGTTGCGCTTTACAACGAAGATACCGACACGATTGATATGCAGGGCTGGGTCACGCTGACCAATCAAAGCGGCACCACTTTTCATCAGGCAGATACGCTGCTCGTCGCTGGCAATCCAAACGGTTCACGTGGTCGCGGCTTTGGCAGTTCGCGTGGCCGGATCAATCCCGGCACTGAAAGTGCCAATCGCGAACGGCTTGGCGATTTCTATCTTTATCCAATCGAGGGCCGGACAACGATTGCCAACGCTCAGACGAAGCAGGTGAGCTTCCTCGACGTTCAAGGCGTGCCCGCGCGTAAGGTTTACACCCGCAATGTTGGCTGGATGTCGAATGACAGCAATCCCATCAATGTGACGAGTGCGATTTCGTTCTCGTCCTCCCGCAATCAGGGGCTCGGTGACGCACTTCCCGCAGGCACGGTGCGGTTTTATCAGCGCGACAGCCAAGGTACGCCGCAATTCATCGGTGAAAACCGAATTGGCCACACCCCCATGGGCAGCGAATTGTCGCTGGCCACGGGCGATGCGTTTGACATCACGGTTCAGGCCGAAGTCGAAAAGCGCGAGACAATCACCTCTTCCGAATGGGAGCGTTCCGCGCGTTATCGTGTGATCGAAGAGGGCGAGGTGGTTCAACAAGTCGATGTTGAGCGGCCCAAGAAATATTATCGCACAACCATGCGCTACACACTCACCAATGCCAAAGACGAGGCAATCGACGTCGATCTGACTCAAGGCGGTCTCAACCGGTATTGGTGGGCGAACGATTATCGTGTTGTGAGCGAGGATATAGTTGGCGAGCAGATCAATTATGATCGCCGCAAATGGATTGTTCCGGTTCCGGCAGAAGGTAAGCGCGTCATTCGCGTCACGTTCGAAACCCGTTATTGATCGCTGGAGGGACGCTTATCATGCGCTTTCCTGCTTTCCTGCTACTCGCGTCGATCATGGCCGCGCCTGCCGCTGCGCAAGATCGGGCTGTGGTTGAGGCTTCTGCTCCGAGTGATCTTTCCGTCACGATCTACCGCGATCCCAATCGCGGCGAGGGTGAGGAGATGGAGGCCGACTGGCCAGAAGGTTTCGCAATGATCAGCGAGACCCGCACTGTTACTCTGCCTGCGGGCCAATCAACCATACGGTTTGACGGTGTGGCAGAGGGTATGGTGGCCGTCAGCGCGATCGTCACAGGATTGCCCGGCGGCACGATAGAGAAAAACCGTAATGCCGAATTGCTCTCTCCCGCTGCGCTGGTGAACGGCGCATTGGGTAATCGTATTACGATCACACGTACCAATCCCGCGACCGGGCAAGCCGTGTCGGAACGTGCAATCGTGCGAACCCGCGCGGATGGGGGGCTTGTCTTGCAATCTAACGGCGGGTTTGAGGCGGTTCGCTGTGCGGGCATCCCCGAAACCCTGACATTCGATGGTGTCCCAACAGGTCTCTCTGCAAAGCCGGTATTTTCAATCGACACACAGGACGACAGCGGCGGCACGTATGAAGTCACGCTCACATATCTCGCCTGGGGTTTCGATTGGCAGGCCGACTATATCGCGACGTTTAACAATAAGTCGGGGCAGGGCGACGAATTTGAAATGAGCGTGCTGAGCTGGCTTAGCCTTGTTAATGACAACGGGCAGTCATTTGAGAACACGCAGCTTTTGGTGATCGCAGGTACCCTGAATGTTGAAAGCGACTTTGAAGAGCTGGCTGACCCGCCTGTTGCGCGTCCGCTGCGCCTGACCTGTTATCCCTTGGGCAATACGAAGCAGGGGTCAGCTGTGCCATTGCCACCCCCTCCGCCGCCGCCTCCACCCGCGCCAATGGCTGCGTATGCTGACGATGGTGTGATTGTCGTTACGGCAATGAAGCGCAGTGAGTCATTGCAGGAGGCTCCTTTGGCGGTCTCTGTTATGTCGGCAGAAGAAGAACAACTTGGCGATCTAAAGCTCTACAGGGTTCCTGAACGGGTCACCGTATCTGCCAAAGGGCTGAAGCAGGTTGCCTTCCTGAACAAACAGGATGTGAGAGCCCGGCTTCTGTATGTTCGAGAATGCAGCCCCTATTCTTGGCGTGATCCCGACCGCGCATTTGGCTCGGCTGAGATGCTTCTTGTTACGAAGAATACAGAGGATAAGGGGCTGGGCGTAGCCCTCCCTCAGGGGTCAATGACGGTTTATGAGCCTGGCGGTTTCGGCCTCCAACTGGCTGCAAAAACGGACTTGCGCGATTATGCGCGCGGTCAGGACATCGAACTGGAAATGCCTGATAGCAATCAGGTGAATGTGTCCTGTGGTCGGATCGAAGAAGATGCGGAGCCAGATGAAAACGGGCGCAAATGGGTCAAGATGGAAGCGGAAGTTCGCAACGCCAATCCCCATGACGTGACGATCCGGCTACAGCTGGGCGAATCGGGCCGATGGGACATCCGGCCACGCGGCGCAAAAACCCGCGTGAAGAACGGATATGAAGTTGTAGAGATCAAAATCGCTGCCAATTCTTCGCGTGAATTTCGCTGGAAAATGCGCAGTTCTTCGCGCTAATCCGCTGCGTTTTTCAAAATTGTAGGAAAAATTATGTTCCACTCTTGTTCTTATGGAACAAATGGGATACATACTGTCTCCACAAGGGGGCGGTCGATAATTCCTGATCACCTCTAGGCAAGTTAGGGAGGCCGTGCGATGGCTACTAATCTTAAGTTGGTAGATAAGGAAAAATCCGTGGACCGTTCAAAGGCGCTCGACGCCGCGCTCGCTCAGATTGATCGTGCATTCGGCAAAGGCTCGGCGATGAAGCTGGGCTCTAAAGAAGCGATGGAAATTGAATCGATTTCAACCGGTTCGCTCGGCCTTGATATTGCGCTTGGCATAGGCGGCCTGCCGAAAGGCCGCGTGATCGAAGTGTATGGCCCGGAAAGCTCGGGTAAGACGACACTGGCGCTTCATGTGATTGCAGAGGCTCAAAAAGCCGGCGGAACAGCTGCATTTGTCGATGCCGAGCACGCGCTTGACCCTGTCTATGCGAAGAAGCTTGGCGTGGACATTGATGAATTGATTGTCTCGCAACCTGATACCGGTGAACAGGCTCTGGAAATTACTGACACTCTCGTACGGTCCAATGCGATTGATGTGTTGGTGGTCGACTCGGTTGCGGCGCTTGTCCCCCGCGCCGAAATCGAAGGTGAGATGGGCGATTCCCATGTCGGCCTTCAGGCGCGCCTTATGTCCCAATCACTGCGCAAACTGACCGGGTCGATCAATCGTTCAAAGTGCATGGTGATTTTCATCAACCAGCTGCGCATGAAAATTGGCGTGATGTACGGTAACCCCGAAACAACCACGGGCGGCAACGCTCTTAAATTCTACGCTTCGGTTCGTCTCGACATTCGCCGCATCGGTCAGATCAAAGACCGCGACGAAGTGGTTGGCAACTCGACCCGCGTAAAAGTGGTGAAGAACAAAGTTGCTCCGCCGTTCAAGCAAGTCGAATTTGATATCATGTACGGCGAAGGCGTTTCAAAGCGCGGTGAGATTCTCGATCTTGGTGTGAAGGCTGGACTGGTCGAAAAATCGGGCAGTTGGTATTCCTACGACAGTGTTCGCATTGGACAGGGGCGTGAGAATTCAAAGGCCTATCTTAAAGAGAATCCTGAAGTTTGTGACCGGTTGGAAGCTGCTATTCGCGGCCGCACCGACGAGGTCGCCGAGGAAATGATGGCGGGGCCGGACGCGAACCCCGACGACTGATCCTTAAGCGGGCAAGGCTGCGATCGCTGCAGCGCCCGGAAAACCGGAAAACCGGCTCTCGCCAGTCCACCCCCAAGGACACAAGGCGAGGCCGGTTTTTCTGTATCTGTTTTCCGCCTGCATCAAGTTGTGGCGGCAGGGGCGGGCCTAGAATTAAATGTGCGGCTTAACCGCGACAATGCACGCAGTGTCTTGTCCCCGCGCGGCGCATTGCCTAACTGCAAATCTATGACGTCAACCAATGATATTCGCCGGTCGTTTCTCGACTTCTTTGGCAGCGCTGATCATGCAGAAGTGCAAAGCTCGCCGCTCGTGCCGTATAACGACCCGACGCTGATGTTCGTGAATGCGGGTATGGTACCGTTCAAGAACGCCTTTACCGGCCTTGAAACGCCGCCCGCACCGCGTGCCACTTCATCGCAAAAATGTGTGCGCGCAGGCGGCAAGCACAACGATCTCGACAATGTTGGCTATACCGCGCGCCACCACACTTTCTTCGAAATGCTCGGCAACTTTTCGTTTGGCGATTATTTCAAAGAACAAGCCATCGAAAATGCGTGGACGTTGTTAACCCGCGAATGGGGACTATCGCCTGATAAGCTGACAGCCACGGTCTATCACACTGACGATGAAGCATTCGATCTGTGGCGCAAGATATCGGGCCTTCCCGAAGAACGCATCATTCGCATCCCGACCAATGATAACTTCTGGTCAATGGGCGAGACTGGACCTTGCGGACCGTGCTCGGAAATTTTCTACGATCACGGTGACCATATCTTTGGCGGCCCTCCCGGAAGCCCGGATGAGGACGGCGATCGCTTTGTGGAGATCTGGAATCTGGTCTTCATGCAATTTGACCAGCAGGCAGACGGCAATCGCCGCGATCTGCCAAGCCCGTCGATCGATACCGGCATGGGTTTGGAACGCATTGCTGCTGTTATGCAGGGCGTTCACAACAATTATGACACCGATACGTTCAAGGCGTTGATCGCCGCATCGGAGCGCCTGACGGGTGCCGCCTCTGATAGTGAGAGCACAGCCAGCCACCGCGTAATCGCTGACCACCTTCGTTCGACCAGTTTCCTGATGGCGGACGGAGTTCTGCCGTCCAATGAAGGGCGCGGTTATGTCCTGCGCCGGATTATGCGCCGCGCTATGCGCCATGCGCATCTACTTGGCGCGAGCGAGCCATTGATGCACCGCCTTGTGCCGAGCCTCGTCACCGAAATGGGACAAGCCTATCCAGAGCTCACGCGCGGTCAGGCCTTGATTGAGGAAGTGCTCGAGCGCGAGGAAACTCAGTTCCGCAAGACCCTCGACAAGGGGCTTAGGCTTCTCGATGAAGCAACCGGCACCATGGGCGAGGGCGCTGAACTCGACGGCGAGACGGCGTTCAAACTCTATGACACATTCGGCTTTCCATACGACTTGACCGAGGACGCTTTGCGCGCCCGCGGCATTGGCGTGGATCGTGCCGGCTTTGACGCAGCTATGACGCGCCAGAAAGAGGCTGCCCGCGCGGCTTGGAAAGGTTCCGGCGAAGCGGCATCGGGCGAAGTGTGGTTCGACATTGCAGAGCGTGAAGGCGGCACCGAGTTTACGGGCTATGCCGCCACGTCCGGTGAAGGAACCGTTGTTGCGATCCTCAAGGATGGCGAAGAAGCCTCCAGCGCTGCCGCCGGTGACGAAGTCGTCATCCTTACCAACCAGACACCGTTTTATGGCGAGAGCGGCGGCCAAACTGGCGACAGCGGCACAATCTCAACCCCGGGCGGGTTTGCAGCCAGTGTTAGTGACACGAGTAAGCCGCTTGGCCGCCTGCACGCACATCACACAGTGGTGACTGCTGGAACGGTATCTGTCGGCGATAACGTTCTGCTCGAAGTGAGCGCCGAGCGGCGCACGCAAATTCGCGCGAACCATTCCGCTACGCACCTTGTCCACGCCGCATTGCGCAACCAGCTCGGCGGTCATGTTACGCAAAAAGGCTCTCTGGTCGCCGAAGACCGGCTGCGCTTCGACTTCTCCCATCCTAAGGGCTTGAGCGAGAATGATATCGCCGCGGTGGAAGCTGAGGTGAATGCAGAAATTCGCGCGAATGAACCTGTGTCCACGCGGCTGATGAGCCCGGATGACGCCGTTGAAGCTGGCGCGTTGGCGTTATTCGGCGAAAAATATGGCGATGAGGTCCGAGTCCTCTCAATGGGCCGGGCCGGAGGCGAGGGTCGTAATTTCTCCGTCGAGTTGTGCGGCGGAACCCATGTCAAAGCGACCGGCGACATCGGCGTATTCCGCATCATCTCCGAAAGCGCGGTATCATCGGGCGTTCGCCGGATCGAGGCGCTGACTGGAGAGGCGGCGCGCGCGTGGCTAGTCGAGCGCGAAGACGCTCTCAAAGCGGCAGCGGGTGCCATTCGCGCTACGCCGGAAGAGGTTCCTGCGCGGATCGCGGTATTGCTAGACGAGCGCAAACGGCTTGAAAAAGAGCTCGCCGAAGCGAAAAAAGCGCTCGCATTGGGCGGCGGCGGTGGTGACACCGGATCTGCGTCTGCCGATGAAGATGTCGCCGGCATCAAATTCAGCGGTCAGGTGATCGAAGGGCTTAACCCGAAAGAGCTGCGGCCATTGCTCGACGAAGCTAAACAGCGTCTCGGTTCTGGCATCGCTGTGATCGTCGCGGTCAATGACGGTAAAGCCAGCATCGCTGCGGCAGTGACCGACGATCTGACTAGCGAGCACAGCGCAGTTGACCTCGTACGTGCAGGCGTAGAGGCCTTAGGCGGAAAAGGCGGCGGTGGCCGACCGGATATGGCGCAAGGTGGCGGCCCGGATGGCAGCAAAGGCGACGATGCCATTGCCGCAGCGAAGGCTGCCATCGCAGGATAGAGAGTTCGCTTTTACGTCTCCAGCGTGGTCGAAGACGTACGAAGCTTTGGCCTTTCAGACAGATTGCCGTCGCGCTCCAATCGTTCGCGGTATTCATCGCGTTTCTCGTGAATGGACGCGATCACTGGCCCCATGGCTACGCCGATGTCGACCAGCACAGCCTCTGACAATTGAAGCGAACTTTCGAGGTTCTCTGGCACGGCATGGCTTGCGCCTGCGCGGTAAAGTTGCGCCGCATGGTCGGTGTCACGCGCACGTGCCACGATCAAGAGCTCCGGATATTGGGCGCGTAGTCTTGATACGAGGCGCTGTGCCAGCACTGGTTCGTCCATTGTCAGGACGAGAGCAGGGGCGTTTTCAATACCCAGTCTGGTCAAGGCATCACCGCGAGCAGCATCGCCGAAAGTGGCGCGATACCCGCCGCGCTTAGCCCCGTCGATCATATCGGGATCGGAATCGAGGATCACGTAAGCCTGATTATGCATTTTCAGCATATCTGCGATCAATCGGCCGACACGGCCGCCGCCAATAATGATTGTTCTTCGATCATGCTCGTCATCCTCTGGCAGTTCCGGAACTGCTTCCACCCGTCGCGCAATAACGCGCCCTAGTTTTGCTAGAAGTGGCGTGATCGTAAGGCCGATTGCTGTGACGATCTGCCAGAATTGAGCGGTTTCGGAATCGATCACAAGCGCGCTCGTCGCTGCAGCGAGGACGATCAAGGTTGTCTCGCTGGGGCTGGCCATCAAGACTCCCGTTTCCGCCGCTGTGCTTCGGCGTGCGCCCATCATTGAAAGCAGTGATCCTGTGATGATGGCCTTGAAAACAAGCACCCCAACGACCGCGATTGCGATATTGGTCCAGTCACCGATGATCACGGCGATGTCTATGCTCATTCCGATCGTGATAAGGAAAACACCCAGAGCGAGGCCCTTGAAGGGCTCCATGATGCTTTCAACTTCGCCATGATATTCGGTTTCCGCGATCAGTAGGCCAGCGATCAGCGCGCCGACAATTGGCGAGAGACCAGTTGCCGCAGTTGCAAGGCTTGCTCCGATCACGACGAGCAACGAGGCGGCGAGAAACAATTCAGGACTTTTGGTGCGGGCGGCTTGGGAGAACAAGCGGGGCAACGCGAAACGGCCAAGGACTAGCAAGGCGATAATTACGAGACCGCCTTGAAGCAATGTGTCTGTAAGCCCGGTCCAGCCTTCATCGGCGGCGTTGGGTGCGAGTGCGCCCAGGATGAAAATGATAGGCACGATCATGATGTCTTCAAACAGCAGCATGGAAAGGGCCGCGCGGCCAACCGGCGATTTGGTTCCTGATATCGGCAGCACGATTGCTGTTGAAGAAAATGCGAGCGCAAAGCCGAGCGCCAGGGCGGCGGTGGTGCCCATGCCGCTGACATAGCCAAAGAAGGCCGCAGAGGAGGTGCCGATAATCAGCAGCTCTAGCGAACCAAGCCCGAAAACCAGCTTTCGCATCTGCCAAAGCCGGTTGAAAGACAACTCCAACCCGATTGCAAACAGCAGCAGGATAATCCCGAAGTCAGCAAAGGGCGCCAATCGTTCGGGATCGGATATGGTGACATATTGGAGCCATGGGACTTCGCTGACCAATGTGCCCAAACCAAATGGGCCGACCAGCACGCCGATCAGAATGAAACCGATGATCGGTGTCACGCGGAAACGGGCGAATACCGGTATGACAATGCCAGCCGCGCCCAAAATTACGAGCGCGTCCTGCATTATCGGGGACATGGTGAGTTCGCCTGCCATGTCTGCGGCTTAGCCCGCCGCTGCGGTCATGTCATCCACCGCCTGCCGTTGGCGGTCCGATTGGTTTGGCTGCGCCATCAATTTCAACTGCGGGCAGGCCAAGAGGGTCGGATATATTCCCCACGCGCTTGTCCCATTCGATCCGGTAGAGATCAAACCGGCGATCATGCAGGTTTTGAACCGTGCCCTCTGCGCGGGCCCAGCTGAGATCGGCGAGGTTCACGTCGCTGATAGTGAGGGTCTCAACGTTCTCACTTGCCTCGGCCGCAATCCCGTCACGTGCAAACGGGAAATCGCAGGGGGTCAGGATACAGCTTTGGGCGTATTGAATATCCATATTGGCGACATTCGGCAGATTGCCGACATTGCCGCTCATCACGACATAGCACTGGTTTTCAATTGCGCGGGCCTGAGCGCAATATCGAACGCGCATATACCCCTGACGGCTGTCGGTGCAGAACGGCACAAAGATGATACGTGCGCCTTCGTCGACCAGCCTGCGGGCAAGCTCCGGAAACTCGCTATCGTAACAAATAAGCACGCCAATCGGGCCGCAATCGGTCGGAATGGCATCGATGCTGTCGCCGCCTTTGATGTTCCACCAATACGCCTCGTTAGGGGTAGGGTGAATTTTCTCCTGAGCGTGGATTGAGCCATCGCGCAGACAGACATAGGCGACGTTGTGAATGTCCCCGTCGGGCATCCGGGTCGGGTGCGATCCGCCGATAATGTTGATGTTGTAGGACAAAGCCATCTCGGACAGGCGCTGGCGAATGCGCGGGGTGTACTTGCTCAGCAGTTCGATGGATTCGAGCGGGCTTTGCTCTTCCTCTTCAGCGCTGAGTAGCATGAGCGTGAAGAGTTCGGGAAAGACGATGAAGTCGCTTTCATAGTCTGCCGCAACATCGACGAAATATTCGATCTGTTTCATGAACTCGTCGAAATCGGCGACTGCGCGCGCCTGCAATTGGCATGTTGCGATCCGCACGCTTTCGACATCGCGCGGCAGGCGGTGCTTCGGCGGCGAATCTACATCGACATAGGGGTTGCGCCAGATCATCCGAACGGCGTTGGCCTTCGACTGCTTGTCCTCGGGCAGATAATCAGAGAGAATGCCGTGCGGTTCAAACCCGTTGGCGAGTTGAAAACGCAGCACCGGATCATGGATCTTGGTGTCGATCACTTTCTGCAGGTATTCCTCGGCCGTCTCCGCCCGGTTTGTCTTACGCCGCATTGCTTTGGCCAGTCCCGGCATCCGGCCGCCAAATACGATGCCTTTTAGGTCAAGCCGCTCTGCCAGCGCGCGGCGTTCTTCATAAAGCCGCCGTCCTAGCCTTGTCCCGCGTACGCCGGGATCAACACACATTTCATAACCATAAAGCCAGTCACCTGTCGGATCGTGGCGGGAGCCGAACCCGTTGCCGGTCACCTCGTCCCATGTGTGATCGGCCAAGGCGACATGCTCGTCGAGCCGCATGGATGCGCAATAGCCGACGATCTTGCCGTCTAGCTTTGCGATAAAGCAGCCGCTCGAATAATTGTTGATCTGACCGCGTATCTCGCCCTGCGTGTAGGCGGGCAGATCGGCATAAGCGCGGCGAACAAGATCGCCGATAGCGCGCACGTCTTTTAGCTCAGCCTGACGGACTTCGAGGCGCGCTTTGCGGCGGGGCTGGGTCATTCGAGTTTTATCCTGACTGCATAGAAAAGGGCGGCTCGTTCATCTGAACAAGCCGCCCTTTCTCTACGATGCAATGATGCGTCTGTTCCGATCCAATCAAGACCAGCTTTTCATCTCTTCTTCGAGATTTTGAACGATTGATTCGAAGAACTGCTCGGTCGTCTGCCAATTCTGGCCCGGACCGATCAAAAGCGCGAGGTCTTTCGTCATCGAGCCTTTTTCGACTGTTTCGATGCAAACCCGCTCAAGCGTTTCAGCGAACTTCACAACGTCAGGGGTGTTGTCGAACTTGCCGCGATACATCAGGCCGCGCGTCCACGCGAAGATCGATGCAATCGGATTGGTCGAGGTCGCCTTGCCTTGCTCATGCTGGCGGTAGTGACGGGTAACAGTGCCGTGCGCTGCTTCCGCTTCTACGGTTTTGCCATCTGGTGTCATCAAAACGGAAGTCATCAGGCCGAGCGAACCAAAACCTTGAGCAACCGTGTCCGACTGAACATCGCCGTCATAGTTCTTACATGCCCAAACAAATTTGCCCGACCATTTGAGCGCCGATGCGACCATATCGTCGATCAGGCGGTGCTCGTAAGAGATGCCGGCTTCTTTGAACTTATCGGCAAATTCCGCTTGGTAAACTTCTTCGAAGAGGTCTTTGAAACGGCCATCATATTTTTTCATGATGGTGTTCTTGGTCGACAAATAGACGGGCCATTTGCGATCAAGGCCATAATTCATCGACGCGCGCGCAAATGCGCGGATCGAATCGTCGAGATTGTACATCGCCATCGCGACGCCCGCCGTTTCAAATTCAAATACGTCGAGGTCGATTTTCTCGCCGTCTTCGCCTTCGAATACGAGGCGCAGTTTGCCTGCGCCAGGGATCAATGTGTCGGTTGCGCGGTACTGGTCACCAAAGGCGTGACGGCCGACCACAATCGGATCAGTCCAGCCAGGGACGAGGCGCGGAACGTTATCAATGACGATAGGCTCACGGAAAACAACGCCGCCAAGGATGTTACGGATTGTGCCGTTGGGTGAACGCCACATCTGTTTGAGGTCAAATTCTTCAACGCGCTGCTCATCAGGGGTGATGGTGGCGCATTTTACGCCAACGCCGTGTTCCTTGATCGCATTGGCGGCATCGATGGTGATCTGGTCATCGGTTTCGTCGCGTTTTTCGATCGAAAGGTCGTAATATTTCAGGTCGATGTCGAGATATGGCAGGATCAGGCGTTCACGGATCCACTGCCAGATGATCTTCGTCATCTCATCGCCGTCTAGCTCGACGACCGGGTTTTGTACTTTGATTTTCTGCATGGCTAACGCCTCATCCCTTCTGGACTACATGTATGCGATAGGATGTCTGTATTGATCCCTCGCACGCGCTCTAGCAGAGGTGGGCTGGCATTCAAGATAGGCTTGTCGGTTTTCGGGCCGCAAAAACGCAAAAAGCGCCGCAATCGCGACGCCTTTTGCTTAATTCGTTTTGATGGTGGGCACAGGAAGATTTGAACTTCCGACCCCTGCAATGTCAATACAGTGCTCTACCCCTGAGCTATGCGCCCGCACCATCAAATCCCCGTCCTTTTGCAAAACGGGAGCGGCCCATTAACGCGCCCGAATTAAAGGCGCAAGGCCTAAGCGCTCGGCTCGCGAAATCTTTGCGCTTAAAGGCTTGCTTCGCGCTGGTCTTCAAAGACGCGTTCGACCTCAAGCACGAGATCGCGCAGGTGGAACGGTTTTGACAGAACCTTGGCATGCGGCTGCTCGCGGCTTGCTCGCAGTGAAACGGCGGCAAAGCCCGTGATGAACATCACCTTTGTACGCGGCGATATCTCGGCGCAGCGCTGTGCGAGTTCAATCCCGTCCATTTCCGGCATAACGATGTCGGACAGCAGCAGATCGAAATGCTCGCTTTCAAGCAAAGGGATCGCTTCTGTGCCGCGATCGACCGAACTGACTTCATAGCCAGCATTGGTCAGCGCGCGTTCCAAATAGGTGCGCATGGCTTCTTCGTCTTCGGCGAGGAGGATTCGCGGGGATTGGTTCGATGTCATGACGATTGCCAATACAGCGATGAGCTTAAGAAATCTTATCCAGAATGACGATTGCCCGAATTTGAGACGGAATGAGGTTAAGGCTGAGTTTCTAAGCCTTTGACACAAGGGCTGAATGCGGGCAGCAATCATGCCTGATGAGCCCGCGTGATGCACCTCCCTCCGCAGCAAAGCCGCAAAGCGCCGCGCCTGACCAAGGCCCGATGCGCAGTGTAAAGGGCGGGGCGGTTCTCGGAGAGCTGCATGGGCCAGCATTCACTCACGTGGCTCCGCAATCTATGCCGCTGCCGGTTTTGATCGCGGTTCCGCATGCGGGTCGTGTCTATCCCTCTGAAACTCTGGCGCAAATGCGCGATATTGAGCTAAGCCAATTGCGCCTTGAAGATCGGTTCGTCGATCTGCTTGGCGTTGAGATAGCAAAGGCAACCGGTACAGGTTTGATGGTTGCCCACGCGCCAAGGGCGATGCTGGATCTGAACCGCGCGGATGATGATGTCGATTGGGAGATGGTTGAAGGGCCGGGACGGCGCACCACCAAGCCAGAGCCTGTACTGACAGGCACAAACAGGCGCGCTCGCAGCGGTTTGGGCTTGGTTCCGCGCCGATTGCCCGGATTTGGCGAGATTTGGCGGCAAAGACTGGCGCGCGATGAGCTAGACGGGCGGATTGACCGCATTCACCGGCCTTATCACACCTATTTGGCGCGCGAATTGGAGCGAATTCGTGATGAATGGGGCGCAGCATTGCTGATCGACCTGCATTCAATGCCGCCGCTACGCCGGCAATCAGGGCAGGAAAAGGCTCCGACATTTGTGCTGGGCGACCGCTTCGGAGCGTCGTGCCACAATTCCCTCATATCGCGGGCATTCCGCTTTCTTGACCAGCAGGGACATAGCGTGTCGCACAACCGGCCATATTCAGGTGGTTACGTGCTTGATCGCCACGCTTCGCCGCCGCGGGGTCTGCATGCAATGCAGGTCGAGGTGTGCAGGTCTGCGTATCTTGATGACAGGTTGGATGAGCCGACCAAGGCGCTGAAGCCATTAGCCCAGATGCTCGCAGTTCTGGTGCGCGAATTGGGCGCTGAAACTGCTCGGCTTGGCGCTAGCGGACAGCTGCAACAGGCGGCAGAATAGTTCATTCACCGGTTGAAGTAACCGCTGTAACATCATGAAATAATGAAAAATGCCACCTCGCGATATGTTAGGGGGACGCGAGGTGGCCAAGGTTCAGGGAGGAACTACGCTCATGCGCAGTTGCAAACGGTCGATGAGGGGGAACTCACCGTTTGCATAGTCCAGATATGATTGCGGCGGAGCGCCTTCAAGAGGCACCCCGCCGCAACGGAATTCAGATTTTCTTGTCGTCGTTTTAGCTTAGCTTAGTTCACCGCAGCGCCAGTTGCCTGAGGTGCAGGAACCTTGCCCTGAGCCGATTGACGCTCGAACACACTGCGCATCAGGTTCAACGAGAACATGTGAGCGTTGATCAGCATATTCATGCCGTTTTTGTTCAATTCGTGCACCGTTTCAGCTGGCAATTCGCGAAGCTTGTTTTCGTCCACCATGCGGAAACCGCGATAGACGAAAGGTGTGTCCGGCGCATCGCTGCGGGTGATGGCGATTTCGCCGTCCATCAGGATGTCGAGTTTCTTAAGCTCTTCAAGGAACGCCTTGGTGCGTTGACCGGCTTCTTCGAATTTGCGGCAGAATTCCAACACGTTCGTGGTGTATTCGGTCGGCTCAGCGTCTTTGAACAGCTCTTGGCCGTCATTGTCCTTGCCGACAACGCCAGCGCTCGGATCAAAGCAAAGCGACATGTCTTCGCTTTCCGGCTGAAGCTTGGCGAGGATGAACGGGTAGCGACGAACATAAGCAGGGACATAAACGCCCGCTTCAAGTTTGCCGTTCTCGTCCATAAAAGTGTTCACGCCTTCGTTCAGACCCATCAATGCGATTGGCAGTGGGTTGTCACCGGCGGTGAAGACGATCGGATAGTTGCGCTGCGCATCAACAAATTCGTCAACGGTCAGTGGAATCGCATGCGTTTCAGCAAGGAAGCTGCCGTCTTCGAATGGGCCGACTTTCCAGTCACCGTGGTCACGGCTGTTGAGTGGAAGCAAGTCTTTGTAAAACAGCGGAAGTTGTGGCTGCGGCGCGCTGGCCATGGAGTGTCTCCGGAAAGTTATAATTGATGTCGTGTGTACCGGCCTAAAGCTTGTCGCCCGAGCCGTTCGCACGGCGCTTTAGGCGGTTCGCGCGTTGGGTGCAAGCGGTGGGCGTTTAAGCGTGAACAGGTGGGACCAACTTGCCCGGATTGAGCAGACCCTGCGGATCGAGCGCGTCCTTGACGCTGCGCATCATTGCGAGGCTAACGGGGTCGGCCAAGCGCGCAAGTTCATCGACCTTCATCTGCCCGATGCCGTGCTCCGCGCTGATCGATCCGCCCCAATCGGTGACAAGATCGTAGACGCGGGCGCTGATCTGCTTGCCTTCGCCGTCTTCCCATTCACCGGGTGTGGCGCCTTTGGCAGCGAGAATATGCAAATGGACATTGCCATCGCCAAGGTGGCCAAACGCCACGCCTGTTGCTCCGGGAAACGCCGCTTCGATCTCAGGGATCGCCGCGTCGATAAATTCGGGCATTTTTTCAACCGGAACAGAAATATCGTGCTGCATCGCGGGGCCAAGTGCACGTTCCGCTGCTGAGATGGAATCGCGCAATGTCCAAAACGCCTCTGACTGGGTTTCGTTCAAGGCTATCACAGCATCCTCCAGCAGATCGCCTTCCATGGCTTGGCCGAGCACTTCTTGAAGCTTTTCGCGCAGATCAGCGCTATCGCCCCCGGTTCCTACGCACTCAATCAGCGCATTCCAGCCATGCCGATCAGCGAGCGGCGAGCGGGCGTCGGGCAGCTGGTTGAGCACGCTGTCGAGGCAATGCGCAGGGATGACTTCAAACCCTTCAAGCGCGTCTCCCATGCTGCGGTCTACGTGGCGCAATAGCGTTCTTGCCCCGCTGATGGTTGGCAATCCAACCCACGCGGTCGCGCGCGCTCTCGCGGCGGGAAGCAGCCGCAATGTAACCGCTGTAACAATGCCCAGTGTACCCTCTGACCCGATCAGCAATTGTTTGAGATCAAAGCCGCGATTGTCTTTTTTAAGCACGGTGAGGCTATCGAAAATGCTGCCATCGGCGAGTACGGCTTCGATCCCGAGCACCTGCGCCCGCATCGTTCCGTGGCGTAACACCTGGGTACCGCCCGCATTGGTCGATACCAGGCCGCCAATCGTGGCCGATCCTTTCCCGCCAAGGGTAAGCGGGAAACGCATATCGCTGGCCTCGGCCGCCTCATGCAGGGTCTGCAAGATTACTCCTGCCTCGCACACGCATTGGCCCGCATCTGGATCGAACGCGCGAATGGCGTCCATGCGGCGCAGCGACAGGATGATGGCTCCGCCGCTTTCATCGGGCGTTGCCCCGCCTGCCATCCCGCTATTGCCGCCTTGCGGAACAATCGGGACGCGGTGTTTCGCGCAAAGTTTCAGGAGCGCGGAAACTTCCGACGTAGAGGCCGGCGATGCCAGCGCCGCCGCACGCCCTGAATACCGACCGCGCCAATCGGTCAGCCACGGGATTAGCGCGTCCGGGTCTGTCGTAAGACCTTTCGGCCCCAAAAGCGTGGACGCTTCATCGAGAAAAGCGGAAGAGGGCGATAATGTGCTCATAATTGTGGACTCTATGTCACAGCTTTGCGCGATAGTGCTAGGTGATTCTCGTTGTTTGCGGCATCAGTTAAGCCAAGGTTCAATCCTCCGCGGTAAACACCGCCCCCAACGTGACGGATTATCGGAGACAACTTCCAACCTATGCCTAGCCTTTTCGCCCTTGCAACGCCGTTGGCGTTTCTGATCCCGTTTATGGGGCAGAGCAGCGAGTTGGCGGCTGGCACGGCGTTGGTTCAGGCGGGCGATGATCCTGTGGCTGCCGAGCTTGGTGATGACCGTAGAGCTTCGCATAAGGGCGTTCTGCTTGCGCCGCCTTATCCAGTTCAACTGACAGCGGTCGCGCCGCTTGATGCGTTTCGCGGCGGCCAAGTGCTGCGTCAAATCCGCATCCAGCGCCGCGTAATTCTGCGCATTGCGCCCGCGCGGCAGCAAAATCGCAACAGCCTTGTCGCGGACCTTCCGCGTCAGGGGCTCAATGTGAAATACGAAGAACGCAAGATGGGCAAATGTGTACCCGTCAACGGCATCGCCGGCGTGCAAACCGGCAGCGGCAACCGCCTATTGCTATTCATGCGCGATTCCAAAATCATCTCGGCCAACCTTGAAAAAGCATGCCGTGCGCGGGATTTCTATTCCGGGTTCTACGTTGAGAAAAACGAGGACGGAAAGCTGTGCGTTGACCGTGATAAACTCCAGTCGCGCAGCGGCGCAAAGTGCGAAGTCGAACGCATGCGTCAGCTTGTGGCAGTAGAGGCGTAGGCTTCGCGTTGCTTCGTGCCGGTTCAACGCGGCGCATTTCTTGACTTTTCACACGATTTTCCGCAGAGGCGCGGGGCCTGTTCGGGCGGTATTGCATTACCTAGTGAACAGCGCATTTTTTTCAGACGGCGAAATCGCCGCTTTATCCGGACATATTGAAACGCATGACATTCGCCGATCTCGGCCTTTCGCCTGAATTGCTCAAAGCTGTCGATGACGCTGGCTATACTGAGCCGACGGCCATCCAGGCAGAAGCCATCCCGACTATCCTCATGATGAAGGATCTGATCGGCATCGCCCAAACGGGCACGGGTAAAACCGCCAGCTTCGTCCTGCCGATGATCGATGTGATGGCCTCTGGCCGTCGCCGCGCACTGATGCCGCGCTCGCTCATTCTAGAGCCGACGCGCGAATTGGCTGCGCAGGTTGCCGAGAACTTCGAGAAGTACGGCAAGAACCACGATCTTAAAATGGCGCTGCTTATCGGCGGTGTTCAAATGGGTGATCAGCTTAAGACGCTGAACGAAGGCGTGGACGTTCTGATCGCGACGCCGGGCCGCCTGATGGACCTGTTTGAGCGGGGCAAAATCCTGCTCAACGGCTGCGAACTTCTCGTGATCGACGAAGCTGACCGGATGCTCGATATGGGCTTTATCCCGGATATCGAATTTATCTGCGACAAGCTGCCTGAGAACCGTCAGACCATGCTGTTCTCGGCCACAATGCCTGCGCCGATTGAGAAGCTTGCGAAGAAATTCATGAGCAATCCGAAGCGTATCGAAACGACGCGGGCCGCAACGACGAACAAGGATATCACTGCGTTCAAAATCAATGTGGAACAGCGCAAGAAGCGTGACACGTTGGAATGGCTGCTTAACAACGATCATGTCGAAACTGCGATTGTGTTTTCCAATAAGAAGACAACCGTGCGCGAGCTTAACAAGTCTCTGCAGCGCAATGGCTTTAAGTCGGGCGAGATTCACGGCGATATTGATCAATCCACCCGCCAGAAAGAACTGGAACGGTTCAAGTCAGGCGATATCAACATTCTCGTCGCATCAGACGTTGCCGCGCGCGGCCTCGATATCAAAGGCGTAAGTCACGTCTTCAACTATGACACGCCGTGGCATCCCGATGATTACGTTCACCGCATTGGCCGCACGGGCCGCGCTGGGGCCAAAGGCCGTGCGTTCACATTCGTGACCAAAGCCGATGCCGAAGCCATCGACAATGTCGAGAAGCTGACAAAGAACAAGATCGACGTGTTTGGCAAAGACGATGTCCGTGTTGAACTGAAAGACGGATCATCCAAGTCGCAACGCGACGAAAAACCTGCAGAGGAAAAGAAACCTCGCGGTCGCCGCCGGAAGCCGGATGATACGCAAGACGCTCCAAAAGAAGCCGCAAGAGAAGCGACGCAGGACGAGGCTCCGCAAAAGCCGAAGCGTGAGCGAAGCGCGCGCAAAGATCGCTCCGACGAGAAGCCCGAGCGTGAAGCCAAACCCGAAGGCGATCCAAAGCCGAAAGGCCGGGGCCGTCGCCGCGATCACGATGATGAGCCTTTTGCGCCGGGCGAATGGAATGGCCCAAAGCCAGGATTTCTGGATTTCGGATTTAAGGAGTAATCCCGATTACTCGCCCATGATTTTGGCGGCGACTTCTTCGATAGATCCTGTCACCAAAAGCGGCGATCCGCCGACCATGCCGACATTCGTTTGCCCGTTCTCTCCGGTGCGCAGCCATGCAATGTTTTGCGCCACAACCAGATAATTTCCGCCCCGCGAGTCGAGTTGAACGAATTTCATAATGAAGTCTCCTCGCGCGGATTGCGCAGGTAAGAGGCTTACGCGGATCGAAGTTAATTATTGCTACGATTTCTGCGATGACACGCCGTACACATTGTCCAAAAATTGCAGATAATAATCAGCGGCTTACTTTTTGACTTTGGTGTAGGAACGTGCCCTTCAGGCCATGCCTCAACCAACCACCTTCACAAAGCTATCGATCACGCGTTTCGTGCCGTGCTCTTCGAACTCGATCTCCAGCTTGTTGCCTTCCTGATCGGTGACGCAGCCAGTGCCGAATTTGTCGTGATGCACCATCGCGCCGATGGCGATGTCGCTGCGCGGTTTCGCAGCGAAGCTTGCGGCGGAACGCCCCGGTTCGCGCACATTGGCTTGCTTGGTCTCGTATCCGCTGGAGATTGCCCGTTTCCATCCCGGGCCGCGTGTTTGCGCGCGTTCCGGCCTGTCCCGTGCGACATGCGCGAAGGGATCATCGCTTTCGCTCCAATTCGCGCGCCATAGGGATGCGCCGCCTGTCATCGTCGTTTCTTGGTCGATGAACTCTTCCGGCAATTCCTCGATAAAGCGTGACGGGATTGAGCTTGTCCATTGGCCGTAAATGCGCCGATTGGCCGCGTGCAGGATCGTGCAGCGGCGTTTGGCGCGTGTAATCGCGACATAGGCAAGGCGGCGTTCCTCTTCGAGGCTGGCGAGCCCGCCTTCGTCGATGGCGCGCTGGGACGGAAACACGCCTTCTTCCCAGCCGACGCAGAACACATTGTCGAATTCGAGGCCCTTTGCCGCGTGGATCGTCATGATCGTGACGGTTTCTTCATCCGCGCCGCGATCATTGTCCATGACTAGGCTGACATGTTCGAGGAAATCGCCGAGCGTCTCGTATTCCTCCATCGCGCGGGCGAGTTCTGAGAGGTTTTCCGCGCGGCCCGCGCTTTCGGGACTGCGATCATTGGCCAGCATGTCGTTATAACCAGTTTCGTCCAACACCAGCCGGATCAGGTCGGACGGTGTCATCGTCTCGGCCGCTTCGCGCCATGAAAGGAAGTGCCTCATCAGATCGCCGATTGTATTGGCCGCGCGTTTGGGTAGCTCGTCACTATCCGCCAGTTCAAGCGAGGCGGCGGCAAGTGGCATATTGGTGCGCCGCGCATGTTGGTGCATTTTTTCCAGCGTCTTCGCGCCGAGCCCGCGTTTCGGCTGATTATAGATACGCTCAAAAGCGAGATCATCCTGTGGCTGCGCGATGACGCGCAGATAGGCGAGCGCATCGCGGATTTCTGCGCGCTCGTAAAAACGGAAGCCGCCAATGATCCTGTAATTCACGCCAATCTGGATAAAGCGGTCTTCAAATTCGCGGGTTTGATATTGCGCGCGCACCAGAATGGCGACGGTATCAAGGCTCGCGCCTTCGGCTTCCAACCGCTCAATATCCTCGCCGACCCGCCGTGCTTCTTCGGGTGCGTCCCACACGCCGATGACTTTGACTTTGTCGCCGCCATTTGCCTCTGTCCAAAGCGTCTTTTCGTGCCGTTCCGAGTTGGCCCGGATCAGGCCCGATGCCGCGCCAAGAATTTGCGGGGTTGAACGGTAATTCTGCTCCAGCCTGACGACATGCGCGCCGGGAAAATCCTTTTCAAAACGCAGGATATTGGCAACTTCCGCCCCGCGCCACGAATAGATCGATTGGTCATCATCGCCGACCACGCAGATATTCTTGTGGCTCTGTGCGAGCAGGCGCAGCCAGAGATACTGAACCGCGTTGGTATCCTGATATTCATCGACAAGGATGTATTTATAGCGGCGCTGATAATCCTGCAGCACGTCAGTGTGCTTGCGGAAAATGTTCAGGATATGCAGCATCAGATCGCCGAAATCGCAGGCGTTCAGAGACTTCATCCGATCCTGATATAGCCGGTACATCTCTTGCCCGCGGCCATTGGCGTAGGCTTCGCTTTCGGTGGCATCGAGGTCATCGGGGTTCAGCCCACGGTTCTTCCAGCGGTCAATCAACCCTGCCAGTTGCCGCGCAGGCCAACGCTTCTCATCCAATTCATTGGTCGAAATGAGCTGTTTCAGCAGGCGCAGTTGATCATCGGTGTCGATGATCGTGTAATTGCTTTGCAGGCCCACCAGTTCGGCATGGCGGCGTAGCATTTTGGCGCAAATCGAATGAAAAGTGCCAAGCCACGGTATGCCTTCGGAGCTGGGGCCGAGGTGGCCTGCAACCCGTTCCCGCATTTCGCGCGCGGCTTTGTTGGTGAAGGTCACGCACAGGATCTGACTTGGATAGGCGCGGCGTGTTGCGACCAAATGCGCAAGCCGCGCGGTGAGCGCAGCCGTCTTTCCCGTGCCAGCCCCAGCCAGCATCAAAACGGGGCCTTCTGTCGTAAGCACAGCATCGCGCTGAGGCGCGTTCAGCATCTGCGCATAGGCAGGGACAGGAGCATTATCGCGCGGCGGGGAAGGGGCAATGTCAGACATAAAATAGGCGTGAACAGGTAGAGAACGATTTCAATGCCTGCAAGAGCTGTAAATTGCCTATGCCCATTCACAAAAGCGCACGACTTTCGCTCCAACCCGTTTCGGCCACGCATCTCGCTGGCCCGTGCGCGGGGAAGGGTGCGCGCCGCGCCGTGCTATAGAAATGGGGCCCGGCCTCGTGCATATCAAAATTGCTCGAACAGAGGGGAACATCTCATCGGGCATCCGAGCATTCGGGCCGCGTTCGTAAACGCTTGGGACCAATCTTAAGGAGTATCCCATGCGAAAATCACACATCTACCTTACCGGCGTTGCGCTGGTTACTGTCGGGGTCGTAATGGCCGCCCCTGCCACTGCGCAGGACACCGGCACTGCGCCTATTGATGACGTTGCGCCAACATCATCGGCGCCGGGCGATCTGACGGCGGAACAACGCGCCGAATATGATGGCTGGGCGCCTGATCAGCAGTTTGCCTATGATGCATGGCCGGTCGAGACCAAGACATATTACTGGACGCTATCGCCGGCTCAGCAAAAGCTGTTCTGGAAGCTATCCGATCAGGACAAGATCGCGCTGACGGCGATGACCGGCCCCGAACGCGAATCTGCGTGGCAAATGATTGAGGAACGCTCGGCTGAGGAAGGCGGGACTAACTAAACCCGCCAACGGACGTCTGGATCGGTAGGGGCATCGCCGTCCCGCCTACTGCCTTGTGTCATTGGCGCAGTAAGGTCAGCTTGCCTTTGCCGATCCGGCGCTCTGTCTCAATCGTGAGGCCATCAACTTTGACGTCTTCGTTGAAAGCCGTCTCCACGGCCATCCATGTGGCCGGGCCGATCCAATCGTGCCGTTTTAGCCGGTCCAATGCCACCGCGCCTGCGCCAGTGTGGTATGGCGGGTCGAGCAGGATGAGGTCATAGGGCTCGCGTGCAGGGCGCAGATGCATCACTGACATCGTTTCTATTGTGGCGCGCGCGCGGGCATCCAGCGAAGTTATGTTGGCGCGGATCACGTCCACCGCCGTACGATCTTGTTCCACGAATAGGCAATGCGCTGCACCTCGGGACAAGGCTTCGATGCCAAGCGCCCCAGATCCGGCAAAAAGATCCGCGATGCGCAGTTCGTCAAAACTGCCGAGGCGGCTTGTCAGCATCGAAAACAGCGTCTCGCGCGTCCGGTCAGACGTCGGGCGCGTTGCATCACCCTTTGGCGCAGACAGCTTACGTCCGCGCCATTCGCCGGCAATCACCCTCATTGCACATTGCCCCGTTTCATCGCGCTGACGAAGCGGTCTAGATCGCCTTTACGGATGCGCACAGCTTGCCCGCGTGGCAAATCGCCTAGGTTGAAGGGGCCGTAAGCTGTTCTGATCAGCCTGCTGACTTTCAGACCAAGATGTTCGAGCACGCGCCTCACTTCGCGGTTTTTGCCCTCGGTAATGGTCATCTCGATCCAGTGATTGCGGCCAGTTGCGCGCTCCATATTCGCGTCGATCGGCCCGTAACGCACGCCCTCGATCTCAATCCCTTCGATAAGAGATTCGAGATCATCCTGCGTCACATCGCCAAATGCGCGGGCGCGGTATGTGCGCGGTATGCCGGTAGAAGGCAGCTCCATCTGACGCTTTAACCCGCCATCATTGGTAAGGAGCAATAAGCCTTCTGTGTTCAGATCGAGCCTGCCGATGGGCATGACGCGCGGTGCGTCTTTCGGCAATGCGTTGATAAGCGCGGAGTAAATTGTCGCGCGGCCCGCCATATCGCGTTCTGCGGTGATGAGGCCCGTCGGCTTGTTAAAGGCGAACAGCGTTGTCGGCTCCGGGCCTGCAACAGGATTGCCGTCTACGCTCACGCCGCTGAGGCTGGTGAGGAAGGTTGCGGGTGTTTCGACAGGTTTCCCGTGGATCGTGATCCGCTTGTCCGCGATCATCCGCTCTATCTCGCGGCGGCTGGCGATACCTGCGCGCGCCAGCAATTTGGCAATCCGGTCGCCCTCGGGACGGTCGTCTGATTTTTTGGGGTTCGTTGGCATAGGGCGCCGCCTAGGCGTTCAGCGATGCTCCCGCAAGAATTCCTGCACCGTTTCATCAAAACGCGCGATCCCGCCTTCGAGCGTGCCGAGCGTAATTTTGGTGACTGCGCCCGTTTCCAAGCCCTGCTGGCCGAGCTCCGCCGCTCGGAAATCCTCGGAGGCAAACACCCCGCCATCTAGCAGCGCCCAGCTGCGCTCCCAATGATCGCGTGCCTTGTCCGTCGCAGGCGCTTCAGGGATGAGCATGAAATCTTCGACGAGCGTCAAATTATGCGCTTTCGGCATTAGCGTCATAACGTTGATATAGTCGGGACTGGGGATGATTATGGTCGCGGGCAGCAATTGATAGGCAAAGGTAACAACGCGGCGCATCGCAGCCATATCGGCAAAATCAATCGCCTCCATATCCTCTAAACGTCCCACGGCAGAGCGCATATGCGGGCCGATCTCATCACCCGCCGTCACCCCGTCTGTAAAGAATGGCCCTATCGTGTCAGCGTGCAGGCGCGTGACATGATAGCTTTCGAGGAAGGCATCCATGATCAGCTTCCAATTGCCGTTCACGGTGTGGGTTTTGCGGCGAAAGAGAAAGCTTTGATCCAGTCCGAATGCTGTGAAGTCTTCGCCAACCGTTACCGCATCCGAAAAATCGGTATCGGCGACCGGTGAAAACCAGATGAGGCCGCCCGCTTCGCATGAGGGAAGCTCTTTTAGGCTATATTGGCTTTTATCAAGATCTGGAAAGGTTTCGGGGCGGGGCAGGCCCAGCAGACTGCCATCCAACTGATAACTCCACGCATGATAAGGGCAAACCAGTTTGGAGGAGCATTGCACATCTTCCCCCTCGATCAGCCGCGTCCCGCGATGCTGGCAGACATTCAGAAAGACATGCACGCAGCCGCTTCTATCGCGCGTGATCAAAAGCGGCCGGCCTGTCCCGTCATGCGGCACGGCCATTCCGGCGTCGGGCAACAGCGCGGACGGGCACAGCACCTGCGGCATCCGATCGAACAAAGCGGCTTTCTCGGCATTGAAATGCGCCGGATCGGTATAACGGCTTGCAGGGACGCTCCCGATGCTGCCCGTGACGCGCGGCTTCCCGTCCCGGATCGCCTCGGCCAAGGCGATTTGGCCTTCGGTCGATCGCATCGCAGTTTTGCTGCGATCATCCAAAGTTGTTGATGGCGTTGTGGGCGCGTTCATCGCAGCGTTCCTATTCCTCTCATCCGCAGCTAGTGTCGCAGAAAATCAGCCATGCCGAAAGGTCGCGAATGTCAGAAGCCAAAACCGCCAAGCCAGGATGGAGAGAAGTCCTGCGTGCATTAGGCCAGCGCAAGACCGGCTTTATGGCACTTTTCGGCTTTGCTAGCGGCCTGCCGTTTGCATTGTTCCTGGGCACATTGTTTGCGTGGTTGAGCGATGCTGAGGTTGATCTGGAAACGATGGGGGTCTTTTCCCTCATTGGTCTGGCTTATGCGTTTCAGTTCCTATGGTCGCCCCTGATCGACAAAGTGAATATCCCCGGCATGCGCAGGCTGGGAAAACGCAAGCAATGGATTGTGCCATCGCAATTGCTGCTGGGCGGCATTTTGGTAGCTCTGGCACTAAGCAATCCAAGCAATGAGACCATCGGCTGGTTCAGCTTGCTTGCTGGTATCGGAGCCTTAGCCAGCGCAACGCAGGACATTGCAATCAATGCGTGGCGGATCGACGTCGCCGATGAAAAAGCGACCCTGGATATGCTCTCTACCGTCTATCAGATGGGATACCGTCTGGCTGCGCTGGTCGGCGGGGCACTTGGCCTGATTATCGCGGCGCGCATCGGGTGGCCGCAGACCTACATGCTGATGGGCGCGATCCTGCTCGGCATTGGCTTTATTGGCCTGTTCGCGCCGGATAGCGACAGCAAGAAGCTGGCGGAGGGGCAGCCTGCGATTGTTGACGAGCTGTTCGTGGCGCTTCGTAAGAAGGGCGAGCTGGAGCCGGGTGTTCGTGCAAAAGCGCTTGCTGTGGTTGGTACGCTTTGGGCAGGTGCAATCGGTCTGGTGATTGCATTCATGTATATGTCGCTCGCCTATGCACCCGAAGACCGTCCGAACCCGACTGATTTCACCGTAAACTGGGGGCCTTGGATCATTGTTGCGACGGTCGTTATTCCGGCGCTCATCGCTGGATGGCTGGCGAGTCAAAAGAAGCAAGGCAATTATCTGCTCCGCGAAGATGCTCCTGCGCCAGAAGGCAGCGGATTTGTGATGGATCACCTGTACCGTGCGCTCGTACTGCCGTTGGTTGAGTTTGTTGGACGGATCGGTTGGTCTCTTGTCCTCATCCTCTCGCTTGTTCTGACCTACCGTATTTGCGACGCGATCTGGGGCAGCTTTGCCTATCCGTTTTACCTAGGCGAGCTGAACTACACGAAGGATGAGGTCGCCTTTGCTTCCAAATTCTTTGGGGTCGGCGCGATCATCCTCGGGCTGGCGCTGGGCGGTTTTATGCTCACTATGATGGGGCGGATGTTGACGTTGACTATCGGAGCGTTGCTCGCGGCGTTGACCAACCTACTCTACGCCGATCTGGCAATGGGCGGAGCCAATATGCAGGCTGTTAGCGATGCCATCGGCTTTTCATGGCTCATCAGCCAAGTGCCCGTCATCGGCAGCCCGTCGCTCGCGAAGCTAACTTTCACGATCTTCTTTGAAAACCTTGCCATCGGCATCGCAGGTGCCGCCTACATCGCGTGGCTGTCGTCCATCGTGAACAAGAATTTCAGCGCGGTTCAATACGCGCTGCTGTCTTCGCTCACGCTTTTGGTCGGCACATTGGGCCGCGGAGCCTTAGGCGAAATGATCGAGGATCAGGGATATTTCGATGTCTTCGTTTTGACGACCTTTATCGGCTTTATCGCGGTCGCGCTGTGCCTCGCCGAATGGTTTCGCCAATCGAGGGCAGGTGCGAATTCCGGCATTGTCAGGCCAGAGGCTGCCGCGCAGCCAGCGGAGTAACGCGCTTTGGGTGCGCAGACGACTGGCGCGGCCGGCGGCTGGTTGAAGGCGATAAAACCCTATTTCGAGAAAGAGACACTGGCGGCGTTCTTCGTCGGCATATCGTCCGGCTTTCCCTACGCCATGATCGGCGCGACGCTCACGACGCGCTTGGCACAGGACGGAATCGACAAGCAGACCGTGACAGCCTTCACGCTCGCGTTTCTCGTCTACAATTTCAAAGTGTTCTGGGCATGGATCGTCGACGGCGTGCGCATCCCGTGGCTGGGCAGGCTGGGCCAACGTGTTTCATGGATGATCCTGGCGGGAGTGTTGGTGATCGCCTCGGTCATCAATCTGGCGCTCGTCGATCCGGCTGACAGCTTGCGGGCGACAATCATTGCCGCGGTCTTGGTTGGCATCGCCGGGGCAACGTTTGACATCGTGATTGATGCGTACCGGATTGAGATATTGAAGCCCTACCAGCTCGGTACGGGCTCCGGAATGAACCAATATGGCTGGCGCGTCGGATCGGCAGGGGCGGGGGCCATCGCTCTGGTTGTCGCCGTGCGTTACGGATGGAGCGCGGCTTATATTGCCTGCGCAATGCTGGCGCTGCCGGCGATGCTCACCGCATTGTTGATGGGCGAGCCTTCGCGCCGAAAGGTCACGATAGCGCGCAAAGGCGTTAGCGAAGTCTGGCAGTCAATCGCGGGGCCATTTACGGAGTTTTTCCAGCGGCATGGAGCGTGGACGGTTCTCGCCTTCATCTTGGTTCATAAGATCGGCGATACGCTGGCCAACCTGACATTTCGGCTGCTGTTCGATGATCTGGGTTTCACCAATGATGAGATCGCGATTTACGATGTGGGCGTTGGCTTTTGGGCGTACATGATCGGCATCTTTGTTGGCGGATTGATCTATGCGCGGCTCGGGCTGAAACGCTCGGTTCTTATCGCGCTTATCTTGATGGCGGTGTCGAATTTGAGCTTTGCTGCGCTGGCATTGGCGGGGGACAGCAATCTGGGCCTTGCGTCCGCCATCGGATTTGAAAACTTCGCAAGCGGCTTTGGCGGCGTGGTGGTGGTCGCGTATTTCTCCGCGCTATGCGACCTGCGCTTCACAGCGGCGCATTACGCCATGATCAGCGCGGCGGCGAGCATCGCGGGCCGATTGCTAACTGGCACAACGGCGGGTGGCCTCATCGAATGGGCGGGCTACGTGAATTTTTATGTTCTCACGACCGTCCTCGCATTGCCGGGCATTGCGGTGTTTTGGTGGATGATGCGCACCGGGCTAGTCGATGAGGCGATGGGCACCGCAGGCGAAGTGGAAGCCGGCTAGTCCGGTATCTCGTCATTGAGCTTGAGAGCTTCGCCCGCAAGATAGAGCGACCCTGCTATCAGGACTGGGTAGTCGTCGGAAGGGAGCATCGCCATTGCGTCGGATAGGTTCGATGTGCCTTTCGCCGATTGCCCAAATGCACTCGCTGGATGAGCATCATGGCCCGGCACAGGAACAGCTGTGATGCTGACCACAGATTCGCCAAGTGGATCGATCAAAGAGCGTGGGTCTTTGTTGTCCAACATCCCGATCACAAGGTGGATCGGCATCCCTTCAAGCTCGGCCGCAATGGCTTCTCCTGCACTGCGATTGTGGCCGCCATCCAAAATGACCCGCCGACCAAGGGCTAAAGGGCCCGCCTTGAGGGTCTGTAAACGGGCTGGCCATGTGGCCGATTGTGCGCCTGTGCCAATTGCTGCTTCTGATATCGGTACTGTATTTTGTGAGCGCAACATTGCGGCCGCAAGGGCTGCGTTAAATGCCTGATGCTCTCCGCGAAGCGAGCATTCACCTGGCCCGAATTCAAGCATGTTCTGGTGTGTTAGTTCGAACAAAGGGACATCTTTGTCGGTCGCAAGCTTCCGGATGGTAGTCGTCGCTTCTTCGGGATAGTCAGGTGTCAACGTCACCAGCGGCACACCCGTTTTCGCAATGCCGGCTTTCTCAAACGCAATCCGTGCCATCGGCTCGGTGGGCACGCCGTCCTCTGGTGCAAGCAAGAACTTCTCGTGATCGATGCCCAGCGCTGCTATGCCGCAGGCGGCCAGCACGTCCGGTTCGAGCACATTGGTCGCATCCAGCCTGCCGCCAAGGCCGACCTCAACCACGCACACATCGGCAGGCACACGGGCAAACTCCACAAAGGCAGCAGCGATGGTGATTTCGAAAAAGCTGCACCCAAGCCCCTCAGCGGCGTCGAACACTTCTTCGAGCAATTCGGCCAGCCGCGCGTCTTCGATCAGTTTGCCTGCAACCCGAAAACGCTCGTTATAGCGCACCAGATGCGGGGACGTGGTGACGTGGACGCTGTAACCCTGCGCCTCCAACATCGCCCGCAGAAACGCGCAGGTGGAGCCTTTGCCGTTTGTTCCGGCGACATGAAACACAGGCGGCAGCCGCTTATGCGGATCGCCTAGGCGTGACAGCAGCGTCCGTACAGCATCCAGCCCCAAAACATCGCGCTGAATACTCAGCCCGCTAAGTCGATCCAACTGCGCCTGAACGCGCGGATCGTCCGATGATCCCATGTCTCTCATGGCAGGAACTGCGCGAAGTTAGGCGGCAGCTTGCGGCTGAAGATAGTCAATCACATTGCCCAGCGTATCTTTCAGATCGCGGCGATGCACAACCATATCGACCATGCCGTGCTTGTGCAGATATTCCGCGCGCTGGAACCCTTCGGGCAATTGCTCGCGAATGGTATCCTGAATAACGCGCTGTCCGGCAAAGCCGATTAGCGCGCCCGGCTCGGCAATATGCACATCGCCCAACATGGCATAGCTCGCCGTAACACCGCCTGTGGTCGGATCAGTCAGCACGACGATATAGGGCAGGCCTGCATTCTTCAGACGCCGCGTCATCACGGTGGCGCGCGGCATCTGCATCAGGCTGAGAATGCCCTCTTGCATACGTGCGCCGCCAGCAGCGGTCACGACGATATAGGGGCATTTGCGGGTCAAAGCGCGCTCGGCTCCGGCGCAGAACGCCATGCCGACGGCCATACCCATGGAACCGCCCATAAAGCTAAAATCTTGAACTCCGACGACAGCATCGCGGCCATCGATAGTGCCCGATCCGACCGAATAGGCATCATGATGCGGGTTTTTGGCGCGCGCTTCTTTCAACCGGTCTGTATATTTCTTCGAATCTTTGAACTTCAGCGGGTCTTCGGTGACCTGCGGCTGTGGGAGCAGGTCAAACCCGTCATCCAGCAGCAGGGCGAGCCGCGCATCGGCGCTGATCCGGCCATGATGTTCACAGCGCGGGCAGACGCTCAGATTGTCTTCGTATTCCTGAACAAACAGCATTTCCTGACAGGATTTGCATTTGATCCAGAGATCTTTTTCCGACGCCTTTTTCTCATCGCTAAAGCCCAGCGAATTGCGGACACGGGTGAACCAGTTCATGTGCTTGATCCCTTAAGCGCGCGCATCTTTGATCGCGGCGACCATTGCTGTTGTCAGCTCTTGTAGCTTGGCCGGAGCCTCTTGGCCAAATTTCTCGACCAGATCGATGAAAGCGGAGCCGACAACGACCCCGTCAGCAACCTTCGCGATGTCTGCGGCTTGCTGCGGAGTGCGCACGCCAAAGCCGACGGCTACGGGCAGATCCGTCGATTGTTTGATACGTGCAACGTTCTCTTCGATGGAGGCTGTGGCGGCTTGCTGTTTGCCGGTGATGCCCGCGACGCTGACGTAATAGACAAAGCCTTGCGAGCCCTCGAGCACCTGCGGAAGGCGCGCGGCATCGGTGGTCGGTGTGGCGAGGCGTATCGGCGCAATGCCTTGTTCGCGCAGTGCCGGGCCGAGCGCATCGTCTTCCTCTGGCGGAATGTCGACGCAGATGACTCCGTCAACGCCCGAACCCTTCGCCGCATTCGCAAACCATTCCGGCCCGCGGCGAATCATCGGATTGGCATAGCCCATAAGGACCAGCGGAATATCGGGATGCCGCGCGCGGAAATCATAGGCGATTTGCAGAACATCAGCGGTGGTCGTCCCCGCGCCAAGGCTGCGCAAATTCGCCGCTTGGATGGCGGGGCCATCGGCCATCGGATCGGTGAAGGGCATGCCCAGCTCAATCACATCCGCGCCGCCCGCGGCCAACGCATCAAGATTGGCCGCCGTGTCGCCATCGCCAGCGGTGATGAACGCGACGAAAGCGGCGTGGGGCTTGGAGAAGGCGTTGGAGAGGCGGGTCAAAATCTTAAAACTTTCGAGGTGCGTTCTTGTCGAATGCTTGGCACTCGCCGGCGAATGAGCCATTCTTTGAATTTACGGTTAGGATGCCTGTTATCCGATTGATGGAAAACTCTGGATTGTTTAGAAAATTCACAGACGCTTTGCCGGAAATTGTAGTCTCATCAACTGAGAATTTTTTTACTTTAAACCAACCGTCCTTGCCCCCTCTTAATGGCGGAAGAAGGGCCTTAGGCAATCTCAATTTGGCGATGCCGCCTTCGACAGAAAAATCAACGGTGCTTTGGTATTCGATCAGATTTGCACGCCGGCTCGTAATCGTAATCGAGTTCCCATAATTGTCGAAAGCATTGGCTGAGCCATTCGTTTGAACTTGTGCGATCCCACCACCAGCGCAAGTCAGGTTTAACTCGCTAATGCTGCTCTCATCGAAGGCGACGAATGCAATCGAAAGAAATAGCTCAACCAACATTTTCTATCTCCATCTTCAAATCTCAACTCCCAGCTTTTCAGCCACGGTGAAAATGTCTTTATCGCCGCGTCCGCACAGATTCATCAGGATGATCTGATCTTCGCTCATTTGCTTTGCGCGGTCAGCTACAGCCGCAATCGCGTGGGACGGCTCAAGCGCGGGGATGATGCCTTCGGTGCGGCAGAGTAGTTGGAAACCGTCCAGTGCTTCTTCATCCGTCACGGCAGTGTATTCGACGCGGCCAGAGTCTTTGAGCCATGCGTGTTCCGGGCCGATGCCGGGATAGTCGAGACCTGCGCTGATCGAGTGGCCTTCGGTGATCTGGCCATCCTCGTCCTGCAGCAGGTAAGTCTTGTTGCCGTGTAGCACGCCAGGCGCGCCGCCGAGCAGGCTTGCCGCGTGTTCATCGCCGTCTAGGCCGTGGCCTGCCGCTTCGACGCCGAGCATCTTGACATCCGCATCGTCTAGGAACGGGTGGAACAGGCCCAACGCATTCGATCCGCCGCCGATGCAAGCGATGAGGAGATCGGGCAGCCGGCCAAGACGCTCCAGCATCTGCGCGCGCGCTTCTGTGCCGATCACGCTTTGGAAATTGCGGACCATTTCAGGGTAGGGATGCGGGCCAGCAGCCGTGCCTATGATGTAGAACGTGTCGTGCACATTCGCGACCCAATCGCGCAGCCCTTCGTTCATCGCATCTTTAAGTGTCGCGCCTCCGCTCGTGACGGGGACGACTTCCGCGCCGAGCAGTTTCATGCGGAACACGTTGGGCGATTGGCGCTTCACGTCTTCTGCGCCCATATAGATCACGCAGGGAAGGCCGAACCGCGCGCAGACCGTGGCGGTGGCAACGCCGTGTTGGCCAGCGCCTGTTTCCGCAATGATGCGCGTCTTACCCATGCGTTTTGCAAGCAGGATTTGCCCGATGCAATTGTTGATCTTGTGCGCGCCGGTGTGATTAAGCTCATCGCGCTTGAACCAGATTTGCGCGCCGCCGAGAGCTTCCGTCAGGCGCTCCGCATAATAGAGCGGGGAGGGGCGACCAACATAATGTTTCATCAGGTCGTCGAACTCGGCTGCGAATGCCGGATCGGTCTGCGCCGCGCGATATTCACGTTCCAGATCAAGGATCAGCGGCATCAGCGTTTCGGCGACATAGCGCCCGCCAAAATCGCCAAAGTGCCCGCGCGAATCTGGCATTTGTCGAAAGCTGTTTGCTTTCTTGGGGGGCTGTGTGCGGAAAGAGTTGGGTGAGTTCATTTGAGCCAGCTTTTAGGGGGAGTTACGCTTCGAGAGCGGCTTTGCAGAAGGCGGCGATCTTGTCCACGTCCTTGACGCCCGGTGTGCTCTCTACACCAGACGATGTATCGACCATTTCGGTTCCCGTTTCGCGGATGGCATCGGCGACGTTTTCTGGCGTCAATCCGCCGGCTAGGCCCCACGGGATACGGTGGTCGAAGTCTTTCAGCACATCCCAGCGGAAAGTTTCGCCATTCCCGCCGGGCAACGCCTTTGCGGGCGCATCGAAAAGCAAACGATCAACCGCACCCTCAAAACGAGCGGATTTCGCCAGCGTTTCGGAATCCTTCACGCCTAACGCTTTCCACGTTTCGACCTTGGTTTTCTCACGGACGAGATTGATCCATTCGGGCGTTTCGTTGCCGTGAAACTGGATCACATCGGGTTTGACTAGCTCGACAGCCTTTGCCGTGGTTTGCACATCGGCGTTCACCGTCAGCAGCACGGTTTTGACATGCGCGGGCACCATAGCGCGCAGCCGCGCTGCGTCTTCGAGAGAGAGGTGCCGCGGGCTGGGTTCGAAATGGACGAGCCCCACATGCGTCGCGCCTGCGCCAATCGCCGCGCTCAGGGCGTCTGGCGTGGACAGGCCGCAAATCTTGATCAGAGTGTCTTTGCTCATGCTGGCGGCTCTAACTGTCTTGAAGGCTTGCGTTAAGTGGGAAATCATCGATAGTTTGGCCGCATTATCCAGACAGGGGAAATACGCGATGATTTCGAGAATTTTGCTGGCCGTTTTCGGGGCATTTGCGCTTGTTGCCTGCAATCCGATTGAGAACCTCGATCAGAGCGAGGCCCGTATCACGCAATTCGAAAATGCGTACTCCGCCGAAGATGTTGATGCCCTGTGGAGGCTTTCAAGCGAAGATCTGCGTGAGGTGACGCCGCGCGAAGAATTTGAAGATTTTGTAACGGTTTTTATCTCGCGTCTTGGCGCGATCAAATCGTCATCTAGAGCAAGCTTTAATGTCAATTCGAACAACGGCGTAACCAGCACTGTCATCGTCATGGATACCGAATTTGAACTGGGTGAAGGCACGCAGACTTACACGTTCCACGGTAACGGCGAAGACATGAAATTGGTGGGCTGGTTCGTCAATTCACCGCGGCTGATGGTGACGGTTGACGATTTGGGGGCGGATGAGGGTGAGCCGGTCGAGGTGCCGGGCAACTAACCGCTTTTAAAGCGTAGCTTCAATCGCTCGCGCTGCAGCTTCTGGGTCATCTGCGCGGCTGATCGGACGTCCGATCACAAGCACGCTTGCGCCGTCATCGCGCGCTTTGCGCGGGGTAACGACCCGCTTTTGATCGCCGACAGTGTTCCCGGCAGGGCGTAGGCCCGGGACGACGAAATATCCGTCTTTCCAGCGTTTGCGCACTTCGCCGACTTCTTGGCCGGAGCAGACAATCCCGTCGAGACCCGATTCCTGCGCCAAATCCGCGAGGCGCATGACGTGATCATGGGTGGTCCCGCCAACGCCGGCGCGTTTTAGGTCGCTTTCATCAAGGCTGGTGAGAGCCGTCACCGCGACGACTTTGCAGCCTTCTGCTGCAGCTGCTTTTGCGTCTTCCATCATCGCGCGTCCGCCGCTTGCGTGGACAGTGACGATGGCGGGTTCATAAACATGGATCGCCTGCATCGCGCCTGCGACGGTGTTGGGAATGTCGTGAAATTTCAAGTCGAGGAAGATCGGCAGGCCCATATGTGCGATTTCGTGGACGCCGTGTCCGCCATGCGCGCAGAAAAATTCAAGCCCCAGCTTCACTCCGCCAATATGCGCTTTGACTTTCTCCAGCAGAGCTTTCGCTGGATCAATCTGTGGCACATCAAGAGCGAGGAAAACCGGGTTGCTCATTATCCGTCTGCCGCATCTGTCGGCTTCGAACTATCCCCTGGTTTTACCGTGCTTTCCACAGGCTTTTCCACAGCCGGCGGAGGCACCGCCGCAGAACCGGTATCCGCAGTGGGCTCATGCCGCCGTGCCAGCGCGCTGGATTTGACCGAGTTTTCTAGGCTGCGGATGCGGCGGTTAAGGCTCCATGTGACACTACGGTGCAGCAGCCACATCGGCAGCAGGCCGAGCAGGAATGCGATAATTACCAGCGCAGGAACTTTGGTTTCAAGGACGAGATTGTCCCACAGCGTCACTTCAACTGGTTGCCAGTTGAAGAACGAGAAGGCCAAGATCGCAAACAGGATCAGAACCCAGATTAATGTGCGAACGATCTGCATGGGCAGCGCCTCTCCTAATAATTCCCGCGCGGTTGACCTGAAAGCCTAAGCCATTTGCCGCGTGTGTCTAGTTTTGCGGCTTTATCCAAAGACGCGGTCGAAAATCGTGTCGACGTTTTTGAAGTGGTAATCGAGGTCGAATTTCTCTTCCAACTCGCTCGCCGAAAGGGCGGCGGTCACTTCTTCGTCACCCTTAAGCAGGTCGAGAAGCGACATCGCGCCGTTCGATTCCCACACCTTCATCGCGTTGCGCTGAACTAGGCGATACGCATCCTCGCGGCTCACCCCGGCCTGTGTCAGAGCCAGAAGCACGCGCTGGGAATGGACAAGTCCGCCCATCGCATCGAGGTTGGCTTGCATCCGCTCTGGATAGATCAGCAGCTTTTCGACAACGCCGGTCAGGCGCGCGAGCGCGAAATCGAGAGTGATCGTCGCATCGGGGCCAATAAAACGCTCCACCGATGAGTGCGAAATGTCCCGCTCATGCCACAGCGCCACGTTTTCGAGGGCGGGCAGGGCATAGGCGCGGATCATACGCGCTTGCCCGGTCAGGTTCTCTGTCAGGATCGGGTTGCGTTTATGCGGCATCGCCGACGAACCCTTTTGCCCGGGCGAGAAATATTCTTCCGCTTCCAGAACTTCGGTGCGCTGCAAATGGCGCACTTCCACGGCGAGCCGTTCAATCGAACCGGCGATAACCGCCAGAGTAGAGAAATACATTGCGTGGCGGTCGCGCGGGATCACCTGCGTGCTGACAGGCTCAACCTCAAGGCCCAGTTGCTCAGCGACATACGCCTCGACCTCAGGGTCAATATTGGCGAAAGTGCCCACCGCGCCGGACACCGCACAAGTCGCGATTTCCTTGCGAGCGGCGATTAAGCGATCCCGGCAACGATCAAATTCTGCATAGGCCTGCGCCAGTTTGAGGCCGAAGGTGACAGGCTCTGCATGGATGCCGTGGCTGCGTCCAATAGTTGGAGTATATTTGTGCTCCTCTGCGCGGGTCTTGATCGCTTCGAGTAATCCATCCAGATCGGCCAACAGCAGATCGGTTGCACGGGCGAGTTGAACGGAAAGGGTCGTGTCGAGCACATCGGAGGATGTCATGCCCTGGTGCATAAAGCGGGCTTCGTCGCCCACTTGCTCTGCTACCCAAGTAAGGAAGGCGATTACATCATGTTTGGTAACAGCTTCGATGGCGTCAATTGCCTCGACATCGATTTTCGGGTCCGTTGCCCACCAATCCCAAAGTGCCTTGCCAGCGCTTTTGGGCACAACACCCATTTCGCCGAGTTTTTGCGTGGCATGCGCCTCAATCTCGAACCAGATGCGAAACTTCGCCTCTGGTTCCCACAGGGCTGACATTTCGGGGCGGGCATAACGCGGAACCATGGTGATTGTCCTTGGCGATTCTGAATAAGTTTCGGGTCATTGGCGCGGCTATTGCGCGCAGCCCCTCTTGGCAAGGGGCGCTGCATAGGCTGTAACCGATTGTGGGGGACGCGCGAACCAGCGCGCAGGAGGATTTAGGCATGGCAGACAATGCTGACGCGGCAGCCGCCGCCGGGCGAGAGCTTTTGCAGGAAGAGCGTTTATCGCCCTTTGTGCGGGTCACGCTGCGGCGCTGGGCGAAATGGTATTCGGGCGGAGCAGAGTTGTTCTGGCCATTCACTGATCTCGCGATCCGTTTCTTTGTTGCCGCCTGGTTCCTCAGATCCGGGATTGTAAAGGCGAGTGATTTTGACACCGCCGTCTATCTCGCGGCCAATGAATATCCGGTCAGCTGGATGGCGCCATATGATGCGGCTGTTTTGGGTCTATCAATTGAGCTCGTCGCGCCGTTACTATTGCTCGCCGGGTTTTTCACGCGGCCCGCGGCGCTCGCAATGGCAGCGCTGACGATTATCAGTCAGGCTGTCTATGTCCCGACAACGACCAACCTGATGGTTGCCTCGATCCTTGTGTGGTATGTGGTAGCAGGGCCAGCATCGTTCTCGCTAGACCGGGTTTTGGCAGGTGGTCTTAAACAAAGCGCAATGCCGCTTGCACGGCCGACCATCCGCGTCGGTGAATGGCTGCGCGAAAAGGTAACACCGGTGATCATGGCGTTGACGCGGGTCTGGCTTGCGCTCGCGCTGTTCGCCTATGCCGAATTGTTTGAGCCGTCGATCGCGCTGGCGACATGGCTTCCGACAAGCATTTTTTCGGGCATGCCTGCGTGGCTCGCCGTGTTGTTCGGCGCGTTGTTCCTGATCGGATTTGCAGCCAGCATTGTGTCTTACGTGCTGGTATTCGTCATCGGTTTCACGATAATTGCAGGCGCGCATCCGAACGTGACGCTGTTTCCATTCTTGCTGCTTGCCATCTACGAAGCGCGCGGGGCAGGGGTGCTCTCTGTCGACGCTGCGATTGCGGCGTGGATGGAAAAGAACATCCTGTTCGACCGGCATTATTCAGAGATACCCGATGATTGGCCGCATGTTGTCGTCGTTGGCGCCGGGTTTGGCGGATTGGCGGCGGTTGAGCGGCTAAAACGGCTGCCGGTGCGGATCACTTTGATCGACAAGCGCAATTATCACCTGTTCCAGCCGCTGCTTTATCAAATTGCGACCGCCACGCTTAATCCGGCTGATATCGCAACGCCGATCCGCAGCCTTTTCCGCGCGGACGGCAATGTCCGCGTGCTGAAAGGGGAAGTGCGCGCGATTGATGCCGATACGAAGACTGTCACATACGGCCCGGATGCCGACGACACACAGGTGCTCGATTATGACAGCCTAGTCCTCGCGACAGGCGCAACTCACAGCTATTTCGGCAAGGATGAATGGGGTGCATTCGCCCCGGGTCTTAAGACGATTGAAGACGGGGTCGCCGTGCGCGCGTCGATCCTCAACGCGTTCGAGCAAGCCGAGGCGAGCGAGGATGAGGAGCGGATCAAGCGCCTGCTAACCTTCGTGATTGTCGGCGCAGGGCCGACAGGTGTCGAGCTTGCCGGGGCGATTGCCGAGCTCGCCAAGATCAATGTCGCGCGTGAGTTTAGGACGGTCGATCCTGCCGATGCGCGCGTTATTCTGGTCCAATCAGGGCCGCGTATCCTTCCCGCTTTCCCCGAAGAATTGTCAGACGAAGCTGCGCGATCATTGGAAGAATTGGGCGTGGAAATCCGAACCGGTGGCCGCGTCACAGAAATTGCTGAACGTCATGTGTGCATCGGCGGCGAAACTGTGATCGATACCGAAACCGTGCTGTGGGCAGCGGGCGTTGCGGCATCGCCCGCGGCAAAGTGGCTTGGTGCGGAAAGCGACCGCTCAGGCCGCGTACAAGTCAACGAGTACCTCCGGGTGAAAGGGGCTGGCGGCGTGCTGAATGATGTGTTTGCGATTGGCGACACAGCGGGCAGCAATGCTTGGGACGGGAACCCCGTTCCAGGTCTGGCCCCTGCGGCCAAACAGGCAGGCATCTATGTCTCGCGCATTGTCGAGGCGGAACTGCTCGGGAAAGATTGCCCCGGACCGTTCGTCTACAAGCACCAGGGCAGCCTCGCGACGATTGGCCGTAAGTCGGCGGTTGCGGATTTCGGATCGTTCAAGTTGTCCGGAAACAGCGCATGGTGGCTTTGGGGAGTTGTGCATGTCGGTTTCCTAACCGGAATGCGAAACCGCGTGACTGTGGTTGTAAACTGGATGTGGAACTTCTTTGCCCAGCATTCAGGCGTCCGATTGATTACCGAAAGGTCAGCGTAAATCGACAGTAACTCATTTGACATCAATCGTTTCTAACCTAAGCTCCGCAAATACTTAGACATTGGGGTTTTGGGCATTTTCATGACATTTAGAGTTTCACGTTCGGCGATTTCGCTGATCGCTTTTTGTGCGTCTTCTGTGGCTTTTGCTGGTGAGGAGCCACTTTACGAAGCTGAGCCTGCTTGGGTCGAGCCTGTCGATCTCGATGATGTAGAGCGTGACCCGGCCAATGATCGGATCGTCAGCGACACCCAAATCATGATCGAAGACGGTCTGCATTGGGAATACAATGACGACGTTTTTCGCATCAACACGCTCGCTGACTTGTCAAATGTCGGCACGCTGACTGCGAAATGGATGCCCGACAAAGGCGATCTGATCGTTCACGAGCTTTCCATTCTGCGCAATGGCGAGGCGATTGATCTGATCGAGCAGGGCGAAACTCTTGAGGTGCTGCGCCGTGAACGCCGGCTGGAACAGAGAATCCTCGACGGATCGTTGACAGCTACTCTGGCTGTGCCCGGTCTCGAAGTGGGTGATGAACTGCGGATGCGGTATTCCGTCACGACTTCGGATCAGGCGCTGGGTAAGGAAGTGCAAAGTCAAAACTTCCTTTGGCGTGAACCCAGCACCTATGCCGATTTCTCGCGCATCCGCGCTTCATGGCCCGATGATCTGGATGTTCAATACAAAGCTGGCCCGAATTACGAGGCTCCGCCAATCACTCAGCAGGGCGGCTTCAATTCGCTCGAGGTTATTCTCCCATTAGAAGAAGCCGAAGACCTGCCTAGCGATGTGCCGCTGCGTTATCGCCGCGGGACGATTCTCCAAATCGGCACGTTCGCCGATTGGGCCGAAGTGTCATCGACAATGGCGCCGTATTACAAAACTGATGGCGCTCTGGATGGTATCCCCGACTTGCTCGCCAAAGTTGAGGCGATCCGCACGGATTATCCGACCGAGCTTGGGCGCGCTGTTGCTGCTTTGGAGCTGGTGCAGGAAGACGTCCGTTATCTGCTCAACGGCCTCGACGGCGGGAATTACCTTCCGCAAGATGTCGCGACCACTTGGGAAAAGAAATACGGTGACTGTAAGGCAAAGACCGTCATCCTGCTGGCCATCCTGAACCATCTTGGCATCGAATCCGAAGCCGTGCTGGCGTCGATCAGCGCAGGCAATGCCGTGCCGATTTCTCTCCCAGTTCCCGGTGCATTTGATCACGTCCTCGTCCGCGCCACGATCGATGGCAAAGAATATTACATGGACGGCACTTCGCTTGGCGCGAATATCAAAACGGTCGGCAATGTTCCTCCGTTTGAATACGCGCTGCCGATCCGCGACAACGGCGCCGATTTAGAGCCGATTGTTCAAACTCTGCCACGCTTCCCCGATCTGGCGATGACCAACACGATTGATGCGTCGGCCGGTGCCGATTTGCCGATCCTCGTCACAATTACAATGAATTCGGTTGGCGCATCGGCGGCTCAGATCAATTCGCAGTCCGACAAAATGACAGACGAGCGCAAGAAAGCGCTCGGACGCAGTTTCGGTCAGGGCATGGATTTGCTCGACGTTGAGATCATCGAAGGCAGTGATGACAGCGAAGCGACTATGATCATCACTGGCATCATGGCCGCGATGTTCGAATTTGACGGACTGCGCGCGGAAACTGATCCAACCTCGCTCTCTGGCAGTATCAGCTTTTCACCTGACAGATCACGCCGCGAATGGCGCGATATCCCGGTTTCAAATCGCAGCCCCAGCGGGATGGAAATCACGCTCGAAACGATCCTGCCGCAAACGCAGGGCAATTACGAATTGAAGGGTGGAGAGCCGATTGACGTTGAAGTTGCTGGCCAATTCTACACGCGCGTCAGCGATCTTTCGCCAGACAAATTGGTCGTTACCGAATCTTTGATGAGCCTTGGCGGTGAAATCCAGCCCGAGAACTTTCGTGAGGAACGGCGCAAGGCGGCGGCTCTTGCCCGGCAGGAAACCATGTTGATTGCGCCTGACGGGCTTCCCCGCATCTGGCGTTTCGCGCAGGCTGATGATCGCAGTTCGCTGGAACCGCTTGAGAAAGCCTATGCGCAGTTGATCGAAAACGAGCCGGACGAGATGGACCCATATCTGTCGAGAGCGGCGTTCCGTTATGACACCTATGATTTTGCCGGCGCACTTGAAGACATGGACAAAGTTGTCGAGTTGGAAGCCACGGCGGAATATTACAGCCAGCGCGCGACCGTGCATGGCAAACTGCTGGATAAATCAGCGGCCAAAGAAGACCTTGAAGAGGCTTATCTGCTCGATCCGACGCCATGGCGGGCAATGGCATTGGCAGAGGCCATGGCAAACCTCGGCGATATTGCTGGAGCTCGTGAAAACCTCGAATACGAAGATGGCGACGAAGATGTTCGTCAGGAACTCGCTGTTGCTCTTGCCACGCTGGACGCGATGGAAGGCAAGGGCGAAGAAGGTCTGGCGCGCATTGATGAAATGTTGCTCGACAGCCCGAATGATTCCGGTCTTATGAACGAGAAATGCTGGTACATGGCAACATGGCAGATCAATGTTGCCGATGGTCTAGCCGTGTGCACCAAAGCGGTGGAGAACAGCGGCGAGGCGGCCAATATCCTTGATAGCCGCGCCATGATGTTCCTGCGCAACGGAATGCTGGCAGAGGCGTATCAGGACGCAGAGGCCGCATTGGCGTTGCAACCGGGGCAAACAGCAACTGTGATGCTGCGCGGACTTATCCGTCTTGAGCAGGGCGATGAGGACGGTCAGGCGGACATTGACGAGGCTATTGCCCGCGATCCAGAATTGAAAGAGACCTATGGCCGCTGGGGTTTCGACGTTTAAGCAAAACTGGCTTTAAATCAGGCCTTTGGCGCGAAGACTTACATGACCTTCGCGGCCAATGATCACGTGGTCGTGCAGCGTCACGCCCAGCAAGCGGCCTGCTTCCGCAATCTTCTTTGTGATCTGGATATCGGCCCGGCTTGGCTCCGGATTGCCGCTAGGGTGATTGTGGACGAGGATTAGCGCGCTTGCGCCCACATCCATCGCCCGCCGGATCACTTCACGCGGATGGATTGCGGCCTCGTCAATCGAGCCATCGCCCACGTGATGATCGTCGATCAGGCGGTTTTTTGTGTCGAGATACAGCACGCGGACGCGCTCAACGGTGAGGTGCGCCATATCAATCGCGAGATAATCGATGAGAGCCTGCCAGCTGGATAGGATCGGCTTTTGTGTGACTTCGCTGCGGGCCATCCGCCGCGCGGCGACTGACACAGCTTTCAGGGCCGCTGCACTGGTTTCTCCCACGCCTTTTACCCGTTGCAATGCTTTGGGATCGGCGTTGAGCACGCCCGCCAAGGTGCCAAATTGCTTGAGAAGCTCCTTGGCAACAGGCTTCGTGTCGCCTTGTTTGATCGCGGCGAACAGCAAATATTCGAGCACTTCATAATCAGCCAGCGCCTCTGCGCCGCCTTTCAGCAAACGTTCGCGCAACCTCGATCGGTGGCCAAGCCCGGCTTGCTTGCCCGCATCCGAAGCATTTTCGGCGTTGCCTTTCGGCTCTTGTCCGAAATCAAAGCTGTTATCGGTTTCTGGCACTGCGTTCCCCAACGGATAACCCTCACACTTCATTGCCTTTGACCAAGCGTTCGCGCAAGTGTGTGCGGATATGGCAAGCGCCGCCGATCATAGCGATTCTATGCCGCGCAAACGGCTGGCACTGCCCCGCAAGCGGCGGTGGCGGGCGCTGTTGCTTGTGCTTGCACTGTTGGCCACCGCGATAGTGATCGCATGGATGTCGCGCGAACGGATTGCCGGAAATATTATCGAGACAGAGCTGGAGCGGCTCGAGTTGCCCGCAACTTATGAAATCGTCTCGATCACACCGCAAAAACAATTGCTGCGAAATCTCGTGGTGGGCGACCCAGCTAAGCCCGATCTGTTTATCGAAGAGGTCACTGTCGATCTCGAATTTGGGTGGGCAGGGCCAGTCCTTGGCGAGATAGAGGTCGTCAAACCGCGGCTTTATGGCACGTATCTCGATGGAAAACTGAGTTTTGGAGCTCTGGATCCCGTGATTTTCGCCGAGAGTGACGAGCCTGCAGCTTTGCCGGCGCTTGATATCGCCATCCGCGATGGTCGCGCCCTGCTCGAAAGCGACTTTGGCGCGGTTGCCGCGAAGTTGAACGGTGAAGGCATGCTGGAAGATGGCTTTGTGGGCGAGCTTGCGATCACCGCGCCGGGTGTCGGCACAGATGGCTGCAGCGCTCGCACAGCAACCGCGTTCGGCGATTTGAACACGGACAACGGTGTGGCCTCATTCAATGGCCCCGTCCGCTTTAGCGCGATTTCTTGTGAGGGTGTGACGCTGACAAGCGCGGATGCCACTGCTGACCTTTCATTGACCGATGATTTTTCAGCGCTGGGCGGTTCGATCGCGTTGGCCGCGGAGAGACTGTCATATGAAGAGAGCTCCAGCGCCAGAATTGCTGGCGATGTTGATCTCAGCTGGAGCGAAAGCGGTCTAAACTTGCGCCACGACATTACGGCAAACGATATTGCTGCGCCGTATCTATCTGTGCGCGAGTTGCGCGCAGACGGAGCAATCCGCAGTGATGTTGATTTTGCGCGCAGCGATTGGGATGCAGATGTGACTGGCGGCGGGATTTCCGCTTCGCGTGATCTCGGCGCGATGCTCGATACCGCGAAGTCGGGCGCCGAAGGCACGATGCTCGCCGCGCTGCTCGAAAAATTTGACCGGAACTTCACAATTGCTGCGGCGAATGCCGATCTGACAGCAAATGTGACTGTTCGCCAGAATGAGGATGCGCTGACCGTGCTAGTGCCAGAGGGGCGGGTGACCAGTGCGAACGGTGATGCGCTGATGGCGCTGTCGCGTGTCAGCTGGACGAGCGCGAATGCAGGCGGACGGCTTAGCGGTAACTTCGTGACAGGCGGAGCCGGATTGCCGCGCATCAATGGCCGGATGGAACAAGGTACAGGCGGCGCTCTTTCGCTAAGAATGGCGATGGCCGAATATGCCGAGGGGCAAGACCGTATCGCGATCCCTCGCTTGCAAGTGGAGCAGAGCCGCAGCGGCGATTTCAGCTTCAACGGCGCTCTAACCGCTGCGGGCGTTTTACCGGGCGGAAATGTTTCCGGCCTTGAAGTGCCGGTCGAGGGGGCATGGAGCGCTGCGAACGGGTTAACTTTAGGGCGCAGGTGCAGCGAAGTCCGGTTTCGGACGCTGTCGCTTTATCAATTGGCGCTCGATGGCCGTTCTTTGGCTATCTGCCCCGCAGCTGACGGAGCAATGGTGCGTTATGACGACACTCTGAGCATTGATGTTGCGACGCGAGATATCGAACTGGAAGGCCTGCTTGCCGATTCTCCAACGCGTTTGTCCGCCGGCGCGGCCTCGGTGGCCTATCCCGGCAATTTCGTTTTGAGCGATGTGGTGGCTGTTATTGGTGCAGAAGGCAGCAGTTTAAGCTTGAAAACAGATGCACTCGCAGGCGGCTTCGAAGAGCTCGGCGGCGTGTTCACAGGAGCGGAAGCGCAGCTCGATTTCGTACCGCTCGACCTGTCTGGCCTAGCGGGACGCTGGTCTTACACGGACGAAGCGCTGGTGGTTGAGGACAGCACCTTTATCCTGACCGAGAGAACAGACGGCGAAGCGCGGTTCGAACCCTTGATCGCGCAGGATGCGACATTGCGCCTTGCCGGGAATGATATTGCGGCGCGTGCATCCTTGCTGAACCCCGGTTCAGGGCGATTAATCGCCCGCGTCGATGTTAAGCACAATCTGGGCAGCGGGGAGGGCGGCGCGGCCATCGATGTGCCCGGTGTTGTATTGGACGATCAATTGCGTCCTGAAGACCTCAGTTACCTGCCCAAAGGTGTCATTGCGTTCGCGGACGGCATCGTGTCGGGCGAAGGCAGCGTTGCCTGGATCGGGGATACGATCACCAGCGAAGGCACATTCGGCACGCAGGGCCTCGATCTTGCGGCAACTTTTGGCCCGATTGATGGCCTGCGCGGCACGGTTGAATTCACCGATCTGATCAATCTTTCAACGGCACCATCGCAAGTCATCGAGATCGGATCGATCAATCCGGGTATCGAGGTGCTGGGTGGCCGCGTGGTCTATTCCATGACCAATGGCGAATTGATCGCTGTCAGCGATGCACGTTGGCCGTTCATGGGCGGAGAACTGATCCTGCAGCCTGTCGACATCCGATACGGCACGCCCGGTGAACAGCTCTATGTCTTTGAAATCGTCGCTTTGGATGCGGCGACCTTTATTGCGCAAATGGAGCTGACCAATCTTGGCGCGACCGGAACGTTCGACGGTTCTGTCCCGATCCTGTTTGATGATGAGGGTAATGGCACAATTGGCAGGGGCCTTCTGATTTCTCGTCCGCCGGGCGGCAACGTGTCGTACATTGGTGAACTGACCTATGAGGATATGGGCGCCATTACGAACTTCGCGTTCCAGTCGCTGCGCTCGCTTGATTACAAGCAGATGAGCATTGGATTGGACGGCAGTCTGGCCGGTGAAATCGTGACCAGCTTTAAAATCGATGGGGTCCGCCAAGGGGATACCGCGAGTAAAAACCTCGTGACGCGGCAACTGGCGAAATTGCCGATCCGGTTTAACGTCAACGTGCGCTCGCAAAATTTCTATCAGTTGGCGACGATGGTACGGTCTTTCTTTGACCCCGAATACCTTGGCAATCCGGTGGATAAGGGGCTGTTGTCGGTCGATGGCGGCCGGTTTGCGCCGAATTCGCCATTTGCAGAGTCTCAGCCTGATCAATCTCCGCCAGACACAGAAACGCCTCCCGCAAACGAAATTAGACGCGATGATGAATCGCCCGTTCAACCTTCAGAAAGCGACGATACGCCATGACATTCATGAAATTGACCGGAATTCTTAATGCTGCCAGTGGAACGGACGTGAATAGCGGACGCAAAAGGACAGGGCGAATGACGGGCAAAGCCGGATTGGGCGCGATCGGCGCGTTGGCTCTTAGCGGGTGCATCAATGTCGCTGCGCCGGAGGAGCCGATCGTGATCGAGCTAAACATCAATATCCGGCAAGAAGTGATTTACCGGCTGGCAGAGGATGCGGCCAACACGATTGATGAGAACGCGGATATCTTTTGATCCGCCTGCAATCCTGACAAAGAAGTAGGATAGAAAATGATGATGATGCGTAAATTCACACTAGGAGCCGCGGCTGCAATTGCTGCTTTGACCGCCGTCGCTGTGCCTGCACAGGCTCAGCGTGACCCTGCCTATGCAGCGGCACGTTCGTCCGGCCAGGTCGGTGAAAAAACCGACGGGTATCTGGGCGTTGTCGGCAATGCGACGCCTCAGCTTCAACGTCTGGTGAATGATATCAATATCAAACGCCGCGCTGTTTACGCGCGCAAGGCGCAGGAAAACAACGCGACGCTGGAAGAGTACGCTCTTTCGGCTGGGTGTCAGGCAATCGCGCGGACAGTTTCGGGCGAAAAATATCAGGCGCCCGATGGTTCGTGGCAAACCCGCACCAGCGCGCCGCCACAACGCGATCCGCGCTGTCCGTAACGGAATAATGCGCGCGGCCCTCTGGCTGTGCCGTTCCCGTCCCCTTTTGCAAGCATTTGTGCGGCAAATACACACCCACTACGGTTGACTCGAATATGCCCCCCTTCTAAGGGAGCGGCGCCCTCGGCGGGCACTTCTAAGCGTGTGCCTTGCAACCCCCTAAGACGGAAGCTGGCATGAGCGAAGAAAAGCCTGCACGAGAACCCATCGCTGAGGATGCGCGGATCGATGCGCTCGAAGCGCGGTTAAAAGCCGCAAACGAGCGCGAAGACGAACGCACCAAGCCAAAGGTCAAAGGGGCTGATGCGAATTATCGCAGCGGCAACCGGGTACTGGCGGATCTGCTCGGTGGGATATTCGGAGGCATGGTAATCGGCTGGGCGTTTGATGCACTGGTCGGAACTTTGCCCTGGGGTCTGTTGGTTGGTTTATTCCTCGGAATCGGCGTGGCCTTCAGGAACATTATTCGAGCGGCGAATAACAGCTCTAACGGGCCCGATACGGGCACCTGACCAGAGTTTTCGCCGCAACTTAATTTAGGGACCGACCAAAAGTGGCAGCCGAACAGGCAAAAGTCGATCCGATGAAGCAGTTCCTCATCGAGCCGGTATTCGGTTCGGAGAACTGGTCGTTGGCCGAAGGTTTCAACATCGCGTTCACCAACTCCGCGCTGTGGATGGCCATCACGGTCGTCCTGCTGTGGGCGTTTGTGGCTGGCGGGATGAAGCGTGAGCTGGTGCCTGGCCGTTGGCAAATGGCCGTCGAAAGCTTCACCGGCTTTATCGATGACATGTTGGAAGCGAACGTAGGCAAAGAGGGACGCAAATATGTGTCCTACATCTTTAGCTTGTTTATGTTTATCCTCTTTGCAAACCTTCTTGGCCTGCTCCCAATTGGTGTTTTGGGTCTCCACCCGTTCACCTTCACCAGCCACTTTACGGTGACCGGTGTTCTCGCTGTGCTCAGCTTCTCGATTGTTCTGATCGTTGGCTTTTGGAAGCACGGCATCAAATTCTTCACGTTGTTCGTACCGCACGGCACCCCGGCGCCGATGGTTTTGCCGATTGCGCTGATCGAGTTCTTCTCGTTCCTGATCCGCCCATTCAGCCTAGCTCTGCGTTTGTTCGTGGCGATGATGGCGGGACACGTTCTTTTGAAAGTTCTGTCCAGCTTCGTGATCGACGGCATCAATGCCGGCGCGATGACGAGCGTGATTGTGGCCGTTCCAAGTTTTGCATTGATGATCGCCATCAGCGCGCTGGAAATTCTGGTCGCAGGCATTCAGGCATATGTTTTCGCTCTGCTAACGTCGCTGTATATCAACGACGCAGAGCACCTTCACTGAGTTCACTTAATTCCATTCCAATAGTTTTGATTTTCAAGGAGTTTTTATCATGGAAGCAGAAGCAGCCAAGCTCGTAGGCGCAGGCCTTGCAGCAATCGGTGCCGGTATGGCAGCCATCGGCGTGGGTAACGTCTTTGGTTCGTTCCTCGAAAGCGCACTGCGCAATCCTGGCGCAGCTGATGGCCAACAGGGTCGTTTGTTCATCGGCTTCGCCGCAGCCGAGCTTCTCGGCCTGCTGGCGTTCGTCGTTGCGATGATCCTGATCTTCGTCGCCTAATCGACTGATCTGATTTTGCGGGCTGGCGGGCACTTGTGTCAGCCGGCCCGTTTATCTCTTTTATTCTAGCAAGCTTCGGACCCGGCCCATGCCTCAGATAGCCCAATTGCCCGAATTCTGGTCGAGCCAGGTTTTCTGGACTCTGATCTTTTTCGGCATCACATTCTTCGTCATCGGACGCGGTATGGTGCCCAAAGTGATGGGTACGGTCGAACTGCGCGACAATCAGATCAAAGACGATCTGGCTGCTGCTCAGGCGGCCCGTGACGCGGCCGACGATCAGGAAGAGGCATGGCGTGAGCGCGAGAATGAAAATCGCGCTGCGGCCCAGTCTCTGATCGCTGAAGCCAAAGCGAAAGCGGCGGCATCGAATGAGAAGAAGCTGGCGAGCGCGCAAAAGCGTCTCGACACGAAACTCTCCGAAGCTGAAGCCGAAATCGAAGCCGCCCGCGTCAGCGCGATGGCAGAGATTGAAGGCGTCGCCGCCGAAGCAACGCAGGACATCGTCTCGCGCCTGTCAGGCGAAAAAGTCGACAAGCGCACAGCGCGTGCCGCGGTAAAGAAGGCTCTCACCAATGCCTGATATTTTGACCATTCTGGCCGCTGCCGAAGATGGCAAAGCTGTTCCGGCGGCTTTTGGCGTTGAGGATTACCAGTGGGTTTCGCTGGCGATGCTGGTGCTGATCGGTGTCTTCGTATGGAAGAAAGTCCCCGGTCTGATCACCGGCGGCCTCGACACCAAAATTGCCGAGATTAAGCAACAGCTCGATGAAGCCAAGGCACTCCGCGCGGAAGCAGAGACATTGCGCGATGAATATGCGCAAAAGATCGCTTCGGCAGAGCAAGACGCCGAGAAAATGATGGAAGGCGCCCAGCGTGAAGCTGACGCGATCCTCGATAAGGCGAAAGCCGATGGCGAAGCGATGGTCAAACGCCGCAAGAAAATGGCCGAAGACAAGATTGCCGCCGCAGAGCGTGATGCGATTGCTGGCGTGAAAGCGAAAGCTGTCGAAGCTGCCGCATCGGCATCCAAAACTTTGATCGCAGACCGTCACAGCAGCGAAGCCGATGCCAAGCTGGCAGACGAAGTGATCGGGTCGCTCTAAGCAAAGCCGGATTTCAAATCGAATTAGGGGAGGGCGGTCCGCAGGGGCCGCCCTTCTTGTTTCTGGATCAGCTTAGCCGCTGGGTTCGAACACAACTTTGCCCACCAGCTCACGATTTGCCATGGCTTGAAAGCCTTCCCGCCACGCGCTTAGCGGCAGCACGCGGTCTATTGCGGGTTTGATCTGCCCGTCCTTTGCTAGTTTCGCGATGGCAGCGTTGATCGCTGCGCCTCGTTCAGGAAAACGGCGCGCATATTCTCCGGCGCGCAGGCCGACGATCGAAAAACCTTTGATGAGGGGGATGTTGGTTGCGACATCAGCGATCCGTCCGCTCGTAAAGCCAACGACAACCAGCTTTCCTGCAAAGGCGACGCACCGAGTGGATTCGTCGAAGATATCTCCGCCAACGGGGTCAAACACGATGCCGCACAGATCGCCGCCGGTGATTGCCTGAACTTGTTCTCTGAAACGGCCCTCTGCCACGATCACCGCGTCGGGTTCATAGAGTGCGGCGATGCCATCCCGTTTCGCTTCCACGCCCGTTGTCGCGATCACTTTTGCGCCGAGTGACTTTGCCAAATCAACCGCAGCCAGCCCAACTCCCCCGCTCGCGCCGTGCACCAGAACCCACTGGCCCGGCTTTAAGCCGCAGAGTTCGATCAATCCTGTATAGGCGGTCGAGTAGGCCGCACCTAAGGCTGCAGCCGATGTGAAATCGAGACCTGCCGGCATAGGTGACAGGCCGCGTTCGGGAACAGCGGCGATATCGGCAAAGGCACCTGTTTTGTTGCCGCCCATCACGCAGTCCCCCACGGCAAAAGCGCTATCGGGCCCAGCCTCGATCACTTCGCCCGCCATTTCGAGGCCGCTTGTGAAGGGCACGTCCGGTTTGAACTGATACTTGCCCTGCGTCATCAGCAGGTCTGGAAAGTTGAGCGAAGCAGCTCTGACACGGACCAGCACTTCACCTTTGCCGCGCGCAGGTTTCGCAATATCGACCAAGCGCGTGCCGGATAGGTCGTCTGACAGGCTTTCAACCCTGAGCGCCTTCATAAGCTTAGAAGCTGTCCTTGGCGGCTCGCAGTGCTGCGAAGGTCTCATGAGGCTCTGTGCCGCCCCACTTGGCCATTAGGGCAGGGTTATCGGCCCTTAGAAAAGGGTTGGTCTCAAGCTCGCGGCCCAATCGCGTCGGAACCGTCGGTTCGTCTCGTTCGCGCTTGGCCGTGATCTCGGCAACATATTCCTGAAGTGCGGAATTATCAGGATCGGCATGGAGCGCGAATCTGGCATTGGCCGCGGTGTATTCATGCGCGCAGTAAAGTGTGGTGTCAGCGGGCAAGGCTTTCACCCGCTCAAGGCTGGACCAAAATTGCGGGGCAGTCCCTTCGAACATGCGGCCGCAACCAAGCGCAAAGACGCTATCGCCGACAAAGGCAATGTCCGCTTCGGGCAGGTGGAACGCGATGTGGCCGTTCGTGTGGCCCGACACGTCAATCACGTGTGCTGTGATTGCGCCGAGCGTCACCGTGTCGCCGTGGCTCACTTCGGTGTCGATGGCAGACAATTTCTCGACCTCTTTTGGCGCAATCACTTTGGCGCCGGATGCCGCGACAATATCCGCGTTGCCGCCTGCATGATCAGGATGCCAGTGGGTGTTCCAGATGTGGGTGATGGTCCACCCCTTGGCCTCGGCCTGTTTCAGATACTCTTTGGCATCAGGCGTATCGATCGCAGCGGTCTCGCCGCTGGCCGGATCGTGGAGGAGAAATCCGTAATTGTCGGACAGGCACGGGAATTGATGGACAGTAAGCATGGGGCGCAGTGTAGATTACTTCGCGCAATAGAAAAGGCCCGACTGCACCGAAGCAGCCGGGCCTTTTCTCTACCCAATTCGACACCGTAGGTGTCGCAAGGCCGACTGGCCGTCCGCAGGCGCCCATAGCGTAGCGGAGGAACAGCGCCGAGCAGGCTCGCCCGGATGGGCGAGCCCAACTCGATTAGTCGTCGCTCTTCTTGAGAGCTTCGCCAAGGATGTCGCCGAGCGATGCGCCGCTGTCGGACGAACCGAACTGCTGCACTGCTTCTTTCTCTTCGGCGATTTGACGCGCCTTGATCGAGAAGTTTGGCTTTTTCGAACGGTCGAAACCGATAACCATCGCGTCGACTTTGCCGCCAACCTGGAAACGGTCAGGACGTTGCTCGTCACGGTCACGGCCGAGATCCGAACGCTTGATAAAGCCGGTTGCGCCATCGTCGCCCACCTGAACTTCGAGGCCGCCATCGCGAACTTCGAGGATCGATACGGTGACAACCTGGTTCTTGCGAAGCGAGCCAGCTGCGGCTGCGCCTGCTTCTGTCGGTGCGCCTTTCTCAAGCTGCTTCATGCCGAGGCTGATGCGCTCTTTTTCGACGTCGACGTCGAGAACAACAGCTTTGACTTCTTCACCCTTGCGGTGGAGCGCCAATGCGTCTTCGCCCGAGATGCCCCATGCGATATCCGACATGTGGACCATGCCGTCGACATCGCCGTCGAGGCCGATGAACAGACCGAATTCGGTCGCGTTCTTGACTTCGCCGTTGACTTCGGCGCCGACTGGGAATTTCTCGGCGAACTCGTCCCACGGGTTGCGCTGAGCCTGCTTGAGGCCAAGCGAGATGCGACGCTTCTCGCTGTCGACTTCGAGGACGAGAACTTCGACTTCCTGGCTGGTCGAAACGATTTTGCCAGGGTGGACGTTCTTTTTGGTCCAGCTCATTTCTGAAACGTGGACGAGGCCTTCGATGCCAGCTTCCAGTTCAACAAACGCACCATATTCGGTGATATTGGTGACTGTACCAGAAAGTTTCGCACCCACTGGGTATTTGGCCGCGACGCCATCCCATGGATCGCTTTCGAGCTGTTTCATACCAAGGCTGATGCGCTGTGTATCGGCGTTGATGCGGACGATCTGAACTTTAACAGTCTGACCGATTTCGATGATTTCGCTCGGGTGGTTGACCCGCTTGTAGCTCATATCGGTGACGTGCAGGAGGCCGTCGATACCGCCGAGATCAACAAATGCACCGTAATCGGTGATGTTTTTCACGACGCCTTCGATAACCTGACCTTCGGCCAGCTTGTCGATCAGCTCGCTGCGCTGTTCTGCGCGTGTCTCTTCGAGGACAGCGCGGCGCGAAACCACGATGTTGCCGCGGCGGCGATCCATTTTCAGGATCTGGAATGGCTGCGGCATATCCATCAGAGGGGTCACATCGCGAACTGGGCGGATGTCGACCTGCGAACCAGGCAGGAAGGCAACGGCGCCGTCGAGGTCGACTGTAAAGCCGCCTTTGACGCGGCCGAAGATACGGCCTTCAACGCGGGCGCTTTCGCCAAACTCGTTTTCAAGCTTGTCCCAAGCGGCTTCGCGGCGGGCGCGGTCACGGCTGAGCATTGCTTCGCCGTCGGCGTTTTCGACGCGGTCGACGTAAACTTCGACTTCGCTGCCGACTTCAAGACCGTGGTCTTCTTCGCCGCGGGTGAATTCTTTGAGGTTGATGCGGCCTTCGGATTTGAGGCCAACGTCGATGACAGCCATGCCGGCTTCGATCGAGGTTACGGTGCCTTTTACAACGCGGCCTTCAAAGCCTTCGTTGCCGGCACCGCCGAGTTGTTCGTTAAGAAGCGCTTCAAAATCGTCGCGCGTTGGGTTGGGCGATGTCGCCATAGTAGGAATAATCCTATTTTCGTTTTGCTACCGGCCACCGGTTTTGAGCATCGCTCATTCCGGGGTCTTAATCTGTCTCCCCCGCACGATTGCGTGGGCTAACAGGGCAAGAGGCCGAATGTCTCTGCGAGGCCGAATGCCGCCGCAAAGGTTCTGTCTACCGAATTGATGTCGAGAACGTGCGCGCGCCTATGCGAGTTACTGTGCAAAGGCAAGCGATTTCGCTGGTGAGGCAGCGGCTCAGGCGAGGGCGGTTTGCACCGCTTCGAGCACGGTTTCGAACGCCTGTTCGCGGTTAAAGCTGGTTGTATCGATGACAAGAGCGTCCGCAGCGGCTTTTAACGGAGCATCGGCGCGGCCAATATCGCGCGCGTCGCGGGCTGCGATATCGATTTCGACATCAGCCAGTTGCACGTCGATGCCGCGATCCGTCATTTCCATCCAGCGGCGGCGGGCGCGTTCTTGAACGCTTGCGGTGATGAACAGTTTCACGTCGGCGTCAGGCGCGATGATGCTGCCGATATCGCGGCCATCCAATACCGCACCTCCGGGCTGCGTTGCAAATGCGCGCTGACGCTCGAAAAGAGCTTTTCTGACATCGGGATGGACAGAAACACGGCTTGCCATGCTGCCCGTTTCTTCGGAACGGAGGATTTCGTCTTCCAGCAAGGTGTCTGCGAAATCACACGCGGCGAGCGCGTCTGCTGCATCATCAGGGTCGCCGCTGTTCAGAGCGACTTGGCGGCCCACTGCGCGGTAGAGCAAGCCAGTGTCGAGATGCGGCACACCGAAATGCTCGCCCAATTTTTTGGCGATTGTGCCTTTGCCCGAAGCAGTGGGGCCATCAACAGCGATGATCATGAGAAAATGTCCCGAGCTTTCTGCGGAGTGACTATGCGCGCTTCTTTACGCTTCCAACGGTGATGGAGGAAGAGAAAACCAATGCTCGCTAGGATCAAATTGAGACCGAATTCGGCGAGGTTGAACTGGCCGTCATTCCTATACAGCACCGATCCTATCGCGAAGGCGAGCAGGGCGAGAGCTGTGAAGATTCGGCGTTTGATCACGCTTCGCGTTTGTCTCGGGCGGCTTTGCTGCGCAAAGCTTTAACAAGGCCAAAAATCGCAATCGCGGCCCAAAATCCTTCGAGCACCAGGCTTGGCCAATTGGTGTGCACGAGCAGCGAAACTGTTAGCAATGCCGCACCTGTCAGGTTGGTGCCGTGCAAGATATAGGGATTGGGTTTGTTGACATAGGTCAAATATGCATAGGCGCCGATGATGCAGGCCGTGCCGATAAAACCGATATAGCTATAGATATCGAGTTCAGTCATCGCGCCGCTCCGGTCAGCAAATCGATGAAAGTGGGGAAGCTTGTGGCAATCGGCGCGGTGTCGTCCACGCTCACCCCATCGCGGCTGACGAGCCCTGCGATGGCCATGCTCATTACGATCCGGTGGTCCAGTTTGGTTTCGACAGATGCGCCTTGCGGTGTGCCGCGCAGTTGCTCGCCGCCTGTGCCTTGAATTGTCAGCCCGTCTTCGTGCTCTTCCACTTTTGCACCTGCCAAAGTGAGCGCCGCCGCCATGGTTGCAATCCGGTCACTTTCTTTGACCCGCAATTCTTCGAGGCCAGTCGTGCGGGTCGTCCCCTCCGCCATAGCTGCCGCTACGAAAAGGACGGGAAACTCGTCCACCATACTCGGTACGATTGCGGGATCGATATCTGCGCCTTTTAGCGCCGAATGGCGGACGCGGAGATCGGCGACAGGCTCGCCGCCGACTTCACGGGCATTCAATTCTTCGATTTGGCCGCCCATCTGCCGGAGCGCATGAACGATGCCTGCGCGGGTGTCATTCATCCCGACATTCTCGATCACGATATCACTTCCGGGAATGATAAGAGCCGCCACCATGAAGAACGCAGCCGAGGAAGGATCACTGGGCACGATTACATGTTGGGGTTTAAGGTCAGCTTCGCCGTGGATCGAGATAATGCGCTCTGGTCCTTCGGCACCATCCTGCTCGCCAATCTCGAGCGTCGCGCCAAAGCCGGTCAGCATCCGCTCGGTATGGTCACGGGTCGCGACCGGCTCAATCACGCTGGTTATGCCCGGCGTGTTGAGGCCAGCGAGCAAGACCGCGCTTTTGACCTGAGCGCTCGCCACAGGAAGGCGGTACTTTATGGGGACTGCTGGCGATGCGCCGCGCAGCATCAGGGGCAGGGTACCGCCACTTGATGCCTCAAACTGGGCACCCATCTGGCTCAATGGCTCGATAACGCGGTTCATCGGACGACCCGAGAGACTCGCATCTCCAGTGAATGTCGCGCTGAAACCGTGACTGGCTAGCAAACCCATCAAAAGCCGCGTCGATGTGCCGGAATTGCCCATATCCAGCGCCTGTTTCGGCTCGAGCAGGCTGCCGAGGCCTGCGCCGTTCACGCGCCATATGCCGTCATCGCCGCGCTCGATCTGCGCACCTAGCTGCCGCATGGCAGCGGCGGTCGCCAGCACGTCCTCGCCTTCTAACAATCCCTCGATCGTGCTTTCGCCAATCGCCAAAGCTGAAAACATCAGCGCGCGATGGCTGATCGATTTGTCGCCGGGAACGCGAATTGTCCCGCCAAGCGCATTAGAAGAATGAAAAGTGTGGGCTGGCAATTCGTTTCGTCCGTGATTACGTGCGATTTCAAGACGCGCTGCTTTGACAGTGCCCCATGCATCTGGCAAGGCGCGCCGCGATCTTGATTCCGGAATGCTCCGGTCCCAATACAGAACAGATTCATGCGCCCGCCGCGTTGAGCGGGCAAGACTAAGGATTGTGTAAGAATGGCTAAGCCAGAATGGGGTACCAAACGTACCTGCCCAAAATGCGGAGAGCGTTTTTACGATCTCGGCAAAGATGATCCGGTAACCTGCATTGAGTGCGGCGAAGAATGGGATCCAGAGCCGGTGCTCAAATCGAAGCAGCCGATCCCGTTCAACGACGACAAGAAAAAGAAAGATGGCGAGGCTGATACAGACCTGTCGGGCGACGACGAGGATGATGAGCTGAAAGACGTCGAGAATATCGACGACGAAGAAGACTCGCCAGACAACGATATTGATCTGGGCGGCGATGATGACCTTGGAGTGTCCAAGGGCAAAGGCGACGACGACGATCACGAGAATTAATTCTTGCCTTTCGCGGGGGGCGGCCATAAACGGCCCCCTCCTTGCGATAGCAGGGTGCAGGTCATACTTTTTGTATGGCCAAATTCGATGAGATGGGGCCTTAGCTCAGCTGGGAGAGCGCAACACTGGCAGTGTTGAGGTCAGCGGTTCGATCCCGCTAGGCTCCACCATCGAAACATTTTGAAGACGGAATTCTTTCATTGGAAATCCGCACGCTGGCCAACGAGGTTTCGTTCGCCGGCGTTTTTCGCGTTTACGGAAGTTTCCCAGAAAAAGTGGGCACCACTTTTTCGGTTCGGGAAGCGGCCAAACAAAAGCTGTGTCGCCGTTGGCACGAGGGAGTTGAAGACGATGTTTGACAATTTGTCCGATCGCTTAGGCGGCGTCTTTGACAAGCTCAAAGGTCGTGGCTCGCTTAAAGAGCAGGATGTTCGCGACGCCATGCGCGAAGTGCGCATCGCCTTGCTCGAAGCGGACGTCGCATTGCCTGTCGCGCGGCGTTTCATCGACGCGGTGACTGAAAAGGCCGTTGGCCAAGAAGTTCTCCGTTCGATCAAGCCGGGCCAGCAAGTTGTCAAAATCGTCCATGACGAACTTGTCGAAATGCTCGGCGGGACGGACGTCGAAGGCCTAACCCTCGAAGCAAAACCGCCCGTCGTCATTATGATGGTGGGTCTGCAAGGCTCGGGTAAAACGACCACAACGGCCAAACTCGGCAAAATGCTGCGCGAAAAGCACGGCAAGAAATCCATGATGGCATCGCTCGACGTGAACCGTCCTGCTGCGCAAGAGCAGCTTGCGGTGCTGGGCGAGCAAGTTGATGTTGCCACCCTGCCAATCGTCGATGGCCAACAGCCAGTCGATATTGCGCGGCGCGCGATGGAATCGGCTAAGCTTCAAAACTTCGACGTTCTCCTGCTCGATACGGCAGGCCGGCTGCACGTAGACGAAGCTTTGATGGCCGAAATGAAGGCCGTCAGCCAAGTTTCGACACCGACAGAAGTCCTTCTCGTCGTCGACAGTCTGACCGGTCAGGACGCCGTCAACGTCGCGCAGAGCTTCACCGATGAAGTTCCGCTGACGGGTGTTGTCCTCACCCGTATGGATGGCGATGCGCGCGGCGGCGCAGCGCTTTCGATGCGCGCTGTCACGGGCAAACCGATCAAATTTGCCGGTACTGGTGAAAAACTCGACGCGATCGAGGCATTTCGCCCTGGCTCGGTTGCAGACCGCATTCTCGGCATGGGCGACGTTGTCAGCTTGGTCGAAAAAGCAGCTGCGACGATCAAGGAAGAAGACGCCGAACAGCTCGCGAAGAATTTCGAGAAGGGCAAGTTCGACCTCAACGACCTGCGCATGCAGCTTAAGCAGATGCAGAATATGGGCGGCCTCGGCATGCTGGCAGGGATGATGCCCGGCATGAAGAAAGCCAAGGCCGCGATGGAAGCCTCCAACATGGATGACAAAGTGCTTGTCCATATGGATGCGATTATCGGGTCAATGACATCCAAAGAACGCGCGCATCCCGGTGTCATGAATGCCAAACGCAAGAAACGCGTCGCAGCAGGCAGCGGCACCGATGTTCAAACGGTCAACAAGGTGCTGAAGATGCATCAGGAAATGGGCCGCGCGATGAAGCAGATCAAGAAGATGGGCGGCCTCAAAGGTCTCGCAGCGATGTTTGGCGGCGGTGGCCAAGGCGGATTGCCCGGCATGGGCGGCCCCGGTGGCGGCGGAATGGGCGGCCTTGGCGGTCCGGGCGGCGGCATGCCCGGCGGGCTTCCCGGCCTCGGCGGTCCGAAGAAATAGAATTCACAAATTTACGCAATTACAAGTATTTAAACTCGAAAGGTAATTTCAAATGGCAGTAGCAATCCGGCTTTCGCGCGGTGGCGCAAAAAAGCGTCCTTACTATCGCATCGTTGTCTCGGACTCGCGTAGCCCGCGTGATGGCAAATATCTTGAGCAGATCGGCACCTATAACCCGCTGCTCGCCAAAGATGACGAGAACCGCGTGAAGCTCGACGAAGACCGTGCCAAATACTGGCTCGGCGTTGGCGCGGCTCCTTCTGACCGTGTTCTGCGTTTCCTCGATGCTGCTGGCATCATGGAGCGTGAAGCGCGCAACAACCCAAACAAGGCCGAGCCTGGCGAAAAAGCCAAGGAACGCGCTGAAGAAAAAGCTGAGAAGCTGAAAGAAGCGGAAGAAGCCAAAAAGGCAGCTGAAGAAGAAGCCAAGGCCGCAGCCGAAGCACCAGCAGAAGAGCCCGCCGCTGAAGAAGCGCCAGCAGAAGAAGCTCCTGCTGCTGAAGAAGCGCCTGCTGCTGAGGAAGCTCCAGCCGAAGAAGCTAAAGCTGACGACGCTGAAGATAAGGCTGAGTAAGCCTTTATCATGGCTGAAAATAACGATGCGCGCCGGACCGTGGAACTTGCCGCGATTACCGGCGCGCATGGTATTTCGGGCGAGGTTCGCCTGAAACTGTTCGGGGAGGGCGTCGACGCGCTCTCCGCGCACAAAAGCTTCATCGCACGCGATAGCGGCGCGCTTCTGACGCTCAAAAAAGTGCGCTCAGATAACAAAGGCGGCGCGGTCGCGCGCTTTGCCGAATGCTCGACCCGCAACGATGCAGAGAAAATGCGCGGAACAGTGATCACTGTGACGCAGGACGCTCTACCTGCGCTGGAAGAGGGCGAATATTACCACGCCGACTTGATCGGTTTGGCCGCAGTCACTGACGCAGGCGAAGAGCTTGGCCAAGTTATCGCTGTCGAGAATTACGGCGCGACGGACATCGTCGAAATCCGCAAAGAACCGCCGCCTGCCAAAGGCACCAAAACCTTTATGGTGCCGATGACCAAACAGGCCGTGATTGAATGGGATGAGACGAAGCTTGTGATCGCAGCCGATTTCGCCGACGATTGACCTTATGACCCAGCTCCCCGTCGCCATTTGCCAAGCCGCTCCGATCCCGCTCGATTATGCGGGCGGCATCGAAAAGGCCGCGCGCCTCGCCCGCGAAGCCATTGATGGCGGCGCGCAGTTTGTGGCGTTTGGCGAGACGTTTCTGGGCGGATATCCGCTATGGTTGGACGAGGCGCCCGGCGCGGCATTGTGGGATCATCCCGGCACCAAAGCGCTCCATGCGATCATGCTGGAGCAGGCGATTGTACCAAATGACGAGCGATTGCTGCCTTTGCAGGAGCTGTGCGATGAAACCGGTGCGTGCATCTCGCTTGGCGCGCATGAGCGGGTGCGGCAGAGCCTTTATAACAATCAACTGATGTTCCGACCGGGCGAAGCGCCCTTGGACCACCGCAAGCTAGTGCCAACGCATGGCGAGCGGTTGATCTGGATGCGCGGCGATGGTTCGACGCTGGGCGTGCATCAGGCCGAGTGGGGCAATGCGGGCAATCTGATCTGCTGGGAGCACTGGATGCCGCTTGCCCGCGCCGCGATGCACAATCTGGGCGAGACGCTGCACGTGGCCGCATGGCCAACCGTGCGCGAAGAATACGCCATCGCCTCTCGACATTACGCGATGGAAGGGCGCTGTTTCGTGCTCGCCGCAGGGTTAGTTCAGTACCGCGATGATCTGTTTGACGGTTTGGAGCGTGTTGGCGGTAATGCGGATGCGCTTGCACTGTTCAACGCGATCGAGGGCGAGCAGCTAAACTGCGGCGGATCGATGATTATAGCCCCCGATGCGCGGGTGATCGCGCAGGCGGGTGAGGGGGAGGAAATTCTCTATGTTAATTTGGATTTGAGCGAGATCGGTCAGGGGCTGGCGAGCCTCGACACCGACGGGCATTATTCACGGCCAGATGTGTTTGAGCTCAATGTCGATACGCAGGCGAAGGATGGGGTGAATTGGCGATGATTCAGTTTTTTGTAGTGGGCATATTCCTTACAACGGTGTTCCCGCTGGGCATGCTCTACGCTGTCTTTAAAAGCACCGATGACCCCAAACAGCACCGATTGCATGGATGGCTACTTGCAGGATTGGTTGCTCCATTTGTGACCACCTGCATTGGCTATTATTGGATGACGGATGGTTTAGCGCGATCTACGCCATTCTTAGGTTTCTTAGTGTCTGCTGGGAGCATAATTCTGCTCCTATCGGCCAGCACAACGTTTTTCGGATATAAGCACGTGCGAAGAGCGGCTAGGCCAGATATTTACGAAGATTGGGAGTGACCTTCGCCGCCATCCTTTTTTACGTTTTCCAACTGATCGTAGGGCTTGTGATCGTCAACTTCATCACTGTCTGGGGCTATCATTTTGTCTTTCGGAAAAGCATGCAGTCTGCCGCAACACGAGAGATGATCTGGATGTTGCCAGCCTGCTGGCCGGCTCTCATTATGTGTTGGTGGTTGTTTGGTCTGTATGAGAATGGATTGGGCGTCTTTTCAGATCCGGCGCACTATTGGGTGTGGTGGATGCTTGTTGCTGCGCTGATTACCTTTATCAGTGGTTTCTGGTTCGCGCGTTGGAACCGATCTCGATTGCTATCGAAGAATGGGCAGTCTGCGTGACCTTCGCTGCTCAAATCCTTACCCTCTACCCAGAGATGTTCCCCGGCCAGCTTGGCCAGTCGCTTGCGGGTAAGGCGCTCGCGCGCGGGGATTGGTCTTGTGACACGGTCCAGATGCGCGATTTTGCTTTGGACAAGCATAAGAACGTCGATTCTCCTCCGTCGGGAGGAGGAGCGGGGATGGTGCTTAAGTGTGATGTTCTGGCGCGCGCGGTCGATCATGCTATTGCGCAGCAACCGGACGCTCCGATCCTTGCGATGACACCGCGCGGGAAACCCATCACTCAGGAGCGTATTCGCGAGATCGCATCGGGGCCGGGTGTGACACTGCTGTGCGGACGGTTTGAAGGGTTTGATGAGCGCCTGTTCGAAGCGCGCCCTCAGATCGAGCAGGTCAGCCTTGCCGACATCGTCCTTTCGGGCGGTGAAACGGCGGCGATTGCCATACTTGATGCTTGCATTCGGCTGCTTCCCGGCGTAATGGGCGCGGCTTCTAGTGGAACCGAGGAATCGTTTGAAGACGGGCTCCTTGAATATCCGCAATATACCCGACCTCAAGAATGGGAAGGGCGCACGATCCCCGAAGTGCTGCGATCTGGGGATCATGCGAAGGTTGATGCTTGGCGAAAGCTACAGTCTGAAACCGACACTAGGTTACGCAGGCCGGACCTTTGGGAACGCTACGATGGCGTTCGGGACCAGTCTGCCTCTGGCGCGCGGCGAAAAGAAAAAGGACCGGACCAGTGAACCTGATCCAGCAAATCGAAGCCGAAGAAATCGGCAAAGCGAACAAAGATATTCCTGAGTTTCAGGCTGGCGACACAGTTCGTGTTGGCGTGAAAGTCATCGAAGGCAGCCGTGAGCGTGTTCAGATGTTCGAAGGCGTATGCATCGCCCGCTCGAACCGTAGCATCAACAGCAACTTCACCGTCCGCAAAATGAGCTTTGGCGAAGGTGTTGAACGTGTGTTCCCACTGTACGCGCCAATCGTCGACAGCATCACCGTGGTTCGCCGCGGTGTCGTGCGTCGTGCGAAGCTTTACTATCTGCGTGGCCGCACCGGTAAGCGTGCGCGTATCGCTGAACGCCGGGAAAACGCTCCTAAGAGCTAAATCTCGCACTAGCGAATTTGAAAGGGCGGTTCCTGCGGGAGCCGCCCTTTTTCGTGTGTGGCAGGGCGCGCGGGCTTGCATTGCGGCGGAGTGATTGCGAGGAGTGCGCGCAGATTTTGAATTCAAAGGGGCTATCCTTGAAATGCGCTTATCGCTTCTCGCCGCTGCTGCCGTTCTCCTATCCGCACCTGCGATCGCGGATGATCACACAATGAACGATGCACCAGAGCTGTCATTCGAGCGTGTATTTGCCTCTCCGTCTCTTAACGGTTCGAGCCCGCGCGCAGCGAAGCTTTCGCCCGATGGCCGGTACCTGACCCTGCTGCGTAACCGCGATGATGACCGCGATCGGTATGATCTGTGGGGTTTTGATGTCTCAACCGGCGAATGGACGATGCTGGTCGATAGCGAGGCTCTGGGCACAGGCCGCGAGCTTTCCGAAGATGAGAAGATGCAGCGTGAACGCGCGCGCGTCGGCAATCTCAAAGGGATTATCTCCTATCAATGGGCAGGCAATGGCTCGGGCGTGCTCGTGCCGCTGGACGGCGATCTGTATTTCGCGAAACTGGATGGAAGCGTCCAACGCCTCACCGATACCGAGGAAAGCGAGCTCAATCCGAAACTATCAGGCAAGGGCGGCTTCGTGTCGTTTGTGCGTGATCGTCAGCTATGGGTTGGTGAAATCGGTGCAGATGCCGCTCCGATCACTCCAAAAGAAGCCGATACAATTCGCTGGGGCGAAGCGGAGTTCGTGGCGCAGGAGGAGATGGGGCGCCTAACCGGATATTGGTGGAATTCCGCTGATACGCGCATCGCCGTGCAACGCACTGATGAAAGTCCCGTTGGTATCGTCACCCGTGCAGCAATCGGTGCGACGGGCACCAAGGTGTTTGACCAGCGTTATCCAGTCGCAGGCTCCGACAATGCGATTGTGGAGCTTTACGTGATGGACCCTGACGGCGGGAACCGGGTTAAGGTCGATATTGGCGAGGAAACCGATATCTATATCGCCCGCGTCAATTGGGCGGCGGATGGGTCACTATATGTCCAACGGCAGAACCGCGAACAGACCGTGCTCGATATGTTGAAGGTCGATCCTGCCACAGGCGAGAGTGAGATCTGGTTCACTGAAAAAGCCGCGCGTGATGATTACTGGATCAACCTCAGCAACAATTACCGCTTTCTGGCCGACGGCACCCTGCTTTGGTGGTCAGAGCGCAGCGGGTACGGGCAGTTTTACCGCTTCGACGGCAGCGAGTGGACGCAGCTGACGAGCGGCACTTCGCCCGCAACGTCCTTGGTCGGTATCAATCAGGAAACGCGCGAACTGTTTTACCAGCGCACCGATGATGTGCTGACGCAGCAGATTTATCGCACATTCTTGGACGGCGAGACACGCCCGACGCGCATTACCGATGCCGATTACATGAATTCGGCCAGCATGGATGCAAAAGGGCGCTCGCTATATGTGACGCGTTCAAAAACTGATCAGCCTGCGCAGAGTTATCTTGCCGATACCAGCGGAGATCGCCTGACTTGGGTTGAGGAGAACGCACTGGATGCGGACCATCCATACACTCCGTTTCTCGCCAGTCACGTCGCGCCGGAATACGGCACGGTAAAGGCTGAGGACGGCACCGATCTGCATTACATGATGCTGAAACCGGAGATGGAGGCGGGCAAGAAATACCCCGTGTTCTACTACCATTATTCCGGTCCCGGTCCGCAGATCGTGGACAAGGGATGGGGCGGCGCTCTCGCCCAGGCTGTGGTCGACAAGGGTTACATCTATTTCGCGCTCGACAATCGCGGCACGGCCAATCGCGGCGTCGATTTCGAACAGCCGCTTTACCGCGCAATGGGAGGCGTCGAAGTGCGCGATCAGAAGGTTGGTGCGGAACACCTCAAGACGCTTGATTTCGTCGATGGGGACAAGATCGCGCTCTATGGCTGGTCGTATGGCGGATACATGACGCTCAAACAATTACAGGCCGATCCCGGCCTCTATGCAGCGGGCATTTCCGGCGCGCCGGTTACCAAGTGGGAGCTTTACGACACGCATTATACGGAGCGCTTTATGGGCGATCCGCGTATCGTGCCCGAAGCGTACGAGGCAGCAAGCGCCATTCCCGATGCGACCAAGATCAGCGATCCCATGCTGCTGATCCACGGCATGGCGGATGACAATGTGGTGTTCGAAAACTCGTCAGAACTGATAAGCGTCCTTCAGGAAGGCAATGTGCCGTTCGAGATGATGCTGTATCCCGGATACACGCACCGCGTGGCAGGCGAAAATATCTCACCGCATCTGTGGAACACGATCTTCCGTTTTCTGGAAAGCCACGGCGTCACGCCGCCGGAATAATCAGTCCGTTAGCCATTTAAGCGCCTGCTTGGCGACGTCGCTGGGCGCTTCGACTTGCGGGTAATGTCCGACGGTTTCGATCAGATGGTGCCGCGCATTCGGAACTGTCGTGCGCCACCTGTCATAGGCGTGCTTACCTGATACAGGATCGAGTGCGCCGTTGATCAAGCCGACTTTGTCCTCAGCGGCCACCAGAGCCGCTTCCCAGCGGTCTTTATGGGTCATCCGGTCTGCGATGTAGTGCAGCAGCTTGTGCGTGATGCGGTTGCCGCCATTGTGGCTTGTGAACTCCCAGAACTGATCAAGTTCAGCCTCAGTCGGTTGCGTGTCCGGCCCGAACACTTCTGAAAAGCTCTTGCCGAAGCTTTTGCGGCGCATCAACAGCCCGACAACAAAGCCGAGCGGCGACACGCCAAGTTTCTGGATCGGCCGTGCACGGTGCTGATCTGGGAATATCCCGCCATTCAGAAACACCATCTTGCCAAGACCGGCCGCGCCTGTCCCATCCTGCTGTCGGGCTAGCAATTCTTGACCCACTGAAACGCCGTAATCATGCACCAGCGCATCGAAATCAACGATGCCCAGATGTTTCAGCAGCGCCTCTTGAATGTCCGTTTGATGATGGATCGAATAGCCGCGGCCCGCGATGCCATTGCGCGGCTTATCCGACAGACCAAATCCTAGCATATCGCAGGCGATCAAATGATGCTGAGTGTTGAGCGTTTCCCAAACTGGAACCCAGTCCCAAGCGCAGGTAGGAAAGCCGTGAACCAGCAGTAGCGGACGCGCTCCGTCTTCCTTTAGCGCATCCTCGCTAGTCCAGTAGGCAATCTGGTGCCCCTGATAGTCGAAATACCTCGCCTTGTTTCGCCAATCCCGAGTATCCATCTCATCACCTTATTGCTTGCCAAGCCACGCTACCTGCGTAAGCGAGGCACGCAAGACTTTCAGATGGAGTATGTGAATTGGGTTATCGGGTGGCAGTCGTCGGCGCGACGGGAAATGTCGGGCGCGAAATGATGCAAATTCTCGCCGAGCGCGAGTTTCCGATTGAGGAAGTCGCTGCGGTTGCAAGCAGCCGTTCGCATGGCAGCGAAGTCGAATTTGGCGACACGGGCAAGATGCTCAAATGCAAGAATATCGAGCATTTCGATTGGGCCGGATGGGACATCGCCTTGTTTGCTGCGGGAAGCGGCCCTGCCAAAGAATACGCGCCAAAAGCGGCTGCGGCGGGCTGCGTCGTGATCGACAATTCGTCCCTCTACCGGATGGACCCGGATGTGCCGTTGATCGTGCCGGAAGTGAACCCCGACGCGATTGATGATTATACAAAACGCAACATCATCGCGAACCCGAACTGCTCGACCGCGCAATTGGTTGTTGCGCTTAAGCCGTTGCACGACGCCGCCACGATCAAGCGTGTTGTTGTCTCCACCTATCAATCTGTTTCCGGTGCAGGCAAATCGGGCATGGACGAGCTGTTCCAGCAAAGCCGCGCGATCTTTGTGGGGGATCCTGTTGAACCGCAAACATTCACCAAACAGATCGCCTTCAACGTGATCCCGCATATCGATGTCTTCCTCGATGATGGTTCAACCAAGGAAGAATGGAAAATGGTCGTCGAGACTAAGAAGATCCTCGATCCGAAGGTCAAAATGAACGCGACCTGCGTTCGCGTCCCTGTTTTTGTGGGGCATTCTGAATCGGTGAATATCGAGTTTGAGAAAGAGCTTTCGGCGGAACAGGCACAGGAAATCCTACGCGAAGCACCGGGCATTATGCTGGTCGATAAACGCGAAGACGAAGGCTACGTCACCCCGGTCGAATGCGCCGGTGACAGCGCAACGTATATCAGCCGCGTTCGCGAAGACCCGACCGTTGAAAACGGCCTTTCACTGTGGTGCGTCAGCGATAATTTACGCAAAGGCGCAGCATTGAACGCGGTTCAAATTGCTGAGCTGCTTGGCCGGCGTCACCTGAAAAAGGGATAAGAGCTATGCGGGCATTCTTGATCGGTTTCGCGGCGCTTTCACTGACCGCTTGCGACAGCAACACTGTGCCTTCGCCCGCAGAGCGTCAGTCCGGCGCAGCGCCAGCGATGGCACCCGTTGACGAAACGCTGGTTTCGCTTCGCGGGGACGGGCTGGCCGCTGGCGCCGAGGCATTTTATTTTGCTGCCGGCCAAAGCGAAGTTACCGCAGCGCTCTCGGCAACGCTTGGCGCGCAGACAAGCGGCGGACCGATGACGGAATGCGGCGCTGGGCCGATGGAAAACGCGTCCTTCCCTGGCGGGCTAACCGTCAATTTCAAAGACGGCATCTTCGTTGGTTGGTTCCACAACAATGGTAGCGATCAGATCTCCGTCGATGGTGAGTTTGGCATCGGGGCGGCGCGCGGTGATGTCGAGGCGTTGCCCGGCTTCGCTGCAATCGAAGGCAGCACCCTTGGAGAGGAATTCGCTTTGGGTGACCGTATCGGCGGCATCTTTGAGGGGGACGCTGTATCGACCCTTTATGCCGGGACGCAGTGCTTTTTCCGATAGACCGCGCTAGGGTGCTTGCATGACATTAACAGCAGACCTCTTTTTCAGCTTCCGTTCGCCATATTCCTATCTCGCCATTGGCCGATACCGCGCCATCGCGGAGGAATACGATGTCGACATCACATTGCGGACAGTCTGGCCGATTGCGATCCGCGATCCAGATATCTTGTTCACCGGCAACCCCAATGCGCCGCGCTATATCCTCATGGATTCGATGCGTGTCGCGCAGCATCTGGGCATTCCCTATCGCTGGCCGCGTCCTGACCCTGTGGTGCAGAATTTGGCCACGCGCGAGATTGCAAAGGATCAGCCGATCATCCGCCGCATCGCGCGCATGGGACAGGCGGCAACGCGGCGCGGGAAGGGGCTGATCTTTGCCGATGAAGTCTCTCGCCTGATTTTCTCCGGCGAAGTTGATGGCTGGAACGAAGGCGACCACTTGGCCGGTGCTGCGCAGCGGTCCGGCTTGAACTTTGCTGAGCTGGAAGCCGAGGTCGCATCAGAAGCAGCAGCGCTCGATGCGGAAATCGCCGACAATCAGGCCGCTCTCGAAGCGGCCGGACATTGGGGCGTCCCGACTTTGGTGTTCGATGGCGAGCCGTTCTTCGGGCAAGACCGCGTCGAAATGGCGCAGTGGCGGATGGAGCAAAAAGGCCTGATGAGCCGGTAGATATGGAGAAGTTCTTTTTCCACCTCAAACGGTTCAATGCCATCGGACTTGCCCTCTTCTTCATCGTAGTAATGGTTGTTGCAGTCTTGCAACTCACATCATCAAACCTTGATGATGTGATGTACGATGATGACGTTGTCGGGTTTGGCGCTGAGCGGGTCGGCGAAAATTCAGCTATTGGTCAGGAAGTTGAAACGCGCGCTGGGAAGTTGGTCGCCTATTATGAAAGCGACGAAGACCACGAGCGCAAAGAGCTTGCGGGCTTGGTGCTAGTCAACCTCGAAACGAGCAAAACGCTTGAATTGGCGTCGGCGGGTTCCGACCACCTTGTCTCATTTGACTTTCTGTTTGACCAAAAAGCCGAAGAGAAACCTGTGATCGGCTATATCGCAAGGGTGGCCACGGAGCAGCAGTACAAGGTCGGACGTTCCTCGCTGATCATCGGTGCACTGCCAGAATTGACAAAAAATACCATTGCGGAAGATGTGGAGTTCGTGGATTTGCCGACTGTCCGTTCTGATGGAAGTGTGGCGATGGTGATGTGGCAAGATCAAGAAAGCGCCGAAATTGTGTCATTCAGACTGACGGATGGCAAGGTCATCGATAGAGCAGCGATCAAGTTGCCGATTATGGATCCCAAGCGTGTCTCACAAGGCCCCGGTAGGGCGATGAACCCTAGTCTCCTGCGCGATCCCGGTTTTGGTGTGGCTCCTAGCGATAGTTTCTGATTCTGATGACCTTGCAAACCACGCAGTTTTCCTCGTTCGACAACACAAACCTTGCCATCCACCGCGAGGGAGAAGGGCGTCCTGTTGTGCTGCTCCACGGCCTGTTTTCCAGTGCGGATATGAACTGGATCAAATGGGGTCATTCGCGGCGGCTCGCCGAGGCGGGATTTGAAGCGATCATGCTCGATTTTCGCGTGCATGGCCAAAGTGCCTCGCCAACCGATCCCCATGCCTATCCAAACGGCGTTTTGGTGCGAGATGTTGCCGCGATGATTGATCATCTGGGGCTGTCCGACGGTGAATATGATCTTGTCGGCTTTTCTCTAGGTGCACGCACGTCCATCCATGCCTGCGCAACGGGCGTGCTGCATCCGCGTCGCCTTGTCGCATGCGGTATGGGCGTCGCAGGTCTGGCCGAATGGGAGCAGCGATCCGCATTCTTCAAACGCGTGATCGACGAGTTCGATACGATTGAGCGCGGCGATCCTGCGTATCTCTCACGGCAATTTTTGAAATCGCAGGGTGTTGACCGTGTGGCGGCTCGCTTGCTCTTGAATGCATTCGAGAACCTCGATCCTGCGATGCTTGCGAATGTCGATTTGCCTACGCTGGTTCTGTGCGGCGAGAAGGATGAGGACAATGGCTCGGCTGAGGATTTGGCCGCGCTGCTGCCGAATGCGATCTATCAGACGGTTCCGGGCGGCCATTTAGACAGCGCGACCAAGCCTGAGCTCGGCGAAGCGATCGTTGATTACCTTCGCAAAGGCTGATCCCGCCGCGTGATTTCGACGAGCGGCGCTTGATTCAGCTCGCCCACAGGTTCATTCCGCTACGCAGCTAAACAGCTTTCAATACCAAGAGGACTGCCCACCATGAAATTCGCACCCACTGCGCTCAAGACTTCATTCGCTGCGCTCGCCATTTCGCTCGCCGCTGCGCCTGCGCTGGCTGACGGTCACGCTGGCCACGACACCGCCGAAGAAGCATCCGACACCGAATTCCCGCTGACACCTGCTGGCGCGGCTGAGTTCATCGCCGCTGCCGAAGCCGAAATGGCCGAATTTTCGAACAGCGCGTCGCATATCTATTGGCTTCAAGCGACGAACATCAATTACGACAGCAACAAGCTGGCGGCGGAGTACGGTGCGAAAGCGACGTTGATGAGTGTGAAGTTTGCCAACGAAGCCGCCAAATACGCAGCCATCGAAGGCCTCGACAGTGATGTCTCGCGTAAGCTGGATATGCTGCGCAACGGCATCTCTATGCCGGCACCTTCGCGTAACGGAGCGGCGGAAGAGCTGTCCAACATCGCGACCGACCTTGGCGCGCAATACGGGCAGGGCAAAGGCACGCTGAATGGCGAACCGATCAACGGTTCGGACATCGAAGCCGAAATGGGCAACCTTGAGCGGACACCGGCGGAACTCGCCGAAATGTGGGCCAGCTGGCACGACAATGTCGGTGCGCCGATGCGCGAAGATTACACCCGTATGCTGGCCATTGCCAATGAAGGCGCAACCGAGCTAGGCTTCGACAATGTCGGCACGATGTGGCGTTCGGGTTACGACATGACGCCTGAGCAATTCGCCGCTGAAACAGAGCGCATGTGGCAGGAAGTGAAGCCGCTTTATGTCGCGCTGCACACCTATGTCCGCCGCAAGCTCAATGAAAAGCATGGCGATGATGTGCAACCTGCAACCGGCCCGATCCGCGCTGACCTGCTCGGCAATATGTGGGCGCAGGAATGGGGCAATATCTACCCGCTCGTCGCGCCAGAAGGGGCTGGCGATATCGGTTACGATCTCACCGATCTGATCGTAGAAAAAGACCTCGATGCGGTTGCAATGACGAAAGTTGGCGAAGACTTCTTCTCGTCGCTCGGCTTTGACCCGCTGCCAGAAACATTCTGGGAGCGCAGCCAGTTTATCAAACCGCGTGACCGTGATGTTGTGTGCCACGCATCGGCATGGAACCTCGATAATATTGACGATATCCGGATTAAGATGTGCATCAAGCAGAACGCTGATGACTTCATCACAATCCACCACGAGCTGGGCCATAACTATTACCAGCGTGCGTATAACGACAAAGACTTCCTGCACCTGACCGGCGCAAATGACGGCTTCCACGAAGCCATCGGCGATATGATCGCCCTTTCGATTACGCCGGATTATCTGGTTCAGATTGATATGCTGAAAGCGGATCAAGTGCCTAGCGCCGACAAGGATATCGGTCTGTTGCTGCGTCAGGCGATGGACAAGGTCGCGTTCCTGCCATTCGGCCTGCTAGTTGATCGCTATCGCTGGAGCCTGTTTGACGGCTCTGTCGCACCGGCGGATTACAACACGGCTTGGACTGATCTTCGCACCGAATACCAGGGTATTGTCCCGCCGGTTGATCGTCCTGACGATGCATTCGATCCGGGCGCGAAATATCACGTCCCGGGCAATGTCAGCTACACGCGCTATTTCCTTGCGCGCTTGCTCCAGTTCCAATTCTACAAAGCCGCTTGCGACACCGCAGGATGGGAAGGGCCGCTGCACCGCTGTTCTTTCTACGGCAATGAAGAAGTTGGTCAGAACCTGAACGCGATGCTCGAAATGGGTGCGTCAAAGCCATGGCCGGACGCGCTCGAAGCCTTCACCGGCGAACGTCAGATGTCGGGTAAAGCGATGGTTGAATACTTCGCACCGCTGATGGACTGGCTCGAAGAGCAGAACAAAGGCCAAGAGCAGGGCTGGTAATGATACGTTTCGCTGTCCCGGCGCTGTGCGCAGTGTTTACCACGGCGTGCGCGCCGGGCGGCGATACGGCCAATGCCAGCCAAGTGACGGCAGGTGAGGCGCGCCCGACCCTGTTTGTCGCAAACAAGCGCGGCAATACGCTGTCGAAGGTTGATCTTGAGACCGGGGAAGAAGTGCTCCGGCTTGATAGCTGCACCAACCCGCATGAGCTGGCGACTTCGCCCGATGGGAAGCATGTCGCACTTGCCTGTTACGGCGGAACGACTGTCGATATCTTCCAGACGGGTGATCTTGCGAAAACAGCGAGCCTAGAGCTCGGTGAAAACGCACGGCCTCACGGTATCGTCTGGCATTCAGGCACGGCTATCTTTGTGACAGCAGAGGGGCGTAAGTCGGTTTTCCGCATCACTGGCCCGCTCTCTGATACGCCAGAATTTACCGAGTTCAGCACCAATCAGGAGGGTAGCCACATGCTAGCGGTATCTCCTGATGCGAAGGCAGTTTGGACAACCGATCTCGGTTCGAAAACGGTCACACGAGTCAATCTGGAGGACGCCTCTGATCTGCGCACAGTCACCGTCGGTGAAGAGCCGGAAGGTATCTCGCTCGCGCCAGACGGTTCGGCTTTGTGGGTGTCTGCGCGTGGTTCCAATCAGGCATTCGAACTTGACCCTGCAACCATGGAAATCCGCAATGCGATCGCGATCGGAGCGTTTCCGCTGCGCTTGTCGATCCGTCCTCAGGGCGACGTTGCAGTTACGTCTGATCTTGCCGATGGCGGATTGACGGTGATTGACCTCAAAACGGCCAAAATGCTCCGTTCAATCGCAGTATCCAGCGCGGAGGAAGCTCAGTCCCGCTTTCAGGTCACGATCCTGTGGTCAGACGACGGCGAGCGCATTTATGTTGCCGAAACGGCCAGCAACACCGTTGCAGAGGTGGACTATGCCTCCGGCAAGGTCCTTCGCCGACTGCCCACGGGCGAGGGCGGCGATGGATTGGCGATCCTGCCTTGAGCAAACCAGCACCACTGCTTCCGGCGATCGGTTGGCGCGAGCGTGTCAATCTGCCCGGGCTTGGCCTGAGCGGTATTCCGGCGAAGATTGATACAGGCGCGCGCACATCATCACTTCACGGCCAAGTGATCGAGACGATTGAGCGCGGTAGCGCGACTTTTGTTCGGTTCTCGGTCGATTGGGACGGCGCCGAACACGTCTGCGAGGCGGTGCAAGTTGATGTTCGCGGTATCACCAGCTCGAATGGAGAGACGCAGCGGCGCTATGTCATCAAAACGCCGCTCCGCATCGGTAACACCGAATTTCGGGCCGAATTCAGTCTTGCAGACCGGTCCGATATGAAATTTCCACTCTTGATCGGCCGCACAGCGTTGCGGCGCCGATTTGTCGTCAACAGCGGCAAATCGTGGCTTCAAACTGCAGATTAATAGCTGGCAGCAGCTTAGACACCCACCCAGCCATCTCTGAAGAGATGTGCAAAAGGAACACCGGCAATGAAAATCGCAATGCTCGCGCGCAACCCGAACTTGTATTCGCATAAGCGGCTTGTCGAGGCGGCGGAAACGCGCGGCCATACGCTTGATATTCTCAACACGACGCGCTGCTCTGTGAACATCGCCAGCCACCGTCCGACTGTGACGTATCGCGGTGAGACTTTGACGGGCTATGACGCGGTGATCCCGCGTATCGGTGCGTCGATTACGAACTATGGCCTTGCCGTGCTGCGCCAGTTCGAAATGGGCGGAGTCTGGCCCCTGAATGAAAGCGTTGCCATTGGCCGCAGCCGGGACAAACTGCGCTCCACCCAGATTATGGCGAAACATGGCCTTGGCCTGCCGCTGACCGCCTATGCCAACGACCCCAAGCAAGCCGAAGAGATCATCAAGGCGGTGAACGGACCGCCGGTCGTGATCAAACTGCTTGAGGGGACGCAGGGAATCGGTGTTGTGCTTGCTGAAACGCTCAAAGGCGGGGCCTCGATTATTGAGGCGTTTCGCGGTGCGAATGTGAACATCATGGTCCAAGAATTCATCAAAGAAGCGGGCGGATCGGACATCCGCTGTCTCGTCGTTGGCGGCAAAGTTGTCGCAGCGATGAAGCGTCAGGGTGCCGAAGGAGAATTTCGGTCAAATCTGCACCGCGGGGGCAGTGCAGAGCTGATCAAGATCACTCCTGAGGAACGTTCCACCGCTGTTCGCGCGGCCAAAGCGATGGGCCTGAATGTTTGCGGCGTTGATCTGCTGCGCTCCAATCATGGGCCTGTGATCATGGAGGTTAATTCGTCTCCGGGCCTCGAAGGGATCGAGAATGCCACTGGAAAGGATATCGCCGGACAGATCATCGAATTTATTGAGAATAACGCGAAGCCCGGTCACACCAAAACTAAAGGCAAGGGCTGAAATTCGCATTTGAATTGAGCCTATGCCGCTTTCAATTTGGCTACGAACCGCTCGGTAGTTCCCTCAAGCTGTTTGACGGTACTGATCAACGCACCCGCCGCCTGATCGAGTTCGCCGGATAGCGTTTTGGCGCTGCTAGCAGAATCGGCGAGGGTGCGGCTGCGCTCTGCCATCTTGCTCACTTCGTCGGCTGCGCCGCGAGCATAGTTCTGGATAGTGTCCGCTGATTGGCGTTGATCATTGACGTCCCAGCGGATCGCCTTTGCGGCCTGATCCAGCTCTACAATGGCTTCATCAATCGCCTTGAAGCTGCGCTCTGCCTCGATTGTTCCGGTGCGCACCCCCGTCAGGAATTCGTCAATCTCGGTTGCGGCTTCGGTCGCTTGCATGGCGAGCGCCTTTACCTCTTGAGCGACAATGGTAAAACCGCGCCCCGATGGGCCTGCGGTGGCCGCCTCTATAGCGGCATTTAACGACAGCAAATTGGTGCGTTCGGCGATGCGAACAATGGCCCGCGTCGCTTCCTCGATTGTGTCAGAATGCTCGGTCAGGGAACCAACAGATTCTCCACCGGAATTGGCCCGCGCTGTCGCCAGTGTTGTTAGTTCGTCCTGCTGGCTAACATTCACGGCAATCTTTGCGATGGAATCGGTGAGTTCACCGACACCGCGTGCAACCGTATCGGCGGCTTTCGAGGCTGCATTTGCAGTGCCGTAAAACCCGTCTGCTTGATCGCCGGTCTCTTGCGCGATGGAATCGAGCTGTTTGGTGGTTTGAACCAGAACTTGGGCCGTCTGCGCAACCGAACGAATCACTGTCGAAACGGAGCTTTCAAATTCGCGGGAGAAACGATCCAGATCGCGCTTTCGCTGAGCTTCTTTCTCGATCTCGAATTCTTCGCGTTTGGAACGTTCCTGCTCTACGCGGTGCAATGCTTGCTGTAGCTCTGTCGATTGCTCTGTCATCAGATCGGCGTGAACCTCTGCCTGTTCCTGCGCGGTGGCGACGCGTTCAAGCAGTTGTTTGATCTCCAGCGATATCCAACTGAGCACCGATCCAATAAGCAATGTCGCAAAGCCATGGATGAGCACGCGGCCCAAACCGCTATTGCCATTGAAGACCCAGTTTGGCTGAATGTAAGCGAGCAAAAGATGATGTGCGATGATCGCGGTGCAGGCGATCAATATCGCGCGTACGTCACACAGCACCGTAAGCGAGGCGAGCGCGACAAAGAAGTACAGATGCATGTCGATCTGCCAGCCAGAGCTTTGCATTGCATAGAGCAAGAGCGCCGGTTGAATTGCGGCCATTACGGCGATGGCTGCGCGGGCACTGCGATCCCTAATCCCGCGCACCGCACAAAGCGTCGGAATAAAGTTCAGTACGGCGCTGGCAAGGGCGGCCCAAAACGCCTGCATGCCGTATGGGCCAGACAGCAACGTGAGCGTGAGGGTGGCGAGCCATCCCCCGCAAGTGATGAACACAATCCCGCGCTTACGAAGGTCTTCGACACTGTCGATCATCGATCATCCCTTTTCATTGTATTCGGCCCGCATCCCGGCACGGCGGCATTCAAGGCCAAGACACCGTGATCCAGCAGCAATTCGGCAATGCCAGGCAGGCTTCCGCTAACAACATAACTGCCGGGCAATGCCCCTCGCGCCATCAGACGCGTGTCTGAAGCGGAGATAAGTGCTGGAAGAGCGTTGCTCCCCTTATTGCTGATCGGAAATAGCGTTACCGGGTCGCCTGATCGCGGCATCGCGGCCATCGCACCCACGGCAAAACATGCGATTGCAAATTGAGCTGGGACCAGAGACCGGCGCAAGCCATTGCGCACGAACTCGATCAGATTGGCTCCCATGCTTTCCATGGGACACGTTCTGACCGAGTTTGGTTATCGCTCTGATGCCGGCAAGCTGCGTAGTGTTACGTGGTTCGCCGGGTAAGTATTAACGGAAAGGCGGTTCGTTAAAGGCGCGCAATTTGCGGCTGTGCAAACGATCACCCTCATCGCGCAGGCGTTTGCAGGCTTCCAATCCTATCTGAAGATGCGCCGCAATGGCCTCTTCATAGAACTTGTTCGCCTGTCCCGGCAGCTTGATCTCTCCGTGAAGCGGCTTGTCCGAGACGCAGAGAAGCGTGCCATAAGGAACGCGGAAACGGTATCCTTGCGCGGCAATCGTGGCGCTTTCCATTTCGACCGCAATCGCGCGGCTATGAGAGAAACGCTTTGCCGAGCTGGAATAATGCAGTTCCCAATTGCGGTCATCGGTAGTGACAACGGTGCCCGTGCGCATGCGCTGTTTGATATTTGCGCCTTGTACGCCGGAGACCTCTTCTGCGGCCACAGCAAGCGCTTGCTGAACCTCTGCAATCGGGGGGATCGGAATTTCTGGCGGAAGGACATTGTCGAGCACATGGTCATCGCGCAGATATGCGTGGGCGAGCACGAAATCGCCGATCTTCTGACTGGAGCGGACACCGCCGCAGTGGCCGATCATCATCCACGCGTGCGGGCGCAGCACAGCCAAGTGATCGCAAATCGTTTTCGCATTGGACGGGCCAACGCCGATATTGACCAGCGTAATGCCTTTCCCGTCTTCCCGCATCAGGTGATAGGCCGGCATCTGGTGTTTACGCCATGCGGTGTCGTTCAGTTGTTCTTGAGCATTGTCAGCGCAATCGCGGATGTCGAGCCCGCCCGCACCGGTCAGGCCGGTATAGCCATCTGCGCCATCTTTGGCGCAGATCTGCTGCGCGCCCCAGTTCACGAACTCATCGACATAGCGGTGATAGTTGGTGAACAGGATGAAATCTTGAAAATCTTCGACCCGTGTGCCGGTATAATGCGCAAGGCGAGCGAGCGAGTAATCGGTGCGCAGGCCGTCAAACAGCGACAGCGGCATGTCCTCATTCTCGTCAAACTCGATGCCATCGGCGAGCTCGTCCCCGATCAGCGCAAGGTCGGTAGAGGGGAAATGCTGGGCTATGTCAGTGGGCGCGATGCCCACCATTGCCGCGCCAGCTTCGCCATCAAGCACGTATGGGAAGGGGATTTCCTGCTTTGACGGGCCGACTTCGACTTCGATGTCATATTCGGCTGAGATCAGTTCAAGCTGCTCGATCAGATACGGCGCGAATAGATCGGGACGGGTCACCGTGGTCGTGTACGTACCCGGCATTTCGAGCCGCCCGAATGCGCGGCTGCGATCCAATGGTTCACCAACACCCGAATAATGCAGGGTAAGCTGCGGATAGGCATAGCTGCCATCCGTGCGCTTTCGCGAAGGCGGAATGGCTCCGTCTTTGCCGAATGCGATGACGTCTGCACGTAGGGTGGAGACAGCGTCGCTGTAGAATTGCTGCAATTGTTCGATGATGGTGCTGATTGGAGTCATTCAGTGATCCTTATTGTTATTGTTTTGCGTTGCGATGACAGCCCGCAATAGCGCGGATTGTCCCTGTTACAAAAAGGGCGCGGAAGTCTCTCGACCGCCGCGCCCTCTTGAATGTGTGAGCGTAAGCCCAGCGAATTATCAGCCTTCGGCTTCTTCTTCACTAGCGGCTTCTTCAGCCGGTGCTTCGGCTTCAGCGCCTTCGTCAAGCAGTTCGGCGGGGATTTCACCCGGCTCAAGGCTAGGGTCGATGCGATTTGCGTCGGCCGCTTCCTCAATTTCCTTCTGCTCTTCTTCGAAAAGCTGCGCAAGAACGTCAACGCCTTGTGTCTGCAATTCAGCTTCGTCGTCCGAACGGGCAACGTTGGCTTTTACAGTCACATGCACCTCTGGGTGCAGCGCAACAGTCACATCGTGCATGCCGATAACTTTGATCGGTGCGCCCATGATGACTTGTTTCTTGTCAACATCGTGGCCTTGCTCAACCAAGCCAGCGACCATGTCGCGGACGTTGACCGAACCGTAAAGCTGACCAGCGTTGGAAGCAGCACGGATGAGGATAACCTCTGCGCCTGCGACTTTTTCGCCAGTTTTCTCAGCTTCACCGCGTTTTTCAGCGTTCTCTTTTTCAAGACGCTCGCGGTTGGCTTCAAAGACTTTCTTGTTGGCTTCGTTAGCGCGCAAAGCTTTCTTCTGCGGGAGAAGGAAGTTGCGGGCATAGCCGTCTTTCACAGTGACAACGTCACCGATCGTGCCGAGCTTCTCGATACGTTGGAGAAGAATGATATCCATGATGTATTCTCCTCTTACTTAACGATGTACGGCAGCAGGCCGATGTGACGCGAACGCTTGATCGCTTTGGCGAGTTCACGCTGCTTCTTTGCAGAAACGGCGGTGATCCGTGAAGGCACGATCTTGCCACGCTCGGACATGAAACCTTGAAGCAGGCGCACGTCTTTGTAATCGATCTTGGGGGCATCCTTGCCAGAGAACGGGCAGGATTTGCGGCGGCGGAAAAACGGGCGTGCCATCAGTCGCGCTCCTCACGGTCTGAACGGCGCTTACGATCGCGCTCGTTTTTGCGCATCATTACGCTTGGACCTTCTTCGTGCTCTTCGACACGGATGGTCATGTAGCGAATGACGTCTTCGTTGATACGGGTCTGGCGTTCGAGTTCCTCGACAACGGTGCCAGGGGCATCGATGTTGAGCATCACGAAGTGAGCCTTACGGTTACGGTCGATTTTGTAGGCGAGGGTTTTGAGGCCCCATGTTTCGGTCTTTGTGACCTTGCCATCGTTCTTTTCGACGATTTCGGTGGCCGTAGCCGCCAGCGCGTCAACTTGAGCTTGGCTCAAATCCTGACGCGCGAGAAAGATATGCTCGTAGTGAGCCATCTCGCTTCCTTTCATATTGCTGCCGATCGCTGGCTTGTCCGTCCGGATGACGGGGCCCCTCCGGCTTTCTTAAACACCACTACAGTAAAGAGCGGATGCGCGCACATAACGTGTTCCGGTGTGAATGCAAGCATTGTGAGAGGGAATTGCGAAGGCTCTTGCGAGCGGGCGAGGACGCGATATGGAGGTTTGCAGCTCAAGAATTCGGGGAAGTTCACAATGCCATCAGGTCTGGTCGCACTTTTTGATGATGTCGCAGTGATCGCGCGCACTGCTGCTGCGTCTGTCGACGATATTGCGGCGGCTGCGGGCCGTGCAGGGTCTAAAACGGCGGGCGTAGTGATCGACGATGCGGCGGTAACACCGAGCTACGTCACCGGCCTGTCTCCGGCGCGTGAGTTGCCGATAATCTGGAAAATCACGAAGGGCAGCTTCTTCAACAAGCTTGTCATATTGCTGCCGGGGGCGATCCTCCTCTCTGAATTTTTACCGTGGCTTATCATATGGATATTGATGCTAGGCGGCGCTTTCCTTTGTTATGAGGGTGCGGAGAAAGTTCTCGAAAAGCTGGGCGGTGCTAAGCATGGGAAAACGCTCGAAGACGAGATCAAGGATCCCGCCGAGTTTGAGAACCAGCGAGTCGCAGGCGCCGTTCGAACCGACCTAATTCTCTCCGCCGAGATCATGGCGATCACACTGAATGAGATTGATTTGGATGTTTGGTGGGAGCGCGGTCTCGCGCTCGCACTTGTCGCTATCGTCGTCACGGTGGTGGTCTATGGAACGGTCGCTTTGATCGTGAAAATGGATGATGTCGGCCTGCATCTGACCAAACAAGACAGCAGCTTTGCCCAAAAATTCGGCCAGTTTCTCGTGAATGCGGTTCCAAAATTGCTTGTGGCTTTGTCATTTATCGGGACGGTCGCCATGCTCTGGGTCGGTGGCGGAATTATCGTGCATGGCACCCACGAAGTCGGGTTCGATTTGCTTTATGATATCGCACACGGCGCAGAATACGCTGTGAAAGGCGCAACGGGCGCTTTGGGCGGGGTGGCCGGTTGGTTTACCTATGCGGCGATTTCTGCGGCAATTGGACTGGCGTTCGGTGCGGTTATCGCCTTCGTCTTGCACAATGTCTTGAAAGTTGGACACGGCGAAGAGGCGGAAGGCGCGCATTGATGGGCGATATTCCGACGCTTTACACCTGCGCCAGCTCGCGCGGATTGCGGGCGACATGGGCTGCCGAAGAAGCGGGCGTCGACATCGACTTGAAGATATTGCCGTTCCCGCCGCGCTTCCTCGCGCCCGAATATATGGACATCAATCCGCTAGGCACGGTGCCGCTGTTGATCGATGGGGCTGCGCGCATGACGGAAAGCTGTGCGATCGCCCATTACCTCGCAACCAAGAACGGGATGACGGAACTCGCGATTGCCCCGGGTGAGCCGGACTATGCGGAATATTGCGACTACACCTATCACGCCGATGCCACGATCACATTTCCACAAACGGTCTACATGCGCTTTGCAATCTTTGAGAAAGACAAAGGCTGGGCGGAGGCCGGACAGGCCTATGCCAAGTGGTTCTACAAACGCTTGGTCAAGGTGGAAGAGCGTCTGAAAACCCGCGAATTTCTATGCGCAGACCGATTTACCGTTGCCGATATCTGTGTCGGGTATGCACTGATCCTCGCCAAGAATGTTGGCTTGGATGAGGGCGTGCCGGATAGTTTGAAGGCCTATAGAGAGCGGCTGACATCGCGCGATGCATATCAGCGCGCATTTGATCGCGAGGAAGCCGGGCGTAAGGCGCTCAAAGCCTAGTTTGATTGCGCCGCCAGATCGGTGCCGCATTTGCCGCAGACCTTGTTTGGCCATGGCACAACGAACATTCCGCGAAAGAACAGGTTTTTGCCGCAAGTCGGACAATTAAGGCGCAGCATTGGTCTGTTCGCAGCGACCAGGCCGATGATGGCGATGGCGAAAGCAATGGTCGAATGCCCGAAAAAACGATCAATCACGAGCACGAACAGGATCGATACGACTAGGGCGGCCAGCATGCGTTTCGCATGAGCAGAAGCAGCCTCGTACACCGTCATGCGATTTGATCGAAGATCGATTGCGCAAACTCGCTCAATGTGTCGTCCCGCGCGCCCATTATTACGATCCTGTCACCGGGCTTCGCCATGGCGGCGATCCGCTCTCCGCATTCGGAACGTTCGGCAATGTGCTCGGCTGAGCCGCCATGCGATGTTATCAGATCGATGATCCGTTCGCTGCCCTGACTGCGATCCACAGTTCCGCCATAATAGACTGGGTCGCACATGAACGTCAGATCATCGGGGCCAAGCTCCCGCGAAAATGTTTCCGCCAGTTCATCGCCCATTTGGCGTAGCGGCCCGTATCCGTGGGGTTGAAAGAATGCGATCACGCGGCCCGGCGCGGATTTTAACGTCCGCAAGGTCGCGGCGCATTTTTCCGGATTGTGCCCGAAATCATCGATCACAGTGATATCATTCGCGCTTGTTCCAACCACATCAAACCGCCGTGCAAGCCCTTTAAAGCTCCGCAACGCTTTCACAGCTTTGGCGACGTCAATTCCCGCCGCGCTAACCGCAGCGATGGCGGCGAGGGCGTTTGAAAGATTGTGCATACCGGGCATGGGCAAGATCAGCGGGAAGGCTTCTCGAGAGCGGTTGTCGAGCACAGCGGCGCGAATTTCGAACGCGCCTTGCTCAATCGTATCAGGCTCAACCGCAATTTCTGCGTCCGCAGATGTGACACCGAAGCTGACGAATTGGCTGGCACGTGGGGCAAGCGCGCGGGCTTCCTCATTATCGAAATTGATCACTGCGCAACCAGAATCGGCGAGGTAATTGCCGAACAGCACGCGCAGTTCCTCGATACTTTTGTGGTCGAGGCTGACATTGAGCAGCACGCCAATTGTTGAACGGTAAAGCGCGATCGAGCCGTCACTTTCGTCCACTTCGCTGACGAATACGCGCGGATTGCCGACACGGGCGCTGGCGAAGGGATTTTCCGGCCCTGCAAAATTCTTCATCACCGCGCCGTTCATCACAGTGGGGTCATGCTCAGCCTGAGATAGGATCCACGCGATCATCCCGGTGACGGTCGATTTGCCAGACGTTCCGCCAATTGCGATCGAATATCCGGCATCGTTGAAGAACGAAGAAAGCAATTCGGCGCGGCTCATCCGAAGACAGCCCAGTTCCTTGGCGCGCTTCACCTCGGGTACGGTATCTTCGACCGCGGCGGATGCGACCAGGATTTGGTCGGGTGAGGTGATCCCGCTGCCGTCCTGCGGGAACAGATCAAAGCCATTGTCACCCAGCCACGCGAATTTATCCGGCGTACGCCCCTGATCGCGGCTCCGATCGGAGCCTGCGACTTCGTGGCCAAGCCCGCGGGCAATCTGGGCGAGGGGAAGCATTCCCGATCCGCCAATCCCGCAAAAGAAGAAGGGCCGCCCTGCAAGGTCCGGCCTGTCGATCCCGTTATCCATAGGCAGCACGGTTATTGTCTTGCACGGGCACTGACAAGCAAACTAGGTATAAAGAATGACGAAAATCGCGATCTGCGCCCCGGCGACCCCGATAACCCGCGATCATGCGGCGGCTTTAGAAGCGATGGTGGCGGAGGAATTTCCGCAAACCGAGGTCACCTTTCACGACCAATGCTTTGAACGTGAAGGGCATTTTGCGGGTAGCGACCTGAGGCGGCTTACCGCTTTGCTCGAATGCGCGAACGACCCAGCGTTTGATGCGGTGTGGTTTGCAAAAGGCGGATACGGCTCCAATCGCATTGCAGAGGCTGCGGTTTCCCGCATGAACGAGGCGGCGCGGGCAAAGACCTACATCGGTTTCTCCGACTGCGGATATCTGCTTGCTGCGCTGTACCGAAATGATATCGGCCAATGCGCTCACGGCTCAATGCCGGTCAGCGCGCGCTCGGAAAATGGACGCAAGGCGGTGCGCCGCGTGCTTCAATGGTTGAACGGTGACAATAGCGGGCTTGAACCGAGCCTTGATGGTAAAACGCCCGCAGTGGCGTTTAATCTCATCACGCTGGCGATGGTGTCGAACACGCCGATGATGCCTGATCTGTCTGGCCATGTTGTGATGGTCGAGGAAGTGAGCGAGCACCTTTACGCGATTGACCGTCTGTTCTTCCATCTCGCAGGAAGCTTGCCGCGCATTGCTGGCCTAAAGTTGGGCGCAGTGACGGACATCCCTGAAAACTATGTAGAGTTCGGCCAGACCGAGGAGGAAATCGCACAATTTTGGTGCGACCGCGCCGGTGTGCCGTATCTTGGCCGCGCAGAAATCGGCCATACTTCTGCCAACAGGGTCGTGCCGTTCGGACTTGCAAGCCCGCCGCGAGCTACGTAACCGCGCAGGCTCAATAGGAGTTTATACATGCGTGCATTCGTGTTTCCCGGACAGGGCAGCCAGAAAGTCGGGATGGGCAGCGAGTTGGCACAGGCCAGCAGCGCCGCCCGCCAAGTGTTTGAGGAAGTCGATGAGGCTCTCGGGCAGAACCTATCGGCGATCATGCGCGATGGGCCAGAAGACCAACTTACTCTGACCGAGAATGCACAGCCTGCCATTATGGCGAATGCAATTGCGACATTGCGCGTGCTTGAAACCGAATTTGGGGTGAAGCTGGCAGACAATGGCACCTGCGTCGCCGGGCACTCACTTGGTGAATATACGGCGCTGTGCGCGGTTGGCGCGTTTGATCTGGCGACAACGGCGCGATTGCTGAAGCTGCGCGGTCAGGCAATGCAGGCGGCGGTTCCGGTGGGCGAGGGCGCAATGGCGGCTCTGCTCGGCGCGGATGTTGAAAAGGCAAGCGTCCTCGCAGCAGCGGCTGCGGACGGGGAAGTGTGCGAGATTGCCAACGACAACGATCCGACGCAGGTCGTGATCTCCGGCCAGAAAAGCGCGATTGAACGCGCGGTGGCCCTTGTCAAAGATCACGGGATCAAACGCGGCATTTTGCTGCCAGTTTCCGCTCCGTTTCATTGTTCGATGATGCAACCCGCCGCTGACCGTATGGCTGAGGCTCTGGCGGAGACATCACCGGGCGCGCTTGCGCTGCCGCTTTATGCCAATGTGACTGCGAGCAAAGTGACGGATCCTGAAGAGGAGCGCGCGCTTTTGGTGGAGCAGGTTACAGGCCGCGTACGCTGGCGCGAAAGTGTCTTGGCGATGCGCGCTGACGGCGTGGAGAGTTTTGTCGAACTTGGCGGTAAAGTTCTGGGCCCGATGATTGGGCGAATCGATAAAGAAGCATCGACGACCAGCTTGATCACGATGGAAGATATCGAAGCATTTGCGAAGGATAACGGATGATGTTCTCACTTAATGGAATGAACGCGCTGGTTACCGGCGCAAGCGGCGGTATTGGTTCTGCAATTGCAATTGCGCTTGCCAAGCAAGGCGCACGAGTAGCGCTGTCCGGGTCGAACGGTCAGAAACTGCGCGGTTTTCGTGAGCAATTGATCGAGGAGCATGGCGGCGATCATGTCGAGATCACCTGCAACCTTTCGGATACGACGCAAGTCGAAGAGCTGATCCCCGCCGCACTCGATACGATGGGTGGGATCGATATTCTCGTAAACAATGCCGGTATCACTCGCGATAACCTTGCGATGCGGATGAAGGATGAGGAATGGGATGACGTCATTCGCATCAACCTTGAGGCGACATTCCGGCTTATGCGGGCAAGCGCCCGTCCGATGATGAAGGCCCGCTTTGGCCGTATCATCAACATTACGAGCGTTGTCGGTGCGACCGGTAATCCGGGCCAGATGAACTACATCGCGGCGAAATCAGGCGTTACTGGCATGACCAAAAGCTTTGCTCAGGAAGTCGCTTCGCGCGGAATCACCGCAAACTGCGTCGCGCCCGGTTTTATCCGCACAGCGATGACGGCCGCGCTCGATGAAAAGCAGACCGATACGATCAACGCCAAAATCCCGGCTGGCAAAATGGGCGAGGGCGACGATATCGGCGCAGCGTGCGCCTATCTCAGCAGCCGCGAAGCCGGATATGTGACGGGTCAGACGATCCACGTGAATGGCGGCATGGCGATGCTGTCCTAAGTAAGCTTACGGGCTGTCTTGGGGCTCTGAGCGGGCTCTAGCGGCTCGTATGGGCCTCTTAGACACCCTTATCCCCAGAGGAGTCCGTAATTCGCATTCCTCGCGGCTTGCCCGTATTGTCCATCGCGCTAAGGTTTTCGCATCAATTCCAGCGCGGTTCGGGCGATTCCTGCCCTCGCGCCAAACGAGGGCTTAACGCCCCATTAGAGCGATAGGTAAGCGATGAAAGCTACGATCGAACGCGCGACGCTCCTGCGTTGTCTCTCCCACGTCCAGTCGGTGGTTGAGCGCCGGAACACCATTCCGATCCTCTCCAATGTGCTGATCGACGCCAGCGATGGCGGCAGTGTGAAAGTGATGGCGACCGACCTCGATCTGCAAGTCGTCGAAACGATGTCAGCTGCTTCGGTTGAGGGCGCAGGCGCAATCACGGTTTCTGCCCATCTGCTCTTCGATATCGCGCGCAAATTGCCAGAGGGTAGTCAGGTCAGCCTCGAAACTGCCGAAAACCGCATGGAAGTTAAAGCAGGGCGCAGCCGGTTTAAATTGCCGACCCTGCCGCGCGATGACTTCCCGGTAATCGTTGAAGGCGATCTGCCAACATCTTTCGAAATTCCTGCGCGAACCTTGGCCGAAATGATTGACCGGACGCGCTTTGCAATCTCGACCGAAGAAACCCGTTATTATCTCAACGGCATTTTCCTGCACGTGACAGATGATGACACGCCTGTGCTGAAAGCCGCGGCGACCGATGGCCACCGTCTTGCGCGCTTCACTCTTGATCGTCCTGAGGGCGCCGAGGGCATGCCTGACGTAATCGTACCACGTAAAGCCGTGGCCGAACTGCGCAAGCTGCTCGAAGAGGCGATGGACGGCAATGTTCAGGTCGACCTTTCGGCCAGCAAAGTGCGCTTCACCCTTGGCGGTGAAGGCGGCGTTGTGCTTACGAGCAAGCTGATCGACGGCACATTCCCTGATTACAGCCGCGTCATTCCGACTGGCAATGACAAGCTGCTGAAAGTCGATCCAAAGCTGTTCTTCCAAGGCGTGGACCGTGTTGCGACCATCGCGACCGAGAAAACGCGCGCTGTGAAGATGGGGCTTGATACGGACAAGGTTACTTTGTCTGTCACCTCGCCTGACAACGGCACAGCGACGGAAGAACTGGCCGCCGAATTCAAAGCCGAAGGGTTCGAAATCGGGTTCAACGCCAACTATCTGAAAGACATTCTCGACCAGATCGACAGCGATACAGTCGAACTGCACCTAGCAGATGCAGGCGCACCAACGATGATCCGTCAGGATGAGAAATCTCCGGCGCTTTATGTGCTGATGCCGATGCGGGTTTAACTCCGCTCGGCGGCACGGTGTGTCTGCGCAAGTTCGCATATTCGGTACGGTCATTTCGACTTACTCCCGCATTGTTCAGATCGTTTCTGAAGAAGCTGGCATAAGTCACGAAACTATCGCGACACCTGCGCAATCACCTCAGAACCGGCATCCATTCGGGAAGGTGCCGGTTGTGGAGGTGGACGGCCTCGAATTGATCGAGAGTGTCGCGATAGCGAACTACATCGATAATGCTCACAACGGCGGCGAATTGCAGCTTACCGATCCTGCGGTCCGCGCGGTGAGTGACAAGTGGGTGGCGATTGCCAACAATTACCTTTTCCCTTTGTTTGAAAACGGCCTGGTGATGCCGTGGATAATGCACACGGTCGCAGGCTTCCCATTGGAACGCGAAAAGATCGAAGCTGTGCTGCCCAATATCAGCCGTGCATTGGGCTTTGTCGAAGCGGAAATGAGCGTCGATGGTGCTTGGACAACAAACGGGTTTTCGATGGCGGATGTGTTTCTCTATCCAGTGCTGCGCGGGCTACAGCTTACCCCGCAGGGTGAAGTCGGCATCGCTCAATGCGACCACATCTCACAGTGGATGAAGACCTGCGAAAAGCGTGCTTCTATCCAAGTAACACGGTGGGAAAGCGAGCCGTGATGCGTTAGGGGTATTTCAAAGAGGAGAAACCCCATGACCATTCAACAAGTTCACGTCAAAAAAGACGAGCTGACACACGCCAATCTCGTCCATGTCGAGCTAACCCATCTCGCCGACGACGCAGTCCGGCTTGAGATTGAAAGCTTCTCCGTAACGGCGAACAATATCACCTACGCCGTTGTGGGTGATGGCTTTGGCTATTGGAATTTCTTCCCAGCGCCAGAGGAACACGGCATTGTGCCGATGTGGGGCCATGCAAAGGTGATTGAGAGCAATCACAGCGAATTCGCCGTGGGTGAGCGGGTTTATGGCTATCTGCCGATGGCGACGCATCTGGACGTTCGCCCGGGCAAGGTTTCGGCATCCAGCTTTATGGATATGACCGATTACCGGCAGCCGATGAGCCCGATCTACAACCAGTATTCGCGCCTTGCTGCCGATCCCGAACATGACGCATCGCGCGAAGCGGAGCGGATGATCTTTGGCCCGCTGTTCAAGACCGGTTTCCTGATCGAATACTTCATGCGCAACGAAGACTGGTATGGTGCAAGCCAAGTCATTCTGACGAGTGCGTCATCCAAGACTGCGATGGGCCTTGCCAGCGTGGCTCAGCAAAACTCGCCGGGCATTAAGCGGATCGGCCTGACATCGGCGGGCAATGTTGAATTTGTCGAGGGAACAGGGCTTTACGACAAAGTCGTCTCCTATGACGAGGTTGGAAGGCTACCGATTGCAGACAGCGTTGCCGTCGATTTTGCCGGCAATGCCGGCCTGCTCGCCCGTTTGCATGAGCATTTTTCTGACACGCTCAAATATTCATGCCTTGTCGGCGCGACCCATATCGAAGAGCGCGGAAGCGGCGGCATGACCGATGATCGCGGGCTTCCCGGCCCGAAACCGACATTGTTCTTCGCACCAGATCACGCGGTCGCATTTTTCCAAGAACACGGCCCCGTCGAGGGCGGCAAACTGGTTGGTAAGGCGTGGCACGGCTTCCTCGGTTCAACCGAAGGCACCGTCGACATAGTCAAGCACTCAGGGCTGGAAGCCGCAAAGTCGGTCTATCTCGAAATGATCGGCGGCAGCGTCGATCCGGCCAAGGGTATCGTGATAGAGCCTTAATTGGTGCGCGGCGGCGGAGTCTTACTCCGCCGCCTCCGCCAGTTCCGCGCGCTGCGGACCACGGATTAATCCGCCCGGTGTTTCGCCTGTCCATGTCCCATCGCGGAATGTCACAGCGCCGTTCTTGATCGTGCAGACATAGCCATCCGCCTTTTGCAGCAAGCGTTTGCCGCCTGCGGGTAGGTCAAACGCGAGCCATGGGCGGCCAAGCTTGATCGCGTCCATATCGATCACATTGATGTCCGCTAAGAAGCCGGGCGCAATCACGCCGCGATCTTCGAGGCCGTAGAGCACAGCGGTGTCGCGGCATTGGCGCTTGATCGCGTTCTCCAGCGTGATCCGATCTCCGCGTTTGCGGCTCTTCACCCAATGCTCAAGCATGAAGGTAGGTGAGGCTGCATCGCAAATGGTGCCGCAATGCGCGCCGCCGTCAGACAGCGAATTTACGGTGTCGTCGGAATGCTGCAACGGGTGGAGGAAATCGAGATTGCCCTCTGCGTAGTTCAGGATCGGCAGGTAGATGAAGCCAGTGCCATCGTCGGCGCACAGCATATCATACGCGTATTCCTGCGGATCGACGCCAGCCGCCTGAGCGCGCGCATTCACGCTGGCGGTTTCATCCGGCTCATAATCAAAGTCCGGATCCATTTCATATTGCAGCGCCCAGCCTTGGGTGATGACCATCACGACGCCGATAATGTCCATCGGTGCCCCAGAATAGTCATTGGCTTCCGACAAGAGCTGTTTCTTGAACGCCGGATCGAGCAGCTTTGCTTTCTGCTGTGCCCATGGCAGTTCTTTGATTGCTTCCCAGCTTGGGCGAAATGCAAACGGGTTTACGGTGCCTTGCCATGCCATGATGATGCCGTTTCCGCGCAAAGCGATTTGGGCAACGATGTTCGCGCCATTATCGTTTTCAGCGCGCATCGTTTCGATCTGCTCTTTGAGCGGCATTTCCTTGGCGATGGATTCCAGCGCCGCGAAGGTGACGGGAATGCCTGCCTCGCGCGATAGCTTGCCCATCCATTCGAATTCATTCCAGTCACGCTGAAGGTCGCTCGCCATTTCGAACACGGCGTGCCCGCCTTGATCTTTGGCACGGCCCATTGCTTTGCCAATGGCGACCAATTCTTCGGGAGTTGCGGTGGTGCCGGGGACGAGCTCGCCCTCGACAGATTTGTGAAGCACTGTTCGCGAAGTCGAGAAGCCGAGCGCGCCTGCGCGTACGCCTTCTTCCACGATGTCGCACATCTTCGCGATGTCATCTTCGGTTGGCACAGCGCCGGGTTGCTCACGATCTTCAAGCACATAAGCGCGCACTGCGCCGTGCGGCACATGAGTGCCGATATCGACCGAACGCGGCATCTTTTCCAATGCGTCGAGATATTCGGGGAAGGTCTCCCAGTCCCACGTAATCCCTTCGGCAAGAGCGGTGCCGGGGATGTCCTCAACGCCTTCCATCAGGCTGATCAGCCATTCGTGGCGATCTGGCTTGGCAGGGGCAAAGCCAACCCCGCAATTGCCCATGACGACTGTGGTGACGCCGTGCCAGCTGGACGGGGCCATTTCCTGATCCCAGGTCGCTTGACCATCATAGTGGGTGTGAATGTCGACAAAGCCCGGGGCGACCACTTTGCCTGAGGCATCGATTTCCTCGGCTGCGTCGCCGCGCACTTCGCCGACTTGCGCGATTAAGCCGTCCTTGATCGCGACATCGCCGGTAAACCGCTCCGCGCCTGTTCCGTCGACGATTGTCCCACCGCGAATGATAAGGTCAAATGCTGGCATCACTGTCTCTCCCAGTTTTTATTTGAGACTGGCTTATCATATTCGCGCATGGCCTGCTATGTTTTCGCAATGAGCATGAAACCAAGCGGACCGACAAGCTGGACGCCCGATCCCGATAGCGGGATTTCGATTGATTTCGTTGAGGCAGGTGAGCTGACTTTTGAAGTGGCGCAGGCGGGTGAGGGCGATCACCTCGCGCTGTGCCTGCATGGCTTCCCTGAACTGCATTTTAGTTGGCGCAACCAAATGCCGATGCTGGCCAAGATGGGATACCGCGTCTGGGCACCGAACCTGCGCGGTTATGGCGGGACATCCCGGCCCGAAGGCGTGCGCGAATATGCGATGGACAAGTTAACAGCGGATGTCGCGGCTCTAATCGAGGCAAGCGGGGCAAAGAAGGTCACTTTGTTCGCACATGATTGGGGCGCGATTATCGCATGGGCTTATGCGATTACGCGCGGCCACACGTTGGAGCGGCTGGTGATAATGAATGTACCTCACCCGGGCGTGGCTATGCGCGAGATGAAGCTCTGGCGGCAGCTCAAAAAGAGCTGGTATATCTATTTCTTCCAATTGCCGTGGCTTCCGGAAAAACTGCTCGGGAGGAGCGGTGGGAAGACACCCGGCAGGCTGATCCAAAAGACCAGTTGCCGCCCAGAGTTGTTCGGGCCCGAGGTGCAGGCAATCTACAGCGAAGCTGCCATGCGGCCGGGTGCGAGGACTGCCATGGTCAATTATTACCGCGCGCTCCTGCGGCATCGCGGCACGCTGGATATGGGTAATTACAAAGTCGAAATTCCGACTTTGATGCTGTGGGGGGAAGAGGATGTGGCGCTCAACATCCACTGCACCGAAGGGACAGAGGAATGGGTGCCTGACTTCGAGCTAAAACGGTTCCCCGGCGTATCTCACTGGGTGCAACAGGACGCGTCCGAGGAAGTGAATGCGAAGCTGAAAGAGTGGTTGCCGAGCGTCTAGAAGGTTACGCTCGCTGCGGCATTCGAACGAACAGCAGAACCGCCAGACCAATGCCAAACAGCAGGCAGATAGATGCCATGCCGATGCGCTGATCGTTGAAGGTGGTGGTGAACAATTCCACCAGCAACGGCCCCATCCAAACAGTGATGGTGCCGGCTATAGCATAAAGACCAAAGAACTCGCCGCTGCGCCCCGCCGGGGCAAGCGTGACCAACATCGCGCGGCTTGAGGATATGCTGGCAGTGACGGTGACCGCGACGATGCTGACAAGACCAAGATACGAAAGATCCGAAAGGGTCTGAAAAACCAGCCCGTCCCAAACCTGATAATTCTGTACCATCCCGAATAGCAACGTGTCCTGCGTAAGGGAAAGCTGCGCCGAAAACGCAAGCACCATGACGACAATTTCGATGATCAACGCGTTTTTCACGCCAACCTTGCCGTCCAGCCAGCCGCCAAACAGTCCGCCCGCAAAGGCCCAAGCAGAGCCGAACATTGCGAAGCAGAGCATTTCGAGGAAGCCCCAATCGAGAAAGAGCGCGACATAGACCGCGCTCAACGCAAGCAACGCCGCCATGCCATCTTGATAAAACATGCGTGCGACCAGAAACTTCATCAGATCGGGATACTTCGTCGCTTCCCGCACAGTCTTCAAAACCGCCCGAAATCCAGTGACGAGAGCAGCGCGCCAGCTTGCGCCGGGAACGCCGGGGTCTTTTGCGTTGAGGAAGAAGGGGATGGAAAAAGTGACGAGCCACACCGCGCAAATCGGCCCTGCGATGCGGGCATGATCAAAGGTGGTAAGATCAATCCCGAATTGCGGCTCCGCAAATGGCCAACCGATCGCACCCGGCAGAATGAACAGCAATGCGAGTGCGATGAAAATCAGCACTGCGGCGAGGTTGCCAAGCCCCAATCCAAGCCCCGATATCATCGAAAGCCTGTCCGGTTCGCCCGAGACAGACAGCATCGCGTTGTGCGTGACCTCTGAATAGGTGTAGCCGACATAGGCGATAACCAGCAGCGACATGATCGCCCATACTGGCAAGCCAGTGCCGCCGGGCTGAGCAAACCACAAGAGCGCCGAACAAAGGGCAATCGCGCCAAGAAACACAGCCAGCAGAGGTTTCAGCCGCCCGCCGCGGTCCAATGCTGCCCCCAGAAACGGGGCAGATAGAGCAGCGATCAATCCAGCCCATTTGGTGACCGAGGCTATGGTCGCCTGACCTTGCGCATTGGCAGTTTTCAACGCTTCGTCAGGTTCCAGCCCATCCAATTGCCCGCTTGCGAGCAAGTCTGCGCCGATAATGTCGCGCGCGAAATAGGGCGCGAAAATGTAGATGACGATCAGGATGTAATAAGGATTGCGCGCCCATTCAAAGACAGCCCACGCGAAACCGGTTTTGCCTAATGCCCCTCCCGCGCCGTGATGGGCCCGATTGGTGACGGATTCCGCCTGTGGTGTGGCTGTTGCTATCGCATCTCTCCCTGAACCTCCTCCTCAATCGGGTGGATGGTTCAATCCAATTCTTACGCCGCTTCGCGCTCTTCCCCGACCGTCGGACGATCAAGAAATTCGCGCATCGCGGCGGTGCATTGTTCTTTGTGAGAAAGCAGGAACAGATGTCCGCCGCCTTCCATCACGACAAGTTCGCTATCCGGGATTAGCATGGACAAAAACTTACCATTGGCGAGCGGCACAATGGCATCATCATCGCCCATCATGATCAAAGTCTTTTGCTTGAGCAGGAATGGCAGTGCAGGGGCGCTCGTCCAGCCGAGCATGCACATCAACTGATACATGTATCCGCGGGGGGAAGGGGGCTTGAGCAGGGACATGTGCCCTTTCTTGCCCTTCGTCTTGCCTAACCCCTCGCCGTAGAGCGTCTCAAAGTTTTTCAGCATGTAATCGGCGTCGATATAACGGCGCGGATTGGCCATCTTGGTCAGCGCCTTCGGACTGCCCGGAACCATCAGCATACCTGCGCTCGTCGCGATTAGGACGAGACGGCGCGTGCGGCTGGCGTGTTGCATGGCAAAATGTTGAGCAATGCCGCCGCCCCAGCTGATACCCATGACATCAACGTCACCTACCCCCAGCTGATCGAGCAGCTTGGATGCTGTCCAGCTGATCGTGAATGGGTTGTAAGGGATTGTCGGATCGGGCGATTCGCCCACGCCAGGCATATCAAACATGATGAAGCCACGCTCTGAAAGCGTTTCGGCGAGAGGCGCAACCGCTTCGATATTTGCGCCGATCCCGTTGAAGAACAACACCGGCAGATGCTCGCTAGGCTGATCCAGCCGCCACGTAGCAACCCGTAGCGTCCGGCCGCCCACTTGCTGCATGGATACTACGGCGTCTTTCAAGACATCAGACATGTATTTCCCGTCCTTAAATCACGCGCTGGCTTGGCCTAAAGCGTGGGTGGGAGGCACCCTCGTTGATCCCTAACGGGGGTGCCTCCCATAAGCTCTTAAATCGTTGTTCTTGTGTTAGCCTTATCAGACTTCTTCGACAACGTAGAGTCCGGGAGCGGGGTCAGACGGTTTATGTTTTGTGCTGCCAAGTTTCTTAGGAGCGGCTTTCATCGCGCCGGAACGCTCCTGAATCCACTCCATCCAATACGGCCACCAGCTGCCTTTGACTTCCTCTGTGCCTTGCAACCATTCGTCAGCAGTATCAGGCAGTTTGCCCTTCTTCTTCTGGACGAAGTATTTCGCCTTTGGATTGCCGGGAGGGTTCAGGATGGCCTGCATGTGGCCCGACTGGCTGAGCACGTATGTGACGTTCTTCGAACCGAACAACTGCGTGGAGCGATAGGTCGCTTTCCACGGAGTAATGTGATCCGTCACTCCGCCAAGAATGAACATATCCGATTTGATTTTCGAAAGGTCGACTTTGTGATCGGCCATCTCAACCTCGCCTTGCTTGGTAAAGGCAAGCGTTTCGAACAGTGTCAGGAAATCGCCCATCAGGCTGGCCGACAGGTTTGTCGCATCGGCGTTCCAATACAGAACATCGAAAGCGGGCGGGTCCATGCCGAGCAGGTAATTGTTGATCACATAGTTCCAGATGAGATCGTTCGGGCGCAGCCATGCAAAGCCGCGCGCAAGATCATCTGCTTTGATAATACCGGCCTTCGCCGCGCGTTGACGCGCAAGCTGTGTGCCGTTCTCGCTGACGAGCGAGGCGGCTTCGATATCGGTTTGTTTTGGATGCAGAACGCAGACCATCAACGTCAACGTGCCCATGATATCGTTGCCAGTCGCTGCAAGCTTTGACGCGAGCACAGATGCGGTTTGACCGCCCGAACAACCAGCGGAGACGTTGACCTTTTTCGATCCGGTGATCTGCGACACGACTTCGAGCGCTTCTTCGCACGATGCAATGTAATCGCCGAGGCCCCAATGCCCCTGATCTTTCGATGGATTGCGCCACGAAATCACGAAGGTTTGCAGGCCGTTGTCGACCTGCCATTTGATGATCGACTTCTCTGGTGAGAGATCGTTGATGTACATCTTGTTGATCTGTGGCGGGATCGTCAGCTGCGGGATTTCGTGCACTTCGTCGGTTGTTGGCGCATATTGCACCAATTCGTACATCTCGGTGCGGTGAACGACAGAACCCTTGGATGTGGCGATATTCTCACCCAGTTTGAATGGGCGTTTATCGACCTGGCTGACCATGCCTTTGTTGTGGACCAGATCGTTATAGGCGTTCTGCAAACCTTTGATCAGCGAGAGGCCGCCAGAATTGATGATCTGCTTTTGCGCGATCGGGTTCCCGACCAAGGTATTTGTCGGAGCGAGGCCATCTAGGATGATGTTGGCGATGAAATTGGCGCGGTTGCGCTCCAGCTCGTCCAGCTCAAGCTCTTCGAGCCAGCTTCGCATCCCTTTTTGCACCGCTAGGTAATACTGCGCGCCAGCTCGGAAAAACGGATTGAATTGCCACGCGGGGTCTTGAAACCGCTTGTCCTTGGGATTGGGGGCAAGCTCGCTTTTGCCGGTCATGATTTTGACCATGTCCTCGCTAAAAGACTTGGCGTGTTTGAAGGCACGGTTCGGGTCAGACGCGGTCTCCCGCAGCAGAAGCGCGACAGCGCTTACAAAATCCTCGCGGGCAACACCGATCAGCGGGCCTAACGCATTGGTGGATTGCGCTGCTTCGTTTTCAAGTTTGACTGATCCGTCTGACATGGGTTCCCCTTCGTCATGATGCCGCGCTGTCCCGCGCGTTTTCACATAATGGTTTGGCTTGTGCCTCGTGACTACACAAGTTTCAAGCGGTCGCCTCGGTTCCCGATGAGTCAATTGTAAAGGTTAAGCCGCCTTAGGCATTCCTCAATAAATCTGTGGGATTGCAGCGATACATAAGAAATTGTCCCGGAGAAGGCATCGCCATGGGCGGATTGTTGTCGCGATTTAGTGTATCAAAGAAGAAGGTTGCAGAGGAAGATGGCGAAAGCACGCCATTGGCTCCGATCATGCAATCCGACGTGAAACGTCTTGCAAGCCTACTTGACGGTTTGGAGCGATCCGAGCTGGGCTGGTTTTGGGCGAGCGATGGCGCTGGTCGTCTGATCTATCTTTCCGGACCCGCTGCAGAGCGGATTACTAAGAACGCTGACGATATCATCGGTACCAACCTGAGCGAGCTTTTTCTTGATGATGAAGAAGGCGAGCAGTCGCCGACTCAGCGACCACTCAAATTTCAATTGGCTGCCCGTAACTCGTTGCGCCCGACAATCGTGAAGATCAAACGCGAAAAGAAGACACTTTGGTGGGAGATTTCGGGCGCACCAAAACACAATGAGGCTGGCGAATTTGGCGGATATCACGGCATCGCCCGTGACGTTACGTCGACCATCGCGAGCCAGCGCGACGCCGAAAAAATGTCGCGCTATGACTCTCTCACCGGATTGTCCAACCGCTATCATATCAACCACAAGCTTGGGGCGACCCTGAGCGCGTTCAGGGTGGCAAAGCGCAGCTGCGCGACAATGTTGCTCGATCTCGATCGCTTTAAACAAGTGAACGACACGATGGGGCATCCAGCGGGCGATGAGCTACTGAAACAAGTGTCACAGCGGCTGACCCGGATAGTCGGCAAAAAAGGCGAGATTGGCCGGCTTGGCGGGGACGAATTTCAGGTTCTACTGCCAGATATTGATGATCGCGCCGAGCTGGGCGCGCTATCAGACCGCATCATCCAGATGCTATCGCAGCCATATTCTGTAAACGGAATGCGAGCCGTAATTGGATGTTCCGTCGGGGTTGCCGTTGCACCTTTTGATGGCATCGAAAGCGAAGACATCATCAAAGCAGCTGACTTGGCTCTTTATGCGGCAAAGGGCGGCGGACGCGGCCAGTTCCGTTTCTATTCCAGCGACCTGCGCGATCAAGCTAGCCACCGCCACCAAATCGAGGAAGATCTTCGAGATGCGCTGGTGAAGGAAGAGCTTGAGATGCACTTTCAGCCGATCGTAAGCGCGGACGAGCACAAAGTCGTTTGCGTTGAAGCACTGATGCGTTGGAACCATAGCGAGCGCGGCATGATCTCACCTGCTGACTTTATTCCGGTGGCAGAGGAAGTCGGGATTATCCGCGAACTCGGCGAATGGGCAATCAACGATGTTTGCCAGCAGGTCGCGCAGTGGCCGACCGATATCTGCGCCGCCGTCAACGTTTCCGCGGTTCAGTTTGCATCCGATAACTTTATCGAAGTTGTGCAACGCGCGCTAAAACGATCCGGCGTTGAACCCAATCGCATCGAGCTTGAGATTACAGAGAGCGTTTTTGTGGGCGATATCAATCGCGCGCTCAGGATGTTCAAAGAGCTGAAGGAAGTCGGCGTCCGGCTTGCGCTCGACGATTTCGGAACTGGTTACTCCTCGCTTAGCTATCTGCGTGACGCGCCATTCGACAAAATGAAGATTGATCAGAGCTTTGTTCGTGGTTGCACAGAGGAAGGCAACAATAACGGAGCGATCGTTTCGGCTGTTGTTCGGTTGGCCGAGGCACTGAACATGGAAACAGTGGCGGAAGGCGTGGAAACGCAGGATGAACTGGAAGCTGTCATCGGTCACGGGGCCACCCGCATTCAGGGCGCTTTATTTGCGCGAGCCATGCCCAGCGAACAGTTCGTTGAAAGGCTCGCAAGCGGCCAATTAATCTTTGAACCGCGCGGACCGGAGAAGTTTCGTTCAGATCGCAGAACTGAATTCCGTAAGGTCGGCCTGATCCATGAAGACAGTCGCTACGACGTTTTCTTGCGCAACCTGTCCAAAACAGGCGCAAAAATCGAAGGGCTCCTGGATGTTCCGATTGGTACGGATTTCGTTCTTGATCTTGGCGGCGGTCAACTCGCAGTTTCCAAGGTGGCCCGATCTGAAGGGTTTAGCCAAGGGATAGAATTTGAAACACCATTGGTTACCGACGGCGCTGATGGACTGTGCACACGGCACCGTGTCTCACCATATCAAATCGAAGCTGCGGGCCGTCCTCTCTCCGCATTGGATGATGCTGCGGTTGCCGCGCTTACAGGCGCGATGGGCCAAAATAAAAAGAGCTTTGTCGAAGTAGACCTAGGCGCTTTGGATCAAGAGGCCGCTGCTTAAGGTTACTCGTTTGGTAACGCCTGCCCCCGGATTCGACCGGCTAGGTTGCAAAATACGGTACATTAAGACCGGTTCTTAGGACAAAAGTAACCAACAGGATTTACAGCCAGTTGAGATCCAGAATGGTCTGGTCGTTCGTTGGTTAGAGGAGATGCGGGTGCCCCTAAAGGGTCTCTTGTCATCCAAAAGCGGAGGAATGCTTCGCGGCTTTAAGTCCGGTCCCGCCTCGGAAATGTCCGACGGCGATCGCCTGGCGATGCTCGACGAGCTTGAACAGTCCGGCCTAGGCTGGTTCTGGGCAAGTGATGCCGACGGCAATCTAACCTATCTTAGCGGCGCAATCGCGGAACGGATGGAGCTATCTCTCGATGACTTGATCGGTAAACCGCTCGCAAGTGTGTTTACCCCCATCGACGGTGACGGCCGGACAAAATCGCTTTCACTGATGCACGGCGCTCGCAAGGCGTTCTCTGGTTTCGAAGTCTGCGCGCAAAGCCGCCCGCAGGGGGCCGTTCTGCGTCTCGCGGGCCAACCTGTTTTCAAATCTGGCGACAAATTCGCTGGTTTTCGCGGGACCGGCGCCGACATCACGGAGGAATATCACCGTGAAGTGGAAACCGCCAAGTTAGCTAAATACGATTCCCTTACCGGCCTCGCCAATCGGCACCATATGGCCCAACGGATCGATAGCACTTTGACCGCATTCAAAGCGGCCAAGCGCAACTGCGCGATCCTCATGCTGGATCTGGATAAATTTAAACAAGTGAATGACACGCTTGGCCATGCGGCGGGCGATGAATTGCTGAAGCAGGTCGCTGAAAGACTGCACCGCTCAATTGAGGTGGATTGCGAAATTGGCCGTCTCGGCGGTGACGAATTTCAGGTGATGATCCCCGATGTGGATGATCGCGGCGTGCTGGGCGACATTGCGATGAAGATCATCACGATGCTCAAACAGCCATACTCGCTAGACGAAGGTCGCTGCGTGATTGGCGCTTCGGTTGGTATCGCAATTGCGCCGCATGACGGCGTGAGCGGTGATGACGTTGTACGCTCTGCCGATCTCGCGCTTTATGCGGCTAAGAATGGCGGACGCGGGCAATATCGCTTCTTCTCATGCGACTTGGAAAACGAGGCAATCTTCCGCCGCCGTCTGGAGGCGGATTTGGGCAAGGCGGTTCGCGAAAAGGAATTGTTCCTTAAATACGAGCCGATTGTAGAAGCGAAGACGCAAAAAGTTAGCGCGTTGGAGGCCCACATTTGCTGGGAACACGAGCAGCGCGGCGAGATCGACGAAGACGAATTTGCATCAATCCTCGATGGTTCAAGCCAGGTGCTTGATGTCGGCAAATGGTCGATCGCTGAGGCTTGCCGTCACGCTGCTTATTGGCCGGAAACCGTCCGTGTCGCAGTGAATGTGCCGGTCCCGCTCTTCAACCACAGCGATTTTGTCGATTTTGTAAAAGACGCTCTCCAAGAAGCCGACATGCCCGCTTCTCGGCTGGAACTGGAAGTCAATGAAGCGGTCTTCTTTGGCGACACCAATCAGGTCGACCGGACGTTGGCTCAATTGTTCAAACTCGGCATTCGTCTGACATTGGATAAATTTGGCAGCGGGTATTCTTCGCTGGCTTATCTGCGCCGCGCTCCTTTTGATGCGATCAAAATTGACGAGAAACTGATTGCCGAGGCTGACAGGCACGACAGCCGCGAACTCGGATTGATCCGTGCAATCGTCGCGCTTTCAGGGGCGCTCGAAATGGACACTATCGCCAACGGTATTGAATCTAATACTCTGCTGGCGTCCTTGCTCGATTGCGGCGTCAGCTATGTTGAGGGGCCGATCTTTTCCGACCCGGTTGATCACGAGACGGTTCAGTCTGAATTGCTGGGTGAGGGCTGGACTATTGAACCAAGCGGTGACCGTACCAAACGTGCGCGCCGCCGGACTGTGTATCGCAAGATCCAAGTCATCCATAATGATCATTCCTACGAGGTTACGCTTCGCAACCTTTCACGCTCTGGCGCTCTGATCCAAGGTTTGGCGGATGTGCCAAAAGAGACACAATTTGTTGTCGATCTTGGCGGTGGGCAATTGGCAGTTGCGACTGTCACGCGGGCCATGTCGGACACCCAGGGACTCGAATTCGAACAGCCGCTTGTTGATGACGGTTCTGGCGGCCTCTGCACGCGCAACCGGGTTTCGCCATATGCATTGGCATCGGCAGGCGCGCCTTTGGCTGCTCTTGCTCCCGGAGATTACAAAGCCATGGAAGGCGGAATGATCGATCAGAGCAGCAGTATCCCTCAATTCGGATACGCTCAGGGCGCCTCAAACGAAGCCGCTTAGAGTCATTTCCACCGCGTCGGAGCGATGTTGCGATTTTCGCGAATGACATTACCGCGCCGGCCCGCTAAATGCGGGGCAAATGACTGACCTTTCAAAAATCCGCAACTTTTCGATTATCGCTCATATTGATCACGGCAAGTCCACTTTGGCCGACCGTTTGATTCAGATGACGGGCGGCCTGACCGACCGTGAGATGTCCGAGCAAGTCCTCGACAACATGGATATCGAGAAAGAACGCGGCATCACCATCAAGGCGCAAACAGTGCGCCTCAATTACACCGCCAAAGACGGCGAAACCTATCAGCTTAACCTGATGGATACGCCGGGCCACGTCGATTTCGCCTATGAAGTTTCACGCAGCCTTGCCGCGTGCGAAGGCGCGCTGCTCGTCGTAGACGCGGCTCAGGGTGTTGAGGCGCAGACGCTTGCCAACGTTTACCAGTCGATCGAGCATGACCACGAAATCGTGTGCGTCATCAATAAGGTCGATCTGCCGGCTGCCGAGCCGGAGCGTGTGCAGGAAGAGATTGAAGAGGTCATCGGCCTGGACGCATCCGAAGCGGTTATGACATCGGCCAAGACAGGCATCGGGATCCAAGACGTGCTCGAAGCGGTCGTCGCCAAAATCCCCCCTCCGAAAGGCGAACGCGATGTGCCGCTGAAGGCATCGCTGGTCGATAGCTGGTATGACCCATATCTCGGCGTCGTAATCCTCGTCCGCGTGATTGAAGGCGTCATCAACAAAGGCTTGAACGTCCGTTTTATGCAAGGGGGCACGCAGCACCTGATCGACCGCGTTGGCTGTTTCAGCCCGAAACGCACCGATCTGGACGAGCTTGGTCCGGGCGAAATCGGCTTTATCACGGCGCAGATCAAAGAGGTTGAGCAAGCCCGCGTTGGTGACACAATTACGACCGTGAAGGGCGGGGCGACCGAAGCGCTCGCCGGCTATAAAGAAGTGCAGCCGGTCGTGTTCTGCGGCCTGTTCCCTGTGGATGCAGCGGACTTTGAAAAGCTGCGCGAGAGCATCGGCAAACTGCGTCTCAACGATGCGAGCTTCAGCTTCGAAATGGAAAGCTCCGCCGCGCTCGGCTTTGGCTTCCGCGCGGGCTTCCTCGGCCTGCTGCATCTTGAGATAATTCAAGAACGGCTGAGCCGCGAATATGATCTGGACCTGATCACCACTGCGCCGTCTGTCGTGTACCGCCTGCAATTGAGCAAGTCGAAGACGGAAGACGCGAAAGAGCTGATGATCCACAACCCGTCAGACTGGCCTGATATCAACCGGATCGACATGATCGAGGAACCGTGGATCAAAGCGGTCATCTACACTCCCGACGAATATCTCGGATCAATCTTGAAACTGTGTCAGGACCGCCGCGGTATCCAGACCGATCTGACCTATGTCGGCGGCCGCGCACAGGTGACATACGAATTGCCGCTGAACGAGGTGGTGTTCGATTTCTACGACCGCCTGAAAAGCATCAGCCGCGGCTATGCCAGCTTCGATTACGAACAGATCGGACTGCGCGAAGGCGACCTTGTGAAGATGAACATCCTCGTCAATGCAGAGGCCGTCGATGCGCTATCCCTGATTGTCCATGCGAGCGTCGCCGAAGAGCGCGGACGCGGCATGTGTGAACGGTTAAAAGACTTGATCCCGCGCCACCTGTTCAAAATCCCCGTGCAAGCCGCCATCGGCGGCAAAATCATCGCCCGCGAAACAATCGCCGCGATGCGCAAGGACGTGACCGCCAAATGTTACGGCGGCGACATTTCGCGTAAGAAGAAACTGCTGGAAAAGCAGAAAAAAGGCAAAGCCAAAATGCGCGAATACGGCAATGTCAGCATCCCGCAGGAGGCGTTTATTGCTGCGTTGAGGATGGGGGAGGAGTAGGCAGAGACCAGTTTTTTGCGACCCCTGAAAAACAAGGCTTAGAACCAGGCGCGGATACCTGCGATCAATTTAAAGCCCTGCGGATCGTCACCCCCGGCACGCGCGATATTTGCCGTTCGGCCCGTCTTTGCTTCGTATTCAATCCCGATATAGGGCGCAAATTCGCGCTCTATCTCGTAACGCAGCCGTAGTCCGGTTTCGATTTTGGTCAGGCCAGCTCCTATGCCGCGCTCCGGGATGTCTTGTGCTGCCAATTCGATTTCAACACGCGGTTGCACAATCAGGTCTTGCGTGATGCGCTGATCGTATTCCCCTTCGATCCGTGCGGTCAGATCACCTTTGTCGGACAGGAAGGCTGCGCCATCTACGTGGAACATGTATGGCGAGAGGCCTTGCACACCGATCACGAGGTGCGAGCGCGTCTCGGGTTCAAGATCGACGCGCGCACCGGCTTGCAAATCAAAGAACGGCCCAATTGCATGGCTGAAAAGCGCCTGAATCTCGGCATCTTCTAACGCTCCGCCAAACTCGCCTTCGCCCTCGGTTTTGATGACAAAACGGTTGATGTCTCCGCCGTAAAAAGCCTGCATATCCCAGACGTAGCCAATGTCCCCGCCGCTGGTGGGCAGGCGTGCTTCTAAGCGCTCGATCAAGATCATGCTGGTTCGCATGTCTCCATTCTCGCGGGCAAGCTGCTCCCGGCTTGGCTCCATCGCTTGCGCACCCCAAATGCTGTCGGCGGCGTGGCGTGGCCCTTCAAATGCGCGAGCGGGAACCGCGTCTTCAGGCGCGGCACCACGGGCTGACTTATCCGTTTGGGCATCTTGTGAACCATGGGAACCGTGGGAACCATGTCCCATTTTCGCGTGATCCATCTCTTTATCGACGGCAACCGGTTCCGGCGAATTGATCGGCCTAGAATGTTCCATTTTTGAGTGGTCCATCTTGGAATGATCCATCGGCCTGTCCGGTGCCTCTACCGATTTTGGAGGGCACTGTTCGGGCGGCAAGTGCCCCATCGCGCAATGATCAACCGTGGGGGCAGCGGCTTTATCCGCTGATCCATGTTGGCCGTGACCACTGTGATTCTGCGCCGAAAGCGGCGTGGCAACAATCGCGGCCGATATCAGACATAACGCGCGCATTACGATGCATCGCTTTCCGGGAAGGGGCGCACCGTTACGACCTGCATCATCCCCGCATGCATGTGGTAGAGTAAGTGGCAGTGGAACGCCCAATCGCCAGGCTCATTCGCGGTCAAATCGAACGTGGCGGTGCCGCCGGGCTGCACAATGACAGTATGCTTCAATGGTTGGTGCATGTGATCCGCACCGTTCACCAGCTCAAAAAAGTGTCCATGCAAATGGATCGGGTGCGCCATCATTGTTTGATTGACCAGTTTGACCCGCACCCGTTCGTCATAACCAAAGCGGATTGGATCGTCGGAGACAGCAGTAAATTTCTTCCCGTCAAAGCCCCACATATACCGTTCCATATTGCCGGTCAGATGGATTTCCATCTCGCGGTCAATCTCACGGTGGGGGTTCATGTGTTTGGCTTTAAGGTCGGTGTAGCGCAGCACTCTATGATCGACCTTGTCCAGGCCTAATCCGGGGAAGCCCATCCGATCCATAGGCATGGGCGCCACCATATCCAGACCTGGGCCAGCCTTAACATCTGCCGGCAATTTTGATGTGTCGCGCATGGTGTGATCCATGCCCTTCATATCACCCATATCATGGCCCATCGCGGCATGATCCATCATGCCCATATCGGTCATGGTTAGGGTTGGAATTTTGCGCAGCGCAGGCGGTGTTGCAATGTGACCTTTGTGACTGGTGATGCTGGCCACGCCCATTCCGCTCCGATCCATAGCTTCGGCGGTCAGCGCATGGCTCCCAGCGGGCGGGGCGACGATCACGTCGTAGGTTTCTGCGACGCCAATCTGGAATTCATCAATTTCAACCTCGTCGACGTCGATTCCGTCCGCTTGAATCACTTTCATCGGGACGCCCGGTATGCGGACGTTGAAAAATGTCATGGCACTGCCGTTAATCACTCGTAGCCGCACACGCTCGCCCGGCTCGAACTCAAGTTGCAGATCATCAGAGGGGCCATGCCCATTGACCAAGTAGGTGTAGGTTGAACCGGTAACGTCGGAAATGTCGCGCGGGTTCATCCGCATTTGGCCCCACATTCGGCGCATTTCGCCTGACATTTCGCCTTCACTGGCGGTTTGCATGTCACGCTGGAAATAATGCTCGCCAACCTTCAGTTTGCGCATGATTTCGTGCGGATGGATAGGCGTGAATTCGCTCAGCAAAACGACATAATCTCGGTCGTAACGCGGGTCGGGTTCGGCGCTTTCAATAATAATCGGGCCGTAATGCCCTGCCTGTTCCTGAAGTCCGGAATGCGAATGCCACCAATAGGTACCGTTTTGCCGGATTGGGAATTCATAGGTGAAGCGCTCACCCGGCTTGATGCCGGGGAAGCTGACGCCTGGCACACCATCAAATTGGAATGGCAGTAGCAGTCCATGCCAGTGGATTGAGCTATCTTCATCCAAATTGTTGGTCACATGCAGGCGCACATCCTGACCCTCGCGAAGCCGAATCAGAGGACCCGGCACTGTCCCATTTACAGCGAAGGCATGACCAGCGCGCTGACCAGTTTTGAAATGATGATTGCCTATTGCCAGCTCAATATCTTCACCTTGAACTTCCCCAAAGCCGTTGGCGGCATGCGGCATTGAACCACCCTTGGCCCAAAGCGGCATTGGCAGACCCGTGGCGGCGGCCAATGCGGCCGTGCTGGTAATAAGGTTGCGGCGCGAGATGTCTGGCATTTCAAGTTGCTCTTGAGACTTTGATGTTGAACTACACGCTCTCTCTTTATATACCCCCCGTGGGTATTTCAATAGAGGCTTTCATGGCAGACAATCGCACCGCAAAGATCAACCGTCTGAACCGGATTTCTGGTCAGGTGAAAGGTGTGGCGCAAATGGTTGAGGATGATCGATACTGTATGGACATTCTCAACCAGATACAGGCTGTCAAATCGGCATTGGCAAAGGTTGAGACTCAAGTGCTCAAAGACCACACGGCGTGCTGTGTCGCCGAAGCAATTTCTGCGGGCGATGAAGCCGAACAACGACAAAAATTCGAAGAACTTGTGGACCTGCTCGAGAAAACTCGCCGCTAGCAGTTTTCTATCGCGGCCCCTCCAGCAATCCGCTCCGCTCCGCTTCCTCCGCGTCAATACGCTCAATATCGCGCATTCTTAGCGCCTCGTAACGCTCCCACGCTTCGCGGGTGTCGTCGGACAGGCGCTCCCATTCTTGTTTGCTGCGATGCTCGGCGGCGCGGCGGAAGCCTGCGATTTTGCGATCAATGCTGGCACGGATTTCCTGAGGGGTGGGGGCGTTCGCCTCGGCCTCGGCCTCCAACTCGGCGCGGATTTTGGTTTTTAGTTTTTTGCGCAGCCGTTCTGCTCGCTTTTTCTCGAGCATAGTCTCAATTGCATCGGGGGCGTTTGGTGACCGGCGGTCATCGGCGGCAAAGCGGCTTGGCGCGCGGTTCTTAAGCAGGAACATTAGCAGCCTGTCGTTGTAGACGCGGCGCGCGCCGACAATCTCGCCTGCGTGATAGACCGGCTCCTCCACACCGTTCAGCGCGCGGTCTGTTGCGACATCTTCGATGCGGGCAATGCCCATGTCGAGCGCGGCTTCCCACGCTTTGCGAAAGCTGGCGGCATCCGGGTGTTGGCGCAACTTGTAGATATGGTGTTCGCCCACGCCGAGCCTGCGGCAGGCGGCGCGAACGCTACCGGTTTCGGCGAGCAGCGCGATAAATTCACGCTGGCGTACAGCGCTCCACCCGCCGCGCCGCATGCGTTTTCGGGGGACAGGAGTGAAGTCGGGAATTGGCGCTGCGGGATCGGGGAGGGATTTCATGAGGAGGCCTTATGTGTTGCGTACGCCATTCGGCGCGCGATACCCTCGGCTTTTGCGGACATGAGGGCGGACTGGTTTGGGTGAACCAGAAAAGTTGTGAGTAGGAAAATCCGCGCTTGCTTACGTCCGCAAGCGCGACCGCGCGGCCCAGCTAATCGGAGCAAAGCAAAGCGAGCGGATGTGAGCCCTGACGTTTGAAGCGGGAATAAGAACGCGAACTTCACTTGGCGTTCAGGGGAGGCGCGGTTATACGGCTCCCCATGTTGACTAGCTTTCGCAAACCGCTCCTTCGCGCCGCTCTGCTCGGCACGGCCATCACCGCCACTGCCGCCTGTTCCGGCGGGTCCGCTGACGAGGATGTTGCCTACGTCGCACGCGATGTCGAATCGCTTTACGCAGAGGCGCAGCGCCGGCTTGATCGCGGCAACACTTTGCTGGCGGCGGCCTTGTTTGACGAGGTGGAGCGTCAGCACCCCTATTCGCCATGGGCGCGCCGCGCGCAGTTGATGAGCGCTTTCAGCTATTACATCGCCCGCGATTACAACAAATCGATCCTGAACGCGCAGCGTTTCCTCTCGATCCACCCGGGTAACAAGGATGCGCCCTATGCCTATTACCTGATCGCGCTCAGCTATTACGAGCAGATCAGCGATGTGAACCGCGATCAGAAAATCACCGAGCAAGCCAAGACGGCTCTGCGTGAGGTGAACCGCCGGTTCCCACAGACCGAATATGCCGCCGATGCGCGGTTGAAGCTTGACCTGGTGGATGATCACTTGGCGGGCAAGGAAATGGAAATCGGACGCCATTATCAGCGGTCTGGCCAATGGCTGGCCAGCGCGGTGCGGTTCCGCAATGTGGTCGAGAAATTCGATACGACCAGCCACACGCCAGAGGCTCTTTACCGTCTGACGGAAAGCAGCCTTGCGTTGGGTTTGCAGCAGGAAGCTGTGAAATACGCCGCCGTTCTGGGGGCGAACTATCCGGGCAATGAGTGGTACGAAAAGGCGTATGAGCTCGTGCAGGATAAGACACCGGGCGCGACTGCAAGCTGATTGTGGGCAGAGCCTGCGCGCATGCGTGACGAGGCACCACTCTTGGGCTAGGACAGCATTACGATGCTGACCCGCCTTTCCATTCGCAATATCGTTTTGATCGAGGCGCTCGACCTCGACTTTTCGCGTGGGCTGGGTGTGCTTACGGGCGAGACGGGCGCGGGTAAGTCGATCCTGCTCGATGCCCTTGGCCTGATTCTGGGCGACCGTGCAGAGACATCTCTCGTTCGCGCGGGCGAGCCCAAGGCTAGCGTCACCGCCAGTTTTGAATTCGCCGCACTACCTGACTTGATCGCAGATGCGCTCGACGATGCCGATCTGGATATTGAACCGGGTGAACCCCTGATCATTCGTCGGCAGGTGAAGGCCGATGGCGGCTCCAAAGCCTTTATCAACGATCAACTCACCAGCGTCGCCTTGCTGCGCGAACTCGCCGCTGCGCTGGTCGAGCTGCATGGGCAACACGATGATCGCGGCCTTGTAAACCCACGCGGGCACCGGGCTTTGCTGGACAGGTATGCCGGTACAGATCTTGCCGGTCTGGAGAAACGTTGGCGGGGCTGGGCCAAGGCTGAGGCGCAATTGTCCGAGGCGCGCAGTGAGGTTGAACAGGCCAAAGCTGACCAAGATCTGCTGGTCGCGCATCTTGCCGAACTGACGGAGCTTCAACCGCAAGCTGGCGAAGAAGTGCGCCTCGCCGGTGCGCGGTCAGATATGCAGAAGGCAGAGAAGCTGTCCGGTGAACTCGAAGCTTTGCGTCACATTTGGGAAGGATCGGATTCGCCGCTCGCGTCGCTGCGCGTGGCCGCGCGCAAACTGGACCGGATAGCCGAACAACACCCGCTCTTGATCGAGGCGCTTGCCGCGCTGGACCGCGCTGTGATCGAGGCAGGAGAGGCGGAGGACAAGCTGGAAACCGCGGCAAATTCTCTGGTCCACGATCCCGCCGCGCTGGATGATGCAGAAACGCGCCTGTTTGAACTGCGAGCGATGGCGCGAAAGCATCGCTGCGACGTCGATCACTTGCCTGATCTTGTGCGGAAGATGCGCGGGCAACTGGACGCGATCGAAGGCGGTGAGGCGCAGCTGGATGCGCTGGAGGTCGCCGCGAAAGAAGCGCGCGCTGCCTATCTGACCATGGCCGAGAAAGCGCATGATAAACGCGTGAAAGCAGCCAAAATGCTGGACAAGGCGGTCGCGGCGGAACTCGCTCCGCTGAAACTGGATGCGGCGCGTTTTCTCACCTCCGTTGTTACACTCCCAGAGGAGAAATGGGGCGCGCATGGCATGGATAGCGCCGAGTTCCTGATCGCCACCAATCCCGGCGCAGACTTTGCTCCGCTGGCCAAAATTGCATCGGGCGGCGAGCTATCGCGCTTTATCCTCGCGTTGAAAGTGGCGCTGGCGGAAAAAGGCGGCGCGGCGACGATTATCTTTGACGAGATTGACCGAGGCGTGGGCGGGGCGGTGGCGAGCGCCATCGGAGAACGTCTCGCGCGGCTTGCCAGCGCAGAAGGACAATTGCTGGCCGTAACGCACAGCCCGCAAGTCGCCGCGCGCGGCGGACAGCACTACCTTATTGCCAAGGCCTCCAGCGGCACTGTGACGAAGACCAGCGTCGTGTTGCTCGACGATGCACAACGTCAGGAAGAGATCGCGCGGATGCTGTCGGGTTCGGAGGTGACGCCAGAGGCGAGGGCGCAGGCGGATCGTTTGCTGGAGGGTGTTTGATGGAAATTCTGGGCGGTTTGCTCATAACCACTATTTTACTGACATTGCTTGGTTCGATGGCCGCGTTGGCTCTTGCTAGCATGGCGGTGCTAGGCCTTCTCACCGAAATGAGCTTTAAGCGGCTGTTCTTCGTATCGTGCGGGATTGGATTACTGGCGCCGATTGCGCTCGCGATAGGGGTATCGTCGATGGTCAATGACGAGAATTTCCAGCGGGATTTTCTGGCCGAAGTGAACATGGCGGTAACCGGTTCAGAGAATGTGATGGAGGCACTTCCGCGCATCCGGGATCTCCGGGAACAATTGAGCGACGGTACAATCACTCCTGACCAATTTGAAGAACAGTTGGAACAGTTAATCGAAGAGAGGACCGGCGCTCAGATAGAGTTGGATGGCGTCGAAGTTTCGCCAGAGGCACCGGCGGAGCCCGATCCGCTGCCAGAGGAATAGCGATGTGATCGGCGTGCTCAGTTCAATGGCTATTGCTGCGGCGGTGGCTGCACAGCCTGTCGAGATCCCTCGACCACAGCCCATCATCGTGCCCGACGCGAACCCCACCGAGTTTGGTGAATGGCCGCTCGAAAGCGCTGATCCGGCTGCGGTTGAGGCGATGTTTCGCCACGAAATCGCGCGGATGCAGATTCGTTTTGGTCAGGAATTGGACTTTATCTGCCTCGGCTATTCCTATGGTCAGCCGACCGAGGCGTTTTTTGCAAAGATGGCAGATACAGGCATCCCGTTGAAAGGCCGATTGGCTTGCTCGCCGCGCCGCAATCCTGACTACACTTCTGTTCTTGTGGGCCTCAGCACGATCCGGTGTGAACAGCTGGTTTGCACAGCGAACACCGATATCAGTTTCGGCTATACGATTGAGAGCGGCGTGCCGATTTCGGCGCACAAGACGACCGACGGATGGACTGTACGACTGCAGGCTAGCGAGTGATTGGACGGCGCGAATTCGTCGGCACGGCGGCGCTTGGCCTTTTGGCGGGCTGCACATCGGCAGGATTAGGGAGCAAAGCGATGGAAGAGATGTACGGCCTGATCGGGCAAATGAAGATTGCCGATGGGAAGCGCGGCGAGGTGATCGCGGCGATGCTGGCGGGCACGCGTGATATGCCGGGCAACATCGCTTACATGATCGCCGAGGACACCGAAGATCCGAACTCGATTTGGATCACCGAAGTGTGGCAGACGAAAACAGACCACGCGAACAGCCTAAACCTGCCCAGCGTAAAGGACGCCATCGGCAAAGCGCGCGCGCACATCACCGGCTTTGGCACCCGCGTGGAAACGAAGCCTGTATTGCGTGGCTGAACAGGTGACCGAAGCCGACAACAAGCCAATTGAGCTTGCCGACCTGACGATATGTCTGGCCATCCTTGTCGCTGTAGGTGCGTTTACTTGGTCAGGTTCTGGTTTTTCAACGCGATATGCACCAAGTGCAGCAGTTGCTTTAGCGATAGAGTTGCAGTTCGAGAGCTTCTCTGGTGGCACGCTAGAAGACCTAAGAGCAGATGACGGATCGAAAACGACCCTTTGTCTTGAAACCAAGGTTGATGTCGATTTTGAGCAGTTGCGAACAAAATTCAATGCCACTCCAATCTTGCCCATCAATAATGTGGATTGCACTTTGAAGACCGTCGAGGGCGACTTTGGCATGTTTGTGGCTATGACGAGTTTTTATGATCCGAACGGGAAGCCAGCGCTTCACTATGAGCTTATCGATGTTCGCTGCGAGAGCGCAGTTCTCTGCGAAATAGATATCGATGATTTCGGGTACGGAGAAACATACAAGCTTGCCCGTGAGAATGGGAAGTGGAAGCTCATTGAACAGATTGGGCGGTGGATCGTCTGAATGAACAAAATCTTAGAAGCCGATGCCGCCAATGAGCTGATGCGTCTTGCTCGCCAGATTGCGAAGCATGACAAGCTGTATCATGCGCAGGACAATCCCGAGATCACCGATCAGGAATATGATGCGCTGGTTCGCCGTAACCGCGAGTTGGAAGAGGCGTTTCCGCATCTGATCCGGCCGGACAGCCCCTCGCAAAAGGTGGGGCATGAAGTTGCCGCTTCGCCGCTTGCGAAGGTGACGCATGAGCAGCGGATGATGAGCCTCGATAATGCATTCAATCGCGAAGAGGTGGAGGAGTGGACGCATCGTATTCGGCGCTTCCTTAGCTTGAATGCGGATGATCCAGTCGCGATCACGGCGGAGGACAAAATTGACGGGCTGTCGTGCTCGCTGCGTTATGAAAACGGCGCTCTGGTGCGCGCAGCGACGCGCGGGGACGGGCAAGTGGGTGAGGATGTGACGCCCAATGTGCGCCATATCGCCGACATTCCGCAGCAATTGCCAGAAGACGTGCCGGAAGTCTTCGAAGTGCGCGGCGAGGTCTATATGTCCAAAGCCGACTTTGCCGCGATTAATGCGGCTCAGGAGGAGGCGGGAGGCAAGCTCTTCGCAAATCCGCGCAACGCCGCCGCCGGTTCGCTGCGCCAAAAAGACGCAAGCGTTACGGCAAAACGCCCGCTTAAATTCTGGGCCTACGGATGGGGCGCGGCCTCGCATGTGCCGTGTGAGACGCAGAATGAGATGATGCGGATGCTGGAAAGCTGGGGCTTCCCGCTTTCGCCGTTCCTTACTGTCACCGGCGATGTCGATGCGATGATCGCGCATTATGACAAGATTGGCCGTCAGCGGCCCGATCTTGGCTATGATATCGACGGGGTCGTCTACAAAGTAGACCGGCTCGATTATCAGCAGCGTCTGGGCTTTGTGGCGAAGGCGCCGCGATGGGCGCTCGCGCATAAATTCCCGGCGGAGCGCGCCGAGACGACGCTTGAGGCGATCGATATTCAGGTTGGTCGCACGGGTAAGCTGACGCCCGTGGGCAGGCTCGCTCCGGTGCTGGTTGGCGGAGTGACAGTTACCAACGTTACATTGCATAATCGCGACGAGATAGAGCGGTTAGGCGTGAGGCCCGGCGACCGGATCGTGATTCAGCGCGCAGGCGATGTGATCCCGCAAGTGGTCAAGAATCTGACGCGTGATACCGCGCGCGATCCCTATCTCTTTCCAGACAAGTGTCCTGAATGCGATAGCGAGGCTGTCGCGGAGGAAGGCGAAGTCGATGTACGCTGCACGGGCGGCCTTATTTGCCCTGCACAGCGCACCCAAAGGCTGGAGCATTTTGTCAGCCGCAAGGCTCTCGATATTGATGGTTTTGGCAGCAAAACTATCGCTCAGTTTTTTGCGCTGGGCTGGCTGGAAAGTCCGGCGGATATCTTCCGTTTGGATACGCGGCGCGAGGATATTCTCGCCCTTGAAGGGTGGCAGGATAAGTCTGTCGATAACCTGTTGGCGGCTGTGGATAGCAAACGTGCGCCGGACGCGGCGCGTCTGCTGTTTGGCCTCGGTATTCGCCATGTGGGTGAGGTGACCGCGCGCGATTTGATGAAATCGCTTGGCGATGTCGCCGAGATCAAAACCGCTGCGGAGAAATTCGCAGAATACCGCGCAGCCAATCCGCAGGGTGCAGAGGAAAAGGCCTCCCCGTTCAAAGCACGCATGGATCAGGCGGCGAAGGATATTTTCGGCGTTACGGACCAGTTCGGAGTGACGGTCGCGCATTCGCTCGCCGATTTCTTTCATGAGCCGCACAATGTGAAAGTGTGGGATGGTCTGCTGGAGCAGGTTTCACCGCCGCGATACGAGGTCGAAACGCTCGACAGTCCCGTGGCGGGTAAAACGGTGGTGTTCACAGGCAAGCTCGAAACCATGAGCCGCGATGAAGCGAAAGCTCAGGCGGAACGATTGGGCGCAAAAGCATCTGGCAGTGTTAGCGCGAAAACGGACTTGCTGGTCGCCGGGCCGGGGGCGGGATCGAAGCTGAAGAAAGCGCAGGAACTCGGCATTGAAACCACCGATGAAGCGGGCTGGGCGAAGATTGTTGAAGAGGCAGGCTGATGGATTTGCTACGCGAACTCCACCCACAGGCGGTGCGCATTGCTGAGGCTCTTAAAGCGCGCGGTGAGAAGATTGCTGTGGCTGACGGCGCGACTGGCGGCTTGATCGGAGCGGCGCTGTTGACGGTGCCGGGCGCGCTTAAATTCTATGTTGGCGGCGGGATCGTCTATTCGTTCAAAGCCCGCGATGTCTTGTTCGATCTGCCGCGCGATGCCTATGAGGGCATGCGCTCCGCGACCGAGGAATACGCGCTGCTCCAAGCCCGCGCCATCCGTGACCGTTTAGGCGCGGATTGGGGAATCGCGGAAAGCGGCGCTGCGGGGTCCAGCAAGCATCCGATGGGCGTCGCCTCCGGCATGAGCGTTGCAGCCATCGCCGCACCCGATTTTGATCGCACTGCCATTGTCGAAACGGCAAGCGATGACAGGATCGACAATATGGCGGCGTTCACCCGCAATGCGCTCGACCTGCTTGAAAGCGCGCTGCGCGGGACGGCTTAATCATTGGGCATAAGATAGATCTCGCGCACGGCAGCGGTCTTGGGCTGGCTGAGCGCGTAGACGACTGCGTTCGCGACATCTCCCGCCTGAACCTTGCCCGGTTTGGGTTCGCTGAAAAATGCGGTGTCTACCATGCCGGGGGCGATCACAGTTGCACGTCCGCCCCATTCGCGCATTTCTTCTGCCAGGTTCTCTCCGAAGCCATGCACAAAGTGTTTGGTCGCAGAATAGACGGATCCTTTGAATGTATCGCGGCCAGCCTTTGAGCCAGTAACGAGAAAGTGGCCTTTGGTCTTCTTGAGATGCGGGATGGCTTCGTGCGCAGCGTACAGCACGGCGAGAATATTGATGTGGATCATGTCGTGCCATTCGTCTGGATCGCCTTTTTCGACGCCGGCTTTCTCCACTCCAGTTCCTGCATTGGCAAAAAATGCATCGATGCTTCCGAACTGTTCCGAAGCGAGTGTGAGCGCATCAGCAATCGCATCGCGTTTTGTAACGTCGCACGGAATTGCGAGCGCAGAATCGCCGATTTCCTCAGACAATTGCTCAAGCTTGTCGGCTGATCGCGCGCACAGTGCGACGTTCCAGCCAGCTTCTGCAGCCGCTTTCGCAGTCGCCGCGCCGATGCCCGATGATGCGCCTGTAATGAGAAGGGTCTTCGCCATGATAGTCGTTCCTTTGATTGAATAGCTGTTCTTCATTCAAAGAGTTCACTGCCCGAGTGTTCCGACTTTTTCGCAGCTTTGTCGAATCCGTCTTGCGTCATCCGTCTTGGTGGCAGAGCCTTGCCATTGCGGCGCGGCCATTAACGGAGAAACGACGATGCAATATATGCTGCTGATCAATGAGAGCGAAGATGCCTATTCAGGTGAGAATGCCGCCCAAGTGATGGAGGAAACTCTCGCCGGTCATATGAAGTTGATCGAGAAGCTGGCGGAAAGCGGCGTTGAATGGTCAGGTAACCGCCTGCGCGAAGCCCACACGGCAACCACCTTGCGGTATTCAGGCCAGGGCGAGGGCGCTCTGCATGATGGCCCTTACGCCGAAACCCATGAGGAACTGGGCGGTTACTACATCGTGGATGCCCCGGATCTTGATGCGGCAGTCGAATGGGCCCGGATGATCCCGATCCCCGGTGCAGGAGCGATCGAAATCCGCCCGATCTGGCCCAACGAAGAGTGAACGAGCGCGCTCTGCTTGCGCGCAAATGCATGGATGCGCGGCCGCGGTTGATTGCTGCCTTGGCCGCGCATTTTAGCGATCTTGATCTGGCCGAAGAGGCGTTTGACGCCGCGCTGGAGGCATGTCTGAGGCAGGACGATCCACCGGATAATATCGCAGGTTGGCTGATGAGCGTCGCGCGCCGCAAGGGGATCGACATGATCCGGCGGCGCTCTGCGGAGGCAAGGGCCGGTGATGCGGCCGCATTAATCGAGGAAGGGGAGGCGGATATGGGAGACGTAATTGCGCTGCCCGATCCCATTCCGGATGAGCGGCTGCGGCTTTTGTTTATCTGCTGTCATCCCGCGATTACGCTGGAAACGCGCGCGGCGCTCGCGCTCAAGGTCATTTGCGGCCTGCCTGTTGGCACGATTGCCCGGCTGTTCCTGATCGGTGAACCGGCGATGTTTCAGCGGATTACGCGGGCCAAGGCGAAGGTTCGCGGCGCGGGCATTGCGTTTGATCTACCGCAGCGCCGCGATTGGCCCGAGCGTCTGGATGCCGTCCTGCTGACATTGGAGCTTGCCTATACCGCCGCGTATCAGGATGCAGCGGGTGAGATTGATAGCGAATTGTCCGCTGAAATTGGCAGGCTCGCCGCGATGCTCGCCGATCTGCTGCCGGACGAGCCTGAGGCGCTAGGCCTCGCCGCGCTTATTACGATTGCCCGTTCGAGAGAGGAGGCGCGTGTTGGGCGCAGCGGCGCGATGATCCCGCTTTCAAAACAGGACACCGCGCTTTGGAACCGTCAAGCCATCGAACAAGCCCGCAGGTGGCTGGATGAGGCGGCGGCAAAGCAGCAGACCGGCCCGTATCAAATCATGGCTGCAATCCAGCTGACCCATGCCCGCCGCGCTTTCGATGGCAAGACTGATTGGCCCGCCATTGTGACGCTGTACGATGCGCTGATGATGGTAAGGCCGGGGCCGATGGTGCAGGTGAACCGCGCGCTTGCCATGGCTGAAGCGCACAGCATCGAGGCCGGATTGGCCGAACTTGAAGCAGTGGACCCCAAACGCCTTGTGAATGCGCGGCCATACCACGTGGCGCGCGCGAAACTGCAGGAGCGTGCTGGCAATCACGAGGCAGCAATTGAGGCGTTGGACACCGCACAAACTCTCGGCCCGCCGCAGGCAGAGCGGCTGTTCCTAACGCAATGGCGTGAAACCCTTATGGCTGCCCAATCTTAGGCACCCATCGCATCACGCCGCCGGGTAGAGGTGTCCATGATCCGGTTCTGATCCCAGCCTCCGCCAGCCTGTCGCTGGTCCATTGGTTACACGTATTGCCTAGGTGATACGTGCCCACGGCATCATAAAACACGTCGTAGTAAGAATATCCGGCATAGGTCGCGCGTGTTTCCTCCGGTGCGAGCTGGGCCGTGATTTGCGCGGCCAGCCGCTCATATTCCGCTTGACTGATTTTTAACGGGCGGAAATCATCCGAAGGGGCAGGGCGCACATACCATGCGACATGCAAGATGCCGCTGCCGCCAGTCATCGCATTCGCCGCAACCGAAGGTGTCAGGTCAGACCAGTTCTGCGTTTCGAGAAAGAACGTCTTTTCGCCCCAACTTACTGCGACATGGGTGTAGGATCGATAGGGCGAGCTGATGTCGCCCAACGCAAATTGCCCGCGCCAATCGATCACATCGCTGTCGATCGGCATCACAATCTCGGTGTGAATACCGTTTGACCCGATAAAGATTTCGACCCCGTCCTGCGTCTCTTCCCAGTTGGAATTGCGCGCAATGGATGATCCGATCCATGCGGACATCAGGAACAGCAGCGGAATGCCGATCAGGATGAATACGGCGATGCCAGCAAGGCGTTTTGGCCAAACACGTCCGGGCAAGTTTTCTTTATCGCTCATGGCGGCGTCTGAACCACAGAATTGCCCAATCCCCGTTCTGCAATCTTGCGACCGGCCTGCAATGCGCCTGTCTGTAAGCGCGGCGTACCGCCTGTTCCTGCTCACCAGCCAGCAATCCGGCGAGCACAATACTGCCGCCCGGGCTGACTGATTTCGCAAAGTCCGGCGCAAGCTCGACTAGCGGCCCGGCAAGGATATTCGCGATAAGCAGGTCGTACGGCCCGCGCGCTTGCAGCAGCGGGTCTTCCATCCCGTCTGCAATCACCATGGTCATCGAACCGCGGCCCGCGCCCAATCGAACGGCGTTCATATCAGCATTGTCTTCCACCACGCCCGCGCAGACCGGATCAATGTCGGACGCGGTGCATTCCGCATTTGGCCACAGAGCCATGCCCGCAAAACCGAGCAAGCCTGTGCCCGTGCCTATGTCAGCAATCCGGCCGAAGCTCGCGCCGGTGCCTTTGATCGCGTCCAACATGGCGAGGCATCCTGCGGTCGTCTCATGCTGGCCTGTGCCGAATGCCTGACTGGCCGGGATTGCAAAGTTTATCGCATCATTGGCGGGCGGATAGTCCGGTGTGTGGACATAAAACCGGCCAGCGAGGATGGGCGGGGTGCCTTCCTGGCTCAGCGTAACCCAGTCCTCATCGGGGAGTTTTTCGGAAGTGATTTTGGGCGCTTTTCCTGCGAACAAACCAGCCAACGCTTTGGTTTGATCAGCAGCAGGCTTGCGCGGGTACCACGCCTCCAGCACCCATTCCTGCGGGCGATCCTCGTCGATTTCACGGCCAGAGATCACCAGATCGAAGTCCCATTCTTCGATTTCATCATGGGCGAGCAGGGCGGCTTGCACAGTCTTTTTGGGCGCAAAGGCGGAAAGTTTCCAAGCGGTGCTCATTCGGTTTCTTCCGCTTCGCGCCTGAGCCGCTTTTCCAAATCTCTCGCTTTACCGATGGCGTAGTATGCGCAGGCTGTGGGTTCGATCATCGTGTCCGTCCGCATGCGTTTGAGCATCTGGCTGTGCGAAGGATGCGGGGTCAGCAGGATATCGCAATCAAGCCGGCCGAGCCGCTCAAGCCCGTCAAAATACGATGTGACATAGCCTTCATTCTCGCTGAATTTGTATTCGTCAGAGCTGACCGGAGATAGGCTATCCGCATAAACCAGCGTCAAGCATTGATCGCCTTCGCAGGATTTCCATTGATAGCTCATCGCCCCATATGTGTGACCCGGCGTGGAAATAGCAGTGATCTCCAACCCTGCGACTGTTCCAATTTCGCCATTCTTTACGGATCGGACTGAACCCGGAACGGGTTCCATCGGTTCGTGCATTCCAGCCTGCGGGTCCTTGGGGTCACTTTGCCCGCTGCGAATAACCGGTGAAGCCGCCTGTCCTGCGTAAATTGCGGCCCCTGTCAGCTTCTGCAAATACGCCATGCCGCCGGCATGGTCGAAATGTTCGTGGCTGACGACCAGGGCTTTCACATTGAGCGGATCGAATCCAAGCGTGCGGATGTTGTCCTCGACAATACGTGCGCCGCCTTCGGTTCCGCTGTCGAAAAGCGCCAACCCGTCATCGTTAGCGACCAGGATCGCCGCGATACCGCATGTCCCAACATAATAGGTGCTGCCGTGAATTTTGAAGGGCGGTGCGGGCTTGTCCCAATCATCCCACGGGTCACACCGTTCGACAAACGGGCGAAATGCTGCGGGAGTTTTCTTGAGAAACTCGGCATCTTTCGAAGCGCCGGGATAGGGCTGCCACGCTGATCCGTCAGGCACGCTTTCGGCTGTCTTGGGATTTGCCGACGGGTTAGAAGCTGACTCTTGCACCGCGCAGGCAGGGGCGAGCATTGTGATCGCGAGGGCGCAGGCGATTCTATCGAACAAAGCTGGCTCCATTCGCGTCAATTACGGCGCCGGTCATGCTGGCGGGGGCATCGAGAGCACAAAACGCGATGATGCGAGCGATTTCTTCCGGCTGAGCCACGCGGCCCAATGGTATGTCTGCGAGCAGCCCTGCGCCTCCGCGGCTATCCAGATAATCGCCGGCCATACTGGTATCGGTGAATCCCGGCGTGATGGCGTAGGATAGAATGCCTTCACTGGCGTATGCGCGTGCGATGCTTTTGTGCATGGCCACCATGCCGCCTTTTGCTGCGGCATAATGCCAATGCGCGGGCGAATCGCCGCGATAGGCCGCGCGGCTTGCGACATGGACGAGCCGTCCGCCGCCGCCTTGTTTTTGCCAATGGCGCACGGCAAACCGCGAAAGCTGGGCCGCTGCGGTCAGATTGATGCGCAATGTGTCTTCCCACGCATCGAGCCATTCGATGTCAGATCGATCAAGCCGGTTCGCCTCGAACAGTCCGGCATTGTTGACCACCGCCGTGATTTCACCGCCGGAACGCTCCATCGCCTCCTCCCATAAAAGCGAGGCCGCGCCGGGGTTTGAGAAGTCGGCGGCAATCGTGTCTACATCGGCGGCGCGGGTCGCGTGGCCGATCACATTGATGCCCCGTTCAAGCAGCGCGGATTTGGCCGCTTGGCCGATCCCGCGGCTTGTTCCTGTTGCTAGAATGAAACTCATGGGCTCTCTTTATCCAAAACTTTGCAACTCTCTGTCCAGAACTTTGCAAGAGAAGTCGAGCGTTCGCGGCTTGCACCATGCGCCAAGACCGCTAAGTGTGCGCTCACGAATTGGACGTTTGAACGGGATAATCATGAGCCAAAGACCGCTTTCTCCGCACCTCCAGATATGGCGGTGGGGGCCGCATATGCTGATTTCTATCCTTCACCGGGCCACTGGTGACGGGATGGCTCTGGTTGGCCTTGCCGTTTTGGTATGGTGGCTGGGCGCGATTGCGAGCGGGGCAGAAGCGTATGAAACCTTCACCGGCATCATGACATCGCCGGTTGGCTGGGTCGTGATGGTCGGGCTGAGCTGGGCGTTTTTCACCCACATGATGAGCGGCCTGCGTCACTTCGTTCTGGATATCGGAGCGGGCTACGAACTGAACGCCAACCGTTTCTGGTCAATCGCTGCGCCTCTGATCGCAATAGTGCTGACCTGCGGGTTCTGGGCACTGATCCTTTCCAAGCAGGGAGTGATCTGATGGGTAACGGCACTTCTATCGGTAAAGTTCGCGGCCTCGGCTCTTCGCATGATGGCGCGCATCACTGGCTTTCGCATCGCTTCACCGCGATCAGCAATCTTGTCTTGATGACATGGCTGCTTGTCAGTTTCGTACTGATCGACGATTTTTCCCACGAAACCGTCAGCGCGTGGATCGGTTCACCGATTACGGCAGTGGCGATGATCCTCCTGATCCTAAGCCTGTTCAGCCATGCGCGCATGGGTTTGCAGGTGCTGATTGAGGATTACGTCCAGAATTCCGGTTCCAAATTTGCGGCTCTTACCGCGCTCAACATTGCAGTTATTGGCGGCGGCGCCTTCGCTATCTTCAGCGTCGCCAGCCTCGCACTTGGAGGTCAGGCCTGATGGCTGATGCAGCAACCAAACCAGCTTACAAGATTATCGACCACACTTATGACGTGATCGTCGTGGGTGCGGGCGGATCCGGCCTGCGCGCCACGATGGGTGCGGCAGAGGCTGGCCTTCGCACAGCCAACATTTCCAAGGTTTTCCCGACCCGTTCGCACACAGTTGCTGCGCAAGGCGGCATCGCTGCATCGCTGGGCAACAACACGCCCGATCACTGGTCTTGGCATATGTATGACACCGTCAAAGGTGCTGATTGGCTGGGCGATCAAGACGCGATTGAATACCTCGCCCGCGAAGCACCTCAGGCGGTTTATGAGCTGGAGCATGCCGGCGTGCCGTTCTCGCGCAATGAAGATGGCACGATTTATCAGCGTCCATTTGGCGGCCACATGCAGAATATGGGTGACGGCCCGCCGGTTCAGCGCACCTGCGCCGCGGCCGACCGTACCGGCCACGCCATGCTTCACGCGCTGTATCAGCAGAGTCTGAAATACGATGCGGACTTCTTCATCGAATATTTCGCGCTCGATCTGATCATGTCCGAAGTGGACGGCGTGAAGAAATGCGTCGGCGTGATGGCAATGTGCCTCGATGATGGCACGATCCACCGTTTCCGCGCGCAATCCGTTGTGCTGGCAACCGGCGGCTATGGTCGCTGCTATTTCACCGCAACGTCTGCGCACACCTGCACTGGCGATGGCGGCGGCATGGTTCTGCGCGCGGGCCTTCCGCTGCAGGACATGGAATTCGTGCAATTCCACCCGACCGGCATTTACGGCGCGGGCGTTCTCATCACAGAGGGCGCGCGCGGCGAGGGCGGCTATCTCACCAACTCCGAAGGTGAGCGGTTTATGGAACGCTACGCCCCGTCGGCAAAGGACCTCGCGTCGCGCGATGTTGTCTCCCGTTCGATGGCGCTCGAAATGCGCGAAGGGCGCGGGCAGGGGCCAGAAGGCGACCATATCCACCTGCACCTCGATCATATTGCACCCGAAGTGCTCGCGCAGCGTCTGCCGGGTATCACCGAAAGCGGTAAGATTTTCGCGGGCGTCGATCTGACGCGTCAGGCTCTGCCTGTGACGCCGACTGTCCATTACAATATGGGCGGCATTCCGTGTAACTACCACGGTCAGGTTGTCACTCTTGGCGCAGACGGCCCCGATACAGTTGTGCCGGGCCTATACGCTGTTGGCGAAGCGGCCTGTGTGTCCGTCCACGGTGCAAACCGCCTCGGCTCCAACTCGCTGATCGACCTTGTCGTGTTCGGCCGCGCAACCGGCCTGCACCTCAAAGAAAACCTAACCGCCGGTGCGAGCCAGCCCGAATTGCCAGCCGACAGTTCAGAGTTCGCTTTGGGCCGCGTCGATCACTTCCGCTATGCGAAAGGCGGTTCACCAACCGCTGCGATCCGTGCCGACATGCAAAAAGCCATGCAGGCCCACGCCGCCGTGTTCCGCGATACCAAACTGATGGATGAAGGTGTCGAGAAACTGGCCGCGCAGAATGCCCGGATGGAAGACATCAACGTGACCGACCAATCGCTGATCTGGAACAGCGACCTGATTGAGACGCTGGAGCTCGACAATCTGATGGCTCAGGCGAATGTCACCATGGCATCGGCTGCGAACCGCAAAGAAAGCCGCGGCGCCCACGCGCACGAGGATTTCCCGGATCGCAATGATAAAGAGTGGATGAAGCACACGGTTGCCTGGTTTGAAGGCTGGGGCGGCAACGCCAAGGGTTCTGGCAAGGGCGACATCAAAATCGATTACCGTCCTGTCCACGAATACACCCTCACAGAAGACGCGACTTACATTGAACCGAAAGCACGGGTTTACTAAGGGAAGCGGGTTTGGACGCGGAGGGCAGGGCGAAATTGGCTCGCACTAAGATGCCTGTAACTTCGCCAAGCAAGTACGATTTTGACCCGATGTGAGGCCACTTCCGGTGAAGGGTGTGAGGTCGATGGTGACTGCCATCTGATATGTCTGTTTCGCTGGTCGATTACTTCTCTCAATGAGTTTGCCGACCGGATATTCAGCGTTTCGTAGCCTTTGATCGCAATCAAGACAGCAAAGTTCATCCGAAGTTCAGTTCTGGCCGAGCAATATTTTCTTGCAGAAACAGGAGGATGATGTGCTTTTTGAATTCGCTCTACTCGCCAGCGCCGCCGCTCCCGCGTTTAGCGGTGAATTTGGTGGCTACCATTTCGATCGGACTACTCCGAACAGGTGGGAACGGTTTGATCTTGTTCTGACGAATGAGACTGACGAAACCGAAACTGTTGGCACTTGTCCCAAACAGGCCGAGATGGTTCTCAAAACAACGCAAGCGTCCCGCAGTTCTGCATTCGCGATTAAATTCGAAGACGATAGCTGGAGCTTTGGTTGCTCCTCACGTTCGGTCCAGCCGGGTGAGAGTATCACGCTCTCGCTTTATTTCCGTACCGCGTTTGAGGGCGGGGAGCGCCGCGATATCTTTGTCGAAACGAGCGCCGGTGATTTCGTAATCACCCGCTAACGCATCACGCGATCCGCCGTGTCTGAGCCGCAATGCGGACTACCCAGCAATCGGCGATTGTGACATGGTTTGCGCCATGGACCCGAAACCGTATTCCTACCGCGATGATCCCGCTGTGCCGGATTTCGACGATAGCCGCGCTGTGTTCGTCTTTGATGATGTCTGTGTGCTGTGTTCCGGCGGTGTGTCGTTCATTATGAAGCACGACAAAGCGGGCAAGATCGCCTTCGCATCGGCCCAGCAACAACCGGGCGCGGCCATTTGTGACCATTACGGCGTGGATTGGGATGACAGCTTTATCCTGCTCAGCGGCGGCAAGGCATTCATCCGCACAGACGGCTATTTCGAGGTCGCCCGATTGCTAGGCGGAGTTTTCCGACTGGGATTGATCTTCCAAATTGTGCCGCGCCCTATCCGAGACTGGTTCTATGATCTGGTCGCGCGCAACCGGTATCGCTGGTTTGGTAAGGCGGAGGTGTCTTGCCAGATGCTGACACAGGAACAGCGGGAGCGACTATTATGAATGCGTCACTCGGCAAAGACCGCTTCGAAGCGCGCTATTCGCCTGCACGTTCAATCATGCTGGCCTTGCTGGCGTTTGGCTTTGTCGCGATTGGCCTGTGGCTGATCGGAGCTTTCGGCGAAACGCCAACGGGCAGCCGCCGTGTCCCCGATTGGGCGGTTGCGCCAGCAGGTTGGCTGGCAATTGCATTCTTCGCCCCGTTCACGTTCTTCCATATCAAGCGCGCATTTGGCGGAGGGCTGGCCGTGCGGGTTGATGCGCAAGGGATGCTGCTGCCGGATTACTCACCCAAACTCATCCGCTGGGACGATGTCACCTCGCTTAGCACGCAGAATATGATGGGGACCAAACTGCTCTTGTTCGATGTGCGCGATGGTCGGGAGGCGGATTTTGCGCTGTTCCGGCGCGCCACAATCGGGTTCAACCGGTCGTTTAACGGGCATGGGTGTTCCGTCACGATGAACAACACCGATCGCAGTTATGACGATTTGCTCGATGCCGTGGACGCATTTGCTCCGGCGGGTATCTAAAGCGGAAACCTGCGCTTTTTGGGGTGCATGAGGCCGCTAATGCTTGACCGTTATCGCTCTTGCCGCGAAGTTGCGGCCCAGCGCTGCTTGGGGGCAGAATTTCATGCGATTGCTCGGCAAATTTGACGACCCGGATACAGAGCGGGCCTATATCGCCAGCGAGCGCGAAGCGCGCATTCCAGCCACGCGATTTCTAGCGGGGATCGGGATCGTCACGCTGATCTCCTATATCGCCTTCAATCCCATGCACTTCCCGCTCGATGGTGTGCTGGCATACAACCTTGCAGCGGGTCCATTTGTTGTCCTGCTGGTTGGCCTGACGGCGCTGACCTTCACTCGTACCTATGTTGAAAAACCATGGGTGGATGCGATCGTCTTCACATTGATGGCAATCGTGATGGTGATGCTGATCGACGCGCTGGGCGATCAATCCGCTGTGACTAATATCAGCCGGCTTAGCATGGCTGTGATCAATTTGGGCATATTGATGGTGTTTGCTAGCGTCGGTTTCGTCGCGACGACGCGGATGTTCTTTATCTGGGCGGCTGTGCTGCTCGCGCTCTATGCGGTGTTCCTGCTTCATGCCGATCGCGGCATCGTGAACAAGGTGTATTCCTTCACCAATTTCACGACTTTCTTCACCTTCGCCTGTTTTGTGAACTGGGACATTGATCGCCGCGCGCGCAGCACCTTTGCGGCCAATTTGGCGCTTGCGGATGAACAGGCGAAGACCGAGGAACTGCTCCACAACGTCCTACCCGAAGACGTGGCCCAGCGGCTTAGACAGGGCGAAGTTATTGCCGATTCCTATGGAGAGGTTTCGGTGATTTTCATCGATATTGTCGGCTTTTCCAAATTGTCCAAACGGCTTTCTCCCGGCCATCTCGTGAAGACGTTGAACATTATTTTCGGCCTCGCAGACAGCAGCGCGGACAAACACGGTATTGAGAAGGTGAAGACAGTCGGCGATGCCTATCTTGCGGTGGCAGGCGGACACAGTTCGGATGCGAGCGGCGCGGTTAATGCGATCCGCTTTGCCGAGACAATGATCCATGAAGTCGCGGCGTTTTCCAAGAAATCGGGAATTGATGTCGCAATCAGGGTCGGAATCCATACCGGCAATGTTGTGGGCGGCGTGGTTGGCGCGAATAGGCTCGCCTATGATTACTGGGGCGACACAATGAATGTCGCCAGTCGGATCGAAGGGATCGCAGAACCCAACGGGATCGCCGTTTCCGAAAGCACCTATTTTGAGGCGTATGACAGCGTCGAGTTCACACCGGCCGAGGTGCTGACATTGAAAGGTGTGGGCGATACCAAAGTGTTCCGCGTTGTGCTTGGCGATGTACAGGCAACTGGTGCTTGACCACGGCGGATCGCGCGGGCAGCTTCGCAGCATGATAAAACGTGCAGTCGCCGCTCTTGCAATCACTTCATTTCTGGTCGCCCCGTCACAGGCGCAGGATGCCGCGCCAGATGGCGCAAACTCCCCGCCAGAACATACTGAGCCGTTTCCCAATCTCGGCATTGGTTCGAACCGGGCAAAAGCACGCATCAGTTTTGAACTTGCGCCGCATCTTCAGCGTGGGGTCCCGGCGAAGGAATTGCTAGATCAACAACGGCGTTTGGATCGCTCGCTCGGGGCGCTCGCTCCGCAGCGGCCAGGTACGGTGGATGCTTATGTGGTGACAGTCGCGTTCGATAGCGATCCGGTATTCGCGCGAGAGGCGCGTGAGGCCGGCAAGGTTCTTTCGCGGCGATATGGCGGGGAAGGGCGCACGCTCACGCTCGCTGGCCCAGACGGATCGCGAGATGATCTGGCGCAGGGCTCTATCCGCACATTCCTTATGAGCCTCGCGCGGGTTGCGGAGATTATGGACCCCGACGAGGATGTGCTGGTGGTTTACACGACCAGTCACGGCACACGGCTCGGCCTGGTGAACCATTATGGAGACCGTGAATACGGCATCCTTCCACCCGCGCGGCTTAAAGAGACGTTGGAAGAGCTCGGGATCAAACGCCGCGTTTTGATCCTGAGCGCGTGTTATTCCGGCGTGTTCATTCCTGCGTTGAAAAGCAAGGATACAGCGATCCTGACGGCTGCGTCGGCGCAGCGCACATCGTTTGGCTGTACGCCGGACAATGACTGGACGTTTTACGGCGATGCGATGATCAATCGTGCTCTCAGAAAACCGCAATCGCTTGAGGCGGCGGCGAAAGAGACAACGCAGCTGGTGGCACAGTGGGAAAGCAAACGCCGATTGCTTGCCTCGCTCCCGCAATCCTCTATCGGTGCGGGTGCGAAAGTCTGGCTGGCCGAATTTGAGCGGACCATGCCCAAAACCGCAACGCAGCCCGTTGGCCGTTCGTCAGCGGGGCAATAAGTCTATTCGGTAGAGGCCTGACCGGGAACGGGCGCGCGCCGCACATCGATGATTTTTATTGGATCGGCAATCATTTGCCCGCGCATCATCCCTTCGCCTTTGTTCGGATCGGTTTGCGCAGCGTGGATCGCGGTGACCACGTCCATACCCTCCGTCACATATCCAAACACTGCATAGCCGTTTTTCCAGATCGGATCATCGGATTTAGGCTGCGCATCAAGGCCGACCTGATCTTGCAACATGATCGAGAAATCGCCGTTGGCCGTGCCCGGCTCACCCATCGCCATCGATAACGCGCCGCTTGTGTGGCTCAGGCCGGTTTGGCTGGTTGGCTCGTGCTCGATGCCGTCCAAAATGCGCTTCGGATCGAACTGCGTACCGCCCTGAATAAGGCCATTGGGACGCGGGTCACGGTCAAGCCGCATCGTGCGGTAGAACACAGTCCCATCGAACCTGTCTTCATCCGCATATCGCAGGAAATTGCTGGCTGTGATCGGCGCACGCTCCGTCTCCAGCGCAACTGTGATGTCGCCCATGCTCGTTTCGAGAATGACAGTCACGGTTTCATAGGTCGCCGTATCGACCTCGGATGAAGGAGGCGGAGGCAGGACAATATCTTTGCGCGCGGACATCACCTCAAACTTCATCAGCAAGTTTCGCTGACGCTTCGAGAAGTTATCGTCGGAGGCGATGTAGATATACGTCCGGTCAAGCTCCTCGCGGACGGTCAGCCCTTCAAAATTATCGAGCGTAACCGGTGGTAGGAAGCTTGCGATGGTCTTTGCTTTGTTCGCCGCATCAATCGCAACAATGGCTGAGGCATTGCCGAGTTGCGGGGAATAGCTGCGGAACAGGATGTAGCAGGTGCCATCGCTCGCGCAGTCGGCATCAGTGGGTACCGCGCCGCGCCCTACGAGTGCGGCAGGCGGGCTTATCTCGAACGGAACAAGGCCGCCGTCGCGCTCTCGCATGCAGTTCATCACGTCGCTGCCCGACCATTCTCCGCAGGCGATCAATCCGGCGGGTGACTGGGCGAGGGACTCCAACCCGCCATTGGGCTGAGCATCAAACACAAGATCAACGATGGGCAGCTCGGTTGGCTGGGCGCGGCTATCCAGCGCGGTATAACGCCAGATGCGGTGGTCATGCTCAAACGCGACGAGCCAGCTGCCGTCGTCGGCACGAGCGAGGGCTTCGGAATCTGCTTCGTCTTTACCCTTTAGCCGCTTGCCTTTCATATTGGAGAGCGGCCCGCTGTCTATGCCGATCACGTCCAGTAAACGCCCGTCTAGCTCATCCAGCGTAATGGAAAGCCAGCGTCCATCATCAGTCACCGCGTATAGTGCGCCGTCATGCCATTCGAGCGAGGATATGCCGCCGATCTTTTCATCGCCCGGTTCAATCACAATGCCCCCGCGATAGGACAGCTCGCCGATGTCTTCCTTTGCCGCATCGGATGGATCGAGCGGGACAGGCTCGGTCAAAACCGACATGCCAAAATCGCGCTGACATGGCTTTTCTGCCGCTGATGAAGCGGGAGCAAAATCGAGCCAGCCTTGCGGCACCTCGCCGCCCTCTGCCTGACGTGCGGCTATTGCGCGCGTCATATAGGGCGCCGCATCTGATTGACCGGCTTCGCGTTTCAGGATCGCTAGATTGGCGAGGCTTTGGGCATCTGGATCGGGCATGGCGGCGTGCTGTGAAAGGCGTTCAATGGCGAGCGCGTTGTCGCCGCGTGCGATTGCCATATCCACTAACGTGCGACGCGCATCGGGCCTGCGCGCCTCTTCGAGAACTTCCGCGTCGAGCAAACGGATCAACGCCTCTTCGCGGAGCAGCTCGTTGCCGCTGCGCTCGCCCAGATTATAGAGCTCCGTGCCGCCAGTCAGGCGTTCTTGCGCGCCGAATTCTTCGGAGCTGGCGAGATAGCGATAGATGTCCGCTTCCAATAACTGATCGTCTTTGGCCCCCGCTTCACGCGCTTTGATCAGCAGGCAAGACGCGCGCGCGCCCACTTCCTCATTGTCGCTCACGCAGGTTGAGGTCACTTTCTTGCGAATGGCGTTTGCCCCGTGGAGCGGCTGTAAACCTGATCCCGGTGTCAGCCCTGCAATCCCGGTGGAGCTTGCGACAGACAGATCTGTAAACAGCGGCTCTTTCGCGATGCGCGATCCAAGCTGGGCGCGTATTTCCGGTTTATCCGTGTCACCCTCGACGATGATCGGGGTTTGGGCCGCTTCTGCTTGCGGGTCAGCGGCGCTTTGTTCTTGTGCCGATTCCTGCGCTGGGCTTGCCAGAGCAAAAGCGGACGATGCCAATAACGTTGAAAAGACTGTCATTCGTCCTTTGTGGTTGACCGTTCGCAGAAGAGCAAGGGGGGATAGGGCCCGTTAATCCGCGCTTCATGTTTACAAACGTAGTCGATGTGACTACAAATGTAATCAAGCAGACGGGAGGCAGGTTTGGCTAAGTCGAATGACACATCACCGGAACGGATAAGCGAGGCTGAGCATGCCGTTATGGAAGTGCTTTGGGATCGCGACACTGCCACCGCTGCCGAAGTCTGCGATGAAGTTTGCGAGAAACGCGGATGGAGCCTGCCGACGGTAAAGACGTTGCTGTCGCGCCTTGTGCAAAAACAAGCCATCGAAACGCGCCCGGACGGAAGGCGCTTCCTCTATAGCCCGCTTATCCAACGTTCCGATTATGTCGGAGGGGAATCGCGCCGCCTCGTCGACCGGCTGTTTGGAGGAAAAGCGGCCTCTTTGGTCGCGCATCTCGCCGAATCTGAGGCGCTGACGGGCGATGACCTTGCCGAGATTGAAGCTCTTTTGAAGGAGCTGAAACAATGACAGATTGGCTCCTGGATACGCTGCTTTGGACGGCGGCCCTGATCGCTCTCGTGCTTGTGATACGCCGTCCGGTGGCGCGCATGTTCGGCCCGCAGTTTGCCTATGCATTATGGGCGCTGCCGATGCTGCGCCTGTTTATGCCGCCCGTGACGCTGCCAGCATGGCTAAAGCCTGATCTCGGGGCGAGCGACGCGTTATCAATTCTCCCGGCCCAGACCACATCTGCTCCAGTTGCGACACAACCTATGGCAAGCGGTGTACCGTCTGAAAACGGAGCGGCAGCGACCGATCTGGTCACGCCGGTTACCCCGCCTTCCAATCTTGAGACTTTGCTTGAGGCACTTCCTGCAACAGGAACTCTGGTGGAGATTGGATGCGCGGTGTGGCTGATCGGCGCTGCCATCTTTATTGCACACCGGTTTTCCAGCTATTTTGAGCTTCGCCGGGAATTGCTTGCGAAATCGCGCGAAGTGGGCCGCGAAGGTAATGTGCGCTTGCTCGAAACTCCCGATACGAAAGCGCCGCTGGCATTTGGCGTGATCGATCCCGTTGTTGCCATGCCGGAAGGGTTCATGGCGCAGCCTGATAAGGTCGCCCGCGATCTCGCGCTTGCCCATGAATTGGCGCATCACAAAGGGCGCGATCTGATCATCAATATCGCTGTGCAGCCTCTGTTTGCGCTGCATTGGTGGAACCCGCTGGGCCGGTATGGCTGGCTGGCTCTGCGCCGAGATCAAGAAGCCGCCTGCGACGCCCGCGTCATGGCGCACCAACCGACAGAGGATCGCGCCACCTATGCGAGCTTGATCGCCAGCTTTGCCGCTGGCCCCAACGCCGCGCCTTCTAACACCGCGCTCGCCGCCCCGATGGCGTGCCCGGTGCTTGGCGACAAATCTATCATTCACCGTTTGAGGAGCCTGAATATGACTGAGACTTCAACCCGCCGCCGCATCGCCGGACGTTTTATGATGGGAGCTGCGATCATCGCTTTGCCGCTAACCGCATCGATCACTTACGCCGAAAGCATCGCACCAAAAGCGCCTGCAGCTCCGTTGGCCCCTGCTGCGCCATCTGCGCCGGGCGTGGGTGTTGCACCGCCAGCGCCTCCTGCACCGCCAGCGCCACCGATTGCGCCGGCACCCGTTGCAGCGAGCGCGATCATCACAATCGATCCCGACACAGCCGTAGAGGTTAAGAAAGACAAGGATGCGAATGTCTTTGTTTACGAAACAGCCGATGAAGACGGCAAAACGAAAACCAAAACGCGGGTCAGAAAACTCGAGATCACCAATAAAGGCGAAAAGCTGACCGCGGAAGAGCGTGAGGAAATCCTCGCTGAATTGCGCCAAGATCTGGCTGAGGCTGATATCGACGTTAAAAACGCAATGAAAGAAGTCGAAGTGGCGATCCTCGAAATGGACGGTGTTAAGGGTGAGAAGGGCCGCACAATCGTCAAATCCGAATGCCGCGGAGACAGCGATGATGTCGCAACCGTGAAAGGCGCCGAAGGCGACGTTCGCACTGTCTATATCTGCCAGACCAGAGTTATGGCCCACGCGCTGAAAGGGTTGAAAGAGGCCCGCCGTTCAATCGCCGAAAGCGCCGATTTCCCAAGTGACATGCGCGCCGACGTGCTGCGCGAAATCGACCGCCAGATTAAGGATTGGGACAAGGCTCAGAAGGATAGCTAATCGGTCTTAGACCCAGTCTAAACGCCTGATCGGCGTTGATGAGAAAACGAAAGCGGCAGGCCATATCTATGGCTTGCCGCTTTTGTTTTGGGGGTTCATAACGCATTCAGTTCATCGCTCCCAAAGAACAGTTCATCGCATTTCTAGGAGGATGAATTATGAGTGGTGAACGAAGCCCCGGAGTGAAATTACTCTTCGCCGGATTGGTAGGCGCGGCGTTAATCGTGCCGTTATTGATGGTCTATTGGTTGGTCAGTGATCGCCAGCATCAGGCCCGCGTTGCGCAGTCATCCATCACAGAAGGGTGGGCCGGGCCGCAGACGGTTTCAGGTCCGCTGCTGGTGGTGCCGTACACGGTGACACGCGAAGTGACCGAGCAGGTCGATGGCAAAACTGTGAAGCGCAGCACAACCTCGCGCCAGAACCTCTACATCTCTCCCAGTGAACAAAATCTCGATACGACGATAAACCCTGAAGTTCGCTCGCGTGGGATTATCCATCAGTCGGTGGTCTATGACGCGGCGATCAACGGATCGGCGCGTTTTGCTATGCCTGCTGATCTCGATCGATTGGGCATAGAAGCCGATCAACTGATCTTGGATGAAGCGTCGCTGCAATTGCCGATTTCCGACCCCAGCGGCCTGCAAACATCTGCGAACCTGTCGGTCGCTGACACTGCGCTTGATCTAAGGCCGGGCCTTGGCAACCAACAAGCGGGAGCGGGCGTTCACACGTTTTACGATTGGGAAGGGGGCGAAGAATTCACGCTCGATTTCGCTTATTCGCTCCGGGGAAGCCGTGAATTCAGCATGGTGCCGCGCGGTGAGGAAACAAACTTCGCCGTCAACTCGGCTTGGCCGCATCCCAGCTTCACCGGCGTACTGCCAAGCGACGCCGACAAGGAAATCGGCCCCGACGGTTTCAAAGCGAAATGGTCAATTTCCAACCTAGCGCTTGGCCAATCGCTGGTCAGCACCAGCGCGCCTGCCAACCCCGCAATTGTCATCGACGATTATGACAATCGCTATGCCGAGATTTCGCCCGGCGAAAACACTTCGGGCGCAAGCATTGCCACGATCCGTCTGATGGAGCCGGTTGACCTGTACAAACGGGTCGAGCGGGCGCTGAAATATGGATTTCTGTTTATCGGCTTCACCTTCCTTGCATTCCTGATGTTCGACATTGTCGCTGGCGCAAAGGTGGCTTCGGCGGAATATCTGCTGACGGGCGCGGGTCTGATCCTGTTCTTCGTCATGCTGTTGGCTTTTGCCGAGATGGTCGGGTTTGCGCTTGCCTATGTCGTGTCCAGCGGCGCGATTATCGGGTTGCTGAGTGCATACAGCGCAGCGGTGCTGGGCAGTTGGAAGCGGGCAAGGGTGATCGGCGCGCTGCTGATCGGGCTTTATGCCGTGCTCTATGTCCTGCTGAACCTCGAGGCATGGTCGCTTGTGATCGGATCGCTGATGCTGTTCTGCGCATTGGCCGGCGTGATGTACGCCACCCGCTCAATCGAATGGTCGAAAGTGAGCATTCGGGAATCAAGCGAAGAAGAAGCTGTGGCCTGATAGGGCGATGAGAATGAAAAAAGGGCCGGGGCGACATTAATCGCTCCGGCCCTTTTTCTATGCCATGACCTGCGCGGTTCAACGCATATCAAAATAGCTATCACAGACGGTATCGTTCGCGCTTTCAAGGCCGCGGCGAAGCGCATCCATACGTTGTCGGCTGGTGCCGTGGGTAAAGCCCTCTGGATTGATCCGCTGGCCTGCACGGCGTTGGATGGTGTCGTCGCCAATTGCGCTTGCTGCGCGTAGACCTTCTTCCATATCGCCGCGTTCGATCCGGTTGCGGTTTTTGCCAGCCCATACGCCCGCGTAACAATCAGCCTGCAGCTCCATACGAACCTGCAAATCGTTTGCCTGACGCGGGCTACGCTGCTGCAGACTGCGAACCTGTCCCGCAATGCCAGTCAAGTTTTGGATATGGTGGCCGTATTCGTGAGCGATCACATAAAGGCGCGCAAAATCGCCGCCTGTTCCAGAAATCTGCGCAAGCTGATCGTAAAAGCTCGTGTCGATGTAAATGCCTTTGTCTGCCGGACAATAGAATGGGCCCGAAGCAGACGAGGCGCTTCCGCAACCTTGGGTTGTTACGCGGCCGCCGCGATAGAGGTCGAGAAACGGCTCTTCAAAACGGATGCCTGCCCGGGCAAATTCCGGTGCCCATGTTTCATTGAGGCTAGTGAGTGCATTGCACGCTTCCATCGCATATTCGCCGCTGGTACAGACCTGTTCTTCCGATAGGTCGCCGCCTTGGGTCTGTGCCGTGGTTTGCTGTGTCCCTTGAATTGCGCCGATGGTTTGCATCGGATCAACGCCAAAGACGAGCGCCGCAATGATCGCGATGACAATAGTTCCGCATCCCACGCCGCCTGCACGCTTCATACCGCCGCCATTACTGGACCGAACTTTGATTTTCGATGTGTCGAACCGATTGAGACGCACGTAAAATTCTCCCTTTATACCGGCCGCACGCTCCCACGCCGAACACGATGAATTGTCTGGACAGTCTGTGCATCAACAGCGACAGACAGGCTCCACTATGTTTCACGGATAAGATTGATGCTGCTCAAAGGCAAACGCGCTCTTGTAACTGGCTCCACGTCGGGCATCGGCCTTGCGGTGGCGCGGGCATTGCACGCGGAAGGCGCGGACGTTGTCCTTAATGGACTGGGCGACGCGGATGAAATCGCGAAGTTACGGGCGGAAATGGACGCATATTTCGGCGATGCGAACCTGCTCGACCCTACGGCGATTGAGGCAATGATGGGCGAAATTGGCCCGATTGATATCCTCGTCAACAATGCCGGAATGCAGCATGTATCCCCTGTGGAGGAATTCCCGACGGACAAGTGGGACGCAATTATGGCACTCAACCTGTCGGCTCCGTTTCACACCACCCGGCTTGCTGTGCCGGCAATGAAGGAAAAAGGCTGGGGCCGGATTATCAACACTGCGAGCGCGCATTCGCTCACGGCTTCTCCGTTCAAAAGCGCGTATAATGCCAGCAAACACGGCATTGCCGGTTTTACCAAAACGGTCGCGCTGGAATTGGCGCAGACCGGCGTGACAGCCAATTGCATCAGCCCGGGCTATGTCTGGACACCTCTGATTGAGGGGCAGATCCCTGACACAATGGCGGCGCGCGGGCTTTCGCGCGATGAAGTGATCAACGATGTCTTGCTGGCCAAACAACCAACCAAGAAATTCGTCCAGCCCGATGAAATCGGCGCGCTCGCCGTGTTCCTGTGCCGCGAGGAAGCGGGCAATGTGACAGGGGCGAACTGGAGTATCGACGGGGGCTGGACAGCAGAATGATCAGGATGGGGGCAAAACGGGGGCCGAGAGTCGGGATCGCTTTGGCGGCGCTTTTGGCGCTTGGCGCATGTGCAGGCGGCGGCAAACTGGCAAGTGTATCTTCGGATGAACGAAGCGCGATTGAAATGCGCCTCATGCGCGATATCTCCATCCTTGCAAGCGATGAATTTGAAGGGCGTAAGCCCGGCACGCTGGGCGAGGAGAAGACCGTCGCCTTTATCACCGATGAAATGCAAAAAGCGGGCCTTGTCTCTGGCACCAATGATCCAGGCAGCGCATGGCGCGCGCCTGTAAAACTTGTCCGGTCAAAGCCGTTTACGAGCCGGATCGAAGTGCAATCGGGCAAGCGCAAGGTTGAACTGGACGCAGACGCAGCCGCCGCCTTTACCGTGCGCCGCCGCGAACTGGTTGAAAGAGCGCCTGTCTTGTTTGTGGGCAAAGAAGCGGAAGAGGTAGCGCCTGAAGACATTACCGGCCGCGTGCTGATTATGCTGGGCGAACCCGGTGTTAGCCCGCGCCGTCGCGCGACTTTGTTTGAGAGCAACCCCGCCGCCATCATCACAGTTGTCGAAGACAGCGCCGCGATCAGCCGCGTCAATCGCGGCTACGGACGCGAACGGACCATGCTGGCGAGCGAGGCCGAAGGATCGCTGACGGCATTTGCGACGCAGGCGTCCATGTCTGATGTGCTGGGCGAAAAGGCGTGGAACAAGCTCGTTAAAGCCGCGGAAGACAAGGATTTCACTCCGCGTGAGCTTGATCAGACGATCACCGTTGAGGCGACTTCGGAACGCGTAGAATTCACCAGTTACAATGTGATCGGCAAATTGCCCGGCGCCGTGCCGAATTCCGGCGCTGTCTTGCTACTTGGCCATTGGGATCACCTTGGCGCTGCGTGCGGCGCAGAAGATGCCGAAGACCGCATTTGCAACGGCGCTGTCGACAATGCGAGCGGCATCGCCGTTATGCTTGAGCTGACGCGCAGATTGAAAGCGATGGGCCCGCACGACCGCGATATCTATGTGCTCGGCACCACGGCTGAGGAATCCGGCCTGCTCGGCGCGCGCGCTTTTGCAGAGGCCCCGCCTGTTCCGCTGAATACGATCATAGGCGCGTTTAACTTTGACACCGTGGCAATCGCGCAGGCGGGCAGTCCCGTTGGCTACATCGGTGAAGGGCAGACGCCGCTTGATCCGATGATCCTTGATGTAATGGATAAAGCTGGACGCGATCTTGGCGATAGTGACTATGCCGCGCGCTTTGTGCGCCGTCAGGATGGCTGGGCGCTGCTGGGTGAGGGCGTGCCTGCTGTTATGCTGTCCACCGCATTCGGATCTGAAATCACGCTTAGCCCGTATCTGTCGGGCAATTATCACCGCGCAGGTGACGAGCTTGATACGATTGTCCTTGGCGGGGCGATTGATGACCTGCTGCTGCACGAGGAAATCGTCCGCCGCGTCGCTGATACGAGCCTCTATTCGCCGCCTGGTGACGAGTAACCGAGCGGAATACCGTCGATAGAGCGAATTCAGCCCCTAGCGCTTAGGCGAAAGCGCGCCTAAATGGGCCGCCACGAATCTCCCGGCGCAATTGGCGCTGGCACAATAGGAAGTGGCGCATATGGACATCCCTCTCGGTCTGACATTTGATGATGTGCTGCTGCGCCCGGCAGAAAGCAACGTCCTGCCGAGCATGGCAGATACCAAGACCATGCTGACCCGCGAAATCGGGCTCAACATACCCATTCTCTCCTCCGCAATGGATACCGTGACAGAGGCCGATATGGCGATTGTCATGGCGCAGCTTGGCGGTATCGGCGTGCTTCACCGCAACCTTGAACTGCCCGATCAATGTGCGGCGGTTCGCGCGGTGAAACGGTTTGAAAGCGGCATGGTTGTCAATCCGATCACGATCAATCCAGAGGCGACTTTGGGCGATGCGCAGGCATTGATGGATCAACACAAGATCAGCGGCATTCCCGTCACGGACGCGGCGGGCAAACTGGTCGGCATCCTGACCAACCGCGACGTGCGCTTTGCCGAAAATCCGGCTCAACCTGTGCGCGAGTTGATGACGACTAAGAACCTCGCCACGGTTCCAATCGGCACATCACAAGAAGACGCGCGCCGTCTGCTGCATGGCCGCCGCATTGAAAAGCTGCTCGTCGTTGATGACGACTACAAATGTATCGGCCTGATCACCGTCAAAGATATCGAAAAAGCGGTAAACTATCCCAGCGCCACCAAAGACAGCGCAGGCCGTTTGCGCGTGGCGGCGGCGACGACCGTAGGTGACAAGGGTTTCGAACGCTCCGAAGCGTTGATCGATGCCGAAGTGGATGTCGTGATCATCGACACTGCACACGGCCACAATATGGACGTGTCCCGCGCGGTCGAACGCGTGAAGAAGCTTTCCAGCTCGGTCCAAGTGGTAGCGGGTAACGTTGCCACTGCCGAAGCGACCCGCGCTCTGATTGATGCGGGCGCGGACGCCGTGAAAGTGGGCATTGGCCCGGGCTCAATCTGCACCACGCGTGTTGTCGCCGGTGTCGGTGTGCCTCAGCTGACAGCAATTATGGACAGCGCGAACGAAGCGGCGAAATCGGGCGTGCCCGTAATCGCGGATGGCGGGCTTCGCACCAGCGGCGATGCCGCCAAAGCTCTCGCCGCGGGCGCAGGTTCTGTGATGGTCGGCTCTATGTTGGCGGGCACGGCGGAAAGCCCCGGCGAAGTGTTCCTGTATCAGGGCCGCAGCTACAAATCGTATCGCGGCATGGGCAGCGTCGGCGCAATGGCGCGCGGCAGCGCCGACCGGTATTTCCAGCAAGACGTTTCCGCGATGAAGCTCGTACCCGAAGGGATCGAAGGTCAGGTGCCGTTCAAGGGACCGGCTGCAAATGTGATTCACCAGCTGGTCGGCGGCGTAAAAGCGGCGATGGGCTACACCGGATCAGCAACAATCGCAGATCTGCGTGAACGCGCGCAATTTGTGCGCATCACCAATGCCGGCCTTTCCGAAAGCCACGTCCACGATGTTGCGATCACCCGCGAGGCACCGAATTATCCAACCCGTTAGGATCTGCGTATGATCGAAGTCATCCCCGTAATGCTGTTCATGCTTGGATGGCATCCCAGCGAGCCGGGCCAGATCGATCTGCAGCGGATTGAAGTGATCTTCACATCGATGGAAGAATGCGAAACGGCGGGCGCCAAGCTGGCTGAGAAAATGACGAAAGCGGCGGCTGATAAGTCCGGCGCTTCCTATGAACATCGCTGCATCAACATTCCGCCTGCGGAAGAGTTCGAAACAGCGTTTAATCCAGACGGGTCACCCGCAAAATGATGCCAGCAGCACGCGTACAGGCAGCAATCGAGCTGCTTGACGAAATCATCGCCGCCGCCAGACGCGAAGGCGCACCGGCGGACCGCTTGATCTCGGCCTATTTCAAGCAACGTCGCTATGCCGGATCGAAAGATCGCCGCGCGGTGCGCGACCTTGTTTACAGAGTCATCCGGTATTGCGGTGAAATCCCAAAGACTGGCCGCGTGGGCATGATCGCCTTGGCGCTGGATGATGCAGAGCTTGCTGCGCTGTTCGATGGTTCAACCCATGGACCACCAAAAATCGGGAAGAACGAAAAGCCAGCGGACGCAGGGATCGCGCCTCAGTGGCTAATCACGGCGCTGGCGCAATCGGGTGTTAAAGGCGAAGTCGCTGAAGGTATGTTGGGGCGTGCGCCGCTCGATATACGGGTCAACACACTGAAAGCTGACCGCGAAACGTTAGAATTGCGTGAGCCCGCCGAGAAACTCGAAGCGCCAAACGCGCTGCGCCTCGCAGCGGGCACCAATGTCGATCAATGGGACGAATACCTTGATGGCAAGCTGGAGGTTCAGGATCAAGGCAGCCAGATAGCCTGCATCGCCGCTGCCGCACGTCCAGGCGAAACGGTGATTGATCTGTGCGCAGGGGCAGGGGGTAAAACCCTCGCCTTGGCCGCTGCGATGAACAATATCGGCGAATTGATCGCTTGCGATACGGACAGGGGCCGTTTGTCACGATTGGTTCCGCGAGCGAACAAAGCCTCCGCGACGATGATCCAGACGCGCCTTCTAAATCCGAAAGAGGAATTGGAAGCGCTGGAAGATTATGCCGGCAATGCCGACCTCGTGCTTGTCGATGCGCCATGTTCCGGCACAGGCACATGGCGGCGCAAACCGGAAGGAAAATGGCGCCTCACGCCCAAATCGCTCGCGGCCTACGCCCGTTTGCAAGACGAATTGCTCGAAATTGCGGCCAAATTGGTGAAGCCGGGCGGACGGATCGCATTTGTTACATGTTCGCTGCTCGATACCGAAGGCAAAGAACGGATTGACGATTTCCTCCAGCGCAATGAAGGCTTTAGCGCGGAAACTCCTGAAGTTCCGCTAGGCACTCCGCATGGCTCTGGCGTGCGGCTTGATCCGTTCCAGCACGGCACTGACGGATTTTTTGTCGCCATCATGCGCAGTGCGTGATAGCCCGATGGCATATGGCTAAGCCTTCGCCTTTCCGGCTTGCTGATCTCAAGGAGCCCCTCATGCGTTTTGCGCCCGCTGCTGCTGCTTTGTCTTTATTCCTGGCGACTACCGCCAGTGTGAGCACGGCTCAGGATAACACCAGCGCTGATCCGCGCGCAGCGGCGTTGATTTTGCAGGGCGATGCTCTGCTGAAAGCGGGCGATACGCAGGGCGCGATTGATGCATACGAAGCGGCCTTGGTCGTTGATCCGGGATACACTCCGATCTTTATCGAGCTGGCCGAGGCGGCGCGTCAGGACGGGCTGCAAGGCAAGGCCATCCGGTATTACCGCGAAGCTTTGATCCGAGATCCGGGTAATTTCGCAGCGATTTCAGGCGAGGGCGCAGCTCTGGTTGAAAAAGGTGCGCTTGAGAAAGCAAAGCGTAACCTTGCTCGGTTAGAAAGTCTGTGCGGGGCGAACTGCCCCGAGACGGTGGCTTTGCAAACACGTATCAATGCAGGTCCGCCAGCGCGTCTTGCGGCTGAAACGGCGCAGGATGCTCCTGCAAGCAATTAACGCTTTGAGTGATTTGCCATGTTAACGCTCCACCACCTTGAATACTCGCAAAGTTTCCGCGTTCTCTGGCTCTTGGAAGCATTGGGCGCGGAATATGAGCTGAAAAGCTATGACCGCGATCCGAAAACGCGCCTTGCTCCGGCAGAATACAAGGCTTTGTCACCGCTTGGCACCGCGCCCGTGGTGACAGATGGCGATATGGTGCTGGCGGAAAGCAACGCGATCATGGATTTCATCCTTGATGCGCATCCGCAAAGCGATTTGCGTCCTGCAGCTGGCCATAAAGACCGCGCGCGGCATCTGTTTTGGTTCCACGCCGCACAAGGGACACTGATGTCGATGCAGGGCGTGGCGATGGTGCTGACCTTGCTTGAGACGCGCACCCCGTGGCCGATCAGAGGCATCTTGAAAGCGGCATTCGGTCAGGTTCGTAAATTGTTCGTCAATGCCCGGCTCAACGCGGTTTATGATCTGATGGAGAGCGACCTTGGCAAGCAAGCCTTTTTTGGCGGTGACAACCTGACCGCGGCAGATATTACGCTGGTTTATCCAATGTATGCGGCCCGCGATCGCGGCGTATTCGACACCGATTACCCCAACATCTCAGGCTGGTTCGTCCGCATAGAAGCCATGCCGTCTTACATCGCCGCACGGGCGAAGGATAACCGGGAACGGATCAATTTCCTGATCCGATAAGCGGACCAAACTCCTCAACCAATGTCGCATAGACATCGCGTTTGAATGGCACGATGAGCGCCGGCAGATCATCCGGTTTGACCCACCGAAATGCGTGAAATTCCGCCGGATCGTGGGCGTTTAGGTTGATATCGCTATCGCTGCCAAGGAACCGGCCGAGATACCAATGCTGTATCTGGCCGCGATATTTGCCTTTCCAAACCTCACCCAGCAGATCTTCGGGCAGATCGTATTTCAGCGGTTGAGACGCCGGTGCAATCACCTCGACAAGATCAGGGCCGATCCCTGTTTCTTCTTCAAGCTCGCGCAGGGCCGCCGTTTGCGGATCTTCGCCTGCATCAATGCCGCCTTGGGGCATTTGCCAGAAACCATGCGCGCGCTTGTTGATCCGCTCGCCCGTAAAGACGAGGCCGTCGCTGTTCACCAGCATAAAGCCTGCGCAGGGGCGGTATGGCAGATCGGCGTGTTTCAAAGCCACTTATGCGCCCTCCAGTTTATATTTCATGGCCGCGATAATGCGCTCCAGATCGCCCTGCGCGCTCGGCACGGCCATCCGCAAATTGGTAAAGCTGTGGGTTAGCCCGCGCATTTCGAGGAATGTGACATCGCGGCCTGCATCTACCAATGCCTTGGCATAATCGCGCCCTGAATCGCGGATTGGATCGAGGCTGGCGGTGACGCAGATGGTCGGCGGGGAGTTTGTGTGGTCGCCGATGACGGGGAAGCCGCGCGGATCGCTGCGGTCGGCTTTATAAGAGGCATCGAAGAACTCGATCGTGGCTTTGGTAAGGACGAACCCGTCGGCAAATTCGTCAAGGCTGGCCGAACCGATCGCGTCGCTGACGAGCGGGAAGAGCGGCACTTGCAAGACGATGGCGGCTTTTGCGGGGTCTGCGGCCAGCAATTGCCCGACAGCGATGGTCGCGGTGCCTCCTGCGCTGTCGCCGATGGTGATAATGCCGGTGGCTTCGCGGCCAAGCTCAGCCGGATTTGACGCGATCCAGCGGGTTGCGGCTTCGCAATCGTCAATTGCTGCGGGGAAGGGGTGCTCTGGCGCGAGACGATAATCCACCGCCACCAGCGGCAAATCCATCAGAGCGGCAATCTCTGTGCACAGCGCGTGGTGTGTATCCAAATCGCCAATCACAAAGCCGCCGCCGTGGTAGAACGTGATGACCGGCCCGGCCTCACGGCTTTCGCGCGCGTCATACAGTCGCAGCGGGATTTCGCCCGCGGGGCCGGGGCAGGTGAGGTCGCGGATCACGGCAAGCTCGCGGGCGGGCCGGTCAGCCATGCCGTGCAGGGCAAGGTATGATCCTCGCGCTTCCTCCAGCGTCATATCCGCGATGCTCGGCCCGGCCATGGCGACGAGCCCGTCCAAAAATGCTTTCATATCGGGGCGGATATAGGGGCCGGTATCGGTCATGTTTGCGGTCTCTCCAACGGGTGCTTTGACGCCGCTATGCACCATCGCTAATCAGTTGCAAATGGACAACTTAACTCACAGCCTAGTCGGCGCAGTTCTGGGCCAAGCGGGCCTTAAGAAAAAGACCGGGCTGGCGATGCCCGCGCTGATTATCGGCGCGAACCTGCCGGATGTGGATGCGGCGTGTTTTTTCTGGCTTGAGGGTACGGAGCATCTCGGGTTCAGGCGCGGTATTACGCACGGCCCGCCTGCTCTGGTGATCTTGCCTCTCATACTGGCAGGCCTGCTGTGGGCATTTGACCGCTGGCAGGAAAAACGCGGTAAACGGCCAGAAGGACGCCGTCCGGTGCATTTTGGTTGGCTCTATGGGTTGAGCTTTATCGGCGCACTGTCTCACCCGCTGTTCGACTGGCTGAATGTGTACGGCATCCGATTTTTCGAGCCGTTCTCCTCGCAGTGGTTCTATGGCGATACGCTATTCATCATCGATGTATGGCTGTGGGCCATGCTGATCGTGAGCGTGTGGTGGTCACTGCGCAGCGAGAAGAAGGGCGGCAATTGGACAAAGCCTGCTTGGGTCGGGATTGCTGCTGGGCTGGCGTATATCGGGATGAATTGGGTGATCACCGTTCAAAACGAGGGCAATGCTCGAAATCACTTGGTAGGGTCAGGCGTCTCAGGCGTTGATGTGATTGCAAGCCCGCCTCCAATTGAGTTTTGGAGACGAGATATTTTTGTGGGCGATTCTGAGACTTGGTCTCGTCTTTGGGATCGCACAGATATGATTCACACGGGTTTTTACATGAGCGATTTAACGGAAAACCCGTGCAAGCTTTCACGAGCCATAGCGAGCGCCCAGAAAACGCCGCAACTCGACGCCTTCCTTTTCTGGAGCCGCGCACCCTTTGCGGAGCGCGCTGAAGACGGTTCAGTTATCCTTCGCGATGCCCGTTTCTACGACCCGCGCGCTCGTGACCGGTTCTCCATCGCGTTGCCTGATGTGAAATGTGAGGAACTTACCGAGGACTAACGCGCTTCACTCAGCATGAGTGAAACACAAATCGTCTGGCTGCGCCGCGATCTGCGCATGGCCGACAATCCCGCCTTGCTTGCCGCCTCCGCCCTAGGGCCGGTGGTGTGCGTCTATGTCCTCGATGATGAGGCGGCGGGGCATCATGCCTATGGCGGCGCATCGCGCTGGTGGTTGCACCATTCGCTTGAGAGCCTCTCAAACAGCCTTGGTAAGCGCAATGCCAAGCTGATCCTGCGGCGCGGCGATGCGGTGGAGGAATTGTGCAAGGTCGCGGAGGAAGTCGGCGCCAAAACCGTGCATGCAAACCGGCATTACGAACCGTGGTGGCGCAAAGCGCAGGGTAAGCTCGCCGATAGGCTCGACCTGCAACTGTACGATGGTATCTACCTTTATCCCGCCGGACACATCACCACTGGCACGGGAAGCCAGTACAAGATCTACACGCCGTTCTACAAAGCGATGCGGCAGCAATTTCCGCCGCGCGATGTGGTGCCGAAGCCTGAGACGCTTTCTTCGCCCAACAACTGGCCTGCGAGCGATAGTCTTGCGGATTGGAACCTGCTTCCGACAAAACCCGATTGGTCGGGCGGTCTCGCGGATTTCTGGGAGGTGGGCGAACAGGCCGCGCATCAGCGGCTCTCGGAATGGGAAGAGGACGTTTCCGATTACGAAGATCGCAGGAACCTGCCCAGCCAAGACGGATCATCGCGCTTGTCCCCGAGTCTGCATTTCGGCGAGATTTCGCCGGTGCAAATCTGGCATGCGCTCAAGCACATTCGCTCCGATGGTTGGCAAAGTTACGAAAGCGAGCTGGTCTGGCGCGATTATGCCGCCAACGTCATCTGCCAATTCCCCGCCTATGCGCGAGAAAATTACCGCGAGGATTACGACCAGCTGCAATGGCGCGATCCCGATACGGATGAAAGAGCCGCGCGCGACCTCAAGAAATGGCAGCAGGGCAAAACCGGATACCCCATCGTTGATGCCGGAATGCGCCAGCTTTATCAGACCGGATGGATGCACAACCGCGTCCGTATGATCACCGCCAGTTTTCTGATCAAGCATCTCCTGATTGATTGGCGGCAGGGTGAAGAGTGGTTTTGGGATTGCCTGTGCGATGCCGATTACGGATCCAACTCCGTCAATTGGCAATGGAACGCAGGCACGGGCGTCGATTCCAACATGTTCGTGCGGATCATGGCACCGCTGACCCAGTCGGAGAAATTCGATGCAGCGAGCTATATCCGGGAATATGTGCCGGAGCTGGCCGATCTCGACGCGCCTTATATCCATGACCCGGAAGAGCATGGCTGCCTACCTAAAGCGTACCCGCCCAAGATGATCGCGCACAAAGCGGGGCGTGAACGCGCGATTGGCGCGTACAAAGCGATGAAAGACGGATAAACTCTCCGCGCGGCACCTTGCCCAAATCGCTGCCTCGCGGCTATGCAGGCGACATGACGACGCAGGGGATCAGAGGCGAGGAATTGTTGAGCGGCGGGGAGCGTTTTGCGCCGCGACCGAACCTGTTGTCGCGCCTGTTTGCGCCGGGTTTCAAAACCATGTTGGACCGCGTGGACAAGGGCTTTGAGCGTGGATCGATTACGGCGCAATTGCCCGATGGCACGGTGCGCGTCCTTGGCGGAAGAGCGCCCGGTTTTGATGTCCACGTCGATTTGAAAGACTGGCGCGCTTTGCTTAGGCTCGCGACCAGCGGCTCTGTCGGTTGGTATCAGGCCTATGAAGCCGGCGAGTGGGAGGCAGACAATCACGCGCATCTGTTTGCGCTCATGTCCGACAACGCTCGCACATTGGGCGATACGGCCCGCAGCGCGGGCCTGTCCAAATGGATCGCCCGCATCGCGCATTATTTCAATCGCAATAACCGTGCCGGTTCGGTTCGCAATATCTCGGCGCACTATGATCTGGGCAATGATTTCTACCGACCGTGGCTCGACAAAACGCTGACCTATTCCAGCGCGCTGGGATATGGCGCGGACGGTCTAGAGGCGGCGCAATTGCGCAAATTGGATGCAATCGTTGATCGTCTCGGCGATGCCAAACGCGTGCTGGAGATCGGCTGCGGATGGGGCGCATTGGCAGAGCGGATTGCGGCCAGCGGTGCTGATATTACCGCGATCAGCCTGTCGGACGAACAGCTCGCCTATGCCCGGCACAACCGGCCTGCATCCATTGCCTTTGAAAAATGCGATTACCGGGATGTCGCAGGACAGTTTGACGCAATCGCGAGCGTTGAAATGGTGGAGGCGTTGGGCCGTGAATATTGGCCGACATTCCTCGATTGTGTCGCGAGCAACTTGAAACCCGGTGGACGCGCTGCGATCCAGTATATTTCGATGGCAGACGATCTGTTTGAGACATATGCAGACAGCGCTGATTTCATTCAGGCCTATGTCTTTCCCGGCGGTATGCTGATCAAATCATCGGAGTTCCGCGAGCTGGCCAAGGCGAGGGGGCTGGAATGGCACGATCAATCCGATTTCGGTCTAGATTACGCCGCCACCTTGAAAGAATGGCGCGTCATGTTTGATCGCGCCGCCGCAGATGGCGGATTGCCGGATGGCTTCGATGATCGGTTCATCCGGCTCTGGCGGTATTACCTGTCTTATTGCGAGGGCGGATTTCTCGCAGGAAATATCGACGTTCATCAGGTGACGCTCGTCAAAGCTTAGACTATCGTCTTCACAAGAGGAGACGAGATCATGACAATTCGAACCGCTGGACTTGCTGGAATTATCGCTGTGGCGCTTGCTGGATGCAGCGCCAGTTACGGCGGCGGCGATAATGTACAAAGCGCCTCCGTGCCGGCCACGCCTGCGGTGCAAATGATCACTCCACCAGAACGCGACCAGTCCGAATTGCAGGTTCTGTTCTGGAACGATGCCCAGCGATCTGCGCGTTTCCGCGATATGGAAAGCTGGTTTGCGGGCCACGAAGTGCCTGCGGCGGCAAAGACGCGCGTTCTTCCCGCAGGTGCGCCGCTTAGCTCCGAAATTCAATCCGATATCAAGAAGTTGATGGCTGACACGAACGCGTCGGGCGTGATGGTTCTTCAAGGCGGAAAGGTGCGGTTTGAAGAATACGGCCTTGGTCTGGGTGCGCAGGATCGCTGGACGAGTTTCTCTGTCGCCAAAAGCTTTACATCGACGCTGCTGGGCGCGGCGTTGAAAGATGGCATTATCGCATCGCTCGATGATCCCGTGACCAAATACATTCCCGACCTCGCAGGCTCTGCCTACGATGGTGTCACGGTTGAGCAAATCGCCACCATGACGAGCGGTGTTGCGTGGAACGAAGACTACACCGACCCGAACAGCGACGTTGCCGCGATGAACCGCTACGTCGTGGAGTATGGAGCGGATGCGATTGTCGCGCAGATGAAGACCTTGAAACGCGAAGCGCCTGCGGGCGAAAAGTGGGTTTATAAGACGGGCGAAACAAACCTTATCGGCTTGCTGGTCGAAAACGCCGTTGGAATGTCGCTGGCCGAATATGCGCAGGCCAAGATTGTTGAACCGGCCGGTTTCTCAGGCGGATTGTTCTGGATGGTCGATCCGCGCGGCGGCAATATCGGCGGGTGCTGCTTGTCCATCACATTGTCCGATTACGCGCGGATGGGTCAGTTCGCACTAGAGGGCGGGGCCGAGACAGTTTCCGAGGGATGGTTTGCGCAGGCGGGCGATTCCAAGGTCGATTTTGGCGACAGCGGCTTTGGCTATGGCTATCAATGGTGGACTTATCCCGGCGGCAATTACGGCGCGCAGGGCATTTTCGGGCAAGCGATCACCATCGTGCCGGAAAAGGAAATTGTCTTCGCGATTATCAGTAACTGGCCGAACGCAACGTCAAATGCCTATCGCGCTCAGGCGCGCGACGTGGTCGCAAAAATGGCTGCGGCCGACTGACAGACGCGGTCAGATCGCTTGGCGGTAAATGCCGGTGTTGCTGTAACGTTGCAGGATGTTGTCGTGCACGATCGGGCTTAGCAGCTCGGTAAAGGCGCATCCGACGATGCAATTGTCCCACCACACAACCTCGCTTTGCAGCGATTCAAGACCGGGCAGGGTCAACCAGCAAACCTGTCCTTCGTGCATCCGGTTGATCGATGCGGCGGAGAAGCCAGAGATCGAAAGGTCGTGCACGACGCTTTGAAACGCGCGGCCGCCCGATGCCCGAACAGTCGCGGGAATGGTTAGCTTCGTGCGAGGGGAACAGCGATCCTCCTGCGCGGCAATGTTATATGTGTCGTATTCGCTCGGCATAGCCAGTCAAAACCCTATTCAAGCAGCGTTTGGTCTCTTCGCCATTTGGTCTTTGGTCGTTGGTCGGCACACGGTTTCGGCCCTTCAGCGTTAAAGCCGAATTGCGAAACAGAGTTAATTACGGGTTTACCCAAAGTTTTTCGCGCGTTCTTGCTGACGGCGAGCGCGTTTTAGCCTTCGATCCGCTCACGGTGGCCGGTTGCGAAATCTTCCTGCACCAGTGCAACGATGCGCTCTGCAACGGCCTCTGGCGGCTTCACTGTTTCCGGATTTTCGCCAGGATAGGCGCGGGCCCGCATTTCGGTGCGGGTTGCGCCCGGATCAACAATGGCAACGCGCAGTGGGCTGATTTTTTCGCTTTCCGAGGCGTAGCTTTCTAACAGATTGTCGAACGCAGCCTTGGTAGAACCATAGGCAGACCAGAACGCGCGCGGGCCAGCACCGACAGAGCTCGTCAGGCCGATAACGCGGCCATTTTGGGCACGGCGAACCAGCGGATCGAACGATGCGAGCAAAGCCTGCGTCGCGACGACATTGGTCATCAACGCCTGATTGAACTGTTTCGGGTCAATCTGCGAAACGGGTGTCAGCTCCGGCAGATAAGCCGCTGAAAGGCAGAGGATATCCAGCGTTTCCCAGCGGCCCGCAATGGCTCCTGCAAGGCGGCTGACAGCGTCTTTCTCGGTCAGGTCGACGGGCGCTATTGTGGATGAACCACCGATCTCGTGGATCTTGTCTTCGATCAACTCCAAAGCTTTCACCTTGCGCGCGACAAGGATGACATGTGCACCGGCGCCGGCCAACGCAATCGCCGTCGCTGCGCCAATGCCGCGGCTTGCGCCGGTTACCAACGCGGTCTGTCCTTCAAGCGGTTTGGTATCTGTCATCGTTCAATCAGCCTTAGGCTCAGAAAAGGGTAGTTCAGCGGACTTCGTTTCGGTTTGATTGAAGTCGGTGAGCGGAGTTGGATATTCGCCGGTAAAGCACGCGTCGCAGAATTGCGGGCAGTCTTTGTTGCGGTCTTTCGATCCAACGGCGCGATAAAGGCCGTCAATCGAGATGAACGCGAGGCTGTCGGCCTGAATGAATTCGCGCATCGGCTCAATATCCATCCGCGCGGCAAGCAATTTGCTACGCTCGGGCGTATCTACGCCGTAGAAACAGCTATGCGCGGTTGGCGGGCTGGCCACGCGGAAGTGAACCTCCGCTGCGCCTGCTTCACGCATCATTTCGACAATTTTGAGACTCGTTGTGCCGCGAACAATGGAATCGTCGATCAGGACGATCTTCTTGCCTTCGACAAGGCCGCGATTGGCGTTGTGCTTACGCTTTACGCCTGACGTGCGTGCGCTGTCCGATGGCTGGATAAAGGTGCGCCCAACATAGTGCGAACGGATAATGCCAAGTTCAAACGGAACACCTGATTGCTGCGCATAGCCAATGGCCGCCGGGACGCCGCTGTCGGGCACGGGGACGACCAGATCGACATCGCACGGGGCCTCTTGTGCAAGCTCTGCGCCGATGGCCTTGCGCGCTTCATAAACGCTTTGTCCGGCAAAAATGCTGTCGGGGCGGCTGAAATAGACGTGTTCAAAAATGCACGGGCGTGGCGCTTGCTTGCCAAACGGATGCAGGCTTTTGATCTCGCCATCGAAATCAACCTGGATCATCTCGCCCGGTTCAACTTCGCGGATCAAGTCCGCGCCGACCACGTCGAACGCGACGCTTTCACTGGCGAAGACGACCGCGTCGCCCATTCGGCCCATTACAAGCGGACGGATGCCCAGCGGATCGCGGCAGGCGATCATGCCCTCGGGTGTGGTGACAATCAGAGCGTAGGCACCTTCGACGAGGCGCAGGGCGTCGATCAGGCGGTCTGCGATGGTCGGATACCGGCTTGTCGCGACAAGGTGGATGATGACTTCGGTGTCGGAGGTCGATTGGAAGATCGAACCTTTATTCACCAAATCCTTGCGCAGGCCGCCAGCGTTGGAAAAGTTGCCGTTATGCGCGACGGCAAATCCGCCTGTCGCAAGTTCTGCATAAAGCGGCTGAACATTGCGCAGGCCTGCGCCGCCTGTGGTTGAATAGCGGACATGGCCCGATGCCATATTGCCAGGCAATTCGGAGATAGCCTCTGATGAGGAGAAGTTTTCTGCCACATGGCCAAGGCCGCGGCGTGAGAAAAACTCTTTCCCGTCATAACTGGTAATGCCGACGGCTTCTTGCCCGCGGTGCTGCAAAGCGTGCAGGCCAAGGGCCGTCGCGGCGGCAGCGTCGGCTGCGTTGATCGCGCCGAAAATGCCGCATTCCTCGCGCAGCTTGTCGCCATCCTCATCAAGGAAAGGGTGCGTGAGATTGGTCCGTGAAATTGACATCGCCAGAACTGCCCGCTGCGCTGTTCGTCAGGAGCAGGCTCAATGGCGATGTTACGGATCAATTACAAGCGTTGCGGTGTCCCTAATGCCCTCATTCTTCATCGCGCCGCTTTGATGGGCATGCATCATCGCCTCGGTTACTCACAATCGCGTGGGATGTGCGCATTGTGTGCGCCCCTGCGCCCGCCTACAGCCTGCGTTCACAAGCAATAAGTCAGCGGGCAATGCATGCTTACCCCTTTCGAAAGAATGATCGCCAAACGGTACCTCTGGCCCGGTAAGGGAGAGGCCTTTATCGCGCTGGTCGCGGGAATATCCGTCTTTGTGGTGATGTTGTCTGTCGCATTGCTCGTCCTTGTCATGAGCGTGATGGGCGGTTTTCGCGAGGAAATGCTGGGCAAGTTTTCCGGTTTGAACGGTCACGCCGTGGTTCAGGCCTATGGCGGCAAGCTGGATAATTGGGAAGCCACGCTGGAACAGGTGCGCGCCACAGAAGGCGTCGTGAATGCGTCGCCATTGATCGAACAAGCGCTGCTGACGACATTTAACGGGCGCACAGTTCCGATTTTTGCGCGCGGGAACACCGCCGAAGACATCACCGATCTGGGCGACAAAGTGTTGCTCGGCAATATTGCAGATATTCAGCCAGATTCGGGCAAAGTCGCGATAGGCTCCCGCCTTGCGGCGAATATCGGCGCGCGGGTGGGTGACACGATCACCATCATCAATCCGCAAGGGCGCACCACACCGTTCGGCACGACATTCCGTCAGGTCCCGTATGAGGTCGGCGCGATCTTTGAAATCGGGCTGTATGACTTTGATGAGACGTTTGTGATCATGCCTATACAGGACGCGCAAACGCTCTTGCTGCTCGATGATACCATCGGGTTGATCGAAGTGACTGTGACGGACCCCGACAATGTCGGCGAAATTCTGGCTCCGGTTGAAGAGGCGCTAACGGGACGCGCGGTGATCGCCGATTGGAAACAGATCAACTCGACCCTGTTTGAGGCGTTGGAGGTTGAGCGCGTGGCGATGTTCTTTGTCCTCAGCTTCATGGTCTTGGTCGCGTCTTTTAATATCCTTTCGAGTCTAGTGATGCTGGTGCGCGCCAAAACGCGCGACATCGCAATTATGCGGACAATGGGCGCATCACGGCGCAGCTTGCTCAAGATTTTCGTCACCACCGGCACGACCATCGGCATGTTGGGAACAGTCGTCGGGCTGACCCTTGGTTTTCTACTGCTTTATTTCCGCAATGGCATTGTTGACGGGGTGGCGTTTCTGACCGGCGTTGAGATTTGGGACCCGTCTGTCCGCTTCCTGACAGAGCTGCCTGTGCGGATTGATCCGTGGGAGATCGCTGGCATTACCGCGCTTGGCATCGGGTTGAGCTTCCTTGCGACGCTTTATCCGGCGCTTAAAGCATCCAACACCGATCCAGTTCAGGTGCTGCGTTATGAGTAGTCCGATTGTTTCCTTGCGCAATTTGAAGCGCAGCTTTGAACAGGGCGGCCAGCGCATTGATGTGCTGCGCGGCGTTGATCTGGATATTCAACCCGGAGAGATCGTCGCGCTGCTTGGCCCGTCGGGTTCGGGCAAATCGACAATGTTGCAGGCAGTCGGCCTGCTTGAAGGCGGGTTCGAAGGTTCAATCGCTATAGCAGGTGAGCGAGCGGAAAAGCTGCCGCCTGATGGACGCACGCGTTTGCGGCGCGATCATTTGGGCTTCGTCTATCAATTCCATCACCTCCTGCCAGATTTCGACGCGACTGAGAACGTGGTGATGCCGCAAATGATTGCGGGCACATCGCGCGAAGAGGCGATCGAGCGTTCGCAAAGCCTCCTAACCAGCCTTGGCCTTGGGCACCGATTGACACACCGGCCAAATCAACTGTCCGGCGGGGAGCAACAGCGCGTGGCCGTGGCCCGCGCTCTGGCCAATCAGCCGACACTGGTTCTGGCCGATGAGCCGACTGGCAACCTTGACGAAGGCACCGCTGACACTGTGCTAAGCCAATTTCTAGAGCTGGTGCGCGGCGAAGGCAGCGCGGCTTTGGTCGCTACCCATAATGAACGTCTGGCCACCCGAATGGACCGCGTGGTGCGCCTGCATGACGGGACACTCGGTTAATCTTGTCGTTTGTGGGTGAGACCCCACATTGGTTCCTTCGTTTCAAGGATAATGATCATGACAACCATCGCTGATTTCACTGTCACCACCAATCGCGGTGAAGAGCTCGACCTGTCGGAAAAGAAGGGCAAAGTTCTGCTTGTGGTCAACACCGCCAGCAAATGCGGATTTACGCCGCAATATGACGGTCTTGAGCAACTGTTTCAGGATTTCAAAGACAAGGATTTCGAAGTCCTCGGCTTTCCCTGCAACCAGTTTGGCGGACAAGAGCCGGGCAATTCCGATGAGATCGCAGAGTTCTGCAAGGTCAATTTCGGCGTGACATTCCCGCTGATGAAGAAAGTCGACGTGAACGGCCCTGATGCCTCGCCTTTGTTCGACTGGATGAAATCGGAAAAGAAGGGCCTGATGGGCTCGACCTCGATCAAATGGAACTTCACCAAATTCCTGATCGACCGGGATGGCAATGTCGTGAAGCGTTACGGCCCGCAGGATACGCCCAAGCAGATCGCGAAAGACGTTGCTAAGCTGCTCTGACCGTAGCGCTCATTTCCAATGCCAACGAAGCGGCTTGGTCGCCTCACGCTTGAGCAAGCCTTTTGCTTCCAGATCAAGCTGTACCGTCTTCGCCCACCAACCCGCGGTTTGCCCGTTCGGGTAATGGGTTTCGGATAAGTGGGGTTTTACGGCTTCGCGTGTTTCTGTCTGTGTTAAGCCGGGAGACGCTTTGGGAAGGGCCGCTTCGAATGCAGCCCGCATTTCGGCATACTTTGCGGCGTTCACATGAGAAGTCTTGCCCGGAGTGTTGACGTTTTCGACCTCGATTTTTCCGGTCATTCGAAAGCTCCCTTCCTCTCGTTTCCGTTTGCCCCCAGTTTATCCCCAACACCGCAAATCTCCAACTTGAATGCAGGCGGCCAAGGCGTAACTCTGTAACGATGCCCTTTGCTCCGTTTATTCCGCTGCGCGTTCTGTCGTCCTATTCGATGCTCGAAGGGGCGATTGATCCCAAGGCAATTGCCAAGCTTTCCAAAGAGCGCGGCTTTCCTGCAATCGCGATTTGTGATCGCAACGGCCTCTATGGCGCGGTGCTGTTTGCGGGCGGGTGCAAGGGTGAAGGCGTGCAGCCAATCATCGGCACATTGCTGGGCGTGGCGCGCGATGAGGATGGCAAGCAGGTCGATTACCTGCCGCTCTACGCTCAGGATGAGGCAGGCTACGACAATCTGTGCCACCTCGTTTCCAAAGCGCACCTTGATCGCCCGCTGGAGCTAGATCCGCATGTCTCATTTGCCGATCTGGACGGACATACAGACGGGTTGATTGCTTTAACCGGTGCAGGTGAGGGGACTCTTGGCCGATTGCTGGCAGAGGGCCAGACTCCGGCGGCACAGACTGTGTGCGATACGTTGCAACGGCTGTTCCCGGATCGGTTATATATCGAACTGGCCCGCAATGGTGATCCCGTTTGCGAGCGCGCCGAAGATGCCTTGATCGAGATGGCGTATGACCGCGATTTGCCGCTGGTTGCGACCAACCCTGCGAATTATGCAGAGCCGCATATGCACAAGGCGCACGATGCCATGCTGTGCATTGCAAACTCGACCTATGTCGAGAATGAGGATCGCCCGCGTTCCAACGCGGCAGCGTTCGTGAAATCGGCGAGCATGATGGATGAGCTGTTCGCAGACTTGCCCGAAGCCATCGCTAATACGCTCGTCGTAGCGCAGCGCTGCGCCTATGCGCCGCCTTATCGCGACCCTATCCTGCCCAGCCTTGCCGGTGATCTGGAGGGCGAGGCGAAGATGCTCGCGGACCTATCAAAATCCGGCCTCGAAGCGCGGTTGGAACCTTACGGCGAGATGTCGGACGAGGATCGCAAAGTCTATTTTGACCGGCTCGATTACGAGATTGGCATTATCGTCAATATGGGCTTCCCGGGCTACTTCCTGATCGTTGCCGACTTTATCCAGTGGGCCAAGGATCAGGGTATTCCGGTGGGACCAGGTCGTGGGTCCGGCGCGGGCTCTATCGTTGCGTGGGCGCTGACCATCACCGATCTCGATCCAATCCAGCTCGGGCTGCTGTTTGAACGTTTCCTCAATCCTGAACGTGTGTCGATGCCTGATTTCGATATCGATTTCTGCGAGACACGGCGCGGCGAGGTGATCCGCTATGTTCAGCAGAAATACGGTGCGGATCACGTCGCGCAGATCATCACATTCGGTAAGCTGAAAGCGCGCGCTGTTCTGCGCGATTGCGGGCGTATTTTGCAGATGAGCTATGGTCAGGTTGACCGGCTTACGAAGATGGTACCCAACCATCCGACCGATCCGTGGACACTGCCGCGCGCGCTCAATGGAGCATCCGATTTCAAGGCAGAATACACCAACGATAACGAGGTAAAACGCCTTGTCGATCTGGCGATGCAGTTAGAGGGGCTGCCGCGTAACTCTTCCACTCACGCGGCGGGTGTGGTGATCGGCGATCGCCCACTGTCGCAGCTTGTCCCGCTTTACCGCGATCCGCGTTCGGATATGCCGGTGACGCAATACGATATGAAAAATGTCGAAAGCAGCGGTCTGGTCAAATTCGACTTTCTTGGCCTCAAAACGCTGTCTGTCTTGCGCAAAGCGACCGACCTGTTGGAACTGCGCGGGATCACGATTGATCTCGGACTGCTGCCGCTTGATGACAAAGCGGTCTACGATCTTATGCAGGATGGTAACACCGTCGGCGTGTTCCAGCTGGAATCCGAAGGCATGCGGCGAACGCTGAAAGCGGTGAAGCCGTCCAATTTCGGCGACATTATCGCGCTCGTTTCGCTTTATCGACCGGGCCCGATGGATAACATTCCGCTGTTCGGTCAGCGCAAGGCTGGCGAGGTGCCGATCGAGTATCCGCATGAAAAGCTGGAGGGCATTCTCGCCGAAACCTACGGCATTTTCGTCTATCAGGAACAGGTCATGCAGGCCGCGCAGATCCTAGCCGGATATTCGCTCGGCGATGCCGACCTTTTGCGCCGCGCGATGGGTAAAAAGGTGCAGGCCGAAATGGATGTTCAGCGCGTCCGCTTTGTTGAGGGGTGCAAGGAAAACTCCGATATCGAGAAAAAGCAGGCCAACGAGCTGTTCGATTTGATCGACAAGTTTGCAGGCTACGGCTTCAACAAATCGCACGCTGCCGCCTATGCTTTGCTCGCCTATCAGACGGCGTGGCTAAAGGCGCATTATCCGGAAGAATTCTACGCCGCATCAATGTGTTTCGATCTGCATCAGTCGGAAAAGCTGAATATCTTTGTTGATGATGCGCGGCGTTATCCAAATGAGGAGGGCGGGGTGACTGTCCTGCCGCCGGATATCAATTCATCCGAAGCCCGCTTTACCGTGCAGCAGACCGACCATGGCTATGCCGTGCGCTATGCGCTCGCGGGGATACGCAATGTCGGCGAAAAAGCGATGGATTCGATTGTCGCCGAACGCGAGGCAAATGGCGCGTTTGAGAGCCTGAAAGATCTGTGTGAGCGGCTGCCGCAAGGTTCAATGAACCGCCGCCAGATGGAAGGCCTCATTTGCGCAGGCGCGCTTGACGGATTGGAGCCCAACCGCGCCCTGTTGTTCGCCAATGCTGACATGCTGTTGGCGGTGGCCGATGCAGCGATGCGGGAGCGGTCTAGCGGGCAAGTTGGCCTGTTTGGCGGTGATAACGCGGCCGATGATGACATGCGCTTGCAGGCGACGGATGAATGGCCGCGGATTGAGCAAATGGCGAAAGAGCGCGAGAATTTCGGGTTCTACTTCTCCGCTCATCCGGTGCAGCAATTCCGCGAGGTCGCGTCTGCGCAAGGCGCGCGCACCTATCAAAACCTTATGGAGGCAGGTGCACCCGTCGGTGGGCGCAGCAGCGCGGTGGTCGCGGCGATGGTGGAAAGCGTCAACAAAGGCCGAACCAAGCGCGGGGCCGAATTTATCCGCGCGGATTTCTCTGACACGTCAGGTCAATTCTCTGCGGCGTGTTTTGAGGAATCACTGGTCGAGAGTTTTCAAAAATGGGCCGAGGATGCCGAATGCGTCCTGCTGACGGTGGAGCTGGATTCGCCCAATCCGGGTGAACCGCCCCGCCTGACAGTGCGCGGGGCCAAGCCATTGTCCGCTGTCAGTGGCAGCACAAAGATGATGCTGCGCGCCGACATATTAAGCGTGCAGGCCCTGAATGATCTCAAGCTTGAGCTGGGAACAGGCGAAAAGGCGCCGGGCGAGGTGCTCGTCCGTCTTATCCTGGATGCGGATGAAGAAGCGTTCGTCCATCTTGGCCATAACTTCATCCTCGACGGTGATCTGGCAGAGCGGCTTGCCGAGGTCGAAGGTATCGAGAATGTCCAGCTTGGCCCGCTGCGCGGCCGTGCGAACCTGAAACTGGTCGCGTGATGGCAGAGGGTCTGGCCGATCTTACGGACAAGGAGAAAGAGGCGCTGCGGCTACTCCTGGCCGGTCACGATGCGAAATCGAGCGCGGCGCAGCTCGATCTATCGGTCCACACGGTGAACGATCGGCTGCGCAATGCACGCCGCAAATTGCATGTGTCGAGCAGCCGCGAGGCCGCAAGAATTTTGGGTGTCGCCGAGAGCGCATCGGACGGTCAGGGCCCACAAAACTCTGCGCACACATCTTTCGGGATCGCCGATGCGGGCGATGAGCCGGATAATGCAATCCTCAGTAACACAGAGCCTGTTAGGTCATCCGGCCTCAACTGGCTCGCAGGAGGAATGCTAATCATGTCTATCTTTATTGCAGCTGCCATCATCGGTGTCGTCTATTCTGGCGGCGAAGACGCTTCTCTCAATGCCGCTGATCCGGCGGCGCAAACCGAGCCAGCGACCGATGCAGTCGAACAGCAGGCCAGCCCTGCCGCGTTAACGCGGGCCACCAATTTCATCGCTGCGGTTGATGCGTCGAACTGGGAAGGCAGCTGGAAAATCGCCGGTGAGTTCTTCCAAACCGAAACGACAGCGGGCGAATGGGCGGCGATCGTCGAACCCGTTCGCAAACCGCTTGGCATAGTAACAGAGCGCCGTCTGGTTTCTGTTCAGCAGGTCAACACACTGCCAGGAGCGCCAGAGGGCGATTATGAAGTGCTGCAATACCAGACCAAGTTTGCGCAGGATGCTTTGATCAGCACAGAAACTGTTGTGATGATCCGCAACGGCGAAGGCTTTGATGTCGCCGGCTACTTCATCCGATAAAACGGTTCATAGTTGAGATTGGGAAGGGGGCCGTTGCGCCCCCTTTTCACTATCGTCCGCAGAGGCGGCTTTGAACTCAATCGGTCGTTCAAAAATTGAGGTGTAGCGCGCGGCAATCAACAGCACGGTTGGAACCAGCATCGTGTTCCAAATATCGGTCCAATGATAATCCGGCTTGATCTCGAACCCGTTTTTCAGGCTGTCACGGATATCCAAAACCTCACCCAAAACCGCGATGACCAGTACGATCAACCACGGCTTCAGGTTCGAAACCTTCCACCTGAAAATCAGGCAGACGCCCAGAAACACGAACAGCGCAACATAGATATGCAGCGCGTCATTCGCGAGCTCGACGCTCTCAGCGATGAACAATTTTACGCTCTGGAACAACTCTCTAATCCTTACTGAACCTATGCAATTGCATTGCGCCTAAATCGACGGCATGAACAGGGTCAAAACCGGGATAAGCCGGGCTGATATTAGGAGAGAGAACCGTGATGAAATTGGGCGCCATGCAAGAATCTACCATGCGCATCACCAACGTGATCGACCACGCCGCGCGCGAATCCGGAGGGCGTGAGATTGTTACGCGCTGGGCAGATGGCAGCGAAAGCCGCACCGATTGGTCCGGCATCCGCACCGATGCGCTAAAAATGGCGCAGGCTCTTCAGGCGCTCGGTATTAAGAAGGGTGATCGGGTTGCCAGCCTTGCGATGAACCATTCGCGCCATCTCGTCAGCTGGTACGGTGTCGCGGGCATGGGCGGAGTGCTGCACACCGTAAACCCGCGCCTGTTCGATGATCAGCTCGAATATATCGTCAACCACGCCGAGGATAAAGTGCTGTGTTACGACGCGATGTTCCAACCGATCGTGGACCGCATGAAAGAGCGTTGGACCACGGTTGAACATTACATCTGCTATGACAGCGGCGACAGCTCACCCGCATTCGAGGATTGGATTGGCGAGCAAAACGGTGATTTCGAATGGGTCACGGGCGACGAAACCGATCCCTGCATGATCTGCTACACATCCGGCACAACGGGCAATCCGAAAGGCGTTCAGTACGAACACCGTTCAACGCTGCTGCACGCCGTCGCAGGACTTCAGCCGGCGGCGTTCAATTTCTCTGGCGCTTCTGTGATGTTGCCAGTCGTGCCGATGTTCCATGCGGCCAGCTGGGGCTTGCCCTATGCTGGAGCGATGGCGGGCATCAAATTCGTGTTCTCCTGCGTCAACGATCCTGCGGTGCTGCACGAATTGATGTTGCGCGAGAAAGTGACCGACAGCGCAGGTGTGCCGACCGTGTGGCTGGCGCATTTCCAATATTGCGACAAGGAAGGCATCGACCTGCCGCCGCTTAAGGCTGCGACCATTGGGGGCTCTGCTTGCCCGCGCTTTATGATCGAGCGACTGATGAAAAATGGCACCCGTGTTCAGCATGCTTGGGGCATGACAGAAACATCGCCCATCGGCACCGTTGGCGGGCCAACATGGGATTGGGAAGAACTCACCTTTGAACAGCGCGTCGATAAAACCGCGATGCAGGGTCGGCCGATCTTTGGCGTCGAACTGCGGACGGTCGACCTCGACGATATGGCAACGGAACTGCCTCGCGATGGCGAAACATCGGGCGCGCTGCAAATTCGCGGGCCGTGGATTATCAAACGCTATTTCAAGGCCGAGGAAGACGCGGTGGACGCCGATGGCTGGTTCGACACTGGCGATGTCGGGATCATCCATCCGGATGGCACCTTGCAGCTGACCGACCGCACAAAGGACGTGATCAAATCGGGCGGCGAATGGATCAGCTCGGTCGAGTTGGAGAACGCAGCCGTGGGGCATGACGGCGTGGCCGAGGCGGCCTGCGTTGGCATGTACCACCCCAAATGGGATGAGCGGCCTGTACTGTTCGTGGTTCGCGCCGAAGGATCTGCGGTCACCGGCGAAGAGATCGTCGAGCATCTCAAGCCTCTGATCGCGAAATGGTGGCTGCCGGACGCGGTCGAATTTGTGGATGACATCCCCCACACGGCAACGGGCAAAATCTCCAAGAAAGACCTGCGCGAGCGGTTCTCCGACTACAAGTTGAAAACTTGAACCAATGAGCACATTCTACATCGATCCGTCAGCATCCAACTTTCAGGCGTTTAAAGACCTGCCGCGCGATGAGCCGATCCATATGCTCAACCTGCTGAGATACCGCGAGCATGCCGAGTATCCTGAGGGGCATGAGCACCACGGCAATGGATGGACCGGACGACGCGCTTATGAGGAATATGGGAAAACCAGCGGGCCGATCTTTTCGGGCGTCGGCGGCAAAATCGTGTGGCGCGGCGGGTTTCAGACAATGGTAACGGGTCCTGATGACAAGGACTGGCACGACGGCTTTGTAGCCGAATATCCTGGTGCAGGCGCGTTTTTCGAAATGATCACAAACGCAGACTATAAGCTGGCCGTGGTGAACCGCACAGCAGCGCTGATCGATAGCCGATTGATGCGGTTCAAGCCGGGTGAGGCAGGCGGGGTGTTTGGGTGAGGTATTCAGCTGAAACTTCGCACCGGGACACGCTCGATAATCTCGCCCCATTCGTCTCCACCAATCTTTAGCAGATCGCCTAAGCGAAAGACGTCTCGCTTGTTGAAGCTATTGATTTCACGTGGGCGCGCTTTTGGATCAGTCGCTCTACACATGACTACAAATCCCGAATAACCTTCTCTAAGGATTTGAAAGTGTCGAACACGCTCATTGTAGCTTGGATTGTCCGCGTCTTCGGCATATCCTGAGTGGTGAGGATATAGCGAGCAATTGTTGTGGTTCCGCTCTGGATCCCGGCCTCTGCCGGGACGCACGGTTAGGGCTAAAACAATCGCATCTGCCCGCCAAGCTCAGGGGGTCTGAACCGCGAGCAATCCAGTTCGAACTTTGTCCTGAAAATGCCTGCTTTCTTGCACGCTATCCTGAAACGGGTGCGCAGTAAGTCTGCCCATACACCGCTTGGCTTCATGCGGGTAAAGAACTCGGGGTCATTGTCTTTGCCGTTCCGGATCGAGCGCACGATGCTCATCACTTTGCCCGCGCGTTCGGGAAAGTGAACGTCCAGCCACTCGTGGAAAAGGGGCGCGACTTCATGCGGCAGGCGTAGCGGAATCCAGCCTGCGCTTTGGACACCAATCTCCCCTGCGCGCGCCACGATCTCTTCCATGAATTCATCGGTGATCGCGGGTATGATTGGGGAGACAGAGCAATGCACCGGCACGCCGGCCTGCGCCAACTCGCCCAACGCCGTGAGCCGTTTTGCCGGGGCAGCGCAGCGCGGCTCCAGCTTGGCCGATAGCGCCGCGTCCATGCTGGTGACAGATATGGCAACCGCGACAAGGTTCTGGTTCGCCATTTCCTCAAGCAGATCAATATCGCGGAGCACGCGATCAGACTTGGTGGTGATTGTCACGGGATGGCGCGCGTCGAGGCACACTTTTAACAATTGCCGCGTGATCGTGTAATCGCGTTCTATCGGCTGATACGGATCGGTGTTGGTGCCCATCGCAATCGGGCGCGGCCGGTATTTCGGTTTCGCCAAAGTTTCGCGCAGCAGCCGTGCGGCATCCGGTTTCGCGAACAGTTTCGTCTCAAAATCAAGGCCGGGGGACAGATCGTGATAGGCATGAGTAGGGCGAGCAAAGCAATAGACGCATCCATGTTCGCACCCGCGATAGGCGTTGATGCTGCGATCAAATGGAATGTCGGGCGATTGGTTAAAACTGAGGATGGTCCGCGGATGTTCCTCGGTAACGGTGGTCCGCAATTTGACCGGAGGGCCATCAAGGGTTTCGACATGGTCACGCCAATCACCGTCCAACTCGCGCGTCGCCAATCCAAAGCGGGTGGGGACAGCGGCAGAAGCCGCGCCGCGTCCGCTTACAAAATCAGGATGGTTCTTGCTTGCCATATAGCGGAACATATATGGAACATGCGAAAGTGAGAAGCCCTATTTCTCGCGCAGTCTCGGCATCAATTCGATAAAGTTGCAAGGCCGGTTTCGGCTGTCGAGTTGTTCGGCGAGGATGCCGTCCCAGCCATCTTTCACCGCTCCATTCGATCCGGGCAGGGCAAAGATATAAGTACCGCGAGCGACCACGGCGCAGGCGCGGGATTGAATGGTGCTGGTGCCGATGGTTTTGAAGCTAAGCCAGCGGAACAGCTCTCCAAAACCGGGGATGTCGCGGGCGTCTTTAACGCGGGACAATGCCTCTGGCGTAACATCGCGGCCCGTCAGGCCGGTCCCTCCCGTGCTGATAATCGCGTCGATCTGTGGGTCATCCACCCACGTCTCGATCTGCGCCGTCAGCAGCGCCGCATCGTCCTTCACGATCGTACGAGCCGAAACCGCGTGGCCAGCATTCGTAACCCGCGCGGCGAGGATATCGCCCGATGTGTCGTCCGATAATGTACGTGTGTCGGATACGGTCAAAACCGCGATCTTGATCGGCGTGAAAGTCTTCATCTCGTCGATCGCCATACGGGATGCTCCTGTTACCGGTCTAATCGGGCAGCGCGCGTCCTACCCATCTCTGGGAATGTTGGCCACTGGCCCTGTGCCAAAGCACGGCGGCTTGGGCTTTCTACACCCGCAGCGCGCTCATACATCCAATAATTGCGCATCACGATGGCGACGTAGCCGCGCGTTTCCCAATAGGGGATCGATTCCATCCAGAGCAGCGGATCGTTCTGATCGTTGATCTCGTAATTCCAGCGCGTGATCGGGGTTAGGCCAGCATTGTAAGCGGCCATGATCTTGGGCAGCTTGCCCTGTGTGGCGGCGCTGTCCCGCAGCATCTCAAGGTTGCGCTGACCAAAGGAGAGATTGACCTCAGGGTCGTTCAGATTGACGTAGCGCGCGCTCATATTGAGGCGCGGCGCATGCTGACGCACCGTGATCGGAGTGATCTGCATCAATCCACGTGCATTGGCCGAGCTAACCGCGCCGGCGCGGAAATTCGATTCCTGAAGCGCGTGGGCGAATGCCAGCGACGGATCCACTTTCCAGCCATCGCTTGGCTGCCACCGGGCTACGGGAAAGCGAAGCGCTCCGTCACTGCGTTGCCCGCGCGGCGCATTGTGTGCCATGAACAGTTGAGTGGAAGGCATGCCCAATTCGCGGGCAAAGCGGCTGAGCGCGTCATAATTGCGCGGATCGCCAATTCGGGCCTGATATCGCAGAACTTCATCGGCAAGGGCAGGTCGGCCTATTTCGACAAGGGCAGCGGCGACCTGCACGTTGTTTGTGTTTGAAAGATCGCGCCAGTCGCTGTCCGTAAATGCCTGCGGCGTTGCCGAACTGGCAAATTCGATGCCCATCTGATCGGATGCGAGCATGCCATACAGCGTCTCGTCATAGCCTGCTGCCGCCTCAAGATGCCCTTGCGCCTGTCCCGGCTCACGGCAGCGCACCAGCGAACGGTGCGCCCAATAATGCGCGGCGGAGGTCAATTCGACATTGGTGGATTTCACGGCTGCGCTAGCGAAGGATTCGCCCGCGAGCGAGCAAAAGCCGAGCCGCCATGCGGCAAGGCCCGCAACCCATTCGCCTTCGGCAACCCACGCGCCGCTGCCGTCTTTGACCGTTTCGGCCAATTGTAAGGCGGCGGTGTCGTTGTTTTCGATGTAGTAACTCCACGCCACTTTCTGTCGCCATTCGGCGCGAGCGGCGGAGCTAAGCTGTTCGTCAATTTCCATCAGCAGAGCGTGTGCACCTGCAGGATCATCGTTCTTGATCGCGCCCAGAATGGCTGATCGTGTGGCACCGGGCATAGTGCCATCGACGATCGAGCGCGGACGGATCCGCTTTGGCGCATAAGGCTGACGGCTGAAACTTTGCGGACGGGCAAAACTGGGCAGGTTTTCGAGGCCGCGTTTTGCACCAAGCCGGCCAAGCTGTTCGGATTGCGGCAAGTGCACGCCGAGTTCGAACCAGTCGGCGATTTGCTCTGCACTGACGCGCGGGCTGTTGGCGTGTACGTAAAATTCGGCAAGCGCGGTTTGGTAGAGGATCGAATCCGTCTGCTCGCGCAAAAGGCTCTGCACCTCATCCCAATTTTGACGATCAAGCGCGGTGAAGAACGCTTTGAAGTGCTTGCGCTCTTTGTTCGAAAGCACGTCCGGGATCGCGTCTTCCTGAGAATTCGGAACGCCGTAATGCGCCGCCATGCTTTGGCTTTGTGCAAGAGCGGCTGCGCTGGTGAGGGTGGCAGAGGCCAGTCCAATTGCGATCATCCCGGATCGCAGCATTTTCATCGTCATTTCCCGGCTGACCATTCAATCCATCTCCGCCAAAACCTGGCTTTTAGGCGGGGCATGGACATCATCGCATCCAGCCCTTCGCTCATCAGAAGCGGCGTGTTTACAGAGGTATGGTTGATTTCGTGTAAAGAAGTAAAATCTTGCGCTCGGTCGTGGCCAAGAAACGGTAAGGTGTTGGGGCCAAGCGCAAGAAGGCGTTTTGGTGCGGCGAGCCGAATGTGCAGCGCGGTGATTTCATCCATGCCGCCCGCTGCAATCGCGCCTGTATCGGCCATTGGCGTGTGGCGGGGCAGGGTAGAGGCAATATAAACCCCGCCCTCATCCATGCCCATCGCGGTGAGCATACGGGATAGCAATTCACCTTGTTGCCCGCTTAGCAATGCGTCACGGTCCCGTTCCTCTGGGTCGCAAACAAGCACCATCAGATCGGCATTCGCTGGCCCGCGCGGCGCAATCCGCCCGCGCGGCCCAATGGCATCAAGGCCGGGCGCTTCCATCCAGAATGTGCGGAATTCCTCAAGGGAGGCAGGCGGCGAATCGCCTAGCAGATCGACGCGTACGGTTTCTGGAACGTGCGATTGTTCGTTTTCAGATTGGGCTGCCGCTGCGCCTTGTCCGCCGCTTTCTGGCTTTTTCTGAGATGGAGCCAATGCCTCGACAGGCTCATTCTCAGCCAACCAAACCGTAGCGTCATCAGTGAAATCCATGTCCACACCGGCATCGCGCCACCAGTCCATGGTAGCGGCCAAATCGCGGGCAAGTGGGGTGGAAATGGCGTTCATCGGATCAAAGGCAGGTCTTGACTGCGCAAACCCCAGTTAGCAAGTGGAACATAGATACAAAACGGCGCAGGCTTTGCGCCCGAACCTTGGGATAGAAGAGCGCATGTCCGAACGTGAATCAATGCCTTGTGATGTCGTTATCGTCGGCGGCGGCCCAGCGGGCCTTTCTGCGGCGATCCGGCTGAAACAGATCAACGAAGAGCTTGAAGTCGTAGTCCTTGAAAAAGGCTCCGAAATCGGCGCGCATATCCTTTCCGGCGCAGTGGTTGATCCGAAAGCCCTCGATGAGCTTTTCCCCGAATGGCGTGATATGGATTGCCCCATGGCGCAAACGCCGGTGACGGATAACTGGCACTGGAACCTGTCCAAGGGCGGCAAAAGCTCGATTCCCCACATCATCATGCCACCTTTGATGAGCAATGATGGCTGTTATACGGGATCGCTGGGCAGCATGACCCGCTGGCTGGGCGAGCAGGCCGAAGGTCTTGGCGTAATGGTATTCCCGGGCTTTCCTGCAAACGAAGTCATGTTTGACGATGATGGCAATGTTCGCGGCGTTATAACGCAGGACATGGGCATCGCAGCTGATGGCTCCCAAAAAGGTGATTTCCAACCTGGCATGGAAATCGAAGCGAAATACACGCTGTTCGCAGAAGGCGCGCGCGGTTCGCTGACCAAGGAAATGAAGGCCAAGTTCGATCTGGAGGCGAATTGTGAGCCGCAGGTCTACGGCCTCGGCATCAAAGAGTTGTGGGATATTGACCCAGCGAAGCACGTTCCGGGCCGCGTGATCCACACACAGGGTTGGCCGCTGACCGAAAGCGACAGCTGGGGCGGGGGCTTCCTCTACCATCAGGCTGGCGGCCAGGTCGCATTGGGCTTTGTTACGGCGCTTGATTACAAGAATCCGTGGGTCTCACCGTATCAGGAATTCCAGCGGTGGAAGCAGCACCCTGCGATCCGCGAATATCTTGAAGGCGGCAAACGCGTTGCATATGGCGCGCGCGCTATCAACGAAGGCGGTTGGCAATCTGTGCCAAAGCTCGCATTTCCGGGCGGCGCGCTGATCGGGTGTGCGGCCGGTTTCGTAAACGTACCGCGCATCAAAGGCAGCCACACCGCCATGAAGAGCGGTATGCTGGCAGCCGAAAGCGTGGCGGCGGCGATCGCCGCTGGTCACGAAAAGACGGAAGTTTCCGATTACGACACAGCCGTGCGGTCCAGCTGGATCGCCGACGAGCTGAAACTGGTTCAGAACGCGGAACCTGCTGTTGCGAAATATGGCGGCGATATCGGCACAATGCTCGCTGGCGTCGATATGTGGATGCGCACGCTGAAGATAGGCCTGCCAATCTCGATGAAGCACCACGCCGATTACACCATGACGGGCCGCGCAGATCTTTATCCGAAGATCGATTATCCGAAGCCTGATGGCGAGATCAGCTTTGACCGTCTGACTAATGTCGCTTTCAGCTACACCAACCACGCGGAGGACCAGCCGGTCCACTTGCAGGTGCAGGACATCACGCTTCAGGAAAACAGCGAGCTTGAGGTCTTTGGCGGACCATCATCGCGCTATTGCCCGGCGGGCGTATACGAGTGGGTTCAGGAAGAGGGCGCAGAGCCCAAATTCGTGATCAATTCGCAAAACTGCGTCCACTGCAAAACCTGCGATATCAAAGACCCGAACCAGAACATCAACTGGGTAACCCCAGAAGGTGGCGGCGGGCCTAACTATCCGAACATGTGATGGTTAAGGTGTCGAGAAGCACAGGGATCGTTCGCCCTTGGGGCCTCATGGGCAGTCGCTATGAGTTATCTGGTTGGTCGCTTTGGCTCTACCGTTTGAATTGGGTGCTATTTGGCGCTTATTTTGTGATTCCGATGATTTGGCAGATTTCGGGGGAATCAGCTTCATTCTCTTGGCCGGTATTTGTCCTGCTTATAAGCCATATCACAGTGACTTCCCTCGCCGTTACTCGTATGGGTACGAAGTTGGATTAAGGCAGAAAGGTTAAGCCCGGCAGGGCTGCTCGTGACCATCACCGAAACCGCCTACGCCAAGATCAACCTTGCGCTGCATGTTCGCGGGCGGCGGGACGATGGCTATCACGAGCTTGAGACGCTGTTTGCTTTTGTCGATGCGGGTGACACGCTGAGCGCCCGCGCGGCGGATCAGGACCATGTGAGCACAGTGGGCGAGTTTGCGGGCGGGATTGACGATCCGTTCGATAACCTTGTCACAAAGGCGCTTGGATTGCTGCCGCGTTCGGGCGGTCTCGACATTACCCTCGAAAAGAAATTGCCGGTGGCCGCTGGTCTTGGCGGTGGTTCGGCGGATGCGGGCGCGCTGTTCCGCATTGTCGAGCAATCTCACGGACTGCCGGATGACTGGCCGCAACGCGCTGCAAAGCTGGGTGCGGATGTGCCGTGCTGTGTCCGCAGCGAAACCGTGGTTGGAAGAGGCACCGGCACCGAACTGGAACCCATCGAAAGCGATCTGGGCGGAATGGCTGTGCTGCTCGTCAATCCGCGCGTGCCCGTTTCCACTGGCCCGGTGTTCAAGGCGTGGGATGGCAAGGATCGAGGCGCGCTGCCCGACGGTAACGCCCGCGAAATCGCTCAATCAGGCCGCAATGACCTGCGCGATCCTGCCATCGCAATCTGCCCGCAAATCGCCGATGTTCTGGCCGAGCTGGAACACGACAACCCGTGGAAATTTGAAATGTCGGGATCAGGTGCCACCTGTTTTGCGTTGTATGAACAAACCACAGCGCGCGATGAAGCCGCGCGCCGGATTGCAGGGGCGCATCCGAACTGGTGGCGCATGACAGGGAAACTTAGATGATCGATGGCCTACCGTACAAACAAGTCGGCGAAACGAAGCGCGGGGGACTTGTCTGTGTGGCTGACCATGCATCCAATTTTGTGCCGGAAGATATCTCGCTGGGCCTCGCCAAAGGCCTGATCGACAGCCACATCGCCATCGATATCGGCGTAAATGGCGTTGCAGAGCGCATGGCAAGGCGGCACGGCATTCCGGCGCATTTGGCGCTGATTAGCCGCTTGGTAGTCGATCTCCACCGCGAGGAAGATCACGCGGGCGTCGTGCCGACGGAGAGCGACGGTCACCTGATCCCCGGCAATATCGGCGCGGATGTCGAGGGGCGGCTTGATACATATTACCGACCCTACCATGCCGCGCTGGAAAAATGGCTGGATGAAGCTGCGCCGGAACTCATCATTTCGCTGCACAGCTTCACGCCGAAGCTCGAGACAAGCGACAAAGAACGCCCATGGGAAATCGCGCTCCTCTACAACACAGATGACCGCGCGGCGCGCCATGCAATTCGCTTGTTCGGAGAGCTCGGCCTGACCGTCGGCGATAATGAGCCATATTCGGGCACGCAGCTCAACGCGACGATGAACCGCCATGCCGAGGCAAACGGCCGTCATTATTGCGCAATCGAGGTGCGTCAGGACTTAATCACAACCCGCGCTGAGCAAGCTCGTTTCGCCGCAATGATCGCAGACGTATGCGGAAGGGTTGCGCTCGCGCTCGACTAACGGCAGTGCTGTTTCCCAGATAGAGCCTTACGGGAAATATAATGTCGTTCGATAAATCGAAATTACCTAGCCGCCACGTCTCCGTCGGACCGGAGCGCGCGCCGCACCGTTCCTATTACTATGCGATGGGAATGACCGAGGAAGAGATCGCGCGACCCTTCGTTGCGGTCGCTAGCGCGGGCAATGACAGCGCGCCGTGCAACACGACGCTCGATCCACAGGCGAATATTTGCCGCGAAGGTGTGATCGAAGGCGGAGGCACTCCGCGCCGTTTCAATACCATCACCGTCACCGACGGCATCGCCATGGGACATCAGGGCATGAAAAGCTCCCTGATCAGCCGCGAGATTATTGCCGATTCCGTTGAAGTATCAGTGCGCGGGCATTGCTATGATGCGCTCGTTGGCTTCGCAGGCTGTGATAAGAGCCTGCCCGGTATGATGATGTCGATGCTGCGTCTGAATGTGCCGTCGATCTTTGTCTATGGCGGATCGATCCTGCCGGGCACCTTCAAAGGCGGTGATGTAACCGTTGTCGATGTGTTTGAGGCCGTGGGTCAGCACGCCGCCGGCAATTGCCCTTTGCAAGAGCTGATTGCGCTCGAAAAGGTCGCTTGTCCGGGCCACGGGGCATGCGGCGGTCAATTTACCGCGAACACGATGGCGTGCGTGGGTGAAGCAATCGGATTATCACTTCCAAACAGCAATATGTCACCTGCACCTTACAAATCGCGTGAAGAGATTGCGCGGGGTGCGGGACGGCAAGTTATGAAACTGCTCGAGCTAAATCTGCGCCCGCGCGATATTTGCACCCGTGCGGCGTTTGAAAACGCGGCCCGCGTTGTTGCAGCGACCGGTGGGTCAACCAATGCGGCGCTGCATTTGCCCGCCATGGCGAGCGAGGCAGGTATTGATTTCGACCTGTTCGATGTTGCGGAAATCTTCAAATCGACACCCTACATCGCCGATCTGAAGCCGGGCGGGAAATATGTCGCGAAGGACATGCATGAGGCAGGGGGGGTCTACATGGGCATGAAAACGTTGCTCGATGGCGGGTTCCTTGATCCAAACCCGATGACGGTTACTGGCAAAACGCTGGGCGAGAATATCGAAGAGATCACGTGGAACCCCGATCAAAAGGTGTTCTACGATGTGAAATCGCCGATCACTCCCACTGGCGGCGTGGTTGGTCTGAAAGGCTCGCTGGCACCCGACGGAGCGATTGTGAAAGTCGCCGGGATGGATCGCCTGCAATTCACCGGTCCTGCGCGCGTTTTTGACTGCGAGGAAGATGCCTTCGCTGCCGTGGAAAAACGCGACATCGCAGAAGGTTGCGTGATCATCATCCGTTACGAAGGACCAAAGGGCGGCCCCGGTATGCGCGAAATGCTATCCACCACCGCTGCTCTTTACGGGCAGGGCATGGGCGAGAAAGTCGCGCTGATTACCGATGGACGCTTTTCCGGCGCAACGCGGGGCTTTTGCATCGGCCATGTCGGGCCGGAAGCCGCCGAATGCGGGCCAATCGCGCTCGTCGAAGATGGCGACACGATCAGCATTGATGCAGCCACGGGCACCATCGACCTCAACGTGGATCAGGCGGTTCTGGATGAGCGGCGCAAAGTTTGGAAGCCGCGCACCAATGACTACCAGTCGGGTGCGCTTTGGCGGTATTCTCAGACGGTTGGCTCAGCCCGCGATGGCGCTTTGACCCACCCAGGCGCGAAAAGTGAAACGCATGTCTTCGCGGATATTTAACGCCGTCTTGGCCACGCTTGCTGTTGCAGCTTGCGGCCCCGAAATGCCCGAACCGCAGGGTGAGAGCGTGCAATGCGCCATCGGTGCAGGGTCGGATTTTGCCAGTGTTTGCACCTTGGAACGTTCCGCCGACAATGAAACGGTTTCGTTCCTGATCCACCATCCCGATGGCGGCTTTCGCCGTATTGAATATGATGCGGCCAAGGATGAAATCGGCGTTGGCGACGGCGCAGACCCGCTAAAAGTCAGTGCTGGCAGCACCGACGACACGGCCGAGTTCGGCATTGGCACAGACCGTTATCGCATCCCGTCCTGCATGTTGCGCTCGCCTTCCGGCTGACAAGCGCCTATCGCGCCTCGCTGTGAGCACAACAGAACAAATCATTCGCATCGCAGCCAAGGGCGACGGCGTGACCGACAGCGGTCAGCATGTTGCCGGCGCGCTCCCTGGTGACGAGGTTGCAGATGGCGCCATTGTGACCAAAGGGCCGCACCATATCGCGCCGCCGTGCCAGCATTTTGGCGCCTGTGGTGGTTGTTTGCTCCAGCATGCCAGCGAAGATGTCCTCGCAAATTTTGCGCGGGACCGCGTAGTGAATGCCGCGACAGGCCAAGGATTGGAGATCGGCGAGCTACTGCCCGAACATCTCTCCCCGCCGAAAACGCGGCGACGCGCGACATTGCACGCGATGCGCACGCAGAAAAGCGCTCTGCTCGGATTCAAAGAGACAGGCTCTCACCGGATTGTCGATTTGCGCGAATGCCATGTCATCGCACCCGAATTGGCAGAGATGATTGCGCCCTTGCGTGCCTTCATTGCGAAACACGGCCCGCGCAAAGGCGGGATCGACGTGCAAATGTCGCTGTGTGACCAAGGCGTTGATCTGGGCCTATCGAACTTTGCGCTTGATGGATTGGAAGCCATCGAAGGCGCGACAGATTTCGCTCGGAGCCACAATTTGGCCCGTCTCACTGTGGATCAGGGTTACGGGCCGGAAAGCCAATGGGAACCGGAGCCGGTCACTGTTACGCTGTCGGGTGTCGCGGTGCCGATGCCGTCCGGTACTTTCTTGCAGGCGACCCGCGATGCCGAGTACCAAATGATTGCCGATGCGCGGGAATGGATGGGCGATGCGAAGCTGGTTGCGGATCTCTTCGCGGGGCTTGGCACATTTGCGTTTGCCCTGCGCAAGGGACGCAAAGTGCTTTCCGTTGAGGCCGATCAGGCGGCTTTCCTAGCGTCGAAGGTCGGGGCATCTCAATCGGGCGGTACCGTCCATCCAATCCACCGCGATCTGTTCCGCAGTCCATTGATGCCGGACGAGATTGGCCGATTTGGCGCTGTGCTGCTTGATCCGCCGCGCGCTGGCGCAAAGTCGCAGATTGAACAGATCGCTGCGAGTGTCGTGCCTCGGGTCGTCTATGTCAGCTGCAATCCATCAAGTTGGGCGCGCGATGCAGCGACGCTTTCCGAGGCTGGCTTTAAGCTCGCAAAGCTGCGTCCTGTTGGTCAGTTCCGCTGGTCGAATCACGTCGAATTGGTGAGCCTGTTTGAACGGTAAGGCTTAGGCGCGCAGAGCTTTCAGCACCTGTGTATCCAACCAATCGCGATGGGCAGGATCGACGTAGGCGTGTGTCCCTCCGGCACAGCGCGCTATGCGCGGGTCGGCTTTGTCCCAATGGCTTTCAAAGCTCTGTGCAGTCCGATCAGCACTGGAGAGCAGGATGCTCACATTGCCTTCAAATTCGCTCAACCCTTGGCTCATCTCGTCGGCGAGGGATGATTGCGGTGCATCGCCGCCAATGGATTTCTTGAGCCCGCGTACAAGCTTGCCAAGATCGACCCCGCCTTTGAGCAGTCGTCCAATTTCGCGCGGGTCTTTCAGTTTCGCAGCGTAGCGCGCGCGGATTGCAGCGGGCGGCGGCACAGCATCTTGTGATGCTTCGGTTTCTTCGATCGTCCACGGGTTAGACAGCACCAATCCGTCAAACCCAGCGCCTTTGGTCAGCATCAATGCAGATGCCGCATCGCAATTGCCAAATCCGATGACACGTTCAATTTGGGGGGCCATCGCACGGAAAGCGATAAGCGCAGCTTCGATATCGCGTGCACTTTTGCGAAATCCGCGATTTTCGCCTTCGCTATCCCCGACACCGCGGCGGTCGAACCGGAACACGGGAAAGCCCTTTGCTGCCATGCGGGCCGCGAGCCGTGCCTGTCCCGAAAACGCGCCGGAGCGGATTTCATTGCCGCCGCTCACGATCAGTAGGCCCGTCTGGCCCGGAGCTGTGTCGAGTGACCCCGCGAGTTTGAGGCTCCCACAGCCGAAATCGAGCGCAAGCCGGCTCATTCTGGCGTTCCCAAATCTTCGAGGATCGCCGTCGCAAGCGATGCAGATTGCGCGCTATCCTCATCCGGTTCCGCGCGGAGCCAAATGCCTGATCCGCCCACAAGCGATTGATCGATGATAGCAAGGCGATCTGATTGAGGCGTTTCTGCGGATTCCAATTCTGTGAAAAGCGCCGCGCTGATTGGCCAGCCATTCAAAGCTACGCCTTCGCTGCGACCCAGTTCGGAAATTTCATCCGATGTCTCGGCAATGCCAGCTTCCTTGCTGGAGATAGTGCGCGCACGGATCATCGCTCGCAGCATCTTCGCCCCGGATTGCGGGGCATAGAGCCAGCCGCGTGCGTCGTCAGGCACCAACATTGCACCGCTGCGCACGGCCAGAACATGGCTCACCTCAAAATGCTCGATCGCGTGAGATACGCACCCGCGCCAATGGCTAAGCTTTTGGTTTTCTAAAGCCTGAGAACTCTCATTCAGGCCTGTGAGATCTGGCAGCACGCTGGGCAGGCCATCATCGGCGAGCGCGCGCATCACTTGGGCCATGAACCGGCGCATCTTGTTATGTTCGTCGAATAGCGGGGGCAGAATCAATATGCGCAAGCCGGATTCAGCGCCATTTTCTGCGGTGATCTGGACTGCGAGTTCATCAGCAGTCCCGCCGCCGGGCAGGGGACAGGGCCAGCTAGAAATCACTGAGTGAGATCAGCCTGCAATGATTTTCGCTTCGGCAAAGGCGAGCAGGCCGCCATAGGTTTCGAGCATTTCGCCATCCACATCATCGTCTTCGATGACGATGTCGAGTTGGTCTTCCATTTCGGTGAGCAATCCGGCGACTGCCATGGAATCGAGTTCGGGAAGGTGGCCGAATAAACCGGAATCGTCGTCAAACCCGTCCGCAAGCTCTTCATCGACGCCTAGAACCGCGACAAGGATGCCTTTGAGCTGTTTGTCGATCTCGGCGCGGCTCGGCGCGAGCGAAGGCGCGTCTGTAGCCTCAGCAGCCTCTGAAGGGCCCTGAGTGGCCGTTTCGCTGACAGGTTTGGTGCTCATGTCAGTATTGATCCCTTGCATTCGGCAATGGTCGCCTAGGGCATGGCAACAATTCGCCGCGCCCCGTTCTCGTGGAGCGCGCCTTAGCCAGAGCGGGGTTCACGTGCAAGTTCCGGCACGTTGGGCGCGCGAAGCCGTCCCAATGCGAGGCGGCCCAGATCAAGCCAAGCGCGCGGGCTTCGCATATTGAGGCAGTCGACTTGATAGCGTGGCCGGACGGCTTCCATCCAATCATTCTTGTAAGGCTCATCACCGGTGCCGAAATCAACGAGCGTCACGCGGTCTTGATCAATCACATGCTCGAACAGAGCAGCTGACAGCGTTGTCCCGGCTGAAACCTGCTTATGGCTTTCAAGGTGCGCGAGCTTGTGGATGTAGGCGATGCCGCTTTCCACTGTCCAAAACTGCGCTGCGATCGGCTCGCCAGCTGCATAGGCTATTCCCAGCCGCAAACGACCAGCCTTACCTTCTTGCTCCGCAAAGGCGTGGAGCATTGCAGGCTTGCCCTCAGTGGGCTTCCAACTGGCGGCATAAATCCGTTCATAGCTCTCCCATGCCTCCGCATCGAAAGCGGTGAAGATGGTGGTTTCGACCTTTTTCGCTTTACGTTTAAGCGTGGTGCGCAATTTCCCCGGGCGGGAAGCCCAGTATTCGGCGAAGCTGCGACCGTTTGTAGGTAAGATATGATTGGTGTCGCAGCGCGTTACCTCAACGCGCCATCCCGCGGCGCTAAAGGCTTTGGCAAGGCGTGTCGCGGATCTGTCTTCGTCTGGTACCTGATCAAGGGTGATGCGGGGGGCTCTGCTTTTCAAATCGCTAGCGATTGCGCCTAGCAAGCTGTCATCACGCGATCCCAGCGGCCGCCAAGTGAAACTGTACCAATTGCGCAGGTTGGAAAGTCGCCGGTCTGATTGGCTGAGCGCCAATGTGGTTGTGTCTTCGTTGCTGCTTGCAACGACCGTCATTGAGTTAAGCCCAGACTTTTCAAGCAGGCTAAACCATGCCGCGCGATCAAAGGGTGAGGGCGCATACGCAGCGTCATCTTGCAAAGACAGCTCTTGCAAGACGTTAACGCTATCGTGATACCTCACTTCAATCACACAAATGTGCTCCACGGAAATTCATGCCCAACGTCTCTAACCAACCCAATACCGCCCTTAAAGAGGCACCGCGCCCGCTGGATCATCTTGCCGAATTGGCGAGTGAGGGCGGGTATGGCGATCGGCCTGCGTTGGTTCTACGCGATGCGGTGCTTAACCACGATGAGTTAAGACAGCGTGTCGATAGGCTGGCCGGATGGCTGGCTCGCGAAGTCCCGGATCATGGCGCGCGCGTTGCGACATGGGCGGCAAAGGGTGAATTGACCTGCTTAATGCCTCTGGCGGCGGCGCGAGCGGGGCTGGTTCATGTGCCGATCAATCCGCTGCTGAAACGGGCTCAGGCGGTGCATATCCTCTCCGATAGCGGCGCGGTGATGTTGATTGGGACAAAAGCGCGCGTAAATTCGCTGGAAGACGGCGACGTCGCAGATGGCTTCTCAATTTGGGAAGAGGGTGATGCCCTAGATGCCGCTTATGAGGCGGATCTGGAACACGGCGCTTCAACGCTAGATCCGCAGGAATTAACCGCCATTCTCTACACCAGCGGTTCCACGGGAAGGCCAAAGGGCGTGATGCTTAGCCATGCGAACCTTTGGCTCGGCGCGGTCAGCGTCGCGCATTATCTCAAGATGGCTGAAGACGATGTGACCCTCGCAGTGCTTCCGCTCTCGTTTGATTACGGTCAAAACCAACTTCTCTCGACATGGTATGCAGGTGGCAGTGTCGCTCCGCTCGATTTTCTGTTTCCGCGCGATGTGGCGAAGGCCTGCGCGAAACATGCGGTCACAACTTTGGCGGCTGTGCCTCCGCTTTGGGTGCAGCTGACCGAGATGGATTGGCCCGCAGAGGCGGTGTCTTCGATGCGCCGGATGACCAATAGCGGCGGCGCCTTGACTACCGATTTGGTCGATGATTTGCGACAGATATTTCCGCACTCAGACCTTTATCCGATGTACGGTCTGACAGAGGCATTCCGCTCGACCTATCTCGATCCCTCACTTGTGGAAAAGCACCCAACTTCAATGGGTCAGGCGATTCCCTTCGCAGAGATTCTTGTGATCGGTGATGATGGCCATGTCACAGGGCCGGACGAAGAAGGCGAGCTGGTGCATTGCGGACCGCTGGTGGCTCAAGGATATTGGCAGGATCCCGATCGAACTGCGCAGCGGTTTAAGCCTGCGCCGGCGCAATCAACCTATGGCGGAACTGCTGTCTGGTCCGGTGACCGCGTAAAGCGCGACGAACATGGGCTGCTGCATTTCATCGGACGACGCGACGCGATGATTAAGAGCGCAGGCAACCGCATTAGCCCGCAGGAAGTCGAAGAAGCCGCGATTGCGACTGATCTGGTTGCAGAAGCGGTCGCGCTTGGATTACCTGATGAGCGGCTCGGCCATGCCATCCACCTTGTGGTGCGGGGGACGACTGACCCATCCGAGCAAGAGCAGCTTTCCAAATTGCTCAAACAGGAATTGCCGAACTTTATGCTTCCCCAGTTGATCCATTGGCGCGATGCCATGCCGCTTAATCCAAACGGTAAGATCGACCGGACGGCCTTGTACCGCGACATCACAGAGGAGAACGGGGCATGAAGACGAAGCCTATTGGCCCGATCCCAGTCGGATACAGCGCAATTGACGGAGAGCTCGCAATTGGCGGACGTAAGGCTAGCGATCTGGCTGCAGAAGCCGGCCAGACGCCGCTATTTGTCTATTCCCGCACGCATTTGGATGCCCGCATGGAGCAACTGCGCGCGGCTTTGCCAAAACGTATCGGCGTAAACTACGCGATCAAAGCGAACCCGCATCGCGGCGTAATTGAGCACATGGAGCCGCTCGTTGACGGTTTCGATATTGCTTCATCGGGCGAACTTGCGATGACGCAGGCCGCTGGCATCGATCCTGCGCGGGTCAGCTTTGCCGGGCCGGGTAAACGTGATGACGAGCTGGAAGCGGCCATCGCAGCCGGCGTGACGCTCAATTGCGAATCCGAAGGAGAGGCCAAGCGCTCGCTTTCTATCGGTCAGCGTATTGGCAAAGCGCCGCGCATCGCGGTCCGCGTGAACCCGTCCTTCGAACTTCGCGGCTCGGGCATGAAGATGGGCGGGGGCGCAAAACAGTTTGGCGTGGATGCCGACAAAGTGCCCGCTCTGGCCAAAGACGTAATTGCCGAGGGCGCGCAGTGGCGCGGGCTGCACATCTTCACTGGCAGCCAGGCTTTGAATGCGGAAGCGATCATAGAAGCGCAAAGCAACGTGCTGAATTTAGCGGCAGAATTATCGCGGGAAATTGGCGCACCCTTGCCAAAACTCAACATGGGCGGCGGTTTTGGTGTGCCTTATTTCCCCGGAGATGAACCTGTTGATCTCACCGCGATTGGCGCTGCATTGCATGAACGCGTAGCCGATTTGCCTCCCGGACTCGCACATACTGAATTGTGCCTAGAGCTTGGCCGCTACCTTGTCGGCGAGGCGGGCGTGTATCTTTGCCGCGTAATTGACCGCAAAGTGAGCCATGGCACGACCTATTTGATCACCGATGGCGGGCTTCATCACCAACTCGCCGCTTCGGGCAATTTCGGCACTGTTGTTCGTCGCAATTATCCGGTGGCCATCGCAAGCCGGTTCGATGCGGAAGCGGACGATGTGGTTAATGTTGTTGGGTGCCTTTGCACGCCGTTAGACAGGCTCGCCGACGCCGCGCTTTTGCCGCGTGCCGATGTTGGCGATTTGATCGCGGTATTTTGTGCGGGCGCTTACGGAGCGACCGCATCCCCCTCGGCATTCCTTGGTCATGGGCCTGCTATCGAGGTTCTTACGTAGTGCCGCGTTAACGGCTGTGAAACCGTTGTCCCGAAACGGGATAGGGCTCCAAATTGGGCGGTATCACTAACACAATGTTCACCATTTTAAGCCAGAGAGACCGGGTCATTCGCGTGCCCCGGTGCCGCAGGTCGCTCCTGCATCCCCGTATCGAGGTCCGCAAAGCCAAGGCCAAGGATACGTATCGATGCATAATTCGCTGTCTCTCTCCAGGTTTGGAGCCATCGCTCTAGCTCCATTTGCGCTTGCCGCATGTGCAGCCGGGCCGAGCACACAGCTACCCCCTGCGACTTACACCACCGAGAATGCTGAGGCTCCGACCGAGAAGTACATTCTCGGCCCGCTTGATCAGATCACCGTGCATGTCTGGCGCAATCCGGAATTGTCGGCGGAGGATATTCAGGTTCGCCCGGACGGTCGGATCACGATCCCGCTTGTGCAGGACATGGTGGCAGTCGGCAAAACCCCCACACAGCTTCAGGAAGACATCAAGAAAGAGCTGAGCGAATATATCGAGCAGCCGATTGTTTCTGTCATCGTCAATGAATTTAACGGCGCGCTGCCTCAGCAAATCCGCATTACTGGTGCGGGCGCTGTTCCAGCCGCATTGCCGTTCCGCGCCAATATGACGGTGCTGGATGCAATGATCGCTGTTGGCGGCTTGGGTGAATTTGCAGCGGGTAACCGCGCCACTCTTACACGCTACGATGCCGAGCTTGGCGAGAACCAAACCTTCCGTCTGCGTCTCAAGGATTTGCTCAACAAGGGTGATCCTTCGGCCAATGTCGCGCTGAAACCCGGCGATACCATTTCTATCCCGGAGAGCCGTTTCTAACGGGCGCGCTGATTTATGAACGAGATTATCGAAGAACTGCGCACAGCGCTCTATTCGGTCTGGCATCGACGCTGGATCGCGATTGCTGTTGCATGGGTCATTTGCCTGCTGGGTTGGATGGTCGTGGCCACGATTTCAAATTCCTACCAATCCAAAGCACGGATCTATGTCGACGTGGATGACGTCCTGTCCGAACAATTGGGCATGGCGGGCGATGGCCGTGAAGAGATCATGAAGGTTCGCCAGACACTGGTGAGCACGAAGAATCTCCAGAAAGTCATCAGTTCGACGAAGCTCGGTGAAGGTATCTCCGAGGCGACGCAGATGGACGCGGCTGTCGCTGACCTGGCCAAACGTGTTGAAGTGACGAGCCAGCAGGACAACCTGTTCGAAATCGTCGCGACCGTCGGAAAGAGCAGTCTTTCGGACGCCGAAAACGCTGTGTTGGCGCGCAATGTCGTGCAAAAGCTGCTCGATATCTTCCGTGAGGAACATATTTCAGGAAACCGCGCGAGCATTAACGGTGCAATTGCGGAACTGGACGACCAACTCGAAGAGCGCAAAGCCGAGCTTGAAGCTGCCGAACAGGAACGTCTCGCATTCGAGGCGCAATACCCTGAACTGGTTGGCGGTTCGGAAACCCTTTCAACCAAAGTTCAGCAGGCGCGCACCGAGCTGCGCGACATTGGCGCTGACCTTGCGGCTGCCACCAGCTCGCTCGCGGCGATCAACGCCCAGCTAAGCGATACGCCTCGCACCATTGCAGGCGGCCCGAATGCCACGGGTCCGCGCGCTGCATTGCTTCAGGCGCAAAGCCAGCTTGCGGAACTTCGTGGACGCGGCCTGAAAGACGGCCACCCGGATGTGGTTGCAACCCTCAAGCAGGTGCTGCTGCTGCGTCAACAAGTTGAACAAGCCGGTCCGAACGCAGATAGCGGTACGCCCAATCCAGCCTATTCATCGCTCGTCGCAATCCGGTCTGATCGTCAGGCTTCGGTAGAGGCTCTTCAAGCTCGCCGGGCAGCGTTGCAGGCCAACGTCACTTCGTTGATGGCCAGTTTGGCAACAGAACCGGAAGTCGCAGCCGAAGCCAACCGCATCAGCCGCGGATATGAAGTTCTGCAAAAGAATTACGAAGACCGTCTACAAGACCGCGAAGAACTGCGCACGCGCGGCAATGTCGTGGATGAAACCAGCCAGTACAAATTCGACCTGATCGATCCGCCGGTTGTGCCTCAGAAACCTGCGGCACCAAACCGTCCCCTGTTGCTGCTCGGCGTGCTTATCGTCGGCCTCGGCGCGGGCGCTGCGGTGGCTTACGGCATGGGCCAGATTAAATCAGCCTTTGCGACCCCGCAAAAGCTGGAGCGCACATTCGATTTGCCCGTAATCGGGTCCATCTCGCTCACCATTTCCGAAGCGGCGCGCGCGTTTGAACGCAAGCGCCTGAAACAATTCGCCGGAGCCTGTGCAGGCCTTGTCGGAGTGTTTGTCATCCTGCTTGCGATCGAGGTTGTCTCGGTCGGAACAGTGGCGTGATCGGCTCGGAAGGACACAGACCATGACCGAACAGAGCAAGATCAACAAAAACGGCGCACAGCGCGCTTCGCTGCTGGAGCGGGCTGACCGCGTATTCGGGCTCGATAATCTCGGCCCGAGCAAAGTGCCATCCAACCTGCCAAAAGCGCGCAAGCCTGCCGTGCCGCCTAAGCCAGCTCCGGTGCTACCGCCCGTGGCTCCGACAGCGACGCCAGCGACGCGTTTGCCCCCGCATTCCGGCCCGCAAGCAGCCCCGCAAGCGGCTCCTGAGCCTCAGCCAGAACCGGCTGTTGCGCTGTCTGGCCCGTTTCATCAGATTGACCGGTGGGACCTGCAAGAAGCCGGGCTGATCGTGCCGGAAGATCCGGTGACTGCGCTGCTCGAAGAATTCCGCATTGTTAAGCGGGATATCATCGCAGATGCGCGTTCAAGCCGTGATCCGAAACAGCGCCGCATTCTGGTCTGTTCGCCGCACCAAGGCGAGGGCAAAACTTACTGTGCGACCAACCTCGCTATTGCGCTCGCCGCAGAACGCGATGTCGAGGTTTTGCTGGTCGATGCGGACGTCATCCGCCCTTCGGTTGCAGACCGTTTCGGCATCGAAGCACAGCGCGGATTGATGGACGCGCTGGCTGATCCATCGCTTCGCCCAGAAAAACTCGCGATCAAAACCGATATTGACGGTCTGTTCGTACTGACCGCAGGCACGACGAGCGCCCATGACGCAGAATATCTCGCCAGCGAACGCACGGGTGAAATTCTCGACCGTCTGACGCGCGGTGCGCCTAATCGCTATGTGATTTTCGATACGCCGCCAGCGCTTGCTGCGTCGGCCGCAGCCGAACTTGCATCGCATGTTGGCCAGACGATGCTGGTGGTACGAGCGGATGAAACGAGCCGTGCAGCCCTAGAGGATGCCCGCCAGCTTTTGTCTGCCTGCCCAAATATCAAATTGCTGCTCAATGCGGCTCACTTCAGCCCATCCGGTCGCCGATTTGGCGAGTACGGCAAAGGGGAGGAATGATCATGAAGACCATTCGCGCCTATATGATCGTCGGTGTTGCAAGCGTTCTCGCTGCCGCACCTGCCTATGCACAGGAAGCCGAAGAGGAATCGCCGCGCGCGGTTCTGGTTCAGCCCTATATCGAGGTCAATCAAGTCATCTCGGCCGAGCTGACGCCTGGTGATGAGGTAGTGACCTATACCCAAATCGCCGCCGGCATTGATGTGAACACACAGGGCCGCAGCAGCGGGGCATCCGTGTCTGTGCGTTACGAACGTAATATCGGCTATGGTGACCGCGTTGATAGCGACACTGTTAGCGGCATTGCCCGCGGCTATGTCTCTCTTATCCCGCGCGCGCTGACGTTTGAGGCTGGCGGTCTTGCCAGCCGTACACGCGTTGACGGCGGAGGTGCTGTTACGCAGAACCCGCTGGTTCGCGAAGACGCCGAAAGCCAGATTTACAGCGTTTACGCCGGGCCAAGTCTGAACACTCAGGTCGGGGCGGTCGAAGTTTCCGGCATCGCACGGGTCGGATATAACCGGTTTGAAGCGGGCAATACCGTGGTCGACAATAACGGCGATCCCGTCGACGTGTTCGACGATAGCGTTACCTATAATGGCCAAATCCGAGCTGGCACACGTGCGGGTGATCCATTGCCTGTGGGCGTCGGTGTCACTGCCGGTATTTATCAGGAAGACATCTCCAATCTCGATCAGCGTGTTCGCGATGTTTACGTGCGCGGTGATGTGACGCTTCCGGTATCAGATTCGCTCGCACTGGTTGGCGGCGTTGGATACGAAAACGTTGAGGTTTCGAGCCGCGATGCAGTGCGCGATGTGAATGGCGATCCCATTCGCGGAGCCGATGGCCGCTTTGTCACAGACACAGCGTCACCGCGCATTCTGGCGTTCGACGTTGATGGTTTGCTCTGGGACGTTGGCGTTTTGTGGCGCCCAAGCTCGCGGACATCGCTCGCGGCAAGTGTAGGTCGCCGTTACGATTCGACCACCTATTACGGCAGCTTTAGTTACGCGCCGAGCAACCGCAGTTCGTTCAACGTAAACGTTTACGACAGCGTCAGCGGCTTTGGTGGACGTTTGAACAACGCTCTGGCTGATCTTGGTACCGATTTCGAGGCTTTGCGTAACCCGGTCACAGGCGATTTCAACGGCCTGACGAGCGGCGGCGAAGGCTCTGGCCTCGTCAATTCTCTCGGCTCGGTTCGTTCGTCCGCCTTTCGCGGTCGCGGCGTGAATGCCAGCTACCAACGCACCATTGGCGAAACCACTGCCGTTATCGGTGCGGGTTATGATCGCCGCGAGTTTATCGGAGCGCAGGGCACTGTGCTCGAAACGGTCGATGGAGTGATCGACGAAAGCTATTACATCGCAGGCGGTATCAACCGTCCGATTGGTCGCAGCGCGACCTTTGCTGCGAACGCATATGTAAATTGGTTCGATAGCAGCAGTGAAAATGGCGATGGCACTGGATACGGCGCATCCGCCTCCTATGGCCGCGCGCTTACCAACAAGCTGTCGGCTCGCGCCGCATTGGCGGTCGATTACGTCGAAACCGACTTCACCGCTGAAGATTTTGCAACTGCAACCGCGCTGCTTGGCCTGCGCTACAACTTCTGATCTCTGGAGCGACACACCCATGTACGATCAATATTACGGTTTGAGCGGACGGCCATTTCAGCTGACCCCCGACCCCGAGTTTTATTTTGAGAGCGCGAGCCACAAAAAGGCGATGTCGTATCTTGGATATGGCCTCAATCAGGGTGAGGGCTTTATCGTCATCACGGGCGAGGTTGGCGCGGGTAAATCCACGCTCGTCGCGCATTTGATGGAACGGACGAACCCCGAAGAGTTGACCGTCGCCCAAGTGGTGACAACCGCTTTGGACGGCGAAGAGCTGGTTCACGTGGTTGCACAGGCATTCGGCATTGCTGTTGAAGGCAAAGACAAAGCCGGCGCTCTTGGCGCGATTGAACGCTTTCTTCAGGATGAAGCCCGCGAGGGTAAGCGCTGCTTGCTCGTCGTGGATGAATGCCAGAACCTCGATCTGACCGCGTTGGAAGAGATGCGGATGCTGTCCAACTTCCAGCTCGGTTCGCACCCGCTCTTGCAAACGCTGCTGCTGGGTCAGCCGGAATTCCGACGCACTCTTGCACAGCATCCCGATCTGGATCAGCTGCGTCAGCGCATCATCGCATCGCACCATCTCGAGGCTCTCGATGATGAAGAGGTCGAGGATTATATCACGCACCGCTTAAGACAGGTGGGCTGGGATGGATCACCGTCACTGAGTTCCGGATTGCTGCCTGCGTTATTTGAAGCGACGGATGGTATTCCGCGCCGTGTGAATCAGGTGATGAACCGCCTGTTGCTGCTGGGCGCGATTGAAGAGCAAGACGCGATCACGACCGAAATGTTGACGGCAGTCGTCGAAGAGATGGGTTCGGACGCCGCACGCGGATCCAGCCCGATGCCAAGCCCGCTTAGCATCGAAGCCGCTGAACCTGCGACAGAGCAAGACATTGACAGTGTTCCCGCAACCGAAGTGGCTGCGCTCCTCGCACAGCGCGACGCGCGCACTGCAGAACTAGAAGCTGCGATCAGTGATCTTCAGGCAGCTGGAAGCGCGCCTGCATCACCTCTAAACCACGAGGCGACAGCCGAAGTCGGCAATGCGTTGGAGCGGATTGAACAGCGTCTTGAGGAGCAGGAGCAATCGTTCCGCCATGTCCTCACGATGCTGATCGAATGGCTTGAGGACGATAAATCGCGCGAGGCAGCGTAACGATGCAAGCGGCTGATCCCGCCTTTGACAACAGCAAAATCGTCAACGGCCTGTCGGTCGATGTCGAAGACTGGTTTCAAGTTGGTGCGTTCGAGAATGTGATCGAACGCAGCGATTGGGACGGGCTGAAAACGCGCGTCGAAGGCAACGTTGATCGGATCATCGATCTCTTTGCAGAGGCCGATGTGAAAGCCACATTCTTCAGTCTTGGATGGGTCGCAGAACGGCACCCGGCATTGATCCGCCGTATCGCCGATGCCGGACACGAAGTCGCCAGCCACGGATATGACCATGCGCGGGTTTTCACATTCGAACGCAAAGAATTTGGCGCAGACCTCGCAAAGGCGCGGGCCATTCTCGAAGACGCATCGGGTCAGGCGGTTACGGGATACCGCGCACCAAGCTTCTCTATTGATCAGCGCAACACCTGGGCATTCGCGGAACTGGCGGAGCAGGGTTACACTTACTCATCCAGCGTCGCGCCGATTACGCATGATCATTATGGCTGGCGCGAGGCCCCGCGTTTCGCTTTCCGACCGCTATCATGGTCTGACATGATCGAAATACCGGTCACCACTGCAATGCTCGGTGGTAAACGTGTTGCAGCGGGCGGCGGCGGGTTCTTCCGCGTGCTCCCTTATGCATTCTCACGCTGGGCGATCCGGCAAGTGAACCGCCGCGAGGAACGACCAGCGGTGTTCTATTTCCACCCGTGGGAGATCGACCCCGATCAACCGCGCGTTCCCGATGCACCCATGCGTTCCAAATTGCGGCATTACACCGGCCTTGAGCAGATGGCAGGCAAACTGCGTGCGCTTACCAGCGAATTTGAATGGGGCCGCATGGACGAAGTCGCATCGCGCGAAGCATCGCGGGCAGGGCAGTTCTATGTCGATGGCGCGTCCAAAGGTATCGCCGCATGAACGCGCCTGTGAAACTCTCTCACGTTGCGCGCTTCGTTGATCTTTCCGATCCGGCAACAATGCGCCGGATCGAAGCATTCGTGGCCGAACAGGGCGGCGATGTGTTCCAGCGCCCTGCATGGCTTTGCGGTGTCGAGGCAGGAACAGGTCATCGCGGCGCCGGATTTATCACTGAACAGCTCGGTGTGATCACAGGCTGGATGCCAATCACTGAAGTCCGCTCACTGATATTTGCCAACACGCTAGTCTCGAGCGGTTTTGGCGTGGGCGGCGGTATCTGCGCAGAAAGCAACGAAGCGGCGAAAGCGCTGGCGCAAGCAGCCGAACGACATGCCGTAAAAACCGGCTTTGCCAGCATTGAAACACGCGGCGGCTTTATCCCCGAAGGGTGGGTCAGCTGGGATGACAAACATTGCAGTTTTGAACGCGATCTTGCGGAGGATGACGAAGCTGAATTGCTTGCCATTCCGCGCAAGGCGCGCGCCGAGGTGCGTAAGGGCTTGAAAAACGATCTCGAAGTGCGCGTGGGCCGCGATCAGCGCGACCTCGATGCGCATTATGCTGTCTACAGCGAGAGTGTGCGCAATCTGGGGACGCCAGTTTTCCCGCGCACACTGTTCAAAGCGATGCTCGAAGCATTTTCGAATGAGAGCGATATTCTAACTGTTCTAAAAGATGGCGCGCCGATCGCGAGCGTCTTTTCATTCTATCACAATGGCGCAGTCTTGCCGTTCTGGGGCGGCGGTATTCATGCTGCGCGTAACGAGCGCGCAAACGAACTGATGTATTACAAGTTGATGTGCCACGCCCGCGAACGGGGCATGACACGGTTTGATTTCGGGCGTTCCAAAACCGGCAGCGGGCCGTATAATTTCAAGAAAAACTGGGGCTTTGATCCCGAACCGCTGACCTATGCCGAATGGGCCGCGCCCGGGGCAAAGCCGCGTGATATTGATCCGACCAATGAAGCCTACAGCCGCAAGATTGATTTGTGGAAGAAATTGCCGCTGCCCATCGCCAATTTGATCGGCCCGTTCATCGCGCGCGATCTCGCCTGAAGGTATGGCCGTGGGCGATATCCTGTTCCTTGCGCACCGCGTTCCGTTTCCGCCCAATCGGGGTGACAAAATTCGCGCGCATCATCTGCTGCGAAAATTGGCCACCATCGCGCCTGTGCATGTCGGCTGCTTCGCCGAAAGCGACGAAGACCGATCCGGCAAAGGCGAGCTTGATGAGATTTCGGCCAGCCATTGCATCGTCAACCGATCAAAGCCGCTCGTCTTGGCGGGCGCAGAAGCCGTTTTGTCCGGGAAACCCGTCAGCCTGACGGCCTTTCACAGCGCGCGATTGGAAAGCTGGGTGCGCGATGCCATCACCTCCCGCAATATCGCGACGATCGTAATTTTCTCCGGCCAAATGGGCCAATATGTGCCGGATGATTTTGCAGGCCGTGTCGTGATCGACCTGTGCGATGTCGATAGCGCGAAATTTGATAGCTACGCCGAGGCAGGCGAGCGAGTGTGGCTTAATTCGCGGGAAGGCCGGTTGCTGGCGCGCGAGGAAGAACGCCTGTGCAACCGCGCCGATCATACAATCCTCATCAGCGACAACGAAGCCGAGCTGTTTCGCAGCCGTCTTACATCAGAAGACGGCGCAAACGTTGCGGTGCTGGGTAACGGGATTGATGCGGAGTTCTTTGATCCGTCCACGGTCACTCCCGACGCAGCAATTGCATCGCGAAAGGGGCCGCATTTCATCTTTACCGGACAGATGGATTACCGCCCTAATGAGCAAGCGGCATTATGGGTGATCGACCATTTCCTGCCCGTAATTCGCAGCGCTTATCCTGATGCCGAATTTCACGTGGTTGGCCGCAACCCAACTGCGAAATTGCTCTCTCATAAAGGTGCGGCAAGCCTGACCATCCACGGCGAAGTGCCTGATGTCCGTCCCTATATCGCTGCTGCTGATTGTGTCCTCGCTCCGTTGCTGATCGCGCGCGGTGTGCAGAACAAAGTCTTGGAAGCAATGGCCATGGCAAAGCCTGTCTTGGCCACACCCGAAGCCTCCACTGGAATTCCTGCTTTGGACGGCGAGCATTGGATGGTCTCACCAGCCGATGCAGATGCAATGGCCCGCCGAGCGAGCACAATCATCGACGATGCCGCAGCGAAAGCGGCAATGGGCAAAGCCGCGCGCTGTTTCGTTCTTGATCATCACGCATGGGACGCGATGCTGGCGCCGCTCGAAACATATGTGGGCATCTCGCATGCGGAGGCGCGCAATGCCGCCTGAGGTCGCCAGTGACGCAGCATCTTTCCGGCAACCAAGTTTTGTGGAATCGATCCCGCAGAATTGGCGAGGTCCGCTGGGGCTTCTGTCGCTTTCTGCGATCCTTCTCGGCTTTGTGACCCTGCGCGAATGGGGGGAGATGTTTCATCAATGGTGGAACATCGACACCTATTCGCACATTCTGCTGGTGCCGCTTATCCTTGTGTGGCTCGTCTGGCTCAAAGTGGATGAGCTTATCGAAATCTCGCCTAAGCCGTGGTTGCCGGGTCTTGGTTTAGTGGCCGCTGGTCTTGGCCTGTGGTTCATCGGCCGGCTGACAGACATCAATCTGTTTGCCCATGCAGGCGCGGTGGGCGCGTTGCAGGGCGCGGTTGTTGCGATCCTGGGGCTGCGCTCGGCGCTTATCCTCGCATTGCCGTTGGCATTTGCAGCGTTCCTCGTGCCGTTTGGGGATGAGCTGATCCCGGCATTGCAGATGGTCACAGCTGAAATCGCAATTGCACTGACGCATTTGAGCGGCATTTCGGCGGTTGTCGATGGTATCTACATCGAAACACCCGTCGGTCTGTTTATCGTGGCAGAGGCGTGTTCAGGCGTAAAATTCCTAATCGCGATGGTGACACTCGCGGTGCTGGTCTGCTTCACCCGTTTTGACACGTGGCAAAAGCGCGCCGGATTTATGGCTGCTTCGATCGTCTTTCCGATCATTGCCAACGGTATCCGCGCATGGGGCACGATATATATCGCCCAAAGCCAAGGCGTGGAATTTGCCGCCGGGTTCGATCACATCTTCTACGGTTGGATTTTCTTCGCGATCGTGGTCGCCGTCCTGATCGCCGGTGCGTGGCGTTTCTTTGAACGCGAGCCGGATGATTATGGCTGGACCGCCAGTGAAGTCGCCGCGTGGCCGTGGGTGGCCAAGGTTGAGGCGTCCGATGTGACGATCTCTGCGACAGCCGGAGCGATTGCAGCGATGGCTTTTGGCGCAGCGATGCTCGCCGCGATTGTCGCACCCACGGCAATCGGGTAGTCGCCAGACGCATATGTGCGGGATCGCCGGAATATTTCATGCTGAAACGCCCAAGCCGGTCGATCCTGTCCGGGTTGAGCGTATGTGCGATGCCATGGTGCATCGCGGGCCAGACGGGGCAGGGGTGTGGACCGATCGCGGTGTAGGCCTCGGTCATCGCCGCCTTTCGATCATCGATCTTGAGGGATCGCCGCAGCCGATGCATTCGGCGGATGGTCGCGCCGTAATCGTCTTTAATGGCGAGATATACAATTTCCGCGAATTGCGTCGCGAGCTGGAGCAGGGCGGCGCAAGGTTCCGCACGCAAGGCGACACGGAAATGATCCTCGCCGCGTGGCAGCGTTGGGGCACGGGCTGTCTGGATCGGCTGCAAGGCATGTTTGCCTTCGCGCTCTATGATCTCGATAAGCGTCAGCTCTTCCTCGCGCGGGACCGGTTTGGCGTGAAACCGATGTTCCTTGCCCGGCTATCCGATGGCAGCATCGCCTTTGCATCCGAATTAAAGGGATTGCTCGCGCATCCATTGCTGCGCCGAAAGGCTGATCCGGCGGCGCTCGATGCATATATGACATGGGGCTACGTGCCTGACACGCATTCTATCTTGTCAGGCGTAGAGAAATTACCAGCGGGCCATTTCATGCTGCTCGAACAGGGCAAAGCGCCTGAAGGGCCGAAACAATGGTGGGACATCGATTTCAGCCAGCGCAAGAAAGGCAGCGAGGCCGATCTTTCGGCTGAACTGGTTCATTTGCTGCGTGAGGCGGTGCAATCTCGCATGGTTTCCGATGTGCCACTTGGTGCATTTTTGTCGGGAGGGGTGGATTCGTCGAGCGTTGTCGCTCTGATGAGCGAGGCAAGCGCTGACCCCGTGCGCACGTGTTCAATCGGCTTCGATGTCGCGGGCTTGGACGAGACAAGTTACGCGCAGCAGATCGCCGATAAGTTCGTCACAGATCACACGGCGCGAACTGTCTCACAGGACGATTTCGGCGCGATAGATGAACTTGCGGCGATGTTTGATGAGCCGTTCGCCGATGCCTCTGCTCTGCCAACATGGCGCGTTTGTGCTTTGGCGCGTGAAAAGGTGACGGTGGCATTGTCCGGTGACGGAGCCGACGAAGCATTTGCCGGATATCGCCGTCAGGTCTTCCATCACAACGAAGAGCGCGTGCGCGGCATGATGCCAGCGGGCCTACGCCATAGCGTTTTCGGAACCCTTGGGCGCGTGTGGCCAAAGGCGGATTGGGCACCCCAATCTTTGCGGGCAAAATCGACTTTTCTGGCGCTCGCAGCGAGCGGTGAGGAAGGATACGCACGGGGATTATCGGTGGCGACACCGGATCAGCGCCACGGGCTCTATTCAGAGAACTTTTCGAGAGGCCTGGACGGTTACCGCGCAGAGGATGAATTGATCGCACTAATGCGGGATGCACCTGCGCAAAGCGGGCTCGACCGCGCGCAATATGCTGATCTCAAATTCTGGATGCCCGGGGATATCCTGACCAAGGTTGATCGGACCAGCATGGCTGTCAGTCTGGAAGCGCGGGAGCCGCTGCTTGATCACAGGCTTGTCGAGTTTGCTGCACGATTGCCGGAATCGATGCGGGTAAAAGGAAGCACCGGAAAATATCTGCTCAAGAAATGCATGGAACGGTATCTTCCGAATGACATCCTGTACCGACCGAAACAGGGATTTGTAACGCCAATTGCCGATTGGTTCCGCGGGCCACTTGCCTCAGACGCAAGAGCCATCGCCACCAGCTCCATACTGGCCGAAACCGGTTGGTTTGCCCCCGAAGCGTTAAGCGATTTGGCCGACGGACATATAGCAGGCCGTAGCGACAATTCGCGTATTCTTTGGCAGGTTTTGATGCTCGAAAAGTCGCTCATCAGGCTGGGAATTACCGCCTGAAAATCGCTGATGTGTGCGGTGCGTAAATTGCAACTGACCCGAATTGAGACTCACGTCATCGGATAAGTGTAAATTGTTGATTGCCAAGCAACTCCAATGTCGCTTACCATTCATTAAGTAAGAGCCAAAAAGGCCGACAGCGTTTGCTGACGAGGAACAGCTTTCGACAATCGAGTTGTTAGGAGTTTTGGCGATATGGATAGCGGCGCGAGCAAAGCGGTGCCTTTGACCGGCGAACAGGAAATGTACGCTGAAAGCGCACTCCACGCATCTATTCCGGAAAAGCTGTTTGGCCTTCAAGAACTTGATGTTCTTTATGAAGATGCGACTGCAACGCTCTGGACTTACATGAATCCGGAAGGTCGCCCCAGCTTTACCCCGGCGATGTTGAAAGACTTCGAAAGCTGGCAAAGCCTGATTGGCGAAGGCTTCGGGCCAGACAAGGTGCCACTTCGATACCTCGTCTTGGGCAGCCGCGCCGACGATGTGTTCTGCTTTGGAGGTGATCTCGAGCTGTTTCAACGCCTGATCCGCGATCGTGATCGTGAAGGTCTGGTCAGTTACGGCCACCGCTGCTGCGCCATCCTAGATCGCAACATTCGCACGCTCGATATTCCGATGCTTACCGTTGGCCTTGTTCAAGGCACGGCCTTGGGCGGCGGATTTGAAGCTTTGTTGTCATTCGACTTCATCATTGCAGAACGTCAGGCGACCTTTGGCCTGCCTGAAATCATGTTCGGCCTGTATCCGGGAATGGGTGCGCATGCGCTCCTGTCGCGGAAATTGGGCAGCGCAATGGCGGATCGGATCATCCTATCGAATGAGACTTACACTGCTGAGCAGATGTATGATCTTGGCATTGTCCATGCGCTGGCTGAGCCGGGCGATGGCCTCAATGCGACGCGCGATTTTATCAAGAAATCGGAACGCCGCCATGCTGGCATGGTCGGCGCACGTCGCGCCACGAAACAGGTGTGGCAGCTAGACGTGTCAGAGATGAACCGGATCACAGAAATGTGGGCTGAGGCGGCGTTGCAACTGCGTGAGCAGGATTTGAAGGTCATGAGCCGTCTTGTCGCGGCACAGGCCCGCTTGGCTGAACGGATTGCCGCGGCTTAATCCTTAATGCTCGGCGCCGTGTCCCAGCGCCATATATTCATCGCTTTGCATCTCGTTGAGACGGCTTGCCGTGCGCGCAAATTCAAAGCTGCCATCGCCTGACGGATAAAGATCATCGGGCAGGGCGTCCGCAGTCGCAAACAGTTTTACGCGGTGTTCGTAAAGAGCGTCGATCAACGTCACGAAACGCGCAGCTTCATTGCGTTTGTCCGGCCTCATTTGCGGGATCCCAACAATAATAACTGTATGAAAGTTCTGCGCAATCGCGAGATAATCCGGCGCGCCGCGTGCTTCTGCGCACAGCTTCTTGAAACTGAAGACACCGACCCCCTTCAGGCATTTGGGCACATGCAAAGTGCGTTTCGTGCCGACGGCAATCTCGCCAGTAGGGACATGCTCGGCATCTTCGGGAGCGAAGTCGGTAAGCCGGAAAAATGCCTCGCGCACTTTGTCTGTGGCTGCATCGCCCAGCGGCGTATGCCACGTTGCAAGATCCCCGATCCTGTCCAAACGATAATCGGTGGGACCATTAAGGCTGACAACGCTCAACTCGGTTTCGATCAGTTCGATAAACGGTACAAAATGCTCACGGTTCAGGCCGTTTTTGTAGAGATCCTGTGGCGGCCTGTTGGACGTGGTGACAATCGTCACATCTTGTGCCGCGATTAGCTGGGTGAACAGACGGCTCATAATCATGGCGTCGGCAGAATTGTTCACGACCATCTCGTCAAATGCGAGGCAGCGCACGTCTGAACCGAGTTTTTCCGCAACCTGCGGGATTGGATCGCCGCTAGCTGTTTTGCGCGCCTCACGCATTTCGGCGTGCACTTCCTGCATAAAGGCGTGGAAGTGGACGCGGCGCTTACCCTCGATAGCCAAAGTTTCGTGGAACAAGTCCATCAGCATGGATTTGCCGCGCCCGACGCCGCCCCACATGTAAATGCCTTTGGATCGGGCTTGTTTGCGGCCGAACAATTGCCCGAGTAATCCGCCGGGACGCTGCGCTTCCAATTCCTTCTGGAGAGAATCCAATTGCGCAGCGCAGCGCCTTTGATCGGGATCAGGCCTCAGCTCGCCAGAAGCGATCAGCTGCTCGTAACGCGCAAGAAGCCCGCTCATTCAACCGTCCCTGCGCGGCGTAAACTTGCGAATGATCCCGCTATAGGCGGCCACGCGGTCGTCATCCTGAACCACCTCACCTCTTACAAACACCAGCTTGCCAGTCTCACGCATAATCTCTGTCACGGCATCAAGCGGTCGGGCGGGATCGCCGCCGCCGATAAACTGAGTGGATAGTTCCAAGGTGACCGAAGGGCCGGCATTGCCCGATCCCACGACATGCATCGTCGTGAACATGGAAATGTCGATTAGTCCCAGCGATACTGCGCCGTGGATGATGCCCTGCAGGTTTTCATGACGGCGTTCAGGGAACATGCGCAAACGGCACTTGTCGCCTTCGCGCCGCGTGATCATCTTGCCCATCACGGCGCCGTTGAACAGCGTATCGTCTTTCAAATTCCAGTGATGCCAGCCCGGATTATCGGGATCGGGCAAATGGTCAAATACGTCGTCGGTAAGCGCCACCGATCAAATCGCGCGTTCGGCCATCATTTTCTTGGTCTCGGCAATGGCTTTCGCAGGGCTGAGACCTTTCGGGCATACATTCGCGCAATTCATGATGGTGTGGCAGCGATACAGACGGAATGGATCTTCCAACTGGTCAAGCCGCTCACCCGTCATTTCATCACGGCTATCGGCGAGCCAGCGATAGGCCTGAAGCAGGATCGCCGGACCAAGGAACTTGTCCGAATTCCACCAATACGATGGGCACGATGTCGAGCAACACGCGCACAATATGCACTCATAAAGCCCATCAAGCTGCTCGCGCTGCTGCGGTGTTTGCAGGCGTTCTTTGCCCGAAGGCGTCGTGCTCACCGTTTGAAGCCAAGGCTGGATCGAGGCGTATTGCGCGTAGAAATGCGTAAAGTCCGGTACGAGATCCTTGATCACGTCCATATGCGGTAGAGGCGTGATTTGAACATCGCCTTTCAGGTCTTCGATCGCGGTGGTGCAAGCGAGACCGTTTTTGCCGTTCATATTCATCGCGCACGATCCGCAAATGCCTTCCCGGCATGACCGGCGGAAAGTCAGCGTTGGGTCGGTTTCATTCTTGATTTTGAACAGCGCGTCGAGAACCATCGGACCGCATTCGTCGAGGTCGATCTCAAACTTGTCATAGCGCGGGTTCTTGCCCGTATCGGGGTCATAGCGGTACACTTTAAAACTCTTCACACGTTTGCCGCCGTCGGCTTTGTGCACTTTGCCATTCTTCTGAATTTTCGAATTTTTCGGAAGCGTGAAGGTCGCCATTGGTATTTAATCCCGTTGTCTGTTGCCACCTATCTAACGGCTTGGCGTTGTGAGGCAAGACGCAGTGTGTTGCGAGTTTTGATATAGCGGTTGAAGAACACGGTTTGGAGCGGAATTTCACCATTCGGGAACGCGATTACGGCCTGCGCGGTTTAGTGGCATGGATAAACCTTCACCATGGCCAAAAACGGCCGCGATTTTCGGTAGCACTGGCGGAATAGGCCGCGCGTTGTGTGAAGCGCTCGCAGAAAAGGGCTGCGAGAAAATCTATTGCGGCTCGCGAGCTGGAATTGAACCGCTCGGCGCGCAATTTGTCCCATTCAAGTTCGACCTGACGGACGAGGAAACAATCAAATCGGCAGCGGCGCAGATGAAAGCTGATCCACCGCAATGGGTGGTCATCGCAACAGGCATTCTAACCTTGCCCGATGGCACCGGTCCGGAGCGGACATTCAAGCGCCTTGATCCTGACACGATGGCTCAGGTACTTGCGTTAAACACGATTGGCCCTGTGATGATTGCAAAGCATGTCTTGCCGCTGATGCCCCGGGATGATCGCTTTGTCTTTTCCGCAATCAGTGCGCGTGTAGGTTCGATTAGCGACAATGGACTTGGCGGTTGGCATTCCTACCGTGCTTCAAAAGCCGCGCTGAATATGCTGCTCAAAAACTTCGCTTTGGAGATGGGGCGGACGCACAAACAAGGCATCGTCGTGGGCTTGCACCCCGGCACTGTCGACAGCGCATTGTCCGAGCCATTTCAGACAAATCTAGCCGATGGCCAGCTTACCGAGCCCGCCACTGCGGCCGACAATTTACTAAATGTCCTTGCCGGCGTCACGCCTGAAAGCAGTGGTAAAGTGCTCGATTTTAGAGGCGACCAAGTCCCAGCGTAATCGTCCAATGTTTTGACCATCGGTAAGAAAATCGGTTTCCCTTCACCAAAACGGCGTTAAGCTCGGCGCAGAATCATCGCGAAAGGGAGAGCGCGTGGGACTAGGCCAATGGTACGACGCGCACATTATGCCGCGTCTCATCACATGCGCATGCAGCCAAGGGCAGGTGATGAAGCGCCGCGCTGAGCTTGTGCCGATGGCAAAAGGCGATGTGTTTGAGCTTGGCTGCGGCGGCGGCATCAATCAGCAATTCTACGATGCGCCCGCAATCACCAGCTATGCCGGAATTGACCCGCATGGCGGCCTGTTAGAAGAAGCGTGCGCGGCTGCCGAAGAGAAGGGCTGGCCTGCGGATATCAGGCAGGGAATTGGTGAAGCAATTCCGTTTCCAGACCGCTTTTTCGACAGTGTGGTTTGCACATTTACGCTGTGTTCGGTGCAAGACCCCGCGCAGGTCCTCAAAGAAATGCGCCGTATCCTGCGGCCCGGTGGTCAGGCACTGTTTTTGGAACATGGCCGCGCGCCCGATGCCAATGTGGCGAGCTGGCAAGATCGGATAGAGCCCGTTTGGAAGCGGATGGCAGGCGGGTGTCACCTGACCCGGCCAATCGGATCGGCATTTCGCGGTGCGGGTTTTGATGTTGAGCCAATGGGGCAGGGCTATTTACCCAAAGCGCCCAAATTCGCAGCGTGGAATGAATGGGGCATAGCGCGCAACCCGGGGGTCTGATCGACCACCCGGCTCGCGAACAGGCTTAGTTTATTCCCCGAAAGTCCGCTGCCACCAGCCGCGTTTCTTGCTGCCGGTTGCTTCTTCGGTTTCAGCCGGAGCCTCAGCCGCTTTCTTGGCAGCAGGCTTACGCTTGGCAGCCGGTTTCTTCGCAGGCTTCACTTCTGCAGGCGCTTCGTCGCTGGCCGTTTCAGAAGCAGGCTCTTCAACCTTTTTCTTTCGCGGCGCGCGCTTGCGCTTCGGCTTTTCGGCAGGGGCTTCCTCTGCGGGAGCCTCTTCCTCGGCCTCAGGCGCGGCATCCGCCGGTTCTTCTACCTTTTTCTTTCGCGGTGCACGTTTGCGCTTTGGCTTTTCTGCCGGAGCATTCTCTTCAGCCATCGCGGCTGCTGTCTCAGACGCATCATCAGGGCCAGCAACGACAGCCATGTCGTCTTTGACTTGCTCGGCGACATCTTCGAGGTTTTCCGCGCCGTTTTCGATTGTGTTCTCGTCAGACTTTCTCCGGCGACCGCGGCCACCACGGCGGCGGCGGCGTTTTGGCTTGTCTTCACCATCGCTGTCGCTGTCATCGGCGTTCTGGGCGTTATCGTCGGAGCTTTCTTCGGAACCTTCGCCATCATTGTCGTGACGTTTCTTGCCGCGACCACGGCCACCACGGCGGCGGCGGCGTTTCTTTTTGTGGCCGTCATCGTCTTCATCGGATTCGATGTCTTCCGGAATATCGTCGTCTTCATCTTCATCGATGATCGGTTCAAATTTCGGAGCTTCTGTCGGACGCGGACCCGCGCTGGTGACAGTCATCTTCGCGCCTTCGTCTTCACCTTCTGGCGAGACTTCGACAGTGACGCCGTAACGCTGTTCGATTTCGACCAGCTCGCTACGCTTCTCATTGAGCATATAAACAGCTGCTTCGGTGCTGGCGCCCAGTTTGATGAGGGTGCCTTTGCCTTTGGCTGCTTCGTCCTCGATCAGCCGCAGGGCCGAAAGACCAGCAGACGATGCTGTGCGGACAAGGCCGGTGCCATCGCAATGCGGGCATTCGCGCGTGGTTGCTTCTAGAACGCCGGTGCGCAGACGCTGACGGCTCATTTCCATCAGGCCAAAGCCGGAGATCCGGCCCACCTGAATACGGGCGCGGTCGTTTTTCAGCGCGTCTTTCATCGCCTTTTCGACTTTGCGGACATTGGAATTGTATTCCATGTCGATGAAGTCGATCACGACCAGTCCGGCCATATCGCGCAGACGCAGCTGACGGGCAATCTCGCGCGCAGCTTCGAGGTTGGTATGAAGCGCGGTTTGCTCGATGCCGTGCTCTTTGGTCGAACGGCCCGAGTTGATGTCGATTGAGACAAGCGCCTCTGTCGGGTTGATAATCAGATAGCCGCCCGATTTGAGCTGAACCATCGGATCATACATCGCCCGCAATTGATCCTCGGCGCCGTAACGCTGGAACATGGGCACCGGATCGGAATAGGCTTTAACCCGCCGGGCATGGCTCGGCATGAGCATTTTCATGAAGCCCTTGGCGAGCTTGTATCCGTCTTCACCCTCGACAATCACTTCTTCAATCTCGCGATTGTAGATATCGCGGATCGCGCGTTTGATCAGATCACTGTCGGAATGGACGAGGCTGGGCGCGGTTGAAGATAGCGTTTTCTGGCGAATGTCATCCCACAGGCGTGCGAGATAATCGAAATCGCGCTTGATCTCGGTCTTTGTGCGGCTGAGGCCGGCTGTGCGGACGATCAGGCCCATCGTTTTGGGCAGGGAGAGATCGCTCACGACTTGCTTCAGGCGCTTACGATCGCTCGAAGAGCTGATCTTACGGCTGATGCCGCCGCCGTGCGAACTGTTAGGCATCAGAACCGTGTAACGGCCAGCCAGGCTAAGGTAGGAGGTGAGAGCCGCGCCTTTATTGCCGCGCTCTTCTTTGACGACTTGAACCAAAACAACCTGACGGCGCTGGATCACGTCCTGAATCTTGTAGCGGCGACGCAGAGCCATACGCTTTGCACGGACTTCGTCGACCTGCTTGGCCCGGCTGCGGCCTTTATTACTGCCTTTGCCGCCTTTACCCTGACGACGGCGACCACGTCCGCGGCCCCGGCCACGGCGAGGTTTCTTGTCATCCGATGTTTCGTCTTCGGAACCGTCTTCGTCGTTATCGCTGTCGTCGTCCTCTTCATCGTCAGAGCCATCGTCATCCGATGTGCCGTCTTCGATGGTGGCGACTTTATCTTTCTCCGAAGTGTCGATCTCTTCCAGACCGTCTTCGGCGAGGTCTTCGGCGAGCGCTTCTGCGCTTTCATCTTCGGCGTCATATTCGTCGCCGGGAGTGATGCCGTCTTCCTCTTCCTCGTCGCGCAGGCGGGCTTCCTCTTCGGCAGCCTCGGCCTCTTCATCAAGCAGGGCCTGACGATCTTCGGATGGGATTTGGTAATAATCGGGGTGAATCTCGTTGAAGGCGAGGAAACCGTGACGGTTGCCGCCGAAATCAACAAACGCCGCTTGAAGCGACGGTTCGACCCGCGTAACTTTTGCTAGATAAATATTGCCTTTAATCTGCTTGTGTTCGGCAGATTCGAAATCGAATTCTTCAATCCGGTTTCCTTTGAGCACCGCCACCCGGGTCTCTTCCGAGTGGCGCGCATCGATTAGCATGCGCGTTGCCATTGAATTGTCTCCATACGCCGCGGCCACGCGCAGCCAAAGGCTCGCGAAGGGGGCGTAAATTATGTGATGAAATAAAGCGCGGACTGGCCGCGCCGTTTGGTGTCTTCGCTTCTCGCCGTGTTACCGAGGAGCCTGCGATATTCGTGTCTGCCGTGATCGAGTTGCGGAATAATACCGCGCTCCGGCTCGCATCTTTGCCAGCGCCAAAGGGGCGCTGCGAATCTATCTGCGAGGAGGGGCGTCTCGTCACTACATCAACCTGTTGTGCGGACCCTCTTAGCGATTATCGCGGGTAGAGAGCCCATTCGGAAGAAACTCTCACCGTCAAACGGGTTGTAAATACCCGTAGAAGCGCAGTTTCAGTGTTTTTTGTCGTAGCACCGTGGGTAGCTGCAAGCAACTCTATTGCGCTTATATTACGCAACATCCTAAGCATGATGCGCAATGAGCATACGAACGCTCCTTATTTTGATTGTCACGCTTCCTGCATTGCTGCTTGCTGGGGCCTTGGCGCTTGGCATAAAAATCCCAGTTCCTCAGTTTGGCCGGGATTACGTCTTAAGCTTTCTACTGTCCCCAGACGAAGTGTCAGTTCAGCTGCCCGATGTCGCTGGGCCGGACGATGATGGCCGTCCACTTGTTGTGATTGATGCGGGACATGGTGGGCGCGACCCTGGCTCTGTTAGCGGCGGCGTGAATGAGAAAGACATTGTCCTCGCGGTGAGCCTTGCTTTGCGCGATGCCTTGCTCGCCGATGGCGGAATTCGCGTTGCGATGACGCGCGATGACGATGTGATTGTGCCGTTGGGAAATCGCCCTGAAATCGCCCGCCAGTTGGAGGCGGACTTGTTCATTTCTATCCACGCCGATTCTGCGGGTGACGCAAGCGAAGTGTCCGGCGCGAGCGTGTACACATTGTCCAGCGAAGCATCGAGCGAGGCGGCGGCGCGTTTTGCTGCGCGTGAAAACAATGCGGACAGCGTAAACGGTATCGAGATCGAAGGGCAGAGCGAAGAGGTGAGCGCTATTCTGGTCGAGCTATCTCAGGCGCGCACGCAAGAAGACGCGGCAGAATTTTCCTCGTTGATCGTGCGCGAGGGCGAGGGCAAGCTCCGCTTTCACCCGTCTGCCCGGCGTTCCGCCGCGCTTGCAGTTCTTCGCGCGCCTGATGTTCCGGCGGTCTTGTTTGAGAGCGGATTTGTCACGAACGAGGGTGACCGTGCGCGTCTGACGACAGAAGAGGGGCGCGCGCAATACGCCGAGGTGCTGGCTAGGGCGATCCGTGTTTACTTCGCACGGCGCAGTGAGACGTAAGCGTTCGCCATGGCACAATTGCAACGCTATCGCGCGCCAGCGTAAAACCCATGCAAAGGCGCTGGCAACCCTGACACAAGTCATGCTAATCGCCTCGAAACAATGACTGATACAGCGCCCGAATCCAGCCTCGAATATATCCGCTATCGCCTGAACCGCGATGTCAGCGGCGCGATTGCTTGGTTTGGCGAGAAATGGCGCGGCAGCCTACTATTCAAGATTGTCGCTGCGTTGCTGGCGTTCGGATTGGTGCTTTGGATCGCCATTTTCGTATGGCTTGCGAGCGATCTTCCCGAGGCTGAAAGCCTGCTAGAATACGAAACTCCGTTGCCCACGGTCGTGCGGGGCGGAGATGGTGAGATTGTCCATTCCTACGCCCGCGAACGGCGCGTTCAATTGCAATATCCAGATTTTCCAGAGCAACTGGTCGGTGCGTATCTGTCCGCCGAAGACAAAACCTTCTTCAGCCATGGCGGCGTCGATGTCACGGGCACAGCCAATGCTGTGTTCGATTACGCGACGAAGTTCGGTTCCGGTGACCGCGCAGTTGGCGGCTCGACGATAACTCAACAGCTCGCAAAAATCCTGCTGCTAGGCGATGAGTACTCGGTTTCTCGTAAACTGAAAGAAATGATCCTGGCGAGCCGGATCGAGGGCGTGCTGACGAAGCAAGAAATCCTTGAGCTTTATCTCAACGAAATTCCTCTGGGCCGCCGCAGTTTTGGTGTTCAGGCGGCATCGCGTGCCTATTTTGATAAAGACGTTGGCGATCTCGATCTGCATGAAATGGCGTTCCTCGCGATCCTTCCAAAAGCGCCGGAGCGTTATGGTCGCAGCGGTCAGGAAGACGCCGCAATGGTGCGCCGCGATTTCGTGCTCAACCAGATGGAAGAGAACGGCTATATAACCGCCGCAGAGCGCAGTCAGGCCGCCGCTCAGCCGCTTGGCCTTGTCAACCAACGCAGTCAGCGTTCGGTTGATGCAGGATATTTCCTCGAAGAAGTGCGCCGCCAGTTGATCAGTCAATTTGGCGAATCTGCCGAAGGCGGCGACAATAGCGTCTATGCAGGCGGATTGTGGGTTCGAACTTCGCTCGACCCGGAAATTCAGGATGCTGCGCGTGACGCTCTGCGCGCCGGACTGGTCCGGTATCACGGCCGCCGGGGATGGGGCGGATCAATCGCAACCATCGACCTTAGCGAAGGCAATTGGGCGGGCCAACTGCGCAGTTCTTATATCTCGGTCAATTACAAAGACTGGCGCGTGGGCGTCGTGACCCAGCGCAGCGGCGGAAGCGCAACCATTGGCTTCTCAAACGGAGACGAAGCACCGCTTTCCAGCCCCCCCAACGCGTTGAAGGCAGGCGATGTCATTGCGGTTCGCCCGCAAGGCAGCGGCTACCGTGTGGCGAATATCCCGACCGCTCAAGGCGGCCTAGTGGTTCAAAATCCGCAAACCGGCCGTGTAATTGCGATGCAGGGCGGTTTCGATCACCGCCTATCAGACTTTAACCGCGCGACGCAGGCGATGCGTCAGCCCGGATCGACCATCAAGCCGTTTGTCTATGCGACTGGCCTCGACAACGGCATGACCCCATCGACAGAGATCGATAACACACGTTTCTGTTATTATCAGGGCAACCGTTTGGGTGAGAAATGTATTCGCGGTGGCCGCGCAGGCCAGTTCCCGCTGCGCTACGGGCTTGAGCAATCGCAGAATATTATGACCGTCCAGATCGGCATGCAGGCCGGGATGGAAAACGTGGTCGATACGATTGAAGCTGTCGGCATTGGCGAAGCGGATCCGTATGCCGCTACGGCGCTTGGCTCTGAAGAAACCACCGTGATGCGGATGGTGAATGCGTATTCCGCCTTGGCTAACCATGGCCGCCTGAACAATCCGACTGTCATTGACTACGTGCAAGACCGGCGCGGCAAGGTCATTTGGCGGGCGGACGATCGCAATTGCACGGGTTGCAACCTTGCCGAATGGGATGGCAATCCAATGCCGCGCTTTGGCATGAAGGGTAGGCAGGTGATGGACGCCCGCACTGCATTCCAGACGACGCATATGCTTGAGGGCGTGGTGGATCGCGGGACGGCTACGGTGCTCAACACTCTGGGCCTGCCTCTGTTTGGTAAAACGGGGACTACCACCGGGCCAAAGGACGTTTGGTTCGTTGGCGGCACGCAGCAAATGATTGCGGGCGCGTATGTTGGTTTTGATACCCCGCGCAATCTGGGCGGTTATGCCTTTGGCGGGACGATTGTCGCGCCGATTATCAAAGATTTGATCCAGAATTCCCGCGATCGCTGGAGCGATTTGCCCGCCATTGCACCCGCAGGCATTCGCATGGTCCGCGTTGACCGGCGGACGGGCAAGCGTGTCTTTGACGGTTGGCCAACAGGTGCCGCAAAATCGGATGTGATCTGGGAAGCGTTTAAGCCTGACACTGAGCCAGAGCGTTCCACTCGTCAGGATGAAATCGCAGCCAAGCGTGACGAGATTCTGGCGTTGATCCGCAAGGGGCGCGGCGGCAGTCAGCAGGAGGCTGGCAGCAGCTTTGATCAGCCTAGCGACTTTGTCGAAGATCAAGGCGGCATTTACTAGCGACCGTGGCGGTCCGTGTGCGATTGCCCGTGCTTTACAATCGCGTCTCCAGCGTTAAGCGAGATTGCAAACGTGTTTAAAGGATAGCTTATGCGGGCCGAGGCCCAAGCCAATATCGACCGGATCGAAGCTGCGCTTGATCTGGTGCGTCAGTCGCTCGATTGGGACCGTGCTTTGCGCCGTCTTGATGAGCTGGATGCGCGTGTCCAAGACCCGACCTTGTGGGATAATCCGAAAGAAGCACAAGCGATCAGCCGAGAGCAAAAGACGCTAGAAACGGCGGTGAATACGGTGCGAGAAATCTCTGCCGAGATGGCAGATGCCGTCGAGTTCATCGAAATGGGTGAGGCCGAGGATGAAGAGAGCATCATCAATGATGGTCTTAAAAGCCTGGAACGGCTCGCCAATCGTGCGGATGCGGACAAAGTTCAAGCGCTGCTTTCGGGCGAAGCCGATGGCAACGATACGTACCTAGAAATCCACGCGGGTGCGGGAGGTACGGAAAGCCAGGATTGGGCGGAAATGCTGTTCCGCATGTATGGCCGCTGGGCCGAACGGCGCGGTTTCAAAGTTGAAACGGTGGAGTATCAGGCCGGCGATCAGGCAGGCATCAAATCCGCGACGCTGCTGATCAAGGGTGAGGGGGCTTACGGTTATTCAAAGACCGAAAGCGGCGTGCACCGCCTCGTCCGCATCAGCCCGTATGACAGTGCAGCGAAACGGCACACCAGCTTTTCGAGTGTATGGGTCTACCCCGTGATCGACGATGATATCGACATTGATATCAACCCGTCGGACCTCAAAATCGATACCTACCGCGCTTCGGGTGCGGGCGGTCAGCACGTCAACACGACAGATTCCGCAGTTCGCATCACGCACCAGCCCACCGGGATTGTCGTCGCGAGCCAAAACGATCGTAGCCAGCATAAAAACCGTGCAACCGCGATGAACATGTTGAAAGCGCGTCTGTTCGAACGCGAAATGGCGGAACGCGAGGCTGCGGCTTCGGGCGAGTATCAGGAAAAGAGCGATATCGGGTGGGGCCACCAGATCCGTTCCTACGTTCTGCAGCCGTATCAAATGGTCAAAGATTTGCGCACCGGGGTCACCTCCAGCTCGCCGGACAAGGTGTTGGACGGTGAGATTGACGAATTTATATCCGCTGCTCTTGCACAGCAGGTGACGGGGGAGAGTGTTGAGATTGAGGACGTCGAATGATCCGGCGCGCTCTTGTAACACTTCTGATCGCTGCACCGGCCTTGGCTGCCTGCGAAATGGCTGCGGACACGTCTGACAGAGCGGAGACCGCGCTGGAATTCCCCCTTCCAGACCGTCCGGTGGCCGAGATTGTCTCGAACGAATTTTCGAACGAAGATGCCCGTGATGAGCGTAACGAAGCGCAAGTCGTCATGGATCTTGCGAACATCGAAGACGGGACAACAGTGGCCGATATCGGCGCGGGCGAGGGGTATTACACCGTCCGCCTTGCTCAAAGAGTGGGCGAAGATGGCCGCGTCTTGGCGCAGGACATCAGCCGCGAAGCGCTCCAACGGCTTGGGCAGCGTGTCGAAAAAGAGCGGCTAGAAAACATCTCGATAAAGCTCGGCAAACCCGACGATCCGCAATTGCCGGTCGACAGCTTTGATCGGATATTCCTTGTCCACATGTATCACGAGGTGACCGAGCCATACGCGTTCCTATGGCGGCTTTGGCCGGCTCTTGCGGAGGGCGGCCAGATCATTGTTGTTGATGTTGATCGTCCAACGGATCGCCATGGTATCCCGCCCAAATTGCTGTTCTGTGAATTTGACGCGGTGGGGTACGATCTCGTCGAGTTTATCGAGCGTCCCGACATTCGCGGGTACTTCGCGCGGTTCGCTCGCAGTGAAACCCGATCGGATCCTTCCGAAATCGAGGCGTGCAGCAACGGGTGATACCGAACGGGCAACGGGTGCACCATCATTGCGCTGCCCGCTTCGCGACTCTATGGCGCATTATCAAATAGCTAATTACCAACAGGTGGAGCGTACCAACGCCGATGACAGATTTTCCAACCAGCTTTGACCGTGACGATCTGCTTAAATGTTCGCGCGGCGAGTTATTCGGACCGGGCAACGCACAATTGCCGGCACCTCCTATGCTGATGATGGATCGGATTACCGATATCTCTGGTGATGGCGGCCTTCACGAAAAAGGCCATGTGGTAGCGGAATATGACATCACGCCGGACCTGTGGTTTTTCGACTGCCATTTTCCGGGCAACCCGATCATGCCGGGCTGCCTTGGTCTTGATGGATTGTGGCAGCTAACCGGCTTCAACCTTGGTTGGCGCGGGTGGCAGGGCCGGGGCTATGCTCTGGGCGTTGGCGAGGTCAAACTAACCGGCATGGTGCGGCCTGACCGCAAAAAGCTGACCTATTTTGTAGACTTCACCAAAGCCGTGCAGTCGCGCCGATTGACCATGGGCGTGGCCGATGGCCGTGTTGAGGCAGACGGCGAGGTGATCTACCAAGTTAAAGATATGAAAGTCGCGCTTTCAGAGGCCTGAAAATAGGCGAAAGCGTGAATGGTTTCAGGGCGATAGGGGAATAATATGCGTCGGGTCGTCATTACCGGGCTGGGGATTGTCTCCTCGATTGGAACGAATGCATCAGAAGTGCTGGCCTCGCTGAAAGCGGGCAAATCCGGCATCACCTTCAACGAAGATATGGCAGAGCACGGTTTCCGTTCGCAAATTGCGGGTGCCGTGGACCTTGATCTGACCGAGCACGTGGATAAGCGGACTTTGCGCTTTATGGGGCCGGGGGCTGCCTATGCGCATATCGCGATGGGACAAGCCATCGCTGATGCCGGGCTTGAGGAAAAAGACGTTATCAACCCGATGACCGGCGTGATTGCTGGCTCCGGTGGCCCGTCCACCTCCGCCATGTTGATGGCGCATCAAACGGTTTTGAAAACCGGTGCGACCAAGCGCATCGGGCCGTTCGCGGTGCCCAAGACGATGTCCTCGACCGTGAGCGCAAACCTTGCGACGGCATACCAGATCAAGGGCATGAACTTCTCCATCACTTCGGCGTGCTCAACTTCGCTCCATTGCATTGGCATGGCGGCGCAGCAGATTGCGCTTGGCCAGCAGGACGTGATGTTCGGCGGCGGCGGAGAAGAGCTGGATTGGACATTGTCGTGCCTGTTCGACGCGATGGGCGCGATGTCGAGTAAATATAACGACACACCTGCACGCGCCTCGCGTGCGTTCGATGCGGACCGCGATGGCTTTGTGATCGGCGGCGGCGGCGCGATGGTCGTTCTTGAAAGCCTCGAACACGCGCAAGCTCGCGGAGCAAAAATCTACGCCGAAGTCACCGGTTTCTGCGCAACATCGGATGGGGCAGACATGGTTGCGCCGTCGGGTGAGGGCGGCGAACGCGCGATGCGCGGTGCAATCAAAACACTCAGCGAAGATCGCAAGGTCAGCTATATCAATGCCCACGGCACTTCGACGCCGGTCGGCGATGTGGGCGAGATAGAGGCGGTACGGCGCGTGTTTGGCGACGGTTCAACGCCACCGGTCAGCTCGACAAAATCGATGACCGGTCACAGTCAGGGCGCCACCGGCGCACAGGAAGCGATCTATTGCCTTCTCGCGCTTGAGAATGACTTTATCATTCCGTCGATCAATGTTGAGCGCCTCGATCCGGCTTTGAAACCTGAAGAGATTGCTACTTCGCTCGTAGAGAACGCTGGCCTTGACACCGTGATGACCAACTCGTTCGGATTTGGCGGTACCAACGGTTCGATGTTGATGTCGAAGTTTCACGGGTGAATCCTCGCAGCCTAAGGTGAATTGAACATGCCAGAGGAAGTGCTTTTGAAGAGTGGTGCTCTTGCAGGGAAACGCGGCCTCGTCATGGGCGTTGCCAATGATCGCTCTATCGCCTGGGGAATTGCAAAGGCGTGTGCCGATGCGGGCGCCGAACTGGCGTTCACGTTTCAGGGCGAAGGATTTGGCAAGCGGCTCGAACCCTTGGCGCAGAGCGTTGGTTCTGACTTCATGCTCGATGTCGATGTCACCGACGATGCTTCCCTCGATGCTGCCTTTGGCGAGCTTCAGGACCGTTGGGCCACGCTGGACTTTGTAATCCACGCGATTGCCTATGCCGATAAATCGGAGCTGAGCGGCCGCATCCTCGATACGTCGCGAGAGAACTTTCGCACCTCTCTAGATATTTCGGCGTACAGCCTCATCGAAGTCGCGCGGCGCGCCCATCCTATGATGGCCGAGAATGGCGGTACGGTGCTGACTCTAAGTTACATGGGATCGACCCGCGTGACGCCGAATTATAACGTCATGGGAGTGGCAAAAGCCGCTCTCGAATCGACAGTTCGGTATCTCGCCGACGATCTCGGCCCGGACGGTATCCGCGTTAATACCATTAGCCCCGGCCCGATGAAGACGCTGGCCATGTCCGCCATTGGCGGCGCGCGCAGGACTTATAGGCACACCGACACGAATTCTCCGCTGCGCAGCAATGCCACGCTTGAAGCGGTTGGCGGGACAGCGGTGTATCTGTGCAGCGATGCTGGCGCGTTCACCACGGGTGAGATTATTCATGTCGATGGCGGTTTCCACGTGCTCGGCATGCCGCAGCTTGAGAACCTTTGATAAGTCCGCCGCGCTGAGCGGCGGTTATACCAAGGCGGTCAGCACCTGATCCGGCGGACGGTGGCCGTCTACCCAGAAACGGATATTTGCGATCACTTTATCGCCGGACGCCTCACGCCCTTCCGCAGTCGCGCTGCCGATATGAGGCAGGGTCATCACATTTGGATGCTTGAGCAAACGCTCATCCACATTTGGCTCATCAGGATAAACATCCAGGCCCGCACCCGCGAGCTTCCCGCCATAGAGCGCCTCAATCAAAGCTTCCTGATCGATCAATTCTCCGCGCGCGGTGTTGATGATGCTTGCCCCGTCTTTCATCAAGCCGATCCGCCGCGCGTCAAGAAGGTCGCGCGTTTCCTCCGTAAGCGGGCAATGCAGCGAAAGAATATCGCTTAGGCCGATAAGCGCATCAACGTCCGAAATAAATCGCACGCCCAGCATCCGTTCGAGCGATTCTGGCAGGCGTTTGCGATTGTAATACGCAACCTCCAGGCCGAACGCTTTCGCGCGGTGCGCCACGGCCTGACCGATGCGGCCCATCCCGACAATGCCCAGCACTTTCCCGCCCAGCTTACGGCCTAGCAAACCTGATGGAGCCCACCCGCTCCATTCGCCTTTTCGCACCAGTGCGGTGCCTTCACGAATGCGGCGCGGCACTCCGATAATTCCGGCCATCGCGATGTCGGCTGTATCGTCCGTAAAGACGCCGGGCGTGTTCGTAACCTTGATCTTGCGCTTCGCCGCAGCAGAGAGGTCAATATGCTCCATCCCCGCTCCAAAATTGGCGATGAGGCGCAGACCATCACCCGCATTTTCAATCATGTCTGCATCGATCCGGTCGGTCACCGTTGGGACCAACACATCGCAATCGCTCATCGCGGCGATCAGAGCATCGCGCGACATTGGCTCATCCGAAGTGTTTAGCACCGCCTCAAACAGCTCGCTCATCCGGCTTTCTACGCTGGGCATAAGTTGGCGGGTGACCACCACTTTAGGTTTGCCTGATGGGAAGTGCGGCGGTGTGTAATGTGGATCCATGCCATCGGGCTAAGGCGACAAAGGCATGGCGGTCAAGACGCGCATTCTGTGCGGGGCGGACAATCGTGGAAATCTGTTTACACCAATCCAGCTTGAAGCGAGGCGGAGAGACGTTAAGAGTTAACGCCATGACTGGTTTCCGTTCACTAATCGCTCTCGCTTTGGCGGCGTTCCTCACGGTCTCATTCGCCGGAGCACCGGTGCAGGCGCAGGACCGCGAAGTGCCCTATTGGGCGTCGCTGAGATATGACGAAGTTCGCATGCGTGTCGGGCCGAGCAGTGAGTACAAGATCGATTGGGTGTATCGCCGCAAAGGGATGCCGGTGAAGGTCATTCGCCTGCGCGAAGGCTGGCGTTTGGTGCAAGATCCGGAAGGCGGGCAGGGCTGGATCGCCTCAAGCCAGCTGACCCTGGATCGCGGTGTCCTTGTCACGGGAGAGGGTTTGATCGATTTGCGCGCAGAGCCGCATTCGAATTCCGCGCTGAGATGGCGCGCACAGCCGGGCGTTGTCGCACGGTTGCTGGAATGCAGCGCTGGATGGTGTGAGATTGATGTGACGGGCCGCACCGGATGGGTGCCAGCTGATCGGATATGGGGAGAGGGCGAGCCTTAAGACCCGCCCTCACAAGTTACTTAAACCAATTCCACCGCCACTGCTGTGGCTTCTCCGCCGCCGATGCACAGGCTTGCGACGCCTTTGGTCTTTCCTTGCGATTTCAGCGCATTGAGCAGCGTTACGATGATGCGTGTGCCGGACGCTCCGATCGGGTGGCCAAGCGCGGTTGCGCCGCCATTTACGTTGATCTTGTCATGCGGGATGCCGATGTCGCGCATTGCGAACATCGAAACGCAGGCGAAGGCCTCGTTCACTTCCCACAGCTCAACGTCATCGACGCTCCAGCCTGCATTCTTCAGAACTTTCTCGATTGCTCCGACAGGTGCGACGGTGAAGTCCTTTGGCTCGCGGGCGTGGGCGGCCATGGCGACTATCTTCGCAACCGGCTTTCCGCCTTTATGTGCAGCGACGCTTTGGCGAGTTAGTACAACTGCCGCCGCACCATCCGAGATCGAACTGGACGTAGCCGCGGTGATCGTGCCGTCCTTGGCAAAGGCTGCGCGCAAAGTCGGAATTTTGTCAGGGCGACCGCGACCGGGCTGTTCGTCTTTATCGACAGTAACGTCGCCTTTGCGTGTCGCGAAAGTCACCGGCACGACCTCGCCAGCAAACGCGCCGCTTTCAATCGCAGCATTCGCGCGGCGGAGCGATTCGATGGAATATTCGTCCTGCTCTTCGCGTGTGAGTTGATATTCGTTGGCGGTATCCTGCGCGAAAGTGCCCATCGCGCGGCCTTCCTCATAGGCGTCTTCGAGCCCGTCGAGGAACATGTGATCATATGTGGTGTCATGGCCAATGCGCGCGCCGGAGCGGTGCTTTTTCAAAAGGTACGGCGCATTCGTCATGCTTTCCATACCGCCAGCCAGGACGATGTCGGTTGTGCCACTGGCGAGGGCCTCTGCGCCCATAATGACGGTTTGCATGCCAGAGCCGCACACTTTGTTGACAGTCGTCGCCTGAACAGATTTTGGCAGACCGCCTTTGATCACGGCCTGACGCGCTGGAGCCTGTCCAAGACCAGCGGGAAGCACGCAGCCCATGTAAGCGCGGTCGAAATCTTCGCCCGCAATGCCTGAGCGTTCAACCGCTGCTTTCACCGCAGTCGCACCCAAATCCGTTGCCGATACATCGGAAAACACCCCTTGCATGCCGCCCATCGGCGTCCGGGCGTAGGAAAGAATGACAATCGGATCGGCTTCGGAAAACTGCGGCATGCGGAATGCTCCTGAGAAATATTTATGTTGAGCGCGATGTAATGCTGCGCTGCGACAAGTTCAATCGGCATGCTCTTCGTGTGCCATCGCTTGCATGAAAGCCAAGTTTCGGCCAACCAGATAGCAAATCAAAACCAATTCCTTCGGAGAGAGCCAATGGCCGATGATCGCCGCCAAGAACAAGAAGCCCTGTTGAAACGCCAGCGTGAGGCCTTCACGGCGTCGCGCCCGGAATCGATGGCGATGCGCAAAGACCGGATCAAACGCGCAATGGCATTGCTCAAAGAACACGCTGAAGATTTCTGCAAAACGATGAGTGCAGATTTTGGCAATCGGGCGATGGAGCAATCCATGCTCACCGATATTGCGGGCACAGTTGGCGCAGGCAAACATGCGCTTAAGAATATGGACAAATGGGCCAAGGCTGAAAAACGCCCGGTTCAGTTCCCGCTGGGTCTGCTGGGGGCGAAGGCAGAGGTGCGTTACGAGCCGAAAGGTGTAATCGGCATTCTCAGCCCATGGAATTTCCCGGTTAATCTCGCCTTTTCACCGCTGATGCAGGTTCTGGCCGCGGGCAACCGTGCGATGATTAAGCCAAGCGAATTTACGGAGCGTACCAGCCTGTTGATGGCGGAGCTGGTCGAAGAATATTTCACGCCTGACGAAGTCGCAGTCGTAACCGGCGGTCCCGAAGTGGCGGCTGCTTTCACTGAATTGCAGTTTGATCATCTGGTATTTACCGGATCGACCCCGACGGGGCGTTTGGTGATGCAGGCTGCCGCGAAAAACCTCGTTCCGGTGACACTGGAGCTTGGCGGAAAATCACCCGTCATTATGGGCCGCAGCGCCGATTTTGAAAAAGCAGGCGAACGCATTGCTTTGGGTAAAATGATGAATGCGGGGCAAATCTGCCTGTCGCCGGACTACATGTATGTGCCGGAAGACAAGCAGGACGAGGCCGTCGCTGGCGTGTCCAAAGGTGTGGCCAATCTCTACCCGACACTGCTTGAGAACGACGATTACGCTTCGATCGTATCGGATCGCCATTTTGAGCGTTTGCAAGGGTTGGTCGAGGATGCCCGTGAGCAAGGCGCCGAAGTGATCGAGGTCAATCCCGGCAACGAAGATTTCGCCAATGCTAACCAGCGCAAGATGCCGCTGAACATTATCAAGAACGTCACTGATGAAATGAAGGTGATGCAGGAAGAGATTTTCGGGCCAGTTCTGCCGGTAAAAACGTACAAGGCCGTCGATCAGGCCGTAGATTATGTGAACGAGCATGATCGGCCGCTGGGCCTGTATTACTTCGGCGATGACAAGGCAGAGCAGGAGCGGGTGCTGACCCGCACCATCTCTGGCGGTGTCACGACCAATGACGTGATTTTCCACGTTTCGATGGAAGACCTGCCATTTGGCGGCGTCGGCCCATCAGGCATGGGCAGTTATCACGCAATCGAAGGCTTCCGTGAATTCAGCCATGCGCGAGCAGTATATCAACAACCTAAGATCGACATCGCGAAACTTGGCGGGTTTAAACCGCCATATGGCAAGGCCACTGAAAAGGCCGCTGCGCAGATGATGAAATAGGCAAATTTGGGCGCTGCCTGCCTCAAGTGCAGGCGGCGTTCGATTTTCTGCAACACCAATACCCAGATTTGCCCGAGTCGCACCCTTGCGCGGGGCTGGCGACACGCCTAGACGCGGCTCTGGGATTAATCAGACTTGGACATCGCTGTGATCGACCTCAGCCAGTATTTACCGATACTGATATTCATCTTCATCGCCTTTGGCTTGTCGGTGTTATTCGTGTTTCTACCAATGGGCGTTTCGCGCCTCACCGGCACGCACAATCCGGACGCTGAAAAGCTCAGCGAGTACGAATGCGGTTTTCCTGCATTCGAAGACGCGCGTAGCCAGTTTGATGTGCGTTTCTATCTAGTCGCGATCAGCTTTATCATCTTCGACCTCGAAGCCGCTTTCCTTTTCCCGTGGGCGGTGAGCCTGGGTGAGACCCAATGGGTCGGATGGATCGGCATGATGACATTCCTGTTCATCCTCGCAGTCGGCCTCGCTTACGAATGGAAGAAAGGGGCTCTGGACTGGGAATGACAGGCTCTTCGAACAATACGATTATCACTCCGCCAACTGTGCCAATCAGCGCGAGCGAGGCGGCTATGACTATGCCGACGGCTAAAGGCGGCGAGATCAGGCAGCCGGATGCGGATTACTTCAACGCGCTCCAAACCGAGGTGAATGACAAAGGTTTTCTCGTCACCTCGACAGAGGACGTGTTCCAGTGGGCGCGGACTGGCTCGCTGTGGTGGATGACATTCGGCCTTGCTTGCTGCGCGGTTGAGATGATCCACGCGAACATGCCGCGCTATGATATGGAGCGTTTCGGCGCTGCACCGCGCGCATCACCGCGCCAGTCGGATCTGATGATTGTTGCCGGCACGCTCTGCAACAAAATGGCGCCGGCACTGCGCAAGGTTTATGATCAAATGTCTGATCCGAAATATGTGATCAGCATGGGAAGCTGCGCCAATGGCGGCGGCTATTATCACTATTCCTACAGCGTCGTTCGCGGATGCGACCGGATTGTGCCGGTCGATGTTTATGTGCCCGGTTGCCCTCCTACCGCTGAAGCGCTGCTTTACGGCGTAATGCAATTGCAGCGGAAAATTCGCCGCGCAGGGACGATTGAGCGTTAAGATGGCTGTCGTTCATTCCGCCCCGAAATTCGCCTCTAATGATGGCGTGATCGCTGAACTCAGCGAAAGCATCAGCGTGTGGCTGATATCCGCGCAGGAAAAGCACGGTGAGATCATCTTCACGGTCCAACGCGACGCGATCGAAGATGTGCTGCGCATCCTACGTGATGATCACAAATATCAGCAGATGATGGAAATCGCTGGAGCCGACTATCCAGAGCGCGCCGAGCGGTTTGAAGTCGTCTACATGCTACTGTCACTTACGAAGAATCACCGCATCATGGTGAAATGTTCCACGGATGAGAGCACACCGGTTCCGACAGTCACAACGCTTTGGCCCAACGCCGGATGGTTGGAACGTGAAGTGTTCGACATGTACGGTGTGACGTTTGCTGGCAACAAAGACCTCCGCCGTATTCTCACCGATTACGGTTTCGAAGGGCATCCTTTCCGCAAAGACTTCCCGATGACCGGCTATACTGAGCTGCGTTATTCCGAAGAGGAAAAGCGGGTGGTTTATGAGCCTGTCGAACTGCCGCAGGATATGCGGACATTCGACTTTCTTAGCCCGTGGGAAGGCTCCGACTACGTTTTGCCCGGTGACGAGAAAGCGGAGGGCGCGCCAGACGCCGATAAGCCTAAGGTAACCGAAGAGCCGGCTGATACTGACGCTGGTGAGGAAGCCGAAGAACTGGCCGCTCATGGCACCGAGGCCGTCCCGCCCAACATGGTTGAAGTCGAAATCACCGGCGATGATATCGTTGATGAAGACGGGAAGGGCGCGGCATGACCATGCAAATTGAAGAATCGCCCACCACTGATGGCGAAGTTATCTCCAACTACACGATAAATTTTGGCCCGCAGCATCCGGCCGCCCATGGCGTTTTGCGTATGGTGATGGAGCTGGACGGCGAAGTTATCGAGCGGATCGATCCGCATATCGGCCTGCTTCACCGCGGCACCGAAAAGCTGATTGAGCAGAAGACGTATTTGCAAGCGCTGCCATATTTTGACCGCTTGGATTACTGCTCCCCACTGTGTCAGGAGCACTCCTATGTGCTCGCGATTGAGAAGCTGCTGAACCTAGAAGTGCCTGAACGCGCACAATTTCTGCGCGTCTTGTTCGCCGAGCTAACCCGTATCTCGAACCACATGCTCAATATGGGCGCGCATGTTTTGGATGTGGGCGCGTTTACGCCGAACCTGTGGATCATGGATCTGCGCGAAGATTGCATGAACTTTTTCGAACGGGCCTCGGGCGCGCGCATGCACTCGGCTTGGTTCCGTCCCGGCGGCGTGCATCAGGACGTGCCGGAAAAGCTCTTGGTGGATATTGGCGACTGGCTCGATAACCGTTTCTTCCAGCTGTTCGACGATGCGATGAGCCTCGTCATGGACAACCGTATTTTCAAACAGCGCAACGTCGATATCGCCGTGGTCAGCCGCGATGATGCGGTCGCGTGGGGCTTTAGCGGGCCGATGATCCGCGCCGCTGGTATCCCGTGGGACCTGCGCAAGTCACAGCCTTATGATGTGTATGATCGCATGGAATTCGACATTCCGGTCGGCACGAATTCGGATTGTTATGACCGCTTCATGGTGCGTGTGCAGGAAATTCGTGAAAGCGCGAAGATTATTAAACAATGCATCGCGCAAATGCCAAGCGGTCCGATTGCGAGCGACGATGGCAAGGTTTCCCCACCCAAGCGCGGCGAGATGAAGCAGTCGATGGAAAGCCTGATCCACCACTTCAAACTCTACACCGAAGGCTTTCACGTACCCGAAGGCGAAGTCTACGTCGCAACCGAGAGCCCCAAGGGTGAGTTCGGCGTGTATCTTGTGAGCGACGGCAGCAACAAACCGTACCGTTGCAAAATTCGCCCGACGGCTTTCTCACATCTTCAGGCGATGGATTTTATGAGCAAAGGCCACATGCTGCCCGACGCGACCGCCATTCTCGGCGCGATCGACGTAGTCTTCGGGGAGTGCGACCGGTGAGTTGGGCGTCCTTTACTCGTGAGGTAGATGAGGCGCAGCCAAGCTGGTCGAAATGGCTTTGGCGCTTAGCAGCTCTTCCGGCGTGGTTTATCTTTGGCATTGCAATTGTTTCGACCTTTGACGGCGATGCTTTTCCGGTTTGGGGTTGGGTTGCCGGAGCCGTCTTCGGAGCGATCACACTGATGAAGTACTACAAGTGGGGCAATCGAGACTGATGGCTGACCGTACACCCGCACCCGATACGCCGGAACTCCGCCAACGCTGGGGGTCTTTTGCTTGGTCTAATGCCAATAAGAAGACGGCTGACTATCACATCGCCAAATACCCTGATGGGCGCCAGAAATCGGCGGTTATGCCTTTGCTTGATCTGGCCCAACGTCAGGTTGGCGAAGAGACGGAAACGCAGGGCTGGTTGCCTTTGCCAGTGATCGAATATGTCGCCGCCTATATCGATGTGCCGGTCATCCGCGTGCTCGAAGTCGCGACGTTCTATTTCATGTACAACATGAAGCCGGTCGGGAAATACCACGTGCAAGTATGCGGCACGACGCCGTGCATGCTGCGCGGCTCAGACGACATCATCAGCGCGTGCAAATCGCGAGGTATGAAGATGGGCCACGTCTCCGAAGACGGCCTCTGGACCCTCACCGAGGTCGAATGCATGGGCAATTGCGCGACCGCGCCAATGGTACAGATCAACGATGACAATTACGAAGACCTGTCGGTTGAGCGGCTTGACGCTGTGCTTGACGCCCTGGCCAAGGGCGAGCAGCCAAAAACCGGGACGCAGGAGCCGGGGCGCCACACATCTGAACCGAAAGACGGCGCGACTACGCTCAAAGAGATGGTCGATGCCAACCACGATTATCGGGGTGATTGGTGATGAATGGCGGCGTTCTCGCGCTCGCAATTGCGGGCCTGTTTGGCTTTTTCGCCGGCGCATATCTTGCTGCCACGGGCGACAATCGCACGACTGGAATTGTGCTGATGAGCATGGGCCTGATGTTTCAGGTGCTTTGTCTGCGCCAATTGAAATCGAACAAGACGAAGGATAACGGCGATGCTGGCTGATAAGGACCGCATCTTCACCAATCTCTACGGTTTTCAGGACTGGGGCCTGAAGGCAGCGCAAGCGCGCGGCGATTGGGACGGCACGAAAGCTCTGATCGAGCGCGGCAACGAAGCTATCATCGAAGAAATGAAAGCATCCGGCCTGCGCGGACGGGGCGGGGCTGGCTTTCCGACGGGCCTCAAATGGTCTTTCATGCCGAAAAGCTCAGCGGATGGCCGTCCAAGCTTTCTCGTCATCAATGCCGACGAATCCGAGCCGGGGTCTTGCAAAGACCGCGAGATCATCCGTCACGATCCGCACAAACTGATCGAAGGGGCTCTCGTCGCAGGCTTCGCCATGCGGGCCCGTGCCACTTACATCTACATTCGCGGCGAATATATTCGCGAGGCCGAAACACTGCAGAAAGCCATCGATGAGGCGTATGAAGCCGGTCTGATCGGTAAGAACGCATCCGGCAGCGGCTATGATTTTGACGTGTTCATGCACCGCGGTGCTGGCGCGTATATCTGCGGTGAAGAAACCGCGATGATCGAGAGCCTCGAAGGCAAAAAGGGGCAGCCCCGGCTTAAACCGCCATTTCCAGCAGGCGCGGGCCTGTATGGCTGCCCGACCACGGTCAACAATGTTGAGAGTATCGCAGTTGTTCCAACAATCCTGCGGCGCGGCGCTTCGTGGTTCAGCAGCTTTGGCCGCGAAGGCAATCACGGTACCAAATTGTTCCAGATAAGCGGCCATGTTGAACAACCCTGTGTTGTCGAAGAAGAAATGGGCATCCCGTTCCGCGAGTTGATTGAGAAGCATTGCGGCGGTATCACCGGCGGATGGGATAATCTGCTCGCAGTGATCCCGGGCGGTTCGTCGGTGCCCCTGGTCCCAGCAGAACAGATCATGGACGCTCCGATGGATTTTGACGGGCTCAAAGACCTTGGATCGGGCCTTGGCACTGCAGCGGTTATCGTCATGGACAAGTCCACTGATATCGTTCGCGCGATCAGCCGCCTGTCTTACTTCTACAAACACGAAAGCTGCGGGCAGTGCACGCCTTGCCGTGAAGGCACAGGCTGGATGTGGCGCATGATGGAGCGTTTGCGCACCGGCGATGCAGCCATCGAAGAAATCGACATGCTGCACGAAGTGACCAAGCAGGTTGAAGGGCACACAATTTGTGCGCTCGGTGATGCAGCGGCTTGGCCAATTCAGGGCTTGATCCGTCATTTCCGCCCAGAGCTTGAGAAGCGCATTCATGAACATAACGCCCAGTTTGCGGAGGCTGCAGAATGATCCGCTATGCCTTCGCAATTGCAACGTTTGCGGTCTTTGCTTCGCCTGCTTCTGCGCAGCGTGAATTTGATCCAGACCGAGTGGACAAATCGGCGATTGGTTCGCGTTTCAAGATTGCTGAGGAATCGGTGAACGCGACACAAATGCGCAAGTTTCAGAAAAAAATCGTGCGCTGCACAGTAAGCGGTGATCGCGATCTTGCGCGTGAACTGCTTCAAAAAAGTGACCCCGCCTCGATAGATCATCGCGAGCTCAGCGTGAGCTATAACGAGATGATGGAAGAGATGAATTTTGGCCGGTGCATTGGCCGCGCTATGCCGCGTTCCGCGCGCATGATGCGGGTTTCTTACAAACCGTCGGTGATGCGCAATTTGATGGCTGAAGAGATTTATCTCTATGACAACAAAGAGCCTCTGACGATAAGCGAAGGCGATCCAGAATATCTGGAGAACCGCTATTTTGCAGGCGGACAGAGTTATACGATGGCGGAAGTGCCAGCCAGATTGGCCGATTGCATCGTCTACAACGCGCCTGTGAAATCGCATGAGTTCATCGATACCAACCCGACAACCGGCGGCGAAGACAAAGCTGCGGCGGCCCTTACCGACACGATCAATGCGTGTCTGCCAGGCGAGGGAGAGGTTTCGCTGACCATTACGCAGCTGCGCGCTTATGTCGCGGATGGCCTTTGGTCGCGTTCTTATTATGGAAAAATGGCCACCGGCAGCGTGATTGTCGACGGCGAGGGTAGCGAATAATGCCTAAGGTCACCGTAGACGGCGAAGAAATCGAAGTCCCAGCAGGGGCGACTGTGCTGCAGGCGTGCGAGCTTGCCGGTAAAGAAATTCCGCGTTTTTGTTATCACGAACGCCTTAGCATTGCGGGCAATTGCCGCATGTGCCTAGTGGAGGTTAAGCCGGGGCCGCCCAAGCCACAGGCATCTTGCGCGCTGCCCGCCGCCGATAACCAGGAAATTCGCACCGACACGCCAATGGTCAAAAAGGCCCGCGAAGGTGTGATGGAATTCTTGCTGATCAATCACCCGCTTGATTGCCCGATTTGCGATCAGGGCGGCGAGTGTGATTTGCAGGATCAGGCGGTAGCATACGGCCGCGGCGGTTCGCGTTACGAGCGCGAGAACAAGCGCGCCGTTACCGAGAAATATATGGGCCCGCTGATCAAGACGATCATGACCCGCTGCATCCACTGCACACGCTGCGTCCGTTTTTCTGAGGAAGTGGCGGGCGTTGATGAAATCGGCGCGCTGTATCGCGGCGAAGACATGCAGATCACGACCTATCTGGAGCAGGCCGCTAGCCATGAGCTTTCAGCCAATGTGATTGACCTGTGCCCGGTTGGCGCTTTGACGTCGCGGCCATACGCATTTGAAGCGCGCCCGTGGGAATTGAAGCGCACGCTCAGCATCGACGTGTCTGACGCCGTTGGCGCCAACATCTCGCTGCATTCCAAGGGCCGTGAAGTCATGCGCGCACTCCCGCGCATCAATGATGACGTCAACGAGGAATGGCTGTCTGACAAAGGCCGCTATCAGGTTGACGGTCTGTCAAAACGCCGGCTCGACAAGGTATTTATCCGCAAAGGCGGCAAGCTGGCACCGGCGTCATGGAACGAAGCGTTTGACGCGATTGCAAAACAGCTGGGCAGCAAGAAGTCGAGCATCGCTGCGGTCGCAGGCGACATGGTGGATTGCGAAACCATGTTCGCCGCCAAGACATTGCTGAAGGCATGCCGCTCGACACAGGTGGAAGCGCGCCAAACGGGCATGACGTATGACGTCAGCAACCTTGCTGCGGTCAACTTCAACTCTACGCTCGCTGGTATCGAGACCGCAGATGCGATCCTGATCGTGGGCAGCCATGTCCGCTGGGAAGCGGCGCTGGTGAATGCGCGTATTCGCAAAGCTGTGAAGGCGGGCGCAAAGGTCTTTGTCGTCGGCCCTGAATGGGAAACGACCTATCCGGCTGAATTCCTTGGTGAAGACCTGAAAGTTCTGAACCGCGTTCCCAAAGCTCTCGGCGATGCGATGAAGTCGGCGGAGCGTCCTGCGGTCATCCTTGGGGGCATGGCTTTGGCGAAAGGTGCGCTGGCACCGGCGCTCAAGCTCGTCGAGAAGTTCGGCCTCGTGAAAGACGGTTGGAACGGCTTCAACGTGCTTCATATGAGCGCGGCGCGCATGGGTTCGCTAATGCTCGACTTCACTGTTGAAGGCGGCATGACGACGCTCGCGAAGAAAGCTCCGAAAGTCCTGTTGAGCCTCGGCGCCGATGAGATGGATTACGAACCATTCGCGGACAGCCTGAAGGTCTATATCGGCCACCACGGTGATCGCGGCGCGCATATGGCGGATATCATCCTGCCAGCGGCGAGCTATGCGGAGAAAGACGGCACCTACGTCAACACCGAAGGCCGTGTTCAATACGCTGAAAAGGCCGTCTTCGCACCGGGGGATGCCCGCGAAGACTGGACGATCCTGCGCGCATTGGCGGATGCTCTTGGCGTGAAGGTTGGGTTTGACAGCTTCGCCGAGCTGCAAAGCGCCATGATCAAGGCCGTTCCTGCACTAGGCGAAGAAGGCTTGGCCGAATACGGCGCCCTGCCGAAAGCGGACGGCAAAGCCAAAGCGGAAGGCGAGATTAGCGCCTATCCGGTTGCAGATTTCTACCTCACCAATCCGATCGCCCGTGCAAGCGCGGTGATGCAGCAATGCTCGCAAGAATTGCTGCATGCGGATGAGATTAAGGAGGCGGCAGAATGAGCAAGTCATCTAATGCTCTGCTTCGAGCAATTTATGGATGGCCCATGCGAAATGCAGCGCCGATCCTCTTTTGCACTTCGCTCCTTCTATTCGTCGGGACTATTGCGACCTACTCGTACGCATATTGGATCCCTATGCTCGATGGCGATCCGAGCACAACCGTAAACATCTATTTCCTGTTGGATGGGCTGATTGCTGCGATCAACAATTCTGCTTTGATTTTTGCAGGTGCGGCTATCGTTTGGGCTGTAAGCAAGAACGGCGCTAGGGCTTGAAATGACCGAATTCTTCCAAAACCTCGGCATGTCTTATGAATGGGCGTGGACGGCCGCGACGCTGGTCGGGATCATCACGATCTCGCTGCTCGTCATGTTCTCGGTCGCGATGGTGATCTATGTTGACCGTAAGGTTCTCGGCGCGATTATGATGCGGCGCGGCCCCAATGTGGTTGGTCCATTCGGCTTGCTGCAAAGCTTTGCCGATGGGTTGAAGGTATTCCTTCAGGAAACGATCATTCCGTCGGCTGCGAACAAAGGCATCTTCCTGCTCGCGCCGATCATCACCTTTACCGTCGCGCTTGCGGCGTGGGCGGTGATCCCGTTCGATGAAGGAGTACTTGTATCGGACATCAATCTGGGCCTGCTCTACATCCTCGCGATCAGCTCGCTGGGTGTTTACGGCGTAGTGATGAGCGGGTGGGCGTCGAACTCCAAGTACCCGTTCTTCTCAGCCATGCGCGCGGCAGCTCAGATGATCTCATACGAGGTCTCTATCGGCTTTATTCTGGTATGTGTCGTGCTGTGGTCGAAATCGTTCAACATGACTGAGATCGTGCTTGCGCAGCAGGGCCACGGTCTTGGTTTCGTAAACGGGTTCTTTTTCAACCCGCTGCTGTTCCCGATCTTCGTTGTCTTCTTCATCTGCGCGCTTGCAGAAACCGCACGTGCACCGTTTGATTTGACCGAAGCGGAATCCGAGCTCGTCGCTGGGTATCAGACCGAATATTCGTCCATGAGCTTCGCGCTCTTCTGGCTGGGTGAGTATGCCAATATCCTGCTAATGTGTTCGCTTTGCACGCTGCTGTTTATGGGCGGTTGGTTGCCACCGGTTGAATGGGCGCCGCTCTATTATGTGCCAGGCATTGTGTGGTTCCTGCTGAAGACGTTCTTCTTCTTCTTCCTGTTCAGCTGGATATGGGCGACTGTGCCGCGGTATCGCTATGACCAATTGATGCGGCTTGGTTGGAAGGTGTTCCTTCCGATGAGCCTAATTTTCGTTGCACTTATCTCCGGCTATTTGATGGCCACGGGGCATTTTTCATGACCACCGCAACCCAGATCCTTAAATCGTTCACCCTTTGGGAATTCCTCAAGGCGCACGCGCTGACCTTGAAGTATTTCTTCAAGCCCAAGGTGACGATCAACTATCCGTTCGAAAAGTCGCCGCTTTCCCCGCGTTTTCGCGGTGAGCATGCGCTGCGCCGTTATCCCAATGGCGAGGAACGCTGCATCGCGTGTAAGCTGTGCGAGGCAGTTTGTCCGGCGCAGGCTATCACGATTGAAAGCGAACCGCGCGAGGACGGCAGCCGCCGCACGACGCGATATGACATCGACATGACCAAGTGCATCTATTGCGGTTTCTGTCAGGAAGCCTGCCCAGTGGATGCCGTGGTTGAGGGGCCAAACTTCGAATACGCCACCGAAACGCGCGAGGAACTGCTTTATGACAAGGCAAAACTGCTCGCGAATGGTGACAAGTGGGAACGGGCCATCGCGGCCAATCTTGAAGCGGATGCACCCTATCGTTAAGGGCGCCCTCGGGACGGAAAAACAGGGATTATGATTCAAACCTTAGCCTTTTACCTGTTCGCAGGGCTTGTCATCGCGAGCGCGGTCATGGTCATCATGTCGCGCAATCCGGTGCACAGCGTACTGTGGCTAATTCTCGCGTTTTTCAACGCTGCGGGCCTGATGGTTCTCGTCGGGGCGGAATTTATCGCGATGCTGCTTGTTATCGTTTACGTGGGGGCAGTCGCGGTGTTGTTCCTGTTCGTGGTGATGATGCTCGACATCGATTTTGCCGCCATGCGAGCAGGATTTATCAAGAATTTCCCGTTGGGGATCGCCGTTGCGCTGATCCTGCTTGCTGAACTGATCCTTGGCCTTGGCGCGTACAATGCTGGCGGTCTTGAGCTTGCGACCGCCGATGGCAGCGCGGCGCAGGGTGTGGACCAAAGCAATATCGAGGCAATCGGTGTGCTGCTTTATGGCCGCTACATTTTCTTGTTCGAAGTTGCCGGCATCATCCTGCTCGTAGCGATGATCGGCGCGATTGTGCTGACATTTCAACCGCCAAAACCGGGCGCTCGCGGGCGTCAAGATATCGGCAAACAAATCGCACGCCGTCCGCATGAGGCGACCGTTATGAAGAACCCGGAAACCGGGCAGGGGGTCGAGCTCTGATGGGCGTGAGTATCTGGCAAATTTTGATTCTGCTGATTGTGCTTGGAGGCGGTGCCTTCATCGCTGCGGCTTTGTATTTCGTGCTGAGGAAAAACAAATGATCGGCATTGAACACTACCTTGTCGTAGGCGCGATTTTGTTTGTGCTGGGCGTGCTTGGCATCTTCCTGAACCGCAAAAACGTGATCGTTATTTTGATGGCGATTGAACTCATTTTGCTCGCGGTGAACATCAACCTTGTCGCTTTCAGCCACTTTATGAATGACCTTGTCGGACAGGTGTTCGCAATGCTCGTTCTGACTGTGGCAGCGGCGGAAGCGGCCATCGGTCTTGCTATCCTAGTCATCTATTTCCGAGGTCGCGGCACGATCGCGGTCGACGATGTAAACCGGATGAAGGGATAGACACCGGTGCAAACCCAAATCCTCATCATTGTCTTCCTGCCGCTGATCGCTTCGATCGTCGCAGGGTTGGTGAACAAGGCCGCGCCAAGCGTCTTTGCAAAGTCCATCACGACAGGCGCACTGTTGGTCTCGGCGGCGCTTAGCTGGCCAATCTTCCTCGCGTTCCTAAGCGGGAACGCGACGGCTGAGGTCGTTCCGGTGCTCAAGTGGGTCCAATCGGGCGCGATGAGCTTTGACTGGGCGCTGCGTGTCGACACGCTGACCGCGATCATGCTGGTCGTCATCAACAGCGTCTCCGCGCTCGTCCACGTCTATTCGTGGGGGTATATGGAGGAAGACCCGGATCAGCCGCGCTTCTTCGCCTATCTTTCGCTGTTCACCTTCGCGATGCTGATGCTCGTGACCGCCGACAACCTTGTCCAGATGTTCTTTGGCTGGGAAGGTGTGGGTCTTGCCTCGTATTTGCTCATCGGGTTCTGGTTCAAGAAACCAACCGCCGGAGCAGCCGCGATCAAAGCATTTGTGGTAAACCGTGTCGGCGATCTCGGCTTCATGCTCGGTATCTTCGGTTCGTTTCTGGTGTTCCAGACCACGTCGATTACTGAGATACTCGCGGCTGCTCCCGGCATGTCGGGCAGCACAATCGGCTTCCTCGGAATGCGCCTCTACACGATGGATATCCTGTGTATCCTGCTGTTCGTGGGCGCGATGGGTAAGTCAGCGCAGTTATTCCTGCACACATGGCTTCCGGACGCGATGGAAGGGCCAACGCCTGTATCCGCGTTGATCCACGCGGCGACGATGGTCACGGCGGGCGTATTTATGCTCTGCCGCCTCTCGCCAATGTTTGAGACCGCGCCGACGGCGTTGATGATCGTGACGGTTGTGGGCGCGGCAACGTGTTTCTTTGCCGCCACTATCGGGACGACGCAATGGGACATTAAGCGCGTCATCGCTTATTCAACCTGTTCACAGCTCGGCTATATGTTCTTCGCTGCAGGTGTAGGCGCGTATAATGTCGCGATGTTCCACTTGTTCACGCACGCATTCTTTAAGGCGCTGCTGTTCCTTGGTGCGGGCTCCGTCATTCACGCGATGCATCATGAGCAAGACATGCGATATTATGGCGGTTTGCGGAAGCAAATCCCGTTGACGTTCTACGCTATGCTAGCGGGTACGCTCGCGATTACCGGGCTTGGTGTTTACCACCTAGGTATAGGCTTTGCGGGCTTCTGGTCGAAAGATGCTGTGCTCGAAGTGGCGTTTGCGCGCGGGACAGAAATTTCGGTCATGTCTTTCTGGCTTGGCGTGGTCGCGGCTCTTCTCACCAGCTTTTACAGCTGGCGTCTGATGTTCCTCACATTCTGGGGCAAGCCGCGTTGGATCGAGAGCGAGCATATTCAGCATTCGGTCCACAAGACACCTGCGGAAGCAGGCGACGACACCACTGGCGGATACCATCCGCATGAAAGCCCGATTCCGATGCTGATTCCGCTTGTCCTGCTGACAGTCGGCGCGGTTGCTGCGGGTCAGGTGTTCGCGCCGAGCTTCCTCGATGATGCAGCATTCTGGGCCGGATCAATCTTCTATAATGAGAACCTGATGCATGCGATGCACGCTGTACCCTACTGGGTGAAGTATTCGGCGCTTGTGGTGATGGTCCTCGGATTTGCAGGTGCATACATGGCTTACATCGCGAAGCCTGAGCTTCCTGCGAAGTTCGTTGCGACTGTGCCGTGGCTCCACCGCTTCGTGTACAACAAATGGTATTTTGACGAACTCTATGATCGTATCTTCGTAAAGCCTGCTTTCTGGTTTGGACGCCAGTTCTGGAAGCTTGGCGATGTCGGGACGATTGACCGCTTCGGCCCCAACGGCATTGCATGGGTGGTCGAGCGTAGCTCGGGCGCGGCCAAGGCAATCCAGTCGGGCTATCTCTACACATATGCGTTGATCATGCTGCTTGGCCTGATCGCGGCGATTACCTGGGTGCTGCTGTAATGGACGGCTTTCCTATTCTAACCACGATGATGCTGGTCCCGTTGGCGGGCGCAATCTTGTGCCTATTCTCAGGCGGAGCGGCTGCGCGCGGTATCGCTTTGGCGGCAACTCTGGCGACATTTGCTCTTGGCGTGCTGCTCTGGATGAATTTCGAGATTGGCGGGCCGCAATGGCAATTTACAGAACGTGCGGAGCTGTTTGAAGGCTTTGCATATGCTTTGGGCATCGATGGCATATCGTTGATGTTGATCATGCTCAGCGTGTTCCTGATGCCGATCTGTATCCTGGCGAGTTGGACTTCGATCAACAAACGCGTCGGCGAATACATGGCCGCATTTCTGTTTATGGAAGTGTTGATGATTGGCGTGTTCGCCGCGCAGGATTTGTTCCTGTTCTACATCTTCTTTGAAGCTGGCCTGATCCCGATGTACCTCATCATCGGCGTGTGGGGCGGGGATAACCGCATCTATGCGAGCTACAAATTCTTCCTCTACACGCTGTTCGGATCGGTGTTGATGCTGATCGCGATGTTCTGGATGGTTGGCACTGCCGGCACATCGGACATCCCGACGTTGATGCAATACAACTTCGATGGCGATGCGCAGTTCTGGCTGTTCCTGGCGTTCTTCGCGAGTTTCGCGGTGAAGATGCCGATGTGGCCAGTTCACACATGGCTTCCCGATGCGCACGTTCAGGCACCAACGGCAGGCTCTGTGATCCTCGCGGGCGTGCTGCTGAAACTGGGCGGTTACGGCTTCATCCGGTTCAGCCTACCGATGTTCCCAGAGGCGAGCGGAGAACTTGCATGGATGATTTTTGCTCTGTCGATGGTCGCCGTCGTATACACATCGCTCGTCGCGCTGGTTCAGCACGATATGAAGAAGCTGATCGCTTATTCTTCGGTTGCGCACATGGCGCTCGTTACGGCCAGCTTGTTCGCATTCAACGTGCAGGGCCTTGAAGGGGCAATGATGATCATGCTTGGCCACGGCCTCGTATCAGGCGCCCTGTTCCTGTGCGTTGGCGTGATTTATGATCGTCTACACACCCGCGAGATTGACCGTTACGGCGGGCTCAGCATCAATATGCCGTATTACGCGACATTCTTCCTGCTGTTCACCATGGCCAGCATCGGCCTTCCTGGCACAAGCAACTTTATTGGCGAATTCCTTGCGCTAGCAGGGATTTATCAGACTTCGACCTGGGTTGCTTTCGTCTGCACTACGGGCATCATTCTGGGTGCTGGCTATATGCTCTATCTGTATCGCCGCGTGGCATTTGGCGCGCAGACCAATGAGGATGCCGCCGCCATGCCTGACATGGATGCGCGCGAGTGGACCATGATGGCCTCCATCGCGGCGGTGGTGATGTGGATGGGCGTTTATCCTGAAAGCTTCCTTGCGCCGATGCGCGCGGATATCGCTGCACTAGATGCACGGCTAGCCTCGGCGGCCCCTGCGGATGATAGCCAGCTTGCCGATGGGCCTGCGCGCGAAGCGGCGGCCAATGCTATCTCATTCGAAGCGCATGAAGGGGGAGACCACTGATGGACTTCGCAGCTTCTTTTGCGCTGATCGTTCCTGAGCTCATCCTCGCCGCAGCAGGGCTCGCCTTGCTCATGGTTGCGGCGTGGGGCGGGGATAAAGCCGCTCGCTTTATCGCGATCGCCGCTGTCATTGCTTTCTTCGGCGCTGGTCTGATGCTTGCCCCGGGCCTGCATTTTGGCACTGACGGGCCAGAGGTGATCGCTTTTGGTGGGCTGATGCGGGTGGATACCTTCGCCTTGTTCGCAAAGGCTTTGATCTACCTCGCGGCTATCGCCTGTTTGGTAGTAGCGCCTGCGTTCTTCAGTGGCCCTGCCGCCGGATCAGAGCGCGGGATGCGTGCGGAATACCCCGTGCTGATCCTGTTCGCTGCGCTCGGCATGAGCATCATGGTTTCGGCCGGCGACTTTATGACGCTGTATCTCGGCCTCGAGCTGAACAGTCTTGCATCATATGTGCTCGCAGCGATCCTTCGCCGTGATGAACGCTCAGCAGAGGCTGGTCTGAAATACTTCGTCCTCGGCGCGCTTGCATCGGGTATTCTGCTTTATGGCATGAGCCTGCTTTACGGCTTCACCGGCGGAACTGACTTTGCGACTGTTCGCGCAGGCCTGACGGGAGAGCTCGCAACAGGCGCCATGTTCGGCTTGATCTTTGTACTCGCCGGTCTGGCGTTCAAGATCGCGGCTGTGCCGTTCCATATGTGGACGCCGGACGTGTATGAAGGCGCACCGACGCCGGTGACGATGTTCTTTGCAACCGCGCCAAAGGTCGCAGCCGTGGCGCTCACCGCGCGGGTTGTGGTTGAAGTGTTCGGCGCTCAGGTTCTCGCTTGGCAGCAAATTATCATGTTTACCGCGCTTGCTTCGATTGTCTTCGGTGCATTGGGCGCTATTGGTCAGGAAAACCTGAAGCGCCTGCTGGCCTATTCGTCGATCAACAATGTTGGCTTCATCCTGCTCGGTGTGGCTGTGGCAGATCAAGCCGGGATCAGCGCGATGCTGGTCTATCTCTTCATCTATGTCGCGATGAGCATTGGAGCGTTCACCGCGCTGCTGATGCTTCGTGATGAAGAGGGCGGTCTGTTCGAAACCTTTGCCGATATACGCGGCTTGTCGGTAACAAAACCTGCGATTGCTTGGTGTCTGTTGTTCACGATGTTCAGCCTCGCCGGTATTCCGCCGCTTCTTGGGTTCTATGGCAAGTTCGTTATCTTTCAGGCGACGGTTGATGCGGGCCTGATCGCATTTGGCGCAATTGCGATTGCCGCGAGTGTTATCGGTGCGTTCTACTACATCAAGTTTGTCAAAGTGATGTTCTTCGATGAACCTGCTGACGTAGTGAAGGGCAGCAGCGGAAATGCGCATTGGGTTTTGCTTATCCTGACAGCATTGATCATTTCGCCTTTGGGGTATCTGCTGACACCGTCGATCACCGATCTCGCGGATAAGGCAGCCGCCGCGCTGTATCTTGCGGTTTGATCGAAACGGTCGAGACAACCGGTTCCACCAATGCCGATCTGATTGATCGTCTTTCGAACGGGGAAGCGATCGAAGAAGGCTATTGGCTTCGCGCAGAGCGGCAGACAGGCGGGCGGGGACGTCTTGGCCGCAAGTGGGAAAGCCCGAGCGGCAATCTGTTCTGCAGCACCGTCATCGATGTGCGAGACGGAGATCCGGCACCGCATTCATTGTCATTCGTCGTAGGTCTTGCAGCCTACGATATGCTTGAACGCAGCTTGCTGCCCCGAACACCAATTATGCTGAAATGGCCCAACGATGTGCTCGTAGGCGGAGCCAAGATTGCGGGTATTCTGCTTGAGCGTGCCGAAAACAAAGTCGTCGCAGGTGTCGGTGTAAATGTCTGCCGTGCTCCTGAATTACCCGACCGTGAGACCACGTCGATTGTGTACGAAAATGGCAAGCATGGCGGGAGCGCAGAGCTTGTTCTGTCGCTCCTTGCAGATGCCTTAAAACAGCGGATCAGCAACTGGCGCGCATTCGGGCTCACTGCAACACTCGATGCGTGGACCGTCGCGGCGCATCCTATCGGCACCAATTTGACCGTAAAACCTGCGCCCGATGAAGAAATTCACGGAGCATTCGCCGGCCTTGATGAACAAGGCGCGATGTTACTGCGCTTGGCGAATGGTGCGATGCGCACTATCCACGCCGGTGACGTTTCGATGATTGCGGAAGGATAATCGATGCTGCTCGCTGCTGATGTCGGTAACACCAATGTTGTTTTTGCCTTGTTCGAGCCGGATGGGAAGGGCGGCATGTCCACTCGCGCCCGCTGGCGGATCGCGACCGACCCGCGCCGCACCGGTGATGAATACGCCGTATGGCTGCTCCAATTGCTGGAGATTGAAGGCGTTGCTCGCGATGCGATTGAGCAAATTGTGTACGCATCGGTCGTCCCGCGTGCGGACCACAATCTTAGCGTCCTCGCTCAGAAATATTTCGGCATTACGCCCTTAAAAGCGGGCGAAGGTAAGGCAGCATGGCAATTCGAGATCGATGTTGATCAACCCACCTCGCTTGGGGCCGATCGAGCGCTCAATATCCTTGCCGCGCATCACAAATTCGGTGGTGACCTGATTGTGATCGATTTTGGCACTGCGACCAAATTTGAAGCGATCGATTTCCACGGCACTTATAAAGGCGGCTCCATCGCGCCAGGGATCAATCTGTCGCTCGACGCATTGGTGGGTAAGACGGCGAAGCTGCCGCGCATCGCCATCCGCGCGCCTGAAAGCAAAAGCGTAATTGGCCGCAACACCGAAGATCAAATGCTGATCGGCGTTTTCTGGGGCTATGTTGCCATGATGGAAGGTATTGTCGAACGGATGCGGACAGAAATTGGCAGGCCTGCGAAAGTGGTTGCCACTGGTGGTCTTGCGATCTTGTTCGACGATGCGACTGACATTTTCGACCACGTCGACGCCGATTTGACCATTGAAGGCCTCGCGATCCTTGCTCAGCAAGCCGCGGCCGCAGACTGAATTTTATCAGAATAGAGATTACGTGAAAAAGAACTTTACCCCCGAAAACGAACTCCTTTTCCTCGCGCTTGGCGGATCGGGTGAGATTGGCATGAACGTCAATCTCTACGGCTGCGATGGCAAGTGGCTGATGGTCGATCTGGGCATGACGTTTTCGGGCAATGAATATCCCGGTGTGGATCTCGTCTTTGCCGATTTGGAGTTTATCGAGGAGCGTACAAAAGATCTGCTCGGCATCGTCCTTACCCATGCGCATGAGGACCATATCGGCGCAGTCCCGTATTTCGCGGGCGAATTGGGCGTGCCGCTTTACGCAACGCCTTTCACGGCTGATTTGGTTGCGCGCAAGCTTGAGGAAGCAGGCCTTCTCGGGAAAGTCGAACTCAACACTATCAATGATGATCATGGCAAGATTGATATCGGCCCGTTCACTGTCGAATATCTGCCGCTTGCGCACTCCATTGCAGAGGGCAATGCGCTGCTGATCGACACGCCATATGGCAAGATATTTCACACTGGCGATTGGAAACTCGACGAAGAGCCGATCATCGGTGAGCCAACGACAGAGGAAGAACTGCGTGAAATCGGCGCAGACGGTGTCCATGCGCTGGTTTGCGACAGCACCAATGTGTTCAATCCCAACCCTTCGGGATCGGAAGGCGCAGTTCATCGAGGCCTGATGGAAGAGGTTGCGAAGCATTCCGGCAAACGCGTGCTCGTCACAACTTTCGCCAGCAACGTCGCAAGGCTGCAAACGCTTGGCGAAGTCGCGCGCGAAACCGGGCGTCAGGTCTGTGTGGCGGGTCGTTCGCTCGACCGGATCATTGAAGTCGCACAAGACAACGGCTATCTCGAAGACTTCCCGCAAACGGTCGATTTCCGCACCGCGATGAGCTTGCCACGCGGCGAGGTGATGATCGTTGCAACCGGCGGTCAGGGTGAGCCTCGCGCGGCGCTCTCTCGCATCGCGGACGGCAACCACCAGTTGGAGCTTGTTAGCGGCGATGTCGTGCTGTTTTCATCACGACAAATCCCCGGCAACGAGATCTCTATTGGCAAAATTCAAAACATGCTCGCGGCTAAGGGCGTGACGATGGTTACGGATCGCCAAAGCATGATCCACGTATCTGGCCATCCGGGACGGCCCGAATTGGAAGCGCTTTATGAGTGGCTGCAACCCGAAGTGCTCGTCCCTGTACACGGCGAAATCCGTCACATGCGTGAGCAAGCCAAGGTCGGCAAAGCATCAGGCATCCCGCACAATGTCGTCCAATCGAACGGCGATATCGTAAGGCTCGCGCCCGGCGATCCCGGACGGATTGCGCAAGTGCGGCACGGGCGGCTTGTGCTTGATGGAGACATTATTGCACCCGCTGACGGTGAAGCGATTACAATGCGCCGTCGTATTTCTGGCGAGGGCGTGATGGTTGTTGCCCTTATCCGCGGCGAGCGTCCGGCGATTGAGGCCATTGGTCTACCGCTCGATGAAGACATGCCCGAATTCATCGAAGAAACGCAGGAAGACATTCTGAAGGCAATCGGCAAGTTGAAGGGCCGCGATGCCCAGGATCCTGCCGCTGTGCATGAAGCCGCACGTCTCGCGGCCCGCCGTGCTGCGCGGCGGTGGGCCGGTAAAAGCCCGCAGGTTCGCGTGATCATGCCCGGCCGAGTTCGCGAAGGCTCCAAGTAATGGAGTGGACGTCAATCCTCGCAGTCTATTTCCTGATTTGGGTGATGACAGCGTTCATTATGCTGCCATTCGGTGTCAAAACAGCGGGTGAAGCAGGTCAGGAAACCGTGCCCGGACAAGCTGAGAGCGCGCCGGTGAACTTTCGGCCTCGTAAATTGATGGTGCGGGCAACGATTATCGCAATCATATTGACCACGCTTTACGTCCTCAATTTCAACTATGGCTGGATCGGTATCGAAGTTTTCGACATCTTGCCAAAGCCGCCGGGCGGCGTGCCAGCTTAATTGCGGAACCGCTCAATCGATTGGGCGAGTATAACGTAAAGCTTACCCATATCCGATCCAAGGACGGTCACGCCGAGAGCGTTGCCATCGCGGGTGGAAAGCATCGAACGCAGCATCTTTTCAAAGTCATGGATAAAGCGGCTGACATTCGCTTTGAATACGTCGTCGCGTTGATACAGATCAGCGATTTCGCGGGCTTCACCATTGTCGATGAGCCGCACTGCGCGGCGCGTAAAGATACCCCGATCACCCTTTAGATAGGCGTCCCATGCCGTATCGGTGACTTCGGTGGATAGCGCGCCTGTGATGTCGATCGCGCTCGAATTCAGGCTGTCCGTGATAAGCGACATTCTGCGGGCGAAATCGTTGTTCACCTGCTCTTCCGCTTTTTCGCGCGCCAGCGAAATGCGCTGTTCAAGATTGCCAGTCAGCTCATTCACTTTGGATAGCTGATCGCGCAATTGAACGGTTGCTTCGCGCCCGACGCCGGACGCATGCGCGGCGGCTTGTTCCAGCTTTCCAATAGTCTCGGCGCTTTGGGTGCGCAGCGAACGTTCGAGCGCTTCAACGGCATCGCTGCTGATGCCTTCAGCCAGCGTATTCAATTTATCGCGCGTGCCTTCTTCTAGTGCGGTGAAGGTCGCCTTTGTCGCCGATTCCAACTTCTCTAACGCATCACGCAATGCGTCTTGAGTTTCGCCTGCAAAGCTCTCGCTTTCATTCGACAATTTAGCAAAGCCAGAACGAAGCCCTTGAAGTTTGGCCAGCGTGTCTTCGGATTGTTGGCTAAGTTTGGTTTGCAGTTGCTCAATCGAGCTATCCGTTTCCGAGATCGTTTCCTGAGTTTTCATCAGGTAGTTGCTCAAATCGTTGCCTTGTTGGCTCGTGCGGAACATCACGCCGCTCAGCGCAGCTGCGCGTGTCTCAACGGCTCCTAGCTCGCTTGCAGCGACCTTGATCGCTTGAGGCAGGTCTTCGCGGCTATGCTGCGCACCGGACTGAATGATCTCAAGCAAACGAACGCCCGCTTCGGTCAGTGTTGCAAGCTGCGTCTCCGTTTCTGCCAAGGCAGCACGCTTCGCCACAAGATGGGTATCAAGCTCATCGAGCCCTGCAGTCAGGCTCTCGCGCGTTTCGCTGCCCTGTGCCGAAATCTTGCTGATCAAAGCGCCAAGTTCATCGAGTTGCTCAGTCATAGTCAAACTTTGCGCAACGAGCTTTTCTGTGTCCGCAGTTTGAGCCTCACGGCGCTCGGCAATAGCCTCATCGAGGTCAGCCAGACGCTGGGCGAGCACTTCGGTTGCCTGAGCTTCGCGGGTTTCAAAGCCAGCCTGACGGCGCTCCATTTCCTCAAGGAAGCGGGCGTCCCTTTTCGCAAGCACATCATCGAAACGGGCGGCTTCCGCTTGTAGCTCTTTGATCCGCACTTGTGCCGCGTCGACGGCTTTCTGATCGAGGCGATCAAGCGATTCGACCATCGCGGTGACTTCATCGCCAAGTCGGGATTTTGAAGCGCGCAATTGCTCCATCGCACCGATCTCTGCGTCACGCAGCTTGTGCGAGACAGCCTTCGTCTCGCTTTGCAACATCGTGACCCGGTCTTTCATCGCGGCCAAAGCGGTCTCTTCTGCTGCGCTGATTTCAGCACGGTAATTCGTGGCTTCGGTTTGAAGGTCGGCATAACGACTGGAAACCAAACCTTCGATTTGGCTCAGTTGATCTTCAAAACCGGAAAGCGTCGCGCCGACTTTTTCACCGAGGGCTGCAACCTGCGTTTCGCTTGCGCTGCCAAATTGATTGAGCCGTTCAAAGCCTGAAACCAGCTTACCGAGCTGTTCCTGTGCAGTTCTGCCTGCATTTCCAACCTGATTGGATACATCACGCGCAGAATTGGCGACGACTGGCAAATCATCGCGAAGGCGGGTCATATTATCAAGGGCAGTTTCGCTTGCGCTACCAATACGGTCCACCTGTTTGCCATTGGTTTTGATAAGTTTTTGCAGATCAGAGGCGTGGGTCGTCAATTTTTCGCTGGCGATCCGGCCCAGCGATTCCAATTCGAGCGATTGAGCGCCGAGGAATTCCCGCGCAACGCTCAATTCGCGGTTCACCACGTTGAGGCGGGTTTCAAGCTGAGCACTTTCATGGCTGAGCAAGGAGGCTGTGTCCGCGAAACGCTGTGCTTCAGCCCGCGAATTCCGCATGGCAATCAACCAGATAACCGCAACGAGCAATACAGGAACCGACCAATCAATGATCCAGCGGGTCCATTGCGTGGGACTTGCACTGGCAGCAGTCGCTAGCTCGGCACGCATCGCCCAGCCATAGAGTGCGGTCCAGCCAACAACGATGGCCAATGCCAATGCAGGCAGTACCCACCCGAAGCGTGGAGCTACGGTTTCGGCTTCCTCTTCAAGATATTCGTAATCGGCATAGTCCGTTTCCGTCTCGCTACCTACGATGTCTTCTTCCATTCCCATGGGCTCAACTGTTTCGTCAGCGATCTTTGGCCCTACGGCGCGGATGATGTGATTGCGTTTGGTCATGATGGTTAGATACCACAGACGGGCTGAGTATAAACCCCGCTTTAACCCTATGTGCTTTATGCGTGCTTCATGGCTTATGAAAATGGAGCATTGGACGCGACTTTAGCGGCGGCGGCGGGCGACGATCCGGCGTTGATGCACGAGCTGCGCGGGGCATTCGTAGAGAGTGCACAGAAGCAGCTTGATCTGCTTAAACGTTCGCGTTGCGACGGCAATTGGAACGTTGCAGCAATGCGCATCAAAGGTCTGGCCGCCAGCTTCCATTCCGAAGAATTGTTGCTTGCAGCAGAGAATGCGCTTTCATCGGCGCCCGGTGAACCGGCTGCGATCCGCGATATCGAGGCTGTTCTGGCACGGTTTTCAGCCTGAATTCCAGCGCAATTGACGCGCTGTCTCTCTCAAACTCTGGCCTTTTGCACAAGTCACCGCTTGATGCCTTTGCTGCTTCACGCCTAGCGTCGAGCTGCGTTCAAATTACTGGCGCATCTCGAAGGATCATCCGCTTTGAACACGGCATTGCTGTCAGCCCGTAAGCGCACCATCGCAGGTGAACTGCGCGCCGAAATGGAGCTTTGCGGCCGCAGCGTGCTTTCGTGGCAAGTTGACCTTGCGCGCTCTGCGGGCTGCGAGCGGATAATATGCCTTTGCGATGCACCAACACCTGAGATTATTGAATTGCAACGCGGCATAGAAGCAAGCGGCGGCGAATTTCATGCGATCAAGAGCTCGCTCCAGCTGGTTTCTCTCCTGCGAACCGATGAAACCCTAGTTATGATATTGGACGGCTTGGTTGCCGATGCAAAAGTCGCACGCAGATTGATGGTGGAGGGAGGTAAACTCAGCAAAGCCGTATTCACGATTGAGGCTGGGAGCGATCTGACCGAGGCGTATCCGGCGGATTTTGAACGCATTGATGCAACCCGCTGCTGGGCCGGGATCGCAGTGTTCCGCGCTGCGGTTGCACAGAAACTCGCCGACCTGCCGCCTGATGGCGAAGTTTCATCCTTGCTTCTCAGGCTCGCATTGCAATCGCAAACAGAGACAATTCCAATTGATTTTGACGAAATGGCCGAGACTGATTGGGTTCTGGCGAAAGATCATGGTCAGCTTGCACTGCGCGAGGACGCAATGCTGGATGATGCCATGCCGCGAAATCGTTGGTCAGGGCCGATTGCAGCAATTGCCGGGAAAGTGGTCAGGTTGGGCGGGGCCAAGTGGATCGCGCAGGGGCCATTAGTTCCCAGCATTCTCGCGGTGGTTGCGGCGGCAATCGCGGCCCTTCTGGTCTCGTATCACTACGTCGTGACCGGATTGGCGCTGGCGACGTTCGGCGCGCTGCTGGCTGCTTTCACCAGAATTGTAAGTCATGCTTGTCTTGCCCTTGATGGGGCCAAAAAACAGTCACTAATATCGAGAAATATTAGCGCGATAACAGACATTCTTGCCGTCATGTCTCTTTGTATAGCTTTCATTTCGCAACCCGCGGCGATCATCGCATTGCCTATCCTTACGATGGGCCTCTTACGCTTGGCCGAGCGTAATTCTGCGCCCGGCGTCGCCCCATTTTGGAACGACCGCGCGTTGCACCTTGCGGGTCTGACGGTTTGTGCCGCTTATGGCATCTTGAGCGAAGGTCTAGCTGTGCTGGGCCTATTGGCGCTTGCGCAAGCCTTGGTTGGCAAAAGTCTGACCAATCCTTTCGCGGGCAAGTAAGGGGCCTTTTAAAGGCATCGAAATGAGCAAAAAGGCGACAGAGGGGAACGATCCCCGCTCCATACCGCCGGAAAAGGCGATCGATGTCGAGCTGATCCTCGCAGATGAGTTGGCGCGCGGTGACAACGCCCTTAGCGGGGTTCCGCCTGTGCTTACCCATATGCTCGCCAATTCCGGCCATACCCTCGTGAGCGATGCTATTGTCGCGCGTATTCGAGGCATGCTGAACTCCCTTGCCGCTCAATTGCTCGCGGCAAAAGCCGGCTCTGCGAAGCCCGCAGCCGATACAGCGACTCTTGATCAATTGTCTTACGCGCTGACTAGTGACAGTGTCGTGTTGAGCTATTGCTATGCTTTGGCGATGGAGGCGCATCTATCTGAGCGGCTTGAGCATCGCGCATCAATCGATCCAATCATCAGCCCGCTAATGCAGGAGCTGATCGCTTCTGATCGGCCAGGGACGGCTGAAATTGCAATGTTGGCGCTTGCTGCGCAATCACGCTTTATCCAGAGCCAACGCCGGATGGATTTGCCACTCTCGGAGTTGCCCGCAGAACTGTTTCATGCCGTGATCAAGCGATGGGAAGCCATTGGCAAAGGTGATCCTGCACTCGCTCCCTCAATCGCTCAACTCAAAGGGCGTTACGATGAAGGGGCGAGCCGCATTGGCCTTCTCGCCCGATTGACGGCCTCCATGAAAGGCGGTGCTGTCGCAGCTCTTGAGCTTGAACATGCGGGATTGGCACTATTCGTCAGCGCGCTTTCAACCATGGCGAAGCAGCCTCGCGAACTGGCAGTCCTTGCCTGTCATGAACGCCAAGCGGCACGCCTCGCGCTTAGCCTGCGCGCAGCTGGTCTATCGCCGGATGCCATCGAGCGGCAGTTCATACTCTTAAAACCCGCAGATCGATTGCCTGCCGGAATTGCCGCGATTGAGCCTGCCCGCGCCGCAGCCGTGCTGAAACAGGCCAAACCGCGCGGTGCGTTCTAGGGCGATATGATGGAGCGTCCCGACACCCTTATGGCTGCGCGCGGTCTTACTGATGATCAGGATCGCCTGATTACAGCGGACGATCTGCTTGCCGAGCTTCAGGAGAACTGCGGCGGTGCAATGCCGGGTGTGCTTGCGGTGCCGGAATTGCTCGATCTGGTTCAGCAGACCCGTGAAATGGGACTGCGCATTGCCCGCGAATTCAATGCCTATGACGGGGCCGAAGATATCAGCGGCTTTGTGCGTATCCACCCGCTTGATGCGGAGGCAGGGGGCGGCTGCGAACTGATCGTCGAGAACTGGCAACGAAGCCCTGCGAACCCCGCCTCCACGCGCGAGATGGCTGCGCGGCTCGACACGATTGACCGTGCAGCAGCGGAAGTGACCGCGCGGCTTGATCCATCCCAGCGCCTGCAACTGCTCGATGCGCTTTCGGCGGACACTGCAGATTTGCAAGAGGCTGTTGCCGCGTCGCCGGGCGAGGTTTGGACAAACTACGTGACGCTGCCGGGGATCGCGCATCAACAGCCATTGCATTGGCGCCTGCTCGATGGCGCAGCGTGCACTTTTGCCGGTTCCGAGAGGGCGTGGCGCGTGCGTCTGCTGCCGATTGGCCCTGCTAGCGAAACACCGCGAGGATTTGAGCTGCTTTTGATCGCAGATGAGCCAGTGTACGAAGCACCCGAGAGCGAAACCGTGCATGACGGAGCGCAGACACGTCTGATCGGAAGCGCTTTGACGCCTGTTTTACGGCAACCTATCGCGCGGATCATTGCCAATGCGGAAACTGTTCGCGCCAAGCTCGCTGGCCCGCTACGCAACGAATATAGCGAATATGCAGGCAATATCGCCGCAGCCGGCCAGCATCTTTCCGGGATGCTCGATGATCTTGCCGATCTCGAAGTGGTTGAAGCAGCCAATTTCAAGACGATCAAGGAACGCGTTGACCTAGGCGATGCAGCCAAACGTGCTGCGGGAATTTTGGGCGTTAGAGCGCAAGCACGCTCAATCACGCTTGAGCTAGTCGATGAAGGTGAGAAGATCGTTGCACGAGCGGAATTCCGCCGTGTTCTCCAAATTCTTATCAATCTAATCGGAAACGCTGTTGCCTATTCCCCCGAATGCAGCGTCGTCACCGTTGCGACTGAGGCCAGTTATGCTGGGATCGTCTCAATCTCGGTGTCGGATCAAGGGGCTGGCGTAAGCGCCGAACAGGCTAAAACGATATTCGACAAGTTTGAAAGACTGGGCAGGGACAGCAATGGCGGTGCCGACAAGGGTTCTGGTCTAGGGCTCTATATTTCCCGCAAATTGGCTTTGGCGATGGATGGCGATCTGACTGTTACCAACGCATCGGACAACGTTGATGCCCCAGGCGCAGACTTTACTTTGAGCTTGCCAGCTGCCGACTGATTTTATCTAAGCCGAGGCTTCAGATACAGTTAGGGCGGTGCCGACGGACCGTAATTCGGACCACTCGGACACCGCCCTAAAAATTTCACCAGTCTTAGCGGTTGCTAAGCGGCACGTAATCGCGCTGCGTCGGCCCTGTGTAGAGTTGACGCGGACGACCGATAACCTGAGCTGGATCGGAGATCATTTCGTTCCACTGCGCAACCCAGCCCACCGTGCGGGCCAAGGCGAAGAGTGCGGTGAACATGGTCGTTGGGAAACCAATCGCCGAGAGAATGACGCCCGAATAAAAATCGACGTTCGGGAACAGCTTTTTCTCTTGGAAATACGGGTCGTTAAGAGCCATTTCTTCCAACGCAAGCGCAGTTTCGAACACGGGGTCTTTGACGTTCAGAGCTTCGAAAACTTCGCGCACTGTCTTTTGCATGACAGTCGCACGTGGATCGTAGTTCTTATAAACGCGGTGACCGAAGCCCATCAGGCGGAATGGATCATTCTTGTCCTTAGCGCGCTCAATGTAGTGCGGAATGCGGTCTGGCGTTCCGATTTCGCGCAACATGTTGAGAGCCGCTTCGTTCGCGCCGCCGTGAGCTGGGCCCCAGAGACACGCGATACCGGCCGAAATGCAGGCAAACGGGTTTGCACCCGAAGAGCCGGCAAGACGCACGGTCGATGTAGAAGCATTCTGCTCGTGATCGGCGTGGAGGATGAAGATCCGGTCCATCGCCTTCTCCACCGCCGGAACAACCTCATATTCCTCGGCAGGAACCCCGAAGGTCATCCGCAGGAAGTTACCAGTATAGCTGAGCGAGTTGTCAGGCTGCATCATCGGCTGACCGATGGAGTATTTGTACGCGCTCGCAGCAATTGTTGGCATTTTTGCGATCAAGCGGTGAGAGCTGATCTTGCGGTGCTCTGGATCGGAAATATCCGTGCTGTCGTGGTAAAACGCCGAAAGCGCGCCAACAACGCCGCACATAATCGCCATGGGGTGCGCATCGCGGCGGAAACCCTGATAGAACTGGCGCATCTGATCATGCAGCATGGTGTGCCGTGTGATCGTGTAAGTGAAATCATCCAACTCTTCGCTGCTCGGCAGTTCGCCGTTCAGGAGCAGGTAGGACGTTTCCATGAAGCTGGAATGTTCGGCGAGCTGACCAATCGGGTAACCGCGGTGGAGCAGAATGCCTTCTTGACCATCGATATACGTCAGCGCGCTTTCGCAGCTTGCTGTCGATTTATAGCCAGGATCAAATGTGAATTTGCCGGTTTGACCGTACAATTTGCGGATATCGACCACGTCCGGGCCGGTGCTTCCTTGCAGTACGGGAAAGTCGTAACCTTCGCCGCCTACTTCGAGTTTGGCGTTTTGATCTGCCAAGATGGTTCTCCTGCTATAATCCCTGTGCCTCGCCGATGGCTCACGCAAAGTGTGCGTCGAGCCGGGCGAGGGCTTCTTCCCGTCCCAAGAGGACCAGAACATCGAAAATTCCGGGCGACGTTGTCGTTCCGGTAAGGGCAGCTCGCATTGGCTGCGCCAACTTGCCGAGGCCCAATCCCAGTTCCTCTGCAAGTGCTTTCGTAGTGGCTTCGAGAGCCTCGATTGTCCAGCTATTTTCACTCTTCAAAGCAGCAGAAACCGAGGACAATCGCGCCTTTCCGTCATCATCCAACAATTTTGCCGCCTTCTCGGTCATTTCGAGCGGCCTTTTGGCAAAGAGAAAACCCGCGCCATCAGCGAGTTCGTGGACGCTCTTCGCGCGAGTTTTGAGCACAGGCATCGCCTCAGCGAGCAAACTCAGATCAACATCGCCTTCGATGTGCTGTGCTGCCAACCTGGCCAGCATCGCATCGTCCGCTTCGCGAATATAATGGCCGTTCAGATTTTCGAGTTTCTTCGTGTCGAAGCGTGACGGGCTCTTGCCCACACCGGATAGGTCAAACAGTTCAATCGCTTCTGCGCGCGTGATTTCTTCGCGGTCGCCGTGGCCCCAGCCAAGACGCAACAGATAATTGAATAGCGCATCAGGCAGCACGCCCATCTCATCGCGGTACGCCTCAACACCCAACGCGCCGTGGCGTTTGGACAGTTTTGCGCCGTCCGACCCGTGGATCAGCGGGATGTGGGCATAAACCGGTTCAGGCCATCCACCTTCGATTAAGTCCATCGCGTGATAGATCGGCAATTGGCGGAATGCATTGTTAAGGTGATCGTCTCCGCGCACGACATGAGTAACGCCCATGTCGTGATCGTCGACAACCACAGCCAGCATGTATGTGGGTGAGCCGTCGGCGCGCAGGATGATATAGTCGTCCAGCTCGTCATTGTTGACCGAAACTTTGCCCTGAACCTCATCGTGGATCGTGGTTTCGCCGCCCTCCGGTGTTTTCAGCCGGACGGTAAACAATGCGCCTTCTGGAGCCTCGGAAGGATCGCGATCGCGCCAGCGTCCGTCATAACGCATCGGCTGTTTATTCGCTCGCTGCTCAGCGCGCATCGCCTCGAGTTCTTCGGTTGTCGCAAAGCACTTATAAGCGTGGCCAGCCTCAAGCAGCTTATGCGCTACCTCTGCATGGCGATTGGCGCATGCAGACTGGAATGTCGGCGCATCATCATAGTCGAGGCCGAGCCAATCCAAGCCGTCCAAGATCGCATCAATCGCTTCCTGCGTAGAACGTTTCTTATCCGTATCTTCGATCCGAAGCAGCGCTTTCCCGCCGTGATGACGTGCATAGAGCCAGTTGAACAAGGCTGTTCGCGCTCCGCCAATATGCAGAAAGCCGGTGGGTGAGGGCGCAAACCGTGTGACGACCGTGGCGCCTTTGTTGCCGCTTTCACTTGCCATGACGTTCAATATCCTTTTCTATTCAACCCTGTGTTCAGGGGAGAGCACCGTGCGCGAGCCGCCAATAGTGCCCTTGGGCGAAGACGGCTTAGACCCCGCCATCGCCGATAATGTTGCATTGCAGCGCCCTTGGCAAAGGGGCGCGGGCCTGTCCAGTGTCTTGGGCGCTGGAACCGCGCGCAAAATTGGCGATGTCTTCGAAACGTTTCTTGGGACATCAGGCTTTGACCGCGCGCCGTGGCTTGCCGTGGTTTTCGCAAGCGGCATCCTAACGTGGTTCGCGCTTAAAACGCCATTGCAATGGGTCATAGCCATCGGGTGCGCCTTGCTTGTCGCTTTGACCGGCATTGCCGCTTGGCGCGGAGATGAAGAACGAGGGCACATTCGCAGCGCTATGATCGCCTGCGGTCTGATCTTCGCGGCAGGAATTGCCGTAATCTGGCTGCGCTCAGAGATGGTCGGTGCAGAGCCGATTGAGCGGCCATCGGTTGAGCGGGTTCAGGGCTATGTACTCGATCGTGAAGATCAGCCTTCTCAGGATCGTATCCGCCTAACACTTGCTATCCGCGACGCCGAAGCGGGTCAGGCCCGCAAGATCCGTATCAACGTCCCATTTGATGCATTACCAGATGCGAGCACCGCTCCAATTGTCGAAGGCGCAATCATCAGGACACGAGTCCGTTTGATGCCACCGGCGAGTCCGATGTTACCGGGCTCATATGATTTTGCCCGCGCCGCTTGGTTTAAGGGGCTGGCCGCTACGGGTAGCGTAATCGGACAGATTGAGGTGGTGGAAACTGCACCGCCAGCGCGCGGCATTGCTTCCCTGCAACGCTTCCTCTCATCTCATGTCCGGACACGTGTCGATGGCTCTGCAGGGACAATAGCCGGGGCTTTTGCCAGCGGGGATCGCGGTGCCATTAGCGAGGCCGATGAAGACGCGATGCGCGATGCGGGGCTCACCCACTTGCTGTCGATCAGTGGCCTCCATGTCAGCGCAGTGATCGCGGCTGCGTATTTCGTCGCGTTAAAGCTGCTTGCGCTCATCCCCGCTCTTGCGCTGCGGATTAGATTGCCGGTCGCAGCCGCTAGCGTGGGCGCGCTTGCAGGGATCGGATACACACTGCTGACAGGAGCAGAGGTGCCAACCGTGCGGAGCTGTGCGGCGGCGATGCTTGTGTTGATTGCTTTGGCGATGGGGCGTGATGCGCTGTCGCTTAGAATGGTTGCCGCCGCTGCGGTGTTCGTCCTGCTATTATGGCCGGAGAGTATCGTCGGCCCAAGTTTCCAAATGAGCTTTTCCGCAGTGCTCGCGATCGTTGCTTTGCATTCGTCGAAGCCAGTGAAAGCTTTTCTAGCACCTCGTGAGGAGCCTTGGCTGACAAGAACCGGTCGCCAGACGGCTATGCTGTTTGCAACAGGGATGGTGATTGAAATCGCACTTATGCCAATTGTCCTGTTCCATTTTCACAGGGCGGGTCTTTACGGCGCGTTTGCCAATGTGATTGCGATCCCGCTTGTGACGTTCATTTCGATGCCGCTTATCGCGGTTGGATTGTTCCTGGATATGTTGGGGCTTGGAAAGCCCGCTTGGTGGCTCGTGCAGCAATCACTCGATGCGTTGCTGGCTATCGCGCATTTCACGTCCTCAAAGCCGGGGTCGGTGAAGCTGATGCCGCAAATGAGTTATGCCACTATCACTTTGTTTGTCAGCGGGGCATTGTGGCTCGCGCTATGGAGCGGCCGAGCGCGCTTGCTAGGCTTTATCCCGGCTGCTGCTGCAACGGGAATGCTTATCGCGACCCCAATTCCAGATGTGTTGATAGGGCGTGAAGGTCGCCACGTTGGGATCACGATCGAGGATGAGAATGGAGAGAGCCGATTGCTCTCCCTGCGAGACAGTCGATCCTCCTATTCCCGCGATAACTTGCTCGAACTGGCAAGCGTCACCAGCGAGCCTGTACCTATCGCAAATTTCAGGGGCGCAGAGTGTTCCACCGAGTTCTGCATCGTCACAATCAAGCGCGGCGGACGCGATTGGGTGTTGATGATGGCTCGCAACCGCGATCTTGTTGAGGAGCGCGCACTGGCCGCGGCGTGTGAACGATCTGATATCGTTGTTGCAGATCGCTACTTACCGCGTTCTTGCATGCCCCGGTGGCTGAAAGCGGATCGCGGATTGTTGCAGGAAACTGGCGGGCTTGCGCTCGTCCTTGATACCGAGACTATCAAAAGTGTCGGCGAAAATCAGGGGGAGCACGGTTGGTGGCGCGGGGAGGGCGACTGACACCCGCCCCGCATCACAAGGTCAGTGGTAGCGGCGCAGCAATCCTGCGAGCTTACCCTGAACTTGAACTTCATTGGATCCGTAAACTTGCGGATCATAAGATGAGTTGGCCGGATCAAGCCGGACGTTGCCGCCATCCTTGTGAAGGTATTTCAGCGTGGCTTCTTCGCCGCGAACAAGCGCCACGACAATCTCACCATCGCGTGCGCTATCAGTGCGGCGTACCAGAGCGAAGTCGCCATCGAAAATACCAGCTTCGACCATCGAGTCGCCGGACACTTCCAGAGCATAGTGTTCGCCTGGGCCAAGCAATGCGGCCGGAACAGGAAGCGACGTTTGGCCTTCCAAAGCCTCAATCGGCGCGCCAGCTGCGATCCTTCCGTGGAGCGGAATTTCAATCACATCATTAGCAGGCTCGGGCGCTGCTTTCATAACAGCTGAACCCGACACGACCGCATCGTTCGCGGCCAGCGTAGGACGCGGCGTAGGTGTCGCGTCCTCTGGCATCTTGATCACTTCCAGTGCGCGGGCACGATTGGGCAAGCGGCGAATAAAGCCCCGCTCTTCCAATGCAGAGATAAGCCGGTGCACGCCCGACTTACTCTTCAGATCAAGCGCTTCTTTCATTTCTTCAAAACTTGGCGAGATGCCGGTTTCATCCAGACGCTGCTGAATAAAACGGATCAATTCGTGCTGCTTTGCCGTCAGCATGGAATTCACTCCCTAAGACGCACTATCGTGGGAACTGCAAAGAACCCAAGTGCCACAATTACGCGCTGCTAGAGGCACCAAGGTGGGTGCGTTGCCAACACTGATCGTCCGCCGATAAGGTGAACGAATGTGGAACGAATAGGCAACCTTATTTGGTGTGTCAAGCGGGAGACGTGGCTCAATCCCGCAGAATTGCGCCATTGTCGAGGTTAAAGATCTTAACGGCATCACCAGTGGCCACCGCAGGGCAGTTAGGCGGGCGGTCGATAAGGCAATTGGCATTTCCGAGTGCGCGTAATGCGCTGGAATCTTGGTTGTCAGTCATCGACGCCTCACCGTTTTGCAAAGAGCCGCGCAGGAATTCGTGCCGACTCCCACCCGAAGGTATATCCACAGCGGAGGTAACGGCCTCGGCTATTGGTAGCGGCGCAGCACTTCCCATCATCGCGCGGATCAATGGCCGTGCGAACAGGAAGCAGGTCACAAAGGATGAAACGGGATTTCCTGGAAGGCCAAGAATGATCTGTCGCCGGCCATTTGTCATGCGCGTCGCTATCATCAATGGCTTTCCTGGTTTGATCGCAACTTTCCAAAAATCGATTTCAGCGCCCCATTCTTCAAGCGCTCTTTGAATTAGGTCGTGCTCACCAACAGATGCACCGGCCGATGTGATCAAAACATCGCAATTGTCTGCGTTGGATAGGGCAACTGCCAAAGCGTCCATATCATCAGGAACAGGGCCAAGTATTTCAGGATTGCCCGCGATCGGTGCGACCATCGCCGCGAGCATAACGCCATTGCTTGCAGGAATTTGGTGCTCGTCTATCTCTGCGGGCAGCCGGACGAGTTCATCTCCGCTTTCTAAGATAGCGATCTTGGGCGGGCTGGAAACGGGCAAGTACGCTTGTCCAGCGGCGGCAGCTAATGCGATTTGAGCAGGGCCGATGCAGGTGCCCATCTTGAGGACAGTCTCGCCTGTTGAGAAATCAAACCCAGCCTTTCGAACATGCATCCCCGGCTCAGGGTAAGTTTCGCCGCTAGCAAGCCGAACGAAGGTGCCTTCGATTGAGGCGTTTTCTTGGATCAACACCCGATCAGAGCCATTCGGCATGTGCGCGCCGGTGGATATCCGCGTGCATTCCCCGTGTGCCAGTTCGCCATCAAATGGCGTACCCGCACGGCTTTCACCAATCCTTGTCCATGGGCCGGTGCCGCAGGTCGCATAACCGTCCATCGCCGATAGATCCGCAGCCGGCTGCGTGCGAGCAGCGGCGACATCTTCGGCCAGGTAAAGGCCGGATGCTTTGTGTGTTTCGATCTTATTGGTCTTGGATGGAGGGACGAGCGCCAGCAAGCGCGCCTGAGCCTCTTCCAGAGTGAGCATTGCGCTCATCCTGCAGGGGCTTTCCATACGCCGCTTTTCCCGCCGTGCTTCTCAATCAGGCGGACCTCACCGATGATCATGCCTTTATCGATTGCCTTGGCCATATCGTAAATCGTGAGCAACGCGGTCGAGACGGCAACCATCGCCTCCATCTCGATTCCGGTTTTGCCTGTTAGAGACGCCGTCGAAGTCGCGCGAATGCCGCTTTCCTCAAATACGAAATCAACAGCTACAGCTTCAAGACCTAGAGGATGGCATAGCGGGATAAGGTCGCCTGTGCGCTTGGCCGCCATAATGCCCGCAATCCGGGCCGTACCAAGGACATCGCCTTTCGGTGCGTCGCCCGCGCGGATAGCGCTTAGCGCTGCACCGGACATAGTGATAAGTCCGCTTGCAACAGCGAGGCGCTCTGTCGCGGCTTTACCGCCGACATTGACCATGCGCGCGGCACCGCTTTCATCAAGGTGTGTAAGATCGCTCAAAGCACTTTCCTCTCTTGTCTCGCTCTATATCAGGTCGCGGCCATGCGGCCCACAGCTATGCTATCCGTTTAGAAGCGTGTGAGTTGCTGCAGCTACATCGTCCGCGCGCATCAAGCTCTCGCCGACGAGAAATGTTCTGACACCCGAGCGGGAAAGCCGCTCAAGATCGCTATGCTCTCCAATGCCGCTTTCACCGACCAACAATGAGCCTGTAGGGGCGAGCGGTGCCAAGCGTTCTGTCGTTTCAAGCGATGTGGTGAATGTCTTGAGATTGCGGTTGTTGACCCCGATCAAACGCGACTTCAGCACCTTTGCAGCGCGGTCCAATTCATGCTCATCATGCACTTCGACCAGTACGTCCATATTGTGCTCAGACGCGGCTGCCTCGATCTCGGACATTGCACTGTCTTCCAACGCTGCCACGATGATCAAAATAGCATCAGCCCCAATCGCGCGGGCCTCAATGCATTGCCATGGGTCAATCATGAAATCCTTGCGGAGCACTGGAAGAGAGCATGCAGATCGGGCTGCGACGAGGTAATCCTCGTGCCCTTGGAAATAGGGCGCATCGGTGAGCACAGAGAGGCAAGCGGCACCGCCTTCTTCGTATGCCTGCGCATGGGCCGCCGGTTGGAAATCTTCGCGGATAAGGCCCTTTGACGGACTTGCTCGTTTAATCTCCGCGATAAGGCCAAAGCCGTTGAGTGATTTCGCACGTAAGGCTGCTTCGAAGCCGCGCGGCGCGGTTTGCATGCGGATCGCTTGCTCTAATATGGAAAGGGGGTTTGCTGTTTTTCGGCCAGCGACAATATCTCGTTTGGCCGCGCAAATTTCTTCAAGCTTGTTCATTTGGCGAGCGCAATCCAATTTTCGAGAAGCTTGCGCGCTTTGCCGCTGTCGAGGGCCTCGGCCGCGATTGCTACGCGTTCGGCCCAATCATTCCCTCGCTCGGCGACAGCCAAAGCGCCAGCAGCATTCAGCAGAACAGCATCGCGGTAAGGGCCAGGTGCGCCCATCAATAGAGCTTTCAAAGCTGCTGCATTGTGCGCAGCATCGTCGCCCCTTATTGCCTCAATTGGCGCCCGCGGCAGCCCCGCATCATCCGGGTGCAACCGGCTCATTTCAAACGCATTGCCTGTGACAACGGCGACTTCATTGCCGCCTGCTAAGCTAAGCTCGTCCAAACCTTCATCGCCGGAGACAATCAGCGAGCGGCCCGTGCCGAGTTTTGCCATCGCGCCAGCATAGATCGGCACATAGGCTGGCCGTGCAATGCCGATTAGCTGACTTTTGACTGCTGCCGGATTGGATAGTGGGCCCATCAGATTGAAAATTGTCCGCTTGCCGATCTTTTTACGGATCGGTTGGATGCGCCCCATCGCCGGATGATGGTTCTTTGCAAACAAGAAGCAAATGCCAAGCTCCGCCAGTGTTTTTTCGGCAGTGCGGCCAGCGGCGTCCATGTCGAGACCCAGCGCCTCGAGTGTATCAGCTGCGCCTGCTTTGGAAGATGCCGCGCGGTTGCCGTGCTTGGCAACCGATACCCCGCATGCTGCCACGACTAAGCTGACTGCGGTTGATACATTAAGCGTGTGGTGTCCATCGCCGCCTGTGCCGCACACATCGATTGCATCGGCAGGCGCGTCAATCGGGATGAGCCTCGCCCGCAGCGCACGCGCCGCGCCGGCGATCTCGTTCGAAGTTTCGCCGCGTTCTGACAGCGCCACCAGAAACTGCTCAATCTCGTCTTCTGACGGCGCGCCATCCAAAAGCGTTCCGAACGCGTCTTCGGCCTGTGTTTCCGTAAGGGGGGCAGAGACATCGGGCAGGGTTGTCATGCAGAAATTCTTTCAGGCAGGCGTGCATCTATGCCGCATATTTTCAGGAAGTTTGCGAGCAAGGCATGGCCATGCTGGGTAGCGATGCTTTCGGGATGGAATTGCACACCATGGATTGGCAATTCGCCGTGGCGAAATCCCATTACGCTTTGCTCTGCAATTCCCGGCGTTTCAGCATGTGAATTGGGAAGCAACGATGCGGGCACATCAACCACTTCGAGGCTGTGATACCGCGTGGCAGTATAGGGCGAAGGCAAATCAGCGAAGACGCCTGTGCCATCATGTGTGACCAGCGAAGTCTTGCCATGCATCAAGCCGCCGCGAACCACGCGCCCGCCGAAATGCTGGCCGATGGATTGATGGCCGAGGCACACGCCAAGCAATGGCCTCGTCGCATCGGCGCAAGCCGCGACGAGATCGAGACTGATCCCAGCCTGATCAGGCGCACAGGGGCCGGGCGAAATCAAGAACCCTTTGGCACCGCTTGCGATGGCATCCGACGCGGACATTGCATCATTACGCTCGACACGCACCTGTGCGCCCAGCTCCATCAGGTAGTGAACCAGATTGAACGTGAAACTGTCGTAATTATCGATGACAAGGATCATGGGTTCTTGCCTGCAAGCTTGTCCGTTGCGCGCACGAGGCCATCGATAATGCCGGGTTCGCTCGCGCTGTGGCCTGCATCATCTACGATCCAAAGCTCAGCCTCCGGCCACGCCTTTTTCAGCGCCCACGCCGCGGCAGGCGGGGTGCAGATATCGTGACGACCCTGAACAATGATACCGGGAATGTCTTTGATCTTTGCGACATCGCGCAGCAGCTGTGCCTCTTCCAGATAGAAATCCTCAAGAAAGAAACGGGCGCAGATACGGGCAAACGGCAGCGCTTTTGATGGGTCGGCAAACTCTTCGAGTAGCCCTTCGTTAGGAAGAAGTGTCGCCACCGTGCCTTCCCATAACGACCACTCGCGCGCGGCGGCAAGGCGAGTTTCCTCGTCATCGCTCGTCAGGCGGGTATGGTATGCCGTCACAAGATCATCACGCTCATCTTCGGGGATCAGAGCAATAAAGCGGTCCCATTGCTCTGCCATGATCTGGCTCGCGCCGAACCGGTAAAGCCAGCCCTTTTCCTGCTGCCGCGCAAGAAATACGCCGCGCAGCACGATCTCGGTTGTCCGGTCAGGATGTGCTTGTGAATAGGCGAGGGCGAGGGTCGCGCCCCAGCTTCCGCCGAAAACTTGCCACGCATCATGACCGCACATTTCACGCAGGCGCTCGATATCGGCGACAATCCGCCACGTATCGTTGTTCTCGATCTCGGCAAATGGCTGGGATTTGCCGCATCCGCGCTGGTCAAACAGCAGCACGTCGTAAAGTTCTGGATCCCACTGGCGGCGGTGAGAAAGCGCCATGCCTCCACCGGGGCCGCCGTGAAGAAACACAGCGGGCTTTGCACCGGGAGTGCCTACGCGTTCGTAATAGAGCGAATGGCCTTCTCCGACATCGAGCATACCCGTTTCATAGGGTTCGATCTCTGGGTAGAGTGACCGCTCGTATGACAGCATGTTTCCTTGCGGCATTACTTATCCTTCACCACCAAAAGCGGGCCAACACGGCGATTGTCCATCCGACCGGTTGCGGGGTCCCATAGCGACGACACATTGCCATCAAGGAACAATGCATTGGGCGTCTTTAGCTCGTCACGAAAAAACCGGCCGAACTGACCAAAACTGATTGGCGCATCGGAGATGACAAAATGCGCCTTTCCATCGGCTGTTACGCCTACGCCATTTCGGATCGCGCGCGATGGGCCGTTGTCCTGAAATTCTGGATGCAATTTGCCGTCGATCACAAGCATCGGGCCGGATTGTGTGCCGAATTGAGGTCGATCTCCGACGGTGCGGTAGAATGTCTCGGTATCTAGGACACGCCATGTGCTGCCCGACCCGAAGAATACTCCGTTGGGTTTCAGGTGAAAGTTACCCGGGCCATCAGTGCGGCTGAGCTCTTTCTGCCGATCGGAATTCTCAACATAATATCCAATCGCGCGGAGATTATCGTCATACATGCCCGCGTTCATCACAAAGGCGATCTCGCCTTCGTTTTTGCCAGCGGCCCACGCCGATATCGTTCCAAAGTTACTGCCGCTTGACGGTGCGCGGGCTGTTGTAACTGTATGTTCTGAAGGGTCCGCAACGCAATGCGTCAACGCGACCCCTTCAAATGTGATGGACGAGCAATTGGAAGCTGCGTTGGTGGCTGGTGTCGCAGTGTCAGGCGCAGGCGCTTCAACGATTTCAGTCGATCCCGATCCATCAAGCTGGGTGCGAACGACAGGCTCCCCTGCAGGCTGCTGATCACAGGCTGCAATGGTGATGAGTGCGGGGATAATTATCAGGCGTTTCACTGTCCAAATCCTGGTTCACTTGCGAGGCGAACAGCCTCGCGTGCGGCGGCAATTAGTGCGCCAGCTTTCGCGCGGCATTCTGCCAGTTCATAATCGGGATCGCTATCTGCCACGATCCCTGCGCCTGCTTGTACGTTCATTATGCCGTCTTTGACCACGGCCGTGCGTAGCACAATGCAGCTATCGACCGACCCGTCCGGCGCGAAGTATCCGACGCCGCCAGCATAGGCCCCGCGTGTCTCCGGCTCCAATTCAGCGATGATTTCACAAGCGCGTATCTTTGGCGCACCGGAAACTGTTCCAGCGGGGAAGCCCGCAAACAATGCATCAAGCGCGTCTTTCCCTTCCGCCAAAACGCCAACAACATTGCTGACGATGTGCATTACGTGGCTGTAACGTTCGACGGTGAAGCTATCAGTCACCTCTACGCTGCCTTGCGCGGCGACGCGGCCAACATCATTGCGACCTAGATCCAGCAACATCAAATGCTCGGCAAGCTCTTTCGGATCGGCCAGTAAGCTCGTTTCATTCTCACGGTCTTCCACTGGATTCGCACCGCGCGGGCGCGTGCCAGCGATGGGACGGATTGTGACCTCGCCTTCGCGCACTCGGACAAGGATTTCCGGACTAGAGCCAACAATCGCAAAACCGGGCAAGTCGAGGAAATATAGGAACGGAGAGGGATTTACGCGGCGCAGCGCCCTGTAGAGTTCCAACGGTGGAAGCTCAAAAGGGCATGTGAAACGCTGCGCCAGAACAACCTGAAAGATATCGCCTGCAACTATGTAGTCTTTGGCCCGCGCAACCATCGCTTTGTAATCCGCTTCATCCATCACCGGATCAAGTGAAGGCTCCGGCGACGTGCCAGAAAGCCTCGGTTCCGGTGGACGAGGGCGGGTCAACGCACGCAGAGTTTCTTCGATACGTTCGCCTGCTTGTTCAATTGCCTGCTCCGGCTCAGCGGCCTGCCAGATAGGAGCAACGCAATAAAGCGCATCGGTTAGGCTATCGAAGACGAGAATAATTGTTGGCCTAACGAACAACATGTCCGGAAGAGCCAGTGCGCTTGCTTCTGCGCGGGGCAGTGTTTCCACAAGACCGATGGTCTCATACCCGAAATACCCCACAAGACAGGCGAGGGCGGGTGGCAGTTCGCCCGGCACATCAATCCGGCAGGCATCAGCCAGCGCGCGTAATTCCGTGAGCGCATCGCTGTCGCAAGGTTCAAAAGCCTCACGGTCGGATTTCCACGTACGATTGATCGACGCTGCGCTGGCGCTCGCGCGGAAAACAAGATCGGGATCAAGCCCGAGCAAGCTGTATCGTCCACGCACTTCGCCGCCTTCGACCGATTCCAGCAAGAAATCACCGCGGCCCGGTTCTATTAACCGCCGAGCGGCGCCCACAGGAGTGTCGCTGTCAGCCACGATCTTGCGCCACACCAAAGCAGGCTTACCAGCGGCGAGGGCCACGGCGGCTTCGGGGGCGTTTTGTGGTAACGCGAGGGCAGGGCTCGTGGCAGTCACTCAGGTCTACGTTTCGAAAGCAATCAGTTCGTTTCACCAGCCAGCTGACGGCGTACTGCTTCGACGGCATCATCGCTTTGCTCAACGCCCAGATCGGCACGAATTGCACGTGTGAGTTGCTGGGAATATTCTTGAGTAATGGCAGGCGCGAGCTGCTGCTGGGTTTGCGTCAAGATCGGACTGTCATCCGGAATATCGTCCGTCGCAATCTCGCGCAGATCGACGATGTACCAGCCGATGTTATTCGGTGCTTCGTATAACTTCGTGGAACCTGCCGCCATCGAGAACATAAGGACAAGCGGTGGAGGAGGGTTCTGCTGCTGCGAGAACAACTGGCGCCGTTCCAGATCAATCCGTTCAATTGGTGGCAACCGGGTTTCTTCTGCAGAAATAGCAGCGGCTACGTCTGTGTCGGTGCGCACTTTCTCCAAAACGCGGTCGGCCACTATGCGGGCTTCTTTATTACCCTCCGACAGACGCCATGCATTCGTCACCGGATCTTTCACCTCAGCCAATGGCGGTGCGGAAGAGAGCGCAATCTCTTCAACATCGAACACAACAAATTGTTGGCCAGGGATGATTACAGCGAGTTGTGGCTCGCTCTCTTCCATCTGGAAAGCCGTTTCAACCGTGCTGCGCAGCGCGGGATTAAGCGACTCGCCATTGCCGCCAAACACACGGCCATCCGCGACAAGCTCAGGCGTTGTGTTCACATCAAGGTTATAGGTATCCGCGACTTCCAGCAGCGAACGGCCATCCGCGACCTCGTCTTCAATACGCGCGCTGAGATCACCCAATGCGGTTGCGCGCTTCTGAACACGCAATTCTTCGGTGATCTCAGGTGTAGCCTGCGCGAGAGTGCGTGCAGGTGTCCGGTCAATTCCGTCGACGCGGGCGATTGTCCAACCAAGGCCGCTTTGCGCCGGAGCAGCGATCTGACCGCGCTCGGCGGCAAACACGCTGTTCGCGACGGCCGAGCTGATTGATGAGGTCAATTGCTCTTTAGATTGAGCCTCGGATGCCGAAACACTGAAGCCTGCCTCGCGCGCCGCTGCCTCAAGCGAAACACCGCCGCGAATTCGGGCTACCAAGGAATTGGCCGCGTCTTGTGTTGGAACAAGGAACGAGGAAATGTCACGGGTCTCGCTCGCGGCGAAGCGGTCTGCGTTGCCATCATAGAACGCTTTTACTTCCGCAGCAGTGGGAGCAGTATCGACATCCAGGGTATCGTCCCCAAACAGAGCGTAACGGATCGTGCGCCGTTCTGGCCTGATGAAACGCGAATTGTTTTCGGTGTAAAACGTTTCAAGCTGCGCATCGGTCGGATCACCTTCGGGGGCAAACGCAAAGCTTGGAATGAATGCAATTTCGCCTTTGCGGCGTTCAAGAAGTAGGGCTGCATATTGTTTGGCCGCCTTCGAAGGCATTCTCGGTGAGCCAAGCGCCGGGGTCAAAAGCTGCTGGGCCAACAGACCGTCTGAGAGATCGCGGCGCAAAATTTCGTCATTGAGTCCCTGCCGGCGCAACGCTGCTTCATAAGTTGCTTGGTCAAATTCACCTGTGGCCCCGCGAAAAGCGCCAATCTTCAGGATTTCGCTGTTCACGAGATTATCGCCAGCCCGAAGACCGTATTTCTCGGCATAGCCGCCGATAGCATACCGATCGATCAACTGGCGCATGACTTCATCAAGGCCGCCTTCCTCGATAAATTCCGCCATGACGATTGTCGGGTTTTCCTGTTGCACCGTTCGCAAAGCAGATTCTGCGGTGCTGACCAGTTCGGAACTGTTGATCCGCTCATCCCCGACCACGGCGACACGGTCACCGCCGGATACTCCGCCAAAAGTGCTGCCAGTGATATCAGCCGCCGCAAATGCGAGCGCAACAAGGATCAAAAATCCGATAAAAATCGGCAAACCGATCTTGGATTGAAAAAAATTGCGAAAAAAGGAAATCATGACTGTGTTCAAATCCCGGCAGTATTTTATCACGGTATTGGCTGGTGGCCGCCGTGAGGAGAGGCGTGACGTAAGGTGAGCGCCCGTAAGGGCTGTCGCTTTGCGCTTTATCGGCCCTGCGACCTCGCGGCAACAGGTCTCGCAGTCTTTTGACTGTATCTCTTTACTCGGGTAGCGGACGCGGCCCCTTGACCCTACATCGGGTTTTCAGATTCGTCCCTTCTCGGGAAGCATTAGGATATACAGATGCCCCTGCGGCCTTACATCGTTGGTAACTGGAAGATGCACGGCACCCGCGCCATGCTCTCCGAAGCGCGCGCGATTGATCGCGCAGCGCAGCGCCACATGAAAGTGGAGGTGGCGATTGCGCCGCCATACACTCTTATCCACCCTGTTCACCGCGAAGCAGAACAGATCGCCGTTGGCGCGCAAGATTGCCATCACGAAGAGGGCGGCGCGCATACCGGTGACATCTCAGCGGCAATGATTGCCGATGCTGGCGGAAAATTCGTCATTCTTGGCCACAGCGAACGCCGCCAAAATCACAAAGAAGCCGATGCTCAAATCAAGCTAAAGGCGGACGCAGCATTGACTGCTGGCCTGCGGGTTATCCTGTGCTGCGGCGAAAGTGAGAAAACCCGCGATGACGGAAACGCCGTCGCTCATGTGAAGAAACAACTGAAAGCCTCGCTACCTCAATTTTCCGACAATCCAGAAGATGTCGTGGAAAAACTCACGGTCGCTTATGAGCCGATTTGGGCCATTGGAACGGGTAAGACCGCAACAATTGACGACATTGGCGACATGCATGCCGAGATTCGTGCATTGCTCATAAAGGTATACGGCGAAGAGCATGGCTCGGAAGTCCGCATTCTTTATGGCGGTTCGGTAAAGCCTGAAAATGCTGGCGAAATCCTGTCTACACCAGAGGTCGGCGGCGCACTTGTCGGCGGAGCCAGCCTGACCGCGGATAGCTTTATGGGCATCGCATTGGCCGCAGGAGAAAGCGAAGAGGGGTAACCTTACGCTTACTGCACTTGCCGCAAGGGGCAGCGCGCCCTAAATAGCGCGCATAATTTCTGATCGAGATCGTTTTTTCATGTTTCTATTTCTCACCGTTCTTCAAGCTATCGTCGCAGCCGGTCTGGTTGGCGTGGTCCTTATGCAGCGATCCGAAGGTGGCGGCTTGGGCATTGGCGGAAACCCGAACGGTGCGCTTGGCGCGCGCGGTGCGGCGGATTTTCTGACGCGCGCGACAAAGTGGCTGGCAGTGGCGTTCGTAGCGCTTTCGATTGCGCTTGCAGCGGTTGCAGTGAACGAAACCAGCGGTAATTCGATTACTTCGACGCTGGATCGTGATGTGTCTGCGCCGACGGCTGACGATCTGCTCGGCGGACCAGGTGGCGGCGAAACGGCTGATCCTCTTGGCGGCCCTGCCGCAGCCGGCGAAGATGCATCTCCGGCAGAAGCACCTGCCGATGGCGATCCACTCGCGGAATAATTCGCTTAATCGACATTTTTTGAGACAGTCTGTGGATGGCATAACGATTGCTCACGCAATTCGCTTGCCACGAATCCGATTGGACGCTTAAGGCTCGGCTCCCATGGCGCGGTACATATTTATAACCGGCGGCGTGGTCTCCTCGCTCGGCAAAGGTCTTATGGCAGCAAGTCTTGCTGCCCTCCTTCAGGCGCGTGGCTACAAGGTCCGCATTCGTAAGTTTGATCCTTACCTCAATGTCGATCCGGGCACGATGAGCCCGTATCAGCATGGCGAGGTCTTTGTGACCGATGACGGGGCCGAGGCTGACCTCGATCTTGGCCATTATGAGCGTTTTACAGGCGTATCAGCGCAGCAGAGCGATAACATCACCTCTGGCCGTGTGTACCGCGACATTATCGCCAAGGAACGTCGAGGCGACTATTTGGGCGCCACCGTTCAGGTGATCCCGCATGTGACCGATGCCATCAAAGCCTTCGCGCTTTCTGATCAGGATGATCACGATTTCATCCTGTGCGAAATTGGCGGCACTGTGGGCGACATTGAATCGCTGCCGTTTATGGAAGCGATCCGTCAGTTGCGTAACGATCTAGAGCCGATGCAGACGCTGAGCGTGCATGTAACGCTTGTGCCTTACATCGCTGCTGCAGGTGAGCTTAAAACGAAACCCACACAGCACTCTGTGCGCGAACTCGCGAGCCTTGGTATCAAACCGGACGTACTGCTTTGCCGTGCTGAACATGAAATTCCCGATGGCGAACGCCAGAAAATCGCCAACTTCTGCAATGTGCGCAAAGAGGCAGTTATCCCGGCGCTTGATGCGCCGTCGATTTATTCCGTTCCGATGCAATATCATAAAGTCGGCCTTGATGCAGAGGTGCTGCGCGGGTTCGGCATCACTGACGCGCCAGAGCCAGATATGACGCCATGGGATGATGTGACCGATCGTTACTTCAACCCCGAAGGCGAAGTCACGATTGGCGTAATCGGCAAATATGTGGGCCTCCCCGATGCGTATAAGAGCCTCAATGAAGCGCTCGTCCATGGCGGACTTGCTAACCGGGTGAAGGTCAACATCAAGTGGATCGATGCGGAGGTCTTCGAGAACGAAGACGAAGCCGATATGGTCGCTGCTCTTGAGCCCCTACACGGAATTCTCGTGCCAGGCGGGTTCGGTGAACGGGGCAGCGAAGGCAAGATTGCCAGTGTCAAATTCGCTCGCGAGCGCGGAGTTCCATTCTTCGGCATCTGTCTTGGCATGCAAATGGCGTGTGTCGAAGGCGCGCGGTCCGCAGGCTTTGATGACGCTTCATCGACGGAATTCGGCGAGACGGCTGAGCCTGTTGTTGGCATCATCACGGAATGGATGAGCGAAGAAGGCATACAAGAACGCGAAGAAGGCGGCGATATGGGCGGGACAATGCGTCTTGGCGCGTATGAAGCAAAGCTCAGCGCCAACAGCCATGTTTCGCGAATTTATGACGGGGCAGAATCTATTTCGGAGCGTCATCGCCACCGTTACGAGGTAAACGCGCGCTATATTGATCCGCTTGAGCGTCAGGGCCTCGTATTTTCAGGGCTTTCTCCTGACGGCTTGCTGCCGGAAATCGTCGAACGCCCGGACCATCCGTGGTTTGTCGGAGTCCAGTTCCACCCAGAACTGAAATCGCGCCCGTTCGATCCGCATCCATTGTTCGCAGGATTTATTGCGGCCGCGCTTGATCAATCGCGCCTCGTCTAGAGCGTCATTGAACACAAGTGATTGATTTGTAGATCAGTTTAATCTGAGTGCTGCAAATTGGCAGAATTCGACAGATTGTAAGGTTATGTCGTGTTTTTACAATTAGAAGAGAATGATCTTGCGCGATAATGCGCGCAAGGTTTACGGGCCACTGCATTGCAGTATTTCGTAAGGGGTGATGCGTCCCCGCTGCTTAGAAATTTCTTTGCAGGCCGAAACGATATTCAAATGCGCAGCAGCAAAAGGTTGTTTGATAGGACAGAATTTTCTGCGGGCATTTAACGAAGCTCGAAACGTTGTTGACCGTCTTCTGCGACCCGGACGGTGAGCATCGAAACGAGGCGGCTTATGGTCGCAGGGGCGGATCGTTGCGATCCGCCCCTAACTTTTTCAACTGCTTGATTGATTACGGGCCAAGACCCGACACGGTTTAAGCGGCGTCGCTTGCCTTGTCGCCTTCGCCGTCCGGCACCGCTGTTAGGGTTGCTGCGCCGTTCACAGCGATTTTCTTAGGCTTCATCGCCTCTGGCACTTCGCGCACCAAATCGATGATCAGCAATCCGTCGGCCATGTCGGCTTGCTCAACGCGCACATGATCGGCCAGTTCAAACCGGCGTTCAAAACCGCGATTGGCGATGCCGACATGCAGCATTTCAGCGCCGCCATCGACATCATCACGCTTCTTACCATGAACCGTGAGCAGGTTCTGTTGGGCTGTTATATCGATATCTTGTGGGCGGAAACCGGCAACTGCCAGTGTGATGCGATAATTATCTTCGCCGCTGCGCGCTATGTTGAAGGGCGGGTAATTGTCGCCCGAGTTGTTGCGCGTCTGGCTTTCCAGAAGGTCGAACAGATGGTCGAAGCCTACGGTGCTGCGGCGGTATGGTGTAAAATCAAGACGTGACATAATTTGCAAATCCTCGTGTTTGAGCAATTTGAGTACTGATGCAGACCTGCGGATATGCAGCGCCCGCGGTGATGCCGCCTAATGCGTTTCCCAAGACTGGCGAAACGCAGCGACACGCACTATTTGGGTTGAGACAAAACACGTTTCAAGAGGTATATTACCGCCCATGAGCACCCCAAAGATCGATATCTACACCAAGTTCACCTGCCCGTTTTGCGTCCGCGCAAAGCGGCTGCTTTCTTCCAAAGGCGTGGAGTTCAACGAATTCGATATCTCTATGGGCGGTCCAAAACGCGAAGAGATGATCGCGCGCGCGCCAGAAGCACGCACTGTGCCGCAGATATTTATCGGCGAAACTCATGTCGGCGGTTCGGATGAGCTGGCTGCGCTTGAACACGCAGGTGAACTAGACGCGCTGCTAGCGGGTTAGGGCGCGCGCGTGCCCAAGATTGCTGTCCTACAGATGAATTCGGGGGTCCATCCCCCAGACAATCATAATATCATTTCGCAGGCGATAGTTGATGCTTCTAGTGCCGGTGCAGAGGTGATTTTTACGCCCGAAATGTCTGTGCTGCTTGATCGAGATCGGAAGCGTTCAGCCGAGTGGGTCGATCTTGGCTATGCAACTAACATGGCTAATGACCTCGCCAATTTGGCCTACGAGTTCAAGATCGACATTGCCTTGGGTTCAGCGCCTGTGAAAGCTGGCGAGAGGTGGGCCAATCGCTCCATGTATTTCAGTCGAAATGCTCCGGTTGATGAAGCTGCCGACCCCGTAATTTACGACAAGATCCATATGTTTGATGTGGAGCTATCCACTGGTGAAACTTGGCGGGAAAGCGGCGCGTATCAGCCGGGCGAACGGGTGGTCACGCTCGATGACACGCCGCTTGGTAGGCTTGGCCTGACCATTTGCTATGACATTCGCTTTCCTGCGCTGTTTGAGGAACTTGGGAAGCGTAAGTGCGATGCCATTGCTACGCCTGCTGCGTTCACCAAACCGACTGGCGCAGCGCATTGGCATGTCATGCTTCGCGCCCGAGCGATCGAGGCGTCGGCCTTCGTCATCGCAGCCGCACAGGTCGGGAAACATGAGGATGGACGCGAAACCTATGGCCATTCCCTTGTCGTCGATCCGTGGGGTGAGGTCCTGATTGATATGGGCGGCGAAGAGCCGGGACTGGCGTTCTGCGATATCGACCTTGGCCGGATTGGCGAGGTGCGAGAGCAGGTACCCAGTATTGCCAACAAGCGTGAAATCCCCAATTAGGCGCGCATCATGATCGTATTTGACCTCCATTGCGAGCACGGCCACCGGTTCGAAGGTTGGTTTGGCTCTTCGTCTGATTTTGATGATCAACAAGAGGGCGGCCTCGTCTCGTGCCCGGAATGCGGATCGGAACAGGTGGGCAAAGCGCCGATGGCTCCTGCAGTACCTGCAAAAAGCAACACACGCGCTGATGTGCCGGTGCCCGCGAAAGTAGAGAACGCCAAACCCGTTTCGAACCAACCGATCCCTGCCGAGGTGCAAAAGGCGATGAAGGCGCTCGCAAAAGCGCAGGACAAAGCTCTTGAAAAGAGCACTTGGGTTGGTCAAGACTTCGCCGAGCAGTCGCGTGAGATGCATTACGGCGAACGCGATGAGGCTCCGATCCACGGGCAGGCGACATTGGAAGAGGCAAAATCCTTGGTCGACGAAGGCGTTCAAGTCGCGCCGTTACCATTTCCAGTGGCACCGCCTGACAAACTCAATTGATTAGGGACGCTCTGGTGCTAATGGGGAAAACGTGTCCCCGTAGCTCAGGTGGATAGAGCGTTGGATTCCTAATCCAAAGGCCACAGGTTCGAATCCTGTCGGGGACACCACCATTTTAGGCCGGAATGCGTTTCGGCGCGCCGCTTCCGTATATTCTTAGACCTATGGCACTCAGCGCTGTCAGCGTTGCGCATGATGCAAGCACTGCGATTGCTGTGCCGCTCCAGCCATAAGCGTCGTAGACTGCCGTTCCAAAGACCGAACCTGCGCCGCCGCCGATGAACATTATCACGATATAAATCGTCGTCAGCCGGGTGCGCAAAGCGGGTTCTTGCGACAAGAATGTCATCCGGGTGCAGACATCGATAGCGGGGCCCACTGTCGACGTGATCAGGATCGGGATCATTAAAAGCCAAATGCTCTCACCAAAAGGGAAGAGCAGAGCCGTTCCAGCCATTTGAATGACTGCCAAGGCGAGACGCGCGCGGCGAGGGCCAATGCGATCTGACCACTGGCCAAGTCGAGGCGTTGTTAGAACGCTAAGGGCTGCAAAGCCTGCTAGATATCCGACAACGTCCGTACCGTAACCCATTTCGGACGAGGTCAGGTGCAGGGCGAGGGCGAGCCACAGTGCGATGAATTGTCCAAACCCGATTGCTTGAATGGCACCCGACAGCATGATTTCCTTATGGCTTTTGAGCAACGGGAAAACCGAAAGGACCAGCGCAAGGTAGGGTTGCTGCGATTCCTTAGGCGCTTGAACTTCGGTGTTTGGCATGATGCGCGGCAACGCAACCGCCATCGCTAACATTGCAATTGTGGCGATCCAGTAGACCGATCGCCACCCGAAATACTCCGCAACAACGCCGGCGCCGACACGCGCGACCAGAATGCCGAACAGCACGCCAGCAGTCAGGGTTGCAGTAACATATCCGAGACGTTCTGGCGTGACCCGACGCGAAGCGTATGCGGGCAGCAGATAGGGCGCGATGGTGAAGAAACCGAGCAGCGTCGAACCAACCGTGAAGAGCGCAAAGCCGGGTGCGAGGGTCATAATGGAAAGGCCAGCGCACTGACCAGCGGTGAACCAGATTGTGAGCTTTCTATTCGAGTATCGATCGCCAAGCGGAAGGAGCAGCAATATCCCAATCGCGAGAGCAAGCTGGTTCAACGCCGGCACTATGCCGATCCGCGCGTTGCTAACCCCGAACCCATCGGCAACATCAGCGATTATGGGGTGAATGTAATAGGCGTTCGCCGTCACCACCGCGACCGCAAGCGCGAGCAGCAATTCCTGCCGCCGTGTTAGCAGCTGCGGTTTGGAGGCGGCGTTGTCGTTCAAGCCAGAAAGCCTGCCTTTTTCGCAGTTTCGACAACGGCCTGAGCAAGCTCAATTGGGCGGTCTTCCTGACAAAAATGCCCACACGTGGATAGCATTCCATGCGGCATACCATCTGCACCTTTGATCCGTGCGATCAAGAGCTCGGCTAATCCACCCGTCACCGGATCATCTTCGCCGAAGAGAGTGAGGAACGGTTTGTCAAAGTCCTCCAAGCCTTTCCACGCTGCGGTATTTTGCGCGATCCCGTCCATTCCATCTTCCACGGGTACCAATGCTGGAAATGCCCGCGCTCCAGCCTTGCTAGGCTCATCTGGGAACGGTGCATCATAGGCTGCGACTTCTTCAGCTGTGCGTTCGGTCGCGGTGGCGCGTTGCAGGAGTTCTCCGATCATAAATTCCGGCGAGCTCTTGGCGAATTGGCGCCATGCTAGGAATGCTGGAGAAGGGGTGCCACCCGTAGGAAGAAACGTATTGCTGGCCACCACGCAGGAGAAACGATCAGGCTCTTCGCCGACCATGCGCAGCCCAAGCAGTCCGCCCCAATCTTGACAAAACAGCGCAGCAGGCCCCGGCGCGACCGCGTCACGCCATTGCTTCAGCCAGCTGATATGCCGATCATAGGTGTAGAACCCGATGTCGTCCGGCTTATCGCTTTTGCCAAAGCCGATTAGATCAGGCGCAAGGCAGCGAAAGCCTGCTTTAAGCAAGATCGGGATCATTTTGCGGTAAAGGAAACTCCAGCTCGGCTCGCCATGAAACAGCAAAGCAACCGGAGCATCCTTTGGCCCCTCGTCGATATAATGCATCCGCCCTGAATATCCCTCGCCCAGATCAATTTCGCACCAGTTCTCGGCAAACGGATAATCAGGAATGGATGCAAAGCGGGTGAGATCGGCTTTCAGAATTTTCATGGGACACGTCTCCTATCAATTCGAGATCGGTAGCATGAAAAAACTGAATCCGAAGCCTTTAGGCACTTTCGCCCGGTTGTTCGCCCATTGGCACACGCTCTTTGAAGGTGTGCGTGATGTATGGAAACGGAATTTCGATACCGGCATCATCAAGACCGCGTTTGATAGCGCGAACGACCTTATCCTTTGATTCCCAACCAGAACGCGGGGTGGAGCCAGACCACCAGCGGACGAGAAAATCGACCGATGACGAATTGAATTCCTGTGCAAATACATCGAGGCCCTTTTCGGTGTCGACTTCTTCAACCGCCGAAACAGCCTTACGGATGACCTCGGATGCCTGATCCAGATCCGTGTCGTAGGAGACGCCGATCACGACATCATGACGGCGCTGCTCTTTGTCAGTTAGAATTTCGACCGGGTTTTTGAACAAAATTGAGTTCGGTACCACCGTGACTTCGCCCGACAGTTTACGGATGTGCGTCTCACGAAGGGTGATGTGCTCAACCTTACCGACGATACCCTCGCATTCGATCACGTCGCCGATCCGCATTTTCTCGCGGATCATGATCAATACGCCTGCAAGAAAGTTCTCGAAAATATCCTGAAACGCAAAGCCAATCGCAACGGCTCCGATGCCGAGGCCCGCCACCAAACTGCCGACGGTCATGCCGGGAAAGACAACAATCGCGGCAATCATTATCCCAAGCAACCAAGTCGCAAGCTTCACCAATGTCTCGACAAGGTTGCGCAGGCTTGGCCGAAGATCGGTTTTGCCAATAATGCCGTCCGCGAGCTTGACCGTGAATTTCGCGGCAATAGCCGTCGCGATCAAGATAATGATGCCGAAGCCGATGTACGGTAGGGATTTTGAAAATCCCGAGGCCATAGAGTTCAGTTCTAAGATTAGTGGTTCAAGCATTGTTTTGGAATTTCCCCGTTTGTTTATCTCCCAACGACTTGTTCAGCGGTTCCGTTCCAAAATGGCGGGCTGGACACCGTGCGAAGGCAAGGGCAGTCAGGCATGGATATTGTGAAAGGCCTCTCCATGCACCGCGAATCCGATGAACTTGCTGAAATCCGCCGCGCTGTGCGTTCGCTTTGTGAAGCGTTTCCCGGCGAATATTGGCGGGCCAAGGATTCAGTGCGCGAATATCCGGCAGAGTTTGTGGATGCTTTGACAAAGGCAGGCTTCCTCGCAGCGTTGATCCCTACGGAATATGGCGGCAGTGGCCTCAGCCTAGATGAAGCCGCAGTCATCATGGAAGAGATCCAGGCATCGGGCTGCAATGGCGGCGCAGCGCATGCCCAGATGTACATAATGAATACGATCCTGCGGTATGGATCTGATGAGCAGAAGAGCGATTATCTTCCAAAAATCGCAAGCGGTGATCTGCGCCTGCAGGCTTTCGGCGTGTCAGAACCCACTAGCGGTACCGATACGCTCAGTTTGAAAACCCGTGCCGTCCGCAATGGTGACGAGTATATCATCAATGGCCAGAAAATCTGGACAAGCCGCGCCGAACATTCAGACCTTATGCTGCTGCTCGCACGCACCACGCCGCGCGATCAGGTTGAAAAGAAAACAGAGGGACTATCCATGTTCCTCGTCGATATGCAGCAAGCGGTTGGCAACGGCATGGAGATCAAGCCGATCCGCACGATGATGAACCATTCATCTTGCGAGGTGTTTTTCGACGACCTTCGCATCCCGGCGAGCGCGCTCGTTGGGGAGGAGGGGAAGGGCTTCCGCTACATCTTGTCCGGCATGAATGCCGAGCGGATCCTTATCGCAGCCGAATGTATTGGCGATGCGAAATGGTTTATCGATCAGGCCAAGACTTACGCCAGCGACCGCACTGTGTTCGCACGGCCTATCGGGCAAAACCAGGGCATCCAATTTCCAATCGCGCGCTGTTACTCCCAGATGCGCGCAGCCGAATTGATGGTGCACCATGCCGCCGCGGTTTACGATGAAGGCGGCAATCCCGGTGAAGAGGCCAATATGGCGAAGCTATTAGCATCGGAGGCCAGCTGGGCTGCCGCCGACATGTGCGTGCAGACGTTCGGCGGATTTGGCTTTGCCGAGGAATATGACGTTGAGCGCAAATTCAGAGAAGCGCGGCTCTATACCGTGGCGCCCATCTCCACTAATTTGATCCTGTCCTACCTCGCCGAGCATGTATTGGGCTTGCCGCGCTCTTACTGATCATCAGGCGTCATTTTTTGGCGTATTATCGCAAGAAATCCACGCGTTCAGCACTTTAAGCTTGATGCGGAGGGTTAACTATGATTCTGTGGCTTTGGATCGAGGGATAATTCAATGCGCAAACCGGCAAGAGAACAGATGCGGCAAGGGCTCGCCCTCGTTGTGCTGCTCGGCTTGACCGGGATGGCTATAGCCGGCCCGACAGGATTGCTCGCTTGGAGCGAGAATTCGCAGGCTCTCGAACAGCGTAAAGCACAAGTTGCGATGCTCACAGAAAAGCGTGATGCGCTTAAAAACCGGGTTCAATTGCTTGACCCGCGCTCAGCCGATCCAGACCTTGCAAGTGAGCTTGTGCGTAAAAACCTCGGCGTGCTTCATGCTGATGAAGTGATGATCACCATCGAAGGCGAATAGTCGCGCATACGAATTCGCATGCACGCACACGCCGACGTTTCACAAATTTCCGTAATTTGAACGTGCTGAAATGCGCGCTTTACGTTGCGTCTTGCGTGGCTTCCTGACTATAGGGATTTCGGGATTGGCGCACTCCTCCCCAGGACCCGCGCCGCAACTAAATAAGGACATTACCCTTGGCCAAGAAGCCCGCCGCCAAAAAGGCGCCTGCGACAAAGACCGCTCCTGCTGCCGCTGTTGCGCATGACGATCCAGATTTCGTGCTGCATTCGCTCCAAGAAGAATTCAACGCGGCAAAGCGTTTTGATGCGAGTGAAGACCAGTTGCTGGAATTCTATCGTCAGATGCTCTTGATCCGGCGATTTGAAGAGAAAGCGGGACAGCTTTACGGGCTCGGTTTGATCGGTGGTTTCTGCCACCTCTACATCGGGCAAGAAGCTGTCGCTATTGGCCTGCAGAGTGCACTTGATGGCGACAAAGACAGCGTCATCACGGGTTACCGCGATCACGGGCATATGCTGGCATACGGCATCGATCCTAAAGTCATCATGGCTGAACTAACCGGACGCGAAGCTGGCATTTCTAAGGGCAAAGGTGGCTCGATGCACATGTTCAGCACCGAGCATAAATTTTACGGCGGGCACGGCATTGTTGGCGCGCAGGTCGCTCTTGGCGGCGGGTTAGCTCTTGCCCACCAATACAACGACGATGGCGGTCTGTGCCTTGCCTATTTTGGCGATGGTGCGGCGAACCAAGGCCAGGTCTACGAGACTTTCAACATGGCCGCCCTTTGGAACCTGCCAATCGTGTTTGTCGTTGAAGACAACCAATACGCAATGGGCACCGCTTCAAAGCGTTCTTCGGCTGAAACGCGTTTTCACCGCCGCGGCACAGCATTCCGTATTCCGGGCATGGATGTGAACGGCATGGACGTGCTCGAAGTGCGCGCTGCCGCCGAAGTTGCGTTTAAGCATGTTCGCGATGGCAAGGGTCCCGTTCTGATGGAACTCAACACCTACCGTTATCGAGGCCACTCAATGTCCGATCCAGCCAAATATCGCACACGCGATGAAGTCCAGGATCAGCGCGACAATCACGACCCGATCGAGCGCGTGAAAAAGGCGTTGATAGAAGGCGGAAAGTCCGAAGAAGATTTGAAAGCCATCGACAAAGAAATTCGCAAGATCGTGGCCGAATCCGCTGATTTCGCTGAAAATTCGCCGGAACCCGGCGTTGGTGAGCTCTACACCGATGTTCTGGTGGAGGAGTATTGATCCATGGCTATTGAACTCAAAATGCCGGCTCTCTCACCGACGATGGAGCAGGGCACTCTTGCCAAGTGGTTGAAGCAAGAAGGCGACACCATCGAACCCGGCGATATCATTGCTGAGATCGAAACCGACAAAGCGACGATGGAATTCGAAGCCATCGATGAGGGCGTCCTGTCCAAAATCCTGATCGCGGAAGGCACCGAAGACGTGCCTGTTGGAACCGTCATAGCTCAACTCGAAGGCGAGGGCGAAGAGAGCGCGCCAGCTCCAGCTGCATCGGCGCCAGATCCAACGCCTGCACCTGCACCTGCACCAACAGCGACGCCCGCACCCGAAAAGCCTGTCAGTCAACCTCAATCCGATCCAGACGTTCCAGAAGGGACAAGCTTTACCAGTACAACAGTGCGAGAAGCCTTGCGCGATGGCATGGCCGAAGAAATGCGCAGCGATCCGCGTGTCTTTGTGATGGGTGAGGAAGTCGCCGAGTATCAAGGCGCGTATAAAGTCACCCAAGGACTGCTCGATGAGTTCGGCCCCAAACGTGTAATCGACACTCCTATCACGGAGTATGGTTTCGCTGGTGTCGGCTCGGGCGCGGCGATGGGTGGTCTCCGCCCGATTGTCGAGTTTATGACGTTCAACTTCGCGATGCAGGCGATTGACCACATCATCAACTCCGCTGCGAAAACGAATTATATGTCCGGAGGACAAATGCGGTGCCCAATCGTGTTCCGCGGCCCCAACGGGGCGGCAAGCCGTGTGGGTGCGCAGCACAGCCAGAACTATGGCCCTTGGTACGCCAGCGTTCCCGGCTTGATCGTTATTGCTCCGTATGACAGCGCGGATGCGAAAGGTCTGATGAAAGCCGCAATCCGATCAGAGGATCCTGTCGTCTTCCTCGAAAACGAGCTGGTTTACGGTAAGAGCTTCGATGTGCCTGATCTTGACGATCACGTTCTGCCAATCGGCAAGGCGCGCACCATGCGTGAAGGGTCAGACGTAACCATCGTTTCTTACTCGATCGGTGTGGGTCTCGCCCTAGAAGCGGCTGAAACGCTGGCCGGGGAGGGCATTGACGCTGAAGTTATCGACCTTCGCACTCTTCGCCCGCTCGATAAACAAGCCGTGCTGACAAGCCTCGCCAAGACCAACCGATTGGTCATTGCAGAAGAGGGCTGGCCAACTTGCTCCATCGCAAGCGAGATAATCGCGATCTGCATGGAAGAGGGCTTTGACGATCTGGATGCGCCAGTCCTGCGCGTTTGCAACGAGGATGTGCCGCTGCCTTATGCGGCAAACCTTGAAAAGCTCGCATTGATTGATGCTCCGCGTATCGTCGAGGCGGTCAAGAAAGTTTGCTACGCCGACTGAGATGTCACTGCATCAACGAAAAGGGCCGCGCCGGGTATAACCAGCGCGGCCCTTTTTCTGTTCTCGGTCTCTATCCGCTTAAACGACGACCCAAACAGGGCGCGTATAAGTGATCGTTCCGCCGGGAAGGTCAATCGGAACAAAATCACTCATCGCATACGAAAGGGTGATATCGATCTCAATTGCACCGCCAACCCGGCTCGCACCTGAGCGATCGACAGAGATTCTAAGGCGGTCGGTATCGAGCATGTAAGGCGCGTTGACAGCCTCACCGAGTAGAACCGTGCGGATCTGCTCATCAGAAAGCGTGTTGTCTTTCTGATATTCAATCATAACGTATCGGGCTCCATCCGAAGCCAGCGACTGCACAGCGTTGTAATTTTGCAAATACACGCCGACTTGCAGCACTCCGATAAGGAGCAGGAAGAACATCGGGGCGAGCAACGCGAACTCAATCACGGCGCTACCCTTGCGATCTTTCGCCAGTGCGCGAAGCGAACGGCGTTCCATCATTCTAATGAATTTCATCATGAGATTTGCACCGAACGATCAACAGAGAAATTGATTGCGCGGCCCACGCCAAAGGCGGTCCACGTCGGGGTGTAGGTATCGGTGAGCGACAGCGTTACGTATTCCGAAATGACCGCATTCGTCCCGCAATTGCCCTTGTTTTTGATCTTACCGTTCGACATGTTGCAGCGATATTCCTGCTCCACGGTGATCTGGCTATCAGTCAATCCGACCGAAGATTTAAGAATGTCTTTGATCTCAGACACTTCAACTGTCGCACCAACATTGGTGGCCATGATAATGATCTCGGCTTCGTTGGCCGCCGACTGCAATTCGTGCTGGCGGGCGACAATCGAGCCGACCTCAAACGTACCGAGCGTCATAATGATCAGCATCGGTGCCACGAGTGCAGTCTCGATTGCCATTGACCCGCGAAGGTCGCGGATGAGGTTTTTGGTGCGCTGCATCATGATTATGCCACCAATCGAACACTAGCGGTCGAGTTACCGACCTCGGTTGCATCGTCAATCGGGCACAGCGTTTCCAGATAGGCGCCGCCTCGAATATCAATCGTGTATGCGGAGATCTGCAGACACTGTCCGGCAACATCAGCCGTACCGTTCACGCGCATATCGCCATCGGGCAGATAGATCAGACCTTCGATGGTCGAATTTTGGTTGCCGTTAAAGATATGCGTTTGCGAAGCGTTGTTGTCGCGGTGTTCAAAAATCAGAACATCTGACAACTCATCAGACTGCGACGCATAAGCCGTCCCGGCGAAGTCAGCTGCGTCCATTGGCGTAAGGTTCAGCTTGTTACCGTTACCCGATCCACCAAGCTTCACGTGAGCGCCATTCTTGAGAACAAACATTACGCCATTGCCAGTAACGCTGTAATTGCCGGTAAGATCAAGCACGCCGCCGTCAATCACGTAAATACCGCTTGAAAGCACCGTGGTGCACTTAACGGATATTGCAGAATAGGTGCCAGGCTGGAGGGAGGCCTGCTTGTTCTGGCCTTTGCCGTTGCATTTGTACGAGCGCGACGTTGTGTTGTCTGGTGGAACCAGATTGGCGTATGCGTCGAACAACCCTTGGACGCCTTCGGTGACCACATCTTCGTTGGCTTCTGCGTCTACTGTTCCGCAGGCCGCGATCGAGTCAGTAACCAATGTCGACGAACCATCAACAACGATGGCGTTATCGTCGCATGACAAAGCGGCAAGGCCGCAGCGAGCGTCGACAGTCGAGTTACCGCCAATTGCCGTGCCTGTGCCGTCTTCGCGAAGAGAAATCAGGCACGCATTGTATTGACCGCCAGCTTGAAAACTTGCTTGCGCCGTCGCGCGAATTGTCGCTGCAGAACCTTGCGTCAAAAAGCTGCTGAAAGGCAGCACTTTTGATGCGGTCGATGTGACGACGACACTGTTTTGCGTTCCGCCAGCATAGTCAGCGAGGCTAATCGTAGGGGTGGCATCAAATCCGTCCACTTTCGCTATGTTGGCGTCATATTCCTGCTTGGCTCTGGTTGCATATGTGTTCTCCGCATCCGGGTTTGAGCGGGCGAACGCACCTGCATATGCGGCCTGGTCAACCGCATGCTGCAGCTCGCGCTTCCACATGTACCATTGCGCGGTGTCGACTGCGAAGCCAGCACCGCCGATCAATACTGGCAAGCCAGTCGCGACAATCATAAGCGCGTTGCCTCGGCGGCTTTTGCGCAACCGTGACAGAAAATCGTGGAACTTACCCATGCGAAACCTCATATATCTCAAGCAAACTGACTTGCATCGCAGGTCGATAGCCCACTTGTAGTATTCGATCTGTAAAGCGGCATGGTTAGCGAAACCTTACCTTCGTAAACTGGTGTAACGATCAGCATCTGAGGTCGGGCCAAGGATGTTGACAGGGGAGGGCAATTTGTTGCCAGAACGCAGCATGCATTCCGATCAAAGCTTCCCACCTGAAATCGAACTGGCTTTGGCGCACACACCTGCTGCGCTTCGCCCTAAGCTGACGAGCGCTTTTGCTCTGGATCAGCGGCTCGGCAGAATTGTTGCTGCAACGACCGAACCTATGCTGGGCCAGATGCGCCTAGCGTGGTGGCGCGATATGCTGGGGACAGCGGTGGCAGACCGCCCGCAAGGAGATGCCGTGCTCGATGCGATTGGAGCAAGTTGGGCTGGGGAAGAGGGCGCGTTGATCCTGATGGTGAATGCATGGGAAATTCTGGTGGTGTCTGACGATCTTCAGTCGCGGCAACTTTTCGAATTCGCTGACGGCAGGGGGGCATTTTGGGGTCATTCTGCGGGCACGGTTTGGGCCTTGGCCGATGCAGCCTCTCGCGTATCGAATGATGATGAGCGGCAAGCCTTAGTCGCTGCTGGCAAGGAAGCCGCCTCGAATGAAGTAACAAGTAAATCCGACATTCGCGGCTTGCGCGTATTGCATGCGCTCGCCCAGCGCAGCCTTAATAACGGTGGCAGGCCGATGATGGACGGCCGCGGCGCCTCTCTAACAGCGATGAGAGCGGCTTTATTTGGGCGATGAATAGGTATACTCACACAGTATTGCCTATTGGGAGCAAAGTGTGCGTCAGACAATTCTTGGTGTTTTTATTGGATTGATTTTCGCAGGGGTCGGCGTCTTCTGGTGGACTGCCCGCGCTCAAGTCGAAGAGAACGCACCGCCTCCGCCGGAAGTCGAGGAGCTTGTGCTTGCTCCTGACGAACTACCGCTAACGGATCCGGGGGATATGCAGGGGCCAACACCTCCCGAGGCCAGTGAGCTTTCACGCGAAGAGAAGCGGTTCTTTCGGTATGACCGCAACCGTGATCGCAAGATCACGCGCAACGAAATGCTGTCTTCTCGATCAGACGGTTTCAGAAAGCTTGATGCCGATGGCAACAACCTCCTGACCTTCGAGGAATGGGCCGTTACCACGGCGGAGCGCTTTGATGGTATGGACGCCGATGGGAATGCGGAGCTTTCACAGTCCGAATTTGCAACGAGCAAGCCCAAGCCGCGCGCCAAACGCCCGCGCTGCAACTGCTAATTCAGGCTGGTACAGCTTCCTTGGCATCAGCGATCCACGCCTGAAGGTCTTCTTTGGCCCGCGAAGTATACGCCTCTTTACGCTGCTTCTTCTTCACTTCGTGCAAAGGCGGGAAGAGGCCAAAGTTCACATTCATGGGCTGGAAAGTCGCGGCTTCGGCATCGCCGGTAATATGGCTGAGCAAGGCGCCCAAGGCGGTGGAGCGGGGAAGGGGGCTCCAATCACACCCTCCCAATTCTGCAGCCGTCATCATTCCGGCAACAAGCCCGATTGCGGAGCTTTCGACATAGCCCTCACAGCCGGTCACCTGTCCTGCAAAACGGATATGCGGCGCGGCAGAAAGGCGCAGCTGACGATCGAGCACCTGAGGTGAGTTCAGGAACGTGTTGCGGTGCAATCCGCCAAGCCGCGCGAACTCGGCGTTCTCAAGTCCTGGAATAGTGCGGAACAGATCGGCTTGAGCAGCATATTTCAGCTTGGTCTGAAACCCGACCATATTCCACAGCGTGCCCAGCTTGTTATCCTGACGCAGTTGAACAACAGCATAAGGCCAGCGGCCCTGTGGGAACTCCTCATTGGTGTCGAATGGATTGTCGAGCCCGACACCCTTCATCGGACCATAGCGCAGCGTCTCTACGCCGCGGGCCGCCATCACTTCGATCGGCATACAACCGTCGAAATAAGGCGTGTCCTTTTCCCACTCCTTGAACTCAGTTTTATCGCCGTCGACGAGCGCCTGATGGAAGGCGAGATATTGCTCTTTAGACATCGGGCAATTGATGTAGTCGCCGTCTTCATTCGAGGCTTCTGTCCGTTTGTTCCAGCGCGATTGAATCCAGCATTTTGACATGTCGATGCTGTCACGGTGAATAATCGGTGCGATCGCATCGAAGAAGGCGAGCCGTTCTTCGCCGGTTGCGCCCACAATGCTCTGTGCAAGCAATTGCGATGTAAGCGGCCCTGTCGCGACGATGGTCAAACCGCTTTCGGGAAGGACATCAATCCTTTCACGCACGACCGTAATGTTCGGATGTTCAGACAGCTCGCGTTCGACTTCTGCGCTGAATACATCACGATCTACGGCCATCGCACTGCCTGCCGGTACGCGAGCAACTTCACCAGCACGCATAATGACCGAGTCGAGTTCGCGCATTTCATGATGGAGCAAACCAACGGCGTTCTTGGTGTCGTCATCAGAACGGAAGCTGTTGGAACACACTAGCTCGGCGAGGCCATCGGTTTGATGGGCAGGCGTCATTTCTCCCGATCCGCGCATTTCCGAAAGGCGGACTTTGATACCGCGTTTTGCGAGCTGCCATGCGGCCTCTGACCCGGCAAGGCCGCCGCCGATTATGTGGACATCGTGAGAGGAAGTTGTGCTGTTCATGGAGCGCGAGGTAATTGCGTGGTAGCCGCAGGGCAAGAGGAGACATTGAAATGTCACGGCACGCATTAATCGAACATCGTCCCTGGTTGCTCGCCAGCGTGATCGCGGCCGTCGCCTATTACTTCCTTTGGAACAATCCGATTGGTGAGCTTTACCTCATCATCCTGAAAGGTGCAGGCGTCGGCTTATTGGCACTCTATGCGTTCCAACGGACCGCCTGTGTGGATGGCAAAATCTTGACTGCCGCTCTCGCTCTATCGGCTGTGGCAGACATGGTTCTGGTGCTCGATTTGACGACGGGCGGCGCGATCTTTGCGTTGTCCCATGTCGCGGCGATAGCTCTCTATCTCCGCAACCGGCGAGAGACCCTGTCTGTTAGCCAGAAACTCACGGGCGCTGCGCTGCTTATTGGGGCGCCGGCAATATCCTATTTGCTGAGCCAAGATCCGATGATTGGCGTTTATGCGATCACGCTGGGCGCGATGGCAGCAACGGCATGGACGAGCCGTTTACCGCGTTACCGCGTGGGAATAGGAGCGGTGCTGTTTGTGGTGAGCGATTGGCTGATCTTCAGCCGGTTGGGGCCGTTCGATCTGACGCCGCTACCCGATCTGTTGATCTGGCCTTTATATTACGCCGGACAGCTTATGATCGCGACAGGCGTGGTGCAGACTTTGCGCGGAGAGATCCCAGCAAGATAAGCGGTGGTTAACCGGCATGCGCTGCGATTGTTGTGCGATGCAGTTCGCGCCGATGCCCCTCATATCCGCCAGTTGCCTTGTGTAAGACGCTGCGATTGTCCCACATAATGAGCATGTCAGGCTCCCACTTGTGGCGATAAATGAACTCATCGCGGGCCTGCCACTCGGCAAGATCCATCAGCAATTGGACTGCTTCGGATTGATCCATTCCTTCGATCCCGATGATGTAGCCAAGCGTAGAAAAAATTGCCTCTTTCCCGCTTTCAGGATGCCGTTGGATCAGAGGATGCGCCCGTGTTTCATTCGCGCTTTCATCAGGCCGGATAGCCATTGAACGGCCGTTGTCTCGATCCTTGTCCCCGTATGATCCGTCCGGAGCGTAGGCGAGCTTAGCGCTGTGGACTGCCGTCAACGTCCGCAAATACTCTTGCCGCTCTATCGGCAACGCTTCGAATGCTGCCACCTGATCGGCAAAAAGTGTATCGCCGCCGGTGGGAGGGATTTCTATCGAGAGGAGGCACGTGCCAGCTGGTGGGTGATCGAGAAAACTCCAGTCGCTGTGCCAATTTTCAGCAAAGAGCGGGGACGTTTCGTCAGCCTCACGCAGGATCGCGGCGATGTTCTCACGCCCTTGAATTGGATCGAAGAAGGGATCTTTGCCGAAACCGCCCATGGCAAGCGTAAAGCGCTCCAGAGCATCATCGTCCATCTGCTGATCGGGGAAGGCTACCACCTTGTGATCAATCCATGTCGAGCGGATCTGCGCGATCATGTCAGCCGCAAGCGGTTCTGACAGATCGACATCTGTTATGCGCGCCCCGCAAACTGCCCCTGATGGATCAACGATCATGTCAGCCTCTCTCCTTGCCTGCATTGAGGCATAGAGATTTGCGAGACGCTGGCAATGGGGAGGGCGCTATCTAGCCTTCGGACTCGCCTTCGATGTTCTTATCGGAATGGATAGTCGTTTTGGGGGTGGTATCCTCAGCCGTACGACCAACCATTTCCTCGACGATTGCTTCTTCGGCCTCGTTTTCTGGCTCTTCGGTTTCGTCGATCTTCACCGCGCTCACGATTGTTTCTTTCTTGCCAACAGTGAACAGACGGACACCAGCAGAATTACGGCCAATAACGCGCAGACTCTCTAGCCCGATCCGGATAAGTTTCGCCTGATCAGTTACCAGCATCAATTGCTGACCCTTCTCGACATTAAAGCTCGCAACGACTGGGCCATTTCGCTCGATGTTGTCGATATTGATCAAACCTTGACCACCGCGACCAATGCGGCGGTATTCATAGGCGCTCGAGACCTTGCCATAGCCATTGGCGCAAACGGTAAGGATAAACTGCTCCTTCTCTTTGAGCGTTTCGTACCGCTCATCGGTCAGGTTTGGTTTGCCTTCTTTTTCGGCCTTCCACGGAGCGAATTTGAGATACTGCTCGCGCTCTTCTGGCGTGGTGCCGGTCGGGCTAAGCGTCGACAACGATACGACCTCATCACCTTCCGCCAGCTTCATGCCACGCACACCCGTGGAGGTGCGCGACGTGAAGGAGCGAACATCTTCCGCAGCAAAGCGGATCGCCTTGCCCTGACGCGAGGCGAGCAAGCTGTCATCGCCCGCACTGACAAGGCGTACGCCGATCAGGTGATCGTCGCTATCTTCGTCAAACTTCATCGCAAATTTGCCGTTGGACGGGATGTTGGTGAAGGAATCCATGCTGTTGCGGCGGACATTACCTTTTGCCGTTGCGAACACGACCGACAGTGCACCCCATTCTTCCTCATCCTCGGGAAGCGGCAGAACGGTTCGAATGGTTTCGCCATCGTCTAGCGCTGGCAGCATATTGATGATCGGGCGGCCGCGCGTGGCCGGCCCGCCTTCAGGCAGTTTCCACACCTTCAAGCGGTACACTTTGCCTGCGGTCGAGAAGAACAGCACAGGATTGTGCGTCGAGGTGACGAACATTTCTGCGATAGCATCTTCGTCCTTGGTCGACATGCCAGCGCGGCCTTTGCCGCCGCGGTTCTGCGCTCGGAATGTCGAGAGCGGAGTACGCTTGATATAGCCGTCCAGCGTGACTGTGACGACCATATCATCGCGTTCAATCAGGTCTTCGTCATCGAGCCCATCCCACGCGGGCGCAATCTCGGAAAGACGCGGTGTGGTATAGGTCGCCTTAATCTCTTCCAGTTCTTCTCGGATCAAACCGTAGAGTTTCACGCGGTCAGCCAGAATCGAGAGCAATTCTTCGATCTGGATCGAAAGCTCTTTGAGCTCATCGCCGATCTCGTCTCGGCCCAGCGCGGTAAGGCGGTGCAAACGCAGTTCTAGAATGGCTTTCACCTGACGTTCCGACAGGGTGTATGTGCCGCCAGTTTCGTCCTGAGTAGGCTCGATTGCTTCAACCAGACTGATATACTGCGCGATATCGCCAATCGGCCACTGCTTCGAGAGCAGCTTTGCGCGTGCCTCCGCCGGGTTCGATGCCCCGCGGATCATCGCCACAACCTCATCCAGGTTCGATACAGCGACAACCAGGCCGAGCAACAGGTGCGCACGCTCACGCGCCTTATTCAATTCAAACTTGGTACGCCGCGTAATCACTTCTTCGCGGAACGAAATGAAGCTCTGGATGATGTCGCGCAGCATCAGCGTTTCAGGGCGGCCATTCCGAATGGCCAACATATTCGCTGGGAAGCTCGATTGCGCCGGTGTGTAACGCCACATCTGGTTCAGCACGACTTCCGGCGAAGCGTCACGCTTCAGATCGACAACAACGCGCATGCCTTCGCGTGAGCTTTCGTCGCGAATGTCAGAGATACCCTCAATTCGCTTTTCTTTTGCGGCGTCGGCGATCTTCTCGACCAAACCGGATTTACCGACCTGATACGGGATCGAAGTCAGGACAATCGACTGGCGATCACCGCGCTTGGTCTCAATTTCATGACGGCAACGCATCAGAATAGAGCCGCGACCGGTTGTGTATGCCGCTTTCGCTCCGCTTGACCCGAGGATCAGCGGTGCTGTCGGGAAGTCCGGTCCTGGAATGATTTCGAACAATTGCTCGGTCGTGATTGTCGGGTCTTCAATGTAGGCCAAACAGCCATCGATCACTTCGCCAAGGTTATGCGGCGGAACATTGGTCGCCATACCAACCGCAATGCCGCCTGCGCCGTTGACGAGCAGGTTCGGGAAACGTGCAGGTAGGACAGACGGCTCTTGCGTGCTGCCATCATAGTTGTCGACGAAATTGACGGTGTCTTTGTCGAGATCGTCCAGCAAGGTATTCGCGACACGTGCAAGACGCGCCTCTGTGTAACGCATCGATGCAGGCGGATCGGGATCCATGGAGCCAAAGTTACCTTGGCCATCGACCAGCGGCACTCGCATCGACCAATCCTGCGTCATCCGGGCAAGCGCATCATAAATCGCGGAATCGCCGTGCGGGTGATAGTTGCCCATCACATCGCCAACGATCTTCGCGCTTTTCCGGTATGGACGGCCTGCGACAAAGCCGCCTTCCTGACTGGCGTAAAGAATGCGCCGGTGCACTGGCTTCAAACCGTCGCGAACATCGGGAAGGGCTCGCGCGACGATCACGCTCATCGCGTAGTCGAGATAGCTCGTCTTCATCTCATCGACGATGTCGATGCGTTCATACTCCCCCATTGGCGATGGGGTAGGGGTGTCAATGGTTTCGTTATCGTCGCTCAAAATGCGGGCCGTTTCTCGTTATTTTGAATATGCTATCAATGTAGGGTTTACAGCGGCAAACCACCATGGACAGGCAGAACAAAAGTGGCTCAAGCGTGCCTTTTTCCACACTTCCCGCAGTTTCGCGCGATTTTGACGAAAACTATGAAAAATCCGCGCAAATATGCGGGTTTCGGCGTTTTCATTCAAAGCTCATTCAGCCCGGTCCGCCTACACAGAATTGCAAATCTGCGAACATGCGTCCAAATGCGTGTCCAGACATTCATCAGGCCGCAATCAAGCCTAACGTGAAAGCGGCGATAATCACCCTAGGAGGTACCCCGAATGCAACTTTTCAACATGCGTAAACGCGCATCCAGCCTCGCGCTCGCCGTTGCAATGGCAACAGGCACAGCCGTTGTTGCGACCGCCGTTTTCCCAGCTGAGGCTCACGCCCAGCGTAAGAAAAAGAAAGACAAGAAGAGCGAAGGCGGCGGTTACTCGAAAGAGTTTGTCGCAGTCTATCAGCCGCTCAATGAAGGTTTGAACGCCGATGGCGCTGACGTTGCTGCGTATCGTCCGCAAATCGATCAGCTTGTCCCGCTCGCCAGTTCACAGGATGAGAAGATTGCCGCTGGCGGTTTGATCTTTAACTCGGGCATCAAAGTTCAGGACAAAGGCCTCCAGCTTACCGGCATGGAAATGATGCTAGCCAGTGGCAAAGTGCCGATTGAACAGCTTGGCCGTTACAACTTCATCGCCTACCAGCTTTCAAACGCTGCGAGCGATTTTGTGAAAGCCCGCGGATATCTCCAGCAGGCAATCAATTACAATTTCACCACTGAATCGATCAGCGCACCTGATCTGCAAATCGCGATGGCTGAGAGCTTTTTCTCGGCGAACCAGCTTCGCGAAGGGCTCGCGTTCTTGAAAAATGCGATTGCTACTCGTGAATCACAGGGTCAAGACGTTCAGGAGCAATGGTATCGTCGCGGTTTGACCGTTGCATACAACAACCAGATCACTCCTGAAGTGTACGACTTTACGCAGCTTTGGATTGCGGCATTCCCGTCTGCAACCAATTGGCGCGATGCAGTGAACCTGACCCGCAACTTGAACGAGTTTCAGTCTCAGCCGCTGCTCGACCTCCTGCGTCTGGCAAAAGCTGCTGACGCGCTTCAAGATAAGAATGATTACATTCTCTATATCGAGGCCGCAGATGCTCGCCGCTTGCCGAAAGAGGTCAAGGACCTGATCGAAAGCGCGTATGCCCGTGATGCAGTAAGCCGCGATGATATTTACGTTGCAGACTCGCTTACGACCGCAAACGGCCGGATCGCGAGTGACCGCGCTGACCTGCCGGCTCTGGAACGTGATGCTGGCGCTGCGAACGCAGGCTTGCGCACTGTCGTGGCCGCAGCAAGTGCGTTCTACAGTTATGGTGACTACGCCAAGGCGGCTCGCTTTTACGAGAAAGCTCTCGGCATGCCTGGCGTAGATACAGCAGAGGCCACGACGCGCCTTGGCATGGCGCAAGTTGGTCTTGGCGACTATGCCGCCGCACAAGCAACCTTTGCAAAGGTCGATGGTGTGCGGGCCCCTATCGCGCAGCTTTGGTCCGCTTTCGCCTCCGAAAAAGCGGGTCCGACGACCTCAGACAGCCCAAGCTTGGGTGAATTGATGGGCGCGAGTACTCAATAAATACACCATCAAGGCAAAAAAGGGGCGCCGGGAGTTGATCCCGGCGCCCCTTTTGATTCCGTCACTTCCCGTGAAATCTAACGCAGTCTCTTGACAAAAACCTGATTCCCATCGCGCTTTTCAAGTTTGAAATTATCCAGCGAGGCGAACATTTCTGAAAGGCTCTTATAGCCGTAATTGCGCACGTCGAAGCTCGATCTGTTCCCTGCGATCTGGCCAACCTGCTGCAGCTTTGCCCACCCTGTGTCATCGCGCTTTGCCTCACGGTACGCGCCTTGGATTAGGTCCTCAAGATCAGCGACATTTGAATTCTTTTCGCGCTTGCCTTTCGATTTCGCATCCCCGTCAGACGTGCTCGCGATCAGTTCATCAATGTAGAGAAAGCGCGTGCAAACAGCCTGAAACGCGGCGGGGGTCTTCTTTTCCCCGAAGGCATATACCAAAATACCATCCTGACGCAGGCGGGTGACGAGCGGCGTAAAATCACTGTCGGATGTCATGATACCGAAGCCATCAACCTTGCCCTGATAAAGCAGGTCAATCGCATCGATTGTCATCGCCATATCGGTCGCATTTTTGCCTTTTGACACGTCAAATTGCTGTTGCGGGCGGATGCCATAGGTGTTGGTGATCTTGTCCCAGCGCGACAGATTGTCTTTCGCAAAGTTCCCGTATGCACGGCGAATATTTACCTGACCAAGCTCGGCCATAACCGTCAAAACCGGGTCGATGCCCTGGGGTGTGGTGTTGTCTGCATCAATCAGCAGAGCGATATTTTTGAGTTCTCTATGTGCCATGCAGACTTAGATGGGCCTCGTAAGAGTGATGGGCAAGGTGTTAATCTTCGGGGAGAAATTCGCCAGTATCCTCATCGAGGGAATAGAGTACGCCTTCTTTGATTGAGAAATGCGCGCCTCTTAATTTCAGGCGGCCGGCATCTTCTTTGTCCTTGACCCAAGGAAAGCTTCGCAAATTCGTCAGGCTCTGCCGTATCGCTGCGAATTCCATCGCAAGTTCAGCCTTGCGTCCGTCTGTGCCGTGCTTCCGGGCAACGGGCTCGCGGGCCTCGTCTAGCAGAGTAATCCAATCGGCAAGAAACCCACCACTGCCGTGATCGCTTCCCGCAAAATCCTGTTTCAAAGCGGCCTTACAACCGCCGCAGCGGCCATGCCCCATCACAAGGATCTGCTTCACTTCAAGCATCTGAACAGCGAATTCCACGGCCGCTGATACGCCGTGCCTACCGGGTGTGGTCTCAAAAGGAGGAACAAGCGCCGCGACATTACGGACGACAAAAATCTCACCTGGGTCAACGTCAAAGATTTGGGCGGGATCAACGCGGCTATCCGAACACCCGATGATCATCAATTTCGGGTGCTGGCCAAGGGCAATCGTCTCTTCAAACCGCTCTCTCTGACGCGGATAAGTATCCTCGCGAAAACGGCGATAACCTCTGAGTAATTCGGCAAATTCTGGCACTATGACCTCCCATTGCAGGGAAGTGCGCTGCGCCTAGAAGCGCTCTCCCCGGATCACCTGCACGTCCCACATGTTAAAGATGAATCCGTATCTTGTAAGCATGGGGGCAAGGGCTTCGGCAAGGGCTTCGGCCTTGTCTTCCGCAGCTATTGTCAGGACAAAGACCTTGTCCGTGCCCATGACTCGCTCTTCACGCCATGCGCCCTCGCGGCCTTTGCCGCTTGTGACAGGCACAATCGTCCAGCCTGTAATTCCAGCTTCCTCAATGGCATCAGTCACGCGCTTTTGCAGCTGCGTATCAGTGAGAATCTCGATCCGTTTGCGGATGACAGTCTCAATCATGGCGTAATCCCTCCGCTTCCGGCCAGAAAGGCTGCGAATGCGCTGATGATGCCAATATTGATCAGCACGTTAAAGGGGAAAGTGATGCTGAGAGACATTGTCAGATAAATACCGGGATCAGCCTCTGGCAGAGCAAGCCGCATCGCTGCTGGCACAGCGATGTAGCTGGCACTTGCGCACAACACTCCAAGAGCGGCAGCTGACCCGGAATCGAGACCGATGCCAATACCAAGCGCCGCCCCAATTGCCCCGTTTACCAAGGGCAGGAAGATCGCGATCGCTGTTAGGCGCCAGGTGATTGAGCGTGAGTCCATCATACGCCGCGCTGCGATCAAGCCCATATCGAGTAGGAAGATACACAACACGCCCTTAAACCCTGCTTCAAAGAACGGGCTGACAGGTTCGAACCCTTCCGGTCCGCCGATCATTCCTATGGCAAATGCACCGAGCAGCAGAACTATCGATGAGTTCGTGAAAACCTCATGGAACATTTCTCCCGTCGTCTGGCCGCCATCTTCGGAGCTACCGAGGCCGCGCGCCAACAGTAGGCCGGATAGGATCGCAGGGGCTTCCATCGCGGCCATAACGGCGACCATATAGCCACCCGGTTCGCGCGCCTGTCCGGTCAAAATTTCTACCGCGGTCACAAACGTAACGACGCTGATTGAGCCATAATGCGCGGCAACCGCGCCTGAGTTTATGCGATCAAGCCGCCCGAAGGTTTTCAGCACAGCATACGCAAAAAACGGGAGCAAAAAGCCAGCAACGATGCCCGCACCCAGCGCCGATAGCACTGTTCCGTCGATGCCGGACTTGGCGACAGCGACGCCGCCTTTGATCCCGATAGCGGCCATCAGATAGAGCGACATCGCTTTCGCAATGGCTTCTGGGATGGCCAGATCGGACCTCGCAAAGGCTGCAAGCAACCCCAATACGAAGAACAAAACCACTGGAGATGTGAAAGTTTGGATCGCTGCTTCAAACATGATGACCCGCTACACGCCCCTTTGTTGCATGAAAAGCAAAAGACCTTGCGGCGATTTTGTTCCTAAACAGGCGGATTCAGTCGACCGACAGCTTGCGGCGGACGCTGCGGCAGCCTAGATGCACGACCATGAATGATCTCGCAAACTCGCCTAAGCCGGAAAAGAGCGGCGCGCCAGAGCAAGAGCGGCCTCAGCGCCAGCGCAAACCGGACTGGATCCGCGTCAAGGCGCCGGTGAGCAAAGGCTATCACGAGACGCGCAAACTGATGCGCGACCTCAATCTCAACACTGTCTGCGAAGAGGCAGCTTGTCCGAATATCGGCGAATGCTGGACCCAAAAACACGCGACGGTGATGATCCTTGGAGATGTTTGCACGCGCGCATGTGCGTTTTGTAACGTCAAAACAGGGATGCCGCGCGCGGTCGATCCGATGGAGCCTGAGAACACCGCTATCGCAGCGGCTAAGATGGGCCTCAAACACATCGTGATTACCAGTGTGGACCGCGATGACCTGCCGGATGGCGGGGCAGGCCAGTTTGTCAAAGTGATCGATGCTCTGCGCCGCAACACGCCAGAGACAACGATTGAGATACTGACGCCTGATTTTCGCGGTAAGATGCGGCCAGCTGTCGAAGCCATCTGCGAAGCTGGTCCCGATGTTTATAACCACAATTTGGAAACGGTTCCCCGGCTTTACCCGACGATCCGTCCCGGTGCCCGCTACTACGCATCGCTTCGCCTGCTTGAGGAAGTGAAAGCGCATAACCCGCTTATCTTCACCAAGTCGGGGATCATGCTTGGACTGGGTGAACAGCGCCTGGAAGTGCATCAGGTGATGGACGACATGCGCAGCGCAGAAGTCGACTTCATCACGATGGGACAATACCTGCAGCCAACACCAAAACACGCTGCGGTTGAAGAGTTTGTCACTCCGAAAGCTTTCAACGCCTACGGCTCGATCGCTCGTGCCAAGGGTTTTCTCCAAGTGGCGTCGAGCCCGCTCACCCGTTCCAGCTATCACGCGGGCGATGACTTTGCGGTCATGAAGAAAGCGCGTGAGGAAAAACTCCGTAAGCGGGATAAATTGAGCATCTAATGGTCGGCATTCGCGAGACAAAGGGGTTGCCATACAGCGCGGAGCAGATGTTTGATCTGGTCGCGGATGTGGCGCGTTACCGCGAATTTCTTCCCTGGGTAATCGCCACGCGGGTGCGCTCAAATTCGGACACTGAAATGGTCGCCGATATGGTCGTCGGGTTCAAATCGATCCGCGAAACATTTACGTCGCGCGTTTCAAAAGACCGGCCAAACGAGATCGCTGTGCACTACGTCGACGGGCCTCTGTCTGACCTCGACAATGTCTGGACGTTTCGTTCGACCGGAGAGCAATCTTGCGAGATCGATTTTCTCGTCGACTTCGAGTTTAAGAACCGCGTGTTTCAGGCGCTAGCGGGGCAATATTTTGACCGTGCTTTCCGTAAAATGGTCGCCGCGTTCGAGACACGGGCTCATGCTCTTTACGGCAGCAACAATTCAAGCGCGCAAAGCGTCGCCTGACGTCGGATAGAGGCGCGGCCATTTTCGCCTTCGTCGACATAGAAGTGCTTTAGCTCACCCTCAGGTTCGCCGTCCTGATTGCGATATGCCCGCGCGAAAACCACTGTCCCGACAGGCTTTAACTGTGTGCCGCCACCCGGACCAGCAACTCCGCTGATCGCGACCGCAACATCGGCGTTTGAATTCTTCAATGCGCCAGCAGCCATCGCCCAGACGCAGGCAATCGACACCGCGCCAAACGTTTCAATTATATCCTGACCCACACCCAGCGATTCCATTTTCGCCTCGTTGGAATAGGTCACAAAACCGCGATCAAGCACCGCCGAGGACCCGGCAATTTCCGTGATAGCCGCCGCGACAAGACCGCCAGTGCAACTCTCAGCCAGCGCAACCGTGCGGCCCGCCTCGATATTCGCAGCAACCACCTTTGCGGCAAGATCATCAATATCGGCGGGGAGGAGAGTTTTGGTCATTCGTGTTCCTTCAGACATGTTTCGCCAGGCCAACAATGGCTTGAGCTGCGATGCCTTCTTCGCGTCCGGTAAAACCGAGCCGCTCAGTCGTTGTTGCTTTGATGCTGACGGCGTCTTCAGCAAGGCCGGTAATGCGCGCAACTTCGCTGCGCATTGCCGGACGATGCGGGCCGATTTTGGGAGCTTCACAGATAATGGTGAGATCAATGTTCCCGATCGCGTATCCGGCTACCGAAGCCAGCTTCACCGCGTGTTTCAGAAATTGCGCAGAACGCGCACCGGCCCATTTGGGATCGCTTGGCGGGAAATGGGTTCCGATGTCGCCTTGTCCAACCGCACCCAACACCGCATCGGTAATAGCATGGAGAGCAACGTCCGCATCGGAATGCCCGGCCAGACCTTTGTCATGGTCTAACTTGACCCCGCACAGCCACAATTCTTCACCGGCCTGCAAGCGGTGAACATCATATCCTTGTCCGACACGGAACTGTGCAGTTGTCATCGTATCTCCGAAATCCTCTGCAAAGGTGATTTTCTTGAGCCGCTCATCACCTTGCACGAGCGCAACTGAACCGCCGCTTGCCGATAGCACCTGCGCGTCGTCGCCAGCATCGGTTGCTCCGTTCCATGCGTCATGGGCAGCCATAATGTCACCGAACCGGAACGCTTGCGGTGTCTGGACGCGGCGCAGGGTTTCACGATCCGCTTTACCCGACATGACATCACCGGTGCCGCAAACAGCTAAACTGTCGACGACAGGTAAGGCCGGAATAGCTCCGACGTGCTTATCGAGAGCTTTGAGCAACGCAGAAATGACGTTCTGAGGCAGGTCAGGTCGCGCGGCGTCATGGATAAGCACTTGGGCTGGCCGAGAAGGCGCCAATGCCCGGAGACCTGCGTGAACCGAGTCCTGACGAGTGGCTCCACCATCAACAGCGCTAATCGACAGATGCTCGCCAGCGGCGGCCAATGCCTCTTCATGCATCCCCGCGGGCGCAACAATCACAATCTCACTGCAACCCGCACGGGCCAGCGCTTCGACTGAGTGCCTCAAAACGGGCTTGCCTCGCCATTGGCGAAACTGTTTCGGAGTGTCACCGCCGACACGCAAGCCTCTGCCCGCCGCGACGATTATAGCGGAAAACGGGGGAAGGGCAGGTTCATCGTTCATTGCGGCATCGCGCTTAGGGTCTGGACGGATTTTCCGCAATGCACTATGCGCTGCCCAAATTTTAGGCATCCCATTTCATGACAGACCTTCCAACCCCTCCACCGATCAAGCCGATCCAAATCGGCCCTGTCGAGATTGCGCAACCCGTATTGCTCGCCCCGATGACTGGTGTGACCGATATGCCTTTCCGCACGCTCGTGCGCCGCTATGGTTCGGGCCTAAACGTGACGGAAATGGTCGCCAGTGAGGCAGCCATCCGCGAAACGCGGCAATCGCTCCAGAAAACAGCGTGGGATAAGATCGAAGAACCTGTTTCGATGCAGCTTGTCGGCTGCGATCCAAACAGCATGGGTGAGGCCGCCAAACTGCAAGAGGGCAATGGCGCGGCCATCATTGACATCAATTTCGGCTGCCCTGTGCGCAAAGTCATAGGGCAGATGGCAGGCAGTGCGTTGATGCGCGAAGTGCCCCTTGCGACCAAACTGATGGAAGCAACCGTTAAAGCGGTCGATGTGCCTGTCACTGTTAAAATGCGGATGGGCTGGGACCACGCGAGCCTGAATGCCCCGGAAATGGCCCGGATCGCAGAGGACCTTGGCGTGAAGATGATCACTGTTCACGGTCGCACCCGGAATCAGATGTATAAAGGCAGCGCAGACTGGTCCTTCGTCCGAAAAGTCAAAGAATCCGTATCCATTCCGGTGATCGTCAATGGCGATATCTGCACGATTGACGATGCAGCGAAAGCTTTGGAGCAGTCTGGCGCTGATGGGCTGATGATCGGGCGCGGCGCCTATGGCAAACCGTGGCTGCTTGGTCAGGTTATGCATTGGTGGCGGACAGGCGAAAGCATCCCGACGCCCAGCTTTGATGAGCAATTCAGCGTTCTAATGGAACATTATGACCGCATGCTCGATCATTATGGAAGCGAAGTCGGGACAAAGATCGCGCGCAAGCACATCGGTTGGTACACCAAAGGGATGCATGGATCGGCTGAGTTCCGGAACAAAGCCAACATGATCGATGATCCTAAGGAAGTGCTTGGCGAGATCGAACGCTTTTACGAGCCGTTCCTGAACCGCCGGGCTGCTTGATCGTGATGTCTGACGAGGCTTTGGGGAAGCCCGATGCCGAAGCCCAAATTGGCGGGCTTATTTTTGCGATGCTCCTGATCGACGGTGAAAGCCGCATCGCAGAGGCCAATCACGCTGCTGAAAACCTGCTGGGCCAGAGTGCTAGCAGGTTAAATGGGAGGCGAATTTCAGAATTGCTCGGCAATCTTGAAGAGCGCGTAGAGGAGAGGTTGGCGGACGCCGACGCTGCATTGGTTGCTCGCGATATTCATGTCGTCGCCAGTAAGGTAGAGACGCGTGTCAATCTGACGATTTCCCCGCTTTCCAGTCATGCCGGTTGGCGCGTGGTCACGTTGTCCGAAATTACTCATGAAGAGAATGCGCGAGAGGTTGAGGCCGGATCGACGTTAGGCGCGCCTTCCATACTTGCGCATGAGATCAAGAATCCGTTGTCTGCCATTCGCGGAGCGGGGCAGCTGGTCGCACGTAAATTGCCGCATCAGGACAAAAAATTGGCCCGGATGATCACCGACGAAGTGGACCGGATTGCCCGGCTGATCGACCGCATGCAGCAATTGGGCAGCAAGCAAACCGAGCCGCCCGCACCGTGTAACCCGCATGAGGCCATTCGCGCAGCGATCGCAACAGTGCGCGCTGGAGATACCACTCAAGTGGAAATCCGCGAAGAGTTCGATCCGTCACTGCCGCCCGTTTTGGCGAACCGTGATGTGCTCGAGCAAGTGCTGATCAACCTCATTTCGAACGCACGCGACGCAGCGGCAGGATCGGATGATCCGCCGAAGATTACTGTTCAAACGCGATTTGTCAGCGGCCTTGCCTTCAGCGCTATTCGTGTAGGCAGGACTGTGCGTCTGCCGATCGAAATCACGGTTTCCGACAATGGAGGCGGCATTGATCCTTCGATCCGCAATCACGTGTTCGAGCCGTTCGTTTCCTCCAAGAAGTCGGGCCAAGGATTGGGCCTCGCGCTGGTACGCAAATTGGTGAGAGATATGAACGGTAGCATTAGTCACGAACGCGATATGAAACGCGAGTTGACCCATTTCCGTTTGCATCTGCCACAAAGCAATGAAGCCATGGGAGACGCGGCATGACGTCAAAAGCAGGCAACACAATCCTATTGGTCGAGGATGATCACGCCATCGCAACGGTCATGATGGCGGCGCTCGAAGATGAAGGGTTCGCTATCGAGCATTGCGTCTCGATGCGCGAACGCGATCAATGGCTCCAGCGACAAAGGTTCGATGTGATGTTGACCGACGTCATGTTGGAAGATGGCGATGGCCTTGCAAGCATGGATGCGGTCCGCACGATTGCGCCGGATATGCCTGTAATCGTCCTGTCAGCCCAAAATACTTTAGATACCGCGGTACGCGCCAGCGATAGCGATGTTTTCGAGTATTTCCCAAAGCCATTCGATCTGGATGAAGTGGTTCAGGCCGTACAGCAGGCCTGCGGAGCGCGCGGCGGGCACGACACGTCGAACGCACTATGCCTGCCGGAAGACGACGGAATGCCGCTTGTCGGGCGCAGTCCGGCTATGCAGGGCGTTTACCGGATGATCACGCGCGTCCTGCGCAATGATCTGACAGTCCTAGTCACTGGAGAAAGTGGGACCGGAAAAGAGCTCGTCGCGGAAGCGGTGCACCAGTTGGGCAGTCGCCGCTCTGGCCCGTTTGTGGCCGTGAACACCGCCGCAATCCCATCTGATCTCATCGAAAGCGAGCTGTTCGGCCATGAAAAAGGTGCCTTCACCGGCGCGATCGCACAGGCAATCGGCAAATTCGAGCAAGCCAATGGCGGAACGCTGTTCCTTGATGAAATTGGCGATATGCCGGCCGAGGCTCAGACCCGTTTGCTCCGCGCCCTCCAATCAGGCCGCATTCGGAGAGTAGGAGGCCGTCAGGAAATCTCTGTCGATGTGCGGATCGTTGCCGCGACCAACAAAGATCTCGTGCCGATGATAGCGGCAGGCACCTTTCGTGAAGACCTTTATTACCGTCTGAACGTCGTGCCAATCCACTTGCCGCCGCTACGCGAAAGACGCGAAGATATTGGCGTGTTGTCACAGCATTTCCTTGCGCAGGCCGCAGACGATGGCTTGCCGCGCAGGCAGTTAACTACGGACGCTATCCACGGGCTTGAGACCCGCAATTGGCGCGGAAATGTGCGTGAGCTTCGAAATGTGGTTTACCGGCTGGCCTTGATGGCGCGCGATGATTTGATCGATGCGGGGCATTTGCACGATATCCTCGGCGATGAAGCACTTGCGCCGGGCGGCAGCGAAGAGCAGCGTGATGGAGGGATTGGACAGGCATTGGGCCAATGGCTCCATGACCATAGCCCTGCCTCTGGCACAGTTTACGCGCAGGCGCTGGCTGCGTTTGAAAAACCGCTGATTGAGCATGCGCTGGGAGAGACGAGCGGCAACCAACTCCGTGCGGCCAAATTGCTTGGCATAAACCGCAATACTCTGCGCAAGCGGATAGGCGAGCTGCGCATAGAGCCAGAGCGGTTTTCGCGTTCAGCTTAATAGCGGCTGGGGCAGGCGGCAAAGTTTCCTCTTGCAAAAATACCACAGTGGCGTTGTAACAACGACACGATGGAAGCGAACGCTAACCAGACAAATGGCAATTCACCCCGGCAATCGCCGCGCTGGTGGAGGCGCTATGTCGTCGCATCTCGCAAAGCGAATGTCTTTCGTTTACTCGAAATCAGCGCGGTAATTGCGCTCGCTGCTGCGTTGATCGCGAACTATCTGGTCTATTCCAACGATCCCGGTGAGAGCGAACTGCTTCCAACCACCCAGTTATCATTGCTGCTCGTTGCGGTCCTCGTGCCTGCGATGGGCTTGCTCATCCTAATCGGCCGGCGATTGGCATTAAAACGCGCAGCCGGGAGCACGGCACGATTGCACGTCCGTCTCGTGTTCTTCTTTTCAATGGTTGCGGCAGTTCCCACGTTGCTAGTTGCCGGTTTCGCAGGCTTTCTGTTCCAGACGGGCGTTGATTTCTGGTTCTCGGACGAATCCCGCGGTCTTATGCAGAACGCCAACGAGCTGGCGCAAAGCTATTACGATGCAAATCAGCGTGATGTGCAGGATGAAACCATCACGATGGCAACGGACATGCGGACTATTCTGGCTAGGGTGCCGATTTCCGATCCTAGTTTCCCCGACTTCTATGCTTATCAAGCGCAAGCTCGCGAAATTTCAGAAAGTGCAATCCTTCAGCGTCTTGACGACGATACCCTGCGCACGGCCGCGATTTACGACCTTCTAGAAGACAATCTTCTGCTCGAATTCAGCGAGACTGCTCTTAATCAGCTCGACGCGGGAGAGATCGTCGTCGTTGGAGGAAGCCCCGATAGGATCGCGGCACTGGCACCAATCGATGCCGAAAGCGGAATCTACCTCTACAACGCTCGCAATACCGAAGCTTCGATGTTCAATTCGTGGTCGAATGCTCAGGCCATCGCGACTGGCTATGAAACGCTTTCGGACGATGCACGAAGGCTTCAATTGCAGTTTAATATTGCGCTCGTCGCGATGAGCCTTCTGCTCGTCAGTCTGGCCGTCTGGTTTGCTCTGCGTTTCGCGGATCGGCAGGTTGAGCCGCTGACTGACCTTGTGGGAGCCGCGCGAAAGGTGGGGCAGGGCAACTTTGCCTTGCGGGTAGAAGGTCGCACTGGTGCCGATGAGATTGGCTTGCTCAACCGCGCCTTTAACAGGATGACCGCGCAGCTGGAAAAGCAGACAGACGCTTTGGTCAACGCAAACCGTCAAATCGATGATCGGCGCGCTTTTACAGAGGCTGTGCTCGATTCTGTGACTGCGGGAATTGTATCGGTCGATGCGGAAAATCGCGTGCTGTTGATGAATGGGTCCGCGCAGCAACTGTTGGCGCTCGATGAAAACCATGATTTTGTCGGGCAACCTCTCGGAGACCTCACGCCTGAGATCACACAGTTGATCAATGACGGGCAAGACAGCGCGATTGTAAGCCACGCCAAGGGTAACGAATTGCTCACCCTAGCCGTGAAAATTGCACCGGGATCGGACGGTCATGTGGTCTCTTTCGAAGACATTACACGGCAGCTTCTCAACCAGCGACAGGCTGCTTGGTCAGACGTTGCACGGCGCATTGCCCACGAAATCAAGAACCCGCTTACGCCGATCCAGCTTGCAACAGAGCGCCTAAAACGTCGCTATCGCAAACAGGTAGAAGCCGACGACGGTGAGCTTTTCGATGAGCTTACCAGCACCATCGTTAGGCAAGTTGGCGACCTGCGTAAAATGGTGGATGAATTTTCGTCCTTCGCACGTTTGCCGAAACCAGTGTTTCGCAACGAAGACGCGGTCGATCTCGTGAAACAGGCGGTCTTCCTCCAAGAGGTCGCTCACACTGGCATCGAATTCCGCTTCACAGCAAATTCCCTCGATACGCGCATGGTTAGCTGTGACCGGCACCAGCTTGGCCAAGCCATGACAAACGTTCTTAAGAACGCTGTCGAAGCCATCGAAGCGCGCGTCGCAGAGGCTAAAGGAGAGTATGCCGGCAACGTTTCTGTCACAATGGTCAATGACGATGCGTTCCTCTCGATCAACATCGAAGACAACGGCATCGGGCTACCGACAGAGCGCGATCGGATCACCGAACCCTACATGACGACACGTGAAAAGGGCACCGGCCTTGGCCTCGCGATCGTCAACAAGATCGTCGAAGAACATGGCGGCGATATGAGCTTCGCGAGTGCAGAGACGGGCGGCACCTGTGTCACACTCAGGTTCGCGCGCGATCCCCAGACGTCCGATGGCGATCCAATATGACCCTGAAAACTGACCTCCAAATACCCCACCAAACCCAAGGAGCCGCACATGGCGCTTGATATCCTGATAGTCGACGATGAACGCGATATTCGCGAACTGGTCTCCGGCGTGCTCGGCGATGAAGGCTATGATTGCCGAACAGCCGCAGACAGCACTAGCGCGCTTGCCGCAGTGGATGAGCGCCGCCCTAGCCTCGTGCTGCTCGACGTCTGGCTGCACGGTAGCGAGATGGACGGTCTTGAACTGCTGGATGCGATCAAGATTCGCGAACCTGATCTGCCCGTCATTATCTTTTCCGGGCACGGCAACATCGACACAGCTGTTTCCGCCGTCAGCCGCGGCGCGATGGACTTTATTGAAAAGCCATTCGAGGCAGAGCGTCTGTTGATGCTCGTTGAACGCGCCACAGAAACAGAGCGCCTGCGCCGCGAAAACACCCGCCTGCGCGACAGCAATTGGAACAGCGCGGAATTCACCGGTAACTCAGCATCGATCAACGCCGTGCGCGCCACTTTGAAACGGGTAGCAAACACTGGGAGTAGGGTGCTCATTTCCGGCCCAGCTGGCGCTGGCAAAGAAGTCGCAGCACGCCTTCTCCACGCGTGGAGTGGCCGGGCCGAACACGCGTTCGTCCTCGTTAATTCGGCGCGCATCACGCCGGAACGTTTTGAACAGGAATTGTTCGGCGAGGAAGCCGACGGCAAGCAAGTGCGTCCCGGCCTCCTCGAACTGGCAGATGGCGGCACACTTTATCTTGATGAAGTCGCTGACATGCCCCTTTCCACTCAGGCGCGTATTCTCCGTGTCCTGACCGAACAAAGCTTTGTGAGGGTGGGGGGCAGCCGTCAGATCGGCGTCGATGTCCGGGTGGTATCGTCGACGACACGCGATCTTGCGTTGGAAATGGAGGAAAAGCGCTTCCGCGAAGACCTTTTCTACCGCCTCAACGTCGTGCCCGTTTCCATTCCGTCATTGGCGGAACGCCGCGATGACATTCCTGCTTTGGCTGAACATTTCTTCACCCGGTATTCCACAGATCAGGGCATCGCGCCGCCAGAAATTTCCGAAGAAGCCATGGCTGCGCTGCAGGCATATGATTGGCCGGGCAATGTACGGCAGCTCCGCAATGTGGTTGAACGGACGATCATTATGACACCGCGTGATCGCCTTACAGTTGTCGAAACCGATATGCTCCCCGGAGAGATCACGGGCGGCAAACTGGCTGCTTCTGGACAAGGTTTGACGGCTATGATGGGTGTCCCACTACGTGAGGCTCGCGAGAGTTTTGAGCGCGAATACCTCACGATCCAGATCCGCCGCTTTTCAGGCAATATCTCCAAAACAGCCACTTTTATCGGAATGGAGCGATCTGCGCTTCACCGGAAACTAAAACTGCTCGGTATGGCTGATCGCAAGGAAGGTAAGACCAAAGAGTAGCGTTCCCACGCGTCAGGTCAGTTGATAAAAATTCAAGGATTGCCGTTCGCGCCTCTAATCGTCATTGTGCAGTCAGGTATTGTGAACGGGTGGGCTGTTTGCATGTGCCTAACCTGCGGACCGTAAAGGCGGCCGCCAATAATTGGAGCATGTACAATGTCGAACGGACGGATTCTCTCTCCGCGTCCAGGTTCAGGCGGCGGTGAAGCCTCGGGCGGACCGCGCCAAGGAGGAGGCAACCTGCAAGATGCCTTCTTAAACCTTCTGCGTAAGAACAAGACCCCTGTGACGATGTTCCTCGTCAAGGGTGTGAAGCTGCAAGGTATCGTGACGTGGTTCGATAACTTTTCGATCCTGCTGCGCCGCGATGGGCAGTCACAACTTGTCTATAAACACGCTATTTCCACAATCATGCCCGGCGGGCCAATGGATGCAGAGCAATTTGCTATGCGTTCGGGGAATAAGAAACAACGCCTGTTGCAGGACATTTTTCTGAGCCGAGTCAGTGATGCCAATGTGCAAGTCACCATGTTCCTTGTGAACGGTGTCATGTTGCAGGGCCGGATCGCTTCGTACGACCTGTTCTGCATGTTGCTCGAACGCGATGGAGCCGTTCAGCTCGCTTACAAGCATGCTGTTTCGACTATCCAACCTGCCAGTCACGTCGACCTAAGCGATGATGAAGACGACTTTGACGATCGGACAGACGACTGAGTTTCGATGATGATCTGATGGACGAAGTGACCCGCGGTGCGCGGGCGCTTGTGCTGTGCCCTGACATCCGCACGCTGCGCTATGATCTTGACGCGCGCGAACGGCTTGAAGAGGCGCAGGGATTGGCGCTCGCCATTGGCGTGGTGATTGCACATTCAGAGATTATTCCGATCCGCCAAATGCAGCCGAACACCTTGTTTGGCTCCGGTCAGGTGAAGAACATCGCGACCCAGTGCGAACTGCATGAATGCGAGCTCATCATCGTCGACGGCGCTCTTTCCCCGATCCAGCAGCGCAATCTAGAAGAAACATTGAAGCGCAAAGTGATCGATCGGACCGGTCTGATCCTTGAAATTTTTGGCGAACGCGCGGCGACTGCCGAAGGGCGGCTTCAGGTCGAGTTGGCGCATCTCGACTACCAGCAGAGCCGTCTTGTGCGCAGCTGGACCCACCTTGAACGGCAGCGCGGTGGCTTTGGGTTTTTAGGTGGGCCGGGCGAAACCCAGATTGAGGCTGACCGCCGGATGATCCGCCAACGCATGGGCAGACTGCGACGCGAACTTGAACAAGTCCGAAAGACCCGCGCGCTGCACAGAGAGCGCCGGGGAAGGGCGCCTTGGCCTGTAATTGCGTTGGTCGGATACACGAATGCGGGCAAGTCAACGCTGTTTAATCGGCTGACGGGCGCTGAAGTTATGGCCGAGGACTTGCTCTTCGCGACCCTTGACCCGACCATGCGCGCAATCAGTATGCCGGGAGTGGACAAGGCGATCCTTTCCGACACCGTTGGCTTTATTTCCGATCTTCCGACACAATTGGTGGCGGCATTCCGCGCAACTTTGGAAGAGGTTACAGGTGCTGACATCATTTGCCATGTGCGGGATATGGCCAATCCGGCTCACGCCGCTCAGAAAAAGCAAGTTATGGAAGTCCTCGCCGATCTTGATGTGGTCGACCGCGAGACTGGCGATAGCGACATCCCGATCCTCGAGATTTGGAACAAGGCCGATCTGATCGGCGCTGAACGCATGGCTGAGCTTAGCAGCAGCGCAGATGGGCACACAGCCGTACTCATGTCGGCCGTGACTGGCTTGGGAATGGACGATTTCACCGCGAAAGTCGCGGAAATGCTGACTCTGAAAGCCAAAGAAATTACGGTGACTTTACCCGTCAGCGATGGCCGCAGACTCGCATGGCTGCATGCGCACGGCGAAGTTCTGTCCGATGAGGATGCCGGGGAAGGGGAGCAGGGGCCTTTGCGTACGCTCTCTGTCCGCTTAAACCCAAAGGAATTGGGTCAGTACGAAAGCTTAGTCAGCTGATTTTTCGTGGCTTTTGACTGTTTGCCAAAGCGCCTCTTTCTCATCGAGTGAGAGCCCCGCGAAATCACTATCGGCAATGGCTTCCATGCCTCTAAAGCGTCTTTCAAACTTCCCATTGGCAGCGCGCAGGGCTTCTTCGGCATTGATGCCGTTGGCCCGAACAAAGTTCACAACTGCGAAGAGGAGATCACCCGCCTCTTCAAACTGATCGATTTCGCAGGTTACCGCCTTAAGTTCATCAATTTCTTCGTGAATCTTTAACTCAGAACCCCTTGGATCGGGCCAGTCAAAACCCGTCCGCGCTGCACGTTTTTGGAGTTTCTGCGCTCGCATCAAAGCTGGCAACGCCAACGCGACACCGTCAACGGCACTGGTTTCGCCTTTTTCGGTCCGCTCGGCTTCTTTGAGGTTCTCCCAGCGGGTTTCGCCCATTGAGCCGCTTTGATCGCCAAAGACGTGCGGGTGTCTCGCTTCCATCTTGTCGCTGATAGCTTGGGCGACATCGGAAAATTCAAAATTGCCAGCTTCTTGCGCCATTCGTGAATGAAACACGACCTGGAGCAAGAGGTCGCCAAGTTCGTCGCGCAGATCGTTCATATCGCCGCGCTCGATTGCATCCGCGACTTCGTAGGCTTCTTCAATTGTGTAAGGTGCAATGCTAGCGAAATTCTGGGCGAGATCCCAATCGCAGCCGCCGTCGGGATTGCGGAGCTGAGCCATGATATCGATTAGGCGGTCCATTTGGGCGCGTTTATCGGGAGTTGGGGCGCTCTCGCTCATATCTCACCTTTGGAATGATAATATATATTATGTTAAATATAGGCAATTGGAGATGAGAGCTACCCGTCCATAAACAGCCCTACGAGTAGAAAGCCGCCTGCAAAAATAGCCAACCAAACAAGCGCCATTTGCAGAAACTTACTCCAACCCATTCGGAATGAAGCCAGCGCACTGCCGGCAAGCACAAGCCAACCGAGCATCGCGACAATCGAAATCAAAGCTGTCTCGCTCACGCGGTCATCTCCAGTCCATCAAAACCAACCGTTACAAAGTCCGGCACTTCATCAACCAGACTTCTATAATCCATGCTCTTGTCCAAATGGCTTAGCACAAGACGCTTTGCCTCGCAGCGTTCCGCCAATTCAATCGCCATTGCCAAATGCGCGTGCGTCGGATGTGGATCGCGCCTCAAACAGTCACTGACAAGGATATCGACACCGTCATACAAGTCCACCATCTCGTCCGAAATGGCGCTATAATCCGTGGCATACGCGATTGACTTACCGTTGCATTCGAACCGGTAACCGGTTGTTTCACCGGGACCATGCTCCATCTGGCACCACTCAACACCGAAGCCAGAAACCATCCGCAAGCGATCCAGAGTGTCGATGCTCATGATCGTCGGATAACCTTCTTGGCCCGCGAACACATATCCAAAACGCTGCCTTAAGCGTCTGACCGTATCTGTTGAAGCGTAACCTGGGATCGGTCCGCTGCGGCCGTACCGCATCACGCGAAGATCATCGATCCCGTGACAATGATCCGCATGGTCATGTGTCCAGAACACGGCATCAATGGAGGGTATCCGATTGGCAAGAAGTTGAGCGCGGCAGTCACTCGAAGTGTCAATCAACAGTCGCTTGCCTTCGTCGCTCTCAACAAGGATCGAGACGCGTGTGCGGCGGTTACGCGGTTCATCTGGATCACAGTCACCCCAGTCCCCCAACCCATCGGGGCCGCCGACGCGCGGCACACCTGTGGATGTACCGGAACCCAGCATGATGAATTTCACAGCATGGCCTTGCTGAAAAGTTTCGTGAAATTTCGGGTGGTTGCATCGGCAAGATGTGCCGGATCCACACTGCGCAATTCGGACACAAACTTCGCAGTGTCCGCTACAAAGGCTGGCTCGCACGGTCGGCCCCGATGCGGCACTGGCGCAAGGAAGGGGCTGTCAGTTTCGACGAGCAAGCGATCTTCAGGCACGCCTTTGGCTGTGTCCTGTAAGTCCTTGGCATTCTTGAAAGTTACGATACCCGAGATTGAAATCGTAAGGCCAAGATCAAGCACTTTACGCCCGAAATTCTCCGATGCTGTGAAGCAATGGATCAATGCCGGAAAAGTGCCCTTCTCCATTTCTTCGCTGAGGATTTGATATGTATCATCTTCGGCATCACGCGTGTGAATGATCACAGGAAGTCCGGTTTCACGCGCGACATCAATATGCATACGAAACAGTTTCGCCTGGGTCGCGCGGTCTGAATGTCCGTAGAAATAGTCGAGGCCTGTCTCGCCAATACCGATCACTTTCGGGTTTTCTGTCGCCGCGAGAAGCACTCCCCTGCCCAAGTCCTCGTGCGCATCTGCTTCATGCGGGTGAACGCCGACGCTTGCGAAAACATCCGCCTCGCGCGTTGCCGTACCAACGACCTGCTCCCATTCATTGAGCTTGGTAGAAATGTTGAGAAACGCCCCTACTCCTGCATCACGCGCACGGGCCAAAACCCCTTGCTGATCTTCAACCAGCCCTTTGTATTCAAGATGGCAATGACTATCGACGAGCATCAGGCACCTTCTTCCTCCGGCATTTCTAGCCGCGGGAATATTGGGGTTGGTTTAGCAACCACAAAGCCGCTTTCTGCGACCCGCGTATACCACTCCGCGTCAGACAGCGCCGAGTAATCGCGCTCATTTGTTGGAATGCCCAATTGATCAAGGAGGTTGGCCGCCTTGTCCGGCACGACTGGCTGGATTGCTATGCCCAGATCGCGAAGCGCCATAAAAAGTGTCAGCAGAACCGCCTTCATCCGCTCTGGATCGGTCTTCTTGAGCGTCCAAGGTGCTTGCTCATCGACATATTGGTTACAAGCGTAAACCGCGCGCATCCACGCTTCGATACCGACCGAGAACGCCAAGTCGTTGAACTCGCGAGGGAGCTGAACGCGGCAAGCATCCGCTACATGCGAAAGCAAGGTATCGTCGGCCTCTGTCGTCACAAATGGCTCAAGCTCGCCATCCATATTCTTTGCGATCATAGAGAGTGTGCGCTGTGCCAGGTTGCCGAAACTGTTGGCCAGTTCCGCGTTCGCGCGGGTTACAATTGCCTCAGGTGAGTAGCTTCCATCTTGGCCGTAAGCGACTTCCCGCATGAGGAAGTAACGCAAGGCATCGACACCAAATTTGTCTGCTAATTCAAGTGGATCAGTGACATTCCCGAGAGACTTTGATTCTTTCTGCCCGCGATTGAGCAGGAACCCATGGCCGAATACTTTTTGGGGCACAGGCAGATCAGCGCTCATCAGAAATGCAGGCCAGTAGATCGTGTGGAAACGGACGATGTCCTTGCCAATAATGTGCAAATTCGCCGGCCAGAATTCGGCCATATCGCCACCATCATCGGGAAAACCCAGACCAGTCAGATAGTTCGTCAAAGCATCGACCCAGACATACATGACGTGATCATCGCTGCCCGGCACCTTCACACCCCAGTCGAAACTGGTCCGGCTGACAGAGAGATCGCGAAGCCCCTGCTCAGCAAAAGCAATCATCTCATTGCGACGGCTTGCAGGTTCCAAGAAGCCTGGAGTACGCAGCAATTTCAGTAGCTTATCCTGATACTTTGACAGCCGGAAGAACCAGCTTTCCTCAACGGTCCATTCAACCGGAGTGCCTTGCGGGGATAGCTTTACCCCGCCCTCGCCTTCGGTCAGTTCGCTTTCATCGTAATAGGCTTCATCGCGCACCGAATACCAACCTTCATAACGATCAAGATACAGATCGCCGGCGGCCTCCATACGCTGCCAAATGGCCTGACTTGCGCTGTGGTGATCATCCTCGACCGTGCGAATAAAACGGTCGTAAGAGATGTTCAAAGCGTCGCACATCTCACGGAAATAGCCTGACATTTCATCGGCCAGCTGGCGCGCTGTGCGCCCTTGCTCTTCAGCCTTGCGAGCCATTTTGAGGCCATGTTCGTCGGTACCGGTTTGAAACCGCACCTTACGCCCCATCAAGCGTTGAAAACGAGCGATGACATCGGTCGAAATGGCCTCATAAGCGTGGCCGATATGCGGGCGCCCATTGGGGTAGCTGATCGCGGTGGTGACGTAGAAGGGGGTGTTATCAGACATTGGCCTGCTCGCTACCCGCGCTGGCGGAGCTAAGCAAGGTGCCGATTTCCATCGCGAGAAGCCCATTGTCGAAGTTGTATGTCGGTGCCTGTCCGGCAAGCGTCACCAGCTGCCCATGAGCCTCAATCAATCGCGCGCGATGCGCCGAAGAAGAGGCTTCACGAGCGCGCTCGGCAACTAAGGCTTGGGCAAGCTCCAAGACGGACTGAATACGCGCGCGGTCAGGACGCGGACCTATGGCTCGTGTCAGATCGCCCCGCCCTTGAAATGTCGAATCAGGCTGGCTCAAGAGCTGCCCGATCATTCCCGCGAGCGGCCCCATATCCTGTTCGACAAAGCGAAGAGCTGCTCCAAACGAGCCTTCGGCGGCTTTGATCGCTGCTGCGCGCGCATCGGGGCTGGCCGACGCGCCGCGCTCATCCAGCATCCGCCCAAGGTCGCCATCACTCAGAATGGGGAAACGAAGCAGGCGGCAGCGGGAGCGTATTGTCGGAAGCAACCGCGAGGGGCGATGGGTACTCAGAATGAAGAAGGTGCCCTGTGGCGGCTCCTCCAGGCTTTTAAGCAACGCGTTTGAAGCACTTGGCTCCATATCATCAGCAGGGTCGATGATGATCGCACGGCGGGCACCTAATGTCGGGCGCGTATTCAGCCGTCGCTGCATATCGCGGATCTGCGCGACAGAGATATTCCGCTTCGTCTGGTAAGGTTTCCCCTCATCCCGCTTCTTCTCTTCCTTGTCGTCCTTGGGAAGATGGGTAAGCGTGAGGATATCAGGGTGCGAGCCTTGCGGCTGTGGAACGCCTTCCTCGGCGACCAACTCACGCGCGGCAGCAAGAGCAAAATCGCGTTTGCCTAGCCCACTTTTCCCGGCCAGCATCCAACCGTGATGCATCCGCTCGCCCGACATGGCCTTTCGCCATTCACGCCATGCGCCGGTATGGTTTGGCCATTCCATCAGGGCCTGCCGCTTTCTAATAGCGGCGCGATTGCTGACATGACATTTGCGTGGACAGCATCTGGCTCACCCAGACCGTTTATCGCCGCGAAGCCGCTGGAATTGGCCTGCGCAAGGACGCTGAAGCGAGAGGCGACTTTTTGGTGATAGGCAGCGCTGCGACCGCCAATTGCGTCAGCAGCCCCTCCATCACGCTCCAGAAGGCGTTGACCAAGATGATCCGCATCAACTTCGAGCAGCAATGTTAGATCGGGCCGCAGGCCGTCACTCCCAAATTCATGCAAACCAAGTATCGCTTCATCGCCAAGGCCGCCTGCCCCGCCTTGATAGGCACGGCTTGAGTCTACGAACCTGTCGCAGATGACCCAAGTTCCTGCCTTGAGTGCAGGCAAAATCCGGTGCTCGACATGATCTGCTCGGGCTGCAGCGAATAACAGCGCCTCCGCCTTCAGGCTCCATCCGCGAGCATCCTCGCCGGGCGGATCGAGCAGCAAATTGCGGATTGCTTCGGCTCCGGGCGTACCCCCAGGCTCACGGGTAACATCAACCGAGAGACCGCGATCACGCAAGGATGCCGCGAGCAAGTTGGCTTGCGTAGTCTTACCCGCCCCTTCCCCGCCTTCAAAAGCAATGAACCGGCCACGTTGCTGCGCATTAGTCATCCGAACCAACCTGCAATTCCATTGAGAACCCTTTGAGCAAAACCAGCTGTTTCCACCGAATCTTGCGCGATTAGCGGCACAATAGCAGGCTCTATCCCCTCAGCCGATATCTCCAACTGAGCTATAGGATCGCCTTGCTTAATAGGAGCCCGCACTGGCCCATCATAGGTGATTTTGTATTCGATAGTGCCGGTTTGCCCGCGCGGTATGTTCACGAACACGTCGCGATCTGTGGTCAAGCCGACACTGCGCGCGGATCCCCCTTGAACCCGCGCCGTTCCTACAATCGCATTCTCGCGCAAAAGTTGTTTTCTTTCATACGCTTCAAAACCCCACTCGATAAATTGTCGAGATAACCGTGCGCGCAGAGCGTTGCGGTTCACTCCAGCGAGAACCATCACAAGCCTTTGATCATCCCGCTTTGCTGTGCCGAGAAATCCAAAACCCGCTTCATTGGTAAAGCCTGTTTTGATCCCGTCCGCCCCCTCTGTGCGGCCAAGCAAAGGGTCGCGGTTGACCTGCGAAAGACCATTATACGCAAAGCTGGGCCGTCCGATGTAAGCTGAATACAGCTGCGGATGCCGCTCAATCATCGCGGTCGCTAACAAGATCAGGTCATTCGCGGTGGTGAAAGTGTAGCCTTCGTCTGGCCAACCGTTGGGCGTTCCGAAATGGCTGTTCTCCATGCCAAGGCTGCGCGCGGTCTGGTTCATTTCATCGAGCCAAGCTGGCACAGAACCAGAAACACCCTGCGCCAGAACGATCGAACCGTCATTGGCAGAAACCGTCGCAATTCCCGCCAGCAAATCCCCCACCGGCACCTGCGCATCGGGGGGCAAAAGCATGGAAGAGCCCTTCCCATACCATTCTTCGGAGACTTCTGCGGGGACTGTGATCATTTGCAAAGGATCAAGCGTGCCGCTCGCGATCCGTTCAAACGCGACGAATGCCGTCATAGTTTTGGTCATTGACGCCGGGGCAAAGCGCCTATCGGCGTTCCGCGCGAACAAAACCTGACCCGATGTGATGTCCACCAGCAGCGCGACCGGGGCATCATCCGGGCTCGGAACACCGTTTCCCACCGCACTTTGCGTCTGCGCGGTTGCTGACACAGAGAGGCAAGCCGCAAAAGCCGCGAAGCGCCATGAATTGAAAAGTCTGCTGCTCACGCCGACGGCATACCTAGCCTCACCATAATTGGCGAGGCGCGCCGAAGATTAGTTCACGATTTCGTCCGCCAGCAATCCAACGCTCATCGCGTAATAGTTCGAGCAATTGTATTCGAGGATCACGCGGTAATTGCCGGTGAGCAGCCACGCGGGCTTCCCCGGCCCATCGGGCTGGAACAGCGAAACAAGCGCATCGTCTGGAAGTGAGCGTTGTGGTCGGACACCCAAATCGCGCCACTCAAGTACCGTTTTCCATTGGCTATGCCTTTCATGGACCCGGGAGCAGACCTGCGCCTTTAACTCGTTTTTATAGGCATCGACATTGAAACCAGACGGAACTGAGGCTCGCACGCCCCACGGTTGACCGGTACGCCAACCCGCATCGCGGAAGTAGTTCGCAATGGACGCAAAGGTATCAGCGCGATTTGAAAAGATATTCGCCCGGCCATCTCCGTCGCCGTCGACTGCGAGGCGTAGATAAACCGAAGGAAGGAATTGAGGGTTACCAAACGCGCCAGCATAGCTACCGACCAATTGGCTACGCGAATAGCCCTTATCAGCAACCTTCATCAAAGCAATGAATTCATTAGAAAAAAGCTCGCGACGTCGACCTTCCCATGCCAATGTCGCCAAGCTGCGCGAAAGATCGAAATTACCACGAATGCGCCCGTAACTCGTTTCATGTCCGAAAATTGCAACGATCACTTCTGCAGGGACACCGTATTCTGCCTCGACTGCGCGCAAGGTAGAACGATTGTCGCGAAAAACGGCCCGACCTCCGTTGATACGCACGGAGTTCACATGCGTCGCGATGTAAGGCGCAAGAGCTGGATAGCCACGGCGCGTTGGGCGGCCCGGCTGCCCGCGGTCGAGCCGGATCACACGGTCATTTGGCGTTAGGCCCGCCGTCATGCGTTGAATTGTCGATTCGCTCACGCCCTCTGCGCGTGCGCGAGCTTTCAGTGTGACCATATAGTCATCAAAAGCGATTCCATCGCGCGCTTGGGACTGCGCAATCGATGGGGAAACAGGGGCGGATAAGGTCGCCAAAGCGGCGGCGGATAGGAGGAGGCGCTTGATCATTTGCCCCTAGTCTCACAAATAAGATGAATACCCAATATCCGAAGTGTGGTGACAAGGACGAAATGCCCCGTTAACAGGCTTCCTCGCGCGGACAGGTGGCAGAGCGGTTGAATGCACCGGTCTTGAAAACCGGCAAGGGTGCAAGCCCTTCGTGGGTTCGAATCCCACCCTGTCCGCCACATTACCCTCCTATGCACTGCCATTGAGAGCGGCGCGGCATTGACCGTTGCAGCCAGTTCACCGATTCGCAAAATGTGTACCGATTGGTCAATTTCCTAATTCGGTAAGAAATTCGCGTGAGGGCGTGACGTCACCCAATTTACCAAAAATTAACGGTTAGAGGACGCAGAATGCTGCGTTTTGCGCTTCGGGATTACACCTAGAATTGCGTTACAGAGCCTTCAAAGTTCTTACCATTTTAACCTTATCGAGAAACGAAACCCTACGTACTCCTCGGCTAAACCCGTCTCGAGATCGGTGCATCTACAGCACCATTAAGAAACGGATGAAGTCATGAAGTCATTGTCATTCAGCACCGCGACAGCCGCAGTTGCAATTTCGCTAGCCAGCTCGGCTCACGCGAAAGGCGCAGCGCCAATCGCCCTGCCAGAACTGGACGAGAGCGCGGCTACCTTCGAGGTCGTGGATGCGCTGGAAGTGCCAGCCATTACGCTTGACCTAAACACTGACGCATCGACCCTAGCCACCTTTTCGGCGCCGACTGAAAATTCGCTCCCGACTGATTTGCTTCCAATGCAGCCGATTACTGGACTGATTACGCTCCCAGCTACTTCGATCGCGCAGACCGCTACTTTCTTTGAAGGCGGCGCTGTCACTACGCGCAGCCTGACATCAAATTCAATCGACCCGCGTTACGGCGACATCGATGCATTCTACGGCGATATCGTGGCTTTCTATGGCGACATCGACGCGTTCTGGGGCGATATCAGCCCATTCTACGGCGATATCGATGCGTTTTACGGAGACATTGATGCATTCTGGGGAGACATCAGTCCGTTCTATGGCGATATCACAGCGTTCTGGGGCGACATTGACGCATTTTGGGGTGACATCGTTGCGTTTGATCAAGGCAACCTTCAGGCAATTGGCCAATTCGGACAAAACTACACAGCGCAAATTTCTGCGGTTGAAGAGCGCTTCAACAGCATAAGCTACTATTCTGATGGCAGCATTGTTCGTGATGGAACGCCGGACCAGATGATGGCCCAGCTGAGCACGCTCATTTCGCTAAGCGAAGCTCAATTCGGTGCCAAATACACCGCCGAAACGGGAAAGTCGTTTGATGAGCTGGTGAGCGAAGTCTTCGCTCGGCACGGTGCTCAGGCCTATAACAAGGCATCAATCGAAGTGCTAAGCAAAGGCCAACGCGCCAGACTTTACCTCGATTTCCACGACACGCTTATGCAGTATTCGGGTGTTGACCACGTTGATCACTGGATGGGCACCGTGAACTGGACCCCTTCGATCACTCAAATTCAAGGTTCGGGAAGCCAAACCCTGATCGGAGTGATTGATTCAAACTTTGGATCGAACGGCGACCTTACAGATAATTTGGTCTGGAGTTCTGGAACCGAAACAACATTGAATGGCCACGGTGCCGGTGTCGCGAGCCTCATTGCTGGCGCCCATGATGGTCAAGGCGTCATGGGAATTGCTCCAAACGCAAACATTGCTGCCTATAACCCCTTCGATTCCGATGGACAGGCAACTTGGGACGGAGTTGCTGCCGGTATCTGGGCAATCAAAGGGCAAGCTCTTTGGAACTCACATATTGGCGATTACCAACGCGCAAGCGTTATCAACCTTTCACTCGGCGAATCCGGTTGGGTCGCATCCCAAGGACTCGCCGATATGTTCGGCCGCTCCGATATCAGCACATTGAGCGATAGCACGGTCTATGTGATTGCCGCTGGTAATGATGGCATCGCTCAAACTAGTGATATTGAGTGGAGTTTCAGTACCACGCAATACTCAACCAATGATCCGACGATGGATCCAGCTTTGGCTCTGATGCTAGGCTATCCGGTGTATGCAACGGAAGCGCCCAGCGACACTGCTGCGATCTTTGTTGGTTCTGTTCGTCCCGATGGATCAATTTCTGACTTTTCCAACCGGCCTGGCGATGCTTGCTTGTTGGATAATGGTGTCTGCTACAGCGGCAATGAACTAATGAACCGCTTTATCGTCGCTCCAGGCGAATTGCTGCTCGTAGACAATGGGAATGGCGGACTTGCGCGCCGCTCTGGAACTTCGTTTGCCGCACCGCTGGTATCAGGTGCGATTGCACTGTTGCATGATCGCTGGCCTTGGCTCGCGGATCAACCGCATGAGACCGCTGATATTATCTTCCGTTCGGCCAAAGATCTTGGCGCACCAGGCGTCGATGCGGTTTATGGGCACGGTTTGTTGGATGTGACAGCATCACAGGCACCGCTCGATTTTGGCGCAATGACGTTCACCCTGTATCAGAAAAAGGGCAAGAACTACCGCGCATCGACAATGTCGGCGAGTTCACTGCTGAACTCGGGAATCCCATCATGGTGGGAATCGAACGATGTGTATTTCACTGCGTTCGAAGACATCGGCGATACCTACCGCGACTTTGCCATCCCAATGTCTTCATTCACATATGGCAAGCGAACAACTTCGCTTGGCAATGGCTATCAACGGCTGCAGGACTTCGTTTCTGACCGATTTGCCAATTGGTTGCTTAGCGGCGGCACGGACAAAGATGGCAATGGACGACTGGGTGTAAGCCAAGTCCGTTCGAATTTGACAGAGACGCAAGGCCAATGGTCGATGCGTTTCGATGCAATCGCTCCGCAATTTAGCGATGACGGTGCCATGCGCCCAATTCACAATGCGGCAACGCTGTCGAACCCAGCTGGAAACATGTCCTTCACGTTGGGACACGGCCAGGGCGCCCTCGCCCTTGCTGGCAACAACTTCGGTATTATCAGCGATCACGATCAAGACACTGGCGGTGTAAACCCAGTCCTTGGTTTTGCATCCGGCGAAACTTTTGCAGGTGCCACATACATGCCTTCGAAAGCGACGACATTGAGCGTCGGCTACAGCCAGCAACGCGAAGATTGGCGCGATCTGGACGGCGTTTCAGAAATCGAACGCAACGTTCAACGTGAACTCGGCGCGCGTGAAGCCGAAGCCCTGACAGTTGGTGTGAAGCAACAGGTTGCCAAAGGTTTCACTGTCAACGCGCAATACACCTACTTGCGAGAGCAAGACGCTGTGTTGGGCGCTCAAACGACGAATAGTGCATTCCTTGGCGAAGGTTCAGCGACAAATGCTGTCACCTTCACTGCCTCAATGGATATCGGCAATGGTTTCTCCTTTGACCTATCCGCGACAGGCGGCGCGACAGAGACAGCCCAAGGTCAGCTGTTCGCCACTTCGAACGAAGTACTGAGCTCGGCTGGTCAATTCACCGTAAACAAACGCGGTGTGATGGGAGATCGTGATGTTCTGCGCGTGTCCGTTGGACAACCTTTGACCGTTGAGCGGGGCGAACTTGAATTCCTGAGCGAACAGGTAGTCGACCGCCTGACAGGTGAACGTGATGTCGTGTCCCAGACGATCGGGATTGAGACAAAACGCCGCTACACCGGTGAGATTGTCTATGCCACACCTGTTACCAAAACCTCTGAACTGGGCGTTGTTGGACGTTACATCAGCGCCGGAGAATTGGGCCAGGATGAAAGCTTTATGATCGGCGCGAACTTCGGACTGCGCTTCTAAACACTTTGCAAACGACTTTTGGTTAAACGCTCAGGGCGAAGACGGACTATTTGATTAACAAAGCTAATGGGAGGGCGATCATGACTGCGAAGAATGTCAAAAGACATGCACTCCTTGCGTCTGCTTTATTGATCGCTGCTCCGGCCCCTGTCTTTGCGCAGCAAAACGAGGAGCCGACGCCCTACGAAGAGAGCATTGCTGCAGCGAAATCCCAGATGATGGGCAATTCGGCTGCCGCATTGGAGGCAGCTCTTAAAGCGGAGAACCTTGCAAGCGCCGATAAGAAATCTTCGGTCTTGCCACGTCTGACCGCAATGTGGCTCCAAGGTGAGGCGTTGATGCGTCTTAATCGCGCACCTGAAGCGCAAAAAATCATTGCGGAAGCTCTTGATGAGGTCGCTGTTAAAGCACCCGATGACAAGCTGCACGCCGATTTGCTGCGCTCTCAAGCTGGCTTGCAAGCATCCAAAGGCGATTACGGCGAAGCGCTCTCAAGCTTTCAGCAATCGCATGACCGGTATAAGGCATTGGGCGAAGCGCGCAGCCAGGCGATCGTACTCCAGAACATGGGTTCGCTATACTCCGATGCGCGGGATTATGAGCGCGTTCTAAGCTATTATCGCGAAGCCACTTCAGTGTTTCCTGAGGACAGCAACCTTTCACTTTCGGCGCATAACAACCGCGGCAACGCGCTTAAAGAGCTTGCGCGTTACGACGAAGCTGAAGAGGAATTTCAGCTAGCGCTGAAAGTAGCCAGCACGATGTCTAGTGCGATGCTGGAAGCGCGGATTCTGACAAACATCGCATCGACGCAATTCCTGAACGGTCAACTTGCAGCTGCCGAGCAAAGCGTAAACCAAGGTATGCGCCTTGCTACCCGCGACGCACCCGATTGGTTGCCGTTCTTGCACGGTGTGAAAGCGCAGATCGCCTATGCCGATGGTCGCACTTCGCTGGCACAGGTTCACATGGCCCGTACTTTCGAAGGTCAGGACATCGACAAAACCTCGCCATACTTCCGCGATTTTCATGAAACCGCGTATGGCATCTATTCTGAGACCGGTAATTATCGTCTGGCTGCGCAGCATATCGCCGCCTTTAATCGGATCGATAGTCAAGCACGAGACCTCTCCGCGCAAGCTAACAATGCCTTGCTAGGCGCCCGTTTCGATGCGGAAAACCGCGAGCTGCGTATTTCAAAGCTCTCGGCCGAGAAAGAACTGAACGAAGCCCAGCTGACCACGGCCAACAACCAGAATGTCCTTCTCTCGACGATTATTGCGCTCGTCATTATTGCATTCCTGATCGCGCTTGCTGTCCTGCGAACTGTAAACCGGAACAGAGCCGCGATTAAGTCTGCGAACGAAAAACTGACGTATGTGACACAGCATGACAGCCTGACCGGTTTGTTTGCCCGTGATCATTTCCGCGACTTGCTCGATCAAGAAGCCGCTGGTTGCGTCAAAGATGGCAAGCAAGGCGTCTTGATGCTGATCGATCTTGACCGTTTCAAGCAGGTTAATGACGTTCACGGGCACGCCGCAGGTGACGCTCTGCTTACCGAAGTTGCTCAACGCTTCCGCGAAGCAAGCGGCGAGAACGCTGTCATCGGCCGTCTGGGGGGCGATGAATTTGGCCTATTCCTGCCACATCCAAGCACATTGGAAGAAGCGTCCGAAATCGCTCACGCGATTATTGAGCGTGTCGGCAAACCATTTGAAATTGAAGACAAAGAGATATCTGTCGGCGCGTCGATTGGAATGGCTGAAATTGGCCGTGATGGCTCATCGACCAGTATCCTTATGACCAACGCCGATCTCGCCCTTTACGAAGCAAAGGGTAGCGGGCGCGGTACACATGTCAGCTATCGCCACGCGATGCGCGGTCAATTGGAAGAACGCGCACTGCTCGAAAGTGATCTGAAACACGCGCTAGGACGCGATGAAATCTCGGTTTCGTATCAACCGATTGTGGGCATGGATGGTAAGACCGTCATCTGTCAGGAAGCTCTGATGCGTTGGAACCATGCGGAACGCGGGCCAGTCGCTCCAGATGTGTTCATCCCAATTGCCGAAGATTCGCTCTTAATCGAGCCGCTTGGCGAATGGCTTTTGCGTTCAGCATGCCACGAAGCAGCTAGTTGGCCAGACAATATCAAACTGAGCGTAAACGTTTCACCAGTTCAGCTTACCAACCGAAGCTTTCTGAGCACGGTGGTTGAGGCATTGGCGTCAAGCGGGCTGTCCGCTGATCGCCTGCTCCTTGAAATCACCGAAAGCACCGTCCTTGAGATGGATGATGATCTGAGCAGCCTTATCCGCAGCCTTACGGACCTTGGCGTGTCATTTGCCCTCGATGATTTTGGGTGCGGCTATTCGTCACTCAATTATATCGAGAAAATGCAGTTCTCGATGATCAAGATCGATCGTGATTTTGTGCAAGCCGCCACTGCTGGATCAGAGCCGAGCCGCGCGATTGTTACCGCTATCGTATCGCTCGCACAGTCGCTGGATATTCTCGTTACAGCAGAAGGCATCGAATCCGACGCAGAAGCCGACTCCATGAGGGAACTCGGTTGCACCAGCTTCCAAGGGTACCATTACGGGTGGCCCACCGCGAACCACATCGCCGGTGAGCCGGAAACGAACACGAAAGACTCCGAAACTCGCAAAGTCGCTTAACAACGTGACTTTGCTGGCAGTTTCAATCTTCGATTAGAAATGGATCGCCCGGCCATACGCGTCGAGGACACTTTCATGCATCATCTCTGACAATGTCGGATGCGGGAACACAGTCTGCATCAATTCTGCTTCCGTCGTCTCCAACGTTTTGCCGACCGTGTAGCCCTGGATCAGCTCGGTGACTTCCGCGCCAACCATATGGGCGCCCAAAAGTTCGCCGGTCTTGGCATCAAACACGGTTTTGATGAAGCCTTCCGCTTCTCCAAGAGCGATGGCTTTGCCGTTCCCGATAAATGGGAAGTTGCCAACTTTCAGATCGTAACCCGCTTCCTTGGCCTTTGCCTCGGTTAGACCAACGCTGGCGATTTGCGGGTGGCAATAGGTGCATCCGGGGATCGCGTCCCGATTGAGAGGATGCGGATGAACATCCTTGTTGCCGAGCTCTTGCGCGATCGCTTCTGCACAGGTCACACCTTCGTGGCTGGCCTTATGCGCGAGCCACGGGCCCGGTGTACAATCACCAATGGCCCACAAACCCTTCGATTTGGTCCGGCAATATGGGTCGATTTGGATGAACCCGCGATCAAGGTCAGCCAGTTTTTCGATCCCGATATTCTCGGTGTTTGGTTGAATCCCGATCGCGGTAATTACGTGACTGTATTCTGTTGTCGTGACCTTGCCAGCCTTGTCCTTGATTTTGGCAGTCACGCCCTTGGCACCGACTTTGAGGTCTTCCACGCCCGCGCTTGTCATGATGGTCATGCCTTGCTTCGTCAGGCTCTTTTCCATGAACGTCGATACGTCTTTATCTTCAACAGGCACAATGCGCTCGAGCATTTCGACAACCGTCACATCGACGCCCATATCGTTATAGAAACTGGCGAACTCAATACCGATCGCTCCCGAACCGATTACGAGCAGTTTGCTCGGCATTTCAGGCGGAACCATCGCATGCCTATAAGTCCAAACGCGCTTTCCATCGGCTGGTGCAAACGGCAAATCACGCGCTCGTGCACCCGTTGCAACGATGACGTGTTTGGCGCTCAGCTTCTCGTCGCCCTTTTCGCCTTTAACAGTGATCGACGTTGGGCCGGTCAACGTGCCCTCACCCATGTGAACGGCGATCTTGTTCTTTTTCATCAGGTGCCCGATGCCCTGATTGAGCTGTTTCGCAACACCGCGGCTGCGTTTCACGATTGCATCCAGATCAGCCTCAATCGTGCCAGCAACTTTCAAGCCATAAGAGGCCGCCTGATCCATATAGTGCTTTATCTCAGCAGAGCGCAGCAACGCCTTCGTCGGGATGCAGCCCCAGTTGAGGCAGATGCCGCCCAGGTTTTCGCGCTCTACAATAGCGGTTTTTAGCCCAAGCTGCGCGCAGCGAATTGCCGCGACATATCCACCGGGCCCTGAACCGAGTACGATGACATCATAACTGCCTGACATTGCTTATCCCTTTGAATTCTATGTGGCGTTAACTGCTCGCGGACGATCATTCTCATCCAGCAGTACAAATTTGAATGTCCCGTGTGACACGGTAACGGTGTCTTCACTGTCGCGCGCTCGCCCGACACCTTCGGCTTGGATTGTGAGCGAGGTGTTCCCTTTGGCGGCAATTTCGCAATAGACGCTCAACTCATCGCCAAGCTCCATTGTGCTGGGAAAGGTGAAGTCTGTGGCGTGAACGACAACTGCCTTGCCCTGCCCCACTCGGCTCGCGAGAGACCCTGCTCCAAGAGCCATCTGTGCCATCAACCAACCACCAAAGACCCCGCCATAGGGGTTGAGATCGGTCGGCATAGCGGTGGCGCGGATTTGAGGGTCGCGAGTGGTCATGACCTAGCCTGCAATCAACTCGACGAAATTTTCGTTGATCCAACCCGACTTGCACTGCCCCTCATAAATGCGCACGCTTTGAACAGGCGAACCGGTGCCGCAATCAACTGGCTCATCGCTGAGCGGTGCGTAAACAACGCCAATCCAATTGCCGACTTGCTGGCACATAGAAACGCCGCGTCCCGGGCCCAACCGGTCCACCTCTTCTGCGTTGCCTGATGGAGCTGCGCGAACCAAAAGAAAATTGTCGCCGCGTGGATTTAGGTTGGTGATCCTGCCATAGCCCGCACAGGCATCAAATCGAGGCCCGTCGAAACCGATTTGAACAGGACGAGCAGGCGTGTTGTTCTCGGTGCCGCGCGCAGTCGGAGAAACCCCGTCACGGTCGTAATCATCAGGCGCACAGCCGGTAAGCACGGCAGCGGCGCTGATCGCCAAGAATAAGTTGCGGCAGCCGCTTAAAGTCAAACCACAAGCCCCATCGGATTTTCGATCAGGTTGCGGAACTGATCGAGGAGCTTGGCACCGTCGACCCCGTCAATCGCGCGGTGATCAAAGCTACCGGTTACGCTCATAACTGTTGCAACCTGCAACGCGCCGTCGACGACATAAGGGCGTTGTTCACCCGCACCGACTGCGAGGATCATGCCTTGCGGCGGATTGATCACAGCATCGAATTGCTTGGTGCCGAACATGCCGAGATTGGACAAAGAGACCGTGCCGCCCTGATACTCATGCGGCTGAAGCTTGCCTTCGCGCGCTTTACCGGCGAGTTCCTTCATTTCCTGAGAAATCTCTGCAAGCCCTTTACGGCCCGCATCGCGAATGATCGGGGTAATCAGGCCAGTCGGAGCTGCCACGGCAACGGAAACATCCTCGCGGCTATACTGATGCATCACGTCGCCTTGGAAGCTGACGTTGCATTGCGGCTCGCGCTGAAGCGCCCGGGCCAGTGCCTTGATAATCAAATCGTTGACCGAAAGCTTCACATTGTCGGCTTCTAGCGAGGCGTTGAGCTGTTTGCGCAAAGCAAGCAGAGGATCGAGGCGCACATCAACGGTAAGATAAATGTGCGGAATTTCTTGTTTCGCTTCGGTCAGGCGCCGCGCGATAACCTTGCGAACATTGTTGAGTTTTTGCTCTTCATATGGCGCATCGAAATCACTCGCAGGCTGAACTGCAGTGGCCGCTGACGAAGATGCCGATTTAGCTGCTGGTGCACTCGCCCCATCAAAGCCTTCAACATCAGCCTTCACAATGCGGCCACGCGGGCCGGAGCCAGTCACTGCTGACAGATCAACACCTTTTTGGCCTGCAATCCGCTTTGCGAGCGGTGAAGCAATGACCCGGTCACCAGATACAGAAGCTGCAGGAGCTGGCGGAGGTGATGGCGTTGCGGCGGGCGCTGGTTCTGGTGCCGCCTCTTCTTTTGCCGGTGCCGGTGCTGGTGGCGAAGCAGGTGCAGAAGCCGACGGTGCGCTTACGTCGCCTGCATCCTCGCCGTCTTCGGCAAGCATCGCGATTACCGTTCCAACGGCGACGTTCTCTGTACCTTCATCCACAGCGATCGCGGCGAGAACGCCTTCGTCCACAGCTTCAAATTCCATCGTTGCCTTGTCGGTTTCAATCTCGGCCATGATATCGCCGGACTGGACAGTGTCGCCCACTTTTACGAGCCACTTGGCAAGCGTCCCCTCTTCCATCGTGGGTGACAGCGCAGGCATCTTGATTTCAATGGCCATGGAGTATTCGATCCCTCATTTGGCGGTTCCGTAACGTCTCTGGCGAATCCACAGCCTCGGGACAAGACCTTGCATACGAAACCATTTGATTGGATAGCTCTATCAGGAGGCTTTAATGCGCACATTCCTAGTCGTCACGGATGAAAGTGAAGAGGCCCGCGCCGCGTTGCGTTTTGCCGCACGCCGCGCCGTGGCTGTGGACGGCGCGGTGCATATTCTTGCTCTTGTTCGGCAGCAGAATTTCAGCGCTTTTGGTGCAGTTCAGGCCACAATCGAACAGGAAGCACGCGACCGCGCCGAGATGCTAGCGCACGGTGTCGCGGGCAATTTGCTCGCCGAAAGCGGAATTATGCCCACAATTTCTGTGAAGATCGGCAACGGCCAAAAAATTCTTGGCGAATTCCTCGAATCTCATAGCGAGGTTGCCGCTTTGATTTTGGGGGCGGCGAAGGGCAGCTCACCCGGACCGCTTGTCACGCATTTTTCTGCCCATGCAGGCCAACTGCACTGTCCGCTCTACATTATCCCGTCCAACTATGACGAAACGGATGCCGATCACGGCGTCTAAGAGTCGGCGTTATTTTCGGCGCCCTTGATGGCGGATATTGCCCGGCCTGCCGCGCTTGCCAGTTTTGAACTTACCCTTCTTCGGACCGCCAGAACCGCGACGTTTGTCATAGGAACGCCGCCCGCGCTGCTCGATAGGGTTGCCGTCCTCATCAACCGGCTCGAATTTGAGCGCTCCGGTCAGCGCGTTGGCTTCGGCCAGCTTGAGCTGTACGCGGTCACCCGACGCATAGGTCATTCCAGTGTCCACACCGGTAAGCGTTTGCGCCGCTTCATCGTGGCGGAAATATTCTCCACCAAGGGTTGAAACCGGAACAAGGCCGTCTCCGCCCAGCCCGACAATTGTCGCAAAAAAGCCAAATCCTTGAACGCCGGTGATCCGCGTTTCGAAGTTCTCGCCAACACGGCCCGAGAGCCATGCTGCGACATAACGGTCAATCGTATCACGCTCCGCTTCCATCGCGCGGCGCTCCGTCTGGCTTATCTGATCGGCAATCTCTTGAAGGCTCGCGCGATCCTTTTCCGACAGCCCGCTCGCATCAGGCAACGAACCGCTCGGCTTGGGTTGCTCCAGCTTATACGCGTCAACAAGAGAGCGGTGGATGAGCAGATCGGCATAGCGCCGGATTGGAGATGTGAAGTGTGCGTATGAATCCAGCGCAAGGCCAAAGTGCCCCGAATTTGACGGGCCGTAATAGGCCTGCATTTGGGTACGAAGCACCGCCTCCATCACCTGAGCTTTGTCGGCTTCCTCGGTAACGTCAGACAACATAGCATTGAACAAAGCCGGCTTGATCACCTGACCCAATGCCAATTTCTTGTCCAAGGTCTCCATGTAGTCGCGCAGCGCGATCAGCTTTTCGCGGCTCGGTGTTTCATGCACACGGTAAACCACGGGGGCGGTCTTCGCCTCCAGAGCTTTTGCGGCTGCGACATTGGCCGCGATCATGAAATCCTCGACAACGCGGTGCGCATCGAGCCGTTCTCGAACCGCGATCTCTTCGATTTGACCAGCGTCGTTCAATACCACGCGCCGCTCTGGCAGGTCGAGATTGAGCGGCTCACGTTTATCCCGCGCATCCGCGAGCGCTTTCCATGCGTCCCACAGATTGGCGAGGTATTCCGGCGGTTTGCCAGCATCCACCGCCGCCTGCGCATCCTCATAGGGGATGTTGTGATGAATGCGGACAATCGCACGCGTAAAGCGGAATTTTGTGATCTTGCCTTCGCCGCTGATGTGCAGGTGGCACGCCATGGCAGCGCGGTCTTCATCCTCGCGCAGCGAGCAGACATCTGCTGACAAAATTTCGGGCAGCATCGGCACGACCCGATCTGGGAAATAGACCGAGTTGCCGCGTTTGCGCGCTTCCTTATCCAAAGCGCTTCCGGGGCGGACATAGAATGATACGTCGGCAATCGCGACCAGCGCGTTGAAACCGCCCTGCCCATCCGGTTCCGCCCAGATCGCATCATCGTGATCGCGCGCATCGGCAGGATCAATGGCGACGATGGGCAGATGCCGCAGATCTTCGCGCTTTTCTTCCGAAAGGGTCAGGCTGGCTGCACGCTCCGCCTCTTCGTGGACGGTATCGGGGAAGGTCTGAGGAATGCCGTGCTTGGCAATTGCAATCAGACTAAAGCTTTTTGGTGCGAGTGGATCGCCGATCACTTCTATGACTTTCAGGCCGGCTCGCTCGCTATTGCCCATACGCTCTGCAATGACGAGTTGCCCTGCCTCGGCTTCTCCCACATCCTTGATTGGCGCGGATTGGCGGATGCGTTTATCGACTGGTGCGAGCCATGCTTTGCCGGCCTTGTCGATCTCGACAACGCCCATCATACCCTCGGTCCGCGCGGGGAGTTTCTTCATTGGAAACGCAACAAGGCCGCTCTCTTGCTCTTCGGTCCGCGAGAGCACTCGGTCGCCGCGTTTCAGAGCTGGAGCGCGTTTTCCGCCCCGTCCCTTCATCTCTTTTACGACAATGCGCGGCGGTTTCCCCGGCGCATCGGGAGACCAATTTTCAGGCTCCGCAATCGGCTCGCCATCTTCAATCGCAACAACGCGCAAAACCGTCACTTTCGGCACACCGCCCATTTGTTGATAGGCCGTCTTCTTGCCGTCAATCAAACCTTCTTCCGCCATATCCTTTAGCAGTTTTTTGAGACCGATTTTCTCTTGCCCCTTGAGACCAAAGGCCTTTGCAATCTCGCGCTTGCCAGCGGGTTTGCTAGAAGTTTGGATGAATTCGAGGACCTGCTCGCGGGACGGCATCCCGGCAGGGCGGTTCATTTGTCGTTTGGCCATAGAGCGCGGCTATGGACGACTGATTACTCGCTGTCACCTTCGGGCTTCACCACAGGCCTGAAAGCGCCGCCTGGAACCGCAGTAGAAACAGGCGAGCAATAGTCGCCGTTGCACGCCGTAATGCCGAAGAACCAATCATCCCCGCGCACGCCGGAAAGCTTCACGCTGATCTTATCACCCGCAATCGTCATAGCGACTTGTTCGAAATCGACCTTGCTGTTGATGCCATAAGTATATTCGCCAGTCTGGTTCGCGGTCTGCTTTACCGTAAAAGCTGCGCTTTCTGGCCAGTAGCTTGCATCGGTCGGGCGCATGAAAATGCGATAAGCATTGCTTCCGGCAACCGCATCCCAAGATAGCTCTGTGAAGGTCTTTACGATTGCATCCGCGCCCAATTCAGGCGGCACCGGTGACATCGCCAATTTGTGCAGTGCGCGCACATTTAGTTGCGAGGCTCGGGTTAGATAATCGAAATCGAGCTCGTCAACGGTGTCGCCGTATTTCACGCCGTCCTCTGTGCGCAAATCTTGATGCTGGTGGTCATAATCTTCCACCGAAACAGTAATACGGACGGCGGGATAACCCTTGTCGAGGAATGGGATCTGGTCACCGCCGCGGCCCATTCGGTCTGTGCGCCAAATTTGCCGAACCTGCATCCCTTCCGGGTTGTCTGCTGCAAGATTATCGAGCCAGCGAGATAGGTTGCGACTAGGAGAATCGTTTTCACCCCCGAACCGGCGCTGGCGCGCGCGAAGGCGCTCGGTCGAATCGGCGCGTAAACCTTCGGAAAACACGCGAACATTTGCCGCATCGCAGTACCCATCGGAACCGCAGGAATTGCCGATCATATCGTTGTTGAGCACTGCCTTTACGGTCATGCCTTGCTCTTCCACCCAATCGGCGAGAATGCGCGCGCCGTAGAGGCCCTGTTCTTCGCCGGTCAAAAGAGCGTAGATGATTGTCGATGGATACTGTTCTTGCGACAGAATACGCGAGGCTTCCAAAATCATGACGCTGCCTGACCCATCGTCATTCGCGCCCGGTGCATCGTCCGTTCCGTTGAGAGGGTCAGTAACGCGGCTATCATAGTGCCCTTGGACGATGATCACTTCTTTTGAACGTTCGCTGCCCCATTGAATGGCAACGGCATTCCGCACCAAAGTCGGCTCAGGAATTCGGCGTCCGTCAGGCTCGATCACTCGCTCAACCGAAGTAACTTCAAAGCAGTCATTGCAAGTCGCACCAATGCGCCGGAACTCATCCAGCGCCCAATTCACCGCCGCGCCAACGCCGCGATTGGGATCAGTCTGCGTCGACAGGGTATGGCGCGTGCCGAACGAGACGATCTTGTCCATGTCCGACCGCAGACGCTCTTCGGAAACTTCAGAAGCCAGCGCATCGTCTGCAGAGGTGGCTGAATGGTCATCCGCTGCAAGCGGCGTAGACAAAAGGGCGGCGGTCAGTGCGAAACGTTTGATCATGCAGGAAACTCTTGCGGCAATAGTTTGCAAAAGCAACCATCGACGCAAGGATTACGTTCCAGCCAAAGCGCTCTAGTACGCGCGAGCGATCAGAATCCGTTCGACCGCGGCATCACCTGTGAAAATGCACTTGCCCGTTGCAGGGGCACTGCCGCGCGGCACGTTGCGGATTGTCAGCTTCTCTTGCTTGAGCTGCTCGACAACCTTTGCCAACGCGTCGCCTGTCGGCTTCGACCACTCGACTTCGATCCAACCGGGATATTTTCCAGCGGACTTGTAGAACTCAGAGACTTCGCTCCACTCTGTGACGCCGCGCTTGATATTCGCGTCACGGCGATCGCGCGCCTCGGCAAACAGGTTGTTTTGAATGTCTTCCAGAAGCGCAGGGATGCTTTCGATAAACTCGCTGCGCTCTGGGAAGGAATTGGCGAGTTTGCCAGTTTCCATGTTCCACATTTTGTCACGGCGGATCGCGGCAACTTTGCCATTTTCCATATCGCGCGGGCCGACTTCGATGATCACAGGCGCGCCTTTACGCACCCAGTCCCAACGTTTTGCAGTCGCCTTGCCCGGTGTCTTGTCGAGCAATACGCGAACCTTCTCACCCATCGAGAATTGAGCTGCGATACCCGCACGCACTTCTTCGCAATAGGCCAGCGTCGCTTCGTCTTCGGGCTTATCACGCAGCATTGGCAGAATGACGACCTGATAAGGAGCGATGCGCGGAGGGACCCGCAAACCATCATCATCGCCGTGGGTCATAATGACCCCGCCGATCATGCGCGTAGATGTGCCCCAACTTGTTGTATGGCAGTGCTGCTGAGTGCCTTCGCGGTCCTGATATTGAATGCCCGCCGCCTTGGCGAAGTTCGTGCCAAGATAATGCGACGTGCCCGCCTGCAACGCCTTGCCGTCCTGCATCATCGCTTCAATCGACCATGTCTCATCGGCGCCCGGGAAACGCTCGTTCTCTGGCTTCTCACCAGCGATGACAGGCAATGCCATGTCTTCCTCAACGCAGGCCCGGTACATCTCAAGCGCGCGGTGCGTTTCGTCTAACGCCTCTTCCTTATTGGCATGAGCGGTGTGCCCTTCCTGCCAAAGGAATTCGCTCGTGCGAAGAAACATGCGGGTTCGCATTTCCCAGCGTACAACATTGGCCCATTGGTTGATCATCAGCGGAAGATCGCGCCACGACTGGGTCCAGCGCGCCATCGCATCACCGATAATCGTTTCGGACGTTGGACGAACGACCAGCGGCTCTTCCAATTTCGCTTCGGGATCGGGGATCAGGCCGCCTTCGCCATCGGCGATGAGACGGTGATGCGTAACAACAGCCATTTCCTTGGCAAAGCCGTCAACATGGCTCGCCTCACGTTCAAAATTCGCAAGCGGAATGAAGAGCGGAAAGTAGCAATTTTGAACGCCGGCCTCTTTAATCCGGTCATCCATCAAGCGCTGAATGCGCTCCCAAATGCCGTAGCCCCACGGTTTGATCACCATGCAACCACGCACGCCGGACTCCTCGGCCATGTCAGCAGCGGTGATGACTTCCTGATACCATTTCGCGAAGTCGTCTTCGCGCTTCACGTTCATCGCGTGGCGGATGTTGGGCACTTTGAGGTCTTCCTGATATGATTTATGCGCGCGGACGTTTGGCGTTACTTACCCAAGTCGTCCAGCTTCTTTTGCATCGCGGCCATCTGCTCTCGCAGGATCGCGATTTCATCATCCGAGCCGCTTTTTTCACGCGGATCAGCACGTTTTGCGCTCGTATCTTTCTTGGCGCCCGGAATGAGGGTTTCCGCCGCTGCCCGCATCAAAGCCATGTTCGTTTCATGGATCGCAGCGAGAGGGTTAGCCGACATCCCTTTGTCAAAAGCTTCGCGAATTTTCGACTGGTTCTCGCGAAAATTCGTCATGCTCGCTTCGAGGTACGATGGCATCAAATTCTGCATTGAATTGCCATACATGCCGATAAGCTGACGCAGGAAACTTACGGGCAGCATTTTGCCGCCGTTCGATTCCTCATCCATGATGATCTGGGTCAAAATGGAATGCGTGATGTCTTCACCAGTCTTTGCATCGAGCACCTGAAAATCAACGTTTTCGCGCACCATTTTCGCAAGATCATCTAGCGTGATGTAGCTTGATGAACTGGTGTTATAGAGCCGCCTGTTGGCGTACTTTTTGATGATGATGCTATTGCCTGCATCTTGGTCTGAAGCCTGCGACTTGCGTACCATTTGGATCCCCAATTGAGTTATGAGGCCCGCTTAGCACCTGCACAATGTGCAGTGCAACAAGGCGTTAGCAACTGCGCAATCTCTGACCCAGCACTGTCAGCAATTCATATTGAGAAACAGAGCTTTGCTGCGCAGCATCGGGCAAAGAAAAAGGCACATCGAGCCAGTCACCTTCGCCAAGCTCGGGTGCGTTTGTGAGATCGACCACGATCATGTCCATCGAGACCTTGCCCAGCAACGGTAATTCTACATCACCGACCCGCAAAGCAAAGCCGTTGCCACGAGCACGCAAAAACCCGTCAGCGTATCCAAGCGACACAGTGCCAACCCGCATCGATCTATCGGCAGTGAACTGCGCATTGTAACCAACACTTTCGCCTATAGAGAGTGTGCGTGTCTGAATGATCGCCGCTTCAAGAAACGCGACCTGGCGAATTCTGCCTGCGAATTCGCTTCGCGGGACGCCGCCATACAAAGCGATGCCGGGACGTGTGAGGTCGAAAGCATAGTCTGCACCCAATGCGATGCCCGCGCTATTCGCAAGACTGCTGCGGCGATGCTCGATCATGGTTGTAGCGCCGCGGAAGGCATCCAATTGCCTTGCATTCATCGGAATATCTTCGTCGGCACATGCAAGGTGCGACATCAAAATATCGATATCGAGGCTTTGGAATATTGGGTCTGAAAGCTCGCTTGGCGCGGCACCTAAACGGTTGATACCGGTGTCCACCATCAAATGACAAACTGCGCCGCCACCCTCTTTCCATCGCTGTGCTTGCTCGATCGAATTGATGACAGGGCGTGCACCCGTCGCGATCGCAAACCTTACATCCTCATCCGTGACAGGCCCATGCAAGACCGCAACTTGCTCTGCGGCGACATGGTTGAGCAGCGGCGGCACCTCACTCCAATGCGCCGCAAAGAAAGTTTCTGCGCCCGCATCTCGAAGAACGGGAATGCACGTATCCACGCCCAGTCCGTAGCAATCCGCCTTTACCGCAGCGCCGGTTGATGCATCGCCCGACACCGCATCCAACGCGCGCCAATTATTCGCCAACGCATCTGTATCCACCCTAAGCCGGTGGGTTGGCGAAGGGGTTTGAAGGAAGCTCTTATCCAGTGACATCGTCGGAGAAGTCTGTCGGCGGACCATCTGGCAGCCCCCACCATGCTATCACCACACCGAATGCTACGACGCCCCATGCATACCATAGGCCCGAGTAAACGTTGCCGGTGCTGGCAACGATAATTCCTGAGATCAACGGCAAGAACCCGCCGAGATACCCTGCCCCCAAATGGTAAGGAATCGACATCGAGGAATACCGGATGCGCGGCGGGAACATTTCGGAAAGCAACGCCGCGACGGACCCGTATGTCAAAGCAGAAAGCAAACCCATCCCAAGCAGCATCGCAATGATGCCGATTATGTTGATCAGCGGCGGAATCTGACGGGTGAAATCAAAGCCGGACTGCGACAATTGCGCTTGCAAGCCGTCCCGCAAATCATTGCCGCTCTCAAGCCATTCCGGAGCCAGCTCAACCGTGTTGCCGGAAACCGTCACGCCAAGCGTATCACCCTCAACAACCGTATATGAGACACCGCTAGAGGTGAGACTGCTTAGCACTTTTCCGCAATCGCTTTGTTCACGGTCGAACAGATCAGCGAATGGGTCGGTGACACATTCGGTGCCTGTTACAACGACCGGGTTCTTTTCCGCGGCCTCTGCCAACGCAGGATTGGCCAAACTGCCCATCGCCCAAAAGATCGGAAACAGCAGGGCAAGTGTAGCAATTGCGCCGATAATAATTGGCTTCTTGCGCCCCACACGGTCTGACCAGCGACCAACGATCAAATAGAAGCCCATCGAAAGTAGGCCGGCAATCAGCAGGATAATCTCAACAGTCAACTCATCGAGCCTCATGTCTCCTTTCAGGAACGACAAGGTCGAGAAAAACGCGGTATACCAGATCACCGTTAAGATACCCGCGACACCAAAGAGCGCGACAAAAATGCGCTTCTTGTTTCCGGGGTAGGTGAAGCTCTCAATAAACGGATTGCCCGAAGTCTCTCCGGCCTCCTTCATCGCTTTAAAGACTGGGCTCTCGGACAGCTTAAAACGCATCCACAGCGATATAATCAACAGCAGGATTGAAAGCAGGAACGGCACGCGCCAGCCCCATGAATTGAAGTCATCTTCTGGGATCACGAACCGGCAAATGAGAACCACAATAATCGAAAGGACAAATCCGCCAACTACGCTTGCTTGAATAAAGCTGGTGTAGAAACCGCGTTTTTCAGGCGGGGCGTGTTCGGCGACGTAGATCGCAGCGCCGCCATATTCACCGCCCAATGCCAAGCCTTGAAGCACTCTAAGGAAAATTACAATCATCGGGGCAACAACGCCGATTTGATCAACGGTTGGGATCAAACCGACCCCGGCCGTGGCGATCCCCATCAATGTGACCGTGACAAGGAAGGTGTATTTCCTGCCTAGCCTGTCTCCGAGAAAGCCAAAAAGTATCGCGCCAATCGGACGAAATGCGAAGCCGACAGCGAATGTCGACCAGACGAGCAGCAGACCGAGCGTATCGTTATCAACGTCGTAAAACGCGTCTTTCAATATGTAAGCGAGAGTTCCGTAGATGAAGAAATCATACCACTCAAAAATGGTGCCGGCACTCGACGCACCGATGACAAGCTTGATTTCATTCTCTGTCGGTTCCCGATCAGCGAGCGCTTGTGCTTCTGCCATATTCCCCACTTACCCCGATGACGCCCGTCTCTCGCAGGCCAATTGAGCGGCAGTTACTAGCCGTTTGGTGGGATAGAGGAAAGCGCTTCAATCGCAGCTCTCCACGGCAATAGGATTGCGTCGTGTCGGCCCGGATAGGGCAAGGCCGGTGCCAACGCGGCGAATCCAGGCCATTCAGGAAGAATACCGGAACCGTTTAGCCAAAGCGCGATCTCATCATGCGTTCGCAGCACATCATCTTTGCTCGCGCTCTCCAATCCTTGCGCCAAAAGCGCGGCAGAGCTTTGCCCAACCGCGCAGGCTGATACCTGCATGCCCACTTTTGAGAAACGGCCTGCGTCCATTTTCAGACCAAGCTTAATGCTGCTGCCGCAAGTGCGCGACAGGGCTTCCCCATACGCATCGAACGTATCGTCCAAGGGGTAGTCAGCAAGAGAAACTGACAGCGCAAGCAATGTCGGCGAATAGAGTTTTGGAGCCGAACCTTCTGACATAGAATTGCTCAGCCTAGTTGGCTTCTTCCGCCGCATCCGCTTCGCGTTCCAATCGTGCACGGCGATCAGCGATCATTTGCACCAGCTGGCGAGAGAACGCGTCTGCAATGGGATACGTGCGAGCCTGAGCGACCCAATCGGGACGACCTTTGTAGCCCCAAGCTGAATCGAACCCGATCGCAACAATCGAAAAAGCAAAAACGACGATCAAACCGCCTTTCACAGCCCCGAATCCAAAACCGAGAAGGCGGTCAATGGGGCCTAAGATCGAGTTGCGCGATGCCTCACCAGCATTATTCGCAATGACACGCATCGCTGCATACGGGATAAGGAGAAGGAGAACGAATGCAAGCAACGGCGTCGCAGGTTCAGCGTTGTAGACGCCGCGCAGAGCTTCAGTCAGCAAATCATGCAAATAATAGATTGCGAACGCCGCCAAAATCCAAGCCGCGAGCGAGAGAACCTCTTGCACGAGGCCGCGCATAAAGCCGCCGATTGCAGCGAATCCGACAAACAACAGGACGATCACATCGAACAAAGTCATAAATGCAATTTATTCGCTACCCATCACATGGTCAACGAGATTGGCGAGTTGTCCCAATCCACGGTACTTGAGCTTGGTCGAACCGGTCTTCGCACCCGACGGGCCATAGCCACGCGTGAAACCCAGCTTTGCCGACTCGCGCAGCCTAAGATCGGAATGCGACACTGGACGGATTTCCCCCGCGAGCGACACTTCGCCAAACCAAGCGGCTTTATCAGGCAATGGCTTGTCCGCCAGCGCCGATACAAGCGCCGCTGCAACTGCCAAATCAGCAGCAGGATCGGCAAGGCGATACCCGCCAGCGATATTGAGATAGACCTCAGCCGAGCTAAAATTCAGACCGCAGCGCGATTCCAGCACGGCGAGCAGCATAGCCATCCTACCGCTATCCCAACCTACAACCGCGCGGCGAGGTGTGGCGCCGGATTGCAACCGAACGATCAACGCCTGTATCTCGACCAAGACTGGCCGGGTTCCTTCGAGAGCCGGAAACACAGCGCTTCCAGCCAGAGGATGATCGCGGCCTGAGAGGAATAGCATCGACGGGTTCGACACTTCTTCAAGCCCTTCGCTCACCATCGAAAACACGCCAATTTCATCGACTGCGCCAAAGCGGTTCTTGAGCGCGCGCAGGATACGATATTGATGACTACGCTCGCCCTCAAAGCTCATCACAACATCGACCATGTGCTCCAGCACGCGCGGACCAGCGATGTTCCCATCTTTAGTAACATGGCCGACAAGGAAGAGCGCGGTACCCTTTTCCTTCGCAAAGCGGATCAACTCCAACGCGCAGCCGCGCACCTGACTGACAGTGCCCGGAGCACCCTCGATTGTGTCAGAATGCATCGTCTGAATAGAGTCAATTACGAGCAATGCCGGCGGCTCACCATCGCCGAGCGTCGTAAGGATATCGCGTACAGATGTTTCGGATGCAAAGCGGATCGGCGCGTCAGCAACACCCAAACGGGTCGCGCGAAGCCGCACCTGACCGACGGCCTCTTCCCCGCTGACATAAACAACATCATTGCCGCCGCGCGCGATTGTCGCGGCGGTTTGCAGCAGCAATGTCGATTTGCCGATACCAGGGTCGCCGCCCATCAAGATCGCCGAACCGGGAACAAGACCGCCACCCAGCGCACGGTCAAATTCGGCCAACCCAGTCGATTTCCGAACGGGCAACTCGGTTGGCTGATTCAGTGCAACGAATTCAATCCCGCGCCCTCCGCGCGATAGATCATGCTTTTGTGAAAAGACTGTCGCCGGAGCGTCTTCGACAAGCGTGTTCCATTCGGAACAATCTGCGCATTGCCCCTGCCACCGCGGAGAAGTTGCCCCGCAGGATTGGCACACATACCGTTTTTTGCTCTTCGCCATGCCACGCTAATAAGCAGAACATTTGCGGAACGCAATTGCAATGATTGACTATCCACGGCACAGCATAACGCATGCGGCAAAAGGAATTGAGACTTGCTCTGATTTGCTACGGCGGGGTGTCCCTTGCCGTGTATATGCATGGCGTAACAAAAGAGGTTTGGCACCTTGCGCGGGCAAGTCGTTGTTACCACGCCCCTGTTGGCGGCGATCTCAAAGGCGTTGCCCGCGTCTACCGTGACCTATTCGAAACGATCGAGAATGATTGTGGGCTGCGGCTGCGGGTTCTTCCCGATATTCTCACCGGCGCCAGCGCTGGCGGCATAAACGCCGTTTTCCTCGCGCAAGCGATCCAATCTGGTCAATCGCTAGAACCGCTGACCGATCTTTGGCTCGAAAACGCCGATGTCAGCGAGCTGACTGATCCAGAGGCCGAGCCGATGTGGCGCTATGCCAAGATTTGGGCACAACCGATTGCGGACTGGTTTTTAAAGCGCCCCGGCAATGCGGTAAGCGAAAGCGTCTCCCCTGAAACTCGCGATGAAGTGCGCGCAAAAGTATCGCGGCTTGTGCGCGGCCGCTGGTTCAGCCCACCCTTCTCTGGCGACCGTTTTTCGGCAATGCTTTACGAAGCGCTAGGTAGCATGGCGGCTAGCGATCTTGGTCCGTCTCTTTTGCCGAATGGTCATCCGATTGATCTGTTTGTTACAGCAACCGATTTTCGCGGACATTCTGAGATGCTCAGACTCAATTCCCCGGCAATTGTTGAGGAAACAGAGCACCGCATGCCGATTGGCTTCCGAACCATCATCAAGGACAACGGCGATGGCGCGCTCGCCGATCCGCTAGAATTGGTAACCGCAGCCCGCGCGACGGCAAGCTTTCCCGGAGCGTTCCCACCGCTCACTCTGGACGAGATCGACCGGTTGGCGATGGAAAATGGACGCCAATGGAGTTCGCGGGGCAGCTTTTTGTCCAAGATCATGCCGATGCATGTCCGCGACGGTACGATCGACAATGTGGCGCTGATTGACGGCTCTGTGCTCGTAAATGCTCCGTTCGGGGCTGCTCTTGAGGCGTTGAGCAATCGCAGCTCGCAAAGAGAAGTCGATCGGAGGTTTGTCTATATCGAGCCGCGTCCTGATCGCAGCCAATCGGTAGGCGATAAGGCGGATCAGCCGGTTGGGTTTTTCGCAGCAATTTTTGGCTCGCTGTCTACGATCCCGCGCGAACAACCCATCCGCGATGATCTGGAGCGGATCGAGAAACAATCTCGCGATGCAGAACGGCTTCAGCGGATTGTTATGGGCCTGCGCCCTGAAATCGACCGCGCCGTCGAAAAGCTGTTCGGGCTGACCTTCTTCCTCGACAGTCCGACACCTAAGCGGCTTGGCAATTGGAGGGCCAAAGCGCAGCAGGCGGCCGCAGAGCGCGCGGGCTATGCATTCGGGGCCTATGCGCAGACGAAATTTACCGCGATCATTGATCGGCTAGCTGAGCTCACACATTCAGCTGCACCAGAACTGACTTTGGCCGACAGCGGCCTGATCGCTGAAGTGCTTCGCCGCACTTTATCCGAGCGCGGCCTTGAAATTCTTACTGAAGAAGGCGGCGGAGCAAATTCGGATGCGATCGCATTCTTTCGCGCGCACGACATTGGATTTCGTATCAGGCGACTGCAATTGCTGGCGCGGCGGCTTTCGCGTGATTGGGAGACTGATCCAGAAATATCAGACGACGCTCTCGATCTGGCTCGCGCCAAGATTTACGAGATTCTTGGTATCTATAACCAGGCAGATGAGAGCGCCGTCCACAGCGACACGTTTTGTACGCTGGCGCGTGGCGCACTCGAAGACCCGGGTGCCGTGCTGGATTACCTTGAAAACACCAGATTGCTGCCGGAAACAGATGTTAAAGCGGAGCAGATGTTCGCCGATGCTTTGGACGCGATGCCAAAGAATCTGAAGCGGCGCATGTTGCTCACATATCTCGGCTTCCCATTCTACGATGTCGCAACGCTGCCATTGGTCCAGAGCGACCGGCTCGCAGAATACAATCCGGTCAAAATCGACAGGATCAGTCCGGACGACGCGCGATCAATCCGCGAAGGCGGCACGCAGGCAACCTTACGCGGCATCGAATTCTACAATTTCGGCGCATTCTTTAGCCGGGCATACCGAGAGAACGATTATCTATGGGGCCGTCTGCACGGGGCAGAGCGGATGATCGATTTTGTGTCGTCAACAGTGGAGGTAGGCCTGCCCGATGCAACCGTGCGGCACTACAAGCGCGCCGCATTCCTCGCCATTATCGACGAGGAGTATGACGTAGGCCGATGCCGCAAGAGCTTGCTTGAAACAGTCCGCGCCGAAGTGACCGAACGATTCGGCTAGTTAGCCTTCGATGCTGTTCCAGATTGCGGTAACGAATGCGTCTGCACTGATAAATCCTTCACCGCGATCAAAGTCAGCAAGCGGTTTCGCCGCGACTGCTTCTTCTGCGGATCTTCCGTCTTTGTGCAGTGCTTCAACGCGGCTGACTGCTTCACCAATCATTGCGCGATACGCGATCAGTTCCGATTTGTTCGACATCGGGCCGTGACCAGGAATGATCTTGGTCTCGTCATCGGTCATCGCGATGACCAGATCGAGCGATTGCATGGCCGCATAGACGTTACCGCCGGATGCGATATCGATGAATGGGTAACCCGGAATTTTGAAATAGAGATCGCCCATGTGGACGACGTTCTTATCCTCCCAGATCACGACACTGTCACCATCCGTGTGGCCGCCGCCTAGGAACATCAAATTAATCGTGTCGCCGTTGAGATGAAAGCGCATCCCTTGGCCATATGTGACAACAGGCAGTGCCTCTTTGGGCGATGCTGGCGTCGTGCGGCTTCCGCGCTGCTGATCGCTAGACATCCGAACGCGAACATTGTCATGCGCGAAGATTGTGGCACCTGTCTTGCCGAAATGCTCGTTCCCGCCCGTGTGATCACCGTGCCAATGCGTGTTCACGACATACTTGACCGGCGTCGCGCCTAGCGCAGCAATGGCGGCCTCAATCTTGCCAGAAAGCGGCGCGAACTGATCATCGATGATCACTGTTGCATCTTCGCCGTGGCTTACACCGATATTGCCGCCGGCACCGAACAGCACCGCGACACCAGGAGCAATTTCCTCGGTCGTGATCTCGACATCATCAAGACTGCGCTGGGCAATTGTCGGGCTAGCTGTTGCCAAAGCAGCAACGGCGAGCGTGACGGTGGCAAGACGGTTCATGGCAATTCTCCTGTTCGAAGGAATGCCTAGGCCCGCCGGTCCACTATGTCGAGAACGGGTTAAGCCCCGAATGCGTCTTTAAGTTTGGAAAAGAAGCCCTTGCTTTCCGGACATTCATCGCCCGTTTCCGTCTCGCGGAATTGCTCAAGGATATCTTTCTGTTGGCGGCTGAGTTTGGTCGGCGTTTCGACCGCAATCTCGACCACCAGATCACCCCGGCCGCGGCCTTGCAGAACCGGCATACCAGCGCCCCGAACACGGAGCTGTTTGCCGGATTGAATGCCGGTCGGAATGTCGACCGTGTTGGTCGAACCATCAAGATCGGGGATATCGACACTGCCGCCAAGCGCGGCGGTGGTGAAGCTAACAGGAACTTGGGTCGCGAGGGTTGTGCCTTCGCGTTCGAAGATCGTGTGCGGTTTCACGTGGATGAAGATGTAAAGGTCACCCGCAGGCGCACCGCGTTGACCCGCCTCACCTTTACCCGAAAGACGAATGCGCGTGCCGGTGTCGACCCCTGGTGGGATTTCAACCGCCAGAGCCTGAGCGCGGTCAACGCGCCCTTCGCCGCGGCATTCGCCGCACGGGTCTTCGATAACAGAACCGCGTCCGCCGCAAGTCGGACATGGCCGCTCGACTACAAACAGGCCTTGCTTGGCGCGAACGGCGCCCTGCCCGTGGCAGAGATTACACGTACGCTCGCCAGTTCCGGGAGTTGCTCCTGAACCTTCGCAAGTGTCGCAGCTTTGCGAGACTTCGATTTCAATCTCAGTCGATTTCCCGTCGAAAGCCTCTTCTAGGGTAACCTGCATGTCGTAACGCAGATCGGCACCGCGACGTTGTTGCTGGCGCGCTCGTCCGCCGCCACCGCCGCCGCCAAACGCGCTGCCAAAAATCGTCTCAAAAATGTCGCCGATGTCGCCAAAGTCGCCTTGGGGCCCGCCGCCAAAGCCGCCGCCACCACTCATGCCCTGAGTGTACGCATCGTGGCCGAAACGGTCATAAGCTGCGCGTTTTTGCGGATCCTTGAGGCACTCATACGCCTCATTACAGGCTTTGAACTTAGCCTCTGCCTCGGCATCCCCCGGATTGCGATCCGGATGATACTTCATCGCGACTTTCCGATAGGCGCTTTTCAGCGCGGAACCATCGGCATCGCGGGAAACTTGGAGCAATTCGTAAAAATCGGTCTGGGTAGCCATCAGGTCCTCGCCCGTCCCAAAAACCATCCGCCGCCAGCGCGGATTGCACTGGCGGCGGCATAGTTTTCCATCAGGACATTAGTCCTTTTTGTCTTCGTCGACCTCGGAGAATTCGGCATCGACGACGTCTTCGTCTGCCGCTTCTTCGGCAGCTGTATCAGCGCCTGCTTCTCCGCCTTCAGGTGCAGCTGCCTGCTCCTGCTCGTAGATTTGCTGGCCCATTTTCATGGCCGCTTCAGTCAAGGCCTGCGCTTTCGCGCTGATCTCTTCGCCGTCATCACCTTCGAGCGCAGTCTTGGTCGCTGCAAGAGCTTCCTCGACAGCCGATTTGGTGTCCGCGTCAACTTTGTCGCCGTGCTCTTCGAGCTGCTTCTCGGTTGCATGAACGAGGCTGTCGGCTTGGTTGCGAGCTTCTGCCGCTTCCTTGCGCTTCTTGTCTTCGTCGGCGAATTTCTCCGCATCCTGAACCATCTGATCGATGTCGTTGTCCGAAAGACCGCCCGACGCCTGAATCTTGATCGTTTGTTCTTTGCCGGTGCCTTTATCCTTAGCGGCAACCGATACGATGCCGTTGGCGTCGATATCGAACGTCACTTCCACTTGCGGAACACCGCGCGGTGCAGGCGGGATGCCAACAAGGTCAAAGTTGCCCAGAAGCTTGTTATCAGCCGCCATCTCACGTTCGCCTTGGAAGACTTTGATCGTCACGGCCTGCTGATTGTCTTCAGCCGTCGAATACGTCTGCGTCTTCTTGGTCGGGATCGTGGTGTTGCGATCGATCATGCGAGTGAACACGCCGCCGAGAGTTTCAATGCCGAGCGACAGCGGTGTCACGTCGAGCAGCAGAACGTCTTTAACGTCTCCCTGCAACACGCCGGCTTGAATAGCGGCGCCCATGGCAACGACTTCGTCCGGGTTCACGCCGGTGTGCGGCTTGGCTTCGAAGAATTTCTCAACGACTTCGCGAACTTTCGGCATGCGGGTCATACCGCCAACGAGGATCACTTCGTCGATTTCGTCTTTCGAAACGCCCGCATCTGAAAGAGCCTTTTTGCAAGGATCAAGCGTACGGTTGATCAGATCACCGACCATCTTTTCGAGGTCAGAGCGGCTGATTGTTTCGACAAGGTGCAATGGCGTGGAAGAACCACCTTCCATGCGCGCTGTGATAAACGGCAAGTTGACTTCGGTCGTGGCCGAGCTCGAAAGTTCGATCTTCGCCTTTTCAGCCGCTTCTTTCAGACGTTGAAGAGCGAGCTTGTCGGTCTTCAGGTCCATGCTTTCTTTCTTGTTGAACTGCTCCGCGAGCCATTCAACAATCGCATTATCGAAGTCTTCACCGCCAAGGAACGTGTCGCCATTGGTCGATTTCACTTCGAACACGCCGTCTCCGATTTCGAGCACGGATACGTCGAACGTACCGCCGCCAAGGTCATAGACCGCGATGGTTTTGCCGTCTTCCTTGTCCATGCCATACGCAAGCGCAGCAGCCGTTGGCTCGTTGATAATACGGAGCACTTCGAGGCCAGCGATTTGGCCTGCATCTTTAGTCGCCTGACGCTGAGCATCGTTGAAGTAGGCTGGAACCGTGATAACGGCCTGCTCAACGGTTTCGCCAAGATAGCTCTCAGCGGTCTCTTTCATCTTTTGGAGAATGAAAGCGGAAACCTGACTTGGCGAATATTCTTCGCCGCTTGCCTCAACCCATGCATCGCCGTTTTTGCCTTTGACGATGTCGTATGGGACGAGTTCCATATCTTTCTTCGTAAGCGGATCGTCGAACCGGCGACCGATCAGACGTTTAATCGCGAAAAGAGTGTTGTCGGGATTGGTCACTGCCTGGCGCTTGGCCGGCTGACCGATCAACCGTTCGCCGTCTTTTGTAAAGGCGACAATAGAAGGCGTCGTACGCGCGCCTTCGGAATTTTCGATTACCTTCGGCTTACCGCCGTCCATTACAGAGACACAGCTATTGGTCGTGCCGAGGTCAATACCGATTACTTTACCCATTATTTCCCCATCCATTTGGAGTTTGTTGGACACCGCCTTCGTGCGCTTCCCCGGTTGAATATCCTATGGGCAAAGCGCCTCGGCGGCTCGATTATGAGCGGGATATAGGTGCGGTTTTGCTTGGCACAAGAGATCGCACGCACTAGTTTTCATCCTGTCAGAAGAGGGGACAACACCAATGAACATGACAATCAATCGCGGTCGCTCGCTTAAAACCGTGCTGATGGCAGGCGCTTTGGGCAGTGCAATGTTGCTTTCTGCTTGTGGCGGTGAAGCCGATGCGCCCGTCGAGGAAGTCGCCGGAACGATCCCAGGTTTCAACATCGAAAACCCACGCATGGTTTTGAACGCGGTCCAAGGCAACCCCGCTGCCGTCTACTTCGATCTCACTTACGAGGCCGATCGCGGCCTCTCTATCAACAGCGCGAGCGTAGCAAACACCGCGAGCGCGACACTGCACGATTACGGCGAATATGACTTCAAAGTGCAGATGATGGAAGCACTGCCAATCCCGCTAACCAATGGAAAGAAAGTCGCTTTCAAGCCGGGCGGCCTACACATCATGGCATTCGAACCATCGGCCGATCTGAAACCAGGCGATAAAGCGGAAGTCACGCTTTCTGTCATGGGCGGACAAACGCACACTTTCGAAGCCGATGTCCTTGCCGCGGGTGATGAACGCGCCGCAGGAGATGGGGAAGACAGCTGAGCGAGGCTGCACTGCCTGTTCAAAAGACCGAATTGCTGCCCGCCTGTCCGGTTGGCGGTGAACGGCATCTAACACCGGGCGAGGTCACTCTCGCCCGGACTGTTTTTGGCGATGCGATTGACTACGGTGTGGTCAAATTGAAGCGGCGCAAATTCTTCCCGTTTCAACCACGGCGCATCACGATGGCGCCGCGGGGGCACTTGCACTTTCACCCGAAAGGCGATGCCTATTGCGAAGATTTCTCTTCCGCAAATTTGGTCAAACAAGGCCATCTGATGCATGAATTGACCCATGTCTGGCAGACGCAAACACGCGGTGATTGGTATCTAATACTCAACCGTCATCCGTTTTGCCGTTATGGATACCACCTCAAACCCGGACAGCCCTTTGCGCAATACGGGATCGAGCAACAGGCAGAGATCGTGAAACACGCATTCTGGCTGCGTCACGGAGCGAAAGTGGCAGGGGTGTCTGACAAAGCGGCCTTTGACATTCTGGTCAATTTCGACGGCGCAACGCTTAAATAGCAGCACTCTCAATTGGAGTGACGCAGCGCGCCGTAACGGCACCATAAATTCACGTTGAATCCGGCAAAATCCGCGGTAATCGTGTAATTAAATTTTTCGGGAGCGACACATGATCACGGTAGAAACCAAAGACGGCACGCACATCATCACCATGGATGATGGCAAAGTGAACGCTCTGAACAAAGAGAAACTCGACGCGCTTGTTGCCGCGCTCGCTGATTGTGCCGGCGATTTCGGCCCGGTCGCAATTCGGGGCCGCAAAGGCATTTTTTCAGCCGGATTCGATCTCAAAGGGTTCGGCGCCGGTCCAGAAATCGCGACCGCGCAATTGCAGGCAGGCAAAGACGCGATCCTCGCAATTCTTCGTCACCCGGCTCCCGTCATCACTGTCTGCGAAGGCCACGCTTATCCGATGGGCGCATTCCTGATGCTCGCGGCTGACCACGCAATCGGCACTGAAGGTGAATTTGTTACTGGTATGAACGAAAGCGCCATTGGCATGGCTCTCCCGATCTATCCAATGATATTGGGAGCCGCCCGTTTGAACCCGCATGGCCGAAAAGCTGTTGCGACCTCAGAGATGTTTGCACCGCAGGCTGCCCGAACAGTCGGTTACTTCCAGAACGTCGTGGCCCCCGATGCGGTCGACGCGGCGCTCGAAGCCAGCCTGACCCACATGAAGAGCCTCAACGCAGGCGCATTCAACGCGAACAAATCCGCGATGAACAAGCAACTGATTGCAGATATCGAAGCAAGCCCGCTACCCGATTTTGGGTAAGCGGAGCGCGATCAATCCGGCTTTTTCGCGACCCCAACCATGGAGGGGCGAAGCAGCCTGTTTTTGATCATCCAGCCTGATTGCATTTCCTGAACGATGGTGCCCGGCTCTTTATCGTCCGTGGGCACTTCCATCATCGCCTGATGCTGGTTTGGGTCGAGCGGCATATCCATCGCCGCGATACGCTCGATACCGTTCTGCTTGAATACTTTTTCAAGCTCACGCTGGGTCGCTTCGATGCCAACGACAAGACCTTTCATCTTCTCGTCTTCGCGTAGGCTTTCCGGGATCGCCTCGACCGCGCGGGAGAGATTGTCCCATACGCTCAACACGTCGCGAGCAAAGCCTGTCGCGGCATAATTGCGCGCGTCCTGAATATCTTTCTCAGCGCGTCGGCGCACATTCTGCGTGTCGGCTTTGGCGTAGAGCGTTTCCTGTTTGGCTTCGTCCAGATCTCGGCGCAGCGCTTCTAACGCTTCGCTCAGGTCATCTGCGCCAGCTTCTTCGGCACCTTCCTCGTCCGAAAGAAATTCCTCAGGCACGCCTTTCAATTCTGCGGCTACGTCTTCGTTCGCCGCGTCATCCTGCGGCTTGTCATTGTCGATCATGTCTTTTGATATTCCGTCTAAACGATGAGCTTGTCCAGCGAACGGCCAAGCGATCTTGCTGTTAAATCAACCATGGGTACCACACGCGCGTAATTCAACCTTGTTGGCCCGATCACCCCCAGAACTCCGACCACGCGGCCCTCCCGGTCGCGGTAAGGTGAAGCGATAACTGAAGAGCCTGAGAGGCCGAATAACCGGTTCTCGCTACCAATGAAAATGCGTGTTGCATCCGCCTCGCGGGCGCTTTCAAGCACGCTCGCGACCGATTGCTTGTCCTCCAGATCGTCAAGGAGTGAACGTACACGGTCGATGTCGTCCAAGGCGTTTTCATCGAGCAGGTTGGCTGCGCCTCGAACGATCAAAACCGGTCGTTCGTTCGCATCTTCGCTCCAGACGGCAAGCCCGCGTTCGACCAAATCTCTGCTCGCATCATCAAGCTGTGTTTGTCCGGACGCGATCTCTGCCCGCATGGTTTGCGAAGCTTCAGCCAAAGTCCGTCCGGAAAGCCGTGCCGTTATGTAATTCGTCGCGCGATCCAATGAGCCCGGGGTTAGTTGACCGCCAAACTCGACAACGCGGTTTTCTACCCCGCCATCCTCTCCGACAAGTACGGCAAGCGCTCTGCCCTGTCCCAGATCGACCAAGTTGAACTGCGCAAGCTTATGCTCGCGGGTCGGCACCATCACCATCCCGGCCGCCCCTGACAAATCAGACAAAAGCGCGCTCGCCTGCTGCAGTGCATGCTCTACCGGGCCATTCTCGGAAAGGCGCGCTTCGATCTGCGCCCGCTCCTCACTCGTAGGTTCCGCAACGCGCATCATGCCATCGACAAATATGCGCAGGCCCGCGTCTGTTGGCAGACGGCCTGCACTCGTATGAGGCGCCGCGAGCAAACCAAGTCCCTCAAGATCTGCGAGTACTGATCTAATCGAAGCGGACGACAGATTCAGAGTGCCGTCAGACGCCAGCGTTTTCGAGCCGACGGGTTGGCCGCTGTCGATATATCCTTCAACCACGCGCCGAAATATCTCGCGGGCGCGCTCGGTCAGTTCGGTGATCGGTGGTGAAGCCATAGTCCCCATTTAGCGTAGGATTGCCATTCGCCAAGCCTTGCGATGCGTCACCATCCCCTCCACACCCCAGCCCAAGACGAATCAAACCAAGCAGGAGCTTACAGAATGCGCCCTTCAGGACGCGCGCCAGACGAGATGCGCGCTATCACTATCGAAACCGGCTACACCAAACACGCCGAGGGCTCTTGCCTGATCAGTTTTGGCGATACCAAAGTGCTTTGCACAGCCTCTGTTGAAGAACGCATCCCGCCTTGGCTTCGCGGTAAAGGCGAAGGCTGGGTCACAGGCGAATACTCGATGCTTCCCCGCGCAACGCACACCCGCGGTAGCCGTGAAGCTGCTCGCGGCAAGCAATCGGGCCGAACACAGGAAATTCAACGCCTTATCGGACGTTCTTTGCGGGCTGTCGTTGACTTGGAGAAGCTCGGCGAGCGTCAAATCACGCTCGATTGTGACGTAATTCAAGCCGATGGCGGAACACGCACCGCGTCGATCTCCGGCGCTTGGGTTGCGCTTCGATTGGCCGTCAACAGCTTGATGGAAAGCGGCGCGATCAAACAGGACCCGATTACCGGTCAAGTCGCAGCGATCTCCTGCGGGATATATGAAGGCACTCCGGTGCTGGACCTCGACTATCCCGAAGACTCCAACGCTCAAGCTGATGCGAACTTTGTATTGATCGAAGGCGGTCAGATTGCGGAGGCGCAGGCCACCGCCGAAGGGGCAACTTACGATGAAGAAGGCCTACTTCGCCTCCTTCGCCTCGCAAAAATCGGATGCGACGGCATCTTCAAGGCGCAATTGGACGCAGTAAAATGACACGTAAGTTGGGTGGCGGGTCGCTTGTGATCGCGACCCACAATTCGGGCAAGTTGAAAGAGATTTCGGCTCTGCTCGATCCTTATGGCATGAAGTGCATTTCGGCAGGCTCGCTTGGCCTGCCGGAACCTGCCGAAACCGGAAAGACCTTTGCCGAAAATGCTCTGGTCAAAGCACGCGCTGCGGCTGAGGCATCGGGTCTGGCCGCCTTGGCCGATGATAGCGGATTAGGCGTCGATGCTCTTGACGGACGTCCGGGTGTCTACACCGCCGATTGGGCAGAACGGCAATGGTTCGAAGGGGAACCGGGCCGTGATTGGTATATGGCCATGGGTAAAGTCGAAGGGCTTTTGCAGCAGGAGGGCCCGAATGCCGACCGCTCAGCTGCGTTTCACTGCGTTCTTGCGGTCGCGTGGCCTGACGGCGAGCATGCCGTTTATGAAGGGAAATGCCCGGGATCGCTGACATGGCCGCCGCGCGGCAAAATGGGCTTTGGATATGATCCGGTTTTCATTCCGCAGGGCCGCGAGCAAACTTTCGCTGAGATCGATCCTGCGGAAAAGCACGCGGTAAGCCACCGCGCCGATGCCTTTGCAAAATTGGTCACTGATCAATTCGGTGTCTGATTAGTAGGCGTATTGCCCCACGAAATTGCCCGGCGGGCTATACCGGCAGACCAACACATCACGCCCGTTCCCGGTCGCAATGCCGCAGCCCAATGCCGTCGTATTGCGCCAAATAATCTGCGTATAATGGCCGACATCCTGCCAGCGGCCAGTGCTGCTGACATATGGAAAGGCTGCGTGGATGTAATATTGCTTCTCGTCGATCCATCCAGCAGCCATTGTCTCATAAGAAAATGCGCCCTCGGTGCCCGCCCATAGGTTCTCGCCCTGCCCTTCACGCGTGCTTCTGGCGCTATGTTCAAACCGGCCAGTGGACGCCAATTCCTCGGCAAAGGCGAGCGCCTGAGCGTTCAGATCTTCGTCTAAGACCAGATCGGGGGTGCCGACTTCTTGGCGCGCCAGATTGTGTTCGCGCAACATGACTTGAAGCATTTGTTCCTGTCCCGATGATGCCGTCCCACTAGACGGCGAAGGAGACGGGCTAGGGGATGGCGATGGGCTAGGAGACGGACTTGGTGATGGAGACGGGCTCGGCGAAGGCGCAAGTCCTCCAGAACTGGCGCTTGGCGCAGGAGATTCGCCGCCGCCACATGCCGTTAGCGCGCTCGCCAATGAAACAATCAAGATGCCAGTCGTGTGGAACATTTTCGAGCCCGTTTTCATGAAATTGCCTCTGACTGGCTTTGTAAAACATGGATTGAAGAACCATGCTTAATGCGCGTTAGTCAAAACCACTTGGCGCGCTTTTCTCCCTTCTCACGCACAACAGGTTCGGAAAGCGGGACAAACTGATCGATTGGCTTTTTAGCGTGACCACCGCATAGGAAGAATGTGGCGAAAGCACTCTATATCCATTGGCCCTTCTGCGCGAAGAAATGCCCCTATTGCGACTTCAATTCGCATGTCCGCGACCGGGTGGATGTGGCGTCGTGGGAAACCGCGCTGCTGGCCGATATGCGCGCAGAGGCAGACGCCGCAGGCGGAGAGGCGTTGACTTCCATCTTCTTCGGCGGCGGCACCCCTTCCCTTATGCCGCCTGAACTGGCCGCATCACTGCTGAACGAAGCGGAAAAGCTTTGGGGCTTTGAGGCTGACATCGAGATTACTCTTGAGGCCAATCCTTCATCGGTTGAGGCCGCAAATTTCGCGTCACTTTCTAGTGCGGGGATCAACCGAGTTTCGCTTGGCGTGCAATCGCTCGATGATGCGACGCTGCAATGGCTTGGCCGACTGCATCATAGCCAAGAAGCGCTCGACGCGCTTGAGACAGCTCAGGAGCATTTTGCGCGGGTCAATTTCGACCTGATCTATGCTTTGCCCGACCAAACAGCGGACCAGTGGAAATCGCAGCTAAGCAAAGCGATTGGTTTCGGCACTTCGCATCTGTCGCTTTATCAATTGACGATTGAGCCTGGCACGCGCTTCGCCACCGATGTCCGCAGAGGCGTGTTCACACCGCTTGATGACGATGCAGCCGCAGAGCTCTTTACAATCACGCAGGAGCTTACCGAGGCGGCCGGTTTGCCAGCTTATGAAACCAGCAATCACGCGCGAGTCGGTGAGGAAAGCAGGCACAATCTTACCTATTGGCGGTATCAGGATTATGCCGGCATTGGCCCCGGGGCGCATGGACGGCGCGGCGGTTTCGCCACTACGCGGCACAAGAAACCAGAGAATTTCCTGAACGCTGTCGAGCGGCGCGGCCATGGGATCGCTGAACAACGAATGCTTTCGGCCAGCGATCAGGCTGCAGAGGCGTTGCTTATGGGACTCCGCCTGACAAAAGGCATAGATATTGGCGCATTGTCTGCGCGATTTGGCATGCAAACCGACGCGTTGATCAAAGCAGACAAGGTCGATCAATATCGCAAGCTTGGATTGATGTGGGAAGACGCGGACCGGATTGGCGTGACCACGCAAGGCCGCCCGCTGCTCGACGGGCTTCTCGGCGAAATCGTAGCCGACACCTTGGTAGACGCATGAGCCGCGAAGACATCCTTGGCGCGTGGCATTCATTTCTCACCGACAGCAAACGGCGCTCGCCTCACACTGTTCGCGCCTATACCTCAGCTGCCCAGCGCATTGCCGTCGCTCGCAACCTGAGCACCTTTCAAGACGTGGCCGCTTTGGAAGCGCAGGACCTGCGCGCGCATCTGGCATCCCGGCGCGCCGAAGGTTTGGCCAATACCAGCGCCGCTCGCGAATTGTCCGCGCTCAAAGCCTTCATCGCGTTTGCACGGCAAGAAAGTGGCGATCCCGACCCGTCCGCTCCGCGAGTGCGCGGCCCCCGCCTCAAAAAGGGTCTACCCCGCCCTGTCACGCCGGATGAAGCGGTGAATATCGCTGATCTGGTCGACGGAACGGCCAGCGATGACTGGATCGGCGCAAGGGATCGCGCGGTGCTGCTCTTGATGTACGGATCGGGTCTCAGAATCGCAGAGGCATTGTCATTAAAAGGCGGCGATATCCCGTTGGGTGAAACATTGATGGTGACAGGCAAAGGCGGAAAGCAGCGGCTGGTTGCGATCCTGCCAATCACCCGCGATGCAGTCGCCGAATATGCGAATACCTGTCCCTATCCACTCGACACAAAAGGTGCGCTTTTTCGCGGCGCAAAGGGCGGCACGCTTTCACAAGGCATGGTGCAAAAGGCGATGGCAAAGGCGCGGCGGGCTCTTGGCCTGCCCGACACCGCAACGCCGCATGCGCTGCGCCATTCCTTCGCCACACATCTGCTCAGCGCAGGAGCGGATTTGCGGAGTTTGCAGGAGCTATTGGGACATGCTTCGCTAGGATCAACGCAGATTTACACCAAGGTCGATGCAGCAAGCTTGCTGGAGAATTATCGAAGTGCGCACCCTCGGGCGAAACGTGACTCATAGCTCCAAGATTTCTGAAATGCTCTTTCTCTCTAGTTGGGATAATAGGTCGACAGCTGCGGGACGGCGCCGAGCTTGCTCACAATGCAATCTTTTGTTTCTATTGAATTTTCGCGAACAAACTTGAACACGACAGAGTCGAAGCCGGGCGGAACTACACCGTGAGGCACGACGCTCTGAGTGACTGCAGCGCCGCATTCTTCCGCAGTTTTAGAGACGGTGGAAACCTCCACATTCTTGGGAAGCCAATACCACCCTGTTTCAGGCTCATCCCAATATGCACCTTTTGGCGGCCAAGTTCCGCTCTTCGCGCAGGCAGAAAGCGCGAGGCCTAAGCAGCATATTGCCAGCAGTCTCATTTACCCCAACCGTGCTTCAATCGCATCCCAGATCATTCCCGCTGTATCGGTGCCGTTGAACTTATCAATCGCCACAATCCCCGTTGGCGATGTGACGTTGATCTCGGTCAGCCATTTGCCCCCGATCACGTCGATGCCTACAAATGTCAGGCCTAGCCGTTTCAATTCCGGCCCCATTGCGTCGCAAATTTCCTGCTCGCGCGCCGTCAAGCCAGTCGCCTCAGCGCTGCCGCCCATGGCTAGGTTGCTGCGGAACTCACCCTCGCCCGGAATACGGTTGATCGCGCCTGCGACTTCGCCGTCGACAAGGACGATACGCTTATCGCCCTCCGCCACTTCGCGAAGGAACGGTTGAACCATATGCGGCTCTGGCCATGTCTGGTTGAACACTTCGAACAATGCGGTGAGGTTGTCGCCATCGGCAGGCACACGAAAAATTGCTTTGCCACCGTTTCCGTGGATCGGCTTCACAACCACCGCACCGTGCTCAGCCATGAAGCGTTTCACTTCATCGGGAGAGCGCGTAATCAAGGTTGGCGGCATGAAACGCCGGTAATCGAGCACCATCACTTTTTCCGGCGCGTTACGCACGTTGGCAGGGTCATTCACCACCAGCGTCTCGTCCCTAATCCGCTCAAGCAAGTGCGTTGCTGTGATATAGCCCATGTGAAATGGCGGATCCTGACGCATAAGGATCACGTCGATATCCTTGCCCAGATCAAGTCGCCGCGCATCACCCTTCGAAACGTGATCACCCTCGACACGCTGCAATTTCACAGGCGCGCACTCTGCGAAAAGGCGGTCATCCGCATCCAGCGTCAGGCTCTCGACATGATATTCAAAGACTTCATACCCGCGCTCCTGCGCTGACAGCATCAGGGCAAAGGAGCTGTCGCCAGCGATATTGATGTCTTCGATTGGGTCCATCTGGACCGCGACGCGCAAAGTCATGCAGAAATCCTTTGGTATTCGCTTTCAGGGTTGAAACGCGTTGGTGATGTGGCGTGGCCGAGTGCCGGGTGCAAGGAGGATCACGTCGATCCGCAAATCATCATCCGGTTGAGCATGTTCATGAGCCACAATTTCTGCAGCGGCAGCCACCCGCAAGAGCCGCCTCTCATCGATTGCCGTATCAAGATCAGCAGCGCGCTTGCGCCACTTAACCTCGATAAATGCCGTCAGACTGTCCTTTCGAGCGATGAGATCAATTTCACCAAGAGGTGTCTTCACCCGCTCTGCCAAAATTTTCCAGCCTTGCTGCGCGAGCCATTGCGCGGCCTGTGCTTCGGCCTCCCGGCCTTTGCGCTCGGCAATCTCTCGCTTGGCCGTCACTGCGACTTCAGTTCGACTGCGCGGGAATAGAGCGATTGCCGGTCGAGCCCTGTGACTTTTGAAACCTTTGCAGCGGCCTTGCTCGGACTGAGATATTCAAGCGCCTCACGAAGAAGCGCGTCGGGGTCTCCGTCAGGCGCGCTTTCAATGGGCGGGCCAATAAGGAGCACAATTTCGCCCTTGGGTGGGAACTGCGAGTAATGCTCAGCAAGCTCGGCCGCCGATCCCGTACGGCATTCCTCGTGCAGCTTGGTAAGCTCCCGCGCAACGGCGACCTCACGCGCTGGCCAATGCTTGGCGATTGCCCGCAAACTTCGTTCTAGCCGCGGCCCAGTCTCGTAAAATATCAGTGTCGCATCGACATCACCAAGCTCAGCCAGAACGTCTCCGCGGGCCTTTTCTTTGACGGGCAGGAACCCGGCAAACAGAAAGCGGTCATTGGGCAGACCCGCCAGCGTCAAACCGGTAATCGCAGCGCATGCACCGGGAAGGCTCGTGACAACAACGCCCGCTTCTCTAGCATCGCGAACAAGCCGGTAACCCGGGTCAGAAATCAAAGGCGTTCCCGCATCACTAACCAAAGCGACAGGCTGGGACCGAGCCATATCGATAAGGTTTTGGCGTTGCCGATCCGATGCATGGTCATCATATCGCTGCATCCGCGTCGAAACGCCGCAATGTTTCAGCAACTTGCCTGTAACGCGGGTGTCTTCGCACGCAATCACCTCACACCAGCGCAGCACGTCGACAGCACGCACCGTTACATCGCCAAGATTGCCAATCGGCGTCGCGACAATATACAGCCCCGCTTCGAGTGGTTTACTAAGTGCTAATTCAGAGTCGGACGCGTTCATAAGCCGTCATCTTTGGAGCAGCGATCAGGGGTCGGCAAGAATGAAGAGTTTCAACAATCACGTTTCGCGCATTTTTTCCAAGCGTGCATTGGCAATTACGGGCACGGCATTGCTGCTTGGCGGTTGCTCGGTGATCCCGAAAACTGGCCCAGCGGAAACAACCGGCCCAATCGCTGGACCAACTCCAGAACCGAGCGCGACGGCCCTGCCAACCGACGCGACGCGGCACCGCGTGGCCTTGCTCGTCCCCATGGGCGGTAACACCGCTGCTGTTGGTCAATCGCTGGCCAATGCAACCACGATGGCGCTGCTAGACACGAATGCGAACAACATTCGCATTACAACATACGACACGTCGAAAGGCGCCGGAGCCGCCGCTCGCAAGGCGATAGCCGATGGAAACAAGCTGATCCTTGGCCCATTGCTCGCGGACAACGTGCCAGCAGTGCAAGCTGCTGCGCGCCCAGCCCGCGTGCCCGCCATCGCCTTTTCCAACGACATTCGCGTGGCAAGTGCGGACGTTTTCCTGATGGGTCATGTGCCGGAGCAATCCATCAATCGCTCGGTGCAATATGCCCGCGCGCGCGGCTCAAACAACTTTGCCGCGATCGTGCCAGAGGGTGCGTACGGTCAGCGATCATTCGACGCGCTTAACAGCGCGCTAAGCCAATATGGAGGGACGTTGATCGGTTCGGCCAAATATGCGCGCGGGAACACATCAATTGTCAGTGCAGCACAGCGGCTTCGTGCAGCTGGCGGCTATGATACCGTTCTGATCGCCGATGGCGCTCGTCTCGCAACGCAGGCCGCCGGCGAAATCAAACGCAGCGGCGCAGAAGGCACACGCATTCTCGGTACTGAACTGTGGAGCGGCGAATCTGTCCTTACCCGTTCCAGCGCCGTGAATGGTGCGATCTTCTCAGCCGTGTCTGACCGCCGGTATAAACGTTTCGCCGATAGCTATGAGGCGCGTTTCGGGAACAAGCCCTACAGGATTGCAACCCTTGGATATGACTCGGTTCTGCTGACATTGCGCGTCGCGCGGGATTGGCGCGTCGGCAGGAATTTCCCGACATCGATGCTATTCGACAAAGGCGGTTTTCTGGGCGTCGATGGTCCATTCCGCTTTAACCGGACTGGCATTGCCGAACGCGCTCTTGAAGTGCGCGAAGTGCGTGGCAGCAGCGTCGTATCAGTCGATGCTGCCCCGACGAGCTTCTCAGACTAGAAACCCAGCGTAAAATCCGCGCAAAACAAATGCTCCTCGCTTGTGAGCAAGCGTGCGCGTGTCCATATCAAAGGCATGTCTGACGATCTGTTTGAAAACACGCCGACATCGAGCGGCGATTACGATTCCTCTTCCATCGAAGTATTGGAGGGTTTGGAGCCCGTTCGCCGGCGCCCGGGCATGTATATTGGCGGCACAGATGATCGCGCATTGCATCACCTCGCCGCCGAAGTTCTCGACAACTCGATGGACGAAGCGGTCGCAGGGCACGCAAACCGGATCGAAATGCGCCTCGACGAAGGCAACCGCCTAACGATCGCGGACAATGGACGCGGTATTCCTGTCGATGAGCATCCCAAATTTCCGGGCAAGTCGACGCTGGAAGTGATCCTTTCCACGCTCCATTCTGGCGGCAAATTTTCTGGCAAAGCCTATGCAACGAGCGGCGGCCTGCACGGCGTCGGCGTCAGTGTGGTGAACGCGCTTTCATCCGATACCCGGATCGAAGTCGCCCGCGACAAGCAGCTTTACGCGCAGGAATTTGCAAGAGGCCAAACGAAGGGCAAGCTTCAAGAGCTGGGCCCAACACCAAACCGGCGAGGCACGCAGGTCAGCTTCGTTCCCGATACTGAAATTTTCGGCGACCGTCAGTTCAAGCCGCACCGCCTCTTTAAACTCGCCCGATCAAAGGCTTACCTTTTTGCAGGCGTCGAAATCCGCTGGAGATGTGCGGAAAGCCTCACCAGCGACGATGTGCCAGCAGAGGCCACCTTCAAGTTCCCCGGCGGACTTGCGGATCACCTTTCAGAACAAATTGGCGGGCGTGAATGCGTTACCGCTGAACCGTTCGCAGGAAATCAGGAGTTTCCTGAGAATGCAGACGCCCAATCGCAAGGCAAAGTCGAATGGGCCATCGCATGGCCGCTATTCTCCGACGGTTCGACCAGCTGGTATTGCAACACCGTCCCGACACCGGATGGCGGAACGCACGAGCAAGGGCTTCGTGCTGCATTGACCAAGGGTCTGCGCGGTTTTGGTGAGTTGACCGGCACAAAGAAGGCGAAAGACATCACGGCCGACGACGTGATGACTGGCGCTGAGATCATGCTGAGCGTCTTTATCCGTGACCCTCAATTCCAGTCGCAAACCAAAGATCGGCTGACTTCGCCAGAGGCTGCGCGATTGGTCGAAAACGCCGTGCGCGATCATTTCGATCACTTCCTTACCGACAATATGGAACGCGGTAAGGCGCTGCTTGGCGAGGTGATGGAGCGGATGGACGAGCGTCTGCGCCGCAAGCAGGAACGCGAAGTAAAACGCAAAACTGCGACCAACGCGAAAAAGCTCCGCCTGCCTGGCAAGCTTACCGATTGCTCCGGCGAAACCGACAAAGAAACTGAATTGTTCATTGTAGAAGGCGATTCTGCTGGCGGGAGTGCCAAACAAGCGCGTGACCGTAAGACGCAGGCTATCCTCCCGATCCGCGGTAAAATTCTGAACGTCGCGAGCGCTACGGCGGACAAAATCCGCGCAAACTCCGAAATCGCCGATCTCGGCCTCGCCCTTGGGTGCGGTACGCGCAAGGACTGCGATGCGGAAAACCTTCGCTATGACCGCGTCATCATCATGACGGATGCCGATGTTGACGGTGCACATATCGCGACACTTTTGATGACGTTCTTCTTCCAAGAAATGTCAGACATTGTTCGCAAAGGGCATCTGTTCCTTGCGCAGCCGCCGCTTTATCGCCTGACAGCAGGTAAAGAGAGCCGCTACGCCCGCGATGACGAACATCGCGCCGAATTGGAAGCGACAGTCTTTAAAGGCAAAAAAGTCGAAGTGGGCCGCTTTAAGGGCCTTGGTGAGATGAACCCGCAACAGCTTCGCGAAACGACTATGCACCCCGACACGCGATCACTGATCCGCATAACGCTTCCGGCGGAATTCGAAGATCGGGCTGCAGTGAAAGAGCTCGTCGACCAACTTATGGGCCGCAATCCAGAACACCGGTTTAACTTTATTCAAAACCGCGCGGGCGAAATGGACCGCGACATGATTGATGCCTGACGATCAGGGACGCAAATATCCTGACCCCCGCGAAGAGGACATTTATGCCGGGGACAGACGGATTTCGCGCCCCGATGTGTCACTACCTGACTGGGAAGTACCCGACACAGCGTACCGCCCTATCCCAATCGTCTGGTTTACAGGCGCATTCATGGTTCAGCTTGTCGCGATAACCGTCTTTCTCTTTGCATTTTCATCGCAGGAGCCATGGTTGACCATTGCCGCCTCGGCCCTCGCGACCGGCGCGATAGGCAAATGGACTTGGGACAGAGGAATGGCATTGGCAGGACTGGGATGGAGGACGGCGACTGTCTTCATGCTGCTTTTCAACATGCTGTTTGCCGTGGCGGCGTCCCATACCTTTTGAGAAAATTCTGGTGTGCGCCTGTAAGAAATTCAGCCGCGCACAGACTAAAGGGGTATGACCAAGCAAGCAGAAGCCCTTTACCAACAAGCCGGAGAGCAATTTGCACCGGCGATTGCGCGTTTGGCCCGTGCCGTAGAGCGTGACGCAGAAAAAGCGCGTGATCTGGAACAGGACATGCACTGCGCCATTTGGACCAGCCTATCGCGATTCAACGGTGATAGCGCACTCAAAACATGGGTTTACCGCGTGGCTCACAATGTCGCCGCCGATCACATGTCCAAGGCGGCTCGCGGACCGAAGAAAGTGCCGCTCGAAGAAATCGAAGCGTTGCCCTCAAACGGCAATCCCGAATCTCAGGCCGCAGAAAGACATGCGCTCGGCCAGGTAGCCGAATTGATCCGCACCCTCCCTCCGCTCGATGCGCAAGTCATTGTGCTATGGCTCGAAGGGGAAAGCGGCGCTGATATCGCTGAAATCACAGGCATGTCATCGAGCGCCGTCAACGTGCGTATCCACCGGATCAAAGCCCTGATGGCCAATCATTTTTCCAATCCCCAATCCAAAGGAGCTCCCCAATGAGCACTACCCCATTTCCTCAATGGTGCGAAGCCGCGCCCGAAGCCGAATTTAGTCCCCCGGGAGATTGCGCGGAGCGAGCAAATGCATTCGAGCGGCGCATCAAACGCCGAAATCTCTTCGAATATCTCGCTGGCCTTTTGATCTTCGCGGTATGCGGTCCAGGCGCAATGTTCGCGTTCGGCAAGGGTGAGTTCCTAATCGCCATTTCGCTTGTCCTGATGATGATCGGAACGGGCATTGTAATGTGGAACCTTCACAAGCGCGGCAGCAATCTTGTTCGCCGCCCAGAGGACCCATGCCTCACTCACCTACGCCGCCAATATCAGCGGCAGTACGAAGCGCTGCGTTCGGTGCCAAAGTGGTATCTGGGGCCGCTCGTGCCGGGCATGGCAATGTTCTATTTCGTTTCAGTCGCGAAATCCGCCGAGATTGACGGCTGGGCGGCGGCAACGTCGGGGGCAATGGTTCCCGTCTTGGCGACGATTGCTCTGTTTGGCGGCGTCGCACTGCTCAATTGGCGCGGTGCGAACGTGTTAAAAGGCAAGATGGCATCGCTCGATGATCTGGCCTGAACACTCTCGATCGCTTAGTCTGATCCGAATATCTGGAGAAAATTGATGAAGCCCCTCAACATAGTGTTTGCATCGCTCGTCCTGCTTTCAGCGCCCGGATTAACCCCCGCTTCGCCGCTCGCCGCACAGGATGAAACCGCAGCGGAGCCAACAGAGCTTTCGCCCATCCAAATTCGCATTGAGCAAGTCGTGTCACTCTTGAACGGTGAGCTTGATGTGCCCCTGCAAGACATCTTCACAGACAGGTTTCTGGCCGCAGTTCCTCCAGAGCAACTGACTGGTCTCTCCGCTCAATTGACGTCACAATTCGGACGCGCGATCGCTGTCGAAAGCTTGAGTGCCCCCACGGCAAATCGGTCGGCTCTTGCAATCAGGATGGAACGTGCAATCGCGCGCGGCGGGATCGCTATCGATGAAAACGACGGTAACAAGATTAGCGAGCTGTTGTTCCGAACCTTCGATCCTGTGGACGATTCGGTTGAGAAGATTTCGTCTGATCTGAACGCGTTACCCGGAAAGGTCGGCGCGTATTTCGGGCCAATCGACGGCGAAGACCCGATCATCAGCATCAATCCCAATACTCAGTTCGGAATCGGATCGACGTTCAAACTTTACGTTCTTTCTGCCCTCGCCCGCCGCATCGAAAATGGCGAAGACACGTGGGACGCCACGACCGGCCTGTCGATCGCCCGCCGCAGCTTTCCAAGCGGCATGATGCAGGATTGGCCTGATCCGGCGCCTGTGACTCTGCAAACGCTGGCCACGATGATGATCTCTATCAGCGACAACACCGCCACTGATGCTTTGATCAGGTACGTTGGAACTGAAGCTATCATCGGAGAAATGATTGATAGCGGCCACTCTAATCCGCCGCTCAATGTGCCGTTTATGACTACGCGCGAGATGTTCGCTCTAAAATCGTCGGATGAGGCCATTATCGAACAATTCCGCACATCCACGGCTGCTGATAAGGTGGAAATCTTGAATGCGGTGAATAGCACTGAGCTCGATATAAACCGCGTGCAGGCTGCTTTCTCAAACGGCCCCAATGCTATCGATATCGAATGGTTCGCTAGCCCGAATGATCTCCGCAAACTGATGGCTCATATCCCCGCCGGTGCAAATGGCGTTCCGCAAAAGATTATGTCAGTCAATCAAAGCATGGCCGACAATGGCCGGGAAAATTGGCCAACGGCGTATTACAAGGGCGGATCTGAGCCAGGAGTGCTCAACTTCACATGGCTGCTAAAAAATCGCGCTGGCTTCCCCTATGTTCTGACCCTTAGCTGGAACAATCCAGACGCCAATCTTGATGAAACTGCGCTCGAACTCATAGCGCAGCGGATCATGGCGCTGAAAGTTTAGCGCAGCTTGTCGGCCAATTGCCCCCCTTGCGTGAGAGCGCCCTCCCCCCTATCGCTTCGCTGGAATTAAGTTTCGAATACGGACTAATCAAAGGGACACCATGACCGACCAACAGAGCTTTGAAGGTACCAGCGACTATATCGCGACAGACGATTTGAAAGTTGCGGTAAACGCGGCGGTGACCCTGCGCCGCCCTCTTTTGGTCAAAGGCGAGCCAGGAACAGGCAAAACCGTTCTAGCCCACGAGATCGCAAAAGCTCTGGGCGCGCCAATGATCGAATGGAACGTCAAATCGACCACCAAAGCTCAACAAGGCCTCTACGAATATGACGCGGTTGCGCGCCTGCGCGACGGTCAGCTTGGCGAAGAGCGTGTCCACGATATCCGCAATTACATCAAAAAGGGTAAGCTTTGGGAGGCATTCACTTCGCCCGAACTACCAGTCCTTTTGATTGATGAGATCGACAAAGCCGATATCGAATTTCCGAACGATCTGCTGCAAGAGCTCGACCGGATGAGCTTTGATGTTTACGAAACGCAGGAGCGGATCGAAGCAAAAGAACGCCCGATTGTCGTAATTACATCCAACAACGAGAAGGAACTGCCCGATGCATTCCTGCGCCGTTGCTTCTTCCACTACATCAAGTTTCCAGACCGTGAGACAATGCAATCGATCATCGATGTGCACCATCCCGGTATCCAGAAAGCTCTCGTGAAGAAGGCTATGGATATCTTCTATGAACTTCGCGAAGTGCCGGGTCTGAAGAAAAAGCCTTCGACCAGCGAATTGCTCGACTGGCTCAAGCTTTTGATGAATGAAGATATGCCGCTGGAAACCTTGCAGGATTCCAACCCGAACAATGCCATCCCGCCGCTGCACGGTGCACTGCTCAAAAACGAGCAGGATGTGATGATGTTCGAACGGCTTGCATTTATGGCGCGTCGTAACCCGACATAAGCCGGACGATGGCTCACCAGGGTGGATGTTTGTGCGGCGCGGTGCGATTTGCAGCCGATGCCGAACCACAAGGCGCGCGCTATTGCTGGTGCCGTGATTGCCAACGCATTGCCAGCGGCATGGCGACTGTAAATGTGTTGTTCGATGCCGACACAGTCACTTACACAGGTGACATGACGACAATGCGGCTTGTTGCGGATAGCGGCAACACGGTCGAACGCGGTTTTTGCAAACGCTGCGGCGCGCAAATGTACAGCAAGACCGTTATCGGGCCGCAGCAACCGATGCGGGTGCGCGCCGGAACTCTGGATGATCCGGAGATCTGCCCGCCCACTTACATCATATGGGGAAGCCGGGCGCCGTCATGGGCACCCTTCCCATCTGCGATGCCCGTTCATGAAGCTGGCCCAGGCTCAGATCTGATCAGCTGAACGCGCTTTTCAATCAATCAAAACTGTAGGCGACTTCGAAATCGCCCCAGCGGCGGCCTTTGATGAACAGCGGGATGTAGACGTTGCGGACAACGCGGTATTGCTGACCATCGCCCTCTTGGCGGTAGACGGCCATCATGTAAGGCGCGCTGCTCTTCTTGGCAGCGATGTCGCAACCTTCGAGCAAGATACGTCCATTGCGGCAATAGGCCGTGTCGTGAGCTAGATCGCCTGTCGGCTTGCGGGATTTGTCGCTCAAATGAGTTGGCAAGAAACCGTTGGTGTCGGTGCATGCTGCGGCCATAATCATCGGATCACTATCGGTCGCGCTGTCGAGTAATTCCTGCCATTTGCTATCGGCCCAATCTGACAGTTTGGTGCGATAAAGCTGAGGGTTACTGCCTTCGACTTCGACGTAATCTTGATCGAAAAACGCATCCACTTCGATCTCGCCATCAGCAATTGCTGCATCTGCCGCTTCGATAATACCTGCGAGCATTTGCTGCGCCTTGTCCACCATCGCGCTGTCTTGCGGTGAAAGGCCAGCATGAACGATCCGGTCGAACATTTCGCTGGCTGTCAGCTCCAGCTCTTCCATCTTTCTATGAGCGCCCTGAAGTTGGGATTCGTTCGTTCTTGCCGCTTTATCAAAGCTGATCAAAACATCTTGGACGGCATCGACGTGGCCGCTGATTGTGCCGGTTGAGCGAGCGATTACATCGTTCTGCTTGTCGACTTCCTCGACGAGTTCGCCGACGCTCGAAATGGTCGTTTCGATCCGGGATACCGATGCTTTCGCCTCGGCGCTGGCCTGTGAGCCTGCTTCAATCCGGCCGATGACTTCGCTGGCTTCACCGCCCAGAGCTTCAACGGTTTGCGAGATTTCTTCGGTCGCTTTGCGTGTGTCGTTAGCGAGACTTTTCACTTCGCTGGCAACCACTGCAAAAGTCCGCCCCGCTTCGCCTGCGCGCATCGCCTCAATTGTGGCGTTCAGAGCAAGGATGTTTGTGGTCTCAGCAATATCATCAATATCTTGAGCGCTACGACGGACTTGCTCCATCGCGGCGGAGAAGCTGGTTACATGCTGGCCTAGGGTATCGACCAATTCCAGCAATCCATTGATCTGGCCAAGGGATGATTGAATCAAAGCGGTGCCTTCGCCCAATCGCTCAATCGCGCGTTCGGACAGCAACCGGGCTTCGTCGCTGGCTTCGGAAACCTTGGCCTGATCCGCCTCAAGTGCTGCGACCGTGCCGCGGAGAGCTTCGTGCTCTTCGCGCAAAGTCTCCGATGACTGGATGACCTTTTCAACGACACCCGCAACATCGGTGCAGCCGACGGTTACCGCGCCGCAGCTTTCTGGAATTTTATCGAGGGCTGATGCACTCGCAGTGTCAATTGTGATCGGCTTCATATCTTGCCAGCCCCTTAGTGGCGTTCCCGTATGTGGCAGGTGAGTAATCATAGATGGTTAGCGAATGTTTAATCTGCATTGCCCGCGCGGCGTTAAAGACTGGAAACTGCGCGCCTACGTGGCTACACAGTGATCATGTTTTTCAACTTTATGGACGAGCTGCGCGAAGCCGGTATTGGCGCGAGCTTTAAAGAGCATTTGACGCTGCTTGAGGCGCTTGAAAAAGATGTAATCGAGCAGACGCCTGAGGCGTTCTATTATCTGAGCCGCGCGACCTTCGTGAAAGACGAAGGCATGCTGGATCGGTTCGATCAGGTGTTCCACAAAGTTTTTAAGGGGATCATGTCCGATTACGGCCAAAACCCGGTCGACATTCCCGAAGACTGGCTCAAAAACGTCGCTGAAAAATTCCTCACCGAAGAAGAAATGGCCGAGATAGAGAAGCTCGGCGATTGGGACGAGATCATGAAGACGCTGAAAGAGCGTCTCGAAGAGCAGGAAAAGCGCCACGAGGGCGGCAACAAGTGGATCGGCACCGGCGGAACCTCGCCATTCGGCAATTCCGGTTACAATCCCGAAGGCGTTCGGATCGGCGGCGAAAGCAAGCATAAGCGCGCCGTAAAAGTCTGGGAAAAGCGCGAGTTCAAGAACCTCGACAGCACCAAAGAACTTGGCACCCGCAACATCAAGATGGCGCTCCGGCGCCTGCGCCGCTTTGCGCGGGAAGGCACACCCGATCAGCTAGATTTAGACGCGACGATTGACGGCACAGCCAAGCAGGGCTGGCTCGATATTCACATGCGGCCAGAGCGTAAGAATGCGATCAAGCTTCTGCTGTTCCTTGATGTCGGCGGGTCAATGGACCCCTTCATCAAGCTGTGCGAGGAATTGTTCAGCGCGGCGTCTTCGGAATTCAAGAATCTCGAATTCTTCTACTTCCACAACTGCCTTTACGAAGGTGTGTGGAAGGACAACAAACGCCGTTGGCAAGAGCGCACCAAAGTTTGGGACGTGCTCCACAAATATGGCCACGATTACAAAGTCATATTCGTTGGTGATGCAGCGATGAGTCCCTACGAAATCACCCATCCCGGCGGCTCCGTTGAACACATGAACGAAGAAGCCGGCGCGGTGTGGATGCAGCGCGTCACAAACACCTATCCGGCGACCGTGTGGCTAAACCCCGTTCCTGAAAAGCAGTGGAGCTATTCGCAATCGACGAAGATGCTCAAACAGCTTGTTGGCGACCGGATGTATCCACTGACGCTGGAGGGCCTCGAAGACGCGACGCGCGAATTGAGCCGTAAGCAAGGGCATTGATACCGGCTTAGTAGAGCAGATGCTCGCGCACCGTCTGAACCCAAGCCGCTTCATCGTGCGAGGCCAATTGATCCAGATCATTGGGGGCGGCATCCGGGTTATCCACCCACTCGCGCAGTGATGGCCCACCATTGATCACGTCAATCGCGAGGACATCATCCGTGTACTCGTATTTAAAGTCTTTCCCGCGCCAGATCGGATAGTCGGGATAAAGCCGCCGGATAGCTTTGAATGCCAGCGCCTGAAGCCGCCAAGGCTTGAACGCATCATGATCGTAATGCGGACCTTCAGCATGGATCATCAGCGCATTACAGAGCTTTCCTGCATGCTTATGAAATGTCGGCTCAAACCAACAGTCGCGCAGGATGCAGCCTTGCGTCCATTGCGGCGCGATAGTTTGCATCTCTGCTAAAACGGCCTTTGCATCTAAGTCTGGCGCACCGAATAGCACTTCGAGCGGGCGCGTCGTGCCGCGTCCCTCGCTTACCGTGGCACCCTCTATCATGACAGAGCCAGCATAGGCGCGGGCCATGTTGACGCTCGCCGCATTCGGGGACGGATTAATCCAAACGCGCGAGGCGGGCCAACCATACCCGTCACCATTTGGCTCCCAACCTTCCATCGGCACAACGCGGTATTTCACGTCCAGATCAAAATGCGCGGTGAACCAATGGCCCATTTCACCAAGTGTCAGGCCGTGCCGCATCGGCATAGGCGCAGCGCCTACAAAGCTTTCATTCCCGGGCACGAGCAAAGTCCCCTCGACAGGCCGCCCGGCTGGATTTGGCCGATCCAGCACCCACACTTCTTTGCCGTGCTTTTGAGCCTCTTCCAAAAGGTAGAGAAGCGTTGTGACAAAGGTGTAGATACGGCAGCCAAGGTCTTGAAGATCAAATAGAAAGATATCTGCACTCGACATCATTTGACCCGTAGGACGACGAACTTCGCCGTAGAGCGAAAAGACTGGAATGCCGTATTGCGGATCCATTTCATCCGCCGTTTCGACCATATTATCCTGCTTGTCCCCTTTCAGCCCGTGCTGCGGGCCAAAGGCACTGGATATGTTCACACCCGCCGCGATCAGCGCATCGAGGCTATGCGTCAGGCCTTCGGTGACGCTTGCTGGGTGCGCGACGAGAGCAACACGCTTGCCCTTGAGCTCGGCAAGCAATTGCGGGTCGGCGAGAAGTCGGTCGATTCCAAATTTCATGGCTCCCGGATTGGAACAGCGCCAAAACAAACGCAATGGTGTTTCCCACACAACAGGCCTAAGCCGCGCATATGGACTGGACCCTCGCAATCATCGCTGCCCTATGGGCTATCATACTTGGCGGGGTCGGCGGATTGTTGACCGAAATCGGCGAGTGGTATCGAAATTTGAACAAACCCAGCTGGCAGCCACCCGATTGGCTGTTCGGTCCCGCATGGACTCTCATCCTCGGCCTGTCTGGATGGAGCCTTTATCTCGGGGTCACGAGCGCACCAACTCTTGGGGATAAGTGGTTCATCGGCGGGCTGTTCGCAGCGAATTTCGCGGCACACCTTGCGTGGTCACCGCTCTTCTTCAAGTTCAAGCGCCCCGATCTGGCTCTGTTCGAGAACGTCTTTCTCTGGCTATCCGTCTTGGCCCTTTGCTGGTTTTTGCATGACTATTCCACGTTCGCAGCATGGCTCAATGCGCCGTATCTCGCATGGGTAACCTTCGCGATGTTCCTGAATTGGAAAATCGTCCAGTTGAACGGGCCGTTTGGTAAGAACGCGGCGTCTTAGCGTTCTACGATTATCTGGCGGCAGGCTTCGCTGTGGAACTCTGCTTTGCCCGGTCCAAATGCCAGTGCCCAGAACTGCAATCCGCCATCTGGATGCTCGACAATAGCGTTGAGTGCGACTTGTGCAGGCGCGGGCAGTTCGCTGGCTATACTTGCCTTCAGGATCAACTCATCATCGCTGTGAGAGCATGATACGGCAATCGCATCAACCGGCGCATCGCGCATCCCTTCGCGGAACGCGTCGAAATCATAGCAAGCCCAGCGGCTAGACGGTGAAAGATTGAACTCGCGGTAATAGGTGCCGCCGATAGGTTGCCAGAATATCTCGAAGCAGGTCGTCTTCCACAGATTGTCCATCCGCTCAGCGGCCGCGTGCTGCGGAACTTTGATCCCGCCGATATTCCCGTCGAGCCGGAATTCAGCATCACATCCGATGTCTGTCGCGGTAACGGAAGCGGTGACAGCCTTGATCGGGCCGAGATCGCAGGTTTGATGAAGCATAAGTGGTTGCATTCACCCCCTATTGCCGAGCGGACAAAGACGGGCAAGCCCTTCCCCCGCATCGCGCCCGCTGTTAAGCGCACGCTCTATGAGTGAGAATTACGAATCCGACCTGCTGCGCCTTCTTGATGAGCGCGGATACATCCATCAGGTGACCGATGCGGGCGCACTGGATCAACTGGCCCTGAAAACCGTCATCCCTGGCTATATCGGTTTCGACGCAACCGCGCCGAGCCTGCATATCGGTAGCCTCGTCCAGATCATGATGCTGCGCCGCCTTCAACAGGCGGGGCACAAACCGATTGTCGTGATGGGCGGCGGGACAACAAAAGTTGGCGACCCGTCGGGTAAAGACGAGAGCCGTAAATTGCTCACATCCGATGCCATTGATGACAACATTGCCTCGATCAGGAAAGTGTTCGAAAAACTGCTGACGTTTGGCGATGGCCCAACCGATGCCGTGATGGTCAACAATGATGAATGGCTGTCGCAGCTAGGCTATGTCGAATTGCTGCGCGATGTTGGTCCGCATTTCACGATCAACCGGATGCTGACATTCGATTCTGTGCGTCTGCGCCTTGACCGCGAACAGCCGCTCACATTCCTCGAATTCAATTACATGATCCTGCAGGCGTATGACTTTCTCGAGCTTGCGCGCCGTTATAATTGCCAGTTGCAAATGGGCGGTTCGGATCAATGGGGCAATATCGTCAACGGCATGGAATTGGGCCGCCGGATGGAACAGCGCGAGTTGTATGGCCTTACGACACCGCTGCTGACCACGGCTGACGGCGCAAAGATGGGTAAAACGGCAGCAGGTGCTGTTTGGCTCAACGAGGACCAGCTGCCGTCCTACGATTTCTGGCAGTATTGGCGAAACTGTGATGACCGCGATGTCGGGCGCTTCTTGCGCTTGTTCACCGATATGCCGCTGGATGAAATTACACATCTCGAGTCTCTCGAAGGTGCTGCAATCAATGATGCGAAGATCATCCTCGCCAACGAAGTGACGAAACTCGTCCGCGGCGAAGCTGCTGCAATCGCTGCCGAAGCCACCGCGCAAGAAACCTTCGCTGGTGGCGGCGCAGGCGAAGATCTACCCACGCTCGCAGTCGGATCAGAGGGAATGCGCGTAGGCGCTGCTTTGACAGAGCTTGGCTTCACTGCCTCGAACAAAGAAGCAAAACGCAAACTGGCCGAAGGCGCTGTCAAACTCGAAGATAAAGCGATCAGCGACGCGGGCTTTGTCATCGCTCCAAAAGACGGCGAAACGCTCAAACTCAGCCTAGGTAAGAAGAAGCACGCGCTTATAACTTACTAAGCGTCACTACCGTCCGCATAACTTTCTCTTACGCGGCTTTACCAATTATCAGCCTTTGTCCCTCATTAAGGGGTCATGGAATGATTTTGGAGGTGTACGCCTGTGGCTGCCGGAGCAAATTTAAGCGTTACAGATCTGCGCCGCGCGGCGCGTCACCCGGTGGATTTTCCGGTGATCGTCGAGCATTTCCGCCATGGTGACATGAATCTTCATGTCAGCAATCTTTCTGCGCACGGCTTTATGGTCGACGATTCGGAGAATCTTGGCCGCGGTGACCGCGTTATGATCCGCCTGCCGATTGTTGGCCGGATCGAAGCCTATGTCATCTGGACTCGCGACAATCGCGCTGGTTTCCAGTTTGAACGGATCATCCGTCTCGATGACTTTGTCGAAATTATCGACACGCTTCAGCCGAACCCGCGCCTGCGCCGCAACCGTTAAGACGAAGCTAGTCTAATCAACATTACAGCTTAGCTGTCTTGGCAGGGCTTTGTGCGCCTGCCATGGCGATGCTGTGAGCGAAACCAAACCACATTCCGAACTGCACCCGTTCAGGGTTCACAACTTTCGCGCTTACTGGGTAAGCCGTTTTTCGATGACGCTGGCGCAATACGCCATGCTACTCATCATCGGTTGGCAGACGTATAACATCGCTCGCGATGGCGGCATGGGCATTGCCGAGGCTTCTGGCCAACTGGCTTTGATCGGCCTGCTTCAATTCGTGCCGCTTTTCATTCTAACGCCGTTCTCCGGCCTTGCCGCTGACCGGTTTGATCGGCGTGCTTTGGGCCGCCTGACGGTGCTGCTCCAGCTGATCTGTGCTGCGGTTCTGGCGTGGACAACTTGGAACGGAATGATCACCATTCCTGTCTTGTTCGGTGTCGCCATTGTGCTGGGAATTGCGCGCGGATTTGCCGGACCGGCCCTATCCGCCCTCGCCCCGAACCTCGTCCCGAAAGCTATCCTGCCCACCGCGATCGCTTTGTCTTCTATCGCATGGCAAGTCGGCATGATCGGTGGCCCAGCGCTTGGCGGCTACCTATATTCCGTCAACCCCGCCGCGCCTTACGCGGTGGCAGCGTGCCTGTTCGCAATCTCGATGGTGGCGCTCACGCTCATCGGGAAAGTTCCGCAGCCTGCGGTGAAAAAAGACCAACGCCCCATAGGCGCGATTATCGATGGTGCGCGTTATGTGGTGCAAAACAAGATGGTATTGGGCGCAATCACGCTTGATCTGTTTGCTGTGTTCCTCGCCGGGGCTACCGCATTGTTCCCGGTCTATGCCCGCGATATTCTTCAAGTGGGTGAGACAGGGCTCAGCCAACTCGCCATGGCACCTGCAATCGGTGCCGCTCTTACCGCGCTGTATTTCTCTTTCCGCCCGATCAAGAGCAATGTCGGCCCGAAAATGTTGTGGGCCGTCGCATTGTTCGGTGTGGCCACAATCGTCTTCGGCATGTCGAAATCCATGCCGCTCAGCCTTGCCATGCTGGTTATTGTCGGCGCGGCGGACATGTTCAGCGTCTATATCCGGCAATCCTTGATCCAGCTCCACACCCCGGACGACAAGCGCGGACGCGTGTCTTCCGTAAGCTTACTCACAATCAGTGCATCGAACGAAGGCGGTGATTTCTTCTCCGGTACGCTCGCATTTCTGATTGGCCCGGTTGCCGCCGTAGTGGTCGGCGGAGTGGGCGCGATTGTAACCGTTGGCCTATGGAGCCGCGTATTCCCAGTGCTGCGGACGACAAAGACCTTCGATCCGCCAGACAATTTGCTAGAACAGCAACCAGACGACAATCAAAAGAACCCTCAGGAGGCCTGATATGAAAGCCAACAGTATTCTCGAAACGATTGGAAACACGCCGCATATTCGATTGTCGCGTCTGTTCCCTGATCATGAAGTTTGGCTGAAATCCGAACGTTCAAACCCTGGCGGATCGATTAAAGATCGCATCGCTCTGGCCATGGTCGAAGACGCCGAGGCAACGGGTAAATTGAAACCGGGCGGCACTATCGTTGAACCGACAAGCGGCAATACGGGCATCGGCCTTGCTATGGTTGCTGCGGTAAAGGGGTACAAACTTGTGCTCGTCATGCCGGAAAGCATGTCGATTGAGCGTCGCCGATTGATGCTGGCATATGGCGCGACTTTTGATCTCACGCCGAAGGAAAAAGGCATGAAGGGCGCAATCGAGCGCGCCACTGAAATCGTTGGCAGCACCGATGGCGCTTGGATGCCAAGCCAGTTTGAAAACCCCGCAAACGTCAACGTCCATTCCCGCACCACAGCGCAGGAAATTCTTGCAGACTTCGCCGATGCTCCTGTTGATGTGATGATCACCGGGGTGGGAACGGGCGGCCACCTGACTGGCTGCGCTGAGGAGCTGAAGAAACACTGGAGCGGCTTCAAAGCCTATGCGGTTGAGCCAGAGGGTTCGCCGGTCATCAATGGCGGATCACCCGGCCCCCACCCGATCCAGGGGATTGGCGCGGGCTTTATTCCGGACAACCTTCACACCGATGCAATCGACGGAGCCATCACAGTCGACCCTGCCGACGCCAAGGAGATGGCCCGCCGCGCGGCGAGCGAAGAAGGTATGTTGATTGGTATTTCTTCTGGCGCGACGCTGGCTGCAATTGCCAAGAAACTGCCTGATCTGGCGGCTGGCACCCGCGTCCTTGGCTTCAATTACGACACAGGTGAGCGGTACCTTTCTGTGCCCGATTTCCTGCCAGTCGAATAAGCTCGTAAGGATTCAATCCAAAAACAAAAGGCCCCGGCAGGACGAACCTGCCGGGGCCTTTTTTGTAAGCGAAGTGATTACGCTGCGGTCGCGAATGCGTCTTCCGTCAGCTTCATCATGTTCTCGCTGCCCGCTTCCAGTTTGCGTCGCAATGCACCTGCATCCGGAAGGAAGCGCTCTGCATAATACGCGGCCGAAGTCATCTTGGCTTCGTAGAATGCGGGGTCCTCTGTGCCAGCGGAAAGCGTTGCAGCAGCAACCTTCGCCGATTTCAGCCAGAAGAAGCCGAGCGTTACAATGCCCATGATGTGCATGTAATGGTGTGCGCCCGCGCCGAGGTGGTTCGGGTTAGCCATCGCGTTTTGCATAAACCACATCGTGGCTGCTTTCTGCTCGCCAAGCGCCTTTTCAAGCTTCTCAGCGACATCTTTAAGCGCCTCATCAGATTTCGCGGCTGCGATTTCATCATCAAGCAGCTTGAAGAAAGCCTGGATGGCTCGGCCACCTTTGCTCGCGAGCTTACGTCCGCAAAGATCCATCGCCTGTACGCCGTTGGTGCCCTCGTAGATCATCGCAATGCGGCTATCGCGAACAAACTGTTCCATGCCCCATTCTTTGACATAGCCGTGGCCGCCATAAATTTGCTGCATGTTGTTGGCGATGTCATACCCTTTGTCGGTGCCGTAGCCTTTGATCACCGGCGTGATCAGTCCGATCAGATCATCGGCCAGCTGACGTTCTTCCTCGGTTTGCGCTTTGTGCGTAAGATCAACCTGCAGCGCGCCCCAAAGGCACAATGCACGCATGCCTTCGTTGAACACTTTGGCATCCATCAACATCCGGCGAACATCCGGGTGGACGAAGATCGGGTCGGCTTTCGCGTCGGTGTCAGCCGGACCAGTCAAGGCGCGGCCCTGACGGCGATCCAGCGCATAAGTTACGCCGTTCTGATACGAAACTTCTGCTTGAGCGAGACCCTGCATACCCACACCGAGACGCGCAGCATTCATCATCACGAACATCGCCGCGAGGCCTTTGTTCTCTTCACCCACCATGTAACCAGTGGCTTCGTCATAGTTGAGAACGCAGGTTGCGTTGCCATGGATACCCATCTTCTTCTCAATGGAGCCGCAAGACACGCCATTGCGTTCGCCTGGCTCGCCGTTCTCGTCGAGGATGAACTTCGGCACGATGAACAGTGAAATACCTTTCGAGCTGTCAGGCGCGCCCGGCGTTTTTGCCAGAACGAGGTGGATGATGTTGCTTGTAAGGTCGTGCTCACCGGCAGAAATGAAGATCTTTGTGCCGCTGATTTTGTACGAACCATCGCCTTGTGGCTCAGCCTTCGTGCGGATCATACCAAGGTCAGTTCCGCAATGTGGCTCTGTCAGGTTCATGGTGCCCGACCATTCGCCGGAGATCATTTTCGGCAGGTATGTTTCTTTCTGCTCTTGCGAACCGGCTGCTTCAATCGCGGCGGATGCGCCATTGGTTAGGCCAGGATACATGCCAAATGCCTGGTTCGCCGTTGCAGTGAATTCTTCAACCACAAAGCCCAAAACATGCGGGAGGCCTTGGCCGCCAAATTCTTCCGGTTTGGCCAGAGTGCCCCAACCGCTTTCGACATAGGCGTCGTAGGCTTCTTTGAAACCGTCCGGCGTTGTCACCGATCCGTCTTCGTGGCGTGTGCAACCTTGCTCGTCACCAATCTGATTGATCGGGGCGAGGACTTCGGAGCAGAATTTGCCTGCTTCATTCACGACCGTATCGATCATGTCAGGCGTCGCGTTTTCAAAGCCCGGTAGATTGCCGTAGCTGGATAGATCCAGCAATTCGTTGACGACAAAACGGGTGTCACGGGTTGGAGCGGTATAGGTTGGCATCACTAGATCCCCTTGGTGAGCGGAGTGTTTAAAAGGCGGCGAGCGGCGGGTTTAGCCGAGCTCTAATTTCTGGATTTCGGCGACAAAGTCAGTCAATTCCTTGATCGATGAATCGATGTCCGCACGTTGTGCCTTGAGCTTGGCGATGTGCGTTTTGCACTTTTCGACTGTGACCCGGCGTTGTTCAACACGGCCGTCATCAAGATCATAAAGGTCGATCATTTCACGAATTTCAGTGAGGCTGAAACCGACATTCTTCGCACGCATTATCCATGCGAGCCGTGTGCGATCACGCTTTGTGTAGACCCGCGTAAGGCCGACACGTGCTGGACTGATCAAACCCTCATCTTCGTAAAACCGCAGCGCACGAGCGGTGCAGCCGAATTCAGATGTGAGGTCGGAAATGGAAAACTGCTCGCGGCTTAGCTTGTCAGGGCGATCGAGGTGGGCGCCGTTGTGGCGCTGCTCGTTGCCAGCTGTTTTCTCGGACGATTCTTGTGCGGGTGCTGTAGCCATGAATGATGGCATACCTTCCCTTTACGTGAACGTCAAGACCTAACCTTTACGGGAGACTGGACTAAGGGCTTCAGTATCATCAGCCAAAACATCAAGCTTTCGATAAAAGCATGATCGCTCACCAGTGTGGCATGTTGGGCCCGCAGGCTGCGCACGAATAACCAAAGCATCCTGATCACAATCCACCAAAACCTCTTTTGCGATCAGGAAATTGCCCGAAGTCTCACCTTTCAACCAAAGAGCCTCGCGAGATCGAGACCAAAAATGCACCTTGCCCGTCTCGCGTGTCTTTCGAAGCGCCTCTGCATTCATGAAGGCCACGACCAAGACCTCGTTGCTAACAACATCCGTAACGACCGCCGTCAAAAGACCGCGATCATCAAACTTGGGTGAAAATACGCTGCCAGATTCGCGATCTTGAGATGTCATTTCATTACTCGCCACGTCGCATTCACTCCTGCAAATTCGCTTTTGCATAATCCTTCACGGTGAGCAGGTCACCATATGCGACAAATTGTTGCAGGATAACCACATATCTGTCCCAAAATAGAATGCTGCAACGGTTTGATCTTTTCGGAATCACTCATGAATGGAAGAACCTCCTTCACGAGCGGTAAGACGCTCTCCACCGAACACCGGCGCGCAAGTGCCAAGGTTCAGGGGGTGCTGGATCAAAAGCCAACCGCGGGGTGTTGGATTGGTTCAGTCGAACGATAGGGATAGGATCCTAAAGCCGAAGTTAGGGGGTCGGCTTTTGAGCTCTTTTGAGCGGTTCCAAACCATTTCGTCACGTGGCGCCCGGGGTCGTAATGGCCTCGGGCGTTGTGTTTTTCGGCTCATATTCTTCTGCCATCAACCACTCGGGCGAAACACGCGATACGCACATTGCGCGCTCCTGATTTTAACAAAGCTTCGGCGCAAGCATTGCTGGTCGCCCCGCTTGTGAGCACATCATCGACTAGGATAACGTCACGGCCCAACAGTTGACCTGCCCTTGATCTGCGTGCCGTGATTGCACCGCTCAATGCGGCCTCGCGCTCTTTCTGTCCCAATCCGCCAAGACTTGGCGTCCGTTTTCCCCGTACCAACGCGTCAACTATAACCTCACCCTTACCGAGCTTGGCGAGTTCCTGCGCCAACAATGCAGCCTGATTAAAGCCGCGCCTCCATAGCCGCCATCTATGCAGCGGCACCGGAACAAGCAGTGGCTGGGCTTCGCCATGATCTGGGAGGCGCGGAGCAATCAGGCGCGCCAAAAGCGGGGCCAGAGCAATCTTGCGCCCGTGTTTGTAATTCAAAATTAAACGGCGTGATGCGTCATTATAGATGCTTGCAGCGTAAACGCCGGAGTGGATCGGCGGATGATTTGTGCAAGTGAAACACTCGCTAAACCCCTTTGCATCGGCGGAGCCAAGGGGGCGGTTGCAACTAGAGCATGCAGGCTCTCCCGGTGCCTCCAACTCGCGCCAACATTCACTACAAAGCCCGCCCTGATCCGCGACCGCATCGCCGCAAAGTGGACAGCGCGGCGGGTACACCAAGTCGACAACCGGTCTCAGCCCTTCTGCAATTTGTGCCCCAATCTTCATTATGGATGACCTCGCATGGCTTGCACTGCGCTGGCAAGCGCGGCAGGGGCAAAGCATGGAACGCGCCCCGCCCCGCATTTTTGACCGTCAGCGAGCCGCTGCAAAATGGAAGCGAGCTCGTTCGCGCCAATCCTCCATTGATGCTGCAAATTACCTTACCAAAGCGCTCGCGGATGACATTGCCGAACGGCTAGACTTTATGCAGTTCGATCCGGCCAACGCCATGGTTGCGGGCGGCGGGGCAGATGAATTGTCGCTACGTCTCAGTTCCGGAGTAGGAAAGCTGGAAACGGCTGCACTTGGCGACCTTGATGAAGAACAGCCGATCGCCACCGCGACTTACGATCTCTACGTCCATTTACTCGGCCTTGGCACGGTGAATGATTTGCCCGGCGCTCTGATCCATGCTCGCAATTCCCTCGCTGAAGGAGGCTTGTTTGTGGCCGCGTTTCCGGGGGCTGGCAGTGTGCCCACACTTCGTCAATTGGCGCTTGCCGCGGATGGAGACAGGCCCGCCGCCCGCATTCACCCTCAGGTCGATATTCGCGCAGGCACGGCCTTGCTAGAACGCGCGGGTTTCTCGCGGCAAGTCGTCGATTCCTACCCTCTCAAAGTTCGGTTTGGCGAGCTGGAAACCCTGATTTCGGACTTGCGCGATCACGGTTTGACCAGCTCGCTGGCTAGTCCCGCCCCGCCGATAACCCGTGAAGGATGGCGGCGTGCTAGCGAACTTTTCGACAGCCTCCGCGACGAGGATGGCAAAGTCACCGAGACCTTTGAAATTCTCGTCCTGACGGGCTGGCGCTAAACCTTCGCGTCTATTTTTTGGCCAAGGCCGCCTGAGCCGCCGCAAGCCGTGCGATCGGAACCCGGTACGGCGACGCGCTGACGTAATCGAGACCAACTTCTTCGCAGAACGCGATGCTGGCCGGATCGCCGCCATGTTCGCCGCAGATGCCCAGCTTGATATCGGGCCGCGTCGCCCTGCCCCTATCTGCCGCCATCTCCACCAGCTGACCCACGCCATCAATATCAAGACTGACGAATGGATCGCGTGGGAAGATGCCTTTGTCGACATACGGTGCGAGGAAGCGCGCGGAATCGTCTCGTGACACGCCCAGCGTTGTCTGCGTCAGGTCGTTTGTGCCGAAGCTAAAGAACGCGCCTTCGTGTGCAATCTCGCCCGCCATCAATGCCGCGCGAGGCAATTCGATCATTGTGCCGACCAGATACTCAACCCGCGCGCTTTGCTCTTCGAAAACCTCTTCTGCGACGCGTTCGATTAGGGCACGCAGCAATTCCAACTCGCGCCGTGTCGCCACCAGCGGGATCATGATTTCAGGTAGCGGCGCTTCACCGCTTTCTTTTTGCACGGCGCAAACGGCTTCAAAAATCGCGCGGGCCTGCATCTCGTAAATCTCTGGGAAAGTGATCCCGAGGCGGCAGCCGCGATGACCCAGCATCGGGTTGAATTCATGCAATTCACCAGCGCGGCGCTTCAAGTGATCGACACCAAGGCCGGTTGCATCGGCAAGGTCAGCAAACTCTGCATCGCCATGCGGCAGGAATTCGTGCAGCGGCGGATCGAGCAAGCGAATGGTGCAAGGAAGCCCCGCCATCACCTCAAAAATCGCGGTAAAATCAGCGCGCTGTTCGGGCAGCAATACGTCGAGAGCTTTGCGCCGTCCCGCTTCGTCTTCTGCTAGAATCATCTGGCGCACTGCGCTGATCCGCCCTGCGTCAAAGAACATGTGCTCCGTCCGGCAAAGGCCGATACCCTCTGCGCCAAATTGACGCGCCATCCGGCAATCGTCCGGCGTTTCCGCATTGGTGCGCACCCGCATCCGGCGCAGCTTGTCCGCCCAATCCATCAGAGTGCCGAAATCGCCAACCAACTCTGGCTCAACGGTCGGCACAATGCCGAGCATCACCTCACCTTTGGCACCGTCGAGAGTGATTTCGTCGCCTTCTTTCAATTCCTTTTCGCCGATCCGTAAAGTCCGGCTGTCGCGGTCAATCGAAACGGCGCTTGCGCCTGACACGCAAGGCCGGCCCATACCGCGCGCAACAACGGCGGCGTGTGACGTCATGCCGCCGCGAGCGGTCAGGATGCCTTGCGCCGCGTGCATGCCGTGAATGTCCTCTGGCGAAGTTTCGACGCGCACGAGGATCACTTTGTCGCCGCGCTGCGACCATTGCTCCGCCGTGTCGGCATCCAGCACGATCTTACCCGCTGCTGCGCCCGGTGAGGCTGGAAGCCCCGTCGTCATGATATTGCGCGGTGCATCGGGGTCCAGCGTCGGGTGAAGCAGTTGATCGAGCGCCATCGGATCGACGCGGCGCACAGCCTCTTGCTCGTCAATTAGCCCCTCGCCAACCATCTCGACCGCCATTTTAAGCGCCGCTTTCGCCGTCCGCTTGCCTGATCGGGTTTGCAGCATCCAAAGCTTACCGCGCTCCACGGTAAATTCGATGTCCTGCATGTCTTTGTAATGCGCTTCGAGTAGGTCGAACACGCGCGCCAGCTCCCCGTAAGCATCCGGCATCGCCTCTTCCATCGAAAGCGGTTTTGCGCCTGCCGTCTCGCGCGCATCCTTCGTCAGATATTGCGGCGTGCGAATGCCCGCAACCACGTCCTCACCCTGAGCGTTGATCAGATATTCGCCATAATAGTCGCGGTTGCCGGTCGCCGGATCGCGGGTGAAGGCCACGCCAGTTGCCGATGTGTCGCCCATATTGCCGAACACCATCGCCTGCACATTGACGGCGGTGCCCCAATCGGCGGGAATATCGTTCAGGCGGCGGTATACCTTCGCCCGGTCGCTATCCCAGCTGTCGAAGACGGCGGCGATTGCGCCCCATAGCTGCTCGGTCACATCCTGCGGGAACGGCTTACCCTGCTCTTGCTCGACTAGAGCTTTGAACTCCGCAACCAGAGCGCGCCAGTCGTCGGCAGAAAGCTCCGTATCGGCGTAAAAGCCGTTGTCTTCTTTGACGATCTCCAAAGCTTCTTCGAATAATCCGTGATCTAGGCCGAGCACCACGTCCGAATACATCTGGATAAACCGCCGGTAACTGTCCCATGCAAAACGCTCGTCACCGGAAGTATTTGCAAGCCCTTCAACCGTCGCATCGTTGAGGCCCAGGTTGAGGACGGTGTCCATCATACCCGGCATCGAAACCCGTGCGCCGGATCGAACCGATACAAGCAGCGGATCAGACGCATCGCCGAAACTCTTGCCCGCAGCGGCTTCGATATGGGTTAGCGCATTCGCGACCTCGCCGCGCAGAGCATCGGAGAAATCCGCGCCTTCGCGCAGATAGCGAACACTTTCTTCGGTCGTGATCGTGAAGCCCGGGGGCACCGGCAGGCCGATGCTCGCCATCTCGGCAAGGTTCGCGCCCTTGCCGCCGGTGATGGTCTTGTCGCGCTGACGGGGATCGTCGTGCGGGGCTGCTCCGCCGAAAGTGTAGACCGTTTGCTGCGACATTTAATTTCCTACGAAGTTGACAAAAGTGACACCGTGTCACTTTCACAATCAAGATTAAATCATTGTTTTTCTTCAACTGTCTCAAAGGTGACGGACAGGCGAGCGGCGCCCCGTTTCATCCTTCAATCCGGCTGAAATCTGCCACACGGTGCACCGCATCGCGGAACCGCGCGAGCAAATCGAGCCGCGCCGCGCGGACATGCGGCTCATCGGCATTGACAATCACATCTTCAAAGAACCGGTCGATAGGCGCGCGCAAGCTGGCGAGAGCGGACATGGCGGCGGCGAAATCCTCCGCCTCAATCGCCGTGGCCGCTTTCGGCTCGGCTGCGTCGAGCGCATCGATCAGAGCCTTTTCGGCGGGCTCGGGCGAGTAGGAAACATCTTTCGATTCCCACTCTTCTTTCTTCAGGATGTTGGCCGCGCGTTTGTATCCGGCGAGGAGGTTTGTGCCGTCTTCGGTTTCGACAAAGGCCTGAAGCGCATGGACGCGGGCGAGGAGGCGGACGAGATCGTCTTCACCGCCAAGCGCAAACACCGCGTCAATCAGGTCGTGACGAACGCCCGCTTCGCGTTGTTGGACTTTGAGGCGGTCTGCGAAGAAATCGATAATGTCAGCCTGTTTATCGGCACTCACTCCATAATTGAAACCAATTTGGATTGCTTCATGAGCCCGCTTTGACATTCTGAGTTTAGCGACCAACCGCTCACTTTCCCGATCCAGCCCGCCTTCGGGTGCGACAAAATCCACCAATATTTCCAACGGTGAGCTTCCATCAGCTCGACGCTTCTCACGGAAATCGTGGAATGTGGATTTTCCCTCGTTCGCGGGAGAATCTTGCTCGGAACGAGCCGCTTTTTCTAGCTGAAGATCAATTGCAGATGTGAACAAGAGATCGAAGACTGCATTGATACTTAAGCGAAGATTATTCTGCTGTTCCGTTGCCAAAATGCCCAAAGCGCTTCTTCTTTGTGCAAATGGGTCCTTAGATCCTGTCGGTGGTCCAACGACGGCGTATAGGGAAAGTAGGCTATCTAATTTATCCGCCAAACTCACCGCAACCGTTACCGGAGCAGTCGGCACATCATCGCCCTGCCCCACCGGCTTGTAGTGATCGCGGATTGCGTCTGACACTTCGACTGGCAAGCCTTCCTTGGCGGCGTAATATCCACCCATTAGGCCCTGTAGTTCGGGAAATTCACCAACCATTTCGGTGACCAGATCGGCTTTGCAAAGCCGCGCCGCCTGTTCGGCCAGATCAGGATCACCTTTGACGATGCCCTCTTCGCACAGCCATCGCGCCAGCTTCGCCACACGCTCTACCTTGTCGGCGACGGTGCCCAGCTTCTCGTGAAACGTAATCCGCTCCAGACCCTTGGCGTGTTCAGCCAGCGTTTTCTTCTGGTCCAATTCCCAGAAGAACCGCGCATCGCTCAAACGTGCGGCCAGAACCTTGCGGTTGCCATCCACCACCACAGCCGGATCGGCGGCGTCGATATTGGCGGTGCAGATAAAGGCGTTGGCCAGATTGCCGTCTGCATACTCGCACACGAAATATTTCTGGTTCACCCGCGCCGTCAGCTGGATCGTCTCCGGCGGCACGTCTAGGAAATCATCTTCGAACCGGCCAAGCAACGGCTCTGGCCACTCGGTCAGGCCGGCATTCTCGACCACCAAGCCTTCATCTTCAACCAGTTTTAGGCCGGCAGCCTCGGCGGCTTTGCGCGCGCCTTCGCGAATGATCGCGGCGCGCTCTTCGTGATCGACGATCACAGAGGCTTCGCGCAGGTTTCCGGCATAGGTTTCCGCGCCCGAAATCGCGATTTCGCCAGAAGAGTGGAAACGGTGGCCTCGCGTCACATTGCCGCTGACAATGCCGTACGCGACGACAGGCACCACTTCGCCGTCGAGCAATGCGATGATGCCCGACAAAGGCCGCACCCATTTCAGGCTTTCGCTGCTGATCGAGGCATCGCCCCAACGCATGCTTTTCGGCCAAGAGAAATCGCGGATGATCGCTGGGATCGCCGCGGCGAGCAGATCGGTGACAGCCTGACCCGGCTTTTCGATGACAGTGAAATACGTCTCACGGCCCTTAACTTCACGCACTTCCAGTGCATCGCGGTCCACGCCATTCTTGCGGCAGAACCCGTCAACGGCTTGATCCGGCGCGCCAACGGGCGGCCCTTTGGCTTCCTCGCGCACAGCTTCTGTCTCGGTCGGCAAACCGCGCGCAATCAAGGCAAGGCGGCGCGGGGTGGACCATACCGTCAGGTCACCAGAGGCGACACCGGCCCCAATACCGGCAGCGTCCATTTCGCGGCGGAACAGTTTCTCCAGTTCGCCGCGCGCGCCTTTCTGCATGCGTGCAGGGATTTCTTCGGATCGGAGTTCAAGCAGGAAATCGGCCATCAGAGCAGGCTCCATTCCGGATACTTCTCGGCCCATTCGGGCGCTTTCAGCTCGGCATATTTCTCACACGAGCCGCGCGCCAGATCGCGCACTCGGCCCATGTAGCTCGCGCGTTCTTGAACGCTGATCACGCCGCGCGCTTGCAACAGGTTGAAGATATGGCTCGCCTCGATCGCTTCTTCATAAGCGGCGATCGGCACATCGTTCGCGATCTGGTTGCGGCATTCCGCCTCCGCCATCTCAAACTTCTTGAACAGCAGATCGGTGTCGAACACTTCAAAGTTGGCTTTCGACATCTGCTTCTCGTTTTCGAGAAACACGTCGCCGTAGCTTACGCCGTGCTGGTTGAAAGCGAGGTCATAAACGCTGTCGACGCCTTGGATATACATGGCGAGACGCTCAAGCCCGTAGGTCAATTCGCCCGCGACAGGTTTGCAGTCAAACCCGCCCATCTGTTGGAAATAGGTGAATTGAGTGACTTCCATACCGTCACACCACACTTCCCAGCCTAGGCCCCATGCGCCCAGTGTTGGCGATTCCCAGTCATCCTCGACAAAGCGGATATCGTGCTTGAGCGGATCGACACCGATCGCTTTCAGGCTGTCGAGGTACAGCTCCTGAATATCGGACGGCGATGGCTTCAGGATGACTTGATATTGATAGTAATGCTGCAGGCGGTTCGGGTTCTCGCCATAGCGCCCATCTGTCGGGCGGCGGCATGGCTGAACGAACGCGGCGTTCCACGGCTCTGGGCCGAGCGCCCGCAGTGTCGTCGCGGTGTGAAATGTGCCCGCCCCCATGCGCATGTCATAGGGTTGCAGGATGACGCATCCATTCGCGCTCCAGAAATCGTGCAGCGTCAGGATCATGTCCTGAAATGAACGCGTCGGATCGCGCTGCAGGACAGGCGATTCGGAGCTGGCGGTTTTGACCTCGGATTCCATGATTCGGGCAATGGCGGATGCCCCCGACAGCGTCAATGCCGCAGCGCAGCATGTACAGTTTTGCCCACTTCAAACCCGCGCAATTCTGCGGTTTTGGTCAGGTTAGCATGACGCAATGTCAGGTCTTCTTGACATGGTCAGCAAGGCATGACATAAAGTAAGGGTAACCTGACACAGCTTGATGTGAGACGGTACATATACGCAATAGTGGAACCACTATGAAAAATCGACTCAAAGTCCTGCGAGCAGAACGCAATTGGAGCCAAGCCGAATTGGCTGTTCATCTCGATGTGTCACGTCAGGCCGTGAATGCCATTGAAACCGGCAAACACGATCCATCCCTTCCCCTTGCGTTCAAATTGTCACGCCTATTTCACCTTACAATTGAAGAGATTTTCGATGACGAAAGCTGATTTAGAAAACGGACCGACTTACGGAGTTCGCAAAGCGATCATCGCGATCATAGCCGGTATCATGATCTTGTTCTTACTCGGTGTTCTTTTTGGCCTGACAAAGGCCATGCTCGACAACGGAGCGATGTCGGGTATCGACTTTGGCATCCTGATCAGCACAATTTTGGCAATAGTCTTTATCGCGTTCGGCGCTTGGAAATTATGGCCGATCGCCGCTCCCGAACCAATTGCGCCAAGCGCCAAAAAGTCGCGCAACTTGATGATCTTCGTGACAGGCATTGGCTTTGTGATGGGTATGGCTTTCGCGCTTAGCGGGGAACCGGGAGACATCGCTTTGTTTTCGAACGGTCCGATAAACCCCACCTTGGCAGCCTCTATTCTGTTCGGTTGGCTGATAATCGTACCGCTGGTTTCATGGGTGTGGTGGAAATCGGTCGATGAACACGAAGCCGCAATCTATCTGCAAAGTTCGGCCGTCGCAGCGCATGTCTATTTCTTCCTGGCCCCATCATGGTGGCTGGCATCCCGCGCAGGTTGGGTTCCTGCGCAGGACCCGATGATTGTATGCTCAATCGTCATCGCCGTGTGGTCGGCGTTCTGGCTCTATCGCAAATATGCTTAGGGCGCGGAGCAACGCGCATATTCACCTTCAATCCACTTTCATCTATTTATCCCCTCCGAAAAAGGAACATCCCTATGAAATTCCGTTCAATCCTCACTGCTTCCGCCGCCGCTGCTGCTTTGTTTGCGGGTGCGCCTGCGATTGCGCAGCAATCCACTCAGCCTGTCGACGATGAAAAAGTCCTCGCCTCTGAAAAAGAGATGGATGATGCACCCGGTGTGCCAGCCATGTGGAAAGTCGCCGATGAAGACACGACGATCTACCTTTTTGGCACCGTGCACCTGCTGCCCGATGACGTGAATTGGAAGACCAAGATGGTCAGCGATGCTCTCGCCAGTTCCCAAGCGCTTGTCACCGAAATTGATCTTACGCCTGAAAAGATCGAAGCAATGGGTCAGCTTGTTGGATCAAAAGGAATGCTCACAGATGGCAGCACCTTGCGCGGTTTGATGACCGAAGAGCAGAAAGCGACATTTGAAGCTGGCCTTGCAAGGATCGGTATTCCTGCGGAAACTTTTGATGGCATGGAACCGTGGCTCGCTTCAATTGCGATGACTCAAATCATTGCTCAGGCTTCGGGCTTTGAAGAGAGCAAAGGTGTTGAAACTGTTCTTGAAGCAGCCGTCGGCGAAGACACGAAGCGGATCGGGCTCGAAACAATCGAATTCCAAATCTCGCTTTTCGACGAACTGCCAATTGATCAGCAAATCCTATTCCTGCTCGAAGGGGCCGAAAACCCGCTCGAAGGGATCACGATGCTCAATGATCTCGTCAAAGTGTGGGCCAATGGCCAACCTGAAGAGCTGGGCAAGATGATGAATGAAGGCTTCGCCCCGCACCCCAATCTGGGCGAACGTTTGCTGTATCAGCGCAACGAAAAATGGGCGGACTGGATCGACACACGTCTGGATACGCCGGGCACGATCTTTATCGCCGTTGGCGCAGGGCACCTTGCTGGCGAGCGCAGTGTGCAAGATTATCTTTCAGTGCGCGATATCGAAACCACACGGGTGCAGTGATCGTTCAACGCGCTAAAATTTATGGATGCTTCCTCGGAGCGCTGGCTTTGGCTGGTTGCTCCGAGGCTCCTTTTGGCGGAGAACCGCAGCCTGACCCCAACCCGCCGCTGTATGAAATCACCAATGCGTCGGGCGAAATCGAAGGGTGGATGTTGGGCACAATCCACGCTCTTCCCGATGGGCTGAGGTGGCGGACCGACGCAATCGAGAGCGTCATCGAGCGCGCGGACTTTGCAATTGTCGAAGTCGCGAACCTTGATGATAGCACTGCGATTGCCGCGACATTTGCCCAGCTTGCGACAACGCCCCGGCAGCCCGCTTTATCCGAGAGGGTCAATTCCGACTTGAAAGCTCCGTTGTATGAGCTGGTCGCTAAGTCGGATTACGCAGAATATGACTTCTCCTCGACGGAGACGTGGGCCGCGGCTCTGATGCTTGCCCGTACGCAATCGACCGGGGATCCGGCCAATGGCGTAGACCGCGCCATCATCAACGATTTTTCCGATCGCGGCGTCACCGAGCTTGAAGGAGCCTTGGGGCAATTGCGGATATTCGATGGCCTTGCTGAGGATGATCAGCGCGTCTTACTGGAAGGGGTCGTGATCGAGGCGTCAGACCCGGACAGCAATCCTGCGCAATTGCGAAATGCGTGGCTGACTGGTGAGGAAACGTTTCTGGAAGAGGCCACGCGCACTGGCATTATGGAAGACCCCGAAATCCACGCAGCCTTGATCGTTTCGCGCAATTCAGATTGGTCAGACCGGCTCGAGCGAACACTTAAAGCCGCGCCCAGACCATTGATCGCGGTCGGCGCAGGGCATCTTGTGGGTGATGACAGCCTCAACGTTATGCTGGAAAAGCGTGGTTACACCGTGCGCCGCATTGAGCAAATTCCCTTGCCTTAGCGCCCCTCCCCCTGTAACGGGCCGCTCTTCGGTGTCTCGGTCATCCCTGGAGGCGGACATCGGCAAACGAATTTTCATAAACGCATTCGAAAGGCACGTATCATGAGCGACGCTCTTACTCTGCCGGCTGAAGCGCGCGAACGGGCAGGCAAGGGAGCCTCCCGTGCAATTCGCCGCGAAGGTCGGGTACCCGCTGTAATTTATGGCGGTAACGAAGAACCAATCACCATCCACGTTGAAGCGAAAGAGCTGGTCAGGCAACTGAACCTCGGTCACTTCATGAACTCGATCGTCCAGGTCGAAATCGGCGGTGACAAGGTTCGTACGATCCCTAAAGACGTCGCTCTGCACCCGGTCACCGATCGCCCGCTTCACGTTGATTTCCTTCGCTTGTCGAAAGATTCCAAGATTGAAGTTCAGGTCCCGGTTGTCTTTGTGGGCGAAAAAGATTCGCCTGGTCTCGAAAAAGGCGGCGTACTTAACGTGGTCCGTCACGAGCTCGACCTTGTTTGTAAGTCGGACGCCATCCCTGATCAGATCGAAATTTCGGTCGAAGGTAAGGATGTCGGCGATTCGATCCACATCAGCGAAGTGAAACTGCCAGCGGGCAGCGAAAGCGCGATCACCGATCGTGACTTCACCATCGCCACCCTCGTCGCTCCATCGGCGCTCAAGAAGAGCGAAGAAGAAGAGACTGAAGGCGAAGAGATCGCTGCAGATGCAGTGGAAGCCACTTCTCAGAAAGCTGAAGAAGAAGGCGGCGACAGCGAATAAGCTGCCCACCTGCTTTAAAGCACAAATCACCAAGATGCCGGGCCCTTCGCGGGGCTCGGCATTTTTGTTTGCGCCCGCCATCCGGCGCGCGACGTCCTCGCACCATCGGTGCTGCGGGCGGGCGGCCGCACGCAGCGACGCAGCCGATAGACCGCATGAGCGAGGAGGTTGCGAGCGCGGATGCGCTTGCTAAAGAACAAAAATGCAAATTTGGGCAGGCCTTGGAAATCCCGGACCGCGTTACGCGCTTCACCGGCACAATATCGGTTTTATGACGATGGACGTCATTGCCGACATGCACAGCTTTGGCCCGATCCAGAAGAAATTCTCTGGCTGGGTGCAGGAAGGCCGGATCGGCAATGAGAAAATCCTGCTGTTAAAGCCCGCAACATTCATGAATGAAAGTGGCCGCAGTGTCGGCGAGGCGCTGCGTTTCTACAAACTTGAAACAGACGCGCTGACCGTCTTTCATGATGAGCTCGACCTTGCGCCTTTCAAAGTGAAGGTAAAGCAAGGCGGCGGACATGCGGGCCACAACGGCCTTCGCTCTATCGACCAGCACGTTGGCCCGGACTTTCGCCGTGTTCGTATCGGCATCGGACATCCGGGGCACAAAGACCGGGTTCACGGCTATGTCCTCGGCAATTACGCCAAATCGGAACAGGATGACCTCGTCCAAATGCTTGGCGGACTGGGAGCCGAGGCGTCATGGCTTGCGGACGGCAACGACCCGCGCTTTATGAGCGAGATGGCCCTCAGAATGCAGACTGAATAGTCATGCAGCGCATTATGGTCATCGGCCCCTGCGGCGCGGGAAAAAGCACGGCGTCTGGAACGCTGGCCGAGAAAATGAATCTGCCGCTCATCCATCTCGACAAGCTTCATTGGAGCGCCGGTTGGGTTGAGGGCGACCGCGATGAACTCCATGCGAGATTGGATCCGATTATGGCGCAGGATCGCTGGATCATTGATGGCAATTACAAAGGATCGATGGATGTCCGGTTGGAACGTGCCGACACCGTTGTCTATCTCGATTACCCCATACCCCTGTGCTTCTGGCGCGCAGTAAAGCGCGTTTGGAAGTTTCACGGAAAAAGCCGGCCCGATATGACCGAGGGATGCCCGGAAAGGTTCGACCTGGAATTCTTCCTATACATTATCAATTGGAACCGCGACGTACGACCCAAGACAGAGGCCTTGCTGGCACAGACACAAACGCCGATACTGCGTTTCAAACACCCAAAAGCCCTAGAGGCTTGGCTCAATTCATTGGAGGCAACCACATGACCCAGATCAACCGCCGCACCCTACTTGCCGGAGCTGCCGCGACAGGCGCCCTTGCCGCCACTGCCACAGTCGCAGCCGAGGATGTGATCAAAACCGAACCTGATCTCTCGGGCAAGAGCGTTTTGATCACGGGTTGCTCAACCGGTTTTGGCCGCCTCGCCGCAGAGGCCTATGCCCGTCAGGGTGCCCGCGTCTTTGCAACAATGCGCAACCTGCCGCGCGCCGAAGCGGAAGAACTCACACAGATCGCAATCGACGATCAGCTTGACCTGCACGTCATCGAAATCGACGTGACGTCGGATGAGCAAGTCGCGGCGGGCGTTGCGAAAGCGATGGAGATCAATGGCGGCGCGATCGACGTGCTTATCAACAATGCAGGTATTTCATTCGGCGGCCCGATTGAAATTCAGGACATGGCGGCGACGCAGCTGACATTCGACACCAACGTGTTCGGCCCGCACCGGATGTCACGCGCAGTTTTGCCCGCGATGCGCGCTGCGAAAAGCGGCTTGATTATCAATGTCTCATCACAGCTTGGCCGTGTCATTGTGCCTGCTTACGGGCAATATTCGCCGACTAAGTTTGCGCTAGAGGCTATGAGCGAGAGCCTCGCCTATGAACTGGTGCCGCACGGTATCGAAGTGACCGTGATTGAGCCCGGCGGTTATCCTACGATGATCTGGAAAAACGCGAACGAGAACAGTCTGGCACTGCTTGGCCGTGCTGAGGAAAAGCACACTGACGGCTACGCCGCTCTCATCGCCCAGCTTGGCAACCGCACGGGCGGCGGATCAACCGATCCGATGGACGTCCCGCGCGCAATGGCTGAAGTCATCGCAATGCCCGCTGGCACCCGTCCGCTGCGCCGTGCTGTCCATCCAGGGCTAAAACCGCAGCTTGCAATCAATGAACTCACCGCGAAAGTGCAAGTCGATTGGCTGGGCGCGTCGGGATACGGCCCGTGGATCAAGGACGTTCATAACGTGTGACGGACTAGCTATTCACTCCCGTACGGTCTAAGCGCGGCGCAATTTTCAAGTTTAGAAGAGAACAGTCATGGGTTTCCGCTGTGGAATCGTGGGTCTGCCGAATGTCGGCAAATCGACCCTCTTTAATGCTCTTACAGAGACGCAGGCCGCGCAGGCTGCGAACTATCCGTTTTGCACGATTGAGCCGAATGTCGGCCAAGTCGCCGTGCCGGATGAGCGGCTCGACAAAATTGCCGCCATCGCCAGCAGCGCGAAAGTGATCGCAACGCAGCTCGGCTTTGTCGACATTGCGGGCCTTGTTAAAGGCGCGAGCGCTGGTGAAGGTCTGGGCAACCAGTTCCTCGGCAATATCCGCGAAGTTGACGCGATTGTGCACGTCCTGCGCTGTTTCGAAGATGACGATATCCAGCACGTCTCCAACCATGTTGACCCGCTGGCCGATGCCGAGGTTGTTGAAACCGAGCTGATGCTCGCCGACCTCGAAAGCTTGGAAAAGCGCGTTCCGAATGCGGAAAAGCGCGGCAAGTCCGGTGACAAAGAGGCCAAAGCGCTCGCGAGTGTGCTGGGCCAAGCGCTGGAATTGCTCAAAGACGGGAAGCCTGCCCGGCTAACCGAACCGAAAGACGACGAAGAAGAGCGTCTGTTTGAACAAGCCCAGCTGCTGACGGCAAAGCCCGTGCTTTATGTATGCAACGTCGCCGAAGAAGACGCGTCTGACGGCAATGAATTGTCCGCCAAAGTCTTCGCAAAAGCCGAAGACGAAGGCGCGCAAGCCGTCGTCGTCTCTGCCGCCATCGAAGCCGAACTGGTCGAGATGCCGATGGAAGACCGCGCCGAATACCTGACTGAGCTTGGGCTAGAAGAAAGCGGCCTCGCCCGCGTAATTCGCGCTGGATACACGCTGCTCGGCCTCAAGACATTCTTTACCGCTGGGCCGAAAGAATCCCGCGCATGGACGTTTCCCGATGGTGCGAAAGCTCCGCAGGCGGCTGGCGAGATCCACACAGATTTCGAACGCGGTTTCATCCGCGCAGAGACCATTGCCTATGACGACTACATTGGCTTGGGCGGTGAAAGCGCCGCGCGCGATGCTGGTAAATTGCGGCAAGAAGGCAAGGAATACGTTGTTCAAGACGGCGATGTAATGCTGTTCAAATTCAACGTCTGATATTTATTGGAACCCTATCGCGCCGAATTCCGTTGAGTTTTCAAACACTCAACAGGGAAAGTTCGCGTGGTCGACAAAACTGAGAAATTCAATTGGCTTGTGCGCCTAGGCTATTTCAGCCGCGCCGTTCTCTACTCGGTGCTCGGCATAATAGCACTGACCAGCGCCGGTAAAATCGGCAAGGGAACCGACGGTATATTCAACACCATCAACGGCCTGCCAGGTGGAACGTTGTTGCTATGGATACTTGTCATCGGCCTGTTTGCTTACGCTCTTTTCCGCTTCGCTTCGCCAGTCTTCGACATTGAGAACAACGGCACGGATGCCAAAGGCTGGGGCAAGCGCATAGGCCATGCGGGCAGCGCGATCGCGCACGTTGCCCTTGCTTGGACCGCATATCAATTTGCTTCTTCAGGATCGGCTTCTGATGGCGGCGGCGCATCGCAGGCCGCATCGGGCGTCTTGTCCATTCAGTTCGGAGCCGCCGTCATCGGCGTACTTGGTCTAGCCTTCTTCATCGCGGCATTGGCGCAAGCGAAAAAGGCAATCAGCGGCGATTTCATGAACCGTATTTCGGGTAACGCACCTAGCTCAACGAGAATGCTCGGCGGTCTCGGCTATGCGGCAAGAGCTGTAGTTTACACCGTAATCGGCTGGTCACTGGTCCAGACGGGGTTTCTCTCCAGCGGCGCAGACAATATCAAAACTCTCGGAGCGGCTGTCGCCTCGCTTACCGGGTCGGGATGGCTATTCACACTGACGGCCATCGGCCTTTTGATGTTCGGCATCTTCAGCCTGATTTTGGCACGGTATCAGATCATTCCCGAGCTCGATAAAGACGCAGGAATTCCGAATTTCAGAACCTAACCGGATCCGGTGGGCGCCATTATGGATGCCCCCACCTCTTGTCCGCATCACCCCCCAAATGGATTTGTGTCAGTGGGTTTCTGTGGCAGCGGCTCACGCGGCAATGTCTTTTCATCATTCGCCGCGGCCAGCAGCATTCCGGCCATCACGACCGATGCCTGACGCAAATCGTCGGGACGCAAATGGTCAAACGTATCGGCGTTGGTGTGGTGCAAACGCGCGCCGTAATCGAGCGGGTCTTGAATGAACTGGAAGCCCGGTAGGCCAACTGCCTGAAACATGATGTGGTCCGTACCGCCGGTCGCACCGGCGACAACATGCTTCGCACCGAGACCGTTAAACGGCTTCATCCACTTTTCTAACATCGGGATCGCACCGATATTCTCCTCGGCATGGATGCCGCGGAATTTGCCTGATCCGTTATCCATGTTGAAATAGGCTTTCATGTCGTAAAAGCCGGGCTTTGGCGTGATCGGAAAAAGATTGGTCCAATTGGCGAGAAGCTCGGCGTTCGTCATGCCCTCCTCACCTGCGCGCGAGACGATATGTTTGCGGACATAAGCAGCCGAACCGTAAAGCCCTTGCTCTTCCGCACCCCATAGGGCGATACGGATTGTGCGTTTGGGCCGTTTACCCAGCGTCTTGATAATGCGCGCCGCTTCGAGAGCGGTTACCACGCCCGCCGCGTTATCAACAGCGCCGTCTGCCCCGTGCCAGCTATCAATATGCGCGCCGGCCATGACGTATCCGGCCTTTGGATCGGTGCCGCGAATTTCGCCGATAATATTGTACGACTGGGTGTCGTCGTCGATAAAGCGCACCCGTGTATCGATGCGCATGCGCGGCGCTTCCCCGTCGATGGAGAGGCGCGCGAGGCGGCGATAATCTTCAGCAGCGATTTCCAATCCGGGCAGCGTTTGCGTGTTGCCAACTTCGTGATTGTATCCCGTCCCGTGCAGCAATTTCGCATCGCGGTAAGAAATTTTGGCCCATGCAACTGCGCCTTCGCTGGCGAGGAATTCATCGAGCTTCTTCGGGAAGACTTTAATGGAATTCACGAAACCAGCAAAGCCGCCGGGGCTATCGGGATTGTGTTGAGGAATGGCGATCAGATCGCGCGAAGAAATGTCCTCATCGTCAAGGCGGCGGAACGGCACGCGCGATGGTTCATCACCTGTACCTGGGCGAGAGATCAGCACGATCTTGCCTTCAAGCTTACCTTTATAGGCTGCAAATTGCCCGGGACTTGAGATCGGGGCGACAATCACTTCGCCTTCGACTGGCCCGTCTGTGCCCGGTGTCCACGCCACAGGAATGGCTGTGAGTTCCAGCGGGCGCGGCCCCATCATTTCGACATGAGACGAGACAACTTCCCAGCCGCGGCCAAATTCGAAACCTTCCTTGCGGACATTTTCGAGGCCCAGCTCCTTCATCTTTGCGACAGCCCACGCTTCTGCCTTGCGCATATTGGTGGAGTTGGTGAGGCGCGGGCCGATATCATCGACCAATTCGTGTGCCATTTGCTGAATTTGGGAGCGGTTCAGCCCCTCATCGATGATTTGCGCATTCGCGCCGGCTTCATCCGCTGAAACAGCGACAGGAACAGCAGCTATAACGAGTGCACTGCAAGCAAACGCGAAACGAAGAGATTTCATGAATTAGACCCCAAAAGCAGATTGGGAACACGCTTAACCGGCTCAATGCCGCCCGAAAAGCTTTTCTACGTCTTCCATGTCGAGTTTGACCCAAGTGGGCCTGCCATGATTGCACTGGCCAGATCGCGGGGTGGCCTCCATTTCGCGCAGTAACGCATTCATCTCGGCGACCGAGAGCACCCGCCCTGCCCTTACCGATCCGTGGCAGGCCATAGTCGCGAGGACATATTCCAGCTTTTCAGACAGGAGCAGCGCGCCGCTGTCCTCATTCTTGCCATGCTTGGCGATATCATCGGCGAGGTCTTGCAACAGCTTACCGGAATCCGCCTTCGAAATCGCGGCGGGTACTGCACGCACCAGCATCGCGCCGGGGCCGAACCGTTCGACATTCAAACCGAACCGCGAAAAGCCCTCAGCTGCGTCTTCCAAACGGTCACAATCCGCCTCATCCATCTCAACAACGTCTGGCACCAACAAAGCCTGTGACCGCGCAATCGTATCGCCCGTGCCGGCCGCCCGCAGGCGTTCGAGCACAAGCCGCTCGTGCGCAGCGTGTTGATCGACAAGGATCAATCCATCCTTGCTCTCCGCCACGATGTAAGTGTTCGCGACCTGACCGCGCGCAATGCCAAGCGGATAATCCTGCGCCTCGACAGGTATGGGAGCAGCCTCTTCAGCCCGTCCAGTCGGCAGCGCATCCGATGATTGCGGCGTCCATTCCGGACGTGGCTCTGAAACGCGGGATTGCGGTGCTGTCCAATCGCGCCCCTCAAAGATGGACCGTAGTGCCGCCGGTTGCTCCGGTTCGGATTGCCAGCGCTCCATTGCTTTGCGATCCGGCCCCTGCGCGCTTCGCTGGTCCCCCGTTGCGAGCGCTTGCCTTAGGCCGGATACGATAAAGCCGCGCACCGCGCTGGCATCGCGGAAACGCACTTCCGTTTTTGCAGGATGGACATTCACATCAACATCTTGCGGCGGGACATCAAGAAACAGCGCGAGCACCGCATGACGATCCCGCGCGAGCATATCGGAATAGGCTCCCCGTACTGCCCCGGTGAGCAGGCGGTCTTTCACCGGACGGCCATTTACGAACAGATATTGATGATCGGCAACTCCGCGATTGTAGGTCGGCAGGCCAGCAATTCCTGTCAGACGCATTTCGCCGTGCGGCGTCTCTCGCATCATGTCGATAGCGACTGCGTTGTCTTTCAACTCACGCGCGATGATCTGCGACACGCGGGTTGCGAGCGGCTCATCCGCCTGTGTGGTGAGCGCTTTGCGCGTCTTACCTTCTGACCCGTTTTCGAGGCTAAACGCGATTTCCGGACGCGCCATTGCAAGCCTGCGCACAATATCGAGGCAAGCAATGTACTCGCTGCGCGGCGTGCGCAGGAATTTGCGGCGTGCGGGGATTTTGGCGAAGAGGTTTTCGACCCGAACCCGCGTTCCTGGCGGGAGCGCCGCAGGCCCTTCCTCCACAACCTCGCCATGATCCAGCACCATACGCCAGCCATCATCGGCTCCGCGCACCCGGCTTTCTATGGTCAGCCGCGCAACACTGGCGATGGAGGGAAGCGCTTCCCCGCGAAAGCCGAGCGTTGCGACCATCTCGATCTGCTCATCCGGCAATTTCGACGTCGCGTGCCGCTCCAACGCGAGCATCATATCGTCGCGGTCCATCCCGCAGCCATCATCTGTGACCTCGAAACGGGTCAATCCGCCATCTGTCAGAGTCACAGCGATTCGCGCGGATCCCGCATCGATGGCGTTCTCAACCAGCTCTTTAAGCGCGGAAGCAGGCCGTTCGACCACCTCTCCGGCGGCAATACGGTTCACTAAAGTCTCTGGAAGGCGGCGAATTTGCGGCATTTGTCGCAAACTAGACGGCATGCGCCGCAAATTCGAGGGCAACCGTGCAAAATTACGTTTCGCGTCAACAATTATTTTGGCGTTTTTGCCGCGCATTCGCTAGGCGCAATACATATTGTGATTATGGGGTCACGTATCTCGCAGGGGGTCTGCGAGCCCCCGCCCCGCCTTAACGGAAAAAACGACAAAATGAGTTTTCTCTCAAACTTCTTCAAATTCGGTTCGCAGAACATGGCGATTGACCTCGGAACGGCGAACACGCTGGTCTATGTTCAGGATCAAGGCATTGTCCTCAACGAACCTAGCGTGGTCGCGATTGAGACGATCAACGGGATCAAACGCGTCAAAGCCGTGGGCGATGATGCGAAAATGATGATGGGTAAAACGCCCGATTCCATCGAAGCCATCCGGCCTCTGCGCGATGGCGTGATCGCGGACATCGAAATCGCCGAGGAGATGATCAAGCACTTCATCCGTAAAGTGCACGGCAAACGGAACCTGTTCCGGTACCCTGAGATCGTGATTTGTGTGCCATCAGGCTCAACCTCGGTTGAAAAGCGCGCGATCCGCGATGCCGCCTCCAACGCTGGCGCGTCCGAAGTTCACCTGATCCTTGAACCGATGGCCGCGGCTATCGGAGCCGACATGCCGGTGACTGAGCCGGTTGGCTCGATGGTTGTCGATATTGGCGGCGGTACAACCGAAGTTGCGGTTCTTTCGCTTCGAGGCCTTGCTTACACCACATCCGTGCGCACCGGCGGCGACAAGATGGACGAAGCTATCGTTTCTTACGTTCGCCGCCACCATAACCTGCTTATCGGTGATGCGACTGCAGAGCGGATTAAGAAGGATTACGGCATCGCAGTCGTTCCAGAAGACGGCGTTGGCGAAACCATCACTCTGAAAGGCCGCGACCTTGTGAATGGCGTGCCGAAAGAGATCACGATCAATCAGGCGCATGTTGCCGAAGCTCTTTCCGAACCAATCGGCGCAATCGTCGAAGGTGTGCGGATCGCGCTGGAGAACACCGCACCAGAGCTGGCAGCCGACATCGTCGATCAGGGAATTGTCCTCACCGGCGGCGGCGCATTGATTCGCCGTCTTGATGAACATCTTCGCGAAGAAACCGGCCTGCCGGTATCCATCGCAGAAGATCCACTCACCTGCGTTGCCATTGGCACCGGACGGGCGATGGAAGATCCGATTTATCGCGGCGTTTTGATGACCGCATAAACATTACCATCCGGCGGTGGACCGGATGCTTGATTAAAGGGGATAGCGGGCATGGCGCCGCCGTCATCGCGCCGATCAGCGGGCTTTTCAAAAAGGGCCCAATACTCGGTCTTCACCGGCTATTTGCTGGCCGGGCTCGGCGCATTGCTTGGCCTTGGTTTGCTTGCACTGTCGCTTTGGCAGCCCTCTTCGCTCGCCCCCATACGCGGCGGAACACAAGATGCCGTCGCGACAGTGGGCGAAGGCCCTGCGGCGGTTCGCTCTGCGGGCAATTCCACGTGGGAAAAGCTGTCAGGCTATTTCTACGCAGGCAGCCAGAACGCCGCATTACGCGAAGAGGTTGAGCTTGCCCGTATCAAGCTCGCCGAAGCTGAAGCTGTCGCGCAAGAAAACGAACGGCTGAAGTCACTCGTCGCACTTGCCGAAAGCGAGATAGAGCCTGTGGCGGTCACGCGGCTTGTCGGGTCAAGCGCAACCAGCAGCCGCCGCTTTGCCTATATCGCGAAAGGCCGGATCAACGGCGTTGAAGTGGGCATGCCGGTGCGCAGCCCGCGCGGCGTGGTTGGGCGCGTGCTCGAAGTGGCGCGCGGATCGTCTCGCATATTGCTCCTAACTGACAGCGAAAGCGTGCTTCCAGTGCGCCGATCATCGGATGACACTGTCGCTTTTGCCGAAGGGCGCGGCGACGGGCTGGTCCGTATCCGCCTCATCAATCTTGGCCTAAATCCACTCGAAGTCGGCGATGTTTTCGTGACCAGCGGCGCAGGCGGATATTACCGACCGGGCGTGGCGGTTGCGGTGCTGAACGAGCTGACCCCCGATGGCGGGATTGCACGCCTTGTCGCGGCACCGGCAGCGACTGATTTCGTTTCTGTCGAACCGGTCTACGTGCCCGAAGCCGTCGAAGCATCTGAAACGCCTGAACGCGAATCCATCAATCCTGCGGAGACCGAGGATTGAGAGACCGGCTACGCTCCCCGCCTCGGCATAGCGCAAACCGTTTTGGCGGCGGGATCAACCGCGTTCAATCGCCGTGGCGCGCTCAGACCATCCCTTACATCTCGATCGTGATGGGATCGCTGCTGCCGTTCATTCTGCTCGCCGATGTGATGCCGATCTTGCCCCCGCTTGGTTTTATGATGCTGATCGGGTGGCGCATTATGCGGCCAGGTTTCCTTCCGCTTTGGGTCGGTGTCCCGTTGGGCGCGTTTGATGATCTTTTCAGCGGCCAACCTTTTGGCAGCGCAATCCTGCTTTGGTCTATTGCGATGATCATTTTGGAACTGGTCGAAACGCGTTTTCCATGGCGCGGATTTTGGCAGGACTGGTTCACCGCAGGTCTAGCGCTGGTTATCTACATCCTTGCAGCCATGGCGGTATCCGGCGCGACTATCACTTCTCACATGTTTCTAGCGACGATCCCGCAGATCGTTTTGACCGTGCTGCTTTATCCTCTTTTCGCCCGCATCATTGCGTGGCTAGATCTGTTCCGTCTCGCCCGCGCGCGGAGGGTCGGCTGATGGCGGGTTTCTTCAGTCGCAAGGCTCAAAAGCGGCGCGGTCCGCCGATGAACGCTTCGAAGATCAAAAATATGTTTGATCGCCGCAGCGTTGTGATCGGATCAATCCAAGGCGGCGTTGGCGTTCTGCTGGCGGTGCGCATGGGCTATCTCGCGATTGCCGAGAATGAGAAGTACCGGCTGGAATCCGAAAGCAACCGCGTCAATCTAACCCTGATCCCGCCGCGCCGCGGATGGATATTGGATCGCAATGGCGCTCCGCTGGCCTCAAACCGCGCCGATTTCCGTGTCGATGTCATTCCAGAGCGACTGTCCGATCCAGAGGCGACCATCGACGAAATCGGATCTCTGCTCGCGCTTGAAGAAGACCGCATCGCCGATCTGAAGCAGGAGGTGACCGCCGCACGCGGATTTGCTCCGGTCGAGGTCGCAAGCGGACTTGATTACGAACAATTCGCCGCACTCAGCGTGCGCCTTCCTGATATGCAAGGAGTTGTCCCGCAGCGCGGCTTCTCCCGCTTTTACCCGACAGCTTCGACGGTCGGCCACCTGATTGGATATGTCGGGCCAGCCTCCGCCGAAGAATACGAGGAAGACCGCAGCCCGATCCTGATCACGCCGGGATACAAAATCGGCAAAGACGGGCTGGAGAAACAATTCGAGCAAGACCTTCGCGGGACGCCCGGAGCGCGCCGTGTCGAAGTCACCGCAGCCGGGCGCATCATCCGCGATTTGGAAACGCGCGACGATATTCAAGGCGATCCGGTCAAGCTGACGATTGATGGTCCGCTGCAAGATTACGCCGCGCGGCGCATCGGCCTTGAAAGCGGCTCTGTTGTGGTGATGGACTGTGAAACGGGTGATTTGCTTTGCATGGCATCCATGCCCAGTTTTGATCCGAACAGTTTTTCGGCGGGGATTGGCAGTCTCGAATATTCGATGCTGCGCGAGGACCGGCGCGTTCCGCTGCGCAACAAAGTGCTTCAGGGCCTTTACCCGCCCGGCTCCACGGTAAAGCCTATGCACTGCATGGCATTTCTTAAGGCCGGGATTAAGCCGACGGAATCAATTGTATGCGGCGGCGGACGGCGCATCGGGAACCGCTTCTTCAATTGCTGGAGCAATCACGGCGTCGTCGACATGGGTAAAGCGATTTACCAAAGCTGCGACAGCTATTTCTATCATTTTGCCCAGCAAATCGGGTTCGACAAAGTCGCCGCGATGGCCAGCGATCTTGGCCTTGGCAAACAATACCCTTTGCCCGTCCAATCCCAGTTTTATGGCACCGTTCCGACGCCAGATTGGAAACAGAAGAAATTCGACCGTGCATGGGCACCGTTCGACACCGTGAACGCATCGATTGGTCAGGGATATTACCTCACCAGCCCTCTGCAACTCGCCGTGATGAGCGCGCGACTTGCGACGGGTAAACGGCTGAATCCGCGCCTTGTTTTGGACGGATCAACCAATGATCCGGTGAGCTACAATTTCCAAGATGACGAGATCGCGTACATTCGTCAGGCGATGAGCGACGTTGTGAATGGCCCCGGCACGGCGGGACGCGGGCGGCTGCCTTTCCCCGATATCAAAATGGCAGGGAAGACCGGCACGGCACAGGTCGTTTCGCTGAGCGTGTCCGATGGCCGCAGCGGCCCTTGGAAATACCGCGATCACGGCCTTTTCACGTTCTTCGCTCCGCTCGAAAACCCGCGTTATGCTGGCGCCGTTGTGATTGAACACGGCGGCGGATCCGGCGCGGCCTATCCGATTGCCCGCGACGTGATGACTTTCATGTTTGATCCGGCAAAGGGTCTGGAAAAGCTGCAAGCCCTCGAAAAGCAATGGGGCGGAACAGCCCAACAACGGCTTGAGAAACGCTATGCCGCCTACGCTGCAGAACGCGGCGCAGCCGTTACTCTGCCCCCGCGCCGTGACGAAGATATCTTTGACCAAGTCGAGGCCGAGGCCCGTCTGGCCGCCGAGCAGGTTCAGGAAGTGGGCGAAGACTTCGTTGCGCCCCGCCCAAATCCTGTCGCATCCGGCACTCCGCCTTCTGCAACCGGAACAGCCGAATGAACGGCATCATTCCCGCACCGATAGCCCGGCAACCTTGGCGCATGCTCATCCCGCTTTTCATGCTCGTCGCGTTTGGCGCGGCGGTGCTGTATTCCGCCGCAGGCGGATCGATGGATCCCTATGCCTCATCGCATTTAGTGCGCTTCTCCGTTTTTCTTTTGATGGCATCGATCATCGCCTCGCTCCCGCGGGAGTTGGTGAAGTTTTTCACATACCCCGCCTACATCACCGTGCTCTTACTCTTGATCGCGGTGGAGATTATTGGACAGGTTGGAGGCGGGAGCCAACGATGGCTCGACCTTGGCTTTATGGTGCTTCAACCGTCAGAGTTGATGAAGCCCGTCGTCGTTGTGACGCTCGCATTTTTCTATTCGACGCTCCCCGTCGGCTTAATCGCAAGCTGGCGCGCGCTCATTATACCGGGCGCAATGATCGGTCTGCCAGTCGCATTCGTCCTGTTGCAGCCTGATCTTGGCACGTCACTCGCCATCGCGTTTGGCGGCGGCGTAGTCATGCTCCTCGCCGGATTACCCGTGAAGTGGTTCGTCGGCGGAGGAGCCGTTGCCGCCGCTGCGGCCCCGTTGCTCTTTTACTTCGGCCTACAGGATTATCAGCAGCGCCGCGTGTTGACGATGTTCGATCCCGAAGCCGATCCCTTGGGCGCAAGTTATCACATCATTCAATCGAAGATCGCAATCGGATCGGGCGGCATCTTTGGCAAAGGCTTCAACAATGGCTCACAAAGCCACCTGCAATATCTGCCAGAACCGCACACGGATTTCGTCTTCGCAACCATGGCAGAGGAATGGGGTCTGATCGGCGGCCTGTTCGTCCTCGCCGTGTTTAGCATCATCTTGCGCTGGGGCTGGGATGTCGCACGTGCCGCGCAAGACCGTTTTTCCCAGCTCTTGGCCGCCGGCATGGTTGCGACGATATTCTTCTACATCGCGGTCAACTTGCTAATGGTCATGGGCTTTGCGCCTGTGGTTGGCATCCCATTGCCGTTTATGAGCCACGGCGGATCATCGATGCTGACAAACATGATCTGTATTGGCGCATTGATGATGGTGAACAGCTGGAACCGTAAGGCACCGCGCGGCGGATTGTCGGGAACGCTTTAGGCCGTCACTAGGCCCAGTTTTAACGCCTTAACAACGGCGCCGACACGGTCATTCGACCCCAGTTTCGCGTAGATCCGTTTTGCGTAAGTTTTGATTGTGTCCGGCGACAGTTCCAAAATATCGCCGATCACAGACAGTGATTTGCCGCGAATGAGCCACTGAAGCACTTCTTTCTCGCGGCTCGACAGCTCAACCTTGTCTCGCGTCGCTTCGAGCAGGACACAAACCCGTTGATGCGCGGCTTGTGAAACGCTCCGCACAATGCCCATCTTGCTCGCCGGAACACGGTTTACAGGATATCCGAAATCGAATGACGCATAGGCGTTGCGGCTGCGCGGCCCGAATAACGGCACGCCAAAGCCGTGGATCAAGCCAAATCTCTTCATTGCAGCGAAAAACACTTCATTTTCGGGCGTGTTGGGGGCCAAGTTTTGCGCATCTTCCCATGTCACCATTGAGCCATACGACATCACCCGAGACGGTATGGGGTCGTTTTTCCGAAACCCCGAGTCGTCGTAACATTTGAGCCATTCGGGATCGAAGCCATGCGCTTGAACAACGGTGCGTTCAGATGTGGGTGCATCAAATAAAGGTGTAAAATGATAGCTTTGGCGCAGCACGCCTTGCTCTTCGCAGACACCAACTGCGTACCAGAGCACCTCTCCCACATCGATGAGTGCTTCGATTTTCTCGAAATATCCCTGCATCGTTACATTCGTTTACAACATGTCGCCCAATTAGGCGACTTTCCGTTTACGTAAGGTGAGGCCATATGGATGGAGGTTGTTCGTAAGAGCACCCGCGTTCGGGTCGCAGGCCAGCGGTTTGCCGCAAAGCCACAGTTGGACGTGAAAGACCTGGCGGCAGCATTCCCCCCCAATGGAACTGTCGCCAGGCACGAGATCAAATTGATGGAGTTTCCGATGTTTCGCATCCGCGCGAAGACAGTATCGTTTTGCCAAAGGCTTGCCGCGATCAAACGCGGCAGCGGCAACGATACTGTGTCTATTTTCACCGATCAGGCGACTATCGCCCGTGCAATCCACCTGCGTGCAAACACAGGCCAGAGCACAAGCTTGCGTCAGTTGAACAAAATCACCGACATCTCTCAATCCAGAGCATTGAAAGCACTGAACGAGCTAGAGCGTATGGAGATGGTGACAATCGATCAGAATATTCACGACGAATTCGAGTCGACGATAACGCTCAACGATGAAATCCGCAGCAATCTGGATAAAGCAGGCGCACGCGACGCCGCCTGATCCCTTTTCATCGGCAAAAGGTGTACTACATGCAGCGTCTCGGCGAAAAACGGCGCATGTCGCTAATGCCCGGAATTGGCGAGCCGATCAAATGATCGGAATGGACGCATAGCTCAGTTGGTAGAGCAGCTGACTCTTAATCAGCGGGTCCCAGGTTCGAACCCTGGTGCGTCCACCAACTCTTAGAATTTCACATCACGTTATGCTCAAGCAAGCTTGCAATCACATTTAAATGTGATAATTGCCGGAAATGAGCACATCAACAATCACACGCGTTCGCGACCTCGTCACATCTGGCAAGTTCACCAAGGCCGGCCTCGCCCGCGCCGCTGGCCTCCATGCTAACACTTTGCGCGATGCCGCAGAGCCGGATTGGAACCCCACGTCGGATACTCTGGCAAAGCTGCAAGACTTTCTGGATGCCAATGATGACCGTCCTGTCCTTGTCGGCGCAGAGGAAATCATCAACGAAGCTCGTAATGGCCGGATGTACATCCTCGTCGATGATGAGGACCGCGAAAACGAAGGCGACCTGATCATTCCCGGCCAGATGGCCACCCCGCAAGCCATCAACTTTATGGCGACGCATGGCCGAGGTCTTATCTGCCTCGCGCTCGACAAGTCTCGCGTTGACCAGCTCGCGCTGGAACCGATGAGCCGCAACAACAAAGAGAGCATGCAAACTGCTTTCACAATCTCCATCGAAGCAAAAGAAGGCGTGACGACCGGCATTTCCGCCGCAGACCGTGCGCGGACAGTTTCGGTCGCGATTGATGCGAGCAAGGGCCCTGACGATATTGTGACGCCGGGCCATGTCTTCCCCCTGACCGCGCGCGATGGAGGCGTTCTCGTGCGCGCCGGCCACACAGAGGCGGCGGTCGACATTTCTCGCCTCGCAGGCCTGAACCCCAGCGGTGTAATCTGCGAGATCATGAACGAAGACGGCACGATGGCGCGTCTTGATGATCTCGTCACGTTTGCGCGCAAGCATGACCTCAAGATCGGCACCATCCGGGATTTGATCGCATACCGTATGCGCAACGATCACTTGGTCGAGCGTCTCGATGAAAGCAGCTTTGAAAGCGATTATGGCGGCCAATGGCGCTTGATCACTTACCGCAACCGAGTGGCCAATGATCAGGCATATGTCCTGCAAAAGGGGCACATCACGCCAGACGAGCCCACCCTCGCCCGTGTCCACCCGATCTCGGTATTCGATGATATTCTGGGCCAGCCCGGCGCGCGTAAACGCACGTTGCAACGCGCGATGGGCGCGATTGGCGATCACGGATCGGGCGTTATCGTCATCCTGACTAGCCGGATTGGCGGGCGCGAATGGACCGAGGATGAGGAACTGCGCAATATCGGCATCGGATCACAAATCCTTGCCGATTTGGGTGTGAACGACATGATCCTGCTGTCCAATTCCCGTCCAGACCTTGTCGCGATCGAAGGCTATGGCCTGACCATCTCTGATTTCAAATCCATCCCGGAGTAATTCATCATGGCCAAATTCCTGATTGTCGAAGCGCGTTTTTATGCACAGCTCAACGATATGCTGATCGAAGGCGCAAAAGCCGCGATTGTTGCTGCCGGTCACGAAGCCGAAGTGCTCACCGTTCCGGGCGCGCTAGAAATCCCCGGAGCCATCGCGCTGGCCGCTGAAAGCGGCGAGTATGACGGCTTTGTAGCCATCGGCGTCGTCATCCGAGGCGAGACGTATCACTTTGAAATTGTTGCCAGTGAGAGCGCGCGGGCGATTATGGCGCTGACGATGGACGGCATCCCAATCGGCAACGGCATCCTGACAGTTGAGAACGAGGCGCAAGCATTGGTTCGCGCAGATTCAAGCCAGAAAAACAAAGGCGGCGAAGCAGCTCAAGCGGCCATTGCCTTGCTCGATCTGTCACGCCGATTTGGCTAAACTGGCCTATCTAAAGTGTAAAATCGTCCGGGTTACGTAGTTCCCCGTATATAGAGTTTCATAAGCCCCCGCTAGAAACCCACCAACCGGTAAGCAGCGATGCATGCCAGTTGTAAGGGTGCATAATGATAAACGTGACGGGATACGTATTATGGCAAATCAGCCACTGCCAAAAGCGCATGAGCTCTATTCAGTAATTCAATCACTCGAAATCCAGCTTAAACGGTTGGACGAGATCGGGTCCGGCCTTGCTGCTGTGCATGTCAATGCAGCTATCGAACAGCTTCACGCCAACCTCGCCATTGTGAATGACAATGATCATGGTGCGTTTGACCCCGCTTTGCTGTGCTTGGTTCCTGATCACATTGAGCGTGCTCGCGGGCTTTTTCGCTCGACTAGGGATTAGTCCGTAATGCGCTTTGCCTAACGCTCGCTTACGTATTGCCGTCGGGCGTAGAGAACTGGTTTTAGCCAGTCAGGACGCGCCCCGTGCAAGGAGGCGGCGTGAAACAGGGGCGAATGGCAAGTAGTGCGCAGCGATGCGGGTGGCTGGCCCTTGCCGCTGCCTCGTGCATCTCATCGACCGCGAATACCTTTCGGCCCGGAAGCCTTCATGGGTGACCCGAGCTTTACTGATGCGCCGGCTCACGCTGATGGCGGGCTAGAGATTGTTCCTCAAGGCGACATCAACCTACAAGTTTTGGCAGCACAGCTTTCAAATATCGCGGGCCAGCTGCGAACAGGAAGCGTTAATCAAGACAGCGCTCCTGCGCGGTTTGGGGCTCCTGTCGCCGTTCCGTTCCCCGATCCGCGAAGCGATACGGAACGTCAGGCGATGCGGCTTGTTTATGCAGAACTGGCGCGAGATCTCTATGTAGCCCGCCGCAAGCGAGAGAGCATTTTCGGCGATGGAGAGCTGTTTGGAGAGCCAGCTTGGGATATCCTGCTCGATCTCTACGTCGCCTACGTCGAGCGGAAGAAGGTATCCGTCTCCAGCGCATGTATCGGCTCAGCCGCGCCGTCGACCACAGGTCTGCGCTGGCTCGGCATTTTGTCAGAGCAAGAGCTGGTCACGCGCGAGCACGATCCCGAGGATCAACGCCGTGTGCTTGTCCGACTATCTGAAAAAGGGCTGAAGGCGATGGATACGTACTTCGCCAGCGCCGCTGCGACTGCTTAAAGCGCGCCGAAACAGCCGCGACCCGCATAGACTGCACTGTCGCCCAATTCCTCTTCGATACGGATTAGCTGGTTGTATTTTGCCAACCTGTCTGACCGCGCGAGCGAACCTGTTTTGATCTGGCCGCAATTGGTCGCCACCGCGAGATCAGCGATGGTCGCGTCTTCCGTCTCACCCGAACGGTGGCTCATCACAGAGGTGTAACGTGCGCGGTGCGCCATATCGACGGCTGCGAGTGTTTCAGTCAGCGTGCCGATCTGGTTGACCTTGACGAGGAGCGAGTTCGCAAGGCCTTGCTCGATACCGTCAGCCAGACGCGCCGGGTTGGTAACGAACAGATCGTCACCCACCAGCTGAACTTTATCGCCAATTGCATCGGTCACAGCCTTCCAGCCCGCGAAATCATCTTCATCCATGCCGTCTTCGATCGATTTGATCGGATAATCGTTGCACAGTTTGGCGAGGTAATCGGCCATGCCGGCACCATCGAGGCTAAGCCCTTCGCCAGAAATCTCATACTTGCCGTTCTTGTAGAACTCACTCGCGGCGCAATCGAGCGCCAACACGATATCCTCGCCCGGCTTGAAACCGGCTTGCTCGACGGATGCCATGATAAAATCGAGCGCGGCGCGGGTGCTGGCAAGATCGGGTGCAAATCCGCCTTCATCGCCGACACTGGTCGCGAGGCCCTTATCGGAGAGGCCCTTCTTCAGCGTATGGAACACTTCTGATCCCCAGCGCACGGCCTCTGCGATGCTGTCCGCGCCGACAGGCATGATCATAAATTCCTGAATGTCGATGGGATTGTCCGCGTGCTCACCGCCATTGATGATGTTCATCATCGGCACCGGCAGAACATGGGCCGAGACACCGCCAAGATAAGAGTAAAGCGGCAGGCCGCGCGCATTGGCGGCGGCTTTGGCCACGGCAAGGCTTGTGCCCAAAATGGCGTTCGCGCCGAGGCGCGATTTGTTTGGGGTGTCGTCAAGAGCGATCATCGAAAGGTCGATGTCACGCTGGTCTTCGGCGTCGAACGCACCGATCAGCAAATCACGGATTTCTGTGTTCACCGCATCGACGGCTTTCAGCACGCCTTTGCCCATATACCGATCTGTATCACCATCCCGCAGCTCAACCGCTTCGTGCGCGCCTGTGGACGCTCCCGATGGTACTGCGGCGCGTCCGAAACTGCCGTCATCGAGCAAAACATCGACTTCAACGGTGGGATTGCCACGGCTGTCGAGGATTTCACGTCCGTGCAGATCGATAATCGCGGTCATACTTGGCTCCAGTGCAAAAGTGTGGTATAGGGGTAACACACCTTGACCATGAAAAATCAAGGCACGTGCCGCCTGCATTTCAACGAACCCCTATTCGTCGGAACATCAGGGCGCAAGGCGCGTTCATTTATAAACAACAACCCCGCCTTTTCTAACTGGAAAAGCAACACATTGGAGGGCAATAGGAACACTATGGCTGACACAAAAACGACCAAAACGACAAAATCTGCAACCAAATCGGCGACGCGTAAGCCTGCTGCAAAGCGCACAACCGCCAAAAAGGCTGCTCCTAAGAAAACCGCTGCGACCGCAAAACCGGCGGAAGAAGCAAAGAGCCGCTTCAATGCTGCGCTCGAAGAGGCTAAGGCTGGTGCAGCTGCACTGCGTGTCGAAGCGACCGAGCGTGCGGATGGATACCGGGAGCAGGCAATGAGCAAGAGCGACGATCTGGTGGGTGAAGCCCGCGCCTACGGCGAAAAAGCCAAAGAGCGCGCCGGTGATCTTGCGGTGGATGCCAAGTCAGCAACCAGCGACGGTATCGCATCGATCGGTAAAGTGATCGCTGATACTGCACCGCAAATCGACGAGCATCTGGGTGAGCAATATGGCGATTATGCCCGCTCTGCTTCGCGTACACTGGCGGAAACATCGGCAAAGCTCGACGCGAAAAGCGTTGATGAAATTGGCGAAGATGCCCGCGAATTCGTGCGTAAAAGCCCGGGCACTGCCGTTGGCATCGCCGCGGTTGCAGGTTTCCTGATCGCGCGCTTGTTCCGCGGTTCGCGCGACTAATCAAAACATATCGGGGGCAGTGAATGCGCGATGACGAAAGGCCAGCGGATACGGAGCATGACGCTCTTGATCCGTCAGGCTCACCCAGCGCGGACACTGCCCCGCCCGATACAATTGACGAATCCATAGCTGACGAGATCGCCGCCCTGATCGACGACGGGCGCACCTATGCTGAGGCGGAAATCGCCTTTCAAAAAACCCGCGCGGGCATTGCCGGGAAAAGCATTGGTTTCTCGGTCGCCTATGTCGTTGTTGCCATCATTTCCTTGCACATCGCCGTCCTCGCACTGGCCGTGGGCATGGTTATGGCGCTTGAACCGCTTGTCACGATCTGGGGCGCAATCGCGATCGTCGTCGGCGTTCTTTTGCTAGGCACGATCTTGTTGGTGCTGAAAGCGAAAGGTCACGCCGAACGGCTTGGCCTGATGTTTGGATCATCGAACAAGGATGGCGGAGCATGAGCAAACTGGACCGCCAATTCTACGAAGACCGCGCGATGCGCGACGCCGCGCGCGAAGTTTTGATGGCGGATATCGCCCATGCCAAGGCTTCGCTCTCAGGCAAGAGTATTGCCGGACGCATCACGGGCCGGATCGGTGACGGCGCGAAAGATGTGTTTGAAGTCGCCAAAACCCAAGGCGAAGACAATCGAGGAATCATAGCCGTGTTGCTTGGAGCCCTTATCTTGTGGCTAACACGCGGACCAATCCTGGAAATCCTCGGCCTGGAACCTGTTGAAGAGATCGAAGACGCGGCTCAAGAAACTGCCGATGAGGCCGCAAATGACCCCGAAGCCGATTCAGAGCCTCTTCAGGAAGAGGCAGATATTCGCGAACCTCCCCCTATCGGAGACACCCATGACTGATACAAAGATCGTTCCCGTCGACAAGCGCGATACGCTGCGCGCCAAGATCGAAGCCAGCGAGCGCCGCATTGCCGAGCGTACTGTTGCAGATCAGGCGAAAGAAGTTGCCGGCGCAGCCACGACTTATGTCAAAGAGAACCCGCTGAAAGTGCTTGGCGGTGCGATTGCGGCTGGCATCGTCATCGGCGCGATGACAAGCCCGGGTCGCCGCGCAGCTTACGGTGCGGCGACTGGCGCAGCGAAAGCCGTGAATGGCGCCGCGTCGGGTGCCGCGAAAACCGTCACAACCGCAGCCAAAAGCCGAGGCACCGCATTCGGCACGCTGCTGGCCGATGCTGTTGTCGCTTACGGCGTAAAACTAATCGACGACGCTCTCGACACCGCGAAGGCTGGCAAAGACAAAGTTGAAGACATCAGCGACACCGCATCGGCAAAAGCGCGCGAAGTGCGCCGGGACGCAGACTATTTTGCTGGAAATGTTGTCGACAAGGGCCGCACTGTTACGCGCCGGACGCGCCGCCGCGCTGAACGAACGGTGCGCGATATCAAGGATCGCGTGGTAAACTAAGCTTCTTTGTCAGGCGCGGCACTTGTCCGCTGCGTGGTTTTCGCTAAAGCGCCGGTGAACCAAAAACTCCTCCCCAAGGAAAGAATTATGGAAGAAACAACACCGGAACAGCGCCTCCACCTCGTCATGGGTGGACGCGTATCCGACCCGCGCGGCATTGAATTTCAAGATCCGGAAAGCCTCCACGTCGTGGGCGTGTTCAGCTCATACGATGCTGCTGTCGACGCATGGCGGGCGCAGGCTCAGCGGACTGTCGATGATGCCGAGATGAAATATGTCGTCGTGCACATCCACAAATTGCTGACACCTGACGTATAATCTCACGCCGAAGGAGGCGATGGTGGCTTACGCAATTCGCCCCTTCACCGCTGAAGATGCTCCAGCCCTCGCCGATCTAACGCTGGCCGCAATTCGTGCGGTTGGCGCGGTTAGCTATTCGCCTGACCAAGTTGCAGCGTGGGCGCACCGCCACCCGGGCGCCGAAAGATTTCTGGAACGCGCGGCTGCAGGACATCATATCGTCGTCGCCGCCGATGCTGATGACATCGCAGTGGCATACGCGCTCCTCGAAGAAGATGGCCATCTCGACATGCTGTATTGCCACCCGCGCCATACAAGGCGCGGCCTAGCCGATGAGTTGCTTGCGGTGGCCGAACAACATGCCCGTGCAAACGACATGAAGCGGCTTTACACCGAGGCCAGCGAACTCGCCCGCCCCGCTTTCGAGCGGGCAGGATACGCTGTCAGCGGCCGCCGCGACTTCGAAATCCCTTACAAGGGCGAAGCCGTGGCGATCCACAATTATGCGATGGAAAAGCCTCTTAATTGAAAGGCTTACTTCGCTAAAATCAGATAAATTCGATCTTTTGGACGAGGTAGAACTTGTCACCTGAGGGGACAGTCACTTCGATCTCTTCTTCGACCTGCTTACCGATCATCGCGCGCGCCAATGGCGAGCTGTAAGAGATGCGGCCCGATGCGGCATCCGCTTCGGTTTCGCCAACAATCTGATATTTCACAGGCTTGTCGTCTTCGTCGAGCAGCGTGACGGTAGAACCGAACACGACTTTATCGCCCGTCAGAGTCGTCGGATCGATGATCTGCGCACGACTAATCTTGCCTTCGATGTCGCCGATCATGGCTTCAACCTGACCCTGACGCTCTTTTGCAGCGTGATATTCGGCGTTCTCAGAGAGATCGCCATGCGCGCGAGCTTCCTCAATCGCATCAACGATGCGCGGGCGTTCATCACGAAGCGCCTTGAGATCAGTTGTCAGACGCTCGTACCCCTCGGCGAGCATCGGAACCTTTTCCATCGTAGCCATTCCAGTTCTTTCTATACGTCCGCGCCCCTATTACCCCGCGTCATTTCGACTGTGGCCGTCTCCGGTGGAGGCGGCCTTGACGTGGTAAAATGTCGGGAAGGACAGCTTTAATGCTTAGCTATAATAGTCTTGCAAGCTGCGGACTTCAAGCTGCTCTGGCGTAATCGCTGCAATTGACTGTGCGGCGGCCACCGAAGCTGCTGCCGTTGTATAGTACGGAACCTTCTTTTCCAGAGCCGTCGCGCGGATCGATTTGGAGTCCAAAAGCGACTGCCAACCCTCTGTTGTGTTGAAGATCAAAGCGATCTCGCCATCGATAATCTTATCAACGATATGCGGCTGTCCCTCTGCCACTTTGTTGACCTTCGCGACTTCAAGCCCTTGCTCGCTCAGATATTCCTGAGTTCCACCGGTTGCGACGATTGAGAACCCTTGGTTGATCAGGTTTTGTACAGCGGGAACAATGACTTGCTTGTCTGTATTTTTGACCGAGACAAACACGGTTCCTTCGCGCGGCAAGGTCATACCTGCGCCGATTTGCGATTTTAGGAAGGCCGCGGGGAACGTCTTATCGATGCCCATAACCTCGCCCGTCGATTTCATTTCAGGTGTCAAAATAGGGTCGGCACCGGGGAAACGGCTGAACGGGAAGACCGCTTCCTTGATTGCCATGTAATCGAGGTCGCGCCGGAACGGTTCAAAGTCAGCGAGCTTTTCGCCAGCCATGATCCGGCTCGCGATTTTTGCGACTGGCTGACCGATGGCTTTCGCCACAAATGGCACAGTTCGACTGGCGCGCGGGTTCACCTCGATCAAGTATACCTCACCCTCTTTCACCGCGAACTGAACATTCATCAGCCCGCGAACTTTCAATGCACGGGCAAGAGCATCGGCCTGACGCTCCATTTCCTCAACGATTTCAGCTGGCAAAGAGTATGGCGGGAGGGTGCAGGCGCTATCGCCGGAATGGACGCCAGCCTCCTCGATATGCTGCATCACACCCGCAATGCGGACTTCATCGCCGTCGCACAGGGCATCAACATCGCATTCGATGGCATCGCGCAGATATTGATCGACCAGAACCGGGCTCTCACCCGACACATTCACCGCCGTCTTAATGTAATCATCAAGCTGCGCCTCGGAATCGACGATCTCCATTGCGCGGCCGCCAAGCACGAATGACGGGCGCAAGAGAACGGGATAGCCAATGCGCGCAGCAACGGCTGCGGCTTCATCACGGGTGTAGGCAATGCCGTTTTCCGGCTGTTTCAGACCGAGCTGATCGACCAGTTTGGCAAAGCGCTCACGGTCTTCAGCATGATCAATCGCATCAGGCGAAGTGCCAAGGATCGGAATGCCTTCATCTTCCAAAGCCTGAGCGAGTTTCAGCGGGGTTTGCCCGCCAAACTGTACGATCACGCCGACCAAATCGCCGGTTGATTGTTCAACCCGAAGGATTTCGAGAACGTCTTCGCCGGTGAGAGGCTCAAAATAGAGACGGTCGGACGTGTCGTAATCGGTCGAGACTGTCTCTGGATTGCAGTTGACCATGATCGTTTCATAGCCCTGCTCTGCCAGTGCAAAACAGGCGTGCACGCAGCAATAATCGAACTCAATGCCCTGCCCGATCCGGTTTGGACCGCCGCCGAGAATGACGATCTTCTTGCGTTCCGACGGCTCAGCTTCGCACTCGGCCTCGCCAAAGCTGGGCGCTTCGTATGTCGAATACATATACGGCGTAATCGCCTCAAACTCAGCTGCACAGCTGTCAATCCGTTTGAACACCGGCATCACGCCGAGTTTCTTACGAAGGGCACGCACTTCGCTTTCGCTGGTGGCCCCTGCCATAGCTTGAAGCGCATCATGTAGCAGTCCCGAACGCCGCGCCTGTGTCTCCGCCATGCCTCCCGCCACGCCGACTGATCGAACTGCGAGGGTCGCCAGCCGTTTGTCGGAGAAACCCATCGCTTTCAGTCGGCGAAGACCCGCCGCATCTTGCGGCAGACCATTGGATTGCACTTCGCGTTCCGCATCAATGATCGCTTCGATCTGGCGCAGGAACCACGGGTCATAACCGGTAATATTCTGGATATCTTCAACCGTGAAACCTTCGCGAAAGGCCTGTGCGACTTTCAACAGGCGGTCCGGTGTCCGGCGAGAAAGAGACGCGGTTACGACTTCGCGCGATACACCTTCGAGGTCTTGTACGCGGTTGAACCCGTCAAGATCTGTCTCCAACCCGCGAAGCGCCTTTTGCATGCTTTCGGCAAAGTTGCGGCCAATCGCCATGACTTCGCCAACCGACTTCATCGCCGTCGACAGGTTTGCTTCCGCCCCTTTGAATTTTTCGAACGCAAAGCGCGGGATCTTGGTCACGACGTAGTCAATTGTCGGCTCAAAACTCGCCGGAGTCGCGCCTGTGATTTCGTTGGTGATCTCGTCGAGCGTGTATCCAACCGCCAGTTTCGCAGCCACGCGTGCAATCGGGAAACCGGTGGCTTTCGATGCCAGCGCAGAAGAACGTGAAACGCGCGGGTTCATCTCAATTACGATGAGCCGTCCGTCCTTTGGGTTCACCGCAAACTGGACGTTGGAACCGCCGGTTTCGACACCGATCTCCCGCAGGACATCGATGCTGGCTGTACGCATGATCTGATATTCTTTGTCGGTCAGCGTCAGTGCGGGAGCGACCGTAATGGAATCGCCAGTGTGCACACCCATTGGATCGACGTTTTCAATTGCGCAAATGATGATGGCGTTGTCGGCTTTGTCGCGGACAACCTCCATCTCGTATTCCTTCCAGCCGAGCAGCGATTCTTCGACCAACACTTCCGTGGTTGGGGAGGCATCCAGTCCTTCACCCACGATTTTGTCGAATTCCGCCTTGTTGTAGGCGATACCGCCGCCCGTGCCGCCGAGCGTAAAGCTGGGACGGATAATCGCAGGAAGGCCGGTGTGCTCGATCAGGGCACGCGCTTCTTCAAGTGTGTTCGCAACACCGCTTCGAGCGCTTTCGAGGCCGATGGAATCCATTGCCTCACGAAAGCGCTGGCGGTTCTCCGCCTTGTCGATCGCATCGGCTTTCGCCCCGATCATTTCGACGCCATACTTTTCCAAAGTGCCGTCAGCATCCAACGCGAGCGCGCAGTTCAGCGCAGTTTGACCGCCCATTGTCGGCAGCAGCGCATCTGGCCTTTCCTTGGCGATGATTTTGGCAACGATATCCGGCGTGATCGGCTCGACATAGGTCGCGTCTGCAAATTCCGGATCGGTCATGATCGTCGCCGGATTGCTGTTCACCAGAACGACGCGGTAGCCATCCTCTTTCAGCGCCTTAATCGCCTGAGTGCCCGAATAATCGAACTCGCACGCCTGACCGATAATGATCGGCCCGGCACCAATGACGAGGATCGAGGATATGTCGCTACGTTTAGGCATTAGGTTCCGGTCTCGTCGTTAGATGCATCTGTTTGTTCGGGCGCAGCAGTCGGGGTCGTGAAGTCAATCCCGACCAGCCGCATATTGGCCTGCTGGCGCTCACACGCTGCGGCAAGGACGTTCTTAAGCGGCTGGGTCTTTCCGCGAACACGGTACAGCGCGGGATCATGGCCCAGGAAAAATGCACCCTTTTCGCTCACCGGCTCCGCTTTAAAGCGGGCGACTGCGGTCGAGAGTTCGTTATGCTGCCCCGTTAATCTACGCCCGGCGCTTTGATCGCTTCCGTCGACCATCAGCACTTTCATCGCCTCAAGGTCCATCTTGGTCACATCGTATGTGAAGGTGGGCACGACATCGTCGCTCGATTCAACCAACAGGTTCCGTCCCTGCCGCCCAAGCGTATCGGCGTAGCGCGCCATGCACTCGGCCTGCGGCTCAACGCCCTCGCGCGGATCGCTGTTGTCGAATAGCGAGCAAGCTGGGAGGAACAGGAGTACGGGGAGGATTGCGACAGCTCTCATCAGATTTTCCACCGCGATACGTCGACATCCCAGCCGTCATAGCCAAGATCGTGAGTCTCTGAATACTTGCATGCGTCGATGATCGATTGCTTGATTGTTTCAGCGTCGATCTTTTGATTGACCACTACACCAAAGATGTCGTCGTCCTTGGACTGGCGAGCCTCCGCGACAGCATAGCCGCCTTTATTAAACAATGCTGAGACAGCCTCCGCGTTGTCGAAAGCGCCAACAAAGAAGTGCTCTACGGCATGATCTTCGCCCAGATCGACACCGCGATCTGCAATATCTGCGACTAGCTCCAATGATTTTGGAATGCGGCGATATGGGTCGTTACGCATTGAGCCCCCCAACAAATTTCTCGAACAGGTAAAAGCTATCCTGCGGACCAGGGCTCGCCTCTGGATGATACTGCACGCCGAAAGCGTTCTTGCCCTTCACCGCGATACCGCAGTTTGACCCATCGAACAGGCTCACATGCGTTTGCTCAAGGGTGTCGGGCAACGTGTCGCCGTCCACTGCGAAGCCGTGGTTCATGCTGGTGATCTCAACTAGGCCGGTGGTTTCTCCCCACCCTTCACCTACGCGCTGAACCGGATGGTTCGCGCCGCGGTGCCCTTGGTGCATTTTCACAGTCTTTGCACCCGCTGCCAGAGCGAGCATTTGGTGTCCCAAGCAAATCCCGAACAGCGGCACGTCTTTATCGAGCAGCGCCTTGATCACCGGCACCGCATATTCACCAGTCGCAGCCGGATCGCCGGGGCCGTTGGACAGGAACACGCCGTCGGGTTTCAACGCCATAATCTCGTCCATCGCCGTCTTGGCCGGAACCACCGTTACCTTCGCGCCGGCTTTCACAAGGTTGCGGAAGATGTTGTCCTTCGCCCCGTAATCAATCGCAACCACATGCGGTGTGGCATCGCGGGATGCGCGGCCATAGCCATGGCCCAGCCGCCAGTATCCGCCTTCCCAGCTTTCCATTTTCTCGCGGGTGACACGTTTTGCTAGGTCCATCCCTTCGAGACCGGCCCATTCGGAAGCGCGCGCGACCAGTGCGTCCAGATCAAACTTTCCATCCGGGCTATGCGCAATCACGGCATTGGGCGCACCTGACATACGGATGCGGCGGGTCAGTGCGCGCGTATCAACGCCTGACAGCCCAATCTTGCCATGGCGCTCCATCCAAGCGGAGAAGCCTTCGAGACTGCGGAAATTGGACGGCTCGGTCACGTCCTCTCGCACGATACAACCAACCGCGCCTTCAACCGCGCTTTCCACGTCTTCAGCGTTGGCGCCAACATTGCCGATATGCGGAAATGTAAAGGTGACGATCTGCGCAGCGTAGGAGGGATCAGTCATCACCTCCTGATACCCTGTCATCGCGGTGTTGAAGCACACTTCGCCAACTTGGTTGCCGACAGCGCCAAAGGCTTTACCCCAGACGATTGTTCCGTCGGCCAGAACGATACAACCTGTCGCACCGTTTGGTTGCGCAGGACGTGAGGCAGCAGAAGCCATTCGGGGCTCTCCGAGTCAGGTGTTTCCAGCAATGTCGCTAAGTCCCATCGGCTAAGCGCCAACTGCCGCCTCGTCAACCTAGCCCGTGGGGGCGCAATGCGTTAGAGCGCGCCCATATACCAATCCATCCACAACTAATGACAAAAAGAAGCAAAACACCATGATCCGCGATGACATCAAAGCCGCCACGATTACCGCGATGAAGGCCAAAGAAAAGGAACGCACGGCTGCGCTCCGCCAGATTTCGGCCAAGATCAAAGACCGCGACATTGCCGAACGCACTAGCGGTAAAGACATCCCTGACGATGAGCTGGTCACATCTGTTTTGCAGAAAATGGCAAAGCAGCGCCGCGAATCTATCGAAATGTTTGAAACGGGTGGGCGCGATGAACTCGCCGCGAAAGAGACAGCCGAACTCAGCGTGATCGAAGAGTTTCTGCCCAAGATGATGAGCGAGGAAGAAACCGCCGCTGCCATCCAGGCGATCAAAGCCGAAACAGGGGCATCGTCCATGAAAGACATGGGCACCGTAATGGGCGAACTAAAGAGCCGCCATGGTGCCGTTTTGGACGGCAAGCTGGCCAGCGGATTGGTGAAAGCAGCGCTTAGCTGATTTTCACGCACAGGATCGTCCACAATGCGCGCTTGCGTGTGTGGGCGATCCGGCGCATTTTTATAGCATGACGATCACCCCGCAATGGAAGGACGAGCTGCGCGCACGCGTGACCTTATCGACGGTCATCCTGCGCACGGACAAGATCACCAAGGCGGGACGCGAATGGAAAGGCTGCTGTCCGTTCCATGACGAGAAGACGCCGAGCTTCTACGTCAACGATCAGAAACAGTTCTATCACTGCTTTGGCTGCGGCGCGCATGGCGATGTTATCAGCTGGATGACAGAGCAGCGGGGGCTGTCCTTTATTGATGCGGTTAAAGAACTGGCCGCCGAAGCGGGCATGGAAGTCCCCGCGCCTGATCCCATCGCAGCGAAAAAGGCGGAAAAGCGCGCCAGCCTGATCGATGTGACGACCGAAGCGCAGGATTGGTTCGTTCACCAATTGTACGATTATCAAGGTCGCGAAGCGCTTGCATACTTAGAACGACGCGGACTGAAGCCAGAAATTTTGAAAGAATTCGGGTTCGGCTACGCACCTGAAAGCAAGCAAGCATTGAAACGCGCCCTCACCCGGTTTGATGAGGAAATGCTTGTCGATACGGGAATGCGCATCCGCACCGATGACGGCAACACCTATGACCGGTTCAGAGAACGGGTCATGCTGCCTATTCAGGACGCACGTGGCCGCGTAATCGCGTTTGGCGGACGCATCCTCGACAAGCGCGAAGGCGTTGCGAAATATCTTAATTCGCCTGACACGCCGCTCTTTGACAAGGGGCGCACGCTTTACAATCTGCACCGCGCTGCACCGGCCTCTCGCCAGTCGGGCCGCGTGATCGTAGTCGAAGGATACATGGATGTCGTCGCGCTGGCTCAGGCCGGTTTTGAGGACGCGGTTGCACCGCTTGGCACCGCGCTAACGGAAATGCAGCTCGAAATGCTGTGGCGCATGGTTGAGGTGCCGATCCTGTGTTTCGACGGGGATGCAGCGGGGCAAAAAGCGGCCATGAGAGCGATTTCACGCGCACTTCCAATGCTCGCGCCCATGCGATCTCTCGGCATTGTTCAATTGCCGACCGGCAAAGACCCAGACGATTTGATCAATGAGCAAGGCGCCGGTGCGATGGAGACGCTGCTATCACAGCCCAAATCGCTTCTCGATATGCTGTGGGATTACGAACTGTCATCGCAGCCATTGAGCAGTCCCGAATCGAAGGCCGGTCTGAAAGCTCGGCTGATGGAACATGTGGACACAATCCAGGATCGCGACATCCAATCGCTGTATCGCCGCGAGTTGCTCGATCGCTTCTCAGCCTTTGCCTACCCGCCCCGCGCGCCAAAACAGCCATACAATGGCCCCGCAAAGCGCGGCCCGTGGAACGGCAAACCCGCGGCCCCTCGCACTCTTTCAAGCGGCGCACGCTCAACCTTGCAGAAAGCGATGGCAGGCGGACAGCGCTCCGATCTGTTTGGCGCGATTATCGCCGGATTGCTGCGCCATCCAAATGAGATCGCGCGTCATTCGGAGACACTAATTGCACTCGCCAAACATGACGCGAAAGCCGCGCCTGCAATTGAATCGCTGATAGAGCTGTCGGAAACGCTTGATTCGGACGCAACAAACGCCATATCAGGCGAACTAGGCTATCCTGCCCCACCGGTAGACAATCGTTACACCTTCCTCAGAGAAGGCACGCCCCCCGGTGAAGCGCGCGAGGAATTGGCTGAAGCTGTGTCGTTGCTGGCCCATAAACCAGCGCTCGAAGCTGCTATGGCAGCGACGATTGCGAGGTTTGACGATGATCCGGAAGGGTCGTTCGCAGAGCAGGCCCGGTTGCGACAGCAGCTCATTACAGTTGAAGAACGTCTGAAGGCATTCGGGCGCAAAAGGGCCGCAACCAATGCGGTCAGAGATGAAAATTCGGTGTCTTCGGACGGCTAAACAAGCCCTTCCCGCAGGCAAACCGCGAAATGGATTGATAGCGTTACATGGCCACGACCGCTAAAAAGAATAAGTCCGATAACGAAGATGCTCCGCTGATCGACCTTAATGAGTCGGCAGTGAAGAAGCTGATGACCAAGGGCAAGAAGAAGGGCTACATCACCTATGATGAGCTCAACACTGCTTTGCCTTCGGGTGAGATGAGCCCCGATCAGATCGAGGACATCCAGACCGCGCTTTCCGAAATGGGCGTGCAGATCGTCGAGAATGACGAGGAAGCCGAAGCGGAAGCCCAGCAGGAAAACGAAGTCGAAGAAATCGCTGTTGGTGCGGATAAAAAAGACACCAAGAAAGATACGAAAGCCGCGCCTGTTAAAAAGGCTGCTGCGGATGGCCGCACGGATGATCCGGTGCGCATGTATCTGCGTGAAATGGGCGCTGTTGAGCTGCTCAGTCGCGAAGGCGAGATTGCGATTGCCAAACGGATCGAATCCGGCCGCGACATGATGATCATGGGCCTGTGCCAGAGCCCGATCACCTTCCACGCCATCATCCAATGGTCCGAAGCGCTGAATGCAGAAGACATGCAGCTGCGCGAAATTCTAGATCTTGACGCGATGCTTTCCAAAGAGCCGCCGCCTGACAAGATGGAAGAGGAAAACGAAGACGACGACGGCGAAATCTCGGAAGAGACCGCTGGCCCGACGATTCGTGACGACGACGAAGACGATTCCGATTCAGAAGATATCGACGCCGAAGAAGGCGAAGGCGGCGAGTCCAAAAAAGAGGAAGAGGAAGAAGAGGACAACACCCTCTCCCTCGCCCAGATGGAAGCCACTCTTAAGCCGGACGCAATCGAGCGTTTTGCACGGATCACAAAACTCTTCAAAACCTTCGAAAAACTGCAGGCCGAGCGCGTGGAAACACTCGCGGCTGGCGGCGAATTCCCGAAGGCAAAAGAAAACAAGTACGAAAAGCTCGGCGAAGAACTCACCGCCGAAGTGGAAAGCATGCAGTTCCACGCGACCAAGATCGAATTCCTGGTCGACAACCTTTATGCGTTCAACCGCCGCCTGACCGCACTTGGCGGCCAGATGCTGCGCCTTGCCGAGCGTCACAAAATCAAACGCATCGACTTCCTGAAATCTTACGTTGGTAACGAGCTGGACGACAGCTGGATCATCGCCAACGCGAAAAAGGACAAGAAGTGGAAAGCCTTCGCCGAGAAGGAAGAAGCCGCGATTGACCGCATCCGCGCGGAAATCACCGACATCGCTGCGCAAACCGGCATGGCGCTGGCCGAATTCCGTCGCATTGTGAACATGGTGCAGAAAGGCGAGCGTGAGGCACGTATCGCCAAGAAGGAAATGGTTGAGGCCAACCTGCGTCTCGTGATTTCCATCGCCAAGAAATACACCAATCGCGGCCTGCAATTCCTTGATCTTATTCAGGAAGGCAATATCGGCCTGATGAAGGCCGTCGACAAATTCGAATATCGCCGCGGTTATAAATTCTCGACCTACGCGACGTGGTGGATCCGTCAGGCAATCACCCGTTCGATTGCCGACCAAGCACGTACGATCCGTATCCCAGTCCACATGATCGAGACGATCAACAAACTGGTCCGTACATCACGCCAATTCCTGCACGAGGAAGGCCGCGAGCCTACTCCAGAGGAAATGGCTGCGCGTCTTTCCATGCCGCTTGAAAAAGTGCGCAAGGTTATGAAAATCGCGAAAGAGCCGATCTCTCTCGAAACGCCGATTGGCGACGAGGAAGATTCGCACCTTGGCGACTTCATCGAAGACAAGAACGCGATCATCCCTGTGGACGCTGCAATTCAGGCAAACCTCAAGGAAACGGTCACTCGCGTCCTCGCCTCGCTTACGCCTCGTGAGGAGCGCGTTCTGCGTATGCGTTTCGGCATCGGCATGAACACCGACCACACCCTCGAGGAAGTCGGCCAGCAGTTCTCGGTTACCCGCGAACGTATCCGGCAGATCGAGGCAAAAGCGCTGCGTAAGCTCAAACATCCGAGCCGTTCGCGCAAAATGCGTTCGTTCCTCGACCAATAAGCCTGAAAGGCCTCCGAAGTGGCGAAAACAATGCCGTTCGTCATCGCCATCGTCAGCCAGAAAGGCGGCTCGGGGAAAACTACCCTCGCCGTCCACCTTGCGACGCGTGCTGCTCAGGCGAAGTTTGAAAGCTGTGTGATCGACACCGATCCGCAGGCGACCGCTGCGGCCTGGGGGGATTGGCGCGGTGACTTTCTGCCGGTCGTGGTTACAGCCCCGCCCGCTCGCCTTGGCCGCACCATAGAAAGCGCGAAAAAGAACAAGGTCGACTTTATCGTTATCGACACGCCGCCGCATGCCGACGCTGCGGCTCGTGAGGCGATCAAGGCGGCCGACGTCGTGCTGATCCCGACCAAACCACGTGCATTCGACCTCCACGCGCTGGAGCCGATTGCCGACCTCGTCAGTTTTGCGAAGAAACCGGCCTATGTTGTGCTCAACGCGGTGCCATCGGGCGCCACCATCCTCGCGAAAGATGCCCGCAGCATTGCGCAAGAGATGGGGCTAGACGTGTGCCCGGTAGAACTCGGCGACCGCGCAGCCTTTCATCGCTCTTCAGCCAAAGGTGAAACCGCTGTTGAAGTGAAGCCAGACGGCAAAGCCGCAAAAGAAATCGAAGCGCTTTGGAAGTGGCTGAAGAAAAAACTCGACTGATATAGTCACATTTGGTCGAATGTGCGTTGCATCTATTCCAACGTGCCGTCAGTCTCTCGTTTATGCCTCTTCTCAAAACAGCTTCGCTCATCGCCATTTTCATCGCCGTATTGGCAGCACCACTTCCTGCGCTAGCCGAAGAGGCTATCAACGCAGAAACCGAGCGAAGCGAAGCTGAAGCCCTTGAAGCTGAGGCGGTATCGCTCGACCTCGCCGAAAAAATTGTCGACATTGGCTATCCAGAGGATGATCGAGAAGCGATTTTCTTTGGCTCCATGGATCAGATGATCGTCCAAATGCGCGCCGCGCTCGGCGACTTTATGCCCGAAGGTGATCCGGAAGCGGTAAAAATTTTCGACGACTGGATCGTCAAATATACAGGCGAATCCAAAATCATTCTGCGCAAACATATTCCTTCGATTATGGAAGGGATGACAGCAGCATACGCAGAGCTTTTCACCGAAGGCGAACTTCGCGACATTCTTGCATTTGTTGAAACGCCCAGCGGCAAACAATTCTTTGACAGAATGCCCGACGTCGTCAGCTCGGCCAGTTTTGCTGATGCAAACCAAGCCTATTTGGACGAAAGCGTTGCCTCAATGATCCCTGCCCAGCGTGAGCTGGTCAAGCAGTTGAAGGAACATCAGGAAAGCAAAGGCGAGCCTGCCGAGACCACCTGAGCGAATTTAGATGACCAGACGGTAGAAAAGCCACCTCGGCGGGGTGGAGTGTTACGCCCGGTGCCATTATATGCCCCCGCATGCGTATAGCGATATCATCAGATCACGCCGCGACCGACCTAAAGGCTGAACTTGCCGAATGGTTGATCGATATTGGACACCAAGTCGCCGATCTCGGCCCTGACCCGGGTGAAAGCGTTGACTACCCCGATTACGGCTACAAACTCGCCAGCGTCGTTGCCGACGGCACTGTAGAGCGCGGCATTGCACTTTGCGGAAGCGGCATTGGCATCTCTATCAGTGTAAATCGCCATCCTGGCGCTCGCTGCGCGCTTGTGTCGGAGCCATTGTCCGCAGCACTCGCGCGGGAACACAACGATGCGAACTGCATTGCCCTTGGCGCGCGCCTGACAGGCATCGAAATGGCCAAGAGCTGCGTAGCTACATTTCTAGAGACCGAATTTGCCGATGCGGGTGATCCTGCTGGCCGTCACCAACGCCGCGTTGCCAAGCTCGGCAACCCGCCTACCTCTCCCGACCATATTGAGACGCACCAATGAGCACGAACCCTAGCACTCTGACCTCCGAAGCCGCGAACTCCATGGACCCGTTCTGGAACGATGACCTTGCAACCGCTGATCCAGAGATCGCAGCGGCCATCGGCAATGAACTTGCGCGCCAACAGGACAAGATCGAACTGATCGCGAGTGAGAACATCGCTTCGAAAGCTGTGCTGGAAGCGACGGGAAGCGTTTTCACAAACAAATATGCCGAAGGCTATCCGGGCAAACGGTATTACGGCGGCTGCGACTATGCCGACGTGGTCGAAACGCTGGCCATCGATCGGGCAAAAGAACTGTTCGGATGCAGCTTCGCCAATGTTCAACCAAACAGCGGCAGCCAAATGAACCAAGCCGTGTTCCTCGCGCTATTGCAGCCGAGCGACACTTTCATGGGCCTCGACCTGAACTCAGGCGGTCACCTGACGCATGGTTCGCCGGTCAATATGAGCGGCAAGTGGTTCAATCCTGTCAGCTACGGCGTTCGCGCTGAAGACGAGTTGATTGATATGGATGCAGTTGCGGCGACAGCGCGCGAGCATCAGCCAAAGCTGATCATCTGCGGCGGCACGGCCTATTCACGCACTTGGGATTTCTCCGCTTTCCGTGCGATTGCCGATGAAGTTGGCGCGATTTTGCTGTGCGATATGAGCCACATTTCCGGCCTTGTGGCCGGCGGCGCGCATCCATCGCCTTTCCCGCATTGCGATATTGTCACCTCAACCACGCACAAATCGCTGCGCGGCCCGCGTTCCGGTATCATCCTGTGGAATGACGAGAAGTTCACCAAGCCGCTGAACATGGCGGTGTTCCCAGGATTGCAAGGCGGCCCTCTGATGCATGTCGTTGCGGCAAAGGCGGTTGCGTTCCGTGAAGCGCTGGCCCCCGATTTCAAAGACTATGCCCACCGTGTTGTTGAAAATGCCCGCGCTTTGGCGGCTAGCCTAGAAGAAAACGGCTTGCGGATTGTCTCTGGCGGTACAGACAACCATTCGATGCTGGTCGATCTCACGGCGAAGGACGTGACAGGTAAGGACGCGGAGAAAGGCCTCGATCGCGCTTGGCTTACCTGTAACAAAAACGGTATTCCTTTCGATACGCGTTCACCATTCGTGACCAGTGGCATCCGCCTTGGTACGCCAGCGGGCACCACGCGCGGCTTTGGCCCTGCTGAGTTCCGCACCATCGGTAAACTCATCGCGGAAGTGGTCGATGGCCTAGCCAAGAACGGCGCCGAGGGCGATGCGCAAGTCGAGGAAAGCGTGCGCAGCCGCGTTGCAGACCTTTGCACCGCTTTCCCAGTGTACCCGAACGCGTAAGGGCCGCCGCCTGTGCGATGCCCCTTCTGCGCCTTTGACGACAGTCAGGTAAAAGATTCGCGCCCTACAGAGGACGCGACCTCGATCCGGCGGCGTCGGCAGTGCTCGTCTTGCGGCGCGCGTTTCACCACGTTTGAACGCGTGCAATTGCGCGAGGTCACAATTGTGAAATCGGGCAACGAAGGCGAAGAGCGCCGTGAAACCTTTAACCGGTCAAAGATTGAGCAGTCCGTTTCCCTTGCTTGCCGCAAGCGCGGTGTTAGCCAAGAACGGATCGATCAATTGATCTCGGGTATTCAAAGACAGGTTGAAACCGCCGGTGAACCGGAGATCGCCTCGTCCAAAATTGGTGAGATGGTGATGGACGGCCTGAAGCAGATCGATAGCGTAGCCTATATCCGCTTCGCCAGCGTCTACCGCGATTTTTCCGAAGCCCGCGATTTTGAAGAATTCGCCAGCACCGTTCAGGAAGCGGCGAAGGACTGACCGGAGTGACCGCTCCGATCATAGTGCTTGTTCGTCCGCAACTGGGCGAGAATATCGGCAAAGCCGCTCGCGCTATGCTCAATTTCGGGCTTACGGAAATGCGGATCGTCAATCCGCGCGATGGCTGGCCCAATCCGTCTGCAGGCCCTGCTGCTGCGGGCGCGGACGTAGTTTTGGACAATGCGCAAATCTATGACACCACTGCCGAAGCAGTCGCCGATTGCGAGCATGTCTATGCAACGACGGTGCGCAAACGCGGCGTGACAAAACCCGTCGTTGGGCCGGATGGTGCAGCCCGTTTGATGCATAGCGAAACGGGCCGTCACGCCATCCTGTTTGGCCGAGAGGCCTCAGGGCTCGCGACCGAAGACGTATCGCTTGCCCGCCACATCCTGACAGTTCCGATCAATCCTGAATTTGGATCATTGAACTTGGCTCAGGCCGTAATCCTGACTGCCTATGAATGGTCCCGGATCGGGCGCGAGGCTGGCGAAGGCAGCGATCTGGTGCAGCCGACGGCCGAAGATAAATTGCTCCCCCCTGCCCCGCAGATCGAGCTGGATGCCTTAATCGAGCATATCGAGAATATGTTGGAGCCGCGCGGATATTTCTTACCCAAAGGCCGCGCCGAGGCCACGCGCCGCACCCTGCGCAGTGTGCTCACAAAGCCGGGCTGGAACCATCTTGAGGTGCGGACCTTGCGGGGAATTCTCAAAACACTTGGCAGGGACCGGCGCGATTAAAGCCGTGGACTTCGTATGAACCGGATTGACCCGGCCAGCACCTTTAAACCTGCGTGGCCAGAACATGATCAACAGCACATGGCACGCGACTTTTTGTTGTGGCGGCACTTACGTGTGGTTCGCGCGCGCACAATGCGCCACGTGCGCAGCATTTTCAGCGCAGGTCAGGCGGCACCCGTCACCACAACATACGGCGTAAAGATGTGGCCCAATTGGGGCGACAAGACCTACGCCTATTGCCATTACGGCACATACGGGACGTATCTCGCCGACTTGCTTGGCGCGGTTGAACACCCGTTTTGCTTTGTCGATATTGGCGCAAATCAAGGCCTCTTCTCTTTGATTGCAGGTCAGAATGCAGCCTGCCAGAAGATTATTGCACTGGAGCCGGTAGGGCCCACCTATGATCGCCTCGCCGCGAACCTTACCGCCAATGGACTTGATGATCGCTCACAGCCGCTAAATTTTGGTCTGTCCGATAAAGCCGGCGATTTTCCGATCACGCTGAGCAAAGGGCATAGCGGTCTCGCGACATTGGGCGAACACGGGGCTCACCTAGCGGGTGAGCACTCACAGGCCAGCGTGCGGCTTGAAACAATGGATGCGCTGGCGCAGCATTTGCCCGATGATCTGCCGATTTTTGTGAAAATCGATGTTGAGGGTCATGAGGAAACCGTGATCCGCGAACTGCTTGGCTCGTCTCATGCAAAGCGGATCATTGCGATTTTCTACGAACACGATGATCGCTGGACGGACAAGAACGCCGTCAACGCGCTTTTGGACAATGCGGGTTTTGAACATTCCAAAATCTACGGGCGAGGCAAGCATTATGATGTCCTCGCCACGCCGCAGGTTACCTGAAATTTCAAAGTTACGGGAACGAAACGACAGATAATGTCGTTTATGATTTCAACGGCTTGAAGGCGTAGACACGCTCGTGCTCGCACGTTAGCTCTTACATCCCCTGTCCACACGAACCCCGTGAGAATATTCATGAAAATTACCCTAGCACGCGCCGCTGCGCCGATTGCTTTGCTGTTTGCTGCCCCGGCATTTTCCGATGAGCCGAATGGCAAGGAAAAGGCCGAGACCGCGCAGGACGCAGCGACTAAGGAAAAAGGCGATGAAGCCGCCCCTATCATCGTTCCTGAAGTGAAAGCAGAAGAGAAGCGCATCTGCCGCCGGGTAAAGCTGGATATGAGCAGCCGCCGCGCTACCAAAGTGTGCAAGACCAAGGATGAATGGCGCGATTTCAACCAGCGCCGCTAAATTTAGCGCGTTTTCGTAACAGCTGAAACTTGACGGGCCGCCCAGTCATGGTAATGGGCGCGCTCGCAATTGGCTCCGCATCCCGGTGAAGCGGTGGCCGCGCAGGACACATTAGGTCTTGCGGTGCGATGCCGGGTTGAATGCCTGCCAATGGGGCGGGCCAGCAAATTTGAAGGAAAGACTTATGTCGAAGCGCAAAAGCGCCAAGTACAAACTCGACCGCCGGATGGGTGAAAACATCTGGGGCCGTCCAAATTCTCCAGTGAACAAGCGTTCTTACGGCCCGGGCCAGCACGGTCAGCGTCGCAAGAGCAAGATGAGCGACTTTGGTCTTCAGCTGCGCGCCAAGCAGAAGCTGAAAGGCTATTACGGCGACGTAACCGAGAAACAGTTCCGTTCGACCTATAAAGACGCCACCCGCATGAAGGGCGACACCGGCCAAAACCTGATCGGCCTGCTTGAGCGCCGTCTGGACATGATCGTGTACCGTGCAAAATTCGCTCCTACGATCTTTGCTGCACGTCAAATCGTCAACCACGGTCACATTTATGTGAACGGCGTGAAGTGCAACATCCCATCGCGTCGCTGCGATCTGGGCGATGTCATCAGCCTGGGCAGCAAAGCTAAGGAAATGGCTCTCGTGATTGAAGCGCAAAGCCTGCCAGAGCGTGAAATCCCTGACTATGTTGCTCCAGAAGGCAACGACAAGGTCGCTTTCACCCGCGTGCCGAAACTCGACGAAGTGCCGTATCCGGTAACGATGGAACCGAACCTCGTGGTCGAATTCTACTCGCGCTAATTGTCGCGGGAAACCAAATCAAACGGGGCGGCTTTTCGAAGCCGCCCTTTTTGTTTGTGCAGAGCGCGCCTGCGCGACAAACAAAAAAGGCGGCCCCGAATGGACCGCCTTCATATGTGCCTCGTAATGAGACTTATTATACGCATCAGTCTCGAATTTGATCCCACTTTTCAAATTCATAAGCGATTGAGCCCTCGACAAGCCGTTCCCAGATATCTGCGATGACGTCACCGGGAATGCCAACCGCTTCCGCTTCCTTCACAGCGGCCGCAATGACGCTGGCCTTGCGATCTTCATCGCGCACCGCATCGCGTGTCGGCTTAATCCGCGCCGCGGCGCGCATATAGCCAAACCGGCGGTCTAGCAGAGCGACAAGCTCTCGATCTGTCGCATCCACGCCAAGGCGCACTTCGGACATAGTTGAACAATCGTCGGGCGCCTGCGGCATATCGCCAAGCCTTTCGGGCAAAGAGGTTATTCGCCGAGGTTCTCGGCCAGGAATTCGTCGATAGCCTTCAGCATATTTCCGCGCACTTGGCCATGGTCCAAATAATGATCAAAGCCTTCATATTCGACATACCGAACAGAACGTCCCGCATCTTTCAGTCGATCTTCCATACGGCGCGACTGGAGATGGCCGACATTCATGTCCTCGGTGCCGTGGAACATCAGCACAGGAGCCTTGAACTGCGCGGCGAAATTGGCTGGGCTGCCCGCTTTCACGTGAGGGCCATCACCGATAAACCGCCGCACGACGTTGAAATTGGTGTAATCGCGCGCTTCCTCAATCGTCAGTTGCAAGTCAGTGACCGGCGCGATGGCAACCACGGCTTTATAAAGGTCAGCGTCTAGAACCTGCGATTGCAGGGCGGCATACCCGCCATAAGACCAGCCAGCGATACCGAGACGGTCTGGATCGGCGATGCCTTCTGATACGAGCCAGCGCCCTGCATCGTTCACATCGCCAATGGCGGTTTCCCATGCCTTGAAACCATTGCGGCCAAACCATGCGTCGCCGTAACCCGTGGAGCCTCTAAAGTTGGGTTGTAGAACGGCGTATCCGCGCGCTGCAAAGAATTGCACCATCCAGTCAAAGCCCCAATAATCACGCGCGCCGGGGCCGCCATGTGGCAATACAATGGCGGCCACCGGCCCTTCTGCGTTCAGCGGCAATGTGAGGTAGCCGGGAATCTCTGTGCCATCCTGTGCAGGAAACGTCACAGGCTTCATCGGAGCCATCGCACGTTCGGCGAGCGGATCACGCAGCGGGAGAAGCGGTGAAAGCGCTCTGGTGTCGCGCTCAAGCAGATACGTCATGCCTGGATCAACATCGCTTGATGCGACTATTAGCAGCGTGTTTTCGTCGGCTGATGCGTCAATGATATCGATAAGCGGCTTACCCGGTAGCGCGTTCTGCAATCCGCGAGCAAGCTTAGCGAGTTCTGGATCGAAATATTCGACTTGCCGTTTTTCTGTTGCGAAGGTCGCGCCGACCACACGCTGCTTCCGACCAATCCTGATCAAACCATCCACATCGACATCGCTGCGCGAGGCAACCACTTCGGCCGCGCCCGATCCATCGAGGGGCACGCGGTAGACCGCGTCAAAACCGTCCTTGCTCTTGTAACCATATGCAACGTTGTCGCCCGCATCCACGGCCACCGGCACAAAGCCTTTCAATGCATCGCCAAATGGCTGCCATTCGCGCGATCCCGGCTGGCGATAGGAATAGCGGGTTTCACCCGTCAGACGGCCGGCACCATTGCTCAAACGCCGAACTTTGACGCGGATCACACCGTTTTCATCAGCGACATAGCGGGAGGCAGCTTCGTCTGGTTTCTCGACCGTTTTCCGGCGATTGCGGGTGACATCAATCATCTCCACACCCAAACCGGAATCGGCATTGCCCAATCGAGAATTGGTTGCAGTCTCTTCCAGGAACTGGCGTGTAACCAGAATGCGGTTTTTCTCGCCCTGCACATCCAATGATAAGACACTGCCGCCATCTTGTTGCACGCCGCTTGCGCGGGTGGAAGTTCGCGAAGTTAGCAGGTTTGGTTCGGACCCGTCCGTGGCGACCGACACCAATCTGTTCACATAAATCGGGATCTGCCCGTCAACGCGGGTAATCCCCACGATATTGCAAACAAGCCAAACATCATTGGCCCAATTGCATGAGGAAAGCTCGGCATTCGCTTCATTTGCGCTGGTCAGCAATAGCGGCTCTGCATCTCCTGTCAGATCGACAACATAGAGGAGCTCCGTCGTAGCGTTATCAGAGGTAATGTAGGCGACCTTATCGCCCGACGGGGAGATGCTGATATCGAGTACGTTCGGGCGCGCACCAAAACGCGCGGCGAGCTCTTCCGCGCTTTCCTGCTGCGCGTTGGCCGGAACGCTAACCACAAATACCGAGCTTGCGACCAGTGCCGCAGCACTGATGGCTTTTCCAAACAAATTCATTTGATTACTTCCCCGTTTTCTTATCGGCGAAGCTACAGACCTATGATCTGAATTCAAGTGAAAGCCGTGTTTAGCCGTTCAAATAATCGCGCCGGAAATCAGCAGCAAACGCGGCGAAAGCCTTGCCCGCAATCGCGCTACGCATTGCGCGCATCAATGATTGGTAAAAAGCAAGATTATGTTCCGTCACCAGCATCGCGCCGAGGATCTCGCCCGACTTTTGCAAATGGTGGAGATAAGCGCGCGAATAGTTGGCGCATGTTGGGCATTCGCAGCGTTCGTCCAGAGGGTCCGTATCCTCTTTAAAGCGAGCATTGCGCAGGTTTACAGGCCCGTTCCAAGTGAATGCCTGACCGTTGCGACCCGACCGTGTCGGTAGGACACAATCGAACATATCAATTCCGCGCTCAACCGCACCGACCAGATCGTCAGCCTTGCCAACTCCCATAAGGTAACGCGGGCGATCCTTGGGCAGCATTTCGGGCGCATAGTCGAGCACGCCGAACATAGCCTCTTGTCCTTCGCCCACAGCCAACCCGCCAACGGCATATCCGTCAAAGCCAATGTCGGTCAGCTTGTCGGCGCTGATGTGGCGCAGTTCCTGATCAAGCGATCCCTGCTGAATGCCGAACAGCGCAGAGCGCGCGGCATGCTCTTCACCGCTGTCAAAGCCTTCGCGGCTACGCTTTGCCCAGCGCATCGACATCTCCATGCTCGCGGCGATCTCGTCACGTGGACGGTCTGCGCGCGGGCACTCGTCAAAGGCCATGACGATATCACTGCCCAGCAATCTCTGAATTTCCATCGAACGTTCGGGCGTTAGCATATGCTTTGACCCATCGAGATGACTGCGGAACTCCACGCCATCCTCCGTCAGCTTATTGAGATCGGACAGGCTCATCACTTGGTAGCCGCCGCTATCTGTCAGGATCGGGCGATCCCAGTTCATAAATTTGTGTAATCCGCCCAGCTTCGCGACCCGCTCTGCGCCGGGGCGCAGCATCAGGTGATACGTATTGCCGAGGATAATGTCAGCGCCCAGCGCACGCACCGCCTCCGGCTTCATCGCCTTCACAGTTGCAGCCGTGCCAACGGGCATGAAGGCAGGCGTTTGGATATCGCCGCGCAGCATCGAAATCGTGCCAGTGCGCGCCCGGCCATCGGTGGCCTTCAGATCGAATGAAAAACGGGAAGTCATCAGATTACTCGCGCAAACGCCAACCGGTTTTGAAGATATAGGCAATGATCCCGGTACAAACCGCGAGGAAACCCAAAGTCAGCCCCAATGATACGCCGATGGATACATCCGCTGTGCCGTAAAACGTCCAGCGGAGCCCGCTCACCAGAAACGCGATGGGATTGGCCAATGCGATTTTGTCCCAAGGATCAGGCAGCATATCGAGCGAATAGAATGTGCCGCCCAAAAATGTGAGCGGCGTTAGGATCAAGACGGGAATTATGCCAAGTTTTTCAAAGCTATCCGCCCAGATCCCCAAAATAAACCCGAACAAGGAAAAACTGGCCGCAACGAGCATGATAAACCCGAACGCGAACAGCGGATATTTGATTTCATAGTCAACGAACAACGTCGCCGTCCCGAGGATAACTGCCGCGAGAATCAGACTCTTAGTCGCCGCCGCACCAACGAAACCGATCAAAGTCTCAGCCACCCCAACAGGCGCAGATAGCAGCTCGTAAATAGTGCCTGTGAAGCGAGGCATGTAGATGCCGAAACTGGAATTGCTGGTCGTCTCGCCAAGCAATGTCAGCATAAGCAGACCCGGAATGATGAACGCTGCATACTCAACGCCGCCGATCGGCTCCATCCGGCTGCCGATGGCAGAACCGAAAACGATAAAATAGAGCGATGTCGTGATGACGGGCGCGATCAGCGATTGAAATGCGGTGCGAAACGCCCGCATCAATTCCCGCTGGTATATTGACCATGCGCCGCGATAGTTGAAACCCATCACGCTTCCTCCTGCTCGGACACGAGACCGACAAAGATATCCTCAAGCGAACTGTCATGAATATCGATGCCCCGGTAATTGATATCCGCGGCGATCAGAGCCTTGGTTAAGTCAGCAACATCCTGGCGTCCGCCGCCTGCCCCGTCACCGCCGCGATAGCAAATTTCTTTGCCATCATCGCGCAGCTCGACCGGAAATTTTGCGATAGATGCAGGCAAGCTCGCGAGCGGTTCGGCTAGCTCGATCACCGCCTCTGTGCGGCCCATGCGCTGCATCATCGCATCCTTATCATCCACCATCAGGATCTGGCCCTTGCGGATAATGCCCACACGGTCCGCCATTTCCTCGGCTTCTTCGATGTAATGTGTCGTCAGAATTATAGTCGTGCCGCGTTCGCGAAGCGCAGCAATCTGCTGCCACATGTCTTTGCGCAGCTCTACATCCACGCCTGCGGTTGGCTCATCTAGAAAAAGCAGATCAGGTTCATGAGCCAACGCTTTTGCAATCAATACGCGCCGCTTCATCCCGCCCGAAAGTTCGCGGATCTGGCTGTCCTTCTTCTCCCAAAGCGAAAGACTGCGCAGAACCTCCTCGATACGGACTTTGTCCGGTGCATGTCCGAAGAGACCGCGCGAATACGATACCGCGCGATAGACAGTTTCGAACATGTCGGTGCTAAGCTCTTGCGGAACCAAGCCAATCCGCGCTCGGGCAGAGCGCCATTCCTTGCCTAAGTCATTTCCAAAAACTTCGATTGTTCCGCCGCTGGGACGAACCAGACCGCACACCGCGCCGATCAACGTTGTTTTGCCAGCGCCATTCGGCCCCAGCAGAGCGAATATCTCGCCCTTTTTGATTTCAAGATTGACGTCATCAAGAGCTTTGACGCCGCCTTTATAGACCTTTGAGAGGCCGGAAATGGAAAGGATCGGTTCGGACATGCAACCCGATTAGGGAAGCAGGAGCGAGGAGTCACCATAGGAATAGAAGCGATATTCGTTTGTGATAGCGTGTTCGTAAGCCGCCATCATGCGGTCACGACCCATAAGAGCGCTCACCAGCATCATCAGGGTTGATTTGGGCAGGTGAAAATTGGTCATCAAACCATCGACCCCGTTGAACGTGTAGCCGGGCGTGATGAAGATATCGGTGTCGCCTGCGAACGGGTGAATGACGCGGTCAGGCGTCGCTGCGCTTTCCAACAGTCTAAGCGCCGTTGTGCCGACGCCGATAATACGTCCGCCCGCCGCCCGAGCCGCATTAAGCCGTTCCGCTGTATCAGAAGTGATCCGGCCAAACTCAGAATGCATCGCGTGGTCATCCGTATCGTCAGCCTTAACCGGCAGGAATGTCCCTGCACCGACATGCAAGGTGAGCGTTTCGCGTTTGATGCCACGCGCATCGATTGCAGCGATCAATTCGTCGGTGAAATGCAGCGACGCGGTGGGCGCGGCCACTGCACCATCTTCTTTGGCAAACATCGTCTGGTAATCTGACAAGTCTTGCTCATCCACGCCGCGCTTTTGCGCAATGTATGGCGGCAACGGCATCGTGCCCGCGCGGTCGAGCAGGACCTCGACGGGCTCTTCGCCTTCGAACATCAATGTGATGCTGCCATCGGGAAGGCGCGCCTCGGCGATGGCAGTCACTCCGCCGCCGAAGATCAACTGGTCACCGACCTTCACCCGCTTGGCATTGCGGACGAAAGCCTGCCACCGGCGCAAATCGATCCGTTTGTGCAGCGTCGCGCCAATTTTTGCCTCACCGGCGGCGCGGCGCCCTTCGAGTTGAGCGGGGATGACGCGTGTGTCGTTGAACACGAGCACATCGCCGGGACTGAGCAGATCAGGAAGATCGCGCACGCCCATATCGGCGAACGGTTCATCACCGCGCGCAAGCAGCATACGCGCCGCATCGCGCGGCCGCACAGGTCGCAGCGCAATCCGCTCTTGCGGAAGGTCAAAATCGAAAAGATCTACACGCATGGCAGCGCGCCTAGCCGTGCTATCCCGCTAGGGAAAGCCTTACTGAGTGATAGGTGCGCTCAGCATGTCAGACGTTATGTCGACATCCATCGTCGCAGGTGCAGCAGGTGCAACCGGCGGCGCTTTGCTGTCGCTAGCCAGTGACGCTTGCAAAATGCGGGTCGGATCGCGCGGTGGCTCACCGCGATTGATGCTGTCCACCGCAGCCATATTGTCGATCACGCGGCCGAAATTGGTGTAGCGTTTATCGAGGCTGAAACGTGGATAGAAGACGATAAAGAACTGGCTGTTCGCGCTGTTCTCTTCCGTCGCACGGGCCATGGCCAGCGATCCGCGAACATGCGGCATCGGGTTAAACTCTTCATCAAGATCGGGAAGTTCACTGCCGCCTTGTCCCGTGCCCGTTGGATCGCCGCCTTGGGCCATAAAACCATCGATTACACGGTGAAAAATGATGCCGTCATAGAAACCCTGGCTCGTCAGCGTTTTGATGCGCTCAACATGGTTTGGCGCCCATTCCGGCATCAGGCGGATCTTCACCCGCTCACCATTCGACAGGTCCAAGACCCAAACGTTTTCCAGATCTTCGCTTGGATCATAATTGATCGGAACGAATGAGCGCGCTTTTGCGACAACTTCTTCGTCATCCTGCGCAAAAGCGGCAGTAGGAGCAGCAAACAGCGAAAGAGCGGCAAGCGCGCCAAGGGTTTTCTTGATCATGGTCATCTTCATCAATTGTTCTGTTGAGGTGCCGTGTAACGGTGCGTGCCTGACACTTCAATGAATGAGTGTGCAGACGGCCAGACTTGCCCACGCCCGATTGACGTCAAATGTCGCCTTTACGGCCAATTTTCTCGACACGGACATTCACTTCGGCGCGCACAGGCTCGCTTACAAATGGAGTGATATCACCGCCATATAGGGCAATTTCCTTCACCAGCTTGCTCGCAATCGGTTGCAACGAAACGTCGGCCATCAGGAACACAGTCTCGATATCATCATCAAGCTGCTGGTTCATGCCCGCCATTTGATATTCGTATTCAAAATCGGCGACCGCACGAAGGCCGCGAATAATGACGCTCGCGCCCTGTTGCTGTGCAAATTTAACCAGCAAGGCATTGAAGCCAACAACTTCGACATTGGTCAGGCCGAGCTGTTTCACCTCACGCTCTACACTCGCAAAGCGTTCTTCGGTTGTGAACATCGGGTTTTTAGACGGGTTGGTCGTCACTCCGATGATCAGCTTGTCGACCAGTTTGGAGCCGCGACGGATAATATCGGCATGGCCAAGGGTGATCGGGTCGAATGTGCCCGGATAAATTCCGATGCGCTGAGTCATTCTTTCTCGACCTCCCATTCGACGCCGGCTCTCGAACCATCATCCGCCATCCGGATGACCACCCGCTCTGTCGTACCGTCGTCGGTCTCGCTGATGTAGCGACCAGCTTCGAATTCATCAAAACCGCGGGTTTCAAACACAGTCTTCAAATCATCCACGCAGGATGGAGAGGTTTGATACGAGCGGATGTACAGGCCTGAACCATCTGGCTCTTTGCGTTGCATCGTTCCGATCAGTTCAGAGCTCTTGCACTCTTGCGCATCGAAATGATCGACAAAAACCTCGACGAATTCTGCTTTCTCGCGCGCGGCCTCCTTTGATGGCCCCATATGGTGCCCGGCATGAGGATCATCGCTGGATGAACTGTCGTTAGTGCCGGTTTCAGCCGAGCATGCAGTCAAAAGCGCGGTCGCTACCACGGCAATGAAAATTGAATGTTTCAACGGTCACGCTCCACAATAAAACGAGCGAGCGAGCGCAGCAGATCTGCCTCCTCACCATAAGAGCCAAGGTGCGAAACGGCCTGATCGACAAGCGCACGCGCCTGATCGCGGGCTTGATCAACGCCCATCAGCGTCACGAACGTTTGCTTGCCCTGCTCCTCATCTTTGCGCAGCGCCTTGCCAGCTTTCTCCTGATCGCCGGTTACATCCAGCAAATCGTCAGCAATCTGGAAAGCGAGGCCGATATCTCGCGAATAGGCTCTCAAATGGGTGCGGCCTTCCGGAGGGACTTTGCCCATAATCGCGCCCATTTCGACGCTCGCGGCGAGCAAAGCGCCGGTTTTCAGCTGTTGAAGCTTTGTGATCGAGTGAAGGTCATAATCAATGCCCTCCTCATCGGCGACCATGTCCATGATCTGTCCCCCAGCCATGCCGTTCATGCCGCTGGCCGTGCCAAGCGTGGCGATCAATTCGCTACGCACAAACGGATCGGCGCTGGTTTCGGTGTCCGCTAGGATTTCGAACGCCAATGCGTGCAGCGAGTCCCCGGCAAGTACAGCGGTCGCTTCGTCAAAAACTTTGTGAAGGGTCGGTTTGCCATGACGTAAATCATCATCGTCCATGCACGGCAGATCATCATGGATCAGCGAATAGACATGGATCGCCTCGATAGCTGCGCCTGCACGCAGGGCCGCTGTGCGGTCTACGCCAAACAATTCGGCAGTGCTGACAACTAGCAATGGCCGAACCCGCTTACCGCCGCCAATCGCAGCATAACGCATCGCCTCGACAAGCCGCGCACGCGTATCATCCGGTACAGGCAGGAATGCGTCGAAAACGGAATCGATTTCTTCCTGAACCCGTTTCAACCCCTCACCCAGGACATCACTGCCAACTTCAGCCAATGCCATCTCAATTGGCTCCATCAAGCGGCGCGGTGCCGCTCGGTTTGCCATCTGCACCGGTCACGATTTTCTCGATCCGTGCCTGTGCGGCATCCAGCCGTTTTTGGCACGCGCCGCGCAATTGTTCGCCGCGCTCATACAGCGTGATCGATTCGTCGAGCGGGACATCACCGCGCTCCAATTGCTGCACAATGCTTTCAAGCGCGGTCAGCGCCTCTTCAAAGCTCATTTGATCGATTTCTGCCGCGTGTCCTGCGGAACCATTATCCTCATCCATGCTTCGGAGCATTGACCGCGACTAACGGCACGGTCAAGGCTCTGAAATAATACAGAGCACGAACGGGGAAACGCGAATGTCCAAATATCTCATCGCCTATGTCTGCGCCGCAATCGTGTTCGGCGCGCTTGATGCCATGTGGTTAAGCTGGGCTGGCCCCAATCTCTATCAGCCAGTCATCGGTGAGATTATGGCCGAAAACTTCAATGTCGGCGCCGCTGGAGCGTTCTATTTCCTTTATCTCGCCGGAATGGTCTGGTTCGCGATCCGCCCCGGCCTTCAAAGCGGCAAAGTTTCGACCGCACTGCTGAACGGTGTTTTGTTGGGCGCGCTATGTTACGCCACCTTCGACCTCACCAGCCAAGCTGTGTTCAAAGTGTGGGCAACCAAAGTAACGGTTATGGACATCATCTGGGGCGGGTTTGCTACTGGAGTGACAAGCGCGGTGGCGACATTCGTCACACTTCGGTTTACCAAGTAACGCGCATCGGGGCGACACAGGGGAAAGTTTGAATGTTTATCGGTCACTTCGCGCCTGCCTTTGTTGCGGCTGCGCTCGGCCCGCGTGCGCCGAAATTGGCGACAACCTTTGTCGCGGCGCAGCTTGTCGATTGGGGATTCTTCGGCCTTGCTTTGGCAGGCGTGGAAAAAATGCGCGTGGAACCGGGTGCGACCGCAATGGTGCCATTTGACCTTTATCACATGCCATACACCCACAGTTTGGCGGGTACCGGCATATGGGCCGTTGCCTTCGCGCTGATCGTGATGCTGTGGAGCCGCAATGTGTTCGGCGGGTTTCTGGCAGGACTCGTCGTCATGTCGCATTGGTTCTTGGACTGGCTTACCCACCGCCCTGACCTGACAATGGCTGGCGGCGAGGCAACTTATGGTCTTGGCCTCTGGAACTATCCGGCTATCGCTATGCCTTTGGAAATCGGCATCACGCTTGCGGCGTTTCTGTTCTACATCCGCCGTTCGCGCGGGCCGATTGGTCAGCCTTTGATTCTTCTCGTCATCTTGCTTGCCATGCAAGCGGTCAACTGGTTCGGGCCTGAACCAGAGGCCGCCGGCCCGTTCCTCTACATTCAGGCGCTCGTCGCGTTCGCAATTGTTACCGGAATCGCTGCGTGGGTCGGGGAGAACCGCTATTTCGTGCACCGAGGTGGCTTGGCGGCGCCGAGCGCGTGATCTAAGTGGCTCTGCATGAGTCAGATCACACCGGAAATCGTCGAGCAGCACGGCCTCTCTCCCGAAGAATACGAACGCGTCCTCGCCGGACTGGGACGAGAGCCCAATCTGGTCGAGCTGGGCATCTTTTCGGTGATGTGGTCGGAGCATTGCTCTTATAAATCCTCGCGGCTTCATCTGAAAAAGCTGCCGACAGAGGCACCGTGGGTAATCTGCGGCCCCGGGGAAAATGCTGGCATCATCGATATCGGCGACGGTCAGGCGGCGATCTTTAAGATGGAGAGCCACAACCACCCGTCTTATATCGAGCCGTATCAGGGGGCCGCGACTGGCGTCGGCGGCATCCTGCGCGATGTCTTCACAATGGGCGCGCGTCCGGTCGCGAATATGAACGCGCTGCGATTTGGCCGTCCTGATCATCCAAAAATGAAGCACCTCGTTCAAGGCGTGGTTGCGGGCATTGGCGGCTATGGCAATTGCGTCGGTGTACCGACTGTGGGCGGTGAGACGAACTTTGATCCGGCCTATGATGGCAATATCCTCGTCAATGCGATGACGGTAGGCGTGGCCGATGCGGACAAGATTTTCTATTCGGCTGCGACCGGTGTCGGTAACCCGATTGTCTATGTTGGCTCCAAGACTGGGCGCGACGGGATCCACGGCGCAACCATGGCCAGCGCCGATTTTGGCGAAGATACAGAGGCCAAACGCCCAACCGTGCAGGTCGGCGATCCGTTTACGGAAAAGCTGCTGATCGAAGCCTGTCTAGAACTGATGGCGACCGACGCGATTGTCGCAATTCAGGATATGGGCGCGGCGGGCCTTACGTCCTCTAGTGTGGAAATGGCTACCAATGGCAAGGCCGGTATCCGGCTCGACATGGATAAAGTGCCATGCCGCGAAGAGGGCATGACGCCCTACGAAATGATGCTGAGCGAAAGCCAAGAACGCATGCTCATGGTGCTCAAGCCCGGCAAAGAGGCGATGGCCGCGGCGATTTTCGAGAAGTGGGAGCTCGATTTCGCTGTTATCGGCGAAGTGACCGATACGCAGCACATGGTGCTCGAATTTGGCGGCGAAGTGGTCTGCGATATTCCGCTTGGCCCGCTTGCCGCCGATGCGCCGGAATATGACCGCCCATACCTCTCAAAAGAGGAGTACACCGAGTGGGCCGCAATCACTCCGATGCAGGATGTGCCGGACAGCGACGATCCCGGAGCTGACTTGCTTGCATTGCTCGCGACACCAAACTTGGCGTCGCGCCGCTGGATTTCAGAGCAATATGACAGCCAAGTGATGGGTGACACTCTGCAAACGGGCGGAGACGCGGGCGTTGTCCGCGTCCACGGCACCGATAAAGCGCTCGCGATCAGCACCGATTGCACTCCCCGCTACGTTCACGCCGACCCGTACGAAGGCGGCAAGCAAGCAATTGCCGAGGCATACCGGAACCTTTGTGCAGTTGGCGCAAAACCGCTCGCGGTGACCAATTGCCTGAATTTCGCGAACCCTCAGCGACCCGAAATCATGGCCCAGTTTGTCCACGCACTTGAGGGAATGGGCGATGCCTGCCGCGCTCTCGATTTCCCGATCGTGTCGGGCAACGTGTCGCTTTATAATGAAAGCAAAGCGACCGGCGGCGGATCGGCCATCCTGCCAACGCCAGCAATTGGCGGCGTAGGCATCATCGAAGATGCAAACCAGATGATGACTATGGCCTTCAAACAGGAAGGCGATGCGATCTACATCGTCGGGCCGGAATTCTGGGCGACACCCGATCCGACCCGCTCGCATCTCGGCAAGTCTTTGTGGCTGAAAGAGATCAAAGGCCGCGATGAGGGCCGCACGCCTCCAACCGATCTCGTGGTTGAGCGCAATGCGGGCGCGATTATTCACGAACTGATCGCAGACGGCCTTGTAAACGCCGTCCACGATCTATCCGATGGCGGCTTAGCCGTTGGCCTCGCCGAAATGGCGATGGCAGGCGGCTTGGGAGCCAATGTAGAGGCTAGCGCTGATTACACCGCCGCGCAGTGGTGGTTCGGCGAAGATCAGGGACGGTATCTGGTGACGGTGCCGGACGTAGAAGCTCTGAACGAAGCCCTCGCCAAGGGCACTCGCGACAGCGAAACAGCGCAAATCGGGTTCCAGCGCGTCGGCACAGTTGGCGGCGACAGCCTGCTTGGGCAATCGCTTGAAGACCTACGCAGCGCGCATCGCAGCTTCTTTGAAGAGTGGATGGGTAGCTAAGCGCAGCGCGCGTGGAATTGCTCCAACCAGTTCTACATTATGGCGGGCATTGGCTCGCCCCGTTCGTGATCGCGGCCATTATTTGGCGCAGTGACTGGCTGCGTATTGGAGCCGTTATCGCAGCGGCTAACCTGATTGATCTCGATCATCTGCTCGCCGATCCGATCTTCGACCCGGAACGTTGCTCAATCGGTTTTCACCTGCTCCACGGATGGGAAGCCGCTCTTGCATACGCGCTGATGCTGCTAATCCCGCGATGGTGGATGCGCGCGTTCGGCGTTGGCGCGCTTTGGCATTTGGCGGTGGATTATGGCGATTGCCTGATGCAAACATGCTGATGTGAGCAGCGAAACACACCCAAACGGCAAGAACGCAACCCTAGCATTCGTCGCCTTTATCGTTTTCGTGGATATGGTTGGCATAGGATTGATCATCCCTGTCATGCCGACGCTGCTCGAATCACTAACCGGTGAAAGCCTTGATCGCACGGCTGAAATCGGCGGCTGGCTCCTGTTCGCTTATGCCGTGATGCAGTTCCTATTTGCCCCGATCATGGGAGGCCTGTCTGATCGCTATGGCCGCCGGCCGATCCTGCTTTTCACGCTCTTCATGCTCGGGATCGATTACATTATCATGGCTCTGGCGCCGGACCTTTGGTGGCTCTTCGTTGGCCGGATATTGTCCGGCGTAATGGGAGCAAGCTGGTCTGCCGCAAATAGCTGCGTCGCTGATGTCGCCTCGCCAGAGGAGCGCGGGAAATATTTCGGCATCCTGGGTGGTGCAGGCGCGAGCGGATTTGTCATCGGCCCCGCCGCTGGCGGGTTAATTGGCAGTTATGGCGACCGATTGCCATTTGTCGCAGCAGCCGTGCTTTGCATAGCCGGATCGATACTCGGATACTTCATCCTGCGAGAGACACTACCGCAAGACAAGCGCCGCCGTTTCACGCTGTCCCGCGCCAATCCATTCGGAACAGTGCTCCAAATGGCGAAGACCCCGGTTGTACTGTCATTCCTAGGCGTGATTTTTCTAATGCAGCTGGCTTCGCAATCCACTTTTTCGGTTTGGGCGTATTACAACGTCCTGAAATTCGATTGGAGCTTGGTCGAGATCGGGTTGAGCGTGGCCCTATACGGCTTGCTATTGGCCATCGTGCAAGGCGCGTTGACAGGCAAGTCGATCGCAAGGTTCGGCCCAAAGGCCACCTGTATTTTGGGATTTGTGTTCGCAATACCTGCCTACGGGCTGTTCGCGTTTGCTCCGGGAAGCTGGGCCATGATCCTGGGCGTCGTACTTGGTAGTTTTGCCGGACTGACATTCCCAGCAATGCAGCAGCTCATGTCAGAACGCATATCGGATGATGCGCAGGGCGAACTTCAAGGTGCCATCGCGTCTATGATCAGCCTGACGAGCATCGTTGGCCCAATTGTGATGACCAAGCTGTTCGGATTTTATGCTGATGACAGCGGTGTGTTCTTTCCCGGCGCGCCATTCCTGCTTTCAGTCTTCATTCTGGTCTTGGCGTTCGCCGCTCTACGCTGGAATTTGGCGAGGACGCTGCCAACCTAAATCTCACGCGGCCTGTGCATCACCATCACAGCACTGCTCAGAAGTTGGCGCGCTAAGGCCCAGATCTTCTGCCATATGGCCTTCGCTCTCAAGAATGCGCAGGCACTCACGGTACATCTTTGGCTCGCCAATGTTTAGCCGCGCCCGAACCGCTTCGATATCGTCGCGCATTACTGCTTCGATATCCATATGCGCGAGCTTGTCCGCGGCCTTACCCAAGGCGCGGCCCTCTTTGATCGCGGCGTAGAGAGGCGCTGATGTTTTAGTGACCTTCTTGATCTGACGCGCGCCAGCATACGCGATAAACTTCACGCCAAGATTGTGGTTCTGCTCATAGGAAAAGCCCAAAAGCGCGGCCTCTCCCAAGGCATCGCGGCCATAAGTAGTGAGCACATGAAATAGATCATGTGTGTCGCGCAAACGGTTGAAATACCACTCAACTTGATCGGATGGACGCTCTTCGCGCGGACGCCAATCATAGCTTTCATCAACCAGCCCGTTCGCTGTCAGCTGCTCTCGCTTCATAAAGCGCATATAATGCTGCGCGACCGTATCTGGCCCGCAATCCGCCCAGCGATCATGGTCATCGAGCATGTCGGCAATAGCCACTCGATCTTCGTTCTGGATGAACTTGCGCGCTTTATCAGATTTCACAAACGCCTCGGCCTGCTTTTGGACCGATTTTCCTTTCAAGGCATCGATGATGAAAAACACCTCTTTGGTGTCTTCTTTATCAGCGATCAGATTGCGGAAATGGTGGAGCGCCTTGATCGGACGAAAGCCCGATACGTCTCTGTCATTGGCAACGAGCGGGAGATCAAGTGTCGACATTGCGGTGTTCAATCCTCACGGAATATATAGGTTCGTCATTTGCAACTTACATTGATGTAAGCGGCTGTCAAGGTGGATTTCCGTAACGTCACCCTTCCCTTATCCATCGCCACTGCGCATAGGAAACCCATGCGTGATCACGATACAATTCCTTATTCGCTCAAAACACTAACCGACGATGAAAGCGTTGCACGAGCGCGCTCACTTCGGGATCGATTGAAAGAGCGCCGGACCTGCCGATATTTCTCGGACGAACCTGTCCCGCGTGAAGCGATCGAGGCCGCGATCGAAGCGGCTGGAACGGCGCCCAACGGTGCGAACCATCAACCGTGGCATTTCGCCGTGGTCTCATCACCGGATAAAAAGCGTGCAATCCGCGAAGCTGCGGAGGACGAAGAGCGCAAATTCTACGGAGCAGACGGTGACAAACCCAAGGCGTCTGACGAATGGCTGGATGCGTTAAGCGATCTGGGCACAGATGAGGACAAACCGTTCCTCGAAACCGCGCCCTATCTCATCGTAGTTTTTGCTCAGCGCAAAGGCGGCATCGAAGAGGACGGCAAAACGCAGAATTACTACGTCAATGAAAGCGTCGGCATTGCCTGCGGTATGTTAATCGCGACATTGCACGAAGCGGGCCTTGCGACCCTCACCCACACACCTTCCCCGATGGGTTTCCTGCGCGAAGCGTGCGAGCGACCGGAATGGGAAAAACCGCTGATGATTGTTGTGGTGGGCCGACCAACCGCAGACGCAACCGTTCCTGCCCACGCGGTAAAGAAAAAGCCGCTGAGCCAGATCGCGACCTGGCTCTAACGGCTTTTCATTGTGCGTATCGCATCAGTTTAGGCTGAGGCGAGTTCACTCGGCGTGTTGGAACTTGCAAGCAGATCCATCGGATCAATGCCCTCTTCCCGCCAGATCCGGTGGCATTCGCGGTACTCGGTCGGTTCCGGAATGTTCAACATCGCGCGAACATCGTCGAGCGGCAGTTTGAGAAGTTCACGGATCGGCTGTTCGAGCAGTTTGGGCGCGCCCTTGCCGGTTTTCTTGGCCTGACGCACCGCGCCCATGACTGGAGCCTTGCTGCCCCAGACCATCTTTTTGATGTTCGCCGAACCGGCATAGCCGATCAGCAAGTGACCTTGGCTTGGGCTCTGACCATGGGTGAACAGCAGCACGCATTGCTCGCCGAGCGCGTCACGGCCATAGCCAGTCAGCACGTGAAAGAGATCATGCGTGTCGCGCGAACGCGACATATACCATTGCATCAGATCAGGATATTTCGGGCGGCCAAGCTTATCGAATTCGGCCACAAGACCCTCGGCGCTCAACCCTTCGCTCTCCATGAAATCGCAATAAGCGTGGGCAAGGCTGCCCTTGGGCGTTTTGCGAAGTTCGACATGGTCGTCGAGAATGTCCGGCAAATTCGGTTCAGTCCGGCGCAGGTCTTCGCCCCGCTCCGACAAAACAACATCGGCCACGCGGTCAACATAGCCGCGCGGTGGAAGCGATTCGTAGATTTTGAAGACGAGGCTGGTATCTTCCTTATCCTTCATCAGAAGGCGGAAATTCTTCACCGCGCGCGGCAGGGAATACCGTGCTTCTGGGCGATCCGGATGGCGCAGAATTGTGCCGTCGACAGATGATTGGAGCGGGAAATTGGTGGCGGTCATAGCGCGTCTGGCCTCAAAATGCGGATTGTGATCTTGCTCTAGCAGACCATTACTTACACCAATGTTAATAACAGAAATGAGTTCCCAATCAAAACTCTTTTTGCACAGGCACTGTAAAATCTCCGCGTATCGCGAAGAATCAACCTTCAACCCAATCCTTTGGGGCAATGCCCAGTAAAGCCAAAATCACGCTCAAGTCGCCGCGATCGACACGACCGTTTGCTGCAGCCCTCGCCTTTGGCTTTGCGCGGTAGGCAAACCCATAATGGGCGGCCTCTATCATTGGAATGTCATTGGCCCCGTCGCCAGTTGCGAGCGTCTTTGCTGCCGGGCCGAGCTTCTCCAACTCTTCGTTCAACACAGCCGCCTTCGTGCTTGCATCCGTAATACCGCCAAGCAGTTTGCCGGTCAGCTTCCCGTCCGCCACGTCCAACCTGTTGCCAACGACACGCTGAAAACCAAGCTCCTGCGCCACCGCATCGGCGAAGTGGTGAAACCCGCCGGTGACAAGGACACAGCGCGTTCCCATCGCCCCCAATGTGGCGGTCAGCGTTTTTGCACCCGGCGTCGCTCTGATGCGTTCGGCGAGGCAGGTCTCAATCGCGGCTTCATCCAATCTGGCAAGCAAAGTAACCCGTTCACGCAGGGCGCTTTCGAAATCAAGTTCGCCCTGCATGGCCCGTTCTGTGATGTCTGAGATTTCTGCTTTCAATCCAGCAAAATCCGCGAGTTCATCGATGCATTCCTGCCCGATCATCGTTGAATCCATGTCAGAGACGAAGAGCTTTGGGACGATAATTTCTTCGGCGCTCACCATTGCGTCGGTAGGCGCGAAGAACTTGTCGATGCCTGCGAGCACTTTTGCGGGTTCACCCTCGGCAAAACTCAGCTGTAAAACCTCGCCGCCTATCGCCGACGAAGCAAAGTCGAGCTTAGCCGCAGACGTAAGCGGCATGCCCTCTGCCGCAAACGCATCAGCCGCTGCATTCAAGCGGTTTTCAAGATCAGCCGTTTCCCCGGCGTCAGTGTCTGCTATCAGACGCGCAATGAGCACAAAATCATCTCCGAACAAATCGCCCCGTAATCGGCTCGCGCTCATCGCAGGGCCAACCGCGAGCGGCAAGAGCGCAATTGCATTGGACCTCGCAAAGGCCCGCGCAAAGGCCAAGCTTGAGACGTGGGTTATCAACGCCGACAGTATGCAGGTCTATGCCGACATTCCGATTGTGTCGGCAGCCCCTTCGGACGAAGAGCAATCGGCCTGCCCGCACCTCCTTTATGGCGCGTGGGACGGCGAAGTCAGTTGTTCGGCGGCAGAATGGGCGAAGCATGCCCGCAAAGTGATTGCCGAGGCGCATGACGCAGGCGCCCTTCCCGTTCTGGTTGGCGGAACGGGCATGTATATGAAGGTGCTGCTCGAAGGGATCGCGCCTATCCCCGCGATTGATCCGGAAATCCGCGAAGTTGCCCGCGCGCTTGATACCGATGCAGCCTACGCCGCATTGATGATCGAAGATCCCGAACGTGCGAGCCAGTTGGCCCCAGGCGACAGTCAGCGCATCGCCCGTGCACTTGAAGTGAAACGCTCGACTGGCGTCACGCTTGGCGATTGGCAACTGGCAAAGACCGGCGGCATTGGCGACGATGTTGAACTCACCGCCGCTGTGCTGCTGCCTGAAAGACAGTGGCTTTATGATCGCTGCGGAGCGCGTTTCGAACACATGCTGAAAAGCGGTGCAATTGCCGAGGTCGAGGATCTGCTCGAACGAGAGCTCTCGCCAGAACTCCCTGTCATGCGCGCAATTGGCGTGCCGGAGATCGCTGCGTTTCTTGGAGATGAGATTGAGCGTGAAGAGATGATTGCTGCGGGTGCACAAGCCACGCGCAACTATGCAAAGCGTCAGTTTACGTGGTTCCGCAACCAATCACCGGGTGACTGGAACCGCATTGAATCTCAAAATGTCGATATTGAAAGCATTTTTGCATCATTATTACATAATTAGGCGTTGACGCATTAGATTATGCCTTATATCGGAACTGCACAAAGCGGTTTTGCAGTGCACAATCGCCCCTTGGTTTCGCATATGAATATCGTTACACACTGTCGGGCAACAAAGGTGAAGGCATCCAGATCATGATTATCGTCTTAATTGTAGATGAGAACGGGTTGATCTAGGATTCTTTGAAGAGAATACGTCCAGATCGGCTCGATGCGAATAACCGCTTCGGGCCGTTTTTAATTTGGGAGAAATACGTTGGCGCAGCGCTCAGGAGCCGCCTTGTTAATGGAATGCCTGGTCGATCAGGATGTCGAGTTTGTCTTCGGCTATCCCGGCGGCGCGGTGCTGCCCATTTATGACGAGCTGTTTGGTGAAGAGCGCATTCGCCATATCCTCGTACGCCATGAAGCTGGCGCTGCCCATGCAGCGGAAGGTTACGCCCGCGCCACGGGCAAGCCCGGTGTTGTGCTTGTGACATCCGGCCCCGGTGCCACAAACGCTGTGACCGGTATTGCCGATGCATTTATGGACTCGATCCCGATGGTCGTGATCACTGGCCAGGTCCCGACAGGGCTGATCGGCACAGACGCGTTTCAGGAAGCCGATACCGTAGGCATTACGCGCCATTGTTCGAAGCACAATTATCTCGTCAAAGACCCGGCAGATTTGAAAGCGACGCTGGAAGAGGCATTCCGCATCGCCACCACGGGGCGTCCCGGCCCAGTTGTGGTCGACATCCCGAAAGACGTGCAGATCGCCGTCCCTTCAGAAAACCGCGCGTCCAAACTTACTGCGGCGCACCGCTACGCACCGCAGATGGCTGCATCGCCAGAGCAGATCATCGAAGCTGTCGATATGCTTGCAGGCGCAGAGCGGCCAATCTTTTACACGGGCGGCGGCGTGATCAATTCCGGCCCGCAAGCGACCGAATTGCTCCGCCAGTTGCAAGACATCACGGGCGCGCCTGTCACCTCAACTTTGATGGGCCTAGGCTGTTTTTCAAACACGCATCCCGACTGGCTCGGCATGCTGGGAATGCACGGCACGTTCGAGGCCAATATGGCAATGAACCGCGCCGATGTGATGATCTGTATCGGCGCGCGTTTTGATGACCGTGTAACGGGGCGCCTCGATGCGTTCTCGCCCGATAGTAAGAAAATCCACATCGATATCGACCGGAGTTCGATCAACAAGAACGTGCCCGTCGATCTCGGCATTGTTGGCGACTGCGCAACAGTGCTTGGCCAGATGATCGAGGCATGGGGTGAGCGCAAAGCGCAAGACCTAGGCGAATGGAAAGCACGCATTGCCGGTTGGCGTGCGCGCGAGTGCCTATCCTATCCCGAAAAATCGAAGAAAGACCCCGACGCGATCATGCCGCAAAAAGCGGTCGAGCGGCTTTACGCCCTCACCCATGATCGCTCGCCGATCATCACCACCGAAGTCGGCCAGCATCAGATGTGGGCCGCGCAATACTTTGGCTTTGACAAACCGAACAAATGGCTGACGAGCGGCGGGCTCGGCACGATGGGTTACGGTATGCCAGCGGCCATCGGTGCCCAACTTGGCCACCCCGATGCCTTGGTCATCGACATTGCCGGTGAAGCGTCGATCCAGATGAACATTCAGGAACTCGGCACTGCGAGCCAATACCGCCTGCCGATCAAGATATTTATCTTGAACAACGAATATATGGGCATGGTGCGTCAGTGGCAGGAACTGACCTATGAAAGCCGTTATTCAAACAGCTATTCCGACAGCCTGCCTGACTTTGTTGCGCTGGCCGAAGCGTATGGCTGGAAAGGCATTCGCATCCAGGACGAGAAAGACCTCGATGCGGGTATTCTGCGGATGATGGAACATGACGGCCCGGTCATCGTCGATTGCTGCGTAGCAAAAGACGCTAACTGCCTACCAATGATCCCGTCAGGCGCAGCGCATACGGAAATGCTGCTTTATGGCGATGAAGTCGGCGGCACGATGGACGATGAAGCAAAGGCTCTGGTGTAATGAAAATTCAAAGCGCCGCATCTGAGCGGCATGTCCTCAATGTCACCGTCGATAACGAGCCAGGCATTCTGGCAAAAATCACCGGCCTTTTCACCGCGCGCGGGTACAACATCGACAGTCTGACGGTGGCTGACATTACCGATGATCACGCGGTCAGCCGGATTACAGTCGTCACAAACGGCCCGCCCGAAGTGATCGACCAGATCGAAGCACAGCTTGAACGGCTTGTGCCGGTTCACGGCGTAACAGACCTGACAACGGCTGGTCCGCATGTGGAGCGGGAACTCGCGCTTATTAAGGTCTGCGGAAAAGGCGACGCGCGCGTTGAGGCGCTGCGTGTAGCAGACATTTTCCGCGCCAGCGTGGTTGATACGACCACCGAAAGTTTCGTGTTCGAGCTTACTGGAGCGCCGGACAAGATTGACAGTTTCATCGCCCTTATGCGCGGTCTCGGCCTTGTCGAGGTTGGCCGTTCGGGCGTTGTGGGAATGATACGCGGCGCGACAGGCGCCTAAGGAGATACGAAGATGAAAGTCTATTACGACGCCGATGCCGATCTTGATCTGATCCAGAACAAGAAAGTCGCCATCCTTGGTTATGGTAGCCAAGGCCACGCCCACGCACAGAACCTGCGCGACAGCGGTGTGAAAGAGGTTGCTGTTGCCCTGCGCGATGGATCTTCCACCCGCAAAAAAGCCGAAGAAGCCGGCTTCAAAGTAATGAACGCGACAGAAGCGGCACAGTGGGCCGATCTTGTCATGGTTCTTGCTCCAGATGAAAATCAGGCGGCGATCTGGGCCGATGAGATGGCCGGTCATATGAAACCGGGCAGCGCCCTCGCCTTTGCGCATGGTTTGAACATCCATTTCGGCCTAATCGAACCGCCTGCTGACATTGATGTGATCATGATCGCGCCAAAGGGCCCCGGTCACACTGTCCGCAGCGAATACCAACGCGGCGGCGGCGTTCCCTGCCTTATCGCGGTGCATCAGGAAGGCACGTCGAGCGGCGGCAACGGCTACGCAAAATCGCTCGCGCTTTCCTATGCCAGCGCAATGGGCGGCGGGCGCAGCGGCGTTATTGAAACGAACTTCCGCGAAGAATGCGAAACCGATCTCTTCGGCGAGCAAGCCGTTCTGTGCGGCGGCATCACCCACCTGATCCAAGCAGGTTTTGAGACCTTGACCGAAGCCGGTTACGCGCCCGAAATGGCGTATTTTGAGTGTCTGCATGAGACCAAGCTCATCGTCGATCTGCTTTACGAAGGCGGGATTGCAAATATGCGCTACTCGATCAGCAACACTGCCGAATATGGCGATATCGTAACAGGCCCGCGCATCATCACAGATGAGACAAAAGCCGAAATGAAACGCGTGCTTGATGACATCCAGTCGGGCCGTTTCGTGAAGAACTTTGTTCTCGATAACCGCGCTGGCCAACCTGAGCTCAAAGCGTCGCGCAAACGCGCCGAAGCACATCCGATCGAGAAGACCGGTGCAGAGCTGCGCGCCATGATGCCGTGGATCAGTGCAAACAAGCTGGTCGACAAATCGAAAAACTAAGGGCACCGGAGCGGGTGACATGACCAACACCCGCTCCACCACTCTCCTAATTTTCGGTCTGTGCGGCCTTGCTTGGGCCGCTATCGTCGGGCGCGCTTATTTCAATGTAAAAGGCCCCGAAGACTTCGTTGTCACCACGACACAATCCGAAGTGCAGGCATTTGCTCGCGACCAGCTAGATGCCTTGCAGCAGCGATCTTTCGATGAAGACATTGAACTTTGCGGGATCATTTTTGAACGCAGCAATGGTGAACTCGGCGCCTCATCGCCCAAGCCCGGCGATGAAGCGAGCTGCGGAATAGCCTTTTTCGACGAACCGGGCATGAAGCCGCTCGCCAGCTTTCACACACACGCCGCCCAGAACGAGCAATATGACAGCGAAGTGCCTTCTGTGCTCGACCTGCGAAGCGACTCCGCCCTCGGCATGGATGGCTATCTTGCGACCCCGGGAGGCCGTTTTTGGTGGATCGATGGCGGGCGCGAAGTCGCAAAAATGGTCTGCGACGAAGGGTGTCTTGCCCAGGACCCGAATTACGAGCTCTGCGAAGCCTACGCGCCGGAGAATGAGTATGATGTCCCTGCTCTCATGGGCCGCTTCCGCGACAATTCGGCGGATTGTTGAACCCGCAAACAGATACGGCCCACAAAGCAAATGCTTTGCGGGCCGCCTATCCTCCTAAGCCTTGTCGTCGAAAAATGGGGTGCAGCCGACCTACCTAGGAGGAAGTATAGGCCAACCGCACCCCAAAGTGCGCACCGTCAGGCTTTCGGTGCGCAAGCTCCAGCTTCGCAAGCGCTCGCAGCGCATGCTGCCGCTTCACAGGCACTCGCCGCGCAGGCATCTGCTGCCGCGGCGCAATCCGCCGCGCCGCATGCGGCTACACCGCAGGCACTCGCTTCACATGCTGCCGCGCTGCAGGCATTTGCAGCACAAGCAGCAGCCGCGCAGGCTTGCGCTTTCGCAGCCTTCTTTGCAGCTTTGCGTGCTTTACGTTCAGCGCGTGCTTCCGCAGCGCGGCTTCCGCCATAGATTCCTGATGAGCTGTTTGATGCGCTGGTGCTTGGGCCGCATGGGGCATCGGCCAAAGCCGGCGTTCCAACCGTTGCAACGGCAAGACCGCCAGCAACCATCAACATTTTGGTGAGGCTTTTTGAGTTCGACATCGGGGTATTCCTTTCAGACTTCTCTCTCGGGGGTACTCAGTTTGTGTGTATTGAGCGCTCCGGTGGTTTGGGGGTCAGGGGCCAGACCGGAGCGCTCAATTCGGGGTGTTCGATCAGTCGCCGAAACGCTTTCCGGTGGGCACATTTTTCCACGCTGCGTTCGCTTTTGCGATGAAGCCGGGGACGTCTTTCAGCCACATCGATTGAACTTGCTTGTTTACGTTCAGGTAAAGCTTGCCGTCGACCAGCTTGTAGACCTGAGGATCTCCGGGAGCGAGCGAGCCGCGGCTCATCGCCCAGGCGCAGTGGCCGCCGAATTGCGGCGCATAGGCCGCTGGATTCTCCTTGAACGCGTCGGCATTGGCCTGGCTCGAAAAGCGCCATTCGGCATCCATGTATCGGACGGTGTATTTGGCATCGCCCTTCACTGGCACGCCGGTGCCTTGGAAATAGCTGACGGTATCAAATCCGCCGACAGCAATAGTGCCTTGGTTCACGCCCACAAAAATGCCTCCGTCGGCATGGGCGGGAGCGATGGCTGCAATCGGCGCAGCAAGCGCGGCAGCAGCAATGAGTATGGTACGGAACTTCATCGGGGGTCTCCTAAAAACTGGTTCGCGGCGACCACTTGGTCAGCTTTCAGGCGGGGTCTTCAGGGGGGATGCCAGCAGGGGTTATGTCTGGCCGGATTTCCTGAGAGCCGCCAAGTGGCCGCGCACATCATGGTATTCGCAGCACCCCCGCAATTGGTGACACCTGATGCGAAAAAAGTTTTCATCGCCATCTGAACGGGATGCGGATCGTGCATTGACTGTCACAGAGGTGAAAAACTAAACGCGTTCTAGACGTAGTGAGACATTCACTTGATGGGACGAGACATGAATTTCGCACGCTCATTTATCGCCGGGACGGTTTTGCTGATCCTTGGCGCCTGCGGCACCGATCCGAATGCTGATGCGAATGCCAACGCAGCGGCTGAAGATTTCGCAGCGCGGATCAATGGTGTGGGCGACGGTGCAAACAACAATCCGCCCACAACAGGCGATGCCCCTCGCGCCGTTGCTACTCCGACAGTTGCTGCACCTCTACCCGATGCGGCCGAAGGGGCATTCGCTGCCGGAACAGCAACCGATCCGGCATCGACCACATGCGGTGCCAACAAAATGGGGCCATTTGTCGGTCAGGTCGCCGATGTACGCACCCGGATTGATATTGAAGATGTGGCAGGGCCAGGCCGCGAGATACGTTTCCTTCGTCCCGGCGGCGCCTTTGTACAGCCGGACGCGACAAATCCTCGCCTCAACATCATGCTCGATAGCCAAGACATTATCCGCGACGCGCGCTGCGGTTGAACATCCGCAACAAAAGCGAAAACCCCGCCAACGCAGTAAGCGCTGGCGGGGCTTTCTAATCTAAAACTGCGGTAAGTTTGGTCAGGCTTAATCCTGATAGTGCTCATCGGCATTGTGGGTTGGATAGTTCACATCGGCTTTTTCGATGAAGCCCGGAATGTCAGCCTGCCAGCGACCCTGAACATCTTCGTTAAAGTTCAGGTAGAGCTTGCCGTCGACGATCTCGTAAACTTGCGGATCGCCAGGTGCGAGCGCATCATTTGCACCGATGGCCCATGCGCAATAACCGCCATAGGCAGGTGCGTATTTCGCCGGGTCTTCGATGAATGCCTTGGCGTTGTCTTCGCTGGCGAAGCGATAATCATAGCCTTCATAACGGATCGTGAATTCTTCCGAACCCTCGGCCGGAACGCCTTCACCTGTGAAGTAGCTGACAACGTCATAGCCTGAAACTGCAAGCGTATCTGCTTTCGCTTTGCGATACACTGGGCCGGTCGCCTCACCGCCAAGATCGGCGTAGTAACCGGTTGCAGCAACAGCTTCGGTGGTTTCGCCGGCATCAGCAGAGTCTGTAGCAGGGGCGCTGCACGCTGCAGCGGTCGCCAGCAGAGCGCTGACAAGAACGGATTTAAAAACTGAATTCTTCATCGGGGTATCCTCCAAATAAGTGTGTCACTGTGCGAGCAGCCTGTTGCCCGCTGACATCGGGGAGTTCGCAAGGGCCAGGTCGAAAGTTACACCACTGGTGAATATTTTGCCAAAAAGCTTGAGCGCACGGGGTAAATCGGCAAGAACATAGCCTATGACACGGATCAGCAGCCTAGACCTACGACTTATGCGCCCTTGGGGGTGACCGGCTGCGTGCGAGTGAATGCGGCCTAGCTTCCAAGGGATAGGCCATCCGATCTTAAAGACACCATTCGCAAAGCTTCTGTTTCCATGACCATGCTCAAAAATCCTGCCGCCAAATATCGCCCATTCGGGCAGATCAATTTGCCTGATCGGCAATGGCCAACGCGCCTGATTGAACACGCCCCGCGCTGGCTCTCCACCGATCTGCGCGACGGCAACCAGTCGATCATTGATCCGATGGATGCCGTGAAAAAGCGCCGGTTCTTCGATCTGTTGGTCGAGATTGGCGTGAAAGAAATCGAAGTCGGATTTCCTAGTGCAGGTGCGACCGAGTTCGACTTTATATCAGGCCTCGTGAAATCTGGCGCAATCCCCGATGATGTGACCGTGCAAGTTCTCACGCAATCACGCGAAGACTTGATCCGCACCTCATTCGAAAGCCTCGAAGGCGCGCGCGCCGCGATCGTCCATCTGTACAATGCTGTCAGCCCCGCTTGGCGCGATATTGTGTTCCGTATGTCCAAAGATGAAGTTCGCGAAATTGCACGGACAGGCGCGAAAGTGATGCGCGACGAAGCAACCAAACGCCCTGAGACAGAGTGGCACTTCCAATATTCGCCAGAAACGTTCTCAACCGCTGAAATCGGCTTCTCGATAGAGGTGTGTGCAGCGGTGATGGAAGTGCTCCAGCCCACCCCTGAAAAACCAATCATTCTGAACTTGCCCGCTACTGTCGAGGCAGCAACGCCGAACATTTATGCAGATCAGATCGAGTATTTCTGCCGTAACCTGCCGAACCGCGAAAGCGCGATTATCTCGCTCCACACGCACAATGATCGCGGGACCGGTGTCGCCGCAGCCGAGCTTGGCCTGATGGCCGGTGCCGATCGTGTCGAAGGTTGCCTGTTTGGCAATGGTGAGCGCACCGGCAATTGCTGCCTCGTCACGATGGCGCTCAACCTCTACACGCAAGGCGTCAATCCCGGCCTCGATTTCTCGGATATCGACCGGGTGATTGAGACCGTGGAGTATTGCAACGATCTGCCCGTGCATGAACGCCACCCCTATGGCGGGGAACTGGTCTACACCGCATTTTCCGGTTCGCATCAGGACGCGATCAAGAAAGGGTTTGAAGCCAACGCAGCGCAAAATGACGAGCAATGGCGGGTCCCTTATCTGCCGATTGATCCGGCTGATTTGGGCCGTGATTATGAGGCCGTCATTCGCGTTAACTCGCAATCGGGCAAAGGCGGGTTCGCATGGGTTCTGGAACAGGATCAGGGTCTCAAGCTGCCCAAGAAAATGCAGGCCGATTTCTCCAAACATGTGCAGCATATGGCCGATGATCTTGGCCGCGAGCTAAATGCGGCTGACATCTGGAACGCGTTCAAGGCCGCATACCATGTGCAAAGCGAAGACCGCCGCTTCAGCCTTGTCGATTACGAAGAGAATCGCGCATCGGACGGCACCCGTGTTTTTGCTGGAAAGATCGCGGTCGATGGCGGAGAGCAAAGCGTTTCGGGGCGCGGCAATGGCTTGATATCGAGCGTTGTCAGCACGTTAGAGGCCGCGTTCGACCTCGACATCAAAGTGCTCGATTATTCCGAACATGCGATGGGAACAGGCCGCGATGCACGCGCCGCAGCATATCTGATGTGCCAATCGGGCGACGAAATCATCTGGGGTTGCGGCATTGATGAAGACATCGCCACGGCGAGTGTTCGCGCCGTTCTAAGCGTAGCGAATTCGGCTGTGAAATAGGATGACGAAGAAGCGGGTCGGGATCGGGATTGGCCTCGCGCTGTTGCTGGGCATTGTCGCACTCGTAATTGCGAGCATTTTCGAGCCATCCGTTGATCCCGATTTTGAGCAGAACCTTACGTCTGCTTCGCCGGCCAAAACAGAACAATTGATTGCCGGCGAAGCCGAAAAACTTGGCATCACCGCACTCAGCGTGACGGTGATCGACGGCGATAAAGATCCGCAAAACCTCTATTTCGGGCGCGCGCACAAAGACGGCGTCATGCAGGTGGCCAGCCTTTCCAAAGCCGTGGCTTCGACCGTTATCTTGATGGTTGCGGACGCGCAGAATGTTGGTCTGGATGATGACATCCGAGAGCAGGTTACCTCGCTTGATATTGCTTCGCTTGACGGCGGCGATCGGCCCGTCACTCTGCGCCAATTGCTGTCGCACACAACTGGTGCTTCGCAATCCGGCTATCCCGGTTATCCCCGCGATGGCGATATCCCGAGCACCTCCGATGTCATCAACGCGCCGCCGCGTTTCATCGAATCCCAGCTCGCATTCGACGGCGAGCCGGGGAAGTTCCGCTATTCAGGCGGCGGCTATACGATTGCGCAGTTGTGGGCCGAAGATGTCAGCGGGCAGAGCTTTGAAGCACTCGCACAGGACGTACTGCTAGCACCTCTCGCCATGACCCAAAGCACATTTGCACAGCCGCTTGGCAGTGACGGCTTAGCCCCGCTCAATATTGTCGGCGCAGATGCCGGGTTTGATCCGACCGAGGGAATTTTCAGCTCGCTCAATGACAGCTGGCACATCTATCCCGAAAAAGCGGCAGCGGGTCTTTGGACAACACCGCAAGACTACGCACGTTTTGTTGCAGCGATAATGGATGCCGCTGTGGGCGCGGAGAATGCCATACCAGCGAGCGTTGCAACCGAAATGATCAAGCCTGTCGCCAAAACAGGCTGGGAACCGGGTTCGTATTACGGACTGGGCGTAATGATCAGCGTCACAGATGGTGGCGAAGTAAGTGAGATTTCGCACACGGGTGCAAATGCCGGATACCGCTCGCTATTTCTCGCACAGCCAGAAACCGAAGGTCGCACGCGCCGTGTGGTGGTTGTGTCTGCCAACACCGCCACATCCGCTTACCTCAACAGGGCAATCGGCAACGCCATGATGGCGCGTTAAACCTCAATCCTTGGAAGGATATCCGCCCTTTTTGGGGTAGCCGCCGCCCTTGCCTTTTGGCTTGCCGCTGAACTTGCCCTTTGGCTTGTGCTTTTTGCCCGGTTTGGCGTCTCCGCCTTCCCATGGCCTGCCCTTACCCGCTGGCTTGCCCGCAGGTTTTCCGGCCGATTTCTCGTAAGGTTTACCGCCACCTTTACGGAACGGCTTTGCCTTTGCATGGCCGCCGCCACGCGGGCCATCATGGCCGCCGCCGCCTTCGCGGCGATTGCGGCGTCCGGCATCACGCGGCGCTTCATCGGATTGTTCGATGTGGACGGGGCGATCGTCTTTGTCATTCTCTGCGGTGCGTTTGACTGCGTCGGCAACCTTCTCCGCATGCGCTTTCGGGATTTGGAAGAACGTCTCACCTTGCGCGATCCGGATCGCGCCGATTTCATTGCGCGTCACATGGCCGCGGCGACAGATGAGCGGCAAGATCCAGCGCACGTCGGCCCCTTCGCGGCGGCCGATATCCATTTTGAACCAGACCGTGTCTTCAAAGCCCGGACGATGGTTGTCTTTTTGAGCGGCCTTGCGAGCCTCTGGTGTATTCGCCGTCAGCTCTTCCGGCTCTGGCATCTTGGCGCGGTGCGTCTGCACCAGCATCGCTGCGATCTCTTCGGCGCTGCGCTCTGCCAGAATTTTCTGAGCGATCGCGCGGTCAGCTTCATCAATCTCGACCGGTTTCAACAGCTCGGCCAGCATCCGCTCGTGGTCTTTGGCCTTGATGGCATCGCGATCCGGCGCATCGATCCAATCAGCGTTGATTTTCGCATTGCGCAACATGCTTTCGACACGGCGGCGGCGTGAAAATGGTACGATCAGCACAGCGGTGCCTTTCTTACCCGCGCGGCCTGTGCGGCCAGAACGGTGCTGCAATGTCTCCGCATCGCGCGGGATCTCGACATGGACAACCAAGCTCACGCTGGGCAAGTCGATGCCGCGAGCCGCAACATCGGTGGCAACACAAACACGGGCACGTTTGTCGCGCAGTGCCTGCAGCGCCTGGTTACGCTCTTGTTGGGAATGCTCACCCGATAGGGCAACAACGCCAAAACCGCGCTCTTGCAGCGTCGCATGAAGGTGGCGCACTTTATCGCGTGTTCCGCAGAACAAAATTGCCGTTTCCGCTTCGTGAAACCGAAGCAAATTGACGACCGCGTTCTCAATTTCTGGCGGTGAAACCGTGACAGCTTGATAGGCGATGTCGCCGTGGCCGCGTTCTTTGCCAATTGTCGCAATACGCAGCGAGTTAAGTTGATAACGGCGCGCGAGCGCTTCGATCGGGCGCGGCATTGTGGCGGAGAACAGCAAAGTCCGGCGGCCATCAGGCGTCGCATCAAGGATCGCCTCAAGCTCTTCACGGAAACCCATGTCGAGCATCTCGTCCGCTTCATCCAAAACCGCAACGGCGAGTTCCGACAGATTGAGTGCGCCGCGCTCCAAGTGGTCGCGAAGACGGCCAGGCGTACCCACAACAATAGTCGCGCCGCTGCGAAGCGCCTTGCGCTCTTGCGACGGGTTCATCCCGCCAACACAGGTCGCAACACGCGCGCCCGCTTTCGCATACAGCCAGCCAAGTTCGCGGCTGACCTGCAATGCAAGCTCCCGCGTAGGCGCGATCACAAGCGCTTTTGGTGCCACAGCAAAAGGAACCTTGCCGTTCTCGTCCAGCAGCTCGTCTGTAAATGCGAGGCCAAATGCAACGGTCTTGCCCGAGCCTGTCTGCGCCGAAACCACGAGATCGCGGCCCCGCGCTTCCGGTTCGAGCACAGCGGCCTGAACGTCGGTGGCAGCGGTGTATTCGCGTTCTGTCAGGGCATCGGCGATTGTTGCTGGAAGATTTGGGAACGACATAGATAAAACTCTGGCTGCGCACGCGCGCATCATTTGCGCGGAGCGGGAAAAATTGACCGACAGAATGATTGAAAGCTGGCGGGCGCGACACACGGGTCACGCGAAGATTGTTGCGTCTATAGGCCACATTTGCGTGTTTGGCTTGTGAAAAATGCTGCAACGCAAAAACTGCCGCTGCTTTCCACCTAGCGATCAGTGTGTCACACACCGAGACACGCGAGACAGCGACAGGCGCAAAGCCTGCGCATTGGGAGAATGAAAGCGCATGACCGAAGCCATCCTAGAACCTGATTTGCCAATCATTGATCCGCATCATCACCTTTGGGATTTGCGACCAATGTTGCCGATGTTTCCGGAGCCTCGCCATAGATTTATCGAGACGCTTTTGCCTGTTGCGCATTACACGTTCGATCAATTCAATGCCGAAGTTGCGAGCGGCCACAACATTGTCGCGACGGTGTTTATGGAATGCGGCGCGTTCTACAACGCGGCCTATGGTGACGCGAAGAAATCCGTCGGTGAAGTCGAATTTGTGAACGGCGTTGCGGCGCAGTCCGCCAGCGGGCTTTACGGCAATTCGCGGCTTTGCGCGGGAATCATTGGGCATGCCGATTTGCAGCTCGGAGCCGCTGCTGGCGAAGTGCTCGACGCATTGCAGGCAGCCTCGCCAGACCGGTTTAAGGGCATCCGCCATCAGGGCGCATGGGATGCGGATACTGACGTACTCGGCCCGCCATTTCACGCGCCGCCGGAACTCTACAAAAACACGGCATTCCGCGAAGGCTTTGCCGAACTTGGCAAACGCGGGATGAGTTTTGATGCGTGGATATTGGAGCCGCAGCTTCCCGATGTAATCGACCTTGCCCGCGCGTTTCCCGACACGCCTATCTGCCTTGATCACTGCGGAACCCCTCTGGGTATGGCGAGCTATTCCGGCAAGTTGGAGGAGCGTTTCGATATCTGGCGCAGCAACATTATCGAACTGGGCAAATGCGAAAATGTGATGGTGAAATTGGGCGGACTTGCCATGCACAATTGCGCCCTGCCCAAAGATGGCCCGGCGGCCGGCATTGGTTCCGAAGAATTGGCCCGATTGTGGAGGCCTTACATCGAAACATGCATCGAAGCTTTCGGCGCAGATCGGGCTATGTTTGAAAGCAATTATCCGGTCGATCGCTGGGGCGCCACCTACCCAGTGCTCTGGAATGCATTCAAACGCATCGCCAGCGGCGCAAGCGATAGCGAAAAAACTGCGCTCTTTGCCGGGAACGCAAGTCGGTTCTACCGCATTGAAGAGGTGCTTGCCTGATTGCAATTTGCAACTTACCGCGCAGGCAAAGTTTTTCAGGAGAGATGAATGCCCCTTCCCGCCCCGTTTGATCGCCTTCGCCTGCCACTGATCGGTTCGCCGCTCTTCATTGTCTCGGGCCCCGAATTGGTGATCGCGCAATGTAAGGCCGGCATTATCGGCAGTTTTCCGGCGCTTAACGCGCGTCCGCAAACATTGCTGGATGAATGGCTGCATCAGATCACAGAAGAGCTGGCAAAGCATAACCGCGAGAACCCAGACCGTCCGGCCGCGCCGTTTGCGGTCAACCAGATCGTTCATAAATCGAACGACCGCGTCATGGCCGATATGGCCACCTGCGAAAAATGGCAGGTTCCCCTCGTCATTACATCATTGGGTGCGCGCACCGAGATCTTCGATGCGGTCCGCAATTGGGGCGGGATCACGATGCACGACGTGATCAACAACCGCTTTGCCAACAAAGCGATCGAGAAAGGCGCTGACGGCCTTATCCCTGTCGCTGCAGGCGCTGGCGGACATGCTGGCACGCAATCGCCGTTCGCGCTGATGCAAGAAATCCGCGAGTGGTTTGACGGTTTGGTGGCGCTTTCAGGCTCAATCGCGCACGGCGGTTCGATCCTTTCAGCGCAGGCCATGGGCGCAGACTTTGGCTATGCTGGCAGCGCGTTTATCGCGACCGAAGAAGCAAACGCCGATCAGGCATATAAAGACGGTATCGTGGATGGCTCAGCCGAAGGCATCGTCTATTCCAACCTGTTCACCGGTGTGCATGGCAATTATCTGCGCTCTTCAATTGAGAACGCCGGTCTCGACCCTGAAAACTTGCCTGTCAGCGACCCGTCGAAGATGAATTTCGGATCAGGCGGAAACACCAAGGCAAAGGCGTGGAAAGACATTTGGGGATCAGGCCAAGGCATCGGCGCGGTCAAAACTGTCGGCACAGTCGAAGACATGGTCTCCCGGATGGAGGCCGAATACCACGCGGCCAAAGCGCGTTTGCTCGAAAATTCGAACTACACGGCATGGCGCGATTAAGATTGGCGAGCGGCGCTTAAGTCGCCTTCCAAAGCGTTTCGGCCATTGCATCAAGCTCTTTAAAGTCAAAGCCGGAACCGAGCGGGTCCTTACTATTGAGCAGCAACCGGCGGCGCTGCTGTAACAGGCGCCGCCGCAAGGCGGATTGCAAGAGACGGAGCCGTAGCAGAGCTTCTACTAAAGCCGCTTCGGCGTCGCTTGCGGATGCTTCGACCCAGCGCGCTTCGACCCGTCCGACACGTTCGATAACCAGTTCATTGTATTGGCGGTGCGGCCCGCGATGCAGCGGCATTCCCGTCCGGATGGTGGCCGTTTCATTGGCCGGAAGCAGCAAGCCATTGGCGCGAAAATCCTCGAACCCGACCAGACCCCTGCCGATTGAATCAAACATCTGCCCAAAGCATCTTTTTGAGAGCAATTGCCGGGGCAAAAGATGATGGCGTTGCAGACCAGGATCATATCCGGACGAAGGTTTGCGATTGACCGACCGAAACGGAATAACCTTGCGCGAAGCACCGCCCGAAAGCGTGAATTGCGAACGTCCTAAGTGATCCCCCTGCGCCATCTGCTATTCGTGTGAAACTCGCACAAATTTGCCATTTCGCGATGGCCTCATGACCAGGCGCGAACCGTCAGGCGCGGTCACTCGCTCGCTTTGATCAAGCCCGCCGATCATCACCAACTGGTTGATAATCCGCACGCCAAGCCGAGTTGCATCCACCTTGTCAGACGAAAGCGGCGGTTCGATGCGGAGTTCTTGTCCGATCCAGAAATCGAGCCCGACGCTTTGCAATGCGCCGTCATTTGTTTCGCGGAATGATGTAAGGCCAAGCGCAGGAAACGCGCCGCCATCAAGCCATGCCGTGGCGACGGATTCGAAATAACGCCGACCGATGACGCTGCGCGCCGGTTGCCAAGCCACCGCGACCAGATCATCGAAATGATTGATCATATCACACGCGAGAGCCATCAACGTTTTGACGACAGGCATTGACGCTTCGCCGCCAGTCAAATGCTGGCCCGGGGCGAGGATGAGCGGCTCCAGCCGCGCCGACGCTGGCGATTGCTCAAGATCGAAGCGCTGATCGATTTCCGGGATCGCCGAGCATGGCCCCGGAGCAATGCCGGACAAGTCGAATGTTAGGCCGTCGCGCAGCAATTCGACCCAAACTTGCTCTGTCTGATCCGCTTTCGCCGTCACGGACCTTTTTAAAGTCTCACCTTCATCGGCAACGAGTTGCAAGGCTCCGTCAGCCAAAGGATCATGTGAGATCACCGTCGAGCGCTGGTTGTCGCCAAACTCTTTCAGCAAAATTCTGCTGGGCCGTTTGCCACTCGCAAACAGCAAATGCAGCCCAGAGGCGGCAACTTCATGGTTCTGCGTGATTGTCCAAGACCCCCTTAGCCTTGCAAGCGCATTTTTAACTGCCTGATCTTGACGTGAAATTTGATCACCGTCGAGTCCTCAATCCCCAGACTCTTTAACCGGATGGTAAGCGAAAATCAGAACACGCCAAGGCTTATGCCCTCCGACAAACCAATTCCAATCTCTCGGCACTCCTGCAAGACGCCTTGTTCAACCGTCTTTTCTGCCAAAATATCCTTGGCCCTTTGTGCTGAAAAATTCACAATTTTTCGCGGCATCACGCGTTTTAGACGCCAACCGGTTACAATCCGTTCTAGCTGCCGCTGCGCACCTTCGCCGTCCGACCCCGCTGCGATAATGCTAACGAATGGACGGCCTTCGATCTTTTCGAGAGCTTGGTAATATGTGCGGTCGAACATTTCCTTCATCTCACCGCTTAAGGCGCCAAGGTTTTCAGGGCAGATGAAAACATACCCCGATGCCGACAGCAGCATGTCTGCCGTCACATCACTCGCCCGAACCAAGCGCGCGCCGCCGGCCTCAGCCACGGCCTCTGCCATAGCTTTGCTCGCGCCGGTTCGGCTGTGCCAGATTACAAGAAATGTCGGTGCCTCAGACATGGTGCGAACGATCATCATAGCCCTGTCGATTGTCAATGCCCCAGCCCTGTCGCCTGCACGTGCGATGAGGTAACGCTATCCCATGGCATCCCACACACTCTCTCATGTTCTTGGCGTATCGCAATCTTTGTCAGGCCGCGCGTGGTTATGGCGAGGCGGGAATATGGATTTGGGCGACACGCACAGCCTTGATAACGATATCCTGTCCCAGCTTTTGATGACACGCGGCGTCGCAGAGGACGATGTTGAGCGACACGCAGCGCCAACGATGCGCGACTTCTTGCCTGACCCGTCTGAATTTCAAGACATGGATCGGGCGGCAGAGCGGATCGCAAGGGCTATCGTGAGCAAAGAACAAGTCACCATCTACGGCGACTATGACGTCGATGGTGCGACCAGTGCAGCGCTGCTCGTCGAATTGCTGCGCGAACTTGGCTTGGATGCTGGCTATTACATCCCTGATCGCTTGCTTGAAGGGTACGGCCCAACCGGCGAAGCGCTCGTCAAACTGGCGGAAAGCGGTTCTAGTTTGATCGTTACCGTGGATTGCGGTGCAATGGCGTATGAAGCCCTGACCATGGCGCGAGATGCCAATGTCGATGTGATTGTCGTCGATCATCACAAATGCTCTGCGGAGCTTCCTCCGACGGTGGCCTTGGTCAATCCGAACAGGCTTGATGAAAATGACCTTGCGGCCAGCCACGGGCACTTGGCCGCGGTGGGCGTGGCGTTTCTGTTGGCAATTGCCCTTGTTCGCACTCTGCGCGCGCAGAACTATTTCGAAGACCGCAAAGAGCCCAATCTGATGGCCTTGCTCGATCTGGTAGCGCTCGGAACCGTTGCCGATGTCGCAGCGCTCCACGGTTTGAACCGTGCCTTTGTCGCCCAAGGGCTCAAAATACTCACCCGCCGCGATCGGATCGGCATGGCGGCCCTGATGGATGCAAGCCGCCTCAAACGCGCGCCGCAGGCCAGCGATCTGGGCTTTGCCTTGGGTCCGCGTATCAATGCGGGCGGGCGGATTGGCGAATCCACTCTCGGCGTGCGGCTCTTGACGACCAACGACCCGGAGGAAGCACGAGAGATTGCCGAACAGCTATCAACGCTCAATGAAGAACGCCGTGCAATCGAAGCGGAGGTTCAAGAAGCCGCCGAAGCGCAGCTCGCCAATCAGCATAATATGGCCGTTCACGTCGTATCTGGTGATGGATGGCACCCGGGCGTGATCGGGATCGTCGCTGGCCGGATCAAAGAGAAAACTGGCAAACCTTCAATTGTGATCGCCAACGATGCAGACGGTACAGGGAAAGGGTCTGGCCGATCGATCAGCGGCGTTGACTTGGGCGCTGCAATCATCGCCGCTCGCGAAGAAGGACTGCTGGTCGCAGGCGGCGGTCATGCGATGGCAGCAGGGCTGACCATTCCCAGCGAGAACTTGGCTGCATTCACCGAATTTCTCGACACGAGGCTGGCGCGCGATGTGGACCGTGCCCGTACGGAGCAATCTATGAAGCTCGACCTGTCCTTGTCCGCAGGAGGGCTGACCCCTGAATTGGTGACGACATTGGAGACCGCTGGCCCATACGGAGTGGGATGGCCGGCTCCGCGTATTGCCGTCGGGCCAGTTCGAATCGTGAAAGCCGACATTGTTGGCAAAGACCACCTACGCATCATTGCAGCGGGCGATGATGGGCGTTCATTTAAAGGCATCGCTTTCCGCGCAGCCGAAACCGAAATGGCGCAAACCCTGATGCATCGCAGCAAGGGCCGCCGGTTCCATTTGGCGGGACGCGTGAAGATCGATGATTGGGGCCCGCGGCCCGCAGCCGAGCTCCATCTCGAAGACGCCGCCTTCGCCGATTAAGGGGGTATCTCCACAATTTTTCGAGAAAGCACGGATACAGGCTTGACCGATTCACTGCGTCCCCCTAGATGCGCGCTCTCGCAACGAGCGTGGCCCCTTCGTCTAGCGGTTAGGACGCGGCCCTTTCACGGCTGAAACACGGGTTCGATTCCCGTAGGGGTCACCACCTCCCTTCTCCACGCAGTTTATACTGCAGAGAAGGCCCCTCCCCCAAAATTCCACCCTACACGCTTCCAAGCTGCCTGGCTTGACGATAGAGCGCTTTGCGATGGGCAATATGCAGACATTCCCTATGGCCGGTTTCATGCTGGCGGTGGTGACATTTGTCGCCATGATTCTGCTTGGCCTTGACCCGGTAATCTCGCTCGCAGTTTTGGCAGTTTGGACTGGATCTTTGTTGATCGTCGCAGGCGGACCTCCCGAGGCTCCCAAGGTGATCGTCGAAAAGTCATTCAGCCTCGAATCGATGCGCGGCTTGATCGAAAATTCGGCGACGCCGATGATGGTGACTGAAAAGAACACTATCGCAATTGCCAACGCGGCCGCACGCCGGATGATGGGTCAGCATATGATCGGACAGGACGCCCGCATGGCATTCCGCCAGCCAGAGGCAATCGCGTTGCTCGGCAAAAACAGGAACGGCCGGGCGATTCTACGCGGATTGGTGCGGCGGCAGGACATCTGGGAGATCAACAGACAGTCGGTGGACGACCAGATGGCCGTGATAGAATTGATCAACCAAACCGCTGAAGCCGATATAAGCCGCGCGCACACTGATTTTGTCGCCAATGCCAGCCATGAATTGCGAACACCGCTCGCGGCTATCCTTGGCTATGTAGAAACGTTGAACGAAGGCGCAGAGAGCATCGACACGCCGACATCAAAGAAATTTCTCAGTACTATCGAGCGCGAAGGCAAAAGACTGCAAAGCCTGATCAGCGATTTGATGAGCCTCTCACGGATCGAGGCTGAGAAGCACGACCTGCCGAGCGACATTATCGAACTGGCACCTCTGGTAGAGCGAGCGGCCTGCGATGCTGCGGGAACAAACCGGATGGATCGCTTGGACCTCTCATTGAATAGCGACCCATCCGTTCAAGGCGACAAGCAACAGCTTGAACAGTTGGTGCGCAACCTTGTCGACAATGCCCTTAAATACGGCTCTCCGGGCTCCTCCGTTCAGGTCATGCTTGATCTCGCGCGTGATAATCACGCCCGTATTTCAGTGGTTGATGAAGGCGATGGGATTGCTCCGGAACAAATTCCGCACCTTACTCGCCGGTTTTATCGCACCGACCCTGGCCGCAGCCGCGCATCGGGCGGAACGGGACTTGGCCTAGCAATCGTCAAACATATCGTGAGCCGGCATCGCGGGCGGCTCGACATTCAAAGCGACGTTGGCAAAGGCACGCGCGTTATCGTCAGAATTCCGATTGCAGAGACCCAATCTGCGGACACGGATGCCGGAGAAACAACGCAGCCAGAAACAACGAACGACGTTTTGTCATAGCATTGTCTTATTTCCTCAACATCGCAAAGGCACAGGACAAATGTCTTATGGCTCGCTTGGATTCGAAGAGATTCGCACGCGCGGCCCTTAGGGGAAACAGGTTTTAGGTAATGTCGCCGATCACGCTCATACTGATTGCCATCGGGCTGGGTCTTGCAGGCTGGCTGGCTGGCCGCGCAAAGGCGTGGAGCTTTCAAAAGGCTAATCCTGAAGTGCGTCCAGTCGCGCGGCCGATTTATCATGCGTGGTATGTCGCGGTCTGGATCGTCATTCCGGTCCTGATATTCATTGTTGCTTGGTTATTCCTTGCGCCGCAGCTTGTGACTCAAAGCGTTTTGGCCACCCCTGCCGCCGCAAGCCTGCCCGAATTTGGCTTTGAGCGTGAAGCATGGCTTGCCGAAGCGCGCGCCGTTGCCAGTGGCAATGCGACCGGCGTCTTCAATGCCGGCGCAGAGCCATTTGTTGAACCATTCCGTGAGGCGCTAGACCGTTACAGCCTGATCGGAATTGTAATCACGATCCTGATCGGCTTCACCGGTGGAGCCTTTGCATTCCTGCGCATCCGCCCCGATTTCCGCGCTCGTACGCGCATTGAGCGCACCGTTATGGCCGTGCTGCTGCTGGCATCGCTTGTCGCGATCCTGACAACTTTTGGCATCTTCGCGAGCCTTGTGTTTGAGACCGTCCGTTTCTTCGGCATGGTTTCGCCCATCGATTTCTTCACCGGCACGTTCTGGGGCCCTGACCCGATGAGCAGTGCGGACAACCCAGACGGTGCGAAATACGGCGCGATCCCGCTCTTTTGGGGCACGCTCTTCATTGGCGCGATTATCGCCATGATCGTTGCGATCCCGCTTGGCCTGATGAGCGCAATCTATCTCACACAATATGCAAACCCGCGCTTGCGCGCTTGGGTGAAGCCTGCGCTGGAAATTCTCGCCGGTGTTCCGACGGTTGTTTATGGCTATTTCGCGGCTCTAACGGTTGCCCCCGCGATCCGTGACGCCGCTGTTGCGATTGGGATATCCGGCGCCTCAACCGAAAGTGCGCTTGCCGCCGGTGTCGTCATGGGGGTGATGATCATCCCATTCGTTTCTTCGATGGCTGACGATTCCATTGCCGCCGTGCCAAGCGCGATGCGCGATGGCAGCTATGCAATGGGCGCCACCAAGTCGGAAACGATTAAGCGGGTTCTTTTCCCTGCCGCTCTTCCCGGTATCGTCGCTGGCATTATGCTGGCGATCAGCCGCGCAATTGGCGAAACAATGATTGTTGTGATGGCTGCCTCTACCGCAGCCAATCTCAGCGCAAACCCGCTTGACCGGATGACCACCGTCACGGTGCAAATCGTCAAACTGCTGACCGGTGAACAAAGCACCGATCACCCGACATATCTTAGCGCCTTTGCCCTCGGCTTTACGCTGTTCCTCGTAACATTGGTGCTCAACATCATCGCTCTGCGCGTCGTAAAACGGTTCCGTGAAGCCTATGACTGATACCGCACCAATCTCGACATCGCCCGAGCTGCTCGGCCCGACCCGCACGCCGGAGTTCGAGAAGCGTCTTGCGACACGCTATCGCAAGGAACGCAATTTCAAACTGATGGGCCAAGGCGCAATCGCGTTTTCGGTTGCCGTTCTGATTTTCCTGCTGGTCAATATGTTCATCAACGGCATAGGCGGTTTCCAACGCGCCGAGCTGGAAGTGCCAATCGATTTTGTCGAAAGCGGCATGACCGGCGATGACGCGTCATTGTCTGCACCCGGCGCGCTGCAAGGCCTCGAACTGCAAGGGATAGATGACGTCGTCCAATTCTACGCCGAACGTGAGCTTGGCGAAGAAGGCGCTGCGCAATTGAGCCGCGACGCATGGCGCGATGTGGCTCTCGCCCTTACGCAAGACCCATCGCTCATCCGCCGAACTGAAACGTTTTATCTTCCTGCATCATCCGACCTCGCATCTGGCCTTGCCGGAGAGGGTTCGCCTGAGATGCAAGCGCTGGCAACAGAACTGTCTGGTCAAGGCAAGCTGGCGGAGAACTGGGACGTGGGTTTCCTCACACGTTCCGATGCGACCAGTCCGCAGGCTGCTGGCATCTGGGGCGCGCTCAAAGGATCAATCCTGACGATGATCATCACGTTCGTGTTGGCCTTCCCGATTGGCGTTCTTGCAGCGCTTTACCTTGAGGAATATGCGCCGAGGAACCGCTGGACCGACCTGATCGAGGTTTCGATCAACAATCTCGCAGCTGTCCCTTCGATCATCTTTGGTTTGCTCGGCCTTGCTGTCTTCCTTTGGCTCTTCCCGAATTTGCGTTCTGCGCCGCTCATCGGCGGTATGACGCTCGCATTGATGACCATGCCAGTGATCGTAATCTCTGGCCGCAACGCGATTAAGGCGGTTCCGCCGTCGATCCGGGATGGCGCATTGGCCGTGGGTGCTTCGCCCGTGCAAGTTGTGTTTCACCACGTCCTCCCGCTCGCAATGCCAGGCATGCTGACGGGTACGATTATCGGTATGGCCCGCGCCCTTGGTGAGACAGCACCACTGCTTCTAATCGGTATGCGTGCATTCGTCGCAACGCCGCCAGATGGCTTTACGTCGCCATCTACTGTATTGCCGATGCAAATCTTCCTTTGGTCTGATGAAATTGACCGCGGCTTTGTCGAACGCACTAGCGCCGCAATCATCGTCCTCCTGCTGTTCCTCCTGTTGATGAACGGTGTCGCAATTTACCTCCGCAATAAGTTCGAGAAGAGCTGGTGACTGTAATTCACGAAAACCTGAACGACACCGAAGCCAAGATGAGGGCCCGCGATGTCTCGGTCTATTATGGCGACAAAAAAGCCATTGATGAGGTGTCGATCGACATCTCTCCTGACTATGTAACCGCATTCATCGGCCCGTCCGGCTGCGGAAAATCGACGTTCCTGCGTTGTTTTAATCGCATGAACGATACGATCCCCATCGCCAAAGTGGACGGATTGATCGAGCTTGAAGGCGAAGACATCCACTCCAATGCGATGGATGTCGTTCAACTTCGCGCCCGCGTCGGCATGGTGTTTCAAAAACCGAACCCGTTTCCCAAGACGATTTATGAGAACATCGCTTACGGACCGAAGATTCACGGCCTCGCCGAGAAAAAGCCTGATCTGGACGCGATTGTCGAAAAATCCCTGACCCGCGCGGGTCTTTGGGATGAAGTGAAAGATCGCCTCGAGGATTCTGGCACGGCGCTTTCTGGTGGCCAGCAACAGCGCCTTTGCATTGCCCGCGCCATTGCAGTTGATCCTGAAGTCATCCTGATGGACGAACCCGCCTCTGCGCTGGATCCGATTGCGACAGCAAAAATCGAAGAGCTGATCGACGAGCTTTCCGGCCGTTACGCCATCGTCATCGTGACGCACTCTATGCAACAGGCCGCCCGCGTATCGCAGCGCACTGCGTTTTTCCACCTTGGCAAAATGGTGGAATATGGCCGCACATCTGACATCTTCACCAATCCGATCGAGCAGCGCACTCAGGATTATATCACAGGGCGGTACGGTTGATGGCCGAACATACAGTCAAAGCATTCGATGAAGATATCACCCGGCTTCGCGGCCTGATCGCGGAAATGGGCGGTCTTGCCGAAGTCGCCATTCAAGAAGCTCTCGATGCGATGCTCCGCGGCGATGAGGAATTGGGTGAACGCGTGGTTGCCCGCGACAAGAAAATCGATGCGCTCGAATCCGAAGTCGACAAACTCGCGGTGCGCATCATCGCTCTGCGCGCGCCAATGGCGGATGATCTTCGCGAGGTTATTGCAGCGCTTAAAATCGCTGGCGTTGTTGAGAGGATCGGCGACTATTCTAAGAATATAGCAAAGCGCGTCACCATGATCGAAGGGCGTGACCGGTTTGAACCGCTGACCCTGCTGCACGCGATGGGTGATTTGGCCGGTGAGATGGTCCATGACGTGCTCACCGCATATGCCGCGCGCGATCCTGAATTGGCGCGCGAAGTGATTGCTACCGACGACAAAGTCGATGCCTTTTACAACAGTATTTTCCGTAATCTTGTCAGCCACATGGTCGAAAATCCTGCGACCATTTCTAGCGCGGCTCAGCTTCTGTTTGTGGCGCGTAATCTTGAACGGATCGGCGACCACGCGACCAATGTCGCTGAAATGGTTCACTTCGCTGCAACCGGCTCTTACCCGCCGGAAGAGGAGCGCGCTTAATCGCCCCTCTACGCAAGATCGGTTTGTGGAAAAATTGCAAGGGCGCTTTTCATCAAACTGTAGCGAAACTGAAAGACGGTACTGTTGCAGCGTCCGGCAAATCCGGGCGGTGCGATTGAGGGAGAGGCACCCATGCCCGCGGCCAAACTGCTATTAGTCGAAGACGATCCCGCGTTGTCGGAATTGCTCGAATATCGTTTCCAGAACGAAGGCTATGATGTTCGCTGCACCGGCGATGGTGACGAAGCCATGGTGCTGGCGAGCGAGGACGTTCCCGACCTGATCATTCTGGACTGGATGATCGAAGGCACCAGCGGCATCGAAGTGTGCCGCCGTTTGCGCCGCGATAAAGACACAGCCCACGTTCCAATCATCATGCTGACCGCGCGCGAAGCCGAGGATGATCGTGTTCGCGGGCTTGAAACAGGCGCGGATGATTATCTGACGAAACCTTTCAGCCCGCGCGAATTGCTGGCCCGCGTTGCGGCGGTGATGCGGCGTATCCGCCCTGCTCTTGCCGGCGAAACTATCGAAGTTGGCGATATCAAGCTCGATCCGGTCGCTCATAGAGTTCAGCGGCGCGGCCAATCACTGCAACTCGGCCCAACCGAATACCGGCTGTTGAAGTTCTTTATGGAAAGCCCGGGACGGGTATTCAGCCGTGGTCAACTGCTCGACGGGGTCTGGGGCACAGGGTCGGATATCGAATTGCGGACAGTTGATGTGCACATCCGTCGTTTGCGCAAAGCGATCGGTGTTGAAGGCGTCAAAGACCCGATCCGCACGGTTCGCTCTGCCGGATATGCTCTCGAGCCCAGTTAGGCACGCCTAACGGCATACACTGCTCCACCGGCTTTGCTGGTCGAGATGGAAATGGTCTGCATGCGCCGCGTTGTAATCTGGTGAAAGCACGGTCGCGAATGCGCCGCATGCACCATCGCGTATTTCTCGCAGGAAGCGCCGCTCGTCTTCGTCTCCGTCCCAATCACCCAGCACGCTGATCCGTCGGCCGTCTTTCAGCACAAATCCTGCAATATCGATCGCATTGGCTGTCGCGTGCTCGCTCCACGCGCCTTGATCGCGCCCATAGAGGCGCCGGCAGGAGTAAGCGCCAAGATGCTCGATCCGGGCAAGGTCGCTGCCAAAGATTTCGCGCGCGGCAGGTTCGATGCTTTTTGCGCGCCACAGTTCAAGCGCCGCGGCGACCGGACACGTCACTGCCGGTGTGTCCGGCGCGAGCGGGAAGGCATTCAATTGCGTTCGATCTGGCCGCGCACATGCTTCACCGCCTGTCGCTGGCAATGCAGTGAATGGAACATCGCTACGCTCCAGAATCGCCCGGCAGATTGTCACATCATCTTTAAGCGCGGTAAGCTTTCCAGCGGTGGCCATCCCAATGGGATCGCGCAGGTCGAGCGGTGCGAAAGGGTTGTGCTGCGGATTGCGCTCCAGCCAGCTCCAGCCTGCTATACAGGCCGCAAACAAGGCGATTAGCAGCATGGCACGCCGATCACCGGCAAAGCGGCCAATTTTTCGGCTGATTGTCCATGCGTTTTTGCGAGCCATACGAGATTCTTAGTGAAAGTCGCGCGACTTGGGAATGATCCGGTGATTGCGCGGGTGGCCGGTTACATTCGGCAACTGATCAATCAAGTCGCGCGGCTTCACTGGTTCTTTTTCATCCGGCGGCTTTCGGTTGATCAGCGGCGCATTCACATGGTCTGCGCGCGCGACCGGCGCGTTCAACATATCATCGGAAAGACGGTAAAGTTGATGGCTCGCATCGGTCATATTCTGCGCGATCACATGGATCACTTCGTCATCATATTCGACCCGTCCGCGCACCTCCATCAAACGCGCGCCCATCACAACTTTGCGCTGCTTCTCTTTCAAGTCAGGCCACACGACCAGATTGATCACACCCGTCTCATCTTCAAGCGTGATGAAGCACACACCCTTGGCCGAACCGGGCCGCTGACGGATAAGCACAACGCCTGCGACCTGCACCATGGATCGGAATTTGCGGTCACGCAGATCGCAGGCCCTTACAAAGCCGCGCTCGGCAAGCTGCGGACGTAGGAACGACATCGGATGCGCTTTCAGGCTGAGCCGCGTGGTCTGATAATCCGCGACAACTTCTTCGGACATCGGCATTTGCGGCAAAGCAATGGAGGCCCGCTCTGCGCCTTCATCACGCTGCGCCGCCGCGCGGAACAATGGCAGATCCGGCCCTGCAATAAGGCTGCGCGCATCCCACAGCGCCTGCCTGCGCGATAACTGCATCGAGGCAAAGCAATCCGCACTGGCAAGCCGTTCTATATGCGCAGGCGATAGCCTCGCCCGCTCACGCAACTGCGCCACATCACTGTAAACGCCGCCTTCCTCACGCTCTGCAATCAATTGCGCCACCACGTGTTCATGCAGCCCATCAATTTGGCGGAGGCCAAGCCGCAAAGCGATATGGCGATCCATCCGGCCTGATCGGCCATCACTCGCTTCACCAACAGCCTCAAGCGTGCAATCCCACGCAGAACAGTTCACATCCGCAGGCCGCACCTCGACCCCGTGCTCACGCGCATCGCGGACAATTTGCGCCGGTGCGTAAAAGCCCATCGGTTGTGAGTTGAGCAGTCCCGCAGCAAAGGCCGCAGGGAAATGGCATTTGAGCCAGCTCGACACATAAACCAGATGGGCAAAGGACGCCGCATGGCTTTCGGGAAAGCCGTATTCGCCAAAGCCCCTGATCTGATTGAAGCACCGCTGCGCAAAGTCGCGTTCATATCCGCGCTTCACCATCCGTTCGACCATCATATCCTGAAGTTCATCCACCATCCCGCGCGATCGGAATGTCGCCATCGCCTTGCGCAGACGGTTTGCCTCAAGGCTTGAAAACTTCGCCGCATCCAGAGCGATTTTCATCGCTTGCTCCTGAAAAATCGGGACGCCCAATGTCCGTCCCAAAATGCTCGACAGCTCATCCGGGGGACCGTGCCGGGGCGATGGTTTGGGAATGCGAACTTGCTCTGCCCCGCGCCGCCGTTTGAGATAGGGGTGCACCATGTCGCCTTGGATCGGGCCGGGGCGGACAATCGCAACCTGAATGACCAGATCATAAAATTCGCGCGGACGAAGGCGCGGCAGCATGTTCATCTGCGCGCGGCTTTCCACCTGAAACACGCCGAGCGAGTCCCCCTTACGCAGCATCGCATAGGTTTCCGGATCTTCACGCGGCACCGTGGCCAGCGACAGCGCGCGGCCGTGATGATCCTCAAGCAGATCGAGGCACTTTTTGATGCAGGTCAGCATGCCCAGCGCCAGCACGTCGACTTTTAGAATGCCGAGCGCTTCGATGTCATCCTTGTCCCATTCGATAAAACTGCGATCCGGCATCGCGCCATTGCCAATCGGCACAGTCTCACTCAGCGCGCCCTCGGTTAGAATGAAACCGCCAACATGCTGCGAAAGGTGCCGCGGCATTCCGATCATCTGCTCAGTCAATTTCAGCACACGGCTAAGGTGCGGATCATTCAACTTCATGCCGATATCCTCGACATGCGCCTCACCAATCTCACGCCCGTGCCCGCCCCACACCGTGCGCGCGAGCGAGCTGGTGATGTCCTCTGAAAGGCCCATCGCCTTGCCCACTTCACGGATCGCCATACGCGGGCGGTAATGGATCACAGTCGCCGTCAAACCCGCACGGTGGCGGCCGTATTTTTTGTAAATATACTGGATTACCTCCTCGCGCCGCTCATGCTCAAAATCGACATCGATATCCGGCGGTTCTTTGCGTTCTTCTGAAATAAACCGGTCGAACAGCAATTGATGCTTGGCCGGATCGACGCTGGTAATCTCTAGGCAATAGCAAACCGCAGAATTGGCTGCGCTTCCCCTGCCCTGACACAGGATTGGCGGCTCCACACGGCGCGCAAAATCGACGATATCCTTGATCGTCAGAAAGTACCGCGCAAGGTCGAGCTTCGCGATCAAGGCCAGCTCGCGTTCCAATGTCTGTTGCACGCTGTCCGGCACGCCCGAAGGATAGCGACGCTCTGCTCCGCGCCATGTCTCCACCTCAAGATATTCCTGCGGCGTCATATCGTCGGGATATATCTCTTCGGGATATTCATAGCGCAGCTCACCAAGCGAGAAATTGCAGGCATCCGCTACGCCGCGGGCTGCCGTGATCGCGTGCGGCCAGCGCATGAACAACCTCTGCATCGCCTTGGGGCTTTTCAGATATCGTTCGGCATTGGCGTGAAGCAGATGCCCAGCCTCGGCCACGGTCGTCTTGTTAGCAATCGCCGTCATCACATCTTGAAGCGGGCGGCGCGTGGGCGAATGGTAATGCACATCATTGCTGGCCAGCAGCGTGAGGCCATTCGCGCGCGCCAAGAGATCAAGGGTGTCGATCCGTTCAATATCATCGCCGCGGTAAAGGTAACTGGCCGCAAGGTGCCGCATACTCGGCAAGCCGGTGGAAAGATGCGGCAAGAGATCAGGCAGAGCGCCCGTCACATGGGTATCCAGATCGCGGCCATCCAGCGCGATGACATTGCTGGCCCATGCCGGAATGGTGAAGCTCGCATCGAGATTATCGGGCGGGATCAGGATTAGCTGCACATCCTCGGCATGGTCGGCCAGCATTGCGCAGTCGATCTCGCACACGCCCTTGTCCTGCCATTCGCCTGGCAATGTCTGCATCCGCCCCTTACTGATCAAACGGCACAGGCGGCCATAAGCCGCGCGGTTTTTCGGATAAGCCAGGAACGCGAGCCCTTCCGCTGTTTCAATCCGTGTGCCGATTATCGGGCGCATTTTGAGCGTTTCTGCCTCGGTATGGATGCGCACGACGCCGGCCATCGTGTTGGCATCAGCGATACCGATTGCGTCATAGCCAAGCGCGCGGGCCGTCATCACCAGATCAACCGCATCGGAGGAACCGCGTAGGAAACTGAAGCAGCTGACGAGGCCAAGCTCCACAAAATCCGCGCGCGGCGGAGCCTCGATCAGATCCGGATCAACCTCCAAAGTGCGTTTATCAGGGGTGAGCGGAGCTTCGGGCATATCACACCGCCAGCTCCGACAGGCGCGCGCGGACGGCTGAGAGATCGCGGGCGAACAACGCGCCGTGCTCTTCGCGCGCATCGCCATCCAGGCGCAGCAGATAGGACGGGTGCACCGTCACCCACAGCTCGCTGCCATCATCCAGCGGGATCGGCGCACCGCGAGCCTGAGATATGCTGACAGTCTTGCCCAGTAACCCGCGGGCAGCACTCGCGCCAAGGGCGAGCACAATGCGCGGCCGAACAATCGCGCGCTCCGCCTCCAGCCACCAGCGGCAGGTGTCGATTTCCTTGGCAGTCGGAGATTGGTGGATGCGGCGTTTCCCGCGCTGAACGTATTTGAAGTGCTTCGCTGCGTTCGTGACGTAAGCCGCCTCGCGGTCGATGCCTGCCGTCCCAAGGCATTCATCCAGCAATTGTCCCGCTGGACCGACAAACGGTTTGCCGGACACATCTTCCTGATCGCCGGGTTGTTCACCCACGATCATCAAAGGCGTGCCAATCGCGCCTTCTCCCATCACAGCCCGCGTGCCGCATTCCGCAATCGGACAGTCGCGGCATGCGGTGATTGCGCTGCTGATCTCTGCGAGGGTTTTGGGCTGCTGGCGCTCCTCGCGTTCACCTGCGGCGACCATTCCGGCTTCGCGGGCCTGCGCGCTGGCGATGAGATCGGGGATCAGCTCCGCCTCTGGCATATTCTTCCAATACTTCTTGGGCATCTCCGCCATCATCGCGCCAACTTTCAAACGCGCGGGGTTGAAGGTTGAGGCGTAATAGGACTTCCACAAATCTTCGGTCGGATCATCCGATGGCGCGTCCGAGCGCTGCGCAGGGCCGCTTTCTCGCATCACCTTGCCGTCCCAATGGATACAGCCGCGCGGTGTCAGGATTGACCATTTCATATTGGCGAAACGGCGTTTGAAGAAACCGGCATTGGTGCGCACGATATGGTGGTCCGGTTCGAACCACGCGACGTAGTGCTCTCCCTCATCGCCTTCCACTTCGCGGAAGCGGACGAAGGCGTGCATTTTGTGACTGTCGCGGCGGACGGATTTGTCCCATTCCTCAATTCGGCGGACATCAGGGTCAGCCTTATCCTCCATAATCCGGGCGCTGGACTGCAACCGCCACAGCATCCGGTAGAGCAGACCGAAACGTTCGGGATCGGAATGCAGACCCGCATTGCGTGCAAGGCTCATAAAGCGCTTACTCACCCGCACAGGCGGCGCGTCTTTATCCGGCACTGGCAGCCGCTTTTCCCCGCGGGCATTGCCTCCATGTGCGAACAGATCGCCTGTCCCGCCCGGCTCCACCCAGCTGACGCGGTCCGGGGGTACATCGCATTGGATCAGAGCCCGCGCGCGTTCCCGCCAGAATGCGAAATCATCGGGCTGAGGCATGTGCACGACGTAATGCGCGCCAAGGCTGACATTCTGCATCGCAGTCATCGTCAGAACAGCTCCAACTGCTCTTGTTTCGGCGCCAGCAATGCGCGCAGATCTGCTCTGTCCGTAAGAGTAGTAGGCCGCCAATCGAGCGCCACCAGAAACGGCCGCACCTTCGCAATCGACTGGGTCAGTTTCGCCACATCATCCAATCGCAAAGTCCGGTGCCGCCGCGCCGCCAATATCCGTCCTACAGCCGTCGTCCCCAGCCCCGGCACACGCAGCAATTGCTCTTTCGAAGCGCGGTTCACATCAACCGGAAACGATCCGCGAAATTTTAGCGCCCATGCCAACTTCGGATCGATATCCAGCGGCAGATTGCCATGTTTGTCCGTCGCCTGCGCCACCTCGCCCGGCGCATAGCCATAGAACCGCATCAACCAATCCGATTGATACAGCCGGTGTTCGCGCATCAGCGGCGGCCGTTTTAATGGCAACACCGCGCTCGCATCGGGGATCGGCGAGAATGCGCTATAATACACCCGGCGCAGCCCGAAATTGCCGTAAAGGTTGCTCGCCTTGCCCACGATGTCCGCGTCAGAAGCATCGTCCGCCCCGACAATCATCTGCGTTGATTGCCCCGCCGGCGCAAAACGCGGCGCATGTTTGAACCGCTTGCGTTCATCCTTTGCCTCGATAATGCGCGACTTGGTCTTCGCCAGTGCGCCTTCGATCTGCGCAGCATCCTTATCCGGGGCGAGCCGTGTCAGGCCGCTGGTGGTGGGCAATTCCACATTAATCGACACACGGTCCGCATACAGGCCCGCCTGATGGATCAGGCCGGGGTCCGCCTCAGGAATGGTTTTCAGATGGATGTAACCGCGAAAATCATATTCCTCGCGCAGTATCCTTGCCGCCTCAACCAGCAGCTCCATCGTGTGATTTGAGCTTTTGATAATGCCCGAGGACAGAAACAGCCCCTCGATATAATTGCGTTTGTAGAAATTGATCGTGAGGTCGGCGACTTCTTGCGGAGTGAAGCGTGCACGGCGGACATTGCTGCTTTTGCGGTTGATACAATAATGACAATCAAAGATGCAGTGATTGGTCAGCAGCACCTTTAGCAAAGAGATGCAGCGGCCATCGGGCGCATAGGCGTGACAAATGCCCATCCCCTCTGTTGAGCCGACACCTTTCCCGCCCAGCGAATTTTTCTTCGCCGTTCCCGAAGACGCGCAAGACGCATCGTATTTTGCCGCATCGGCAAGAATTTCAAGCTTTTGCCTGAGCGTTTGTCGACTCATGGAACACCTCTATGTTCCTTATATGTTCTCAATTCAAATCCAACAAATGCAAATTGCGCAATTGAATGGGAACCAGCCTGCACATCGTGCGTAATACCGACACGGACCGGGCCCCTCTGGCGAGCAATCCTGCTCGTGATGTCGGACGTAACCTGCGGCACATGCCGCCTGATTTATGTGAGGGGCCAGCAGCGCTCCTCATCAGGGAGTATCAAATGAAAAAGTTCGTTACCGCATCTGTTCTTGGTGTCAGCACCCTCGCGCTTGCAGCTTGCGGCGCTGATGAAACTGCGACAGCTGACGCAGCAAACGCCAACCCGATCACTGCTGAAGAAGTTGAAGCAGCCCAGATCGCATGGGGCGAAGGCATTGTCGCAATCGGCCAGACCTTCACCGAAGAAGGCGATTTCAGCGCGCGCGCTGCTGAGCACATTGCAACGCACTATGCCTACGGCGACGATGCAACCGTGTTGTTCAAGCCGACACTAGCCGCTGAAGACCAGTTCCGCGAAGATGACGCGCAGGCGCTCAGCTACTTCGTAGGTACCGAAGGCACCGAAGATGGCGGCTTTGCCATCGCGCCTTACACTGCAGTTCGCTGGGAAAATAACGGCACCGTTATCGACGCAGACGGCGACATGGCTGTTGCCATGGGCAACTACTACTTCACCGGCACCGACGGAAACGAGACCAAGGTCGAATATTCGTTCGCTTATGAAAAAGACGATGCAGGCGATCTGAAAATTGTTCTGCACCACAGCTCGCTGCCATTCGCGGCGAACTGATCACCTGATCAAACGTAAAAGGGGGCCGGTGCTTTTCAGCATCGGCCCCCTTTTTGTATCTGCACCCTACGTCTTTACCAGACAGATGTTAGATATTGCGGCTCGCTTTGGGCGAAACCTCTGTGAATTGCAGGTCATGCTGATTGATCAAATGATCGATCACAGCGGCGTGCATTTCCCCTTCGAAAGAGACGCCTGCAAATTTTCCTTCAACCCATGCAACGCGGCCCAGTGGCGCATTGACGCCGCCGACACGCATCGTCACGCGATCACCGATTTCGGCAAAGCCTGCTGACCCGCGGAGTTTGCATCCGCCTTCGGAAATATCGACCAGATCGCAATAGACCACGCGCGACTTTACACGGCCCTTGATCATCAGGCTGAGCGATCGGCGCTCTGCAGCGCGGGAGATACTGTGCATGTTCATAGTTCACGGCTTAGCTGCCATTCGTAAATAATTGTTGAGCGGCGCGTTAACCATTTGATTGCTTCTGCGCCCAACGCCTTGGCATCGCCCCGACACCTCTTCAGGCGAATATCCCTTGTAGATACCAATCAGGAGCCCCGCCCCGCCCATCACCGTCCAGACCGTGGCGATAAATCCAGTATCGGCGGCCTTCGCTATCCTCGATCCGGTAATAATCACGCAGGCGAGCGGTCGATCTTTCCCGCCACCATTCCGGCGCGATCCTTTCCGGCCCTTCTACCCGCATCACTTCATACACATTCCCGCGCCAGCGAAACCGCTGCGGCAGGCCATCTGGCGAGGCATAGAGCACGGCGATGGGCTCGGCCCGGTCCAGTAATTTGATCGGCCTCTCACACACTGGGGCAGATGCCTGTGTGCCCGGCGGCGGCACTGGCGGGGGTTCCATTGGCGGCTGCCATCGCTGCGCGCGTTCCGGCAGATGACTGGCAAAGGGCACCGGGCGGCGCACCGCCTGCGCGCCAAGCCGCACGCTCAGCCGGTCGATCAAAGCATTCAGAGACGTGCCGTGCCGCTCCGCCGCTTGCTCCACATCGCCCTGTGATAGCGCAAGCGGTTCAGCCCAACTGGCGTGCAGACGCACGGTTTCGATGCCGAAACCTGCATCAACCCCTTCGAGCCGGTCTGCAAACAGGCGGGTGATATGCGATGCCTCCCTCGTGGCGCTGGCCAGTTCCAGAGTGCGCACCTGCACTTCGCCGTCCACACGCCACATCCCCAGTTCTAAACGCCTTGCACCCTCCCCGCGCCCTTCCAATTCGCGCACCATGTCCCTCGCCAGATCGGCCAGCACTTGATCCAGCAGGCTGCGATGCCGGATTGGCTCTATCACCCGCCGCTGCACCATCGGCGCGTGTTGCGGGACAACGGGCAGCAGCGGTTCGGGCACCCTGCCCAGCAATTGATCGAGCCGGATCAGCGGATTGGCCGAAGGAGACTTGCGATTGCGAAAGCGGCGGTGGATCGCATCGCGCGCGGCGGCTTCTTCGCGGTTGATTGCTCCGGCGGCGATATTTGCGAGATCGCCCAGACGTTTCAGGCCGAGGCGGCGCAATATGGTGAGAACATCGGTATCAAGGCGCAGAGCCGCAGCGGGAAGATCGGCGAGACGCTGCGCGCCGCTTTCCTGCTGGGCAAGAATCGCGCGCGCCGGGCCGTAATGCGCCAGCGCCCATGCCGCACCCGCTGTTGGCGCGATGGCAGCGCGGGTCATCAACTTGCGCCGCGCAAACGCCGCCTCGACATCGGCCAGCAGGCGCCGTTCTCCACCGAACAAATGCGCCGCAGCGGTGATATCGACAAGCACGCCGTCGGGCGGATCAAGCGCGCTCCACGGCCCCCATCGTTGAGACCAGAGTGCAAGTTTCTCCAGAAAGTCGAGATCGCCTGCGGGATCGGCGGGTGCGGTCTGGATATCGGGGCATACGGTGCGCGCATCGGCCAGCATCATGCCGGGCCGCGCGCCAGATGCGTGTCCCGCCGCATTGGCCGCTTCGATGCGCGGGCCATGCGCGGTTTCTGTAATCAAAACCGTGGGGAGCGCGTCCGCGCCCTCGCCTTCCTCACATCCGCGCGCCTCACGCCCTAGAGAAAGCCGCCAGCGATCGACCGAAAGTCGGGCGAACCATATCGCCATGATTCTGCGTGTTGGCGGCCTGTTTGAAGCCGCGTCGTCTGGCCTGCAAACGTCCGTCATCATTACTCAAAATCCATTCTCCGGGGGCGTGGCTGCGGGCGCGGAACAGCTCTGCTTTCCATGCGGGTGCGCCGGGGGCATCACGGTTCAGCAGCGGGCGTAAAGATGGTGCGCAGCCCGCCCGCCACCGCATCCGTGCAGAGGACAATTCCGGCGCTGCATCCAGCCGCACCAGCCACAGCGGGACGCCATGTTTCTCCGCAGTCAGGCTAAGCCTGCGCGAAGCGGTGAAATCGAGCGCGCGCGGATTGCCACTGACCTCTCCGATGACGCAGGCAAGATCACGGCATCGCAGCCCTTCTTCGAGCGCGAACAGCACATCTTCTACCGCCTTTGCCTCGGCATAGATCAGCCGTTCTCGCAGTTCTTCGGGAAAGCCTTGGGCATAGGGCCGCCCGCTGCGCTGTGCTGCTCTGCTGTCCTGCACCCACAGCACCTGCCGCCCGTCATGCGCATCGGCGATGTGATCGGTGTTTTCACCAGACAGTTTTAAGGCGTCGCGGGCCAGTGCCAGCGCAACTCCCACCCCGCTGCCATCACCGGCGCTGGCAAAAATTTCGCTGTGCAAAGGTTGATCAGCCAGCCCTGGCTGCCAGCGCCCTTCGCGCGCTTTGGAAAGCGAAACCATCTCGTCCGCAGACAGACGCGCGGCTCCGCCCACCTTCAGACGGGAAGGAGCAGAATAGGTCTGGAGCGCTTTCGCACCGGAGGAAGTTTGTGTGTCTGGCATAGGAACAATTCATCGCAGGCGACTCATGGAATGAATCGTCTTGTTCCTATTTTGTTCCACACTCGCAGAACGATTGCAATGGTGCAAGCGAGAGCGGCCCGGTCAAAACCGTGGCCGCTCCCCAATTACCCTCAGCCAAATAAGCCGAAATACAGGATCACAGTCAGGATCGCCGGGCACACATAGCGCACCAGCGCGCGCCACAATTTGTGCAGCATCCCGTCGAGGCCATTTTCCTGATCGATCAGCTTCGCATCGGCAATCCAGCCGACAAAGATACACGTCAGGATCGCGCCAATCGGGATGAACAGCTTCGCCGTTACCCCGTCCAGCGTGTCGAAGAAGTTCGTTTCCGCGAACAATGGAATAAAGCCAAGCGGATAGAATTCGGCCATTTCGTTGAAAGACAAAGCCGACAGCACACCAAGCACCGCAGCACCCGATCCGACAATCAAGGTTGCGACAGGGCGCTTCATGTTGAATTTCTCAAACATCCACGCGGTTGGCGCCTCAAGCAGCGAGACCGAGCTGGTCAGCGCCGCAAAGAAGATCATCGTGAAGAACGCCAGACCAATCAACGATCCAAACGGCATGTCCTGAAACGCAATCGGTAGGGACTGGAACATCAAACCCGGCCCTGCGCTCGCCGACAATCCAGCCGCAAACACAATTGGGAAAATTGCCAGACCAGCCAGCAATGCAACCGCCGTATCAGCGCCTGCGATAATGCCCGATGTTTCCGCCAGATTGGTGTCACGGTTCGCATAGGCACCGTATGTCATCATGCCCGCCACGCCGAGCGACAAAGAGAAGAACGCCTGACCAAGCGCGGCAAGCATCACCTCGCCTGTCAATTTCGACGCATCGAACGTGAACAGATAGGTCACCGCCTCACCAAAATTACCCGTGAACGCACCGTAGATCGTAATGCCCAGAAACAGCACAAAGAACAGCGGCATCAGATACACCGCGACCCATTCAATCCCGCTCGACACCCCGCGCGATACAAAGAACATGGTCACCGCGAGAAATCCGAGGTTGAGCGCGACCATCAACCCGCCATTGCCAAACAATCCGGGGAGCAGCCCCTCAACATCATCGGCAGCGCGCCCGTCAAATGCCCCGCCGGCGACACCGGTCTGAACCAGGTCGCTGGCGAAAACGCCGATATAATAAACGACCCATCCGCCTACGACGCAGTAAAAGCTCAGGATCAGGAACGCAGCGAAAACGCCCATAGAACCGATCATGCCCCAGCCCTCACCCGCATTGGAATCGCGCGCAACACGGCGGACGCTTTCAGGGGCAGATGCCTGCCCGTGCCGACCAACCAAAACCTCGGATAAAAGCAGCGGCAGACCGATCAACAGCACGCAGAACATGTAGAACAGCACAAACGCGCCGCCGCCATTTTCGCCCGCTTCCGCAGGGAAACGCCACATATTGCCGAGGCCAACAGCCGAACCGACCGCGGCCAGAATAAATGCAGTGCGCGACGACCAATTCTCGTGGCCTGAACCAGATGCTGCCATGAATCTCTTATCCCTTTTGCGCACGTCCCCCGACGCGCTCTCCATATAAGCCCTCTCTGCAATGATTTTGCGCCCGCGCCAAGGGGCAAGCTTGGCGTTTATCCCGCTTGGCGTTTTCTTGGCGGGGCGCTAAACCCCCGCCCATGTCGACGACCTTTCAGCTCGATACGAGCACAAGCAGAGCCAATCCCACCCCCGCACCGATGAAACGGTTGACGGTGCCGCGTATCAGAGCGCGCAAAAAAGATGGCACGACCGAGCAACCATTGGTGATGCTGACTGCATACACCGCGCGTCAGGCGCAATTGCTCGATAGCCATTGCGATATGCTGCTCGTCGGAGATTCGCTGGGTCAGGTGATTTACGGCCTGCCCTCCACCATTCCTGTGACATTGGAGATGATGGCAAATCACGGCGCAGCGGTGGTGCGCGGATCGTACCATTCGGTTGTCGTGGTCGATATGCCATTCGGCTCATACGAAAGCTCACCCGAACAGGCGTTTGAAAACGCAGCTTACCTGCTCAAACAAACCGGTGCGGCTGCGGTGAAGCTGGAAGGCGGAGAGGCGATGGCGCCTACGGTCGAATTCCTCAACTCACGCGGTATCCCTGTGATGGGCCATGTTGGCCTTACCCCGCAGGCAGTGAATGTGCTGGGCGGGTATATGGCGCGCGGGCGATCAGACGCGGAGGCGGACAAGATTGTGTCGGACGCGGTCGCTTTGGAAAAAGCAGGTGCATTCGCGATCGTGATCGAAGGCGTAGTAGAACCCATCGCCATTGCCGCGACTAAGGCAGTGTCATGCCCCACCATCGGTATCGGTGCATCGGCGCAGTGCGATGGTCAGGTGCTGGTGACAGACGACATGCTGGGCATGTTTGAACGCGTACCGCGCTTTGTGAAAAAGTATGACGATATCGCAGGCATGATTGAAAAAACTGTCGCGACCTATGCCGAGGAAGTGCGGGATCGCAGTTTCCCAAGCGAAGAACAGACATATCAGCCCAAAAGCTGATCCCAATTTTCCTGTAAGGCTGACACTGCGATGCAAACGCTCCTGCGTTATTACACCTTTTCGCTGATCTTTACCGCCGGCTGTTTCGCGCTGGGCGGATGGTATGGCTATGCCAGCACCGGCACCGTCACAGGGATGCTGTCGATCCTATGGATCATCTTTGTCCTGTCGATCCTCGAAGTGTCTTTGAGTTTCGATAACGCTGTCGTGAACGCGACGGTGCTGCGCGAAATGGATCCTGTGTGGCAGCAACGCTTCCTTACCATCGGCATCTTGATCGCGGTGTTCGGGATGCGGATCGTGTTTCCTATCGCGATTGTCTCTATCGCGGCGCAGATCGGGCCGTGGGAGGCCGTGCAATTATCGCTCGGCGATCCGGAGGAATACGAACGCATAGTTTCCGCCGCGCATATCGGCATCGCCGGATTTGGCGGCGCTTTTCTGGCGATGGTGGGCCTCACCTTCTTCTTCGACGAAGATAAGGACATCCACTGGATCGGCTCTATTGAGCGCGCGGTAAACCGCTTTTCCAGCATTCCGGCAATGGAGCTCGGCTTTGTCCTCGCGATTCTGTACGGTGTTTCAACTTTGCTGGCGCCGGATGAGGCGCTGACTTTCCTCACCGCTGGACTGCTCGGCCTGCTAACTTTTATCGGCGTGAATGCGCTGGGCGAGATTATCGAACAGGGCGAAGCAAAGAAAAAAGCAGCAGGCGAAGTGGTGCGCAGCGGTCTAGGCGGGTTTCTCTACCTCGAAGTGCTGGATGCAAGTTTCAGTTTCGACGGCGTGATCGGCGCGTTCGCACTTTCGAACAACATGATCGTCATCGCGATTGGCCTGTCCGTCGGCGCGATGTTTGTGCGATCCATGACCATCCATCTGGTGCGCGCGGGCACTCTGTCACAATTCCGCTATCTAGAGCACGGCGCATTTTGGGCGATCATCGCACTGGGCATTATCATGCTGGTCTCGGCGAAATACCACATCCCGGAAACCTTCACCGGATTGATCGGGGCGGTGATGATCGGATTGTCGCTGTGGTGGTCGATCCGTCACAACCGCAAAGAGGCTGCAGCTAATCCTCAGAATGCTGAGCAAAGCGAGTAGCGAGCGGCGCGGCAACCACCAATTGCAGCAAGTGATACAGCAGCAGCGGCGCGATCACGAAGCCGGCCACGGCAGGATCAAACAGGATCGCAGCAAGCGGCGCGCCAATAGCGACGCTTTTCTGCGGGCCGGCAAAGACGAATGCGATCCTGTCGCCGCGTGCATATCCTCCCATTCCCGAAAGCTTCCATGCGAGCGTGTAGGCAAGGACTAGGAAAAGCACCGTCACAAATGTGAGCCATCCAGCCACCGGCAATGACATGCTGGAAAGAAGGCCCTGCCCAACCGCGCCCGACATCGCGACATAGACGGCAATGCCGATCACGATACGGTCTAACCAGACGACCTGCGATTTGCGCTCTATCAACCAGCTGCGCGTGAAACCTTGCAGCGCCTGACCGATAACAAACGGCAGCAGTAAAATGACACCGATCCGCACGATTGTATCCGTGCCAAGCTGAACCGCTTCGCTGCCAGCCAGAAACGCGAAAAGCGGCGCGCTGATAAACACGCCGAGGATATTGATCAGCGCCGCGCCAACCACCGAAAGCGCCGCATTGCCACGCGCCAAAGTCGTGTAGCTGGTCGCCGATTGGATCGTTGATGGCAGCACGCCGAGGAAGATAAAGCCGAGCGCGATTTCCGGCGTCACATAGAGCGCCGCGAGGTGGGACAAGCCGGTGCCCATGGCCGCCATTCCGGCAAAAACGAACAGCACGAGCGGTGCGAAGAACTGCCAATTGCCGATGGCCTTGACGATCTCTCCGCGTGCAATTCGCATCCCGTTCACGAGGAACAGCAGGAAGATCGAGATGTTGGAGATGATCTGCGCGGCCTCGCGCGTCTCGCCAGCGGCGGGCACAATCAAGGCAAGCGCGGTCGCGATCACAAGGACTGCGATCATCGGGTCTGCTAAATTGGATAACCAGCGCGGCATGGCGACGCGCCCTGCCCTCGCCGCGAGCAAATGTCGAGCTTGGTGGGTCGTCTAGTCGAGGAAAGGCTCTGGCCGCACCTGCGCCAGTGTCGCTGCGAATGCGCCTGCATCCCCGTCTTTACCGAGCGCGCGCGCTGCATCAATCCTGAGCTCAAGCACTGAGGGATCATTGCCCGCGCCGCGCGCGATTGCGTTGTCGAGCAGCACTTCGGCGCGCAGCCAGTCCTCATCCCGCGCGCTTTGCTGCGCATACATCAGGATGGCTTCGGTGTTGGACGGTTCGGAGCGTAAGTGCCGGATCAATAGCGTGTCGGCCGCATCAATATCGCTTGCGGCACGGTAGGCATGGATGATCTTGCGCGTCAAAGGCCACGGGCGCCGTATCTGCGCGGCGCGGCTGTAAAGGTTGAGAGCATTCGATGTTTCACCGCGCGCCAACGCTGCATCGCCGGCCAGCGCGAGAATGTCTCCCGACCCTTCGAAACGGCGCGTCAGTTCATTGGCGTAATCGCGCGTTGCCCCGGCATTGCCGGCTGCGATCATCTCGCGGACTGCGCGCGTTTGCTCCGGCAAATTGCGCACGGAGCCAAGCGGAGTAAGTTCACCGCTGCGCCCTGCATATGCGCGTTCGATCAAAGGCACCGCCGCAGCGCGTTGTCCCAGCCGCTCGTAAGACCGTCCAACCAGCATGATCAGATAGGGCGAGGCGTCCGCCGCCCGAGCGCGGGCACCGAACCGGTCTACAATCTCACGATCACGGCCATTCAGCCACATCGCGCGGGCGAGCAGTTCCATCACGCGGACATTGCCCGGCTGCCGTTGCAGCAGACCCTCAAGAGAATTCGCTGCGTTGTCGTAATTCCCCTGCTGGATCTCTCCCAGAGCATCGACAACGATCGCCGATGGCACACCGTCATCGCGCATCTTGCTGCGTTTCAGCAGGCTGCTGGCGAGCACCGGATCATTGCCGCGTACGGCCAAAACCGATTGCAGATAGTGAACCCGCGGATCGCGAGGATCAATCTCGGCTAGGTTTCGCACAGCCAGCAGCATCTCTTCGCTGCGCCCCAAATCACCCAGCGTGCCCGCATATTCGCCCAGCAAATCGGTGTTCTCAGGATGCAGCGCAAGGCCGCTTTCGAACCAAGTCAGCGACGGTTCCAAGCCATATGCATCACGCACAAGTTGAGCGCGCATCAACAGAGCCGGCGCATGCCGAGGATCAAGTTCTAGCGCAAAATCCGCAGCCTCAAACGCGCCGACATGTTCGCCGCCGCGAAACCGCAATCGCGCAATATCGACCCAGATGCCGGGGTTTTCGCGGTCAATCGCCAGTGCCTCGTCAAACAGCTTGCCCGATTCAACCAGATTGCCCTGCTGCATCTCATACCGGGCATCTTCAACCAGACGCTGATATTCCTGCGTGACCGGAGGGCCGGCATCCCCGCCCTCATCGCCGCCCGAACACGCGGCAAGTGCGAGCGCGGAGGACGCACTCAAAATAAGACTAAGGCGCCGAAGCCTATGCATGAAGATCGTACTGCTTGAGCAGATCGTAAAGCGTAGGACGGCTGATACCGAGCAGTTTTGCGGTGCTGGAGATATTGCCTTCGCTGCGCGCCAGTGCATGGCGGATCACTTTGCGATCGGATTGCTCGCGCGCCGATTTAAGGTTGAGCACTTCCGCGTTGTCCTCGTCATCGCCATCAAAGTCGAGATCGCCTGCATTCACCAGCTTACCATCGGCCATAATCACCGCGCGCTTCACACGGTTTTCCAGCTCGCGGACATTGCCCGGCCATTCATGCCCATCAATGGCGGTAAGAGCATCGGGCGCAAAGCCCGTAACCGACGGGTTCATGTCTGACGCAAAGCGTTTCAAGAAAGCCTTCGCCAACAACACTGCATCGCCGTGGCGTTCAGCCAGTCCGGGAATGCGTACGATGATCTCTGCAAGACGATAGAACAAGTCCTCACGGAATGTGCCCTCGCCAATCATCGATTCCAGGTTCTGGTGCGTCGCACAAACGATCCGCGTATCGACCGAGATCGTCTTTCGCCCGCCGATCCGCTCAATCGTGCGTTCTTGTAGAAACCGTAGCAGCTTCACCTGCAATGGCAGCGGGATATCGCCAACCTCATCGAGGAACAGCGTGCCGCCATTGGCGCTTTCGATCTTGCCCTCGGTGGTTTTGACCGCGCCTGTAAACGCGCCCTTCTCATGACCGAACAGTTCGCTTTCGAGGAGGTTTTCAGGGATCGCAGCGCAATTGATCGCGACAAACGGCCCGTCTGCACGGTTGCTTGCATCGTGAAGGCCCTGCGCGAGCAATTCCTTGCCCGTTCCGCTTGCTCCAAGCAGCATGACGGAGACGCTGGTGCTGGCGACCCGTTCAATCGTGCGGGCAACCTTCACCATTTCCGGCGCGCCAGTGATCAGACGGCCCAGAACGGTTTTGTCATCGCTCGCATTGGCAACTAGGCGGCGGTTCTCTTCTTCAATTTCATGCAGGTTGAACGCGCGGCGCACGATCAGCCCCAGCGCATCAATATCAACCGGCTTTTGATAGAAATCATAGGCGCCGTGTTCGATTGCTTGCAGCGCACTTTCCCGTGCGCCATGGCCGCTCGCCACGATCACTTTCGTATCCGGTTTTAGCTCCATAATTGCATCAAGAACGGCAAAACCTTCCGTCGTGCCATCGGGATCAGGCGGCAGGCCCAGATCAAGCGTCACGACCGCAGGCATCTCACTGCGTAGGGCCGTAATCGCGCTTTCGCGGTCGCCGGCGATCACGACGTCAAAATCCTCATACGCCCATTTCAACTGGGCCTGAAGACCCTCATCATCTTCAACGACGAGCAGTGTGGGTTTCTTATCAGCCATTATGCGACCTCATTGCTCTGATGAGCGTGTATATTGGAGTTGGATGCGAGAATGCCCGCTTCGGGGATCGGCAGGATCACGCTGAACCGTGTGCCAACGCTTTCACGGGATTCGACCATAACACGGCCGCCCATTGCCTTGATCATTTCGCGCGCTTCAAATGCGCCGATGCCAAATCCGCCCTGCTTGGAAGAAATGAACGGTTTGAACAGTCCGCTGCGCACGAATTCTGGGCTCATGCCGTGGCCCGCATCGACAATGTCGATCTGACCGTTGAGGCCCTGCAAGGTGGCGCTGATATGGACAGGATTTTCGTTTTCGCTGGCATCAATCGCGTTCTGCACCAGATGGATCAACGCCTGTTCCAACCCGTCATTATCAGCAAGCACTGACACTTTTTCAACCTGAGCAATCGCAACAGGATGGACGCCGTTAAACCGCTCCGCGACGCGGCGCGCGAGCGTGTCGAGACGGATTTCCTTCAATTCTTCAACCGGCCCCGCGCCATAGCGGCCCAGTCGGGCAAGCAGCGAAGACAGTTTCTCCGAAGAATTGCGCAAGGTCACCAGCATATCTTCGCGAAAAGCCGGATTGTCAGCGTGTTTTTGAGCGTTTGCCGAGAGGAGCGACATCTGGCTGGCGAGGTTTTTGATGTCGTGCATCACGAACGCCATCCGGCGGTTAAACTCGTCAAACCGGCTGGCATCCATCAACGCCTGTTGGCCTGCTTGTTCGGCAAGATAGCTTGCTAGCTGTTTTCCGGCGACGCGCAGTAGATCGAAATCTTCCCAGTCGAGGCTCCGCTCAATCCGAGGGCGTCCCAATACAATCACTCCGACGAGCCGCTCAAAGTGGATCAGCGGCACAACCGCCCAGACATCCTCCGCCTCACGCAGCCAGTCTGGCACGTGCTGCAATTCGCCGTAATGCTCCACACCGGCGCGCACTTCATCCAGATCGAGGATGTAATTGTGCTCTTCCAGCAGCGCGGTCAGACCATAATCGCCAGCCACGCCGGGCACTTCGATAGTGGGCCAATTCCAGCGCGAGGTCAGTTCAAGCTGGGCTTCTTCGTTGGAGACGAGCAGGAGGCCAGACGTGCTGTCTGTAATATCGGCAATCGCTTTGACGGCACGTTCATGAAAGCTGGATTCGGCGTTTGATCCGCGCCCGATAGTTTGTGTGAAACGCAGCCATTCTTCGCGGTAATCATAACGGTGTTGGAACAGATGCTTCGTCGCGGTAACACGCAGCCAACCACGCACCCGTTTTGATGGTAGCCATGCTGCCGCCACCAGAATTCCAATGACAAGGAAAATCACCTGTCCGGCGCGAGCCAGATCGCCGCCGATCAATGTCAGCGAGCGCGTGACCAAAACCATCGCGATCAGATATGTGGCGATAACCAATAGAGACAGCGTTTGGAATGTAACCGCGCGAGAGGGTCGGAATTGCAATCCGCGCCCCGCTGCGCTGCCCCCAAAGGCCAGCATCGCAGTTGCAATACCTGCGATCATTCCGCGCAGGGTAACGAGCATGTCCGGATATTCGCCAACGAGGTAGGCGATTGTGTAAAGGTTGAGATCATACCCAAAGCTGAAAGCGAGTGCGATGCCGCTCCACCGTAATACCTGCCGCGAGGCCGCCCCTGCGCCTGCATATAGGTTATGCAGCAGTACAAGCGCGCCAATCGCCACGAGCATATTGAGTAGCGAAGAAACCTCGAATGTGAGCGAGGCGATCTCTGGCACGTAGCCAGCGCGATATTTGATCAAAAGCAAGACCGGCTGGAACAGTTGCACCAACGCCAAAGCAATGATGACCGGGCGAATGGGTTTGAGACTCTCATCGCGTCCATCGGCCGAGAACAAGCGGAAAATAACACCGATAAAGGCAAGGTTGCGCGCAGTCTCTGCCAGCGCGGTCATTGGCTGCAGCGGGCCGAGACCCGCGGCAAGCGCGCACCAAGCCGCTGTGAGAAAACACGCAAGCAGCAGGAATGAACGATCCGGCCGGTTTCGGTCGCCAAACCGCGCTAGCCAAAAACCACAGCCCGCACTCAGCACCCCGCCTGCAATGTAGCAGGCAAGGCTGGCATAGAATTCGAGGCCGCCGAAAGCTGGCATTACCGCGCGCCCTCCGGCCATAGGACGACACGGACAGTTTGCAGCAAGATCACAAAATCGAGAAACGGCGTGTAGTTCTTGGCGTAATAGAGATCGAATTCCAGCTTTTTGCGGCTGTCTTCGGTCGATGCGCCGTACGGATAATTGATCTGCGCCCAGCCTGTGATGCCGGGTTTCACCATGTGACGTTCTGCAAAGAAGGGAATTTCTTCCTCAAGGCTCTCGACGAATTGCGGCACCTCTGGACGCGGCCCGACAAAGCTCATTTGGCCTTTCAGCACGCTCCACGTTTGTGGCAGCTCATCAATGCGAACCTTGCGGATAAACCGGCCCATACGGGTGATACGCGGATCGTTTTCTTCAGCCCATTTGGAGCCATCTTTCTCCGCATCTGTGCGCATGGAACGCAATTTGTGCAGGTAGAAGGTCTGGCCATACAGGCCGACACGCTCTTGCTTAAAAAAGGCAGGTCCCTTGCTGTCGAGCTTCACCAGCATAGCGGAAATGGCAATGATCGGGAATGTGAGCAGCAACAGGATCAGGCTGGCGGTGATGTCAAACACACGCTTTACCGCGCTGGAAAACAGCCGCCCGCTTGAAAAACCGTCGGAAAAAATGAGCCAGCTCGGATTAACGGTGTCGAGATCAACTTTGCCCGTCTCCCGCTCCATAAAGCTGGAGAAATCGTTGACGTGGCATCCTTTTGTCTTGATCCGCAAAAGGTCTTTCAGGGGAAGCGCATTGCGGCGTTCCTGCAAGGCAAGCACCACTTCGCTGACGCCGAGATTTTCGACAAAACGGCCCAGATCGTGGATCGCCTCGCGCGGGATCGCTTCGGTAACCACTCTCTCGGGTTCGCTCATTGCAATGAATGATACGACGGCAAAGCCCGCCTCTGGCTGGTCACCCAGCTCTTTTAGGCGTTGAGCCCGGTCACCCGCACCCAGCACCATGACGCGGCGGCGGAATGCGGATGAGCCAAGGAAGCTGTTGAGCACAAGCCGATCAAGCACCAGCACGAGGATCGCAAAGCCCATCGCGTAGAAAAGTGTCGAACGCCAAAACGCGTTGCTCGCCACCAGAAAATCGATGAAGGCGAGCGCGATAATGCCAAGGCTGATCGCGACCAAAAGACGCGCACCGGCAAAGCGCAAGGATCGCAAGGCGTAGGGCCCGTAAACCCCGACAGAAATCATCGCGAGCCAAACCACCGCTGCCGATCCAGCGAGCACAAGCCAGCGATCGGCAAATGCTCCGGGATCAATTCCGATCTGGCTAGAGCGGACCTGCCACGCAAGCTCACCCGCCAGGAACAGCAGGGCAAAATCCAGCAGGCCGAGAAGGATCACGGCATGCGGGATATAATGTTTAAACAAACGGATCATTTCGGCGCGTCATCACTCACATGAAATCAATGCGAGGCTGTCTCTACGCGCGAGAAATTAAGTGTCGGTAAATTTTACACCGCATTGGCGAAGTCGCACAATTCGGGCATTTGAGAGGTAAATATTGCGGTAAGGATCTGCGGCTGGCTCTCTAGCGGCTGACCGCAGCCAATCGCGCAGGGGCCGGCGTCAAGCAATCAGCGCGGCCGCAGCGCGGGCATCCCACGCCGAGCGGCACCGCATCTTGCGGGTCAAGCGAGATGCCGCGCGCATGGGCAAGCTCGCCTGCAAACCGCGCTTCCAAGCCTAACACCACCGACTTTCGTGCCGAACACGCAGCCCCATCCACTTCGACCGTACGAGCGACGGTAAACCAGTGCTTGGGCACCGCTTCGCCCTCGCCAAATGTCACTGCCTGAGTTAGCAGCGAGCCGCGCGCTTCGAACGCGGCGTACGGCACCCAAGCGGGCCACCGCGCGCCGTCAATCGGATGCACCGCGCCGCTCGCACCTGCGCTGAAATGCACCATCCGGCCAGTTCGCCCGAAGCGCGCACTGAAAAACGGCAAACCGCGCTCACCCAGACGTTGCAGCGTCGTGAGGCGCTGGGCGACCTGATCAAAGCTGGATGCGAAGCGGCGTTGAAGGATATTCACATCATAGGCGCTGCGCTCACACGCGCGCAGAAACCTGCGATACGGCATTAAAAGCGCCGCAGCGGTGTAATCCGTCACATGTTCCTGAAACAGATCGCGCGCTTCGGGCGAATCGAGCCGCGCACCCGCTGTGATCGTCTCAATTTGATCGCGCAGTTCCAACGCGCCGACCTGACGCGCGATTTGAAACCGGCGCGCAGCACCCGGCAGCATTTCGGAAAGTTGTAGTTGCCGGTTGTGCAGATCGAGCCGGTGAACAATGCCCGGCATAACCTCTGAAGGCAGGATGCGCACAGACAATTGGTGTTTTTCCCGCAGGCGATCCGCCAATGCGGCGCCCGTGTCGGAACGCGACAGGCGCAGTTCGTCCGCCATCGTCTCTGCCGCGTCATCCAGATCGGCAAAGTGGTTCTGCCACCGCTCAACCGCTTCGCGGGCCTGCTTCACCGGATCTTCGTGTTGCTGTGTGCCCTCACCCGCTGTGTCATAAAGCCGTGCGAAGGCTGCGGCAGCTTGCGGCGCAGCGGCGAGGAATTCCTGCAATTCCTCGCGGTCTATGCCGAGATCGGCAAATCTTTTGTCGGACATGCGCCGGACCAGCCCGTCGAGCCCGCCAATCGCCTCGTCTTCGCGCAAGGTGCGTGGGTCGAAATCGAACCGCTCGATCACTTGGACGAGAACGCGTGCAGACAAAGGGCGCTGATTGCGTTCGATCAAATTGAGGTAACTTGGTGAGATACCAAGAGACGCCGCCATTGCAGCTTGGGTTAGCCCTTCGCGTTTACGCAAACGGCGCAATGCAGGGCCAGCGAGAAGTGAATTATCAGCCATTCCGCGCTTGTAAATATATTTACAGGCTTACACAAGAATTACCTGGTTTAGCCAGATACAGACAAAAAAGTCTGTAAGTTTTCCTGTCATGCTGCGCTGCAACACCCCAAATGAGGTCCATCACCCCTCCCCACGAAGCAGGATACCTCTCATGACCTATCAAAACACAATCGCCCAGATGCAAGGCATCATCGAAGCCAACGGCCCAAGCTGGGGCACTATCGACGCAGAAGCGACTGCGCGTATGGCGATCCAAAACCGTTTCCCGACCGGCCTCGACATTGCGAAATACACCGCAAAGATCATGCGCGCCGACATGGATGCCTATGATGCGAACCCTGCCGATTACACGCAGTCGCTGGGTTGCTGGCACGGATTTATTGCGCAGCAGAAGATGATTTCTATCAAGAAACACTTTGGCAGCACCAAACAGCGTTACCTCTATCTGTCCGGTTGGATGGTTGCGGCGCTGCGCAGCGAATTCGGCCCGCTGCCCGATCAATCGATGCACGAGAAAACCAGCGTCCCTGCACTGATCGAAGAACTGTACACCTTCCTAAAGCAAGCCGACGCGCGCGAGCTTGGCGGGCTTTTCCGTGATCTCGACGCAGCGCGTGATGCGGGCGATGAGCTCAAAGCAAAAGAAATCCAGAACCAGATCGACAATTACGAAACGCATGTCGTTCCGATCATTGCCGATATCGATGCAGGTTTCGGCAATGCCGAGGCGACATACCTCCTCGCAAAGAAGATGATCGAAGCGGGCGCCTGCGCTCTGCAGATCGAGAATCAGGTTTCTGACGAAAAGCAATGCGGCCACCAGGATGGCAAGGTCACCGTCCCGCACGAAGATTTCGCGCAGAAAATCCGCGCATGTCGTCACGCGTTCCTTGAAATGGGCGTTGAAGACGGCGTGATCGTTGCCCGTACAGACAGCCTTGGCGCTGGCCTGACCAAACAGATTGCCTTCACCAAAGAGCCGGGCGATCTGGGCGATCAGTACAACAGCTTTCTTGATTGCGATGAGGTTGATCCGGCTAATATCTCGAACGGTCAAGTCTTCATCAGCCGCGATGGCAAGTTGATGGCGCCGAAACGTCTTCCGTCAAACCTGTTCCAATTCCGCGCCGGCACCGGCGAGGACCGCTGCGTTCTCGACGGCATCACCTCGCTTCAGGCGGGCGCTGATCTGCTGTGGATCGAAACAGAGAAACCCCACGTCGAACAGATCGCTGGTATGGTTGACCGGATCCGTGAAGTCGTTCCGAATGCAAAGCTGGTTTACAACAATTCGCCTTCGTTCAACTGGACACTGAACTTCCGCCAGCAAGTCTTTGATGCGATGGAAGCGGCGGGCAAGGATGTATCCGCTTATGACCGTGACCGTTTGATGAGCGTCGATTACGATACGACCGAACTCGCAATCGAAGCCGATGAGAAAATCCGCACGTTCCAGGCTGATGCCGCGAAACGCGCCGGTATCTTCCACCACCTCATCACGCTGCCGACCTATCACACCGCTGCGCTGAGCACGGATAACCTTGCGAAGGAATATTTCGGCGATCAGGCAATGCTTGGTTACGTGAAGAACGTCCAACGCGAAGAAATCCGTCAGGGTATCGCCTGCGTGAAGCACCAGAACATGGCTGGCTCCGATATCGGAGACGATCACAAGGAATACTTCGCTGGCGAAGCGGCCCTGAAAGCGGGCGGCAAGGACAACACCATGAACCAGTTCGCCGCCGCGTAAACGCAGCTGATGGGAAGCAGTTCGCCGCTGCGTAACTGGAGTTGGGTATACGCAAGGCCGGAGACATTAATCCGGCCTTGCGGGAACCTTCCTACCCCGCCATTAGCTTTGTCATCACCACCACATTCAAAAGTGGATTAGGGAGAGATACGATGAGCGATACAGATACACCAAAGACCGAACCGTCGCGCGCACGTGCGCTGCTTTCCACCGCAGACATGAAGCTGCTTCGCCGCGCGCTGGAAAGCCACGCTCGCGCCACCGAAGACCGCGATGAAATTGCAAAGATCAACGCTCTGCACCACCGCCTTGGCACATACGTGCCATCGGCTGACTAACCAGCAGAAAGTTTCCCCGTTTCACAGTTCTCCTGGGGAGGAGAATGCGGCCGTCGAACCGGAGTGATCCGGTTTGGCGGTCGTTCTTTTTGGGCTTGCGCGCGCCATCCGACGCACGATTTCTTCGCTTCGCTTCGCTTCGATGCGGGCGGACGGTCGCCCTTGCGGTTGCTTGGCAACCGTTTGGCAATTTCAGCCTAAGCTACCCACCGCTTTTCGGCATCAGGTCGAGCGTTGCCGCTGTTAAAGCCTCGGTCGCAGTGGCGATTACCTTTTCCGCGTCCGGTGCCCAGAATGGCGAATGCAGCGATGGCAATTCCATTTCACCAGCTTGCGCTTTGTCCCATTGATCCTGCGGAACGCCGCCCACCCAGAAGATGAGCGTTTTCACATTATCGGGGTCTGCGCGGCGGAATTGGCTGAAATCTTCGCCGCCCATCACAGGATCGGTCTCAAACACTCGGCCCGGGAAACGCGCTGAGAGCACTTCGGCGACATCCGCCGTCAGTTCTGGCGTGTTGTACGTCGCAGGCGTGTATGGGTCTTCTACTGTCACTTCGGGCAACAAGTCGTCAGGAAGGCCCGCCGCCATAGCTTCGGCCTTGGCGATCCGCTGGATCCCTTCAAGCAGTGAGGCGCGCGATTCGTCGCTGTAAGACCGCACTGTCAGTTGCAGTTTCGCCTCATCAGAGATGATGTTGTGCTTCGCGCCTGCGCGGAAACTGCCGACGGTAACAACGGCAGGCTCCAGCGGGTTTTTCTCGCGGCTAACCAGCGTTTGCAGGCGCATCACGATGCTGGATGCGATCACGATCGGGTCTTTTGTCGTATGCGGATAGGCGCCGTGTCCGCCTACGCCTTTCACCGTGATATCTACGCTGTCCACGTTGGCGAGTGCAAAGCCCGGCGTGTAACCGATAAAGCCCGCAGGGGCCGCCGCCGCATCGTGGAAAGCCAGTACATAGTCCGGCTTCGGAAACCGCTCGTACAGGCCATCTTCGAGCATCGCGACCGCGCCCAGCCCCAATTCCTCTGCGGGTTGCAAGATCATCACCAGCGTGCCCGACCATTGATCTTTACGTTCAGCGAGCAACTGCGCTGCGCCGACCCATGCGGCCATGTGCGTATCGTGTCCGCAAGCATGCATGATGCCGCTTTCAACACCGCTGGCTGGCATGCCGCGCGCTTTGGAGGCGTATGGCAGTCCCGTCTGCTCGTTAACCGGCAGGCCGTCCATGTCAGCGCGCAGCATAACGATGGGGCCATCGCCGTTCTTCATCACCGCAACGACGCCGGTCTGGCCGACGCCTTCGGTCACTTCAAAGCCAAGCTCACGGGCGCGAGCAGCCAGTTTCTTGGCGGTGTTAAATTCCTGAAACGACAATTCGGGATTGGCGTGCAGATCTTTGTAGACCTCCATCAGCTCAGGCATGTCTTCCATCAACGCATCACGCAGTTCATCCGCCTGCGCAGGCGCCGCAAAGGCCAGCCCGCATACGCCCGCAAGAGCCAATCCGATCCTCATGTCATTCCCCTATTCGTAATTCTAAAGCCCGTACCACAGCGCCAGCAGGATCGAGAGCGTTGCCACCATCAACACGACCAGCGGAACTCCCGTTCGCACGTAATCGGAAAAGTCGTAATTCCCCTCCGCCATGATCAGCATATTCGTCTGATAGGCGATTGGCGTGGCGTAACACAGGTTGCAGCCAAACAGCACGGCGAGCACCAGGGGCTCTGGCGGCAGGCCAAGCTGCGCCGCAATGCTGAACGCGATTGGCGTGCCGACCGTTGCAGCGGTGGCGTTTGATGCAAAGTTCGTAAGCACGGTCACAAACGCCATGATCGCCGCCAGAACAAGCGCAGGCGGCAGGAAACCGAGGCCGAGCGACAAGGCTTGACCGAGCCAGTCTGCTGCCCCGCTTTCGTCAATAACGCGGCCAATCGCGATACTCGCCGCCACCAAAACGATGACTTGCCCCGATAGCGCCCTACCCACTCTGTCGAATTTCACACAGCCGGTCACAAACATCAGGATTGCGCCCGCCAACGCGGAGATAGCAATCGGCACATAGCCGGTGGACGCAACCAAAACGGCAACGCCCATGATTGTTGCCGAAAGCAACGCTTTGGAACGGCGCGGCAATTCGCGCGCACCTTCGAGCATCAGGAGGCTGTCTGCACGCGCAAAGCTCTGCAAATCGCTTTCCAGACCCATCACCAGCAGCACATCACCCTCTGCCATGCGGAGATCGCCGCCGTCGGAATATTGGTCTTTTTCGCCGATCAATCGGTTAGGACGATGAATGCCCAGCACGGCTACACCGTATAGATCGGCAATGCCGGAGGATGGCAGGGTGCGCGTGATAAGGCGCGAGTCCGCTGTCACCGTCATTTCGACGACCAGAATATCCTGGTCTTTCGACGAGGCATTACGCTTGATCCGGTCAAGCACCCAATTCGGCGCAAGTTCACCTTTAAGGACGCGAACAGCGTCCTCCAGCCCCTCGTGCGTGCCGGAAATATGCAGCCGATCCTGCGCCTGTAGCGCGCCGGAATGCTCACCGTGAAACTGAATGTTCTTGGGGAGCTTGGGCAGAATATCAGCGACACTCATGCCGACCAGATCACTGTCCGCCCCGATCCGCAGCCGCGTGTGGAACCTGCGGAAATTCTCGTCCGCCTCGACACGGTTATCCGCCAGCAGACGCGGCATGACGAGCCACATGTAAGGCAGCGCTACAAGACCAGCGAGGAGCACAATCGGGGTGAAGTCGAACACGCCAATCTCACGCATGCCCAAATCAACCGCGATCGACACGACCAGAATGTTGGTCGATGTGCCGATGGTCGTCGCCAATCCGCCAATAAGCGATGCGGAATTAAGCGGCATCAGCGTCTTTGACGTCGGCAATGCACCACGCGCTGCGAGTGCAGCGAAGATAGGGATCATTAACACCAGGACTGGAGTGTTGTTGACGAACATCGACAAGAAGAACGCAATCAGCAGCGATATCAACAATCCGAGCTGCAAATTGATCTTGAACACCCGTTCCAACACGCGCGCCGCAGGTTCCAGAGCGCCTGTCACGACAAGCCCCCTACCCATTACCATCAGCGCGCAAATCGTGACCAGCGCGTAATGGCCGAACCCTCCAAATGCGAGCGCCAGCCCATCAATCGGACGGGTGTTTTCAAGCGGGAAGAAATACAGGCCAACTGCGATCACCGCGATGGTGAGCAGCGATACGATCTCAATCGACATCCGTCCGCGTACGAACCCGACGAACATCAGGACCGTAATGACCATTGCCGCAATGGCGTGGGGGGATGGAAGTTCCAGCATGAGCCTGTGCGATCTCGTTTTTCAACTATCGCGAACAATATCAAGCGATTTTAGTTCAACCGCGCACTTGTCCTACGCCAAGCGAACCGCGACAATGGTGTCATATCGAGATCTAAGAAGGCGAATTGATGAAAGCACTGGTATTCAATGGGCCGCGTGACATCCGGTATGAAACCTATGCCGATCCCGAATTGCGCAGTGCCAACAGCGCCATTCTGAAAGTCAAAAGCTGCTCCATCTGCGGCAGCGATTTACACATGTATCACGGCGCACATATCGGAAAGACGGAATACACCGCCGACGCGCCAAAGTTCTGCTGCGGACATGAATTTGTGGGCGAAGTTGTCGAGGCGGGCGCAGATGTGCATGGCTTCAAAGTCGGCGAGATGGTGCTGGCCGCTGGCGGCACCGGCTGTGGCACCTGCCAGAAATGCCTTTCCGGCGATGTCTGGAAATGCCGCAAATCAACCGCCTTTGGCCTCAGCCCAGACCTGCAAGGCGGGCAAGCTGAATTCGTAAACGTACCCAACGCTGACAAGACGCTCTATCCAATGGACGGCCTGACAACAGAGCAGGCTTTGCTCCTGACAGACGGAATGGCGACGGCGTATTTCGGTCTAACCCGCGCCGAGCCCAAACCAGGCGGCACCGTCGCTGTGGTTGGACTCGGCCCGATTGGTATCATCGCGGTTGAACTCGCATTCTTGCTGGGTGCGGCAAAAGTGTTCGCCATCGATCCGGTCAAATCGCGCCGTGATATGGCAGCGAATCTTGGCGCCATCGCATTGGCTCCTTCGGCGGACATGGTCGCTCAAATCATGGACGCGACAGATGGCGCCGGTGCGCAATCGGTGTTCGAAGCATCCGGCGCGAAAGGTGCGATCAATTCCGTGCTGCCCATTGTCGCGCGGCAGGGGAATGCCAGTTTCATCGGCATACCAGAGCCGGACGATGTTTTGCCGTTGCCGCTGATTATGTTCAAAAACGTCACGGTGCGCGGCGGCATTTGTGATGTGCAAAATATGTGGCCGCATCTCGTGCCGCTGGTCCAATCAGGCCGGATCAAAAGCGAAGGACTGTTCAGCCATCAATTCGATCTGAGCGAAGGCGCAGAAGCATACCGGCTGTTCGACAGCCGCGATGACGGTGTGATCAAGCTCAGGATTGATGTGGATTAGAGGCGTTTCGTTTTCTGCGCTCTGCTGGCTATGCCGCACGGCCGAGAATGCGGTTGCAGCCGCCGGCGACTAAAATTTCAGAAAAAGTGGTGCCCCTGGCCCGACTCGAACGGGCACTCCGTTAGGAACTCGATTTTGAGTCGAGCGCGTCTACCAATTCCACCACAGGGGCACACCTGAGCAGAGCAAGCGCTGTTAGCGCCGCTCTGAGTTTACTTCAAGCTGTTCGCCAACAGCTTATGCAATTTCGAATGCAGCGTGTCGTTTGCTGCCAGAATTTGCTGCGAATGGATCGGGTTTGACCGGCCGCGATAATCGGAGACGAAGCCGCCGGCCTCGCGCACTAGCAAACAGCCAGCAGCCGTATCCCAGTCGTTCAGACCGCTTTCCCAGAAACCGTCAAACCGCCCTTGTGCAACATAGGCCAGATCAAGCGAAGCTGCGCCGAAACGGCGAATGCCAGCGACTTCAGGGCCGATTGCGCCAAAGATGCGGCTCCATTCGGCAAAGTCGCCGTGCCCCTGAAACGGGATGCCAGTTGCGATCAAGGCCTCGTCAAGATGGCGACGACCAGAGACGCGCAGGCGCGCATCCTGCAGCCATGAACCACGGGTCTTTTCCGCCCAATAGGTTTCATCATTGATCGGGTGGTAAATTACCGCGGCGGTGACATCGCCCCAGCCTTTGCCATCAAGGCGCGGCTCTTGAACCGCAATGCTGATCGCGAAATGCGGGATGCCATGGAGGAAATTGCTTGTCCCATCGAGCGGATCGATGATCCAGCGCGGCATATCTGGCGCACCCTCGATGATGCCCGCTTCCTCCAAGACAAAGCCCCAATCTGGGCGCGCATTGAGCAATTCATCATAGAGGATCCGCTCAGCGCGCATGTCGGCCTTAGACACGAAATCCGCCGGGCCTTTGCGGCTCACCTGAAGGTGTTCAACCTCGCCAAAGTCGCGGCGCAAACGGTTACCCGCTTTACGCGCAGCGCGTTCCATGACGCGGATCAGACCTGAAAACATCGACATTGTGACTTAGCTCGCTTTGCCGACATAAGTTTGTTCGTAAACATCAACGATGATGCGTGTTCCGCTGCCGATATGCGGCGGCACCATGATGCGCACGCCGTTGTCGAGCACAGCCGGTTTGTAGCTGGACGAGGCGGTTTGCCCCTTCACCACGGCGTCGGCTTCGACGATTTCGGCTTCGATCTGATTTGGAAGCTGAACCGAGATCGGCTTTTCTTCCCAAAGCTCCAGCATTACCTGCATGCCGTCCTGCAAGAACGGACGCGCATCGCCCAACAGATCGCTTGGCAGCATGATCTGTTCGTAATTCACCTGATCCATGAACACGAGCATGTCGCCGTCTTCATAGAGGAATTGATAATCGGCGGTATCCAAACGCACTTTTTCGACGGTGTCGGCGCTGCGGAAACGGACGTTGGTTTTACGGCCATCCTGCAGGTTCTTCATCTCGACCTGCATATACGCTCCGCCCTTGCCCGGCTGCGTGTGCTGGATCTTGGCAACTTTCCAGATGCCTTTTTCATATTCGATGATGTTGCCGGGACGAATGTCGACGCCGCTGATTTTCATGGAGCTCGCTGCCTTTGGTCGGAGATGTGGCGCGCGGCATGGGCCAGCGCGCGCTGAAATACTGTGATGCGGGCCAATAGCGGAGGGATGGGTTTACGGCAAGCACACCGGCGCCCAAGGGTAACTTGTCGTAAAAAGTCAGGTCAGATTCAGCCAAACATCGTTAACGCCGTATCTGAATGCGCGGCATAATGTTATAGACGCGCGCATAATGAGAACACCGCAATGAAAACACGTTACGTCTTTATCCTCACCGCATTTGCGGCTGCTGTTGCTGCGGCTGCGCCTTTGATGGCGCAAAACGAGCCTGCCGGCGGTAAGCTAAGCACCATGCCCAAAGGCACCTATCAATGCGCCCTGCCCGGCGATGCTGGAGGCAAGGCGTTTGAAGTTGTGAAGGACGAAGAATTCCGGCTGAGCGGCGCGTCCAGTTATACCAATGCAAAAGGCAAAGGGATTTACCTGCTGCGCGGTAAGACGTTCACCTTCACTCGCGGCCCAAAAAAGGGCGAGACCTTCACGCGGATCGGCACCAACCAGTTAAAGCGCGGCAAATTGATCTGCACCCGCCTTGGCGGGCGCCCTTAATCAAGCCTCGACGGTTACCGGAGCTTCCGGCGTTTCCGATGCCTCTGGCGTCGGCGCGGCGCTTGGTTCGGGCGCAGGTGAAGGCGTTGCTGTCGTAGTCGGAGCAGGCTGTGGCTCAGGCAACGGTTCAGCTGCAACCGGCGGCGCAGACGGAGCAATCACTGGCGCGGGCGCGGGAAGCGCTGGCGCAGGTTCCTCTACCGCCGGCTCGGCTGTATCCTGACGATCATTCGCCATTTGAAATGCCGTTCCGCCAAAGATAATCCACGCGGCCGATGTCAAAGTGGCCGTGATGACGATTGTCAGAATTCTATCGAAAAATTTCATGGCGTTGGCCTTTTCGTTTTACTGATAACTTTGGCGAAGGCTTCGACAGCCTTTACTTCATCTCCGTTCCAGACGGAGCCGGAAACGGCGAGGAAATCCGCACCCGCTTCGATTAAAGGAGCGCAATTCTCCGGCGTAATTCCGCCAATGGCAACGCAGGGGATCTCAAACAAGGTAGCCCACCATTCGATCGTCTCTATAGTCGGGCGCTCCGCGTCGCCTTTGTCTTTCGTCGTGCTGTCGAAAAACGCGCCAAAGGCCACGTAATCCGCGCCCGCCTCACCGGCATCCATCGCCATATGCTTGGAGGCATGACAGGTCACACCGATCTGGACATCGCGGCCCAATTCCTCGCGTGCTTCTTTCGGATCGCCGTCGCCCTGCCCCAAATGCACGCCGTCCGCTTTAAGCCGTTTGGCAAGCGGCACGCTGTCATTCACGACAAAGGCGACATCATGCGCGGCGCAGATCGCCTGCAGAGGGGCCGCCAAATCGGCAAGTTCATGCTGGTCTTGCGCGCCTTTCACGCGGAATTGGAATGCTGTCACGGCCCCGCTGCCCGCCTCAAGCGCGCGTTCAAGCCGGGCGGGGAAATCGCCGCCGACCTCTTCTGGGGATATCAGATAAAGCTGTGTTTCAATCATCGCTTACGCGCTTAGCGAGGCTTCGCGTGAACGCCAAGCGCAGCTTTTGCCCAAACCAGCAAGACGCGTTCACTCAAACACCACACTGCAATCGCTTAGGGCATCATCGAAGGCCCCCGGATCATCAAGGCGCACAAACACGCGGGTTTTGCCTTTCTCTAGAGGTTCCACCAATTCGATGCAGCGATTAGGAAAGGCAATTCCAGCCAAATTGATGTGCCCTTTCTTTTCAAGCGCACCTTGCTCCCAACCGCGTTTGATACGGGCTATGTTTGCAAGATCGAGCGTCACCGATTTGAGAGAGCCGAAATTGAGCGTCAGTTGCCCATCAGCCAGCCGATGAGGTTTCTTGCGGAATGAGCGTATCCAGACCAAAATTCCAATCGCGCCGATGGCCGAGATGATTGTCAAAGGCCACCCGACATAGGGCCATTTGATCGCAACGAAGAAATGCACCGCGATCAATTCAAGCAGTGAAAGAGCGAACATCACCCACATCATAGGTGCCACACCTCGATAATAGTCGAAGTGTCGGGGCGCGTTCATGCGGTCACGCTATCCCGCGCAGCTCGCAGTTGCGATCTGATCAATCGCCTTGCCCAAAGTTCCGTCGAACTCGTCATCCGACTGCCCTTTGCGCAGATCCTGAAGCAGGCCGCGGCTAAAGCTTGCGATCATACCCGGGTTCTTCGCAAGGTGCCCGCAGGCATCATCGGTGGAATACCCGCCCGACAACGCAACGACGCGCAGCACATTGGGGTGGTTGATTGCAGGTGTATAGTGGCCAGCCTTCACCGGGATCGACAGTTTCAGCATGACCTTGCGGCCCTCTGGCAACGCATCAAGGCCCTTCATAATCTCCGCAAGCAGGATGTCTTCGCCTGCCTCGCGGTCTTCTGCTGTGATGTCGAATTCAGGCTCCAACATCGGCATCAGGCCAGCATCAGCGATTTGATTGCCAACCGCGAATTGTTGTTCAACCACGGCAGCGATACCGGCTGCATTGGCCGATTTGATCACTGAGCGCATTTTTGTGCCGAACATTCCGTTGGCGACTGATTTTTCGAGCAACGCAGGAAGTTTATCGAGCGTTTTCATCACCTGCGCGCCGTTTTCCTCATCGGCGAGGCCCTGATCGACTTTGATAAACGGCACGATGCCGCGCGCTTTCAAAGCGTCTGCGGTGGATTTGCCATCGACGCTGCCATCCATTGTTTTTTCAAACAGGATCGCGCCGATCACTTTGCCGCTGCCGAAACAGGGCGAGGTGATTACACGGCTGCGCATGGCATGAATTTGTGCGAACATTTCATCATCGCCAGACCATTCGCCGTCTTCGACACCGTAACCGCGCAGCGCCTTTGGCGTGGAACCGCCCGACTGATCGAGAGCCGCGATAAAGCCTTGTCCGTTGGCAATTTTGGCGGTCATTTCTTCGGTGTTCATCACTCGTCCCTCTGGTGTGCATACCTATGCAGAATTTGTCCGTTCGCCTTTACCCAGCGCCGCGGCGCGGGGCAACGGCATAAACTGTGTTTTACGCCTTCAATCCCGGCGTCAGGTTGATTGCGATGCTAATCCGCGTTCCCACACCGTGAAACGGGCGAACAGCGTGTTGCAGCCAGCTTGGGAACATCACGATCATGCCTGTGGCCGGACGGATGCTCATCTCGGATTGTTGGGCATTGCCCTTCCCATCTGTGATCCGCAGATCCGGGGCAGTCATACGCACCATCGGCATACGCGGGTCCAGCACCTGCAATTGCCCGCCCAGCCCGGCGTCGCTGTCACCACTATAGCCGTCATCGATATAAGCCACGGCGGACCAAAAGCTGCCCGGATGGGTGTGGTACTGGTTCGCATCGCCCTTTCCCGAAACATTGGCCCACATTTCCGGGACCCAGCCAAAGCGGCTGTCTTGAGGGCTTTTCACATCGAGAGTGTAGGTGTCCGCCATCTGCATGGCTTTGTATGCAAGCGCCTTTGCCGCTGCGCCGCCCCAATCGATCATCTGTGTGTTGGAATGCCACCCTCCGAGGTTCGAGATCTTGAGCCCCTCATTGTCGCGGGCGCGCTCTTCTGCAATCGCGCTCCGAAGTGCCTCAATCCCCTCCTCGCTTTGCAGCCGATCAACGATGAACGGCGTGGGAAAAAGAGGGTTGCTCTGCGTCATTGCTGGTTCTCTATTTTTCGGCTTTGCGCGGGCTAAACTTGCGGATGATGCCGGTAAAACTCAGCGCGGGTTTGCCGTCTCCGGTAATCAGGCCGCGAACAAACACCGTCTTGCCCCCGCCCCGCGTAACCTGACCGCGGGCCTCAACCAATGCACCTTCGGACACACCGCCAAGAAAATCGCTGGACAGGTTCATTGTGACTGCATCTGCACCGGCAAGTTCATCCGTCGCAATTGCGAAAAGCGCGAAATCGGCGAAAGTCATCAAACAGCCGCCATGCATCGAGCCTGCGCCGTTCATATGCTGAGCCTCGGCGCGGAACGCACTTAGATACGTGCCGTCATCCTCGCGTCGCATAAAAAACGGCCCGCTGCGCATCTCATACGGATCGTGGTTCCAATGGTGCCATCCGGCGAATTCGCCCTCAGTGCATTCTACAGCGTTGTAATAGCCATATTCGGTGGTTGGTTCGCTCATTTCAGGTCCACATTTGCAAGCTGCGTACAGCCTGAGTGAAGCGTTCATCCTTGGATGTTTGCGAAACCGAGTGTTCCGCCAGCTTCCACCCTTTGAAACGGGATTTGCGCCACAGACCTGTCAGCATGAAATCACCGGTCCATTCGGTGCGGCCCAGCTCCAGATCAAGCTTCGCGCCCGCCGCATACCATGCGCAGCGGCCGTGCCGGCGGACAAATGCCTGACCAAGCCGGAAGCCGGTGCAGCGAAATCCATCTTCTGCGGCGGCTACGAAGCTTGGCCGATCAAGCAGTTCGGGCGGATTGCTACCCACCATCATCATGAAATCGCGCGCAGCGATATCGCGGATTGCGCCCGCATCGCGGTGCATCCAGCTTTGTAAAAAGCGCAGTTCCTGCGCCTCAATCATCGCTTCGATATCCGCCATTCTTACTTGCTCAACGCCGCGACGCCGGGAAGCTCTTTGCCTTCCATCCATTCAAGGAAGGCGCCGCCAGCGGTTGAGATATAAGTCACGTCTTCTGTCACAGCGGCCTGCGCCAGCGCGGCAACGGTGTCTCCGCCGCCCGCGACGCTGATTAGAGAGCCTTCCTGCGTGAGAGCCGCAGCATGACGGGCAAGCGCAACTGTTGCGGTGTCAAACGGCTCAGTCTCGAACGCGCCCAACGGGCCATTCCACACCAGCGTGCGGCACGTCTTCAGAACATCGGCGAGCGCTTCGGTTGCGAGCGGTCCGATGTCGAGGATCATCTCATCCTCGGCCACTTCGTGGACATTGCATGTACGCAAGCTGGATGGGTTCTCGGCAAACTCCTTCGCAACCACAACATCATATGGAAGGTGTACAGTGCAGCCCGCATGATCGGCCTGATCCATGATCTTCGATGCAGTGTCCGTCAGATCATGCTCACACAGCGACTTGCCGACATCCACACCGCGCGCGGCTAGGAACGTGTTCGCCATGCCGCCGCCGATGATGAGGTGCTGAACCTTGCCAACAAGGTTTTCGAGCACGGCCAGCTTGGTTGAGACTTTCGCCCCGCCCACAACCGCAGCAACCGGTGCTTCGGGTTTGCCGAGCGCGGCCTCGAGCGCGGTAAGCTCTCGTTCCATCGCGCGGCCCGCATAGGACGGGAGATGATGTGTGATGCCTTCAGTGGTAGCGTGAGCGCGGTGCGCGGCGCTGAAGGCGTCGTTCACGAAGAAATCGCCATGCGCGGCGATGACCTGCGCAAAGTTCGGATCATTATCCGTCTCACCTGGCCAAAAACGGGTGTTATCGAGCAGTCCGATATCGCCATTGCGCAAGATACCAATAGATTGCTCAACCACAGGCCCTGCGACTTCAGGGATGAACATCAGCTCTTTGCCGAGCACCGCTTCAACATCGCCAACGACCATACTGGTGGAAAGCACAGATGAACGCTTTCCGCCCGGACGCCCGAAATGCGCCAGCATGAGCACTTTCGCGCCCCTTTCCGCCAGTTCCAGCACGGTCTGCTTGATCGCCTCGACACGGGTTACATCCGTCGCAGACCCGTCTTTCATCGGCAGATTGAGATCAACCCGAACAAGCGCGACCTTGCCGGTCACATCGCCCAAATCATCGAGTGTTTTGAATGCGGCCATGTGTTGTCCTTTAAGGGTCGCGCCCGATCGAAGCGTAGATTAGAGGAATTTTGCCATCACACCGGCAGTATCGATCATGCGGTTGGAAAAGCCCCACTCGTTGTCATACCACGAAACGACGCGGGCAAGTTTACCTTCCATCACGCTTGTCTCAAGGCTGTCGACAGTCGAGCTGGCAGGGTGGTGGTTGAAGTCAGACGAAACCAGCGGCTCGTCCGTGTAATCAAGCACACCTTTCATCGCGCCATCAGCCGCCGCTTTCAGCGCGGTGTTAAGCTCTTCTGCTGACGTGTCGCGGCCGGGCTGGAATACGAGGTCGACTAGGCTGACATTCGGGGTTGGAACGCGAACAGACGATCCGTCCAGCTTACCAGCCAGTTCAGGCAGCACCAGACCAACAGCGCGCGCAGCGCCAGTAGTCGTCGGGATCATGTTCTGCGCACCGCCGCGGGCACGGCGCATATCACCGTGCATCTGATCCAGCATACGCTGATCGTTGGTGTAGGAATGGATCGTCGTCATAAAGCCGCGCTCGATACCGACGGTGTCGTTGAGAACTTTCGCAATCGGCGACAGGCAGTTGGTGGTGCAGCTTGCGTTGGAGACGATTACGTCCTCGGCAGTGAGCACATCGTGGTTCACGCCGTAAACAACAGTCGCGCTGACATTCTTGGCCGGAGCCGAAATCAGGACACGTTTTGCACCCGCAGCAAGGTGCGGACGGCAGGCCTCGTCGCTTTGGAAGAAGCCGGTGCATTCCAGCACAATATCGACGCCCTGTTCGCCATGCGGCAAGTTGGCCGGATCGCGTTCACTCGTGACAGCAATTGATTTGCCGCCGACGACAATCGCGCCGTCTTTCACATCCACTTCGCCAGGGAAGCGGCCATGAGTGGAGTCGTATTTGAACAACAAGGCGTTCGATTTTGTGTCGGCCAGATCGTTGATCGAAACCAGTTCCAGATCGTGATCGCTCCGTTCCAGAATAGCGCGGGCGACAAGACGGCCAATGCGGCCAAAACCATTAATTGCAACTTTGGTAGCCATGAGAGAAGCTCCTGCTTAGTCGTTCAATTTGCTGTGAATTTGCGGGACAATAGCCTCCGCAGTGAAACCGAAATGGGCGAACAGGTCTTTCGCCGGTGCCGACGCGCCAAAGCTGTCGATGCCGATATTCAGACCGCCGGTGCCAGTATAGCGCTGCCACCCGAAAGTGCTTGCTGCCTCGATTGATACGATCACAGCGTCTGACGGCAACAGGTCGGCGCGGTATGCGTCATCCTGCTCGTCAAAAAGTTCGGTGCAGACCATAGAGACAACGTCGGTGCCAATGCCCGCTTCTTCAAGCGCCTTTGCACTTTCCATCGCGACGCCGATCTCCGCGCCGGTGGCGAGGATCACAACCTTGCGGTCTGCGCCCGCTGCTTTCAGGCGGTATGCGCCTTTGGCCGACAGGTTCTCACCAGCATCGCTCAAGCGGACCTGAGGCAAGCCCTGACGCGACAGCGCTAGGATCGTCGGACGATCAGCCTGCTGCAAAGCAACCTGCCAGCATTCAGCAGTTTCAACTGAATCCGCCGGACGCATAACAAGCAGGTTCGGCATAGCCCGCAGCGAAGCGAGATGCTCAACCGGTTGGTGCGTCGGGCCATCTTCGCCAAGTCCAATGCTGTCATGCGTCATGACATAGATCGCCCGCGCTTTTTGCAAGGCCGAAAGCCGGATCGCGCCGCGCGCATAATCGGTGAAGACGAGGAAGGTGCCGCCATACGGGATCACGCCGCCGTGCAGCGCCATGCCGTTCATCGCAGCTGACATGCCAAATTCGCGGATGCCGTAATAGACATAGCGGCCGCCGTAATTATCAGCTGTGAACGCTTCGATGCCGCCAGCTTTGGTGTTGTTCGATCCTGTAAGATCGGCGCTGCCGCCGACAGTTTCGGGCATTGCCGGATTGATCACGGCCAAAGCCATTTCGCTGGCCTTTCGGCTCGCCACACCTTGAGGATCGGCGATCAATCCAGCGATATGGTCTTCGATCACATTAGTGTCTGGCAGATTTCCAGCCATCCGGCGCTCAAATTCGCTCTTATGCTCGGACGCTGCCAAGCGGGCATTCCAGGAACCGGACGCATCGCGGCCAGCATCGCCAGTCGCGCGCCAATCGGAAAGAACATCGGCGGGCACTTCAAACGGAGCCGCGCTCCAGCCCAGTGCCTCACGCGCTCCAGCGATTTCTTCATCGCCCAGAGGCGCACCGTGTGTCGCACTGGTGCCTTGTTTGGTCGGCGCGCCTTTCCCGATCACCGTTTTGCACGCGATCAATGAAGGGCGCTCATCGGCTTTCGCTTCATTCAAAGCGCGCTCAATATCGTCAAAGTCATGGCCATCGCAGCTGACAACGTGCCAGCCGGTCGCTTCATACCGGGCCTTCACATCTTCGCTGGTGGATAGATCGGCCGGGCCGTCAATTGTGATGTTGTTATCATCCCAAAGCACGTTGAGGCGGCCAAGGTGCAGATGTCCGGCTAGGCCGATGGCTTCGTGATTCACGCCTTCCATCAGGCACCCGTCGCCTGCAACAACCCAAGTCCGGTGATCGACGATATCGTCGCCAAACGTCGCGTTGAGATTGCGCTCTGCCATCGCCATGCCGACAGCCATTGCGATACCCTGACCCAGCGGGCCGGTGGTGCATTCGACCCCTTCGAGCAGGAAGTTTTCCGGGTGACCGGCGCACGGGCTGCCGATCTGACGGAAATTGCGGATGTCATCCATCGTCGGACGCGCATAACCGCTCAGGTGCAACAGGCTGTAAATCAGCATTGAGCCGTGACCGGCGGACAAGACAAAGCGATCACGGTCGGCCCAATCAGGGCGCGATGGATCAAACTTCAGATGGTTCTGGAAAAGCACCGCCGCCGCATCCGCCATGCCCATCGGCATACCGGGGTGGCCGGAATTGGCTGCTTGCACAGCGTCCATCGAGAGCGCGCGAATGGCGTTGGCCATATTCTGCAAGCGCGAAGTATCAATCGTCATGCGGGTCTTTTGCCTCCTGCTGGCGCGCGGATGGGATTGTGATTGTGGCCGCGCAATTCTCGCAAGCCCCGGCCCGTCTCGCGCCCGCGCTCGATTCGATCTGTCCGCATGCCATTGCCGAGCGTCAGGGGCAGGTCAAGCGGCGGAGAGGCGCTCTTTTGCGTTGCTCCCCAGAACTGGAACAATCGTGCTGGCATCTTGGCATGAGCCTTTCTGCAAGATCACTTATCAACAGGCCGCGCCAAGGCTTTGCGCAGGCTCGGCATTCTTGGTATTTATGGTTTATGAGCGAAGGCCGGATCGTCACTGCAATAGCGCGTATCGAAGCCGCGATGGAGCGGATAGCAGAGGCACGCGCCAATGCCCCCTCGCCTACGCGGGCATCTGCCGAAGATACAGGCAGCTCGGCCAAGGTAATGGCCCTCGTCAATGCGCATGAGAAATTGCGCGAGGACGTTGCTGATACAATGCGCGAACTCGACGATTTGATCGAGGATCTCGAAGCATGAGCGAAATCTCCATTAAGATCGGCCCTAAATCCTACCCCTTCGTCTGCGGCGACGGGGAAGAAGACCACATCCGCAAACTCGCCGCGATCATTGACGAGAAATATTCGCAGCTTGGCTCTGCACGCTCTCCGCAAGAGGCGCAGAATATGCTGTTCGCAGCCTTATTCCTCGCCGATGAATTGTCAGAGACCCGTAAGGTAGCCAAAAAATCCTCCGAGAACGTCGAACACGAAAAGGCGAAGTCCGGCGGAAAAAAGGCCGAGCTTAAGTCGGAGATCGAAACGCTGACCAAGGCCGAGGCCCGCGCCCGCGAAGAGATTGGCGAATTGAAGGCCACTCTTGCAGAAATGCGCGAGGCGGCAAGCCATCAGCATGACCTTTTTGGCGCTCCGTCGGTCGGCGATGACATCGTGCAAAAGCTTGAAGCGCTCGCCGCGCGGGCTGAAGAGACAGCCAGCGCGCTTGAAGGAACGGCTCAGTCGTCCTAAGTCTAGGCACGGCGGGGCTGCCCGGCACGAGCCGATTGAACATCCCTGAGGCTATAAGCAATCCAATCGGGAGCTGTCCCTGTCTGAGTTTATGGGCCCCTGCATTTTTCGGAATGGAACCTGGGAGCTTGGGCATACGGCACCCACCTGACGTTTTCGCGTCAGTGGATTTCTCTGGCAACGACCCATGGTGGTCCCGTCACTCATTTGTTTGCGCGCTTTATTGAAAGAGCGATTTCCTCGCTTCCCTGCGGGCGGGCGGGCGGTCGCCCTTGCGGCCTTTCTAGCCGCTTGGCCTCTTTCCTTGGTGCGCGTTGCGTCCTCTTGCGGGTGCAGAGCCCTAGCCTTACTTTGGGTGTGATGACGCTTTCCAAATCAGACCTCCGAAAATCGCTCCGTAAGGCGCGGCGTGAGCATCTTGCGGCGCAGCCTGATGCGATACGCGCTTTGCTCTTCCATCGTCCTCCTGCGCCGCTTCTAAATAAAATAATAGCGGATGCCGTGATTGGCCTTTACTCCGCCAATCCATGGGAGGCGCCTGCAGGCGGATATGCGAAGTTCTTTCACGAGGCGGGCCACACCCTTGCATTGCCCCATTTCAGCGCTGCAGACGCACCTATGACATTCCGTGAGCACGCCGACCCCTTCGGCGAAAGCGATCTGACGCCTGGGCCATTCGATATCGCGCAACCAGCAGGCGACGCCGCCGAGATTTTGCCAGACGTGCTGTTCGTGCCGCTTGTCGGCTTTACTGCTGATGGAGACAGGCTGGGCCAAGGCGGCGGCCACTATGACCGCTGGCTGTCGGAACATCCGGGCCGGATGGCGGTTGGGCTGGCATGGGACGCGCAGCTTTGCGATGCCCTGCCAACAGAGCCGCACGACATTGCCCTCGATGCGATTGTCACCCCAACGCGAATTTACGGAACCGATTGATGAGAGAAACACCCACCTGGCGCATTCCCGTCGGCATTATCGGTTTATTTGTGTTCCTGATGATCTACGGCATCATTATCGCCCGATATGCACCTGACATCATCGGCGGCTGGCCCGGCTGGGCGCAGACCATAGTCTACCTGATCCTCGGCCTGATCTGGCTGCTGCCACTCAAGCCGCTGCTCATCTGGATGGAAACAGGCAGCTGGAGTGCGCCGGAGCCGCAAAGCAGCCCCGAAGACTGACAATAGTGTGCCAAGGCGCCGAAACGCGCCGGAGCAGGCAATCATCTAAGTTGTAAGATATTCCCAAGTGGCGCGAGTGACGAGACTTGAACTCGCGACCTCCGGCGTGACAGGCCGGCGCTCTAACCAACTGAGCTACACCCGCTTAAACTTGACCGTTCAAACTGTGGTTTGCACCGCTTGGGAAGCAGGGCCTCTAAGCCCCGCGATGAAAGCTGTCAACGGCTGTTGAGCCATCAAATGCGCTTTTATTTCTCCATTCAATCCGCAAGCAGCAAAACTGGCGTTTCGATCAGCTTTTTAACGTCCTGAATAAAGCTAGCTGCATCAAATCCATCAACGACGCGGTGATCGCAGCTGATCGAGATATTCATCAGCTTGCGCTTCTCGATTCGCTCCACACCATCGGAGCCGGTGACGAACATCGGACGCTCGATAATGCGGTTCGGGCCGATAATTGCGACTTCAGGGCGGTTGATGACAGGAGTGGTTGCTACGCCGCCGAGCGGGCCAAGCGATGTCACTGTGATCGTCGAACCGGAAAGCTCATCCGACTTCGCCGAGCCATCGCGCGCAGCGCCCGCCAGACGGCCGATTTCTCGCGCAAGCTGCCACAGATTGCGGCTTTGCGCGTCTTTGATCACTGGCACCATCAAACCGGTATCGGTCTGCGTCGCCATGCCCATATGGACAGAGCCATGACGGGTCACGACGTTTGCTTCGTCATCAAAGCGAGCGTTGATCATCGGATAGTCCGGGATCAGTTTGCAGAACGCAGAGATAAGCAGCGGCAGCATAGTGAGCTTAGGCTTGTCACCGCGATCCGCGTTAAGCTGCGTGCGCATCCGCTCCAGCTCGGTAACGTCACATTCTTCGACATAGGTGAAATGCGGAATGTTGCGTTTCGCCGCGCTCATATTCTGCGCGATGCGTTTGCGCAGGCCGATCACCTTGATCGCTTCGTCTTCGCGGGTCGCACCAGCAGCGGAGAAACCGCCGCCGGAATTATAAGACAAATACTGGTCGAGATCGCCGTGACGTACGCGGCCATCCTCGGCCGGTTTCACCTGGGCAAGATCAACGCCAAGATCCCGGGCCCGTTTGCGCACAGCGGGGGTCGCGAGCACTTTGGCTGCGTCTGCTGCCTCGGCTTCGCTGCCGCCGGTGATTGGCGCAGGCTCGGTGACCTTTGCGGGCTCGGGGGCTGGCTTCGGCGCAGATTCTGGCGCTGTCTCTGCCGTTGGCTCAGATGCAGGGGCTGGTTCAGGCGCAGGCGCTTGGGCTTTGGGTTCCTCGGCCTCTTCGCCTTCGACTTCAACGACGAGCAACATTGAACCGACCGCGATTACATCGCCAACCTCACCAGCAACCTCGACCACTTTGCCGTCGACTGGGCTTTCGATGTCGATCGTCGCTTTGTCTGTCATCACGTCGACCAGATGCTGGTCTTCGGACACAGTGTCCCCGACCTTGACCATCCACTCGACGATCTCGGCTTCGGCAACGCCCTCGCCCACGTCGGGCATGTTGAATGTGAACTTAGCCATTGGGTCAGTCCTTAAGAATTGAATCGATTGCTTCGCCGATGCGAACCGGGCCAGGGAAATAGGCCCATTCGAGGCTGTGCGGATATGGTGTATCAAAGCCTGTGACGCGCTCAACTGGCGCCTCAAGGTGATAAAAACAGCGTTCTGTCACCAGCGCCGATAGCTCCGCGCCAAAGCCGCTTGTGCGGGTGGCTTCGTGAACAATCAGGCAGCGGCCCGTTTTCTTCACCGATGCTTCAATGGCTTCGATGTCGAGCGGCACGAGCGTGCGCAGATCGAGAATATCGGCCTCCACACCCTTCGCCTTGGCCACCGCTTCGGCCACATGCACCATAGTACCGTAAGCCACGATGGTCAGCTGCTCGCCCTCTGTCACATGGCGCGCTTTGCCCAGCGGAATCTTGTAATACCCCTCCGGCACAACACTATCCTTGTGCTTCTTCCACGGCTCGACAGGCTTGTCGTAAAAGCCGGTGAACGGGCCGTTATAGATACGTTTCGGCTCAAAGAAGATCACGGGATCGTTGTCTTCGATGCAGGAGATCAAAAGCCCCTTCGCATCATAAGGCGTCGCGGGGATCACCGTTTTCAGGCCAGCCACATGCGTGAACAGACTTTCGGGAGACTGAGAGTGCGTCTGCCCGCCAAAAATGCCGCCGCCAAAGGGCGAACGCACGGTCATCGGCGCGATATATTCTGTGGCTGAGCGGTATCGCAGGCGCGCCGCTTCGGAGATTAACTGATCGAGGCCGGGATAAATGTAATCCGCAAACTGGATTTCAGGGACAGGGCGCAGGCCATATGCGCCCATGCCCACAGCCGCGCCGATAATGCCGCATTCGTTGATTGGCGTATCGAACACGCGGGTTTTGCCGTGCTTTTCCTGAAGACCGGCAGTGCAGCGGAACACGCCACCGAAATAGCCGACATCCTCGCCCATCACGACGACATTTTCATCGCGGCCAAGCATGATGTCGAGCGCTTCGTTGATCGCCTCGATCATGTTGATCCGGCGGTCTTCGATTGCCTCTGCTGACGCGTCCGATTTGGTTTCGGTGCTCATTCGTATGGCCTTTCCGAACCGAATTTCGTGATCCGTTCCCGCGTCGCCTGTTCGGCCTGTTCTTTGAGATGCCAAGGCAGCTCTTCGAACACGTCTTCGAACATGGTGTGGAACGGGTGATGCATGCCGTGGCCAAGGATGCCGTTTTTCTCGGCTTCTTTGGTGGTCGCTTTCACTTCCTCGGCGCATTTGAGGTCCATCGCCTCTTGGCGTTCCTCATCCCACTCACCGATTTCGATGAGGTGGTTTTTCAGGCGCATAACCGGATCGCCCAGCGGCCATTCTTCGCGCTCCTGCGCGCTGCGATAACCAGACGGATCATCCGATGTGGAGTGCCCCTCTGCGCGGTAGGTGAAGTATTCGATCAGGCTTGGTCCCTGATTGGCGCGGGCGCGGTTGGCGGCCCATTGCTGGGCTGCGAAACAGGCAAGCGCATCGTTGCCGTCCACGCGAAGACCGGCAATGCCGTATCCCAGCGCACGCGCAGCAAAGGTTGTGCGTTCACCGCCCGCAAAGCCGGAGAAGCTCGAGATTGCCCATTGGTTGTTGATCACATTCAGGATCACAGGCGCGTTATAAACGGTCGCGAATGTGCAGGCGGAATGGAAATCGCCCTCAGCGGTCGAACCCTCGCCCACCCAAGTCGCCGCAATCCGGCTGTCGCCTTTGATCGCGCTTGCCATCGCCCAGCCAACAGCTTGCGGGGTTTGCGTCGCAAGGTTGCCGGAGATGCTGAAAAAGCTGTGTTCGCGGCTGGAATACATGATCGGCAATTGGCGGCCGAGCAGCTTGTCGCCCTTGTTTGAATAGATCTGGTTGATCATTTCGATCAGCGGATAACCGCGCGCGATCAGGATGCCCTGCTGGCGGTATGACGGAAACACCATGTCGTCGCTTGCGAGCGCCATGGAGGCCGCGACGCTGGTCGCTTCCTCGCCTGTGCATTTCATATAGAACGAGGTTTTACCCTGACGTTGACCGCGGAACATGCGCTCATCAAAAGCGCGAACCATAGCCATGTGGCCGAGCATTGTGCGCAGAGTGTCGGGATCAAGCTTCGGATCCCAAGGACCATGCGCCTTGTTATCATCGCCCAGCACGCGGACGAGATCATAGGCGAGGTCCTTCATCTCTTCCGGCTTGGTGCTTTCGTCGGGACGCGGTTGATCGCCTGCCTTGCCGACAACAACATCGGCAAAGTTGACTGGATCGCCGGGACGCGAGCGCGGCTCTGGCACGTGCAGTGCGAGCGCGGGCCGGTTGTCTCCGGATTGCGGCGTAGTATCGGCCTGATCGGCCATGGCTGTGCTCTCCCACATATAGTCCGTGGGCACGGCGGGAAGGCAGCGCTCCCCCGTGCATCTGAGAGGTCGGGTATGTCAGGCTTTTACTGCGGTCAAGCGGCGCGGATCAAACCGCAACAGGTGCCTTGATTGGGGCCTGCGGCGCGTAATCATGCACCACGAAATCCTCAATTTTGTAGTCGAAAATTGTTTCAGGCTTTCGGGTGATTTCAAGAGTCGGCGCACCGGACGGCTCACGAGTCAGTTGCTCTGTGATCAAATGTTCGTGGTTCATATAGAGGTGAACGTCACCGCCCATCCACACCAGTTCGCCCGGCTCTAGCCCGACTTGCTGCGCGATCATCCGCTGAAGCAAAGCAGCCGACCACAGGTTGAACGGCAGGCCCAGCGCCACATCGCAGCTGCGCTGATACAGCATGCAGTTGAGGCGGCCCCCTGCGACATGGAATTGATACGTCTTATGACACGGCGGCAAAGCCATCTGGTCAAGCTCGGCGACGTTCCAACCTTCCAGAATGTGACGGCGACTGCCCGGATTGTTCGTTAGGCTATCGATCAGATCGGCAACCTGATTGATACCCTTGCCGCGCTCATACAGGCCATCTTTGCGATAGCGGTAGGTCGGCCAATCGACCCATTGCTTGCCATAGACAGGGCCAAGATCGCCCCAGCGGGTCGCGAAATCCTCATCATCGGCGATACGCTGGACGAACTCTTCGAGGGAGACATCCTCGCCGCTTTCTTTGACGTAGCGGTCGTGCGGCCATTCGTTCCAGATTTTGACGCCTTGCAGCACCAGCGGGCGGATGTTCGTCTCACCCGTCAGGAACCACAGCATCTCGCGCGTCGCAGTTTTCCAGTAAACCCGCTTGGTTGTCAGCAAAGGCATCGCGCCATCTGCCAGATCATACCGCAGCATCGCGCCCGCAATTGAGCGAGTACCGATACCCGTGCGGTCTTCGCGCTGGCTGCCGCTTTCCCAAATCTGACGCATCAGATTGAGATATTGGTGTTCGGGATGAATGCTGTGAATCGCTGCGCTGGCCATAGGCAAAGCTATAGGAGGCATTTGGCCGCTTGCCACCCCGCGCACGCCGATAGCGACTGCATCTTACACATCTTCGTTAGCGCAATCGTCGAAGCCGCGATGCACCCCACGTAAGTATTGTACCGGATACCGTGATCGCTTCATTGCAAACTATGCCTGCCATTTCCCACACCCCCAACGGTAAAGGTAGGAAATATAATGAAAAAACTGACTTTGATCTGCGGCGCTGCAATGGCGCTTTCCAGTGCCCCGGTTCTGGCGCAGGACGACACATCGGGCGGCAAGTTCGTTGTCGGCGCGGTGATCGGTGTTGATAGTATCGAAGCCGAATCCGGCGGCGTATCCGGCAGCAGCGAAGACCTGCTTGTCGGCGCGGTAATCGGGTATGACTTCGAATTTGAAAGCGGAATGGTGCTGGGCGTAGAGGCAGAATTTACCGACTCCAGCATCGGGTTTGATTTCGATGATGTCCTTGTCGCCGGCGACCGTGCCTCGGTGAATGCGGGACGAGACATCTATGTAGGCCTGCGCGCTGGCATGCGCACCGGACCAAACGGATTGCTATACGCCAAGGTGGGCTACACCAACGCCTCGGTCGAAGGCGAATATGATGACGGGATCGCTGTCGTTTCAGACAGCGTCGATCGCGGCGGATTTCGTATTGGCGCTGGCGGAGAAATCGACTTGGGCGGCGAATTCGCTGTGCGCCTTGAGTATCGGTATTCAAACTACGGCGATGTCGACACGGCTGGCTTAGGTCTGACCGACGACGTAACGTTATCTCGTCATCAGGGCGTTCTAACGTTGCTGGGCAAGTTCTAACCCTTCAGAAACGGGCGCATCGTTTGGTTCGGTGCGCCCAATTTCTGATAATGAATGATCAAACAATAGCCTCGGCGACAAATCCGAGTGCGATTGTCAGAATACCAAGTCCGACAGACAGGTGAATGCGTAGCCGCATGAAATCCGGTGTGGCTAGGCCAAGCTCACGGTCCACCAGCGGAGATACGAGGATGAATGCGCCGAGATACATCAGCGCAGGCCCCGGCCATTCCCACCCGAAACTCCAAGGCAGGAACAGCGCAACCGCGATCAGGCTGGGCATGACCGCGATCAGATAGGAACCGGCACCGGCCTTACCGCTCGCGATCGCCTGTCCCCACCAAACTCCGCCGAGAAAGCTGAATATCGCAGCGGCATAGGCGAACCCGCCTGATAGCGCCGTATAGGCATATTCATGCTGCACCGCCGCCAATGAGAGGCAGATGATTTGCGGCAGCAACCCGGCATAGCCGAGCCAGCGCGATGCAGGTGTGAGTGAGGTTGATCTGTCCATGCCAGCCCAATCGTCAGACAGCGCCTCCGGTTCCCGCGTGCTTGCGGCACAGCGCGCTTTGCGCCACCAATGCCCCATGGAACTGTTTAATCTTTCAGGCCGCGTTGCGGTAATAACCGGCGGCAATGGCGGCCTTGGCCTAGGCATGGCGCGCGGCCTTATCAAAGCAGGCGCGAATGTCGCAATCTGGGCGCGCAATGAGGACAAGAACGCCGCCGCTTTGCGAGAACTGCAATCTATCGGCGTCGCAGAGGCCATCGCGATCCAATGCGATGTATCCGAAGACACCCAGATCGAGGATGCAATGGGCGCGACTTTGGCAAAATTCGCCCGCGTCGATGCTTGTTTCGCCAACGCCGGGATTTCTGGCGCTGGTGCTGCAATCCCTGATATTACGCAGGAAGGGTGGGATCACACAATGGCCGTGAATGCGCGCGGCCCCGCCCTCACTTACAAACACGTGACCCGCCACATGATCGAGCGCGCGAAAACTGGCGATGCGGGAGGAAAACTGATCGTGACCTCCTCCGCTCAGGCGATAATGGGCGTAAACCGATCGAGCGACTACGCAGCATCCAAAGCAGCCGTCACCGCCCTGACGCGAGGCGCAGCATTTGAACTGGCACCGCATCAGATTACCTCCAACGCTCTGTTGTTCGGATTTTACGAGACAGAAATCACCGCAAAGGCCGACCCGAGATTTACAGAATGGATTGAGAAGCGCATCCCGCTGCGCCGGTTCGGCGATCATTCCGGACTGGAAGGGCTCGCTGTCTTTCTTGCCTCACCGCACAGCGATTATATCACCGGGCAATGCCTGCCCGTCGATGGCGGGCTTAGTATTAGTTAGCAATCAACCCGTAACGCACAGGCAAGCAATTGGTTCCAAAGATTTTTCCGGAACATTTGAACCACCCTACCCGTTGATTGGTCATACGACGGCGCAAAACAGCGCCTCGCGAAAACCAATTTAGGAAAACCATTCATGCTCGAACTTATCGCTCTTATCGCCACTGTTCTTCTTCCGCCGCTTGGCGTTGCATTGAAGAAGGGTCTGGGCGCCGATTTCTGGATCAACCTGGTCCTGACGCTGCTGTTCTTCATCCCCGGCCTCATCCACGCCGTGTATGTGAACTACATTGCAGGCGGAACGCGGTCGATCGCGTAACACCACAAGACATTCTCTCGACGATTATCGAGCGGCCGAGGCCCGGGATCATTCCCGGGCCTTCGTCGTTTTAGTGCCAAGCCCTTTCAAAACCCGCTACGGGACGTGTGATGACAGACGATAAAAGCCGCACAAATGATCGCTCACGCGAACGCTCCGTCCCCTCCGGCCGGGTTTCGCGCTTTGCCAGTTTTGGGCGGCTCGCCAGCGGCGTTGCGGGCGGTATGGTTGCCGAGGGCGCGCGCCGTCTGGCCAAGGGCGAAGGGATTTCCGCGCGCGATCTTGTGCTAACCCCCGGCAATGTCCAGCGGATGACAGACCGCCTGTCGCATTTGCGCGGTGCAGCCATGAAAATGGGTCAGATGATCAGCATGGATTCGGGCGATTTTTTGCCAAAGGAACTTGCCGATATCCTCGCGACCCTGCGCGATCAGGCGAATTTCATGCCCGCCAAACAGCTCGATACGGTGCTTCGGGCAGAATGGGGGCCGGACTGGCGCAAGCAATTCAAATGGTTCAACCCGCGCCCTATCGCCGCCGCATCCATCGGCCAGGTGCATAAGGCGCTTACCCGCGATGGTCAGGAATTGGCGATCAAGGTGCAATATCCCGGCATCGCGGAAAGCATCGACAGCGATGTCGATAATGTGATGACTTTGCTCAAAGTGGCAGGATTTGCTCCGCCAGAGCTGGAGATCGACGCACTGCTGGCCGAGGCCAAGAAACAACTGCACGAGGAAGCCGACTATCACCGCGAAGGCGCGCAGATGGAGATGTACCGCGAAAAGTTGAAAGATGTGCCGGGCTTTGTCGTCCCGACCCTCCACAAAGAGCTAACGCGTGACCGCATTCTGGCGATGAGTTTCGAGCAAGGCAGCGGCATCGAGGAACTTGAGAACGAGACAGATGAGCGCCGCGATGAAACAATGACGCAGCTGATGCGATTGGTGGCGCGCGAATTGTTTGAATTCGGCGTGATGCAAACCGATCCGAACTTTGCGAACTTCCGCTATCGCCGCGAAACGGGTGAGATCATCTTGCTCGATTTCGGTGCATGCCGCGATGTCGATCCCGATGTGTCGAACGGCTATCGCAAGATGCTGATCGCGGGGTTGAATGGAGACCGTGAGGAAGTGCTGAAAGCGACCATCGAATCCGGCTTTATGATGCCTATAGTCGCGGAAAAGCACCTCGAACGGGTCAATCGCATGATCGACATTGTCATCAACGAAATGCGTGAGGACAAGCCATTTGATTTCGGCGACCGCGCCTTTATCCCGCTGCTACGCGATGAAGGTATGGCCATCGCTCAGGACAAAGACACGTGGGCATTTCCGCCGATTGAGACCCTGTTTGTGCAACGCAAAGTCAGCGGCACCGCTCTGCTTGGCGCGCGCTTGGCGGCGCAGGTCAACATCCGGCGGCTGACCGAGGAGGTGCTTGGATCAACCACCCCCCTCCCCGCCAAAGCCGCTTAAACCTTAGTCGGTTACAACTCTGGCGAGCTCGGCCTCAATCCAATTATCGACATAGGCTTCGAGCACCGAAAGCGGAATCGATCCGTTTTCCAGCACTGTGTCGTGGAAGGCGCGCAGATCGAAATCAGCGCCCAGCTTTTCCTCGGCGCGAGTGCGCAATTCGCGGATCTTTAGCTCGCCGATTTTGTAAGCGAGCGCCTGTCCTGGCCACGTCATATACCGGTTGACCTCGGCATCGATGTTACCGGGCGAAAGCGCGGTGTTGTCGAGCATATAGACGACCGCTTTTTCTTTGCTCCAACCTTTGGAATGCAGGCCGGTATCAACCACAAGGCGGGTGGCGCGCCACATTTCGTAAGACAGGCGGCCCATCTGTTTCGCGGGCGTATCATACAGGCCCATCTCAATCCCGAGACGCTCCGAATACAGCCCCCAGCCTTCGACAAAGGCAGTGAAAAACGTGCCGTTGGCGCGCAGCGGGTGGATGTCGAGCTCTTGCTGAAGCGCGATCTGGTGATGATGTCCGGGAACCGCCTCATGCACGCCAAGCGCGGGCAATTCCCACAGCGGGCGCTGGTCAAGCTCGGTCAGGTTCAGGCGGTAAATACCGGCCTGTCCTGTTTCCAGCGAACCGGGCTCATAATAGGCGGTCGTGTTGCCAGCCGCATTCGCCGCAGGAATCGGCAACACAGTGTATGGCTGGCGCGGCAGACGGCCGAACAGTTTCGGCATAAACCCGTCGATCTTCTTCGCCAGAGCCTGCGTGTATTCCAGATATTCCTGCTCATCCGTCATGTAATATTGCGGATCAGTGCGCAGGTGCTCGATAAAGGCCTCACGCGTGTCGAAGCCCGCTTCGGTCGCGACCTCGACCATTTCGGCGCGAATGCGAGCGACTTCGGACAGGCCCAGATTGTGGACCTCGTCCGGCGTCATATCTGTCGTGGTGAAACTACGAACGCGGTATGCGTAGTAGTCTTCGCCACCTGGCGTTGCGAGGATACCCGGCGTGCCCGCGCGACAGTTCGGTTCGTATTCGGACCGGTAAAAGCTCAGAAATTCTTCATAGGCGGGCAGAACTTCGCCCTGGATCGTTTCTGCGGCAGACGCTTTGAGCGCGGCCCAATCCTCATCCGTAATCGAACCGGGTTTCTCGCCTGCAAATGGCTGCCAGAATGGCGATGTGGTGTAATCATCGACAAGCTGCTGAGTGATCCGGTTGTCAAAGCCCTTCATCGGCTCGCATGGCTGGGTCAGGCCGAGTTCGACGGCTTTCTTGCTGCGCTCAATCCCCTGCGCGTTGAACGCTCTGAACGCGCCAAGCCGTGAAACGTAGCTTTCGTAGTCCGCTTTGGTGAAAAACGGAGAGCGATATGGCAGCGAGGCAAAACCGGAGAACCAGCCGCCGCGATTGGTGAAGAGGATATAGCGGTTGTGATCGAACTTCGCGCCCGCCAATCCATCTTCAAAACTGCTTTTCAGGATCGCGTAATCGACCTGAAGATCAGCCGGCAAGGCTTCTGAATCGATCGCATTGAGCCGTGCCAAAAACGCTTTGGATTCAGCAATTGAGCGGTCATATTCCTCGAGCGAAAGATCGCCGATCTTGCCGTCACCGCGTCTGTCACCGATGCTGGTCGCAAGCGATGGCGAGCTAACCAGCGTGGCTTCCCACACTTCCTCGCGCAGCTCCTCGTAATCCTCAACCGGGCCAGCGATCAGCGGGCTAGAGAGCAAAGTGGTGGCGGCCAGTGCAGCGATGAAATGACGCATGAATATTCTCCTCTTGGCGATGCTTCCTATTGCGCGCGCTGCGCGAGGTCTAGTAGCTTACCCGAATGAGCCACACCGCATCTGTTCTGTTCGTTTGCCTTGGTAATATCTGCCGTTCTCCGCTCGCGGAGGCGGCGTTTCGCGCCGCAGCCGATGAAGCGGGACTGGACGTGCATGTCGATAGCGTCGGCACAGCCGGCTATCACATCGGCGAGCCGCCTGATCCGCGAAGCATCCGCACAGCCGCGGCGCGCGGGATCGACATCACCCATTATCGCGGGCGACAATTGCAAACACGCGACTTTCACGAATTCACCCACATCTTCGCAATGGACCAAGACAATTTGCGCAATATCAAAGCCTGCGCCCCCGATGATGCGATTGCCGAAATTTCGCTACTGCTTGACCTGCTGCCTGATCGTACAGGCGATGAAGTGGGCGACCCGTATTACGGCGGTGATGATGGATTTGATCGCACTTGGGCCGAAGTCAGCGACGCGGCGGCCGCATTGGTCAAGTTGTTCGAGGACTAAATCAACGACAAATCTGCGCTGACTCTACGACTGCTTTCCAACTTCAAAGCCACCAAATTTGCGTTGGAAGTAAATTAGCATGGCTATTCCCAATAGCGGCGGACCTGCTACTAACAAAGGATCAGGCACATCGTAGAAACCACCCGTTTCGAATTCGACCAGCGGCGCGCGCAGGACGATGACAAATGCCCAAACCATCCGAGCCAGATGCCGTCTGACGCGCAGCTTTGCACGTTGATCGGGCTTTGAATGAAAATTCAAATCTCCCAGCAACAATATGATTGGCAAGGCCGCAACGATGGCAGGGCCGATAAGCGGCACATTGCCCGCTGTAACCGCCGGAATAGCAAGGGACAGAAACACCGCGAGACCGGCTATTTCAAACAGGCTCAGGCCATATTCTAACCCCCGAACCCGCTTCGTCCCCGGCTTCAAGGCAAGCCACGCCGTTCCCACCGCATAGGTGGCTGTCACCGAATTGAGGAACAGCGGGTTTACCCATTCAACCGCAAGCATAATGACGGCAGATAGAGCGACAAGCAGAACGGAAATCACGCAAATCTGCCCAGCGCGAATATGCAGTTTCCCGCCTTTCATTGCGAACAATGCGATGATCGCTGCAACAAACCATACCGTTCCGGCGATCATGTGCCCCTGATATTCCAACGCAGAATACGGAGCTGGATCGAGAAATTCGATCGGATCAGGCCCGAACAATCGAATTTCACTCACCTGCTATCCCCCCCTAAGCAGTTGTACACCCCAATCCCGCTCAAACAAATATAACAGCAGGCGCGCTGCCTCGCCGCGCTCGCTGGTAAGCCCGCCGTCGCGTTCGATTAGAAGCCGCGCATCGGCGTGGGCGATGGGAAGCAGTTTTTGCACCTGTTCCAGATTGGCGATCCGAAACGCGGCTTCGCCTGATTGCCGCGTGCCAAGCAATTCGCCGCCTCCGCGCAGTTCGAGGTCTTCCTCAGCGATGCGGAAACCGTCCTGCGTCTCCCGCATCAGCGCGAGCCGCTTTCGCCCAGTCTCCGACAACTCGTTGCCGCGCAGGAGCACACACACCGATTTCTCAGACCCGCGTCCTACTCGGCCGCGTAATTGGTGAAGCTGCGCAAGGCCAAACCGCTCGGCCTGCTCGATCACCATCAGAGTAGAAGACGGCACATCCACGCCAACTTCGATCACCGTAGTCGCAACGAGCAATTTCGCGCCGCCGCTGGCAAAGCGTTCCATATTCGCGTCTTTGATATCCGGTGCCAGCTGCCCGTGAACCATCACCACATCATCGCCAAACCGCTCTTTCAGCAAGGCGTAACGGGCCTCGGCAGCGGCAATATCGTCCGTCTCGCTATCGCGCACCATCGGGCACACCCAATAGGCCTGCTGACCGCTTGCAATGTGCCGTTCGACGCCTGCGATCATATCCTCAAGCCGCTCTTGCGGGATCACCCGCGTATCAATCGCCTGCCTGCCCGGTGGCAATTCATCGAGGCGGCTCACATCCATCTCGCCATATTGGGCGAGCGTAAGGCTGCGCGGGATCGGCGTGGCCGTCATCGCCAGAGTGTGAGGTGCGCGCTTACCCTTTGCCGCCAGCGCGAGACGTTGCTGCACGCCAAAACGATGCTGCTCGTCAATCACCACCAGACCGAGGTCTTTATAGCCAACGGTATCCTGAAAAATCGCATGAGTGCCGACGAGAATGTCAATCGAGCCATCGAGCAGACCCATCAGAATGCCTTCGCGCTCCTTACCCTTCGCACGGCCCGTGAGGATTGCTACCTCAACGCCGGTTGGTGCGGCCATCTTGCGCAATGTTTCAAAATGCTGACGCGCGAGAATCTCGGTCGGCGCGAGCATTGCGGCCTGTTTGCCTGCCTCCGCCGCAACCAACATTGCGGCAAGCGCAACCACCGTCTTACCCGCGCCCACATCGCCTTGCAGCAGGCGCAGCATCGGTGCCTCCTGCTGCAAATCGCCTTCGATCTCGTCGATTGATCGTTTCTGCGCGCCTGTCATTTCGAACGGCAAATCAAGTTTAGCCCGCAAACTACCATCGCCCGCCAGTGCCTGTCCCTTACGCCGCCGTCCTTCCGCTTTGACCAGTATCAGCGCGAGGCTGTTAGCAAGCAGCTCATCATAAGCCAGCCGATCCCGCGCGCGCTCATTCATATCTTTATGCGCCAGATGCAATGCATCGCGCCACACCGGCCAGCCGGAGCTGTCGAATTGCCCCGGCTCGATCCATTCCGGCAGTTCGGGCAAACGTTCTAGCGATTGCGCGGTGATCGATGCGACGCGCGGCTGGGTCAGCCCTTCTGACAGGCGGTAAACCGGCTCGTTAAGCCGCGCGAGATGGGCTGCGCTGTCTTTCTCGATATGATCGGGATGGACGATTTGCAGCATGTCACCATACCGGTCCAATCGCCCTGCAACCCAGCGTTTTTCACCCACAGGAAGCTGTTTCTTCGCGGTGTAAGAGGCGCGGCCAAAATATGTGAGCGAACAGATGTTGCCCGCATCGTCCGCAGCCAAAACGTTATACGGACCGCGGCCCGGGTTGCGGCTCGCGCGATGCTCTGTCGGAGTGAGGCCGATAATGACCTGCTCACCCTCGCTGCCCTCATCCAGATCATTGATCACGCGCCGTGTCACAAACCGTTCCGGCAGGTGATAGGCGAGGTCCTTCACCCGCGTCAGGCCGAGCTTCTCCAACGGCTTCATCATCTTTGGCCCGACCCCATCAAGATCGCGGGCTTCGATGAACAGCGGATTGAGTGCCTCTGGACGCATGGCTTCACTCTATACCGTCTTGAACGCGAAAGCCGAGTGCCTTACTTGGCGCGGCATGACGGATATGCCCACATTCGAAGCCCGCCTCGCTCGTGCCAAGTTCCGCGCATGGCACCGCGGCACACGCGAAGCCGATTATATGATCGGCGGTTTCTTCGATCGCTATTCGGCGGAATGGGACGTTCCTACCTTGGAATGGTTCGAAGACCTGCTGGCGGAAGACGACGTGGACGTGATGGCATGGGCGCTGAAAACGGCGCCTGTTCCCGAGAAATTTCAGGGTGAGCAGATCGAAAAGATGCAGGCGCTCGACTACGTCGATATCCCCCGCTAAGCGCTGCATCCTGCCTTATTCGGGAACGGCTGTGTTTCCCGATCTTTGACTGAGCATGTATGCCTGATCTGAACCGCATTCTGGTGGCGGATTCTCCGCTGACTCTATCGTCGCTTCCGCGCGGCGCGGTTCCGCTGATCCTTGGTGATCTAGCGCGGGCGGCGAAACAGCGTGCGGTGTTCATTGCGCCCGACGATGCGTCAATGAAGGCTATGGCCGAGGCGGCGCGGTATTTCGCGCCCGAGGTTGAAGTGCTCGAACTGCCCGCATGGGATTGCCTGCCGTATGACCGCGCATCCCCTGCACTATCAGTAAGCGCAGCGCGGCTTTCTGCGCTGTTCAAGTTGCAGCACCCATCCGGTGGTTCGCAATTGCTCGTGACGACCGTAAACGCCGCCTTGCAGCGCGTGCTTACACCGTTCCGCATTCGGGAAAGCGTGCGCCAGTTCAAGCCCGGCACGATAATCGGGCACAACACCCTATCCGCGCTGATCACCCGTCAGGGCTATTCGCGCACCGACACCGTTATCGATCACGGTGAATTTGCGGTGCGCGGGTCGATTGTCGACATTTTCCCATCCAGCCTAGAATCCGGCCTTCGGCTCGATTTCTTTGGCGATGAACTGGAAAGCCTGCGCCTGTTCGATCCAAGCACACAGCGCAGCATCGGGCGGCTCAATTCGCATCTGCTACTGCCCGCTTCTGAAGCTTTGATCGACGATGACAGCGTCAAACGGTTCCGTTCGCGTTATCGAGAGATGTTCGGCGCGACGGCAACACAGGACCCGCTTTATGAAGCGGTGAGCGACGGGCGGCGGCTTGCAGGCATGGAGCACTGGCTCCCGCTTTTTGAGGAGCGCCTCGCGACGATCTTTGACCACCTTGCCGATGATGATCTGGTGGTGATCGATCAGGCCGCGATTGGCGCAGGCGATGAACGGATCACCGACATCGTCGATTATCACAAACAGCGCGAGCGTATCGCGGGCGAAAAAGCGGGCAGCTACCGCCCGATTGATCCGACCGCGCTCTATCTGGGTAAGGACGAATTTGAGGCCGCGATTGCCTCTGCCCCCGCCCACCGCGCGAGTATCTTTGCCGCACCGGAAAGCGGCGCGAATATCGATTTCGGTTTCAAAGCTGCGCGCGATTTCACACCTGAGCGCGGTCGCGGCGACAATGTTTACGAAGCCGCCGCAAAGCACTTCAAAGAGATCGCCAAATCTGGGCGCAAGCCTTTGCTCGCCGCCTATTCCACCGGCAGCCGCTCGCGCATCGCCTCGATCTTGTCCGAAGCGGGCTGCGAGAGCGTGCCTGCGGAAACGTGGCAGGAAGCGTTAGGCCTCGCTGCCAAGGGCAAAACCGCTGCAATGGTGCTCCCGCTAGAAGCGGGCTTTGCCAATGACGATCTGGAAATCCTGACAGAGCAAGACGTGCTGGGTGACAGACTCGTGCGCCGCAAGAAGAAGCGCAAAGATTCCGACGCGTTTCTGGCCGAACTTCAGGCGCTCACGCGCGGTGATCTGGTTGTCCATGTCGAACACGGCATCGGCAAATATCTCGGCCTTGAGCCTGTCCCTGTCGGCAAAAGCCAACACGATTGTGTGCAACTGGAATATAAGGGCGGCGACAAGCTGTTTATTCCGGTCGAGAATATTGACGTCCTCAGCCGCTATGGATCTTCCGAAGAGGCCGTAATGCTGGACCGCCTCGGCGGCGAGGCATGGCAGAAACGCCGCGCCAAACTGAAAGAGCGCATCACCGCCATCGCTGGTGAGTTGATGAAAGTCGCCGCCGAGCGTGCTCTGAAAAAAGCGCCGGTATTTGAAGCGGAAGAAGCCAGTTTCAACCAATTCGTTGACCGTTTCCCTTGGGAAGAAACCGACGATCAGGACGCGGCTATCGCCGATGTTCTTCGTGATCTGGAAAGCGGTAAACCGATGGACCGCCTCGTATGCGGCGATGTCGGGTTTGGCAAAACCGAAGTTGCCCTGCGCGCTGCATTTGTGGCTGCGATGAGCGGGCAGCAAGTCGCCATTGTCGCTCCGACCACTCTACTTGCGCGTCAGCATTACCAGAGTTTTTCCGAACGCTTTGCCGGCTTCCCTTTGAAAGTAGGCCGCCTATCCCGCCTCGTTTCGTCGAAGGAAATGACCGAGACACGCGAAGGCCTGGCCAGTGGCGATATCGACATTGTCGTCGGCACCCATGCGATCCTCTCCAAATCGACCGAGTTCGGTAATCTCGGCCTTGTGATTGTGGACGAAGAACAACGCTTTGGCGTGACGCATAAGGAGAAGCTCAAACAGCTACGGTCCGACGTGCATATGTTGACGCTCACCGCCACTCCGATCCCGCGCACGCTGCAAATGGCGATGACGGGTCTCCGCGAGCTTTCCACCATTCAGACCCCTCCGGTCGACCGGCTCGCGGTGCGAACTTATGTGATGGAGTGGGACGATATGGTGATGCGCGAGGCGTTGCTGCGCGAACACCACCGCGGCGGGCAAAGCTTTATCGTGGTGCCGCGCATTTCCGATATGGCCGATGTCGAAGAATGGCTGCGCGAGAATGTACCCGAAGTGAAACCAATCTCCGCGCACGGGCAAATGGGCGCGGGCGAGATCGAAGAGCGCATGAGCGCGTTTTACGAGGGCAAATACGAAGTCCTGCTATCGACCACAATCGTCGAAAGCGGCCTCGATCTACCGAGCGCAAATACGATCATCATCCACCGCGCAGATCGTTTTGGCCTCGCGCAACTGTATCAATTGCGCGGACGCGTCGGCCGGTCAAAACTGCGCGCTTATGCTTATCTCTCGTATGAGAAAGACGTGCAGCTTTCCGAAATCGCGGAAAAGCGCCTCAAGGTGCTTGGCGACCTCGACAGTCTGGGCGCAGGCTTCCAGCTTGCCAGCCACGATCTCGACATTCGCGGTGCAGGCAATCTGCTGGGTGATGAACAATCGGGCCACATCCGCGAGGTTGGGTTCGAACTCTACCAATCCATGCTCGAAGACGCGATCCTCGCTGCCAAGGCGGGCGAAATGGGGCTGGAAGCGGCTAAGGATAAAGTCTCACCACAAATCACCGTCGATGCGCCGATCATGATTCCAGAGGAATACGTGCCTGATCTTGCAGTGCGGATGGCGCTTTATCGCCGCCTCAACCAAGCGCAGGACAAGGCCGAGATCGAAAGCCTTGCCGCTGAAATGATCGACCGCTTTGGCGATTTGCCGTCGCCGACGAAGAACCTGATCCGTCTGATCGAGATCAAGCATCAGGCGATTGGTGCTAACATCGCAAAGATTGATGTCGGCGCGCGCGGCACCCTCGTCACGTTCCATAATGACGACTTCCCCGATGGCCCCGGCCTGATCGCTTATGTTGACCGGCTCGCCGGCACAGCAAAACTGCGGCCAGACATGAAGCTAGTCATCAATCGCGCATGGGGCGATCCGGAAAGCCGTCTCAACGGGCTGTTCCAGCTGACCAAAGGGCTATCAGGGATTGTGCGCAAATATCGCAAAGCAAACTGAGCGGTGGCTTAGGCGCCTGATTACCCGCCTTAGCTGAAAAGGTGGGATATCAGGTTGTAGCGAACGCCAGATGTCGTTTCCTGCACTTCGTGAAGCAATGACGAAGAGAACACCATCGCTGTGCCCGCAGGCACTCTGTATCCATTCGGACTGAATTCCTTGAACGCGATTCCGCCGCCTTCGTAATCGTCATTCAGGCTCATCGACAAAGCGAACCGCCGGTGCGCGCCAGCCGGACTGGTGTTGTCGCGGTGGCCAATCGCAAAGCCTTCACGCGCGCCGACATAACGGGCGATATGTAACTGCTCGCGGCGGGTCACATCGAACGCGAACGCCTTCTTGATCATCGGTGCAACTCGTCCAAAGATCCGCTCATCGAGGAGCGCCAATGTGTTCTGGTCCTTCAAGATCAGATCCACACGGTCTTGCCGGTCATATTCATAGACCGGGATTGTGTAATTGCCTGCAACCTCTCCAGCTTGCGGAGGTCGGACCAGAAAGGGAGTGTCCGTTTCAACCGATTCGACAAGCTTGGCGCACTCTTCGGCAGACAATACATTTGGTACCATCAGGACGGGTGCGTGCGGCGTGCTCCAGCGTAATTCTTCGGAAGCCTGAGTGTTTTTCACCAAATCCATAATCGTAGCCAGCGATGCGCCGGCCTCCCCCTCTAGATCAAACCACGCGCGAATCTGGCGGTATGGCGTTACCAGCACAAGACGGCTCGCCAGATCGCCTCCCTTATGAAGCCCGAACGCGGCAAAAATGGCGCCTGATGAATCGCACGCAATCGGCCATGGGAAACCTGCTACCCGCTTTAACTCCTTGTTTCGCGCGGCGTCGCTCGACGCGCTCATCGCGATCACTGTAATGTTCGCAGCATCGAATTGTGGTTCAAGCTCGGCCAGAGATCGCAGCAATTGAACTGCCTGCTCGCCTTGCGGATCGCTCAGGAACATCAGCAGCAAATGCCGCCCGGATACGTGATCATCATTCGGGCCGATCCTGCGGCCATCAGAATCGCGCGATTCAAACGGCGTCACCAGTGCTCCGGGCCATAATGGCTGAACGTAAGGCCGGATCGACGGCGATGAAATCTGATAAGTCGGTCGAGTATCGGCCATCAATACACCTATAGTTTCAATCGAACTTAGGTCTTAATTGCGTGGTCTAGCAACCAAAAGAGTGGTCCGCGCTGGTCAAGTTACCGGATTGATCTTTCCGATCTATCCGTGCCCGCGTCCGCGCGCCGTCTTGGCCAGTTCAAGCACATCGCCGCTTTTCATTGGCTGTGCGCGTAGAAATCCCTGCCAATACTCGCACCCTTCGGAAATAATAGCGGCGCGCTGGATCTCGCTTTCGATGCCCTCTGCATAGATATCGAGTTCAAGCGCCCTGGCGAGCGCGATAATAGCGCGCAGCACGGCAAGCGCTTTGTGATCACCCGGAACACCGTCGACCATAATCTTGTCGAGCTTAATCGCGTCGAGCGGCAATTCGCGCAGATACCGAAAATTGCAGAAACCCGCGCCAAAATCATCGAGCGCCGTGCGAAAGCCAAGCGAACGCAGCGCCCCCAGCGCCTCACTCGCCTGCTTAAGGTTACGCAGCAGCAAATCCTCTGTGATCTCCAGCATCAACCGCGATGGCGCGATTTCGCTTTTCCCGATTAATTCCGCAAAGTCTGATGCAAAGCGTGGATCGCCCATTTCCTCGGGAGTAATATTGAGCGATAGGCTCAAATGTTCAGGCCAGCTTTGCGCATCATCAAGAGCGCGGGCGACCACGTGGCGAGATAACGGCGCGACCAGCGCGGCCCTCTCTGCAATCGCAAACAGATCGCGTGCACCGATCTCTCCCAAAGTCGGATGCTGCCATCGCGCCAACGCCTCTGCACCAACAACAGCGCCCGTTGCGCCGGAGAATTGCGGCTGGAACAGAACTTCGATCTCTGACCGGTCGAGCGCGCGCAGCAAATCGCTATCCAGCGCCGATTCCTTCACGCCGGGAAACGACCCACGGGTCGGCTCGCGCAAGGAATGGGTCAAAGAGGTCGGGTTCGATTTCATAGGTTCGCTATAGTGGCATAGTTTTGCGAATACTCACATCAATTGCAATCCGACCGAAATTGGAACATCAGGATAAGTGACTATAGGTTTTCGGGGCCGTTTGGGATCGCGGCGGCTGATAGGGCCTGTATGACAGGCAGCGGGACTATGATTGAGGGGAGCCGGACGAGGCTTATGACAACTGCGACCAATGGCGCGACCAACGGGCTTACCAATCCGTTCGCCAAAATGGCTCTGCTGGCATCAGACACGCCGCGCGCGCAGGAGGCGTATCAGGCGCTGCTCGGCCAGACTGAATGGATTCCGATTGAGGAAGCGGACGTTGCCGTTGTTCTAGGCGGTGATGGCTTCATGCTGCAGACACTCCATGCGATGCTGGATGCCGGCCGGATCATTCCTGCCTACGGGATGAATCTGGGCACAGTCGGCTTTCTCATGAACCGCTATGACAAGCGCGCCGTTATCGCGAACCGTTTGGCAAAGGCGCACCGCAAAAGCATCGCGCCGCTGCGTATGGAGGCGGTGTTGCAAGGGGGCGAGACGCAGACCCTCTGTGCAATCAACGAAGTCTCCCTCCTTCGTGAGACGCGCCAGACGGCGAAAATCGAGATTACCGTTGGCAGCCGCGTACGGATTAAAGAATTGGTGGGCGACGGTGTGCTGGTTTCCACGCCCGCTGGCTCAACCGCCTATAATTTCTCCGCCAATGGCCCGATTCTGCCGCTGGACAGTGAGCTGCTCGCACTAACCCCAATCAGCCCGTTCCGGCCCCGACGCTGGCGCGGAGCGATCCTGCCGGACCGGATGCGCATCAAGCTACGCGTACTGGATCACGAAAAGCGTCCTGTCGCTGCCGTGGCCGATCAGAAAGAATTGCGCGATATTTCCGAAGTTACGCTGGAAATTGCGCGTGATACGGAGCTAGAATTGCTGTTTGATCCCGGCCAGTCGCTGGAAGAACGGATTGTCTCCGAACAATTTGCCACGGATTGAGCTTTTTCCAGCCAAATCCTCTTGCATTGAAATCCGCAGCCCCATATAGGCGCTGCTCGCACCGGAGAGACAACCCGGTGATGTTCCCCGATAGCTCAGCGGTAGAGTAGGTGACTGTTAATCACTTGGTCGTTGGTTCGAATCCAACTCGGGGAGCCATTTTTTCAGAGGCTTAGCGAGGAAAAGAGTGAGCCTAGTCTCATTTTAGTCGCTGGAATTCAGGGGCGGGACAGACCTCTCTGCCGCAAAATCATCATATCCCACTGTGCTTATTTCACCTTTGACATGGGGACGGATGGCAACCATGTCTGGTGGGTAGAGAGCTCCGGACCTACCTGTGACAATGAAGCGGTCTAAGATTGCCCTTTTTGGAGTTGCTGATTTGCTCAGTCCACTCAGGAAGGATAGGAACCACATTCTCTGCGATCTTCTCCAAAAGAGCGGATAGAGTATTGACATTGCATTATTGCTGGTTGGTCGTAAGATAAAGAATAGCTTCGTTTTTCAACTGCACCAATGGTGCCCAACAGTGGAAGCAATATGCGTAACATCAAAGTTGCGGCTGCGATCATCGGCAGCGCGTTCACGCTCACTTCATGTACAGAACAAAAAGAAGACTCATCGTTTGAAGTCACAGACAGTCAGGTGATTGACGACAAATCTTTGTTGGAGCAGGTTGAAGATGACATCCTGATTATGGAAGTCGAAGCTCGAATCGCTGCAGGCGAAAAGAGCCTCACATAAAACCTGTTACAGTCACAAGCAGTACGGGCCCGATAAACCAAAAATCGGGGCTTGTTTTTATGTTCTAAGTAATTCCGGGTTCTCGTAGACGTTTCCGACAACCTCGTAGAGCATCCCACTGTCTGAGTAGAAAGTGTCTTCTAGTCCGTCGGGAGAACCATCTTTTGAAAGCCAAAACTGTGGTGCATCATAAACGGCAGCAAATAGCTGACCGTGCAGCTCTACAACGTCGCCTTCATAAATCTCAGTGCCGTTCTTGTCGGTCAGGCCGGTGAACTGCATAAGGGTGTAGTCCGCGTCTTCGCCATTTAATGCAAAAACTATGCGTGGCCACTCCCCATAATCACCATGAAGCAGGCAATCGTTATCTAACATCTGATTTGAAGCTTTGTCCCAAACCCTAAATTTGATTTCTCTTTTCATATGATTCCATTGAATCACACATCAGAAATCCTGCAACTGAGGGTTGTGGATTAGTCGCTTTTCTAGTCGCTAAAATCCGTTCGCTGGACGGGTTCAACTTTTCTCGCTTAGTTTCAAAACCTTGCTGCCGAAGACCATATGCGCGTGAATCATATTGTCAGCATAACCCGCTGTTTCATATAAGCGACCAGACTCTCTGTTAATCACTTGGTCGTTGGTTCGAATCCAACTCGGGGAGCCATTTTCTTACAATTTGCAAGCGATTGGGCGGGCTAACTCTCGGCCAACAATCGCACGCCCACCACCAGAACGAGCGCCGCGGTTAGCCACCTGATCCAGCGCCCGGGCAGCACTTTTACGGCCATTAGGCTGCCGATTTGCCCACCGATAGCGACCGCGATCAGTAAGGGGAGCGCCGCGCCAATAGCGCCGCCAAATGCTCCGGGGCCTTGCTTTATAAGCTGACCGATCAATCCGAACATCGAATTGACGAGGATAAACAAGCTCGCAGTTGCGGCGATGGCGCGCGCGTCTTTCCATCGTGTCAGGTGCAGTAATGGTGCTAGGAAAATGCCGCCCCCTATGCCAACAAGACCCGCCAAATAGCCCAGCGGCGCAGCGATGACTGGCATGGCGGCTGCGACACGGCTTGGGCCGTCTGCCACCATTTTCTGCCCCTCGCGGACAGGGATCAGCATCGTGATAGCCGTCAGGACAAGGCTCGCACCGAGCAACAGCATAAAACTGCCCTCACCAATTGGTGTGAGGCCGCCTAGCAGCGCAGCGGGCGCGGCAAACGCCGTCATCAACAAAGCGGCGCGCCACGGAATGATGCCGGCCCGCGCAAATCGCACGGTTCCGCCAGCCACCACGACGATATTACACGCGAGTGCGACCATCGGCAGCAGCCGGTAATCAAGGCCAGAAATCGCCAGCAAAGCGGCGTAGGTTGACCCCCCGCCGAATCCGACGCTGGCATAAAGCAGCGCGGTGATCAGAAAGGCGAGCGCCAATAGCGCCGGAACCGCTCCGATCATTGCGTCCGCGCTCCCTTAGCCCATCATTCCGCGTTGAGCTTTGCGCCCGTGCCAGTCGCAGCGCCGTGGCAATGCTTATACTTATTGCCACTGCCGCATGGGCATGGTGCATTGCGGCTGACATTCAGGTTCGCATACGGGTTATCCGGGTTCGCACCGCCCGGGCCGGAGCCCGCGCGCGGCGATCCCGCAAGCGATCCGAACAGTTCGGGTCGTTCAGCCGAACCATCGCCATCATTGGAGTTGTCGAGCCCCGTCAGAGGATCGATGTGCCCGGTCAGGAAGTCTGGCAGATCAGGCAGCGCCTCGGTTTCAGGCTGAGCAATCTGCAGTTCCGATTTGAACAGGATCTTGGTCACTTCCTCGCGCAGGTTATCCAGCATCGTCTCGAACAGGCCGAACGCTTCCTGCTTGTATTCATTGATCGGCTGTTTCTGAGCGATGCCGCGCATCCAGATCACCTGACGCAGCGCATCAAGCGTCGCGAGGTGTTCTTTCCAGTGAAAGTCGAGCTGACGCAGAAGCACGTCTTTTTCAACGAGACGCCAGATCGCGGAATCGTTTTTCGCGACCTTTTCTTCCATCATCGCATCGGTTTTTTCGCGGAGACGCTCTTCAAAGATTTCCGGTTCAACCTGATCTTCATTGATCCACTCATCAAATGGCAACGTGAAGCCAAAGACTTCCTGAACTTTGGCCTTCAGCCCTTCAACATCCCATTGCTCGGGATAGGAGCCGGGAGGGCACGAGGTCGCAACAATCGAATTGATCGAATCGTGGCGCATATCCAGCACGACCTCATCGACCGTTTCGGCTTCCATGATCTCACCGCGTTGCTCATAAATGACCTTGCGCTGGTCGTTCATCACATCGTCGTATTGCACGACTTGCTTACGCGTGTCGTAGTTGCGGGCCTCAACCTTCTTCTGAGCGGTCTCGATGGCTTTTGAAAGCCATTTGGAGCCAATCGCCTCGCCATCTTCGAGGTTGGAATTCATCATTTTGGAAAACAGCGTGTCCGGGCCAAAGATGCGCAGCAGATCGTCTTCGAGGCAGAGGTAGAACCGCGAAAGACCGGGGTCACCCTGACGGCCAGAACGGCCGCGCAGCTGATTGTCGATGCGGCGGCTTTCATGCCGCTCTGTGCCGAGAACGAACAGGCCGCCCGCTTCGAGCACCTTCTGCTTTTCTTCAGCGACGACTTCTTTGATCTTGGCGATTGCAGCGTCTTTTTCAGCGCCGTCGTCCATGCCGCCAGTTTCGTCTTCAATCCGGAAATCGAGGTTGCCGCCAAGCTGAATATCGGTGCCTCGGCCCGCCATGTTGGTCGCGATGGTCACCGCGCCCAAACGGCCTGCTTGCGCCACAATATGCGCCTCACGCTCGTGCTGGCGTGCGTTCAACACTTCGTGCTTCACATTCTCTTTATCGAGGAACTGGCTGAGCAGTTCGGATTTCTCGATTGAAACCGTACCAACCAGAACCGGCTGACCAATCTCGTTCTTTTCTTTGATCGCCTTCGCAATAGCAGCGAACTTATCCATCGTGTTCTTGTAGAACTCGTCTTCTTCATCGATCCGCGCGACGGGAAGGTTGGTGGGGATCTCAACGCAATTGACGCTGTAGATGTCCCAGAATTCCGCCGCTTCGGTGGCGGCTGTGCCGGTCATGCCGGACAGTTTCGGATACATCCGGAAAAAGTTCTGGAATGTGATCGATGCCATTGTCTGGTTTTCAGGCTCGATCTTCACACCTTCTTTGGCTTCGACAGCCTGATGCAGACCGTTGGACCAACGGCGACCGTCCATCATCCGACCGGTAAACTCGTCGATGATAACGACTTTGTCGTCTTTCACGATGTAGCTGTCATCGCGTTTGAACATGTGGACGGCTTTGAGAGCCTGATCGAGGTGATGGACGACCTGCGTGTTTTCCACGTCGTAAAGGTTCTCTGTTTCCAGCAGGCCTTTTTCGATCAGCAGCGCTTCGACCTTGTCGAGACCGTCTTCGTTGAGTTGGATGCTTTTGGCTTTTTCATCCTTGTCATACCAATCCTCCGGGATCTCCTTCGCAACTTCATCAAGCGCGACGTAAAGGTCGGACTTGTCTTCTGTCGGGCCGGAAATGATCAATGGGGTACGCGCTTCGTCGATCAGGATGGAATCGACCTCATCAACAATCGCAAAGTTAAATGGACGCTGCACCATCTGGGCGCGTTCGTGCTTCATATTGTCGCGCAGATAATCGAAACCGTATTCGTTGTTTGTGCCGTATGTGATGTCGGCATTGTAAGCATCGCGTTTGGAAAGCTCGTCCATATTCGGAACGACGATACCGATGGTGAGGCCCATCCAGTTATACAGTTGGCCCATCCATTCCGCATCGCGCGCAGCGAGGTAATCGTTGACGGTCACAACGTGCACGCCCTTGCCCTCAATCGCGTTGAGATACACGGCAAGCGTCGCCATCAGGGTCTTACCCTCACCCGTGCGCATTTCGGCGATCTCGCCGCGATGCAGCACGATGCCGCCAATCAGTTGGACATCGAAGTGGCGCATGCCAAACACGCGCACCGATGCCTCACGAATGGTCGCAAATGCTTCCGGCATTATGTCATCAAGCGAGCTTCCCGCATCCAGAAGACCGCGGAATTTGTCGGTTTGACCGCGCAATTCATCATCAGTGAGCGCCTGAACCTGCGGCTCAAGCGCGTTGATTTCATTGACGATTTTTCCGACCGATTTGATGTAACGATCATTCGAAGAGCCGAAGACCGATTTCATGAGGGATTCAAACATGGAACAGGGTGCCTTAATATGGATGCGGCCCGCGCGCTGGGGGCCAATGCAATTTGAGGATGTAAGGAGCGTGGGCGCAGCCCAATCAGGCGCGCGGAAAATTCAAAGGATCAAACGCTATTCGTAAGCGCGATCAATACCCATAAGCACTGGCATACGCAGCGATTGCGGACGAGGCGTAGGTGCCTTTTTCTTTGCGCCCTTTTTACGAGCCGCCGCCTTGGTAGGCGTCGCTTTCGATTGGGCGCGCCGATCAACGCCAACGTTTTCAGCGCTCGCCGAAACGCTCGCATTGCATGCAGATGTGGTGTGAGCATAGGACGCAGTTGCCGTGCCGCCGAGTGCGGCAAGGCCTGAAAGCATGGCCAGGAAGGCGAATAGCTTACGCGTCATAGTGTTCCTAGATAGGGACATTGGGATCAAACGTCCACTGCGTTGCTATACACAGCGGTGAACCGATTTCGCCGCCCTACTCTTCAATAGTTTCGGCTTTAACAATCACCTGCAGTTCGATCGTTTTCGCCACAGGGTTGCCATTCTCGTCTCGGTAAAGTGCGCGGGCAGGTCGATTCATCCCCGGGCATGGTTCACGTTCGAACGTTTGACGCATGCGATCGGAGATAGCTCCGCTCAATTCCACAACGTCGCAATCGGTGACTTCCCCGTCTTTCGCGACGTTATAGCGGACATGGATTGTTGCTGTGCCAGCGAATTCGGGCTCGCGCTTAGTCCAGATCATCCGATCGCGGTAAACGCCTGCAATCACCTCACCGTCATCATTCGTTGCGGGCTGAAACACTCCGCGGGATAGCGCGATTTCGCAGGTCTTGGCGTCCAAAGCAGCGAAAGTCGAGCTCTGTGTGATTGAACAATCACTCACCTTGCCATCTGCGTCCACGCTCAATTCGTATTCAACCATACCCTCTTCGTCTGCAACCCATGAGGAAGCGGGATAGTCAGCAGGCCTAAGCTCCAGCGCCATGTAATCGACGGGGCGCGGGCTTTGCACAGAAGCGGACCAATCGGCAGGGCGCGCCGCGCTTTGGGCAGCATCAACTGCCAATTCTATCGCATCTTCAGCAGCCTCTTCAGCAGTGGATTGGGCAAACACGGGAGAAGCCAAAGCGGCGAGCGATAGGGCGAAAAGCGGTGCAATTTTTTTCATTACAAGAGAACTATATGCTCAATCGATCGATTGAAAGCTCTTGTGGCCAATTGCGAGGCCGCTCGATCATCACTAATGCGCTTGCCATGGAACTGGAAACTTCTCCCCTCGCCCTGCCCTTCCCCGAAATGCCACCGATTGAAGGCGTGACGCTGCGCGTGGCGCGTGCTCGGTATAAGGATTGGGATCGCTGCGATCTGACCTTTGTCGAACTTTGCGAAGGCACGTCCGTCGCTGGTGTTTTCACGCAAAGCGCCTGCGCATCCACAGAGGTGGAACTTGGCCGTAAACAAGTGAACGGCGGAACCGCGCGCGCATTGATCGTGAACGCAGGCAACTCGAACGCTTTCACCGGATATCGAGGCGCGGAAGCGGTGGAGCAGATCATGACACAGGTTGGCGAAGGCCTTGGCTGCGCGCCGGATCAGGTGTTCGTGTCCTCAACCGGCGTCATCGGGGTCCCGCTACCCAAAGACCGCGCCCGCGAAGGCGTTGCAGCAGTGCTAAACTCAGCGCCTTGCGGCTGGAAAGACGCAGCCGATGCCATCGCGACGACCGACACTTTTGCCAAGGGGGCGCACAGCTCCGCCATGATTGGCGAAACACGCGTCGAGCTTTGCGGGATCATTAAAGGCAGCGGCATGATAGCGCCCGATATGGCGACCATGCTCGGCTATATCTTTACCGATGCCGCTATCGCGCCCGCTTTCCTGCAAGAAATTTTGGCCGAGGCGAATGGCAAAACCTACAGCTGCATCACCGTCGACGGTGACACGTCGACAAGCGACACCGTGCTCGCCTTCGCGACCGGCAAAGCAGGCAATGCACAGATCGAAAGCTGGGATAGCGCAGGTGCAGACGCATTTGCAGCAGCTCTCACCGATATATGCCGAAGCCTCGCGCAATTGGTCGTGCGTGACGGCGAAGGAGCGAGCAAATTTATTGCGGTGCGCGTTTCCGGCGCGGTGAGCGATGCCAGCGCACGCCGCGTGGGCCTTTCCATCGCCAACTCACCGTTGGTCAAAACCGCCATCGCTGGCGAGGATGCAAACTGGGGCCGCGTTGTCATGGCCGTCGGCAAAGCTGGCGAGCCGGCTGACCGCGACAAGCTCTCCATCGCATTTGGCGGTGTCTGGGCCGCGCGCGGCGGCGTTCCTGTCGAGAATTACGACGAAGCGCCCGTTGCCGAGCATCTGAAAGGCGCAGAGATCGATCTCGCGGTTGAGCTGGGCATGGGAGACGGAGCCGGAACCGTTTGGACCTGCGACCTCACCCATGGATATATCTCCATTAACGCCGATTACCGGAGCTGATATGAGCGAGCTATCTGCTCTTGACGCCGAAATTCGCGATCTGCTGCGTTTTGCAGCGGAGCGGAGCATGCTGCCGCGTTTCCGAGCGCTGGCCGATGACGAGATCGAGATGAAGGGCGATGATGACCCCGTTACAATCGTTGATCGCGAAGTGGAGAGTTTTCTCTCCGATGCGCTGACCAAGCTCGCGCCGGGCGTTGCTGTTGTTGGCGAAGAGGCCGTTCATTCTGATGCGGCGGTTCTCGATAGACTATCCGAACAATGCTGGATCATCGACCCGTTGGATGGCACCGCAAACTACACCGAAGGTAAAGGGCCGTTCGGGATCATCATCGCGCTGGCGGATGCAGGCAAAGCCATTGCAGGCTGGCTCTATGATCCGGTCACCGACCGTTTGTGCCACGCAAAATCAGGCGAAGGCGCATTCATCAATGGCGATAAAGTTATGGCACGCGCAAGCGGCGAGAACCCGCCCATCGCGGCCATAGCGCGTGGCTTTATGGATGAAGAGCAAAAGGCGCGCATCGATGCGAATATCGCGCCGCATTACACATTGGTGGACATTCCGCGCTGCGCCGCAGAGCAATATCCACGCCTTGCAATGGAGCAAAATGATGTCTCGACATTTGAGCGGACGTTGGCCTGGGATCATGCGGCTGGCATTTTATGGCTTAACGAAGCAGGCGGAAAAGCCGCGCGGCCCGATGGCAGCGAATACCGCGTCGATGAGCACGAAAAAACCGGGCTGGTCGGTGCGGCCAGCCCGGTTATTTGGGATGAATTCGTGAAGCGGATGTAAGGCCCGCCCCAAAAATCTATCAAGCCATCAGGCGATCAAATTTCGCCTTCAAGCCATTCTTTAAGCTGGTTTTTCGGCGCGGCGCCAACTTTTCGCGCAATCGCTTCACCATTTTTGAACAGCACCATCAGCGGGATCGACTGCACGCCCATTTCCGCCGGAATGCCGGTGTTTTCCATAATGTCCATCTTGGCGATAGTCACCTGTTCGCCCAGCTCGTCACTGATTTCTTCCAGCGCCGGTGCGATCATCTTGCATGGCCCGCACCAATCCGCCCAGAAATCGACCAGCACAGGCTTATCGCTTTCGAGGACGTCGGTTTTGAAATTTTCGTCGGTCACATTGATCGTGGCCATGATTTATCTCCTGTAGATCGGTTGCATTCTATCTAGGCAGATTTCGCAGTTACTCAATATCGATCGGGGCATAGCTTTCCTGCGTATCCCCCAAATGATCCTTGTGCGGTGCCAGTGTAACCGCTGGGATTTCGATCAATTGCGGCGTCTGGGTGTAAAGCACCGCCGCGCGCACCGTTTTGCCGGGGAAGATCACTTCGAGCGCCGCTATGTATGCCGCCATCTGCCTCATCGTGGCCGCCGGTACTGCATCGACACTGCGCGGCGGGCGGCGCGTGGTTTTGAAATCGACCACTGTCACGGCCTCATCTGTTACTAACAACCGGTCGGCCGTGCCCGCGATCACAGTGCCGCCGATTGTCGCGGTTAGCGGCACTTCGGCCAGCGCATCCGGTGAAAAGATGTCAGCAAATGCAGGTTTGGCAAGCACGTCCACGGCGCTTTGCAGCATTTCACCCCGCGTCTTTTCGGGTAGGTCTTGGCCCTGCCGTGCGAGCCAAGTTGCCCCAGCCTCTCTGCGAGTATCAGCTGCAATATCGGGCAATCGTTCCAGCAATCGGTGGATCAGCACCCCTCGCCGCGCCGCGACTTTGGCGGCATCGGCTGGCAACGGCGGATCAGCGGCTAGTTCTTCACCGGCAGAACTCGGCGAAAGCGGACGCGGCGGCTTGGGCTCTGGGCCAATAGCGGTGGTCGCCCATGCTGGCAGCGCAGCGCGCTCGCCAACGGACACCGTGTCATGCGCGGTAACAATTGGATCAGCGCGCTCGCCCCATTCGCGGCGCATCCCCCATAGGCCATCGTCCAACTCATCACCGTTAAAGGCTTGCTCCAGCTGGGCAAACCAACTGTCCTCTGGCGGGCCCTTTTTCTCAGTTTTAGGGCCGAGCGAGCCACCGATATACAGTGCCTCTTCCGCGCGGGTCATCGCGACGTAAAGCAGCCGCCAATGTTCTTGCATACTAGCCGCATTGGTTGTGGCCTCAGCCTCTTCAACCCGCCCGCGTCTTTGATCTTTCGAAAGCGGTGGCAGCGGCACGGCGCGCGCGGTGTCGTTGCCCAGCTCTAGATCGGCCAGTTCCAGATCGCCGCCCTGCCCCGGCGCTCCGGTAGCATCGGCGAGGATGACGATGGGCGCTTGCAACCCTTTCGAACCGTGAACTGTCATAACCCGCACCTGACCGCCCGCGCCATCGGCATCGCGTTTCAAGTCTTCGTTCGAGGCATCAAACCACTCAATAAATCCGGTGAGGCTCGGCGTGTGCGCGCTTTCATAAGCAAACGCGGCGTTGATCAATTCATCAATCGGATCATTCGCCTCGCGCCCCAATCGAGCGATCAGTTTTTCGCGCCCGCGCCACGGGCCAGTAAGCAGCCACGCCAGCAAGCTCTGCGGGGTCTGATAATCCGTCAGCGCGAGGAGTGTCTTCAGCGTCTCGCAAGTCGCTATAACGAACGGATCATCGCTCTGTTTAAGGTGGCCCCAAAGCTGAACCGGTTTCTTGCGCTCGTCATTCTTCCCGCGAGGCAAATGCGCCAGCAGATCATCCTGCGTCCACCCGATCAGGGGAGATGACAGCAAATTGGCGAGCGACAAATCATCCAGCGGCTGCGCGGCAAAACGCAATGCCGCGAGCAAGTCTTTGACCGCCAAAGGCGCCCCCAGACGCAGCCGATCAACACCTGCGACAGCCACACCTTTTGCATAGAGTTTTGCAACAATCTGAGCCGCCAACGCGCCGCGCTTACGCACCAGCACCATGATGTCGCCCGCTGCCGCTTCGCGGCGGGGTTCGGACTTGGCGAGCACGAATGGTTCGTCTCCTTTCACCCAGCGTCGCACTTGCTCGGCGATTTTTTCGGCCAGCAAAGTGTCATGCGCGGGCAGCCAATCCTGATCGTCGGAATTGTCATCTTCAAAGGCGCTTGCCGACGTGACGGGCTTCCATAGAGTCACCAGGCCGGGCCGCGCCGCGCCAATATGATCGGACGGCGCATCTTGTAGGCCAAATTCCTCATATCCGATCATTGCGATCGCGCGGTTCACGAAATCGAGAACAGGCTTCGATGTGCGGAAAGACCGGCCCAGATCGAGGTCTTGCCAGCCCGGGATCCGCCGCCCATCGCGGAGGTCAGCGGCGCTTTCGCGCGCATCCTCAATCGCTTTGGCAACCTTTGATTTGGCGCGCGCAAAGTTTTCTGGACTGGTGCCCTGAAAGCCAAAGATTGCCTGCTTGTAATCACCCACGGTGAAGATCGTGCGCAGCCTGTCCCCGCTCGCGCCGTCGCCTGCAAAAAAATCATCGATCAGCGCGAAGACAATGTCCCATTGCGCTCCATTGGTGTCCTGCGCCTCGTCAATCAGGATATGATCAAATTGCCGATCAAGCTTGTAGCGGATCCAGTCAGCCGTCACGCTGTCTTTAAGCAACCCAGCAGCGCGGCGGATTAGATCGTCAAAATCAAGCAGTCCCTCGCGCCGTTTTGCCTCTTGCCAGCGCAGCGCAAACGCCCGCCCGATTTCCAGCGCAGCTGTAAGGAACGTTGCGAGCTTCAGCAGGGCTTGGCGTTCTTCGACCTGCAAGACAGCCTGCGACACCATATCCTGCGCATCGGCGAAGCCAGGATGGTTCTCGCGCGGCTTCTTGATTTGCAGGCTCGGCGTGCCATCCGCTTTGAGCAGCGTGCCCTTGAACCCCCCAAACGCTTCGATCCGCAAAGAATGATCCAAAGAGAGCCAATCACGCATGAAAACGAGGCATTTATTCGCCGTCTTCGTGCCCCATTCTTCCAGCGGCGCAATCATACTCAGCAGCTGATCATCGGGAAAGAAATTCGCTCCCAGCCCTTCGAACGCCCATGCATCGTCGGCGTCCGCCGGTATCTCCAGCAAGGACCGTACGCGCGCGTCCATCGGTGATTGCCATGCGGTTTCGCCGACCCACATGTCCTCCGCCTTGGCACAGCGCATCAGCCAGCCATGCAGCGCGCCGGGGTCTTTCGCGGTCGTAAACATCGTTACTGCATCGTTCACACGCGTATCATCTGTCCGCCGCGCTTCGCTCAACATTTCTGTGAGGATATCGCGCGCCAACAATTCGCGGGTGCGGTCTTCCATCGGCTGCGCGCCCGGCGTCAGTCCCGCTTCTTCGGGGAAATTGGCCAGCAACCACTGCGAAAATGCATGGATCGTATCGATCCGCAATCCGCCACCGGGGCAATCGAGCACCTGCGCGAATAGAGTCCGCGCGCGGTCTATCGTCGCTTTGCCCATATCCGCGCCGAGGTGGTCCAGTTCTTTTGCCAGCGGCGCCTCATCCATCCGCACCCAGCGCGCGAGGACGGCGTTGATCCGTGTCGCCATTTCCGCCGCGCCAGCCTTTGTAAAGGTCAGGCACAAGATTTCTGATGGGTCGACATCGGGCCGCAAAAGCAGGCGCAGTACACGCGCCGAAAGCACCTGCGTTTTGCCAGTGCCAGCGGAGGCTGACAGCCAGACATTGTCCTCTGGATTGACAGCGAGCCGCTGCTCACCCGCAAGCGGATAGACTTTACCCTGATTTTCGATAGCGCCGCTCACGCGCCTTGCTCTTTGTCTTGAGAAGCAAGACCTATCTGCCATTCCTCTAAACGCATCAACTGATCGTAATCGGTGTAGCCGGGGTAATCCGGGTTCTCCTTTGCCGTGAACGGTTCCGCGCCCTTGATATATTTACTGATCGCCTCGCGCAGATATCGTTCGTGCTCATGCAAGAAATCCTCGGGAAGCAGGCCGGAGCGTTTGTTTCCGACCTTCATCGGCACATCGACAAAGCCAAACTCGCCAGCCTTCTTGGAAAGAGACCAATATTCAAAACCCGTCGCGTCACCTGACAACGGGCCATCATCGGTGTTGAACGCGCCCATATCCGCAATCAAACCGAGCAATCCGAGCTGCAAGGCATAGCCTGCTTCAACTTGAGACGCAGTGGGCGGACTACCGGTTTTGTAATCGACAATCGCCAGCGTCCCGTCGGGCAGACGGTCGATCCGGTCAGGCTTACCGCCGACCCGAACGCCTTCGAACATCATCTCGCCCCACACCTCGGTTGCGATGACCTCTCGGCCTTCATTGGCGGCATCATCAACCCATTCCTCGAACCGTTCTAGCGCGGAGCAAATGCGCGGCCGCCACAGTCCCCAAAACAGCGGGTGCACCTGCTTTTCGGTGAGCTGCTTTTCAGCAAACGGAACCAGTTCAAGCGTCGGATAATCAATGCGCGCTTTGTGCCATGCATCCAGAATGTCGTGGACTAAAGTGCCGCGCAATGCCGGATCGCCAAACGGATCGGCGGCCAGCGGATTGAGGCTTTGCAGCCCCAGAATTTCGCGCGCATAAAACTGATATGGATCGCCCAGCAGGCGGTCTAGTGCGGTTGCGCTGATCTTCACCTGCCGCTGCGCTTCGCTCGGCTTTGGCCGGGGCCGCGGATACGGTTCTGACGAAGCTTCAGGATCTCGGTCAAGCAGCGGCATCATCGCCGGAATTGCCGTCTCACGGTGATCCGCGGCCATCTTTTCGCCAAGCAGTGCCTCGACGCGCAACCAGAATCGCGAAGCCAGCGTCGGCCCCTCTGTGTCACGCTGCGCGCGGCTCAACACGACTTCAGGTGCGCCCATCGCCCCGGCAAGATCGTGCGCCGACAGGCCAATGCGAAATTCCGCGCCCGGCACGCCCAATGCGCGCAAAATCCCCGGCGCTAGCAGCGGATCGGCGCCGGGAGGTTGCGGCCAAGTGCCTTCATTAAGGCCGGCGCAAATGATCAATTCCGCGCGCGCCATGCGGCTCTCCAGCAGACCGTAAATGCTCACACGCGGGTGTCCGCCATAGGGCGGACGCACCGAAACCGCGTCCATGCAATCACGCAACGCTCCAGCGAGATCACCCGGCGCAATCATAGTGCCGCGAGCGCGGGCATGCAGGCGCACGTCTTCGACCATCGCCGACAACGCGCGGCCATCTTCGCGCGCCCACACAGCTTCACCGGCAAGAGCTTCCGCCGCTGTCGTCAGCAGGTCGAGCGCATCGGCCAGCGAGATATCATCCGCCTCGGTCAAAAGCGGTGTCAGAACTGTCTCGGCCCCGTCCCACCATTCGCGCACGCTCGCCTTGTCTGCGACTGAGCGGAGCGGTGCAAAGCCGGGTGCTGGCGATGGGCCGCGCAATTCCCGCTCAAATCGGCGCAGCGCCTTTAGCCACACGCCGCGCGCGTCGGGTTCCTCGCGCTGGACAAGTGGGTGGCCAAGCGTCGCGATGAGCGGGGCAGGCTCCAACCCATCCGAAGCAATTCCCGCAAGCAATCCGAACAATCGTCCAGCCGGCGTCAGCGAAAGCGGCTTACCCGCCGTATCATCCGCTGCGATATTCCAGCGTTCAAGATGCTGCGTTACGCGCCTCGCAAGCGACCGGTCTGCGGTGACCACGGCAACACGCTTTGTCGGCTCTTCCAACGCTTCACGCACCATCATGGCGATGGCCTGAGCCTCTTCGCCGCCTGTTGCAGTCGTCATCATCCGCACACCCGATAGGCGGCGTTTGTCGGCGGGCATAGTGATCCACGACTGGCTCGCCTGCGGGGGCAGGAACAGGGAACTGATCGCATGGCTGCGCGCAGGCTCGGCCGCGGCATCGCCTTTTCGGTGCCACGGGCGAACCTCCTCGCGCGCAATTCCCATTCTGCCAAGCAGCAGCTTCAGGTGATATTGCGGGTGAGTGAGCGCGTCGCTTTTGCCGAACACATCGCCGCCCGGCTCCAGTGCGGCGCCAGCGCGGCCCAGTTCGTCCCACGCCTCATCCGACATCATCAAATCGAGATCGGGCAAGATCACAGCCCCATTCGGCAGATCGGCAATAACGCGCAACATTCGCGCAAGCGCAGGGGATGCACTGGTGACACCGGCTGCGATGATCGAATGGGTGGGCGTATCGCTGCGCCATTTCTTTGCCGCCCGTTCAAACAGCATATTCCGGCGGGTGGCGGCATCCACCATGCGGAGCTCGCCAAGCCGCTCCAACCATCGCGCCTGAACACGAGCAAACAGTCTAAGTGATTTCTTCCAATGCTCCGACAGATTGCCAAGCATATCGAGCACCGCATCACTCGTCAGATCAGATGGCGAAACATCCTCCACCAGCAAACGGTCCATCGCGCGGGCCATATCGCGCGCCAGCCTTAGGCGCGCCGCGCCAGGTAAATCCGGCCCGCCTTCCTCGGCAATTTCGCGTTCAATCAACGCCGCCAGTTCGAGCCAGCGCTGTGTCGGTTCAACTGCGGGCGGTATGTCGGTTGCGCCGAGAGGGTCGAGCAGGTTGCCCAGCGCCTCATCAAGGTCGAGATCGCCGACTGTCACCATGCGCGGCATCAGGAGACCTGTCTCACCTGAATGGCGCACGAATGCCTCTGACAAAGTGCGCGCCGCGCGCGAGCTCGGCACCAATAGGGTCAGCCGTGCAAGGCCGAACGTGTCCTCTGAGTAGCGCGGGATCAGGCCCGCAACCAACGCATCGGCAAAGCCGCGATGTGCAGCTATAGAATAGATCGCTGGCGCGGCGGCTTCACCCACGCTTTAGAGCATTTTCGGTCGGGCCGATTGCTTGCGGAGTGCCCACTTCGAACCATTGCCCGGTGAAGGCTGCGCCATAGAGCCGCCCTTCCTCAATCGCGCGATTCCACAGGATGTTAGTCGAAAATTTGCCCTCAGGCGCATCGCGTAAAAGGCGATGCGAAATAAGCTGGATTCCTGTGTAGATAAACGGAGCGATCCGGCCAGAAAGGCGGCGCGAAAGCTTGCCATTGCCGTCCATGTAAAAATCACCCTGCCCGTGAAAATTGGCAGCTCTTGTATGGGGCACGACCAGCAGCAGTGCGTCCATTTTGTCCGGGTTCCAAAGCTCGGACAAATCGCGAAACGCATCACGTGGCCCATCGAGCCAGATATTGTCGGCGTTGAGGCAGAAAAACGGATCAGGCAGATGGCTCTGCGCCCGGATCAAACCGCCGCCCGTTTCCAGCAAAGCATCGCGCTCATCGGAAACGACCACTTTGGGATTTTTTCGCTCAAGCACGTGCGCTTCCAACGCATCCGCCATATAATGAACGTTGATGACGGCCTTTGTGATGCCGTTATCCGCCAACCTATCGAGGGCATGATCGATCAAGGGCTTTCCCGCGACGCGCACCATCGGCTTGGGCTGGCTCGCGGTCAGTGGACGCATCCGTTTGCCCATGCCAGCAGCCATCACCATGGCGGTGTCACTGACCAATCCGTCTTTGCTCACGTGATCTTTCCTCCGCCGTTTTTCCGCAGCTCCGACGGGATGTTTACAGAGAACCAATCCGCGACCGGTTGGAGCGCGGGGTGCGCCAGATCGCGTTCCATCGCATCCCAAACCCGCGGGATCATATCGAGATAACGCGGCTTCCCATCGCGCTTGTAGAGCCGCGTAAAGATGCCCACGATTTTGGCATTACGCTGCGCGCCCAACCGCGCATAATCCGCGGCGAAATCCGCATCGGCATTCGCGCGCTCGACATAGCGGGCCAGCATCGCCGCCTCCAATTCCTCAGACACATCGCGCCGCGCATCTTGAAGCAGCGACACCAAATCATAAGCTGGGTGACCAACAAGCGCGTCCTGAAAGTCGATCAATCCTTGCGGTGCGCGCTTCGCCGGATCGCCTAACAGCATTATGTTTTCAGCATGGTAATCACGCAGAACCGTTACACCGGGCTGCTGGCGCGCCATCATCGGGGCCAGCGCAGCATCCCAAGCGGCGGCGTATCCCTCAACGTCCACATCAAGACTCTGAGCGGGCGCATACCATTCAGTCAGCAGCGCCGCTTCGCGCGCATAGGTTCGCATGTCATAGGGGGGAAACGGCCCGGCAGGCTTCGTATGAAGCTCCACCAGAGCATCAATCGCGCCTTCATAGGCAGGCGTCTCTCGATCGGGGTGATCATCAAGCCAGTCACGCATCCGGTCATCACCGAAATCCTCGGTCAGGACCCATCCCTGAGGCGCATTCGCGGCGTGGATCACAGGCGCGCGCAGGCCCTGCGCTGTAAGCCATTCAGCGACTTTCAGAAACGGCACGGGATCTTCATGCGGCGGCGGAGCATGCATCAACATCGCCCGGGCCCCATCGGCACCGCGCAATCGGAAATAGCGGCGGAACGAGGCATCACCCGGGATCGGATCAATCTCCGCCCCTTCCCAGCCAGCGCCTCTAAGGAAATTGTGCAGCCCGTCGGGAAGTTCGCTCATGGCATCCGTCCTAGCCAATCACCGCCGCCACGGGCAATCGCAATTCGCCCCGTTTTTGCGGTTTCCAACAATATCGAGAGGCACGCAGCCTCGTGCGAAAATCCGCCCGCATGATCGGGCCATTCTGCAATCATCGCGGCGCCTTCCCGGTAATCATCAAGGCCAATCTCCTCGACCTCCGCCGGATCGTTCAGCCGGTAAAAATCGGCGTGCACGATGGGCAATCGCACTGGCGGAGCATCATAGGTCTCGATGATAGTGAATGTCGGGGATGGAACTTCGCTGGTATAGCCGAGCGCTGCGATGATGCCGCGCGCCAATGTTGTTTTGCCCGCTCCAAGCCCGCCCTCAAGCGCAATCACATCACCAACCTTTAGCCTTTCGGCAAGGCGCGCGCCGAACGCCGCCATCGCTGCCAAATCTGGCAGTTCGTGTCGCGCCGCCTCGCTCACGGAAGGTGGATCAGCGCTATTGTGCCCACGCCTTGCTCGCTGGATATCTCCAGCAATCCGCCATGTGCCGCGATCAATTGCCGTGCGAGCGGAATGCCTAGGCCGGTGCGCGTTCCGGTGTCGCCTTCCTCTGCAGAGCGTCCGCCATCCAGCGCGAGCTCCAATTCCTCTGCGCTCATGCCCGCTCCGTTATCGGTTATGACAAAGCTGGTGGACCATTCGCTTTCCGGATCAGTCTTGAGAATCTCGATCAGGATGTGTCCGTCGACATCCGTGCCGCTGATCGCATTGTCGAGCAAATTGCCAACCGCGCGGCCCAACTGGCGCGGATCGATATCGACCATGCGCCCGCGTTTGCCTTTTAAATCCAAGCCCAGCTTGGCTTTAACAATGGCAGTTTCGCGTTCCCGCACCATCGTGGTGAGGAATTTGAGGAGGTCGGTTTCTTCTTTGTGGATCGGCAACAGACCCGCTTCGCTTTGCGACAGGTCAAGGACGTTTTCGACCTGCTCTGTCAGACGCGCGACGGCGGTCAGGATGGAATCGACAAATTCGCCTGCGCCTTCGTCCATCTCGCCCGCCGCACCGCTTTTCAGCAACTCAGCATAGCCACCAATCGTTGTGAGCGGCGTACGGAATTCGTAAGACATATTGGCGAGGAAACGCGCTTTCACAGCATCCGCCTCTTCCAAGGCAACTGCACGTTCGCGCAGCGCCTGCTCGGCCTTTTGAGAATCGGTAATGTCGAGCACAGTCAGTAGGCCGTTGCCATCTGGCAGAGGCACACCGGCAAAGCGTAAGCTGCGGCCATCGGCGAGCTGCACCCGCCCCTCTTTCTCTTTGCGATCAAGCGTCGCCGCACGCACCACCGCGCCAATTTGCTTGGTTTGCGCGGGTCTGCTCAGGTTTTTGCCAATCGCCTCCAGCAACGCATCTGCGCTTGGATGGGTGTCGAGAAATTCGCTCGAAAGACCCCAAGTTCCGGCAAAACTGCGATTCCAAAGCTGCATCGATCCATCAGGAGCAAAGATCGCAAGCGCTTCAAACAAGCTGTCGAGCGTGGCCGTCCGCGTTCTCAGCAGCGTATCGCGGGTTGCGGACAATGCGAGGCTTTCCGTCTGGTCTTCCGCGATCAGCATGATGCCGCCATCGGGCATTGGCTGCGCGACGATGCGCAAATGCACCCCGCCCGCCAACGGCCATGCCTCTTCCTGCATGTCGGGAGAATCGAACCATGCCGTGTGTTCGCGCCGCCATTCGGGGAAGTCACGCACTTCCGGCGTCAGCCCTTTTTCGCGCGCATCGGCAAGGAAACGTTCGAACGGGGTGTTTTCCCGCACCGCGCCATCGGGCAATTCAAACAGACGGCGGAATGGCTGGTTGGCAAAGGTCAGCTCTTCGGCATCGCTGAACTGCGCCACGCCTACGGAAAGCTGATCAAGGAGCTGCCGCTGAGCCTCTCGAAATGCACGAAACTCTCGGCGGACCTGCTGTTGCTCTTCGATGTCGATGGCGTATCCGGTGACACCCTCTTTTCCGAGCGGCTGATTGCTGACCCGCAACGTGCGCCGCTCGCCATGCAGCGTTGCCGCAGTGATCCGCTCTTTTTCCTCAAGCGCCTCGTACACGCCGCGCGCTTGCTGAGCCGGGCTTTTACCGTCTTCGTCTTCCAGCAGCTCGATCTGGCTCTCAATGACAGATGCAGCATCTTGTGCATCGACCGCATCGACGTATGCCTGATTGACCAGTTGCAAGCGCATATCGCGTCCGCGGAACCACATCGGTACAGGCGCTGCCTCGATCAAGCCGACGAGCGCGGCAAAATCACCCTCTGCCTGTGATGCCGCATGGCGCAGCCGCGACAGCTCGTCCTCGCTCTCGGAAAAATCGAAAACCCAAACGAGCGCCGCGCCGCCCGGTGAAACCTGCGGATCGGCAAGCGCCCCTTGCAACGCGAGGCTGCGCCCAGAGCCCGGAGGCGTCATCGCGAGTTGAAAGGGGGCGGCACTTTTCTGCGTCAGGCGCACGTTTTCAGACAAAGTCTTTACCTGAGCGTCAGACAATCCTTGCTGCCCTGCTGCGTCATCTTCTGCCGCCAGCTCGCTCAGGTAATTGGGCATCGTATCCAGGCCGAGCCAGCGTGCGAGCCGCTCTGGCGCTTCGATCCGGCCATCAACCCGCACCAGCATCGGGATCGCCGGTGCCAGATCAAGCATGCGCTGCATCCGCTTAAGCGAGGTTTGCAAAGCCTTGGTGCGGCGCGTCTTTGCGCTCGCGCGGATCATCAGCACTGCCGCAGCCACCGTCCAGGCGGCCAGCACCAGTCCTATGATAGCAAGAGCGAGCGGCGAAAATTCCATACAATGCAGCTATGCCGCCACGGGCGTGGATGCAACTGCCCGTATACGGAAAAGCCCCCGCAAATTCGATGATTTGCGCGGGGCTTCCCTGTATCGTCGATAAACCGAGTTTTGCCCGGCTTGTCTGGTTTAGTAGCGGTAGTGATCCGGCTTGAACGGGCCAGCTGCAGGCACACCGATGTAATCGGCCTGTTTCTGGCTCAATTCGGTCAGCTGAACGCCAAGCTTTTCGAGGTGCAGCGCAGCCACTTTCTCGTCGAGATGCTTAGGCAGAACGTAAACGTCGTTGCCGTATTCTTCTGACTTGGTGAACAATTCAATCTGAGCCAGCGTCTGGTTGGTGAAGCTGGCTGACATCACAAAGCTCGGGTGGCCGGTGGCGCAGCCGAGGTTCACGAGGCGGCCTTTGGCAAGGATCAGCAGAGAATTGCCATCCGGGAAGGTGACCATGTCGGTGCCTTCTTTGATCTCTTTCCAGTCGTAATTGTCGAGCGCCGAGATCTGGATCTCGCTGTCGAAGTGACCAATGTTGCACACGATCGCCATGTTTTTCATGTTCTTCATGTGCTCGCCAGTGATGACGTCTTCGTTGCCGGTCGCGGTTACAAAGATATCAGCGCGCTCGGTCGCTTCGTCCATCGATACGACTTCAAAGCCGTCCATGGCCGCCTGCAATGCGCAGATCGGATCGATTTCGGTGACCATTACGCGGGCGCCGCCGTCGCGAAGTGACGCAGCAGAGCCTTTGCCGACATCACCGTAACCAGCGACGCAGGCAACTTTACCGGCCAGCATCACGTCGGTTGCGCGGCGGATCGCGTCGACCAGCGATTCTTTACATCCATAGAGGTTGTCGAACTTCGACTTGGTAACACTGTCGTTCACGTTGATCGCCGGGAAAGGCAGCTTGCCCTGCTTGGCGATTTGGTAAAGGCGCATAACGCCTGTGGTGGTTTCTTCCGAAACGCCTTTGATGTTCTTCACGGTTTTCGTGAGGTAGCCCGGCTTTTCAGCGACATAGGCTTTGAGAGCTTTTTGCATCTCAATCTCTTCGGCGTTCTGCGGAGCAGGCATTTCTTCGCCAGCTTCAATGCGCGCGCCCCAAAGCGCAAACATCGTCGCATCGCCGCCATCATCTAGGATGATGTTGGTGGTCAGGTCAGGATCGGAATCGGTCGACCAGTCGAAAATGCGTCCGACATAGTTCCAGTAATCCGCCAGCGTTTCGCCTTTGATTGCGAATACGGGGATGCCCTGATCCGCGATCGCGGCAGCGGCGTGATCCTGTGTCGAGAAGATGTTGCAGGTTGCCCAGCGCACTTCCGCACCGAGAGCGGTCAGTGTCTCGATCAGAACCGCGGTTTGGATTGTCATGTGCAGCGAGCCAGTGATGCGCGCGCCTTTAAGAGGCTGCGATGCTGCATACTCTTCGCGCAAAGCCATCAGGCCGGGCATTTCAGTCTCGGCAATGTGGATCTCGTCACGACCAAATTGTGCGAGAGCGATGTCTTTGATGATATATTCGTGCGTGTGAGCGGCAGTCGCCATTGTCGTCTCCATAGGGGGGTAATTTGCGTTACCGCGCACCTAGCGACTGCACCGCAGACAATCAAATATAAAGTTATCTTTATATGTGTAATTGTTGCTGAATGGATGACATGCCCTATATCGTGTCGCACAGCATCCCGCACACGAAAGGAAATACCAACATGACAATTTCGGTAGGCGACAAACTTCCCGAGGCGACACTGGTGAAAGCCACAGCCGAAGGTCCGCAGCAGGTTCAGGCAAGCGAGTATTTCGCAGGTAAGAAAGTGGCGCTCTTTTCTGTGCCCGGCGCTTTCACGCCAACATGCTCGGCAAAACACCTTCCCGGATTTGTCGAGAAGGCAGAAGACCTGAAAGCCAAAGGCGTTGATGAGATTGTCGGCACTGCCGTCAATGACGCATTCGTTATGGGCGCATGGAACAACGCCGCAGGCAGTGATGACATCACAATGCTGGCCGATGGCAATGCCGACTTTGCAGAGGCCGTTGGCCTTACAATGGACGGCAGCGGTTTCGGCATGGGCAAACGCGGCCAGCGTTTCTCAATGGTGATCAATGACGGCGTTGTCGAACAACTGAACGTCGAAGAGCCAGGCGACTTCAAAGTCTCCAGCGCGGAGCACATGCTGGGACAGCTCTAAAGCTCACCATACAGCAGATACAAAAAGGGCGCCTCGATTGAGGCGCCCTTTTTATTGCCGTGATAAAATGAATCAGAACCCCATCAGGCTCATCACTTCCTTGCGGCTGCGGTGATCTTCTAGGAAACAACCCATCATGCGGCTGGTGAGCATTTCCACCTCATGCACTTTAACGCCGCGGCCCGTCATACAGCCGTGCTCCGCCTGAATCACTACGGCGACGCCGCGCGGCTCCAGATTGTTCCAAATGCATTCTGCGACCTCGGCTGTCAGACGCTCTTGAACCTGAAGGCGGTTCGCAAAGCCGTGCAGCACGCGTGCAAGTTTAGAAATGCCGGTGATCTTTTTGTCGGGCAGATACGCGATATGCGCTTTGCCTTTGATTGGCGCCATATGATGCTCGCAATGCGAATGGAACGGGATATCTTTCAGCAGAACAATTTCGTCATAGCCACCAACTTCTTCAAAGATGCGCGACAGGTGGACCGCTGGATCTTCTTGATTACCGGCGCAATATTCCAGCCACGCTCGGCCAACACGCTTTGGCGTATCGATCAGCCCCTCACGAGTGGGATCGTCCCCAGCCCATTTGATTAAGGTGCGCACCGCATCTTGTACGTCTTCAGGAACATCAGGCTTGCTCAAAGGATTCTCCGGATCAAATTCATCGTGATCATGCACGTTCATGTAGTTCATGGCTAACGTCTTTCTACGCAAAAAGGCAGGCCCGGTGCGTGGCCTTCTCAGTCTTCAACATGATCCCAATGGTAAAAATCCTTCCATCTACAAAGGGTTCCCTGCGTTTTTTGCATCTGACAATGGCTCGGACTGCCGCAATAAAACGACAAGGGCGCCTCCCATGCTATGTGGGAGGCGCCCTTGTTAACGAGGGTCCGAGAGAGTCAATCACTCTATTCCTTGGCGTCGTCCGCCTTTACCGGAGTGACTTCGGCTTCAGCCTTTTCAGCTTGCTTCCGCTCATCAAAGACGTCGGTCATCTTCTTATCCATGTCCGCGTCAATCTGCTCGGCAAAATCGGGAAAATGATCGTCTTCCTCTTCGTTGATATGGTGCCGGTAGCGATCATCGAGCTGCTTAAACTTTTGCAGCCAACCCGGGGATGACATATCTGTCGCGGCTAGATCATTAAGCATCTCGTCAATTTCGTGATGCTCTGCAACCGAGTGCCGCGTTTCATCACTGACTTCGGGATCAGCGAGCATTTCGGAATAAACGGCCTGCTCTTCTGCCGACGCGTGGCTCTTCAATTCTTTGGTCAGTTCGGTGAAAAGGTCGCGGCGCTCGTCTGTATCGGCTTGCGTCTGTGCAATCTGGTCAAGCAGGTCGCGTTGACGGGCATGGTCGCTCTTCAATCGGTTCAAAACTGTGGATTGGTCGTTCATAATTGGCTCCTGATATCTTTGAAAATCAATGGCCAACTTGCGATGTTGTTCCGAAATTTTGCGCTGAGACACTTGCTCGACCGCCTGAAATACAGATGAATTCCGCAACCCAGAGCTACTGACTGCAAACCCCAACAAAAAAGCCCACCCCCGGTGGGGATGGGCTTTTTTGGCGCGCCAGGAAGGATTCGAACCTCCGGCCGCCTGATTCGTAGTCAGGTACTCTATCCAGCTGAGCTACTGGCGCGCGAGAAGTGGGCACATACGGGGGGTTGAACCGCTTGGCAACCTCTCATTGCGCGCAAATTCATGATTATTGCGCGCTATCCGAAAAGGTTCGCGGCAAGAGCGCGATCCAGCGGTGGTTTTTCAAGTTGTGCGATGGCTTCCGGGGTAAACCAATCCACTGCGCCGCCTTCCAATGCGTCCGGTTCCCCTTCCCATTCTTCGATTTTGTAAAGAAGGATGACAATTGGAATCCCGGCTTCGCTCGAGGCGTTTTGCGCGAAGCCTGCGGGAAGACAATTCTCAGGGCTGACAATAATGCCAAGCTCTTCATGCAATTCGCGAACCAAAGATTCTATTGGAATTTCCGATGGTTCCACCTTGCCACCGGGGAATTCCCAAAGGCCGGCATGATGCTTTCCCTTTGGTCTGCGATGCATCAGCCACAGGCCATCGGCCCTCTGAAGAGCGGCAGCAACTACGGGAAGCCACACTGTTGTCATGTCGGGATTCTTTCCATTTTGGAGCCTCGCATCAACCTTTTCTTAAGTCCTTGCCACGATATCGGTTCTCGTCAGGGACGTATGGCAAGGTGAAGCATGAAGTTAGCGACATTTTTCAAAGGTATTGCATCCGATCAATCGGGCGCGACTGCCGTTGAGTACGGCCTGATTGTAAGTCTGATCGTCATCGCCATGATTAGCGCTCTCCAGGGTGTAGCCCAAGAGACCACTGATATGTGGAGCGAAGTTCAGACGGCAGCTGAGGAGGCAAGCAGTTGACCAAATTAAGCTTTTCGAAAGGCTCCGAGTTAGGAATTTTTCAAGAGCTACTGCCTAAAACCTCAATTGTCCGGATCGCAAATGTGATTTGAACAACGGGTAATTAAGACCAAACCAGGAGACTACTAATGACATTTTTCAACAAACTCGCACGTGACGAACAAGGCGCAACTGCAATTGAGTACGGCCTTATCGCTGCTCTGATCGCTGTTGCTGCAATCACTGCAATGCAGAGCCTCGGTTCGACTCTTTCGGATACTTTCTCGGAAGTTCAGACCGAAATGGCTGCCTAAGTCTAACGACTTACGGAAAAAGGAAGCGGCGGGGATTTCCCCGCCGCTTTTCTTTTGCGCGCAGTAAATTTGCCGCGCGCAAAACTCTCGAAAGATTATCGGATCAGCGCCCGCGAACGACCAGTTTAACTTTCTGGCCTGCGCGCAAAGTGTCGCTGGATCCCATCGCGTTGAGCACGCGGAAGCGATCAACCTGCCCCGAATCATATGCCATCCGGCGCGCGAGCGAGCTGACGGTGTCACCGCGCTGCACCGTTACCACATCGACTCGCCGCGGAATCACAGCGCTGGCTTCCCGCTGAGAGATGCGCCGCATTGATTGGAACATCGATGTAAACGGATTTGACCGTCCGGCAGGCGTAATTGTTTGGAAATGATAAGCCTGATTGTTCGAAAACTCATAGGCAAAGACCACCACATCAACCTGACTGCTGCCATTGTTAACCCGCGCGGTGCCATAGGCCGCGCGAATCCCGTTAACAGTGGTTCTCTGAATGTTGGACGGCGCAAGATTGTTCTTTTCGCCGCCCAATTTCGAGAATTGCTGACGAATATAGCTGTCGAGATCGCCGTTGTACGGCGCAACCGTCAGCTGTCCCTTTCCGCTTTGGCCGTTCACGCTCACCGCCCTGGTGCTATTGACCATGTAAAAACCCTGCGGCGCGGTGAATGACAGCATCAATTCGGGATGAATGAACTGACTGCCTTCGATCACCCCTTGCTTTGGATCATCGCCGTAAACCATTCCGTCAATTCGGGAGAGGAACGTGTCACGATTGGTCACACCGCTGGCGAGACCTTCTGTTTTCGCAAGAGCGGTGCGGACACGGCTTGCCGGATCAGGGTGTGTTGACGCCCATTCCGGTGCGGTCGCATTACCCCGTCCCTGAAGCCGTGCGTCGAGCGAATTTTGCGCAGCAAGGCTTGCCAAAACTGTGCTCATGGCCTTCGGATCGTAGCCCGCACGTTGGAGATAAAGGATCCCGAGATCATCAGCCTCCAATTCCTGTTTGCGCGAGAACCGCAGTGTAAGCAGCTGTGATCCCTGCAAAAATCCGCGTGAGAGGGTTTGACCGATACCGGAATCACCAAGCACAACACCCGACAAAATCGCTCCAAGACCGCCAAGCAGCGAATTGCGCTGCGCGGCCTGTTGCCGGCGCTGGGAATGGCGCGCGGCGACGTGACCGACTTCATGTCCCAAGACGCCTGCAAGCTCGGCTTCGTTATTCATCAACGAAACGAGCTGACGTGTGGAATAGATATAGCCGCCGGGAATCGCGAAAGCGTTGTTCACCGGGCTGTTGAGCAAGCTTACCGTGAAGCTATCGCGCGCATTGCCGAGGCCCGATTGCACCGCGATATTCTTACCAATCTGCTCGACATAGGCCGCCTGAGGCCCAGTCATCGCGCCGCCGAATTCCTGCAAGAACTGCGGGTGATATTTCGCGCCTTGCTGCGCCTCTTGCTGCGTAATCGGTGTTGATGCCGACGGAACTGCTCCGCCTCCCCCCATACATCCGCTAAGCGCCAGAGCCAGCGGAGCGGTGCCCGCGATCAGGAATTTGCGTGATAATTTCGGCATTTGCTCTCTCCTTGCAAGCAGGCGCCGCGTTCCACCCCGCGCCTATCCCGCCGTGTTTATGCTATGACTATCGGGCAAGCGAAGCCTATCGGCAACCCTTTGACCCAAATGACAAACTGTAAAATTTGGCAGCGTGTTAGCCGCCGAGTTGGAGAAACCGTTCCTCGCGTGAGCGGATCAATGTTTCACTCGGCAAGTCAGCAAGCGCGTCGATTTCCTCGCTCAGAGCTTTGCCAAGATTGGCTGCCATCGCCGTCGGATCGCGGTGCGCACCGCCGGAGGGTTCTTTAACAATCCGGTCGATCACTTTCAGCCGCTTGAGATGCTGCGCCGTCACCTTCATGGCCTGTGCGGCCTCCGACGCTTTTTCCGATGTGCGCCAAAGAATCGAGGCGCAGCCTTCGGGCGAAATCACCGAATAGATCGAATGTTCGAGCATCAGGACGCGTTCTGCGCTGGCCAACGCCACCGCACCGCCCGATCCACCTTCACCGACGATGACAGAAACCATCGGCACCGGCAGCGCGAGGCATGCCTCTGTCGAGCGGGCAATCGCCTCCGCCTGACCGCGCTCCTCGGCTTCGATACCAGGGAACGCACCAGACGTATCGACCAAAGTCACCACTGGAAGGCCGAAACGCCCCGCCATTTCCATCAGGCGGATCGCTTTGCGATATCCCTCTGGCTTACCCATCCCAAAATTGTGCTTGATCCGGCTTTGAGTGTCGTTGCCTTTTTCATGGCCAATCAACATCACGCGCCGACCATTCAGCTTTGCAAAGCCGCCCATAATCGCGAGGTCATCACCGAAATACCGGTCTCCGCCCAGCGGCAGAAATTCCTCGAACGCATGCTCTACATAATCGCGGAAATGCGGACGCTCCGGATGGCGGGCAACCTGCGTTTTCTGCCACGGCGTTAGCGAGGCATAGGTGCTGGCAAGAAGATCGGCGCTCTTAGTTTCGAGCCGCGCGATCTCACTGGAAATATCAACCTCATCACTCTCGCTGGCGCTACGCAGTTCGGCGATGCGCTCTTCGAGTTGAGCGACGGGTTTCTCGAAATCGAGATAAGAAGTCATGGCTATTCCGCTAATCTCATAGTGCGCGCGTAGCAAGGGGAATGGTGTTTGAATGTTGCGTGATTAACGGCTCGCCAGTGGATGGCGCGCATTCACAAGGTCAACTAGACGCGCAGCATCGACATGCGTGTATATCTGCGTCGTGGCGATATCGGCATGGCCCAGCAGCGTTTGCAAAACCCGCAAGTCCGCCCCGCCTTCGAGCAAATGTGTTGCAAAAGCGTGGCGCAAAACGTGCGGGCTGATGCCAGTGGGATCAAGGTCAGCGCGAGCGGCGAGTTCTTTGAGCATCTGGTAAAGCCGCACGCGGCTAAGATGCTTTCCCCCGCGCGAGGGAAACAGGAAACGCGAAGCCGGGTCTTGCGGACGGATTTTCAACCATTCCTGCAACGCTTCCCGCGCTCTTTCACTAACAGGCACCATGCGGGCGACCCCGCCCTTGCCCGTTACCGTAATCAGCGGAGCATCGCGCGGAACGGCGCTTAGCGGGAGTGAGACAAGCTCTGTCGCACGCAATCCTGATCCGTACAGCATTTCCAGCAATGCAAGCTGACGGACGCTAGTCAGCTTTCCGCTTTCCGCTTCCATTTCCGCACGGGACATCAACGCCTCGACCTGATCGTGAGAGAGCACTTTAGGAAGCGGACGACTGCTGCGCGGATTGGGCAACGCGCCCGAAGGATCGTCATCGCGCCATCCCTCATCAACAGCAAAGCCGAAAAACTGCCGCAATGCCGATGATTTACGCGCGACTGTTGACGGAGCAAGCGAGCTCCATTCCCCGGCCAATGTGCCAACTTTTGCGCGCGAGGCGCTGGCCAAATCGCCAACGCATTCCTCTGCGCCTGCCAGATCGCGGGAATAGGCAGAAAGCGTGTTCGGCGCTGCGCCGCGCTCTGCCGCGAGCATCTCAAGGAAGGCTTGGACAGCTGCCGACACGTTTGCGTCAGGCCCGCGCGACCGCTTCTGCTGCAATCATCCGTGCTTCCGCCTCCAACCCAACGCGGCGAAGCGCAGAGGTGATGTGATAGAGGTGCAGCGGGGTCATTTGCGACCAATCTGTCCCTTGCATCCCCAGCCCCGCAAGCAACGTCACAAGAGTGCGGTTATCGGCATCGGCGGCTTTACCAATCATCTGCGTCCAGCGCGTTGCGCGGCTCAAATCGATATCAAGCTCGCCTTGCATCGCCTCAAGATCGGCTGCGCTCAGGCGATCAAGACCGGCCAGTCCCGCAACCAGGAATCCAGAGGCGCGCTGATCCGTGCTGTCATCATTGCCAGTGAAGGTTTCAAGCGCGTCTGCGCTCGCTCTGCTATCGCCGGCTGTACCCACCGCGATCAATGCCCAGCCCAGACTGCCCTCCGCGATCATACCGCGCCATGCGGCGGCATCCCGGTCAAGCCCGGCGGAAAGCATCGACGTGATCAAATCACCCGAATAGCCTGCAAAGTCTTCCGAAGGCGCGATGCGCGCTGCGGCGAAGGCTGTGGTGACGAAGCCAGCATAATCGCCGCCTTCACCCCAAATCTGCTGCATAGAATTGATCCGCTCTTGCGCATTCGCACCTACATAAGCCTGCCGCAAAGCAGCCGCTTTATCGCCTGCATCCCCGCCAATCGCATTGTCGGCGTAAACCTGACTGTAGAAATCGACCATCGCGCGCGCGGAGAAAATGCCGCCGCTTGCTGCCTGTTGAACCCATGGCTCCCGGCTGGCCAGTGACAACATCGGAGCAGTGGAGGCCGACTGCGCATAATACGCAGCATAGGGGCCATCCATCACATCGTTCAACAGCGCCTGCGGCACCGTCTCACCCACCGCGTTGGCAAGGGCAAATCGCCACGGATTGATGTCTTCCACACTGTCCCACTCGATTTCCACCGCGCGCCGACCGCGTCCCGCAGCGCCCGCATAACGCTGAGCCAAAAGCAGATCGATTTCCGGTGCAATCCCGTTTTCAATTCCGCGATCCAACTGTGATGCGGCAAGAGCGCCCTCGCCCGCATAGGCATTACAGATAGCCTGCATCATCACCCATTGCGGATCGTCGCGTTCTGACCCTTGAAGACGCACCGCCGGACACGCACCGCTGATATCATTCGCGCCGACATATGCAGTCAAAGCCTGACTGGTGAGCGCTTTGCTCCAGTTGCCCGTATCGACATCCTGAACGATTGCCCGTGCAACCGTAAATTCGCCCATCCGGTTGAGGACGCCGGCGCGCAGTGCTGCAAATTCAACAGGACTCATGCCTTCAGGCGCAGCCAAACGGCTTGCCAAGGCACGGCGCACCAGAATGTGACCCCAGCGCGAAACCATCGGTTTTTGGGTGCCCGCCAATACAGCCCGCACGAGGTTTTCCGGTTGCTTACCCAGTGAGCCTGTCGGCAAGCCACCTTCTTCCGGCGAAAGCACACCCACTTGCGCAAGCGAACGGCGCGCAGCGGGCGGAATATCGAATTTGGGTTTCAGGCCAAGCCGGTCATCCAGTTCATCCGGGGTAAGCTCTTCAAGCTCCTCCAGCGTAGGCAGTCCCTGCAGGTCTTCGCCCGACAAAGTTGGCACAGGCGGCAGAACGCCCGGTACAGGCGCCGTCGGCACACCTGGATTGGCAGGCGGCGCGCCCGTCGGGGCCGTGGCAGGCGCCGCTGTCGGCAAAGCTGCTGGGGCGGCAGTTGGCGTCGGCGCGGGCGCAGGATCGTCAAAGCCCGGTGGCAAGAGCGATTCCGGTGCGTCTTGTGCGTTCGCAAAACCCCCAGCAAGCATGCCGCCGGTAGCACCGATGATGCCCAGCACTGCTGCGCTTGCCAGCCATGTATTCCGCTGCATCACTCGCTCCCTGTCGCCGCGGTGCCAGGTTCGCCCGGCAATGTCACCGTTTGAACCATAGGCCGGATCGGCTCTTCACCGCCATCAATATAGGCCAGCACCAATATGCCAACCACAATTGCGGCAGCAAGCAGCCAAATCCGCTGGCGGCCACCCGATTTCATGGGTTTCTTCTGTGCAAGAGGCATATGCGTCCTGTTTCCCATATTGCGCGCGCTCTACCCCATCTATAGGCCATGCCGCAATGACTGCATCGACCTCTTTAAACGGCAAGGATATTGGCCAGATCGCCGCCCGGATTGATCGTCCGGTTGTGCTTGTTGGCCTGATGGGCGCGGGTAAATCGACCGTCGGGCGGAGGCTCGCCGGATTGCTGGGGCGCGGTTTTGTCGATGCTGACGATGCAATCGAAGAGGCGGCGCAGCGCAAAGTCTCCGAAATTTTCGAAGAGTTTGGCGAGGCGTATTTCCGCGATGGAGAGCGGCGTGTGATCGCACGGCTGATGGAGGAGAATAGCGGCGTGATCGCAACCGGCGGCGGCGCCTTTGTCGATGCAGAAACGCGCGCTCTTATCCTTGATCAAGCCATTGCCGTATGGATTGATTGTGACCTCGACACGCTGGTGGAGCGGACATCGCGGCGCAACCATCGCCCGCTTCTGCGCAACGGCAACCCGCGCGAAATCCTTGGCAAATTGCTAAACGAACGCCGCGAGTTTTATTCTCAGGCGCAGGTTCGCGTCCTAAGTGTAGACAGCCCGCACAGTGACACTGCGAAAGCTATAATAGAGGCGATTGACCAATGGATGTGATCCCAGTCTCTCTGGCCGGACGCAGTTACAATGTGACGATTGAGCGCGGATGCGTGCTCGAAAATTTTGCGGATCATGCAAAGCCATATTTCGCCAGCTATCGCACCAGTGAGAAATCCGACGGGCGCAAAATTCCCTTTGTCGCTGACACCAACACACACCGCATTTTTCAGGAATCGATTGAACAAAGCCTCTTGGCAGAAGGCCTCGCAGCGGACTGGTTTGTGGTTGAACCGGGTGAAGCCGCCAAAAGCTGGAGCGTGCTTGAGAAACTGACCGATTGGCTGCTTGCGCTTGGCATCACACGCTCGGATCATGTCTTCGCACTGGGCGGAGGCGTTGTCGGGGACCTTACGGGATTTGCCTGCGCTGTGCTGAAACGTGGCTGTGAATTTGTGCAAATTCCGACGAGCCTGCTCGCGCAGGTTGATAGCTCTGTTGGCGGGAAGACCGCGATCAACACACGTGCTGGTAAGAACCTGATCGGAGCATTTCATCAGCCCGCCTCCGTGCTGATCGACCCGCTTGTACTGGACAGCTTGCCCGATCGCGAGATGCGCGCGGGCTATGCCGAAGTGATCAAATACGGGTTGCTCGGCGATGCGGAATTTTTCGACTGGCTCGAAGAATATGGGACAGCTGTCCTCGCCCGTGAGCCAGAGGCGCTTACCCACGCAATCGCAACTAGCATTCGGGCAAAAGCTCGGATCGTTGCAGAGGATGAGCGCGAGACGACGGGCGTTCGCGCCTTACTGAATCTAGGCCATACATTCGGCCATGCGCTGGAAGCAGAAACAGGCTTTTCTGTCCGGCTGCTCCATGGTGAAGCTGTGGCAACGGGGATGGTCCTTGCCGCGCAATATTCTGCGCGGCGCGGCGAATTGCCAAAAGTCGACGCGGATCGCGCAGCCAAGGCCATCAGCGATGCCGGATTGCCAGCGGATATTGCAAAGCTTGGCATGGATTGCAGCGGTTCAAACCTTGCCGATCATATGCGGCATGACAAGAAAATGGAGGGCGGCACCCTGCCTTTCCTTCTGCTCAAACAGATCGGCGAGGCCTATCTCGCCCGCGATGTTGAACTGGCCGATATCGCGGCATTTCTTGACGAGCAGATGGCCGCGCAATGACCCGCTTTGTCGATCTCTCGATCCCGATCACCAATGATGTGATTTCCGATCCCGAGGTGATGCGCCCCAGAATCCAGTATATGACCCATGAGAATACGTGGGAGCAGATCGCAATGTTCTTTCCCGGGCTGGAAAAGGACGACTTGCCGGATGGCGAAGGCTGGGCCGTCGAGATGCTGGAGCTATCGACCCACAATGGCACCCATATGGACGCGCCGTGGCACTATCATTCGACCACCGATGACGGAGCAACCCCTGCGCCCAGCATCGACGAGGCACCACTCGATCGGTTCTTCCGCCCCGGCGTTAAGCTGGATTTCTCACACCTGCCGCATGGCCATGTTGTCACAGCCGCGCAGCTTGAAGCGGCGTTTGCGGCCATCGGATACGAACTTCAGCCACTCGACATTGTCCTGATCCAATCGGGCGCGATCTATGGCACTGAAAACTTCACCGATCAGGGTGTCGGATTGGGCGCGGAAGCGACGCTTTGGTTGACCGAGCACGGTGTCGAAGTCGTCGGCACGGATGCGTGGAGCTGGGACGCGCCGTTCAGTCACACGGCCAGAAAATGGGCGGAGACACGCGATCCTGCGATTATCTGGGAAGGCCACAAAGCGGGACGTATCCGTCCGTATTATCAGATTGAGAAGCTGACCAATCTTGAGGCCTTGCCTGCGCATGGCTTCATATTCAGCTGTTTTCCAGTGAAAATCGAACGCGCAAGCGCCGGTTGGATCCGCGCGGTGGCGATGATCGACAAGTAATTCTCAGCCGGCAGGCCGGCTGGGGAGTTTCGAAACTTTCGATCCGATATCGCTAAGCGAAGCGCTGCTGGCAGCCTCTTCAGCGACCATTTCATCATGCTCGGCAAAGAGGCGCTCGACATCCGTGCGCCGCTCTAGCAGCATGTGCGCGATACCGGGCGCCAGGCTTTCACCTTCGCCGATTTGTCCGAACAAAGCTGCGATATCGCTTTCTGTTGCTTCGCGAGCAGTCTTAAAAAATTGGCCCTTGCGATCGAAGTAGCCAGTACCTTTCTTAGCCACGATCCCAATCCCTCCAAGATCAATGCTGCCCCCAATGACAGCGATTCGGTGGGCAAATTCTCTCGAATGCAGGGCAGATTGGCGAGTCTTACTGTGTAAAATCACCGAAACGCGCACAGTTTGGCGTTTGCGTACAAAAACTTGGAAACTTCACAGCAGCACGCAATTGCGAAAGTTTCGCCGCGCTAACCGTTTATGATTCGCCACTTGAAGCTATTCGAGTTCGAGAATCACCGCATCGACGGCCAGGCTTTCGCCTTCCGCTGCGTTGATTTTGGAGATCGTTGCCTGTTTTTCTGCGCGCAGGATGTTCTCCATCTTCATAGCTTCGACGGTCACCAGTGGCTGACCAGGCTGAACCTCCTCTCCTTCGCCGACATGCAGTTTCACCAGCATACCCGGCATCGGGCAGATCAGCATTTTTGAAAGATCAGGCGGCTCCTTCTCGATCATCATGCTTTCAAGATGCGCGAGCCGTTGAGGCAGCACCAATGCACGGTGCGATGCGCCGCGAGTTGTGATCACCCAGTGATTTCCGTCGCGCTCTACGATCAAACCATAACGCTCGCCGCCTTCCCCATCGGGCGAAGTAGTCGCGACCGCTTCGTTCATACCGGGCAGCCATGTGCAATTGCCATCCACACGCTCGCCATCGACCACCGCATGGCCTTCACCCAGTACAACCTCGTGCCGGGTATCGCCGATCTTTACGAGCCATTCGCTGGTTACGTCTTGCAAGCCATCAAGCTGGCCCGAAATACGCTGAGCGCGGGCCTGCCACGTAAACTCATTGCCTGCGCAAATTGCCGCAAGCATGCGGCGGAATTCGTCTGTGACAGGCGCGCCTTCAAAACCGTCCGGATATTCCTCTGCGATAAAGCCAGTGGTCAGCTCGCCCGAGCGAAACCTGTCATGCTGCATAATCGCGCTTAGGAAATCGACGTTATGGCCAAGCCCTTTGATGCGGAAACTGTCGAGCGCTTCGATCTGGAGGTCGGCAGCTTCTTCGCGCGTCGGAGCCCAAGTGATCAATTTCGCGATCATCGGGTCGTAGAACATACTGACCTCGCCGCCTTCGAAAACGCCGTCATCGATGCGGATGCCGCCTGCGCCATGAGCGACGCCGCGACGCGCCTTGCCCTGCACTTCACCGTCATCCACCCACCCTTCGATAGGCGGTGAGTATTCAACCAGCCGCCCGGTCGATGGCAGGAACCCGCGATAAGGATCTTCGGCATAGACGCGGTTTTCAATCGACCACCCATCGATCCCGATGTCATCCTGCGTCATCGCCAGCTTTTCACCCGCAGCAACGCGGATCATCTGCTCGACCAGATCAATGCCGGTGATAGCCTCAGTCACGGGATGCTCCACCTGAAGGCGGGTATTCATTTCCAGGAAGTAGAAACTTTCGCCTGTCGGATCGGCCCCGCTCACGATCAGCTCGACCGTGCCTGCCGAATGATAATCCACTGCCTTGGACAAGGCCACCGATTGCTCGCCCATCGCTTTGCGCATTTTGGGCGTGACGAACGGAGAGGGCGCCTCTTCGACTACTTTTTGGTGACGGCGCTGGATCGAGCATTCCCGCTCGTTCAAATACAGCACATTGCCGTGCTTATCGCCGAGGACTTGGATCTCGATGTGGCGCGGGTTCTCGATGAACTTCTCGATAAACACGCGGTCATCACCGAAAGAATTGAGCCCTTCGCGCTTGGTCGCTTCGAACCCTTCGCGCACGTCCGTTTCAGACCACGCAAGACGCATGCCCTTGCCCCCGCCACCAGCGGAGGCCTTCATCATCACAGGATATCCGATCTCTGCAGAGATCTCGACGGCGTGATCGGTATCGCGAATTTCACCGACAAAGCCCGGCACGACATTCACGCCTGCAGCTTTGGCGAGCTTTTTTGATTCAATCTTGTCACCCATCGCGGCGATTGCGCCAGCCGGCGGGCCAATAAAGGCGATGTTTTCTGCGGCAAGCGCTTCAACAAAGCTCGCACGCTCGGATAGGAAGCCATATCCTGGATGCACCGCCTCTGCGCCGGTTTCCTTGCACGCGGCAATGATCTTTTCCGGGATCAGATAGCTTTCTGCAGCCGCCGCTGGGCCGATATGCACGGCTTCGTCTGCCATTTTGACAAACGGTGCGCGGGCATCGGCATCGGAATAGACCGCGACAGTGGCGATCCCCATTTTGCGCGCTGTCGTAATGACACGGCAGGCGATCTCACCGCGATTGGCAATCAGGATCTTGGAAAACAAACGGGACCTCCGAAAGGATGCAATGGCGTCACAATGCCTATGCCGTTCTCGGAGGCCCCGATCAACCAGACTATTTCGGGCTGTGCCCGATCATCGGTCTAGTCTGTGTCGATATGGGCAATCTCCGACTTGGTATTTACGACCAACGAGAAGTATTTTTCCCAATGCTCCCGCACCTTATCCTCACCGCCAAGTTGACGTGCGAGTTCCGCATTCCATTCATCGCCGCGCGGATTGGACGCCCACCCCATTTCCTGAATGCCGTCATGCATTTTGAAAGCGACCATCATATCCCATTCACCGGAATTCATATGGAAGCCGGTCGGCGCTTCGCGGCCAAGCGTCGCATCCACCGCCTGGAAGGTTTCAATCAGTTTCATGGCTTCGCCAGCCTTGCCGGCTTGAAACTTAAAATAGACGATATTGTACCAGTCTTTCTTGGCAAGTTCCGGCGCTTCGGAATGGCCATCGGCCATGACTGGCGCCGCCGTTAGCGGCATTGCGAATGCCGCTGCAATCATAAGTGTCTTACGCATAATTTTCCCCCTGAGAAATATGCGACCCTTCAATTGCGACTCTTATTTGTAACAGAATAGGCCCGCTCGCCTTCTAGTAAAGTACAAGAATTTGTAAAAACGCGCCAAAGCAATACGAACCCTTTGCTTTGGTGCGAATTATTTATTTGCCCAGTGCGAAATCGCGCAGCGCATTTGCATAACGTGGAGCGCCCCGGCGATCGCCCTCGCCCGCTATCAGTGTTTGAACCGCATCACTCAGCGTCATAATATTATCGCGGCCAAGCTTTCCTAGAGGCTGAACATAAATTCCAATCGTGAACAGGATAGACCCCGTTTCTGGCAGGCGCCGCAAGGTCTGACGCTCTGATCTCACGAACAGCGCCTCACCGGCATTGTCCGGCGTAACATGCGCGAATTCTTCCATCGGCGATCCTGCGGCCAGCCAACGGTTTGCCTCTGTCGGCGTGATAAACCAGTTGCACCGGCCATAAATCGCGCCCGCCTTGAGGGTGTCCATAAACCGATCAACGCCGGTCGCGAGATGCTCTTCATAGCCTGCGATCGGCGCATGAAGCGCGCGCAATGGCAGCCCAATTTTGTCTTTAGGATGCCAATCAGAAGGCCACGCAACCGCCGCGCCGATCAGGCGGTACACATTCTCGTCTGCCCGCTTTGTAAGAAGGCACATATCCTCATGAGCCGAGAGAGCAGCTTCGGGGAGCGCTCCATTCACACCAAGCATTGCGGCAAGTTCCTCCCCGGGAGCGGCGGCTTCTGCGGTGAGCTGAACCCCCTCAGGCCAATCGGCGAAACCTGCAGCGCGCGCCGCCGCGTCCGGCTCTGGCTGAAGCCATTCTTCCTCGGAAAGCCTGACAAGCCCCATGCGAAGCTGTCCCCCGCCTCGCGCTTTTGGCAGCAACGCATCGACGGAAAACCCGAGGCTCATGGTGCGGCCGACTGCCCCAACCGTTCACAGCGAAGTTTGAGGCCGTATTCGCTCAGCCAATCGGCTTCGGTCGGGAGCAAATATTGCAATACTTCGGGAAGCAGTCCGTGCAGGCTGTTGGCATGGACGAGATCGCCCCGCCGGTCGGAGAAACACACATTCTGCGTCTCTTCCATAGCATCGGCTAGATCCAAAATGCCTTCTTCCGTCGCCCCGCCCTCGTCCGCAATCGAAAGGTAGATCGGCGGCTTGCCTTCGAACGGGCCAGTGATTTGGCGCGCCAAGGATTGGTTGCTCCACTGCATGCTAGGTGAAATGGCAGCGTAACCGTCAAACAGCTCAGCGGCGTTTATCCATGTCTCGACCACGAAGTGGCCCGCCGCGCTTTCGCCAACTAGAATATCGGTGCCGTTGGCGCGGTATGTTTGTTCTATCAGAGGTTTTACACTGCTCGCGATCCAGTCGCGAAATGCCTCACTCTCACCTGCGGTCGGATACTGTTTCTGCTCCGCAGGATCAGATGTTGGCGGCAACAATTCGCGTTGCCGGTCTTTGGTCTCAATCCCGACGATTATAGCCTGCTCGCTGCGGCCCCAAAGCCGGTTCCAGCGTTCAAGGCCGGTCACGAGCATCAAATCCTGCTGCATCCCGCCATCGAGCATGTAGACCACCGGCCACTGCTTTTCAGGCTCATCACTGTAGCCATTGGGTAGGATGACGTTGAGCTCGCGCGGTTCGCCCAACGCTTCGAAGTTGTATTGCTCACCGATAATGATCGGCGTGGCCTCCGGAAGGTATTCCCCCACCCAAAGCTGCATTTTATATCGACCGTCACGTTTCTTACGGGTTATCCAGAAAGTCCCGCTGGCGTTCTTGGGGGGAGTCGGTTGAAGTCCGCACGGAACCAAGAGCTCCAAATATTCCAATTGTACGGGATATGACCTGCCCGATTTGCTTTCGATCCGCCCATTGATGATCGCCGGATCGCCATAAGAGGCAGGCCATTCGATCTCACCTTCGACGAAAAAATTGCCTTCGAGACGGCGCAAAGAACTGTCTTCGCGAATTTCTTGCCTGGCCTCTAATGGAGTGCCGGACATTGAACAGGCCGCCACCTCAACGGGAAATGCTATGATCCCGAATACCGCAGCAAGACCAAGAAGACACTTCACTCCGCCGCCTCGTCCAGCCCCTCACCCAGCGGCGGCATATTGTGCCCAAGCAGTGTGAGAATATCGGCGGCGCATTCGACTACGTTGGAGCCGGGGCCATAGATGCCCTGCACCCCTGCTTCGCGCAGGAAGTCGTAATCTTGCGGCGGGATCACCCCGCCCGCCGTCACTTTGATATCGCTGCGACCCGCCTCTTTCAGCAAGCGAATCAATTCAGGGATCAGAGTTTTGTGCCCTGCCGCAAGCGAGCTTGCCCCGACCACATCGACATCGGCTTCAATCGCGTTGTCGCATGTCTCCTGCGGTGTCTGAAACAGCGGGCCTGACACGACCTCAAAGCCCATGTCCGAGAACGCACTGGCGATGACATTCGCGCCGCGATCGTGGCCGTCCTGACCCATTTTTGCGACCATGATGCGCGGTTTACGGCCCAAACGGCGCCGCACTGCATCAACGCCGTCTGTAACCTGCTCCCAGCGGCGATCAAATTCGTAAGCGCTTTTGTAAACACCGGTTACTGGTTTCGGCGTTGCATCATGGCGGCCAAAGACCGTTTCCATAGCCATCGAAATTTCGCCCAGCGTCGCATCGTGACGCGCCGCTTCCACTGCGAGTTCGAGCACATTTCCGCCGCCCGATGATCCGTCGGTCAGCGCAGCAAGCGCGGCCTGACAAGCGGCCTCATCTCGGTTCGTGCGCACCTGTTCAATCCGCGCAATCTGGCCTTTGCGTACCTTCGCATTGTCGATGTCGAGCGTATCGATGGGGTCTTCTTCGTCTTTGCGATATTTGTTCACACCGACGATTACGGTTTCGCCTTTATCGATACCGGTCTGCTTTTCCGCTGCGGCGCGCTCAATCGCGGCCTTCGGCGCTCCGGTCGCAACGTAAGCCGTCATCCCGCCGGCTGCATCGACCTCTGCAATCAGCTTTTCCGCTTCCTCAACCAGCGTCGCGGTCAAAGCTTCGATATAATGCGAACCGCCCAACGGATCGACGACGTTGGTGATGCCGCTTTCCTCTTGCAGCACCAGCTGAGTGTTGCGCGCGATCCGGGCTGAGAAATCGGTCGGCAGCGCAATCGCTTCATCCAGTGCGTTGGTGTGGAGCGATTGCGTGCCGCCCAATGTCGCGGCCATTGCTTCAATCGTGGTCCGCATCACGTTGTTGTAAGGGTCTTGCTCCTGCAGAGAGACACCGGATGTTTGGCAGTGCGTGCGCAGCATTTTCGACCGCTCACTTTGCGCACCCAGTCCGTCCATCACTTTGTACCAAAGCGTCCGCGCGGCGCGCAGTTTGGCGATCTCCATAAAGAAGTTCATGCCGATGCCGAAAAAGAACGAAAGCCGCCCTGCAAACGCATCAATATCGAGGCCCGTCGCCATCGCCTTTTCGGCATATTCCTTACCATCGGCGATGGTGAAGGCGAGCTCCTGCACCGCCGTCGCGCCGGCTTCGTGCATGTGATAGCCCGAAATTGAGATGCTGTTGAAACGCGGCATGTTGGCCGATGTATAGGCGATAATATCCGACACAATCCGCATGCTTGGCTCTGGCGGATAGATGTAGGTGTTGCGCACCATAAACTCTTTGAGGATGTCGTTCTGGATCGTACCCGACAATTTTTCAGCTGACACACCGGAACGCTCTCCTGCCACGATATAAAACGCCATCACCGGGATGACCGCGCCGTTCATCGTCATCGAAACGGACATCGTGTCGAGCGGGATTTGGTCGAACAGCACTTCCATATCCGCAACCGTATCAATCGCCACGCCCGCTTTGCCGACATCGCCAACAACGCGTGCGTGATCGCTGTCATATCCGCGGTGGGTGGCCAGATCGAAAGCGACCGACAGCCCTTTTTGCCCCATCGCAAGATTGCGGCGGTAAAATGCGTTGGATTCCTCCGCAGTCGAAAAGCCCGCATATTGGCGGATCGTCCACGGACGGCCTGCATACATGCTGGCCTTAACCCCGCGCGTGAACGGCGCAAAGCCAGGTAGGCCGGGATCGAAATCGGCATGATCGGCTTCGGTATATAGCGGCTTGATATCGAAGCCCTCAGGCGTCGACCACGTTAGGTCGCGCCCTTTCGATTCTTTATCAGCGAGGGCTTTCCAGTCTGCGGGGGTACGTTTTTCAGTCATGCTGAGCCTCTAATCACACATTGGAGCCGCACGAAAGGGGGGCAAAAGAGGCTGCGGCTCAACTTCCCTTGAATTCAGCCTTGCGCTTATCGAGGAATGCCTGTCCGCCCTCTTTCGCGTCATCGCTTGCACCGGCGATGGCCTGAGCCTCCGCCTCGGCCTGCAAGACCTGCGGCAATGTGCCATCCAGCGCCGCGCCGATGTTCCCTTTGATATGCGAATACGCGACCGTAGGACCATTGGCGAGCTTCGCGGCAAGCGCGCGCGCTTCGTCCATCAAAGCCGCATCGTCCACGCATTTGTAGATCAAGCCCCAAGCCTCGGCTTGGCTTGCGCCGATCTTCTCACCCAGCATCATCATGCGTGTGGCGCGCGCGCGGCCGATTGCGCGGGCCAGCATCCAAGTGGAGCCGCCATCGGGCACAAGGCCGATATTGACAAAGGCTTGCAGGAAATACGCACTTTTGCCCGCAATGGTAAAATCGGCGGCCAGCGCAAGGCTGCACCCAACGCCCGCCGCAGGGCCGTTTACCGCGCAGATCACCGGCACTTTCGCGCGCAGAATCTGGCTGATTGCAGGGTTGTAATGGTTGGAAAGTGCCTCATGCGAGCCGCCCTTGCTGTCGCTGCTGCGCGCGGATAGATCAGCGCCGGAGCAAAAGCCTTTGCCCTCGCCTGTGATCAAAACTGCGCGCGCATCGCCCAGATCATAGAACACCTGACCGATTTCATTCGCCATTTGCGGCGGCATCGCATTGAGGCGTTCGGGACGATTCAGGGTAATCGTGGTGAGCGGTCCGTCGGTTTCGACGCGAATGGTCTCGTAGGTCAAAGAAGCTCTCCCAAGCGTTTCGTTTCGCAACTGTCTTTGGCGCGGATGATAGCGATGCGCAAGAGCGTGATCAGCTCATCATTTGGCTGACCATGATCGCAATCAATTGGACGAAAGTTGTGATTGCGGTCCACACGAATTGCAAGATGCTCTGCCCCTCCAGGGACATCACAAATAGGACACCCAGAACCAACAGAACCAAGCAACCGCAGCCCTTGAATCGCCGCCGAGACGCCGATGTGGACGGGGCGCTAATGGTCTGCTCTCGGTGACTCCATGATCTCCGTCAGGATGCCCTGCATATCCTTCGGGTGGAGAAAGAAAATCGGCGTGCCATGCGCGCCAATGCGGGTCGGGCCGAGGATGCGCTTGCCCATGGTCTCAAAATCCTCGCGGGCCTTGGCGATATCAGGCACTTCAAAACAGATATGATGCTGACCGCCAGCCGGATTTTTGGCGAGAAAGCCGTTGATGGGCGAGCTTTCATCATACGGCTCGATGAGCTCAATCTGCGTGCCGTTCATGCCGCTATCGGTGGGGGTGTCGACAAAGCAGACCTTCACGCCCTGCTCGGGCAGGTCAAACGGTTCAGTGATCTGCGTCGCTCCCATCGTGTCGCGATAATGCGCAATGGAATTCGCAATGGAGGGCGTTGCAACGCCGATGTGATTAAGTCTGCCGAGCCTCAACGCCATTCTCCTGCAAAATGCGTGCTTCTGCATAATCCGCCGCGACAAAAAAGGAAGCGCCATAAGCCGCGATCATACCGCCTATCCAGACAACGATCCAAACATCAAGTAAGGCCGCGGCGCCCCTCTTGGCACCGAGCAATGTCAAGAGGGCCAGCCCTCCGCCCAATAATACTAGAAACAGTCCGAGAAATCGCAGTTCATCGGGCATGTCGCTGGTGACTTCGATGGCCTGTTTCACTGGAAACATTGTCACCGTGTATGGATCATAGCCAATAGCCTTGTTCCAGGCTGTCACCACAAGAGCGGGAAATAATACAAAGGCGATCGCATACTGTGCGACGCGCGTTACAGGGTGGACTGGTTGTATGTCTGACACCATCCGAGAATAACTAGGTTAGGATCGTAAGATTTGCGATAGCGATTAAGGCGATTTCGCGTGATCGAAGCCGTCTTCAGCTAGCAGATCGCGCACCAGCACGTAAGAAAGCACAATGAGCACGATGATCTTGAAAATCAGAGCCGAGATTACAAAGTCAATCATCCGTCAGCTCACAACGGAATATTATCATGCTTCTTCCAAGGGTTCTCAAGCTGCTTCGTTCGCAGCTTTCTTAGCCCCAATGCGATCCGCTTCCTTGTATTCCTAGGATAGATCACTTCGTCAATATAGCCGCGTTGTGCCGCTACAAACGGATTGGCGAAGCGGTCTTCGTATTCTTTCGTTTTCTCGGCGATCTTTTCCGCGTCGCCGCGATCCTGACGGAAGATGATCTCCACTGCGCCTTTTGCGCCCATCACCGCGATCTCTGCGGTGGGCCACGCATAGTTCAAATCCCCGCGCAGGTGCTTTGACGCCATCACGTCATAGGCCCCGCCATACGCCTTTCGCGTGATGATCGTGATTTTCGGCACGGTCGCCTCGCCATAGGCGAACAGCAGTTTCGCGCCGTGTTTGATAATGCCGCCCAGCTCTTGGCTTGTGCCGGGCAGGAAGCCGGGAACGTCAACTAGCGTCACAATCGGAATTTCGAACGCATCGCAGAACCGTACAAAGCGCGCGGCCTTCTTGGACGAGTTGATATCGAGCACGCCGGCAAGCACCATCGGCTGGTTCGCGACCACGCCCACGGTGCGCCCTTCGACGCGACCAAAGCCGCAGATGATATTCGCGGCATGGGTCGGCTGAATTTCAAAGAAATCGCCTTCGTCCACAATCTTCGCGATCACCTCATGCATGTCGTAAGGCTGGTTCGCGTTGTCAGGGATCAGGGTGTCCAGGCTTTCCTCCACACGGTCCCAGGGATCGTTGACCGGCAATACCGGCGCGGTCTCACGGTTGGACAGCGGCAGATATTGGAAGAACCGCCGCGTTGCGAGCAGCGCGTCAATGTCATTCTCAAACGCGATATCGGCCACCGACGTCTTGGTCGTATGCGTGATCGCTCCGCCCAATTCTTCCTGAGTGACTTCTTCGTTGGTGACCGTTTTTACCACTTCAGGGCCGGTCACGAACATGTAACTGCTGTCTTTCACCATAAAGATGAAATCGGTCATCGCGGGCGAATACACCGCACCGCCAGCGCATGGCCCCATGATCAGGCTGATCTGCGGAATGACGCCGGATGCCAGCACATTGCGCTGAAACACGTCGGCATATCCGCCCAGTGACGCCACGCCTTCCTGAATACGCGCGCCGCCGCTGTCGTTCATGCCGATTACCGGCGCGCCGACCTTCATCGCGGTTTCCATCACCTTGCAGATTTTCTCGGCATGGCGTTTCGACAGCGAGCCGCCGAAGACGGTGAAGTCCTGACTGTAAACGTAAACGAGGCGGCCATTGATAGTGCCTGATCCGGTAACAACGCCGTCGCCGGGGACTTTCTGATCCGCCATGCCAAAATCGACGCAGTCATGTTCCACAAAGCGGTCGAGCTCTTCGAAGCTTCCTTCATCCAGCAACACATCGATCCGTTCGCGCGCGGTCAGCTTGCCCTTGGCATGCTGCGCGGCGATCCGCTTTTCACCGCCGCCTAACTCGGCAGCAGCACGGCGACGTTCCATTTCGGCGATATTGGCGGACATTCACGAACCCCTGATTCAATTGGTCAAAGGTCGTTGCCGCAGCCGCGTCGCAGCGTCAACTTTAGCGGGGCGGCAGTGTCTCTAGAATTTCAGCGTAATACGACGTGCAAGTGCGGGATGGATTGCTTCGGTCACTTTGAGCGCTTTAGTCATGCCGATATTCGCCTCAGCGCGGTTTTTCACGATAGCCTCGATGATCTGACGCGCGCATTCGCTGGCGGGCATTTTCTTCATCGGGTTGCCGTCATTCATCTGGGTATCGACCACAGGCGGCAGAGCCTCGATCACGTGAATGTTCGTGTCTTTGAGCTGCTCGCGCAGGCTCAATGTGTAGAATCGCAGCCCTGCTTTCGTCGCGCAATAGACCGGCTGACGCGCGGCAGGCGATATCGCGAGGCCGCTTGTGACATTGACTATGGCCGCCTCTGACCGCGCTTTCAGGCGCTCCATCAATGCTCCGCCCAGCCGGATCGGCGCGCTTAGATTGGCATAGATGCAATCATCCGCTGCATCGGCATCGGGGGTGCCTTTTCTGAAATCATGATCGACCAGCTGGCCTGCATTGTTGATCAGGATGTCGAGCTCCCGCGTGCCCCAGTCGGCAACCAGGGCATCAACACCGGCGGCATCAGAGAGGCCAGCCGAGATCACTTCAAACCCCTCAGCCTGCATCGCGGCAACCCGCTCTGCATTCCGGCCAGTCACAACAACGGCGGCGCCCAGCTTTTTCAGCTGGAGCGCCATTTCCTTGCCGATTCCGGCCGTTCCGCCTGTAAGCAGAACCGTCTTTCCTTGGATGTCCATGCTATCCGGCTCCCTACTTAAACAGGACCAGCTCTTCGGCCATGGTGGGGTGGATCGCAGTCGTTGAATCGAAGTCCGCTTTAGTCAGGCCGACTTTCACCGCGATGGCGGCTGCCTGCATAATCTCTGGCGATTCAGGACCGATCATGTGGATGCCCACGATCTTGTCATTCGCCGCGTCGACGATCATTTTATAGAGGCTGCGTTCATTCCGCCCTGCCACGACATTTTTCATCGCGCGGAAATCGGACTGGAACACTTTTATATTGCCGAGCGAGTTGCGCGCTTCGCCTTCTGTCATGCCAACAGATGCTATGGGCGGGTGGCTGAACACTGCACTTGGAATGCAGGAATGATCCACGGCGTAAGGCTCGACATCACCAAATACGCTGTCGGCAAAGGCTTGGCCTTCACGGATTGCGACAGGCGTTAGCTGGACCCGGTCTGTCACGTCGCCAACGGCATAGATGTAATCAATGTTCGTTTTGCTGAATTCGTCGACCTTGATCTCGCCCTTCTTACCAAGCTCCACGCCGACTTTATCGAGGCCTAGGCCTTCGATATTGGGCACGCGGCCCGTGGCGATCATGACTTGATCGAAATCGCGCGCATCATGGCCCGTCATTTTGACTCTAAGCGAGCCATCGTCGTTCTTTTCAATGCTCTCAAATTCGGCGTTGAAACAGAACTCGATACCCTTCGCGAGGGAGATTTGTAACAAACGGTCGCGCAATGAAGCATCGTAGCTGCGCAGGATCACATCGGAGCGATTGACGATGGTCACGCGGCTGCCAAATTCGTTGAAGATGCCTGCAAATTCATTGGCGATATAGCCGCCTCCCGCGATCAGGATGCGCTTCGGCACCTCATCAAGGTGGAAGGCCTCGTTGGAAGTGATCGTGTGTTCGCTACCTGGAAATTCGGGCACGAATGGACGGGCACCTGTGGCAACGAGGATATACTTCGCGGTGACGACTTTCCCGCTGGATAGCGTGATTTCGTGATCGCCTGTGATCTCGGCCCGCTCACGGAAAATGGTAACGCCGTGATTGTCTAGCGTTTCGCCGTAAAGCCCTTCGAGCCGGTCGATATCTTTCTGCACGTGGTCGCGCAGCTTCACCCAGTCGAAGCTTTTGCCTTCGATCGTCCAGCCAAATTGGGCAGCGTCTTCGATGTCTTCCGCGAAATGTGCACCGTAAACGAGCATCTTTTTCGGTACACAGCCCCGAATGACGCAGGTTCCGCCAACGCGGAATTCTTCGGCTGCGGCAACGCGGGCACCGTGAGCGGAGGCTACGCGGCTGGCGCGTGTTCCGCCCGAACCAATCCCGATAGTGAAAAGGTCAAAGTCGTATTCGGTATCGGGCATTGTGGTCCTCCTAGTGTGCCTGACGATATGGCGCGGACGACGGCTATTGCCAACCGCCCGCGCGCATACAATCGCTTTTCGGAACAAAGAGAGGAATTGTTACTCGGCTGGTTTAGCCTTGCGAAGATCGTGGGCCGCGCTGGCCGCCACCGCCCCCACCACCTGAGCCGCCATGACGACCCGAACCACCACGGCGATTGCCGCCGCCTGGACGACCACCGCCGCCACCGCCACCGCCACCAGAATGGTTTGGACGGCCTTTGCGGGATTGGTGCTTTTGCTTCGGTTTCGATGCGCCATCGCTGGATCCGGCAGCGCTGCCACCACCACCGCCGCCTCCGCGCGGTTTGCCTCCGCCCTGCGGTTTCTTACGAAACGGCTTGGCTTTGACGCGCGGTTGGCGCTGTTTCACTTCGCGTTTGGTCGGGCCAACACCTTCAACAACTGCGCGGAAATTATCCGGCAGCGGCAAGCGCTCCATTTCCGCGTCGGTCGTCTTCTGAATATCCTTCAGATATGCGCGCTCATCCTCGGCGCAGAACGCGATCGCGATGCCATCTTTGCCCGCGCGCGCTGTCCGCCCGATACGGTGGACATATTGCTCCGGCACATTGGGCAATTCGTAATTGATCACGTGGCTCACGCCAGGAATGTCGATCCCGCGCGCGGCAACATCGGTTGCGATTAGAATGGAAACTTTGCCACGGCGAAACTCATCCAAAGCGCGCTGACGCTGGCCTTGGGATTTGTTGCCGTGGATTGCGTTGGCTTCGATGCCGCGCTGACCCAGCTTCTTCACAACGCGGTCTGCGCCGTGCTTGGTTCGGGTAAAGATCAGCACGCGCTCAAGCTCACCGGGAACGCTGTGCTGTCCGCGCAGCATCATCTCAAGCAATGATTGTTTCTCGTCCTGTTGGACCATGAACAGGAACTGCTCGACCCTTTCAGCGGTCGAACTTTCCGGCGTCACGGAAATTTGCACAGGATTGGTGCAATACCCGCTGACAAGCTCTTTGATTGCCTTAGGCATAGTCGCGCTGAAGAAAAGCGTCTGGCGCTCTTTCGGTACCAGTTTGTTGATCGTGCGAAGCGCGTGGATAAAGCCGAGGTCGAGCATTTGATCCGCCTCGTCCAGCACAAGCACTTCGACTCCGTTTAGGTTGAAGGCTTTCTGATCGATCAGATCGAGCAGACGGCCCGGTGTCGCGATCAGGATATCAGTACCGCGGTGCAGCTTGTTCCGGTCTTTGTTGACCGACGTGCCACCAACGATGACTTGCACTTTCAGACCTGCAAGCGCGCCGTAATCCTTGGCACTGTCAGAAATCTGGACCGCCAGTTCGCGTGTTGGCGCAAGCACCAGCATACGGCAGCTTTTGAACGGGATTTGTTTGTCACTCATCCGCAAGCGGTCGATTGATGGCAGCATAAACGCCGCCGTTTTGCCCGTGCCTGTCTGGGCAATACCCAACAGATCACGGCCAGCAAGAACCGGCGGGATCGCCTGTTCTTGAATAGGAGTAGGTGTGGAATAGCCCTTGAGATCAAGCGCCTGCAGAACGGGCTGAGACAGCCCGAGTGTTTCAAAAGTCATTGAGATAAAACTCGCAATATGTGCGAAGCGCGCACCGAAATCGGCGCGCGGTCGCGGTGGTTAAAGAACCGCCCGCGTGAATAGGGAAGTTGTAGAGTGGTCGGGGAGACATGCGCCGGGGCGGAGTATTTGTAAGCCGCCGCTTCACGCTAGGCATGCGTGTCTCGTTCGAAGGTGCAGATGGGCGCGAAAGCCCGAAAAGTCAATCAGCGAAACCGTGGCTCAAGATAGCCGCGCTGTGTCATCCATAGATTGAAATCGATCGTGCTCTTGTATGTGCCGGCCACAGGATCGCCGTTTTCATCGATTGCTGGTTCGAATTTCATGTATTTGAGCAGCGGCCTGCAAATGGCGATTTCGGTCGCCTTGCGCCGAAAGTCATAGGCAAGGTCACATTCTGTCGGCTTTCCATTCGCATCGACAGAAAGCGTAAAATCCAGATTCTGCGATAGCAACCGCTGACGCGCAGCTTCTCTGCCAAGCGCATGGACACCGTCAAACGCCGTTACGATTGGTGGGCGCGGCCCCTTCGGAGCAAGATTTGCGGAGACACAATCTCCAAATTCGGCGTGCACGTCGCTTAATGTTGCCGATGATATGATATGCGCTTTGCCGTCAACGATCACGGTAAATTCCGACTGACCGTCTGTAATCGAAAGAAATTCGACAACGGGATGTTCATTCTCGCGCTGCCTTGCCGCCGCGCTCAGTTCGCTTGCCGGGCCCAAGAGAAGCAGCTTCTTATCACCCGCCTCGATTTCAACCCGATCCAGCGCCCCGTCTGGTTCAGTGTATTCGCCAAAGACGATGCCTGACATGGAGTAGAGCCCATCCATTCCCATAGAGAGCGCAAAAAGCAAGCCGCCCTCGGGATCAGGATAGTGTTCGAGCGCACACATTTCGCTGCGAAACGCGACTTTCCAATCTGCTGTGTCGTTGGCTGAGGCAGGTTGAGGGGCGAAAAGGCTCAACGAACCCAGCGCCAGAGCAATCGCCTTAAAATTCATTGCGAAAGCGCGCACAATTACTGGGCGTTGCGCATGTCCATATAGGATAGACGCGCTGTGTATGTGCCTTCGACCGGCGCGTCGGATTCGTCGCGCGCAGGTTCAAACGTATGATGCTTTACCAGTACATCGCAAAGCTTCTTCTTCACATAGGTGCGGCGGAAACCATCGGTCAGTTCGCAGCCAGTTGGCTTGCCATCGGCATCAACTTTGATCGTGTAGGCAAGGTGAGAACGCCAAACGCGCAGGCGGCGCGATGTTTTGAGAACTTCAAATTCGCCGTCAAATTCGACAAGCTTCACCGGCTTCATGTCGGAAATCGCGACGGTGCGGCTGCGAACGACGGTTTCACCGTTCGGGGTGTCTTTCAAGACTTCGGCCTTAGCCATGGCTGTTGTCGCTTCTGGCTCGGCCGGGGCATCGACGGTTTGCGGCTCTGCTTCGCTTTGCCCAGCCATTACCGTGGTGGAAAGAACCAAAGCGGCACCAGCAACAGACTGCGAAAACACGCGAACCATAGATTGAGCTCCAAAGAGTTGAAAACGACCGAAAAGGCCGGTGCGCAACATACGCAATACGGATCACAGTGCAATTATATCCCGCAAACAATGCTGCAACGCATCATACGGCTCTATTCACGCAAGATCGCGAACGAAAATTACTCAACTGAGATTTATTTCTCTACCGCGGCAACATAATCAAACCACTGGTGTAGAGAATCGGCCGCTTTGATGGGCGGCAGGCTTCCGTTGATTTGCGTTGTAGTCCGATCATTGTGACCGTGACCTGAATTAGGACAATCCAGCCGCTTTCATTAGCGCTTCGGTCGAGGGGTCAAACGCGCCCTCGCCGCCTTCCATGTCCTTTGCCATCTTCTTGCCCAGTTCTACCCCGAATTGGTCAAACGGGTTGATACCCATGAGAACGGCATTGGCGAAAGTCCGGTGTTCATGAAACGCGATCAGCGCGCCGAACATGCCCGCATCGAGATCATCTACGAGGAACATCGCGCTGGGCCGATCGCCGGAGAAATTCCTCGCAGGGTCTTTCCCGTCGGCTGCCATATTGCCGCCCGCCATCAAGGCTGCGCCCTGCGCAAGGCAATTCATCAACAGCGCCTTGTGATGCGCGGGATCAAGCTCGTCTCCGGGCGCGATGCTGGCGATGAAATCCACGGGCACAAGCTGCGTGCCCTGATGCAATAATTGGAACACGGCGTGCTGCGCATCTGTGCCCACGCCGCCCCAAGTGATCGGTGCGGTTGACCCGCTTACTGGCTCACCGCTTGCCGTTACGCTTTTGCCATTTGACTCCATTTCAAGCTGCTGGAGATAGTCGGGCAGCAGCGCCAGACGCTCGTCATAAGCAAAGACTGCGCGTGTCTGACAACCGCGAAGGCGGGTGTAATATTGATCGGCGAAAGCAGCGAGCAGCGGGCCGTTCGTTCTGCCCTCGGCCTCTCGAAAATGCGTATCGATGGCCTGCGCGCCGGCGAGCATCGCGCGGAAATCATCCATTCCCACGGCTATCGCGACCGGGAAACCGATGCTCGACCAAAGCGAGTACCGCCCTCCTACGCTTTCGGGGAATGGCAGGATGCGCGTTTCGTCCACGCCCCATTCGACCGCCTTTTCAGGATTGGCGGTGAGCGCAACCACGCGCCCGCTGGGGTCAGACACATCATTGTCAGACAACCATTTTAGCGCACTTGCCGCGTTCGTCATCGTTTCGGTGGTGGTAAAAGTCTTGGACGCAACCGCGATCATGGTCGTCGCCGGATCACACGCCGCAAAGGCTTGCTCCAGAGCCAGCCCGTCAATGTTCGAAACGACATGGACATCTACCAATTGGAGATCGCGTGTCAGCGCATCCACGGCCAAATCGGGGCCGAGCGCAGAGCCACCAATGCCGATATGGATCAGGTGCTTTATCTCACCCAGCGCGCCCTGATGAATCGCCTCGACCAGCATGCCCATGCGTGCGAGCAGAGCCATCGCCTCCTCGACATCGGCCTCTGTGCCGCTGCCGCGCATTGCGCCGTGGGTCGCCGGGCGGCCCTCTGTCGGGTTGACGATACCGCCGCCAAATAAAGCCGAGCGCGTAGCGTCAAAGCCGGCGGCCTCGGCCAAAGCCTCAAACGCCTCCAAAAAATCATCGCTAAGGTGCGTTTTCGACCAGTCGAGAAGGACACCGTTTGGGCCATGCTCCGGAATATCGAACTCGATCCGCTGGCTCAATTTGCTCACGCGGTCGGGATCATTCGCAAAGAGATCGGCCAGCGTTGAGTGCTCGATAGCTTCCAAGTTAGACCAAGCTGCGGACGTTTCAGATGCGGACATGTGTCAAACCCCTTTGCGCGTTGTGCCGCTGCGAGTAAGGGGAGCGGCGATGAATGTTAAGACACAAACTGAAGCTGTAGACATCGAAGAAAGCGAAACCGGCGGCGAAAGCTGGTGGAGCTTCGCGAAATTTGTCCTGAAACTGGTCGCATTTGTGCTGATCTTCAGGATCTGCGTATTCTCGCCCTACTCGATCCCCAGCGAGAGCATGTTACCGCGCCTGATGAACGGCGACTATTTGCTCGCGGCGAAGTGGTCCTACGGTTTTTCAGGCAATTCACTGCCATTTGATCTGGGTCTGCCAAAGGGGCGCATCCTCGCCAGCGAACCGGAGCGCGGCGATGTGGTGATCTTCAAACACCCGATCGACAACACCGATTACATCAAACGCGTCATCGCACTGCCCGGCGATACGATAGCAGTCCTTGGCGGTCAGCTAGTGCTCAATGGCAAATTTGTCCCCCGCGAGCAGATTTCCGATTTCGACATTCCCGTGTCGGTGAACACTCAGTGTTCGTGGGGCGCAGAAGAGGAAACCGCAGAGGATGGAACGCAAATTTGCCGATATCGCCGCTTCAAAGAAACCCTGCCCGGTGGGCGCAGCTATGAAGTGCTCGATTTCGGCCTGACCCAAGGCGACGATTTTAAGGCCGCAACCATTCCCGAAGGCCACATGTTCGTGATGGGCGACAACCGCGATAACTCGCGCGACAGCCGGTTCGAAGCTGCCGCAGGCGATGCCGTGGGTATTGTGCCGCAGGAAAATCTGGTCGGGCAGGCAAGCGTGATTATGTGGTCCACCGATGGCAGCGCAGAATGGGTGAAACCATGGACCTGGTTCTCCTCTGCGCGCTGGAATCGGATCGGAAGTGTGTTTTGATCGTTCAACTCGCATGACCCAACTCTTTCCCGAGACCCGCGAATGGCTCGAAGCGACTGGCTTCGCGGTCAAGACAGAGGCGCCTTGGCTAGAGGCGCTTACCCATGGCAGCTTTAATGGCGGCGCTGGCGGTGTCAGCGAGGCCGACTATCAACGGCTTGAATTCCTTGGCGATCGCGTGCTTGGCCTGTCCGTCGCCGCGTGGCTTTACAGCGCAGGCGACGCGCCCGAGGGCCGCCTTTCGCAGCGCCTAAATGCCCTTGTCAGCGGCGCAACCTGCGCGCGCATTGCCCGCGATATCGACCTGCCCGACCATATCCGTCTGGGCAAACAGGCCCGCGAAGATGGCGGCGCGGATAGCGACAATATCCTCGGTGACGTGGTCGAAGCATTGATCGGCGCGAGCTTTATCGAACATGGATATGACGTAACCCGCGACATGATTTACCGCCTTTGGGATAGCGAGCTATCGGGCGATTCCGGCAAGGCGAAACATCCCAAAAGCGCACTACAAGAATGGGCTGCGGGCAATCGCCGCGCCATGCCAAATTACGACGTGGTTGATCGCAGCGGCCCAGATCACGCAGCCTCTTTCACTGTCCGTGTAAGCATACACAATGTCGGCGAGGCCGAGGGAACAGCATCAAGCAAAAGCGAAGCTGAAAAGCGCGCTGCTCAAGCATTTTTGGAGGAATACGGGTGAACACACAAACGCCTACGCAATCCGGCACCACCCAGTGCGGCGTCGTTGCCGTGATTGGCGCGCCGAATGCGGGCAAATCGACTTTGGTGAACAATCTGGTTGGCCAAAAGGTCGCCATTACAAGCGCCAAAGCGCAGACTACGCGCGCCCGGATGCTCGGCATTGCGCTTTATGGCACTGTGCAGATGATCCTCGTCGATACGCCAGGCATTTTCGCGCCCAAACGCCGCCTTGATCGCGCCATGGTGAGCGCGGCATGGGAAGGCGCCGAGAGTGCGGATGCAATCCTGTTGATCGTCGACCCAATCAAACAACGCCGCCACGAACTGATCCCTCTGATCGAGGCGCTCGAAAAACGCCCTGAGAAGAAGATCCTCGTCCTCAACAAAGTCGACAAGGCGAAGAAAGAGCCGCTGCTTGCGCTCGCGCAGGAGCTGTCCGAACGCATCGCATTTGACGAGATATTCTTCATCTCCGCGCTAAGCGGCGACGGCGTTGATGAAATGAAAGGAGCGCTGGCAAAGGCGATGCCTGACGGGCCGTGGATGTATCCCGAAGATCAGGTCTCCGACGCATCGGAGCGCCTGCTCGCCGCCGAGGTTACCCGCGAGCAGCTTTATCAGCAATTGCACGACGAACTCCCCTATGACGCAGCAGTGCGCCCGGAAAGCTATACCGCGCGGCCCGACGGCAGCATCGAAGTGCGCCAGCAAATCGTGATCGCCCGCGACAGCCAGAAACCCATTATACTGGGCAAAGGCGGCCAACGCATTAAAGCCATCGGTGAGGCCGCCCGCGCAGAATTGGCGGAAATTCTAGGGGTAAAAGTCCACCTCTTCCTGCACGTCAAAGTCAGCGAAGGCTGGTCCGAGGACAAAGAAGTGTTCGAGGAAATGGGGCTCGACTGGGTGAAGTGATGAGCGCGCGTGCTTCACAGGCCCGCAAATTCTAACGCTTCTTCGCAACTTTGATCTTCTGCTGACGCGCGAAGGTTTTGGTCGATTCCTCGCTGCGGTTTAGCGCTTTGGCGATCTGTTTGAGGCCTTGTCCTTTGGAAGCGAGCAGGCGCAGCTGCGCGGCTTCTTCCGCATTCCACGGCTGTTTGTGTCGTTCGAAGCGTTCCTTGCCCATAAGCGCCGACTATAGCTCCGGCGCTCATTTGGCGAGGTTTATGTCGCCTAATCCCGCTTGAACTTTGCCAGTTTCGCTTTCAGCGCCGCTTCGTCGAACGGTTTGACGATGTAGTCATCCGCGCCTGCTCCGATGCCTTCGTGGATGTCTTTTGCCTCTCCGTTGGAGGTGCAAAACATCACAATTGGCTCTTTTGGTGTCGGAATTGCGCGCAGTTTGGACACGAATTCGATCCCGTCCATCTCCGGCATGTTCCAGTCGGTCAGGACAACGGCGGGCATCGCCTTTTTACAGCGAGCCAATGCCTCTTCGCCATTTTCCGCTTCAACCGGGACGTATCCCAAGCTCTTGGCGATTTTTGACGAGACTTTGCGGATCACGCGGCTGTCATCAACAATCAGACAGACTTTTGCGGTTTCCGCTGGCGCATCGATTCCATCAAAGCGGCCGCGCATCGCTTTGGCTGCTTGAACGATCGCGTCAGTGCCAGAGGCGTCCGGCCCGGAATGCGCTGCATCGATAGCGTCCTGAACATCTGCAGGGGCATCGACAGGCTGCGCGTCTTCACGCGCCTGCGTCAGGCGTTCTGCTAGCGTCTTGCCGTCCATCGCGTGTTTGTTGCGATTGGGGCCGGTGTTGCGTTTGATCAGATTTTGAATGGTTCGTGCTCCCCGCCGAGAACCGCGAATTCTTGCTCACCGTGCAGTTGATGCGCACCATCGCTTTCGGTGTCGCCTTCGCCCGGTGTCATACGGATGTGCAGATACGGCATCCAGATGTCGCCATATTCGGCCTTTTGATACCAGACATCGAGCACATCATAACTCGCCCAAATGCCGTCCGGCTCGCGCAGGCGCAGGCCCTCTCCGATCCGCGGAACAGCCGCAAAGCGGATGCGCTCCTGATTTTGGTGGGTCTCGTTTTGTACTTCGATCTCAATCACGTGTCTTGGTCCTCGATACTGAGGTACGTGATAGGGAGTAATACTAAATGATTTATGAGCGCCGCCCGCGAATTTTTCACAAGCGGCGCCCTCAACATTGTTTTATTCGAGTTAGGCGTCCTTCGCGGGCGCCTTTTTCTTGGCCGGAGCCTTCTTCTTTGCAGCAGGCTTTTTCGCTGCGGCTTTTTTCTTCGGCGCGGCTTTCTTACGCTTTTTCTTGGCAGGCCCTTTGGCTGCACGGGCGTCGATCAATTCAATCGCCTGCGCCGCTTCGATGTCTTCAGGCTTCACATCCTTCGGGATCGTCGCGTTGACATTGCCGTCGGTGACGTATGGGCCATAGCGACCCGGCATCACTTTGATCTCGCCGCCGCTGGTCGGGTGCTCACCCAGTGTCTTGATAGGTTCTGCTTTGCCGCGTGAACCGCCTTTGCGGTTTGCCGCTTCGGCCAGCATCGTCACGGCGGCGTTCATGCCAGTGTCAAACACGTCGCGCGTGCTGGTGAGTTTGGCGTATTTTCCGTCGTGCCGCAGATACGGGCCATAGCGGCCAATTGCGGCCTCAATCTCGTTCCCCGTTTCAGGGTGCGCGCCGACAATCCGCGGCAGATCGAGCAGCTTAATCGCCCATTCCAGATCGAAATCGTCGAGATCTTTGGGGATCGAAGCGCGTTTCTTCTTATCGTCCACCTCCATTTCGACATACGGACCGAAACGGCCCGATTTGCGGTGAATCTCCGCGCCGGTTTCTGGGTGTTCACCCATCAATCCATCTTCCGCGGCGTCCGCGCCGTCTGCGCCCGGCTGGGCAAAGCGGCGGGTGTATTTGCATTCTGGATAATTCTGGCAGGCGATAAACGCGCCGAAACGGCCACCGCGAAGGTTCAGCTTGCCACCTTCGCGGCCTTCCTGCTCACAAAGGGGGCAGAAACGCGCGTCTTTGCCGTCTTCGCGTTCTGGGAAGAGATAGTCGGAGAGGTATTCGTCGAGCACTTCAGTGACTTCGCTCGGGAGTTTTTCCATGACTTCTTCGGTCTTGGGTTTGAAGTCTTTCCAGAACTTCGACAGCAACGTTTTGTAATCTTCGCGCCCGTCGGAAACGACGTCGAGTTCGTCTTCCATACCAGCGGTGAATTCATAGGCGACATAGGTTGGGAAGAACCGTTCGAGGAATGCCGTGAGCAGACGTCCGCTTTCCTCTGCAAAGAAGCGGTTTTTCTCCATGCGGACATAATCGCGGTCTCGCACGGTCTGAATGGTAGACGCGTAAGTCGAAGGGCGGCCGATGCCGAGTTCTTCGAGGCGTTTGACTAGCGAAGCTTCGGAGAAACGCGGCGGCGGCTGGGTAAAGTGCTGATTTGCTTCGACGGCAGTTTTGGCCGGCACATCGCCGTCTTTCATCGCAGGAAGCAAGCCGTCTTCATCCTCATCCGACTTGTCATCGAAACCTTCCTGATAGACCGCAAAGAAGCCCGGGAATTTCACAACCTGTCCGGTCGCGCGCAGTTCATGACTGCCCGTTGCGTCACGCAGTGTGACAGTGGTGCGCTCAAGCTGCGCGGCGGACATTTGGCTCGCCATCGCGCGTTTAAAGATCAGCGAATACAGCTTCGCCTCGTCGCCCGCGCCCACTTTGTCGCGGCTGAAATTGGTTGGACGGATCGCCTCGTGCGCTTCCTGGGCGTTCTTGGCTTTGGTGCTGTAGAAACGCGGTTTTTCAGGGCGGTATTCAGCGGCAAAGCGTTCTTCGATGGCATCGCGCGCTGCCAGAATGGCAGACATATCCATCTGAACTCCGTCAGTACGCATGTAAGTGATCGCGCCTGCTTCATAGAGCGACTGCGCGAGACGCATCGTGTGGCTCGCGGAAAAGCCGAGCTTACGCGAGGCCTCTTGCTGCATGGTCGATGTGGTGAATGGCGGAGACGGATTGCGCTTAAGCGGCTTTGTCTCAATGCCCTCGACGGTGAAGCGCCCGCCTTCAACGGCAGCCTTTGCCTCCATCGCGGCACCCTCACCGCCGAGCGAAAGTTTTTCGAGCTTTTCGCCTTTATAACGCACCAGCCGCGCGTCGAACTCTGTGCCGTCATGCTGGAGCTTGGCCAGAACCGACCAGTATTCATCGGCCTTGAACGCTTCGATCTCACGCTCACGATCAACGATCAGACGCAGCGCAACGGATTGCACACGTCCTGCCGATTTCGCACCGGGCAATTTGCGCCACAGCACTGGAGAGAGCGTAAAGCCGAACAAGTAATCCAGCGCACGGCGCGCCAGATAGGCGTCGATCAAAGGTTGATCGAGCTCGCGCGGCGACTTCATCGCTTCGGTCACAGCGGATTTCGTGATCGCGTTAAATGTGACACGGTCGACCTTGGTAGGCAGGTTTTTGCGCTTCCTCAAAAGTTCTTGAACATGCCAACTGATCGCTTCGCCTTCGCGGTCAGGGTCGGTGGCGAGGACAAGACGATCGGCATTTTTGGCCGCATCGCTGATCTCTTTGAACCGCTTCTGCTTGTCGCGGTACAGTTCCCAATCCATTTCGAAATCATCGTCAGGCCGCACGCTGCCATCCTTCGGCGGCAGATCGCGGACGTGGCCGTAACTGGCGAGAACTTTAAAGTCCTTGCCCAGATATTTCTCGATAGTCTTCGCCTTGGCCGGCGATTCAACAATGACAAGCTGCATGGTGTTCTGGTCTGTGTCCCTACACGTGTACGTATGCGCGAGAGTGGGGGCGTCATCCGTAAAGCGTCAAGTGATCATTCGAATGTTTGTGTAACATCGCTCATCCGATTGGAAAGCAGGCCATATACCGCAACGCTGAGCAATGTGAACCATGCGAAGCCAATAGCCGTAAATAGGTTTAGGCCGATGGTGATCAGCGCATAGCCCGCATCCGTCACGCTTTCGTAGTTAAAATCGTAAAGCATGAAGGCTGCGAAAGCGGCGCAATAAAAGAGGAGCGGCGGCAAGAACGTGGTGAAAAGGGGTCTTTGAAAAGCGGCACTTTTCTGCCAGCTCCATTTCATAGCATCACCGACACCTGCGCCGGTTGCGATAGCGAATGGATAAGATGCCTGCCACCGAAGCGCGAGATATACGCCAGGAAGCAGGAACAAGACCGCTCCGATCAAAGCGCCGATACCGACCATCAGGCTTAGTCCGAAATATACCCCCAGCCCAGAAAGAGAATTATTAGACAGATACCCGCCCTTTTGCATCAGCCCGACCAATAATTTATAGCCAAAGAGCCATGTGAAAATTCCGAAGACAAGATACCAAGGACTCTCTTCGGAAGCGTAGATATCGATTACCGAAAACCCGGCCGAATAGATTAAGACATAGGCGAACAGCCACACAATACCGGCGCGCAGCAAACGAATTTGCTCTGAAGCCAGAAAAGACAGCGCGTCGGTATCCGTTTGGCTCATGCAAACACTTCCGTCAGGTCTTCCATCTCATCAGATAGCAAGCGGTAGGCCGCTATCGATAGGGCCATCATCATAATCGGAACGACGTTGAGCGAGAATGAAAAGAAAAGGCCTGCAATCGGGTTGCCGACCATATCATTGCTTTCGAAAAAGGTGCTCCCGGTGAGAGTTGCGACAACAATCACACCCCAGAATACCACGATCCCGATCACTCCAATCGCGGTGTATGCCAGCGACATCGACAACGTGTTGCCGTCGCTCGCTCGCCACGCCTCTCCAATGGCGTCGAACAGATTGCCTTTGCCCGCGACAAGATAGCACGGCGCCATCACCCACTTCGCGCCAAGCAGAATGCCGGGAATCCAGAAGACGTTAAAGCCGACCATGATCGCAAGACCCAGGATTATCGCCATCCCGAAAAAGCTGAACACTCGAAACCGGTCATCATGGGTGAGCCCAGCGCGTGTTAGCATCTGGCGGCACAGCCAATATTGCGCGGGGAAATAGATCAGGAAACTGATCGTAGACAAAAACCCTTCGAGCACATCAACCGCGAGGAGCAGGCCAATCGCTCCAAACGCCGCCAAATAAATGGCGATTTCTCGGCGGCTTGCGCCCAGCACATCGAACGTATCGCTTACCAGTTCGCCAGTCGTGGCGGTGCGTTGTTGCACATACGCCATCTGCTTATCCAAAGACCTCTGCGGCTGCTTCGGTTTCGTCCGAGGAAAGCCGCCATGCAGCAACAGCAATCGCGGCGAACACCGCTGAGCTGAATGAATCGAGCACGGCTTGCAATGCGATACTGGGAATAGACGCTGCACCGCCAAGCAAAGACGTGACGCCGCTCACAATTCCGGTCAGGACGAGGAACACGACAATCGCAATCACGAGCAACCCGAATATCGACCAGCCATATCCACTTGTCCGCTGCCAGCTTTCGCTGAAAGCATCCATCGCTGGCATTTTTCCTTCAATCACCAGCGGCAGCACCAGTGTCCAACGGACGAGCAGAATGACGCCGGGAACGACGAGCAGGACAAAGCCGAAGAAAATGCCGAATATCAAAAGAATGTAAACGCCCACCCACGGCCAAATCCGGCTAAATCCAGGCGCTGGGTCCCGCTCCATGAGGGCGGCTGAGAACCAATAGGTCAGCGCAATGCTGATGACGAAAGAGACTAAATAGAGAGCCAGCAATCCTGCGCCAAGCGCAAGCAAGTTTGTCGTCGACCCTAAGTTCAATCCAAACTCGGTGGATGCCTCCCCGCCTGCGACTGCGACCCATCCGAACAATCCGCTGATCGGCACTATGAGCGCCACAAAAATACCGACAATGCGGGCATTTCCGGTCAGCTCGGCCAGTGTTTGATTGAGCAAATTGGTGAGCGTCAGCTCTTTCTTCATTGTCCGATTATCCCCTGAATTCGATGACTTAGTTTTGTGCCCCGTTCAGGCTGACCAGTCCACCGGAATGCCGTTCCAATTCCCCCGCAATCTCCAGCTCGAGCAGTGCCATATGAACATTAGCTGCGCTCGCGCCCGATTGCCGGATCAATTCATCCACCGAAATCGGCGCTGTAGAAAGCAGGCCTGATACTGCATCGGCGCTGTCTGATGCGCTCACGTCGGCCAATTCGCGGTAATCGAAATCCGCGCTGTCTTCGGCCACGCGGAACGTCGACCTTGGCGCTCCAGTGAAACTTTGCAGCAGTTCAATCACTTCCTCGGGGCTTTGCACAAGCACAGCCCCGTCGCGGATCAATTGGTTGCAACCCAGCGATCTTGTATCGAGCGGCGATCCGGGGATGGCCATAACCTCTCTGCCCGCCTCGCCTGCCAATCGCGCGGTGATGAGCGTGCCCGATTTGGGCGCGGCTTCCACGACCAAAGTGCCGCTCGCCAGCCCTGCAATAATGCGGTTGCGGCTGGGGAAATGGCGGCCGCGCGGCTCTGTGCCGGGCGGCTGTTCGGCGATCAGCAGACCTTCCTTGGCGATCCGCTCCTGCAAATCGGTGTGCTGCGGAGGATAAGCGATGTCGATCCCGCTCGCGATGACGCCGATCGTCCTCGGAAAGGCACCCTCATGACTGGCCCCGTCAATCCCGCGAGCGAGCCCCGATACGACCGTAAATCCCGCATCCGCCAACGCGCTGGCAAATTCGCGCGCCAGTTTGACGGCAGCGGCGCTGGCATTGCGCGCGCCGACCATCGCCACGCAAGGCTCAGATGCAAGCGCCAGATTGCCCCGGCACGTGATGATCGGCGGCGCGCTTTCCAACTGCGCGAGCAGTTCGGGATAGTCAGGCTGATCATGAAACAGGTATCGCGCACCGGCTTTACGCACGCCTGCAACTTCGGCTTCGATGCGGCCAACTGGCGCGGCTTTGTAGGATCGTTTTCCTCGGCTTCCGAGCTCTGGCAGAGCCTCAATCGCCTCTGCGGCGGTGCCGAACCGGGCGAGCGATTGGGCGTAGCTGATCGGGCCGATATTGGGCGACCGCAGCAAGCGGATGCGGGCAAAGGCTTCTGCTTGAGAAAGCGTACCGCTCACTTTTTGCTGCCGACCTTGGGTTCCTCGCCCCGCATCAGCCGCCCGATATTAGCGCGGTGCTGGACAATCACGATAGCTGCAATTCCAATGAGCGGCAGGACAACAGTAGGGTAGCCCATCAGCCAAGCAGCAATCGGCGCGGCGACCACTGTGGCCATCGATGAAACAGACGAAATACGGCTAATCGCAAGCGTCGCGGCCCAAATCGCCGCGCAGACCAGCATTGCCGGCCACGCAAGAGCCAACAAGACGCCAGCCGCCGTTGCAAACCCCTTGCCCCCTTTGAATTTCAGCCACGGCGTAAAACAATGCCCTGCAACCGCTGCGACCGCCGCGATCCCTTCTGTGCCCGGCAAGAAATGCCGTGCGAGCAAAACAGGCACCGCGCCCTTTGCTGCATCCAGCAAGACAGTCGCCGCAGCGAGCCCTTTGTTGCCGGTGCGTAGAACATTGGTCGCGCCGATACTGCCGCTACCAATATCGCGCACATCGCCCAGGCCAGCCGCTCTTGTCAGGATTAGACCGAACGGCACAGATCCCAGCAGAAAACCCAGCAATGCAGCGTAAATCGGTTCCATCTTGGCCCTTTGTTTGAACATCCGGCGTTACGATTGCCGACTTCACATTTCCCTGTGCCTAAGTAATAGACCGCAAGGCGGCAAGATCACACCGGATAAATAGAGCCATTACCGATCCATCCTCTCCGATCTTAATCCTTGATACCGGCGTCGGCGGATTGTCGGTGTTGGGCGAGTTGCGCCAAGTTTTGCCGGAAGCTCCGGTCGTCTTCGCAGCCGATCAGGCTGGCCTGCCATACGGCACGAAAAGCGAAGCAGAGGTCGCTGCGCGGGTGTGCGGATTGCTGGGCCGGATGGCGGAGCGGTATCGCCCCCGCCTGATCTGTATTGCCTGCAACACGGCGAGCACGATTGCGCTGGGTATGGTCCGCGATGTGCTGGAAATTTCGGTTGTCGGCACCGTGCCTGCGATCAAGCCCGCTGCCGCGCTTACCAAAAGCGGCACAATCGGGCTACTCGGCACAGAGGCAACGATCCGTCAGACCTATGTCGACAATCTCGAACGCGACTTTGCAGGCGGCAAAATTCTGCTGCGGCACGCTGCCCCCGGCCTGGTCGACCCGGCCGAGGCCAAAATGCGCGGGCATGCCGTCAATCAAGCGGATATCGAAGCGGCGGTTGCAGGTCTTCTGGCGAAACCCGGCGCAGAGAACCTCGATACCGTGGTGCTTGCCTGCACGCACTTTCCCTTGTTGCGCGAAGAATTGGCCCTAGCGATTGGTAAAAACGTGCAGTTTATCGATGGGGCAGAAGGTATCGCGAGGCGGATCGTTTCGCTGACACAGGGGCAACAATTTGAGCGCGCCCAGCCCGATTTTGCCGTCACAACAGGCCCGCTTGAAAACTTCACATCACTCGCGCCAGCTCTTGCCAAATACGGCCTTGAAGATTTGCGCGCATTCTAACTGCGAGTCGCTCGCAAAGATCGCGGTGGCAAACGGGGAACCGATTGCCTAGTTCTAGCGCTATTGATCACTGCCCAAGCGGGCCTTTACGTATTCAAGACGCACGAGAAAGCCCCGTGAACTACGATCAGATTTTCGACACCGCGATTGACCGCCTTCACGAAGAAGGCCGCTACCGGGTGTTTATCGACATCATGCGCAACAAAGGCGCGTACCCCAATGCGCGCTGTTTCCACGGACATAACGGGCCAAAACCAATCACTGTCTGGTGCTCCAACGATTACCTTTGCATGGGACAGCACGAAAAAGTCATCGGTGCGATGGAAGAGGCGCTGCATGATGTCGGCGCCGGTTCAGGCGGCACGCGCAATATCGGCGGCAACACGCATCTTCACGTTGAGCTCGAAAAAGAGCTCGCCGAATTGCACGGCAAAGAAGGCGCGCTGACTTTTACCAGCGGATACGTCTCGAACGATGCAACCCTATCGACGCTTGGCAAATTGCTGCCGGGCTGTGTGATTTTCTCCGACGCGCTCAACCACGCCAGCATGATCGCGGGTATCCGCAATTCTGGCTGTGAAAAGCGCGTGTTCCGCCACAATGATATGGCGCATCTCGAAGAAATGCTGGCCGCCGAAGACCCCGACGCGCCGAAAGTCATCGCCTTTGAAAGCGTCTATTCGATGGACGGAGACGTTGCCCCTATCCATACGATTTGCGACCTTGCCGAGAAATACAACGCACTAACGTATATCGATGAAGTCCACGCCGTTGGCATGTACGGCGAGAATGGCGGCGGCATTTCAGAGCGTGACAATGCTGCGCACCGGATCGACATTATCGAAGGAACTCTGGGCAAAGCGTTCGGTGTGATGGGCGGATACATCGCATCCAGCACCCGAGTGATCGACTGCATCCGCTCCTATGCGCCCGGCTTCATCTTTACGACATCGCTATCGCCGGTTCTGGTCGCGGGCGTTCTTGCCTCGGTCAAACATCTCAAAGAGAGCAATGTCGAGCGCAACGCGCAGCAGCAAGCCGCAGCGATGCTCAAACTAAAATTCGCCGAAGCTGGGCTGCCCGTCATGGACAGCGTTACGCATATCGTGCCGCTGATGGTTGGCGACCCCGTGCGCGCAAAGAAGATCAGCGACGTTCTGCTGGCTGAATACGGTGTCTATGTGCAGCCAATCAATTTTCCAACCGTCCCGCGCGGCACAGAGCGTCTGCGCTTCACGCCTGGCCCACATCACACAGAGGAAATGATGGACGAGCTGACAGAGGCTCTGGTCGAGATTTGGGACCGCCTCGATATGGAACTCGCCAAGGCTGCTTGATCCGCGCGATATGATCGCGCACAACCTCCCGCGAGGGAGAGGCAATTTGGCAACCACATTTGATCGTGCAGCGCTGGAAACAGGGTCGCTGGATGTTCGCCCAATGACACCGGCAATTGGCGCTGAAATTCTCGGTATTGATCTCGGCGCTTCGGAAATCGGCGATGCGATCGCGCAAATCCGCGCAGCCTTGCTGAAACACGGAGTGATCTTTTTCCGCGATCAAGAATTGACGCAAGAACAACACATCGCCTTCGCACGGCATTTCGGCAATTTGGAGGTGCATCCGGCCACGCCGAAGGATCAACCCAACCCTGAGGTCCTTCGGATTTCGCACGGCCCGAAAAGCCGAGGTCAAGAAAACTACTGGCACTCCGATGTGACATGGCGAGAGGAACCGTCACTGGGTTCGATACTGCTCGCACGCGAAGTGCCAGATTGCGGCGGCGACACGTGTTTCGCCAACATGCGCCTCGCCTATGAGCGCCTGTCTGACCAGATGAAGCGTTTTTGCGAAGGCCTAACAGCGGTGCATGATATCAGCCGCGTGTTCTCCAAACGGCTCGGCAAAACGCCAGAGGAATTGCAAGATAAATACCCGCTCATGCGCCACCCTGTGATCCGCACGCACCCTGAAACCGGTGAGCGTGTGATCTACGTCAACACCGCCTTCACCAGCCATATTGAAGGACTGTCCAAAGATGAAAGCAAATGGCTGCTCGCGCATCTTTATAAGACTGCAGCGGATACCGAAATCCAGTGCCGCTTCCGCTGGCAGGCGGGATCAATCGCGTTCTGGGATAACCGTGTGTGCCAGCATCTCGCCGTGTCCGATTACTTCCCCGCACGCCGGGTGATGGAGCGGGTTACGATTGCAGGCGATAGGCCGTTTTTCACACCATGACGCCATGAATTCTGCTTTGATACAGCGCTATTTCAACGTTGTGATCGCGCACGAACAATTGAGCCCTTTCCCGCCGCCCTCCTCTCGGTTAGCAGACTAACAAACCGAGTTTAGGAGAAACACATGGGCGGGAATGAAAATCAGACTTTTGATGAGGTCGTGCGCGGGCGCAAATCGATCCGCGGATACCTCGACAAGCCTGTTTCACGGGAGCTGATCGAGGAGGTGCTGGCGCTTGCTATGCGTTCACCTTCGTCGATGAACACTCAGCCGTATCACTTCCACGTGATTACAGGCGCGCCTCTCGACAATATCCGCCAGGGCAACACCGAACGCATTTTGGCCGGTGAGCCGGACAGCCGCGAATTTCGCATGGGCGAACCGTTCGCAGGCGTCCACCGCGAACGTCAGATCGAAGTCGCCAAACAGCTCTTCACCGAAATGGGGATCCAGCGCGAAGATAAAGAAGCGCGGCAAGATTGGGTTCTGCGTGGATTCCGCCAGTTCGATGCCCCCGTGTGCGTGATCGTGACGTATGACCGCGAGCTTAGCACTAGCGACGACACCGCCTTCGATTGCGGTGCCGCGACAACGGCTCTTGTAAATGCAGCATGGTCTCGCGGGCTGGGCTGCGTCATCAATTCGCAAGGCATTATGCAAAGCCCCGTCGTGCGCGAACATGCCGGCATTCCCGATACGCAAGTTATTATGAAAGCGGTCGCAATGGGTTGGCCTGACCCCGATTTTCCGGCGAATGCGGTCTATACACACCGCAAAGAGCCAGCCGACGCAATGCGGTTCGTCGGCTTTGATTGACCCTTCGTCGGGATGATGCCTGCAGGCCGAATATCAACGGTTCGCCGCAACTGACACCCGAATTGCCCCTCGAAAGCCTGTTCACACTTGTAAATTCATCGGAATGAAAGTGTCAGGGGCCATAGCGGGGCGAGTTTGAAGGAGTACATAATGAAAAAGATTTCACTCAGGTCGCGTGGTCTTGCTGCTGTGGCCGTAGTTTCGATGGCGGTTCCGGCCGCTTTGTCAGCGCAAGATGCGGGTCCTATTCGCGTTTCGGCGCAGTCCCAAGGTGACGTGTTGACCACTGTCACAGGTTCACCACCAGCGGATCTCAGCGGCCTTACCGAAGGCCCTGAAATCGAAGGCCTAATTTCAGCGCGCGATGGCGACCGTGTTCAGGTTACCTCGGCTAACGGCACCAGCACTGTTGTCACAATTGGCAGCGGCACCGTGATCAAAGCCAAAGGCGGATTTCTTGGTCTGGGCCGCACGGCTTTGACCTCTGACGCACTGCTCAATGGTCTTCCAGTGAGCGTTGAAACGGTCGAGTGGGCGAATCGCTTGGTCGCAACCGAAATCGGCGTGAGCAACAAAGACCTGAAAACGGCTGCGATGATCCGCAGCGGTACAAACCAGCGTTTCGAACAGCAAGGCGCGCGGATCACATCCAACACCGCCGCGACCGAAGCACTGCGGGGCCGTTTTGGCGATATCGATCAATACAATCTCAAAGGCACGACCAACGTCTATTTCGACAGCGGTAAGTTCAACCTGTCGCCAGAAGCGCGCGGCGAACTGTGTCAGGCCGCATCCGAGGCCGAGGGTATGGACAATGCACTGCTTTTGGTCGTCGGTTACACCGATTCAACCGGCAGCTACGAAGTGAACCAAGAGCTCAGCGAAAAACGTGCTGGCCGCGTGGTCAACTTCCTGCAGCAGGAATGCCGTTGGAAGCCATACCGCATGCTAACACCCACCGGCATGGCCGCGTCCGATCCGGCTGCGGACAATGATAGCGAATACGGCAAGTCGCGAAACCGCCGCGTCGCGGTGAACATCCTCGTTAGCAAGAGCGTTGACGGTTTGAACTAAGCCAACCGGATTGGTTGTGAATTACGAGAAAGGGCGGGCCGCAAGGTCCGCCCTTTTTTTGCGTGCAGAATACTCTGAGAGCACATCCAGTTGCCGAGCCAGCGCGATCCAAGTCGAAACCCTTCTGGCTTAGGGCCCTTGGACTAGTTCTTTGGTTCGTTGTTATGCAGCGTTCGCTAAGCACTTTTACCTGACTGACAGGATCTGGCGTTTGGATTCTCGACCGGACAAGAGGTAACCACATCATTTAGAGGCAATTTGTGATTACAATGACCCCGCTTAGAATTACTATACCCCGAAAATTTGATTATTTTGACTGAGTATAATCTAGAGTATTCCCTTTGACCTATCTATACTTCGATTTCGGACATGCGCTCATGAATGATCCAATAATTATTGACCCGACAATCGCAGCTGTCTTGAGCCTCGCATTTATCATCCTTTTTTTAGTGGTGTTGGGCTGGCTATCGGAAGCACGCGCAGCGTTGCATCGGACCAGGTCGACATTGGGGATGGCGGGGAAGATCGGCGGAGTAGGGCATTGGCGCCTCGACATTGCTAGCGGCGAACTATGGTGGTCACCCCAAACATATCGACTGCACGGACGCGATCCCAGCCAAGGGCCACCCACGTTGAGTGATGCAATAAACTACTACGTACCAAGTGACCGCGACGCGGTCGAAACAGCAGTGAATAGAGCGATGGAAATAGGCTCCAGCTTCCAATTCATGGCCGACATAACGCGGGAAGACGGGCAATTATGTACCGTGGTGTCGCGCGGCATTTGCGAAGCTTCACCAACGGGAGGCTTGGGCCTTGTGTATGGGGTAATTATCGAGCAGTTGGTCCTGTCACCAGACGATTTTAAGTCGGCGGAGCACAAATCCGGATCGTCCCAAGCGAAATAGAAGAGCTGGCGATCGAGCAATAAGCGCCGCATTTCTAACTAATGCAAATTGCCCCAAAAGCCCGTTATCTAACCGCAATTGGATCGGCGGCGAACAGTATCATTGTTGGTGACCAGACTATCAAAACCACTCTCCGACGAAACGTTGAAAAAGAGTCCGCTACCGCAAACTCACCACGTTATCGCTCGGTTCGCGCACTCGGGTGCCGTTGAACAGGCTCAGCATTGGTTCGTCGGTCACAACGACGCATTCCGCATCGCCAAACCCGTTAAATCCGGTTTTCATCGCCGCGCCATATGCGCCCAGCATCCCGATCTCGATGTAATCGCCCGCCTGGATATCAGCAGGCAGCGGGAACGGCCCAGCCATATAGTCCGCATCGTCGCAGGTCGGGCCGTAAAATGCGAAATCCTCCAACCCGTCGCGCAGATCTTCCTCAAGCGCGTTGACGGGGAAGCGCCAAGCGACATGAGCAGCATCGTATAGTGCGCCATACGCGCCGTCATTGATGTACAATTCCGAACCGCGACGTTTTTCGACCTTTACGATCATTGAGCTGTATTCAGCGGAAAGCGCCCTCCCCGGCTCACACCACAATTCCGCATTGTAGGCGATTGGCAGTGCGTAAAAATGCTGATGAATGATCGCGAAATAATCTTCGAGCGGTGGCGGCTCCATTCCCGGATAAATGCTCGGGAACCCGCCGCCCACGTCGATCATGTCGATTACGACGGAAGCCTCTGCAATGGCAGCGCGCGTCCGGTCGAGTGCTTGGACAAAAGCGAACGGCGTCATCGCCTGACTGCCGACATGGAAACATACGCCAAGCCAGTCGCAGTGCTGGCGCGCGAGTTGCAACAATTCAGACAACTCGGTCAGATCGCAGCCGAACTTGCTTGCAAGCGAAAGCTCCGAATATTCAGATGACACGCGCAGACGCACGCACAGCCGCAGATCAGCCGCCGCTTTGCCCGTTTCGGGGTCGCTGCACGCCGCAACAATCTTTTCCAGCTCTTCGGTGCTGTCGAGGCTAAAAGTCTTTACGCCGTGCTTGAAATACGCCTCACGAATGGCGCTGGGCGTTTTGATTGGATGCATGAAGCACAAGGTCGCATCAGGCAGCACTTCGCGCACCAGACGCACCTCAGCAATCGAGGCGACGTCGTAATGCGTCACGCCGCCTTCCCACAAAACCTCGATCAAATCAGGCGCAGGATTGGCTTTTACCGCGTAGAGAACCTTGCCAGGAAACTTCCCAACAAAATACTCCGCGGCGCGCTTGGCCGCATGCGGACGATTGAGGATAACCGGCTCGTCGGGCTGAAATGCCCGGGCTACGGTCTTGGCGTCAGGGTAAGTGTGCAATTCAAGGGACCCCCAGAAGGTTCAGCTGTTTAACCAAACGGTTTTGAGGCTGCCTTGCGGTTCAGTCCCTTGGGGCAGCGGAGCGGCGCATATAGGGGCAATCGCCCGATGCGCAAAATAAATTCGTGTCACGTCATAAATTCCGTTGGTCGCCGCATTGCGGCATTCATCTAACCAACGGAAATATCGGTTTTAGTTCCGAAAAAGCTGCATAGCTCGCCGAGCCATGCAGCTATTTTCATGAATCGGTGCTTAGAACGACACTGCCGGGCGCTGGTCGACGGTGCCTTTTTCGCTGTCATCGAGACGATTGAAGTCGGCTTCATTGAAGCCAAGTGTTCCGGCGAACAGGATCGCTGGGAATGCCTCACGCGCAGAGTTAAAGCGCGCAACCGCTGCGTTTAGCGCGCGGCGCGATGCCGCCAGCTTGTCCTCGACATCAGCAAGCTCGGTCTGGAGCTCCTGAAAGTTCGTGTTCGCTTTGAGGTCAGGATAATCCTCACCCAGAGCAAGCAGGTTATCTAGAGCCAGTTTTAGGCCCTTCTCATCACCCGAGGTTGGATTGCCCTTTGATGCCGCGTTTCGCGCCTGAATTACATTTTCCAGCGTCGTCGCCTCATGTCCGGCATACCCTTTCACGGTCTCCACCAGATTGGGGATGAGATCATGCCGCAAACGAAGCTGCGCATCGATATCTGCTACACCCTGACGCACATTCTGACGAAGCCCGACCAAATTGTTGTAAATACCAATAACTAGCACGACCAAACCGACGACGATCACGACAATCGCAGATGTCCAGAACAGGCCAAGAATCTCAAACATTGTGCACCCCTCCTTATGCGGGCAACTATATACTAACCCCTATTGGTTAAAAGATCGCAGCTTTAACAAGGAATTTCGGCGAATCATGCGCACTGATGTCCAGGGATTGATGAAAGGCGAGCTGGGAAACTGGCTCGGACAGCAATCCGATATGCGTGCGCAGGCCAAGGAAGCGGCCTATTCACGTTGGACATGGGGCGCGGCCGGTTTGATGCCGGTTCTGGCGTTCCTATGGTTCGGCCCGTTCTTTGGTGGCGGCCTCAGTGTTATGATTAGCATTATGGCGATAGCGGGCGTTTCTGCATGGGGATATCAACCGATTGCCAACGCCAAAAAGGCGATCAAGATCGGGATCAATTCCGCGATCGCGCAAAGTTTGGGCGTGCAATACGCCCATGATCTGGAGCCCGGCGGCGAATTTGAAGCGTGCCGGACTTATGGCCTTGTCCCTGACTATGACCGTTCCGACTTTGAAGATCGCTGGTTTGGCGACATCGAAGGGCACGGTTTCGAACTGTACGAAGCGCATTTGGAAGAACGCCGAGGGTCGAACAAGAACCGGCGCTGGGTCACCGTTTTTCGCGGTGCAATCATCGCAATGGAATTTGGTCGTCCGTTTCATTCCACCACCCTTTTGCAGCGCGCGGGTAAGCACAAGAAATGGTTCGGGCTTGGCGGGCGCAAAGACAATGTGAAATTTCGCGGGCACCGGCTTGATATCGTCGATCAGGTGCACCCTGCTTTTGACGACGTATTTGAATTGTGGAGCGACGATCAGGTCGAAGCGCGTGTTCTGGCTCACCCCTCCTATGTTGAGCACCTGATTGCCGTTGAAAAGGCGTTTCAGGGCGATGCTGTGCGCGCACTATTCACACGCGGATCACTCGTAATCGCGGTTGAAAGCCAGGACTTGTTTGAAAGCGGATCGCTCGATTCCGCTGGCGATGAAGCCCGCGTGAGCGAGGCCGCAAAGCAATTCGAAGCGCTGGCCGGTCTCGCTCTTGCGATCAATCAGAATGAACGTGGACGGGTGCTGGGCAAGGCCCATGAACCGACCAATGAAGGCTTTGGCCGGAAACGCCGCAGCGTCCGCCGCTAACTCAACCGGTCACGAAAATCCTCGTATTCAAAGCGCTTCACGCATTCGAGCGCATCGGTTTCACTGTCCCACAGCCAGATGCTGGGCAACTGCACGCCGTTAAACGTGTTGGTTTTCACCATCGAATAATGCGCCTGATCCAAAAACGCGAAACGCGCACCTGCTTCGGCGGGAACTGGCAATTTGTAATCGCCGATCACATCACCAGCGAGGCATGACGGCCCGCCCAGCCGGATCGGAATGCTGTCTTCATTCGAAAGCTCACCCAGCATGGCAGGGCGATACGGCGCCTCGAGCACATCGGGCATGTGGCACGTGGCAGAGATATCGCTGATACCGATGGGCACTTCATTAAAGCCTGTGTCGAGCAACGTGCCGACCAAAATGCCCGCATCCAGTGCGATCGCCTCGCCCGGCTCGATAATGATCTCAGCGCCCGTATCAGCGGCGGCATCACGCAGGAATTCTGTCAGCTCGTCGCGCTCATAATCGGCGCGCGTGATGTGGTGCCCGCCCCCCATATTGATCCATTTAAGCTGACCAAACCACGGCTCGATTGCGTCAAACACACGGTCCCACGTCTGGCGAAGTGGCTCAAAAGTTTGCTCGCACAGATTGTGGAAATGGATGCCCTCCACACCTTCCATCGCTTCCTCGGTCAGTTGATCGAGCGGAAAGCCGAGCCGCGAACCTGGCGCGCTGGGATCGTATTTCGGCACTTCGCCGGTCGCGACCATAGGGTTGATACGCAGCCCCACAGAGACATCGCCGCCGGTCGTCGCCGCATGATCGAGGATCAAGGCCGCGCGCTTCATCTGAGCGGGCGAGTTGAAAATCACATGCTCGGATAGGCGGCAAATCTCTTCCAGTTCCTCCGGTTTGAACGCCGCAGAATAGGTCGCAATCTCACCATCATAAAACTCGGACGCCAGCCGTGCTTCCCACAGTCCGCTAGTCGATACTCCGTCGAGATACTCGCCAAGGATATGCGCGGTGGACCACATGGAAAACGCTTTGAGCGCGGCAAACACCTTGATCGAACCGCCATCGCTCGCGGCTTCATCGCGTATCCCTGCGAGAATTTGGCAGTTCGCACGGATCTTCGCCGCATCCACAACAAATGCGGGGCTCTCGACCCGCGAAAGGTCAAAATGGGCGAACGCGCCCGGATCACCAGCTTTGGTTTCCATCAGACGACTTTCATTTTCCAATGCTTGGGAAGCAATAAACCGGCCGAATCCAGCTCCGCACGAATTGTGTCAGAAAGGCAAAGTATCTTTCCAGCGAAAGCAGGGTCGCGCCAAACATGAGCATGCTCGATCGCGCCATTGCGCAAAGCAAGATTTCGGATCACGCCAGCCTCGCCGTGGATACCATACCAAGTCAGCCCGTTGGAGTTATACGTTCGGAATTTCGAAGCATCGCTTTTTTCTGGCGCAAATCCATCGATCCATTGCTGAACAATCAACACGTAGAAGCGCCCCGAATAGATCTTACTGCGCGGCATCCGAATTTCAATCTCATGATAATTGTGAATGCCAGGTTCGAAGCGTTCGAATATGTCCTTCACTGCCGCATCGACTGCCCAGATGCCACTGCTCAGATTGATGATTGATGCCAGTTCTGAAAAGGATTTCTCAAGCGTGATGAACTCGAAAGGTTCATGCGGCTCGAGCGGCGTAACGGTGAAGCGCTCGCCAAGAGGAATCTTGCCCCATTCTTCGGTGAACTTTTTGGTTACAGTGTAGGGATAGCTCACCTCTTCATCCGAGAGATAACTTTGCAGCCGCTGCCGCTCGGCGTCCGATTGCGAGACCCAATGTTTTACCATCCGGTGGCGCCACCCATCTCCGAAATTGTCTACCGGTCCTTCGAAGTCATTATATGGCCCGAATTTTCCACCGAGTGGCGGCTGCGGCATTCCCCAAACCATCTCTATCCCCCTGATTGATCGATCATTTTAGGAGAAGAAGGTTAAAAAGTAACCGGCCCGTCCAGCTCCTTCACCTGCCACGACAGGCCGTGCTCATTCAGCATCTCCATAAACGGGTCAGGGTCCATTTCTTCCATATTAAACACGCCCTCACCTGACCATTTCCCGGTCACCATCATCGCACTACCGATCATCGCGGGCACGCCGGTCGTATAAGAAACAGCTTGATTGCCTGTCTCTTCGTAGGCGGCCTCGTGCGAGCAGATATTGTTGATGTAGAAAGTCTTCTCGCCTGAACCGTCCAGCGCCTCTCCCGTCGCGATGCAGCCGATATTCGTGTTGCCTTTGGTCGTCTCACCCAGACTCTCCGGCTTGGGCAGCACGGCCGCGAGGAATTGCAGCGGGATGATTTCCTTACCCTGATACATGATCGGATCGATCCCAGTCATGCCGACATTCTGCAGCACGGTGAGGTGTTTGATATACTCATCACCAAACGTCATCCAGAACCGCGCGCGTTCGATTTCAGGATTGAATTTCGAAAGGCTCTCCAGCTCTTCGTGATACATCAAATAGGCTTGGCGCGTGCCGACCTTTTCAAAATCAAACGGTGTCGAAACTTGCATCGCGGGCGTTTCCACCCAATCGCCGTTTTCCCAATGCCGCGCAGGCGCAGTCACTTCGCGGATGTTGATTTCCGGATTGAAGTTAGTCGCAAATGCTTGGCCATGGTCGCCGCCATTGCAGTCGAGAATGTCGAGCGTGCGGATCGTCTTCAACTTGTGCTTCTTAAGCCACATTGTGAAAACGCTGGTCACGCCGGGGTCAAAACCGCTGCCGAGCAGCGCCATCAGGCGCGCGTCTTTGAAACGGTCGTGATACGCCCACTGCCAGTGATATTCGAACTTGGCTTCGTCCTTCGGCTCATAGTTGGCCGTGTCCAGATAGTGAACGCCAGCCTCCAGACACGCATCCATGATCGGCAGATCCTGATAAGGCAGAGCGAGGTTCACCACGAGGTTCGCGCCGACTTTCTTGATCAGGTTGACCATCGCCGGAACTTCCTCGGCGTCGATCTCGTAAGTCGCGACATTCTGGCCAGTGCGGATCTTTACGCTTTCCGCAATGGCATCGCACTTTGACTTGGTACGGCTGGCGAGGTGGATTTCCGGAAAAATCTCTGCGTTCATCGCCATTTTGTGGACGCAGACTGAGCTGACCCCGCCTGCTCCGATCACCATAACTGTCGACATTATCACTACCTTTCAAATTCGATTCTTGCGCGCTCACTAGTCCAATGCGCTAAGACGGACAAATGATCCAAGATGATATGAGAAAACCCACTGCCGATGGTGTCGCACAGGCGCTGAAAAGCATTCAATCGATCCCGCTGGCGCCAACACCGCTTTTGCCGGTCGAAATTGGCGGCGTGCGGGCTTATGTGAAGTGCGAGAACCTGCAACCGATTGGCGCGTTCAAGATCAGAGGCGCATGGTGGCGCTTGAGCAATCTGGAAAGCGATCACGCCGTTGCCGTATCCAGCGGTAACCACGCGCAAGGTGTGGCATGGGCTGCAAAGCGATTGGGCCTGAAAGCCACCATCGTAATGCCGCGCGATGCTCCCAAGGTGAAGCTTGCCAACACAAAGGCGCTCGGCGCAGAAGTGGTTCTGTATGAGCGCCCCGGCGAAGACCGCGATGCTGTCGCGGCCAAGTTGATCGAAGAGCGCGGCGGCACTCTGGTGCACGCATTCGGCGATCCTTGGGTGATGGAGGGACAAGGCACAGCTGGCCTTGAAGCGGCGGAGCAATTGGGCCGTTCGCCGAGCCGGCTGATCGCGTGCTGCGGCGGCGGCGGACTTGCCGTTGGTCTTAGCCTCGCCTGCCCGGATGCCGCGATCAACATTGTCGAGCCAGAAGGCTGGGATATGGTTGGACAGGCAATGAGAACGGGCAAGCTGGTGCGCGTGTCCGAAACACCGCGAAAGACAATCTGCGACGCGCTGCAACCCGATGTCACTAAACAGCTAAACCTCGACATGCTTCTGGGCCGCGCCGAACCCGGCGTAAGCGTCACAGACGATGAAGTGCGCGATGCCCAGCGCTGGGCCTACGCCAACCTTCGCATGGTCGTGGAGCCGGGCGGAGCCGCCGCTCTGGCCGCTGCACTTTCAGGCAAAGTTTCAGTCGACGAAGATACTGTCATCATGATTACAGGCGGGAATGCCGATCCGGCCCGCTTTGCGGAAACTATCGCCGCCTAATTTGACAATGTGACTCGCCTTTCGCAGGGGTGTTGTCAGAAAAAAGAGAAGAGGGGCCAAAGGGAGGGACCATTTCAATGCAAGCTCAAATGCTCGCGCCAGCCGCCGTCTTGGTGCTTTGGACACTTATCGTTTTGTTCTGGATCATTCCGCCGCGGTTTGGATCGATTTCAAAGGCCGACACTTCTAGCCTGAAAGGCAAAGAGGGATCGCGCGGGCAAGACCTCGAAGGGGTATTGCCCGACAAAGCCAATTGGCCTGCGCACAATCACACACATCTGCACGAACAGCCCACGCTGTTTTATGCGGTTGTCCTGATGATCACGGTGCTTGGTCCGACGGGCACAGATGTTATGCTCGCATGGGCCTATGTCGGACTGCGTATCGTCCATTCTCTCTGGCAAATCTTGGTCAACAAGGTAGCGCCTCGGTTTGTCCTGTTCCTGCTTAGCACCATCGCTTTGATCGCCCTCACGATCCGATTGCTGATGATCACTGTTTTCGCGGACCCATCCGCGCTGCCTCAATAAAACGAACGGAATTCACCCATGAACGGACTTGATATTCTGCAACCCGCCGTCGCGCTGATGATCTGGACTATGATCATGTGGGCGTGGATGTATGCGACCCGAATTCCGGCGATGAATAAAGCGCCTGACATTGAGGCTCCGGCAAAACTGATCGGCTCAACCGGGGCCAGTTTGCGTGCTAAATTGCCAGAGAAAGTCAGCTGGAAAGCCGATAATTACAACCACTTGCACGAACAACCTACGGTGTTTTATGCGGTCGTGATGGCCCTCGCCCTGCTCGATCAGGGCGGCGGTATGAACGCGTTTCTGGCGTGGATCTACACCGGTCTGCGCGTCACGCACAGCCTCGTTCAAGTCACGGCCAACAGGGTCATCGTGCGGTTTGTACTGTTCGCATTGTCGAGCCTAGTTCTGATCGCGCTGATATTCCACGCGAGCATCGTGGTGTTCGACCTTCATATTTGATTAGGGGCCGAAAGCGGCGGAGGATTACTCCGCCGCTTCGGTAACCGTCTCAGCTGCATCTTCCTGCGCAGCGAGGAAGCGTTCTCCGTCGAGCGCCGCCATGCAGCCCATGCCCGCGGCAGTAACCGCCTGACGATAAACGTGGTCTGTCACGTCGCCAGCAGCAAACACGCCGGGAATTTCCGTCTTAGGCGTGCCCGGCTCCACGTCTAGATATCCGCTTGCGTCCATTGGTAACTTGCCTTTGAACAGCTCGGTCGCGGGTGCGTGTCCGATTGCAACAAACGCGCCATCCACTTGCAACGTGGATGTTTCGCCCGTTTGGGTATCTTCGAGCACAAGGTGATCAAGCGCACCGCTTTCACCCGCTTCAAAGCTCTTCACCTGTTTGTTCCAAAGCGTCGAAATCTTGGGGCTTTTGAACACGCGGTCTTGCAGGATTTTCTCGGCACGCAGTTCATCGCGGCGGTGGATCAACGTCACGTCGTCGGAATGGTTGGTAAGGTACAGCGCCTCTTCAACGGCAGTGTTGCCGCCGCCGATCACAGCGACTTTCTTACCGCGATAGAAGAACCCGTCGCAGGTCGCGCAGGCCGATACGCCTTTGCCGCCCAATTCCTGTTCGCCTGGTGCGCCCAACCATTTGGCCTGCGCTCCGGTGCAAATCACCAGCGTATCGCCGATATACTCATCGCCGCTATCGCCGATCGCTGTGTATGGAGGACCGTTTTCAAGATCGACCGAGACAATCGTGTCCCACATCATGCGCGTGCCGACATGCTCTGCCTGCGCTTTCATCTCTTCCATCAGCCACGGCCCCTGCACCACTTCACGGTAGCCGGGATAGTTTTCGACGTCGGTGGTGATGGTCAACTGACCGCCTGGCTGGAGGCCTTGCACCACGATCGGCTCAAGCATGGCGCGCGCGGCATAGATCGCGGCGCTGTAACCAGCCGGGCCTGAGCCGATGATGAGCATCTTTGTGCGATGGGTAGCCATTTTGCGTATTCCTAATAATTGCGAAGCCTGACTTAGGCGTTCAGACGGCGCGCTTCAATTCGCGGCGGCAAGGAAAGTCTTACGCATCCACAAGCTCGGCTTTGATCGCGGCGCGCATATCCGCATCCACGCCCAGCACTTGCTCCAGATACGCCTCGACAGTGCCAAACCGGCTTGTGACCGAATGGCGCGCCGCTTCGAGGAATTCGGCGTCCACGCCCATCAGCACGCGCGCCGTCGCCTCATCCTTGGTGCCGTATTTGCTGCCCAGCATATTCATACCGTGGGCGATGCGTTCATCATTGCGCGGCGAATGGTTGGTCAACAGGTAATCGTGCATTGCATCATCGGGATGCACGCCGAGGATGTGATGCAGCAGATCGACGGCGATGCCGGTGCGATCTTTGCCAGCGGCGCAGTGAACAAGGCTCGCGCCCTCGCCGCGTGCCAGCGCCTTGAAATAATCGCGCAGGACAGAGCTTAACCCTTCGCGGTCGGGCAATGCGCCGTACAGCTCGACCATGGCGCGGTGTGCGCTGGTGGCATCAATGCTGCCCTCTGCCGCCTCAAGATGCGGAGCAAGCCCGGCGGTCTCTCCTTCGAAATAAAGCACCTGCGCATCAAATCCATCTGGACGCACGCAAGTGTGGCGCGCGCGCTCGCTGTTACCGCGAAGGTCAATCACATAGCGCAAGTTTAGTCCCGCGACCGTCTCAAGATCAGCTGCACTCGCATCGGCGTGGTGGCCGGATCGCAGCAGCAGACCCGTTTTGACACGCCCGCCTCCCGCAACGGAGTAACCGCCATAATCGCGCAAATTGTGAATGCCTTCGGTGGGAAGGAACGGATTGTCTGGAATGTGCCGAATCATGCCGCTGTATCTGGCAGGCGAGCCGTCTGCACACAACCGGCGCACAGAGCGGCCTACGCGCCAATGCGTATGCCGGTGCAGGCATTAGATTGGTAAATGCATGGCTAACCAATTCATCATTGCACGGGAGACTTCGTCAAACGCGAAGTGAATACATGCGAGAGAGGCACGAAAATGGCTCACATTTTAATCGCCGACGACGATGAACTGATCGCCGAAATGGCAAGCGACATCCTTATCGATGCAGGTCACGCCTGCGGGTGGGTCACCAATGGTGAAGACGCGCTGACCTTGATGGAAAAGCGGCGGCCAGACATTCTGCTACTCGACCAGGACATGCCCGGCATTTCGGGTGTCAGCCTGCTGCGCCGTCTGCGCGGGTCTGAAAAATTCTACGATTTGCCCGTAATCATGTTCACCGCGATGAGCGGCGAGGCCGATGAAGACCGCGCTATGTATGCCGGGGCGCAGGACTACATCCGAAAACCGTTCTCTCCGTTGATTTTGACGGGCCGGATCGAACGGGCGCTGATAAAGCGCGGCGGGCCCCATCTTGACCTCAAAACGCGGGTGGCTCGTGATGCCGGGTTTCTGGAGACGATTGTTCAACCGCAGCGGCGCTGGGTCTGACGACTAGACCGAGGCGAGATCGTCGCAGAAGTTCTTCGTCCAATCCTGCACGTTGTCATCGCGCACTGTGCCGATCATCGCTTCGTAACGACTCTTTCGCTCGGCCAGCGGCATATCAAGCGCCGTCTGGATCGCGCGAGCAAGCGCATCGGGGCTGTGCGGATTGACGATCACCGCGCCTTTTCCATCGCAATCAAGCTGCTGCGCGGCGCCTGCAAAATCCGACAGGATCAGCACGCCGGGGTCTTCAGGGTCCTGCGCAGCGACGTACTCCTTTGCGACGAGGTTCATTCCGTCACGCAGCGGAGTTACCATCCCGATCTTTGACGCGCGGAAGAAACCGTAAAGCTCCGCGTGGCTGTACCCTTGGTTCACATAGCGGATCGGGACAATATCAACCTGCGATCTCGCGCCATTGATTTGTCCAGTTTTCTGCTCAAGCACATTGCGGATCTTCTGATAGCTCTCGACATCCTCACGGCTCGGCGGCGCAATCTGGATGAACACAAGATCGCGGGTGCGATCAGGGTGTTGATCAAAGAATCGGCCGATCCCGTCGATCCGCTCTGGAAGGCCCTTGGAATAATCCAGCCGGTCAACACCAATCATACTGGTCCGGTTGCGTGTAGAGGCGAGCAAACGTTCTTCGGCAGCCTTTGCCTCCTGCGACGCGCCTTGCGCCTGAAAATGATCCCAGTCGATTCCGATGGGATATGCCCGCGCAACCGTTGTTCTGCTCTTGTGATTGATGCGGCCCGTTTCCTTATCAACCTGTGCGCCCAGCTCTGTCTCGCAATAATGGAAGAAGCTGCCAAGCCATTCCTCGGTTTGGAAACCGATCAGGTCATAGGCCAGCATCGTTTCGACCAGTCGCTCATGAAACGGCAGTGATGTCAGCAGGCGGGTTGGCGGCCACGGAATGTGGCTGAAAAAGCCGATGCGGTTCTTAGCGCCTTGCTTGCGCAGGCGATCGCCCAGCGGGATCAGGTGATAATCATGCACCCAGACAAGGTCATTGTCCTCAATCAGAGGCATGGCGCTGTCAGCGAAGCGCTCATTCACCCGCTCATACCCCTTGCCCGTCTCATTCTCATATTCGGCAAGGTCGATCCGGTAATGGAACAGCGGCCACAGGGTCGAGTTCGCATAACCGTTGTAATATTCGTCAATATCCCGCGTGGACAGATCGATCGTCGCGGTGGTCACGCCGTCGCTGCGTTGAAGGTTCATATTGCCGGTGCGGTCTTCGCTTTCCTGCCCTGACCAGCCGAACCACAGCCCGCCATTATCCTTCAACGCCGCATTCAGCGCACCTGCAAGTCCGCCCTGCGCACCGGCAACGCCGCGCGCTTTGGGCACGGCGACACGGTTTGAAATGACGACTAGGCGGCTCATAAAATTATCTCACATCGCTCCACAATTTGGACAGCAATCCGGCACAGTTGATTACCCCTACCAGCGAGTAGGTCTGCGGGAAGTTCCCCCAAAGTTCTCCCGTTTCGTAATCGAGGTCTTCCGAAAGCAGCCCGGACCCCGTCGTGTGGCTTAGCATGGTGTTGAAGAGCGTGCGCGCTTCATCGTCGCGTCCGGCGAGGTGCAACGCCTCGATCAGCCAGAACGTGCAAACGTTAAACGCGGTCTCCGGCGCGCCAAAATCATCCTCTGCGGCATAGCGCAGCATATGATCTCCGCGTCGCAGATGTTTCTCAACCGCCGCAAATGTCTGCTGAAAACGTTCATTCTTGGGCGAGAGGAAGCGCAGTTCTACCATTTGCAGCAGGCTCGCGTCGAGATAGTCGCTTTCAAAACTGGCACCGTAGTGGCCGCTGTCTTTGCCATCGTCCTTCCACGCTTTTGTCTCAATCGTATCGCGAATGCTGTCGGCGCGTTCTCGCCACACCTGCGCGCGATCATCCTTCCCGATATGCGCCGCGACTGTTGCCAGCCTGTCACATGCAGCCCAGCTCATCACCGCAGAATAAGTGTGCACTTCTTCGCGTGTGCGGAATTCCCATAGGCCAGCGTCAGGTTGATCATGCATCGCCCAAGCCATCTTGCCGACCTGTTCAAGGTTTTCAAAATCGCGCTCATCCGCCGGGCGCAGCAGGCGTTTGTCGAAAAAGCTTTGCACGCTGGGTAAGACGATCTGGCCATAGCAATCGTGCTGAATTTGTTTGTAGGCCGCATTGCCGCGCCGCACCGGCCCCATCCCGCGATAGCCCGCAAGATAGCTTGCGGTGGTTTCATCCAGCTCGCTCTCGCCCATTACGGAATAGAGCGGCTGAATTTGCCCGCCCCGTGCCCCGTCCACAATATTGCGCAGATAAGTGAGATATTTCTCCATCACATCCAACGCGCCTAGGCGGTTCAGCGCCTGAATGGTGTAATAGGAATCGCGGATCCAACAGTAACGGTAGTCCCAGTTACGCTCCGAATGGGCGGCTTCGGGTATCGATGTCGTCAGCGCAGCAACAATCGCGCCGGTTTCTTCATGCTGGCAAAGCTTTAGGGTGATGGCGCAGCGGATGACTTCCTCTTGCCATTCGAAGGGAATGTGCAAACCGCGCACCCACGTCTGCCAATATTTGCGCGTGCGCTGCTCCATACCGCGCACTTCATCACGCAAATTGCCTACAAAGGGCTCATCCGGGCCGAGGAAGAAGTGCGTGTCCTCTTCAATGCGGAACGTCCGGCCATCCAGAACATATCCAACCGGCGCATCGGTGGACAGGCGCATGGCCTGCGGGCCGACAATATAGCGGATATGGTTTGTACCGTGAGTCGTATCGGCCACCTGTGCGCCGTAATTCTTCACCGGATTGAGGACTACGCGGATGCGCGGATTGCCGGCAATCGGGCGCACGATCCGAACGTAGGAAACGGGGCGGTACATCCGGCCAGATCGCTCATAGCGGGGACAGAAATCGAGGATTTCGACCGAACTGCCATCGCTCGATTCCAGGGTCGTCACAAGGTTCGGTGTGTTGCGAATATATTCCTGCTTGGAGGAGACCTGCCCTTCCAGTTCAAACCGCCATATGCCCGCATCGCGCTGATCACCGTTTAACAGAGCGGAGAACACCGGATCGCCATCAACGCGCGGCACACATCCCCACACCAACGCACCCGTCTGATCAATCAGGCCGGAAACCTGACAATTGCCAATCGGCCACAGCTCCAGATTGGGGGTGTGCTTTTTCGTCATAATTCGAGCCATTCGTGAACGGAGGATACATCGGGTAATCGGTATGCGGCGCAAGTATCTGTGCGGTCACCCACCAGAATGCCGCCGCCGCCCGCTTTCGCGCAAGCGGCAAAGCCAGCTTCGTCGGTCAGATCATCGCCGATAAAGAACGGGCGCGATCCGGCGAACGGAGATACTTGCAGGAATGTCGCCACGGCAGAGCCCTTGTTGGCGCTTTTCGCAACGATCTCGACCACGCATTTGCCGCTTTGCGCGGCCCAGCCATGTTTGTGCGCCAATTGCTCGGCAAAGGCATGCGCTGCCTCGCCTGCCTGCGGCTTGGAGCGATAATGGAGCGCCCCGCCATGCGGCTTGTGCTCGTAATCAAGAGAATTGTCCGATGCGAAGGCGCGCAGTTCGCGTTCGATTGCTTCGGGTAGGCCATGTGCGCCCTCGCCCAGCGTGTTGCCATCGGCGCTGCGTATGTCCGACCCGTGCGAGCCCGCGCCCGCAATCGGAAGCGGCCCGATATGCTGTTCTATGTCAGAAAGACCCCGACCGCTCACAATCGCGGCACGTCCATCTAGCCGCTGCGAAAGAGCGGCCAAGTCATCTGCCATGCCGCTGCGTGGCCGAATATCATCAGGCCCGGGAGCAAGCTCCACCAACGTGCCATCGAAATCGAGAAATAGGGACACCGGGCCCTCTCCCAAAAGGGAGGCAATAGATGGCGGTGCGCCGATTGCAGTGCCGGTTGTCATAGCACGAGGCATAAAGGGTTAGCATGGCCCGTCAACAACTCTGCTGCATTGCACAATCGTATGCGTGGATTAGATCAAATGCGTTTTGAGCGCTTCGTAATCTTCACGGCATGCTTCGGCGACTTTGGCGTAATCAGGCTCTAGCTCGGGCAGCGGGCCTGGCGCTCCGCCAAATCCAGTTGAGGCGTTGACTTTGTCATACCAATGCGCGCCCCAAATGCCGTCTTGCGGATGTGGCCCTTTACTCCAATCTAGCATCCCCGCGTCCCAATCGATGTCCAAAGCAGCGCAAAGGCGGCGCAGCACGCCAGCGGGGTCGCTCAGGATTTGCGCGCTATCGACGACGGGCGGCGCTTTTCCCAGCCGGTCTGCTTCCATTTCGAAATAATGCCGCTGTCGCGCGGTGCCGAGGTGATCGGGCCGGATCGCGCTGCGTTTATTGGCATAACTCGCTGCGACGCGAATGGGATCGCGGATCAGGAAGGCATGGCGGGTTTCCGGAAAGTCGAGAATGCTGACCGGCCCCTCCATATGATGCGGCATATGCTTTTGATACCAGACACCGCTGCCATCGGGCACAGCCCCGTTCTGAGACTGCGCGACAGAATGCCAATCGCAATCCATATCGGCGATGATCTCACTTGCCATTGGCTGCGGATCGCCGGTTTCTTTCAGGTAAGCACCATAGAACGGCTCATCACTGACAAACGTATCTGCGCGTCCCGAAAAGCTGCGCATCATAGCGGTCGAGAGGTTTCGCGGGCCAGACCACATGGCGATCCTGATCGTCATGCGACATCGCGCTCCATTAGAGCTTTATAAAGCCCTTGAAGCCGCTCAACCATCGGCCCGCGCCCTTTGGTTAGGCTGCGCCCGTCAACTTCGGTCACGGGAACGACACCGGCGAAGGTGCCGGTCACAAACGCCTCATCCGCACCGTATACATCGGTGAGCGAAAAGTTCTTTTGATAGACAGGAATGCCAACCTCCTCGCACACGCGGATCACACTGCTGCGCGTAATCCCGCCCAGGCAATAATCACCGGTGGAGGTCCAAACCTCGCCTTTGCGCACGATGAAGAAGTGCGTCGAATTGCAGGTTGCAACAAAGCCATGCGGGTCAAGCATCAACGCCTCATCCGCGCCTGCCTGTGTCGCCTGAATACAGGCTGTGATGCAGTTCAGCTTGCTGTGGGAATTGAGTTTTTGATCCTGAACCGCCGGATCGCCGCGGCGAACATGCACCGTGAACAGGCGGATGCCCGTCTCAATCGTCGAGGGCAGCGGCGCTTTGTATTCGGGAATGATCACGATGGTCGCGGGTGAGATCACCACACGCGGGTCTTGATAAGGGGTCGACCGGATTCCGCGCGTTACCATCAGACGGATGTGCACGCCCTCTTGCCCGCGCATATCGTTACCGTCGATGGTAGCATCAATCCGCGCGATTAGCTCCTCACGCGTCAGGCCGATATCTATCGCGATGGCCTTCGCGCCTTCATATAGCCGGTCCATATGAGCGCCGAGGAAGGCGATCTTACCGCCGTGTACGCGCAACCCCTCCCACACGCCGTCGCCCAGCATAAAGCCGCTGTCGAAGACAGAAACGCTCGCCTCAGCGCGAGGGATCATATCGCCGTTGACATTGATCAGGATGGTTTCGTTGCGCGGATCAACCGCGAAGTCATGAGTGCCTTTTGCCATGCGACCTGTGTACGCAAAAAGTTCCACGTGACAATGGGGCTCCGGACCGGCTCAACTTACAATAAGAGTTTGCCTGCAAGTGGGAATGAGGTCCGCCAGCCGCGTCGTCCAGATCCGATCTGCGTCTTTCCGCCTTACCGGGTTCACGCGCAGGATCACAAATCGTGCGAACGCCTACAACACCAACAAAAGCGAGGTTCTATGGCGTGGGTTGAAGACTGTATTTGGGACACCGATGCGATTTTGCTGGCTAGGCTCCAGCCCTCATTCTGGCTCAGCAGTCCGGCGCATCAGGAGATCAATCTCAGCTTGCCCTTTCGCAATCTCGTCCGCGCCCAAAAATGACCCTGTAAACGAGTTGGCAGCGAGCGCAGCGATCTCTTCAATTGTGAGGTCCAGCGCATTGGCGACGGCATGGTAATTGTCGTTGATGTACCCGCCGAAATAGGATGGGTCATCGGAATTGACCGTTACTTTGATCCCCTGATCCAACATGGTTTTAACAGGGCTTTCGCCGATATCGTCAATCACACACAGTTTCAGATTGGATAGTGGGCACACTGTCAGCGTGTACCCATCCGCCACGATCCGTTCGACAAGGGCGGCATCCTCCAGCGCGCGATTGCCGTGGTCGATGCGATCAATTTTCAGCGTATCGAGCGCTTGCCAGACGTAATCCGGCGGGCCTTCTTCTCCGGCATGCGCGACCAGTTTCAATCCAAGATCGCGGCATTTTTCGAAAACTCGCGCGAACTCTTCCGGCGGATTGCCGACTTCGCCGGAATCCAGACCAACTCCGTCAATTTTTGTCAGCCAAGGCTCGGCATCGGCCAAAGTCGCAAAGGCGCTCTCCTCACTCAAATGGCGCAGGAAACACATGATGAGCTTGTAACTGATGCCCAACCGGTCTCTGCCTTCGTCAAGCGCGCGCTGGATGCCCTGCATCACCCTGTCAAATGGAATGCCGCGTTCGGTATGCCCTTGAGGGTCAAAGAATATCTCAACATGCCGGACATTGTCGCGCCGAACCCGTTCGAGATAGGCCATAGTCAGATCGTAGAAATCCTCCTCTTCGACCAGCACTTGCATGCCGAGATAATAGAGATCGAGAAATTCCTGAAGATTGGCGAACTGATACGCTGCGGACACCGCCTCTACACTATCATACGGCAATTCCACGCCGTTCCGCCGAGCGAGTGCGAACATCATTTCCGGCTCCAATGAACCTTCGATATGCAAGTGCAACTCTGCTTTTGGGACAGCGGCAATAAACGCTGCGCGTTTGTCATTGTAGGATTGGTCCATCACGGGGTTCATTGATCGTCTTTCAGTCTTAGGATTTCGTCGGCGCAAGGTTTGTTCTGCCTAATCTCGGTTTCGGTTAGGCCATCGATTTCGTGTGGGAAGATCAGCCAGTCTTCTGTCGTACGCATGTGGTAATCCGGGATCAGCGATGTCTGATTTTTGGTGGGCTTATAGAACACTGTCGCGATTTTGATCGTCGCGGGCGTGTTGCGGCGGCAGCGGTTTTTCAACTCATTGATGAACGCCTCAACCGACTTACCCGTGTCGAACACATCATCGACGATCAACAGAGCATCAGTCGCGTTCAAAGTGTCGATCAAATAGCCAAGCGCATAGACTTTCACCATCCGGTTTTGCTGGCCAATCCCGCTATATGACGATGTACGGATTGCGATGTGATCGCATTGATATCCGCGATATTCGAGCAGTTCCTGAACCGCGATGCCAATCGGCGCCCCGCCTCGCCAAATGCCCACAATATGGGTCGGCACAAATCCGGATTCGACGATCTGGTTTGCAAGAGCGAAGGAAAGCTCCAGCAGCTCGTTGGCATCTAAGAATACTTTTTGTCCCACGTTTCCTCCAGAAGGCTGACGATGCCTAAGAGTGGCACAATGGTGATTGTATATGAAGGCGCTGAACGCAGCAGGCGCCCGAATGTTCGAAAATTTGATAGCAGTGCCGAAACTCCCCTTACACGCGGATTATGATTTCGGCCTGCGTTCTAAGAAGAAAGGGCGGCCAAACCGGCCGCCCTTTCGAATTCAGTAACTAGCTCGAAAAGTCCGACAGATTCACTCCGCCGCTTTCGGTGTCACCGTAACTTCAGCGCCGCTATCCGACACAGCAGTGAACGAACCGTCTTCGCCAGGCTCGCTTTCTGTCCAACACTCCGGATCAACGCCTTCGGTCGTCGGCGTAAAGCATGTTTTGCCATCAACCACTTCCCAAGTCCCTTCGGAAACAAGTTCGCCATCGGCGTTCATGTCTTGGAATGTGCCGTCGGCGTTCACGCTTGAAACGCCCTGCGGACCTTCAGCGCTCTGAACCTCACCCATCATCGGAGTGACTGTTCCATTCGCTGTTGTGAGCACCGCAGTTTCGACTTCTTCAATGGCGGCAGGCTCTTCGACTTCCGCCTCTTGTGAGCAAGCGGCAAGCGCGAAAGGCGCGGCGAGAAAGATCAATTTACGCATAGTCTAATCCCCATTTGTGTATCACGAACCCACTCAAACTATGCAGCAACGATGCATAAAATGCACCTTAATTAAGTCATGAGTGAATTTGGTGGCAGCCGCAGGGGTAAGCTCACATGCCAATTATTCTCTTATCGGTGTCCCTGCGGGTCAAAGGCCCAAGACATGCTTTGCAATGATGTTGCGCTGAATTTCGTTAGTTCCGCCATAAATACTCTGCGCCCTAGTCCCCAGATATGTCGCGACACCCGGTGCAGCAAAATCAGAATTGCCGGTCCATTCCGGGCTGACACTGTCATGGAATTTTCGCATGCCATGTTCAGCCGCAGCCACGCAGAACAAACTCGATATCTCTTGCGCGGTTTCGGTCGCCATGATTTTCAGGATCGAGGCCTCTTTGCCAGGTGACCCGCCATCAGCGACCGAGCACAACACCCGTAAAGTGGTAATCTCCAGCGCATCGACACGAATTTCCGCAGCGTTCAACCTTGCCGAAAACGCATGCTCATCGATCAAACGCTCGTTGCCGCCGGTAGGGATTTGCGAGGCGATCGCGCGGATATTTGCAAGCTGCGCCCGCTTGCCGCCGATCCGCGCATAGGATGTCCGCTCATTACCCAGCAAATATTGCGAATAGGTCCAGCCTTTGCCCTCTTCACCGATACGATTGGATACTGGCACCCGCACATCGACAAATTCGACCTGGCTCAGGTGGTATTTCCCATCAATAGAGATGATCGGCTTCACCGTAACGCCGGGTTGATCCAGCTCAGCGCAAATGAACGTTATGCCGAGCTGCTTTTTCGCTTCTTTCGACGTGCGCGTCAGCAGAAATATCCAGTCGGCATGGTTGGCCGCAGAGGTCCAAATTTTGGTGCCATTGAGAACATATTCATCGCCGTCACGAATCGCGGAAAACTGCAATGAAGCCAGATCCGAACCCGCTTCGGGCTCGCTGTATCCTTGAGCCCACCCTACTGATCCATCTGCAATACCAGGCAACCAAGCCGCCTTTTGCTCATCACTACCAAACGTATAAACGACAGGCCCCACATAGACGACGCCCATCGGGGTTACGGTCGGAGCCCCCGCTCGCTCCAACTCTTCATCAAAGATATATTGTTGTTCGATCGACCAACCGGGCCCGCCATGCTCCTCCGGCCATGCGCTGGCGAGCCAACCTTTGGCCCCAAGCGCCATTTCCGCCTTGCGGACTTCGGCAGTTTCCAAGCTCGCGCCGCACGCCACTTTTGCCAGAATATCTTTCGGGTATTCACGATCGAAATATGACCGGATTTCGGCGCGGAACTGCTGTAATTCGGGGGAGTGATCGAGGTTCATGCAATGGTCTTTACATCTAGAAGGCTATCGAACCTCTGTCGTAGCAGACTTCCAAGATGCAATGAAATGGTAGCGGAGGAGGGATTTGAACCCCCGACACATGGATTATGATTCCAACGGAAGTGGCTGGTAGACGCGTCTACGTAGACGCTAACTTGCAGTCCGGTTTTCGCCCCAGATCGCCAATGAAAAAGTCAGGCGTCGAAATTGCCTCACCCTATTTATCCCGCCAATCTTGGCCGAATTTGGCAAGAGGCAGCACCGAACGTAGCGGTTAACGCCGCGAAGAAAAACCGAAGTAACCTGCCTCTTTTTTTGCACTGGACGCGCAAGTCGAAACTTACCTCCCAACGGAGGAAAACGTTGGTGCAGCAAAATGGGGGCTCGAGCAGCCGGCGATCAGACGGTCAAAACAACGCCCACAATACCTGTTTAAGCGCTTTGAGCGTCGTGCTGTTCAGCCCAACGATCAAGCTTACGATAGATTGTTGAGGGGCTGACCCCCAAGGATTTAGCGGCTTGAACAATATTCCCGCTAGTTCGCGAAATTGCTTGCTCGATGACAATCCTCTCCACCTGGTCAAGCGTCATGCCCTCGAAATCGACTTGTTCGGGTCCTCCGACAAACGACTCGGTTTCGATGTCCGCTTGAAAAGACGGAACCGGTTCGGGCGAATGCTGTACCAATGGAGTTCGCGGCGCGCCTCTCGGGGTACCTGCTAGCTCGATTTGCTTGCCTGTTCCCGTGATTACCGCGCGGCGGAGTGCATTTTGCAGTTCGCGCACATTGCCTGGCCAGGAATGCTGTTGGAGATAGGCCTCGCTCGCTCTGGAAAAACCCGAGATTTTTCGCCCTTCCTCGGCCGCTATTCGTTTCAGCAGACTTTCAGCGATCAATGTAACATCCGCACCGCGTTCGCGCAGGGCAGGCAACCAGATCGGAATTACATTGAGCCGGTAATAGAGGTCTTCACGAAACCGTCCTTCGGTGACTTCACGCTCCGGATCGCGGTTCGTCGCGCAAACTATGCGCACATTCACTGGTTCAGCCGCTGAAGAACCCACGCGCTGTATCATTCCGGTTTGCAAGAAACGAAGCAACTTTACCTGCAACTTCAAGTCCATCTCGCAGATTTCATCGAGGAACAATGTACCGCCATCTGCAGCTTTGGCCGCACCAATCCGATTTTCGATCGCTCCGGTAAAAGCGCCTTTGACGTGGCCGAACAATTCGGACTCGAGCAGGTTTTCTGGAATTGCTCCGCAATTGATCGCCACAAAAGGCCCGCTCCGGCGCTTGCTTGCAGCATGGATCGCCTCTGCCGTTACTTCCTTGCCCGTCCCGCTTTCGCCGGTAACGAAGACAGTTGCCTTTGAATCCGCGACACTTTCAATTGTGCGGTACACAGCTTTCATCTGAGGCGATTTGCCGATGAAACCGTGATACGTTTCTGCATCTTCAATCGCATTTTCCGCGTCCGGCTCGATAGACCTTGCCCCACCTGCTTGCAGCGCGGCAGCAGCAACGGTTGTAATCAAGCGCATTCCAGCGACCGGCTTTACGAGAAAGTCATATGCGCCCAGCCGCATCGCAGAGATAGCCCGGCTCAGAGATCCATCAGCGGTGACAACAATAACGCCAGGATTTAAGGCTGCCTCGCCCAAAGCGTCGAAGATTGTGAGACCGTCACCGTCTGGCAATTGTAAGTCGAGCAACACAACATCGAACTTCTCGGCGAGCAAACTACGCCGAGCCTCTGCCAAAGTTTCGCACAGGCTCACCTCGTGCCCCGCATCCTCAAGCTGAGCCGCGTAGCCAAGCGCCAAAGAGGCGCTGTCTTCAACGATTAGAACCCGTGCACTGGTCATCAATGTATCCTGAAATGGGCAGTTTTGCCGGTCGGGTCTGGATTGACCCATTCCATCGTGCGCGTATCGCCAAAGTGCTTCATGCACCCTTGAACAAGGCCATAGGCAATAAACGCAAACGGGCGGTGAGATTGGTATTCAACGACGAAGTCGTCGCCATCTCTGCGCGAAGTCACTGTTGGCGGGACCGCGTCAGGATAGAGAATTTTCACCTCTTCATGGATGTGGTCCTCGACGTGATCGAGCATTGTTTCAGCAGTTGGATACCGATTGACGATCTCCGTGTACAAAACGGTAAACCGATCAAACAGGAACCTGCCGAATTCTTCGCATAGGTCATTGGCGTCTGCGCCGCTTATCCTTGACGCCGACGTCACGACCTGAACGGCTTGCTCCCATGGATAGCGCGACACGCGTGAGAACACGCCGCCATGCGGAAGTTCCGCTCCTTCAAGCACCTGTTCCGTGAAGCTTGGCCCACCCTTGGAATCGAGGAACCCGAGCAGCTCCGCGTAAATAATACCCTTCATTTTGGCACGTCTCCGAAAATTGTTCTGTTTTCCATAAAGCAAATACCGTGCCGATTTTTTTGCATTTCGACCCACCGCAAACGGGCATTGGATGATGCATAATGCAAAAATCATTGCAAATTGCAAATATTGCTGTCGCTTTTTGCGAATACGGCGTCTCGCAATTTGCACAAACCGCAGAATTCAGCCGTTCTGCAAGTTTGGCACAGTCCTTGGAACACTATGGACAAACCAGACCCACGGAGACGACAATGCCAAGTTTGACCAAAGCCTCAACACTCGCTGCGATGATCTCTGCATCGTTAGTTGCAGGCTGCGTTGCGGGTCCTGCCCCATCAAACTCCAGATCAGCAATCTACGCCCCCGGCCAATTGGCATATGAGGGTAGCCGCCAACCCCAAGGCGACTGGATCAGTGAAGCTCCTGTTGCTCGCGATGCGCCGACTTGCGACTGGAGCGTCCCGCGCGAACTCGACACTTTGCAACGCGTCGCGCCTGCCCGCTTTCTCGACAGAACGGCGCCATTGGGAGCCGGCGACCGGCTTGAGATTTCCATTCTCGGTGATGATGACCGCCTCTCCGGCACATACGTGATCGATAGCGATGGCTCACTCGCCTTGCGCGGTATGCCACCTGTGCAAACCAGCAACATGTCGATTGGTGAGGTCACTCGCGTGCTCCGCACACAGCTTGTCTCCGCAGGCGTTGTCCGGCCTCTCCGCAACGCCGTTCGGGTCGCACTGATAGAAGCAAGCGGAGCATCTGTCGCAGTTGGCGGTGCGGTATTCCAACCGGGCGCAGTTCGCGCCGGAGAACGATCCCCCGAGGGTCGCATCGGTTTGCGTGAAGGCGCTGTAAGCGGTGATGACAACCCAACGCGCACCATCGCCGGCGCAATACGTGCAGCCGGCGGAGTTCGCCCCGATGCGGATGTGCAACGCATCTACTTGGTACGAGGGCGAACCTACGCAGAATTTGATCTGTCAGGTTTTATCCATGGCTGGTCCAGCCGCGATGTGGCCATCGCCACTGGTGATCGCGTAATTGTTCCCAGCCGCACCTGTTTCAATGCGGATCTTGTCCGCCCGACCCCGCTCACTGCGCCCGGCATTCGTGTTTACATGTCGAACCTGACCCGCGGCGCAAACAACAATGCGGGCGCCGCGATTGGTGAAAAGACGACATCGCTGCCATATGGCACGCGGTTGCTACAAGGGCTTGTCGCGGCGAATTGCGTGGGTGGCAGCTACATGCAATCTGATCGCCGCGCGGTCTTGATCTCCCGCAATCCGATCAACGGCCAGAGCATTGTAATCGAGCGCGATATTGAACGTCTCGTCCGCAATGCCAATCGAGATGCACTTAACCCCTACCTGATGCCGGGCGATGCGATTGCATGTTACGACAGCCGCTGGACAAATTTCCGCGAAGCCATCGGATTGGTTTCGCAGGCTGTTAATACAGCGACGCCGGCAATTTTGCTGGATAGTGCGCTATGATACCTTTTGCGCTCTCACCGGAAGTATATGGCGACAACCCGCCGCGCCTGTTGATCCGCCTGTGGATCATGGCACGCGACGGGATGCCATCGGTCGGCCGTTACAAACGGTACATCGCCGCTATAGCAGCGCCATTGGCCCTCATTTGGATGGTTGCACTTGGCTACATCGCTTTTGCGCCTGACAGTTATGACAGCCGTATGACGTTGATCCTTCCCGGCACCGGGGTCGGAGCCAGTATGAACCTTGAATCGATCGGTCAGGCATCAACTAACACCTCCTCGGCATTTTCATCGCCTTCTTTGAGCCCGACCGAAAATTACAAGCGTTTGCTGATGTCCGATCTAGTCTTGCGCGATGCCGCCAAGATTGCAGGCGAGGACGAAGGCCAGTTTCCAGAGCCATCAATCAAACTGATTGATCAAACCAATTTGATAGAAGTCCGTATGAGTGGCCCGACTGCACAAATTGCGCAGGATCGCATGGCCGCGTTGCAGACAGCATTTGATACCGCGTTAGAGAATTTGCGTAACGACGAAGCTGAAACGCGAGAAAGTGCAGGATCAAAACGGATTGGCGAGCTTGAAGCGAAGGTCGACACGGCACAAGCTGCCCTGCTAGAATTTCAGGGTGAAACCGGGCTCGTCTCTCTCGATCAGTTCGCAGGACGCATCTCGGCACTCGACAGGCTGAAACAGAACGAGCGCGAAAGGCGCGTCAGCCTCGCTGAAAGCGGAGCTGCCACCTCTCGTCTATCGAGAACACTTTCGATCAGTCTGCCGCAGGCCCGCCGGGCGATGCAGATGAAAGCCGATCCACAATTCCAGGAATTGTTGCGCCGACATGCCGCAGCAACCGGCGAACGCAGCGAACGCAGCGGTACACTCGGTGATGCGCACGGTTCGATGGAGGAACTGGCTGCTGAACAATCTGCGCTTAAAGCTGACTTGGCTGCGCGCGGCGAAGCCCTCACCGGCCTATCTGGTGAACGTGTTCTTGCATTCGCTGATCTGGCCGTCTCCGATACACGCGAACGTCTTTTCGCGAGCCTTTCCGAAAGAGATAGCGGTCATGCAGGAAACGGCGCGGCGCTTGCGGAATTACGCCGCCAGATCTCTGCCCAGTCATCTGATACCGAACAGCAGGTTGAACAGGCAGCAAAGCTCGCCGACTTGCTCCGCGATCTGCGTGTTGCCGAAGCAGTCTTCAGTTCCGCTCTGGCGCAATTGGACACGAACAAATCCGATCCGTTCGCATCTTACCCGCTTGTTCAAACGCTCGAAGCACCGTCCCTGCCCCGCTCGACTTCTGCGCCATCACCATTGCTTGTGATCGCAGGAGCGCTCGCGGCAACCATCATTCTCATTATTGGATTTCTCCTTCTATGGCTGCGTCAGCCCATCATCCGCAAACTCCTGCCGAACGCCTGATCGCGCTCAGCATTGTTTGGACTTGGCCGCTTTGGCTGGTCGGCGGGCTCTACATTGTTGGGCCCGTCCTCGGCTGGACGCTAGCGGCGATAGTAGCGCTTTCATTGTATCTGGGCGGTTTGCCTGGAAGCGAAGGCAAACCTGCGGCGACACCGTTCGCAATCAAGGTCTGGCTGGCAGGAATGGCCGCTATGCTGGTGATCCTTTGGATCGGCCATGCAAATTTCGAATTGGGTTTGGCAAAAACAATCAAGTCCTCGATTGGCTGGGCCAAAGGCTGGGCGCTTATTGCTCTATTCCCGTTCGCAGGAGCCGTTTTGAAGGTCAGACCCGAGGTCATCTATCGCGCTATTTGCAAGCTTGGGCTCTACACCCTTTTGGTCCTGCCAGTCTTTCTAGTCGCGCCATTTGTTGGACTGCCGGAACTGTTGTGGGTATCCCCTTTGAAGGTGCTCGGAGGAGCAGGGCCAGACTACTTCGCGGCGCAGCTCTATACGATTGAGCCGGGCGCTGGCAGACCGAGATGGCAGTTCTTTGCCCCGTGGTCGCCAGCTGCCGGGATGATCGGCGTAATCTGCGTTCTGCTAGCAGCACGCGAGCCTCATGTCGGTTGGAAAAGCATTGGGATCGCTGGCGGGTTGGCACTCGCCGTTTTCTCACAATCCCGTCTCGCACTGGTGTCACTAATCGTGATTGCCCCGATTGTCTGGGCTGCAGCAAGGATGGATAGGTGGTGGATGTGGCTATTGGCGGCGCCCGCCGTATTGATGCTCACGATATTTGGCCCATTTCTGATCGAATTGGCCGATACCGCGATCAACGAGTTTTCGTCCGCCCGAGCTGACTCCAGCCGGGTTCGTGCCATTCTCGGCCGGATCGCGATTGATCGCTGGCAGACCGAAGCCTTCTGGTTTGGCCATGGGGTGGTGGAAAATGGCCCGCATCTGGTCGAATATATGCCTATCGGCAGTCACCACAGCTGGTTCGGCTTGCTCTTCGTCAAAGGGCTATTGGGCGCCTTTGCTCTCGCAATTCCGCTGATGGTGACCGCCGGCATTCTTCTGAAGCGATCAATGCGCAGCAATGATGCGCAAACCGGTTTGTGTATGGTGCTGGTCCTCGTTCTTTACTCTTTCGGCGAGAACCTTGAGATCCTCGCCTATCTGTACTGGCCAGCATTGGTCATAATTGGCGCTGCTTTGGTGCCTGCATCAACCGCAGCCTGCAGCGAGGATACGGCCTAGTTTGCCAATCAATTCAGAACCGAAAAGGCCGCCGATCCCCCGGGTCGCATGAAAGGGGATCGACGGCCACAACGAAGCCCGTAGAGCTGATATGCTCAAAGTTCAGGCTGTCATTGTACCAATGGTTATTTCTGTATTGATGGCGCTTTCTCACGCAGATTTCTCAAATTGCTCAAGCCAGCGCGCTACAATTTCATCGTGCTGCGAAGCCACTTCTACGCGGCCTGCGGCGCCCATGTCGGCAAGCGGTGCATGCAATGCCCACCGGATGGCGGCATCGATGTCTTTCGCCCCGATCATTGACGCTGCCAGACCTGCGGAGCCTACTTGCTCCGGAAGACCATCTACATCGGCGACGATGATAGCGCGCCCAGCAAGGCGTGCTTCTGTGGCAACCAGCCCAAATGCCTCATTGCGAGAAGGCACGATCACCGCATCGCAGGCGGCAAGGTATTTTCCGATATCGTCGGTGGGACCATCGAATTGCACATGGCTAAGCGGAGCGGCTAGTTTCGAGAGCCATTCACGATCAGGGCCATCACCGAACAGCGTAAGCTCAACCTGATCGGTCGAGAAAGATCGCATAGCTATGATCAACTCCGCGAAGTTTTTGATTTCTGCAAAGCGCCCATAGGCGAGCAATCGGAGAGGTCGGTCTTCGCGAGGTAAAGCTGCGGGTACGGAATCGAGCGCGAAACGCCCGCTCCAAGGATAAATCACTCGCAGTTTCTCTTTTGACACGCCGACATCGTCAGCCAACCATTCTCGCTGTCCATGCGAAACACAAACAAACTGATCGACCATCAGGGCAGCAAGCTTAATCATCGTCCGAAACCTGCCATGCGACGCGACCTGATTGGCCTCAAAGCTGCGCGTGTAGCTGTGTTCGACATGGATAATTCGCGCGCGCGGGTTTCGGGCTCGCAAGCTCGCAAGAAACGCGAGACGCTTCCAAGAAAGCGCCATATGATCGACGATCAAGTTTGCACGGATTGATGGCGCAAACCGCGCCGACGGGTCGATCGGTACCACCTGAGAATGGCCAATTGAGGCGAGCGCCGGCTGCTCAAACAATGTGAGTGCACGAGTGACGCCGCCCATTGCGAAATCGTCCAGGAGGTGCGCAACTTCTATCATGCCGCGTTCTTCAGATATGGACGCATCAATGCAGCGAAGCGATCACGGCCAAGCAGCATACCAAGAAGGACGGCGCCGCCTGTAACGAACGTTTTGCGAGGCTCTTCCAAAAGCACGCGAGGGCTGAGACCCATGGCTTTCTTAAGGAAATCACGGGCAAGCTCAAAATTGCCAAGCTGGATTGATCGCCGGGCGAGGTAGCGCAGTTGATAGGCACGCGCGATCTGGCCGTGCTCGTCGACGAACTCAGGCGCGTACCCCTTCAACTTACGGAGCATTTTCGTCCAACTCAGATACTGTTTCACAACGTTTGCGGAAAGCGCGCCGGGAATAATCCGGTAGTCGGTCAACAGACCGTCAATGCCAGCAAAGGTGACGCCATGTTTGACCGCGAGACGAAGCCACATTTCAATATCTTCTGACTGGCGGAAGTCCTCATCGAACCAGCAATCTCTGGTTACGTCCCTCGGGTGCGAAACCCTTGCCAAATCAAGCGCGGATCGGCGAAGCACCGGCGCGCTCCCATTGCCGACAGGATTGCGGCAAATGATATCCCGCGCTGTAACCCGCCCAAGTTTAGGGCGCATTGCCACTGCCAGCTCTTTTCCATCGCGGTCAATCATGCGCGAACCAGCATAACTGACACCGATATCCGCATTTGCAGTAAGATGAACATAGTGAAGGACAAGCTTGTCACGGTGCCACACATCATCGCTGTCCAGAAGCGCCACATATTCGCCGCGAGCATGGGCGATGCCTGTATTGCGCGCACCGGCCAGACCGCGATTTTTCTGACAGATGATACGAATGCGAGGGTCTGAAAAACTGCGAACGATGTCCATTGAACTATCTTGGCCTCCATCGTCGACGCAGATTAGTTCAAAGTCCTTGAAACTCTGGTTCAACACGGATTGAACTGCCTCACCTACAAACGCCTCGACGTTGTAGATCGGCATAACGACAGACATTCTTGGTTTAGTCATGTTGGTTTCCTTGAATATGTTCAGGCGAAGACAGCGCGGCGCATCGAAGTCGGCATCAGACCGCCAGCGTAGGCTCCGCATATTGTGAGGAGGCTCCTTGAGCGCGCAGACATGAAAGTCGGACGGTGAGCAGCGAGGCCGCGGCGCACATATGAGCGGGCCACCGCCATATCGCCTCCAGCGCGAAGAACTCTGCGGGCAAGATACCGGCAATAGGTCGCTTCGGCCCGGACGAGATCGTCGATCTCCAACCAGTTGCACGCAAATGTCCGCCAGCCGGCCAACATTGCTTCGAAGTCACAGGAAAGACCGTCTTCGCTCATACGGTATCGAACAAGCGGGCGCGCAATACCCCCCAAGCGAAGGCCCTGACCAATAAGCCGAGCGAGAAACTCCTGATCTTCGGCATAGCGCAGGTCGACGTTGAAGCCACCGATCTGGCGGAATACATCGCGTCGGATCACGAGGTTGGAGGTGGTGCAGACGGCGTTCTCAACCACCACTTCGTTCAGAGTGTAGTCTCGCTTATCGACCTTCGATGCCCTTGGCCCAGCGACCAGAAGTCCGGTTTGTGCCGCGCAAAAAGCGACCTCCGCAAAGGACGCATCGAGCCCGATATCCTTTGTGTGCACTTTTCCATGTTCAGCCAGCTTTTCGTCGTGCCATTGATCGTCGGCATCCAGAAAAGCGAGATATTGTCCCCGCGCAAGCGAGGCACCGTAGTTTCGGGCTGCCGAAACCCCGGAATTTGGCTGAGAGACCGCACGAATTCGCAAATCCTGGCAACCAACTTCTAGCATCGCAAGCAACGTCGCGTCGGTTGAACCATCATCGACAATGATGATCTCTAAGTCCGGCTCGCTCTGCTTAAGAACACTTGAGACCGTTGTACGCAGAGTTTTTTCTGCGTTAAAAGCCGGAATGATGACAGAGAATTTCGGGTCAGACATAGGGGGTCTCCTCAGATGGTCGCCGCAGTGGGCTTAGTTGAAGCAAGCAGCTGAAACGCTGCGGCGGGGATCAGAACGATTGAAAGTCCGGCGCCAAAGCCGACACAGGCGGTCGCAAGGCTCAATTGCGCGCCAACTGAGAGGCCGATGAGCGCAGCCAAAGTCGCAGCAGCCATGAGGCCGGTTTCCGCGATGGGTTGTTTTAGAGCGCGGTATCGCGCGCCCAGCATGGCCCCTGCATAAAGTGGCAGTGCAGCTACAGAGAGCAGTGCCAAATACGGTACCGCTTCGATCCAGCTCGCACCGAAAACAATCGGTACATAGAGCGGCGCAAGCACAGCTTGAGCGAGCACGACCGGCAACAAAACTAGAATGCCAAATCCAAAAGAAGCGCGGAATTTGGCGTCGATTTTGCCAGCGTTCGATTTCGCGAGGTGAGGGAAAAGGACGAGATTACAGGCGGCAACGAAAGATTGCGTGATCCCGAGCCCTGCATTGAACGCGAAATAGTACAGCCCAAGAGCTTCGGTGCCCAAAATGGCACCAACCAACAGCTTGTCACCATTGATACGCGCAGCAGCGAGCAGTTCGGAACCGAGGACCGCGGGCCCGAAATCGGCGAATTCTGACGCAGGTGCAGCAGCAACGCGCTTGTTGGGTACCCAGGAATATGTCTTTCGAGCACCAATCAGCCAGATTGGAGCGGTCAGCAATTTCGGAAGGACGATCGCCCAAGCACTCGGCCAGACAAGCACCAGAGCAACGGTCAGCGCCGCGTCAGCGATGTTCTGCAGCGCGGCGACGCGGGCGGTTGCCGCCATTCGCTGCGCTCGCATTGCAAGAAATATCTGCACCAATCCTGCCGGCATGAAAAGATATACAGCCGACAGAACTGCGAGCATCGCGGCAACATCACCATCAGGGTAAATGGTCCATGCCAAAGCGGAGGCGACCAACTGTATGCCCATTACGCCAAGGCAAACAGTCCAGAACAATTTGAGAGCCTTATTGCAGATTGCTTGAAGCTCTTGTTCGGTCGCCACGATAATGCGTTGACCGATACCCACGCTGGTAAGGACGCGGACCAGCTCGAAAAGGCTAAGTGCTAGCGCGGCTGTACCCAAGAGCTCCGGTGAAATCTGACGCGCAACAATCAGGATCGAACCAAGACGCACGATCCGAGTAGCGGCTTCGGCAGATCCGTAGGCCAGCATCCCGCGAGCAAAGGCCGGCCATTGGCCTAGCTTCAACCATGTACGTACAGCGTTGAACATTCTTTCCTCGCAATTGCGTTTGGAAGAATGATTTCAACATCTATGCCAATTCAAAAAAACGGCAGAACCGCGGGGTTTCTGGCGTGGATAAGAGCTCCAATTTTGCATTTACGGAGAGTGTTTTTGCATAACGCAAAAGATTCATAGTGCATTTTGCAAAAATCGGCTGATGTGACTTTTGCCCGAACGGTAAGATATTTTTTTAGACTATATTTCAGTACTTTAAGTTTTTGGCACGGCCGTTGCGACAGGATTGGCACAACGTAAATTGGAGTCAGTCCCGTGAAACACACACCTCAAAATGAATTTCGCCTCAATCCAGATGCTGAACTCAGTGATCGGATCGAAGCCATCAGAACATGGGAAACTTGCGATCTGTTCGGCCTACCTCTTGTCAAAGCAACGCGCCGAGAAATGGCCAAGCACATCCTTGCCCGAGCGGGAGCAAGGCAAAAAAGTACAATCAACTTTGTGAATGCCCATTGCATCAATACCCGACGCGATGATCCCGAGTACCGGTCTGCATTGAGCAGCTCTGATCTGCTGCTGCCGGATGGCATCGGCATGGAAATCGCGGCCAAGATGCAAGGTGACACTCTCGGCGAAAATCTTAATGGAACTGACCTCTTTCCAAAAATTTGCCGTCAGGCAGAGGAAGAAGGCGCTGGCATCTTCTTCTTCGGCGGATTGCCCGGTGTTGCCGATGGAGCGGCAAATTGGGCTGCCACGCATTTCTCTGAGTTGCGCATCGCGGGAACGCATTCTGGATTTTACGACAAGGCCGATGAGGACGCCCTGATTGAACGGATCAACAATTCCCGTGCTGCCATCGTCCTTGTCGGATTGGGCGTGCCACTTCAGGAAAAATGGATTGCACGCAATCGCCACCGTCTCACTGCCCCAGTGGTAATGGGCGTCGGCGGCCTTTTCGATTACTATTCAGGCAGAATCCCGCGAGCGCCGAAATTGGTGCGTTCGCTTAAGAGCGAGTGGATATGGCGCCTGGCCATGGAGCCACGCCGCATGGCCAAACGCTATATCCAAGGAAACGCAAGCTTCCTGGTTCACGCCGGATTGGAAGCATTCAACCATGCCGGCTGGACACGGCGTGCTAATGCGCTGGCCAAAAGGGCAGTCGATGTTTCCGGGGCCTTGCTGGCAATCTTGGCTTTGCTACCAGTTTTTCTCGCGACGACTCTATCGATCAGGCTCGAAGACAAAGGGCCTGTCTTCTTTCGTCAAACCCGCGTGGGAGCAGATGGCACTCCGTTTTCAATGATCAAATTCCGTTCGATGTTCACCGATGCGGAAGCGCGCAGAGCTGCTTTGCTCGCGCAATCAGATCGCAGCGGAACCTGCTTCAAGATGCGTGAGGACCCACGCATTACCCGCACTGGCCGCTTTATTCGCCGCTTCTCAATTGACGAGCTGCCCCAGCTGCTGAACGTGCTTGGAGGATCAATGTCCTTGGTCGGCCCTCGCCCTGCCCTGCCCAGCGAAGTTTGCGAGTATCGCGGTACTCATTGGGAACGTCTCCGCGGCAAGCCCGGTATCACATGCACATGGCAGGTGCGCGGTCGCGCGGAAATCCCGTTCGAGCGTCAGGCGATTATGGACCGCGCCTATCTCAAGCGCACCAACCTGTTTGTTGATCTCAAGTTACTGCTGTGCACTCCTGGCGCAGTACTTGGTGGACGTGGAGCTTACTGAGTTTCGCTAACCAAGGCGTGGAAGAGATCGTCAAAGGCCAGCAGGCTGGCGGCGATCTCTCCGCGCAAACCCGCACTGGAAAAAGTCGGGTCAGTGGTCAAAGTTTCGCGGTAACGGCTTAACTCTTCAACAATGCCGATCGCACCGACATTTAGAGACACGCCTTTCAGGCTATGCGCCGCTCGCGACAAAGCATCGTCATCACCATCTTTTGCCGCCGACAATACCTCTTCGCCATAGTCGCTGATGTCCTTCTTCGCTGCCTCGCGCATCTTGTCCCGATAGGATGCCGGCAAATCGAAAAATGCGCGCTGGAACAACTCATGGTCGAACCGGGCGTTTAGAGGTTGAACCGCTTCACGACCGATCAGAGCTGTTCGGATTGCTGTCTCGAGCGCATCGCGCCTTACAGGCTTGGCGAGGCATGCCGTCATACCGGCGGACAGCAAGCGTTCTCTTTCCGCCTGCAACGAATGCGCGGTGACCCCGATTATCGGTGTGCGCGAGGCAGGACCAGAGAGCCCGCGAATGGCCTGTGTCGCTTGCTCACCATCCATGATTGGCATCATGACATCCATCAGGATCACATCAAAACTCTGGGCCCGCAACGCCTCAACGGCTTCAACGCCGTTCGTCACCGCGACTGTCTCGCACCCAATATTCTCGAGCATCCGTTCGATCACATAGCGGTTGCTTTCGGTGTCTTCGGCCAGCAGCACCTTCGGCATCTCGCCTTGGGTCTTCTGGACCATACCTCGCGCGGAGTTAGATGCGGGCACATCCGGCTGGCTGACCTCCCCGGCGGTGCCCTGCTCACCCGCTTGCTCAAACATCTTTGATGCAATGTCGACCAATCGATCGGTTGCCTGACGAACAATTTCGAAGTCTTTGCTGTTGGCGCCATCACCATCGGAAAGAAGCTCGATCCCGCCATTTAGCGAGTTAAGCGGCGTCCGGATTTCATGCGCCATCTCGGTCAAGAAGCGGGTTTTGGCGGCCAGTGCGTCGGCTGTTTTTTCTTGTTCGTCGCTGAGCTGTGAGCTCAAGCGACCGAGTTCCTTCACGCGCCGCTCTGCTCGCAATTGCAAGGAACGAACCGCGCGTTCGTTCATCCGGCTCAAAGTAATGTCGCGCACAGTGCCATAGACCGCCGACGGACGGGCAGCGTCCGCCGCGTCCCGTCGTATGACCCAGCTTAGCCAGTGCGTTGCTCCATTGTCGTAACGCTTGATGCGATGCTCAAATCGATGATCGAGGCCGGGCTTCATTTTGGTGAAGAATTCCATCCCCGACCGCAAAATACGATCACGATCCAGCGGATGAATCGCGGCAACAAGGTTTTCAACGGTTGCCTCTTCCGCATCCGGTAAACCGAGGAGTCTCCCCGCGCCGGCAGAAGCGCTGAACGGTTTGTCTTTCTCACCGTAAATCGTCGCCATATTCGCCGTCGAAAGAGCGGCAAGCAATTGACGGCTTTCGATATCCAGCTTTTCGACAAGCTCGCTTTCGCGCTGGCTCAAGTCTTTGTTCGCGCGATCAAGCTCGCGCATTCGCGCCTCAAGCGCGGTCTCCGCATCAATCAGAGCGCGTTCGGCCCGGTCAAGCCTGATTGCGAGAATGCGAGCCTGCTCTTCAAGCGGAAGGTCTTCAAGCGGCGTCATTGATGTCCTCCGCCAATATCTTCCCGAGCGCCCGCGCGATCTGATTGCTGGAAATGTTGATCACCGGCATGTCATTCTGCGACGTTGCTTCTGCGTCGAGTGATGACATCGAACCATCGGATACAATTGCAATAACCCGATCAAATTGAACCAGAACCTTCTCTGACATAGAAGCAAGCTTATCGCTATCTATGATGAGTAGTTGCACCGTATCTTGAGAAATTGGTTCTAAAAACCCTTCATCAAAATCGATCAATTCAAAACCGTGCGCATTGACTGTAGCCTCGGCTTGGACACGGTCTGAAGCGCGTTCGACAACAATTGCCGCGCTACCACGGGTTGGCCGGGAGCTATCACCTTCCACCTCGGTTGGCGCGTCTTCGAATGGAACGCTAACGATGAATGTAGAACCCCTGCCTAGCTCGCTATCGACCTCAATTTTTCCGCCCAACGAGTCGACCAGATCGCGAGTGATTGACAGGCCTAGCCCTGCTCCAACGGCCCGTCCAAGCGAGTCAGCACTGCTTGATCCGAACGGCCTGAATATCTCGGCGACCCGCGCCTGATCCATACCGGTGCCGGTATCCGTAACCTCAAACCGCCAAAGGCGGTCGTCTGGTGTTGGCTCGATAACAGCTATCGAGACCGTGCCTGATTGGGTGAACTTGACGCCGTTGGATACAAAATTGGCGATGACCTGTTGCAATCTCGCGGGGTCTCCGATGGCATGGGCGTCCACTGGACCACTCACTTCTATGCGAAGCCCCTTGCGCCGTGCGAGCGGTCGGAACAGCTCAGCAACACGGTGTGCAACAGACAAAGGCCGGAAGCGTTTGGTATCGAGATTATCTGCATCCTCGCCTATTCGGGCCTGCTGTAGAATGGCATCAAGGGTATCGAGCAACACCTCGCTGGAATCTTCGATTAAAGTCAGCGCCCGGGCGCGCTCCTGCGCGGAACGCTCCCGCTTCAATTGATCGATTATACCCAGAATACCGCCCAACGGCGTACGGATTTCATGGCTGACAACGGCAAGCAAATTGGTCCTTGCATCCAGCTCGGCCTGAGCTGCATCTCGCGCTATCCGTAGTTCGTCATTTGATCGCTTTTCATGAGTGATTTCCTGGAGAATGCCAAAATACCCGATCAAACCTTCACGAGTGCGCTCGTTCTCAAACGCTGTAATTCCGCTTATCCTTTGGGTCCGCGCCTTTCCAGCAGCTGTCATAACGACCGTCTCGAAAGAAAAGTCCTCTTTGCGCTCCATCAGTTCGGCGACCGTTCGATTGAATTCTGCCCGCTTTTCCTCAACAATTATCTCAGGGAGCCGATCTAGCGGAATTGGCATATCAGTGAGGCCAATATTGTCGCGCACCCATGATGAAAACTCGATCGTCATTCTTTTGGGATCGAGCACAAAGTGCCCCATGCCAGCGGATGCATGTGCACGCTCCAGCAAAGTCATTCTTTGTTTAAGCTCGTAAATCGAGTCCAAGGCGCATTCCCGCACAACACATATTCTCGCGTTGCATATAGCGCGAGAATTGTTGCCAAGTCATATATGCCAACCCGACAAACCGGTATGCAAATTTTGGTAAAGAGATGGATGCTGAGAGAACATGCAGGACTAGCTACGCGCCAGTTCACCAGAACATCTTGGAAATTAACTTGGTATTGGTAGCGGAGGAGGGATTTGAACCCCCGACACATGGATTATGATTCCACTGCTCTAACCAACTGAGCTACTCCGCCCCATTTGGGCTTCGCGAGGATAATTGCCTCAAGCGAGCGGCGCATTTAGGGCGCGGCTGCGCGCGGGTCAACCGTTGATATGCGCAAGTTTAGAGCCGTTCTCTCCCGCGGAACGCACAGGCCTTCACCAGATCCCACGGGCCACCCTGATACAGGTGCAGCTCAAGCGCGGGAAATGCGAAGCGCACAGGCTCCAATGTGGGCGCGAGTTCGGCTTGCAGCGCCCTCGCCTCGCGCTTTGTCACTTTGTTCTGAACCGTGATGTGTGGGCGCGGCTCGTGCAGGTCTTGCGCAGTCAGGCTGCCGTGGAAATGTTCGGCGATGAACTGGCGCAGTGACAACAGCTGAGGGCTGTGCAGCGCGATGGCTGTGCCGGTGTGCAGATCCATAATGCCGCTGACCTCGGCCTCCGGCGCGGCGAATTCGGCGGCAATGCGGGGCAGGAAGTCTTTCAACTCATCCAGCAACGAAGGCGCGAACGAGTGGAACATTGTGACATGCGCGTGCAGATGATTGCGCTCTGCCGGATAATGCGCGCGGCGCAGGCCATCGGACCAACCTTGGATATTGGGCGGCAATTTCGCGGTGATGATAAACGGATTAGCCATCCGGACGCGGCCTACATCTCGCCCCGTTCGCGGCATTGAATATTAGGAGCCGCCGAGGACCGCTGAGAGGTATCGGAAACGCGGCGCTTCATCGAACGAACAGGACGTGTCACATCTCGCCCCGCTCGCGGCGGAGACGGTACCATTTTTCAACCGCTGCATTGTGGCCATCAAGCGTGGCGTTGAATTCATGCCCCCCCGTGCCGTCTGCCACCATAAAGATATAATTGTGGCGTTCCGGGTTGAGCACAGCAGCAATGCTTTCACGTCCCGGATTGGTGATCGGCCCTTCGGGTAGGCCAACGCGGGTATAGGTGTTGTAGCCATTCACCGCCGCGATTTCAGACTGCCGAATGCGGCGGCCCAAGGGCTTACCCTTGGTGATCGGATAGATGATGGTGGGATCGGCTTGCAGCAGCATACCAGTCTTCACGCGGTTGGAATAAAGCCCCGCGACGGTGCCGCGTTCGCCCGGAGTTCCGGTTTCTTTTTCGACAATCGACGCGAGGATCAATGCCTCTCGCATTGTCTCCACCGCGATATCCGGTCCGCGCTCTGCCCATGCTTCGGCAAGGTATTTGTCCATCGCCGTTTGCATTTGCTCGATAATTTCACCGCGATCCTGCCCACGTTCATACGAGTAGGTGTCAGGCATCACAGTTCCTTCGAGCGGGACTGCGATGTCGCCTGTAAGCAGCTCTTCTGCCATCAATTTCTCATGTACGAGGATCGATGGCATGCCTTCGGGGATGGTCACAAAACGCCGGATAACATCGCCGTTTTGAAACGCGGAAAGGATGTCGCCTTGGCTCATTTCTGGCTTAAGCGAGAACTCGCCCGCCTGGATCGGGTCGGAGGAACCCAGCACCCGCGCATACAACAAAAAGCCGTCAGCAGAGACAATCAGCCTTTCGTCTTCCAGTTTGTTCGCCACCGCGCTTAGCGATGATCCGGCCGGGATAACAAACGGCGTTTCCTGCTTGATCGTGGTGCTGCCCATCAGGGTACCACCAAGATACAGGCCCGCTGCCAGTACAATGGCAAGCAGCAGCGCGGCGATGCAGCCGAGCTTCTTCATGCGCTTACCCGTCAACCTTTTGCATGATCAGCGATGCGTTCGTACCGCCAAAGCCAAAGCTGTTATTGAGCACGGCACGCACTTCGCGTTTTTTCGCGGTGTGCGGGACAAGGTCGATGCCTTCGGTGCCGTCATCCGGATTGTGCAGGTTAAGCGTTGGCGGAACGATGCCGTCGCGCATGGCGAGGATACAGAACACAGCCTCAACCGCGCCCGCGCCGCCGAGAAGGTGACCAATGGCCGATTTGGTAGAGCTCATCGAAGCGCCGCCCAGATCTTTGCCAAGTACCCGCATGACCGCAGCGAGCTCAATCGTGTCAGCCATGGTGCTGGTGCCGTGTGCGTTGACGTAATCGATATCGCCCGAGGTCAGGCCAGCCTTCTTCAAAGCCATCTTCATGGCGAGCTCTGCGCCCTTACCCTCTGGGTGCGGCGCTGTGACGTGATAGGCGTCTCCAGAGAGACCGTATCCGGTCACTTCGGCATAGATCGTCGCGCCGCGTGCTTTGGCGCGCTCATACTCTTCCAGCACGACAACACCGGCGCCTTCACCCATCACAAAGCCTTCGCGGTCTTTGTCGTATGGCCGGCTTGCCTCGGTCGGGCGATCATTCATGCCTGTATTCAGCGCGCGCGCCTGAGCGAAACCTGCAATGCCCAGCGGGTTGATGGTGCTTTCCGCGCCGCCAGCCAGCATCACGTCGGCATCATCCATCATAATCATCCGCGCAGCATCGCCAATCGAGTGAGCGCCGGTGGAACATGCGGTCACAACGGCATGGTTCGGGCCCATAAAGCCGTATTTGATCTGAACCTGTCCAGTCACAAGGTTGATCAATCGGCCATGGACAAAGTGCGGAGAAACACGCGCGGGGCCGCGATTTGCGAGAACGAGGCTTTCGCTCTCGATTCCCGGAAGCCCCCCAATACCTGCGCCAATGGAGCAGCCAGTGCGCTCTTTCTCGGCCTGGGTCATGTCGGTAAGGCCCGCATCTTCGAGAGCCTGACCCGCTGCATCAATGCCAAACACGATGAATGGATCGACCTGCCGCTGAACCTTGTGGTCCACGCGCTTGTCCGCGTCGAATCCCCACGGATGATCCTTGTCCTTCACCTCGCACGCGATGGTGCATTTCTGGTCTGACGTATCGAACCGCGTGATCTGGCCTGCGCCGCTTTCGCCAGCGATCAGGTTTTTCCAAGAAGTTTCGACATCGCCGCCCAGCGGGGTGACAAGTCCAAGTCCGGTTACAACAACGCGGCGCATACCATTCTCCAAAAGCCCCGAACGGGCGTTATTTGTGTGACGCAGAAACACTACAGGCCCGCGACCCTGCAAAGGGCTCGGGCCTGTTGGTCAGCTGCCCGCAGATGCGGGCATGCCGGGGGCAATTAGCCCTTATGTTCTTCGATGAACTTGGTGGCATCGCCAACGGTGCTGATTTTTTCAGCAGCATCGTCAGGAATTTCGACACCGAATTCCTCTTCAAAGGCCATCACGAGTTCAACAATGTCGAGGCTGTCTGCGCCCAGATCATCAATGAAGCTGGCTTCTTGAGTAACTTTGTCGCCTTCAACACCAAGGTGCTCGACAACAATTTTCTGCACGCGGTCGGCAGTATCGCTCATGTGTATCCCTCTTAAATTGGGTTTTGAATAACTAGAATTGCCCTAATGGCACGTTCGATTGAGCGCAAGTGCCGATCACTTTTGCCCCCGTTTGCGCCCTTCAGTCGAACAGCGAACGCGCTGGTAACAGCTCGATATCGCTGCGCTCCTTCATGACGCGCTCGATCATGTATTTATGCCATGAACCGAAGATCACAAGGGCTTTGAGCCCCTTTCCCGCTACGGAATCGAGAGTTTTCCCGATCAAATCGTTGTGCGCGCGGTTGATCTGGGTCCACCCGCCGGGTCCAAGATCAGCGTCGAAATAGGTCTGATACGGGGTCTGGGCGCGTTCCACGGCGGCGTCATAGGCGCCTGTGTGGATGAATCGCGGGTCATCGCCCCGTCCAACGAGCTCACGCGAATACTCAGCGCGCGCGCCGAGGTGCTCGATCCATTGCGCCGCGCGCGCGGGATCGTTCTCAATCTTGGAAAGCGCGGCGGCGCGATTATCCGCCAGCTCGCGGCTCCATCCCGCATTCCCTGTAATCGTAAAGCCCATTAGCTTGGAAAGCGGAAATGCGACCTCGGTCAACTCGGGAAAAGCCTGCGCGCGCGGCGCGGTGACTTCACCCGTTTCAGCAAAGCTGCGGCGCGCCTCTTCGATCTGATCCGGCGGCAATTCGCTTAGGACGATGTCCGGTTCGGCGCGCATAATCGCGCGGCGCAGCACATCGAGCGAATACAGCGCGCTGGTCCGGTGGCGACCATGGATCGCGGCTAGTACTGTTACTTTGGTGAGTGAGGGGTCGGACGGTTCCGCTTCAGAAGTGCATCCAGCCAGCGGCTGCGTCGCCGCGCCTGCGCCCAGGGCAAGCCCGCCCATAATTGCGTTTCGCCGAGTGACCTTCATGTTGGCAGGTTCGCACAATGAAGGGCGGGCGTTACATCAATCGGCATTCGGCTCTGAATTCGAAGCATCCGGCTCATCCCTTTCGGCATAGCGGGCCGCCATGATCTCTGCGCGCATCGCCACCTGATTGCGCCCGCGCTCCCAATTGTCGACGCGGTCAAACGCCTCCAGCGTCATCGGCTTGTCTGGCGAGGCATCCAATGCGCGCTGATATGCTTCGCGCGCCAGATCATATTCGCCGTAGCGTTCGTGGCACAGCGCCACATTGAACAACACGGATGGCTGCGTCGGAGCGTTGATCTCGATTGCCTTGAATGCATCGCACGCCGCGTCTTCATTGGTTTTGGTCAGCTTTACCGCTTTCTTGAACGCGTTGCGATCAGCCTTCTCCAAGCCTTTGCGGCGTTCGAGGATCCTGTAATCTTGCGAGTAATTGCGCGGAGCAAGCGCCCGGCGAACACGGCCGGCAAAGCTGCGAACCAAGCCATTCGTCATTTCGCTGCGCGATGGCCGCGATCCGGAATCGTCGCAGTGATCTTCGCTACGGGTTAACTCGTCGCGCTCGTAATACAGCACCGCGCCATCGCGGCCGACCAGTTCGATATCGGGGTAAAGCGAAACCTCGAACCGGTTACAATCATAGTAGGTCGTCTTGTAACGGATGCACTTCTTGTCCTCGTTTTTCTTCTCACAGCTGCGGACTTCTTTATCGTCCAATTGTGTAATCGAGGATTGGGAATCGGCAGATCCCTGAATTACCGCATCAACGGGGGTGCTGCGGCCTGGCGCGATATCAAACCAGCGATCGTCATCGACCCTGGCTCGCTCAAGCGTCTTCTTCAATTCAAAGCCGAGCTTTCCGCCTTGATTGCCGTCCAGCGGATCAATCGCGATCACTTCCAGTTCAAGTCCCGCATCGCTCGACGCTGGCAAATGGCCCGCGACGGAAATGGTCTCCGCATGCGCAAAGCCCGATGTGATGACAGTCCCCAAAACAGCTGCGCTTGAGACAATACGAAAACCCGATTTCATGAATCCACTCCCCTAATTGGATACGGTGCGTTTTATCGAACGATCCGCCTTAGGGTAAGATGAACTGCGCGATCGAAAGCCACTTGTTGGCCGCCCAACTCACCAATTCGGAGGCCACACCACAGCCCATCGCAGCTGATGAACGGCTCAGCGAAGGCTCGGAACGATTTGCGCCCTCCATCCATTAAGTCATTGAAAGCGGGGCGCAAACAGCGCGGCGCATCACACACGAAACTCTCTCAAGGAGACCCATGACTAACACTGTTGAAACGCTTAAAGAACTTACACAGACAACTTTTGACTCGGTCGAAGGATACCGCAAGGCAGCCGAAAAATCGGAAAGCCCGGCCCTGACCAAGGCACTCGAAGAGCGCGCTGGCAGACGCCAGCAGACGCTTTCGAAATTGAACACCGCACTGACGAACCACGGCGAAGAAGCCATTTCAAGCGTCAGCATGACGGGCAAAGCGCACCAAACGTTCCTGACGATCACCGAAGCGTTTTCAGACGGTGATGAAGCGGCGGTGGAGCGCGTGGATGAAGGCGAAGAATTTATCGCCGACAAGTTCCGCGATGTGCTGAATGATGACGACGTCCAAACGATGGATATGTCGGTCCGCACCATTCTCCAGGATGCCTACACGGAAATCAGCAAGGGTGAACGTTTCGCCGATATGCTGGAAGACCAATACGCATAAACGGATGAGTTGACGCTGGGGGAAGCGTCAGGGCGTTGAGCGCCCGCCTCTTCTGACAGAAGCGCCGTGCGCTCCGCCACCTCCCCCTAGCGACATCACATAAAGAAAGGCCGCCTTGCGCAATGCGCGAGGCGGCCTTTTTCTGTTCGCTTATGGTGTCGCGCGCTTACTGCTCGCCTTCTTTCTTCGGCGGCTCAATCGTGCGCAGGAACAGCTCGCGCAGCTGCGCGGGTTCGGCCTTGCTCGGCGCGCTCATCATCAGGTCTTCGCCTTTCTGGTTCATCGGGAATGCGATCACTTCGCGGATGGCTTCCTCGCCAGCCAGAAGCATCACGATCCGATCAATCCCCGGCGCCGATCCGCCATGCGGAGGTGCGCCCAACTTAAACGCCTCAATCATGCCGCCAAATTCGCGGTCAACGTCTTCGTTGGTGTATCCGGCCAGTTCAAACGCTTTGTACATGATGTCCGGACGGTGGTTCCGGATCGCGCCCGATGACAATTCATAACCGTTGCAGACGATATCGTACTGCCACGCTTTAATCTCCAACGGGTCCATCGTTTCGAGCGCTTCCATCTCGCCTTGCGGCATGGAGAACGGGTTGTGTGAAAAGTCGACCTTTTTCGCGTCTTCGTCCCACTCATACATCGGGAAATCGACGATCCAGCAGAATTTGAAGCAATTCTGTTCGATCAGCTCAAGTTGCTCGCCAACCTGCGTACGCGCGGCACCAGCCAATTTTGCCGCATCCTTTTCTTTGCCCGCGGCAAAGAACAATCCATCATCCGGGCCTAGGCCAAGCTCGTCATAAAGCTGCGCCATAAGGTCCGGCCCGTGGTTTTTCGCAATCGGCCCGCCGAACTCGCCGCCCTTGCGCGTGACATAGCCGAGACCAGCAAAGCCTTCGCCGCGTGCCCAATTGTTCATATCGTCGAAGAACTTGCGGCTTTTCTCGTTCGTTTTCGGCGCAGGGATCACGCGAACAACGCCGCCGCCGCCCACAATTTTCTCAAACAGACCAAAGCCCGATTTTTCGAAGTGGCTGGTGACGTCGCTGATGATCAGCGGGTTACGCAGATCAGGCTTATCACTGCCGTATTTCATCATCGCTTCAGCGTATGGAATGCGCGGGAAGCTGCCCGATGGGGTCACGCTGTAACCGCCCGAGAATTCCTCGAACGTGCCGGCGAGCACAGGCTCAAGCGCTTGGAAAACGTCTTCCTGCGTCACGAAGCTCATTTCAAAGTCGAGCTGGTAAAACTCGAGTGAGCGATCTGCGCGCAAATCTTCGTCGCGGAAACACGGCGCAATTTGGAAATACCGGTCAAAGCCGGACACCATCAGCATCTGTTTGAACATTTGCGGCGCCTGCGGCAGCGCGTAGAAATTGCCCGGATGCATACGGCTCGGCACAAGGAAGTCGCGCGCGCCCTCTGGCGAAGATGCTGTCAGTATCGGGGTTTGAAACTCGGTAAAGCCCTGCCCCGTCATCCGGTTGCGCAGCGAGGTGATAACTTGGCTACGTAGCACGATGTTGCGGTGCATGGTTTCCCGTCGCAGATCGAGGAAGCGATATTTGAGGCGGATTTCCTCAGGATACTCCTGCTCACCTGCAACCGGCATCGGCAATTCTTCCGCCGCGCTTTGGATCGTGATCGAGCGAACGAACACTTCGATTGCGCCAGTGGGCAGATCTTTGTTCACGGTTTCCGGCGTGCGGGCCTTCACATCGCCATCGATGGTAATGACAGATTCGGCGCGGAGCCGCTCAAAGGCGGCCAAAGCGGGCGAATCTTCATCCGCAACGAGCTGAGTGATTCCATAATGATCGCGCAGATCGACGAACAAAACGCCGCCATGATCGCGTTTACGGTGGACCCAACCCGATAAACGGACCGATTCCCCGACATTTTCAGCGGAAAGCTGTGCGCAAGTGTGTGTGCGATAAGCGTGCATCTAAACTCTTGTCCTGTTTATGCGTATGGCCCAAGGGACCACGGCGCGGGCGCGCCTGCAAATTTATGGGGCCATCTATGCCCTCTTTGTGCGCGCGCTAACAGGGCAAGACCTCCGTTTTGTCAAGGGAAGCGATGAACTGGGCGTAAAGCCCGAGAGCGGTACTCCGCTCCAACCGACAAGATGAACAATGAAAATACATGATCTGATTACCACCACCGAAGCTCTCACCGAATTGTGCGAGCGCCTCTCAAAATCCGAATTTGTAGCCGTGGACACAGAGTTCATGCGCGAGAACACCTATTGGCCGGAGCTCTGCCTGGTACAGATCGCCAATACGGAAGAGGCCGCCGCGATTGATCCGCTTGCCGATGGCATTGACCTCACCCCGTTGCTCGATCTGATGTGCGAGAATGATGAGGTGTTGAAGGTTTTCCACGCTGGCGGGCAAGATGTCGAAATTATCGTCAATCTGACGGGCAAGACACCCTACCCCATTTTCGACACGCAAATTTCGATGATGGCGATCAGCCAGTCTGAACAAATCGGCTATGCAAACCTCGTCGAGACATGGTTGGGCATCACCGTCGATAAAGGCGCGCGCTTCACCGATTGGAGCCGCCGCCCGCTAACCGATCGCCAAATCGAATACGCCATCGGCGATGTGACGCATTTATCCGTGATCTTCCCGAAGATCCTGCAAAAGCTGATCAAGACGGAGCGCGGCAACTGGCTCAATGCGGAGATGGAAAAATTGGCTGATGCGAGCAACTATATCGTCGATGCCGACAAATCATGGAAGCGCATCCGTTCGCCGGGCCGCAATCCAACCGTACTGGGCCGCCTGAAAGCGCTCGCCGCATGGCGCGAAGGCGAAGCGCAGCATAAGAATATTCCCAGGGGCCGGATCATGCGCGATGAGACGCTCGCCGACATCGCCAGCCATCCGCCAAAGAAACAGGCCGATCTCGCCAAAGTGCGCGGATTGTCGGCGGCCTGGAAAGACAACGACATCGGCAAACGCATGATGAAAATCATCGCCGATGCAGAGCCGCTTTCCAAAGAAGAGATGCCGCAGAAAATGAAACGCGGCGCGCCGCTGGGTAAAGAAGGCGCTCTTGTCGCCGACCTGCTCAAGCTACTGCTGAAAATCCGCGCCCGCGAAATTGATGTCGCCCCGCGACTGCTAACCCGTGCGGATGAGATGGAGGCGCTGGCCGCCGGTGTCCGCGAGCTGAAAGTGCTCGAAGGGTGGCGTTATGATGTGTTTGGCAAAGACGCGCTGGAACTGGTCGAAGGCAGGCTCGCTTTCGCAGTGAAAGACGGAAAGCTGAAAATGACCCATATCGACGACATGCAAGCGAGCATGGAAGAAGCGCAAGAAGCCGAGTAACAGGGCGGATATGTCCACTTACCTGCCCACAATCAAACAGCTGCAATATCTAATTGCGCTACACGAGCACGGCCATTTTGGCCGCGCTGCTGATGCGAGCTTCGTGTCACAATCGACTCTGTCAGCGGGCATTCGAGAGCTGGAATCGCTGCTTGGCGTGACGCTGGTCGAGCGTAGCCGCCGCGTAGTGCGCTTTACGTCGCTGGGCGAGCAAGTTGTGACCAAAGCAAACAAGCTGCTGCGCGAAGCAGAGGAGCTGTCCGATCTGGTCCAGGCCGCTGGCAAGCCATTATCTGGCCAGCTCCGCATGAGCGTAATCCCGACCATCGCGCCGTTTATGATCCCGCGCATCCTGCCGCGCCTGCGCAAAGAACGCCCAGATCTGCAATTGCTGCTGCGCGAAGAAACCAGCCACGATGCGATGGACTCGCTTCAGCATGGCCGGGTAGATTGCGTGCTGCTCGCCTTGCCTTTTGACACGGCAGAGGCGGAGTATGACCATATTTCTGACGACAGGCTGTTTGTCGCGTTCCCGAAAGACGATCCGCGCGATCCGCCTGCCTCAATCCCCCCGGAGATGATCGATCAAGGGCGGCTGCTACTGCTCGAAGATGGTCACTGCCTGCGCGATCACGCGCTCGCCGCATGCAACCGCAGCGAACTGCGCGCCAGCGCCGCGATGATCGGCACCAGCCTGCACACACTTGTGCAAATGGTCGATCACGATCTGGGCCTGACCATGCTGCCCGAAATGGCGATTGATGCAGGCATCCTGACCGGCACCGAAGTCGCCGCGCGCCCCGTCGAAAGCGACACCGCAAAACGCGAGATTGTGTTGGTGTGGCGGAAGAACTCGCCGCGCGAGGCGGATTTCAAACTGCTGGCCGAGGAATTGCGGGCGGGGTGAGTGATGACAGCTTGCGACCCAGTTACGGACGTTGCAGCTACTTAAGGTCGGCGACGATCCTTGCGCGAACCTCGTTCAAGAAGTCTTTATTGCCAGTGTAGAATTCCAACACAGATCGCGCACGTTCTGACGAGAATATTCCTGGAATTGGCTCCATGTAAGACTGCCAAGTTTGTTCGTCTAAAATGCCCGATCTGTATTGATGCCACGCAAATTCCCTGACCCGCAATGCTTTGACCACCATCCAAGTAAGCCGTCTTTCATTCTCGGGCGAAAGCTCATCGCAGTCACCTATCAAATGAGGATCGAGCGCGTGATCAATGAAGCCCGATATCAATCCGAGGTCAGCATCCAGCAACCCTTGCCTTGAATTTGCAACAATCGCCTTTGTGTTCTGACGCAGCTGGACAGCGACGAAACACAAAGAAGCGACAACTGCTATTGCTGCAAGTATATCGCTGGCTGCGGAAACTGCCGCCCAATTCATTTGCATGGCACATATCTCCAAGATCGTTTCAAACTCGAGACTAATGAATTATTGAGTTTTTGGCGACCTGCTAGGTAACATTCTTCGCAATGGCGCCTCAGATCAGACGCTCATCCTCAATCCATATGCTTCAGGCCGACCCGCAGGTAATCCCAGCCGGTAATGACGGTCAGCACGGCCGCCGCCCATAGGCTGCCTAGGCCGACCACGTGGATCCAGCTATCGGCGAAGTTTAGGCAGTCTGCGCCGGGCGATTGGCATGGTTGGCCATGCACCGCTCCGCCGGCGATCAGTGCGCCTAGCGCGATCAGTTGGAAGGTAGTTTTCCACTTTGCGAGAGCTGAGACAGGCACCGAAATCTGCAAACCGCCCAGAAACTCGCGCAGGCCCGACACCGCAATTTCCCGGATCAGGATGATAAGGCCAGCGATCACATGCATATCTCCGACATACGGCCCGCGCAGATATCCCTGCGCCGTCAGGATCAGCAGGACGGTCGCCACCATAATCTTGTCCGCAATCGGATCGAGGAAGATGCCGAGTTTCGACACCGTCCCCTGCGCACGCGCCAGATAGCCGTCGAAAAAGTCGGTGATTGCGATACCCGCGTACAGCGCAAAGCCAATTGCGTATCCCAGCCGCCATTCCGGCCACCACAAAAAGAACGCCAAAAGCGGCAAAGCGAAGATACGCGAAAGCGTAAGGATGTTGGGAAGTGTCAACATATCGAAGGATGCTCTAGCGTCACTTTTATCCGCGCAAAAGTCATAACGCGTTGTTGTGAACGCTCTTGTGTAAGATAGCACAGCCGCTATCTGGGAACGAGAGGAGCGATTTCGAACACCATTTATGACCACGTCGACGCGTCTCCTGACCCGAAAGCGGTTTATGCCGCTTATGGTCACGCAATTCTTTAATGCGTTTAATGACAACCTTTATAAGACCGCGCTGGTCCTGTTCGTCGTCTATTCCGTTTACAGTGACGAAAGACAGGAAGCGTTCTTTAGCGGCCTTGCCTCACTGCTGTTTATCACTCCGTTCGTGTTGTTTTCTGCCCTAGCGGGTCAACTCGCCGATACGCGCGATAAGGCCGCGATTATCCGCATTGTTAAAATGTGCGAGATCGGGTGGGCCTCTTTGGGTGCGGCGGGTCTTTACATGGCGTGGCAGGGCATTGCCGTGCACACGGTCGCGATCCCGCTATTGCTCGCCGTGGTGTTTCTCGCTGCGGTGCAATCCGCATTTCTTGGGCCGATCAAATACGCAATCTTGCCGCAACACCTTAGGAAAGACGAAGTGCTGCCCGGCACCGGCTTAGTGGAAGCGGGCACTTACATTGCGATCCTGACAGGTACGATCATCGCCGGTTTTCTGGCGGAGGATATCGAATACGCCATCGCGCTCATCGTCATCACCGCCATAGTGGGATATCTTGCGTGCCGCTGGGTGCCCGATGCCCCGCCGCAGGGGGACCATGAACTGCATTTCCCGCTGATCGAGCCATACCGTGAGAAAGTCCAAAACCGCCTGCTGCGCTGGCTTGGCTATGCGCCGGTAGCATTTGCCGATCAGGTCGTGATGAGCTGGCGTTTGGTGAAGAAAACACGCGACATTCGTGAAATTTGGTACGCGATCATGGCGATCAGCTTTTTCTGGACCATCGGCGCGGTGCTGTTCATCCAGTTTCCGCCGCTTGCGAAGAACCAGCTGCTCGCCACGCCAGAAGTGGCAAGCCTGTTTCTGGTGATATTCTCAGTCGGGATTGCAGTCGGATCAATAGCAGTGAACGCGCTTCTTAAAGGGGAAGTGTCAGCCCGCTTCGCCCCGGTCTGCGTGGTCTTTATGGGTATTTTCCTGGTCGGCTTCTATTTCGTTTGCCGTGCGTGGACGCCCAATCCTGCGGGTGAGCTGTTGCCGATTGAGCAGTGGATTTTGGAACCACTCGCAATCCCGCTCTCGCTGATCCTGCTCGGCATTTCCACCGCGGGCGGCATGTTCGTTGTGCCACTTTATGCGTTTCTGACAACACGCTGCGCGCCCGATGCCGCCAGCCGCACAATTGCCGCCAACAATATCGTCAACTCGCTCGCAATGGTGACGGGGTCTATCGTTGCTCTGGGTATGACGGCGCTGGGAATTCCCGTGGCGGAACAGTTGATGTTCGCCGCTTTGATGACGGTGATTTCCGCATGGCTTGGCAAGAAATTGCACAATGCCGAGAAAGAGGCCGCTCCCGCAAGAGCAGCCGTGTAATCAGAAGATAAAGACGAGCACCGCCGCAGTTACCGCGACATAGGTGCTGGCAAAGCCGCGCACGTCCTCTGCCGTCAGCCTCCACAGCGATTCCGCCGGGATATCATACAGATCAGCCTTCACGCTCGGCGGCAATATCGCGCGGAACGGGTGGCGGCTTGATTCATCGGTAAGAACAAGGCTGCGACGCATAATCTCTCTCGATCTGTTGTGTTATCGCCCATGCTCCTACGCGGTTTTAACGTTTTCTTAACCCCTTTCGCCGCGCCCGCTTGTCCCCTGTCACACAGCGGGACAGAACTGGCGTTTCGCTAACCATCTCCCGCGCGCAAAAATCACTGTAATTGCCTCGCGCGTCTGCCCCCGCTAAGCGCCAGTTATACGTCTGGAAATCGGGAGAGACAGGACATGAAAAGCGCAGCTGAACTGCTGGTGGAGTGCCTTGCAGAGCAAGGGACAGACCGTGTCTTCACCGTTCCGGGCGAAAGCTTCCTTGCGGTGTTGGATGCACTGCATGACACCACAGAAATCGAAACCGTCACTTGCCGTCAGGAAGGCGGCGCGGCCTTTATGGCCTGCGCAGACGGCGCAATGGGCGCAGCGGGCAATGGACGCCCTGGTATCGCCTTTGTGACGCGCGGCCCCGGCGCCACCAACGCCAGTATCGGCGTGCATGTCGCGCATCAGGATTCGCAGCCGATGATCCTGTTTGTTGGCGATGTCGCCCGCCCAATGCGAGACCGGGAAGGCTTTCAGGAAATCGATTTCAGCGCCTATTTCGGTCCGATCTGCAAATGGGCGACGCGGATCGATGATCCAGCGCGCATCCCCGAATACATCGCACGAGCATATTCCGTCGCCATCAGCGGCCGGCCCGGCCCTGTTGTCATCGCTCTACCCGAAGACATGCTGTGCGACGCGGTCGACCCGGCTATCAAGCCGCGCCCTTTGACACACCGCCCTGCTCAGGCCGCGTGTCCCGACGCGATGCAGGCCCTGTTTGGCCTAATCGCAGACGCCGCCAGCCCGATTGCGATTATCGGCGGCGCGGGATGGAACGCAAAGGCGCGCGAACATTTTCAGCAATTCGCCGAGGACATCGGCCTTCCCGTGGCGACCGCTTTCCGCAGGCAGGATGCGATTGCGCCGTCCTCCCCCGTCTATGCGGGCAATATGGGCTACGGCCCAAACCCCAAGCTGGTTCAGCGCGTGAAAGATGCTGATCTGATCATTGCGGTGGGCGCGCGATTGGGTGAGGCGACGACGGACGGATACGAGGTGCCAACACTGGAGCACCCCAATCAATTGCTCGTCCACATCCATCCCGACGCCAATGAACTGGGTCGTGTTTACAAAACCGATCTGGAAATGTGCTGCTCCGTCGATGAGTTCGCAGAGGCCGCCGCTTTGTGGGAAGACAGCCGCGTCATTCCGTTTGATGCCGGCGCGCAGGCAAACCTCGAATGGAGCGACTGGGCAACGGCCAAGCTTTCAGACAATCCGCCTACGCTCGATATGGCGGCTTGCGTTGCGCACATGCGTGAGGCGCTTCCCGAAGACAGCATCATCTGCAACGGCGCGGGCAACTTTGCCGGATGGTGGCACCGGTATTGGCGATATGCCGGGTACCCGAGCCAGCTTGCGCCAACAGCAGGCGCGATGGGTTACGGCGTGCCAGCCGCTGTCGCTGCGGCGCTGCGCCATCCTGAGCGTCAGGTTGTCGCCATTGCTGGCGATGGTGATTTCCTGATGAACGGGCAAGAGCTGGCCACCGCCGTTCAACACGGCGCGAATATGCTGGTACTGGTGATTGATAACGGCGCCTACGGCACGATCCGTATGCATCAGGAGCGCGAATACCCCGCGCGTGTTTCGGGCACGAAACTGGCCAATCCTGATTTTGCCGTGCTTGGCACCGCATTTGGCGGATGGAGCGCCACGGCGACGACCACGCAAGGGTTTAAGGCCGCGCTTGCGGAGGCTCAGACACGCGAAGGTCTGCGCCTAATTCACATGAAAATTGATATTGAACAGCTCGCCGCCAGCGGTGCGACGATCAGCGGGCTTCGCGCAAAGGCGTAACCGCTTAGCCTTCCGCCATTTCGCAGATCAACTTCCATTCGGCGGGCTTGATCGAGGCGACAGAAAGACGCGACAGGCGCACAAGTTCGCAATCGGCCAGCTTCGGCTCGGCCTTGATCTGTTTCAGGCTGACAGGGTTATCCCATTTGGTCGTCGGCGTGACTTTCACCGCAGCCCATTTGCCGGTTTCATCGGTCGGGTCGAGAATATCGGCGACGCTGACTGTGCAAATACCGACAATCTCCAACCCTTCGCGGCTGTGATAGAAAAAGCATTCATCGCCTACATTCATGGCTTTCAAATTGTTCTTGGCCATGTGGTTTCGAACACCGTCCCATGTGCCTTCCTTTTCAGCGACAAGATCATCCCAGCTGTATTTGAACGGCTCTGATTTAATCAGCCAATAGTTCTTGTCAGCCATGAAAAGCTCCCTTGATCGAATGCATATTTGGCCCAAACCGTAGCTTTGGATTCCGCGCGCCACCATACCTGCAGCGGACAATTACGCGGTCCGTTCCCGAATTAACCCGATTTTTAGAGGCTTAGACGATAACCGCGCCTTCGCAGCGCTTTACGTGCTGAGCCTTTGTCCAACGGGGGGGACGCGCCGGATTCGGCGGGAAGCAGACACGGTGAACGACAAAACGACCAAACACCGCTTCGGCAGCGCCGAAAAGGACATGATCGCGCTGGGCATTGCCACGGCAGCGATTATTATGTTTGTCGGCACCGGCGGCACTGTTTTGCCAAGTGTCATCGACGCGATATTCTCAAACGGTAGCGGCCCGGATAAGCTTTTGGTCAACGCAATGTTGCTCAATATTGCGCTCATTATCTTTGGCTGGCGCCGTTATCGCCAGCTCACAGTTGAGATCGCAGAACGCAAACGTGCCGAAACGCAGGCGCGCGAATTGGCCGAAATCGATCCACTAACCGGTTGCCTAAATCGCCGAAGCATGGCGATTGCGACAGACGAGCTGCGCGGCAATGCAGCACAGCGCGGTCTTGCCATTGCCTATGCGATGATCGACCTCGATAACTTCAAACAAATCAATGATATGCATGGTCACTCAATCGGCGATCAAGTGCTTGTTTCGCTGGCGGAGAGAATGCTCAAGGAACTGCCGAAAGACGCATTGATTGCGCGACTTGGCGGCGATGAATTTGCATTTGTGCTGGCTTATGAGCCGCAGCAGCGCAGCCGGATCGATGAGATCGTGATCCGCCTGTTCGATCAAGTGATCCTGCCTTTCCGCTTAAAGACCTTAGTGATCGACGCGACGATGTCGATCGGTGTCGCCACCGATCACGACGAAGAGGTCCTAAATCCGACCGTGGGCGATGCGGCTGAATTAATGCACCGCGCCGACATCGCGATGTATCACGCGAAAAAGCAGGGCAAGAACCGGTATTTCTGGTTTGAGCCGTCGATGGAAAACGAACTGCGTTTTCGCCATGAATTAGAAGCCGGTATCCGCCGCGGTGTCGCCGAGCGTGAATTTGTCCCCTATTACGAACAGCAGATCGACATTGCCTCAGGCGAGCTTGTCGGGTTCGAAATGCTGGCGCGCTGGCAATCGCCGCAGCTCGGCCTAGTCAGTCCGGAGATATTTATCCCGATTGCCGAAGAGATCGGTGTTATTGCGGAGGTGTCAGAGCAATTGATGCAGCGCGCCTTTGCCGATGCCCGGCAATGGGATGAAAACATCACTCTCGCGGTGAACATCTCACCTGTACAGCTGCGCGATCCATGGTTTGCGCAAAAGCTGCTTAAAATGCTGATCGCTCACAATTTCCCCGCGCACCGGCTTGAAATCGAAGTCACCGAAAGCTGCCTGCACGACAATATCGGCATGGTGCGATCGATGATTACCAGCCTGCGCAATCAGGGCGTTAAAATCAGCCTCGACGATTTCGGAACGGGTTATTCAAGTCTGGAACAATTGCGCACGCTGCCGTTTGACCGGCTCAAAATTGATCGCTCCTTTGTCAGCGAGCTTCGCAATGCGGACGGTAGCAGCATGATTGTGAATGCTATTGTTTCGCTTGGCCGGGGCCTCAATATGCCGATCACAGCAGAGGGGATCGAAAGCGAAGAAGTGCTGGAATCGCTCAAGGAAATGGGTGACCTGAAAGGTCAGGGTTACCTTTACGGCGTGCCTGAGACGGCAGAGGATGTGATTGAGCGACTCGGCAAGATCAACAAGCTTGCACCCGAGCAGGAAACCAAACCAGTCAGGCCTAGCGCCGAACACGAGCTCGACGCGATAGAGCTCCGCATGAAAAGCGCCGCAAAGTAAGCCGCTTCGCAGGGCCTGCGGGCTGGACCCGACACTGGACTAAGCGCCCGCGGGTGCATAAATGCGCAGACACTATGCGCGTCCCCTTCATCAAAATGCATGGCTTAGGCAATGATTTCGTCGTGCTCGATGCGCGTGAAACCGCCCTGCCCGCCATTACAGAGACGTTTGCGGCGCGAATTGCCGACCGGCGCGAGGGGATCGGCTGCGATCAGATGATCGTGCTCGAGCCAAGCGATGATGCCGATTTCAAAATGCGCATTTTCAATTCCGATGGAGGCGAAGTGGAAGCATGCGGCAATGCCAGCCGCGCGGTTGCTCTGCTGCACGGCGCAGCGGCCAGCGTAGAAACCGCAGGCGGCGCAATCGCACTTGAACCAGCCGCTGGCGGCGCAAGCGTCGATATGGGCGAACCAAAGTTTGAATGGGACCAAATCCCGCTCGCTTACCCGATGGACACCGCCGCCATGCCGGTCGCTTGGGAAGCCCTCGAAGCGCCGATGGCCGTCAATGTCGGCAATCCGCATGTGATCTTCTTCGTGGAAGATGCCGATGCAGTAGACCTCGCGGCAATCGGCCCCGACATCGAAACGGACGAGCTTTTCCCGGAACGGATCAATGTGAACGTCGCGAGCCTCGCGTCTGACAGCGCGGGCGAGAACCATCTCAAACTGCATGTCTGGGAACGCGGCGTTGGCCTGACGCGGGCCTGCGGCACAGGCGCCTGCGCTACGGCTGTCAGTGCCATCCGCAAAGGGATCGTGCAAAGCCCTGTGACTATCACCCTGCCCGGCGGCGACTTGACGATTGCGTGGCAAATAGGCGGATCGATCCGCATGACTGGCCCCGCTACCGAGGCCTATCGCGGTACGTTCGAATGGGATGACTATTCGTGAGCGCGCCCGCTAACGTGAAACCCGAAGTCATATCGCTCGGCTGCCGGCTCAATATCGCCGAAAGCGAGCGGATGCGCGCGATGTTGGCGGATGCTGGCGACGTTGTAGTCGTGAATTCCTGCGCAGTGACGTCCGAGGCTGTTCGCCAGACCCGCCAAGCCATACGAAGGGCCCGACGCGCCCGGCCCGATGCGCGTTTGATCGTCACAGGATGCGCCGCCGATATTGAGCGCGATCAAATCGCGGAGATGCCCGAAGTCGACGGATTGATAGCGAATGAGCGCAAGCTCGACCCGCGCGCCTGGAATGCGCCCGTCGCCGAAACGCCGATTGCACCGACGAAAACGCGCGCCTTTATCGCGGTGCAGAATGGCTGCGATCACGATTGTACGTTCTGTGTCATCCCTCAGGGCCGCGGCAAAAGCCGTTCGCTTTCCGTCAGTGAGGCTCTGCGCCAAGTCGAACTGCACCTTGATGAGGGCGCGAAAGAAGCGGTGCTGACCGGCGTTGACCTCACAAGTTGGGGGCACGACCTGCCCGGGGATCCCAAATTGGGCACGCTCGCCGCCGCGATCTTAGCTGAGTTTCCTGAACTCACCCGCCTGCGCCTGTCGTCACTCGACGGCATCGAAATCGACGAAGAGCTGTTTGAACTTTTCGCCAGTGAGCAGCGTGTGATGCCGCACCTCCATCTCTCGCTTCAACACGGTGCGGATCTGATTCTGAAACGCATGAAGCGCCGCCATTTGCGCGGAGATGCGGTGAACCTTGTGATGGGTCTGAAATCGCGCCGCCCCGAAATCACTGTTGGCGCTGACCTGATGGCGGGCTTCCCGACCGAGACGGAAGCGCATCACGGCGAAAACCTCTCGATCATCCGAGAGCTTGGCATCGCGCATGGCCACATATTCCCATTCTCGCCCCGTCCCGGCACGCCCGCCGCCCGGATGCCGCAGATGGACCGCTCCATTATCAAGGCCCGCGCCGCCGAATTGCGCGCCGCCGTTGCCGATGTTCGCACTGCGTGGCTCGACAGTCTTGTGGGCGAAACGTTGCCCGTCCTCGCAGAGCGCGACGGAACGGGCTATGCGCCAAACTATGCCCGCATGCGCCTTCCCGAAGGCACAGAGGCGGGGCAAATCGTCAATGTGACCGTACGCGGTATCGAAGAAGGCCTGCTGGTATGAGCGAGACAAGTTGGAGCGACAGGCTGCTTGGCGGCTTTCGCAAAACGTCCGACCGGCTCAGCGAAAACCTAACCGGACTGGCCGGCGGCGGTAAGCTGGATGATGCGACGCTCGATGATATCGAAGACGCGCTGATCATCTCCGATCTTGGCCCGGCAGCTGCGGGGCGTATTCGCGCAAAGCTCGCTGAAAAACAATTCGGCGCAGCGATCAATCACGAACAGCTGAAAGAGGCCGTGGCAGAGGAAATCGCAGAGATTTTGCGCCCTGTCGCCAAGCCTCTCGAAGTGACAGCATTCCCGCGCCCGCAAGTCATTTTGGTCATTGGCGTCAACGGATCGGGCAAGACCACGACTATCGCAAAGCTCGCGCACCTCTTTACCGAGGATGATTACGGCGTGCTGTTGGCAGCGGGTGACACTTTCCGCGCGGCCGCAATCGGTCAGCTCGCGACATGGGCAGAACGCGCGGGCGTGGACATTGTGCGCGGCCCCGAGGGCGGCGATCCGGCCTCCATTGTGTTCGACGCGGTTAAGCAAGCGACCGACACTGGCATCGACGCTCTGGTCGTCGACACCGCTGGACGGTTACAAAACAAGCGCGAGTTGATGGACGAGTTGGACAAAATCCGCCGCGTCCTTGGGCGCCTGAATACAGAGGCGCCGCATGATGTTGTGCTCGTATTGGATGCGACCAATGGCCAAAACGCGCTGTCGCAGATCGACGTGTTCAAAGAGGTTGCGGGCGTTACCGGCCTCATCATGACAAAGCTGGACGGCACAGCGCGCGGCGGTGTGCTCGTTGCGGCGGCGGAGCAATATGGACTGCCGATCCACGCCATCGGAGTGGGCGAAAAAATGGAAGATTTGCGCCCGTTTGACCCCGATCTCGTCGCACGTGTGATTGCAGGGGTTGCGTGATGACCGAAGAAAGCACCGCCGTAGACGCCATGGAAGCGATCTCAGCAAAGCCCAAAGCTGGCTGGCTCAATACGCTGGTCGACTACGGCCCGCTGATCATCTTTCTTGCGGTGTTCAAACTCTATCCTGTGCCTGAAAGCTCTCAGTTTGGTGAGATCGCGCCGGTCATTTACGGCACCATTGCCTTTATGATCGCGGCGGTGATCGCGCTTGCTTTCAGCAAGTTCAAACTTGGCCATGTCTCGCCGATGCTGATGCTATCCACGGTGCTGATTGTCGGTTTTGGCGCGCTCACGGTGTTCTTTGGCGATCCGCGCTTTGTGCAGCTGAAGCCGACCATCATTTACGGCTTTTTCGGCGTCACGTTACTGGTCGGATTTTTCATGGGCAAGGCGCTGCTCAAAATCTTGTTAGAAGCTGCCTTCGAGGGCGTGGACGAGCATGGTTGGCTCAAAATCTCGCGCAATTTCGGGATTTTCTTCCTCGCGCTGGCAGGCCTCAACGAAGCGCTGGTCGCTTTTATGTCGTTCGAAGGATGGCTTTGGGCGAAACTATGGGTGTTTATGCCGCTCAGCCTGATCTTCACGATGGCGAACTTGCCAATGCTGCTGAAACACGGGCTGGATTTGGGTCAAGAGGACGAACCAGCCGAGGGCCCAGCACCAAAGGATTAAGCGGCAGCGTTTTCCCAGTCCAAGGGGGCACGGTCACAGTCAGCATAAAGCGCGCGCCGCGCACGTTCGCGCAGCATATCGCCAACAACTTTTTCCTGATTGTCGGTCGACCGGCTGGTTGCGACCGCGTTCAAATACCGACCATGGCCAAATTTGGCTTCGCGGCGACCAGATGTGAATATTCTACGAGCAGACATGGGAGAGTTCCTATTTCTATATGCCGCATCCTTTACCGGTCGCTGTTTTGGGAAAACAATATCTGCGCCTGTAACATCTTGTTTCAAGAAACAGTTTTGCGACGTAGTGTGATAATGTGACCTACGGCGTCACTTTTCGGACTAAGGGACAAGGTATGAAACAGGCATTCTGGTTCGCGTTGATCGGCGCATCGATTTTGCCCGCCGCTTCCCCTGCCCTCGCCTTTCACCCCATCCCGATGAGCGAGACCGAGCAGGCAGCACCGCAATTGCCGCCGATCCTTACCATGCGGGACCGCGCCGATGTCATCGACCGCATCCTTGCCGAACGGCTCGATACCGTCATCCCTCAAATCATGCGCGAAGAAGGCGTCGATCTGTGGCTGATGATGAGCCGCGAATATTTTGAAGAGCCGGTGGTTGCCAGCATGCTGGATGCGAAAAGCATGTCGGCGAGGAGGCGCACCATCCTGATCTTCCACGACCCCGGCGAAGGTCAGCCTATCGAGCGCCTCACTGTCAGTCGATACGGCCTAGCCGGGCTGTTCGGACCGTCGTGGAACCCCGATGAGCAGCCCGATCAATGGCAGGCGGTAGCTGACATTATCGCTGCGCGCGATCCATCGAAAATCGCGATCAATTATTCGGATATCACTGCGTTCGGCGACGGCATGACTCACAGCCAGTTTATGGCGATGAGCGCTAAGCTGACGCCCGAATACCGCGACCGGATCGTTTCTGGCGAGACGCTGAGCGTGCGCTGGCTTGAGACGCGTATCCCTTCCGAGATGAAGCTTTACCCATCCATTGTGCGCACTGCCCATGCTATCATTGGTGAGGCATTCTCTGCGAGGGTCATCACACCGGGCGTGACCACCGCCGCCGATGTCCAGTGGTGGTATCGTGAACGGCTCTCAAAGCTGGGCCTGACGCCGTGGTTTCACCCCAGCATCGGCATCCAACGCGAGGGTGCCGAGGGCATCTTGCGCGGCGATACGGTGATTGAACACGGCGACCTGCTCTGGACCGATTTCGGTATTACCTATCTGCGCCTCAACACCGATACACAGCACCTCGCCTATGTCCTGAAGCCCGGTGAGACCGCAGTGCCAGCTGGCCTCGCCGCGGGCCTAGCCAATTCAAACCGTGTGCAGGATATCCTCACCGCCAATTTCGAAGCCGGGCGGACGGGCAATGCCGCGATGCTCAAATCGCGTGCAGAAGCGATTGCAGAAGGCCTCGACCCATCAATCTACACGCACCCCATCGGTACGCATGGCCACGGCGCAGGCCCGGCTATCGGGTTCTGGGATAACCAGGAGTACGATCCGCGCGGTGCAGGGCCAATCCGTGCAAACACCGCGTGGTCAATCGAACTGACAACCTACGCCGATGTGCCCGAATGGGGCGGACAGCGCGTCGATTTCCGAACCGAAGAAGATGCGTTCTTCGACGGCGAAACCGTGCGCTACATAGACGGGCGGCAGACGGAGATCACGGTGATCTCTTCCAAGTAGCGCGAAACAGGTTGGCCCCTCAACCAGAGGCGGTCTAACAGACAAAGAAAAAGGGTCGCCGCATGCTTCGTACCATTCCGTTTATCCTCTCCCATCCGCTGAACCGAAATGGCAAGGTGCGCGCGCTTGGCCGGTTGCTGCGCTGGCAAGTAACGTCGCGATTGTCTTCCAAACCGCAGATCGTTTCCTTTGTGGATGACACCATACTCAGCATGGAAAGCGGCATGACGGGTGCGACAGGCAATTATTATTGCGGCTTACACGAACATGATGACATGGCATTCGTGCTGCATTGTCTGCGACCGGATGACCTATTTCTTGATATTGGCGCGAATATCGGCACCTACACCGTCCTTGCCGCCGGCGCAGTCGGCGCGCGTACAATGACGTTTGAACCTATACCCGAAACGTTCGGCAAGCTGCAACGCAACATCTCTGTCAACGAACTCGGCGCCCTTGCGACATGCCACAATATCGGGCTTGGCGCTGAGGACGGAACGCTGCAATTCACTGCTGATAACGATACGATGAACCACGTCGTCTCAGCCGAAGAGGCCGCGCGCATTGCGACCATCGATATACCCGTCCGGCGCGTCGATGACCTTGTCGGGGAGCAGGCTCCTCTCCTCGCAAAAATCGATGTTGAAGGGTGGGAGGCAAATGTCCTGCGCGGCATGACCAGAACCCTCGCCAATCCGTCGCTATGCGCGATTGTGATGGAGACGAATGATAGCGCCGAACGTTATGATGGAGAGGCGCAGGATGAGGCCGCGATGATTGTGCGTGATGCGGGCTTTATCCCGCATTCCTACGATCCGTTTGCGCGCACTCTTTCCCCCGTAAAACCCGGTCAGGCTCAAACACACAATACAATCTTTGTACGTGGATTGGATGAAGTGCAAAACCGCGTTGCACGAGCCCGCAAATTCCGCCTGATCAACGGCGAAATTTAGGCATACGAAGCGAAGTTTCTCGGTAGGGACATGTCATCATTCTCTACCGCCTTTGCAGTCGCCAGCCCGCCTTCGCCAAAATGCATCCGCACCCTTGGCGCAGCAAAAGCTATGCTAATGAAATATCCGACAATCGCGCTTGAACCGTACCCAACGATTGGCGTTGGATAAGCGCCCGTTGCCGCCGCCGCGACCAAAGCAATCCAGCACAGCGCGAATGTGTAATACACCGGCGTTTGCGCGCTTTTAGCAATGAGAAAAACGGGCAGCACTAACAGCGCCGAACCGAGCCATAGTGACAACCCCAAGAGAGGATTAATGTCGAAAGCCGACCACAAAATGTGATCGACATAGGGCACCGCTGGCAATCGATCCGGCAGCATCAATGTGGCTGCAAAAGCCATGCCGCATATGGCTGCGACGAATCCGCTACGCATGCTACGCTGCATCGCGAACACACCCAATGCGATCAAACACAGCATCCCTGCCCCGGCCCGATCAGGCTGCAGCGCAATCGCCAAAGTGGCTATAACCAAAGCGATTACGGATGTGGTGGTTTGAAGTCTCGCATAGGTAAGCGCGATCACTGGCAGCAATATCAAACTGGTCTGGACAAAGAACGGGCCGATCAGAATCCACCGCGATGCCCCTTCGATAGCATATCCAAACGCAGCAGTTCCGGCCAATACGAGCGCTCCGCCAAAAGCAATCGCCGCCGCAAATCGGTCCGTCATCTGTACAGAAAATCTTATCACCGCCAGGAGCAACAGGCCAATCACAAGCGCACCGAAATTGACAATGATCATGCTGGTAGGCGCCCCTGCGAAGGCGAGGTAAGCGAGGCCGATCATACACGCGAGAAGACCGCTGACCGCCGCTGAAAGAGTGAATTTGTCTGTCATGATCTTAGCCCTCTTCTCTTTGGCCAATCTCAGACTTTCGTACTCAAATGTCCAGCGACATACTGTGTGTAGCTCTTTGAAAACTGCATCCCCGCACGTGTCCGATGTTGGACAGGCGTCAAGCAAATTCAACAAGCGCAGGGCCGCTAAATTTCGACCTGACTGCCCAATTCAACCACGCGATTTGTGGGCAGTTTGAAGAAGTCCATCGCACTGGCCGAGTTTCTCAGCAGCCATGCAAATATCTTCTCGCGCCAAATCGGCATGCCCGGTTTGTCACTTGGCAGCAGCGTTTGGCGCGACAGGAAGAAGCTGGTGTGCATCATGTCAAACTCACCGCCGCAGCGTTCCATCTGCTTCAGACCAAGCGGAACGTTGGTCTCTTCCATAAATCCGTAATGCAGCACCGCGCGGTAAAATCCGTCGCCCATGTCGACAAATTCGCATCTTTTCTCTGGATCGACATAGGGCACATCCTGAATATCGACCGTCAGGATCACGACCCGCTCATGCAGCACTTTGTTGTGTTTGATATTGTGAAGCAGCGCAGACGGCACGCCGGAGCTCGCAGACGCCATAAAGATTGCGGTACCGGGCACGCGCAAAGCGGAATTCTTCGCGCTTTTGGCAAATATCTTCATCGGCAGAGCGTGTTCGCTCATCCGTTCCCGCATCAGTTTGCGGCCCCGTGCCCAAGTCGTCAGCAAGAGGAAGGCGATAAAGCCGACCATCAGTGGGAACCAGCCGCCTTCGGGCACTTTGGTAAGGTTTGCCGCGAAGTATGCTCCATCAACGATCAGGAAGAGAAGCACGACAGGCAGCGCGTACCACCATTTCCACTTCCACACGCCGACAAACAGCACCGCCATGAGCAGCGTATCAATCGTCACCGCACCCGTAACCGCGATGCCGTATGCGCTCGCAAGGTTGGATGAATTCTGGAACGTCAGGACTAGGATGATCACCGCCACCATCAACGCCCAGTTGATGAATGGGATGTAGATCTGGCCGCCTTCGGTTTCGCTGGTGTGAAGGGTCTTCAACCGTGGAATATACCCCATCTGGATCGCCTGGTGCGTGATTGAGAATGCTCCGGAGATCACGGCTTGGCTGGCGATAAAGGTGGCGATCGTCGCGAGGAAGACGAGCGGCAGGCGGTATTCCTCGGATGCGAGGAAGAAGAACGGACTCTGGATCGCCTCGGCGGCTTGCTCTGGCGGGAGGCCGATGATCATCGCACCTTGGCCGAAATAGTTCAGCAGCAGGCACGGCATGACGAAACCGAACCAACTGAGCCGCATCGGGCCGCGGCCAAAGTGGCCCATGTCGGAATATAGCGCCTCAGAGCCGGTCACCGCGAGAACGACGGAGCCAAGCGCAAGGAAGGCAAGCCAGCCATCGATTACGAAGAAGTTGATCGCGTAATACGGATTGAGCGCCCACAGAATTTCAGGCGTGTTGATGATCTGCCATGATCCCATGCCCGCGATCACGGTGAAGTATACGATCATTACCGGCGCAAACAGCGCGCCGACTTTTGCCGTGCCGCGCTTTTGCAGCATAAACAGGAAGACCAGCAGACCGAGAGCGATTGGGATCACATATTGCTGCAAACCTTCATCAACGACCGTCAAACCCTCAACCGCAGAAAGGACTGAGATTGCGGGCGTAATCATGCTGTCGCCATAGAACAAAGAGGTCGCAAACACCCCGAGCAGGATGGCTACCCAGCCATATTTTGTCTTGGTGATGCTGCGCGAGATTAATGCGACGAGGGCAAGGCTGCCGCCCTGCCCCTTGTTATCGGCGCGCATCAGGATCGAAACATACTGGATCGAAACAACCAGCGTCATCGACCAGAAAATGAGGCTGATCACGCCAAGCACGTGCGGTGTATCGAGCGCGAGCGGATGCGGGCCGACAAAAGTTTCGCGGAATGCGTAAAGCGGGCTGGTGCCGATATCGCCGAAGACAACGCCAATCGCGCCGACCGCCAGAGCGGACTTTGACGCGCTGTGCCCATGGCCCCCACTGGGAGCCTGATGCGCTGGCTGCGCCTTTGCCGGTGATGTGTCGCTCATATCAGCTGGATTTCCCGAAGCCGGTACTGCCCTTAAGACCCGCGGCAAACATGCTGCAACGCGCCCGTCGAAATGCGGTTTTCCGCAGGGCCGCGGCCACTAGCACCGCGCTTTGCCCCCTGCAACAATTCGCGGCCCCTTTCGTGTGACACTATTGCAGCATCGGCGCGTTGGCGATCATATCATCAAGCTGCGCGACCCGCCCTTCGAGGTCTTCGCGCCACGGCGCATCTTCGGGTGAACGGGCAAGCAAGCTGGCCCAGACATTGCGCGCTTTGCGGATTTCACCGCCTTGTAAGAATGAAAAACCGAGGAAGAAATCGGTGGCAGGATTGGCCGGATCAATTGCGCGGGCACGGTCATAAGCGTGGACCGCCGCCGGAGTAACAAAACCATCGGCATGCGCCGTCAGGGCCATCGCCAGCGCAAGCCAACCCTCTAGATGATCGGGATTGTCCTCCAGCCCTTTACGCAGCAGCCCCGCCGCATCATCGAACTTGCCTCGCCGCGCAAAAGCATCGGATGTGACAAGGAAATTCGGTTTCTGCTGGGTCTCCTCAAACAGCGAAGAGCGCGCATTGATCATATCCTCGCCCGATCGCGATTCTTGCACCATCGCAGCCTTGGGACTGCCCGGCTGAGCCGGAGAGCCTTGCCACGCATATCCCGCAAGACCGAACAACAGCACCGACCCGAACAGCGCATACCCCTCTTTCGGCAGGCGCAGCATGAACGCCGCGAGAGCAAATGACGCTAGCGCCAGTGCCAGAACCGCGAGCCAACCGCCCACTATGCCGCACCCTCTTGGCGGCGCTTACCCAGACGGCGCAGCAGCACAAACAGTGCGATCAGGATAAGAAACACCGGAATTGCAAAGAGCGGCCACGTGGTCGAGCTTACAGCCGGCTGATAGCTGACATAGTCGCCGTAACGGTCGATCAGCCACGCTCTGATCTCTTCCGGCTCTTCACCGGCAAGAATTTTGGTGCGGACCTGATGCCGCATGTCGCCAGCCATCGGCGCATCGCTATCGTTAATCGCCTGCGACTGACATTTGAGGCAGCGCAGCGTACTCATCAATTCGGTAGCCTTGGCTTCGAGCGCAGGGTCTTCGAGTTGGGTGTAGGCGTATGGTGCGGGCGGCATCGTATCTTGAGCAGACAATGGAGCCGTGACCAGCGCCAGCGCGATGAGCAACAGACGGATCATCGCACGTCCTCCAATATCTGGAGCAGCCTCGGCACGTCGTCTGCGCGAATATCGCCGATATGCTGGTGTCGGATATTGCCCTGCGCATCGATCACGAAGGTTTCCGGCACGCCCGCTGCGCCAATTTCAATCTGAAGCTGCGAAATGTCATCCGCGCCGATGCGGGTATAGGGATTGCCATAACGATTGAGGAAATCGGCAACGTCCTCCGGCTTGTCACGGATTGCGATGCCAATGACTTCGACGCCTTCCTCCTTGAGCGCCTCGAGCTGCGGAGCCTCTGCGATGCAAGGCAGGCACCAACTGGCCCACACATTGAGCAGCTTTGGCTCTCCCCCGACAAAGTTGGCGCGCGATGCTCCCGGCAGGCCGTCGACCGCAGGCGGCAGGCTGAATTCGGGCAGCGGCTTGTCGATCATATGCGACGGCACCGATTCAAATCGGCCATTCACAAGCATGTATCCTGCCAGCCCTGCAAAGAACAGGAACAGAGCGAGGGGAATGAAAAAGACGGGGCGCATTATTCTGCGGGCTCCGGTTGAGGGGCGTTGGAAAGCGCGGCTTTATCCTCACGCCGCTCCTTACCTTTGCGCACAGCGTCGCGGCGTTTCAGATCGACGCGCACGCGGCCAATGATCGACAGAATGCCGCCGAGCGAAATGAGAAGTCCGCCGTACCAGATAAAGGTCACAAACGGCTTCCACCAAACGCGCAGCTGCCAACGGCCATCGGCCGCCTGATCGCCGATTACAGCGTAAAGCTGCCCATCCCAACGCGTGACCAACGCGCTTTCGCTGGTCGCCTGTGCGGGCGCCCAGAAATTGCGAGCTTGCGGAGTGATAATGATCGGCTCGCCGCCGCCGCGTGATACGGCAATGCGCGCCTCAACGGCTGTCCAGTTTGGCCCGGCAATGGGATCGACACTGCGAAGTTCAATGTTCCAATCACCCAATTGCTCGGTTGACCCGGGTGTAACGGCGGCCAAGCGCTCCTGCGTAAAGGCACTTTCGCTGGCCATTCCAAACAGAGACACCGCGACGCCGAAATGCGCAAAAATCATACCCCACGTCGCAAGCGGAACGCGGCGGATATTACGCCCTCTCAGTGGGAGTAGAGCGGCAATGCCAAGCGCAATGGCGAGAGCAAGCCCAAGCACTGCGAGGATCGAATAATCGCCCAAAATTGCAACCAGCGAGACAATCGATATCGCCACCGCCGCGATCAGCGAAATCTCGAACTGCAAACGCGCAGGCTTATCCTGTTTCCAGCGCAGGAGCGGGCCAATCGCCATCACGATAAACATCGGAATCGCGAAAATCGCTCCGGCCGGATTGAAGTATGGCGGGCCAACTGACACGCGCACATCGAATGCCTCGGTAAGCAGCGGATAGAGCGTACCCAGCAGCACAATCGCAAGGATCGCCGAAAGCATCACATTGTTGAACACAAGCGCGCCCTCGCGGCTGCTCGCCGAGAACCGTTTTCCTTCTGAAATCGAACCCGCGCGCACTGCAAAAATGGCCAATGCACCGCCGATATACAGGCCCAGCAGCATAAGGATGAAACTGCCGCGCTCTGGATCAACTGCAAAGGCGTGGACGCTGGTGAGCACGCCGGACCGAACCAGGAACGTGCCCAGCATCGACATCGAGAATGCGAGCACGCCCAGCATGATCGTCCAAGTCCGCAAAGCATCGCGCGCGGCGAGCACGCTGACCGAATGCAGCAAAGCAGTCGCGGCGAGCCACGGCATCAAGGAAGAGTTTTCTACCGGGTCCCAGAACCACCAGCCGCCCCAGCCCAGTTCATAATATGCCCAATATGATCCAGCCGTGATGCCCAGCGTCAGGAACACCCACGCGAATAGCACCCACGGACGCATGACCTTGGCAAAGTCCGGGGTGACTTGTTTGGCGATCAAAGCGCCCATCGCGAGGCTGAATGCCACCGACAGGCCAACATAGCCGACATACAAAGTTGGCGGGTGGATCGCGAGGCCGATATCCTGAAGCAACGGATTGAGGCCCGTACCTTCGACCGCGGGAATGGGCAGACGCTCAAACGGGTTCGAACTGAGCAGTAGAAACGCGTAAAAGCCGAGCGCGACGAAGCCCTGCACCGCGAGCGTAGCATTCATCGTTTTGCTTGGAAGCCTTCGCTCAAGCCCGGCTAGCAATCCGCCTGACAATGCCAGCACGGCAACCCAGAGCAGCATCGATCCTTCGTGGTTTCCCCAAGTGCCCGTCAGCTTATACAGCATCGGCTTCATGGAGTGCGAATTGGTCGCGACTAGCTTGATTGACAGGTCCGTAATCGCAAAAGCCCAAAGCAACAGGCCGAATGCGAGCACCGCCAGAAACGCCTGAACAACCGCTGCGGGTCGGGCATAGATCGCCAGCGCGTCACCCTTTGCATCGCCGCGCAGGCCCATCACGCCGGAAGCGATTTGTAGCACCGCAAGCGCCGTCGCGAGCCACAGCGCAGCAAGGCCGAGTTCAGCGAGCATCGGCCCTAATCCATCCCTACTGTTGTATCGACATAGTCGGCGGCTTCATGCGCCTCCAACCCTTCGAGTTCACGCGGAACGTAGTTCTCATCGTGCTTTGCCAGCAGGTTGGTGGCCTGAAATACACCGCTCGCATCCAGACTGCCATCGGCCACAACACCGGAGCCTTCGACGAAAAGGTCAGGCAGAATGCCGCTATATTGGACTGGAATGGTGCTGGTCTCGTTGCCAGTGACGACGAATTTCACGGTAATGCCGTCCGGTTGCGGCGTGATTGATCCCGCCTGCACCATGCCGCCCAAACGCACGGCTTGCCCGACGGCGGGTGGCTGCGCCACCATCTGTTCGGGCAGATAGAAATAATTCGCCTGATTGCGCAGCGTCCACGTCGCGATCAGACCGGCAGCAATAATCGCCACCAGCGCAAGGACGACCAGCGCCAGCCTTTGATGCTTGGCTTTCATCGGCGCTTCACCTCATCCCTACGTTTCTCTGCCTTGCGCATCGCCATCCAGCTCCACGCAATCAGCAATGCCAGTGCGCCCAGCCCGATTGCATAGGCCGCGATTACGAAATCCCAATGATCGAGCGCCTCGCGCATCATGCCGTCTCCGCAATAGGCACAGCAGCGCGGGGAGCATCGTCATCCAAAGCGCGGCGACGCAAACGCGCCTCCACCTGCTGCTCGGCTATCAAAGCGCGCATCCGCATCAACACAATCCCGCCAAACAGCAGCGAAAACCCGATGACAGCCGCAAGCAGCGGCCACAGATAACTCGCATCAATCGAAGAACCGCCCGCAGTAATGCTAGGCGGTTGGTGGAGCGAATTCCACCACACGACGCTGCGATTGATAATCGGGATATTGATAGCGCCGACAATTCCGAAAATGGCCGCGATCTTGGTTGATCCGCCCTCGCGAGCTGTCGCCTGAGCGAGCGCGATATATCCCGCATAAAGAAACAGCAGCACCAACATGCTCGTCAAACGTCCGTCCCACACCCACCATGTGCCCCAGGTCGGGCGCCCCCAGATCGAGCCAGTGGCGAGACAGATTGCGGTGAAGGTCATGCCCGGCAAAGCAATCGCGCGCGCTGCGATGCTCGCCAGCGGGTGCTTCCAGATTAGCAGCATTGCAGAGGAAATCGCGATCCCGGCCCATCCGCCCATGCCAAGCCATGCCGATGGCACATGGATAAACAGGATGCGCACGCTCTCGCCCATCAGTCGGTCTGGCGCGACATTCACCATGCCCCAAGCGATTGCACCCAGCGAAAGAGCAAGTCCGCTCCAAAATAGAAGCGGGGTCAGCCACTGCGCGAGCGACAGGAATCGTTTGGGGTTGGCGTAAATATGCATCGTTATGGCCTTGTCGCCGTTCTAATGCCCCCTGCGCCGCCTGCAAGGGCGCAAATTGCGCAATACCCTATCGCAAACAGTGCATTCGCCGCCGCCTATCCGCGCCCGATCAGTTCTTGAGCCATGCGGTCTGCCACAACATCAGGCGAAGCGTCGGTTTCGGCGCTCTTCTCCCAGACCTGCTCAAGCTTTTCAGGGATCGTGGCAATGCGGGTGTGCACCTCATCAATGCTTGCAATCTTACCGTCGCGGCGCGCGAGATATTCGGTCGCGACAGAAATGATGCCGCCTGCATTGATCACATAGTCCGGCGCGAACAGGATATCCCTCTCAAACAGAGCCTTACCATGGTGCGCGCGGGCCAGTTGGTTGTTCGCACCGCCGGCGACAATCGCCGTGTCCAGTGCAGCAATGCTGTTTTCATCGAGGATCGCGCCGAGCGCATTCGGGCTAAGCACGTCGCACGGGGTTGTTAGGATCGCATCCGCGTCAACGGCTTTACCGCCCAGCTCTGCAGCAAGCGCGGCTGCGCGGTCAGCATTGATATCGGCCAGCGTCAGTTTGGCGCCGTCTTTCGCCAGCAATTTCGCGACGCCGCCGCCGACACTACCCGTTCCCTGAACAGCGACGTGCACGCCTTCGACGCTATCCTTGCCCAGCTTGTTACGAACAGCGGCTTTGATGCCGAGGTAAATGCCCATCGCTGTGAACGGGCCGGGATCGCCGCCCGCTGCATTGTCGCCCGAAACTGGAAGGCCGGACACATGCGCGGTGCGTTTTGACACGGCAACCATATCCGCTTCGCTGATGCCGACATCTTCGGCGGTGACATATTTGCCGCCTAGCCCTTCAACCGCGTCGCCAAACGCGGCGAGCAATTCGGGTGTTTTCGTACGGGCATCATCGGCGAGGATCACAGCCTTGCCGCCGCCCATCGGCAATCCAGCCATCGCGTTTTTGTAGCTCATCCCGCGAGACAGGCGCAGCGCATCGCGCACCGCGTCTTTTGGTTCAGGATAATGCCAAAATCGCGTACCGCCCGCGCCGGGGCCGAGATGGGAGGAATGGACCGCAATAATCGCCATCAGACCGCTTTTGCGATCGCGCACAATGTGCACCATCTCGTGGTCGTCATAGTCTGGTTCTGTCCAGAATGCGGTCATGTGAAAAAACGCCCCAATACTACGCACGGCATGCACAGCAGACCCACGATGGGATCATCGGAAACAGTGGGAAAATGGGGCGATCGAGGGGTCTTGAACCCCCGACCTCCGGTACCACAAACCGGCGCTCTAACCAACTGAGCTACGATCGCCACATGCCCATCCCGACGCAACCGTTTCCAGTTACTGCCAAGCCCGTGCAAGGGAGGCGTGATACGCCTGTTGCAAGAGCCGTCAAGGCTACGCTTGGGCGGCGCGAGCCAATTGCACAAAGTGCCGCCGTTGGGAAGCGAAAACTGATTCAAATGCCGCTTTGCGCAAGATTATTTCGCGGAGCTTTTGGATGGTCTTGGCGAGAGCGGCCTGTCTGGCTATTTCATCACCATGTCCGGCCCCGGTGATTCCTCAATCGAATTCCTGCGTTCACACCCAGGTGTGCTGCGCGTGCCCTCACCCAAGATCGAAATGGTGGTGAAGCCAGAATTCCTGCCTGCCGACCTGTGCGCCGATCTGATCCATCTGCTCGAGCATGATCGCCGACCGTCCACTTTGGCCGATTACAACGGCGATGCATCGTTCCGCACGAGCGAAACTTGCGACATGAAAGCGGAAGAGCCAGCTGTGCAGAGTGTCGAAAAGCTGCTCTGCGAATTCACGGGCATTGACCCTGCTCACGGGGAGACCCTGCAAGGGCAACGGTATGAAGTCGGACAAGAATTCAAGCAGCACACCGATTGGTTCAATCCCGATGGGCCTGACTGGGAGAAATTTTGCAGCACCGCTGGCCAGCGCACTTGGACGTTCATGGTGTACCTCAACACAGTCGAGGCAGGCGGAACCACGCGGTTCAAATCCATCGGCAAGAAGGTTGAGCCTGAGCAAGGCAAATTGATTGGCTGGAACAACCGCAATCCCGATGGCAGCGGCAACGTGAACACTCTCCACCACGCAATGAAGGTGCGCAAGGGCATGAAATACGTGATTACAAAATGGTATCGTGAGAAGCCCTGGGGATGAGTCGGCCAATCGCCCTGATTGCGTTTTTCGGGATGGTAGCGTGTGACGGAGCCGGTGACACGGCGGGACCGCAACAGATTTTTGGCTGCTACTTCTCCGAAGTAGGTGAGCCGCTCCATGTGGGCCGCAACGTTATCCAGACCGAAAACAGCGGACTGTTCGAAGAATATCGTTTTGAACGATCAAAATCCGCCGGCTATTTTGGTGCGATTCTATTGGAAGGCCATAAGGCAGCAACCTTCGATCGCGAAAGTGGAGCATTTTTGGGTTGGATCAGCGCGTATCCTCAGTCCTTCGCCCTAGCTGAAGGGCCTCCAACGACCAGGGTCAATATCTCAAAATGCGACGAGCGTTTTTGCTTCTCGATTCCCACCATCACAGGTGAGGAAAGTGCTCCATACAAACAGAGCAAATGCGATGGGGCTTTTTTGGTCAGTTAGCCCGTTGGGTGTGAATCATCGGGGTGGATTCGCCCAAATCCAAACAGAAAAAGGCGAGCCCGTCAGCCCGCCTTTCCCTTACAGCCGAAGCTGCAAACTGGTGTTTCAACCGCCTGCGCAGGAAACTTATTTCTTGAGGCTAAGCCCGCCAAAGCGCTTGTTAAACGCGGCAACACGGCCACCTTCTTGAAGCTGCTGCTTGCCGCCGGTCCATGCCGGGTGACTTGTCGGGTCAATTTCGAGAGCGAGCGTGTCGCCTTCTTTGCCCCATGTCGAGCGGGTTTCGAACTCGGTACCATCGGTCATTTTGACTTTGATGGTGTGATATTGCGGGTGCCCTTCGGCTTTCATAACTCTAATCCTTCTGAGCGTTCACCGGTACCGACCGGCGGTGCTATAAAATAGGCAAGCGGCGCGTTTAGCGCGATTCGGCGGAATTGCAAGCGGAGTCGCGATCAACCTTTAGGCGGGTCGGCGATCATCGCGGTGAATTCCGTCTCGCAGGTTGTCTTGCCCTCAACGCTCGCCTTGCCTTTGAACTTGTAAATAGTCCGGCGCTGCTGGAGAAATTCAACTTCAAGGTCGAGCAGACAACCCGGTGTAACCGGTGCGCGGAATTTTGCGCCGTCGATACCCATGAATATTACCAGCTTGCCCGTACCGGACAATTCCAGCGTTTCGATGCCCAAAATCGCCGCGGCCTGAGCCAAAGCTTCAATCTGGAGCACACCCGGCATGATCGGAGCGCCGGGGAAATGCCCCTGAAAAAACTCCTCATTCATGCTGACGGCTTTCACCGCATGAATACGCTCATTCAGGTGGATCGATTTGACCCGGTCCACCAGCAAAAGCGGGTAACGGTGAGGCAGAGCCTTCAGAATCTTGTGAATGTCATAATCCACAATCGGTTCTTTTGGCGTTTCCGATGCAGTCGGTTCTTCGCTCATGCTCTGCCCCCGTTAACCCCCGAATGCTCGGCCTTAGCGGCCCTGCGGCGCCTGAGTGTTGCCTTGCGCTGGTTGCTGCTGAGCCGCGGCCTGTTGCTGACGAATCTGAGCCGCGATCAGTGTTTGCTGAATTTCCTGAAAAATCTGCGCACCCTGACGGCTCGGACGGTAATTGGCTGGCGGAACGATCTGAACCGATGGTACTTTGGCGTTCAGCGACGTGACGATTTGCGGCGTGATGTCCACGCCGGTGCCAGCATACTGGATCGCGTCCGGTTGGAAAACGATCTGGATTTGCTGTGCAGTGGCGATTTCCTGAAGCGCGGTCGGATACTGACGCAGGATCTGCTCAACGGCAAAGATGCGCGCATTGTTCACTTGTTGGTTGATCGCAGCGATCTCAGCTTCGAGTGTCGAGATTTGCGTGAAGTTCGGCGAGCTTTGGACCGCAGGAACTTCTGCATCGTCAAGTTGGCCATTGCCGTTGGTGTCAAACGGCTGAAGCAGTGTCGAAAGCTCTTGCTGTTTAGTTTGGCGCGTTGTGATCTGCGCGGCGTAAGTTGTGTTGACTTGCTGATACGCGGTTTGCAGCGCAGTCGTGCCGAGGATCGCATTCGTAACATTCGCTGTCGCCACATTGCCCTGCACCTGAGCAGTGGCAGGCGCGGTAACGGCGAGAGTTGCAAGCGCGAGGCCCGCAGGAGCGAGAATTTTGGTAAGTGCTTTCATTAGAACTGAGTTCCTACGTTGAACGTGAATTGTTTTTCATCGTCGCCTTCGACCCGGCGGATCGATTGAGCCAAATCGATGCGGAACGGCCCGAATGGCGAGTTCCAGTTTACCCCGATGCCCGCGGTGATACGCGGAGTGGGTGAATTCCCGAGGAAAACCTCGCGGATCGCGCTGTTCGCGCGGATGCTGGGAACGTTAGCAGTCGTTCCGTCGGCCGCGATCGGATTGATCGTGGCAATTTGGGTGGTCGACATCGATCCATCAGTATTTGTCGTAGTGACAGTTTCGATAAATATCGGATTTCCACTCGTGTCGACGTTCTGAAGGCCGTTTGGATTGTCCTGAAGCAGCGGGGCATCGACACCCCACAATGCACCAACATCAACCCAAATAGACGGGCGCAAGCCTAGCTCACGTGCACCAGTGCCAAGCGGCAATTCCAGTTCGGCGCGCGCCAAATAATAATTGCGTCCGCCAATCGCGTCATCACGCACCGCATCGCGATCTGTAATAGGGACAGGATTGCCATCCGCATCAAGCACGTAAGGCTGGGTAAGGATACGAGGGCCAACACCGCGAATGTCGAAACCGCGGAATTGCGGCTCACCAAGGAAGAAACGGTCGGTAAGCAGAACATCATCAACACCTGGCCCACCGCGATCGGCAAGCGGGATAACAGTTCCGCCTTCCGCGCTGAGCGAGAATATGAAGCCGCTATTGCGGACATTCCAGAACTGCTGTGCACGGCCACGGAAACGCAGATATTTCACGTCGCCGCCGAGGCCGGCAAATTCTGTGCTGAGCGAGATATTCCGGCCGCGCGTCGGACGAACACGCGAATTGAGCGTGTTGTAGCTCATGCTCAAACCAAGGATTGAGCTGAGACGATCACCGATCGAATCGCACAGGAAACGGCCCGCGAGCAACGGGTCGCATTCGGTAATGCCGTCGCCGTTCAAATCAGAGAAGAACAAGCCTTCATCGAGGCTGACTTCATCGTAATTCAGCGTGTAGCTGGCTACGAGTGTCATATACTCAGTAAGCGGCACACCAAGGCGCGCGGCAAAACCAGTGGTCGCCTGTTCAAACGTGGTGTTGCGATCGCGATTGTTGAAGTTGAAGCTGCTGATGTCGCGGCGATAGATGTCGACGCCGGCAGAGATGTTGCGATCAAGCACATACGGTTCGGTAAAACTGATCTGCGCAGACCTTGAGAATTGCGAATAGTTCAGGCTGAGACCGATTGTCTGACCACGGCCGCGGAAGTTCCGCTGCCGGATCGAACCGGCCAGAATGAACTGCTCAATCGAAGAGAAACCAGCCGAGAATTGAAGTTCGCCGGTTGGCTGCTCCTCAACGTTGGCTTCAAGAATGATCCGATCAGGCGCACTGCCCGGCGATTGGCTGACTTCGAAGTTTTCCTGAAAGTAGCCAAGCGAGTTGATACGCGCCGTCGTACGCTGGACGCCTAGCGAGTTAAACGCATCGCCTTCGGAGAGGCGGAATTCCCGGCGGACAACTTTGTCCTGCGTCAGTGTGTTGCCGTTGACATCGACCCGTTCGACATAAGTCCGGTCGGCCTGACGAAGGATAAAGGTGATGTCCATCGTCTTGTCGTCTTTGTTGCGGTTAAAGCGCGGCTGCACATCGGCGAAGGCGTAACCAAATCGGCCAGCGAGCTCAGTCAGCTGCTCAACCGTGTCTTCGACAGATTTGGCGTTGTAGAAATCGCCGCCCTTCATTGGCAGCTGACTGCTCATCACGTCGCTGTCAAAATCGCGCAATTGGCTTTCAACTTCGACATCGCCAAAGCTGTAACGCTCACCTTCTTCAACCACATACGTGATGATGAAGTCTTCCTGATCCGGCGTCAGCTCGGCAACCGCTGAAACAACGCGGAAATCGGCGTAACCTTCGGTCAGGTAGAACTGGCGAAGCTTCTGTTGGTCGAACGCCAGACGATCAGGATCGTAGCTGGTGTTTGAACTGAAGAAACGGGTGAAGCGTGCTTGCTTCGTCACCATTTCACCGCGCAGGTCGCTATCAGAAAACACTTCGTTGCCGATGATGTTGATCTGGCGAACCTTGGATTTCGGCCCTTCGGTGATCTCGAAAACGATATCAACGCGGTTTTGCGGCAGTTCGACCATCTTAGGTTCGACGACGGCGGCAAAGCGGCCCTGACGTTTATACAGCTCAATAATACGCGCAACGTCAGCGCGAACTTTCGAACGGGTGAAAATCTGACGCGGAGAAAGCTTGATCTCCGGGAGGATTTTGTCCGGCTTCAGTCGGTCATTCCCTTCGAGAACGATCCGGTTGATCACGGGGTTTTCCGTGACCGTGATAACAACATTGCCCGCATCGTTGCGGATCGAGAAGTTCGAAAACAGCTCGGTCGCGCCGAGGTCTTTGAGAGCCTCGTCAGCGGCAGCCGAGGTGTATTCCTGGCCTACTCGCAAGCGGATGTAGCTGAGGATTGTCGTAGCCTCGAGACGCTCTGCGCCCGACACGCTGATCGTGCGGATCACATTGGCGCTGGGCGCTGGGGTCGGAGCGGGCGCTGGGGCCGGCTGGGCAGAACCAGCGGCTGTCGCATCAGCCGCTTCGTCTTGAGCAAGAGCCGCATACGGCACGCCGGCCAGCATCGTCGCGCTGGATAGCGCGAGAGCGTAACGGCCAGCTTTGGAGTAAGCTTTGGGGGTGACAGGTGCACTGCCTGTCTGATTGCGTCGATTCATGGAGTAAAAGTTCCCGTCTAACCCGTCTAAATTACGCGCGCCTTCCCCGCGGCGCGTATTCTCACGGCCCATATTCGGTCCGCACTTGCCTCTGCCCCATGCAGCCTTCGCAATCAAGCGTAGTCCCCGGCCAATGCCGGTTCGTCCGTTTCCTGTCCCCGACTAACTGCCGATCAGCTATCCGAAGATAGTTCCGAAGATCGACAACGACGCCACATCGTTGAATGTAACCACCACCATGAACACCAGCACCAGCGCAATGCCTGTACGATATGCCCACTCGGTCGCCTGCGGCCCCACTGGCTTCTTTCGGACCGCTTCTGCGGCGTAAAAAGCCAGGTGACCTCCGTCGAGAGCGGGGATTGGCAAGAAGTTGATGAATGCCAAGTTAAGCGAAATGAGCGCGACGAAATTGATAAAGGTCGTCAGTCCCAAACTCATCTGCTCACCAGAATATTTCGCGATCTTAATCGGACCGCCCAATTCCTTGATCGAACGTTCTCCGGTCAGGATCTGTTTGATGCCCGTCAGCATCATCGAGAACACGTCGCCTGTATGCGCGATGGCAACGGGGACAGATTCAAGAACGCCCACTTCTTCAAGCACATATTCGCCGCCATAGGGACCAACGCCGAGCTGGCCGATATCACTTGAGTTGCCGAATGTGTCGGTCACTTCGACGCGCGCAGCTTTAACGGGGATGTCCAATTCTTCGCCGCCGCGATCAACGCGAATGACCATTTCACGGCCAGGGTAAAGAGCGACTTCGCGGCGAATGGATTCGAAATCTTCAATCGCTTCATTGTCGATTGCGATGATTTTATCGCCAATTTCGATGCCGGCGGCCTTGGCAGCTGAGGTTTCAGAAAACTCACCGACGATGCGCGAATCTTCCGCGCCCACAATGGTCAGCTTGCCGTGAAACGCGAATAGCGCCGCAAACAGGGCAAAGGTAATTAGAAGATTCGTAACCGGACCGGCCGCCACGATCAGAGCCCGTTTCCACAATGCAGCAAGATGGAAATTGCCCTGGCTCTGTTCCGGTGTGAGATCAGCGTTGGCTTCCGCATCAGGTGCAGATGCCGGGTTCATATCGCCTTTGAATTGAACATATCCGCCCAGCGGGAGCGCGGATAGTTTCCAGCGCGTGCCGTGTTTATCTGACCGGCCCCAGATTTCTTTGCCGAATCCGACTGAAAAGGCCTCTGCTTTCACGCCAAACCATCGTCCGACAAGGTAGTGACCCAGTTCGTGAAACGTGATGAGCGGGCCCAGCACAAACAGGAACCCGACGATGTACATCCAGAAAGGGGGCGATTCAAACAAGGGCATGGCTTTCTAATGATTGGCGGGCGCGAATGCGCGCTTCCGTATCAATGGCCAGCACATCTTCCAGATTGGCTGGCGCGGTGGCCGTATAGCGGCTCAACGTGTCCTCTACCACTGCCGTAATGCGCATGAACCCGATCTGACCATCTAGAAAAGCAGCGACTGCAATCTCGTTTGCCGCGTTGAGGATTGCGGGGGCTGCCCCGCCCACCTCAATCGCATTGCGGGCCAGACGCGTCGCCGGGAAGCGGGTTTCGTCCGTCGGGTGAAAGGTCAGTTCACCAATAGCCGCCAAGTCCAGCGGCTCAAGCGGCGTTTGCATCCGTTTCGGCCAAGCAAGGCACGATGCAATCGGCACACGCATGTCGGACGGGCCAAGCTGCGCCAGAGTCGAGCGGTCGTGATATTCCACCATCGAATGGATCACGCTTTGCGGGTGGACGACAATCCGCAGTTTATCGAGGCCAACAGGGAAGAGATGATGCGCTTCGATGAATTCGAGGCCTTTGTTCATCATCGTTGCGGAATCGACGCTGATCTTCGCGCCCATGGACCAATTGGGATGCGCTACGGCTTGCTCGGGTGTCGCGGCCTCAAGCTGCTCCGGCGTCCAGGTGCGCAGCGGCCCTCCGCTTGCGGTGAGCGTGATGCGCGACACTTCGCTAAGATCATTGCCCGAAAGGCATTGGAAGATTGCATTATGCTCGCTGTCGGTAGGAAGCAAAGTCGCGCCGTGTTTGGCCACGGATGCTGTTAGAACTTCTCCAGCGGAAACCAGCGCCTCTTTGTTAGCGAGGGCGATTGTGCCGCCGCGCTTTGCCGCGGCCATAACCGGGCCGAGACCGGCGCAGCCGACAATCGCCGCCACGCACATATCAACGGGCCGCGCCGCCGCATCGCAGAGCGCCTGCATGCCGCCTGCGGTTTCGATGTTTGTACCGGATAGCACGCTGCGCAATTCATCAAGGCAGCTTTCATCGCCCACAACCGCCAGCTTCGCGTCAAATTCGCGCGCCAGTTTTGCCAGGTCCTGTGCCGAACAATTTGCGGTGAGCGTATCCACGTCCCAATCATCGGGATTGCGGCGGATCAGATCGAGCGTCGAGGCACCGATTGATCCGGTTGCGCCAAGTATAGTGATCGAGCGTTTCACGGTATCAGAACCCCAGCAGTCCAGGCGCCGTCGCCACGACAAACAAGACGAAAAAAACAGCCAAGAACCCATCAGCGCGGTCAAACACGCCGCCGTGGCCCGGAATAAGGTTGCTCGAATCTTTTACGCCGGCGCGCCGTTTCATCCAGCTTTCAAAAAAGTCGCCCGTTTGCGCGACGACCGCGATCAGCGCGCCGGCTACAATAGCGGTTCCCACGCTGAGCCATGCAAAACCTTCACCCGCAGCGGGGCCGAAATCCATCAACTCAATTCCGATGCCAAGCGCGCTGGCAGCAAGCGCCCCGCCCAGCAACCCTGTCCAAGTCTTTGACGGGCTGATCGAAGGCGCGATCTTGGGGCCGCCAACAGCGCGGCCCATAAAATACGCGCCCACATCCACTGCCACGACCGGGGCGATAAAGACAAACAACACCTCGAACGCGCCGTAACTCATGCGCACCTGCACCAAAGCAAGCGCCGCTGCGGTGACATAGGCCGCGCCGAAAAACAGCCATGTCACCTCTGACAAGGCCGACACGCCAAAGCCTTTTACAAGCCGGTTCCACTCCCACAGGACCAGTCCCGCAAGCAAAGCGACGAACCCGACCCACCACCATCCGCCAAGCCACAAGGCTCCGCTAACAATGATGACCATGATTACGCCAGACACCAGCCGCAATGGCAGGTCTGTGACGCCCTTGATCTCTGGCGGAGAGCCGCCCGCGTCGTCGATGGCATCGGACGTGATTGCGTTGAGCCGGTCCTTAACGTCCGCCATAGCGACGCTCCCGCCGGGCGAAATCATTAAGAGCCTGAGCCAAATGTTCCGGCTTGAAATCGGGCCACAGCGTGTCGATAAACAGCATTTCGGCATAGGCGGCCTGCCATAGCAGGAAGTTCGACAGCCTTATTTCGCCGCTGGTGCGGATCAGCAGATCGAGCGGCGGCAAATCGTTGGTATCCAACTGCGCCTCGATGGCAGAAGCCGTAATCTCACCAGCCGCCGCAGCCTTCGCCGCTGCCCGCGCGATCTCATCCTGACCGCCATAATTGAGCGCCACGGCCAGCGTTTTCGAGCCATCCGCAGTCTGTGCCAGCGCGTCTTCGAGCATGGCCACAATATCAGGCGCAAGTCCCTGCCAATCGCCGATGATTTTCAACTTCACATCATTGGCGACAAAATCAGGTAAGTCCGATTTGATGAACTTGCGCATCAGGTTCATCAAATCATCAACCTCGTCCTCTGACCGTTTCCAGTTCTCTGAGGAAAATGCGTAGAGCGTCAGGCAATCGAGACCCATCGGCCCAAGCCCGCGGACAAGCCGGCGAACCGCCTCCACCCCGCGTTGATGGCCGACCGAACGGGGCATGGCACGTTTCTTCGCCCAGCGCCCATTGCCATCCATAATGATGGCGACATGGCGCGCGCGTCCATCGCCGCGTCCATCCGTATCGGTGGGGCCCTCGCCCATTGGCTCTCCCTTACCTACCCCAGCCTTACTGTGTCAGAATCTCTTGTTCTTTTTTCGCAGCAGCCTCGTCGGTTTGCGCGACGAATTTGTCCGTCATCTTTTGGACTTCGTCTTCCAAGCGCTTGCGATCGTCTTCCGAGATTTCTTTCTTCTTCTCGTCAGCTTTAAGATCTTCCATCCCGTCACGGCGCACATTGCGGATCGCGATTTTCGCTTTCTCAGCATATTGCCCGGCAAGCTTGGCAAGGTCTTTACGGCGTTCTTCGGTCAGGTCTGGCATTGGCAAGCGAATTGTCTGACCATCCGTCATCGGGTTGAGGCCAAGATTGGCCTTCGCGATGCCTTTTTCAGCGGCGGAAACGTTGGCCTTGTCCCACACTTGAACGCTCAACATGCGCGCTTCGGGAGCCGAAACCGTCGCTACCTGGCTTAGCGGCATCATCGAACCGTACACTTCGCATACGACCGGATCGAGCAAGCTCACATTAGCACGGCCCGTGCGTAGGCCTCCAAGATCGCCTTTCAGCGCCTCAACCGCGCCATTCATACGGCGCTCGAGATCGACTTGATCATATTGCGACATCGCTTACGCTTCCTTCTGTACTATCGTCTGAGTGCCCTTGCCCGAAAGGACTGTGGCCACGTTACCTTTTTCGCGGATTGAGAACACCACTATCGGAATGTCGTTCTCGCGGCAAAGTGCAACTGCAGTTGCGTCCATCACCTTAAGATTGGCGGAAAGCACCTGATCATAGCTGATCGTATCGAAACGAGTTGCTTGCGGATTGTGCTTAGGATCGCTGTCATAAACGCCGTCAACGCTGGTGCCTTTCAGCAGCGCATCACAGTTCATTTCCGCAGCGCGCAACGCCGCGCCCGTATCCGTCGTAAAAAACGGATTGCCGGTGCCTGCTGCAAAGATAACAATGCGACCTTTTTCAAGGTGCCGTTCTGCGCGGCGGCGGATGTACGGTTCGCAAACGCTGCTCATCGGGATGGCTGACTGAACCCGGGTCGGTACGCCATGCTGTTCGAGCGCGTTCTGCATTGCGAGCGCATTCATCACGGTCGCCAGCATACCCATATAATCGCCGGTCGTGCGGTCCAGCCCGCGCGCCGCGCCAGCCACGCCGCGAAAGATATTGCCGCCGCCGATTACGAGGCAAACCTCTAGGCCGGTTTCCTGCGCAGCCTTCACCTCTTCGGCGAGCCGCGCGACATAGGCAGGGTCGATGCCGTATTCCTGTTCTCCCATCAGAACTTCGCCCGACAGTTTTAGGAGGACGCGCTTGATTTCAGGAAGAGCCATAGCCTGAGGTTACTCCGTGGTGGAATTTTTGCTCCGCAGCCCTTATCCGCCGCACACCGCGCTGCCAAGGGGCTGCACGATGATTAGGGGAACTAATGCTACGCAAGCTGATCTATGTTTTGGTGATCATCGGGGCAATCGGCGCGGCCAAGGTTTGGCATGACACGATGCGTGATCCCGTTGTGAAGCGCCTGGCGGTCACTAGTGAAAAGCTTCCAGCAGGCTCAAAACCTATGACCATTGCCTTGCTCGCAGACATCCATGTTGCGGGGCCGGATATGCCGCCATCCCGACTTGAACGGATTGTCGAACAGGTGAACGCACTTGAGCCGGATTTGGTCGCGATTGCGGGCGATTTGGTGAGCGAGAAACGCACGGCGACCCATGTCTACTCGGCAGAGGAGATCGTGACTCCACTGGGTCAACTTCGCGCGACCTACGGCGTCGTGATGGCTCCGGGCAATCACGATCACTGGTTCGATTGGCCCGGCCTCTCAGAGCAATTGGCAAAACACCCACAGATCACAGTGCTGGCAAATGACGCGGCGCAGATTGGGCCGCTTGCTGTCGGCGGAGTGGACGATGCCTTTACCGGGAGAGACGATCTGGAGGCGACTTTCGGGGCAATGGCGCCGCTAACCGGCGCACGGATCGTCGTTACGCACAGTCCCGATATCTTTCCGCAGGTTCCCGTTGGCGTCGACCTAGTCCTCGCCGGACACACCCATTGCGGACAAATCGCCTATCCTTGGGGCGGGTCGCCCGCAACCATGTCGGATTACGGCGAGCTTTATGCCTGCGGCGTGTTTGAGCAGCATGGCAAAACGCTGGTCACCAGCGGCGGTCTCGGGACAAGCCTTCTGCCGATCCGGCTGTTCACTGAGCCCGAAATTTGGGTGATCGAAATACGGCCGCCGCAGCGATAAGCTGCGACGGCCGTTAATTCGTTTCAAGCAAAGCTGAAAAGCTTAGCCGCCAACAGCAGCCGCGACTTCTGCAGCGAAATCACTCTCTTCAACTTCGATGCCTTCACCAAGTTGGTAACGGACATAATCGGTCAGAGTGACGGTTCCGCCATTATCCTTACCGAATTTGGCAACGACGTCTTCGACCGACGATTTGTTGTCCATCACGAACATCTGGCTGAGCAGAGCGTTCTCTTTCGCGAACTTCTTGATCGCGCCCTCGACCATTTTCTCCTGCACGTTTTCGGGCTTGCCGCTTTCGGCTGCCTTTTCCTGTGCAACAGCGCGCTCACGCTCGATTAGATCAGAGTCGAGGCCCTCAGCGTTGAGCGCCTGTGGGAACATGGATGCGATGTGCATGGCGAGCTGTTTGCCGAATGGCTCAAGCACGTCTGCGGCAAGGTCGCTTTCAAGAGCAACCAGAACGCCGATTTTGCCGAGGTTCGCTGCGGCTGCGTTGTGGACATAAGAAACAACAGCGCCCGAACCGACCGAAACGGTCTTCATGCGGCGGATCTGCTGGTTTTCACCAATAGTCGCGACGTTATCTGTCAGCTTGTCGGCAACGGTGCCGCCATCCGGGTAACCGGCAGCTTTCAGAGCGTCGACATCATCAGAGCCGAGCGTAAGAGCGACTTCGGTGGTTTTGCGCACGAAGTCCTGAAACTTGTCGTTCTTCGCAACGAAGTCTGTTTCCGAGTTCACTTCAACAGCGACACCTTTGGTGGCTGTAACAGCAACACCGACAAGACCTTCAGCAGCCGTGCGGCTCGATTTCTTTTGTGCAGTGGCGAGGCCTTTTGCACGCAGAGCGTCAACAGCCGCTTCGATGTCGCCGCCTGCTTCAGTCAGCGCCTTTTTGGCGTCCATCATGCCTGCGCCGGTTTTTTCGCGCAGTTTCTTCACATCGGCGACAGAAAAATCAGCCATGAGAATTTCCTTTGTAAAGTTTAGAGCGCGCCGGGCGCTTTAGGGGTGCCCGGCGCGTTAGAGAATGAATGTGACACGCGCTTTACGCGGGTCATTGGGCCCTGAGGCCTCAGCTTATGCTTGCGCAGCAGCTTCGGCAGGTGGTTCAGCCATCGCGCCAACATCTTGGCCCGAATCTGCAACCGCACCGCCTTTGCCGGCTGTCGCCGCGTCGCGGATTGCATCGCAATACAGGCGAACGGCGCGGCTTGCGTCGTCATTGCCCGGTACTGGGAATGCAATATTCGACGGATCGACATTGGTATCGAGAACCGCGATCACTGGAATACCGAGAACGGCTGCTTCTTTAATCGCGAGGTCTTCTTTGTTGGCGTCGATTACGAACATCACGTCCGGAATGCCGCCCATATCGCGGATACCGCCAAGCGACAGTTCCAGCTTGTCACGCTCACGGGTCAACTGCAGAACTTCTTTCTTGGTAAGGCCGCTGGTTTCGCCCGAAAGCTGCTCTTCAAGTGTCTTAAGACGCTTGATCGAACCGCTGATGGTTTTCCAGTTGGTGAGCATACCGCCCAACCAACGGTGGTTTACGAAGTGCTGGCCCGATGCGCGGGCTGCTTCGGCGATAGGCTCTTGCGCCTGACGCTTGGTGCCAACGAACAGAACCTTGCCGCCCGAACGAACGGTCGACTCAACAAAATCGAGTGCGCGCGCAAAAAGCGGAACAGTCTGCGACAGGTCAATGATGTGAACACCATTGCGGTTGCCGAAGATGTACGGCTTCATCCGCGGGTTCCAGCGGTGGGTCTGGTGGCCGAAGTGTGCGCCGGCCTCAATCAATTGCTGCATGGTAACGGTGGTAGCCGCCATGGGTATTTCCTTTCCGGTTTGTCCTCTGGAAGGCTTGGAACCGCTGGCGGAGATCCCGCTGGCAGCACCGGTATGAAGCGCCTTCCATGTGAATTTCGTTGATCAAAGCGCCCGATGATTCGGGCAGGTTTCACAACGATGCGGGGGCACTTACCCCCCTTCTCCCACAAAATCTAGTGCATTTGCGTCATTTGGAACACAAGTGGAACAAATGTGCTTGACTAGTGAGAACACTTATAGAACAAGTGCGGAAGAACAAAGATCGAACGAAGGAAATTCCCAATGCTCGCAGCGACCATAACACTCCTGTTTTCTGCAGTCGCTATCGCCACTGCGATCACTTTGGTGGATTGCTGGCTGCGGGCGCGTTCGGCCTATTCATCGCTGAAACGTCAAAATGATCTGGTGAAGGCAGGGTTTGTGCCTCAGGTTGAAGCGCGCATTGTCCGGCTTCGCCCTACTGCACCGCGCGCTTTGGCGACTACTCGCCCATTTGCGCGCCGTCTGCCGCGCCAATCGGATGTTCCGCTTCACGCGCTCGGCGGCGTTTGATCGCTCCATATTTGATCAGCGCGTAAGGCATCAACAACAGATAAGCTGCGCTGATCACGGTTAGCGACCACCACGGTTCCTGTATCAACGCAGCAAAGCCAAGGCCGGTAAAAGCGATCAGCCCGAGGCGAATACCTCTACGCGGGCGAACCGCGAGCCAGCTTAGCGTGGCCATATTGGAAATCAGCAGCACCGCAATCAAGCTAAGCCACACGGCAAGCAGGATCGGATCGCGGAAAGTTTCGATCCCGGTGGCCATCCACAAATAGAACGGCATGAAAGCCAGGCCTGCCCCCACTGGAGCAGGCACCCCTGTCAGGAACCCGGCCGATTTGTGCGGCTGCTCATCGACGTCGATTTGCGCGTTAAAGCGAGCTAGACGCAGGGCGCAGCAGATCGCAAAGGCGAGCGCAGCGAACCATCCGAACCGGTCAAGATCTTGCAGCGACCACATATAAAGGATGATCGCAGGCGCCATTCCGAATGACAGAGAATCGGCAAGACTGTCCAACTCCGCGCCAAAGCGCGACTGCGCGTTCAGCAAACGGGCGATGCGGCCATCTATTCCATCCAGAACGCCGGCAAGCAGCACCGCGAGAATTGCATAAGCCCATTGTTCTTCGATTGCGAAACGGATGCCTGTGAGGCCCGAACACAGCGCGGCCGCCGTAATTGCATTGGGAAGCATGGCCCTCAGGCTTAAGCCGCGTGCGTCTCCTGTTGATGCGCCATCCTCGTCCTCAGCCGCTTTCGGGCCGATACGGGGCGCGGCAAAACGCGCAGGTTTGCGAAACCCCGGTTTCTTCAATGCGCGCTCGTATCAAAAAGGATCACTGCGCAATACCTTCGAGCAAGCCAGTTTGCGCGCCCACATCCGCAAGGATGGTTTCGCCAGCAATACAGCGCTGGCCCAGCAGAACTTTCGGCTCCGTACCCACAGGAAGATACACATCGACACGACTGCCAAAACGGATCAAGCCGACGCGCTGGCCCTTGGCGACGGTATCACCCGGCTTAACAAACGGAATGATGCGCCGGGCAACAAGACCCGCAATCTGGGTAAAGCCCACAGCCATGCCATCGGTTCGCTCGATCAACAGATGCTGACGTTCGTTTTCTTCGCTTGCCTTATCAAGATCAGCGTTCATGAACTTGCCCGGCATGTACACCACGCGGCGCACGGTCCCGGCAATCGGCGCGCGGTTGATGTGGACATCAAACACACTCATGAAAATCGATACTCGCGTCACAGGGCCATCTGGCAAGCCGGGAAAACCCGATCCGTCATCAATCTTGAGCTCGGCAGGAGGCTCTGTCTGGGTGATTAGAGAGATCAAACCATCAGCAGGTGCGATAATCGCATTGTCAGCTTGGGGTACAACGCGTTCAGGATCGCGGAAAAACGCGAACACGCCGACTGATAGGAACAACAGCGGCCATCCGATGATTGCCCAGTCGAGAAGTATGAGCGGAATCAAGCTGATCGCCACTGCGATCACGCCATATTTGCGCCCTTCGGGATGGATCGCGGGCCAGCTCCAGCCAGCATCACCGCGTCCTTGATTATCGAGTATTTCGCCTGCCATGCGCTGGCATCTAGGGTCTGAAATGCCCGCCCGCAAGCGACCTCGCACAGCAAACCTCCATAATTCTGCGTAAATCGGGCCTGCTTGCGCCCACATTTCACGCGGCGCGCCCTTCACCACTTAGTAAGATATTTACCTTAATCCCCACCCTCGAAATGGACACTTCTGCGAACCTCCCTGCCCAAGATGATCCTGCGCAAAACCTTGCTGAGCGTTTGCTTAGTGAGATGCCGATCTATGTCATCGGCGCATCGATTATGGCCCTGTGCATCGGCCTGCTTCTGTCGCAAGGTATCTCGCCCAGTGTCAGCGGTGTGATTGAAAACGCCCGAATTTTCGGGATGTTCGTGCTCATTCTGGTGGCATTCGATGCAGCATGGCAGCTAAACCGAAACCGTCCGAAAAGTCCGACTGCTTTCTTAAAAGAACGCTACACAGCAAAGCCGCTTTTGAACGTCATTTTCTGCGGTCTTCCGATGATGGCCATCGCAATTATCGCGCTGCCGTTCTTTTCCAAAATGAAATCCGCTATCCCGCTGTTCAACGATTACACGTGGGACCAGACATTTATCGAATGGGATCAGGCGATCTTTTTTGGGTATGATGCGTGGCAAGTGATGCAGCCGGTGCTCGGCTTTCCAATTGTCACGGCGTTTCTCGCCTTCCTCTATCACATTTGGTTCTTGCTTCTTTACCCCGGTGTGATGTTCTTCGCGTTCTACAAATTGGACAGCAAGCTGCGCCGCCAGTTCTTCATGACGTATATGCTCAGCTGGTCACTCATCGGCGGCGCAATGGCAACGTGGCTCGCTTCGGTTGGCCCGGTGTTCCTCGATCCGATGCTCGGCAACGGACACTTCAACGCGCAGATGGACTATCTGAACGCTGCCAATGAACAGATACCGATCATGACGTTACGCGTCCAAGGCCTGCTGCTGGAATGGCACGGAGCCTCGTCCAGCGGATTGGGAAGCGGCATCACCGCCATGCCCAGCATGCACTGCGCGATCGCATTCATCTATTGGCTGGCCGTGCGCCATATCCACAAAGGCTGGGGTATGTTCTTCGGCGCGTTCTTCATCATCACATGGATCAGCAGCGTCCACCTCGCCTACCACTATGCGGTAGACGGACTGGTTTCGATGATCGCAGTGATCGGCATATGGTGGGCCGCAGGCCGCGTCATCGCCGCCTGGGATAGCTTTGTTGAGCGTCAGGCGACCTTGCGTACAAACACTGTACCTGCCGAATAACCCGCACCAAAGCTGCAGATAAGGCCGGTGTCGCCGCCGCTCAAATCATCGCTGTTCAGGTGGAACGCGATAATCGATCCGGCGCTCGATGTGTTGCCGTAGGTATCCAGCACCGTCGGACTTTCATCATCGTTCGCTTCGTGACCCAATACGCGCTGGGCGATCAGACGGTTCATCCCAGCGTTCGCCTGATGCAGCCAAAGCCGGCGTAGGGTCGTAGGGTCCATCTGAAGCTTTTCAGCCTCATCAATGATCATCTGCGCGACCATCGGCACGACTTCCTTGAACACTTTTCGCCCCTCTTGAACGAAGAGCTTATCCGCCCCTTCTGCATTTTCAGGAGCAGCGCGATTGAGAAAGCCGAAGTTGTTACGGATGTTGTTGGAGAACACGGTCTTCAGCTTCGTACTGAGGATATCCCAATGCTGAGCCGGAGCGATTGCAGCGTCCTCGACTAGTACCGCGGTAGCGACGTCACCGAATATAAAGTGACTGTCGCGGTCGCGCCAGTTGAGGTGGCCCGAGGTGATTTCCGGGCTAACGACCAAAACACTCTTCGCATTGCCAGCCCGGACATAATCAGCAGCAGTCTGGATGCCGAATGTTGCCGATGAACACGCGACATTCATGTCAAAACCAAAGCCATCGATTCCCAGCGCTTGCTGAATTTCAATCGCCATTGCGGGATAAGGGCGCTCCATATTGGAAGCCGCACACAGCACCGCGTCAACATCACTTGCATCGCGCCCCGCTCGCTTCAAAGTTTGCTTCGCCGCAATCAGACCAATCTCGGCCATCATGGACAGTTCGTCATTGGTTCGCTCTTGCCAACGCGGGCTCATTGTATCTGGATTGAGAACAGGCTCTTTCGACATGACATGCCGCGCCTTGATACCGCTCGCCTTTTCGATGAATTCAACCGACGAGTGACTCAGAGCCTCGACATCGCCCGCCTCGATAGCAGCGGCATTCCGCTCATTATGCTGATCAACATAGGCGTTAAAACTCGCCACCAATTCATCGTTGGATATCGATTCCGACGGTGTGAACAGGCCGGTGGCAGAGATGACAGGACGATGGGTGAGTTGCATAATCGGGGCCGCTCTTTGTGTTTGGAATGCGCCGGAATAGGCGCGCCGTGTGCACCTCGCAAGGGCGCACGGCACCACTTCGCACAATGAAGTGCCAATAAGCTGGGCTACGATTGGAGAAAGCGGCGGTGGTGGACAGGATAGGATTCGAACCTATGTACGCTTGCGCGGGCAGATTTACAGTCTGCTGCCTTTAACCACTCGGCCACCTGTCCACACCATGCCATGCAGCCTCAAAGTGCTGCTTTGCCGGGAGTTGTGCATCGCCGATGAAGGCGTTGCGCTGCCGAGAGGCGCCCCTTTGGCGAAGCGGCGCTTGCCTGTCAATGGGCCTGCTGGCAGGGGAGCCGTATGAAATGCATTTGCAGGAGCAATTATGGCCAAGAGTGACCGCAAACGCGCGCTAAGAGGGCGCGCTGGTCGGATGAAGGGTGGACGCGGCTCTGGCAAGGGAAGCTCGGGCCATGTGCGCATTTGGGGCCGTCACCCGGTTGAGGCGGCGCTCAAAAACCCTGCGCGCCAGCACCGCAAATTGTGGGCAACACGCGAGGCCATCGAAACGCTTGACGGGGAACTGCCAGCCGATTTTCCCGTGGAATATGCCGAGGTTGCCGATCTTGGCCGTCTCGTCGCCAAAGATGCGCCGCATCAAGGGCTGGTTCTGGAATGCGAACCGCTCGATACGACTTTCATTGATGATGTCGCAACCGGAGATCGTACGCGCCCCGTTGTTGTGCTCGATCAGGTCACAGACCCGCACAATGTCGGCGCCATTTTGCGATCCGCAGCGGCGTTCAATGCCGCGTGTATCGTAACCCAAGACCGCCACGCCCCACCTGAAAGCGGTGTGCTCGCAAAATCCGCATCAGGTGCTATGGAAACCGTTCCTTGGGTACGCGTAGTCAACCTGGCGCGCGCGCTTGATGAATTGGCAGAAGCAGGATATTGGCGCATCGGCATGACGGGCGAGGCCGACGCAACGCTCGCCGAAGCCATGCCAGAGGGGCCAGTCGCTATTGTGCTGGGCGCAGAAGGCGAAGGCATGCGGCATAATATTGAGCAACATTGCGATGCGCTGGCAAAACTGCCGATCTCTTCGGATATTGAAAGCCTCAATGTGTCAAACGCCGCTGCTATCTCGCTCTATGCCGTCGCAACCAGATCGTAACGTCTCTGCAGGAGGATACCTCGCATGACAAAACCGACCTCAATCCGCATGGGCGCTGCAAGCCTGCTCGCCTGCCTTTCACTATTGCTGTCCGGCTGCTTCATCACGCCAGGTAAATTCACGTCAGAACTTGTTTTGACGGACACGAACGAATTCACGTTCACGTATGAAGGCGAAGTCTTTTTCCTTGGCCTATCGCAGCTTGCAAAGATGGCCGCCGCCGAAGACGCCAAATTCGAAGCAGAATGCTACGATGAAAACACTGGCGATACGCGCGAATGCACGCAGATCGAAATCGACGATCAGCGGGCAAATTGGGAGGTCAGTGCGCAAGAACGAGCAGCCGAATCCAAACGCGAAGCTGAGCAAATGGCCGCAATGATGGGCGATATTGATCCGTCTGATCCCGAAGCAGCCGAGGCGCTTCGCCAAGCGCTCCTGCGCCAAAAAGGCTGGGATCGTGTCGAGGACAAAGGTAACGGCGTTTTTGATGTGAGCTATTCGGTCAATGGTACACTTGGCCATGATTTCATGTTCCCGATCATCGAAGGCATGCCGCCGTCCAATCCCTTTGTTCAGGTGATTGTTCGCGACGGTAATGTCGTTCGGGTCAACGCGCCCGGCTTCGCTGCACAGAATGACGAGAACCCTCTGGGCGCAATGATTGGCGGTATGGGCGGGATGGCTGGCCTTGCCGCGCTCGGTGCGGATACCGAAAATTCGGCTCAGCCGATGCCGGACATTCCGCAGATCGAAGGCAAATTTACGATCGTGACACAGGGGCCAATGAGCATTCGCGCCAACAACACAGACGAAGGTTCAACGCCTACAGCGACCGGCGAAATGCTTACATGGGACATTTCGACCCGGACGAAAGCTGCACCAACGGCGCTCATAGCAATCGGTCAGTAAGCTTCGTAGTTCAGCAAAAAACAAAGCCCCGCCAGACGATGCGTCTGGCGGGGCCTTGTTTTACAGGTCAAACTCGGACGTTGCGCACGCCAAAGCTAACGCGCCGCTCTTAATTGACGGCGTCTTTAAGGCCTTTGCCTGCTTTGAATTTAGGCTGGTTCGAAGCCTTGATCGTCATTGGTTCGCCAGTGCGCGGGTTGCGGCCTGTTGAGGCTTTGCGGCGCGCGACCGAGAACGTTCCAAATCCAACCAGACGCACTTCGTCGCCGTTCGAAAGAGCTTTTGTGATCGCGTCAAACACGCCCTCTACAGCGCCGCTCGCATCATTTTTTGAAAGGCCGCTCGTTTCGGCAACTGCACTGATCAGATCGTTTTTGTTCATCGTGGGAACCCCCTAGTCATCGTAACTGTTTTCAACACCATGCTCGGATGAAAGCGACTGCGCGGAATCGGCTTTCAATAGGCCCGCAAATTGAGCCTGTTTCGGGAGGCTGTCAAAGGCAAAAAGCGCAGAAAAACGCGCATTTTACATATTGATCGAGAAAATGCGGCAGGCCGAGGCCTTCGCAGTCGCGACTCCCGTTCAGCAACACGTGCCACCTTTGGTGAGCTGGTGCGACCCGGCTTCGATTCGCGACACGCTGGCCGCGTCCTAGCGCATCAATGCGCCGTTGGCACGTCCGAACCGGTCGGCCCGTTTCCGCCAGCCGACTGGCCACCCGGTTGCGATGCCAGATCATCGGCCTCAGTCCACTCAATCGGAGCCGGCATATCAGTCAATGCATGCTCCAAAACTGTGTCGACATGGCTAACCGGAATAATCTCCAACGCCTCTTTCACATTGACCGGAATCTCTGCCAGATCTTTGACGTTGTCTTCGGGGATCAGAACGGTTGTGATGCCGCCACGCAGCGCCGCCAGTAGCTTTTCCTTGAGCCCGCCGATTGGCAACACGCGGCCGCGCAGCGTCACTTCGCCAGTCATCGCAATGTCCGGGCGAACAGGTGTGCCAGTCAGCGTCGAAACGATCGAAGTGACCATGCCGATACCGGCGCTAGGGCCGTCCTTGGGCACTGCACCTTCGGGCAAGTGGATGTGCACATTTTTACGCTGGAACAGCGATGGCTTAATTCCATATGCGGGAGCGCGCGCCTTCACGAAACTGAATGCCGCTGCGATGGATTCGTTCATCACCTCACCCAGCTTACCAGTGGTTTTGACCTCGCCTTTGCCCGGCGTAGTGACGCTTTCAATGGTCAGCAATTCACCGCCGACCGATGTCCAGGCGAGGCCTGTGACAGCGCCGACCTGCGCTTCGTCTTCGCTCATCCCGTGTTTGAATTTGCGCACTCCTGCAAACTCGCCGAGATTTTCCGGCGTGATGCGAATGCTTGTTGCCTCTTTCTCAAGGATTTTGCGCAGACTCTTGCGGGCAAGACGCGCGATTTCACGCTCCAACGTGCGGACACCCGCCTCACGCGTGTAATAGCGGATAAGATCGCGCAGACCGTCTTCGGTCAGCTCAAACTCTTCCGGCTTCAAACCGTGCTGTTCAACTTGCTTGTCGAGCAAGTGGCGTGTCGCGATCTCAACCTTCTCATCCTCGGTATATCCCTCCAGACGGATGATCTCCATCCGGTCGAGCAGCGGTTGGGGCAGATCAAGACTGTTCGCCGTCGTGACGAACATGATGTCGGACAGGTTTAGGTCGAGTTCGAGATAGTGGTCTTGGAATTTGTCGTTCTGTTCCGGGTCGAGCACTTCGAGCAGCGCCGATGCCGGATCGCCGCGAAAATCCTGACCAAGCTTGTCAATCTCATCGAGCAGGAAGAGCGGATTGCTGGTGCCTGCTTTCTTGAGGTTGCTCACAATCTTGCCCGGCATGGAGCCGATATACGTGCGGCGATGGCCGCGAATTTCGGCTTCATCGCGCACACCGCCGAGTGACTGGCGCACGAACTCGCGGCCCGTCGCTTTGGCAATGCTCTTGCCCAGCGAAGTTTTGCCGACACCGGGAGGGCCGACGAGGCACAGAATCGGCCCCTTCAGCTTATTAGTGCGCGCCTGAACGGCGAGATACTCGATGATCCGGTCTTTGACTTTTTCCAGCCCGTAATGATCGGCATCGAGGATTTCCTGCGCCTTACCGATGTCTTTTTTGACCTTGGATTTCTTGCCCCACGGCAGGCCGAGCAGAATGTCGAGATAGTTGCGCACCACAGTCGCCTCGGCGCTCATGGGCTGCATGCCCTTGAGCTTTTTCAGCTCCGCAACTGCTTTAGATTTGGCTTCTTTGGACAGCTTGGTTTTTTCGATCTTTTCGGTCAATTCTGCGATCTCATCGCCGTCTTCGCCCTCACTGCCGCCCAGCTCGCTTTGGATCGCTTTAAGCTGTTCATTGAGGTAATATTCGCGCTGGGTTTTCTCCATCTGGCGTTTCACACGGCCGCGAATTTTCTTTTCGACCTGCAGTACGGAAAGTTCGCCTTCCATAAAGGCCATCACCCGCTCAAGCCGCTTCAATGGATTCGCTTCAGTCAGAAGCGATTGCTTGTCCGAAACTTTCGCATTGAGAGCCGCCGCGATCATATCGCCCAATTGGCCTGCGTCATCGACATCACCCAGTTCAACGGTCGTATCATCGCCCATCTTCTTGTTGAGCTTTGTGTACTCAGTGAATTGCTCGCTAACTTGACGCATCAAAGCCGTGACTTCGCTGCCCGCTACGGTTTCCGGCTCAAGCAAGTCGACGTCTGCAAGAACATAATCGCCTTCGGGGCGCATTCCCGAAAGTTTGGCCCGGTGCGCCCCTTCTACCATGACGCGCACGGTGCCATCGGGCAATTTCAGCATCTGAAGCACTTGGGCAACGACGCCCACATCGTACAGATCGTCGCCTTCCGGATCATCGCGGCCCGGATCAAGCTGCGCGAGCAGAAAGATGTCTTTGCTGGCCTCCATAGCCGCTTCGAGAGCGGCAACCGATTTGTCGCGGCCTACGAAAAGCGGGACGACCATGCCGGGGAAAACGACGATGTCGCGCAGCGGAAGAAGAGGGAATTGCTGTGTCATATTCATATGTCCATGGGCGCCATTTGGGCGCTCCTTTGATGAAGGATATGGGTAGCCTATCCGCGCCGTGCAACGCGCGAGGTGCAATTGCGTGTGGATGACCGCGAATAGATCGCGATCAACGGGCTTTAGACTGGATAGCCGTCGTGCCGCCGGGCATCGAACGTGTAAAAACAGCTCATCGTATACCGCAGCCCAGATGAAATCGCCTCGACCCCGTGCCGATATTGGTTGGTCGAAGGAAAATACGCCAGTGTGCGCGGCTTGATCTGCGGTCTAAGTTTGCGATCAGGGAAATATATTCCACCACCAGTATATTCGTCGTTCAAATAAATGATCGATGCGAATGCACGCCAAGGTGTGGCATTGGGCTTGCCATTGGGTTCCTCGCAATCCGCGTGAGCTTTTTGATTGTCACCCGGCCTCCACCGCACCAACTGCAACGTATCGGCATACACTGGATCTGTGATGTCATAGTCCGCCTTGATATGCGCGACCGTACGCTTGCGAATTTTCTCCATCAGTCGGAGTACGTTAGGTGACATCGAACGCGGATTGATGAGCCGCCCATGCCAGACATCGTCCGATGCCAGAGTGGTTTCCCAAGGAGCATCTGCCTGTTTCGCGTAATTATACAGCAATACGCGTTCGGACTCGCTGATAAAGTCCGGTACCAGCCCGATCGGCTTGCCGTTTAGGCTGCGCGCATGGCGAACAGCGTTTTCCGGCTTTGGTTGGGAAGCAAGCTTTGGCGCAGGCGCGCCTAGGCCGCCCGACATTCCCGGCAAAACTGTGGGAGTTAAAGCGCGCGCGCCAAGACCGGGAAGACCGCCGCCGACATTCGGCTCAAATTTCTTGCCCGACACCCCGCGCCTTCTCCGGTTTAGCCCATGCCCGGCAGGTTAAAGCCCGGTGGCAGGCCCATTCCGCCTTGCATTTCCTTCATCTGCTCTTCGGAAACGCGATCTGCCTTGTCGCGAGCGGCATTGAACGCAGCTGTTACGAGATCTTCGACCATATGCTTCTCTTCAAGCTTCATCAGGCTGTCGTCGATCGACACGCCAAGGATGCGGCCTTTCGCAGTGGCGCGAACCTTCACCAGATCACCGCCAGCGGTGCCTTCGACTTCGATATTGTCGAGCTTCACCTGCATGTCGCTCATTTGGGTCTGGATCGTCTCGGCGGCTTTCTGCGCCGCCTGCATCATTTCTTCCATCGATTTCATCGGGGGTACTCCATCAATTCCATTTGCTGCCCGCCGCGCGGGCGACTTTTCCGTCAGCTTCGATCAACTCGGCATCGGGGAATGCTTCCAATGTGGCCTTCACCAGTGGATCAGACAAGATGCGGTCACGCGCGGCATTGGCGTTGGTCTGTTCAACTTCCCTAAGCGTCGGCTGTGCATCGCCGGTGCCCTTTTCGACCAACCAACGACGGTTCTTGATCTGGAACAGGGCATCGCGGATTTCGGGACCGGGATCGTCGGGGAAGTTATCGGCTTGCTCAAATATCAGCTTGTCCGGGCCAAGTTCGATCACGCGAACACGGCTCCGCATAAGTTCAGCGACATGCATGCGGCCAGACCGGTCAACCTCATCGACCAAAGCGGCCCAATCGAGCGCACTGCCTGCCTGCGGCGCGGCCGCAGCGCTTGGCGCTCCGCCGCCGCTTTCAGGAGCGCTGGCCGCTTGCGTGGGCGCGCTACTCGCAAGTTCTTCAATCCGTTTCGCCAGCTTACCCGGATCAGGTAGCTCGCATGCATGCAGCACGCGAAGCAGCGCCATTTGCACTGAAACCAGCGGATCTGGCGCTTGACGCACTTCATCGTGGCCCTTGAGCAGCAATTGCCAAAGCCGGTGCAATTCACCCGCACCAAGCTTCGCTGCGAATTCACCCAGCGCCGCACGCTCTTCTTCACTCGGCGCATCAGGCTCCGCGCCGGAAACCTGCGCGACTGTGATTTTATGGACGATATCCATCAGCGAACGCATCAAAGCGAGCGGCTCGACGCCTAGTGAATATTGTTCATCAATCGCAGCAAGCAGCGCCTTCGCATCCCCTTCGAGCAGATGGCCAAGCAGAAGCCGCTGCGCGCTTTTGTCGGCGAGGCCGAGCATGTCCTGAACACGCTGCGCTGTAACCTTGCTGTCCTCATCAAGATCCGCGTGGGCAATCGCCTGATCCAGAATCGACAGGCCGTCGCGAACGGACCCTTCGGCGGCAGACGCGATGATCCGCAGCGCCTCATCCTCGGCATCCACGCCTTCAAGCCCGCAAACCTTGCCGAAATGCGAAGCCAACAAGTCAGACGGGATACGCCGCAAATCAAATCGCTGCGTTCGGCTGAGCACCGTCACCGGAAGTTTTTCAACTTCGGTAGTGGCGAATAGGAATTTCACATGCGCGGGCGGCTCTTCCAGCGTCTTGAGCAGCGCGTTGAAAGCGTTGCGCGACAGCATATGGACTTCATCGATTATATAGATCTTGTACCGCGCAGAAACCGCAGCATACCGAACCTGTTCGATTATCTCGCGGACATCGTCCACGCCGGTATGCGAGGCTGCATCCATCTCGATCACGTCGATATGCCGGCCTTCGGCAATGGCGGTGCACGGTTCACATTGCCCGCATGGATCAATCGTCGGGCCGCCCTCCCCATCCGTGCCGATACAATTTAGCGCTTTGGCAATAAGACGCGCGGTTGAGGTTTTGCCGACCCCGCGAACACCGGTCATCAAAAACGCGTGGGCCAGCCGGTCACGTTCAATCGCATTGGCGAGCGTGCGGACCATCGGCTCTTGCCCGATCAGTTCGGAAAAAGTCTGCGGACGATATTTGCGGGCCAGGACACGGTATGGCTGGTTTGTATCCACCTCGGCCGTTTTCGGGGCTTCCGAGGTCGCCGCCACAGGCTCCGCGGCAGATGCAGGCGCCACTCCCGCAGGCTTATCCGCTGCCTCCGCGCTCGGCGCTGGATCGCCAAACATCGAATTCTGCCCGGCAGCCTCCAATTCGGCCGCGCTAGGAGTGTTCTCTTCCTCGCCCTGAGGCAGATCTTGATCAGAATCGTTCATCGACTGACACTCTAGGATAGGGTAGTTCTCTTGTCGAAGGGGCTAGAGATTTTTTACCGGACAAGCTCTCATTTTAGGTGAAATCAATGATCGGCGCATTGCTCATCCTCACGCTCACACCTGCACAGACCCCGCCATTGTCAGACATCGGCGCGGAAAAGCTCAATGCCATGTGTTCAGCAAGCGGCGGGTTGGCTGGCCCGTTTTCCGAAGACGCAATCGAGGCCAAGCCGATTGCCGTTAATGAATGGTCGACAAAAACCTGGGCGCTTAACCCAGCGGTGGGCCCGTTTGAGACTTTCGAACGGTGGGCCCAACCATATGGCACCATCATCAACACTTTGCGTTATGAAGGGGCAACGAGTGATAACCTAAATTCATCGGCGCTCGCCTCTCACATCCAGTCGATTGCCAAACCAGCAGGCTGGACGCGGTTCACCCACGAAGATCCTCTGATCCAAGCCCAAGCCGGATACCGCTTTTTCAAGGATGTGACCGTGGACGGAAAAGAAACGCGCCTGTGGCTGCTGGCCGATGGAGGCAGCGAAACCACCTCGCTTTACTGCCAGAGAGAAGATTTGATGAGCATGCCGCTGCTCAAACGATGGGAACGCTACGCTGCCTATCGGCGCGAAGCGCAGGCGCGCGGCGCATCGGAATAAACCTGCATCTGTTTGAAAAAGGAGCCGAGCGACCCGCCGCAATTCACCTGGGCTGCTTCCTTCCGGACCTGACCCGGTGAGCGAACGCAAACGTCCACCCGACTCCCGGTGGCGCATATGGCGGGCATTGATTGAGAATTCAACACCGGAATTCCAGTGCAGCCTGCTTTGACCTACCTGAAGTTGTCGGCGTATGCCTGAAGCTTAAGCGATTTTGGCGGTGTCGCATGGACCCGCGCTGTAATCCCGTGTTTGTCGGCGTAGTCTTTCGCCGCATCTTTAGTCGGGAAATCCAGCTTCACCTGTGCCTGGGTGTCGCCGCTGCCGGTCCAACCCATCAGCGGATCGGGCTTGCGCGCTTCGCTTTGTTCAAATTCGAGCACCCAAGTGCCCGTTTTGGCCTTGCCCGATTGCATCGCGCTTTTGGGTTGCTGATAGATTCTTGCGGTCATGGGAATCCAGTAATCCAAACCTAGCCTCGATTGAAGGCGTTTTTCGTCTTGAGGCTCGGCTTTTCCACCCATGGTTGTTCGGGCCAGCGATGCTTTGGATATCGCCCCTTCATATCCTTGGCCACATCTGCCCAGCTTCCGCGCCAGAAACCGGGCAGATCGCGGGTCGATTGAATTGGCCGGCCGGCAGGGCTGGTTAGCTTTAGCAGCAGCGGAGTTGTGCCGATCATCGGGTGCTGATCGAGGCCGAACAGTGCCTGTACACGGACCTCGGTGCTCGGCGCATCATCACCTGCATAATCGATGAGATGAGTTGACTGAGCTGGAGAGGTAAATTTGGTCGGCGCACGATCATCCAAGGCTTGCCGCGTGTTCCAATCGAGCAGGTTCAAGGCCGCTTCGGCAAAGCGATGCGCAGGAAGATCAAGATCACGGCGATCATGGAGCAAAGGCGCAAGCCATAGGTCGGCCCCGTTTTTCAGCGCAGCCTCATTCAAAGCATCGACACCAGCAAAGTCCGCCCGCGCAAGGAACCCTGCGGGCAGCAGCGTCCCCAGCCTTTCCAGAGCTTTATCGACAAGTATATCCACAAGCTGCGAAGCGTCGGGTTTTGGGTCAGGGTCGCTAGAAATGGTGATCGCGCCAAGCCGCTTTTCCAAGCGCGCCTCAGCTCGTTTTTCCTTTTCATTCCAGAATACTGCCGAAATCTGTTCAACTTGATCATGAAGTTCAAGTTCGAGATCGGTCAGCGACAATTGCGCGCCTGCTGTGATGCGCGCGCCTTTTGCCCGCCCCTGCGCATCGGCAATCACGATCCATTCTGCCCGCGCTAAGGGACAGGTCGGATCCATTTGAAACCCTCGTCCCCCTGCGCTCAACCATTGTTCTCCGCTTGCATCCCGGCGTTTTGCAATGAAATCAGGCCGCGCAAATGCGAGGTGGAGCGCTGCATCGCCAAGTGGTGAGGCCTCTTGCGCAGTCAAAGATGCCGCTTGCTTCGCCCATCGCTGAGCCAATTTTCGGGCAGCATCCGCCCGCTTGCCGCGCTCGTTCTTCCAACTAGCAAGACGCTGCATCAAATCTTCACTGCGGCCGCCCAGCCCGCGTTCCTGCATCAGGACAACAATCTGCGCAACGGGCTCCGCCTGACCGCTGCGAGCTCCGAACAGGATCGCTGCAGCTGAAACCGGATCAAGCGGCAATTGTGCGACTTTTTCCCCCCAAGGCGTAATACGGTTATCGCCATCAAGTGCGCCCATTGCCTTCAGGCTGGCCTGACCGGTTTCAACTGAAGCCTTCGGCGGATTATCGAGCCACGCGAGGGAAGCTGGATCAACCGCGCCCCATTTTGCGAGCTTCAAAAGCAATGGTGCGAGGTCAGCTGTTTCAATTTCCGGCGGAGAGAATTCAGGCCTGCCGCCATGTCCGGCCTGTTCCCAAAGGCGATAGGCTGTGCCCGGCCCCTGCCGCGCTGCACGGCCCGCACGCTGGGTTGCCGCTGCCTGACTGGCGCGCCGCGTTACGAGGTGGGTTGTGCCTGCTGTCCGGTCAAACTCGGCATGGCGGGAAAGGCCGCTATCAATGACAACCGATACCCCGTCGAGCGTAAGTGATGTTTCTGCAATCGACGTCGCCAGAACGATGCGCCTGCGGCCTGCCGGATCACGCTTAATCGCGAGACGTTGATCTGCTGGTTCAATCTGACCGTGAAGCGGGAGGATAGGCGTGTCCGGCAATTTCACCGCAAGCCGCTCACGAACCCGCTCGATCTCTCTCACCCCGGGAAGGAAGGCGAGAATGTCACCATCTTGCTCCCGCCAAGCAGCCATTACGCCCGCCGCCACCTGATCTTCCACGCGCTGGGAAGGGTTGCTGCCCAGCCATTTGATTTCGAGCGGATAACTGCGCCCTTCACTCTCGATCACAGGTGCAGCATCGCCCAGCAACTGCGCGAACCGCGTTCCGTCTATAGTGGCCGACATAACAAGCACACGCAGGTCTTCGCGCAGCACTCCGCGTGTTTCGAGCGCCAAGGCAAGGCCCAAATCGCTGTCGAGATGCCGCTCGTGCGCTTCATCGAACAGCACTGCCGATACGCCCGGCAATTCGGGATCGTCGACCAGCCGATTGACCAGAATGGCCTCGGTGATCACGAGGATGCGGGTTTTCGCAGACGCTTTTGTGTCGAGCCGCGTCATATAGCCAACGGTCTCACCCGGCTTTTCGCCAAGCGTTTCGGCCATTCGCTCTGCGGCGGCGCGCGCGGCCACACGGCGCGGGGATGTAATGATGATCTGCCCCGTGCACCAATCCTCGCCCAGCAAGGCAGGCGCGACTGCAGTGGTCTTACCGGCCCCGGGAGGCGCAATCAGAACAGCGGCACCGCGCGCCGAAAGCGCACCGCGAATGTCCGGCAGTACGGCTTGAATAGGAAGCGAGGGGGACACCGCCCCTCTTAATAGCCCCGTGCGACAGCAAACTGCGCTGCTTCGCCCATTGCGGCGCGCGCTTTGCTTTCCGGGAAGATCGAGATTGCATCAATCGCGCGCTGGGCAAAATGCCGCGCCTTTTCGCGCGTATCTTCGACGGCGTTGTGTTTTTCGATCAACGAAATGGCGTGGGCCAGATCTTCATCCGATGTCCGGTGACCGGTAATCGCGGCTTTCCAGAACTTGCGCTCCTCTTCGTTACCCCGAGCATGCGCGAGGATGACAGGCAGCGTCATTTTGCCTTCGCGGAAATCGTCGCCCTGATCTTTACCCATTTCGGCGGCATCAGAATCGTAGTCGATCGCATCATCGACCAGTTGGAACGCCACACCCAAATTACGGCCATAATCTTCAAGCGCACGCTCTTGTTCATCGCTGCATTCGGCGACGACGGCGCTAATCTGGCTTGCTGCGGCAAACAGAGCTGCGGTTTTCGCGCCAATAATGTGGAGATATTGCTCTTCGCTCGTCCCGATCTGGCGCTGCGCGCTCAATTGCGAAACTTCGCCTTCCGCGATTACGGCGCTGGCGTGGCTAAGGATTTTTAGAACTTTGAGCGAGCCGTCTTCCGTCATCAATTCGAAAGCGCGGCTGAACAGGAAATCTCCGACCAGAACGGTCGCCGGATTACCAAAAATGATGTTCGCTGCCGCTTTGCCGCGGCGCAGCTCACTGCCATCGACAACGTCATCGTGCAGCAAAGTTGCGGTGTGAATAAACTCCACCGCCGCGGCGAGCTTATGATGGCGCGTCCCTTGGTACCCGACAAGCTCCGCCCCGGCGAGCGTCAGCATCGGGCGCAAACGTTTTCCGCCGCCTGAAATCAGATGGCCTGCGAGGCGCGGGATAAGCGGGATTTCGCTCTGCATCCGGTCCAGAATGACGGCGTTCACCGAGTTCATCCCGTTCGCCGTCAAAGACAGCATCGGGTCCAGCGTCGGGCGCTTGCGAGGTAGAGGGACGACTTCGGCACTCATAAAAAGGCGCTTTGGGGCAGCGGCTTGTGCTTGGCAAGCGCAGAATTGCTGTTAGCTTTGCAACCGATGTCCGATGAAACGCACCAGCCGCCCGCCGACGATCCGCAACTCGTGATCTTCCGCAAGAGTATCGACAATATCGATGCCGCGATCATTCACATGCTCGCGGAGCGTTTTCGCATCACGCAGGCAGTTGGAGAATACAAAGCCAAGGTTACTCTGCCTCCGGCCGATCCGCACCGCGAAGCGCGGCAAATAGAGCGTTTGCGCAAACTTTCGGAAGAGGCTGATCTCGACCCGGAATTTAGCGAGAAATTCCTACGCTTCATCATTGAAGAAGTCATTCGCCACCACGAGAAAGCACGCGAAGGCTAATTCGCAGCTAGTTGGTTGACGGTTTCGGAAGCGCTGGCGAATTTGAGGGGATCGGTGTCCCGTTCTCAAGCGAATCCAAGACATCCTGTTTCGATTCGAGCGCTTCGCGCCGTTCACGGAAAAATTGCCGCTCAGCTCTGGTCAGGCGCACTAAATTGCCATCCGCATCGCGCTCATACTCTGATACGGGATAAGGCCTATCATCATTCCGACATTTGGGATTTCGTATTTCGGCTTCATCGCAAGCTGGACCGACAGGCCCATTGTCTGTTTCTAAGGCGGTGTAGGGATTGTTGAAGACCGTCCGTTCAGCATCAAAGGCTGAACCCGCGCAGCCCGATAGAGCCAGCGCAAAAAGCCCGCCGATCATAACCAAGCTTCGCATATCACTTCCCCAAAGCAGCCGATTGAACAGTGAGCTTCAATTCGCACCATTTAACGGTGGCTGAATAGCGGTCTAAGCTCGGGGCAGTCGCAGCTCGACCATCAACCCGCCCAGATCTTCGCTTTCGGTAAGCGTGACGCTGCCGCCGTAAATTTCCGCCACATCGCGAACAATGGCGAGACCAAGTCCGGTCCCCGGCTTGCCAGTGTCGAGCCGCGCACCGCGATCAAAAATTCGTGCGCGCTCTTCTTCGGGAATGCCCATGCCATCGTCTTCGACCCAGATCGTGCAATCGCTCTCACCGGGTTCAGCGTCGACAGTCACAAACACACTGCCTCCGCCATATTTTGCCGCGTTCTCGATCAAATTTCCGAGAATTTCGTCGAGATCCTGCCGCTCAATCGCGACCGTCGTGTCTTTCTTACCAGCGATATCCAGACGCCCGCTTGGATAAAGGCGCTCAACCGCGCGGCGCACGGCTTCGGCGCTGGCGCGCACGTCAGTTCTTGCATGACCCACGGCGCGGCGACCAACCGCCCTCGCCCGTGCAAGATGGTGATCCACATGTCGCTGCATGGTGCGAGTTTCGCGGAACACAGCTTCATTCAGATCGGGCGAACGCGCGGTTGCGGCATTGGTCAAAACGGTAAGTGGCGTTTTCAATGCGTGGGCCAGATTGCCTGCATGGGTGCGCGCTTCCTCTGCCTGTTTTTCTGAATGTTCAAGCAGCCCGTTGAGCTCCTCGACCAGAGGTTGAACCTCGCTCGGCAATGGTTCTGTAATCCGGTTATCCCCGCTAGTACGCAAACGCGAGATCGCGGCTCGCACCCGGCGCAGTGGCTGCAAGCCATAACGGATCTGGAACATCGACATCGCGATCAGGCCAAGCCCTAGGACAAGGTAGCTCCATATGAGAATCGCGCGGATTTGCTGGACTTGCGCGTCGATTTCTTCGGTCGCACTCGCGACGGCGAAGGTCCAGCGAGTCTCACTGCCTGGCAATATTATCGTCCGCTCAGCGATCCGCAGTGGTTCGCCCGCAAACTGATCAGAATCGTAAAAATGCGCTTCGTTGTCGAAGTGATCACCCTTTACCTCGAGCGTCCGATCCCACAGACTGCGCGAAGGCCAAGCCTCGGTCTCGCCTCCGCTGATCTGCCAGTAAAACCCGCTGTTAGGCTCAAGGAAACGCTGATCGCCGAGGCTGCGATAGAAATAGACATCGCCAAACGGATCGATCTCTGCCGATGCGATCATCGCAGTCAGCACATATTCGAGCTGTTCATCGAAATTGCTGCGAACCTGGCTCGCGAGGGTCCGGTCGAGCGCAACACCGCCGAGTAGCAGCAGCATCGTGATCCAGGCTGCGGCGATAAGCCCCATACGCCTTGCAAGACTACCGCGACGCGGCGGCGAAACAATCACCTCTGCCATATTTGGATCGCCCACGCCTCCGCCACCGGACGCATCCGGCGCATCGGAAGACATGTCTTCGCTCTTACGCTCGCGGAGCGTCTGCGGGGTCGTCGAGGCTGTAACCGAGGCCACGGATCGTAGTGATTACCTCTGCGCCAAGTTTCTTGCGGATACGGGTGACAAAAACTTCAATCGTATTCGAGTCGCGATCGAAATCCTGATCATAGATATGCTCGATTAACTCAGTCCGACTGACAACTTTGCCTTTGTGATGCATCAGATAGCTGAGCAGTTTGTATTCCTGCGCAGTCAGCTTCACCGGCTCACCATCGAGTGTGACGCGGCCAGACCGCGTATCGAGGCGAACTTGACCGGCGGTCAATTCGGATGACGTGTTGCCTGATGCACGGCGGATAAGGGCGCGCAGACGAGCTATCAGCTCTTCGGTTTGAAACGGTTTGGCGAGATAATCATCTGCGCCTGCGTCGAGGCCAGCAACCTTATCAGACCAGCTGTCACGCGCCGTTAGAACCAGCACAGGAAAGTCTCGGCCTTCCTTGCGCCACATGCCAAGCACAGACAGCCCGTCAATCTCTGGCAAGCCAAGATCGAGCACGCAGGCGTCGTAGTCTTCGGTGCTGCCAAGGAAGTGTCCGTCTTCACCGTCGGTTGAAAGATCGACAGCATAGCCGTTCTGCTCAAGCGTCGTTTTCAATTGTTGGCCCAGAGTGGGTTCGTCTTCGACAATCAGGATGCGCATAGTCCACCAGATTTCTGCAAATGAATTGAAGGGTTGGTGCGCTTTTGAGCGCGTTGCGTCAAGCGAGCACCATTATGGCTGCGGGACGCTGTCCCCCGGCGTGTTGTTATGAAGAGATTGGCCTATCTCGAACGGTTGATAATCCGTCCGCTGCGGGCATCGACATCGACATAGGTCACGCGCCCATCTTTGATGAATTTCAGGCGGTAAGCCCGCGCTGTCGCGTCGTAGGCCGGACCCAGATATTCACTGCCTCGCATTTTTGGAAGCACGCGGCGTTCAATTTCTCGCAGCGAAAGCTGGTTACCCGCCTTCATCTCTTTGCGGGCTTCACCCTGATCGCTGCGCGTTTGTTCCTGAAAACCGGAACCAGCCGCAGCGGGCGAAACCGAGCCAAAGGAAGCCAGCGCAAGCGCGGCGGAAAGAACGATGGTCTTATTCATTGTGCTGTCATGCCTAGCCTAGCTGCATTGAACAAGCAGTGAATGGACGCGTTGTCACCGGTTCAGCGTTGTTATCAGCCGTAAAGGCATCATCCCTCGTCATCGCTGATCATTTCGTACTTGATCGTGATGTTCACTCCGGTGCTAACCTGCCCGGGTTGAACTGGTGCGGATTCGTCTCTCAATGCGCCAGCGCGGCTTCTGCTTAAAATGGGCTCGCGTGATGTGCCGCGGATCGCCTCACTTATCGAAAGCACTTTTACGCCGTCATAACCAAGCATCTCAGCATAAGATTCTGCTCGATTTTGCGCCCGCTCCACGGCGCGCTTGCGGGCTTCGTCTTTGGCGCCCTCATCATTCTCAATCGAGAAATTTGGCCCGTTGAGGTTGGTTGCCCCTACAGCGACAAGAGCGTCCAGAACTTTGCCTGTCTCATCAATGTCACGCAGCTTCACGCTCACCCTGTTTGAAACAGTGTATCCGCGGAACACCTGCTTTTGTGTCTCACGATTATAGTCGTAGCGCGCGTTGAGATTGATCCCCGTTGTCTGAATGTCTTTTTCATCCACACCGAGCGATTTGATCCGATCGATCACGCGGGTCATTTCGGCCGCGTTCTGGCGCATCGCATCGACAGCGGTGCGCGCTTCGCTCGTCACGCCTGCACCAATAGTCACTAGGTCGGGATCAGCCGTCACGCTTTCGGACACGGACAGCTCGATAACGGGGCCATGAGATTCGATTTCGATGGTCGCAGCGAAAGCTGGCGTTGCAGTGATGGTCGCCAATGCAGCTGCGGCGGATGCGGTAAAGAATTTCATGAATTACCTCCTGTGACCTTCAATCGGCGGCCCAGCATGTCGGCGTGCTGAACGGATATGTGCAAAACACGATTGAACGGTTAGAGACAGACTGAACAGGGGAGACCAAATGCTCAAGACGTTTTTGACCGCAATCGCCTTCGCTCTTGCCACACCCATTATGGCGCAAGGGGCAATGGAGCGGGTGCCCGATAGGCCGGTCGGCGAAGGGGAAGGCCCGTTTGAGACGCTGGTGATCAAAGGTGCGACGATGATCGATGGCACTGGCGCCCCTCCCGAAGGGCCAGTTGACATTGTGGTCAACGACAACCGCATCGCCGCAATCATTCGCGGCGGCGGCGCCAACGTCCCAGCCGACAAAGTAATTGACGCGGGCGGCATGTATATCCTGCCCGGCTTCGTCGATGTTCACGGGCATAATGGCGATGCCTCGAAAGCTCCGCAGCCATCCTATGGTTTCAAACTGTGGCTCGCCCACGGTGTCACGAGTGTTCGCGGCGTCGGCTTTGGATTTGGCCCGAATGATCCCTCGATCAGCCAGAAATCCCGCAGCGCAGCAGGCACGATCACAGCACCGCGCTTATTTGCCTACACCGTGCCGGGCGCGGTTGGCCCGTTTGGAGCAATCGATACTCCGACAAAGGGCCGCGATTGGGTCCGCTGGATCAAGGCGGAGGGTTATGACGGCATCAAGTTCTTCAACAACGAATCGCCGCATGTGCTCGAAGCAATCCTTGACGAAGCTGACAAACAAGGCCTCGGCTCGGTCGCGCATTTGGGGCAGCGCGGTGTTTCCGATGTTAACGCGCGCAAAGCCGTGGAGCTTGGCCTTGACGGTGTGACCCATTTTTATGGTCATTTTGAGAGCCTGCTCGATGGCAGCCGCCTGCCGCAATATCCCGCCGATTATAACTACCTTGATGAACAATCGCGCTTTGCGTGGGTTGCGCGACTGGCTGATCAGGTTGGCGAACCGGGCAGCGATCAATGGAACGACTATATCGATTATCTGATCGAGAACGACGTAACGCTCAGCCCGACTTTCAACATTTACGCCGCCAGCCGCGATGTGATGAAAGCGCGCAACTTGGAATGGCACGATCAATACACACTGCCGTCGCTAATGAAATTCTACGCCCCCAGCCTGACCAATCACGGCAGTTATTACCATGATTGGACCAGCGAAGATGAAGTCGCGTGGCGCGGGTTTTACCGCAAATGGTTTGATCTGACCCGCGAATTCAAAAATCGCGGAGGTCGTGTAACGGCGGGCTCCGATCCCGGCTATATTTATCAGACCTGGGGCTTTGCCTACATTTCCGAGCTGGAAATGCTCCGCGAAGCCGGGCTTACACCATTGGAGGTCATCCGCGCGGCGACCGTCGATGGCGCTCAGGAAATCTACGATTCCAAAGGCGAAGTGGCACCGATGGGATCTATCAAAGTCGGTAAGCTGGCCGACCTCGTGATCGTGCCGGAAAACCCGTTGGCCAACCTCAAAGTTCTTTACGGCACAGGCCACACCCGGCTTAATCGAGAGACCAACACGCTGGAAACAGTTGGCGGGGTGCGGTGGACGATTAAGGACGGCATCGTCTTTGACGCGCCCAAACTGCTGGCCGATGTTGCGCAGATGGTGGAGGCGCAAAAAGCGGCGCAAGAATAAACGCCGGATTCGTCGGGCGCACTTGCAGGCACCAACGCCCTCGCCTACTTGGCGCGGCCTATGGCGCAACCTCCTATCCTCAGCCTCGAAGGGCTCGGCCTGCAACAGGGCGGCCGCTGGCTGTTTGGCGGGCCGCATCCCGGTGAGGGCGCGGAGCCGATTGATCTGCACGTGCTTCCGGGTGATCGGCTGGCGTTGATAGGGCGCAATGGCGCAGGCAAAACGACGCTGCTAAAAATCGTCAATGACCAGATTGAGATGGATCGTGGGATGCGGCGCGTAAAGCCGGGCACGCGGATCGTCTTTCTGGAACAAGAGCCCGATCTTAGCGCCTTCAACACTCTAATGGATTTCGCGCTTTCCGGCGATGATGCGCCCGCAGAGCATGAAGTGGACAGCATTGCTGGACAGCTCGGCATCGAAATGGACCGTGAAACCGCGACAGCAAGCGGCGGCGAAAAACGGCGCGCCGCGATTGCTCGCGCGCTTGCACAGGATCCCGATCTGCTGCTGCTCGATGAGCCGACCAACCACCTCGATCTCGGCGCGATTGACTGGCTGGAGGATTGGCTGACCCGGTATAACGGAGCGTTCATCACGATCAGCCACGACAGGACGTTTCTAAGACGCCTGACCCGCGCCACGCTTTGGCTGGATCGCGGAACGATGCGCCGCAAGGAAGTCGGCTTTGGCGGATATGAGGCGTGGGAAGAGCAAGTGTATGCCGAGGAAGCCCGCGCGGCTGAAAAGCTGGATGCGAAGCTTAAGCTGGAGGCGCACTGGTTAGAGCGCGGTGTCACGGCGCGGCGTAAACGCAACCAAGGGCGTCTCGAAAAGCTGGGTCAGATGCGAGCAGCACGCGCTGCGATGATTTCTGACAGCGGTACGGCCAAGCTTAAACTGGCCAATGATGACGAGTTCAAATCGAAGTCGGTCATCGTCGCAGAAGGCATTACCAAAAGCTTCGATGGCCGCGCGATCATCAAACCTTTCACTTTGCGCATCCAGAACGGTGACCGGATCGGCATTGTCGGCGGCAATGGCGCAGGCAAAACCACCCTTCTGAAGATGCTGACCGGCGAGATGGAGCCGGACAGCGGCAAGATCACCCGCGCCAGCACGCTAACCGGTGTCATGATTGATCAACAGCGCAAGCTGCTGGAGCCGGGTGCGAGTGTGCGCGATATTCTGGCCGAAGGCGGCGATTGGATCGACGTGCGCGGCGCGCGCAAACATGTTCAGGCATATCTCAAAGACTTTCTGTTCGACCCGAAGATCGTCGACACCAAAGTTGGCATCCTGTCTGGCGGAGAGCGTTCGCGGCTGCTGCTCGCCCGTGAATTTGCTCGCACGGCCAACCTGCTGGTGTTGGACGAGCCAACCAACGATCTTGACCTCGAAACGCTCGATCTCTTGCAAGAAGTCATCGCGGATTTTGACGGCACCGTTCTAATCGTCAGCCACGACCGCGACTTTCTTGATCGCACAGTCACCGTCACTCTTGGTCTCGACGGGTCAGGCAGCGTCGATATTGTCGCCGGCGGTTACGAGGATTGGGAGGCGAAACGATCGCGGCGCGTTGTTGGCAAATCAAAACCGGTCAAATCTGCGCCAGCGCCCAACTCAGCGTCCAACGCTTCGAAATCGACCAAGGTTTCTTACAAGGATCAGCGCGATTACGAGATATTGCCCCAGCGCATTGAAGAGCTGGAAACTGCGATTGCAAAGGGTGAGGCAATTCTAGCCGACCCCGATCTCTACACCTCCGATCCACAACGGTTCGCGACCATTTCCAAAGGGATCGAGAATGCCCGGACGGAAAAAGACGCAGCCGAAGAACGCTGGCTAAATCTTGCAGAGCAAATCGAGGGATGAGCGACGCACGAGCTGCCAGTCTCCATGCCGAGATCGCCGCTTGCACCATTTGCGCAGAGCACCTTCCGCTTGGCCCGCGACCAGTCGTCCAGTTCTCCCCGCAATCGCGTGTCCTTATTATAGGGCAAGCGCCGGGCACCAAAGTTCATGCCAGCGGTACGCCCTGGGACGATGACAGCGGAGACCGTCTTCGCGATTGGCTTGGCCTTGAAAAATCCGTCTTTTACAATTCTAAGAAAATCGCGTTGATGCCGATGGGGTTTTGTTACCCCGGAAAAGCGAAGGGCGGCGATGCCCCTCCGCGTAAGGAATGCGCGCCGCAATGGCATCGGCGTGTTCTGGATACTCTGCCTAAGGACCGCCTCACCCTTCTTGTCGGGGCCCACGCACAAGCGCACTATTTGCCGGATACGCGCAAGATGACATTGACGGAGAGGGTCCGCAGCTTCCGAGAATTCGCGCCAATCATTCCGCTACCGCACCCAGCATGGCGGGTGCGGATGTGGATAGGCAAGAACCCGTGGTTTGAAGAGGACTTGCTTCCGATGCTCAAAACCCGCGTTCAATCGGCAACCGAAACTGCGTAGGCTGCCTGAAACATTGAGCAACATGTCTCACCTGATGCGGTAAAATTCTGCCACTCGTTCAAGCGCCAGTTTCAGCACCAATTTGCCGCTGCGAGCGGGCCAGCCGAGCGCCTTCTCTGCATCCGGCAGCCCGTCACCGGCGCATACGACCCGCCACAGTACGTCCTGTAAGCCGCTCCCCGCTTGCGCTAGAGCCGCATCAAATCGCGATTTGGCTGCCACTTGTTTCTCTGTTGCTGACAGCCCCTGATCGCCGGTCGATTTCACCCGCACCGGATCCCAGCGCATCGTGACGCTCGCAGAAAGCTGAGCGCGCTCATAATCGCGGCGCAGTGCCTCACCTGCTTCGAACAACCGCGCCTCTAAATGCCCGCGTGAATGCAGCCATGCGAGCGGGCTTTCACCGATATTGACTGTGACGGTGCGCCGTTTCCCTTCGACGCCGCCAGCACGCTTTGGGCCTTCGCTGGTCAATTCCCGTTCTACCAATTTGCGCATATCACTCACTCTCTTTTACCAATACGGTGATAATTGACTTGCATTAGTGCCAATACTGTAGGAAAGTGAGAAATTACCAAACTGGTTCAGTAGATCACGGAGAATCCCTTGATTAACCGCATTCGAGACATTCGTAAGGCTAAGGGATTGACCCTCGCCGAATTGGCCGATGCATGCAGCCCGCCGACAACCGCGCAAACGATCGGCCGTCTCGAAACGGGGATGCGCAATCTCTCGATCAAATGGATGGACCGGATCGGCCACGCGCTGGGGGTTGATCCGGAAAGCCTCGTTCGTTCAGAGGATGGACCGCAACCACAAGTGGTGGCGCAATTGGGCGCAGCAGGCGCGGAAGCCTTGGCGAAACCGCGTGAGGCTGTGATGCCGACTGATCTGGCTGCTCAGGGGTCCGATAACCCGCTTATGGTGCTGCAGGTGCAAGAGAGCACGGGCGAGTTCCGCCCCGGCGACCTTGTTTGGCTGCGCCAGCTTGATCCCGAGGATGCTGGCGAAGCGATCAACCGTGATTGCCTGATCCCGCGCCCCGGCGGACGGTTTGCATTCGGGCGGCTGATCGACCGCAGGGGCACGCTGGTCGGATTGTTGCCGCCCGGCGCTGGGCAAAAACAACAGGTCGTGGATAATCCGCCATGGATCGCCGTCGCCGTCATGTTGGTGCGACCATTATGACGAGCGCGTTTTAACCGTGTTTGTTTTGCGCTTCTTACCAGTAGGCGCGCGATGCCGTTAGCTGATTTGTAATGGGTCCGAACTGACTAAAGGCCGATTGGAGCCGATTTGAAGCACATTCTTTCCATCAGCACGCTCTATCCCAACGCGGGAAATCCGCGTTTTGGGACATTTGTGGCGCGCTCATTGGAAGGGCTTGCGGCGCGCGGCGATTGGCGTGTGACTTGCGTGAACCCGATCGGGCTTCCGCCTGTCATTTTTGGCAAATACCGCGCGCTAGCCGATCTTCCTGCGCTGGCCGTGGAAGAACGCGTTACGGTTCACCGCCCCCGCTTCACACTGATCCCGAAAGTCGGCGCGCGCCGCAATGCCAGCGCGATTGCGAAGGCTGTTTTGCCTGTGGTTAAGGCTATCCATGCCGAGACGCCGATTGATGTGATCGATGCGCAATTCTTTTTCCCCGATGGCCCCGCCGCCGCAATCATCGCAGAGGCAATGGACCTGCCGCTATCGATCAAGGCGCGCGGGAGCGACATCACCTATTGGGGCGGGCATGATTTTGCGCTCGATCAGATACAAGATGCAGCAAGCAAAGCGACCGGACTTCTAGCCGTCAGCGAAGCGTTGAAGCGGGAAATGGCCTCGCTCGGATTGCCGGACGAGAAAATCACGGTGCATTACACCGGCCTTGATCGCAATCGCTTCCGCCCGCTCGATCATATGCAATTGCGCAGCCAGATCGGCGCGGAACTTGGTTTCGATCTGCCGGATAATGTTCCGATGCTGGCGTGTGTCGGCGCACTCGTTCAACGCAAGGGGCAAGATCGCGCTATTGCCGCCCTTCCCCATATTCCGGGCGCGCGCCTCGTGCTGGTGGGCAAAGGCGAAGACGAGGCGGATTTCCACGAAATCGCCAACAATTTGGGCGTGGCAGATCGTGTGCACTTCACCGGATCAATCGATCACGACATGCTACCGCTCATCCTGTCGGCTGCCGATGTCATGGTTCTACCGACAGAGAATGAAGGCCTCGCCAATGCGTGGGTCGAAGCGCTCGCATGCGGAACGCCGGTCGTCACAACCGACGTTGGCGGCGCGGGCGAACTTATCACGAGCGAAGTGGCCGGACGGCTGCTGACCAGCCGCACGCCTGAAGAGGTGGCAAATGCCGTCAATTCACTGCTCAACGCTCCGCCCGACCCTCAGGCCGTTGCAGCGTTAGCCGAACGGTTCAGTTGGGAAAGCCACGCCGAAAAACTGGCGGATTACTTGGCCGGTGTGGCGGGTCGCGCCTGACCTTCGCTGCGCGCTTTACGTTCCTGGATGTCCGCCTCGGTTTCCTGCGGGACGAAACTGTCCGATGTCACGCCAAGCCAGATTAGGATCGGCGCTGCGAGATAGACGCTGGAATATGTACCCACGAACAAGCCGACGGTAATCGCCAAGACGAGGCCGAACAGACTGGCCGGACCAAACAGCAGCAGCGGCAGCAAAGCGACGAGCAGCGTCAACGATGTCATCACTGTCCGCGCCAGTGTTTCGTTGACCGACAGATCGAGCAATTCGGGCAGCGGCATCTTACGGAACTTCTTCAAGTTCTCTCGAATACGGTCATACACAACGATCGTATCGTTCAAGGAATAGCCGATAATCGCAAGGATCGCGGCGATAATTTGAAGGCTGAATTCCAGCTGGAATACCGCGAACAGACCCAGCGTAAGCGACACATCGTGGAACAACGCAAACAGCGCGCCGACGCCAAACTGCCATTCAAAACGGATCCAGATATACATCGCCACGCCAAGCATCGCGAGCGCGAGTGCGAGGACGGCATCTGACCGGAATTCTCCAGCAACTTTGCCTGAAACCGTGTTGTTCGCTTCGGTTGAAACGCCGTCATATTGGCTTTGGATCAATGCGATGACTTCATCACCGATCTTGTCAGCCGCTCCGTCAGTCTCCTCGGCCTCTTCGGGCAAGGGGACACGGATAGAGACAATGTTCGGCGCGCCGAACTCCTGCACCACAGGCGTGCCGTAACCAAGGCCCGCGACGGATTGGCGCAGTTCTGCAACGGGTGCCTGATCAAGCTGTTCAAAGGTCATTTGAACTTCCTGACCACCGGCGAAGTCGACGCCGTAATTCAGGCCCTGCGTCCAAACCGCAGCCCAGCTCGCCGCGATCAGCAGCATGCTAATGACGAAGAACGGAACCCGCAGTTTCAGAAATTTGATGTTGGTGTCAGCAGGGACGAGTTTGAGCAGTTTCATGGGTATCTCCGCCTCAAACGTTGATGTCGTTAGGGCGTGTTTTGCGCAGCCATCCGGCAACCCACATGCGGGTCAGCGGAAGCGCGGTGAATACGCTGGTGAACAGGCCGATGATAAGCACCACGGCAAAACCGCGGATCGGGCCGGACCCGAAAAAGCCGAGCAAGCAAGCCGAAATAAAGTTCGTAATGTTCGCATCATAGATTGCGCGGCTGGCCTCTTTATATCCGTTCTCGACCGCAGAAATAACTTTACGGCCCCGCTTTCGCTCTTCGCGTATGCGTTCATTGATCAGCACGTTGGCGTCAACGGCCGCGCCAATGGTCAGCACGAAGCCGGCGATGCCCGGCAGTGTCAGCGTGCTGTTGGCGAAGGCCATAATGCCGAGCAACATAAGCACGTTTAGGACCAACGCGATGGTCGCATAAATGCCAAACCGTCCGTAGGTCGCGATCATCAATACGATCACGGCAAGGCTTCCGATCAGCATGGCAAGAAGCCCGCGTTGGATCGAATCCGCGCCAAGCTCCGCGCTGACTGTGCGTTCCTCGATCACAGTCAGCGGAACAGGCAAAGCGCCCGAACGCAGCGAGATTGCGAGGTTGTTGGCGCTGTCAGCGTTAAAGCTGCCCGAAATCTGCGCGGAACCGCCGCAAATCGGCTCATTGATGTTCGGCGCGGAGAGCACTTCTTCATCGAGGATAATCGCGAATGGCTTGTTCACGTTCTGACGGGTGAGCGTGCAAAACCGTGTGCCGCCTTGAACGTCGAACTGGATGTTGACGACATTCTCATTGGTCTGGGGGTCAACGCCTGCGGTCGCGCCCGTCAAGCGGTCTCCGCGAATGCCGCCTAGCCGCCGCACAGCGATTGACTGGCCTTCGAAGTCTGTGCCCGAAGCATAAGGGAATATCTGGCTTCCCGGCGGTGCAATACCCGCTTGTACATTGGTGGGCAGTGCGTTTTGATCGACCAGTTTGAATTCGAGCTGCGCGGTCTGGCCCAGCAGTTCTTTCAACGCTTCTGGATCATCGAGACCGGGAACCTGGACAACGATGCGGGTTTCGCCCTGACGGATAATCGTCGGCTCTCGCGTGCCAAGCTCATCGATACGGCGGCGAACGACTTCGGTCGCGCTTTCCATCGCATCGTTGATGGCGTTTTCTGTGCCGGAATCTGTTGGCTTCAGCACCATACGCTGACCATCTCGAACACTCAGATCCCATTCCCGGACTAGGTTCTGACCTTGCATCATCGGCTCTAAGAGCCCGCGAGCGCGATCAATGTCGCTGGCTTCGCTCAGCATGAAAGACAGCTCGCCATCGGCGGTTGAAATGTCACCGATACGAATGCGCGGTTCTGCATTGCGCATCGCCTGGCGTACGGCCTCTTCCATATTCTGGAGCCGCTGCGCGCCAACTGCGTCCGCTTCCGCTTCGAGCAAGAGGTGCGAACCGCCTGCGAGGTCGAGCCCGAGGTTAACCGTTGGCTCTGGCAAAGCGTCCGGCCAATCGCCACCGCCTGCCCCCACCAACGAAGGCAAAGCCATCAAACCCGCTGTGAGGGTAACCACCCACAGCATAATCTTCTTCCAGAGGGGAAAATCCAGCATCGCCGCGTGTTCTCAGTCTTGTTCTACAAATTCACGATTAATCGTTTGCGGCTTTGCCGCCCGGCGGAATGATGTCACCGATCGTGTGCTTTACCGCTTTAACGCGAACATCTTTGGCCAGATCGATCTCGACATAGGTGTCGTCAACTTTGGCCACTTTGCCGACAAGGCCGCCTGCGGTGACGACTTGATCGCCCTTTTTCACGCTGGAGATGCGTTCCTGATGCTCTTTCTGCTTTTTCATCTGCGGACGGAAAATCAGGAACCAGAAAATGCCGAAGATGCCGATCCATGGCAGGAGGCTGAGGATGAAGCCCATCGGGCCACCTGATCCTGCGGCGGCTCCGCCGGCTGCGGCTAAAATATCAATCATGCCCTGTCGAACCTTGCAATTGCGGACGCACGCGGCGCCCAATTGATGTGTCAGTACCGGGGACGGAATGAACGCTGCGCGAATGACGCGCCCGCTCGGCCTCCCCTATCCAATGTAAGTGGGCGCGCGTAGCAGCATTGCAAGCACCCCGCAATCAGAGGGTGAAAGAGGCCCAGCGTCGCCGGTGGAAAACACATTCCCCTTTCCATACCAATCATGCTTGCATGGCCACTCCGCGCGCCCTATACGGCGCGCCTCCACTGGATACGGGAAGTAGCGCAGCCTGGTAGCGCATCACACTGGGGGTGTGGGGGTCGCAGGTTCGAATCCTGTCTTCCCGACCAGTGGAGTTTCATCGGACTGAGACATACGCTCGCCGCAAGCCGGTTGATGTATGGCAATTATTGTTCAAGTGCCCGCACGGAACTTGCGCGAGGGACTGGCGTTGTCACGGCTGATGAAACTGCACTCTTTTCTGATTTCGACGGCGGCTATATCGTTTTGCGCCGTTCCGCTTTCTGCGGAAGACGAAGTGCACATCGATTCTGCGAGTGGTAACGGCAGCACCGCAGCAGCTCAGGAAGGATCAGAAGAAACCGATTCTTCACGCACCCGCCGCACCTTCACCCCTGCCGATTTTGAACGGTTCGCGCCGCGCAGTGCATTAGATATGGCGCAGCAAATCCCCGGTTTCTCGATCCAGTCGGATGACGGCAATCGCGGCCTCGGCCAGGCGAACACCAACGTAATCATCAATGGCCAACGGATTTCGGGCAAATCGAACGGCCCGGTCGCAGCGCTCCAACGTATCCCCGCTGAAGAAGTCGTCCGCCTTGAGATCGTCGACGGCGCCAGCCTTGATATTGGCGGATTGTCCGGCCAGGTTTTGAACGTCGTCACGAAATCGACTGGCGGGATTACTGGCCAGTTCCGCTACTCCGCTGAATGGCGCAGTTTTGGCGTTCCGTTTCGTTGGGGCGATGGCCAAATATCGTTGGCTGGCGGAGGCGAGAAAACCGAATGGACGTTAAGTCTGGAGAATGACGCCGGACGACGCGGAAATGAAGGCATTGAACAAGTTTTCGACGCCGCGGACATACTGATCGACACCCGCGATGAACAATCAAAATTTGTCTCGGACAGACCCAGCTTGTCCGGTTCATTTGCGCGCACAGCGAATAACGGCAACATTCTGAATTTAACCGGCAGCATTGCTGCAAACCTGTTTGACCGCAGCGAAACTTCCATCCGAACGGGCACCATTTCGGCGACCGACCGCTTCCGCCTGTTCACTTCGAAAGAAGATGAATTCAATTACGAATTTGGCGCAGATTACAGCTTCGGCCTTGGCGACGGCACGTTGAAAGTGATCGGTTATCGCCGGTTCGAAGACAGCCCGACCTCGTCCGAAGTAATCACAACATTTGCCGACGGCTCATCGCCAGAAGGATCGCTCTTTATCCGCGATGCTGACGAAGCTGAGACGATTCTACGCGGTGAATACAGTTTCGCGCGGCTGGGCGGTGATATCCAACTCGCACTGGAAGGCGTACAAAACTCGCTCGACATCGACTCCACATTGGAGGTTCGCGACGTAGCCGGAGTGTTGCAGCCGGAGGAATTTGACGGCTCCAGCGCTCGTGTCGAGGAAGATCGGGCCGAGGGAAGCCTCACCTATGGCCGCGCTCTCACCGAAAGCCTGCAAATGCAGCTATCTGCCGGCGGTGAATATTCAACAATCAGCCAGAGCGGGCCGCTTGGCCAAACCCGTTCATTCTTCCGGCCTAAGGGCTTCGCAGCTCTCGATTGGAAAGCAAACAAGACACTCAACCTCTCTGGGCGGGTTGAGCGAGTTGTTGGTCAGCTCAATTTCTTTGACTTCATTGCATCGACCGATCTGAATCAAGACCGTGTGAATGTCACCAACGCCGATCTTGTGCCGCCGCAAAGTTGGCTGTTCGAGCTAGAAGCGACACAAAGCCTTGGCGCATATGGCTCAATCAATTTGCGGGGCTTTTACGAAGATCTGAGCGATTTTGTTGACCAGATTCCAATTGACGGGGGCGGCGAAGCGCCGGGTAATATCGATGCCGCGATCATCAAAGGCGTCGAAGGCGAAATCACGTTATTGCTCGATCCGGTTGGCCTCCAAGGATTGCGTTTCGATGCGGAGTTTAGGGTGGCCGATAGCGAAATCCTTGACCCTTTGCTTGGCACACCACGCGACATATCCGGCTTCCGCAACTTCATGATTGACGTCGAAGCACGCAAAGACTTCTTCGGTTCGGATTGGGCCATCGGCGGCGCGTTTAGATACAGTGAAAACCGCGCAAATGTGAGGCTTAGCGAGGTCGCATTCAGACAGGATTCACCGGGTTTTGCCCGAGCTTTCGTCGAGCATAAAGATGTGCTGGGCATGACCGCCCGTTTCCGCGTGGGCAATCTCGTCAACCAAAAAGACAATTTCAACCGGACGATATTTGCCGACCGTTCGAATGGCATTATCGACCTTCGAGAGGAACGCAGACGCGTGTTCGGAGTGATCTACTCCTTCGATATCGAGGGCTCTTTCTAGCAGTTGCGCAGCCTCTCCCGTCCGCCTAGCACGTGGCAAAGGATGACTGAGATGACCGATACCGCCGCCACCCTTCCCCGTATGCGCTCATGGTTATTTGCGCCTGGTGACAGCGACAAGAAAATGGGCAAGGCGATTGCTAGCGATGCTGACATCGCCCTGCTTGACCTTGAAGATTCCGTAACGCCTGAAAACAAGGCTTCTGCGCGCCAGCAAGTTGCCGCGGCCATCGCTGGTGCGCCGGATCGTTCACGGGTCTGGGTGCGGGTTAACCCGCTGTCCGGTGAATGGACCGAGGCAGACCTAGATGCCGTTGTCGCGGCTAATCCCGGCGGCATTTTCTTGCCAAAGTCAGAGGGCGGTCACGATGTCGAGCGTCTTGATACGATGCTGTCAGCACGCGAAGCGGCGGCCGGTTTAGAAGTCGGCGCAATCAAGGTAGCGGCTTTGGTGACAGAAACCGCGGCGGCGATGTTCACCACCGGCACCTATGACGGTGCGCCGCGACTTGTGGCGATGAGCTGGGGCGCTGAAGACTTATCCAGCGAACTGGGCGCGCGTCAGCAACGCGGACCGGACAGCGAATACACCCATGTTTACGAGATGGCCCGCAGCCTATGCTTGCTCGGCGCCGTGAAAGCAGGCGTTGCGCCGATTGAGACAGTGCATCCCGAATTTCGCGACCTCGACAAACTGGCGAGCCGCGCTCGCAGCGTCCGCGCGCAGGGGTTTCGCGGAATGTTGGCCATTCACCCTGCGCAAGTCGCGCCGATCAACGAGGCCTTCACTCCCAGCGCGGAAGAACTGGACCACGCCCGCGCGGTAATTCAGGCGTTTGCCGACAATCCAGGTGCAGGAGCTGTGTCGATGGATGGCAACATGCTTGATCGCCCGCATTTGGCACTGGCTCAACGGCTGTTGGCGGAAGTAGGACAAGTTTAAATTGGTTTCTCAATTTTCCTACACAAACCATATTGGTTATTTGCCTTCGCGACTCATCCCTTATTGGAGCGCGACACATGGCTATCCTCGAAACCTTAATCGGCCCGATCACCTCGATCATCGACAAGATCATTCCTGACAAAGAGGCCCGCGCGAAAGCCAAGCTGGAACTGATCAAGTTGGAGGGGACGCAGGAGATGCGCCTGATCGAAGCGCGCCTGCAAGCGATCGTGGCAGAAGCAAACTCGAAAGACCCGTGGACCAGTCGCGCCCGCCCCAGCTTTCTTTATGTGATGTATGCGATGATCCTGTGGGCGCTCCCCATGGGTATCCTCGCCGCCTTCAATCCCGCCGCCGCCGGTGAAATCGCGCGCGGTATGAACTCTTATCTCAATGGGCTGCCAGAGCCGCTCTATGCGCTGTTTGGCACCGGCTACCTCGGCTACACCGCCGCGCGTCAGTGGGGTAAGGTAAAGGGTGTGGACCGGTAGTTATCAATGTCTGCGATTTGGGCGGGGAGCGGATATTTGAGACATTATCAGATTTGCGGCTCAGTTTGTCGCATTGATACAATATCACGTTACAAGCACTTGCTAGGTAAACGTTGCGACCCAAAGGGCTCGGCGCGAAATTGTGAAGAGTTCCTCAACTTCAAAAGGGCGGCCATCTGGTCGCCCTTCTTTTCAATTCGCACCGCCCCCGAACATCTGGCGTTGAATTGCTAATCGGTGCGCCGGCTATTTGACCGAAATCGTAGGTAACTGGTCATTGCCTGATTCCGCGTTTATCTCGCTTTCGATAGTTCCGCGATTGGGTTAGCTATGAGCGATGCAGTAAAACGAGCCCTAAAGCATATCGGAAAGATAAATGATCAAGGCTTCGACGGCCTAGATCACAGCACTACACTGCATTTTCATCCGGACCTTATCGAGGAACGTCAGTCGAGAAAGCAGCCGAGTCTTTAGGTTGCAAGGTCGAATGGCACGAAGGCTTTCGCCTCCACATCAACCGCATGCCTGATTGCGAAGCGCTTCGCGGGAATGCGGTTGCACAAGCGGTCGCGGCAATTGCAGAAAACTCGGTAGTCACACCCGCTATTCTTGGTCGGGCTCGCCGTTCAGTTCTGGACTATCAGATGGCGAAATGGGTTTGGCACTGCGTTGTGCGGTTTGGTGCTGATTAGAAAAAGAGGTACGCGCATGGCCGCGCCGCGAACAAACGTCCTCACTTCGACCGATAGCGGATGTTCCACTTTTCACATCTCATCACACCCGCTAACTCCGTCCGATGACCAATACAGTTTACGTCCTGAACGGCCCGAACCTGAACCTGCTTGGCCTGCGCGAGCCTGATATTTACGGCTCGCAAACGCTCGATGATATTGCCGGTATGTTGGAGGATCGTGCGTCTGAACTCGACCTCGCTATCGATATGCGTCAGACCAATCACGAAGGTATGTTGGTCGATTGGCTGCACGAGGCACAGGCTGAAGGAGCCCGCGCTGTGCTGCTCAATGCAGCCGCCTACACCCACACATCCATCGCGCTGCTTGATGCGATCAAGGCGATCACAACGCCCGTTATCGAGGTGCATTTGTCCGATCCCAAGACCCGCGAAATTTTCCGTCACACGTCGTTTGTCGCGATGGCAGCGGCCAAAACAGTCGAAGGGCACGGAGCGGATTCTTACCGCATCGCTTTGGAGGCCGTGGCGTCAGGCGAGCTCTAAAACGTAAAATCAATTCGTTGAATTCGGTCGATTGCCACTTGCCAGCCGCAATTGGCGTGAATAGGCGAAGGATAAGGGCTTTGGGTCCAAAACTACACAAGGGGTATGCATGGCTACCAGTAAGCCGGCCGCCGGAAAAAATTCCGGCATGAATATTGATTCCGCTCTGGTTCGCGAACTCGCCGAACTGTTGAACGAGACGGGTCTCACCGAAATCGAAGTAGAGGATGATGATCGCAAGATCCGCGTTGCACGCGGCGCAGTTGCTGCGCCTGCAATGGCGGCGGCTCCTGCGCCGGTTGCCGCTGCTCCTGCACCTGCGGCGGCGGCTCCTGCTGCGCCAGAGGCTCCAGCTGCGGCAGATAACGCCGATGCGATGAAATCTCCGATGGTGGGCACGGCCTATCTTGCAGCTGATCCAGAGGCGGCCAATTTCGTAAAGGTCGGTGACAAGGTTAGCGTAGGCGACACCATCCTGATCATCGAAGCGATGAAGGTGATGAACCCGATCGCTGCTGACAAAGCGGGCACGATCAAAGCCATTCTGGTCGACAACGCGCAGCCGGTTGAATTTGACCAGCCGCTCGTCGTCATCAGCTGATCGGCGACACGATGAGCATTACTCGCATCCTGATCGCCAATCGCGGCGAAATCGCACTGCGCATCCACCGCGCGGCCCATGAAATGGGTATTGAGACGGTTGCGGTGCATTCCACCGCAGACGCCGATGCTATGCATGTACGGCTTGCCGATCACGCGGTTTGCATTGGCCCGCCATCGGCTACCGACAGCTATTTAAACCACGCCGCAATTATTTCTGCAGCGGAGGTCTCTGGCGCGGATGCGATTCACCCCGGCTATGGCTTCCTCTCGGAGAACGCGAAATTTGCCGAAATCGTCGAAGCGCATGACCTGAAATGGATCGGCCCAAAGCCCGAACATATCGTCACTATGGGTGACAAGGTTCAGGCTAAGAAAACGGCTGGCGACCTCGGCCTGCCGCTCGTGCCTGGTTCCGCTGGTGCGGTTTCCGACCCTGAGGAAGGCAAGAAAATCGCAGCGGAAATCGGCTACCCCGTGATCATCAAAGCTGCCAGCGGCGGCGGCGGGCGCGGGATGAAGGTCTGCGAAAGCGAAGATCAGCTCGAAACGCTGATGAAGCAAGCCGGCAGCGAGGCGAAAGCCGCGTTCGGCGATGCGACAGTCTATATCGAGAAATATCTCGGCAATCCTCGCCACATCGAATTTCAGGTGTTCGGCGACGGTAAAGGCGGCGCGATCCATCTGGGTGAACGCGATTGCTCACTCCAACGCCGCCACCAGAAAGTTCTGGAAGAGGCCCCCTCCCCCGTAATTACCGATGATGAGCGGATGCGGATGGGCGAGGTTTGCTCCAAAGCGATGCGCGATATGGCCTATCGTGGCGCAGGCACGATCGAATTCCTCTGGGAAAACGGCGAATTCTATTTCATCGAAATGAACACCCGCCTTCAGGTTGAACACCCAGTTACCGAAGCGATCACTGGCGTCGATCTGGTGCGCGAGCAAATCCGCATTGCGGCGGGCAAACCGCTTTCGGTCGCGCAAGAAGACATCGAATTTAACGGCCACGCGATTGAATGCCGCATCAACGCCGAAGACCCTTTCAACTTCGCGCCTTCGCCTGGCAAGGTGACCTATTATCACCCGGCTGGTGGTATGCATGTGCGCGTGGATAGCGGGCTGTATGCAGGCTATTCGATCCCGCCCTATTACGACAGCATGATCGCCAAACTGATCGTCTATGGCCGCAACCGCGAAGGCTGCATCATGCGCCTGCGCCGCGCGCTTGAAGAAATGGTCGTTGAGGGGGTAAAAACCAATATCCCTCTGCATCAGGAATTGCTCCAGCAAAACGATGTTCTGCACGGAGATTACACGATCAAATGGCTCGAAGAATGGCTGGATAACCGCGAGGGGTAAGCCGCCTTTCGCTTGCTGAAGCTGGCGCAGAATATGTGCCAGGCGCAGCTATTGACCTCTTGCCAAAGTTGGCCGCTCTTTTTGAGGCGTGTGGCGACGCTGCTGGAACGCGCCTTACCTCGCTCGGTGCTTTGACGCCTGAGCTTTCGGGCATTGGCTCCATCGCAGAGCTGGTGAACGGGAGAATGGGGCGGGCTGCCCGCCCTGTGCGCGCCATCGCCTTTGATAAGACCCATGCCAATAATTGGGCACTCGGCTGGCATCAAGACCGCACGATTTGCGTCGGGCAGCGATCCGATGTGCATGGCTACGGGCCTTGGACAAAGAAACAAGGGATGGATCACGTGGAGCCACCGTTCTCCTTACTAGAACGGATGCTGACCATTCGAATTCATCTGGACGAGGTCGGACCGGACAACGCCCCATTAACAATTGCGAGCGGATCACATCGTCACGGACGCGTGAAAGACGAAGATGTTTGCGGAATCGTTACGAATTCCGAAATTGCCCAATGTCTGGCTAACCCCGGAGATGTCTGGGTATATGCCACCCCAGTCCTGCACGCATCAGCCGCCTCGACCTCGAAACTAGGGCCACGTGTGCTGCAATTGAATTACTGCGCAGACAGTTTGGCTCATCCGCTTGAATGGGCGTCGAACCTAACCTGATCGCACCTGGGCACAAATTCGCACATTGCTCGTTCTATGGCTGTGAAGCATGAGAACGTTTTTGACGCCGATACAGGCGAAATAGCCGGAGGCGAGCCTGTCCAGGCACCCGCCAACACAGTGACTCGCGCCAGCAATCCGAATCGCAAGACGCAGATCGTTGTCGTGGGCGGCGGTGCGGGCGGGCTGGAACTTGTCCGTAAACTGGGCGCAAAGTTCGGGCGCAAGCATCACGACATCATTCTCGTCGACAAGAATTTGAGCCATATCTGGAAGCCTTTACTGCATGAGGTCGCCGCCGGGTCGCTCGACGCCAATCTCGATGAAGTCGGCTATCGCGGGCATTGCTACCGTTGGGGTTACCGCTTCTTTCAGGGCAGCCTCGACGGGATTGACCGTGAGGCACGCACGATCAGCCTCGCCCCTGTTAACGACGATGATGGCAAGGAAGTCATTGCTGGTCACACGATCCGATACGACTATCTCGTTCTCGCAGTCGGATCGGTATCCAATGATTTCGGCGTTCCGGGTGTGAAAGAACATTGCATCTATCTCGATTCCCGCGAGCAGGCCGATATTTTCCGCACCAAATTGCTGAACAATTGCCTGCGCGTAAGCCGCGCGATGATGGCGAATCCTGACGCGAACGAGCAGGTGAAAGTCGCTATTGTTGGCGCGGGCGCGACCGGCGTCGAGCTTGCAGCTGAGCTATACAATGCTGCCGGCGCGCTGCGCCATTACGGGCTCGAAGTGTTTGACGAGAGCCGTCTCAAAGTGACCTTGATCGAGGCTGGCCCTCGAATTTTGCCTGCCCTTCCAGAAAAACTGTCCGGTGCCGCAAGACATGAACTCAATGAGTTAGGCGTTATTGTTAAAACCGATACGCAAGTCATTCAGGGTCGTCCGCGCACGCTTGTCACCAGCTCTGGCGAAGAAATTGATGCCGATTTGATCGTCTGGGCAGCGGGGGTGAAAGGGGCAGATTTCCTTGGTCATCTTGGCCTAGAAACCAATCGCCGCAATCAGATTCTCGTCCACGGCACGATGCAATCTGTCGATGATGACCGCGTCTTTGCGCTTGGCGACTGCGCGTCTTACACACCCGAAGGCAGCGATATGCCGATCCCGCCGCGCGCGCAGGCAGCGCATCAGATGGCTGGGACGGTTTACGACAATCTCGTTCGATCAATCAAAGACAAGCCGCTCAAAACCTTCACTTACGAGGATAAGGGCTCGCTGATCTCGCTCAGCCGCTTTTCTACCGTTGGCAGTCTGATGGGCAATTTGGTTGGCGGATCGCTTGCCGTGGAAGGCCGGATGGCGCGGCTGATCTATACCACGCTGTACCGCATCCACCTGATCGGCATTCACGGCTGGATGAAGGGTCTATTCTTGATGGCAATCGGACGGGTGAACCGGATCGTTCGCCCACGACTCAAGCTGCACTGACGCCCTACGGCTAGTCGAAGGTAAAGCCGGCGGCTTCGGCCTCCGCGATGATTTCGGCGCCGGTTTTCATCGGGGTTTTCTGCGCCAGATCATACCAATCCGGTTTCTCATCGACGAAAATCTGGTGTTTGATCGTCATACCTTTAGGCAAGTCGAACATCCCGGCAAGGAATGTGCGCGAGCCTGTCGGCTTGAAACAATACCAAAGGTTGCTGCCGCATTTTGAGCAAAACGCGCGTTCGGCCCAGTCGCTTGATTGATACACCGTGATCGCGTCTTCGCCGGTGACGCTGCAACCATCGCTTTCCAGTCCGGCATACATCGCGCCGCCCCAACGGGCACACATTTGGCAGTGGCAGACATCAATTTCTGTGTGAGCATCCGTCAGCGTGATTGTGACCGCGCCGCAAAGGCAGTGCCCGGAAAGCGACTTTGCAAGACGCCCGTCTTCACTCAAAGCGGAACGCCGGGAACGTGCTTGGACGTGCGGATCGTGAGCGAGGTCTTTACGCTTTCGACATTGGGTGCAGGCGTCAGTTTGCCTGTGAGAAATTCTTGAAAACTTTGAAGGTCTTGGCTGACAATCTTAAGAATAAAGTCGATCTCGCCATTGAGCATATGGCATTCGCGCACTTCGGCCAGATCGGCCATGTGATCTTCGAATTCGCGCAGTGCGCTTTCTGCTTGGCTTTTCAGGCTGACCATCGCGAACACGGTGATTGCAAAGCCGAGTTTCGACGGGTCAAGATCGGCGTGATAGCCGCGAATAACGCCCTCTTCCTCAAGTCCGCGCACGCGGCGCAAGCAAGGCGGAGCAGTCAATCCGACGCGCTGCGCCAATTCAACATTGGTCACACGCCCTTCAGCCTGCAATTCGGAAAGCAGGCGTTTGTCGATCTCGTCCAGATTGGCCATTGATTCCAAGCTCCCCGCTTCGAAAGCAGCCTTAATTGTTGCGGCCGCTTATGGAATAGTTCTCTCACGTAACAACATACGCACATGAATGCGCATGTGAACAACATTATTAGGTTTGCCAGCAATTGTCCCGCTTTGCAACGCAGTGCGAGTGCGCCCCTTCAACATTTGGCGCATGGTGTAGGGGTTCATACTGGATTCGGTGTGCCCGAAGGGGTGCGCGCGGGTTCTGTAAATTGGAGCCTTGATGTTTTTTGACGACCGCCTTGCAACTGTGCTGCGCCAACGCGCATCGAGCGGGGCAGGCGCGCGCACGCAATTCAGGCAATTGCTCGACATCTTGGGCAATCGCAAATTCGCGGTGCAGGATGAACGATCCAGCAGCCTGATCGCGGCGGCGTGGATGCGAATGGACAAACTGGCGGAGGAACTGCCCCCGGCAGACCGCGCAGCGATGGTTCGCGAGGCAGGCTGGAGGTTCCGCAATCCTGAACTTGCCGCGCATCTGGCCGATCACGAGCCAGAGGTTGCTTCGGCAGCGCTTAACCGTGCGCATTTGACGGCGCAGGATTGGGAAGCCCTGATACCGCGCCTTCCGGTGCGGGCACGCGGTTTTCTAAGGCTAAGGCGCGATTTGCCGGTCGATACCGAAGTGCTTTTGGAGCGGCTGGGCGTGCATGATCGCGGTCTGCCATCACCTGTCGCATCACAATCCGAAGGGGCATCTGAACCAGTTGCCACGCCAGAGGCGATTGAGGAACCGCTCACGCCAGAACCTGAGCATGAGCAGGCAATCACTGAAGCACCCGATCCCGCGCCTGCTCCGCCGCCAACACCAGCCCAATCATTCGATGCCGCCGACAGTGGTCGCAGTGAAATCAGCGCGCTCGTTGAACGGATTGCTCAATTCCGAAAGAGCCGCGACCTCACGCCAAGCGATGCGGAACGCTCTCCAAAGCTCCCGTTGGGCCTCGACGACAGCGCATCAGCCAATGACCGCAGCATTGCGGCGTTCGGTTTCTCAGCCGATGCCAATGGGCGAATCGATTGGGCAGAAACAGAGACAGCCGCGATGGTCATCGGCGCGCGCCTTACCCGCCCCGCCGTTTTGGGCGGGCACGGCAATGAAAGCGGATTGGAACGCGCATTCCAACGGCGTCTGCCGATTGTCGCCGCGCCGTTCGAGATGAAAGGCGCGCCCGCCATCGAAGGCGCGTGGATTGTCGATGCACAGCCAAGCTTCACCGAGGATGGTAATTTTGCAGGCTATATCGGGCGGTTCCGCCGGCCAGCAAGCGCGCGGCTGAACACGCAATCTCCCGCAGCGCGCGAAGCCGACCGCATTCGCCAATTGCTGCACGAACTGCGCACGCCGGTAACTGCGGTTCAGGGCTATGCCGAGGTGATCCAACAACAGCTATTCGGCCCCGCCCCGCACGATTACCGCGCTTTGGCCGCTGCGATTGCTGCCGATGCAGCGCGCATCCTGTCAGGCTTTGAAGAACTGGATCGTCTCGCCAAGCTGGAAACAGGCGCGATGACAATGGAAGAAGGCGAAGCGGACCTATCCGCTGTTGCCCATGCGACCAGCAACCAGCTTGGCCAAGTGCTCAGCGCGCGAATGGCCGGCATTGATTTCGAGAAAGAGCCAGATGGCCCGATCTATGTCGCGGTCGATGCCGAAGACGTCGAGGCGCTCCTATGGCGACTGCTCGCAACCCTCGGCGGAAGCTGCGCTTCGGGAGAGATGCTGCTCGCAACCTTGGAAACAGGCACAAGCGAGGCGCGCCTCACCTGCGAGCTGCCTGCGCAATTGATGGCAGAGGAGGATGTCTTTGCCGCCGAAGCCAAGCCTGTTGGCGCGGCGATCAATGCCGGATTGTTCGGAGCAGGCTTCGCATTGCGGCTTGCCCGGGCAGAGGCGAAGGGTGCTGGCGGCGGGTTGGAGGTTACCGATGATGCGGTGACACTCACACTACCGCTCTTGACCGCTAGACAGGCGCTGCCTAGCCACGAGGACAGTGATGATCAGGACAGCGCCGCCTGATCGCCTGATTTAACGCGCTGAGCTTTGCCGCGCAGCGATCAACGTCCGGAAGCCTCCGCCATGGCCCCTGGCTCAATGCTGGCCCCTCCACCATCCGATATGGCAGCCGCATTCGCGGATGAATTCGGTCAGCGCGTATTGCTTACCGTCGATACAGAGGAAGAGTTTGATTGGGATGCCCCATTCCGGCGGGATGGATACGGGCTAGATCATATCGAACAGCTGACACGCTTTCAGGCGTTTTGCGAAGAGATCGGCGCGTATCCGGTCTATTTGGTCGATTGGCCTATTGTTCACCACGAACGCGCGGTGGAGATTATTGGAGACGCGGTAGAGCGTGGAAGGGCCGAAATCGGCATCCAGCTTCACGGCTGGGTCAATCCACCCTTCGATGAAGAGGTGAACACTCACAACTCCTTTGCAGGCAATCTGCCAACGGATTTGGAAGCGGCAAAGTTCATCGCATTGCGAGACGCCATTGAGGGCGCCTTTGGATCGGCCCCGATCTGTTACCGCGCGGGCCGGTACGGTGTCGGGCCGAGCACAGCGGGTCTTTTGAAAGATCACGGGATCGCGATCGACACATCGGTGCGATCCTTGTTCGATTACAGCGCGCAAGGCGGACCGGATTACACACACCACCCCTTGGCACCATATTGGCTTGATACAGAGCGCACGCTGCTCGAATTGCCAGTGACCAGCGTTTACTGGGGTTTGCTGCGCCAGTTGGGCAAGCATATCCACCGCGCCCAGCGCCACGTCCCGACTTTCTTCGCTGCCTTTTCCAAGCTCAATTTGCTCGAACGAATCGCCCTCACTCCTGAAGGGGTCACGGCAGAAGAAGCTCTCCGGGGGATCGATATAGCGCTGGATGATGGCCTGCCCTTGCTCGTCCTGTCATTTCACAGCCCTTCGCTCGCACCCGGCCACACGCCCTACGTGCGCAGTGAGGCAGATGTGGAGCGCCTATATGACTGGTTTAGGCAGATTTACGCCTATCTTGACCGGCGCAGCGTGGCCAGCACGACACTTGGCGGCGTTATTTCTGCGATAAAGCGCTAAATTCCTCCAAAGATACGCGCTTCGTGCTTGTATCCATTGAAAGGTGGATGTAGGGGCCATCTTCGTTCGCGCAGCCGATACCTTTTGGGCCTGTAGCTCAGTGGTTAGAGCTGGCCGCTCATAACGGCTAGGTCGCGGGTTCGAATCCTGCCGGGCCCACCATACCTTTACGGGGCGGCGGACGAAGAGATGAATGTCGGGGAGTGGCGCAGCCAGGTAGCGCACCTGTTTTGGGTACAGGGGGTCGGAGGTTCGAATCCTCTCTCCCCGACCATCTCTTGAAATACAGCCTAGATTGACGCTGAGCTTCACAAAGCAAGGCGATCGGAGATGGCCTCCACAAAACTTCTCGAATCTCCTGACGCTGCGGCAACCACTGTTGTCGCATTGCCGAATGGCGCGGCGCTTTTCCGGCGGGTAAATCTCACCCAAATGTAAACGCTGAGATAGGGGTTTTCAGGTCTAAGAGCCAATGACAGGCTTAACCGTGTGCGTGCCAGTAGGCCTGCCATGGAAGATAAAGACCGCCTCGAAACGCTGCATGATCTCGCGCTGGACCAAGTCCGCCGTCCCGAAGTCTTTGGGCATATCACACAGCTTGCCGCCGAAATGTTTGATTGCGAGATCTCGCTTGTCTCAATTGTCGATTCTGATCGGCAATGGTTCCTGGGAAAGACCGGGTTGAAACTGGACGAGACGACGCTGGAATCGTCGATTTGCGCCATCCCCGTTCAGGAAAATCGCGCGATTCTGATCAATGATGCTGCGCAAGACCCGGCGCTGCGCGACAACCCACTGGTCGCTGGGCAACCCTGCATCAGGTCATACCTAGGTGTGCCGATCCGCGAGGAAGATGGCACCGTTCTTGGCGCGCTTTGCGTGATCGCTCGCCGACCGGACGCATTCGATATTGCACATGTTCCTCGCCTGCAAATCCTCGCTGGATTGGCAGAACAGAGCATTTCGGCCCATGCAAAAGCGCAAAAACTTTCCCACGCAAATTCCAATCTCAGCCAGTTCAACCGGCTTTTCAAACAGGCAGAGATTGCAGCGAATATCGGCGCTTGGCGGGTCGACCTCGCCTCGGATGAGCTGACATGGTCAGATCAGGTCTATGCCATTCACGGCCTGCCGCGCGACACCGATATTGATGTGAACAACGCGATCAATTTCTACGCCAAGGAAGACCGCGAGCAGGTGAGCCAAGCATTGATGGATGCGCTTGATCGCAATGAAGCGTTCACATTCGAGGCCAATATTGCCCGTCCCGATGGCCAAACCCGACGTGTGCGATCCGTAGGTGAACGGATTGACGTGGATGGCACACCCGATTCCATCGCCGGGATCTTTCTCGATTGCACCGAGGAACACCTGCAACATGCGGCGCTCAAAAGGGCCGCCGAGCACGATCAACTGACGGGCCTCTACAATCGCATGGTCTTTGACAGCCGTCTGACGGCGGCGCTGCGCAATGCAGAGGAATTACCGGTCACGATGATGCTGTTAGACCTCGATGGGTTCAAAGAGGTGAACGATACGCTGGGCCATCTTGTCGGGGATCGGGTGCTGACAGCAGTCGCAGAAAAACTTCAGGCAGAAGCGTGCGAAGATACATTCCTCGCGCGGTGGGGCGGCGATGAATTCGCATTCCTGTTTCCGCTTGGCAAAGACCCTGAGACCGTTCGCGCTTTCGGCGAAAGGCTGGTCAGCGGCATGGCAGAACACATCAAATTCGGCGATGAAACGCTGACGGTGGGATGCACCTGTGGGATCGCACAATTGCCAGCAGGCGGAGAAAGCGCCGAGCTTGTGCGCCGTGCCGATCTGGCGCTGTACGAAGGCAAAGCCGAAGGCAAAGGAGCGGCAATTTGCTGGAGCGACGATATGGAGTCCCGTCAATCAGTACGGCAGGTCGCGATTGGCAATCTCAAACAGGCGCTGCATCACGACAGGGTCTTCCCTGTGTTCCAACCCATCGTTGATCTGGAAAGCGGCGATGTCGTCGCGGCGGAAGCTCTGCTTAGGCTACGCGATGAAGATGGGCGAACGCTTTCCGCAACCGAGGTCTTACCTGCGCTGCTTGATCCTATCCTATCGCGCAAGGTCTCCAGTTTCATGTTGGAGAATGTGTTCGACCAAGGCGCAGAAGTGCTCTCGCTATACGGCGACCGATGCCGCATTGCCGTCAACGTATCCGAGGCCGATTTGCGCAAGGGCGATTTTGTGGGCCAGATCACGCGACTGACAGAGAAAGGTGCGATCAACCCAAACAATTTGATCATCGAAGTCACTGAAACCATGTTGCTGACAGATGAGAACGGCACGATTTGCGACTGCCTTGGGCGGCTGGCCGCGATGGGCTGTGATATTGCGCTCGATGATTTCGGAACAGGCTTTTCCTCGCTTACACATCTTCGAAACTTCCCGATAAGCACGGTGAAGATAGACCGGGAATTTGTTTCCAGCATCAAATGGGATCACCAATCGCGACTGATCATTCAGGCCATCGTCCAAATGGGTCGCAGCCTAGGACTTGAAGTGGTGGCCGAAGGTGTTGAAACGCAGGAACAGCTCACATTCCTGACTTCGGCGGGATGCACGCAGGCGCAAGGATATCTGTTTGCCAAGCCAGCACCGGTTGACGATTTACAGCCTCTCGCCCCTTCGATAGCGGACATTCAATTGAGCGCGTGAGCGGCCCCGCCGCCAAACGCTTTATTCAGCGGGCTGCGCTATTCCGATGTCTGGATTATTCAGCTCTTCTGAGTGTACTTCTTCAGCTTTCGCCCGAGCCCGATCACGGCGGTGCAGCAGGAAAAATGTCAGCGCAGCGCCGATGAGGGGCAGGTAGAAGTGCATGAGCCGCCAAGTGCTCATCGCAGGCACAAGAATGCCGACGGCGACAAATGGAGCGAAGAGCAGCAGAAACGCCGCCTCTGCCCCGCCCGCGCCGCCCGGCGTTGGAACAAGCGAGCTGATCGATTGAACAAGCCACTGAAGCAGCCAGAACAAAGCCGGCTGCCATTCAACGCCGAATGCCGCAAGGATCAGGCCCGCGACCGAGAAACGCACTACCCATTGGATCGCCGCAAGACCGAGGTTGAACAGCGCCAAGCCCTTGCCCTGACGAAACACGCTAGCCCAATCGTGGCCGATTTGAAGGATATGCGATTTCACACGGCGAACGCCGCGCCCGGCCCACTCGCGAACCCGCTGGCCCATCACACCCGCCGCAATCAATGCGACGATTGCCACGAGCGTCATCGCAGTCCCAAGGACGATCATAACAATCGTCTCGATTGTCCCATTCAATTTCGCGAGAATCTCTGGCTCCGACCCGACAAATTCGAACATCCCGTATCCCGTAACGCCGAGGCACAAGGCGACGGTTGCGAGCGTGACAAAGGTATCCTCTGCCGCTTGGAAAGAAACCAGAGTGATCGACCGGCGGGAATCCACACCCTCGCCCATCAGGAAAAGCAGCTTGATCGGCAACGCGCCCGTCGCAGACGGAGTGACCGAATTGGTCACCATCGTACCCGTGATGACTTTCAACGCTTTGGAAAAGCCAAAATCAAGATCAAGGAAACGCGCCCACAGGCCAAGCCTGACCGAGTTCGCGATCATTGGCACGAATACGAGCATCGCGGCCAACAGAAGCAAACCAGGCCTTTTCACCGTTTCGCTCAGATCAACTCCGTCCAGCGCATAGATTAGCACTGCGACATTGCCGAGCGCCACCAATGGCAGGATCGACAGCGCAATCGTCAGCGTCCGGCGCGGCATATTGCGCCAGTGGCTGACCCCGGGGTGTTCGTCCTCGGTGGAGATTTCAGATGGGGGCGTTTGGCTCACGAAAAACTCAAGGCTCGCTTCAATGGCTCGGCGAACGACCCCTCGCGGCGTTTATCACGCGCCTTCAACGCCTCTGCATATTCGACATTAATCAACTGCTCGAACGTCTGCTGCCAGCGGTTGTGCGAATTGGCAAGTTTCAGCGAGCGATCACGCATACCATCATAATCGCCCTGCCACACTTTCACGACATTGTTTGCCATCGTAATAAAGTCATCAACCGGGCCAAGTGCGCCGGTGCCATCGGGCACGCGCTCTGGCATTGCGCCGCTCGCCACACCGACGACAGGCAGGCCCGATGCCTGCGCTTCGAGCACAGAGATGCCGAATGTCTCGTCAGCCATACCGCTGACATAGATGTCGCAAGATGCCAGCGCTGTGGCGAGGTCTTTGCGATTGGTCACATAGCCGGGGAATGCGATAGGCAAACCCTGCGATTGCTCAATCAGGCTTTCGCGCAGCTTGCCCTCGCCCAGGAGCACCATTCCGGCGCCAAGTTCTGGCGGCAGGTTCTTGAACATATCAACGAGCGTGTAGGCGCGCTTTTCATTGTCGAGACGGCCCGCATAAATCAGCAGCGGGCCTTTGCCTTCGGGTAGGCCAACTTTCGTGCGATAATTCGGATCGCGGTGCTCGGTCGAAAATTGATCGACATTCACGCCAAGACCTAAAACGCCGGTATTCTTCTGACCAACTTTGTTGATCATGCTCTCCGCTTCGCGATTGAGGGCATAAACGCGGTCAAACCGGTTGTACGTCATCCATGCGTAAAAATAGCCGAGGCTTTTGAAGAACGTCGCGGGATAATGCCCTGTCAAATCCTTCATCACGCGGTAAATCTGCGCATTGGGGAAGTCGGTGCGGTATCCCGCGACAAGCGCTGTATCCGGAAAACGCCAGCGATGGCGAATGGCCAGCCATGGGAGCACCCACGGGCATTGGCTTTCGATAATGTTCGGTTGGTATTCGCGCAGCAGCTCGAACACTTTGTCGTTGCGGTTGATCCAGCGATAATTCGGGCTTCCCCAAACCTGCGGCGCGCCGACTTCGGCAAAGATTGTGCGGCCTTCGACGGTGATCTTGTCTTCTGCACCCGGCACAATTTGCAGCAAGCGGTGCTCGGAATGCGCAAGGAAGTATTTGCGCTTTTCCTTCAGATAAGTCGAAATGCCGCCGCCGCCGCTCGCAGACCAGCTTTGCGTCAGATCGCAGACCAGCATGTTTTCAGGCAAAGCGGCAGCGCCGCCGGTTACGTTTGCCGGATTAATTGCGGGATGGTTCGGCGTCATAGGCTACGTCCATCTGCTTTCTGCGTGTGCTTTAGAGTCAGCAGCAGGAGGGCTGCAAGGGGGGCAGTTGCTATTCATGCAACCGAATGCCCGCCTAAATAGGAGCCATTAGCCGCAGTTAAAGTCCCCCAGTCGGGCCCCATTGTGCGGCCCAGCCTGAATGCCAGCTTACTTGCCGTCTATTGCTCCATCGTCGCCGGAGCGCTGGGTTTGATACCGCCTGTCAGGATCGGGCGCGGCTCATTAGCGAGGATCCCGACGACCGTGGTCCACACCGCAACATTTTGACGAAGCTGGCTTTTATCGACTTTATCGAGCGTATCATCAGGCGTGTGATGCAGGTCGAAATAACGCGATCCATCCTGCTGCAAATCGATGATCGCACCCTTTTGATCGCGCACGATGTTGAGGTCTGCCCCGCCGCTTGCACGGATGGTCGAATTTGCGACACCAAATCGCGCAATAGACTTCGCGATTTTACTGTGGAGATCAGGATTTGTTTCGCGGAAATTGCTTTCAAAGCGCCAAACACGGTCCGCGCCAAAGTCGCTTTCGAGGCCCACAGCGATTGGTTCGTCAATATGCGCATCGCTGTATGCGCGGCTGCCCCACAGGCCAACTTCCTCAGCACCGGCGAACAAGACACGGATTGTGCGCAGCGGTTGTCCGGTATGGCTAACATGCGCAGCGGCCGCCGCGATAATGCCACAACCTGCACCGTCATCGAACGCGCCCGGTGCATTCCACCAGCTGTCGATATGACATGCGAGCAAAACTGGCGGTAGATCAGGGTTGCTACCAACAATCTCGCCAACGACATTCCCGCTTAACGTCATACCCAGCCTGCGCGGATTGAGTTCGAGGTTTAGCGTCATCGGCGTATCGCCGGCGCGTTCAAACATACGCTCTAGATTCTGTGCATCGGGAACGCTCATCGCGGCTGCCGGAATAGCGGCGACGCCTTCAGGAAAGCGGGTAACGCCGGTATGCGGATTGCGGTGCTCGTCGGTACCGATGGATTTGATCACAATCGCCGCCGCACCCTTGGACGCCGCGATGCCTGGCCCTGCAAAACGCGCGCCGCCGTAATATCCGTAGTGCGAGCCATCCATCGATGGACGCATTTCATGGCTGATATAGACAATCTTACCGTCAAGACTACCATCAGGCGCGGCAATCAGATCGTCCAGCGTCGGAAAGAAAACAACCTCAGCCTCGAGCCCGCCTTCTGGCGTTGCCGCGCTATTGCCAAGCGGCTGTACGACGAGGTTCTGGATATAAGGCGCAACCAAGCTGGCGCGGTGGATATCGCCCGGCACCCATGTATCCATTTCAAAAGGTTCAGTGGCGACATTGGCAAAACCGTTCGCCTCAAGCCAATTCATCGCCCAGTCGCGCGCGCGCGCTTCGGCTTCCGTGCCCGCTTGGCGGGGGCCGACTTCGGTTGTGATCCCTTCAACGAAATCCCATGCGATCTCGTCACCTTCTAACGCCCCGTCAGCCATCGCCTCTAAGCTTACAGGCGCATCGGATTGAGCCAATGCAGGCGAAATGGAAAGCGATAGGGCGCCGAGCGCGATCAGGGTCTTTTTCATAGATGCAACCGCTAGTCTCGCGGTCGCGCGCTGTCCAGCGGGCTATCTATCGGAGGCGGCTTGCCTCAGCTCAACGATTTCGGGCGCTTTGTGAGGTTTTATCTCCGGCGCACGTGGACGCTCGGCATTCTCAACACGGTCACGGCCATTCGACTTCGCTTGATAAAGCGCCGCGTCGGCGCGTGCGAATAGATCTTCGTAAGTCTCGCCGTCTTGGGCTGTTGCCACGCCAAAACTTGCGGTTAGGCGAATGTCGTCATTCAAACCCTCATGCTCGAGATGAGCGAAAGATTGCCTGATCCGCTCTGCCAGACGTTCCGCTGGACGGTTATCGCAGTTCCAGACCGCGATGCAGAATTCTTCCCCGCCGATCCGGCCCGAAACATCGCATCCGCGCACCATATTCTCGATGATTTCCGCAAAGCCAGCGATTGCATGATCGCCCGACTGATGGCCCCAGATGTCATTGACCTGCTTAAAGTGATCAATGTCGGCCACCACCAGGCTTAGAGGGCGCCCTTCAATCTGAGCGCGCGGCAGCAAGCTGCGCATCGATTGTTCAAACGAACCGCGATTGTGCAAACCTGTCAGGTCATCACGTTCGCTGCTTTCACGCAGTGTCGTGGTCAGTTCGGCAATTGTGGCCCCGATCAGGACCATCGCGGCCGCCACCGATTTCACTCCAAGCACCAAACCGATCAATGAATAATAGATAGAGTCGCGATAGTCCGCGGCCGGGATCGTCTTTTCAAACATCAGCGTCAGGTTGGGTCTGACGACGAAATCCGCCGCTTGGATCGCCACGACCACGATAATCGCGGTGTCAATCACAGTGCGGCGCGGCGCTGTCAAAAGGGTTGTCAGGCCCATCGCGCACATGACACCGTAACCCATATTGACGATGATCAGCCGCGGGCCGACATCGTTGGTCATACTAACGGCCAATGCCAGCACAGCGGCGCTGATGATATACACGCCAATCTGGCTGCTGATGTGCAATTTTTGTCCGGCGCGTTCGCAAAGAGATGCGAGGTAGACAATCACACCAAGCGAATAGAGCGCCTGCGTCGTATGGAACAGATAGACGGCCTCAGACGGCAGAAAGTGGGTCGCAAGAAAGCCGAGCGCGAACAGCAGATAGCCAATCGCAAATCCGAGGACATGACGTTTCATGCCACCTGCACGCCAGAACACGGCAAATGTCGCCGCGAATAGCAGCGCCATCAACGGCGTTAGCAGTCCAAGAATTTGCGTTTGCATCGACCCGTTACACCCTTACATCCGTCGTGCTCAGCCTGCTGCGGCTGACCGCCTTTCGACATCACTTTTACCCTCGGCAGTTACCGCCATATGTTCGTTTCTGGTTTCACCCTCGAAAACCACTGTGTTGCGCCCGCCCTGTTTCGCCGCATAAAGCGCCGCGTCAGCCCGGGCGAACATTGCGCCATATCCTTCACCGGTGCGCCACGAAGACACTCCGAAACTCGCCGTTAGACGCAAATCAGGCCCCATACCGTCATGCATCAGCGTCGCGAGTGCCAGCCTAAGACGTTCGGCCAGCCGCGTTGCCTGAGGCCCGTCACAATCACTGACAAGGATGCAAAATTCCTCGCCACCAACACGCCCGCAGAGATCGTTGTCTCGCACCATATCGTTAATTAATCGGCCGAAGTTCGAAATAGCGACATCGCCGGTTTGATGCCCCCAAATATCGTTCACCTGTTTAAAGTGATCGATATCCGCCACGATCATGCTGATCGCGCGGTGATCATCCATGCGCTCGATCAAAAGATCCTTCGCATCTGCTTCAAAAGCACCGCGCATTCTCAATCCGGTGAGTGGATCGATTTCAGCGTCTTTCTTCAGGTCTTCTATCTGATCTTGCAACACAGCGATCAACAGCGTCATCGAAATTGCGAGAGCCCAAACGCCAACCGTTATGAGCAACAGGGGATAGAGCCCGGATTCGCGGTATGCCTGTTCCGTCAGAGTTTCTTGGACGAACAGTGTAAACACCGGACGGATGAAGAATATCGCCGACAGCAGGCCGGCCAGAAACATCAAACTGTTATCAATTATTCCGCGGTCTTTAGAACGCGACAGTTCCTGTGTTGTCAGCGCGAAAAGCAATCCGTGGCCGAGGTTGACCGTAAACAGCCACGCCCGCAAATCATCTGACACAAGCGCGGCGGCCATCATCACGCCCGCAACGATTTCGACAAAGATTGCGGTTGGAATGGAGAAGTGCCGATTTGCCCTTTTCACTAGGCCCCAGCAAAGGAAAATTGCCGTCGCTGAAAACAACACATGCATCACAAGGATCGATGCGAGATTGTTCATAGATACAAAATAATGAAACCAGACGAATCCGGAAGCGAGCATCGCAAAGCCAGCCGCTATCGATGCGACATAGGTGCGATCGGGCATCCGCCGCCAAAGCAGCGCGAATGTTACCGCCAGCACCAACGCAATAGCAGGTACAAATAGCCCTAAAACCGCTTCAAACACAGTAATCCTCGTTTCACTGCAGTGTTTATACGAATAAGAAAGTAAACAAGCTGATAACCAAACCTATAAAATACGAACTGCGCCGCGTTGAGAGATGGCGGGGCGCAATACCGAGCTCGACACCGGGCGTATCGTTCAACCAGGCGACTAGAAGGACAATGGCGCGGGCACTTGTCATTGCGCGCTTGCCCCATGGCCCCTCACCCCTTATCTGCGCAGACAAATTCCAACTCTATTTTTCCGACCCGGAAGGACACGCCCGATGGCCGCGCAATACGCCTATGTCATGAAGAACATGACCAAGACTTTCCCGGGTGCCCCGAAGCCGGTGCTCTCGAACATCAATCTTCAGTTTTACCAAGGCGCGAAGATCGGCATCGTTGGTCCCAACGGCGCGGGTAAATCGACCCTGATCAAGATCATGGCGGGTATCGACACCGATATCACTGGCGAAGCGTGGGCGGGTGAGAACATCACTGTCGGCTATCTACCGCAGGAGCCGCATCTTGATGAAAGCAAAACCGTTTTGGAAAACGTCCGCGAAGGCGCTGGTGAGACCGCCGTCATGGTCGAACGTTTCAACGCGATTTCTGCCGAAATGGGCGACCCTCAGGATGACACCGATTTTGACGCCCTGATGGAAGAGATGGGCGTGCTTCAGGAGAAGATTGACGCGGTTGATGGGTGGACGCTCGACAACCAGCTTGAGATTGCAATGGAGGCGCTGCGTTGCCCGCCATCCGATGCGCCCGTCACAAACCTTTCCGGCGGTGAGAAACGCCGTGTGGCGCTGACCCGCTTGCTAATCCAGAAACCGGGCATCTTGCTGCTGGACGAGCCAACCAACCACCTCGACGCGGAATCGGTCGAATGGCTGGAAAACCACCTTAAAGAATACGCAGGCGCTGTGCTGATGATCACGCACGATCGCTACTTCCTCGACAATGTGGTGGAATGGATCCTCGAGCTCGATCGCGGCTCCTACTACCCATACGAAGGCAACTACTCGACCTATCTTGAGAAGAAGGCCAAGCGTCTCTCGCAAGAAAGCCGCGAGGAAAGTGGCCGGCAAAAAGCCCTGTCGCGCGAACTCGAATGGATCAAGCAAACGCCAGCCGCGCGCCAGACCAAGTCAAAGGCCCGCGTGCGCAAGTTTGAACAGCTTCAGGACGCGCAAGGCGACCGCAAGCCGGGCAAAGCGCAGATTGTTATCCAAGTGCCAGAGCGTCTTGGCGGCAAAGTGATCGAGGCCAAAGGTATTTCGAAGGCCTATGGCGACAAGCTGCTGTTCGAAGACCTGTCCTTTATGCTGCCACCGGGCGGAATTGTTGGCGTGATCGGCCCTAACGGCGCGGGTAAATCGACCTTATTCCGCATGATCACCGGCCAGGAAACACCCGATAGCGGCTCCATCGAAATCGGTGACACCGTGCATCTTGGCTATGTCGATCAGTCGCGCGATGACCTTACGCCGAGCAACAATGTCTGGGAGGAAATTTCCGACGGGCTCGATTACATGCAGGTCAACGGCCACGACACATCGACCCGCGCCTATGTCGGCGCGTTCAACTTTAAAGGCGGCGATCAGCAGAAAGTTGTCGGCAAACTGTCCGGCGGCGAGCGCAACCGCGTTCACATGGCCAAAATGCTGAAACAAGGCGGCAACGTGCTGCTGCTGGACGAGCCAACCAACGATCTTGACGTGGAAACACTCGGCGCGCTGGAAGAAGCCATCGAAAACTTCGCTGGTTGCGCCGTGGTCATCTCGCACGACCGTTTCTTCCTCGATCGCCTCGCAACACACATTCTGGCATTCGAAGGCAACTCGCACGTAGAATGGTTCGAGGGCAACTTTGAAGCGTATGAGGAAGACAAGCGCCGCCGCCTGGGCGATGCAGCGGATCGCCCAACGAGGTTGGCGTATAAGAAGCTTACTCGGTAAACCATGAGCTTTATCGAGCAATCTGAAAGACGCGGCGGGCTTGCCCGCCGCGTCTTTCTGTTTCTAGGGCTTGGTTTTTTAGCATTCATCGTCGGCGGGTTCTTTTGGGCGACCTCCACACCGGGAACTTCTTGGGAAGGGCCAACAGGCACGCCCCAAGACGGGCAACTTCAGACACGGCTGGAAGAGCATGTGCTAAGAATGGCCAGCACGCCTCGAAGTCTGGCAAGCGCTACAGGCATAATGCGCACACAAGAATACATCGAGTTGGAGCTCTTATCACTCGGATATGACGTAGAAAGACAAGAGGTTGTCCCTCCGGCAAACAACCTAATCGTAAGCATCGCAGCGACGGATGCCGCCGCACCAACTCTTATTGTCGGTGCTCATTATGACACTGTTTCAGACTCGCCCGGCGCTGATGACAATGCCAGCGGCGTTGCCGCATTGCTTGAGCTCGGCCGCCTTTTGAAAGCCCGCGATGGCCTCGCAGTCAACAACATCGAATTGGTTTTCTACGCAAACGAAGAACCGCCGTACTTCAAGACCACAGCGATGGGCAGCTATGTCCACGCGCAATCAATTGAAGACACCAACAGTGTTTTGGGAATGATATCGCTGGAAACGATGGGATACTTTTCGGAGGAACCCAGTAGTCAAAACTACCCTTTCCCACTTTCGCTTCGATACCCCAGCACAGGCAATTTCATCGCTTTTGCCGGCGACACAACGTCTAGAGATTTCCTACGACAAATAGTCGGTGAATTTCGAGACTATGCCAAATTGCCGTCGGTTGGGGGAACAATGCCATCTGTTGTCCAAGGGATCGATTGGTCAGATCACTGGGCTTATTCGGAAGCAGGCATTCCTGCGATCATGGTCACTGACACTGCAATCTTTCGCAACCCACACTATCACCGCGCAAGCGATACGCCGGACACGCTGGACTACCGTCGTTTGGCGTTGGTTGTCGAAGGACTGGAGAAAGTTCTCTCGTCGAAGTAACACAGGGCATGAGATATCGAGCTATCGTGTATCAAAACTGAGATCATATTATGAAAAACCGCATCCTCCTAACCGCCCTCGCCTTCGTCGCAGCCCCCGCCGCAGCACAGGACGAGCTCGCGGATTTTCTTGAGAAGACCGAAGCCGAGACTGTTCAGGCGAAACCTGCTTCTACAATGGCGGAAAAGTCGCAGGACAAGGAAGTCTCTGACGAGCAAAGCCCCAAACCTGAAAAAGATGCCGCGAAAAAAGACGAGGCTGAAAAGCGCGAAGTCACCAAAGAGAAAAAGCGCGCGAAGGACCGCGAGGATGATCGGCGGCGCACCGACCGGCGCAATCGGCGTCAGGACAGTGATGCGGGAATGAGCGCGAATACGAAACGGCTTTGCCCCAGCTGCTAAATCCCTACGGCGAAACCCAGCGCCCGCTCCAATCATCTCCTTCGCGTGTAAACTGCGCCCGTATATGCCCGGTATGGGCGAGATAGAACCAGTCGAGCTCTTCCAACGTGATCAGCAGCACAGAAAAGTTCGGGCGGCCTGCGATAACCTCTTCATCGGTCGGCTCAACCCCTTCGAATTGCGGCGGCAATCCTGATGTCGGCGTGTCAGATGCCGTTCCCGGCCCATCACCCAGATAGCAACGCCGCGCAAAGTTGTTGCTCGCATCCCATGCTGCTTGTGTGACTGGCGCATCGCGCAGCACCTTGCCCTGACCGCGCGCTCTAATCTGAACTTTGGCGGCTTTGTCGTAGAACAACACCGCCATGCGCGGATCGGCATCAATCACCGCAACCTTTGGCGCGCGGGTGTCTGTGTGAAATCGCAATGTGAATGCGCTCGTATCAAATTCGCGCAGCACCATGACGCGCGCATCAACATCGGCGGTCACCACCGTGGGGGCATGCATCGGCACTTTGCGATCATTGCCCGCGCGGATCAGGCGGTTCATCATGTCCTCACGGACGGTGTCTAAATTCTCGAACATCACAGCGGCGCTTGCGGCTGAAAGAAGGTCTTCGTCAAGTCGTTCATAAAAATCGCTCTCAACATTAACGTAAGCCTAAACGACATGTTAAGGCGCGGCTCATGGACTCGGCGGTACAACCCAATGTATCGAAACGTATCAATGATGCCGTAAGTGGTGGGACGGCGACACAGGAGGCACTTTTGAATATTTCCTTATTACTAAAGGGTAGTGCGCTGTCCGCTCTCGCTTTTGCGTTGGCGTTTGTCGCACCTCCCGAAGAGGCACATGCGGCGACCGGAGCGGTCGAAGCAGGCGCCGAGTTTGAATCGGAACAGCCGGACACCCGCCGCGACCGACGAGCAAATCGCCGCGGTGAGCGGCGTCAGACCCGTCAAAACAATCGCGGTCAGCGTACTCAGGCCCGTCAGGAACGGCGCGCTGAACGCCCTGCGGCTCGTCAGAGCAATCGCGCCGAGCGCCGTGACAACCGTCAGGCCAATCGCGGTGAACGCCGCGCCAATCGGAATGCACGCTCAAATGCGCAGTCCGAACAGCGCAACATGCGCCGCAACGATGAGCGTACTGTCGAACGGCGCGATACACAGCGCCGCGTAGAGCGCCGCGCAAATCGGGGCGACAATCGCGCCGAACGTCGCGGAAACCGCGCAGACAATCGTGCAGAGCGCCGTGGTAACCGCGCCGAAAACCGTGCGGATCGCCGGGACAATCGTGCAGAACGCCGGACTGATCGCCGCGTAGAAAATGCCCGCCGTGATGGCTTCCGCAACGGTGTTCGCACAGAACGCCGCGGTGATCGGGCTGAAAACCGCCGTATCCGCAATCAGGGCTTCCGTGACGGTCGCCGTGCAGAACGTCGCAGTGATCGCCGTGCCGACCGCCGCAGGGACGGTTACAGAGATAATCGCGGCTATCGCGGTAACCGTAACGGCTACAACCGCGCCTACCGTGATGGTCGCCGTGATGCCCGCCGCGATCACCGCCGGTGGAACCGCACATGGCGCGCGAACAACCGGTATAACTGGAACAACTATCGTTATTCCAACCGGAGCATTTTCCGCCTGGGCCGGTATTACTCGCCGTATCGTTCGCACCGCTACAGCCGGCTTAGCATCGGGTTCTATCTCGACAGCCTGTTCTTCAGCTCGCGGTATTACATCAATGACCCATGGCGGTATCGTCTGCCAGCGGTCTACGGCCCGTATCGCTGGGTCCGGTATTATGACGACGTAGTGCTCGTCGATATCTACAGCGGCGAAGTCGTCGACGTGATCCACGATTTCTTCTGGTAAATTCCGACACAGGAATTGCCCGAAGCACAAACTACCCCCGCCCGATTATTCTGGCGGGGGTTTTTTGTTTGCCCCCTAAAATGATTGCACCGCGCGGATGACTTGGTAATCAGCGCGCATGGCAAAGACCGAAACGATCCCCGATCAGGCCGCGTTAAAGCGTGTCGGCAAGAGCGTGAAAGAGCGGCTGGAGGCTGATCCCGGCGTGTATCAAATTCCGACTGACCGGGCGGATATGTATGCGATTGGCGAATTCCTGACGGCAGCAGAATGCACGCGCCTGTGCGGTATGATCGACGATGTAGCAAAACCGTCTTCATTGCATGAAATCGGCTATGAAAGCGGCTTTCGCACCTCCTATTCCGGCGATCTTGATCCCATGGACAGTTTCGTCATGGGTATTTCCCGCCGCATCGATGATCTGCTGGGCCTGCCTTCAAGAGTTGGCGAAGCCGTACAAGGTCAGCGATACCTGCCGGGACAGCAGTTTAAGCCGCACAATGACTGGTTTTATTCCACCGAGAAATACTGGGAACTGGAACGCAAACGCGGCGGTCAGCGCAGCTGGACGGCGATGGCCTACCTAAACGAAGTCGAACAAGGCGGCGGCACGCACTTTACCGAAATCGGGATCAACATCGAACCAAAGCCGGGCGTCCTGCTCGTTTGGAACAATGCAAAGCCGGACGGCAGCCCCAACCAAGACACAATGCATGCCGGCACTCCCGTTCTGGCGGGGACGAAATATGTCATCACAAAATGGTATCGTACGCGAACGTGGAAGTAGATAACTGGGGAGTAAACCCAGTCTGCAAAATCAACCTCGAGCCAGCGCCTCAGCAATTAGCTTGCGGCTGTTTTCGACACCGTAGAGCGCGATAAAGCTGCCCATGCGCGGCCCTTGCTCACTGCCAAGCAGTGTTTCGTAAAGCGCGCGGAACCAGTCACGCAGGTTCTCAAACCCGAATTCTTCGCGTTTGCCGATCTCGTAAACCGCCGTTTGCAGGGTTTCCGCATCCGCATCATCCGCAGCATTTGCAAGTGCCTCATCCAACGCACGCAATGCCGCTGCTTCGCTATCCGAAGGCGCACGCTTGTTCAGCGTCGGCACGATAAAGTCGCGCGTATAGGCAACAGCTGAATCGATCATCGCGTCAACCGATGGATCGCTGACAGGCTCACCCAGATAGCTGGTGAGATATTCGGAGACATTCTCCGCCGTCGCTTCCGCGCCCAGCACGCTCGCTAGGTTTAGCAGCAAACCGAATGTCACCGGCACAGTGTCGCCCGCGCCCGGCGCATCGGGTGATGTCATCGTCTCGTTCGCCCGCAGCAAATGCCACACGGGATTGCCCAATTGCTTGTCGAGCGGTTGCTCGGACAGGCGCTCGCGGAATTGCCAGTAATCATCAACCGCGCGCGGGATCACGCCGGTGTGAAGCTGCTTTGCGCTTTTCGGGTTCGGGAAGATGTAAAAGCCGAGGCTCTCCTGCGTCCCGTATTCCAGCCATTGTTCAATCGTCAGGCCATTGCCTTTCGACTTGGAGATTTTCTCACCTTTTTCGTCAAGGAACAGTTCGTAAATCAGGCCTTCCGGCTTGTTTCCGCCCAGCACACGCGCAATCTTGCCCGATTGCACGCCCGTGTCGGTCAAATCCTTGCCGTACATCTCGTAATCGACGCCCAGTGCGACCCAGCGCATGGCGAAATCGACCTTCCATTGCAACTTGGACTTTCCGCCCAGCGCGCTTTGTTCGATCACGCTTCCGTCTTCATCGGTGAAACGGATCAGGCCAGCCTGCGCATCGACGATTTCAACGGGCACTTGCAGCACAACGCCGGTCGTCGGGCTGATCGGCATGATCGGCGAATATGTCGCCGCGCGCTCCGCCCGTAATGTCGGCAGCATGATGTCGAGAATATCTTGATTATGCGCGAGGACATTCTTCAACGCATCGTCAAATGCGCCGGAATTGTAGCGGTCGCTCGATGCAACAAATTCATATTCAAAGCCGAACCGATCAAGAAACTCGCGCAGCATCGCATTGTTGTGATGCGCAAAACTCTCATACTTCTCAAACGGATCGGGGATCTGCGACAATGGCTTGCCAAGGTTTTCTGCCAGCATCGCCTGATTGGGCAGATTGTCCGGCACTTTGCGCAGGCCGTCCATATCATCGCTGAACGCGACAAGACGCGTTGCCTGCCCCGTCAGCGCTTCATAGGCGCGGCGGACAAACGTGGTGCGCAGGACTTCCTGAAAAGTGCCGATATGCGGAAGGCCCGATGGGCCATATCCGGTCTCAAACAGAACAGGCTCACCGCCGGGTTTTCCGTTGCGCAACTTTTTCGCAAGGCGTTGAGCCTCCTGAAATGGCCATGCCTTGGAATTGCGAGCAGCGTCTTGGAGCGTTGTGTCTGTCATAGTGTGGCGGCTTTTATGGAAGGTTGGCGATGTTGCAAGCGCGAAGGCGCATCGGGCGTTTCAGAATTGTAGGATACGCTTGACACTTTGGCGATGTGCCAAGCGCATTCTACAGCCACTTATCGTTTATTCTCAATCAATTGCTTGTGCTGGGCGTGCTTGACACTGATCCAGCTCAATTGCCGAATGCTCAGGACGCTCATCAGGTTCCTAATTACACGGCGAGGTGTGTGTAGGACAGTTTCCGTTAGCTCGGGCGATATCTACGCCGGTTCGTCGAAGGAATGATGACATGGCGGAACCATGGCTTGCAGCGTGCATTTATCGGGCTAGAGAATGTAATAATGTATCAAAGTGCGCGCCCCTTCCTGTTGACCTTGATGCTGATGGCGGTCGCTGTCCGCACAGTGTTTGGCGCGCCGTGCTGTCTGGATATGGCTCAGGCCGCGACGGTCGGAGTGGAAGCCACCAGCCTCGGTGAAGATCACGAACACACTCATGAAGCAGCTGGCCCAGAAGACGCGCATGGCGGGCACTCCGATAGCAACAGCGCAAATCCGTGCTGCTCTGCCTGCGGCCCGACACTGCCGCCTGAGGCGGCCTCTTTCGCAGCCGCCAGCTTGACACGTGAAGTGCCGCAGCCCGCGGCGATCCGCGCCCTTGCGACACGGCCGCCTTTTCCCGCTTACGAAGCAACAGGGCCGCCACTCCTGGTCTGAACACCCCAATTCAGATCTTAGGAGAATGTAATGAACACGTTTTTGAAAGCGGGCAGCATGCTCGCTGTAACCGGTGCCGTTTTCGGCGCTGCACCTGCTGTTGCCGATGAAGGCCACGACGACGGCGATACATATGAAGTGAACGCTTTGGGCCATGCCCCTATCGGCGTCATGGGTGATCACCGCCACAAGCAAGGCGAATGGATGGTCAGCTACCGCCTGATGCATATGGATATGGCAGGCATTCAGATCGGCACAGACGACGTCACGCCAGAAACAGTCGCGACGACTGCACCAAACCGTTTCTTCGGTGCACCGGGCCAGCCTCCAACACTCCACATCGTGCCAACCAGCATGCGGATGGACATGCATATGGCGGGTATCATGTACGGCCTGTCCGATCAGGTAACGCTGATGGTGATGGGCAATTACGTGACTAAAGAAATGGACCACATCACGTTCCAAGGCGGCATGGGAACGACGCGTCTCGGCGAATTTCGTACCACCACGGCCGACCTTGGCGATACCAAGGTCGCCGCGCTTATCGGCTTAACAGACAATGTGCACATCAATGCTGGCGTCTCGGTCCCGACGGGCACCATCACGGAGGAAGCGCAAATTCTCACCCCGATGGGCGGCACACCGACGGTGCGCACGCCGTATCCGATGCAGATCGGATCGGGCACGTTCGACCTCGAACCGGGCATCACCTATTCGGATCGCAATGACAGCTTTGCCTGGGGCGCGCAGATCAAGGGAGCCGTGCGTCTTGGCGATAATGACGAAGGGTATTCCTATGGCAACCGCGCCCTTGCAACCGCGTGGGTGCAGGCATCGCTTACGCAAGGCGTCGCGCTTTCAGGCCGCATTCAGGCCGAAACGGTAGGACGCGTTGACGGAATTGATCCTGCCATTGCTGGCCCGGTTCAAACCGCCAATCCCAATTTCCAAGGCGGCGAAACGATAACGGCCTTTGCTGGTGTAAATTTCGCTGCGACGGGCGGCTCTCTGAAAGGCTGGCGGCTGGGTCTCGAAGGCGGCCTGCCCGTGGTTCAGGATTTGAACGGCCCGCAAATGCCAACCGATTTCACAATGACAGTCGGCCTGCAAAAGGCGTTCTAACGAGCTAGCCCTAGGGCACTTTGCCCTAAGGGTCGCAGGAGAGGGGCAGCGCCGCAGCAATGCGGTTTGCTGTCCCTCTTTGCATTTGGAGATCAGGCGAAGACGCTGCTCGACATGTCGCGATGCTCACGCTGGAAACGGCGCAGAATGCCGGGGATCAGGAACAGATCAGCGAAGATCCACAGCGCCCAGATTCCGAAGGCAACCATCCCGATGATCGAGCCTGTGAGCAAAGCCAGCAGCGCAAAGCCGAATGTCGCAACTTGCGCAATCGCGCCTTTCGTATCGCCGCAGTAAAACCGGTGAAGCGAAACCTGACCCAGCACAAACCAGCACAGATAGGCGATACCGACATGCCGTTTCTCCGGCGGGCCAAACATCGATGTCTTACGAGCGCGAATAGAAGCGCGCGGCGATGATGCAGGCACGCTTTCCTGAAACCGCGACGCGAGCGGAGAAGCCGGACGCGCATCATTGCGCAAATGATCGAAAGTGGTGGATCGCGGCCCTTTGGTGTCCGCCGGATTGAACGTGGTTGGCTGCGATAATCCGGCTTTGCGCGCGCGTTCACTGGCGATGAAAGCCTCGCGCTTTGCGGCGAGTTCATCGTCTGACATTTGCGGCTCACCGCCCGCGCTCGGTGCTTTGCCAAATCCGGCTGCTATTGGTGCGGCAACTTCACCCGCAGGCAAGCCTTTGCGTCCAAAACCCATCAAACCCTCCGAAACCTGAACATTCGCAATAGCTTGAAGGGGTTAAAGAGCCTTTTATGCGCTAACCTTGGGTGTCGAGCCGGGTGATCTGACCGCCAACGATTTGATATTCAGAATAGGAACAGCATGTCTCGGTGCCATCGGCAAAGGCATAGGCGACCGACAGATAGACGTTATCGCCGTTCATCCCGCTTCGATCGACGCGGATTTGCGGGGCCGCATCGGTGAAATTCAGCCGATAAAGCTCGCGGATTTCCTGACGTCCATTGGCCAACGTCACGCCGTTCATGGTGACGACCGCATTAGGAGCAAATGTGTTCACAAACTGCGTCAAATTGCGGCTGCGATAAGCGTTTATATGCGCCTGAACTGTGCCGGCGGCAGCCTGCGTCTTGCTGTTAGCTTGATCGGGAGAAATTTTTACGTCCTGCGCGAGTGCGGCGGGCGCGCCGGCAATCAAAGCCGCGGCGATAAAGCCAATTCCAAATCGCATCTCATTCTCCTCTACCCAGACAGCCAAATTCTGCACGGAAGTGTGGCGTGCAATCGTTTACTTTTGGTATGCATTTGCGCATTTGTATCGGCGTGAATCCCCCCGCATCGCCCTCCTCTGAACCGGTCCCTTTGCCCGCTTTGCACGCCAATCATGGCGGCAACTGGCTGCGATCACCCACAGGTGCGACGGGGGCGGTGTCGAAAGGCGATGCGATCATGGCGGCATCTGACACGCCGGTTCTGATCCTGAACGCGCCGCTGGTGGCGAGCAGATTGGGCTATCCCGATCTATCCGGCCTTGACCTGCTGGAATTGTTCGCCTTTGTGCATCCCGCGCGGTTCTGCGTGCCAACACCGCGCGGATTGGCGCAGGCGCTTGAGTTGGAAGAGCCCGGCGGCGACGAGCATGTTCCAGCGTTTCTGCAGCGCGCGGCGGGCGCGATGATCGCCTCATGCGAAGATCCCGAATGGTTTGAACGGCAAGGCGCGTGGAGCACTTTACAAAGCATGGAGCGGCTACGCTGGCCATGGGCACAGGTGCTCAAACCGCATATCGCCCGGCCGGAGAAAGCCGAGAAATGGCTGTTCGCGACCCTACCCGAATGGGAGGAAGCGCCAGAGCGCGGATCGCCCCGTCAGGTTGAATTGCCCGATGAGGACATCCTCGCACAGCTGGACCACCTTACCGGAGAAGGATCAGAAAAACGCGAGGGCCAGCGCAACTATGCCAAAGACACTGCGCGTATTTTCGCCCCGCGTGACAAGCGTGAATTGCCGCATGTCGCTTTGGCACAGGCTGGCACGGGCATTGGCAAAACGCTCGGCTATCTCGCGCCGTCGTCTTTATGGGCGGCGGCATCTGGCGGCACAGTGTGGGTGTCCACCTTTACGAAGAATCTGCAACGCCAATTGCGCAGTGAGAGCAGGCGCGCTTGGCCCGCAAAACGCCCCGACAACACCCCGCCTGTCGTGGTGCGCAAAGGGCGTGAGAATTACCTTTGCCTGCTCAATTTAGAGGACGCTCTGCAAGGGGGATTTGCCGGACGGCCGGCGATCCTTGCGCAGCTGGTCGCGCGTTGGGCCGCCTTTACCCGCGACGGCGATATGATTGGCGGCGACCTGCCCGGTTGGCTCGGCACACTCTTTCGCAAACGCGGCATCGCGGCGCTGACCGACCAACGCGGAGAATGCATCTATGCCGGATGCCCGCATTACAGAAAGTGCTTTATTGAACGCGCGGCGCGCGACAGCGCTCAGGCCGATCTGGTGATTGCAAACCATGCGCTCGTCATGGTCAATGCGGCGCGCGGTCGCGACCATGCTCAGCGCCCCACCCGGCTGATTTTTGACGAAGGCCATCACGTTTTCGAAGCAGCGGATTCGACCTTTGCTGCGACCTTATCCGGACAGGAAGCCATCGAGCTTCGCCGCTGGATCATGGGCCCAGAGCGTAAAAATCGCGGACGCAGGCGCGGTCTTGCGGCGCGGCTTGCTGATGTGGCGAGCTATGACGATGAAGGCGGCGAAGCCATCGAGGATGCGTGCGAGGCAGGCGCGGCATTGCCGGGCGAAGGCTGGCTGCAGCGCTTGGTCGAAGGCGAGCCTTCCGGCCCCATCGAAGCTCTGCTCGCCGCGGTGCGCGGGGCGACCTACGCCCGCGATGAAAGCGGCGGGCAGGAAGCGGGCTATGGCATTGAAACCGAAGCAGGCGGATTGCCGGGCGAAGTGATCGAGGCAGCAGGCGGCGCTGCTGAAGCATTGGCGGCGATCCGAACCCCGCTCATCCGGCTCGGCGGACGGCTTGAGGCGATCATGGCCGACCCGCCGGACTGGCTTGACGGGCAAGGTCGAAACCGGATCGAAGGCGCACGGCACTCGCTGGCGTGGCGGATCGATTTGCTGGCCGCTTGGGAAGCGCTGCTAGCGCGGCTCGGCGGGCCTGCTGATCCCGAATTCGTCGATTGGCTCGCCGTCGACCGCTCCGATGCGCGCGAATTTGATGTTGCGATCCATCGCCGCTGGCTCGATCCGATGAAGCCGTTTGCAAAGGTCGTGCTTGAGCCTGCGCACGGGGTGATGCTGACCAGTGCTACGCTGACAGACCGGATCGGCTCGCAAGCGGGCGATCCCTGGGAAAGCGCGATTGGCCGAAGCGGCGCGGCGCATGTCGAAACGCAGCCGATGCTATCCGCTGCGCAAAGCCCGTTTGACTATGCCGCACGCGCCGAAGTTCTCATCGTCACCGACGTGAAGAAAGGCGACCTGCCCGGCCTTGCCGGTGCTTATGCGCGCATTATCGAGGCATCCGAGGGCGGCGTACTCGGCCTGTTCACCGCCATCCGCCGGATGCGCGCGGTGCATGGCCGCATTGCAGACCGCTTGGCTCGCGAAGGCCTGCCGATTTATGCGCAGCATGTGGATCCTATCGACACCGGAACGCTGGTGGATATCTTCCGCGATGATCCGCGCGCCAGTTTACTCGGCACCGATGCCCTGCGTGACGGGGTCGACGTGCCGGGACGCTCGCTTCGCTGTGTCGCCTTGGAAGCGGTGCCGTGGCCCCGCCCCGATATTCTGCACAAGGCACGCCGCGCCGCGTCCGGCGCAGGCGGGCAATATGATGACCGGATCATCCGCGCACGATTGGCGCAGGCTTTTGGACGGCTCATTCGAAACAAGGATGATCACGGCCATTTCGTCGTGCTTTCCTCCGCGTTCCCCAGCCGATTGCTGAGCGCCTTTCCCGAAGGAACTGCCGTTCACCGCCTCACTCTCGATGAGGCTTTGGAACGCATCAAAAACGGCGAAATCGGCGAACGCACGGCCATGCCTGCTCAAAGCGCTGGCAATGCCGACCTTGAACCGCCAGATTGGATGCCATGATCGAGAACTGGATTTTTCTGGTGCGCGTGTTGGCCATAGGCAGCGGTCTGACGCTGATCGCAATGGTCGTCGCCAGCGAAGTGCGGCTATCCATGCGGCTCCCGCTGATCGGGATGCTGATCGGTGTGATCGGTTACCTGCTGAACTCGACCCCGTTGATGACCCCGCAAAATCCGATCGACCCGTTGATCGATCTTGTGTCACTTTCAACCCCGTTCTGGATATGGTTGTTTGGCCGCCGACTTTTCGAGCGGGAGCCGCAACAAAGGATCATGCTGACTGCCGCAGCGGTGATGACACTGGGCTGGTTTCTTTCGAACTTCGTGCCCGTAACCGGAACGTTCGGGTTCATCCTGTTGCACGTCGTTGCGCTTGCCTTGATTGCCGATCTTGTTCGTGTCGGAGTGTTTGAGCGTGACGATGATCTGGTTGAACAGCGCCGGATCGTTCGACTGTGGCTGCCGTTGCTTGTCGCAGCGCAAGCAGGCCAGATATTGCTCGTGGAGCTGGCAGAAATGGTGACCGACTTTGACAGCAGCTGGCCGCCCGTTTCTCTGCTCAATTCGGTGATCATCCTGATCATGATGCTGTTTGCTGCGCTCGCCCTATTCCGCACCGAACCCGACCTTTTACCGACCAAGGAAGAGCAAGGTGCTCCGCCCGAGGACCTGCCAAAACCGCTCGACCTGACACCATCCGAACAAGTGCTGCACGACAAGCTTAAGACAGCAATGGCGGATGGGACTTACCGTGAGCCGGGCCTGACCATCGCGGGATTGGCGGATCATCTCGACACGCCGGAACACCGCCTGCGCGCTTTGATCAATCGGCGTCTTGGGCACCGCAATTTCTCCGCCTTCCTGAACCGCCACCGCATCGCCGAGGCGCGCGAAAAGCTTGCGAGTCCCGATGACGTCGATCTGCCCGTCCTAACGATTGCGATGGATCTCGGGTATAACTCGCTCCCCACATTCAATCGGGCATTCCGATCCGAAACAGGCACAACGCCAAGTGAATTCAGACGCTTATCCTTCAGCGATAGCGAGGACGTGTGGGACGATGCCCCTAGTCAAAACTGAAAAAGCATAGCCAATTTCGGAATTGATGCGGATTTTGCGGGTGTGCGGAGAGGTTTGTGATAGCGTGCCTCATACAGCGGACATCAACCGCTTAGGAGACGCGCCATGACGGCACCGGAACAGACTGTGAATTTTGCCACCGCCCTTGACCGGGTCGGCTCGCATTTCATGAATGTCATCTATTTCGACGGTGGCCGCTATCTGATCGCAGCAGGCGCGCTAACGCTGTTTCTTTTCGTATTCAGCACATGGGCAAGCAATCGCCGCATCCAGCGCGCAAGGAAAGCGAGCGCCGCTGACTATCGCCGCGAGGTTCTATCGTCAGGTCGCACTATTCTGGTGTTCGCGGTGACGACGCTGGCGACGCTGATCGGGCGCGAGATGGGCGTCATCAACTTCCACCTCGATAATCCGGCACCGCTCACGATTGCGTGGCAGTTTGCAGTTATGGTGGTCGCGCACGATGCCTATTTCTATTGGCTCCACCGCGGCATGCATACGAAGATGTTGTTCAAATCAACGCATATGCATCACCACAAATCGCGCACGCCAACGCCGTGGACCGCGTACAGCTTTGCCAGCACCGAGGCGTTTTTGGAGGCGGCGTACGTTCCCTTGTTCCTGCTGGTCACCAGCCAGCTTGGCATCTCCTACGCTGGATATGCGATCCTGCTGTATCTGTGGCACCAGATCATCCGCAACGTGATGGCGCATGCGGGCAGCGAGCTGTTCCCTGCGGGCTGGGTTGATAACCCACTCACCAGCTGGATCAGCACCACGACGCATCACGATCTGCACCACTCTTCGGGTCACAATTACGGGTTCTATTTCACCTGGTGGGACAAGATGATGGGCACGGAGCACCCGCGCTACAAAGAAGAGTTCCGTAAGAATGCAAAGCCGTTGATCATGTTTGGTCGCCCGGCAAAGCCTGCTGAAACAACCGCGCCCGAAAGCGCGTAAGCCCCACTTACCCAAGTATTTCACAGTCCCCAGCGGCCCGTGCACTCCTCGCACAGGCCAAGCGGCAGCCTTTTGGCGCCCCGGATAGGTGCGTCAATAGGCTGCCGCATTTGCTTTACACAGCATCCCTTATCGTGCTGTAGCAAACCGTAGATAGCGCACAGCGTGTTACGCGGCGTTACGGTGGGACTTATCAAACGGAGAGCCAAGCGGGTGACCAAAATCCTCGGACTGTTGCGTCACGCCAAATCCGATTGGGATGATGCTGCCCAGCGCGATTTCGATCGCGGCCTGAATGATCGCGGACGGCGCGGTGCGCAGCTTATCGGCGAACATATCCGCAAACACGGCATCAAGTGGGACAGCCTGATCGCAAGTCCAGCCGTGCGGGTTTCAGCCACCCTAGAAGAAGGCCTGCCGGAGATTACGCCCGCCTATGACAAGCGGCTGTATCTGGCGGCGTCTGACACTATTTTGGAGGCGGTGCAGGATCATGCAGTTCAGGCCGATATTGAGCCCGACACCGTGCTCATCTCAGGCCACAATCCGGGCCTGCAAGAGGTGCTGCTCGATCTCGTATCACCCGCGCATGAAAACGACCTGTTCAAAGAAGCCTCGGTAAAATTCCCGACGGCAACCTTTGCTGTGCTGGAATGCAATATCGACAGCTGGGCGGATTTAAAAAACTACTGCGCAAAGCTGATTCACTTTGCCCGCCCGCGCGATCTTGATCCGGAACTCGGGCCGGAGTTTTAATCGGCGTTTAGCTGCCGCCGAATAGCTTGCGGGCCAGGCCCATTCTCACCCAAGTGATCATTGTCATTGTAGATCGCGCATTTCTTCAGACTTAAGCACCCGCAACCAATGCACCCGTCGAGTGCATCACGTGTCCGCTGTAGCTCGGCAATCCTTGCGTCGAGCACCGCGCGAATTCCCTTGCTGATGCTCTGCCAATCGCGCGCGGTCGGTGTCCGGCAATGCGGCAATTTGGCGAACTCCGCCTCGATCTCACCCAATGTCAGGCCAAGCTGCTGAGCGATCCGTATAAAGCTGACGCGGCGGATGTCGGAGCGGAGAAAGCGCCGCTGATTACCGCCGGTGCGCACAGGCTCCACCAGTTTCTTATCCTCGTAAAACCGGATTGCTGATACCGATAGACCAGTGCGACGCGCCATCTCCCCAATCGGGATGAGGTCGGTTTTGCGTAAAATGGTAGTCATGGCCTTGCCCTTCGCAATTATATCTTGACCTCAAGTTAGGTTGAGATTGCACTATGCTCAAGTCTGCTGATTCGGATCAGCTCTTTTGAAGGAATTTTGCTATGCCCAAAGGCACCCTTGAACATGCGAACCTCTCCGTCACTCAGCCTGACCGAAGCGCGCAACTGCTCAGACAAATGCTTGGTTGGGAAGAGCGTTGGCGCGGGGAATCGCAAATGGGCGGGCGCACGATCCATGTCGGCGAACCGAAAAACGGCCAAGCCTACATCGCGCTCTACACCGGCGATCATGTCAAAGGTGACTATTCAAAGGGGCAACCGCTCAATCACATCGCCTTCGTCGTCGATGATCTTGACGGAGCAGAGCGTGTTGTCGCCGCAGCGGGTCTCAAACCCTTTGGCCATGACGATTACGAGCCGGGAAAACGGTTCTACTTCTTCGATTGGGACGGGATCGAGTTCGAGATCGTCAGCTATGAAAAGGCGGCGTCATGAACGAGATCATGCCGCGCGAACCGATGTTTGCCGCCCGCCCTAAAGCCGGGCAGAAAACGCGCCCCTATAGAAGGCTTTTCTGGATCGGTTTGCCCTTCACCCAAGGCTGGTCTGTCCGGCTAATCGTCAGCTCGCCAGTCCACGGCGTGCAAAGAGCGCGCGCATCATCGAGCGCGCCGGAGACCCAGCCTGCATAGTCTTCCGGTCTGAGCAGCACCGGCATCCGGCTGTGCACTTCTTGTGCAGCCGATCCGGCGCTGTCTGTCATCACCATGGAATAGCACAGGCCAAACTCTTCGCTTTCTCGCCAAACGCCGGCGCAAGCGAACAAGTCCGCGTCCGGCCGCGACAGCCAAGTGCGGGTCATTGCGCCTTTCACTCCCTGCGCTTCGGCCCAGCCGGTCAACGGGATTAAGCACCGACGTTCCTCGAATGAGTGCCGCCAAAAGAAACTGTCGAGCTTATCCGTGCGGCAATTGTTTACCGGCTTGGGTTTCAACGGCTTGCCGTTCTTCCCCTTCATTACGAGCGGAAAGCCCCACGTCATCTGCTTTAGCTGACCGTCTGCGGCGACCAATCCAGGATAGCCCGGATAGACTTCCTCTCCGAAATTCGCGCCGCCCAAAGCCTCCACCGCATCAAACCATTTGGCGACTTCGTCCTTGCCCTTGGTCATGCGGTATAGGTTGCACATCAGGCCCGCACCTCAGGCATTGCCAACCACGAAGCAAGCCGCCGCCATCAACGCACCGGCCCAGCGATTGGAGCGGAACCTTTCAAGCGGGTTCGCAGGGTCTTCTGGGTCAAGCGTGGAGACCTGCCACAGCAGGTGCAGCGCCACGGGAAGCAGTGCGGCAAGCGCGATCCATTGGGGACGATATAGCCAGATACCCAGCCCCCAGAGGCCAATCGTCGCGGCATAAAACCCGCCAACGCCTGCGTGAACTTTCTCGCCCATGCGCAGCGCGGAGGATTTGATCCCGACTAGCGCGTCATCTTCGCGGTCTTGCAAGGCGTAAATCGTGTCGAAGCCTATCACCCAGCAGATACAGCCCGCATAGATGCAGGTGAGCACATCCCAATTGTCCCAGCGCAATTGCGTCCAGCCGACCAGAACGCCCCAATTGAACACCATGCCCAGCCACGCCTGCGGCCACCACGTGATGCGCTTCATAAACGGATAGGCGGCGACCATAGCTAGGCTGGCCAGAGCAACAATCTGCGCCTCCAGCCGGAGTTGCAGCAACACAATCAGGCCGATGAGGCAGAGGGTGAACAACCACCCCCATGCCAGTTTTTTGGAAATACGACCGCTCGCCACAGGCCGCGCTGCTGTGCGCGCGACTTTCTTGTCGAGGTCAGCATCAACGATATCGTTATAGACGCAGCCCGCTCCGCGCATTGCCACCGCACCGAGCAGCAACCAACCGAGCAGCGGCAATTGCCACCCCGCCCCAGTCAGCCACACGCCAAAGACGCACGGCCAAAACAGCAGCCACCAGCCAATAGGCCGATCAAACCGCGCAAGCTGCGCCAGATCGCGCGGCAATTGCGGCAATCGTTCGACAAGCCCGCGATGCTCTGTGTCAGGGACAATCTGCTCGGTCACACCGAACCCTCAGCCTGCTTTGCCGCGCGCCAGCCAAGCAATGCGAGCACCAGCATCGTGATATTGCCCGCAAAATCGAGCATCCCAATCGATGTCAGCACAGGCTCGACATAGTGAAAGTGGTAGTTGAACCAGAAGAACGGCAACAGCGCCGCTGCAAAAACCAAGAACGCGCGCGCAGGCCATTCCAGCACCAGCGCCATGATGCCAAACAACACCGCCTGAGAACCGAAACACGCCATGGTGAAGGTCGTTAGGTAAGCGCTGTCCTGATATTCCGGCGTCACCGCCAATTCGATCACGCTCGCAGGCGCGAACAGCGCCCATCCGCCCAGCAGCAGAAACACCGCTGCAATTCCGTATTGTGCCAATTTCGCTGTCATGGCTTGCTCTCTAGCGCTCGCCGCGCCTAGGGGAAAGCCCATGCCAGCCACACCCTCTTGGCCGCCCCGGAGCGCTCCGCGCCTGTTCGTCGAAGATGAACTTGCCGAAGGGCGCATTATCGCGCTTGATGGCGGGCACGCGCACTATCTGGGTAAGGTTATGCGTGTGCGCGAAGGCGATGCCGTGATCTTGTGCGACAACATCACGGGCGAATGGGCAGCGCGCGTCGGGCAAGTTGATAAGCGCCGCGTTGATGTGACCGTGGTCGAGCGCTTGCGTGAGCGTGAAAGCGTCCCTGACCTATGGCTTTGCCCAGCCCTGCTCAAAAAAGACCGCTTCGACGTGGTGCTAGAGAAAGCGACCGAGTTGGGCACTGCGCGTATTCAGCCGGTTATCACGCACCGCTGTGTCGCAGATAAGCTCAACCTTGATCGAGCCCGCACTCTTACAACTGAGGCGGCTGAACAGTGCGCCCGCACCGCGCTTCCCGAAATTGGCGAGCCGCAAAAGCTCGATGCAGTGTTGCGCGATTGGCCGACGGAACGTGTATTGTTCTTTTCAGACGAATTGGGCGGCGAACCGGTCGCGGATGCATTCTGCTATCACGAAGGGCCAGCCGCGATTCTGATCGGGCCCGAGGGCGGCTTTGATGATGGTGAACGCGAGGCGATCCGCGCGCATCCATCGGCAAAACCCATCTCGCTCGGCCCGCGAATATTGCGCGGCGAAACCGCCGCTATAGCAGCCCTTTCAGTCTGGATGGCTGAAGCCGGAGACTGGCTCGATCCGGCGGGCGGCGAAGAATGACTTTGTGCGCCCAAAGTCAGTTTACCCTTCACACGGGTAAATCGGTTTTCTAGGGCAACTGATAAGACAGAAAGGTGCCCTTCCCTAATGAGCACAAGAGAGACATCCGACGCCCAAGAGCCTGTGATCGAAGGTATCGAGCAGCTAATTGCTCCGATGGCCGGCGGGGAGAAGCCTGCTTCCGACTGGCGCATCGGCACCGAGCACGAGAAATTCGTCTACAAACGCGAAGATCGCCGCGCGCCGTCTTATGACGAACCCTGCGGCATTCGCGATATCCTTGGCGAGATGCAGGAATATGGCTGGCAGCCGGTCGAGGAGAACGGCAACGTTATCGCTCTGAAAGGCGAAGACGGCGCAGTCAGCTTGGAGCCGGCGGGTCAGCTAGAACTTTCCGGAGCTCCGCTGGAAAACCTGCACCAGACATGCGCGGAAACCGGGCGCCATCTGGAACAAGTGAAGGCCATCGGCGAACGCTGCGATGCAGGCTATCTTGGTCTTGGCATGTGGCCGGACAAAACCCGCGCCGAACTGCCGATTATGCCGAAAGGGCGCTATGGCATCATGCTGAAGCATATGCCCACGGTTGGCAATCTGGGCCTCGATATGATGCTGCGGACCTGCACTATTCAGGTCAATCTCGATTATTCATCCGAAGCCGACATGGTCAAAAAATTTCGTGTCGGTCTTGCACTGCAACCGCTGGCAACGGCGCTGTTTGCAAACTCGCCCTTCACCGAGGGCAAGCCGAACGGCTACCTTTCGTATCGCAGCCACATCTGGTCGGACACCGATCCGCACCGCACCGGCATGCTGCCATTCGTGTTCGAAGACGGTTTCGGATATGAACGCTGGGCCGAATACATGCTCGATGTGCCAATGTATTTCGTGTTTCGCGATGGCAAATATATCGACGCGGCAGGCCTCAGCTTCCGTGACTTTATGGACGGCAAGCTGTCCGTCCTCCCCGGCGAACGCCCCACGGCGAGCGATTGGTGGGATCACCTCTCCACCGCGTTTCCCGAAGTGCGCCTGAAAAGCTTCCTTGAAATGCGCGGCGCCGATGGCGGGCCGTGGAGCCGGATTTGCGCGCTCCCCGCATTCTGGGTCGGCCTGCTGTATGATCAAGGTGCGCTGGATGCAGCGTGGAACCTAGTCAAAGACTGGAGCATGGAGGAACGCGAGCGGCTACGCAGCGAAGTCCCTCGTCTTGGTCTTGATACCAAACTGCCTGGCGGGACCGGAACAATGCAGGATCTGGGCCGCGAAGTGCTAGCTATCGCGCATAAAGGTCTCGCTTCTCGCGCGCGCCTCAACGCCAGCGGCGACAATGAAACGGGCTATCTCGAAACGCTCGATGAGATCGTCAGCACAGGCAAAGTTCCCGCACAGCGCCTGCTCGATGCGTATCACGGCGAATGGAACGGTGACGTTTCGCGGGTCTACAAATACTCGTTCTAAGGGAGAAATCGGCATGCTGATCGTCGTTGGAAAAGCCAAACTGGGCGAAGGCGCTCTTGATGCAGGCCGCATTGCGCTGTCGGCAATGATCGAAGCATCGCGCGCCGAAGAAGGCTGCGTGGACTACTCTTACGCGGCCGACATCCTAGATCCATCCACCATGCACATCATTGAAAAATGGGTCGATGAGGCCGCGCTGACCACGCATTTCCAAACGCCGCATATGGCCACTTTCCAAAAAGCACTCGGCGATCTGGACGTTCAAATCATCGAAGTGCTCAAGTTCCAATCCGACGATGGCGCGCCGTTGATGTGATCGCGATATTGGCGGATGCTTTGTGTCAGAAACGCCGCCGATTGTATCGCTTTGTCGCACGCTGGCCTTTCTGACCCTTCGTTAATCTGAGCGACACGCTGACCATGTCTTTTGTCCGTATCCGAAACGGATATGGAGGGACTTACGTGACAATCAGGCTGAATGGGCGCGCCGGATCAACCGCACTTGCGCTGACCATGATGACAACACTTGCCGCTTGCGGTGAAGGCAGCACCGCCCCGACGACAGCGACTGCGACGGCAACACCTACTCCCACACCGACGCCTGTTGATCCTGCGGTTCAAGCGAATGCCGTAGTGCAGCAGTTCCTCAGGCTCGACCTTGCCAGCCTCGACAATTACGCAGCACCGGCCCTGCCAGCCTATTATGACAACACTGTCGATGATATCGACAACACGCCTGCGAATGATCCCGTTACAGACCCGATTGCGACATTGGGCCGCGTGTTGTTCTACGACACGTCCCTAAGCGTAAATGACACGACTAGCTGCGCAACCTGCCACCAGCAAAGCATCGGCTTTGATGATGATGAACGCCTGTCGACCGGTTTCCAAGGAGCGCAAACCAGTGCCCATGCGATGCGGATTGGCAATATCCGTTACTACGCACCCGGGGATACATTCTGGGATCGCCGCGCTGATAGCGTAGAGGATCAAGCAACACAGCCGTTGCTCGACGCGTCAGAAATGGGCTGGTCGAACAATGGCGGCTTGGCAGCTTTGATCACCAAGATGGAGGGGCTGGAATACTACCCTGCATTATTCGAATTCGTGTTCGGCGATACGGCGATTACAGAAGCCCGCATCGAACGTTCGCTGGCGCAGTTTCAACGCGCGATGATCTCTTCGGACAGCCGCTGGGACCGGGCCTATGCCCAAGTGTTCACAATCGGTGCGCCGGGCCGCGCGCTCAATCAGGCATTGCCGGGTTTCAGCGCGAGCGAACAGCAAGGGCGCGCGCTATTTATGACGGGCGTCAACAATGGCGGCGCGGGCTGCGTGGCCTGCCATCAACCTCCTACTTATGCGCTGAATGCAAACAGCCGCTCCAACGGCCTTGATGCGAGTGAAACGGTGATTTTCAAATCGCCCTCGCTCAAGAATGTCGGCCAATCGACCTTCTTCATGCATGACGGCCGCTTCACCACATTGCGGCAAGTCGTCGATCATTACAGCGATGGGGTTCAGGCCGGCCCTGCGCTCGATAACCGGCTGCAACAAAACGGAGTGCCGCGTCAGCTCAACCTATCGGAAGATGACCGCGTCGCGCTGGTCGATTTTATGGAAACGCTCACCGACGAAACACTCTCGGGTGATGTGAGGTTTGCCGATCCATTTATCCGGTAAGGCTATTCAGCGGGTTCGGGCGCGGCCTCTTCGGCTGGCCCGCCCCGTTCGCCGTTCCGGCCAAGCAAGCGGCGCTTTGCCCGTGCGAGAGGCGCGGTGATTATTCCGTTATATTCCATCCAGTCATAATACTCGCGGTATTTCGAGTCTTCGGCGAGCATATGGGCCTCTTCTGTCCGCGCGCGCCAGTAATAAATAGCGTTCACGATCAGCAGGAAAAAGCAGTTGCGAATGGCCTCTGCGGGCGATCCGCTGGTGACCAGAAATGGCAAGTGCAGACACCACCAATACAGGTTCTTCGACAGATAAGCGGGATGGCGCGTGTAGCGATACGGGCCGTTGGTCAAAACACCGCGATATGTCAGGTTTGAAAAACGGATGCCGAATGCAACCGTGGCCCACGCATAGATCGCCGTCAGCACGACCAGCCATGCGCCCCAGAATAGCAGCAGCATTTCGCTGTCAGCCATCCAGTAATCCCATTTCGCAGTGCCGTTTTCATAGCCGATAATCTGGCTGTTATTGCCGATAATGCCCCACACGAATGGCGGGTAACAGATCAGCGCCGCGATCCAGCCGCCCAGAAACGGATTGCCCGATCGGATATGCGCATCCAGCGGGCGCAAGGTGAAGAGATAGCCGACCGTTCCGATCATCACATCGATCATGAAAAGCACGGTGATCATGAGACCAGCGATCTCCACCGGATTGCTGAAAACGACTGAAGGATCAGCCTCGACCACAAAGGCGAAGCCGCCTGGCAGGATCGAGATCATAAATGCGCCGAAGAAACCTTTGATCAGCCACGCACGCCAGTGTTTTTTTACCTGCTCGCTGTCCCATTCATCACGCCCGAAAATCATGGCGCCAAAATGCCAGCTCGCGTCTTTGGGATTGATCATGAACCGGTCGATCCAGACGATATATGGCACTGCGAGCACGACAATCGGGATCACCGCGGCTGATAACACTTCCATCGCGAACAGATACGATCCGTCCCAATACCACCGCCCCAAACCGTACAGGCCGGCGAGCACGGCATAAGTCGCCCAGATGCCCATGATTTTCACGCTCGACACCGGAATGACATCGGCGATGCTACGTTTGAGCGACCAGTTGATCCCAGTGGATGGGCGCAAATGCACTTTGTCGACCAGAATTGACCAGACAGCCATCGGCCCAGCGACAAACAGCAGCGCCGCCAACGCCGAGTACGGGCCTGAAAGAACACCGCGTTCGGGTGAAAACTCGCCTGAAAAGCCGAATGTCTCAGAGATAAGCGGAAAGGCGCGGCAGAATGCAATCCAGCCGACCAAGCCAAGCAATCCGGCAAGGCCTACGCCCGCCGATACGTCGCTTTCGGGCGGCTCGCTTTTGGTTGCGACCGCAGGGATTGGAGTTTCCGCGCTCATGACCACTTGGCCATAGCGCAAAAGGGTTAACAGGCCGGTTGCAATCCAGCCGCGTCCAAAGGCGGTACAGGCGACGCTGAGAGGTTAAACCTCTGCCATCCGCCCTATCCTGCCAAAATCAACGCCAGGCGTGGATTGTTCCGTTGTCGTCGAGGATGAAGAGCTTACCATCGGCTACCACCGGAGGCAGGCTGACAGGACTGTCGATCTCAGCGAAAAGCTGTGAGGAGCCTTCGCCCGCGCTGATCTTCCACACTTCGCCGCGCGAACTCGCCACCCACAGGTGATTTCCGGCGAGCACGGGGCCAGTCCAGAAGATCGGGTCCTTCTTCTTTTCAACGTTGCGATATGGCTGCATCTGAGTGATCCAGCGGACGCGGCCGCTCGACCGGGCAATCGCGAGAAGACGCGCATCATCTGTCAGCGTGAAAATCCATTCGCCCGCAATCGCCGGGGTGGAGATGCCCGCAAGGTTCAGTTCCCAGATACGCTGACCAGTAACAAGCTCGTAAGCCGCCATACGCCCACCCTGACCCAGCGCATAGACCCGGCCAGAATCGATGATTGGATCGGCGTCAATATCGGTGAGCGAGCCAACTTGTGTTGAGATATTTGTCCGCGCCAAGGCGTCAGCCCACAGCGTGCGGCCATTTTCATAACGATACGCGTTCAATTCGCCGCTGGAATAGCCTGCGATCACTGTGCCTTGGCCAGCAGCAGGAGCCGCAACGCCGAACACGCCGGATTGCGCAGTGGAGCCGGATTCGTCCCAAATCTGCGAACCATCAGCCGCGCTTAGCGAGATGATCTGATTGTCCTGCGTCATGACAAAAATCTGGCCAAACGCGATTGTCGGCGATCCGCGCAGCGGGCCAGCGGGCTGGACTTTCCAAATTTGCTCGCCCGTTTCCGCGACCAACGCTTTGACTTCGCCTGCACCATTGGTTGCATATAGACGGCCATTGTCGAAACTGACCCCGCCGCCAAATGCGGATGGGCGCATGTCGTCTTCCATCACCGCATCGGAACGCCAGACGGTCGCACCGGTGTCTTTGTCGAACGCGTGGATCGTGCCGTCAGAACCAACCGCAAAAACTTTGCCAGCGCCAATGACGGGCGCTGCTGCCAAACGGACACGATTTGATGAGCCTGCGACGCTGGCCGACCAGGCGCGAACAGGGTTTTCGCCCAATGCAAGGTGACCGTAAGACTTGCTCGCCGATCCGCCGACCTGCGCCCATTCGGCATTAGCCTGCGCCGGGGGAAGAACAACGCTCACACCCGCAAGTGCCGGATCGACCACCGCACCGCTTTCGATGCGCGAGAGGATCGGCATACGCTCGCCAACCGTAGGCGTCGTTCTCTTGTCGCCCGCACAGCCGGTCAAAACAGCGGCCATAGCGCCTGCGACCAAAGCGTTGCGAATTGAGGATTGCAGTTTCATCATGTGTCCGTCCAAGCAAGAATTCAAATGCGCCAGTTACGGCGACTGATTACGGTTATGGCTGCCCTTGCGGGGCAAGGCCGGCTTCCGGATCGATCCCTTGATCCTCAAGCAGCGCATCCACATCTTCTACCGCGTCCACGCCCAGCAGGCCCGCCATTTGGCGAGCGCGCGAACGCAGAGTTTCGGGCTGTTCTTCGTCTTTCGCGATTTGGCCAAACAGCGCGCCTGCTGCATCGCGGTTGCCCGCTTCGAGATGTGCAATCGCGGTCAGTTCGCCCGCGCTACCGAAAAATGCATTGCCGGGCACGGCGAGGTCTTTCAGCTTCGCAATGATATCCGCAGGCTCGCGGTCGTCAAAATTGGTTGCAACTTCGCGCACACGGGCAAGATCGCGCAGCGCCGATGGCGCGTTCTCATCACTGGCAATCGCGCCGTATAGCTCGACCGCCTTAGCCGTATCATCCTGTTGCAACGCCGCAGCGGCCTGCATGAAACGCGCCGAAGTGCGTGCAGCGTCATTGTCCGACGTTGTCAGATCAGCAACGGTTTCATCAATCGCGGCAAAATCACCAGCCTCGGATTGGTCTAGCGCCTTGACCAGCGTTTCGGATTGAGCCTCCATCCCGCTTTCGCGGTAATTGTCCCAAACCAGATATCCGCCGAACGCGGTGAGGACGAGCGCGAGTGCGCTGCCCAACATAACGCCGTATTTCTGGAAAAATTGCGTTGCATCGTCCTGACGCACTGCATCATCGATTTCCCGCATGAGGATTTCATCCTCAGGGGTGGTATCTTCGACAGTGACTGACGGTGTTTTATTCGAACCGGTCGGTTTGAGCGCCACGGGGCTCTATTCCTCATGCCATTTCAGTGTTTGCGCGTCTTTAGGCGGGCCTGCGATCTTCCGCAATGCCGCGCTCGCTTGCGGGGCTTTGCTCTCCCCGTCTCAATTCATCCAAAATTGCCCACGCAAACTTGAATGACGGGTGAAGCGCGTTTGGTGCGGCCCTATTTCACGCCGCTCCATTTGCCATTTAGCGCTGCCGAATAGAGGTCGCTGTAACGCGCAACCATCCGCGATACGTCGAACAATTCACGCGCCTTTGCGCGGTTTGCTTTGCCGATTTCCGCTCGCAATTCAGGGGCTTCGACAAGATCTGCGAGCATTGACCAAAGCGCGTGCGCATCATCGCGCACGGAGATGTAAGGGCGGTTTTCCTTTGACACGATGCTTTTCACATCACCCACATCGGGCGCAGCGACAGGCAGACCAGCCGCCATCGCTTCAACCACGGAAAGCGGGAATTGTTCGGATTTGGACGAAAGCGCGAAAATATCGAACATGCCGATCACAGCAGACGGATCTTCGATTGCACCGGGCAAATGCACGCGGTGGCTGATATCTGCGCGAACCGCGGCTTCTTGGATCGCATCGCGCTCCGGCCCCTCGCCCAGAATTACCAAATGCCAGTTCTCCGGCAGATTGGCGACCGCTTCGACCAGCATGGGCAATTGCTTCACCACGCGCAGGCCAGCAAGCGTGCCGACCCATTGCTCACCCTCGCGCTTTACAAGGCGCAGCTTTTTCGGATCGGGCTTGCGAGCAAAAGCTTTGGTGTCGATGCCGTTGGGAATGCGCACAATCCGGTCGCGCGGCTGTTTCCAAGCGTTGAGCGCGATCTTTTCCAGCGTGTCACTCGGTACGATCAGAGAATGCGCGCGGCCCAATGCAATCCGGCGATACCAATTGCGCGAGAATTTCAACTGATGCGCCTCATCCTCGTTAAAGCCATCTTCGTGATGGATTAGCGGGGGCAGATCGAATTGCTGCGCGAACACGGTGTGGGCCATCACCACATCCATCGCGCCCCAATTGTAGGTTAGAATGAGGTCATATGCCTTCAGAGCCTGCGCGATTGCGACAAGGCGGCCCGGTGTCGGACGACCGGTAAGCGATGGAAAATTATCAGGATAGCCGACCAGCGCGCGGGTACGGTCGATCAGCGATCTTGCACCCATCTGTTCTGGCATTGCAGAAACGATATGGTGCGTCAGACCTTTGCCAAATTCGTTGATCAATTTGGCGCAGCGCACCTCTTTGCCGCCCGCCGAAAATGTCGAATGGCAGTGCAGAATTTTTGCGGGTTCCGCCATCAGACACCCGCCAGCAATGCATCAATCGCCGCGCGGGCTTCCGGCTCGTCCAGCGTCGGCGCATGGCCCACACGCGGCACCGTCACCGTCGTCATCGCCGGATTGCGCGCTCCCATCTGAGCCACCGTTTCCGGGGTCAGCAAATCGGAAAGTTTGCCGCGCACCAGCACCATGGGCACATTTTTGAGCGCCTCATAGGCAAGCCAAAGGTTCGGTGGCGCGGCATTGCCTGCCTGCTTGAACGGTTCAGCAATGGCCATGTCGTAATCATAGCTGATCCGGCCATTCTGGCTGACGACTAACGTGCGTTTCGCCATTTCGAGCCACTTATCAAGAGTATAGTCAGGGAACGAATTGCCATGGACATCGCCCAGCGATCGCGCTGCGTGTATCCAAGTGGGGTAGCTGCCCCCCTGCCCCACATAGGTGCCAATCCGCTCAATACCCGATGGGTCAATTTCCGGCCCGATATCGTTCATCACCAGCGCGGCGATCCGTCCCGGCTTTGCCGCCGCCATCAGCATCGTCATCAGCCCGCCCATGGACGTGCCAACAGATATGAATTGCTCGATCCCCTGTTCCGCGAGCAATCTCTCTACGTCACCAACATATTGCATCGGATTGTAGGTTTCCCACGAAGGCGCATAATCGCTCATGCCGCGTCCGCGCATTTCAGGCACGATCACACGGCGCGTTTCGCACAGATGCTCTGCAAGGTCGGCGAAATCGCGCGCATTGCGAGTTAGGCCGTGCATGCAGAGGACAGGCGGCCCGTGATATCCGTCCGGCCCCGCATAGTCGCGGTAATGCAGATTGAGCCCGTCCTCGCTCGTCCAAAAGCGATCTTCGTAGTGCGATGCCATGTCCGGCGCATGTCCTTTGCGAAATTAGTCTGGCCTGCGCGCTTGCGCCCGCGTGCCCTTGCCCCCACTATCGCGATATGCGCTCCGAACCGCAACCTTCCGAATATCGCGCCGACCCTGCCATTGCTGAGCTGTCCGATTGGATAGCCTCTCCGGTGGACGCTGCTGATTTCCCGCAAACCGCTGTGCGTTTCCGCAATGATCGCTGGGCGGCCAGCGTCGGTCTAGATCATCTGGACGATGAGACATGGGCGAAGCATTTCGGGCGGTTCAAACCGCTGGATGGCAATCTACCTCAACCGCTCGCGTTGAAATATCACGGCCATCAGTTCCGCGTATATAACCCTGAAATCGGCGACGGGCGCGGCTTTCTGTTCGCGCAAATGCGCGACGGCAATGGCAGGCTGATGGATTTGGGCACGAAAGGCTCTGGCCAAACACCCTTTAGCAGGATGGGCGATGGACGGCTGACGCTGAAAGGCGGAGTTCGCGAAATTCTGGCGACAGAAATGCTAGAGGCGCTCGGCGCAAACACGTCCAAAACATTCTCTATCATCGAAACCGGCGAGAAACTGCACCGCGAGGATGAACCCTCTCCCGCACGATCTGCCGTGATGGTGCGCCTTAGCCATTCGCATATCCGAATCGGCACATTCCAGCGGCTTCTGGCGCATGAGGAGACGGAGCAAATGGAGGCGCTGGTGTCCTATTGCCTCTCACATTTTCCCGGCCCGATGCCCCCTGACGATGCACCGGGACGCGATGAACCAGCCGTTATATTGCTGCATCAGGTGGTCGAGCGGATGGCCGATCTCGCCGCCAGCTATATGGCCGCAGGCTTTGTTCACGGGGTGCTCAACACCGATAATATGAACATCACCGGTGAAAGCTTCGACTACGGCCCATGGCGCTGGCTGCCGACATGGGACCCCGGATTTACCGCTGCTTATTTCGACCATAGCGGGCTTTACGCCTTTGGCCGCCAGCCTGAGGCACTGCATTGGAATTGCGGCCAGCTCGCCGTGGCGCTGCGCTTGCTTGCCGATAGCGAGCCGTTGGTTGCGGCGATGAACCGTTTTGGAGAGCTTTACATGGCGGCGATCGCGCGGCGGTGGTGCTGGCGTTTGGGCGTTGAGCCGCGCGGCAGCGATACCGACACAGCATTGGTTGGCGCGTGCGAACAGGCGATGCGGGATAGCAAAATCGGACCAGATGCATTCTTCTTCGCCCACCGCGGGGGACGAGGTGATCCGGCAGGCGAATTGGCCGAGGCCCTTTCCGGCTACAAACCAACCGATAGCTCCCACGAATATTGGTCCGACGAAGCACCGCAAAGCATGTTGATCGAAGAGGTCGAGGCCATCTGGTCAGCCATTGCCGACGATGATGATTGGGGGCCGCTTCAATCCAAAGTCGCACGGTTACGCCGCATGGGACAGGCACACGGCGAACCGCCGAAACCTTCTGGCCACGCATAAAACACTCGATTGCCGCCAAATCGGAGCCAATTGTCGCACTCAATGCGGTTGTAAAATCGGGTGTTGCCCTTTTCATAGGTGTAAACCGCCGTTACCTGATCTCACAAACGTGCGATGGGCCGATGATTGGGTCAAACACATGGGGAAAGATTCCTAGAGTGACTGAAACGACGCTGATTTCCTACGATCCTGCCACCGGCGATGAATTGTGGCGCGGCGAGCATGGCGATGTCGATTCAGCTGTTAGCGCGGCCCGGCGCGCCTTTCCCGAATGGGCTGCCCGCCCGCTTGCCAACAGAGTGGAACTTGCGCGCCGTTTCGCCAACGAAGTCCGCGCCGAAGCAGACGGCATTGCGGAATTGATCGCCCGCGAAGCCGGGAAGCCTTTGTGGGAAGCCAAAACCGAAGTTGAAGCCGTCATCAATAAGGTCGATATTTCGGTAACCGCATGTGCTGAACGCACGGGTAAGAAAAAGCTTGATAGCGCGCTCAACGGCACGGCTGCTTTGCGTCATAAGCCGCACGGCGCCATGGCGGTGCTGGGGCCGTATAACTTCCCCGCGCACCTGCCGAATGGCCACATGATCCCCGCGCTGATTGCTGGCAATGTCGTGCTGTTCAAACCATCGGAGAAAACACCCGCAGTGGGCGCGGCGCTTACTGAGTGTTTCCGCAAAGCCGGCTTTCCCGACGGAGTGGTTCAGCTTGTAATTGGCGGACCTGCTGAAGGCAAAGCGCTGGTCGCGCATCCGGGTATTGACGGGGTCTTGTTCACAGGATCATCACAGGCGGGAATCGCGATCAATCGCAAATTGGCGACCAATCCGGGAAAAATTGTCGCGCTGGAAATGGGCGGCAATAATCCGATTGTGATTACAGATACGCCTTTGGTGAAAGATGCCGCCGCATTGATCGTGCAGAGTGCCTTCACCACGGCAGGCCAGCGTTGCACAGCCGCGCGGCGATTGATCGTCGTAGATTCCATGGTCGATGCGATCACTGAGGAGCTCAAGAAACTGACCAAGAGCCTGCTGGTTGGCAATCCATTGGATGATCCGCAGCCCTTCATGGGCCCTGTGATCGACAATGATACTGCTGATAGGCTGGGCGACAGTTTCTTAGCGCTGGTGACGGCGGGCGGAAAGCCGATCACACATTTGCGCCGTCCCGATCCCGACAAACCATTTTTGACGCCAGGGATCATCGATACGACCGACATTCCGGATCGCCCCGATATTGAGCTTTTTGGCCCCATTTTGCAGCTTATCCGAGTGGCCGACCTTGATGCAGCTATTGCAGAGGCGAACAACACACGGTTCGGCTTGTCAGCGTCGCTCATCGGTGGATCGCCAGAAGATTACGCCCGTTTCTGGGCCAATGTCCGCGCAGGGATCATCAATTGGAACCGTCCCACCAACGGCGCATCATCTTCGGCGCCATTTGGCGGCATCGGGCTATCAGGAAATCATCGGCCAGCGGCATTCTATGCTGCCGATTACTGCGCCTATCCGGTCGCCAGTAACGAGTTGGACCAACCGCGCGCGAATATCGCCGTCGGTGTCAAAGAACCCGATGTGAAATAGCTCGGTCTATTTGGCCCAGTAAATCAGATCGACAGCGGTCATCCCGCCTGTCCCTTCGCGCACATGCACGACCAACTGCTCATTTCGGCCATCTCCGACAACAGCTTGCTCTGGCGTTTCAAATCGGACCGGACGCAGCCGTGCACGATCCGCGAGGGCAAAGTGGTATCCCAGCGCATCTTCGATATCGACCGGCGTCAGATAGCGCACGATCCGCGCATCGCAGACACCGTTCGACACGCCGGCGGCTTGCCGCACCAATCCATGGGGCATAATTTTCGATGGCCCCGGCATATCAACCGACCACTTTAGTCCGGCTTCCAGCGCGCCTGCACATTCCGCAGCCCCTCCGGCGGCGGTGAGCATCGCATCGGCCTTTGTCAGCGTTGCGAGATCGGCCGACGCGTCGCCTCCTGATGCAAAGGGAAGATCGGGTATCGGCCCGTCTTCAAGCAATTCGACCCGTGCCGCTTCGCGTGCCTGATTGGCCAATTCACTGGTCGCCACAAGAGGAGGCAATGGATGGTCATACCGCACCGTAAGCGCCGCATTTGCTTCATTACGATAGGCAAGATCAGGGTCGACCATCAGCGGATCGTTTAGCGCCCTCGCCATTAGAGGATCGGTCGCGGCTACGCCGATCACGTCTTCAGGTGCAGTGTCAGTACCACACGCCGTCAAAGCCAGCGCGGCCGGCACAGCGAACAATGCAATACGGAGGGATGGCGTGAACATTGCCCCCTCATGCCGTGACAAGGTTAATATTCGCTATTCCGAGCCCAAAAATGAAAACGCCCCCAGGCCCGAAAGCTTGAGAGCGTCTTCCGCGGTGGTGGATACCGCGCCCGGGCCATTGGTGGGTTGGCCCAAGAGAGGATGAGAAAGCGCGCAGCATTGGTGGGATGGCCCCGCGCCCCTCGATTGATGTGTTCATGTATAAGTGAATGAACATGAATGACCTGCAATCGGGCATGAAAGCCGCCATTCAGTCATGCAACACGATGTAAACAGGCCGGTGTAGCCCCAATAACTTGCGCTCATTCGGCGTGCGCCCTACGGGCCGTGCTCCATGGCGACACCCCCACCTTCACCCGCAAACAGCGACGATCAGCCATCCGGCCTGCCAGCGGCGCTCGCGGCCTATCTGATCTGGGGCTTCCTGCCGCTTTACCTGTTATTGGTGACCAGCGTGCCGCCTTTTGAATTTGTCGGCTGGCGCATCATCTGGACTCTGCCGTTTTGCCTGATGATCGTCGCGCTGCGGAAACAATTTCCAGCTCTCAAAGCAGCGTTGACCAACCGCCGGACGTTGCTCGCCTTGTTTGCCAGCGCCGTGCTGATCGCGATCAACTGGTTCGTCTATATCTGGGCGATCATGCAAAATCAGGTCTACGCCGCCAGCCTTGGATATTACCTCAACCCGCTTCTAAACGTGTTGCTCGGCACGCTTTTGCTGGGAGAGAAATTGTCCAAATGGCAGTGGCTGGCCGTCGCTATCGCCCTCACCGCAGTTGCCCTATTGGCGGCTGGCGCGCTCACCACACTTTGGATCAGCTTAAGCCTCGCTTGCAGCTTTGGGCTGTATGGCATTGTCCGAAAACAAGTTAATGTCGGCTCATTGCCCGGATTGACCATAGAAAGCGCAATTTTACTCCTGCCGGCCGCCGGTATCGCATGGTGGTATGCGCAAGCGCCCTCCGGTTCCGCCTTTGGCGATGATTGGTTTTTGAGCGCCGCGATTGTGTTTTCCGGCGTCGTCACTGCCGTGCCGCTCTTGCTGTTCGCGATTGCTGCCAAGCGGATGAACTACTCAACGCTCGGCTTTATCCAATATCTCGCTCCGACGATTGTATTCCTGCTGGGTCTGACCGTTTTCGGTGAGGAACTCCGCCCGGTTCAACTCGGCAGTTTCCTGCTAATCTGGACAGCAGTCGCGATCTTTATGTTCGATCTATGGGCAAGCAGCCGCAAAGCAAAAGCTGCGGCGGAAACGCGCGCCTAACCGGCGATCCGCCAGCCGATCGTTTGTCCGCCGTGCCACGGCACGATGGTTTGTCCGGCGAGGTCCAGCTCCTCGGGCACGGCAACTTCCGCGCGGTCCAGCGTGATCGTCTCTTCGTTTGCAGGCAGGCCGTAAAACGCCGGACCGTTAAGCGAGGCGAACGCTTCAAAATGCTCCAACGCGTCCTCTTCATCAAAGACCGTGCAATAGCTTTCGAGCGCGTAAGGCGCGCCAAAAATGCCCGCGCATCCGCAATCGTTTTCCTTGTCCCCGCGAAGGTGCGGCGCGCTGTCTGTGCCAAGAAAGAACTTAGGCGAACCCGACGTTGCCGCTTTGCGCAGAGCGAGCCGATGCAATTCGCGCTTTGCCACCGGCAGACAATAATTGTGCGGCTGAATCCCGCCGACCAGCATAGCGTTGCGATTGATATGGAGATGCTGCGGCGTGATCGTCGCGGCGATATTGGGGCTGGACTGCTCCACAAATTTCACTGCGTCAGCTGTGGTGATGTGCTCAAAGATGATTTTAAGTTGCGGAAAGTCGCGGACAATCGAGCGCATATACCGCTCAATAAACTCCGCCTCACGGTCAAACACGTCAATGTCGTGATCGGTAACCTCGCCGTGGATGCACAAAACGATTCCGTCCGTCTCCATCTGCTTCAACACCGGATATAGCTTTGCAACGTCGCTGACCCCGTGAGCCGAATTGGTAGTCGCATTGGCGGGGTAGAGCTTAGCCGCGGTGAACACGCCATCGGCAAAACCGCGCGCCAGATCATCGGGATCGGTCGTATCGGTGAGGTAACACGTCATCAGCGGCGTAAATTTGACACCCTGTGGCACGGCCTCGTTGATCCGGTCGCGGTACTCGGCTGCTAGCGCGGCTGTGGTAACCGGCGGCGTCAGATTAGGCATCACAATAGCCCGCGCAAACTGCCGCGCCGTGTACGGCACAACGCCGCGCATAATGTCACCGTCACGGAAATGCAGGTGCCAGTCATCAGGGCGTCGGATTGTGAGCGTATCAGTCATGCCCAAGCCTTAGTCTGGCGAAGAATGTCTTTCCAGTCCCGCCGCGCACTCATACAGCGCAATGCATGATCAAAATCGGATTTCTTGCCTGCGAAACGACTGTGCCCATCGCTAATGGAAGCCCGGGCGAACGACGCGGCGATGCATTTGAACACGACCTGATGATTGCCGGGCTCGAACCTGCGTTCACAAAGCAAGGTTTTGAGCTGTGCGTCATCGATTGGGAGGCCCCAATCGAGGCGTTTGACGGCATCGCATTGGCAATGCTCGGCACGTCATGGAACTATCAGGACAAGCCGGACGCCTTCGTCGCAAAGTTGGACACTCTGGCCGCGCGAGGCATTACCGTCTGCAATTCGCCTGATGTCGTTCGCTGGAATGCGACCAAGACGTATCTGCGCGAACTCGGCGACGCTGGCGCGCGCACCATTCCGACCATGTGGCGCGAGTCGGTAACAGCAAAGGGTGCATTGGCCGCTATGGATGCATTCGGCACTGACAGGATCGTGGTGAAACGCCAGATCGGTGCGGGCGCTTTAGGACAGGAGCTTATCTCGCGCGGATCTCTCCCTGATGATGATTGGGTTTTCGGTCATCCGGCCATGCTGCAACCCTTTCTTCCCGCGATTGCCGAAGAAGGCGAGCTGAGCTTTATCTTTATCGATGGCGAGCTCAGCCATGTCCTGCGCAAACTCCCGGCCAAGGGCGATTACCGCATTCAGTCGCTCTATGGCGGCACAGAAAGCATTCATGAGCCAAGCGAGGACGAAGCCGCGTCTGCCACAGCAATCATCGCGACTTTGCCCTTCCCCCCGCCGCTTTACGCACGGATCGATATGCTGCGCGCAGAAGATGGCGCGTTGATGGTTATGGAAGCCGAGCTGATCGAACCCTATCTCTATCCCGAACAAGGGCCGGATCTTGGCAATCGCCTCGCCCGCGCCATAACCAATCGGATAAGAATATGACCGCAAGCCCCCTTTCCAACCGCGCAATTATCCGCCTTGCTCCAACCGAAGTCGGCGAGGACGTACGCGGATTTTTGCAAGGTCTCGTCACCAACGACGTAAGCGGCGACCTGCCCGTCTATGCCGCTCTGCTATCCGCCCAAGGCAAGGCAATGTTCGACTTTTTCGTATGGGATGGCGGCGACGGTGCGTTGCGGCTCGAATGCGAAGGGGATGTGGCAGATGATCTCGCCAAACGGCTTTCGCTTTATCGCTTGCGCCGCAAGATTGACATTGCCCGCGACGAAACGCTTGGCGTGTTCTGGAGCGCGGACGAATTCGAAGGCAGCGCAGCCGATCCCCGCATAGGCGCACTCGGTTTTCGCGGTATCGCCGCTGCGGGGGACGCAGGCCCTGCCGATGACATCTATCTCGCCCACCGCCTATCGCTTGGCGTGCCAGAAGGTCGCGCAGAATTGGGCGACATCCTGTGGCTTGAAACTAACGCGGTTGAACTGAACGGCGTCAGCTTTGAAAAAGGGTGTTACATTGGCCAGGAAAACACAGCTCGGATGAACTGGCGGCAAAAGGTGAACCGGCGGCTCGTGGTCGTGCCCCTCGCGCAATCTGAGGAAAAGCGGCGCAAGGCCTCATATCCGGAGCTTGGTTTAGCAGTCGACCACTTGCGCGTGGCTGACCTTGAACCAGCGAACCTGCCCGATTGGCAAGCAGCGGGGCTCGCGGACTAACGCTGGTAGTGCTGCGCCATTGACGCTTCGAGGTTTGCCGCTGCCCGCTCGCGCGCTGTGTCCCGCGGTAGGCCCAGCGATTTCGCCAACGCGCCGCCGATCAGTGCATCACCCAATGCAAGCAGCACGAGGCTAAGCGTGTCTTTATGGACATGCATCTCGTCATCCGAATGATCAGCTTCGCCCGGGGCAATTTCATCGACCAGCTCATGAATGGTGCTGATAATCGGGTTTAACGCGTCTTCGTTACCCGTCAGCAGCATCCAACTGGTGAGCGCGCCTGCGCCCTCTCGGTCGAACGCGTCAAATGCGAGATCCACAACCTCACGCGCCGACCCAAGTCCAGCGCGGCTTGCGTGAACCGCCTCGATAATGGTTTCGCACACGGTTTTGGCGAGATGTTCAGCCAGCGCTTTTTGCAAGCCCGATGCGGAGCCGAAATGGTGCAACAAATTGGCGTGCGTGCGCCCAATACGCGAGGCCACTGCCTTAAGCGTGACCGATTGCGGGCCTGTTTCAATCAGGAGTGCGCGCGCGGCCACTAGGGCGGATTTGCGGGATTCCTCAGGCGTTAATCTCTTACGGACTGTCATTACCCAATGTCCCTAGTGAAAACCGCCGCGATGGACAAGCAAACCTGATGTTGAATCAAGAGCCCCAGCCACGGCATTCGGCGCCGGGGCTCTGTGAATTTCAACCCGGTTCTGGATCATGCCGCGACAGGCGAATCCAATCCTGCTGCGCCGACAAACGACAGTTCATATTCAGCCGTCTGCGCCATTTCGCCCCGACCACACGAATGCCGTTCGACCACGCGCCCAGTGGCTTGGAAACCAAGTTTACGGAGAACCGCGCCCGATGCCGGGTTATCGAGAAAGTGCGAGGCGAACAGCCTTTGATGGCCAAGCGCGCGGGCGACATTGATCGCCGCGCTGCCTGCTTCGGTCGCAAAACCTTGTCCCCAATATGGGCGGGCGATCCAGTATCCGAGCTCAACCGTACCGGCATCGTCATTCATCGCATCAATGCCGATGCAACCGACAACCTCTGCGTCGCGGGCGCGAGTAATCAAGAAACGCGGGAACATCGGATCAATCGGGAGCGTCACGAACTTGCGCGCATCCTCGGCGGCATAGGGCCACGGGGCGCTGGCTAGATTTCGCACGACACCTTCATCGGCAATGCCCGAAAGCACGCCTTGCCAATCTTCTGGCCAGATGGGTCTCAGCAGCAATCTGTCGCTACGATGGAACACAATTTTTCTCCCACGCGAGAACTCAATTGCCCCTCACCGCGCCGATAGGCGGGCTGCATGACAATTTCGTTGCCGTGAAACATAATTATTCCACGGATTTTCGAGGGAGAAACGAGAAGAGGGAGATGGCTCCCCCGAATGGGGTGGCCCTTCTCCCTCTACGCTGCCGATTGTGTCATCGGCTAGGACCGCCCCGGTGGACGATCCTGTTTTCGAACCGTCCGGTTATTCAGCTGCTTCCGCAATCATGTCTACCGACACGAATTTACGGCCTAGCTTGCCTTTATGGAATCGGACCACGCCTTCGCCGAGAGCGAAGAGTGTGTGGTCTTTACCCATGCCGACATTGGTGCCTGGATAGAATTTGGTTCCGCGCTGACGCACGAGGATGTTTCCACCGATCACGCCCTGACCGCCGAATTTTTTCACGCCAAGACGGCGACCTGCTGAATCGCGACCGTTACGCGATGAACCGCCTGCTTTCTTATGTGCCATGGGTCCTGATCCTTACTTCGTGTCAGCTTTAGGCGCGGCTTTCTTAGCCGGTGCCTTTTTGGCTGGTGCTTTCTTAGCTGCAGGCTTTTTAGCGGCTGCGGCCTTCGGAGCGGCTTTCTTGGCCGGAGCCTTTTTCGCCGGAGCTTTCTTAGCTTCGGTTTCAGCTTTCGGTGCAGCTTCCTTTTTAGGAGCAGCAGCTTTCTTAGCCGGAGCCTTCTTGCCTTCGCCTACGTCGGTGATGCGCAGAAGCGTCATCTGTTGACGATGCCCAGCCTTGCGGCGGTAATTGTGACGACGACGCTTTTTGAAAACGACGACTTTTTCGCTCTTCGCTTGAGCGATAATCTCAGCCGAAACGCTCACTTTAGCAGCGTCAGCGATGCTATCGCCTTCGCCGGCCAGCAATACGTCACCCAAGGTGATGGTGTCGCCGGCTTCACCAGCGAGCTTCTCAACGGCAATTTTGTCTCCGGCGGCAACCCGATATTGCTTGCCGCCTGTGCGCACTATCGCGAACATGGCTATATACTCTCAATCTCTTGGCGTGTCCGGCAGTGTGCAAAAGGCTTGCACCAACCGAACGGCATTGCGGCGCCGTTTGAATACAGCGCCGGAAAGAACGGTGCCGTTAAGGGATACACTGGGGCAAGTCAACGCTATCTGGCGGAGAATCTGCCTTTGCCGCGACTCTTTTTTGCGATCAGTGTCCATCCGGCTTTGCGCAGGCAAACCATCGTGATATTCGCTGTCCCCACGATGAAACGCCATTACACCTCGCTTTTAACCGCTGCAACGACAGCGATGTTGCTTTCCGCTTGTGCAGGTAGCAGCGACAAGTATCCCTCGCTCGCGATCCGCGATGTTGAACGGGCGCAAGGCCAGTTCACGCCGGTTAGCAGTGAACCTGTCGCACCGATTCGCCCAATCGCCTCAACAGAGGATTTGGATGCCTTGGTCGCTCGCGCAGTGGAAGCCGATAAGAAGTTCAGCCGATCTCGAATCGATGCTATGATACTTATTGGATTGGGGCGCGATCTAACCATCGATAACAATCGGCGACAAGACGCGCTCGTCGCCCTTGCCGATCTTATGACAATCCGGAGCGAAACCGCAGTGGCGCTGGCTGATCTTGATCGCCTGACGGCAGAGGCAGCCACGACATTTGCCCCTCTGGACGAAATTGACGCCGCGCGCATCAAAATCGAAGCGTTGAAGGCGGGACAAGATGGTACCATCGCGGGTCTTTCCGAGACATTGATGCGATGAACACCGCCTGCGCATCATGCCCTGTTAAAGACAGCGCAGCATGCGCAGTGCTCACCGAAGAAGAGCGCGATGCGTTGGCTGCAGCGGGCAGGACGCGAGTTCTAAAACGCGGCGAAATGCTGTTTGCCGCAGGCGATGAGAACGCCGCTTGCGCTACTCTGGTTTCAGGCGCGCTTAAAGTTTCCGCGTTTGACCGTGACGGCAACGAGCAAATTCTCGCTTTAGTCCACCCGTCCGGCTTCATCGGCGAGTTGTTTGCGCCTTTCGCGCATCACGATGTCGTCGCTCTTACAGAAAGTAAGCTTTGCACGTTTGCCCGCGCGGATATTGACCGTGCGATTGATGAATACCCGGCCTTGGCCCGCGCCCTGCTCCGCCGCAGTCAGGAAGACTTGCTGGCGACGCGCAGCCTCTTGGAACTCAACGCCAGCGCTGATGCCGAGGCGCGCCTTGCCGCCTTGCTGCACGATTTCGCTGCTGCGGCCAGCCACACATCCTGCCACGTCGCAGGCGAATTTGAACTGCCCCTCACTCGCGGTGAGATCGCCAATATGCTGGGCCTGACGATCGAAACCGTCAGCCGCAAATTTGGCGAGATTGAAGAAGCCGGAGCGATCCTGCGCAAAGGAAAGCGCGGGATCGAATTGATCGATCCCGCGCTCCTTCAGGCCCTGTCTGGGCGCCAGGCTGCTCAGGCCTAGCCAGTCATTCTCTGTCTTGCGTAGGGGCGATCAAAGCCCCTCGATCACACCAATGCAGCGATGACAGCGACTGTGCAGGCCCAAAGAACGATCAACACCGGCAGGATCAACATCTGGATCGTTGCGTCTTTGGCAGACAGACGTCCGGTGTAGGTCATGATCCCGGCCTGTTTGAACTTACCCATGGTCATGGGTTTGCTGTGATTGTCCTTAAGCCGGGTCCACATCGCCGGGACACCAAATCCCGCAATGATAAACACGGCGAAGATCCCCATCGGGATAATCAGGCCGGGTGCCGAAAATCCCGCGAACATGATGCCGATGAAGGCCAGGTAAAGGCCAACAGTCGCGGCATACAGCGATGTGGGAAGCTCGAAATTGCGATCGCTTTCGACTTGATTGCGCGGAGCAGTCACATCCGGAGCGATGTGCGCAGGCGCTTTGACGATGCGGGCTTCGCCGCGGGCGAGAAATTCGTGTGCTTGTTTACTCATGGGGCTTCTCCTTCGTTGGAAAGAGAATTAGCCGCACTTTCTCCGCGCCACCTTGATCCAGATCAAACTACGCGAATTATTTTCATTTCCAGCGCGAAAGATCGGCGTAATCGCCTGCGCGCGGCTCGATCCAGCTCCATTTCCCGGCACGAAGCTCCCGCTTCCAAAACCACGCGGCGCTTTTTAAATGATCCATGCAGAAATCCACCGCATCGATCGCGCTGCGTCGGTGCGCGGCGGCGGCAGAGACGCAGACGATTGGTTCATCCGGATGCATGCGCCCGATCCGGTGCACCATCAGAAGACCGATCAGATCAAAACGCGCCGCTGCCTTGTCCGCCAGTTCTTCCATCCCGGATAGCGTCAACGGCTCGTAATGCGACAGTTCGAGAGCTTCGACATTATTGTCGCCGCGCACTTCGCCCACAAAAGTGCAAACTCCGCCTAGACCATTGCAGGCATCCGTGAATGGCCCGATCAAACTGCCGGGAACGAACGGGTCGGTCAGCAGGCGAATATCGCGGTGCATCGCCTGATCAGCCGCCGCTTACCGGAGGAAGCAACGCGACTTCATCTCCATCACGCGCGTTTAAAGTGGTTTTATCACTCAGCACTTTACCGGCGCAGGCGACATTCACGCGCGCTTCGTTCAACTGCTGGGCAATTTCAGGGCCGACAACAGCGAGCAAACCTGTCCAATCAAGCGGTGCATCAACCGCGCGGCAGTCTTCGCCCGCCATATCACGCAAGGGGCCCAAAAAATGGATTGTTACCGACACTGACTATCCCCCTGTCATCGACATATGGCGTGGTTGAGCGGGCTGCGCGCCGCGCTCTTCCATGCGGAAATCGTGTTTCTCCGGCTTTATCATCATCGCCTGTGCCAATGCATCGGCAAGGTTGCGTTGAGGATCATTGGAGCGCAGCGCCGCGCGCAGATCAACCCGCTCTGCGCCGCCAAGACATGGGTACAGCTGACCCGTCGCCGTCACGCGCAGGCGATTGCAGCCTGCGCAAAAATTGCCAGAAAGCGGCGTGATCAGGCCAAGCCGTCCGCCTGTTTCGGCAATATCGACGTAGCGCGCAGGCCCCCCAGTACGGTGGTCGCTTTCCGTCAATGTCCAACTTTGTTCAAGTCGCCCGCGCACATGCGCGAGCGATAGGAACTGATCAAGCCGATCCTCCTCAATATCGCCCAGCGGCATAACTTCGATGAGCGTCACCTCATGTCCCTGTGCGTGCCCCCATGCAATCAGATCAGGCAACTCGCCTTCATTGACGCCTTTCAGGGCGACTGCATTCAGTTTCACCTTCATCCCGGCATCCTTGGCCGCCGAAATGCCCTCCAGAACTTGCGGCAAAGCATCGCGCCGCGTGAGCTTTGCGAACAATTCCTCGTCCAACGTATCGAGAGAGACGTTGATCCGGCGAATGCCAGCCTTGGCCAGAGCGTCGGCGTGCTTGGCCAACTGAGTGCCGTTTGTCGTCAGCGTCAGCTCGTCCAGCCCGTTTCCAATACGTTTGCCCAGCGCAGTGACCAGATCGGCAATATCGCGCCGCACCAGAGGCTCACCGCCAGTGATGCGGATTTTCGTGACACCGCGCTCGATAAATCCGTTGGCGAGATCATACAGCTCTTCAAGGGACAGCACGTCTTTGCGCGGTAGGAACCTCATCGCCTCGGGCATGCAATAGGTGCAGCGCAGATCGCAGCGATCCGTAACGGATAGGCGGAGATAGGAAATCTGACGCTTGAACGTGTCGATCAAAGGCGCGGCCCGTGCGCCCACATCAATCCTATCGGGAATGCGGTTTCGAAGCTCACCCATTGGCGGGACAATATTGTCCGGTGACACCCGGAGCATTCTTCAGATAATCGATCAATGTTTGCGCTGCATCTTCATCGGCGCTGGCAATAATATTCACCCGCTTGGGTGCGTATTCGCGCGCCAAATCCCCTGCGAGCGCTCGGCGCCAACTATCGTGATCGCTGCCAGCAGACGGAAGAACAATCGCCAGGGCGTTTGTCTCATCATCGCTCAATTTGGTTTTTGCATCTTCAAGATGCTTAGCAAAAAATGCCGCGCTCGCCGCAATGCCGCTTTCGGGCAAGGTTTCGACGATCAGCACAGATTGCATCAGAGCGCCGGACGCTCTCGGTGCATGGTGATCCCGATTTTCTCGTTTGCCTCTGCAATGGCGAGCTTCACAATCTTCACCGTTACCGCCTGAACCCGCGCATCCTGCACAAACAGGGTTTTGCAGATATGGTCCGCGACCGCTTCGATCAGCTTGAAATGGACGTTTTTCGGCAAACCATCAGAGGCCGCCGATTTCAGATCCATATAGTTCTTACTCGCCTCAAGCGGGGTATCAGGATCATAGCTGTCGGCGATGTCATAGCGCGCCTGAACCGTGATTCGCAGGGGCTGCGGCTTGCCAGTTTCTTCAGAATAGATGCCTGTCAGAACATCGACTTCGAGATCGGCAACTTCGAGAATAAGAGAATCAGTCATCAATTGTGCTCTTAGCTTGGATTCGACCACCGTGCGAAGATTGCTGTGGGCAATAGGCGGCCGCCCTCGCCCTCTTCACGCACAGCCAGATCGCCGTGTTCGATGACGCCGGGCAAGTGGCGTAGTTTTTCTTCGAGCAACCCGGCCAGCGCAACCGAGCTCATCCGTACGGCATAGACGGTGAGGAAGAGGAACGCGCTTTTGTCATCTAGCAGTTTGGCGCAGTCGCCTACCAAATCAGGTAAGCCCTCTTCCAATCGCCACGTTTCGTTCTTCGGACCACGACCAAACTTCGGCGGATCAAGGATGATGCCGTCATACCGGCGTTCGCGCCGAACTTCGCGCGCGGCAAATTTCGCCGCGTCATCAACCAGCCAACGGATAGGACGATCCGCCATGCCAGAAAGGTCAGTATTTTCGCGCGCCTGCGCCACAGATTTCTTAGACGCATCGACATGGGTCACGCGTCCATGATCGCTCAGCGCCAGCGTACCCAATCCGGTGTAGCCGAACATGTTCATGGTCTCAGCATCGCTGCGGCCATCAAGCCGTTCACGCATCCAGTCCCATACGGGCGCCATATCGGGAAAGAATTGCAGGTGCCGGAACGGGGTTGGCTGGGCGGTGAACTTCACATCGTTCCACGCCAGTTCCCACCCCTCTTCTGGTAGCTCGGTTTCCAGCTGCCAGCGTCCGCCGCCATCCTCATCCGATCCGGGCACGAATTCGCCAGCCGCAGGCCATTCGGCAATACGCGGCTGCCAGAGGGCTTGTGGTTCGGGCCGGATAAACGCGTGCGGGCCGAATGCCTCAAACTTACGCCCTGCTCCGCTGTCGAGCAGCCGATACGCGTCCCAACCGGCGCATTCCATGATCATGGGTTGAGGCGCGATTGTCGCCATCAGGCAGCAGTAGCGTTCTGAAGGACAAAATCGCGGGAGGCTTCGTAATGGCCGCCGATCTCGGTGAAGTGCTCTTCGCGCCCGAACAGGTCGCCACAGCGCTGCGGCAATGCGGGGCGCATGCCAACGGCGCGCTCTACCGCGTCAGGAAACTTCGCAGGATGCGCCGTTGCCAGCGTAACGATCGGCACATCTTTGCCGACCACTCCGGCTTCGCCTGCAGCAAGGCTGCCGTGAAGGCCCACGCCAGTATGCGGGTCGATGATCTGCGCTGCCTCCCGATGTGCCCACGCGAGCGCGCGAGTTGTGTCATCCTGATCAGCGCGCATGCTGGTGAATAGCGAAGCGGCACCTTCAGCCTGGGCGGGAGTTAGGCGCATCGCCTTAGACGCCTCGAATGCGTGCATCTGATCCGCCAAGGCCGCGCCATCGCGTCCGCCGCAATCAAACAGCAAACGTTCAAAGTTGGAACTGACCTGAATATCCATCGAGGGTGTGATCGTCGGCGTAACACCGCCCGCCGAGTAATCGCCATCGGTTATCGCGCGGTGGAGGATATCGTTGACGTTGGTCGCCACGATCAATCGCTCAATCGGCAGGCCCATGCGCGAGGCGACATAGCCTGCGAACACATCGCCGAAATTGCCGGTCGGCACAGAATAGGCAATCTTGCGATCCGGCCCGCCCAATTGCAGCGCGGAATAGAAGTAATAGACCACCTGCGCCATCAACCGAGCCCAGTTGATCGAATTCACCGCGCCGAGCTTAAGCGTGCCCGTCACATCGCTATCTCGGAACATACGCTTCACATGCGCCTGAGCATCATCGAAGCTGCCATCAATCGCCAGATTGTGAACATTGGGCGCACGCACCGTTGTCATCTGGCGGCGCTGAACATCGCTAACCTTGCCCTTTGGGTGGAGCATGAAAATCTCGACCCGATCGAGGCCGGCAACCGCGCGGATCGCAGCAGAGCCGGTATCACCGCTGGTCGCACCGACAATCTTCAACTGCTCATCGCGCCGTTCAAGAAAAGTCTCAAACAGTCGGCCAAGCATTTGCAAAGCGACATCTTTGAACGCCAGCGTTGGCCCGTGGAACAGTTCCAGCAGCCATTGCTGCTCATTCAGCTGCACCAACGGCGCGACGGCGGCATGACCGAAATCGCCATAGACCGTATGGCAAAGGCCATCGAGCTCGTCATCGGTCAAACTGCCAGCCACAAACGGGCGCATGATTGTCGCGGCGAGCTCTGGATAGGGCATCCCCCGCATGCCGCGAATTTCGGCTTCGCTGAAACGTGGCCATTCGCGCGGCAGATACAGGCCGCCATCACTGGCAAGACCGGCCAATGTTGCGCCTTCGAAATCGAGCGTCGGCGCGCTTCCTCTGGTGGAGATATATTCCATATTCGCTGCGGTTAGCCGCCTGTGATTGTGAGGGCAAGCAACGGTGCCTGCCCTCCGCCCTAGTCTTTCTTTCTAAGCCGCGACCTGACGGCGAAGCCATAGATCAGCAGCGCCGTCAGCGCGAAGAAGAACCACTGCCCTGCATAGGCGAGGTGATTGTTGGGAAGGTTGCTTGGGTCGGGCTTTGCCAGCGGCTTAAGCCCGGCCTGCGGCGGATCAGCGACAAGGCGCGGTCCGGGCGCAATGACGCCCGTGACTTGGCCACCGGTCCATTCGGGAACTGTGAGGCTGCGGGAGAACCCCAGATCGACATCGATGATCCTATAGTCGGGAGACTGCACCACCATGCAAGATGCTCTCTGCGTCCAACCCTTCTGACCATTCATGGATGTTCCGGCCACCGTTTCGATACTGAAAACATCCGAGCAATCGATTGTGCTCTGGCGGAACCACTGGCTTTTCCCGTTTCCCTTCATCGGGAAGACGGCTGGCTCTTCGACGGTGCTCGTCAAAGCATAGGCCTCAAGCATGGCCTCCTTCTCTTCCATCCGGCCAAGCTGCCAAAATCCGAGCCCCACCATCGTAATAACAGCGGCGATCACAAGAATTGTTGGGATGATAGGAATGCGGGAGGTCATTCGCCGGATTTCTCTTGTTCGAGTTTCGCGTCATAAGCCGCATAAAGCAGTGCGGTTTTGTAAAGCCGTAATCCGCCAAGCACGGCCGTGATCGTGATGACACTCCAAAACACCGCCTGAAGCCAAAAGGGCGGCTGCAATGCCATGTCGATCCCGATCGCCGCACTGATCAACAGAACTGCGATTAGGATCGTCAACAGGCCTGCCCAACGCGCGCCGCGTTCCAATTCTGAATAATCGAGCTCGCATGCGTCGCATTTGAGCGCAATACGCGCCGGTGCTTCAAACACAGTCGGCTTGCTGCAACGCGGGCACAAACCAGAAAGGGCAGCCTGGAATAATCCGGGCTGCCCTTCTGTTTGGTCAGGACTGGCGTCCGGCCTGATCAATGGACAGGTGAACCCCAACCGCCCCAAACATAGACGGCGATGAAGAGGAACAGCCAAACCACGTCAACAAAGTGCCAGTACCAAGCAGCCGCTTCGAAGCCGAAGTGCTGGCGCGGTGTGAAGTGGCCTTTGTAAGCACGGAACAGGCAAACGGCCAGGAAGATGGTTCCGATCAGAACGTGGAAACCGTGAAAGCCGGTCGCCATGTAGAATGCCGAGCTATACGTATTCTGGCCGAAGTTGAACGGCGCGATGCTGTACTCGTAAGCCTGAATTGCGCTGAACAATGCGCCCAGAGCGATAGTCGCCCACAGGCCTTTTTTCAGGCCGTCACGGTCGCCGTGGATCAGCGCGTGGTGCGCCCATGTCACGGTCGTGCCGGAGCATAGCAGGATAAGTGTGTTGAGCAGCGGCAGGCTGAATGCGTCGAGCACTTCCATACCCTGAGGCACAAGCGTGCCGCCGGTTGCAGTGTTGTCCCCGAGGAACGCGTTCGCGGTCACCTGAGCGGCGGTGCCTGCATCCGTCACCGAAAGCGGCGCGGGGAACAGAGCGAAGTCGAAGAAGCTCCAGAACCAGCCGACAAAGAACATCACTTCCGAAGCGATGAACAGGATCATGCCGTAACGCATGTGAAGCTGAACCACGGGCGTGTGATCGCCTTGCTGCGCTTCGACAACGATGTTCTTGAACCACATAAAGAAGGTAGCGATCAGACCGGCGAGGCCAGCCCACATCACGATACCGCCCGATGTACCGAAGGTATCCGGGTGCATGTTGAGCACCAGACCGCTGGTAAAGGTAACAGCCGAGATCGAGCCGACCAGCGGCCAGATATCGGGTTCTAGAATGTGATAGTCGTGATTTACGTTGCCAGCCATGGTCTGCTTTCCCGTCCCTTAGGATGCGTGGTCAATCATAGTGCGCGTTACGAACCTGTCTCTACGGGTTCTTTCGCACGGTGAAAAGTGTAACTCAAAGTGATCTGTTCGACATCAGCCATAAACTCGTCTTCGAGGATGGCCGGATCGACATAATACAGCACAGGCATGTTGACTTCCTGCCCGGGCTGCAGCGTCTGCTGAGTGAAGCAGAAGCATTGAATTTTGTGAAAATATTTGCCCGCTTGCGCTGGCTCGACATTGAAAGATGCCGTGCCTGTCACCGGGTATTTGCTATCATTGCGAGCGATGTAGGACGCCAGATCGCGTTGGCCGATGCGGACCGTGTCCGTTGCCTGCGCCGGATTGAAAGTCCACGGCACGTCGCGCGCGGTCGATGCGTCAAAACGGATCGAAATTTCTTTGGCGATACCCACGCTGGCCGCCGATGCTGCCTGCGCTTCGGTTGCGACCTGCGTGGTGCCGCCAAATCCGGTCACGCGACAAAATAGATCATATAGCGGAACCGCAGCATAGCCGAGACCGAGCATCGCGAGCGCGCCCAGCAGCGCCATGCCGCCTGTGCGCAGGTTGCGATCGTCGATGGTTGGCTGCGCGGCGCTCATCACTGGCCGCCAATTCGCGCGATTGTTATCATGTAGAACAGCACGACAAAGAACAGCAGCGTTCCGCCCACCACAAGGTTGCGAGCTTTCTGGCGGCGCTTGGTTTCGGCTTCTTCTTCGGGTGTCATGCGAACATTCCTCCACCGATCAGGCCGTTATTCTCAAGCAACCGGTCCGCGACGAGCGCCGCGAACAAGGCAAACAAATAGTAAATGCTGAATTTGAACAGCGTCTTTTCCGGCTGCATCGCGTCTTCGTCGGCGCGCGTCCGTGTGCCGACCGGCATTGCAAAGGCAAGGAACAGCAACGAAAGAACCACTGCAACAGAGCCATAGACCCAGCTGGTCGCACCAATGGCCCACGGGGCAATTGCGACAGGCGCAAGCAAGACGGTGTAAACGAGGATCTGCGTACGGGTCGATTTCTCGCCCGCCACAACAGGCATCATCGGAATTCCGACTTTGGCGTAATCAGATTTCATAAACAGAGCGAGCGCCCAAAAGTGCGGCGGCGTCCACATAAAGATGATCGCGAAAAGTAGCACCGGCATCAGCGTGATTTCGCCCGTCACTGCAATCCAACCGATAAACGGCGGAAACGCGCCCGAACCACCGCCGATGACGATATTCTGCGGCGTGCGCGGCTTTAGCCACATCGTGTAAATCACGGCGTAATAAACAATCGCCACGGCAAGAGAGGCCGCGGCGAGCCAGCCAATGGCAACGCCCATCAGGCCAACAGATGTCACCGATAGGAAAATACCAAAATCGCGCGCATCCTTTGGCAGCATGCGGCCCGAGGGCAGCGGACGGTTCGCCGTGCGCTTCATCCCTGCATCGAGGTCCATTTCCCACCAATGGTTCAGCGCAGCAGAGCCGCCAGCGCCCATGGCGATGGCAAGGATCGCGGTAAAGCCGAGAACCGGATGGATGCTGCCCGGTGCCGCAAGCAGTCCGCAGATACCGGTGAAAATCACCAATGTCATCACGCGCGGCTTCGTCAGCGTGAAGAAATCACGCCAATCTGCCGGCATCGGATGCGGTTTAGCGGTCGGGGTTAAAAGTGTGTCCATCTCGGGCGTTTCAAGTGTTTGTCTGATTTGAAGAAGAGCGCGCCATTGCAAGCGCGCCCTCCCCCGTTTTCCGTTTATCCGTTCGGCGCATGCGGCAATCAAGGCTGCACAGCCGACCCGTCACATTCAGGCCGAAGCCGGCTTTTCGCCGCGCGGCATGTGATCGTGATAATCGTGGTGATCCTCGATTACCGGAAGTGTTTCGAACTGGTGGAATGGCGGCGGGCTTGAAAGCGTCCATTCCAGCGTCGTCGCGCCTGCGCCCCATGGGTTCGCCGCGGCTTTTTTACCGATGGTGAACGCATAGACGAGATTGACGAAGAAGATCAGCATCGAAGCAGCCATGATCGCATAGCCATAAGAACTGATCTCGTTCCAGTACGCGAACGCCTCTGGATAATCAGGGATACGGCGCGGCATACCGTTCATGCCCAAGAAGTGCTGTGGGAAGAAGATCACATTCACGCCGATGAAGAAGCCCCAGAAGTGCAGGTGCGAGAGAAGTTCGGAATGCATCCGGCCGCTCATCTTCGGGAACCAGTAATAGAAACCGGCGAACAGTGAGAAAACCGCACCCATCGACAGAACGTAGTGGAAGTGAGCAACCACATAATATGTGTCATGCAGGTTATCGTCGATGCCGCCATTGGCAAGCACAACGCCGGTCACACCGCCCACAGTGAACAGGAAGATGAAGCCCATCGCCCAAACCATTGGCGATTTGAACTCCATGCTGCCGCCCCACATAGTGGCGATCCAGCTGAAGATTTTAACGCCTGTCGGAACGGCGATAACCATCGTCGCCGCGGTGAAGTACATCTTCGTATTTACGTCGAGGCCGACGGTGTACATGTGGTGCGCCCACACGATGAAGCCGACAACGCCAATCGCAACCATGGCGTATGCCATGCCGAGGTAACCAAACACTGGCTTGCGGCTAAAGGTCGCAACGATCTGAGAGATCATGCCGAAACCCGGCAGGATCATGATGTAGACCTCTGGGTGACCAAAGAACCAGAACAGGTGCTGGTACAAAACTGGGTCACCGCCGCCCGACGGATCGAAGAACGTGGTCTGGAAGTTACGGTCGGTCAGCAGCATCGTGATCGCAGCAGCAAGCACCGGAAGCGCGAGCAGCAGCAGGAATGCCGTGACCAGCACCGACCATACAAACAGCGGCATTTTATGCAGGGTCATACCCGGCGCGCGCATGTTGAAAATGGTGGTGATGAAGTTGGTTGCGCCGAGGATCGAGCCAGCGCCCGCAAGGTGCAAAGAGAAGATCGCAAAATCGACCGCAGGCCCCGGATTACCCGTGGTGGAGAGCGGCGCATAGACCGTCCAACCCACACCCGCACCCAATGCGTCTGGGCCTGTGCCCGGGACAAACAGCGAGAAACACAGGCTGATAAAACCAGCAACCGTCAGCCAGAACGATACGTTGTTCATGCGCGGGAACGCCATGTCCGGCGCACCGATCATCAGCGGGACGAACCAGTTACCAAAGCCGCCAATCATGGCCGGCATGACCATGAAGAAGACCATGATCAGGCCGTGGGCCGTGATGAACACGTTCCACATGTGAAGGTTGGCATTCTCTGACGGGTTACCGCCAAAGAATTCCACCGCACCGGCAAGGTACTGAATGCCCGGCTCAGCCAGCTCCAGACGCATAACGCCCGACATCGCGCCGCCAACGATACCCGCGATAATCGCGAAGATCAGGTAGAGCGTGCCGATATCCTTGTGGTTGGTCGACATGAACCAACGCTTGAAGAAGCCAGGCTTATGATCGGCATGATCATGCGCGTGCTCTTCGTGGTTGGTGTCGAAACCTTCAGCGGTGGTGGCCATGGTTCAGATTCTCTCGGTTCGTATCGTGTTCGTTATTCGGTTCGTTCTGACGGTGATCGCTTATTCGGCCGGAGCCGCTTCAGCCTCGTCAGTCGTTTCTTCTTCAGCGGCAGCTTCTTCGGCATCAGGCAGCGAACCGCCCTGCTCAAGAACCCATGTTTCAAATTCTTCCATCGGCAGTGCTTCGACCGCGATCGGCATATATCCGTGACGCGCGCCGCAAAGCTCGGAACACTGGCCGTAATAAAGGCCAGGCTCTTTGATGGTGAGCAACTTCTCATTCAAACGGCCCGGAACTGCGTCCATTTTGAACCACAGCGATGGAACCGCGAATGCATGAATTACGTCAGCAGCCGTTGTCTGGATGCGGAGCGGAACGCCAGCCGGGACAACCATACGGTTATCGACTGCCAGCTTGGCCGGTTCGCCATTGGCAACAGCATCCGCGTCCGACAGCATGTTCGAGATAATCTCAAGCTCGCCGTGATCAGGATAGGTGTAACCCCAGTACCATTGGTAACCGGTTGCCTTGATCGTCACTGCATCTTCAGGCGGCGTTTCGTATTGTGCTGCCAGCAGGAACATCGAAGGCACAGCAATCACGACGAGGATCAAGGCCGGGACAATCGTCCAGACCACCTCGATCAGCGTGTTGTGCGTTGTCTTCGAAGGCTCAGGGTTCGAACGGCGATTGTAGCGCACTACAACCCACAGCAGCAGGCCAAGCACAAAAATGCTGATCGCGGTGATGACAGGCATCAGCAGGACATCGTGCATCCAAAGTGCATATTGCCCGTTCTCAGTGTATTGGTCCTGAAACGTCATGCTTTTCCAGATGTCGTCCGTCGCGGCAGTCGGCATTCCGACCCCTTCGACCGGCTCAAGCGGCGTGTACGCTCCGCTTGCTTCAACGGCTTCGGTCTCGCCAGCGGTCACTTCATCCGGACCAGCAGTTGCCGGTACGTCAGCGCCAACGGTCTCCTGAGCGAATGCCGCCTGCGGAGTCGCAACAGCAAGCAAGGCGGCAAATGCTGCCAAGAAGCCAAACTTCAAACGGGTATGGAGGTGCCCCATCATAAATGTGCCCAAACTAGCTTTCGATTTTATCCCATGTTGCCCGGACAGTCCGCCTCATTTTGAGCCGGAATCAGGCAACGCCTTTGCTGACATCTCTGTCAGCTTTGATGGCCTATTAGCCGCGCTTGCTCCGTGTCTCAAGCGGTTCTAGGGAGAATTTTATGCAATGCGCCATGATCCATGCGCAAGCCCGCCCGTGTAATGACCGCAAACCAAAGGCTCCTCACCCATGAATTCCGCGCCAACCTTGCCCCGTACAGAAGACGAAGTCCTTGCCGAATTTCGCGGTTGCGGCGCGCTTCTCGAAGGGCATTTCAAACTTTCATCGGGCAAGCATAGCGGCCACTATCTGCAATGCGCGCGGGTGCTGATGAACCCGGCTCGCGCTGCGCGACTCGCCGAAGCTGTTGTTGCGGGCATCCCTGCTGAAATCGTGGAAAACGTTGATGTGGTCGTCTCTCCCGCGATGGGAGGCATCATTATCGGCCACGAAGTCGGCCGCGCCTTAAACAAAGACGCGCTGTTTCTGGAACGCCCAGATGGCACGTTCCATCTGCGCCGCGGCTTCGCGCTTGAACCGGGCGCGAAAATTCTGATGGTTGAAGATGTTGTCACAACTGGCCTTTCCAGCCGCGAAGCCATCGCCGCCGTCGCGCGCGAAGGGGGAGAAGTGATCGCGGAATGCTCGCTCATCGACCGTTCACTGGGATCGGTCAATTTGGGCGTGCCATTCTATCCGCTCGCCGCTTTTGATTTTCCGACATATGACGAAGACAGCATCCCCGAAGCCCTCGCCAGCGTAGCTATTACGAAGCCCGGAAGCCGCAAAGAGTAGCCCCAAATGAACGCATCGCTCCACCCTAATCCGCTGCGGCTTGGCGTGAACATTGATCACGTCGCGACAATCCGCAATGCGCGCGGCGGCGATCATCCCGATCCCGTCCGCGCCGCCGAAATCGTCAGCCGCGTCGGCGGCGATGGCATTACCGCTCACCTACGTGAAGACCGTCGCCATATCCGCGATGAAGATCTTGCCCGGATTCAGGCTGCGACCAGTCTACCGCTCAATTTGGAAATGGCAGCGACGCAGGAAATGCTGAACATCGCCCTGCGTCATAAGCCTCACGCAGCATGTATCGTCCCCGAAAAGCGCGAAGAACGCACAACCGAAGGCGGATTGGACGCTGCTGGCCTGCACAACACGCTGGTTCCGATTGTTGACGAACTGCGCAGCGCGGACATCCGCGTATCCCTGTTTATCGAAGCAAATGAGCGTCAGCTCGACGCCGCTCTGCGGCTAGGCGCGCCTGTGGTTGAATTCCACACAGGAGAATATGCGCACGCGATCTTGGACGGAGATAGCGAACGAACCGAGCGTGAATTGCGCCGCATCACAGAAATGTCCGCGCTCGCAGCAAAGAACGGGATCGAGCCGCACGCAGGACACGGCCTGACATATGACAATGTTCAACCCATCGCCGCCATCCCGCATATCGCGGAGTTGAATATTGGGCATTATCTGGTTGGTGAGGCCGTCTTTGTCGGGCTTGAAAACGCCGTAATGCGGATGCGCGAATTGATGGATGAGGCCCGCTAAGGTGGACACCAGTCAGGCCCCTGAATTGACCTCCGCGCAAAAACGCTGGGCATTTTTCGGGTCCACCCTGTTTTTGACAGCAGTCGGTTTTCTTGGCGTGGCATTTGCCGAAGGGTTGATGATGCCATTCGCCATCGGCTGGGTCGTGTTGCAAATGTTCGGTTATGTTGGTGCGCTTAAATTGGGCGAGGGAGACTTCGCCCACCCATTGTTCAAATCGCAGGTTTTGCTGCACGCAGTTGTGCTCGGCCTGCTAATCGCGCTTTTCGTGAGAGCAGGGTGAGCGACCAAGCGAAACCCGTTTGGCATCTTGTGCTCATGCTGATCTGGTACAGCATTTTGTTGATCGGATCGGGCGGCATGGCTTTGCTAGGCATTGCGCTCGGTTCCGAGACCTATCGCGGCGACCCTATCCCGATTGCTGAATTGGTGATTTTTGTCGGCCCGCTTTTTGTGACGGCGGCTTTGCTCGCGGGCACCATTTATTGCTGGAACACGGGTCGCCAGCACGTCACCTATGTGCTTTGCGGTGTCAGTGTGGTCGGAATCCTCACAGTGCTCGGCATCCTTTATGGAGTAATTCCAATATGATCATCGGCCTTGGCTCAGACCTGTGTAATATTGAGCGGATCCAAAATTCGCTCAACCGGTTTGGGGAGCGATTTGAGAACCGCGTTTTCACCGATCTTGAACGCGCAAAGGCGCGCCGCCGCCCTTTCACCATTGCAGGCACATACGCCAAAAGGTTCGCCGCGAAAGAGGCTTTCAGCAAGGCCGTCGGCACGGGTTTCCGCCGCGGCGTTTTTATGAAGGACATCGGCGTTGTGAACGCTCCGTCCGGCGCGCCGACGCTTTCGCTAACAGGAGGAGCGGCAAAGCGGCTTGAAGAAATGATCCCGTCAGGCCATGAGGCCCACATTCATCTTACCCTAACCGACGATCACCCATGGGCGCAGGCCTTCGTAATTATCGAAGCCATCCGCATCAGTGACGTTTGAACAGAGCCCGAAAAACCAAACCTGTGACACAGCTTTCAGATATATCATCGCCGACACCTTCAGCTGACGAGGCAGAAGAGAAAGTCGACTGGTTCGCCGAATTGCGCGGCCTGGCGATCATGCTTTTCGCGGTGCTGATGTTCCACAGCCTGGTTGCCAAGCCATTCTACATCCCGTCGACATCGATGATGCCTAGCCTGCATGTCGGCGACAGATTGATTGTCAGCAAATACCCCTATGGCTGGTCATGGGCTTCGGCGAGTTTCCATCTTTTGCCGCGCGGCGACTGGCGCATTTTTGGTTCGACACCGGAATATGGCGACATTGTAATTCCCGTTCATCCGACCCGCGATGAAGACTACATCAAACGCGTCGTCGCTCTGCCCGGCGATACGATTGAAGTGCGTGATGGGCAGATCATGCTCAACGGCGAATTCATCAAACGCGAAATTCTGCCGCCGGTTCAAATCCCGTTTGAGCCTGAATTGACGTGTCAAAGCGGCGCCGGATCGCGCCCGTGCCTCGAAAGCTTCGAGAATTACCGGAAGACTGGCGCGGACGGAAAAGACTATTTCGAACCAGCCACTTATCGAGAGACTCTTCCAAACGGCGCGACATATCTGACGATTGATCACAAGATGCAGCGGCTCGACAATTTCGGGCCCGAAGTCATTCCCGAAGATCACGTCTTCGTGATGGGTGACAACCGCGATGAGAGCGCCGACAGCCGCGCCTCGGCAGCGGAACGCGGTTTGGGCGGCGCAATCCCGCTCGAAAACATCGGTGGCCGGGCTGAGTTCATCACATTCTCGCTCGACGGATCGACAACGTGGAACCCGGGAAGCTGGTTTTCCAGCATGCGCGGCGACCGTGCGTGGACGACCCTGCGGCCAGCGATCGCCGACGGTTACGAAACAGAAGAGTAACTGGCGCGTTAGCTCAGCATTATGGCCAAGAAATTTCTCTACTTCATCGCGATCTGTATCGTTCTCTTCCTCGTGGGCCGCATCGGCTATGAGATGTTTCAGGACGAACTGGCGGAACTCGCCTTTGTCCCGTCCAGCGAATTTACGCCGACAGAGCCGATGGAGGCAAACGCCTATCAAGACCCGGGTATGTGGTATTCGCGGCCTGGAATTGGCGTAAATGATCCCGCACGCTGGCAGCCCGCATACGCGAATGATCGCGGCATGCTGCCCACGCCAGCCGACACCGGCACGCCGGATTTTGCGGTCTTCTTTGTCCACCCGACAAGCTATCTGAGCCGCGAAAACTGGAACGCGCCGATTGGCGAAGCAGAGGCAGAGCGTATCGCGCGCCTCTATGTTCGCGGCATGGCCAGCCCGTTCAACGCAGCGAGTGAAATTTGGGCACCCCGTTACCGTCAGGCAACGATGGGATCATTCCTCACCGATGCACCAGAAGCAGCGCAGGCCATCGATGCAGCCTATGCCGACGTAGTGGAGGCCTACGGCTATTTCCTGAGTTCGATTGATGATGACACGCCGATTGTGCTCGCAGGTCATTCGCAAGGGTCGCTTCATCTGCTGCGCCTGCTGCGCGAAGAGATCAAAGACGCGCCTGCTGCAGACCGGCTTGTCGGCGCATACGTGATCGGCTGGCCGATCTCGGTTGAGCACGACGTACCATCCCTTGGCTTTGCGGCCTGCGCCACGCCAGCGCAGACTGGCTGTATTCTGTCATGGTCAAGCTTTGCCGAGCCTGCCGATCCGTCCCGCGTGATTGAAACATATTCAAATTCAATTGGCTTTGACGGTGAAAAGCGCGGCACCTCTCAGATTCTGTGCACCAACCCGCTGACCGGCACCTATGGCGGCGCTGCGGATGCGGACGCCAATCTTGGCACGCTTGTGCCAGATGACATGATGTCCACGGGCGAACTGGTGCAAGGCGCTGTGCCTGCACGCTGTGATGATCGCGGCCTGCTGCTGATTGGCGACCCGCCGGAGCTTGGCTCGTATGTCCTGCCCGGCAACAACTATCACGTTTATGACGTGCCGCTGTTCTGGGCGAACACGCAGGCGGATGTGAACCGCCGCGTTCTAGCATGGGACGCAGCGCGCTGATTACCGAGACGGCATTGGATTTCGCCGACGCGCTGCCCGATGGCGGTGTGCTGCTAGGCATTGATCTCGGCACAAAAACGATCGGCACGGCGACTTGCGATGCAGGCTGGCGGTTTGCGACCAATGGCAAGACGCTGGGTCGCGGTAAGTGGACACGCGATAAAGCGGTGCTTGGCGAACTGATCAAATCACGCGGTGCAAAGGGCATTGTCCTAGGCCTGCCGCTCAATATGGATGGCAGCGACGGTCCGCGTTCACAGGCCAGCCGCGCCTTTGCCCGCAATTGCTCCGAAGCTTTCGACCTCCCCGTTTTGCTATGGGACGAGCGATGGTCAACACAAAGCGCCGAGGCCGCGATGATCGGCCAGGATATGAGCCGCGCAAAGCGCGCGGTGGCCATCGACAGCCATGCAGCGGCGGTTATCTTGCAGGGCGCGATAGACCGGCTCGCTGGTGGGATATTGTAGCCGGATGGACGACTTCCCCTTTTTTGAAATGCTACCGCAATAGACGCAAAAGGGTTGCATGTGGTTCCTAGTCGCGGTGCTGATCTTCGTGTTCATTTTCGCGGTCTATGCGACCGTGACAGCGCCCTAAACCTCAGAAAGCGCGTCCAGCTTTTGCCCAGCAATGGCGCTGATCATACAGTTTCCTGATCGTTCTGCGGTAAGCCAGAGCTCCTCCTGACCAGAGCGGCCGGTTTCGCGCGCTGCCCGCGCTTCAAAACTAGCAAAGCGTAGCCTGTCACTCGGGTGGCAGTGCCCCACCCACTCCGCATATTCGAGCGCCTCGGCTGATCCAATACCAACCGCAAGGCGCAGAAATGCCTCCGTTGCGTTGGGGCTGAGCACGCGTGCCACTTCGCGGCGTTCCAGATCAAAGCCGTATTGATCATACCAGCACTGCGCCGGATCGACATGCATCACGTTGATCGAGACAGACAGGCTTTCGGGCGGCAATTGCGAATGCACATCACGGTGCGCGCGGTAGAGCATGACTTTGCCCTCGCTAAGCGCGCTGCGTTCTATGAACTTGAACTCAGCTGGCTCACCCGAATATCCCGCCACACCTTCATAATCGTATTCGTAATAATCACTGCGATAGCCCGGCCCGCAATATCCACTCGTTAGGAACGAGAAATTGTGATCATGCGGCACGCCATAGACAAAGCTTTTCGCCCCGCTGTTGCGAAAACACAGATCATGTTCGGCTGGCCAGATATTTGCGCGCAGGAACATATTACCCCGCTTGGGACTAAGCACGATGGCTTGCGGGCCATAGCCGTTGTCGACCTCCCCCTCTGTTCGTCCGGCGAGTCGATCAATCAGAATGCCTGCGAGAAATTCGCGGTTGTTGGTGAGGCGTCTCAGCCAATTTGCCGCAACCGCTGTACTATCAGGATCACGCGGATCAAAACCGCACTCCGCCAAAGCCTCGATTGCTTCGGGCAAGGAGCATGTTTCAGCTGTCGGATTTTCGATAACGAGCGGCATCAGGCTGGCTCCATCGCGGCAAGCTGAGATCGAAGCTGCCCAGAGAGCTGACGCGCCGGCTGCGCCAAAGCATCGCTGCTATCTCCCGCGCATGCATCCAAGAGATCAAGACCGTGCTGGGTATCGAGCGCCAATGTCTGCCGTACCGCTTCCCAGCGCACATCCATGTCCTCTGCTTTGTCGAGAGCGGCGGACCGCATTGCGCCGCGCGCTGCCTCTTCGCCATTATCAAGCGCGCCAAGCACGGCCAGCGCCATAAGGCGCTGGCTCGCCGCCTTGTCACCGCTAACGCTGCGTAATAGCTGACCATCCGACAGCGAAAATTCGCGCGAAGGTGCGGGGGCATCTGGTGTGCGGGAGAGCTGCAAAAGCACCATCAGACCGCCAACCGATATGATCTGCCGCGCCTGCCTTTTCCCCTTAAGTGTGATCCGGTCACCGGCTGTCAGGCTAAGCTTTATCGTATCAAGCTTGGTAGCCCCTACCGCTTTTTCATCCAAAGTGTGACAAGTCGCAATTGCTGTTCCCGACAGGACAATTTCGTCACTTTCGCAGTCAGCGAACATCGCTGTTTGAGGCACATCACCGTTTGCACAATCGCTGCGCTCATAAACCACAAGATTGATCGACGCCTGTCCAGATTGCAGGATCTGGATGCTCGAGACACCCGGAGATGTGCGGTAACGGAAAGGCGCCTCGCCCAGTTCTTCTGCGCGAAGTGCATCAAGCAATGCCGTGATCCAAACCCCTGCGAATTCCATCGCTTTGACGCGGTCGCTAAAAATGTCGCTGAGTGCCTGACACGCATCAAGATCACAGCCGTCATTGTAATGCGATAAGGCGCGCGTGACCTCTTTCGTGGTGCGATCAGACAGCCATTCTTGGCGCGCGTGCTGCATTCTTGCCGCGATGCGGCGCTGCGAAACAGGATCGCTCCGCAGCGCCGCAATATCGGGATGCACAATCATCATCCGGCCCCGCGATCAGAGCAACGCTTCGGGCGGCATGTTGTCATAGACATAGACCATGATCGCGACGATCGAATCTTCATACGCGGCGCCTGCTTGGCTGACCGAGCCATACAGGCCCTGAGCGGTTTCAAGGCCAGGAATGGCCGCCAGATCAAGTGTTGGAAGTTTCATTTACGATCTCCTCTGAAAAAGCACTTCGGCGAAATGACCGAAACGCTGAGTTGCAAAGTGACGCGCCGAAGCCGCCGTGAGAAATTAAATGATTGTAATGCGCTGCGAGCGCTTCCAAGAGTTTTCTATGAACTCACCACTCGCCAGATTTGATCCCAGCGAAGCGTCAAAATTCTTCTTCCAGCACGGTCATACGGGCTGGCTGGGACTGAAATACAGCGCCCATGCGGACAATTGGGTCGAGCTGGAATTGCCTTGGCGAGATGATCTGATGGGAGAGGCAGACAGAGCCGTCCTTGCCTCAGGCCCGATCATTAGTTTGATGGATATGGCGAGCGGGATGTCCATCTGGCAGACCAAAGGCACCTTCACCCCAATCGCCACGCTTGATCTGCGTGTGGATTATCAAAGGCCCGCGCGTGAACGCAGCGCTGTTTGGGGCCGTGTTGAATGCTATCGCATAACCCGTTCCGCCGCTTTCGTGCGCGGAATTGCCCATGACGGTGACCGCGATGATCCGGTCGCTCATATTGCAGGCGTCTTCATGACAATCGGCAACGATCCGCGCGAGGGCAAAGTACCCGAAGGCAGTGCACAAGCAAGCGAGGCGGGCACCGGTGATGAGTAAACTTGAACTGCCGCCCTATGCCCGCGCCCTTGGCATCAAAGCGCACGATGTCGAAGACGGTGTTCCCGTCTTGACGGTAGAGTTTGGGCCGTCTGTCGAGGGTCGCCCCGCCCATTATCACGGCGGCGCAACCGCGGGGCTGCTCGAAAATGCGGGCTATGCCGCCTTGCGCGCCCGGTTGATTGAGGAAGGCCGCGAAGCACAGCTCAAACCAGTCAACATCACGGTTCAATATTTGTCCGCCGGAAAACCCCAGCCAAGCTTTGCCAAAGGCCGGATTACCCGGCTCGGGCGGCGCAATGCCAATATCACTGTTGAGGCTTGGCAGGACAATCGCGACCGACCGATTGCAACGGCCATCATGAACATCCTGATGGCGTAACCTTCTAGCGCTCGCGTGGAAGCTCTTCGACGTTAAGTCCGTTCTCATCGAGCCGTATTTCGAGCGGGACGCCGTCTTGCGACAACACAATTCCGTCCTGTTCGAACCGGATAGAGGTCCCGTCCTCGCCCAGCGGAATTTCCTCGCCTTCTTCGATATCCAGCGGTTGAACCGGACCTTCGGGATCTGGTGAGGAGGACGGCTTCGGCGAGGGTAAATCTAACGCCGACCGCATGAAGTCTTTCCAAATGCGCGCTGGCAATCCGCCACCTGTCACTTTGTTGAGCGGTGAGTTGTCATCATTGCCAACCCAAACACCAACAACCAGATCACCCGCATATCCAACGAACAGTGCATCGCGATAATTCTGGGTCGTGCCGGTCTTCCCGTAATTTGCAATCGGCAGAGTCGCAGCGCGCCCTGTGCCGCGATTGATCGCAGAGCGGAGCATCTGTTCGAGATCTTCATGCACCCCGCCTGACATGCTTTTCTCACCGCTGGTTGCCCATTCCCACCAGCTTTCCTCCTCTTGAGGCACAGCATGCGGGGTCACGGGATAAGAATTGCCAGCAACACCGGCATAAGCAGACGTAAGCTCAAGCAAGGACATGGACGATGTACCAAGTGCGAGGCTGGGATCGCCCTCTGTCATTGGTGATGTCACGCCCAGCGACCGCGCGGTGCGGATGACATTTGCGCTGCCCACCTCGTTGAACAAGCGGACGGCGGCAACATTGCTGGATGTCGCCAAGGCATCGTCGAGAGTGATCGTCGCCGAATAATTCTCGCGCGAATTTTTCGGGCGGTAACTGCCGTTTTCAATCGGTGTATTCGCGATTGTGTCGTCCGGGTCCCAGCCCGCTTCCAGCGCGGCGAGATAGACAAACAGTTTGAAGGTGGAGCCCGGCTGACGTTTCGCCTGCGTCGCGCGGTTAAAAGGAGAATTGGCGTAATTCTTCCCCCCTACCATCGCGACAACCTCTCCCGTGGGCCGCATCGCAACAAGCGCAACTTGTGCATCGCCCAGTGCGGCACGGCTGGTAACGCGGCTTGCCAAAGCTTGGAGCTGCGCATCGAGCGTGGTCGTGATCACCTGTTTGGAATAGTTCGCCTCCATCTCGGCCCGCGCAATGGGCAATGCCCAGTCAGCGAAATATGTGCCGGTCGGCACGTCGTTTCTCGCCCGCACATCAATCTTTGGCGCAGGCATCTTGGCTGCTTCGGCTTCCGTCAGATATCCTGCGGCCACCATCGACCCGACCACCAGATCCATGCGGTTTTTGGCCCGGTCATAATGCTTTGTCGGATTATAGCGTGACGGGGCCTGCAAAAGCCCCGCGAGCATCGCAGCCTGTTCGGGTTTCAGGTTTTCCGGATTGCGATAAAAGTAATGCAAGCTGGCAGCGCGCAGCCCGTATTGATTGTCCCCGAAATAGGCGTTGGAAAGGTAGCGCGAGAGGATTTCGTCCTTCGTCAGCCAGCTTTCCAGCCAGAACGCGATCAATGCCTCGCGCGCTTTACGGGTCATCGTCTGTTCGGGTGTCAGGAACGTGAATTTGGCGAGCTGCTGGGTGATCGTGCTGCCGCCGCCCCTGCCTGTCCATGCGGCGCGGGCAATCCCGCGCGGATCGACGCCCCAATGCGAATAAAACCGCCGGTCTTCAATCGCCAGGAATGGCTGGGTCACGTGGTCCGGCAACTTGGCGACTTCGACGGGTGCATCAACAACAGCCCCGCTCCGCGCAATAGGAGTGCCATCGCTTGCCAGCAATGTGACTTGCGGGGCAGCAATCGGTTCGAGTGATTTGGAAAGCGGTGCAGTGATCGCGAGCCATGCGACCAGCGCAAAAAACATCAGGATGATCGCAGCAATAAGACGCACCGCCCACCAGCGTTTTCTACGCCCAAGGTAATGGTTTGGCTGCCACCACCGTGTTCTACGTCGCTGCTGGCGATCTACGCTTTGATCAAGCCGGGAAAGCTGATCATCCCATGCGCCATAATCCGGCGACGGACGCGATCGGGGTGTAGCATCAAAATCATCGTTAGGATCAAAGTCGCGCTGGCTTTCGTACAGCGGGAAATACCCACTGCCACCGCCACGCGGTTCGTCACTCGGACGTTTTCGGAATCGCGCAAACAGACCCATATCGAGTGTGTTATCAGACTAATACGCCTGAACGCAAGATTTACGAGCCGCTTGCTGCGCTTTCAGGCAGGTCTTCGTTGAAGACACGCTGATAATATTCGCTCACCAATGTCCGCTCTGCCTCATCACACTTGTTGAGGAAGGAGAGACGGAATGCAAAACCGACCGAATTGAAAATCGCAGTGTTTTGCGCCCAAGTGATAACTGTACGCGGGCTCATCACGGTTGAGATATCGCCGGTCATAAAGCCCTGACGGGTCAAATCGGCGACCTTCACCATATCCGCGATCATTGCGTCGTCGGCATCAAGCGTTTTCGATTTGACGATCTCTTGCTCAGTTTCGGCAGAGAGATAGTTGAGCGCAACCACAATGTTCCAACGGTCCATCTGCGCCTGGTTGATCGCCTGTGTACCGTGATAAAGACCGCTCGTATCGCCGAGGCCAACCGTGTTGGTCGTCGCAAAAAGGCGGAAATACGGGTTCGGTGTGATCACACGGTTTTGATCGAGCAGCGTCAGGCGGCCATCGAATTCAAGAATCCGCTGGATCACAAACATAACGTCAGGGCGGCCTGCATCATATTCGTCAAATGTCAGCGCGACCGGATGCTGCAATGCCCATGGAAGGATGCCTTCCTTGAACTCCGTAACTTGCAGGCCGTCTTTCAAAACGATCGCATCGCGCCCGACCAGATCGATCCGGCTGATATGCGCATCAAGGTTTACGCGGATGCTCGGCCAGTTCAGGCGCGCAGCAACTTGTTCGATGTGAGTCGATTTGCCGGTGCCGTGATACCCCTGAACCATGACGCGGCGATTGTGCGTAAAGCCAGCAAGGATCGCGAGCGTCGTGTCGTGATCAAACACATAAGCATCGTCGATTTCAGGCACGTGCTCGCTCGCCTCGGCAAAGGCAGGCACCTGCAGATCGATGTCGATACCAAATGCATCGCGCACGTCGATCATCGCATCGGGCGTCGTAGGGAGGCCGCTGGAGCCGGCGAATTCTTCTGAGGAATGTGAGTTCATTGCGCGTGCCGCGTTAAAGAGCGTTTGGCGATGGGGCAAGACGCGCGTGCCTGCTAAATTTGCAACTCAGTGCGTTTTTGCGACTTATTTTACCGGTGCGGTAATATTCGTGAGGTGTCCGCGCTTGATCCAGACCCGAGTGCCTTCGCCGCCGGCCGTGAAATTCGCCGGCTTTTCAGCGGGCCAGCGAATCCAGTCGTGACGGCCAAATTCCTCTTGTTCGTGAATGAGCGTTCCTTCGAGGATCAGCATCTCAAACCCGGCTGCATCTAATAGAGCAACCTCGGCATTCGCATCCCATACTTCCAGCGAGACATGCTCGTAATCGCGAGCCGCAACTTCGGCGCTTGAAACACCCGGTCGCATTGGGTCAGGCACAGTCGCAATCGCATTCAAATCAACCGAAATTTGCTCCTGATCCGCCGGATCGAATTGCCACAGTTTCACGAAGATCGTGCAACCCGGATCAGATCCGGGCACGTGGTGCGTGCCGACCGGATTGCGAATATATGTACCAGCCGGATAATTTCCGTGCTCATCCTGAAACACGCCTTCGAGCACGATGAATTCCTCACCGCCCGAATGGGTGTGCTCTGGGAAAGAACTGCCCTTTGCATAGCGCACAATCGATGTCGCCCGCGCCACTTCATCGCCGATCCGGTCCAACATCCGGCGGTCCACGCCCACCATTGGCGAAGGCACCCAGTCAATCTCATCGGTTCGTTTGAGCACGGGCTCATCAAATTGTGCGTTGATTTCCATTGGATCGATATGGGACACGATGGCGCATAAATTAAGGTCACTTACGCTCGAATTTTCGATCTCAGTGATTACATTGCGGATATGGCTGATCCAATCGAATCCCTGCGCCTTAGGCTTGTCGAGCAAGTGCGCGGTGTTTTTAATGATACTTCGAAAGGGCAAAAGCCGACCCCGCCGTCTGATGATGCGCTGTTTGAACGCGACACGCCGATCCGTATGGTTCATGCCGATCTGGTGGGAATGATGACGGGCGGCATCCGAAGCCTGATGCTGCAGATGCTCCACCCGCATGCACTGCAAGGGGTGCTTGATCACTCCAATTTCCGTGAGGACATGCACGGCCGGCTTCAACGAACCGCGCGCTTCATCGCTGTCACCACCTTTGGTCAGCGTGATGAAGCGATGAAGGCGATTGAGCGGGTGAACCGCATTCACGCTAAGGTTGGCGGCACCTTGCCCGATGGCACGCCCTATATCGCCAACAATCCGCGCACGCTCGCTTGGGTGCATGTCGCCGAAGCGCAGAGTTTCTTGGCGGGCTATCTTCGCCATGTTCGCCCGGACATGTCCCATGCCGATCAGGACGAATATTACCGCCAGTTCGCCGTAATTGCGCGCGCTCTAGGGGCCGATCCGGTGCCGGAAACGCGCAGCGAGGCAGAGGCAATCTTTCGCGAGCTGCGCACCGAATTGCGCGCCACAGCCGAAGCGCGAGAGATCGCGCAACTTGTGCTCAACCAGCGTCCAAAAGGCACCCCGGCGGCAGTGCAAACAATCATCGGCGCAGAATCCGTCGCGATGCTGCCTGATTGGGCGCGCGGGATGCTAAAACTGCAAAAGCCGGTTCTCACCGCCCTTCCCGCTCGCGCGGCGACATGGGGCGTAGGACGAACACTGCGCTGGGCCTTCAAACAAAATTGATGTGCTGCCCCACCGCCGCCGTGGTATAATCCCAATCAAGGGAGAGAGCAGATGCATGTGATGGGAGCGGTTCTGGCCGTGCCGGAGGGCAAGAAAGCCGACTATCTCGAAATGGCGCGGTGGATGGGCGACATGTTTCGCGAATTCGGCGCAATCGAGGTGGCCGAGAATTGGGAAGAAGATGTCAAAGGCGGCGAGCAGACCGACTTTCGCAAAGCTGTCAAAGCCGAGGCCGGCGAAAAAATCGTGTTTTCATGGATCGTCTGGCCCGACAAAGCGACCCATGACGCAGCGCATGAAAAGATGATGTCTGATCCGCGTATGCAGGAAATGCCGTCAGAAATGCCGTTCGACGGCGGACGCATGATCTTTGGCAGTTTCGAGAATATCTTTCACAGCCGTTAGGCGATGACAGTGCTTTTCCGGAGCAGTTGATACGCCTCGACCACCCGGTTCAGGCGCGTCTCGTACTGCCTGTCTCCGCCATTGCGGTCTGGGTGATAGCGGCGCACCAGTTCCGAATAACGCTGGCGCAAGCGGCGCCTGTCTGTGTCGCTGCCCAGACCCATGGACTCAAGCGCCTGGGCTTCTTCTTTTGAGAAGCGCCCTTCCATCGCCATGGTCGCTTCGCGTTGAGCGCGGCTCTTTATGCCGTTTGCGCGCGCACCAATTGCATCCAGCGGATCGTCAAAGTCCGCCCAGCGGGGCACGCCATCGACTGCTGCTTTGGGTGAGAACGCCGCACTTTCTGTGCGCCAACCGCTTGCTGGACTTTGCGCTGACAGTATTTCATCCGCGCTCATCCCTTCGAACCAATCGTAGCCCGCGTTAAACTCGCGCACGTGATCAAGGCAGAACCAGCGCCACGTTCCCGGCCCGTCAAAACCATTGGGTTGATATCCCGGCGCACGGAACTCACCTGCCTCGCGGCAAGTGGGGTGTTCGCACTCCCGATCCGCGTCTTCGTGGCGGCCATGAAACTTTGCAGAAGGCATAGGGGCTTGAGAATGGTGTCTTTGACCCCAAATTCCAACCCAATCATTATTGCAAAAAGGACAAGCCGAAATGAGCGGAACCGTCGCACAGGAAATGGAAACGCTTTTGACCAAGGCTTTTGCCCCGACCGCGCTTGAGATCATCAATGACAGCGCATCGCATTCCGGCCATTCGGGCGATGATGGATCGGGCGAGTCGCATTTTACCATCGTGATCGAGGCTCCGGGCTTTGCTGAAATGAGCCGTCTTGCCCGCCAGCGCGCCGTGATCGCGGCGCTTGGTGATATTGTTGGCCAGCGGGTTCATGCCGTTGCGATCAAGGCCAGCGCGCCCGCTGCATGACGGCGCTAAACCCGAACAAACGTCTGCGAAGATCGGCGCGCGTGATCGTGCTTGATCCGAATTCACGTGCGCTGATGTTTCGATTTGATGTGCCGGGTCGGCCGCCATTTTGGGTGACTGCGGGCGGCGAATGCGAGCCGGGCGAGAGTTTCGAAGACGCTGCACGGCGCGAATTGATGGAAGAAACGGGCATCGCTGCTGATCCCGGACAGCAAATTGCCCGGACCACTCCCGAATTTATCACTGTCGAAGGTGAGCCGGTGCAAGCAGATGAGCGGTACTTTATCGTTCAAGTCGATACCCCAGAGATCAACACCGCTGGCCACACTGCGCTTGAACAAAAGGTTATGACACAGCACCGCTGGTTCGCACTGGATGAGCTGTCGAGCTGGCACGAAGCGGTGTTTCCCGAAAACCTTGGCGAGATGATCGCGTATCATATCGCAACCTGATTGCCGCGCGTCATCTGTCTCGCTATCCCGAATGTGAAGGAGAGGCAGAGATATGGATTATAGCGGCAAGGTTATTTGGATCACAGGCGGATCATCAGGCATTGGTGCGGCATTGGCCCGCGATGTGGCAGCGCGCGGCGCCCATATCGTTCTCTCTGGCCGGGACGAAGCGCGCCTTGCAGCGGTTGCCGCCGATTGTGCCAAGAGCGGACAAGACACACTCATCCTGCCTTTTGATGTTCGTGATGACGCCGCGCTCGCCGATGCAATTGCAAAGGCGATCAGTTGGAAAGGCGGCGTCGATGTTGCGTTCGCCAATGCGGGCGTCTCGCAGCGCAGCCGCGCTCTCAAAACCGACATGCAGGTTTACCGCGACATCATCGATATCGACCTCACTTCGCAAATCGCGTTCAGCCAAGGCCTAATCGGCCATATGACAGAGCGCGGATCAGGCGCCATCGCCTTTATCTCATCAATCGCGGGTAAAGTCGGCGTACCGATGCGAACGGCATACAGCGCGGTAAAATTCGGTCTCGCCGGATATGGCGACGCGTTGCGCGGTGAATTGTCGCAAACCGGTGTGAACGTCCACGTGATCTATCCCGGCTCAGTCGCCACCGACGTAGCGCGCAATGCGATGGTGGCAGACGGCTCCAAACGCGGCGTAAGCGATAAAGTAATCGACGAAGGTATTCCGGCGGCAGATGCGGCCAAGACGATGCTTGACGGCATGGCGGCAGGCGAGCGTGAGATCATCGTCGCGCAAGGAACCGAAGCGGGCATGGGCGAAATGCGCCGCACACCGGATGCGCTATTCGATCAGATCGCTTCGATGGTGGCGAACGGATATATGGAGAAGATGGAAGAGGGCACATGATCGTCATGGAGCAAAAGCGCGTTGCGCTCGCCAACGGTATCGAGCTTGATGTCGTTGACGAAGGCCCGGTTGATGCTCCTGCACTTATCTTTCTTCACGGCTTTCCTGAAAGCCACCGGACATGGCGCCATCAAATCGCGCATTTCGCCAAAGAATTTCGCTGCATCGCGCCTGATCAACGCGGCTATCGCGGCTCATCAAAACCTCAAGAAGTCGAGGCTTACACGCCCGATAAATTGATCGGCGACATCTTCTTGCTCGCCGATGCGCTGGGCATCGCGAAGTTCACCATCGTCGGCCACGATTGGGGCGGCGCGATCGCATGGGGTGTGGCCTTGGGCGGTCAGCACATGCGGGTGGAGCGCGCGATTATCGCCAATGCGCCGCACCCCGCAATTTTTCAAAAGCTGCTCTACACCCACAAAGGCCAGCGCGAGGCGAGCCAATATATTCGCGCCTTCCGCGACCCGGCCAGCGATCAGCTCATTCGCGACCAAGGCATCGCCGGACTGATGGCAAAAGAGGCAAGCTGGGATCAGCCAAGCAAAATGGAGCCTGAAGAGCGCGCGCAATTGCTACAAGACTGGGAAGATCGTGATGCCTGCTTTGGCATGATCAATTATTACCGTGCCAGCCAGATGCATGTTCCGCCGGTCGATGCTCCGTACGCGCTGCCGGATGGATACACTCCTGCGACGTTGCCAAACCTGACAATCCCGACATTGGTGATCTGGGCGATGGACGATCTGGCATTGCCGCCTGCCAACCTTGATGGTTTGGGCGACATCATTGACCCGCTGACGATCGTAGAAATTCCGGAATGCAGCCATTTCGTAACTTGGGAGGCGCCAGACAAGTTCAATGCGGCGATGGGCGAATTCCTAGCCAGCTAACCACTCTACCCATGCGCCGTGCGGATGGGCGTGGCTGAGCAGATGTGTCTCGCCATTGTCTGGCGAGCCGTCCCAAATCCTCACTTTGAGCTCGTGCCGGAAAGTCGCCGGATCGGTTTCGAGGGACACCCATGCAAGCGGGCGTTCCGGTGATGCCTTCGCTCCAGCCGCTTCGAACGCATCGGTGATCGCGTTCTGCGTGCTGGCAGGCATATACTGCCACATAATCGAGTGGAACATTGCGCGCGTCACGCCTGTCGCCTGAGGCTCAGCCAGCAATTCGGCGACAAACTCGCCCGCATCCTGCTTCACAAGATCAGGCGCGCTCGCACCGGCCAAAGCTATCGCCGCATCGATCCGCGCCATCCTGCCCGGCGCATCGGGCCAGACATAGCTTTTGAGACGCCGCGCGCTGTCTGGATCAGCGAGATTAATCGGCGCAACGTCGCATCCGCGAACGGACAATATCTGAAAGTTCTCAGGCGCAGCTGGCGGCGATCCCTCACCTTTCCAAACCGGCTCAATCTGCATGGGTGATCCAAGCGGGCCGATAGCCGTTTCACCGAGGTGGAAACGATAGCGGTCTAGCATGGTCAGAACGCCCGCACTCGCGCCCAATTCAAACAGTTCGAATTTCGGTACCGTGCGCTGCGCCAACCACAACAGGCCGCCCATAATGCTCGCCGCGCGTCCCGCTTCATTGGTTTGCGGCGGCCCATCAAGCCATGGCAGCAGCTGCGTGTCATAAGTTTTGACGAGATCGCAGGTGATCGCGTCAATCTGCGACTGGTCGGTGATCTGCCCGCTGTAAACGCGCGCCAGCCGGTCGTCCTGCCCCGAGACCAGCAGGTAATGCAGCCCGCCCGCCATGCGCAGCGGCATCGCGTCTTTCAGCGTCAGCCCTTCCCAATTCGCAATGCGCCGACCAGTGGCGGTGTCGCTTTCGCGAACCTTGGCCAGCGCCCGGATCACCCGCGCGGTGCATGGTGCATTGTTCTCTTCGGCGTGCGTCGCCTGCCAATCGAGTGCCTCGGTAAATTCCTCAATGGCCATGATCCCGGTCTTGCTCATCTGCGAATTCCTTGCGTTTGGTCGCCTTGATTGTGTTGCCCTTTGACGGTCCAATCCCTAAGTCCCGCGCCTGATGACCACCGATCAAGCCACTGATACATTCGGGCAGCTGACTTTTGCTGTGCCCAAAGGACGCATTCTCGACGAAGCGCTGCCAGTGATGGCGCGTGCGGGCGTGGTGCCTCATGATAGCTTTCACGACAAGTCCAACCGCGCTCTGTCATTCGATACGACGCGCGAAGATATGCGCCTGATTCGCGTTCGGGCCTTTGATGTGGCTACCTTCGTCGCGCACGGCGCAGCGCAAATCGGCATTGTCGGGTCAGACGTGATCGAAGAGTTTGACTATGCCGATCTGTACGCGCCGGTCGATCTGGACATTCAGCACTGCCGTCTCTCGGTTGCGCGTCTAGCCGATGACACCGAAGATCGCTCTGGCGCCAGCCACCTGCGCGTCGCGACCAAATATCCAAATCTGACACGCAGGCATTTTGAAGAGCAGGGCATTCAGGCCGAATGCGTAAAACTGAACGGGGCGATGGAGCTTGCTCCGGTGCTGGGCCTCGCGCGGCAGATTGTCGATCTGGTCTCAACCGGAGCCACATTGAAGCAAAACGGTCTGATTGAAACGGGCAAGATTATCGACATCTCCGCCCGCCTGATCGTCAACCGTGCGGCGCTTAAGAAAGACCCGCGGGTTGCTGCCCTAGTCGCAGCGTTCCGTGACGATGCAGAAAAGCGCGCTGGGCAGACCGACTGATGCAAACGCTCTCGTCCCTCAATCCAAATTTCGAGCGAGATTTTCGCCGGCTCGTCAATGCACGGCGAGAGGCTGATAAGGACGTCGCCGGACAAGTTTCAAGCATCCTCAGCGCGGTGAAATCGCGCGGCGACGATGCCCTGGTGGAATACAGCCAGCGTTTTGACGGCTACTCTTTGGTCGACGACACCGATTGGGTGATCACCGCAGAACGCTGTGAGCAAGCGTACGGTGAACTCGATGCCGAGCTCCGCGATGCGCTCAACCTCGCGGCAAAACGCATCCGTGCCTATCACGAAGCCCAGCTTCCGCAGGATCGCGATTACACAGACAATGACGGCGTCCGACTTGGCGCAATCTGGCGGCCTGTGGATGCGGCGGGCCTATATGTGCCGGGCGGGCGCGCTGCCTATCCTTCATCGCTGTTGATGAACGCCATCCCAGCCAAGGTTGCCGGTGTTGAGCGCACCGTCGTTGTCACGCCTACACCTAAAGGCAATTCCAATCCTCTCGTCCTCGCCGCTGCGCATGTTGCCGGGGTTGATGAGATCTGGCGTGTCGGCGGCGCCCACGCTTTGGGCGCGCTCGCTTACGGGACCGACAAAATCGAAGCGGTCGATGTAATCACCGGCCCCGGTAACGCCTATGTTGCGGAGGCAAAACGCCAGCTCTACGGCGTGGTCGGCATCGATATGGTCGCCGGTCCTTCCGAAATACTCGTGATCGCCGATGGCCAAAACGATCCTGACTGGATTGCAGCGGATCTGCTGTCTCAGGCGGAACACGACCCAACCTCGCAGTCGATCCTGATCACCGATGATGCAGGCTTTGCGGCCCTCGTCGAAGACAGCATCTCGCTGCAACTTACCCAGCTCGCCACCGCCAAAGTGGCCAAGGCCAGCTGGGACGCGCACGGTGCAATCATTGTCGTCAATGATCTGGAAAGCGAAGCACCCGCGCTCGCAAACCGCCTTGCCGCGGAGCACGTCGAATTGGCCGTCGACGATCCCGAACCAATGCTGAAAAGCATCCGCCACGCGGGCAGTGTGTTCCTCGGCCGGATGACGCCGGAAGCGGTCGGAGACTATGTCGCCGGCCCGAACCACGTTCTGCCAACCGGACGCCGCGCGCGCTTTTCCAGCGGCCTGTCAGTGCTCGATTTTATGAAACGCACAAGCTTCCTCGGTCTTGATGAAGCTTCTTTCGCCAAGATCGGCCCTGCTGCGGCCACTCTTGCCCATGCAGAGGGCCTTCCCGCCCACGCCAAATCGGTGGAGCTTCGCCGCAAATGAACACACCTGCCCGCTCTCAGGCCCGCTCGGCGGCCCGCCTCGCCGCTGTCCAAGCGCTTTACCAACAACAGATGGAAGGCACCGCCCTTGCCAAGCTGTTGAACGAGTTTCACCAGCACCGTCTTGGCCGCGAAGTTGATGACGAAGATCACGAAGGCGAAGTTTACGCCGATGCCGAGATCGAATTTTTCGATGATCTCGTGCGCGGTGTCGATGCGCGCCGTGACGAAATCGATACGGTCTTGCTTGCAAAACTGGCCGACGGCTGGACGATTGCCCGTCTCGATAAAACGATGCTTCAGGTGCTGCGCGGCGGCGCCTATGAGCTAATGGCCCGCGCAGATGTGCCTACGGCCAGCGCGATCAGCGAATATGTTGATGTCGCCAAAGCGTTCTTTGATGATCGCGAAGCCAAGTTCGTCAACGGCGTTCTCGATGCTGTCGCCAAACAGGTGCGCAGCTAACATCGCGTGCCGCGCACTAACGTGCTAGTGCCGCGCCAATGATGACAGAGAGCGAATTTCTAGCGGCCTTGCGCACGCTACCCCTGCATAATGGCGCTCGCGGTCTCAATGACGATTGCGCTTTAATCAAGGTTGGCGAGGAAACCCTGATCTTCAATCACGAAGTCATGGCCGAGGGCACGCATTTCCGGCCCGAAGCCGATCTTGCCGATGTTGCGTGGAAACTGGTCGCGATTAACCTGTCTGATCTCGCATCCAAAGGCGCGGAGCCCATCGGCATATTGCTGGGCCATTCGCTGGGAGGCAATGACCAGCGCTTTATCGATGGCTTACGCGAAGTGCTCAATGCCTATAACGTGCCCCTCATGGGCGGCGATACTGTCGCTGCGACTGGGGCCAGCACTTACAGTCTGACCGCTATAGGCAGAGCAACATCACACTCCATTCCCTCACGCACCGAAGCCAAACTTGGCGATAGCGTGTTCGTCACGGGAACTTTGGGTGAGGCTATGCTCGGTTTTGAGGGGTTTGAGGCTCATCTACGCGCGTTCAATCGCCCGACGCCCCGTCTTGAAGAGGGGGCTGCCCTCGCGCCGGTTGTGGGCGCGATGATGGACGTGTCCGATGGACTGTTGCTCGATGCGTTTCGCATGGCGGAGGCAAGCAATGTCTCGATCGCGCTGGAAACTGCCGCGATCCCGGTTGCCGATCCCGAAAGACGCGATGAATGCATTCGTTGGGGCGATGATTATGAACTGCTCTTTACGCTGCCCCAAGGGACCAAGCCGCCCGTGCAAGCGGCCTTGATTGGAACCATTGAGCCGCGCGGATTTGTGCCGATGTTTGTCGACAGCGCGCCTGTCACCAATCCCGAAGGGCTTGGTTACCAACACGGATAGGCGCTGGCACCACTGCTAACCCCTTCAAATTGCGCCGCTCCTACTCTCAGCGGTGGAACCTATCGCGTTTCAGACTTGTCACATCACGGCAAGCCCGTATGACTGTGCGCGCTTGCGCCGAATAATAAAAAAGCGGGATCTTTAAAAAGGCGCAGTTCCCATACATTTCCGCGTCACGAGAGGGGATAATTCGTGGACTTAATTCTTATATCAATTGGGTTGGCATTGCTTGCCATCATTTACGGCTTTGTCACTAGCCGTCAGGTGCTGAGCTCAAGCGTCGGCAACGAAAAAATGCAAGAAATCGCTGCTGCAATTCAAGAGGGCGCTCAAGCGTATCTCAACCGTCAATACACTGCGATTGCGATTGTGGGCGTTGTTGCTGTTGTGGCGCTTGGCCTTTTGCTGGGCTTCATCCCAGCTGTCGGCTTCCTCATCGGCGCTATCTTGTCGGGCGTGGCCGGATATATCGGAATGAACATCTCTGTTCGTTCGAACGTTCGCACCGCTGCGGCGGCGGAAACTGGCCTTCAGGCTGGTCTGACACTGGCGTTCCGCGCTGGTGCGATTACCGGCATGCTGGTGGCAGGTCTCGCGCTTCTTGCGATTGCCGTGTTCTTCTACGTGCTCATCGGGCCAATGGAACTCGAAGCCAACAGCCGCGAAGTGATCGACGGTCTCGTCGGCCTCGCATTCGGCGCATCGCTGATTTCGATCTTTGCGCGTCTGGGCGGCGGTATCTTTACCAAAGCGGCTGACGTGGGCGCTGACCTTGTCGGCAAAGTCGAAGCGGGCATTCCTGAAGATGACCCCCGTAACCCTGCGACCATTGCAGACAACGTGGGCGACAATGTCGGTGACTGTGCCGGTATGGCAGCTGACTTGTTCGAAACATACGTCGTCACCGTGGGTGCGACCATGGTTCTGACCGCACTTCTGCTGACCCAGCTTGGTGAGCTGTTGCTGCCAATGATGGCGCTTCCGCTGCTTATCGGCGGTGCGTGCATCGTTACTTCGATCATCGGCACATACTTTGTCCGCCTTGGTGGCGGCACGAATGTCATGGGCGCGATGTACAAGGGCTTCCTTGTCACCGCTGTCCTGTCTGTCCCGCTGATCTATGTCGTGATGCAATATGCACTGGGCTCCGTCGGTACTGACATGAACACAATCCTCAACGCGGGAACCGGCATGGTCGAGTTCACCGGTATGGACTTGTTCTTGTGTGCGGTCATCGGTCTGGTTCTAACCGGCATCATCATCTGGATCACTGAATACTACACCGGTACGAATTTCCGTCCGGTACGGTCTATCGCCAAGGCTTCGGAAACGGGCCACGGTACCAACGTGATCCAAGGCCTCGCAATCAGCCTGGAATCGACTGCTCTGCCGACCATCGCGATCATCGCGGCGATCATCGGTGCATACCAGCTGGCTGGCCTGATCGGTCTGGCTTACGGCGCAACTGCAATGCTGGCGCTTGCCGGTATGGTTGTCGCGCTCGACGCTTACGGTCCTGTCACCGATAACGCTGGCGGCATCGCCGAAATGGCGGGCCTCGATGAAAGCGTGCGTGAGAAAACCGACCTGCTCGATGCGGTTGGCAACACCACGAAGGCTGTTACCAAAGGCTATGCGATCGGTTCTGCCGGTCTTGCAGCACTCGTGCTGTTTGCCGCTTACACCGCTGACCTTCGCGCATACTTCCCGAACGCTGATGTGAATTTCAGCCTAGAGAACCCGTATGTGATCGTTGGTCTGCTGCTCGGCGCACTGCTCCCGTACCTCTTCGGTGCGATGGGCATGACCGCTGTGGGCCGTGCTGCGGGTGACGTTGTGAAAGACGTTCGCGCGCAGTTCAAAGAGAAGCCAGGCATCATGGATTACTCCGAGAAGCCTGACTATGCCCGCACGGTGGATCTGGTAACGAAGGCAGCGATCAAAGAAATGATCGTTCCTTCGCTTCTCCCGGTTCTGGCTCCGATCGTTGTATACTTCGTGATCCTCGGCCTTGCCGGTCAGGAAGAGGCATTTGCTGCACTCGGCGCTCTGTTGCTCGGTGTGATCGTTGGCGGCCTGTTCGTCGCGCTTTCCATGACCGCCGGCGGCGGCGCGTGGGACAATGCGAAGAAATACATCGAAGACGGCAATCACGGCGGTAAGGGCTCCGAAGCCCACAAAGCTGCTGTGACAGGCGACACTGTTGGCGATCCTTACAAGGATACCGCAGGTCCAGCCGTGAACCCGATGATCAAGATCACCAACATCGTCGCGCTGCTCTTGCTCGCGGCTCTTGCCCATTGATTAGGCGATCGATCTGATTTCAGTTCAAAACTGAACAATCTAACCCCGCCGGGAGTAATTCCGGCGGGGTTATTTTTTGACTGCCTTCCGTCCAGAATTCGGACAGTCGCGCGCTTGCGAAAGCTTTCTTTACGTCTCGGTGGCATGTGAAGCTTAGGCGTGCTGTTTTGTGCGCCTGCAAGAGGTTAACGCATGGACTTGGCGAGCGCGCCCAAATTGCCGGTGAAATCGGATGGTTCTGACAGCATGGCTAGTCAGCGCGGCGCCGTGTGCATGCTTTCCGCTGGTGAAGCGTGCGACCCGCAATTTTTGGCCGAATGGGCGGCGTTGGTAGCCTGCGCGAGCGAGCCGAACCCGTTCTTCGAACCGTGGTTTTTGAACCCGTCCCTCGAAGCATTCTCTGGAAATTCGGCCCGCATCAGCATTGCTGCGCATTACACCGATGGCACGCTCACTGGGCTCATCCCTCTGGCAAGGTCGCACAATTATTACCGCTATCCGTTGCCGCACCTTTCCGGCTGGCTGCACACCAATGCATTCTACGGCGCGCCGTTGGTTGCGCGCGGTTCGGAACGCGCTTTCTGGACAGACTTGCTTGATCATCTGGACAGCAAAGCGAGGGCGGCATTGTTCTGCCATCTTCCGTTGATTGAGCGAGGGGGGCAATTGGACCTTGCGCTCGAAGCCGTTCTTAGAGGCACCGGAAGGCCATCGAATATCGCTTTGAACCGGCAGCGTGCGCTTCATGCCTCGCCTCTTTCAGCAGACGAATATCTGGCGCAATCGCTTAGCGCGAAACACCGCAAAGAGCTCCGCCGTCAACGCCGCCGTTTGGCCGACGAAGGCGAGTTGCGGACCGAGCACCGCACTGGCACCTTCGCCTTGGAAGAATGGATCGCAGAATTCCTCGCGCTGGAAGCTGCGGGCTGGAAAGGCAACGCCGGATCGGCCCTTTCCGGTGAGACAGCAACGCAGCAATTCTTTGCCAAAACACTGCGAGGCGCAGCCGGCGCTGGTAAGCTGGACCGGATAGCCTTGCGCCTTGATGGCAGGCCTATCGCCATGCTCGCCAGTTTCATCACTGCGCCCGGCAGTTACAGTTTCAAAACCGCGTTTGATGAGCAATATGCGCCGCATTCGCCGGGAATGCAGTTGCAGATCGACAATCTCGAGGTGCTCGGCAAGTTGGGCGCCGAATGGACAGACAGCTGTGCCGCCGAAGGGCATCCGATGATTGACAGGCTCTGGACAGAGCGCCGCCATTTGATCAGCCGCAACGTCGCAATCGGCGGCAAATTGCGCCGCGCAGCCTTCAAAAAAATTGCCGCCTTTGAAAATCGCAGGAGCACACAGTCATGAATGCGCCTCACCATCCCGATATCGACTGGAAATCGCACTCAAGTGCGTCTTTGGGAATGTTTGATGATACCGCACGCGCTCGGTTCAAATCGAACTATCCCGAAACTCCGCACATTGTTCGGCACGCCCTAAACCAGCATCCGCTCCTTGAGATCGAGGCGCTGGCTGAACTGGCAGAGCGGCTCGATCAAACCAGCGTTGAATACAATCGTGGCGACTTGCCGATTGGGGTGGACGGAAAGCCGGAGGCAAGCGGGCTCTCAATCGGCGAGACAATCCGCCGCGTGCACGATGCGAACAGCTGGGCCGTCTTGAAGAATATCGAGCAAGTGCCTGCCTATAACGCCCTGCTCATTGATCTGCTGGGCGATTTGCAGCCCGAGATTGAGGCCGCAACGGGCGAAATGCTGATGCCTCAGGGTTATGTGTTTATCTCCAGCCCCAACGCCGTAACGCCCTATCACTTTGATCCAGAGCACAACATTCTGCTGCAGGTTAAAGGGGCGAAAGTGATGACCCAATTTGCCGCTGGCGATCCACGCTTCGCACCTGATACCGCTCATGAAAGCTACCACACAGGCGGCCCGCGAGAGCTGTCTTGGGATGAAAGCTACCTTGAGCATGGCAAACCATTCGCGCTTGGTCCGGGAGATGCGGTTTATGTGCCCGTAATGGCGCCGCATTTCGTGCAAAACGGCCCGGACAGCTCCATTTCGCTGTCGATCACGTGGCGATCCGAATGGAGCTACCGGGAAAGCGATTCCCGCGCTTTCAATCATTTGCTGCGCCAGCGCGGGATAACGCCCGATGCAACCCTACGCTGGCCAGGCCAAAACCGCGCGAAGGCCCTTGCCTACCGCGCGTTGCGCAAGATCGGCGTCACTGCGCAATCTTGACCTTGCCGCGCATGCCCCGCATTGGCGAGGTATGAGCGACACCCCTACCCCTGAAAAGCTGGTTGCTGGCCTTGTTCGGCTGTTGACCGTCGACAAACGCGCGTCCGACATTTTCGCCGGCAGCCCGCAAAAAGGCGGGATGGGCCGCGTGTTCGGTGGGCAGGTTCTCGCTCAAGCGCTGCAAGCCGCGCAAGCCAGCGTCAACGACGGAAAATCGGCTCACTCGCTTCACGCCTACTTTTTGCGCGGCGGCAAAGAGGGAATTCCGATTGAATACCGGATCGAACGCGATTTTGACGGGCGCAGCTTCTCAAATCGCCGCGTCGTCGCTTCGCAAGAGAATGATGAAGGGATCAGCACCCCGATCCTCAACCTGACGGCCAGCTTTCAAACACCCGAAGACGGGCTTGAGCATTTGGATTCGCCAATGCCCGATGTTGCGCCGCCAGATGATCTGAAGTCAGACATGGAAATGCGCCATCAGATGGTGGACGCGATGGGCGACAAGCTCACCGATGCACAGCGTGCGCTGATGCTGCGACCGCGCCCGATCGAAATGCGGACAATTGATCGGTTGCACTGGATGAATTCGGAGAAGAAAGATCCCAAGGCGCACACTTGGTTCAAAACCTCAGCACCTTTGCCGGATGATGCCGATCTGCACCGCGCGGTGATGACATATGCCAGCGATTACACGCTGCTGGGCACCAGCGCCCTGCCCCACGGTCTATCGTGGATGCGCGGCGAATTGGTCGGAGCTAGCCTGGATCACACGATCTGGTTTCATAGGGAGGCGCGCGCGGATGAATGGCTGCTCTACGCCACCGATGCGCCATGGTCGGGCAGCGGCCGCGGATTTAACCGTGGGCGAATTTTCAACCGCTCAGGCCAACTGGTCGCTAGCGTCGCCCAAGAGGGCATGATGCGGAAACGGAAGCGAAAACCGGCCTGATGGCGAGCCGAAGCGAGGTTTAACCGCCCTTGCTGCGCGAGGACGAACCACCGCCGCTTTTGTTCTTATCTGATCCGCCATTGCGGTCGGAAATGTTCCAACCGGTGCTCCGGCCGCCAAAGCCGCCTTTGGCCGCAATGCGCGAAGCAGGCTTTACCTTTGGAACTGATTTCGGACGCTCGAACGCGCGGTTCGATGTTGTGTACTTGCCCGGATTACCAGCGAAGCTGACGCGGGAGCCATTGGCAGACTGATATCCGCCAGCCTTGTTGTTAAATAGCGGAGCGTTCGCGTTCTTGTTGCTGGAGAACCATGCGACGACAAATGGCGAAAAGTGGCCGCGACCGCTGCGGGATTCTACACATTTGCCTTCGCCATATTCGGCTTCGCAGTCCTGCAAAGCGGCGAAACGCGGGGCTTCTTCATCGGCCTTGGCCATCGCTTCTTCGCGCATAACATCGCATTCTTCACGGGTTTTGCCCGTCTCTTTGGCGCAAGCGAAGATGTTCTCGTAAACTTGGACTTCGGTCTGGTTTGCGTCTTTTTGCGCTGCATTGGCTGCAGGCGCAGCAGGTTCGGCGCCGCATGCCGAAAGCATCGCACCACCGCCAATTGCGGCCATTGTCGTCAAAGCGACTTTTGAAGAGCGCTTCGAACGCTTTGAAACTACCGGCATTACCATCAAATATCCCCCGTCCACGCGGTTAAGGGATTTGGCTTAGCCGGAAATGGTTATCACAAGGTGACCAACAGACAATTTTCGCATGCGGGACGAGGACTTATGCTGCGCAGAAACATGGACGAACGCCCCGATTGGCAAGCCATCGCAGAGGCGAACGGCTTTCTCTTTCACCATGTCGACGGCGAAATGTACTGGGATGAGCGCGCGTGCTGGCAGTTTACCCTGAAAGAGGTCGAAGAGGAGATCGAAGACCCCACGACCGAGCTTTACGCAATGTGCCTATCCCTGGTTGATGATGCATGCGCGTCTCAGGAAATCATGGAACGGCTCGCGATACCGCGCTCGATGTGGGACATCATCGCCAATTCTTGGCGCAGCGGCGAGGCGTCGCTCTATGGCCGGTTTGATTACGCCTATGACGGCAGCGGCCCGGCCAAACTGTTAGAATTCAACGCCGACACCCCGACCAGCGTTTATGAAACGGCGTTCTTCCAGTGGCGCTGGCTCGAAGACAAGATCGCAGCTGGCGAACTGCCAGCCGATACAGATCAGTTTAATCGCCTGCATGAGGCGCTGGTTGAACGGTTTGGTCAGATGTTCACCGCTGGCAGCCTCGTCCATTTCTCCGGCGTGTCCGACCATGTTGAGGACCGCGCGACAGTCGCATATTTCGAAGACCTCGCCGGGCAAGCAGGTTTGGAGCCGCGCTTTGTCGGCATTGATGATGTCGGCATCGATGACAATGGCCAGTTCGTTGATCCCGAAGGGTATCAAATCGGCGCCATTTTCAAGCTCTACCCTTGGGAGGATATGATGCGTGAGGAGTTTGCACAGCAGGTTGCCAAATCGAACACGACCTTTGTCGAGCCTGCTTGGAAAGCCATCCTGTCCAACAAAGCCATGCTCCCGCTATTGTGGGAACGGCACAAAGGGCACCGCAATTTGCTGCCCGCAGCTGTGGCAGGGTCGGACGCGGCAAATGAACTTGCCGGGCAGCCCCACGTCACAAAGCCATTTTTCAGCCGCGAAGGCGCCGATATCGAACTGTTCGACGGCTCAGAACATCACAAAGGCCCAGAGCAAGGTTATGGCGAAGAAGGTGCGATCATTCAGGCATACGCCCCGATTGCGAGGCACGGCGAAAATCACGCAGTCATTGGCAGCTGGGTCGTCGGCGATGATCCTGCAGGCATGTCGATCCGCGAGGACGCGAGCCCGATCACCCGCGATCTTGCCCGTTTCCTGCCGCATATTATCCTTGGCTAATGCGCCATAAATATCGGCAGCTGCGGGTCTTTGAGCGAGCGCCTTGTGACCCCGCCAAGCAGCATTTCTGCGAGCCTCGAATGGCCATAGGCTCCCATCACAAGCATTGAACATTCCCGCATTTTTGCCGCAGCGAACAAGAGGTCGGACACCTTGGCACCATCGGCCGGGATTTCGACGATCTCGGCATCGATGCCATGTCGGCTTAGATATTTCGCTCCGTCATCGAGCCTGAAATCATGACGATCCCGCGAGCTTTTTTCCTCAACACAGGCGAGGAACACTTTGCTCGCATGGCGCATCATCGGGACTGCCATACGAAGCGCGACAGCCGCCTCTGATGAGCCATTCCACGCAGCGAGGACTGGCTGAGCGATGTCGAAGCGGACGGCCTTTTCGGGTACGACCATGATCGGGACAGGCGCTTTCAACGCGAGCTGACCCGCCATTCGCGACGGTCTTTTGCCTTCCTCGCCAATGTCATGCGGCCCGACAATAATCAAATCGTGCAAGGCAGACTGCTCAAGCAAGCGATCCTCGGCCATGCCGTCCAGAAACTTCCATTCCCACGCGGCGTCCTCATTCGACAAGTCAGCCTCAAACTTAGCGCGGAACGCTTCCGCGGCTTCTTTGATTTTGGGCATGGCAGCCGCCATTGCCGATCCGTAAAAGTCACCGGGCGCGTACACTTCGTAACTTACCGATTGCAGGAAAGTGAGATGCGCACCAGTGACGCGGGCGATGTCCAATGCGACCTGCATACGGGACTGCATCGCGCTGTCATCGGCGGCGTGAACTAGGATCGATTTCATGGAGCCTCTCCTTGCTGTGTGAAGAATATTGCTCCCTGTGACAGCCGTTCGCATTGATCGAAGTCAAATTGACGCAAATTTTCTCACTCTTGCCCTCCGCGCCGCCTTCGGTAGGGTTGGCGTGGGAGATGAACATGCAGATCACGCGTCAGCCGCCAGTCAAAACGACTTTGGAGCCGTCCAACCACCCGTATCTTTCGGGGCCATGGACGCCGGTTCACGAAGAAGTGGATGTTGACGAGCTTGAAGTGATTGAGGGGCAAATTCCGGCTGATATTGACGGGATTTACCTGCGCAACACAGAAAACCCAGTGCATCAGCCGCTTGGCAGGCATCACCCATTTGATGGCGATGCGATGATCCATCAGGTCAGCATCAGCGGCGGCAAAGCGAGCTATCGCAACCGGTTTGTGCGCACCAATTGCTTTACGCAGGAACAGATCGCGGGCGGCGCATTGTGGGGCGGATTGATGGACCCGCCAGCCTTGTCAAAACGGCCAGGCTTTGGCGCTCATGGCAGTTTAAAAGACACCGCTAGCACTGACATCATCGTGCATGCCGGCACTGCCATCGCGACCCTCTATCAATGCGGCGAAGCATGGCAGATGGACCCGGTTACGCTGGAAAACCTCGGCAAGGCATCATGGGGGCCGATTGACGGCATTTCCGCCCACCCAAAGGTCGATGAGACGACCGGTGAGATGATGTTCTTCAATTATTCAAAGCATGCGCCCTACATGCATTACGGCGTGGTCGACCGCGCGGGTAAATTGGCGCATTACGTGCCCATCCCGCTGCCCGGCCCGCGATTGCCGCACGACATGGCGATTACAAAGAACTGGTCAATCCTCAACGATATGCCGCTTTTCTGGGATGAGGAGCTGTTAAAGCGCGACATTCACGCGGCCCGCATTCACGAAGGCATACCGACACGGTTCGCGCTTATCCCGCGTCATGGTCAGCCAGAGGATATCCGCTGGTTCGAAGCGTCGCCGACCTACGTTCTGCATTGGACGAATGCCTATGAAGACGGAGATGAGGTGATCCTCGAAGGGTATTATCAGGACAAGCCAATGCCCGACCCAATCGAGGAAGCGGGCGAATACAGCCATATGATGGCCTATGTTGACGAACATTCTTTTCAGAGCCGTCTCCACCGCTGGCGGTTCAATCTGAAAACGGGCGAAACCACCGAAGAGCGGCTTTGCGATCGGATTGTCGAGTTCGGCATGATCAATCCCAATTATCTGATGGAGAAAAGCCGCTATATCTGGTCGACCACGACGCGGCCCGGATGGTTCCTGTTCAATGGATATGTCCGGCACAACACCGAGACCGGAGAGGAAATGGTCTATCAGTTGCCAGACGGAGTTTACGCCAGCGAAAGTCCGATGGTGCCGCGCAAAGGGGCCACGTCTGAGGATGACGGATACATCGTCACGTTCCTGATCGATGAAAACACTGGTGGTTCCGAATTGGCCATTCTTGATGCGAGCGACGTGACAAAAGGGCCGATCTGCCGTGCCCGTCTACCGCACAAGATTTCCAGTGGGGTGCATTCGACATGGGTCGAGCATTCTCAGTTGAAATCTGACGCCGAATTCAAGCGCGCCAATCTCGCCTCATAGGCAAGAGGATTGCCAGACGAATTTGAAACTTTTAACGCGTCCGCGCGTTTCCAAACCAAGCTTACCAATTCAAACGAAAGAGGCCCAACATGGCATTCACCCTAATCGATCTTCCTTATCCCGATAACGCGCTAGAGCCAGCTGTGTCCGCAAACACGCTGTCGTTCCACTATGGCAAGCACCATCAGGCATATATCGACAAAATGAACGCCGCGATTGAAGGCACCGATCACGCCGACAAATCGATGGAAGACATCGTGTCGGCTGCACGGGGCAGCAATCAAGGGCTGTTCAACAACGCCGCGCAAAGCTGGAACCATGCGTTTTACTGGCACTCTATGGCCGCAGCAGAAACCGCGCCATCGGATGAACTAAAAGCGAAAATCGACGCCGCGTTTGGTTCTGTCGAAGAGCTCAAAACACAGCTTAAAGATCGCGGCGCTGGCCACTTTGCCAGCGGCTGGGTCTGGCTCGCTGAAAAGAATGGCGAACTTAGCATCGAAGAAACACATGACGGCGACACACTCGCTGACAGCGGCTTCAACCCGCTGCTGACTGTCGATGTGTGGGAGCACGCTTACTACCTCGATCACCAAAACAAGCGCCCTGCGTATTTGAGCGCTGTGGTTGATCACAAGCTCAACTGGGCCTTCGCCAGCGAAAACCTCGCCCGCGGAAGCGCTTGGACCTACCCCGCCTAAGCCTGAGCGGACTGCGCGCCCATCGGGCGTTCTAGTAGAAAAGCCCCGTTTCGCGGATGTGCGAGACGGGGCTTTTTCGTATCAGCAATGCTGGGATATTTGCCGTCTAAGGGCGGTGTTCAAGCCAGTAGAATTCGAACCGTGTCAGTCCTGTTGAGAAATACTGACGGCTCGCAAGGTACTCTTCGGAAGACTGCACAGCGGCAAAGCCCGCTGGATCATCCCACTCGACAAAAGTCAGTTGGACCGGTGCCTCAGGCGACGACGCATGGGCTTCGAATTCAGGGTTGCGCATTTTGTAGATGAAGCGGCCACCAGATCGCTTCACCGCGGGCTCAATCCCGCTGAGATAGCGCTCATAGTCATCAGGGTTTTCAGGATTACCCCACGCGATCACTACAGTGTAGAACTTCGCTGGATCAAATGTCAGCCGCAGATCTTCGTCCAACTCGGAGGTGTAGATTTTCAGCTCATTCCAAGCTTTAGGCCGTTCAGCCTTAAGCGCTGGCCAACCCGGATGATTGGCAAACGCTTTCGCGGCAGCCGCGTTGGGCCACGAATAAAACAGCAGGCCGCCAGGATCATAATCGCTCACCACCTTTTGACGGACAGCGAGCTGACCTTCCTTCTCATACCCAAACTTCTCTGCGATCGGAAAAGCAGCTGTGTAATAAGCCTGCCGGGCCTCGTTCCCATCAGCGCGGGCTTGCGGTGCGATAATCTGGATGACTTCACCGCGTTTTATCTCGATCACGAGCGGTTTTGACATTGCGTCATCCGATTCTTCAGCGCTCTCAGCCTGCGCGAAAGCAGGTGCTGGGTCAGTTGCCAATGCAAGCGCGCCAGACGCAAACATGGCTGCAAGAATGGGTGCCTTGAAAAGAGTCATATAAAGGAACTTCCTGTCTATCTGTGCAATGGCGCACCAATAACATCGCAATTCGGCGTGAAATGGCTAGATTTTCAATAGCTCTGGTGCAAAAATGCTCCAATGAACGATTGGGATGATTATCGTCTGGTCTTGGCCCTCGCCCGCGAAGTCACCCTGCGCGGTACGGCTGACGCATTGGGTGTGACCCACACCACAGTTTCACGCCGGCTTGCGGTGCTACAAGATGCCCGCGGGCAATTGTTCGAACGAACCGCGAGCGGATATGCGCCCACTGCATTGGGAAATGCGATCATCGACGTGGCCGAGGGAATGGAGCGTCTAACGTTCAAAAGCGCGCGCTATCGGAAGGCTTTCACGCAAGAACTTTCCGGCGAAGTCACGCTTTCACTGCCAGAAGCGATTGCCCAATATCTCTTGCTGGATGATCTGTTCGAGTTTGCGCGGATGCACCCGGCCATCAATCTCAATATCCAAACCAGCTATCGTTATGTCGACCTAGACCGATCTGAGGCCGATATCGTCGTTCGCGGAGCGGCTGAACCGCCAGATCATCTGGTCGGTCGCCGTCTATTTCCCAATTGCGTGACTTACTTTGCCAATCGGGATTACCTTGCAAACACTCCTCGCGAAGATCTGACATGGATTGCGCCGGCATCGGATGGGCCGTGGCCTGACTGGCTTGAGACGTCACCGTATCCCGATGCTCCCGTCGCGCTGGTGCTCGATGATATTACCGCACGCCACCGCGCCCTCGTAAAAGGACTAGGCCTTGGACGAGGCGCATGTTTCATGGCTGATCCCGAGCCCAACCTTATTCGTCTATCCACCGCCGCTCCGGTGCCTCAGCAGGATATATGGGTGCTCACCCATCCTGACTTGAGAGAGACACCCCGCATCCGGCTGGTCATGGACTTCATTATGTCAGCGATGGAGCAAAAACGAGAGCTCGTGCTGGGTCTCACTCCCACACCTTAGCCCGCGACGGTGTAATAGGTGGGCGATCCCGGCCCTACTGGAATGCCCAGCACGAATGTCCAAAGGTAGAAGAAGATCGACCAGAAAAAGAGGAAGAACATCGTATAGGGCAACATCATCGCGATGAGCGTGCCGACGCCCAAGTCCTTTTTATACCGCGTTGCCCATGCCAATATCAGCCCGAAATAGCTCATCATCGGCGTGATGATATTGGTCGTGCTGTCCCCAATCCGATACGCCGCCTGAATTGTTTCGGGCGCATATCCGATTAGCATCAGCATCGGCACGAATATTGGCGCGGTCACCGCCCACTGCGCACTGGCGGAGCCCAGCGACAGGTTGATCACCGCGCATAGCAGGATGAACAGGAAGAAGATCATCGGGCCTGTCATACCGGTCTCGACAAGGAACGTCGCCCCGGTCACCGCCGTGATCGCGCCTAGATTGGTCCACCCGAAGAACGCCACAAACTGGGCGGCGAAGAACACCAGCACGATATAGAGCCCGAGCGAGGACAGCGCCGCCGCCATGGCGTCAATCACGTCGCGGTCTGTCTTCATCGTGCCGGTCGCGCGGCCATAGGCGTAACCGATTGCGACGAAGAAGATGAATATCCAAACCACAAACCCATCAAAGAACGGCGAGTCCATCCGGTCGTCATCCTCGGCATTGCGCAGGATACCCCACTCCGGGATCAGCGTAAGCGCCATCAAGGCAAGCACCCCGATCAAAGCAATCCCGGCCCAGCGCAGCCCCTTACGCTCGGTATCGGTGAGCGGCTGCATCATCCCGTCATCCAGGATCGTCGGATCAGCCTTACTTGAATCGTACTCGCCTAGCTTTGGCTCGACGATATAGATGCTCACCAGCGAGCCGATGATCGCGACGAGGAAGGTGGAGGCGAACATAAAATACCAGTTTGCCGTCGCCAGCACGGTGTAATCAGGGTCGATCAGCTGCGCGGCTTCTTGCGTGATACCGGCCAGCAGTGGGTCGATTGTCCCGATCAACAGGTTCGCGCTGTACCCGCCTGACACGCCCGCAAAGGCCGCTGCCATGCCGGCCAGCGGATGCCGCCCAAGCGCGTAATAGATCGCCCCTCCCAGCGGGATCAGCACGACATAGCCGACCTCACTCGCAGTGTTCGAGATGATGCCCGCAAACACAATCGCGACCGTCACCAGCTTTGGCGGAGCGCCCATGACAAGGCTGCGCACAGCCGCGTTTAACAAACCCGATTTCTCTGCCACGCCCACGCCGAGCATCGCGACGAGCACCACGCCCAAGGGCGCAAAGCCGGTGAAATTGTCGACCAGGCCGGTGAAGATACGCCGCACCCCGTCGCCGTCCATCAGGCTGACGGCGCGGATCATGCCGTCCTCCGCCACGCCCTTCGCACCCAACGGCCTTGGATCGTCCACCGCCACGCCGAGATATCCGAACAGGCCGGAGAGCAGCACGATGCCAAACGCCAGCAAGGCAAACAGCGTCACCGGATGCGGCAGCAAGTTCCCAAGCCATTCCACCCCGTCGAGGAAGCGGGTGAAGGCGTTCTTCTTTGGCAGCGGGGCAGTTGCGGCAGTGTCAGGCTGGCCGTCAGACATGGATCTCTCCGATTGCGTGATGCACCCGGACTACCCGGGCGAACATGAACACAGACCGATAAAGACCGCATGTATCATGGCAAGAGGTTTGATCGCGCAGGCTGTGGTTGCAAGCCGCAGGACGCCGAGTTTAGTTCATGCAAAGCGATCCTTCAAAATATGCGAACTAAGCGTGCTGGCGCATGCGGCGCTGAGCGGAAAGCGAACGTCCGACGCGGCGCAGCATGACAAAAAGCGCTTTGGTGTCATAGACTTGCCGGACATAGGCAAAGCGCCCGCAATAGAGCACGGCCTGATATTTGCCCGTTCCAAAACGGCGGTTGAGCGCATCAAGTGTGACTTTCCGAGAGGGCGATAAAGCCGCACGAGCCGCCACATGCGCCGTGTAAAAAGCCTCCTGCCCCGCCTGAGTATCCCGCCGCGCAAGCGCCATATCCCACACCGCCGCAAAGCCCTCTGCGCCCGCGCGCTTGCGGAGCCGGTACGCACTCTCCCGCGTCATGAAAACAGCCTTCGCCGCCGCGCTGACAGAACGGGTTTCGGCAAGGTAGCCGATAAATTCTGCTTGCCGGATTGGCGTCCATCCATCGACACGCGCGCGGGTTTGCACGGCGTGAAACGGCGGAAGCTTAAGCGGAGGAATGCGAGGTTTGGTGGGTTGCGGGGCGTAGTGCTTCATCCGCGATATTAGGGCACGCATTGGGGTGTGTAGGAAAGGTGGAGATAACCGAGCTGGGCGTGTAAAGCGTTGGAACGACATCTTCTTCGAGACGAATATGGCAAAGAAAGAGATTGGAATTTGCAAGCTCACTGGGAACTCTGGCAAGTTTGTGAAGTCCCACATCATACCGCGCGCGCTCACGTTACCGCGTTCTGGAGGCGATGGATTCGCAGAATTGGGGCAAAGGAAGCGACCGAAACGGCGCTTCGACAGTTGGTACGACATCGCACTCGTTACTCTAGCCGGAGAGAATATCCTCACTGACTACGATACGTTCGCAATCGGCGAGCTTAGAAGCCTCCAACTTATCTGGCAATCGTGGGGGCCGATGAAAAAATTAGCGGTCACAGGCTTTGAACAAATATCGGGCACCCCAAACGGCATCCGCCGAGTTCAATTCAACGATCCCAAGAAAATGCGTCTCTTTTTTCTCAGCATCTTTTGGCGCGCTGCGGCGAGTGATCGACCTGAATTTGCGGAGATCAGACTTTCACACTCGCAGATGCGAAGGTTAAGAAATGCAGTGCGCGATCAGCGAACAGATTTGGCTGACAACTTTTTTCCAATTGTTCTAACTCAAATTTCGACAAGAGGATTAACCCATAATCACGGACCTATTTCCGATACGAAAATGCCAGTTAAGATTGGTAAACTCACCTCGAAGCCACTCCGAATTTTCCGTTTCTATTTCGATGGATTAGCATTCCATGTACATTTGGATGCAGACGATGAGGCAGTTGAAGGTATGCGACCGATGTTGGTCGGCCCGACAGCTTTCACAACCCTACCGACGGTCACTTGGGAACATTCATGGCAAGCCAGAAATATGGCTGATGTTCTCGCGGATGCGGAGCACGAATTTCCCGGAGCCGCCTCGCGAGCAGATGGGCGAGGAAACCTTTGATTTTCTCGCCCAGAGCTTCGTATTATCCAACCACTCCGTCTCTTGACCGACTCAACTCTGTTTCACATGAGCTCATTAAGGCTAGCGGAAAACGCTAACTCCGCGCCTGTGAACTTCAAGAACCGTCTTCTTCATCATGAAAACCGTATTGCAAATATCGTTCAAAATATGGCTCGCGTCGCACCTTTCCTCCACAGTATTGGCTATACAGAACATGGAGTCCTCTCACCCCCCAGCATGATAAAAATCGTAAACTTGCTGCGCCACTTTCTCGCTCACGCCCGGCGCTCGTTGCAAGTCTTCTAGCGACGCCGCTCTCACCTTACTTGCGGTGCCGAAATGCAGCAGCAGGGCGCGCTTTCTCGCGGGACCAATGCCGGGAATTTCGTCCAGCGGGCTCGCGGTGATCGCTTTGCTGCGTTTCGCGCGGTGCGCGCCGATGACATAGCGGTGCACTTCATCGCGCAGGTTTTGCAGGTGGAATAGCAGCGGCGAATTGGTTGGCAGTGTCTTTTCGCGGCCATCGGGAAAGTGGAACACTTCGCGCCCCTCGCGCCCGTGATGCGGCCCTTTGGCGATGCCGATCACTGGCACATCATCAATGCCCAGCTCGCCCAGCACCGATTGCACGCTCGACATCTGCCCCTTGCCGCCATCAATCAGGACAAGATCGGGCCACACGCCCTCCCGCTCACGGTCAGGATCATCGTTCATCGCGCGGGTAAAGCGGCGCTCCATCACCTCGCGCATCATGCCGAAATCGTCATTGGTTTGCGCGGTTTTGATGTTGAATTTGCGGTATTGCGATTTCTCGAAGCCTTCCGGCCCCGCGACCACCATCGCGCCGACGGCTTTCGCGCCCTGAATATGGCTGTTGTCATACACCTCGACCCGCTCCGGCGGCGCGTCGAGTTCGAGGAAGTCGGCCATCTCGCGGCCAATCTTGGCACGCGTGCCGCGTTCCGCCAGCCGCCGTTCCAGCGCCTCAACAGCGTTGCGGCTTGCCTGCTCCATCAGCCTGCGCCGGTCGCCGCGCTGGGGTATGGAAAGCTGCACTTTCTTCTCGGCAACTTCGGAGAGTGCCGCTTCGATCAGCTTGCTTTCGGGCAGTTCACGGTCAACCAGCACGGTGGCGGGCGGCGGCACTTCCTCATAGAATTGCAGCATGACGTTGGAGAGAACCTGATCCTCCTCCACGTCTTTCGTGTGGCTGGGGAAGAACGCGCGGTGACCCCAGTTTTGCCCGCCGCGAATGAAGAACGCCTGCACCGCGATGTGCCCACCTTTGGCCGACAGCGCGAACACGTCTGCATCGCCAACGCCGCTGGCGTTGATAGCTTGCGAGCCTTGGATGAAAGTCGCCGCGCGCAGGCGGTCGCGCAGGATCGCGGCGGTTTCGAAATCGAGGTCTTCGGCGGCTTTCGCCATCTGCTTTTCTAGGTCGGCCTGCACCTGTCCCGATTTGCCCGCGAGGAAATCCTTCGCCTGTTTGACGAGCGCTTCGTAATCGTCCTCGCTTACGCGGCCCACGCACGGCGCAGAGCACCGCTTGATCTGGTAAAGCAGGCAGGGTCGGTCGCGGTTGTTGAAGAAACTGTCGGTGCAATTCCTTAGCAGAAACAGCTTTTGCAGCGCGTTGAGCGTCGTATTCACACTGCCCGCGCTCGCGAACGGGCCGTAATAATTGCCCTTCGCCTTGCGCGCGCCGCGATGTTTGTGGATGCGCGGGAACGCATGGTCGGATCGCAGCAGGATAAACGGGAAACTTTTGTCATCGCGCAAAAGCACGTTGAACGGCGGGCGAAACCGCTTGATCAGCTGCGCTTCCAATAGCAGCGCCTCGGCCTCCGAATTGGTGGTGATGATCTCCATACTGCGGCATTGCGAAACCATCCGCTGAAGCCGTCCCGTCAGGCCGCTCAACTGAGTGTAATTGGCCACCCGCGCCTTTAGGCTTCGCGCCTTGCCCACATACAAAACATCGCCGCGCGTATCGAGCATACGGTACACGCCGGGAATGGGTTTGAGCGTTTTTACGGTATCGCGGATCGCCTCGACCCCGGCTTCAAGGTTCGGCTGAGCGCTCGCAACGGTGTAGGCCGCGCGCTCCTCATTGAAACGCTCGGCCCCGTGCGGATTGGAAGGTTTGCCTGCCGGGGTTTTAGCCATTGCGCACAGATAGGGCGCAAAGCGGCGCGATGGAAGCACCGCCGCGCATCATCCCACAGACGGCCAACTGAGCCCTTAAACAGTCAGAACGAAAATAAACGACCAAAAAATACAATACCTGCAGCCTTTGCAGGAATCTAATCATGTAATCAGCGAATCTGATAACAATAAAAATAATAAAGGGTTGCCTAACTATACTAACAGGAGGCAATCGCATGAGTAATACTGAACATCATGGCATGAAGCCATTAGAGGGCCTTTCGCCCTATTGCCGCATGAGCCAATATGGCGAAGAGCAACGCGATGACCGTTTCGGCCGGTTATTTCCCGAACTGGCACCGAATTACACGCGCCCCGATGTTTTGATCGAGGCTGGCAAAGCGGGCGGCAACATGGAAGACCCCAACGACAAGGGTCGGACGGATAACGTGCCGGTGGGAATGATATTCTTCGGCCAATTTGTCGATCATGACATCACGCTGGACGCATCAACCACGTTTGACAGCGTAATCGACAATCCGGGCGAAGTGGCAAATGTTCGGACGCCGACGCTTGATCTCGATTGCATCTACGGGGTTGGCCCTGAGGCGCAGCCTTATCTGTTCGAGCAAGGTGGCCCATTCGGCGGCGTTAAATTGCTGACAGGGGCCGACAATCCCGGACAGGCCGGCATTCCGGCCAGCGATCTGCTGCGCAGTCCCAATGGCCGCGCGATCATCGGCGATCCTCGCAACGATGAAAACCGGATTATCAGTCAGATCCAACTCGCGATCATCCGGTTCCACAATCATGTCGCGCAGACGCTGCATGATGAAGAGGGCCTCGAAGGGCACGACCTTTATGAGGAAGCCCGCCGGACTACGACTTGGCATTATCAATGGGCTGTCGTGAATGACTTCCTGATCGATATTTGCGGCAAACCCGTGGTTGAACGCATTCTAGGCTGCGGGCGCGAGTTTTATTGCGGGCACGTGCCATTCATCCCTGTCGAATTCTCGGTCGCGGCGTACCGGTTTGGCCATTCGATGATACCGATGAAGGTTCAGGTTCAAACGGGCGGCAATAGGTTTGAGCTGTTCGGCACAAAATTGGGCCGCGGCTTTGAACCGATTAGCGATGCCGATGCGGTGGTCGATTGGCACGAGCTGCTGTTCACGCCGGAAAACCGCATTGTCGAACGCGCGCAGAAAATGGACACCCTGCTCGCGGGTGATCTGCTTGATCTGCCATTCGTCACGGGCAGCGCAGCAGAAAAATCGCTTGCCACGCGCAATCTGCTGCGCGGCAACACATTCCTGCTGCCCGCCGGTGAGAAAGTGGCCGAGGCAATGTGCTGCGATCAGACCGACATCGACAAAGTCATCAAGAAAGCCAACAAGATCAACGCCGATTTCGGTGATGAGGGCATCCCTCTTTGGCTGTACATCTTGGCCGAAGCCGAAGTTATCGGCCGCGCAGAGCCCGGTGGCAGCACCACGAAAGGCGAAGGTCTTGGCCCCGTCGGCGCAACCATCGTCGCTGAGGTCATCATCGGGCTGCTCGAGCTCGATGATCACGCCTATCTTGGCGCAAATCGCAATTGGTCACCGCGAGAGGAGTGGAACACTCTCGGCAAGCTTGTGACGGCGGCCCAGCCCTAACCGGCCGTCATCACGCGAAAGCGGAGCGGAAACTTGCCCTGCCCCGGCAGGTTCCGCTCCGCCTTTTTGTATCAGTATGATTGGCTTTCCTGCATAGCGCGCCTATCGCGCCTGAATGTCAGCCAATCCAAACAGCTACGATGTCATTGTCCTTGGCGCAGGGGCCGCTGGCCTGATGTGCGCCGCGCGCGCGGGCCAAAAGGGTTTGCGCGTCGCCGTTCTGGAAAAGGCGGATAAGCCGGGCAAGAAAATCCTGATTTCAGGCGGCGGGCGCTGCAACTTCACCAATGTGAATGCCGGGCCGGGCAATTTCCTGTCGGACAACCCCCACTTCGCGAAATCCGCCCTTGCCCGCTACACCGCGCAGGATTTTATCGACCTTGTGAAACGGCACGAAATCGAATTTCACGAAAAAACGCTGGGCCAGCTGTTCTGTGACGGTTCGGCAAGCCAGATCGTGCAGATGCTGCTCGATGAATGCCCCAAAGATAAAGTCAATGTGCTGTGCGAAGCGGAAGTAACCGCCGTTGAGCATGATGCGGGCCGTTTTGCCGTCATGGCGAACGGACAGATTTACACCGCGCCCAATCTCGTAATTGGGACGGGCGGGCCTTCTATCCCGAAAATGGGCGCCACAGGGTTCGCCTATGATCTGGCGCGGCAGTTCGGGTTGAAAGTGGTGGAGCCGCGTCCGGCGCTCGTCCCGCTCACGCTGGGCGGCGACGATGTGTTGTTCCGCGAGCTGTCCGGCGTCTCTGCTCCGGTGAAAGCCCGCGCAGGCAGCGGCAAGAAAAAGGCCGAGTTCGAAGAGGCGGCTTTGTTCACGCATAAAGGGCTATCTGGCCCCGCGATCCTGCAAATCTCGTCATACTGGCGCAGTGGCGAAGAGATCGGGATCACTTTCCTGCCCGAAGCGGATGCAGAATGGCTTATCGGTTTGAAGAAGGACTATCCCCGCGCAAATCTGCGCACCGTCTTGCGGCATCACCTGCCGGATCGATTGGCCAATGCCTTGGCAGACCGGATCGGCATTGAAACAGAATTTAGCAATGTCCCTGATAAAGCGCTGCGTAGCGCGGGTGAACAGCTGGGCAATTGGCGCTTCTCACCCAACGGGACAGAGGGCTTTGCCAAAGCCGAAGTGACCATCGGCGGCATTTCGACCGCTGAATTATCGTCACGAACGATGGAGGCAAAACACGTCCCAGGCCTCTATGCAATTGGTGAAGCGGTTGATGTCACAGGCTGGCTGGGCGGATATAACTTCCAATGGGCATGGTCGAGCGGGGTCGCCGCAGCCGAAGCGATGGCCGAAAGCGGCCTAAGCAATTAAATTTCACACAGATTGTGACAATCGCAACACTAACGCTTGCGTAAGGTTGTCACACGAATGAAACACGCTTACCCAACGGTCATAGAGCCTAAAAGGCCGTAGCCGTCGTATCTGCGGCGGCCCAGTAGGAGAGACCCTTGCGCCAATTGCAGGGCATGGATTCATCGTTTGTAGCGATGGAATCGCCAAATTCGCCGATGCATATCGGCAGCGTCTTGATTTACAATCCGGAAACCGCCCCGGGCGGCTTCGTTCGGTTTAAAGACATTCTTGGCTTCATCGAAAGCCGGATGCAGCTTTCCAAGACGATGCGCCAACGCCTTGTACGGGTGCCGTTTGACCTCGATTATCCTTATTGGATCGAGGATCCTGATTTCGACCTAGAATATCATGTCCGCCACGTCGCGCTGCCCAAACCGGGCGATTGGCGTCAGTTGTGCATTCAGGCGGCGCGTATCCACGCCCGCCCGCTCGATCTGAACCGCCCGCCTTGGGAATTCACGGTGATCGAGGGACTCGACAACGTCCGCGATTACCCGCCGGGCTGTTTTGCCTTCGTAACAAAAGTTCACCACGCCGCGATTGACGGGATGAGCGGGATCGATCTGATGGAGGCTCTCCATACAGTCACGCCCAGCACCGCCGCGCCGAACACCCCCGATGAGTGGAAGCCGGAAAAAGTGCCTGGCCCCGTCGAATTGCTGGGCAAATCCTACGTCAATGCGATCCTGAACCCATTCAAGCAGGCGCAAGTCGCAGCTCAGGCTGTTCCCGGTGTCGCGAGCGCGATCAAAGGGCTGGTAACGCGCGAGTTCAAACTGAGCACGGACATGGTGCCACCGCGCACCCGTTTTAACCGCTCAATTTCGGCCCACCGCGTTGTCGAAGGGGCAAGTTTCCCGCTCGCAGATGTAAAGGCGATCCGCGCGCTGCTGCCTGATGCCAAGGTCAACGATGTCGCCATCGCGATTATTGGCGGGGCGCTGAACAAATATCTCACATCAAAGGGCGATCTGCCCAAAACGACCATGACAGCCATGGCGCCAATCTCTGTCCGCGGTAAGGAAGAGAAAGGCGATATGGGCAATCAGGTCGCAGCAATGGTTGCGCCGCTCGGCACGCACCTTTCCGATCCAAAAGAACGGCTCGAATACGTCTTTGGCCAGACCAGCAATTCCAAAGCCATGACGAACGCTCTGGGCGCGCGGACAATGACGGAAGTCAGCAAGGTCAACCCGCTGCTCTATATGGCTCTGGGCGCGCAATTGTTCAGCCGGGTCAGCATCGCGCACAAACTCGCCATGCCGTTCAACACGGTTGTGACGAATGTGCCCGGCCCGCCGGTTCACATCTATTCGTCTGGCGCGCGCATGGAGAGCATGGCACTCTCACTGATCTGTCTGACGGACGGACTGGGCCTCGCGCACGTCGTGCAAAGTTACGTTGATGAGGCCTATATAAGCTTCACCGCCTGCCGCGACATTATGCCTGATCCCGAGTTTTATTCGGAATGCCTGCAGGAAAGCTTTGACGAGCTGCTCGCTGCGGCAAAAGCGGTGGATGCGAAGCCTGAGTCAACGCCCGCTGCAGCCAAGCCTGCGGCGCGTACAGCGCGGGCTAAGAAAGCCCCTGCTAGAAAAACAACACCTGCGAAAAAGGCGGCGCCAGCAAAGACAAGTACGGCGCGCAAAAAGCCTGCAAAGCGCAAACCAACAACAACTATCGGTCGCAAGTCGAAGGAGACGAAATAATGGCAAGCATGGCACCCAGCCCGCATGCCGGTGGACTAGAACTGCCCGCAGCAGTTCCGCCCAACCGGTTCTGGACTCTCGCCGAAGGCCGCGCCTTCTTCGAACTCGGCGCGCTTTACGCAATGATGCCGTTGCTCGCGACTTTGCCAAAAGGCGATGGTCATCCTGTCATGGCGCTGCCGGGCTTTATGGCGACAAACAGTTCCACCGTGCCGATGCGCCGTCTGCTTAAACGGCTGAACTATGACGCGCATGGCTGGGACGCGGGACGCAATCTTCGCGTGAACGAAGAGCTCCTGTCGAAACTCGAACATCAATTGACCCGCCAGCACAAAGAGAGCGGACGCGCAGTATCGCTGATCGGTTGGAGCCTTGGCGGCGTGCTCGCACGCGAGCTGGCGAAATTGCATCCGGACAAAGTGCGTCAGGTTATCAGCCTCGGCAGTCCGATCTCCGATGATCGCAACCACACCAATGCAGCGCGCCTGTTCAAGCTGTTTAACGGCGACGAGCCAGAGAAGCTGCGCGGCGGCCAGTTCGAAGGGCTCGACATCGCACCGCCTGTGCCGACCACATCAATCTGGACCAAGACCGACGGCGTTGTTCACTGGCGCGGTAGTGTGCAGCACGCGCACAAAGGCCACGAGACGCAGCCGTTTGAGAACATCGAAGTGTATGCGAGCCATTGCGGTCTGGGCGTGAACCCATCGGTTATGATGGCTCTCGCGGATCGTCTTTCACAGAAAGAAGGCGAGTGGATGCCATTCGAAGCGAAGCGTCATCAGCGCATTCTGTTTCCGAAGGTTAGCCTCGACTAAAACAATTTTCTGATATCGATTCCGATATATCGGCCCGTTGGGTCGATCAGGAACGGTTGGTAATTGATTGGCGTGTTGCCGCTTTCGTCTGTGACATCACGGCGCGCGTCGAAGATATTGTCTGCGCGCAGGCTGATGCGCAGGTTTTTGAGCGCGCCGTCATTCTTGCCAACGAGCTCGCCCACATTGGAGAAGACGCGTAGGTCAAAACGGATCAGGTCTTCAAAAAACAGATCGCTGCTGCCTGCGAGGCCAGAGCCATTGAGGCGGGTTTCGCCCGTGTAGCGGCCAGACACCCGCATTCCGACGCCAGAGCCGAAAATGCCGCCCTCCAGCCGCGTGCTGTGGCGCGGGAAGCCAAATGCACCGGTGGCATCGCCGCTCAGCTGATCAAGCGGCGCCAAACCCGGCGCGATCAGGATCTCATTCTCAAGCTCAACTGTGTGATTGAGCGAGAGGAAGTAACGGAACCCCTGGAAGGAACGCCGCGCAAGCGGATTAAAGCCGCCCGGAGGCCCGCCGCCGCCGCGCGCCTGACTGCCGGACTGGCCATTCTGGCCGCCCGCACCCTGCTCGCTTGAGCAAAAGCGTTCGCGCAAACCCGCAATGCGTTCATCCGTGATATTGCCGTTCTCATCGCGCAAACGGCCCAGCATCATACCCGCCATCGCAGGATCGAAGCCCGGAAGCTCGTCAGACACGTCTTCACCTGCCTCGATACGTGTGATCAGAGCGCGGATACGCGCCGCACCGTCATCTGCGCAGGCAATCGCGCGGAATGCGGCAAAGCCTTGCGGACGCTCGCCTTCGGGTGCTTCGTTTTCACCGCCTGTTGGCGATCCGCCGCGTTCGCCTCTGGGACCCCGTCCGCCCATGCTGGCCGGATCAAAGCTGCAAATCCGCTCCCGCACGGCGGCGAGGCGTTCTGGATCGACATCGCCATTGTCATCGCGCACGCGCGACAAAAGCCGTTCAAATCGCTGCGCGTCAAAGCCGGGGATGGTCGCAGATAAGTCTTCGCCATTTTCCGCCGCTTCGACGAGGCGGGTGAGCACATCAAGACCATCATCGGCGCAGATGCGGGTGCGAAACTCCATGAAGGCCGCGCGCTGCTCTGCGCTGGGCGGGCCGCCGGGGCGACCGTTTGCCGGCCTGCCCTGGCCCTGAGGACGGCCTGACGCTTGCGGCCTTGCGCCGGATTGCGCGGCTGTCGTGCTGCTATCACCGCCGCCCGATGCAGCGCCCTGCGGCCTTCCGCCGCCACTGGGACGCCCGCCACCTTGGGCCCCGCGCTGGCCTGCACCGATACTGCCGCGCGTAAACAGGCTGAATTGAAGCCGGTCTGCGCGTGTTTCGGCAAATGTCACGAAACGGCGATCAATCGCGGTCAGAGTTCCGCCTGCATCTCTGGTAATCCGGTCAGGAAAGGCTGCTTCAATCTCTGGCGAGATGACCGGAAAGCCGCGCGTCACATCATCCGAACGGTTGCGGATATACTCGACCGTAAAGCGGGTGTTTTCCCAGAAAGGTAATTGCCAGTTTGCCGCGAATTTCCAGTCGCGCTGCGTTTCCGCGAGCAAATCAGGATTGCCGCCCGTCGTGACCGTAGCAAGCACCGTCTCACCATTGGTGAAATCGAACACGGGCACATTGAGGAATGTGACTTCTGGATTGCCAAGTGATGAAAGCGCCGGGGCAACCTCCCGTTGGATATAGGTCGCCGACAGGTTCAGCTTATCCGTCGGCGCCCAAGTCAGGCCGACTGTGTAATCACCCAAAGTGCCAAAATCGGAAAGCTCATCCAGCCCAGCCTGAACGTTCAGCGTGAAACTGCCCAGTGCATCGGCAAAGCCCGTGCGGCGGCTGGTGATCGGAATGACAAGGTTCACGCCGGTTGAAAATTGCCCGCGCGTTAGATCGGTCTCTTGCACGTTGCGCGTGTCGGACGTCTCTAGATTGGTCCAAGTGTAGCCCGCATCAAATGTCGCCAGTAGCTCCCCGCCCGGCAGGTTTACAATCGGCCCGCGCAATGTGGTGAGAGTGTTGCCCGTAATGGTGCGCGAATTCGCCGTATCGAAGCCGGAATCCACGCTGGTCGGCAACGCGCCATCAAGAGCGAATGTCCCTGCTAATGCATCAGCCTCAAACCCGCTCGTATCAAAGCGTCGATCAATCTCTTGCTCGGTTTCGGTCAGGCTTGCATTGAACGAACTCGTCAGGCGGAATGCGTTCACGCGCTTGGTCAGTGACCCCGAACTGGAAAGCGTGTCACTGGAGAACGCCTGCTGGATCGGAGTATCCACACCAAACGTCCGTAGGGCGCTGTCGCCTGACGGATCGGTGAGCGAAACCGTGTTAAGCCCCTGAAGTGAAAGGGAATCGCTGCGAGTGTAATTGATATTCGCGCTGACCGAAGTGCCGCTATCGATGTAGGCCTTGGCCCAGCTGATATTCCCCTCAAGAGAGCGGCTGTCCGATACCAGACTGCGAAATGCGGCCTGATCGGGATCGCCTGCGACATCCGAGATCGACGTTGGCGTTTGGATTATGCCGCGCTCGTCTTCGGTCAGAAATGACGTGTCGTTTGCTTCGAAATTGACGTTGATACGCCCGCCATCGGCAATCTGGAGGAAGCCCAGTTCCTGTTCGCGCCGATGATATCCGCCGCGCGATGGCCCTTCAAATTCGAATTCGACTTCGGCGTTGCGGTAGCTTTCTTTGAGGATCAGATTGATTACGCGGCGATCAGGCGGAAATCCGAAACGCTGCGCGGTCTCTTCTGGAAACACCTCGACCCGCGCCAAAGCTTCTGGCGGGTAGTTAGAAAACTCGCGAAATGATCCGACTCGAATGCCATTGATCAAGATCACAGGCCGCCCGCCGCCGCCACGGCCACGCGCAGAACCGGTCTGGTTGCTAATTTGCGTCACCAGATCAGCAATAGAGGTCACGCCCTCTGCCGCGATTTCCGCCTCACCCAGTTCGAGCAAGGGCTCTTGTTCGACATCCAATTGCCCGCGAAGCCGCTCTGCCCGGACAACGATTTCTCCGGAGCCTGTGCCGATTTCATTGGCTGGCTCTTCGCGAGTATTTTCCTGTTGAGCCTCCCCCTCTTGTGACTGCGCAAAGGCAGGCACAGCGGCAATGCCGATCCAAACGGACGCTGCACATACAGTGCTGCGTAACTTCGCACGGGGAGAGACGGGGAGGATCATGGTTGCCCTTTTGAGGAAACACTTGGCTTAAACAAGCGCCTGAATTGTATCGAATTGCACCGCTTGTTACGATTTGAAAGATGAACCCCCGGCATCGCGGCTGGTTCCGCGTTACCCCGCGAATTGTCGCACAAGGCTTCCCTTTTGCTTAGGTCATCGCTAAATGGCGCGCCTATATCAAACGGCGCCGATCATCAGCGCTGAAATGTGAAGGGATTACATGGCCAAGGAAGAACTCCTCGAAATGCGCGGGCGCGTCGTCGAGCTGCTGCCCAATGCGATGTTCCGGGTGGAGCTTGAAAACGGCCATGAAGTGCTCGGACACACCGCAGGTAAAATGCGCAAAAACCGCATTCGCGTTCTCGTGGGTGACGAAGTGCTGTGCGAGCTGACACCGTACGATTTGACGAAGGCGCGCATCACTTATCGCTTTATGCCCGGTCGCGGCGGCCCCGGTCAGGGCCCCGGCCCGACACCGTAAGATGCAGGCGCGCCAATGAGCGCCCCTCACCTGACACCGCGTTTGACGCTGGCTTCTGCCAGCCCGCGTAGGCGCGATTTGCTCGCGCGGCTTGGGCTGTCTGCGGACGCAATTTCGCCTGCCGACATCGACGAAACGCCCCGCCCTGCTGAGCGTCCGCGCGATTATGCGCTGCGCATGGGTGAAGAAAAAGCCGCTGCAATTGATGCGGCTGGCTTTGTGCTCGCTGGCGACACCGTGGTGGCCGCAGGACGACGTATCTTGCCCAAGACCGAAGACAAGGACGAAGCGCGGGCATGCCTAGAACTGCTATCCGGCAGGCGGCACACCGTGCTTTCCAGCGTAGTGTTGAAAGCGCCCGACGGTACTTTGAAATCAAGGCTCAGCGAGAACACTGTCCGGTTCAAATCCTTAAGCGGCGAAGAGATTAGCGCCTATCTCGCGAGTGAAGAATGGCGCGGCAAAGCGGGCGGCTATGCCATTCAAGGCGCGGCCGAGGGCCTGATCCAATGGATCAGAGGCAGCCATTCAAGCGTGATGGGCTTGCCGCTATATGAAACGCGCGCTTTGCTGAAATCGGCGGGTTTTCCTATTGGCTAATTGGCAGATCGAAGAAGGCATTGGCGAAAGCCGCGCTTTGCTTATCGAGAATGATCAGATCATCGGCGCCAAACTCTTTTGGCTAAGCAAAGATTGCGCACGGACAATTTTAATGGCCAAGATTGTATCTCGCCAAGCGGGATCATCGCGCGGGTTATGTCTCAGCCCCTGCGGTACCGAAATCAATGCCAGCGGCCTGCCGCGCGATGCGACCGAAGGCAGCGATGTGCGTCTCATCATAACGCGTGAGGCCATTGCCGAGCGCGGCCGGTTGAAACGCGCACAAGCGCGCTATTTCGGCGATGACAATCCGAATATCCCACCTGCTTCGATATTTGCGAGCGGCGATCTCGTGACGCGATTCCCTGCGGGACTTTGGGAAGACGTGTGGGATGCGGCCTCCTCTGCCCAAATTGATTTCCCGGGCGGATCGCTGTTGATCAGCACTACGCCGGCCATGACCCTTATCGACATCGACGGTGATGGCAGCCCGCGCGAACTTGCCTTGGCAGCTGTTCCCGCCATCGCTCAGGCAGTGCAATGGTTCGACATTGGCGGCTCTGTCGGGATCGATTTCCCGACCATTCAGGACAAATTGGGCCGCAAGCAAGTTGATGCTGCGCTCGAAGCGGCGCTGGCGAACTGGCCGCATGAACGCACCGCCATAAACGGATTTGGTTTCGTGCAATTGGTTGCTCGGCTTGAGGGGCCGTCTTTGCTTCAACGTTTCGCCACCTCCCGGGTCGGGGCCTGCGCGCGCATGGCTTTGCGTCGGGGTGAAATGGCCGAGGGAGCAGGACGTATCCTGCTGCTCACCGTGCACCCGGCGCTTAAAGCAAAGCTCAAGGAAGAATGGCTAGTCGAACTGGCTCAACGAACCGGCAAAGAAGTGCGAATTGAAACAAGTCCCTCTCTTGCACTCGAAGCGGCTCAGGCCCAAATAATCGCACAATGACGACAAAGCCCCAAAAACCCTGCCCGATTTGCAGAAAACCGCGCGCCGAAGAATTCACGCCGTTCTGTTCAAAGCGGTGCAAAGACCGCGATCTCGCCCGGTGGTTTGGCGATGGTTATGCCGTGCCAGGACGCCCTGCCTCGCCAGAGGAAATCGCAACAAGCGATTGGGACAAGCAGGACTAAACGCGAACTCGGCAAAAAGAACCGGCGTAAGGGCGCAAATTATGCCCATTTCCTCTTGCCAAGCGCGCGCGCACGCTTCATAGGCCCGCTCTCATTTGCTCGCCGGTCTGGCCGATTCAGGATAGATCGTCGCCGCAGCGAATGCCCGGGTAGCTCAGGGGTAGAGCAGCGGATTGAAAATCCGCGTGTCGGTGGTTCAAATCCGCCCCCGGGCACCATTCGCTGAATAGGGGGTTCACACATGTCCCGTCGCCGCCAAATTTACGAAGGCAAAGCCAAGATCCTTTATGAGGGTCCTGAGCCTGGCACGATCATCCAATATTTCAAGGATGACGCCACCGCCTTTAACGCCGAGAAAAAGGGCACGATCAACGGCAAAGGTGTGATCAACAATCGCATCAGCGAACATGTGTTCAGCCGCCTCTCGCATATCGGCATCCCGACGCACTTTATCCGCCGCCTCAACATGCGCGAACAATTGGTGCGTCAGGTCGAAATTATTCCGATCGAAGTGATCGTGCGCAATGTCGCCGCCGGTTCGATCTGCAAACGGCTTGGCCTTGAAGAAGGCGAGCCGTTGCCGCACACCTTGATCGAATATTGCTACAAAGATGATGCGCTGGGCGATCCGCTCGTCTCTGAGGAGCACATTGCGTGTTTCCAATGGGCCAGCAACGAAGAGATGCAGGACATTTCTTCGATGGCAATCCGCATCAACGATTTCATGTGCGGAATGTTTGCTGCCATCGACATCCGTCTGGTCGATTTCAAACTTGAGTTTGGCCGGCTTTATGATGGTGATTACAGCCGCGTCATTCTTGCTGACGAGATCAGCCCTGATGGCTGCCGCTTGTGGGATATGAAATCGGGCGAAAAACTCGATAAAGACCGTTTCCGACGCGATCTGGGCGGCGAAGAAGACGCCTACCGCGAAGTCGCGCGGCGTCTTGGCCTGCTGCAGGATGAAGACAGCAATCCTGGCGAAGTGCTCGATCTGTCGAGCCACCGCAGACGTCTACGCGGAGCGCCGGCGCCCACTCCTACGCCTAAAAAATAGAGATTTACGTGCGCCGCGCCCATCTGGCGCCGCGATGTCTTCGCGCCTCCGGCCCGCGCCTGTCACTTGACGGCGAAAACTAGAATGACAGCGTAGATTAAGGCGTTAAGCTGCATACCTTTTCGGGAATGAGAAGGTATTACCGCACAATATGAAATCCAGTTCGCGCTTTTTCGCTATCGGGGCGCTGTTTGCCCTGCCCAATTTCGCCTTGTCCACCGCGCTCGCCGCGCAGGAGGCTGAGACGGCCGAGACCGCCGAAGAGCCCTTGTGGGCGTTCGAGGAAAGCGATGTTGAGCTGGCACCGGGCTATGTCTTTGGCCAGCTTGATAACGGCATGCGGTACATTATCCGCCAGAACGGCACACCCGAGGGTACCGCCGTTGTCAGAATGCGGATCGATTCCGGATCGCTCGACGAAAACGAAGACGAGCGCGGTCTTTCGCATTTTCTCGAACATATGGCGTTCAACGGGTCCAAGGGCATTCCCGAAGGCGAAATGATCAAGCTGTTAGAGCGCAAAGGGCTCGCTTTCGGCGCGGACACCAACGCGACCACCGGCTTAAATGCCATCACCTATATCCTGAATCTCCCGCGCGCCGATGATGATCTGCTGGATACCGCGCTGATGCTGATGCGGGAAACCGCAAGCGAGCTGACGATTGCGCCGGACGCAGTGGACCGCGAACGCGGTGTGGTGCTGGCGGAACGGCGCGACCGTGCGGGTTTTGCGCAGCGCAACCGCGAAGATAGCTACGAATTCACCAGCCCGGGCGCGCGCTTTATCGATCGCATGCCCATCGGCACGATAGAAAGTCTGGAAACGGCCACAGCCGAGCAAATGCGCAGTCTGTATGAACGGACCTACACCCCTTCCAACACTGTCCTCGTGATCGTTGGCGACTACGCCCCTGAAGTGGTGGAAAAGGCCATTCAGGCCAAATTTTCCGACTGGAAAGCCGCGCCTGCTCCAGTTGAGCCAGAAGCAGGCCCGATTGACGTCACCCGCAAAGGTTTGACCGACATCTACATCGATCCGGCCTTGTCAGAGAGCGTGCAATTGTTCCGACAGGGTCCGTGGGTCGATGAACCGGATACAGTCGCAAACCGAAACCTGAATGTAATTCGGGGCATCGGCTATGCCATCATAAACCGCCGCCTTGCCCGCCTCGCTCTTGAAGCTGACGCGCCGTATCGCGGGGCTAGCTATGGCACTGGCACAGTCTTTGAAGACGCGCGCAGCACAGGCATCGGCCTGAGCAGTGTCGACGGCGAATGGCGCAAGGGCATGCTTGCCGCCGTTAGGATCGTGAATGAAGCGCTGACACACGGCTTTACCGCCGCAGAGGTGGACGAGCAGCTGAAACGCCGGCGCACCTCCGCCGAAAATGCTGTGTCAGGATACAGCACCTACACCAACGGCTATTTCATGGGCCGCGCGCTTAGCTTGATCGCGAATGATCGTGTGCCTGTAACACCGGCCTATTCGCTTGCGCAATTTGAGGCATTGGCACCGTCAATCACGCCAGAATTGGTGCACAAAGCCATTCTGGATCACGCTATCCCTCTGGATGAGCCGATGATCCGTTTTACCGGTCGGACCGCCCCGGAAGGCGGTGAAGCGGGACTGCGTCAGGCCTTTGCCGACGGCATGGCTCTGCCCATCGAAGCACCCGAGGACAATGGCATTGCCGAATTTGCCTATGACAGCTTTGGTGAGCCTGGCAGCATCGTGTCCGACGAACTTCACGAAGAGCTCGGCATTCGCAAAATCACCTTTGCCAATGGTGTGCGCTTAAACCTGAAGCAAACCGACATCCGCGAAGACCGTATCCGCGTGTCTGTCCGCGTTGACGGCGGCAATCTGATGCAGAGCAAGGATGAACCTTTGCGCGTCTATCTGGCGAGTTCACTGACAGCAGGCGGCCTTGGGGCGCATAGTGTCGATGAACTTCAAACTGTGCTGGCCGGACGCAGCGTATCATCAAGCTTCGGCAGCTCTGCTGACGGCTTTACCATGGGCAGCACGACAACGCCGCGCGATCTCGAATTGCAAATGAAGGTCTTCGCCGCGACCCTGACGGATCCCGGCTACCGCTCCGAAGGCGTCGAACGGTTCCGAAAAGGGATCGACAACTTCTTTGAAACGCTGAATTCCACGCCGGGCCGCGCCTATAGCAGTGCGATGGGCGCCCGCCTTTCAGACGATGATCCGCGTTTTACGCTTCAATCGAAAGAGGCCTATCACGCTCTCGATTATGACAAGTTGAAAGCCGCGATTTCAGACAGGCTTACCAATGGCGCGATTGAAGTCGCTATGGTCGGCGATATTGACGAGGACGCTTCGATAGCGGCGGTCGCAGCGACGCTGGCCGCGCTGCCAGCACGCGAAGCCGATTTCCATCCACGCGAAGAAGCCCGTCAACGCAGCTTTACCGAAACGCGCGGGCTGGTGACATTGGAGCATGAAGGCGAAGCCGATCAGGCGCTGTTCCGCATGATCTGGCCGACAACAGACGACACAGATTTCGCAGAGGCCATGCGTCTGTCGATATTAGCCCGCGTTGTCAGGCTGGAGCTGACAGACCGCCTGCGCGAGGAGCTGGGCCAGACCTATTCCCCGTCCGCGGGCAGTTCGACCAGCCGCATCTATGATGGCTATGGCACATTCTCGATCTCGTCATCCGTTGATGTCACCGAAATCGAGGCCACGCGCAAAGCTGTGCTCGAACTGATTGATGACCTGCGCGGAGCCCCGCTTGATCAGGACGTGATCGAACGGGCGCGCAAACCTCTACTAGAATCCTACGCGAATGCCCTGAAAGGTCTTGGCGGCTGGATGAGCCTGACGGCGCGCGCGCAAAGCGATCCTGAGCGGATCGAGCGTTGGTTTGCCGCGCCAGACCTGCTGAAAGCGATCACACCCGAGGATATTCAGGCCGAAGCGCTGCAATATCTTGATCCCGCTGACGCTGTCGAAGTGCAAGTTCTACCGGGCGAGAACGCACGCGCCGTAGGTGAGACCGAATAGACGCACCTCACGAAAAAGGGACTGGCAGGTCGCCCCCTGCCAGCCCCAAATTTTCAGTCCCGATTGTCGCAGATGCGAAACCAGCTTCGAAAACGCGCCGGCGTTAATCGAAAGCGCGGCGTTCCATCAAGCAATTCCTCGCGCAATCACCATCATTCTTTCGTCGCTTACCCCGTTTTGGTGCAAATGCATGACGCGTTGATCCCCTGGTCAAGGCTCGCAATCTGCATAGCGCAGTGAACAAGCGCCCGCGGGGAGATTGCGCCTCACTGCATCGACGCTATAGCGTGGCTCAACGCCAAACCTCGCTTCAGGAATCGCCCATGAAAGTTCGCATCCTCGTCCGCCTCAAACCCGGTGTGCTCGACCCGCAAGGCCGCGCCGTGCACCATTCGCTGGAAGGTATGGGCTTTGACGGCGTGGACGATGTACGCATTGGCCGCATGATCGAGATGGATGTCGCGGATGACACCACCGACGAAGCGCTCAACACGATGTGCGAGAAACTGCTCGCCAATATGGTGATTGAAGATTTCGCGATCGAAAAACTCGACAACGAAAAGGCACCCGCCTGATGGCTTTCAAAGCGGGCGTCATCACCTTTCCCGGATCAAATTGTGACCGCGACATGGCGGTGGCTCTCGAAGCGGTGTCTGGTGAGAAGGCCATCCGCATCTGGCACGGCGATGCCGATTTGCCGGACGGGCTCGATTTTATCGCCCTTCCCGGCGGATTTTCCTACGGCGATTACTTGCGCTCTGGCGCGATGGCCGCGAACAGCCCGATTATGCGCGCTGTAGTGGCCGCGGCAGATCGCGGCGTGCCCGTTTTGGGCGTGTGCAACGGATTTCAGGTTCTCACGGAAAGCGGCCTTTTGCCGGGCGCTTTGATGCGCAATGCAGGGCAGACCTTTGTTTGCCGCACCGTGCCGTTGAGCGTGGAGAATGCATCCTCGCTCTTCACCCAGTCATTCGCGCAAGGTGAAACCGTGCGCGTCCCAGTCGCTCACCACGATGGCAACTATTTTGCCGACGAAGCGACTTTGGATACGCTGGAAGGCGAAGGCCGCGTGGCATTTCGATATGCGGAGCCAGTGAATGGTTCGCGCCGCGACATCGCCGGTATCCTCAGCGAAAATGGCCGCGTGCTTGGCATGATGCCGCACCCAGAGCGAGCGATTGCGCCTGCTGCGCATCCTTCGCTGGGCGGTGAAGATGGAAAGCGGCTGTTTGAAAGCGTGATCGGATCGCTGGTCAGCGCGTAAACCGCTGCGATCACCCGACCTGCAATTGGTCCGGAGCGGTCTTGAACAATTTGCGCGCTTCGTCTTTCGGCATCGGGCGGCCAAAATGATAACCCTGAATTTTATCGCATCCCAAACTGCGGATTAGGGCAGCTTCTTCGGATGTCTCGACACCTTCTGCCGTGGTCGTCATCTCGAGGCTGCGCGCCATCGCGACCACTGCGTTGATGATTGCGAGGCTTTCATTGCTGTTCTGCCCTGCGCCTTGAACAAATGTCCGGTCAACTTTGATGGTCGAGAAACGCAATGTGCGCAGATAACCAAGCGATGAATATCCGGTGCCAAAATCGTCAAGCGCGACCGAACACCCAAGCGACATAATCCGCTCAAGCGAATTACGCGCCGTGTCGGCATCGCGGACAAAGATGCTCTCGGTCACTTCAACCTCAAGCCGTTCCGGACGCAGACCGCTTGCGGCGAGCGCCTGCACAACATCGTCATAGAATTCCGGCTCAAGGAGCTGTTCTGGCGACACGTTGACATTGACCATGATGTGATCAGGCCAATTGCGCGCTTCGAGACAGGCCTGCTGCAACACCCATTTGCCAATCGGCACGATCAGTCGCGTGTCCTCGGCAAGCGGGATAAACTTGCCCGGACTGACAAAGCCATGCGTCGGGCTGTTCCAACGCACCAGCGCCTCAAAGCTCACGACCTGTTCGCTGTTGGCGTCAACCACAGGCTGATAATGCAGCACGAACTCATCATCCAAAATGGCTTTGCGCAAGGACGCCTCTAACTTCATTCGCTCTTCGGCCGACGCATGCAGGGCGGGCTCAAAACGTCGATGCTCGCCGCCGCCGGCGTCTTTTGCTTGGTAAAGTGCGAGATCGGCATTGCGCATCAGTTCTTCGACTGTGGTGCCGTCACGCGGGCCGAAAGCCGAACCTACGCTGGCGCCGACATAGAGCGTTTGATGTTCAACATCGTAGGGTTCGGACAACGCATCGATCACGCGTCGGGCAATTTCATCCAGCCGGTCACCGTCGCTGGCATCGCGAATAACGATCGCAAATTCATCCCCGCCCAAACGTCCGCACATCTGGTGATCGCCCAGAGCAGTACGGAGGCGGTAAGATACCTGCGCCAACAATTTGTCGCCGGTCATATGGCCAAGGGAATCGTTTACCGATTTGAAGCGGTCAAGATCGACCATCAACAACGCGCAGCGCGTCTTCCACTTCTCAGCATACTCAAGCGCCTCGGCCATGGCCTCATGCACTTGCAAGCGGTTTGGCAGTGATGTGAGTGTGTCAAACCGCGCAAGGTACGCGATCTTCTCGCTCGACTCGCGTTGCTCGGTGACGTCAGAGCCAACCCCGCGAAAACCGACAAATCGGCCCCGTTCATCGCGCATTGGCGTACCCGATAGCTCCCACCAACGCTCTTCGCCTTTGATCGAAACATGGACAAGCAGGTTCGCAAAATTCTCACGGTTTTTCAGCTTGTCAGCCAATTCACGCAGGCTTGGCGCGTAGTGACGCGGATTGCAGTTCTTGGTCGCGATCAGTTCAATTAGGGGCTGGCCTTCGATCTCACCCTGTCTTTGCCCAAGCGCGAATGCGAAGCGCGGGCTTACCGAGCGCACTTTACGCGACGTGTCGACTTCCCAAAGCCAATCGGCCTCGTTCTCCTCAAACTCGCGCAGCAGAAGGGACACGACCTGCTCCTTTTCGGCGAGGCTGCTTTGAGCAATCCGCGTCAGAAGGAATGTACGCCCGACCGTGATACAACCGGCGAATGCGGTGAACGTAAATAGCGCGCTGACCAACACCAATGTCCACAATTCTGCCAGTGCGAGATGCGTAACCGTGGCAAGACCCAAAATGATTACCGATGCCGCAACGCTGGCCGGTGCCGCGGGGTAGAATACGACCGCCCCCATCATCAACATTCCGGTGATTATGATCAGCGCCGACAAATCCATCGCGCTGCCATGCGGTGCAAAGAACAGGATTGGGACAGACCACAGCATGCCGGAGACGACCGAAGTGATTGTCTGCCGGTCAAATTCTGCGACTTCGACCAACCTCCGGTCTGTGTTGATCAATGAGCGATCGAACACAGTTCCGCGAAGGTTGATCAACGTCAGCGCAATCAGCCATCCGGCCAATGCGATCGTAGACACGTGCTGAAAATAGATGTGCGCGACGATGATCGCCATCATCGCGTGTGCATAGACCCTCCGAAGCGTTTGCCCCGCAAGCGCAGAATATTGCAGACCACGCAGCCGTTTCCATTCCGCATCGCCTCGGTTTTTAAAACCGAGCACGGCAGAAGCGGACAGGTTTGAAGTATCGACCTGCGCTGGGGATGTGTCTTGATCAGTCACAATCACGCGAATTAACGGCAAAAGGTTAGAGCGCGGTAAAGCTTAGACCGGTGAAACAGCTATATTTGAAAAAACCTTAACTGGCCGCCTCATTCAACCGTGACGGATTTCGCCAAATTGCGCGGCTGATCGACGTCTGTGCCTTTAACAACCGCGACGTGATAGGCGAGCAATTGCACCGGAATGGCGTAGACGAGCGGCGCGATCAGCGGGTGAACCACCGGCATTTCGATTGTCGCAATGCAGCCTTCGCCTGCCTCTGAAATGCCCTGTGCATCAGAGATCAGCACAACCTGTCCGCCGCGGGCCCGCACCTCTTCCATGTTGGAAACGGTCTTTTCAAACAGCGGGCCAGACGGCGCGATGACCACCACAGGCACATCATCATCGATAAGCGCGATGGGTCCGTGCTTCATCTCTCCGCTGGCATAGCCTTCGGCATGGATATAACTGATTTCTTTGAGTTTTAACGCGCCTTCGAGAGCAAGCGGATAATCCTGACCCCGGCCCAGATACAGCACATCACGAGCTGGCGCGATCAAGTGCGCCATCGCGGCGATGTCATCATCGTGATCCAGCGCTGCGTTCAGGGCCGCCGGCGCTTCGAGCAAGTGGCGGACAATCTCTGCCTCCTCTTCGCGCGACACGAGACCTTTTTTGACCGCCATATTGGCCGCCAGAGCGGCAAGGACTGCGAGTTGGCAGGTAAATGCCTTGGTGGATGCCACGCCAATCTCTGGGCCTGCGTGGGTCGGCAGGAGCAAATCGGCCTCTCGCGCCATTGAACTGGTGGGCACGTTGACGACCACGCCAATGGTTTGTCCCTCAGCCTTACAATGGCGAAGGGCAGCCAGCGTGTCGGCTGTCTCGCCGCTTTGCGAGATGAACAGCGCAAGACCGCCCTCTTCCAAAACAGGGTCGCGGTAACGGAATTCTGACGCCACATCGATGTCGACAGGGACGCGGGCGAACTGCTCAAACCAGTATTTCGCGACCATCCCGGCGTAAAATGACGTTCCGCAGGCGACGATGGTGAGACGTTTGACTGCTGACAGGTCGAAATCGAATTGCGGCAAAGCGACCGAATTGTTGTCGCGGCGCAGATAGCTGCTGAGCGTTTGCGCGACCACGGTTGGCTGCTCAAAGATCTCTTTCTGCATGAAGTGGCGATAATTGCCTTTTTCAACTGCTGCCGCAGATGCGCCGGATGCCTGAACTTCGCGGGTGACCTCGTTGTTCTCTGAATCGTAAACCTGCGCGCCAGACCGTCCGACGACGACCCAATCGCCTTCTTCGAGATAGGCGATACGCTGGGTCAGCGGTGCCAATGCAAGAGCATCAGAGCCGAGATACATCTCGGCATCGTCGCCTTCAGGGCCGTATCCAACGACGAGGGGCGAGCCAAGGCGCGCACCGATCAACAGGTCTGGATACTCGCGAAACGCAATCGCCAGGGCGAATGCACCGCGAAGTCGCGGCAGAACTTCGCGCACGGCTGCAACCGGATCAAGCCCCGCCTCGATCTGATGCGAGACCATATGCGCTACGACTTCACTGTCGGTTTCGCTTTCAAAAGTGCGGCCTTCTGCGGCGAGTTCAGCGCGCAGTTCTTTGAAATTTTCGATGATGCCGTTGTGCACGATGGCGACTTCGCCGGTGGCATGTGGATGCGCGTTTTCTGCCGTCGGCGCGCCGTGCGTGGCCCATCGTGTGTGTGCGATGCCAACATTGCCTGGCGCATCACTTTCACGCAGGACATTCACGAGATTGGCGAGTTTACCCTTGGCGCGGCGGCGCACCAATTGGCCGTCATGCAATGTGCAGATGCCCGAGCTGTCATAGCCGCGATATTCCATCCGTTTCAGGCCATCCACCAAACGGTCTGATACTGCTTCGCTGCCTACAATTCCGATAATGCCGCACATGCTCGAATGCTTCCCCTAGTGGTCTGTGACCAGCCCGGTGGCCGGTATGATTGCCGCCCCCTTAAGCATGTCTGGTGAACAGAGGCTTGAGGCAAGTCTATTTTTTTCTGCCTTAACGTGTAGTCGGCCCCGATTTAACCGGCTGGGACGCCTTCAATCCGTCGCGCCAAAGATAAAGGCCCGCCGCAATGATCAGGCCCGCACCGCCAAGTGTGAGCAGGTCAGGGCGATCCCCAAACCACCACCAGCCCAGCACAATCGCAATCAGAATTTGGACGTAGATTGCGGGGGCAACCTGCGCTGCGCCCGCTTTAGATGTGCCGATATAGGCAAGCCAATGCGCGGTGCTGGCCGTGAACGCGACAACCGCACAGCGGCCGACCACGTCCCAGCTTGGCCAGCCGAAATCGAGCTCGGGTATGCCGGTTGCCTTGATCCCTAAGCACAGAATTATCAGGAGAGGCGCGCAAACCGCAGCGATAAATACTTGCATCGACAAAGCGCTGCCCTGCCCCGCGCTCGCGCGGTTCGCGATCATCATCAATGCAAAGAAGCACGCCGAGATAAGCGGTAGAAACGCCGCCCAGCCCAGCTCTGCCAAATTCGGACGCAGAATGATCGCCACCCCGGTTAAGGCCACGAGAGATACGCCCCATACCGCTCGCCTGACTTTTTCGCCCAGCAATGGGCCCGCGAGAAGCTGTGTCAGCACTGGCGCGAGAAATCCGATCGCCATCGCCTCAGCCAGCGGCATCAGGTAGATTGCGGAGAAGAAGCATGTTGATGCAGCCGCAAGACAGAAGCCGCGCGCAATTTGTAACCACGGATTTGTCGGCTTGAACGCTTTTGCACCCTCGCTCCTTAGCAGAAGTGCGGAAAGTGCAATCGCGCCAAATGCAAACCGCAGCGCGGCAACCGCATATGGCGGCCAATCGCCCGCCATGCTCTTCACCACCGCATCACCAACGGAAAGCGTGGCAAAGCCAGCAACGGCATAGGCCAAACCTGCGCGCTCTTCACCCGTCATTGCTTAATCCCATCCCGCAAATCCATTCCGCGCCGTGAACCCGCAATGCAAGAAACGCAAGGCCGCGCTCAAATCCAAAGGTTCATGGTTTACGTTTGATTAAACCCATCACGGTATCGAGGCATGAGACAGACGAAATTTGGGCGCTTTTACCGCGCAAATCGGGGGCAAACCGACCGTAATGACAAAGCTGATCATCCAGATCCCGTGCCTTAACGAGGCCGAGGTGCTGCCGGAAACGCTCGCAAAGCTGCCGCGCAGCCTGCCAGGCGTTGACGTGATCGAATATCTTATCATCGATGACGGTTCGTCCGACGACACATCGGGCATCGCGCGGCGTTGGGGTGTGCATCACATTGTGCGCCACCGCCGCAATCGCGGCCTAGCCGAGGCTTTTCGCAACGGGATCGACAAATGCCTCGCTGAGGGCGCTGATATCATCGTCAACACCGATGCAGACGGGCAATATGCGGGCGAAGACATCGCCACGATTGTTGCGCCCGTTGTCGCAGGCGAAGCGGACATCGTGATCGGTGATCGCTCGGTTGCCGAAAACGCGCATTTCTCACCTTTCAAACGGCTGCTCCAGCGCCTTGGCTCTTATGTGGTGCGTACGCTTAGTGCGACTGACATTACCGATGCCGTAAGCGGTTTTCGCGCCATGACCCGCGATGCCGTGCAGCGGATCAATATCACCACCGAATTTAGCTATACGACGGACATGCTGATCCAAGCGGGCCGTAAGCGTCTTTCGATCAAATCAGTGCCCATTCGCACCAACAGCGCGACACGCCCCTCGCGCCTATTCAAATCGATCCCCCGCTTCATCATGTCGCAGGGAATGACAATCACGCGCGCTTACACGACATTCAACGCGCTACGGGTTTTCACCCTGCTCGGCGCGGCGCTGACATTTGTTGGCCTGATGCCGATGGCGCGTTTCCTGTGGTTCTTCATCAACGGCGAAGGCGCAGGACATATCCAATCGCTTGTCATTGGCGGCGCTTTGCTAACCGTCGGCGTATTGGTCGCAACGCTTGGTATTCTTGCCGATTTGATCGCTACAAACCGTAAGCTGATGGAAGCGAGCATTCTCAAACTGCGCCGTATCGAGGAAAAGCTTGAGGCGGTTGAAGCGGAGCGCAAGCAGGACGTGAGCAGCGCTGACCACACCATTCCTGCGGCTCGCAAAGCTTCCTGAACATGACGGCGACCACCGCCTCTGCTTCCATTACGTCACGCCCGGGCTTTGCCTTTCCGGCGGCGAATTCGGCTGTGTGGCTCTACGCCCTGATCGCAGGCCTCGCGGCGATGCACCTATCAATGGTGTTCGGCCGCTCGATCAGCTGGGACGAGTTTTGGTTCTATTCGCAGGTTGAAGTGGTTGCGCGCGGTGAATTTATCCAGCCGCTCCAAACGATCCACACCCGCGCATTCAGCTGGTGGCTACCGGCAATGCCCGGCAATTCCATCGACCATATCATCACTGCGCGGCTGTTTATGTTCGGCTGCATGGCGGTGACCGCGGGAGGTATCATGTTGGCGGCGGAGAAATTCGCTGATCGCCAGACGGCTCTGATCGTCGCGGCGCTTTATCTGGGCGCGGGCTTTGTGCTGCAACACGGCTCTGCATTTCGCGTCGATGCGATTGTTGCTGCGCTGCTGACGTCGGCGTTTGTCATTGCGGTCCGTTCGCGGATGGATGCCCTCTCAATCGTCGTCATAGGCGCGTTGATCGGGCTGGCGGGTATGGTCACGATCAAGTTTGTTTTGTGGGCACCTGCCTTTGCCGGCATCGCGCTCTATCGCTGGGAAGAAGAGGGCTTTGACTGGCGCTATCCGCTACGCTGGATCGCTGCCGGAGCAGTCGCCGGTTTGACGTTTGGCGGTCTATATTTGCTGCACGCAGCGGGCCTTGGTGAACAAGCAAGCTCCTCTGCAACAGGCACATTGGGCAGTTCGGCGGGCCGGATGTTCGGTTTTCTCCATAGCCCGCATCTGGACATCGCTTTGAAAGCAGCTGGCGGCGCATTGCCGCTGGCGATTGCTGCGGCGCTGGTGCCGTGGCGCGCGCTTACCCTCGACGCAGCATGGACGCGGCGCATTGCCATCATCGCCATGTGGTTTCCGCTGCTAACGCCGGTCTTTTACTACAATTCCTTCCCCTACTTTTACGTCTTTATCCTGCCGCCAGTGGCCATCGCCTGCGCCTTCACCGTGCCGGTGATCACGCGCCGATACGGGCAAGTGATCGTGGCCGCCGCTATCCTTCTTAGCGCAGCGGCGATCTGGATTGTCGACGCGCGCGGTGTGACCGCAAAACAGGACACGCTCGTCACCGCAGTGCACGAAGTGTTCCCCCAGCCGGTCAACTATTTCGACTGCTGCGGCATGATCGCGCCGTTCGCGAAGCAAAACCATTTCCGCACCCAATGGGGCGTTGCACTTTACCGTCAGGCTAACCGCCCGCTCATGCTGGAATCGATGCGCCAGCACACTGTGCCGCTGCTGCTCGATAACAATCGCGAATATACCAGCGCGCTGATGGGCATCCGCACCGACACTTATCACCCGGACGATTTCGCCGCCTTGCAAGACACCTTTATCCGCCATTGGGGCGACATTTTCATCGCGGGGCGAGTGCTGGCCGCGAAAGAAGCCCTGCAATGGGATGTGCTTGTCCCCGGAACATACACCGTCACAGGCGGCGAGCTTTTGGTTGCGGGAGTGCGCGTAAAAGCAGGCGATACAGTCACACTGAAGCGGGGACCTGTCTCTCTCACCAACCCCGCGGAAACCGAATTGCGGTTGATCTGGGGCGACAATCCGCCGCGGCCCGCAGTGGCTCCACCAGAAAAATATTGGACCGCCTTTTAAGGATAGACCATGACCAGCAAACCCATGGATACGCTAGACACCAGCACAGCGGCGCGAGAGCCGAAACGCGGCCTTCCCCCTCTCACCTTGAACGCCTCGCTTCGCTGGGACGCGATTTCGCGGATGTTGCCGGAAAATCTCGGCAATACACTAGAAATCGGCTGTGGTCGCGGCGGAGTGACCGCCCGAATTGCTGATAAGACAACAGGCCTGACGGCGATCGAACCCGATCCTGTGAGTTTCGCTCTCGCCAAATCAAATATTGGCCATATTGCCGAACTGCACAATTGTATGAGTTACGACCTACCTGATGCGCAAACCTACAATACAATCTGCGCATTCGAAGTGCTGGAACATATTGAGGATGATCGAAGTGCGCTTTTGGAATGGCGCGGTAAGCTCAAACAAGGTGGCAATCTCATTCTAAGCGTGCCCGCATGGTCTGATAAAATGGGCGCATGGGATGAAATTGCGGGGCATTTTCGTCGGTATGATCCACAACAGTTAAAGGCTCTTTTAGAGGCTTCTGGTTTTGAGGATGTGCGCGTTGAGGCCTACGGCGCACCGGCCGGATACTTGTTAGAAGCATTTCGAAACTTCAGCGGCCGCAGAATGCTTGCGGACGGCGGCAAAGACATCGACTTCGCAGATCGCACCGCCGGTTCGGGACGCTTGATGCAACCTGACAACGGACTGAGCGGATTGCTCACAACAATCGCTGCCCGTCCTATGGTTTGGATGCAGCGCCTGTTTAAAGGCCGCGGTGTTGGTTTGGTTGCGTATGCGCGCTTGCCCGAATGACACACCCTGAGACTTCCGAGGTCGCGCCAATCAATGGCGGCGCAGCGTGGAAGTCTTACGCCCGCGCAGCGTTTTGCATCGCGGCTTTGGCAGCAGCAGGGGTCCTGCTAGCCAGCGAATGGGATGGCATTTCAACGGCTCTTGCAAAGGCCGACTATGGACTGATCGCCCTCGCGTTTCTTGCCGCGATGATAAACATCGTTCTGACTGGGCTATCCTGGCGTGCATTGCTTGCGCGCGCGCCTGTAAACCTCTCGCTACGCCGATCAGCCTATGTCTTTTTCCTTGGCCAGATCGGGAAGTACCTTCCCGGAACGGTGTGGTCTTTCCTTGCCTCTGGTGAGCTCGCAAAGCGGACCGGTTTTCCACGCGCAGCAGCGATGTCCAGCCTGCTCCTCGCGCTCTTGATTGGTGTCGGGTCGGGCGTGATAATCGCTCTCTTACTGGTGCCTCAGACGCTGGGATATTTGCCGGAAAGCTGGATTGTATGGGTGATCGGCGCAGCGGCGGCTCTGCCTTTGGCATTGCCGAAAGTGCGCGCATATCTGCTCAGGCTGGCGCGCATCGATTTCCCGGTGACGGTCGGCACGCTGGCCTTGTCGATGGCCTTGGCATTGATCGCCTGGATTTTTGCAGGCGCGCAAATCGTTTTGTTATCTCAAGCGATCGATGGCGCACTTGGATGGTCTGATCTGCCGCAAGCGATCGGTGCCTACGCTTTTGCGTGGGTCGCCGGATTTCTTGTCATCATTGCTCCGGCTGGTCTTGGTGCGCGGGAAGGCGGATTAATTGCTGCACTTTCGCTCAGCATGGGCCTCGTCGAGGCATCGGCTATCGTCTTGCTTTCGCGCCTTGTCGTGACAGCGGCAGACTTCGCCTGCGCCGGAATCGCCGCAGCTATGAACCCGGATCAAGCCGCACAAGCAAACGCGCAGCACCCGCATCAGGGCTAAGCTTCCTTAGGGATGCTTGCGGCAGCGCGGCCATACCACCGCGATCCGCCAGTGCATGCTCAACCGCTTCGGCAAGTGCATTGGGATCGTCCGCAGGCACGGTGCGCAATGTCGCGGGAAATTCGCGGGCTAAGGTATCAACCGCTGGGCTTTCCCGCGTAATCACAGGCTTTCCAACGGCTAACTGCTGAAACAGCTTGTTCGGGATAACCCGCGCGGCCTTATCCGATGCGCTGAACACGCCAAGGCAGATATCCGCCCGTGCAATCACAGCGGGCAGGCGTTCATAATCGACCCATTCAATCCATTCGATGGCAGAGCCGCTTTCGCTGCCGATGGTTTCGCGCATCACCGGCTCCAACTGGCCGCGCCCGATCATGACCCAGCGCGCGCTTTTCCCTTGCGATAGCTTTGCAGCCTCAATGATGGTCGGCACACCGTGCAGCGGGATCAATTGCCCATAAAACAGCACAATAGGCCGCTCGTCGTCCTGCGGGCCGAGGATGTCTTCTGCTTTGTCTTGCGCCGCATCGGGTGCAAAGTGCTCTTCCGCCCCGACAAGCACAGTCTCGAACCGGGCACGCCTCAGGCCGAATTCCCGCGAAAAATAATCGCCGTGGCTGTCCGTATCGACAAGGATAACGTCGGCTTGCTCAAGAGCGCTGCGCTCAAACCGCCAGATCAGCTTTGCGATCAGGCCGTCCGCGTTAACCAATGCCCGGTCGACGACAATTGTGTCATAGATTGGCAGAAACGCATCAAGCACGACGTCGCGGCCCATCAGGCGAGCAATCGGCCCGACCAGCAAAATCTCTATGATGCCGGGATAAGGCAGCAGCAGAGCCGCGCCCTTTGGACTGCGAAACAACCGCCAAAGCGCGCGCGGATATCCAAAGACAAGCTTTGCCAGCACCTTCACCAGCGCCATGCGCGAAGGGATATTGGTCTGCGGCACATCCTCCCACGCAGAAACGTGAATTTCCTCCGCCAGCCCACCTTGCCGCCGCAACGCTTCGATCAGCAAGCGCACGCGCGGCTTGCGCTTATCATAGCCTCCGAATGCGATGATTTTTGCTGTCATGGTCGTTTTCGAAACCCGAATGAAAGGAGCGTTGGACTAACCCTAGTGGTCAAGCAGACGCGCGCGCAATTGCTCAGCTCAAATGGATCGTGGGCAACCCAATTGTAGCCTGCGCTAGGCAAGCAAATTTGCCTGTCGCAGCGGCCAACGCCGTTAACCAATAACTTTGTCGCCAAATTTAGGGAAAAAATAAGGTTTCCGATCTATTCACCAAACTTCGAGAGGCACCGTTCGTCTTAATTGGGCAGTGCACACACTAAGAATTTTGTCCTCGGGGGCCAGGAATGAGCGCATTCGGTAAAAAAGGTGGCAGCATGAAGTCGGGCGGACGTCCGGCATTCGGTGTAGCGCGCCCGATGAAGAGCGGCGGCTCTGGCGGTGAGGAAAAAGGCGGCGAGCAATTCCCGCCCCTGCCCGGCGAAGACGGCATACCTAGCGCTGAACCTGCGGCGGCAAAGTCGTCTGGCAATGGAAAGCCGAAAACCACCGCGGAGGCGATGGACCGCCTGACCGAACGGATGAACGCAACCCATGTTCAGGAAGAGCAAGGCGGGTTCGAAGCCAGCGTCCACAAGATTAAAGAACAGGTGCTGCCGCGCTTGCTTGAACGGGTCGATCCCGAGGCCGCAGCGACGCTTTCGAAAGAAGAGCTTTCCGAAGAATTCCGCCCGATTATCATGGAAGTGCTGGCCGAACTTAAGGTCACGTTGAATCGCCGTGAGCAATTCGCGCTTGAAAAAGTTCTTATCGATGAACTGCTGGGTTTCGGTCCTCTCGAAGAGCTGCTGAACGATCCGGACGTGTCCGACATCATGGTCAACGGCCCTGATCAGACATACATCGAGAAGAAGGGTAAGCTGACAATCGCGCCGATCAAATTCCGCGACGAGCAGCACCTTTTCCAAATCGCGCAGCGCATCGTGAACCAGGTCGGCCGCCGTGTTGACCAAACCACGCCGCTGGCCGATGCCCGTTTGAAAGACGGCTCACGTGTGAACGTCATCGTTCCGCCGCTGTCACTGCGCGGCACCGCGATCTCAATTCGTAAATTCTCCGAAAAACCGATTACGCTCGACATGCTGAAAGACTTCGGTTCGATGAGCGACAAGATGTGTACGGCCCTGAAAATCGCCGGCGCATCGCGCATGAATATCGTGATTTCCGGCGGTACGGGTTCGGGTAAAACGACCATGCTCAACGCTCTGTCGAAAATGATCGACCCGGGTGAGCGCGTTCTCACGATTGAGGACGCCGCCGAACTTCGTCTGCAACAGCCGCACTGGCTGCCGCTGGAAACGCGTCCGCCTAACCTTGAAGGGCAAGGCGCGATTACGATTGGCGACCTTGTTAAAAACGCCCTTCGTATGCGTCCTGACCGGATTATTCTCGGTGAGATTCGTGGTGCAGAATGTTTCGATCTTCTCGCCGCCATGAACACGGGCCACGATGGTTCGATGTGTACGCTTCACGCCAACAGCCCGCGCGAATGCCTTGGCCGTATGGAAAACATGATTTTGATGGGCGACATCAAAATTCCGAAACAGGCGATCTCGACGCAAATCGCTGAATCGGTTGATATTATTGTTCAGGTTAAACGTCTGCGTGATGGCTCGCGCCGCACCACTGACATTACCGAGGTGATCGGGATGGAAGGCGACGTGATCGTAACCCAGAACCTGTTCAAGTTCGAATATCTGGACGAGAGCGAAGACGGTAAGATCCTCGGCGAATTCCGCGCATCGGGTCTGCGGCCTTACACACTGGAAAAAGCGCGTCAGTACGGGTTCGACCAGGCTTACTTGGAGGCTTGTCTCTAACGGACAAGCTCTTCATTCCCTGGGGGCGCAGTGCATGCGCGCGGCCTGCCCTTAGACCAAGCTTCCCAGCACCACGGGCAGGCTCATCGCAAGGCAGCCGCCGCCGATAATCGCGCCCAGCACGAATAAGGTCGTCCAAGGCATAAAGCCGACTTTCTCAAGCCTACTGACATCGCGGCCCTTATTGCGGCGGCGCTCCATCAGAGCGCAGAAGCCTGCAAGCAGCCAGAACCCGCCGCCCGCAAAGGCCAGCTGCGCTGCATCGCTTAACAATTCAAATTGTGTCCAAAGGCTCGGCATAGGTTCGGATGTAGCTACGCATCGCGCGCACGCAACATTTACTGTGCTTGCGCAATCAACGGTGCGCCTTAAAGCTCCGCTGCTCATGGATGGATCAGTCGCCCGGCCCCGCCCTTTGCTCGCTATCGGATTGCGGCTGATGACGGCTGTCGTGTTCGCGACCATGGGAATGCTCGTGAAACTTGGCGGGACGCGCGGTGTCCATCTGGTCGAGATGCTGTTCTGGCGGCAATTTATCACCTTTGTGCTGATTGCCGGAGGGTTGGTGCTGTTTGGAAAACTCGCAACATTGCGAACGAAGCGGATAAAGAGCCATGCCGCCCGCGCCGCTCTAGGCGGTTTTTGCATGTTCTTTGTCTATGGCGCGGTCCTGCTATTGCCGCTGGCCGAGGCAACTACGCTTTCCTACACCGCCCCGTTCTTTGCCGTCGTAATCGCCGTGACCATGTTTGGAGAACGGGTCGGGCTATACCGATCCGCAGCCGTCCTTACCGGGTTTTGCGGCGTCATAATCATCATGCAACCTGCCAGCATGGGCGATGAAATCACCCTGTTCGGTGTGGTCGTCGCGCTCGCCGCGGCCGCTATGGTCGCGATGATCAGCTTCCAAATTCAAGACCTCAACAAAACCGAAAGCCCGTGGAGCATCATTTTCTGGTTCACGGCCATTTCGACCCCGTTCTTTTTCATTGCGCTCCCGTTCTTTGCCAGCACGCATGATGCCGAAACATGGGGCATCATCGTTGCGATGGCGCTTTCGGGTGCGCTTGCGCAGGTCCTGCTGACAAGCTCGCTCCGCTTTGGCTCTGCCGGGGTTATTCTGCTGATCGATTATACGTCGCTGCTCTGGGCAACATGGTACGGATACACAATATTCGACCGCGCGCCGCCAACGACTTTGTGGCTCGGCGCTCCGCTGATTATCGGAGCGGGTTTGCTGATCGCATGGCGAGAGAGGCAACTCGCCCGTGCCAAGGCACAGACTGCCGCAGATTAGGAACCCGTCAAGAATGCGTGCATAGAAGACTGCATAGAGAGCCACGCAATCGAATCGAGAGGACGACCATGATCCGCAAGACAATCCTGACCGCCGCCGTCGCCGCGCTCGCACTGGGCGCGAGCGCCTGCAACACCGTCAAAGGCCTTGGCGAAGACATCAAATCCGTCGGCGAAGCTGGCGAAAAAGCTATCGACTGAAACAAGGTTTATATCTGACGGTAAACCAACGTCAGATTATTGGCCGGCATTTCATGGCGCGCAACCCGGCTAAAACCGTGCTTCGCGGCCAAATCGTCCATATCGGCGAGTTTGCGAATGCCCCAGCGCGCGTCGCGCTCTCGCAGACCCGCGTCGAATTGGACGTTTGAAGGCGCCGCCTCACCGCTGTCCTCAAAATACGGGCCGTATAGGATCAGCGGCGCAGCATGGCCGAGCACTCGAGCAGCGCCAGCAAACAGCCCCTGCGTCGCCTCCCACGGGCTGATATGCACCATATTGCTGCACAGCACCGCGTCCGCTTGTCTAACTTCCCAACCATCCGGATTGGAAGCGTCGATCACAGTCGGAAACCGCAGATTGCCCGCGCTGGCTTCGTCTTGCCACGCGATGATTGAGGCCAGCGCATCTCTCTCAAAATCACTCGGCTGCCAATCGAGGTGCGGGAAACGCTCCGCAAAATAGACCACATGCTCGCCTGATCCGCTTGCCACTTCGAGCACAAGGCCGGACGATGGCAATTCTTCGGAGAGAACAGCGGCGATGGCGTCCCGGTTCCGCTCGGTCGCGGGTGCGTGCTTTTTCATCGGGTGGAGCGCTCTAGCTGACCTGCCGCTCCTGCCCTTCCCAATATGGTGCGCGCAATTGACGGCGCAGGATTTTGCCCGATGGATTGCGCGGCATTTCGGGAATGACATCAACGGTTTTGGGCGCTTTAAACGGAGCAACCCGCTCGCGCGCATAAGCAATAACATCATTCACATCGAGATCGTGACCCGGCTTGCAAACGACGCAGGCCTTCACTTCCTCGCCCCACTTTTCGCTCGGGATGCCGATCACTGCGACCTCTGCGATGGCAGGATGGCCGTAAATCGCGCTTTCCACTTCGGCAGGATAGACGTTTTCGCCGCCCGATATGATCATGTCTTTGATCCGGTCTTGGATATAGACGTAGCCGTCATCATCCATAATCGCCGCATCGCCCGTGTGCACCCAGCCCTCTGCATCTATGGTGCTTTGGGTGGCTTCGGGCAGGTTCCAGTAACCCGACATGTTTGTGGGTGAGCGCACGCAAATCTCGCCAATCTCACCGACCGGCAAAGGCTTGTTATCCGGCCCGCGCACTTCGACTTCCACGCCCGGCACGGCTTTACCGGCGGAACGCATACGCTCATTGCCTTCGATGGTGTGATCATCGGGCGGCAAGTGCGTTACGGTGCCCGTCGTCTCTGTCATACCGTACACCTGCATCACGCCGGTTTGCGGCATGGTGCGCACCACTTCTTTCAGCAATTCAAGCGGCATCGGCGCTGCGCCGTACAGCATATAGCGCATCCGCGAAAAATCGGTCTCTGCGGCGCGCGGGTGCTGAACCACCATCTGCAATGCGGCAGGCACGATGAACATATGCGTCGCGCCTTCTTCGATGGCTTCGAGCACGCCCAGCGGGGTAAACTCCGCCTCGACGCGGCAACGAATGCCGTTGGCAACCGCGATATTGATCAAGCCGGTGCCGCCGATATGCGCGCAAGGCATCGCTGCGAGCATACAATCATCGGTCTCGTAATAATTCCACGGCAAATCTGCTTCATTGCCGGGGTTTCTCAGCGCAAATAGGTTCGCGTTGGAAAGCATCACGCCTTTCGGATTGCCCGTAGTGCCCGACGTATAAAGCTGCAGCACGGGATCAGCTGGCTCAGCCTTGGCAAAACCCTCAGCAGGCGCGGTCGAGGCGATAGCGCCGCGCATTTCCATCTCACCGATCACAATCGGTTTTGTCTCCAGCCCGTGCGCAACTGTCTTCGCAGTTTCGAGGAACTCTTCGCCCGCCACCACCAGCTTTGCACCGGTATCTGTCAGGATATAGCCAATCTCTGGCGGAGCGAGACGCCAGCCGACGGGCGCAACCACCGCGCCAATCCGCGCGCAGGCCATATATATCTGGCAGTAGAGATCGCTGTTCTTGCCAAGCCATGCGACCCTGTCACCCTTGCCGATGTCATGCGCTGCAAACACGGCGACAATCCGGCGCGTGTTCTCTTCCAAATCGCGGTAGTTTGTTGTGCGCCCTTCCTGATCGAGCGCGGTTTGATCAGGCCGTTTTTCCGCCCAATATTTCAGGACATCATCGAAATGCGTGTAGTCGTGATGAAACGGATTGCTCATGTGAATTCTCTCTCCAAGCCCTTGACTGAGAGAATACGTGTTTTGCGCTGTCAGTCTAGCAATCGTTGAGCCGCGCGCTGCGCCCTAAGAAAAGCGGCCCGATACGCGCGAACGCGGCTCTCTTACGATCAGCCAAATGAAAAGCCCCAGCGGGCCTGCCATAAACGTCGCGAGCAGGATGGGAGCCTGAAACCAGCGGGAGAAGAATTTCGCATCGGCATCGCGCGCTATCCAGATGCCGACAAACAAATCGAACGCCAGATAATGCGTCCAGCCTATCGTCACGCCGACATCGCTGGAGAAAATCGAGCGCACGCCTTCGATGGTGGTGAAGTCCGCCCCGCCCTCGCCAGCAGGAATAAAGCCGCCCAGCACACTGATAAGCAATACCGAATAAACAAAGCACAGCAGACCCACGCCGAGATACAAGACCGCGGATAGCAAAGCGGGCCAGCGCGGCAGCGCGATAAGGCAGATCCATGCGATCAGCGCGGTGATGTTCACCGCGTTAAAGACAATGCTCCAATCCATCAGTCTTCCTCGTCTTTTTCCGCTTTGGCCCGCCATTCGCGCGCGGCGCGTTTCATGGCTTCGTTATCATGGGTAAAGCGGCCAGCGGCGCGCCGCATGGCAAGGCCCAGCGCAGCCTCCGCGACGATATCGGCACCTATCGAATGATACATTTCATACCGCGATGGCAAAAGCGGCTCGACCAGAGGCGCAAATGTCATCCCGACCTTTTCCGCAAAGCGGAAATCACCTTCCCGTGCCCCGCGCAGCAGGCCCGGACGGAGGATATCGAGGCGTTTGAACCCCACTTTGGAAACGAGATTTTCGGTCTCGCCTTTCACCTTCATATAGAGCGTTTTTGACGCCGCATCCGCTCCGGCGGCACTTATCAAAACCATGTTGGCGATACCGGCGGCTTTTGCAGCTTCGGCGGTTTGCAGGATCAGGTCTTGATCGACCGCGCGAAATGCCGCCTCGTCGCGCCCGGCTTTCTTCCATGTCGTACCAAGCGCGCAAATGAGTGCACGCGGCTTAACCGCCTCCATCACCTCGCCCCATTTTGCAGGTTCGGCGACGAACATTTCCATGCGCGCGCCTTCGGGCAAAGTGGACTCGCGCCGCGCAATGCCGACAATCCGTGCCTGATCACCGGCGCTGGATATTTCGATCACGCGTCTGCCGATCAGGCCGGTCGCACCGACCATGCCGATGCGTTCGGGCGTCTTATGACCCATCGTACGCCGTTCAGGCTGCCTGCGCCGCAGATTAGACATTGCTCAGCCCCTGTGGCCGCTCGCCGTAGATTTTTTCGCATGCCTGCATCGCAAAACGATCACTCATCCCAGCGATAAAGTCTGCAATAACGCGTGAACGATAGGGATCATCCTCAGGCAGCCGCGCTTGCCAATCCTCAGGCATCAGCCGCGCGTCTTGCGAATAAGCGGCAAAGAGCCGAGCAATCACATCGCGCGCTTTCTCAGCAGCGCTTACCTGATCCGGGTGGTAATAAAGCTTGTCGTACATGAATTTTTTGAGCGTCCGCTCATGCTGAGCCATCGCCGGCGAAAACCCGCCAAGCTGCCGATTGGCACCGCGTATTTCAGCAACGGAGCCAATGCCCTTTACTTGCTCCGCAGTGTGCTCGATCACATCATTCACCATTAACCCAATTTGATCGCGCACCAATTCCCTAAGCAATCTGTCGCGCGGGGCATTGGGATAGCGATTTTCAACCGCGCGCCATTGGTCTTTCAAAAATGGCAGTGCCATCAAGTCATCAAGGTCAAGAAAGCCTGCGCGCAGACCGTCATCAATGTCGTGATTATCATAAGCGATATCGTCGGAAACGGCGGCAATTTGCGCTTCGAGCGATGCGTAGCTGCCCAGATCCAGCGGAAACGCCTCATCCAGTTCAGCCAGCGCCCAATTCGGCGCGCCAACCGGCCCATTATGCTTGGCCAACCCTTCGAGCAGGTCCCAAGTCAGGTTCAGGCCGTCATTTTCGGGATAAGGACTTTCATTCCGCATCACCGTGCGCAGCGCCTGCGCGTTGTGGCAAAACCCGCCATGTCGCTGCATCGCATCGGACAAGGCCGCTTCCCCGGCATGGCCGAACGGCGGATGTCCCATGTCGTGCGCCAAACAAAGCGCCTCTGTCAGGTCTTCATCCAGCCCCAAAGCCCGCGCCAGAACACGGCCAATCTGCGCCACTTCCAGACTGTGCGTCAGACGGGTGCGGTAGTGATCGCCATCAGGCGCAATAAAGACCTGCGTTTTGGATTTGAGCCTACGAAAGCTCATTGAATGGATGATCCGATCACGGTCGCGTTGAAAATCGCTACGCGGGCCGCGGGTCTCGCCGTCTTTTCGCACCTCACCTGCGCGGATTTGAGGGCCGAATTCACGACCGCCATGATTGGCGGGGTCGGCGGCATAGGGTGCGCGGTTCATCACACTCTTCGATTAGGTTACACAGCCGCACCGCTCAACGGGAACAGATGGGCAACGTGGTGGGATTGCCGTGGACAGTGCCCGTCCTACCGACATGCGTCGCCGACACGGTGCATCAATTTTTCGAGAAAAGGGAAAGAAAGCGGGACCGTCTTCCGGGTGCATTGGGGGGTTGGAAGACGGTCCCAGGGCCTCCGGCTTTGCGACCCGAGGACCCGGATTTTGTACATCGAGATGCCAAATCCTTGTCCGCGCTAATACTGGCAGCCCATGTTTGCACCAAGTAAAATGTTGCAACACGGCAGGGCGTTTTCACCAAGAGGTGAAGCGGTGATTAGTCCGCAACTTCTTGTTGCAGGAGCCAGTCAGCTGCCGCCTCGCAATGCGTCCGGGTGGAGTCGAACACTGGCAGGACGTTGGCATTTACATCGACAATCAGGTTCAGCTCGGTACAGGCAAGAACGATGGCATCGGCCCCTTCCTGCGCTTTATTCATGATAATTGTCTTCAGCTTACGCTCGGCATCGCGGGTCGCTTTGCCGACCATCAACTGATCGTAGATAATGCCGTCCAGCATTTCGACATTCACCATGTCCGGCGGCAGCAAGTCGATGCCGTGCGCGACGAGCCGTTTCCGGTAAAAGCTTTCCGTCATCACATTGCGGGTTCCAATAAGCGCGGCAGTCTTGTGGCCCGCACGCTTGATCGAAAGTGCGACATGATCCGCAATATGAAGGATCGGAATATCCACCGACGCAGCCACATCATCGTACAACTTATGCATGGAGTTGGCGCCGATGATCAATGCTTCTGCGCCAGCCCCTTCGAGCCGTTTTGCGCTTTCGCACAAAACTTCGGAGGCACGTTTCCAGTCCTTGTCCTCGCGCAATGCATAGAGCTGGCAAAAATCGAGGCTTTCAATGAGCAACGGGGCGCTGGCCATCGGGGCCGCGCGCTTTTGAACGATCCGGTTGATCCGGTCGTAGTAAATACCGGTCGACACCCAGCTCATGCCGCCGATCAAACCCATTTTGCGCAAAGGCAATTCCTTACAGTCTCATAGCCGTGTTGTGGCGCTTTAGCGACGAAGCGAGCGCCGCGTCCATAGCGCGCTGCGCCAAGCGGTCGTGACGCGGGCTAAGTTGATGGCTCTAGCCCGCCCAGCCACGCTTTGACATCGCCAATCGTCGCCTCGGGCGCTTCTTTCTGCGGAAGGTGCCCGATCCCTTCGTAAATCACCAAACGGCTCGATGTGAGTGTTTTGTCCAGCCACTGTCCGGCGGAAAGCGGGATCAGGCGATCTTCGTCGCCCCATTGGATCAGCACTGGCAGGGTGATCGCGGCGATCTCTTCCTCGGACAGCGGATCATATTCGGTGGTAAAGCGCGCCATGGTGGCAGCGCGGTTGCCCGGATAGCGTAGCAATTCCCAATACCGGTCAACCGCTTCCTCCGTCACAACGGATTGGACGGAGACGCTTTGCTCAAGGCTTTGCCGGATCAGGGATCGCGGGGTGATCTGCTCTGCAATTTTGTTGATGCCGGGTGTCTTGGCGATGGTGAAGCCGATATTGCCGCTATCCTCGTCCTCATCATCCGCCTGAACCTGCGCATCCATGGGCATCCCGCTGGAATCGACCAAAACAAGGCCTGTCAGACGATCTGGATAGGTGGCAGCAAAGGCAAGAGCGTGCTTCCCGCCCATCGAATTGCCACCCAAGACGAAGGTTTCAAGCTCAAGCGCATCTGCGACCTCGCGAATATCCGCGATGTAATTCGCGCGGCTATAATCATCGCCTGCATCCGGACCAGTAAGGCCGTGCCCAACCTGATCAAAGCGGACTACGCGGTATGCATCTTTCAACCCGTCGGCCCATTCGTCCCATGTGTGAAGATCGGAATTCGAGCCGTGAAGGAGCAGGATCGCAGGCGCATCACGCGGACCTTCATCGCGCAGATGGACCGTCACACCGTCACCAATCTCGACAAATTGCGAAGGTTCACCGCCATACTTGACGCGCATCTCCGCCGCATCGGTATCCGGTGTGCGGAACGCCAGAAACAATATCACGAGAACTGCGACGAGGACGCCGAGGATGCGTAAGAACCATTTCATGATGCAGGCATCTCCTCAATCCATTTGCGGACGACGGCGATGCCATCATCATCATTCGTAGAACGGCCAAGTTCCGGCATGGCAACGCCTGCTTCGGTTGAGCTCATGCGGTAGACCAAGATGGAGGTATCAGGGGCTCCGGGTGCGATGGACACTTTGTGCCCGCCTGCTCCGCGACCTGCAGCAACAGGTGGTTTGCGAATGCCGAGCTTGGCCAAATCGTCCTGTTCCCATCGCAGATCAAGGCCCGAATTTGACGCGCCGCCGCCCGGCTGATGGCAGTGCGCACAATTCACATCGAGATACGCGCGCGCGAGGCTGGATGTTTCCGCTCCATCACGCTCATCCCAATGCGGCAGCGCATCGGCGCCCGCCGGCATAACGTCCAACAGACCTTCGCTGACTGTCTGTGCGAGCCATTCGCCAGAGAGGTTGCGCGCTTTCGGCCCAATCGGAATGACCTCGCCATCTTTGCTGTGACACGTCTTGCACTGGTTCTTGTTCGGAATGCGGTAGCTGATCTCTTCCCCGTCGGGCCGTGTCATCGGAATGCGGGCACCAGCCAGAGCCAGCTTTGCATCGGTCTGCTCTTCGTTCCAGCGGTATGGCAGCGCCGTCCAGCCATCGGCGCGGTGCAGCAACACGCGCGTTTCGATCAAACGGCGATCATCACCCTCGCCAAAGGTAAAAGTCTTGATAATCGCGCTGCCGACAGGAAATTCGAGTAACCCTTCGCCATGTGCGCCAAGCTTCTCGCCCTCAGGCAGATAGATAAAGCGCAGCTTATCCGCACCATCGGAATAGAGCGGTGTGTTCAGTTCATAATTGAGTACATTGTGGGCGGGATTTTGCTCCGCCGCATCCCAAAAGAAGCCATATTCAGAAAGCGTTCGCGGCATGCCCTCCATCACGGCCACATCGTTGACCACTGCCTCCTCAACCACCGTCGCGTTGACGGTGATAGAGCCGGCCAGTGCCGCCGCAGCAGCCGATAGGATCAGCAGCGGCATTCTCACCGGATGCGAGCTTCCATTTCAGCGGGCAATTCGACCGGATCATTTGTCCATGTCGAGGTGATCGGAGCGGCTCGGAGTAGGCTCGGCTGTGCCTCAGTAAAGGGCTGCCCCACTTCGGTCAGGCCAAGGGTCAGGATTGGCACATTGTCGCCGCGACCCAAATTCTCGTGCAGCCCGTCGGTGAGAATAGGAGGCAAGCTTCCGCCCATCATAGACGCGATCACATCACCACCGGCAAAGTCCGGCGCATTGCCGCCCGAACCGTAGACGTTGCCGCGCACTTCAACCTGCACCGGGCGCGGCTGAAAACGCTCATCCGTGTAAGGCTGGGTATAGGCAATCATCATCACGTGCGATGTCGAATTGTTGATCAGCGCATTGTCGAGCACCTGAACTTTCGTATTGGCCATAATCATCACGCCGGTTCCCGATGGAACACTGGCGACGATGTTGCCTTCAGGCGCAAAGTTATCGGTGTTGTTGTCGATCACAGCGTTGCGCGCGACGAGCACATCGCCGCCGCCGACTTTGGGCAAGCCCGGCAAATCGAACACCAGAATTCCGCCTGTATTCTTGGTCGCGAGGTTTTCTGTCACCTCGGCATGGTTGCTGTTCTCAATCTCGATCCCGGCCACATTCTCAACGACACTGTTGCGGCGAACGATGATATTTTCCGATTGGCCAACATAGATGCCCGCGTCAGATGCGCCGCGCACATAGCTGTCCTGTACGAGGATGTTCGATGCCTCGACCGGATAGATGCCATAGGCGCCGTTGGACGCTTTGGGGCCTCCCGTCCATTCAACGCGGAGCGCGTGATAGACGATCTGATCCGCGCCTTTTGATTTGATCCCGTCACCCTTGGCATTTTCAACCGCGAAGTCGCGCAAGGTGACGTTGTCCGAGGTTACGAGCAGCCCCTCGCCCGATCCGGCTTGATTGGTGAAATCGAGGATGGAGGCGTTCATACCCGCCCCGCGCAACGTCACGCCGTCAACATCTAGGCTAAGCCCGTCGGAAAGCGTGTAACGCCCCGCCTCCAGCACAACCTCATCACCCGGCTCAGCAAGGATCAGAGCCTCTTGCAAACGCTCCTGCGCGCCTTCACCCGGCGAAATTGTGTGCGTATCGGCAAGCAACGGTGCGGCGCTGCAAAGGGCAAGCGCGGCTACGGTCAATCTGATCATGTAAGTGTCTCCCATCCCTCTTACGCACTCTGCGCAAAGGCATGGGAATTGGCAAGCCCGCTGGAACGCGAGACGTTAGAGAGAAAGTCCGCGAAGGAGACTTTCCGAACCGCACCGCGCACCTACAACCGCAAGCTGTCTGACGGCTTCGTTATCCTCAACACGTTTCAAGCGGTCCAGCGCGCCCGAAAGGCTGGTGGGCACGCGCTCTTCACCCTCGGCAGGCGCGAGGTTTTCTAGCGAGCGCAGCTGACCAATCGAAAGCCGTTCGGTCAGCTTTGGCGCCATGCACTCGGCCATAGACAGCGGCACTCCGTTGAGTATCAATGCATCCTCAACCCGGTCTTCGGTCACCTGATTAAGCCAGCCGCCATCGCGAAACGTCAGCCAACCGGCAAACGCGATAAGGACAATCGCCAAAAGGATAACGGTCAAACGCACAGGATGTGTCTTTGTCGCCTCCGCCACGGTAATTAATCCAACGCCTTGTTGATCTCTTCAACCATCTTCTTGGCGTCAGAAAGCAGCATCATGGTTTGATCCATGTAAAACACATCGTTGTCGACACCGGCATAGCCGACGCCGCCCATGGAGCGTTTGATGAAGAACACCTGCTTGGCCTTGTCCACGTCAAACACAGGCATGCCGTAGATCGGCGAGGTTTTGTCGGTTTTCGCCGCCGGGTTCACCACGTCGTTCGCGCCGATGATGAATGCCACATCGGCCTGCGCGAATTCGGAATTGATATCTTCCAGCTCGAACACCTTGTCATATTCAACGCTGGCCTCGGCAAGCAGCACGTTCATGTGCCCCGGCATCCGGCCCGCAACAGGGTGAATGGCGTATTTGACTTCGACGCCTTTCGCTTCGAGCAGATCCGCCATCTCGCGCAGAGCATGCTGCGCCTGAGCAACAGCCATGCCGTAGCCCGGGATGATGATGACCTTCTCTGCCTGTTCCAGCATGAACGCCGCATCGTCTGCGCTGCCTTGTTTGTAGGGACGCTGTTCGCGCGCTTCGCCGTCTCCGGCGCCGCCTGCATCCGCGCCAAAGCCGCCTGCGATCACGCTGATGAAGCTGCGGTTCATCGCCCTACACATGATGTAAGACAGGATTGCGCCGGATGAGCCGACCAACGCGCCTGTGATGATCATCGCGCTGTTGCCCAGCGTGAAGCCCATTGCAGCCGCGGCCCAACCCGAATACGAGTTCAGCATCGACACAACCACCGGCATATCCGCGCCGCCGATCGGGATGATCAGCAGGAAGCCGATGATGAAGGCAAGCACCGTGATCCCGATGATCAGATAGCCTTCGCCCGCGCCGCCATCTGGCGACACTGCGTAGATACCGATCATTGCCAGGATTGCGGTGAGTGTGCCCAGATTGATGACGTGGCGCATCGGCAAGAGGATCGGCGATCCGCCCATCTTGCCCGACAATTTCAGGAACGCGATAATCGAACCGGAGAAGGTGATCGCACCAATCGCGATGCCAAGGCCAAGCTCGATCCGGCTGACCAACAGGATCTGGTCATTCGCATCTGTGATGCCAAAGCTCGCCGGGTCAAGCCATGCGGCGAGGCCCACCACGACAGCGGCCAAACCAACAAGTGAGTGAAAGCCCGCGACCAGTTCCGGCATAGATGTCATCGCGATTTTGCGCGCGACCGTCACGCCGATTAGCGCGCCGATGAAGATCGCAATCGCAATCTCGACAATGTTCGCGATGTCATGCGTGATCAGGGTCGTGGCGACCGCGATGAGCATTCCGATAATGCCATTGCGGTTGCCCGCACGGCTCGTCGCTGGCGATGAAAGCCCGCGCAGCGCGAGGATGAAGAATACGCCGGAAACGAGATAGGCGAGCATCGCCCATGACGGTGTTCCGGATGCGCTGTCTGCGGCGCCTGCAAGGATGGAGAAGGTCATCTCTTACTTCTCCTTTTTCTTGTACATGGCGAGCATACGCTCCGTCACGGCAAAGCCGCCAAAGATGTTCACGCTGGCGAGAACAACCCCGAACAGCCCAAGATATTTGGCAGCCGGACTGCCCGCCTCAGCCGCCGCAATCAGCGCGCCGACAATAATCACAGAGGAAATCGCGTTGGTCACAGCCATCAAAGGCGTGTGCAACGCAGGCGTAACCGACCACACCACATAATAGCCGACGAAACACGCCAGCACGAAGATCGATAGGATTGAAATGAAGTCCATTAGTTTGCCTCCGCTGCGATCGCAGCTTTCAAAGCGTTATTGGCCGCCCGATACTTGTCGAGGCTTGGCTGAGTTTCGCTGATGTCGTCGACGAGCTGAAACTCGCATGCCATGTCGCCATAACCGTCAGTTTCGACCCAATGCCGCTCTGCAGCTTCAATGTCGTGCCCAACGCCATTTACCCTGCCCATATCCAGCATCGCATTCGTGCGGGCGTTCTCGCGCTCGAATGCACTGAGATCAGTTCTCGGATCGACGCTTGCGCAATCCGCCGCGTGTCGCATTACAAAATATTGTTCAAAAAGCGCATCTCGCTCACAGGATGAGAGAGACAGGACCGCTCCAACCATACATGGGGCCGCAACCGCCATCCTCATCTCTTCAGCCGTTCATTCACAACTTCCCCATCCTTTGTCAGGCGGATGGCATCGCCGATTTCTTCGTCGAGTTCGGGCTTGCCGGCTTCCTTGTCCCAGAAAGCGCTGAGGAAGTTGAAGTGGTTGCGCGCGAACAGGGCCGATGCGTCGGCGGAAAGATGCGCGGGTGTGTTGGCATAGCCGATGATTTTGACGCCGTGTTTCTCGACGACTTCGTCAGGCTTTGATCCTTCGACATTGCCGCCTTGCGCTGTTGCAAGGTCAAAAATCACGCTGCCCTCTTTCATCGTCGCGATTTGTGCGTCTGTGATAAGAACCGGCGCGGCGCGGCCCGGGATAAGCGCGGTGGTAATCACGATATCCTGTTTGGCGATATGTTCGGAAACCAGCTTGGCCTGCGCAGCCTTGTATTCGTCGCTCATTTCGGTGGCATAGCCGCCCGAACCTTCGCCTTCGATGCCAGCGACATCCTCAACAAAGATCGCTTTTGCGCCGAGGCTTTGGATTTGTTCTTTCGTGGCGGAGCGAACATCGGTCGCGGAAACCTGAGCGCCGAGGCGTTTGGCTGTGGCAATCGCCTGAAGTCCGGCAACGCCGACGCCCATGATAAAGCAGCGCGCGGCCTGAACCGTGCCCGCTGCCGTCATCATCATCGGAAATGCGCGGCCATATACGTCTGCCGAATGGATAACCGCTTTGTAGCCTGAAAGGTTCGACTGGCTGGACAACACATCCATGGATTGCGCGCGAGTGATGCGCGGCATGAATTCCATCGAAAGCGCCTCAAAACCCGCTTTCGCGTATGCTTCAAGCAGCTCTTTATTGCCGAAAGGGTCGAACAGGGCGGCAACCCATGCGCCTTTTGCGGCGCCTTTTAACAGCGCGACTTCGGGAGCTTGGATGCCCAGAACAATGTCTGCCCCTTTTACCGTCGCAGCGGCCGTACCAATCGTTGCACCTGCCTCAGCATACGCTTCATCGGAGATCGCTGCGTGTGCACCTGCCCCCGCTTCGACTGCGAATTCATTGCCCAAGGCGATGAATTTCTTGACCGTTTCGGGCGACGCAGCAACCCGCGTTTCGCCCGCGGCGCGTTCTTTCAGGACAGCAATTTTCACGTGGTTTCTTCTGCCTCTATTCAGCGATCAGCATAATTACAAAAAGCGTAATAATCGCGATGAGCGGCACCGCCCATTTCAGCGATGCAATAAAACCGCTGTAGGTCTGGTTTGCGCTGTCGATATCGTTCGTAGCCATCGATGAAGTACTCCCGTTTGAACCCTAACGTTGAACCGGACAAAAAGTTGCCGGAAACTTAATTTTGACGCCGTATCGCGGACTGCGCCTTCACTCAAGCCCGCCGAAAAATCCGGTGTCGATAGACATTTCGTACAAAAAACGCGTCTGCGCCGGATCAGCCTTAACATCGTCTTTACCCCCGCTCCGTAAGAGAGTGGCACGTTTCACCCTGGGACGATTGCCAGGGAGGGTAAAGGACGCAGCGCCAGACCAATGTCGGACATGGATTCGCGCCTTGAAGCAGCGCCTGAAGATCAGGGCGAAACGCGCCTGATCATGCTCATCGATGATGAGCCTGCGCAAAGCCGCTTAATCTCGGCCATCGCGGCGCGCGATGGCTGGCGCACGATTGTGGCCAGCGACCCAGAAACCGCCATTGCCATGCTAGGCACACGCGAAGGCATGCAGCTTTCCGCGATCCTGCTCGATCAATGGGTTCCGGGCGATGATGCCTGCTCGCTTATCGCCGAGCTGAAAGAACGCCGCCCTGCTTTGCCGATCCTTATGCTTACAACCAGCGCCTCTCCGCTGCTCGCCGTTGAGGCGATGCGCGCGGGCGCCAGCGATTATTTGGTAAAACCTGTTTCGCCGGATCGCCTGATGGAGGCCCTGCGCTCTGTCACAACCCACGAATCGCCGAAAGACGAATTGGCCCCGCTGACCGAGAAGATGTCTGCGAGCCTCGATTTCGATGCGATGATCGGCACCGCGCCGAAATTCCGTACAGCCCTCGCCCAAGCAGCCAAGGCTGCCCGCGGTCATGGCCATGCGGTGATCGAAGGCGAACCGGGAACCGGCAAAGAGATGCTTATGCGTGCCATGCATGCCGCATCGCCGCGCGCAAAAGAAACGCTGCGCATTATCAATGTCGCCAGCGTCCCACACAATTCGATTGAATCGGTGCTGTTCGGGCATGAACCCAACGCATTCCCCGGTGCATTTGACCGTCAGATTGGCGCGCTCCAGCATTCCGATGGCGGCACGCTTGTCTTGGATGAAGTCGATCGACTGTCGGCAGACTTGCAAACGCGGCTGCTCGAAGTCTTCGATAGCGGCATTGTCCGCCCTGTCGGCGCGACACATGGTTTCCGCGTCGATGTGCGTATTCTGTGCGCAAGCAATATCGGCTTGAAAGCTCTCGTCGATGCGGGACATTTCCAAGCCGCTCTGGCTGAGAAGCTTGCCGCAACGCGCATTTCACTGCCGCCGCTGCGCGACCGTACTGGCGATATCCCCGCCCTCACCCGCCATTTCCTTGGCCGGATCGGAGATCAACCGGGCCTGCGCCATCTTTCCGTCTCTGAAAGCGCTTTGGCGCTGCTCGGCGCGTATGAATGGCCGGGCAATGTCCGCCAGCTGCAATCGGTATTGTTCCGCGCCGCTGTCTATTGCGAGGGCCAGACGCTTTCCGCCGACAGCTTCCCCCAGCTTTCCGAAATGCTCGGCGAAATTGAAGGGGATCCGCTGTCAATCTCGCATGAGGGCGTTGGCGTTATGCTCTACACTGAAGATGGCAATCTGCGCCCGCTCGAAGAGATTGAGGCGGACGTTATCCGCCTCGCTATCGGCCATTATCGCGGCCGGATGACAGAAGTGGCGCGCCGTCTGGGTATCGGACGCTCGACCCTTTATCGTAAGCTATCAGACCTCGGCATCGACAACGCTGCTTGATCGGTTTGCACGAACCGCCTAGCGCGGCGGCATGGCTGATATTCAAGATTTCAAAGACCGCACCGCGCTTGTCACAGGCGCAGGTTCCGGCATCGGCGCTGCGTGCGCGAAAGCTCTTGCTGCGCGCGGCGCGGGCAAGCTCATCCTTCTCGACGTGAACGAAGCGGGCCTTGCCGCGCTCAATCTCGATTGCGAAGTCGAACATGTCATCGGCAGCGTCGCTGACGAAGCGCTCTGGCACGATCTGGAGCCGCGTCTCGCCGGTCTCGACCATGCGATAGCCAATGCCGGCGTTGGCGGGCACGGACAGGTTGCCGCACTCGAATTCGCAGAGTGGCGCCGCGTCATGGATATCAATCTCGACGGGGTTTTCCTGACGATGCGATCGTCCATGCGGGCGATGCAGGATAAAGGCGGCAGCGCAGTGATCACGTCCAGTTCAACCGGCCTTAAACCCATTGCAGGCATCGGCCCGTACGGCGTGGCAAAAGCCGCCGTATCGCACCTGACCCGCATTGCCGCCCTTGAAGGCGCGCCGAACAATATCCGCGTGAACGCAATCGCGCCCGGCGGCGTGGACACCGCGATCTGGGAAAGCTCGGACGACTTCAAACGCTCGGTCGAGGCGCAAGGACGCGAAGCCACGATCAAGACGATGGCCGGCACCACTCCGCTTGCGCGGTTCGCCACCAGCGAAGAGATCGCGGACAATATCCTTTACATGCTTTCCGATGCAGGCGCGAACCTGACCGGACATGTCATGGTGTCAGACGGCGGCTTTACGCTTTAAAAGCTCACCGTCTTGGTGACGCGGGTTTCGCCTTGGCTGCCGCGCATCGACATGGTGAAGTTCTTCGCAGCCCAGTCGATCTCGACCAATCCAAAGTTTTCTTCCGAGATAAAGTCCGTCAGCCGCTTTGGATCGGGCTCACGCGCGGTGTTGCGCTCTGTCGAAGCGAATGAATAGTTGAGCGAGGAGCTGGTCAGCTCCCACAATTGTTCACCACCAGCCGCCTGCGGAGTGTCACCATAAATGCCGCCTGCGTGGCGATCACCCGACAGCATCACTAAACCGCTTTCTTCGCGCTCTGCGATCATCGCATACAGCTTGTCACGTTGCAGGGGCAGCGCCTCCCAGCTTTCATAATCATGCGCGTCCGTGATCACCTGAATAGACGAGACAAGGATGCGAAGATCGGCTGGCTTGGCCAGTTCCTGCTCCAGCCATTTCCACTGCGCGTCGCCCAACATCGTTTTGGACGCATCCTCGCTTGGCACATACGGGCCAAGCGGCGGACGCTCGGGGGTGTACCCCATCGCTTCAAGGTCAGAGCGGAAAAAGCGGGTGTCCAGCATGATCACCTGAGTGACCTTGCCCTCTTCGCCAAACATGCGGCTTTCATAGATGCCGGGGCGGGATTTCACCTCGTCAGTCGAACCCCAGAATGTCTCGAATATCGTCTCTGACCATTTGCGAAACGCGAAAGTCGCGCCGCCATCATTAAAGCCGAAATCGTGATCATCCCAAGTGATCATCATCGGGACTTTGCTGCGGAAATCAGTCAGCTCGGGCGTTTCCGCCTGCTTTTTGTAGGCCGCGCGCAAGGTATCCAGCGTTGCGTCACCTTTCCAGAATTGATCGCCGTAATTGTTGTCGCCAATAAACAGGAACAGGTCGGGATTGGTTGCCGCAATCTGTGCCCACATATGCTGGCTGCGCGATTGGTGATTGCAGCTGCCAAAGGCAAGGCGTGTGATAGTGGTTTCGGGCGCGATCGAGACATTCGCAGGAGCAACCGGCAAATCAATCCGCTTTTCTAGCTTGGCGTAATACGCATCCAGCAGATCCTCTGCATACATCGGCACATGGCCGTCGCCATGCTCATGCTTATGTTCATGCTTATGTTTATGCTTGCCGTGATCGTCCGCCATCAACGGCGCAGCGAATAGGCCAATTGCGGCAGCGGAAAGTGTGAGAAGCGAAAGACGGCGCATAAGAAGCGTTCCCTGTAATGTAGAATTCGAGCCAGTTACTGCCCATTCCAGATGACGGTATTGCGACTGGCGCGTCTAGTCCATCGGCAATTGTGCAAAATCCGTCAGCGCCGCATCGCGCATTCCGCGCCAGATATTGCGCGCCTGAACGGTCTCTTTCACATCGTGCACGCGTAGCATGTGAATGCCTGCATCCATGCCCTTCATCGCCAGCGCGAGCGATCCGCCGAGCCGTTCATGCGCGGCCTCTTCGTTCGACAATGCGCCAATCATCCGCTTCCGGCTCACACCCAGCAACAGCGGCGATCCCAGCGCATGGAAAAGCGGCAGAGCATTTATCAATGACAAGTTGTCAGCGAGCGTTTTGCCAAACCCGATACCGGGATCGAGCATAATGCGGTCTTCAGCGATACCGGCTGCAATAGCGCGCTCGCGGGCATGTTTCAGAAAATCGAATACGTCGCTGACCACATCGCTGTAATCGCCGCCCTCATGCAGATCTTCGCCGCTTCCCGGTGCATGCATCAGGATCACAGGGCACTGAGAATTTGCAGCGAGTTCGGCCATGCGCGGATCGTACCGCAATGCTGAGACATCATTCGCGATATGCGCGCCCGCCTCCAATGCGGCTTCCAGCACGCCTGCGCGGCGGGTATCGACACTGATCGCGGCGCCCATGCTTTTGCAATATTCCACAGCAGGAAGAACGCGGTCTTTCTCGTCGCCTTCCCATGTCGCGGCGGCACCGGGACGCGTACTTTCGCCGCCAATGTCTATGATTGCTGCACCAGATTCCAACATCGCCGCGGCATGCGCGCGGCCAATATCAGGCTTTTCAAGAAACTCGCCGCCATCGCTGAAACTGTCGGGTGTGACGTTCAGCACGCCCATGATTTGCGGCTGATCAAGGCGGATTGTGCGTTCGCCCAGCGCAATCGGCGCGTGAACCTTTTGCAGGTTCGCCCACTGGCGCTGCGCCTCAGCAGAAAGGCTCTCGTCCAACCCCCTAATCGCGCCTTCAAATCCGCGCGCACCAAACAGGCGGCGATCTTTCGCAGCCCCGTTTTCCCGCACGACCAACGCAAATCGGCTGGCGTACACCATCGTCCCCGCAACCCGGATTGCCGCGCCATCTTCGACCTGAGGGCCGGACGCGAAACCAATCGGGTGGAGATAGAGGGAAGCGGTCATGATTGCCCTTCACTTGGCCGGAAGGTGCTGCGCAAGATCAATCTTCGTTGGCGAGCAGGTGGATTTGACGTGCGGCATCAACAGGCTTCACATCACCGTCGACTTCGTAATGCCAGAACGTCCAGCCATTGCAGCTAGGCGCATCTTGCAGCTCTTTACCAAGGCCGTGGATCGAGCCAGTTTTGCCGTCAACCTCAAGCGAGCCATCGGCCCGGACGACCGCGATCCAGCGGCGTTTCTTGTCGAACACCTTGGTGCCGGGCGCGATCAATCCGGTTTCCACTAACGTCCCGAAGGCGACCCGGGGCGCGGACTTTTTGCTCTGCATTGTCTTTAGAGCGCTTTCGTCCAGCGGAAGTTCCTTCTCTATGCGTTTATACGCAACGCCTCGGTAAAAATCTTCGCGTTCGCAGCCGATCCAATCGCGGCCCAAACGCTTTGCAACTGCCCCGGTTGTCCCGGTGCCAAAGAACGGATCGAGCACCACATCGCCCTTTTCCGTGGTGGCCAGCAGCACGCGGTAAAGCAGCGCTTCGGGTTTTTGTGTCGGATGCGCTTTCTTGCCGTTTTCTTTCAGACGCTCTCCGCCCGAACAGATCGGCAGCACCCAATCGCTGCGCATTTGCAGTTCGTCATTGAGCGTTTTCATCGCGCGGTAATTGAATTGATAACGGGCTTTCTCGCCTTGGCTCGCCCAGATCATCGTCTCATGCGCGTTGGTGAACCGCGTGCCTTTGAAATTCGGCATAGGATTGGTTTTGCGCCACACGACATCGTTGAGAATCCAGAACCCCAGATCCTGCAAAATCGCGCCGACGCGGAAGATGTTGTGATAGCTGCCGATGACCCACAGCGCGCCATCCGGCTTCAGCACACGGCGTGCCTCGGTCAACCAAGCGCGCGTGAACTCATCATAGACGCGGAAGCTGTCGAACTGGTCCCAGTGATCGGTAACGGCATCGACTTCGCTGCCATCAGGCCGATTGAGATCGCCGCCCAATTGCAGGTTGTATGGAGGATCAGCGAATACGCAATCGACCGAGTTGTCGGGCAGCGAACGCATGGCCTCGACACAGTCGCCAGACAGGATCTGACCAATAGGCAGCAGCGCGCGAACATCTGTTTCAGATGGTTTTACAACGCGTTTGCTACGTGTCTTCGCAGTTTCCATGACACCCACGGCGAACTTCCTCACAATTGCATTTCAAAGTTATCCACAGGGTGAGTCCAGATGGAGTCCCCGTCAAGCAAAGATTCTGAAGGATCATGGTTAACGAGCCGTAAAGACGGCCAAATCTTGCGCGGAACGAAACGAGACCGCCACAAGATGTTGAGTCCGGGCATGCCGCGCAGACTCGATATGCAGGGGGTGTGACTCCGAAGACTCGGAGGACAAATTTAATTGAAAACGAGCACCACGTTGGCAGCAAACGCCGCCAGAAGAACCGCGCCAAGCGGCCTTCCGATACTCTTCGCCTTCCACAGAAGCGCCAGCAGTATGAGTGCGCTGCCCGTCAACAATGCCATCTGCAGACCTGCCAGTTCAACAGGCGCGGCTTGCGGTGCAATTGTCATTGTCACCCCGCCGATCAGCAAAATGTTGTAGATGTTGGAGCCGACCACATTGCCAATCGCGAGCGCCGATTTGCCGCGCAACGCGGCGGCGATCGAGGCCGCGAGTTCGGGCAGAGACGTGCCCACCGCAACGACGGTCAGGCCGATGATAGTTTCGGGAACTTTGAAAATCGTCGCAAGGCTGATCGCGCCAGTGACAAGAGCGTTGCCTCCCGCCACCAAAATGGCGAGGCCAGCGACGAACAATACGCTTGCCACCCATCCATTGCTGGGCGCGTCGTCTTCATCATCGTCCAATGGCGCAGAGCCAGGATTGCGATAGCGCCACACGATGTAGGCTATGATCCCGGCGAGAAACGCAAAGCCGATCCAGAGCCCTGCAAGTTGCGAAGCGATCATCGCCCACAAAAGCAAGGTTACGCCGAGCGCGACAACAGCGTCACGCCGCCCCGTCCCGATCAGCACAATCGGCATCACAAGCGCAGAAACGCCAAGGATGAGAAGCGTGTTGGCGAGGTTCGACCCAACGATATTGCCCCACGCGAGTTCTGGCGACCCAGCCAGAGCCGCCTGCACACTCGCCACCATTTCCGGCATCGAGGTCGCGAATCCGACGATCACAAGGCCTGTGAAAAGCGTCGACACACCGAGCTTTTGCGCAATGCCCACGGCCCCGCGCACAAGCAGTTCGCCGCCAACGGCAAGGCCGATCAATCCGGCAAGGCTAAGAAGAATCGCATTCAGCATTCAGCGCGCTTAGGCTAATGAGCTTCTATAGCAAAGTGGCTTGCGCAACCGGCGCGAAGCTTTTGCGGTGAAGCGGCGTCGGCCCATGAAGACGCAGTGCCTCCATATGCTCGGCCGTTCCGTAGCCTTTATTACGTTCCCACCCATAATGTGGATGCGCCTGCGCTGCCTCAATCATCATCCGATCACGCCATTCTTTGGCGATGATAGACGCGGCGCTGATCGCAGGCTCGATACCGTCGCCGCCTACAATCGCCCTCGCTGGCCAGCGCCAGCCCGGCCTGCGCCCTTGCGGCGTCATATTGCCGTCGATCAGGACCGAACATTCGCCCGACATCTGCCCCGCCAGATCAGCGACACATTGCGTCATCGCCTCCATCGTGGCCTGAAAGATATTCAACCGGTCAATTTCTTCCGGTTCAATCACCGCGACGGCCCAACCGCATGTCTGGCGGATCTCTTTGTCGAGCACCGCGCGCCGTTTGGCAGATAGTTTCTTGGAATCGTTCAGGCCAACGGGTACGTTATCACCCAGCACAACCGCAGCGGCCACGACCGGCCCCGCCAGCGGCCCTCGCCCGGCTTCGTCCACTCCGATGACATATGATCGGGCACCGATTTCATTTTTGGGAGTTATCAAACCCATGACCAACATTTCCAAATTTCCGCTCGCACTTTCGCTTTCCACCTTCGCGCTCGCAAGCTGCGCCAATGCCGAAACGGGGGACAGCGCCGAAACCGCTTCCGCAGAGGCCGCCTACACTGTTGAGGCAATGGGCGAATTTGATCGTCCGTGGGCTATCGAATTCATTCCGGGGAGCGACACTCTCGCCATCACGGAAAAGGCTGGCACCCTGAAATTGATGAAGACCGGCACCGGTGAAATTACCACCGTTAGCGGCGTACCGGAGGTTGATTATGGCGGCCAAGGCGGATTTGGCGATGTCGCGTTCCTGCCATCAGAAGCAAACCGCGCAGATGGCCGGACTATCTACCTAAGCTGGGCCGAAGCAGGCGCGGATGACACACGCGGCGCCGTTGTCGGGCGCGGATTGCTCACCTGCAACGAAGAAACCGATGAGTGCGGCATTCAAGACCTCGAAGTGATCTGGCGTCAGGCCCCGAAAGTCACCGGCAAAGGCCACTATTCGCATCGCATCACTTTCTCGCCTGATGAGACATACATGTTCATCGCGAGCGGGGATCGTCAGAAACTGGAGCCTGCGCAGGACACGTCCAATACTCTGGGCAGCATCGTTCGCCTCAATCTTGACGGTACACCAGCGGATGGCAATCCAATGGCGGATAAAGGCGGCGTCACCGCTGAAATCTGGTCTTACGGCCACCGCAATGTCCTCGGCATGGACTGGGATGCGGACGGACGTCTTTGGGATATCGAGCATGGTCCAGCAGGCGGCGATGAGCTGAATTTGGTCGAAGCCGGAGCCAACTATGGCTGGCCAACCCGATCTTACGGCAAGCATTACAATGGCAACCCGATCGAAGATCACAGCGAAGATGACGGCTTTACCAAACCAGCAATCCACTGGACGCCAGTGATCGCGCCGGGTGATATGATTTTCTACACCGGCGATATGTTCACTGCTTGGAAAGGCGATGCTTTGATCGCAGGCCTCAGCAGCCAAGCGCTCGTTCGCGTCACTATCGACGGTGAAGCCGCGACTGAGACGGGCCGGTATGAGCTTGGCGGGCGGCTGCGCTCAGTCGATCAGGCCCCAGATGGCAGCATCTGGGTCGCCGAAGACGGGCCAGAGGGTAGAATTCTTAAAGTGTCGGCCCAGTAATTCTTGTTGGGCAGATCGTCCGAAAGCGACTAACGCGCCCGGCATGAGCGCCGACACTGCTACAATCATCCCGCTGACAGCGGTCGAACCTGCGATGATCGAGGAATTGCTCGATCGCGCGTTCGGCGCCGATCGTCATGCCCGCACTGCATACCGTATCCGCGCAGGTATGGAATGGCTCGATGCGCTCAGCTTTGCTGCGATTGATGCTGATGAAATGCTGGTCGGCACAATCCAGTGCTCGCCCATCGCGCTGATTGATAATGACGCGCGGCCTGTGCCGATGATCATGGTCGGACCCGTCGCAGTCGTCCCGGAACGCCAAGGCGAGGGTTTCGGCATGGGGTTGATGGCGGCAATGCTGGATGCCGAGGCGCGCATGGCCGCGAATGGCTCTCCCAGCTTCCCGCAGGTCCTGATCGGGGACGAGGATTATTACGGCCGTTGGGGCTTCAATGCGAACGCGACGAGCGGCTGGCGCTGCCCCGGCCCATATGAACAGCACCGATTGCTGGCTCGCGGAGCCGCGCTATCAGCGATGCCGCGCGACGGATCACTTGGCCCGTGGAACCCCGAAGGCGGGATTGTAGGTAAGGACTAACCGACTTGCCCCCTTCACGGGAACGCGGTGTTCTGTCATCGCGTTATGCGAACATGCCTTACGAACCTCCCCCCTACCTTGCCGAACTCACGCTAGCCCAGATTGCGGAACAGGTTGAGCAGCGCAAACTGCCGCCTATCGAAGGGTGGGCACCGCAGCAAATCGGCGAAAGCGAGATGCGCATTGCGGCAGACGGCACATGGTTTCACGAAGGCGATCCAATCCGCCGGCCTGCGATGGTGCGCGCATTCTCAGGCCTGCTGACACGAGATGAAGCCGCGCAGCATTGGCTCGTCACACCTTTTGAAAAACTCAGCATCGAAGTGGACGATGCCGCATTTATCGCGGTGGATTGCGTGATGCGTGACGGCGAGATCGCATTCCGTTTGAACACCGATGAATTGGTCGTCGCGGGGCCAGACAACGCAATCCGCGCCGCTGGTGACACTGAAACGCCCGCAATCTACCTCCATGCCCGCAGAGGCTGCGAAGCCAGGCTCAACCGTTCGACCTATGAGCAGTTGATCCAGATCGCGATTGATACGAGCGGCGATGATCTGACCAAAGGCCTGATGGTGACAAGCCAAGGCGCAATCTTCTCTTTGCTGCCATAGACACGCGGATGCCTGCCCTCTTTGAACAGCTTTCTGGCGCCTATGAAAAAGGGCATGCGCGCGACATACCCGATCTGCTGTCAGACGCGCATTTTGCCGAGGGCCGCGCCACGCCCGCCGCCGTTCTGATAGCCGTGACCGACCGCGATGCGCCTGGAGTGTTGCTCACACAGCGGCCCAACGCCATGCGCGATCACCCCGGCCAAGTCGCCTTTCCCGGCGGCAAAATTGATCCCGGTGAAGACGCTATCACTGCCGCCATCCGCGAAGCTGACGAAGAGCTCGCTCTGCCCCGCGATGCTGTGCGTGTGATCGGCACCAGCGACCTTTATCAAACAGGAACGGGCTTTGCCGTCACGCCAGTTCTGGCCGTTGTTCCGCCTGACCTTGAACTGGTGCCCAACCCCGCCGAAGTGGAAGCATGGTTCGAAGCCCCGCTTGCGCTCCTGCTTGATAAGAGTAGTTGGACGGTCAACGAAGTGTTCTGGAAAGGGGCGAACCGGCGCTATCTGGAAATGGATTACCAAGGTTTCAGAATTTGGGGTGTAACAGCGGCAATCCTCGCGAACCTTTCGCGGCGGATTGATCTGGAGCACCTGAAATGAGCGCGCCCGAACTTCCCGGCTCTTTGACAAGCGCGGACTGGCCGCGCCGCGAAGGCTTGCGGCTGCTCACAAACGCACTGGGCCGAGAGAATATCCGATGGGTCGGCGGCGCTGTCCGGGACACGTTGCTTGGCGTCGGTGTCCATGATGTCGATTGCGCGACGACCCATTTGCCCGATGAAGTGATGGATCGCTGCGCCATGGCGGGCATCCGCACCGTTCCGACCGGCATTGATCACGGCACTGTCACCGCCGTGCTAGAGGATGGCCCTGTCGAGATAACAACGCTGCGCCATGATGTCTCAACCGATGGACGCCGCGCTACCGTTTCGTTCGCAAACGACTGGCGCGAAGATGCAGCACGGCGCGATTTCACCATCAACGCGCTCTACGCTCATCCAGAAACACTCGAAATTTCGGACTATTTCGGCGGGCTTGATGATCTCGGTGCGCGGCGTGTTCGTTTCATCGGCGATGCCCGTGAACGGATTTCCGAGGATCACCTTCGTATCTTGCGTTATTACCGGTTTCAGGCGCGCTTTGGCGCTGAACTCGATGCCGAGGCAGAGGATGCCTGCACCGAACTGGCTAGCACCCTTAAAGGATTAAGCCGTGAACGCGTGGCGGATGAGCTGCTCAAGCTGCTTTCTCTGCCCGATTCCGGCGCAACCGTTGAACGTATGTTCAACCGTGCCGTACTCAGGGTAATCTTGCCCGAGGCGAGCCTGCGCAATGTCGAGATTATGCGCGAAGTGATAGACCGCGAAGCCGCGCAAGGGTTCGCGCCCGATCCTTTACGCCGTTTATCTGCATTGCTGCCGCCCTCCCCCGACGTTGCCGCGGATGTCGCAGCGCGACTGCGCCTTTCGCGCGCCCAACGCGCAGTTCTGATCGGTGTGGCATCGCGCCTCGGCAGCGATACCGACGCGCCCAAGGCGCTCGCCTATCATGAAGGCAACACCATCGCGGCCCACCGACTGTTGCTTGCAGGCGCCGATGCGACTGTGATCCGCGAATGGGACGCTCCGATGTTGCCCTTGAAAGGCGGCGCCATTGTTGAACGCGGCGTGGCTGCTGGGCCGGAGGTTGCGCGCATCCTAAAGACGGTAGAGGGACGCTGGGTCGCCGAAGGTTTCCCAGACGAAGCGCGCGTGCAGCAAATCCTGCGCGAGGAATTGCCGCAAACTTGACACCTGCGTTAAGGCTCCCTTCACGCGGCGTGTTTCATACAGCAATCAATGGCCGGGTGCTTGTCACACAGCCATACCCTGCTTAGGGAACCCTCGCGCGCTTCGGACATTGGTTCGGTGCGCGCATTCACCGCTTTTGGCGTCACATTGCTGGTCCGTTTTTCGGGCTGCATCGCCATGTATGCGTGCGCTGCCCTCTCCTCTGCGGCGGCCACCTGACGAGAATGAGTTACGGAGAGAATATCACATGAAGTTTGCAAAACTGGCTATCCTCGCATCTGCAATGGCCGCCACCCCGGTTGCCGCCAACGCGCAAGACGCAGGCGCCACAGTTTTCGGCAATGACGATGCTCCTATCGGCACCGTTGAAAGCAATGAAGGCGGCATCGTGACCGTCGACACCGGATCATTCAAAGCGCCGCTGCCCGCCAACCTTTTGGCTGAGCGCGAAGGCAAATGGACCGTCAATGCGACCAAAGCGCAGATTGATGGCATGATGGCTGCACAAAAAGCCGAAGCCGACGCGAAAATTGACGCGGCCCTCGTCACAGGCGCAGCCGTGATCAGCGCAGACAACATGCCAGCGGGCACCATCTACACCGTAGATGGCGAAGGCACCGTTATCCTTCAACGCGAAGGCGGCATTGTCACTCTGACGAAAGACACGTTCGCAGTGGACGGCAACGGCGCGTTGATGGCGCTCTATTCGCTGGAACAGCTCACCGCGAACACCGTCGCAGTGCCAGAAGGCGCTGAAATCCTCACACCGGCGCAGGCTGCAGCGAAAGAAGCCGCCACCGCTGAAACGGCCGACAACGCTGCTGAATAAGCGGGTCTGAAAACACCAAAAAGGCCGCGGTACCGATGGGTGCCGCGGCCTTTTTTGTATCAACCTCAATCGAAACGGTTGTTCTTGGGGAAGCCCTGAGGCGGCAATCGGCCAGCGGCGCTGCGCGCGACCTTCCATTGCCAGATTTCATTTTCGGTACGGGTGCGATCCCCGGCGCCGCCCATTTGCCAGCTTAGGCCGTCTTCGAGCTTGAACGTGGTCGCATCGGACAGCCCGCCATCGCGGTATCGCTGCATCATGACCCCCTGCCCGCGCGCCATAATTGGCATTTCTTCGAGGTTGAACACGATCAGTTTGCGGTTGTCACCCACACACGCGACGTGATCATCGTCTGCTCCGATTTCGCGGATCACGCGCAGTTCGGCATTGCCTTTAAGGTTGACCACCTGACGGCCTTTGCGCGTTTCGGCGAGCAGCTCGTTCGTTTCCGCAACAAAGCCTTTGCCGATGGTCGATGCCAGCAGCAGTTTCCCGCCGGCTTTGTGCACCAGCATTTTAACGATGCCCGTATCCGCTTCAAGGTCGATCATGGTGCGCACCGGCTCACCAAATCCGCGCGCGCCCGGCAATTTGTCACAGCCCAGCGTGTAGAACCGGCCATTGCCCGCCGCGATCAGCAGTTTGTCTGTCGTTTGAGCGTGCAAAATAAAGGCGAGCGCGTCGCCTTCCTTATATTTGAATTCCTGGCCCAGATCGACGTGACCTTTCGCTGCGCGGATCCAGCCTTTTTGGCTGAGAATGATCGTGACCGGCTCTTTCTCGATCATGGCATCCATAGAGAATTCAACGGCAGGCTCTGCCTCTTCGATGCGCGTACGGCGCGCGCCAATCTTCGTGTCTTCGGCGTAATCCTTGCGCAAAGCCCGTAAATCTTTTTTCAAACGGGTCCGCTGACGTGCCGGACTTTCGAGCAGTTTTTGCAGGTCATCTTGCTCGGCCAGCAGTTCATTCTGCTCCTGCTTCAACTGCATTTCTTCAAGCTTGCGCAGAGAGCGCAGCCGCATGTTAAGGATCGCTTCGGTCTGACGATCGGTGAGCTTGAACTCCGCCATCATCACCGCTTTGGGTTCATCCTCGTAACGGATGATTTCAATCACCCGGTCGAGGTTGAGGAAAGCAATGATGTAGCCCTCAACCAGTTCCAGCCGCCGCGCAATCTGATCCAGCCGGTGCTGCGTGCGGCGCTGCAAAATCTCGATCTGCGCCGCTGTCCAATTCTGCAGCAGCTCTTTCAGCCCCATCACCATCGGCGTACGCGTCGCGTCGAGCACGTTGAGGTTCAGGCCAAAGCGCGTTTCCATATCGGTCAGCTTGAAAATGCTCTCTTTGAGCAATTCCGGATCGACATTGCGGCTTTTCGGGACAAGCACGATGCGGATCGTTTCGTCGCTCTCATCGCGCACATCTTCGAGGATCGGCAGCTTCTTATCTGCAATCGCCTGAGCGATCTGTTCGATCAGTTTTCCCTTTGCAACCTGGTAAGGAATTTCGGAGATAACCAGCTGCCACTGGCCGCCGCCCAGCCGCTCAATCCCAGCCGCCTTATCGTCATCTTTTTCCGCCTCGTGCGCTTCAAAAACACCGCGCACCCTGAATGATCCGCGTCCCGTGGCATAGGCCTGTGAAACCACCTCTTTGCTGTCGATGATCTGGCCGCCTGTGGGAAAGTCCGGCCCTTGGAAAATCTCCATCAGCCGCTCGTGTTCGACATGCGGATTGTCGATCAGCTCAAGCGTGGAATCGATAATCTCCGCAACGTTGTGCGACGGGATATTGGTCGCCATGCCAACCGCGATCCCGCTGGCGCCATTGGCAAGCAGGTTCGGGAACAGACCCGGCATCAATTCGGGCTCTTCTTCCTCACCATTATAGGTCGGGATGAAATCAACCGTGCCCGCGTCCAGACCGTCCATCAGATGCATTGCCGTCTTGGTCAGGCGGGCCTCTGTGTAACGATAGGCGGCGGCATTATCGCCATCGATATTGCCGAAGTTCCCCTGCCCCTCGACCAGAGGGTATCGAAGCGAGAAATCCTGAGCGAGGCGGACCATTGCGTCATACGCCGCGGTATCACCATGCGGGTGATATTTACCGATCACCTCACCCACGACGCGGGCGGATTTCTTGAATGTGTTGGACGGGTCCAGCTTTAACTGGCGCATCGTCCAAAGCAGCCGCCGGTGAACCGGTTTCAGCCCGTCGCGCAGATCGGGCAACGAGCGCGCGGTGATCGTCGAAAGCGCATAAACGAGATACCGTTCGGACAGCGCAGCATCAAACGGCGCATCAACAATCGCGTCGAACGGATCAGAATCGTCAGTAGTATCAGTCTCGGACATGGCGCAGGCTTAGCAACGAGCGTCCCAGCATGGGAGAGGCGTTTCCACAGGATTGGAGAGGGTGGCTAAGGGGCGCTCACCTCGCCGTTGGAAGCACTTGGCACATTGCCCAACATGTTAAGTGCGTGGACAGGAGTTACTATTTTGTTTTTATTGAAGAATCACCAGGCTGGGCATGCTCGACACTTGTCCAACATTGGCGGACCCATACGCGCGCAGTTTTGGCGTGAAGACAAACATCGACGAATTGAAAGAGCCGCGGCTTGGGTAGCGTTCTGCAGCGATGTAGGAAATGTGGGCTGTATGACTGAGTTTGGGGTGGAAAGCGGACGTTTGAGCATCTTAGAAGTTTGCCCCTAGCCAATCTGTTTCCGCCAGCGCCGTCACATCTTGGCGCTGGCGGCTCCAACATCACAAGCAACTTAACGCGCATAAACAGCGGTAATTGTATCCGATGCAATCGTGTTTGCGTTCACCATAAAGCCTGCAAGGGCGTTGCTGACATTGCCTTCGAGTTCGAGGGTCGTCGATAGAGCATGCACCGTGAACTGATACCGATGGACCTCTCCTTCGGGTGGGCAGGCTCCGCCAAACCCGGTCGCGCCGTAATCGTTGCGCAATTCAGTGACAGATGAGTGAAGCGGCGAGGCTGGAGATATGCCTGTTGCGTCAGCAGGAATATTGATCGCAAACCAATGCCACCATCCTGATCCCGTTGGAGCATCCGGATCGTACACGGTCACGGCAAAGCTCTTGGTGCCTTCTGGCGCGCCTGACCAATTGAGCGCTGGTGCGACATTTCCGCCCTCACAGCCAAAGCCTTGGAACACGTGGTTGCTATCCAGTTGCGCGCCCTCTGCAATGTCAGGGCTTGTTAGAGTGAACCCGTCGGCTAGCGCAGGGCTTGTCATGCTGGCCAATGCGAGTGTTGCGGCAATTTTTGAGATAGTCTTCATTGTATATCCTTTCAAAGTGTCTGATTGCGATGAGTGCAAACTACTCGTCAGGATTGGTCCCGCTTCCGGATGACGTTCGAAAACTATCGAATTTCGCTCATTTTGCCGGAGTTCGGATATCTTTTGGCCGAATACCAAAGCGTTTCTTGAAAGCGTCAGAGAAATGCGCTGGTGTTTTAAAACCGCATTCATAGGCGATCTGCGTGATCGGCTTGCTCGATGTTTGCAGCAAGGTCAAACCCCGCTCCAACCGTGTAAATAGCAGAATTTTCGCAAAGCCTTGCCCAGCTTCACTCAAGCGCCGCCGCATAGTTGGCTGTGACATGCCAAGCGCTCGCGAAATCTCACTCGCCTGCCATGGATGCGCCAAGTCTGTTTCGATCAGCTGACGTACAGATGCAATCGGATCTAGCGTGGTCGACTTTTGGAGCTGGATACCGTGGCTTTGCAGCCAAATGATCGGCTCCAACTGGCGGTGCGTGAGTACGGGTTGAGGGAGCTTCCCTTGTGTCATCCCCGCCTTGATGGGGGCCAGTATACGCTTGCTTTCATCCGGATTGGATTTCAGCAATTGCGGGCCGTGACTGGGCGCGACACCGTTAACACTTTGAGCGGCAAGATCGATCAGTTCCTGAGAATAGCTTATGCCCGTGGCTCTGTAGCTCTCGGTTAATCGTGGGCGATTTTCCATCGTCACAATTGATCCAGGCGGGAAGACAAACACGTCCCCCTCTTCACCGATCAATTCCTTGCCATCATGCGTGAGAACGCGCTTTGAACCTGTTTCCACGAAGAACAAGAATGTCAGCCGGAAATAGAGCTCAGCAAACGTAGCCGTCGTGGCCTGGCTGATTGGGTAGATTGAGAAAGACATGAGTTCAGATGGCATGGCCACACAGACATAGCGCAACAAAAAATTCGCCGTCTAGGGAATTGGTAACCTGATGTCCGCAATTGGGTCGTTAGCGGACGCAGCCACGTTTAACCCCTTACCGCTCCCGCATTTTCTCAATCTCGCCCCTGAGCGCGCGCAGTTCTTCGATTATCATTTCACGCTCACCATGAGCGTCATCTTCCGTGGCTTCGGCCATGGCGTTGACGATCACACCAATAAACAGGTTTAGGACGATAAAGCTGGTGACGAGGATGAACGGAACGAAGAACGCCCAGGCATACGGATAGACCTCCATCACAGGCCGCACGATGCCCATAGACCAGCTTTCCAGCGTCATGATCTGGAACAGCGAATAAAGCGATGCGCCCAGCGTTCCGAACCATTCGGGGAAGGCGTCTCCGAACAGCTTCGTCGCCATCACCGCGCTGATATAAAACAACAGCAGCAGCATCACGATCACCGTACCGATGCTGGGGATCGCGCTAAACAAGCCGACGATCACCTTACGCATGCTGGGCACGACAGAGATGAGCCTGAGCGCGCGCAGGATACGCAGCGCGCGCAAGACGGAGAATTGCTCGCCCGCCGGGATCAAGGCCGCGCTGACAATCGCCAGGTCGAACACGTTCCAGCCATTGCGGAAAAATGCCAGCCTGTAGGCGAAGAATTTCAGCAGCAACTCCGCCACGAAAATGGCAATCGCGACTTTATCAAGCTGACGGATCAGACCGCCTGCGGCGTCCATTGCCGTGGGTGAAGTTTCCAGACCAAGGCCAATCGCGTTGATCACGATGATGGTCACAATAAAACGTTCAAACCAGCGTGCTTTAACAATCGCCTTTGCGCGGTCTTGCAATGTCATCTTGGGATCATGCCTTAAAAAAGTCCGAGGATCGCGGATGCATAGCCGCCGCTGGTGCGGCACCCCTTAACACTGCAATGCCCCGCCCGCCATTGCCTAACGCATCCGATCTGCCCCTGAGTGCGTATCTTGCATCAAACCGGTCATGGCCTCCCGTCATTTGGCTGGTTCGAGGGCCCCGCCGTGCATCTGCGCGGCGGGGTTTTCTTATGGTTGACCCGTGCGGGGGCTTGGTGGAGAACATTCGCCAGTACATTCAAACACAGGTGACATTATGGGCGGCGCGTTTTGGGGAAAGTTACTTGCCGGATTGGCAGCGGCGCTCGCACTGGCAAGCACCGCACAGGCGCAATCTTTCCTCGAGGGAGAATTTGATCCCGCGATCCCCACATTGACGGAGACTGTCGGGCACGAACCCGGCACTCGGATCAGTTCACCCGATGAAACGCTCGCTTACCTTAGGGCTCTGGCCAAAGCCGCTCCTGACCGGATGAAGATGGTCGAATATGCGAAAAGCTGGGAAGGCCGCTCGCTCAATTACGTGATCCTCACTGCGCCGGAAAATATGGCGCGTATTGATGCGATCAAAGCCGACCTTGCAAACATCGCTACGGGCCGCACGAGCAACGGCGATGCCCTGCCGGTGACGTGGCTGACATATGGTGTTCACGGGAACGAGATTTCCTCCACCGATGCGTCATTGATGATGGCCTATCACCTGCTGGCCGCGCAGGGTGACGAGCGTGCGCAGCAAATCCTTCGCGAGACCATCGTGGTTCTCGATCCGATGCAAAATCCCGATGGCCGCGCGCGGTTCGTGAACCATTTCCGCGGCGCTCTTGGCATCGCTCCATCGGGCGACCGTCAAGCCGCAGAGCATGACGAGACGTGGCCGAGTGGGCGCGTCAATCACTACATGTTCGATCTTAACCGCGATTGGTTCACGCTGAGCCAGCCGGAAACGCGCGGCAAAGTCGCAGCGATCCGGCAATGGAGCCCTGTTGTGGTGGTCGACATCCATGAGATGAACGGCGACGACACATATTTCTTCAGCCCCGCCGCCCGCCCGCTCAACCCCAACATCACCTCTCGCCAACGCCAATCCTATGAACTGATCGGGCGCAACAACGCAGCGTGGTTTGATCGGATGGGGGAGCCATATTTCACCCGCGAGGTCTATGACCTATTCTACCCCGGATATGGCGACACATGGAACGCGCATCAGGGCGCGATCGGCAGCACGTATGAACAAGGATCATCGCGCGGCCTCGTATGGGAGCGCCGCGATGGAACAGAGCTGACTTACGCGGACACCGTGCGCAATCACTTCATCGCCAGCTTCTCAACATCAGAGGCCGTGGCGATGAATGCAGATCGTTTTTTGTCGGATTATGCGCAGTACCGTTCCAGCAATGCTAACGGCGCGGCCGGACGCGGAACCTATGTGATTGATCTGTCTGAGAGGCGCTGGAATGCAGAGGCGCTGGGCCGCCGACTTGTCGCGCAGGGTATCACTGTTGTGCGCCGCGACGGGCCGGTTAGCGCGTGCGGCCGCAGCTACCCGAATGGTTATCTCGCCGTCTCGCAGGCTCAGCCAGCCGCGCGGCTTGTGCGCAGCTTGTTAGACAAAGATACGCCGCTGGCCAGCGACTTTTTGCAAAAGCAAGAGGCCCGCCGCTCACGCGATTTGCGGCATGAGCTCTACGACGTAACCGCATGGTCGGTCGGCTATATGTCTGGCCTCGACGTGAACCTTTGCAGCGGCGCGGTGTCCGGCAATGCGCTTTCCGCAGAAGCGCCTATCGCTTCCAAAACCGACGGATCAGGCAGCTTTGCTGTGGCCGTTCCGTGGACCGATAGCGGGCAAGCGCGCCTCGTCACCCTCGCTTTGCGCGAAGGGATCGAAGGCCGCGTCACCGACACCGCTTTTACAAAAGATGGTCGCGATTATCCGCGCGGCACGGTGCTGTTCCCCAACGCCGCCAATGATGCGGGCAAAATGGCGCGGCTTGGCGAACTGGCGCGGGAAATCGGCGCGCATACTGTGGCGCTCGATTCCAGCTGGGTCGAGGACGGGCCGAACCTTGGCAGTGAAAGCTTTGTCCGCCTTACCCTGCCTAAGGTCGCGATTGCATGGGACGATGGCATTTCTCAATTGAGTGCGGGCGCCACGCGATATGTGTTGGAGCAGCGCCTTGGACTGCCGGTGGTACCGATCCGCACAAACCGTTTCGCCCGCGCCGATCTGTCGGATTATGACGTGGTGATTGTGCCGCATGGCAATCCCGCCAGCACACTCGGCGAAGGCGGTATCGAAACGATACACACTTTCGTCAAAGGCGGCGGTGTACTCGTCACATTCGAAGGCTCGCTTGGCGCTTTTGCGAGCGGGGATAGCCCTCTTTTGGCCATCAAGCGCGAGGCGGCGCTTGGTCTTGATCCTGCCGAGGGAAAGGACGGTGAAGGCGGCGAGGCTCCTGCCCTAGCCGAGGGCCGCGAATTTGAAAGCGAAAGCGATTACCGCGAAGCGATTCAGAACCAGTCTGCGCTACCCGATGCTCTGCCCGGCGCGCTATTAAACACAGTCGCCGATAAGGATCACTTCCTTTCCGCGGGGTATGACAAAGGCGCGGTTGTGCTGGCCGAAGGTTCGCAGATATTCACGCCGCTTGATCGCGGCACCGGCACCAATGTTATGCGATTTGCAGCCGCCGATGATTTGATCGCGAGCGGCTATGTCTGGGATGAAAACCGGCGGCAAATGGCGTTCAAACCGTATCTGATGGCGCAGCCGAGCGGACAGGGCATGACGATTGCCTTTGCGCATGATCCCACGACGCGCGCATTTCTCGACGGGCTGGATTTGATGCTGGCCAACGCCGTGATTATCGCGCCGTCCCGGGTGCGATAATGCGTCTAAGTTTGCGCCTACATTTTTCGGGCATCGTTGCTTTCGGGCGGCACGCTGACGGTTAGGCCGTCCAGCTCCGGCGTAAGATCGATTTGGCAGGAAAGCCGGCTGGTGCGTCGTGCGCCCGCCGCGAAATCGAGCATGTCCTCTTCCTCTTCGGAAGCCTCGGTCAGCTTGTCGAACCATTCGGCGGCGACGATTACATGGCATGTCGAGCATGCCATTTGTCCCTCGCACGTCCCCTCCAGCGGCAGACCCGCAGCCTGACCGACGCGCAACAAGCTGTCGCCAGTCTCGCCGCTTGCCTCAACCGCATTTCCGCGCGGATCGACAAAGGTGACAGCGATACCGCCGGTATTCGTCAAAGTCCTTGATCCTTTACCGCCGCGTTGATCGCAGCCGCGCCTTCTTCGAGCTGCTCCATCGTGGTGTAGCGCCCAAAACCGACGCGGATGGAGCTTTTCGCCTGCGCGTCTGTCAGCCCGATGGCTTTCAGGACATGGCTGGTCTTGCCAGACCCACTGGCGCACGCACTGCCTGCTGAAAACATCACATTGCGGCATTCAGACATCAGACGATTTACGTCGAGACCGTGCCGCCGCATGTTGAGATTGCCCTGCCAACGTGCATCTTCGCTGCCGTTGATTTCCCAATCGTTGAACAGTTCGCGGGCGCGATTCCATAGGTCCAGGATGTGCTCGCCATCGCGCTGGCGTTGTTCTTTCGCGAGATGCGCTGCTGCGCCCATGCCCGCCACTAAAGCAGGCGAAAGCGTGCCGGATCGGTCGCCTTCCTGCATCCCGCCCGTGATCTGCGGATCAAGCTCAACCCCGTCACGCACCCACAGCGCCCCGATCCCTTTCGGCCCGTGGAATTTATGCGCGCTGATCGCGATCATGTCCGCGTGGGTGATTTCCATCTTGCCATAAGCCTGCACTGCATCGATCAGGAAAAGGGCATTGTTCTCCTTCGCCTTGCGATGCCAATCGACCGTGGGCTGGATCGTGCCGATTTCGTTGTTCACCTGCATCACCGCGATCAGGCGGCAATCATCGGGCACATCCTGCGCCGTGTTGCACTGGCCCTCGTTTGACACATTGAGGACATGCGCCCCGCCCAATGCCTTCGCCGTGTCGTAAACCGCAGCATGCTCGATTGCGGACATAGAGATCGAGCCGCCTCGGCCAGACCCGCGCATCGCCAGATTGATCGCCTCACAGGCATTGCCGGTAAAAATCACGCGGCCTCCCGGCGGCAACAGCGCAGCAACCCGTTCGCGCGCCAGTTCAATCGATGCCTTCGCCTGACGCCCCATTTTATGGGGTGAATGCGGATTGCCGAACGCGGTGCCATCCGGCCCGTCAAGCCAGCGCAACATCGCATCGCGCGCTTCCGGGGCCAGCGGCGTGGTCGATTGGTAATCGAGATAGATCATTTCAGTGCATCCCATGCATCAGCAAACTGGTCCAATTCTTCAATCGCCGTGTTCCAGCCGATACTGACGCGTATCGTACGCGCCGCCTCGTCATCTGACACACCGAACGCATCGAGTACGCGGCTTTTCTTAAGCGTGCCAGACGAACACGCGCTGCCCGCTGACACAGCAAAGCCTGCCGCGTCCAGACGGATCAAAAGCGCCTGAGCGCTGATCGAAGGATGGGTCAGCGCGAGAATGTAATCGGCCTGATCGCCAATGGAGAGCAGGTCATCGGACAGTCGCTGGGCAAAATCGGCGCGTTGCTCGGCGGTCGTAAGCCAAGCCCCTGCCTCCAACGCAGCTGCCATACCCATCGCGCCGGGCAGATTCTCGGTACCTTGACGGTATCCGCGTTCATGCCCGCCAATGGGTTCAAGCATATTGAAATCGCGCACGAGCAGCGCTCCGATCCCGATTGGCCCGCCAAATTTATGAGCGGACACAACCAGCATATCAGCATCTGGCAGGTCGAGTTTGCCCGCCGACTGCGAACAGTCCGAAAGCACAATTGCACCGGTCGGGCGGACGGTCTGGGTCAACTGATCGACCGGATTGATCACGCCCGTTTCGGAATTCACATGCTGAACCGCCAAGATGGTGCGATCATCAAACACGCTGCTGTCCGATGATATCTCCGCATCGGGCGCGGCGCGAAACACCGCGTCATGTTCAACCGCGCTGACAATGCGCCGGTCTGCCTTCGCCCGTTGCAATCCAATTGCCAGAGCCTCGCTCGCGCCGCTGGTAAAGATCAACTCTCCTGTCCAGCCCAGCGCCGATTTGATCCGGTCACGCGCATCTTCAAGGGCCGCTTTCGCCTTGCGCCCTTCGCCATGCGGAGAAGACGGGTTCGCCCACAACACAAAGCCTTCTTCCATGGCCGTTTGCGCCTCTGGGCGAAGCGGGCTGGTCGCAGCGTGATCAAGATAAATTCGTGTCTTAATGAGAACGATTCTTAAAAAATTGCGGAATCAATATTTCCTCGTATATAGAGCGCAATCGCACGTGTCAGCCGACACTTTGCGCAATCTCTTTCAGCAAGGTTCATTCATGCCATCTGTCATCTTCCCCGGCCCCGAAGGTCGTCTTGAAGGTCGTTTCTCTCCTCCACCGCGTCCGCGCGCACCCGTCGCGATGATTCTACATCCGCACCCTGAGGGCGGCGGCACTATGAATGACCGGATTGTTCAGCGGCTCTATAAAACTTTTGCGGATCGCGGCTTTGCGACTTTGCGTTTCAATTTTCGCGGCGTTGGCCGCAGCCAGGGCAGCTTTGACAACGGCATCGGCGAACTCTCCGACGCGGCAAGTGCACTCGATTGGGTTCAGTCGATCCATCCGGAAGCGCAGACCACATGGGTCGCGGGCTATTCGTTTGGCGCGTTGATTGGAATGCAATTGTTGATGCGCCGTCCGGAAGTGCGCGGTTTTATCTCCATCGCGCCGCCTGCGAACATGTACGATTTCAGTTTCCTCGCACCTTGCCCTGCTTCGGGTATTTTCGTGCAAGGCGCAGCCGATACCGTGGTTCAGCCAAATGCCGTGCAAAAGCTGGTCGATAAATTGCGCACGCAAAAGCACATCACGATCCACCACGACGAGATCCCGCGCGCCAATCACTTCTTCGAAAACGAAACCGAAGACATGATGAAGTCGGTCGACAATTATCTCGATTTCCGCCTGTCGCCGGATTGTCCAATCAAATAAGTATTTGATTGGTTTTCTGGTTTGCGCACGCCCTCCGGCCCGCTTGGCTTCCTCGCATAAGCTCGGACGCGCAGTCGCGCTTGCGACGCCAGCGGCATCGAACCCGTACCATTTTCAAGGTTCGCTGCGAAAGCTCGGTCAGCGCAGCTGACCGCAAGCCCGACCGGGCGCCCGCAGCGCCAGTAGGCGCGAGGATATCGCGCGGACAAGAAAGGTCCTCAATCACAACGCGAAAGTCCTTGCCCTCAAAATGTTATGTTGTAACATTGCAAATGAGAGGTGCCGGCGGCGCCCTCTTCAAACTCTTCGCTGCTGGCGCCTTCTCACACAGAAGTGAGAGAGGAACCACACTATGAGTTACGCAAACACAGCCAAACGCGCGAACCCCGCTGCAATCCTTGGCGCCTTCGGAGTCCCCGCTGGCTTCGGCGTCCTTCTGGTCACCGGCCTCGCCATCAAACATACCTTTGTCGACCCCGTACCTGATCTGGCGGGATACCAAGTCCCGATTGAAGCACCGCCGCCCCCACCTCCGCCGGAAACCAAGCCCGAGCAAACCGATGTTGTGCGCGATCAACCCACGGCGGTAACGCAGCCCACGATGCCGGACACGGATTTCACACTCAGCGACTCCAATCCGATTGAAACTTTCGCAGAAGCTGATGATTTCGTGATTGGCCCCGTTGAAGTGGTACCGGCTGGTGGGGCTGGCACCATCGCGCCCATGCCTTCACTGCCCGATCCGATATCCGCTTCCCCGCGCAATGATCCGGGCCGCTGGGTGTCCGACAGCGATTATCGCAGCAACTGGATTCGCAAGGAATGGGCAGGCGTTGCTGGTTTTGCTGTCACGATTGATGCCAAAGGCAAGGTGAGCGACTGCACAATCACGCGGTCCACCGGGCATGGCGCGATGGATGCGGCGACTTGCAAACTGATCCAGCGCCGCGCGAAGTTTAATCCGGCAAAGGACAGCTACGGCAATCCTGTCGCCGGATCATACAGCAATTCGGTCAATTGGAGGCTGCCAGAGTAATTCCAGCAGAGTTGGCCATCTATTGGGAGCGCCGGAGCTTACTCAGTTCCGGCCTCCACCTTTTCAGCAGGCGAGCTGCCGTCAGCCGTCGGCACCGTCCAAATCAAAACATTGCCTATCGCGATAATCGCAAGCACCACCATCAGCGCAGGTTGCTTCACCTCGCCAGTGCGCCGCCAAAACATATATGCCCCTGCAATCAATGCAAAGGCGGTCAACATCACAATCGAAAGCACTATATCGGTCATCGCCGCGAATACCCCATTTTACAATTCACTTCGGCCAAGTCCTTGCACTTGTAACAAACTCCCGACATCATGGCTGCAAGAGTTTGATCGAAGATGCGGTCAAACCTGCATAACCATAATATGGAGGATCACATGGGTATTTTCAGTTCAATCAAAGGCGCAATTTTCGGCTCGGACGAAGACGAGAAAACCGAAGCAGCACCAGCGGCAGAAGCGCCGAAAGAGCGCGCAGCCATCAGCGGTGTCGACGTTGAGCAGCGCATCGGCAGCATTCCAGGTTCGGACAAGCTGAACTGGCGCACATCGATTGTCGACCTGATGAAGCTCGTCCAGATCGACCCAAGCTATGCCAACCGCAAAGAACTCGCCGGTGAAGTCGGCATTGCGGGCTATGAAGGCACTGCAGAGCAAAACATCGCTCTGCATAAAGCCGTGATGCAGAAAATCGCGGATGCTGGCGGCATCGTTCCAGACGATCTTAAGAACTAAGCTGCCGCAACAACTGAATTGACAGTCTATCGGCGCGGGGTACACCCTTGCGCCATGACAGACACAAACTTCACAATAACACGCCGCCACGCTCTTAAAGGGCTTGGCGGCGTTTCTACGCTCGCACTCCTTCCGGGATGCTCGGACCTTCTCGGCGGCGCGCCTGCAATGGCGCCCGATGCCATGCTTGAACAGATCGGCTATGCAATGTTGGAGCATGAGCCGGGCCGCGCGACCGGATTGGGCGTCGACACCGGAGACTACGCCGCATGGCGCGGAACGTTTGGCACCCCCGGCGCGGAAGGCCGCGAGAAGTACAAAGCCACACTCACTCGTCTGCGCGATGAAGCGCGCGACTATCCCAAAGACGGCCTGACGGCTGACCAACAGGTTGGCTTTGATGTGGTTGAAAGCGCGTTCGACAAAGCCGTCGAAGGCATGGAGCTGCCATATGGTGATGTTGCCGTGGGCAGTTGGCGCAACGCGCCCTATTCGGTGATCCAGAATGTCGGCGGTTATATCGACTTTCCACGTTTCTTCGGCTCTACCCAGCCTGTGCGCAGCGAAGAAGATGTCGAGCATTACCTTTCTCGTCTCGCCGAAGTGCCAGCCATTCTCGATGCCGAAACCGACACAATGAAGGCGACCCGCGATCACGGCGTGGTTCCGCCCGATTTCTTGCTCGACAAAGCCATCGCCCAAATGGAGGCGAGCATCGCGTCCGCCAAACAAGGCGAAACCTATGCCGGCCCGCTATCCAGCGGCATCACCGAAAACCTGGCCGGAGCGAACGCGGACGAACGGTATCAGAACGCCGAAACGGTTTCGCGTGACAGCATCGCCCCTGCCCTCGAACGGCAGCTGGAGGAGCTGAAAGCGCAGCGCGCCATTGCGAAATCGGATGCCGGCATGTGGGCACAGCCAGACGGCGATGCGTGGTATTCATGGTCCACCAGCGCATCGACCACAACATCGCTATCGCCCGATGAAATCCACGAACAGGGCCTTGATGAACTCGCCACCCTGCATGGCCGGATGGACCCGATCCTTCAGGAAATCGGCTACACTCAGGGCAGCGTGGGTGAACGGATGCAATCTCTGGGCGAAGACCAGCGGTATAAATTTGCCGAGGGCGATCCGGGGCGCGAGGAAATTTTTGCCTTCATCGATGAACGCATCGAATGGATCAAAGCGCAAATGCCGCGCGCCTTTAACGAGCTGGTCGATCCGAACATGGAAGTCGTCCGCATTCCGATCAACGAGGAAGCAGGCGCACCGGGTGCCTATGGCGGCGCAGGCAGCAAAGATGGCCAGATCCCGGGGCGGTTCTGGATCAATCTGCGCGAGACTGGTTTGCATCGCAAATATGACCTTGCCGACCTGACATTTCACGAAGCGATCCCTGGCCATGTCTGGGAAGGCGAATATTCCAATCGTCTGCCGCTGATCCGGTCCATCCTCGCCTTTGGAGCGTTCTCCGAAGGGTGGGCGCTCTATGGTGAGCAGCTCGCCGATGAATTGGGCGCATATGACGATTTCAAAGTCGGTCGGCTCGGCTACTTACAAAGCCTCGCCTTTCGTGCCTGCCGTCTCGTGGTCGATACTGGCCTGCATTCTAAACGCTGGACCCGCGAACAAGCCAACCAGTTCTTTATCGAACGCAACGGTTCAAAACCTGCCGAAGTCGCTGGCGAAGTTGATCGCTATTGCAGCTGGCCGGGTCAGGCATGCTCGTACAAAATCGGCCACAGCGAAATCGTGCGCCAACGCGCGCGAGCAGAGGCGGAGTTGGGCGATGCCTATGACTTCAAGGCGTTCAACACTGCCGTCATCCTAGGCGGTAACGCCCCGTTGGATGTCGTCGACAAGACGGTTGGCCGCTATATTGCAGAAGCGCGCGGCTGACCCCACATAGCGCGCAATGAAACATTAGGAGGCGCGCATGGAACAGCTCGGACCGGACCTTGAGACCATGCGGCGCGTGCCGCTCGCCGATGCGCATGTCGATGCCATTTGCGACATTGGCGAAGAGAAGACTTATCCTGCTGGCACAGTCATGGCCGACCTCGGCGATGCGATGGATACCTTTGTCTATGTGCTCGAAGGCGAGATCGAAGTCGTCGATCCGAAGACCGGCGATCGTTTGATGGAGTCCAGCCTTGGCCCGACCCAATTTATGGGCGAGATCGGCTTTCTAAACGCGGGCATCCATTATCTGAAGATGCGCACAGCGAAAGAAACACGCGTTATCGAGGCACCGCGCACCGCGATGCTCGATCTGATGAGCCGCGTCCCGGAATTGTCCGACCATATCATCACCGTTTTTGCCGCGCGCCGCCGTAAGCAGTTTGAACTGCGCAATTCCGCGGTCAAAATCATCGGCGCAGATCGCGATCCGAAGGTTCAGGATGTTGAACGTTTCATGTCGCGCAACCGCATTCCGTTCGAAAGCTTCGATCTGGATGCGAGCGATGCGGAGACCGCCAAAGTTTGCGATCTGACCGGCCATGAGCCGTCCGTTATCCTTGGCACCAATCAAAAGTTGGACAATCCGACCCCGCGCAAAGTCGCGCAATATCTGGGGTTGGATCTCAACATCTGTTCGCAGCGCGATTTCGATCTGTTGATCGTGGGCGGCGGGCCAGCGGGCGTTGCCGCTGCCGTCTATGCTGGTTCCGAAGGCCTAAACGCGCTCGTGGTCGAAGACACAGCCATTGGCGGGCAAGCGGGCACATCGAGCCGCATCGAAAACTACATGGGCTTTCCCACCGGCATCAGCGGGACCGACCTGACATGGCGCGGCCAGATACAGGCTCTGAAATTCGGCACGCGGTTCGTCATGCCGCGCCGCGTCGAAGGGCTGGCCAAACGCGAAGACGGATCATTCTGCGCGACATTGGATGATGGTGATGAAATTTGCGCAGGCGCGATCCTCGTCAGCACCGGCGTTCAATATAGCCGCCTGCCTCTGGACCGCCTCGAAGAGCTAGAAGGCGCAGGCGTGTTCTACTCGGCCACCGAAATGGAAGCGCGCTTTTGCTCAAACACAGAAGCTGTCGTGATCGGCGGAGGCAATTCAGCCGGACAGGCTGCGATGTATCTCTCCCGCTCGGCTGCGCATGTGCATTTGATTGTCCGCTCCGGCTCACTCGCGGCATCCATGTCGAGCTATCTTTCAAGTCGCCTTGAGGCCGATCCAAAGGTTACGATCCACTATCACACGCAGGTGTCCGAGCTGCATGGCGAGAAATGGCTTAAGGGCGTTACCTTCAAAACGCCCGATGGCGAGACACGGCAGGATACCAGCGCGCTGTTCATCATGATCGGGGCAGCGCCCAACACAGAATGGCTTTCCGGCCTTGTCGAGACCGATGAGAAAGGCTTCGTCCTTACCGGCGCAAGCGTTGGCCGTGAGACACCGTTCGAAACGGGAACCGACGGCATTTTTGCAGTCGGCGATGTTCGCAGCAGCTCGATCAAACGTGTCGCCAGCGCCGTTGGCGAAGGTTCAGTCGTCGTCAGCCGGATCTGGTCTTATCTCGATGACCGGAAAAATCAGGCATAGCCTAGAAAATTCATTGCGAATTCAGCCCTGTCGCGGCACGTTGCACACAGCAATGGGGTGCAATCGTTTATGACGTTCCGGCTGGTTTCAGCGTTTCTTTCCGTAATCCTTGGCATGACGCTCGCGTCTGCAGCGCAGGCTGCATGGTATGAGGCATCATCCGATCACTTCGTCATCTATGCCGATGACAGCGAGAAAGACATTCGCGAGTTTTCGCGCAATCTGGAACGATATCACAGCGCGTTAGAGGCCGTCACAGGCCGCAAAGTGGCAAAGCCCAGCCCATCCAACCGCGTGACCATATTCGTCGTTGGCAACAGCCGCGAAGTTCGCAGACTGGCAGGTCGCAACAATGTCGCAGGCTTCTACATCCCGCGCGCAGGCGGCAGCCGCGCCTTTGTGCAGGATATTCGCAACAAAGACGGGTATCCGCATTTTTCGACCGTGGTTCTGCTGCACGAATACGCGCACCATTTCCTTATTTCGAGCAACCGCTTTGCCCTGCCACGCTGGCTTAATGAAGGGATGGCTGAGTTCTTCGCAGCGACCAGTTTTGAAAAGGATGGCGGCGTTATCCTTGGCCGGGTTGCGCGGCACCGCGCCTATGAATTGGCTTCCACAAACCCTCCTACCGCGCGCGAATTGCTCGATCCGGAAGAGTTTCGTCGCAATCGCGGCCCGCGAGATGAAGGTTTTTATGGACGGTCGTGGCTGCTTTATCATTACCTGACGTTCAACGAGACACGCCGCCAGCAATTGGATACTTACGGCCGCGCCATCGTCGACGGCACGCCCCTTCCCGAAGCGGCAGAACAAGCATTCGGCGATCTGGAGGCGCTGGAAACGGAGCTGAAAGCCTATCGCCGCAACGGCGACGGCGGACGCTTTAGCGCGTTCGAGTTATCCGCAGAGGAGTTACCTATTGGCGATGTGTCTTTGCGCAAACTGCCAAAGGGCGAAGCGGCCATGATGGAGCTGCGCATGGTTTCCCAGCGCGGTGTGACCCGTAAGCAAGCCGAAGAATTGCTTCCAGATGTGCGCAAAATTGCCGCGAAATACCCGAACGACGCCGGTGTGCTGTCCGCATTGGCAGAGGCCGAATACGATGCGGGAAATGATGATGCCGCGATTGCCGCCGCCGACAAAGCCATCGCAATCGACCCGGCCCGCACCAACCCTTATGTGCAGAAAGGGTACGCTTTGTTTCGCAAGGCATCTGATGGCGACGACGCAGAAGCCGCCTATAATGATGCGATGGCGCCGTTCTCGGCTCTAAACGCACAGGAGAACGACCATCCGCTGCCGCTAATCTATTACTATCGCAGCTTTGCAGAGCGCGGCGAAGTGCCGCCAGAAAATGCCAGAAAAGCCCTGGAACGGGCCGCGGAACTTGCCCCTTTTGATCAACAATTGTGGCTGCGCGTTGCAGTGATGCAGGCACAGGAAGGCAAGATCGAGCTCGCGAAATTTAGCCTACAGCCGCTCGCCGCGAACCCGCATGGCGGGCGCAGCGCATCATTGGCTGGCGATTTCATCGATGTGTTGGATAAGATACCTGAGGGCACAAAGTTCAACCTCAGATCGCGTCCCGTCGTCGAGATCAAGATCGATGAAGAGCAGGAGCCATCGGACAGTGAAAGCGCCGATCCTGACCAGCCCGAAACAAAAGAGGACGCGCCAGCATAAGCCCGCGCGCCCTCTCTTAAATCACTGCGCTGAAATTCAGCGTTTCATCATTCCGCTAACAATCGAGCCGAGGATCCCGCCGAGCGGGTTGCCGCCGGACGATCCGCCCGCAGGCGCGCTGCCGCCGCCTGTCGCTTGCTTGGCCATGTAACCTGCCACTGCCATGGCGAGGATCGGCAGCATTTTCTTGAGCATGCCTTCATCGAGGCCGGTCATCGCGGCAACTTCGCCCGCGACCGAACGGCTCACATCTTTGCTGCCGAAAATGTTGCCCAAAATGTCATTGCCCGGCTGTGTCGGTGTCGGGCTGCCGCCCAGAACCGCATCGAGCAAGCCGCCGCCAAGACCGCCCGCAAGTGCACCGCCTAAGCCGCCGCCGGATGATCCGCCACCGCCTAGAATAGCGCCTGCAAGACCGCCCAGTCCGCCCATCGGATCGGGTGTGCTGGTGCCGCCCGTAGCGCTGCGGCCCATGCCTGCCACGATCGCGGGAAGCAGAGCGCCCGCCGCGGTTTTCGCTGTGCCTTCATCCACGCCAAGTTCTTTGGCGATCGATGCAATTGCGCCGCTTTGCTGCAGCATTTGTCCTAGGCTCATAGCGTCCTCTCCTGTGTGATTGTGCCGTTTATTTCTTGCCGAACAGGCCGGATGCCATGCTCGCGATGTCGTTCAACGGATTGCCGTCGCCATCTTGATCCAGCATCGAAGCAAAGCTCGAAAGCGAACCTTCGCCGCCAATTTGCTCAACGATCTGGTTCAGCACGCCGCTATCGAGGCCGGTTTCTTTGGCTGCGAGTTCTACTGTATCGCCATCTTGCTGATGGGTCTTACCCAGAACGGCAATCGCCTTTTCCGCCATGCCGGGATCGATGCCGATCTTTTCAGCAAGGTTCGCCACGTCATCCGGCGCGCCGCCGATGTTTTTCAGAATTCCGTCGAGCAGGCTCATGTCATGTCTCCGTCTTTGTTTGTGATGCGATTCGCATAGCGAGTGTGACGGAAACTCTGGGTAAAACAAAGTAAAAGCCCCGCACCGGTCTTAACGCCGGGCGGGGCTTCCTCTCCGTTTGGAAAATTGGTTTAGGCGGCGACGGGCGCAGCCGGAGCAGCGCGGCGGACGCCTTCGTCCACGTGGCTTTCAAACTCGGCGAAATTGTCGATGAAGAGCTGCACAAGCTTTTGCGCAGTTGCATCATACTCGCCCTTATCCGCCCATGTGCTGCGCGGATCGAGGATTGATTGATCAATGCCTTTCGCGGCTAAGACGGGCACATTTACAGGCACATCAAAGCCAAAATTGTCATCTGCACGGAATTCCACATTGTCCAGATTACCGTCGAGCGCCGCGTTCAACAGTGCGCGTGTCGCTTTGATCGGCATACGGTTGCCGACGCCGTATTTGCCGCCGGTCCAGCCCGTGTTGAGCAACCAGCACTGAACTCCGCCGCTCGCGATCCGCTCTTTCAGAAGGTTGCCGTAAACGCTCGGGTGGCGAGGCATAAACGGTGCGCCGAAACAGGTTGAGAATGTCGCTTCTGGCTCGGTCACACCGATTTCGGTGCCGGCAACCTTGGCAGTGTAACCCGACAGGAAGTGGTACATCGCCTGATCCGGGGTCAGACGCGCAATCGGAGGCAGCACGCCAAACGCATCGGCGGTCAGCATCACAACATTGCTGGGCACAGGGCCGAGGTTCTTCTCGCTTGTGTTCGGAATGTAGTGGATTGGGTAGGCTCCGCGGGTGTTTTCGGCGAGCGAATTGTCGTCGAAATCAAGCTCTCGCGTTTGTTCGTCCATCACCACGTTTTCTAGAACAGTGCCGAACATCTTGGTCGTCGCGTAGATTTCCGGCTCTGCTTCTTCTGACAGACGGATCATCTTGGCGTAGCAGCCGCCTTCGAAGTTGAAGACCGCCGTGTCAGACCAGCCATGCTCATCATCACCGATAAGAGTACGCGAGGCATCGGCAGAAAGCGTCGTCTTACCCGTACCCGAAAGGCCGAAGAAGACCGCCGTTTTGCCGTCCGCACTGACATTGGCAGAGCAATGCATCGGCATCACACCCTTGGTCGGCAGCAGATAATTGAGAATACCGAAGACACTCTTCTTCATCTCACCGGCATAGCGGGTGCCGCCGATCAGGATCAGTTTTTCGGTTAGGTTTACCGCAATCACGGTTTCACTATTGGTGCCGTGACGCGCCGGATCAGCTTTAAAGCTCGGCAGATCGATGATCGTGTATTCCGGTGCAAAATCGGCAAGTTCATCCGTTGTAGGACGCACCAAAAGCGTGCGGATAAACAGGTTGTGCCATGCGAGCTCGTTGATCACGCGCACATTCACGCGGTGCTCTGACTGGGAACCGCCAAAGAGGTCCGCGACATAAAGCGTTTCTTTGCCTGCAACCGCTTCCATAAAATCGGCTTTGAGGTTCGCGAAATGCTCAGGCGTCATCGACGCATTGACCTTGCCCCACCATACGGTGTCCTCGGTCGTCTGATCACGCACGATGAACTTATCTTTCGCGCTGCGCCCAGTTTTCGCGCCGGTTTGAACTACCAGAGCCCCGTGCTTGGACAAGGCGCCCTCACCTGCGGTCAGAGAGGCTTCTACAAGGGCTGGAGTGCCGAGATTTGGATGAATCTCCGCCTGGGTTTCGATTCCCTGACTGGACAGCGATTGGGCGAGAGGCGTCAACGTGATTACTCCGGATCGGTGGATATTGGCCCGGCCGAAAAAGGTACTTCGCCGGATTCGTCCCGCGTTTCGCATACGTATGCATGAAGGTCTAGACCGGAACGGCAAATCTACCCAATCCTGTGCCAAAAGCGCGGTGATTGGTGTCAATCCGGTGCCCTTGTGCGTTGTTTCCATGATGCGAACCCGCTAGTTCCAATGGAAAGGGCATTCACAGGTGGGAACGGATGCGCGCTGGAGGACGGAAATGACCGAGAACACGGCTGAAGCAATTGGCACAGAAGACGCGCCGGTCATCGCTCTCGTCGATGATGATCGCAACATCCTGACGACGGTATCGATCGCACTCCAGGCAGAAGGATTTGTCACGCGGCTTTATTCAGACGGCGAAACAGCTTTGAAAGCGCTCGTCGAGAATCCCCCAGCGCTCGGCGTGTTCGACATCAAAATGCCCAAGATGGACGGGATCGAATTGCTGAAAAAGGTGCGCGAGCAGGTCGCGCTGCCGGTTATCTTCCTTACGAGTAAAGACGACGAGGAAGATGAGGAAATCGGCCTTGAGATGGGCGCGGATGATTACATCGCGAAACCGTTTAGCCAACGCCTGCTGATTGCGCGAATTCGTGCAATTCTGCGCCGCGCAGACCCCTTCCGCGAAGTGATCGGCGATGGCGGCAGCATCATTCCAGCCGCCGCGAATGACATTGCCCGTGGCAGGTTAAACATGGACCCTGCCCGCCACCATGTGACGTGGGATGAAAAACCGGTCAGCCTGACCGTTACGGAATTTCTTATTCTCGAAGCCCTTGCCGCGAGGCCTGGCGTCATCAAAAGCCGCAACCAGTTGATGGATGCAGCCTATCCCGACGACATTTTCGTCGATGATCGCACCGTAGACAGCCACATCAAACGCATGCGCCGCAAATTCCGCGTCGTTGATTCAGAATTTTCGTCAATCGAAACACTCTACGGCGCTGGATACAGTTTCAACGATGGCTGAAGATACCGCGTCGACTATTACAGACGAGACGCTGAGCCCGGCGAGCAGGACCTCGCTCACGGCGCGCATTCTGGCTGTGAACATTCTGCCGCTGGCGTTGCTTGGCGGCGGCTTGTTTTACATCGATAGCTATCGCACACAGTTGATCGACGAGCGTTTCAAGCTCGCACGGATCGAAGCTCAGATTACCGCAGAGGCGCTTGCCGGGGCGACCCGCGAGCGGCAAGAGGCGCTGCTTGTTCAGATCGGCAAGGAGCAAAGCATGCGCCTTCGCATGTTCGATGCCGAGGGGCTGTTGTGGGCAGACAGCTTTGCTCTCGATGAACCTGCGTTTGAATTCAACGATATCAGCGACGACGGATGGGATCAGCGTTTCGCACGCTGGCTTGATCGGACAGTGGACGCCATCGTCAGCGCAGAGCCGGTCACAGATTTTGTCGAGCCAGAGGCCCAAACGGCCGATGCGTGGCCCGAACTCGTCGCGGCGCGCGAACAGGAAGTGAGCCAGATCAACCTCTACGATTGGGTTGACGGCACCCCTGTTATCACCGCTGCAGCGCCGGTGGGCCTTAATGGCGCGACCTTGCTAACGGTGCGCAATGCTGCGGACATTACCGCGACCGTTCGCGCCGCGCGCTCCAGTCTGGTTACCGCCGTTCTGCTCGTCTTGTTCGCCTCTGCGATGCTGTCGCTGTATCTCGCGCGCACAATTGTGATGCCGCTGCGCGAGCTTTCACGCGCCGCTGTTAAGGTGCGCCAAGGTAGGGAGCGTGATGTCGAAGTTCCGCGCTTGCCCGAACGCAGCGATGAAATCGGCCTGCTCGCCCGCGCGGTTTCCGATATGACAGGCACCCTGCGCCAGCGCATCGATGCGGTGGACAGTTTTGCGGCCGATGTAGCGCATGAGATCAAGAATCCGCTGGCCAGCCTGCGCAGCGCCGTGGAATCGTTGCCCAAAGTCACCGATGAAGACACTCGCCGCGAACTTGAGCAAATCGCTACGCACGATGTGCGCCGGATCGACAGGCTGGTCACCGAAATCTCCGATGCAAGCCGGATCGACGCAGAAATGTCGCGAGCGACACGTGAAAACATCGATATGGCAGATCTCGTCCGCGCGATTGTCGGCAGCCGCGAATATCGCGCCGAAAATCATAACCACCGGATTGAACTCAACACTCTCGGCTTTGCGGCGAATGTTGTCGGCGTAGGCGCACGGTTAGAGCGTGTGGTCGAAAACCTGCTCGACAACGCCGTGTCTTTTTCCCCACCCGAGGCACCGATTGTCGTCACCATCGATAATGACGGGACCTGCGTTAAGCTCAGTGTGTGCGATTCCGGCCCGGGCATTCCCGAAGGATCGCGAGAGAAAGTGTTCAAACGTTTTCATTCTATCCGACCGGAACGCGAAGATTTCGGCAATCATTCCGGCCTTGGCCTCGCCATCGCGCGGGCCATTGCAGAGGCGCATGACGGCTCTTTGATCGCAGAGGCACGTCCTGATGGCCAGCAAGGCGCCTGCCTGAAACTTACTTTGCCGGCAGCATGAGCGAGAACGCTCCATTCATGATGCAAGCGACAGCGGTCTCCATCGAGGGGAAGGCGCTCATCCTCGAAGGACCACCGGGTTCAGGCAAAAGCTCACTAGCCCTCGCACTGATTGATCGCGGCGCTGAATTGATTGGCGATGACGGGGTCACGCTGGAGCGGAAAGAGAGCCAGGTTGTCGCTTCACCGCCGCCAAACATCGCCGGTTTGATCGAAATGCGCGGTATTGGGTTGATCTCAATACCGGTCACCGCATCCATCCCTGTTTCCCTGATCCTGACCCTTGGCGAAGCGGGAGAGCGGCTTCCAGCGGGCAGCGTCACTCGCGATGTGATGGGCCTTGCGATCCCCGTACTTTCATTTGTTCCGGGCGCTATCGCCCCGGCTATCCGCGCTGAAATGGCTTTGATCCACCACGGTATTTGAGGCCTATACGTCCAACATTGACCCAATTGTAAAAAAGACACTTTCCATTCACGCCCAATCTCGCGAGACTGCAACCATGGACAGCGCGAACCCTGCCGAAACAGAAACCGGAGAAGCCAGCCCGCAGCGGATTCTGCTGGTTACGGGATTGTCTGGCGCAGGCAAATCGACAACACTCGACGTGCTCGAAGACCTTGGCTGGGAAACGATCGACAATTTTCCTGTACGCCTGCTCGACAGGCTTGTCGCCAAATCGGACGAGCCAGACCGCCAGCCGCGCGGGCCGCTTGCCATCGGGTTTGATTCGCGAACCAGAGGGTTTGTGCCGGCCGATATTATCCGGCTGCTGAAAGACCTGACGCGCCGCGATGACCTTTCTGTGAGCTTTATGTTTATCGATTGCGCGGATGCCGAGCTTGAGCGACGCTATAACGAGACCCGCCGCCGTCACCCGATGACACACGGCCGCCCGCTGCTTGATGGTATCGGGGCAGAGCGCGAATTGCTGGAGCCGCTGCGCCGCTGGGCCGACATTGTGATCGACACAAGCGATCTTTCCGCAAATGATCTGCAAACGCGCGTGCGCGATACATTCGAAGAGCCGGAGACGGGCTCGACGACGCTGACCATTTCCAGCTTTGGCTTTGCGCGGGGTATGCCGCCGCTGGCCGACCTCGTCTTTGACATGCGTTTCATAGATAATCCGCATTGGGTGGAGGGGCTTCGCGAATTGACTGGAAAGGACGCGCCTGTTGGCGTGCACATCCAGAAAGACCCGGCATTCGCCGCCGCGTTTGATCAAATTCACAGACTTTTACTAACGCTGCTGCCGCGTTATCAGGCGCAGGGTAAATCCTATGTCCACGTAGCCTTCGGTTGTACCGGCGGGAGACATCGATCCGTCTTTACCGCAGAACGCATGGCCCAAGGCTTGCGCGAGGCAGGATTTTCGCCCACTGTCCGGCATCGCAATTTAGGCTCACGCGCCGCGGACGAAATCGAACGTGGCAAGCGCCAAGGTAACTAACGGACCCACCCCCGCATGATTGGTTTGATCTTGGTCACTCACGGCCGCCTCGCGGACCATTTCGTCGAAGCGATGGAACACGTCGTCGGCCCGCAAACGAACGTCGTGACAGTTTGCATCGGCCCGAATGACGATATGGAACTGCGGCGTGAGGAAATCGCGAACGCAATCGGCACAGTCGATAGCGGCAACGGCGTTATCATCCTCACCGATCTGTTCGGCGGCACTCCGTCAAATCTGGCTATTTCGCTGCTTAACGCAGGCAAAGTTGAAGTGATCGCCGGGATCAATTTGCCGATGCTGATCCGCCTTGCCGGCGCGCGCAAAACCATGAGTGTTGGCGAAGCAGTGGAGGCGGCGCAGCATGCGGGCCGCAACTATATCACCGTGGCGAGCGAGCTGCTGGGCGACACTGCCGAACCTGCTGCGGCCAAAGGGTAATCGGGCAATGAGCGAAGTTCGCCAGACCGTCACCATCGTCAACAAACGCGGCCTTCACGCCCGTGCCAGCGCCAAATTTGTCGGCGCGGTTGCTGAACTGCCTGAAGGGGTTTCGGTGCGCGTTGCCAAAGATGCAAATGATGCAGCAGGCGGATCAATCCTAGGCCTGATGATGCTGGGCGCGGCCAAGGGTGACAGCGTCGATGTGATCGTATCTGGCGACAATGCCGACGGCGTTCTGGGTCAGCTCGTGGGCCTGATCGAAGACGGGTTTGGCGAAGAATAGCGCTGGCCCCGATGCGCAAGCAGATCACCGGATTTTCGAACCCGACCGTCAAATATCTGCGGTCACTCAGGGACAAAAAGCATCGCAAGCGCGCGGGCCAGTTTCTGGTCGAGGGCCTTAGGCTGCTGGAGGATGCCCGCGAAGGCGGGCGGTTGCCGCGTCAGATTGTGCTTGCAGAAAATCGCGATCCGCATCCACTGCTGGAACGGCTCGAAGCGGACGTAATGGCCGCTGGCGGTGACGTGATCGAAACCTCCCCCGATATTCTCACTAAAATTACCGGTAAATCCAATTCGCAAAGCGTCGTTGGCGTGTTTGACGAATGGCAAACCGGCCTAGAGCATATTGACCGTGACGCTGCGCAGATTTGGCTTGTGGCGCAGGCGCTGCGCGATCCGGGCAATCTTGGCACGATGCTGCGCACCGGCGATGCCGTGGGCGCTGGCGGACTGATCCTGATAGACGACTGCGCCGATCCATTCAGCGCGGAGGCCGTGCGGGCGAGCATGGGCGCAGTGTTCACGCAATCATTGGCACAGGCGCGGTGGGAGGATTTTGTCCCATGGCTGCGCAGCGGAACGGGACAGCTGGTTGCGGCAAGTCTGCGTGATGCGGTCCCCTATCGCGGAGCGCCTTACGCTGCGCCGTGCTTCATTCTGGTCGGAAACGAATCCCAGGGGCTACCCGAAGAATATGAGGCCGAATGCGACCTGCGCGTCACCATGCCAATGCGAGGCCGCGCAGACAGCTTGAACGCCGCCGTAGCAGGCGCGGTGCTGGCCTATGAAGTTCTGGATAGCTTATCCGCTTAATCACTCGGCGGCGTCGCGCTTATCCTCTATCGCATCGCTCGCGGCTGCATCGGCAGCGTTGTAGTTCGGGGTGCTTTCCACCAGCGGCACTTCCTCGATCTCGGCCTTGCCAATCTCGATGCCTTTTTCGGCAAGACGCTTGCCAGATGAGAGGACGTTGCGTTCAAAACTGCCGACGAATTTGTTGTAGTTTTTCACCGCACTATCGAGCCCGCCGCCAACGCGTTTCAAATGCTCGCCTGCGACACGCAGCCGGTCATACAATTCCGCGCCCATGCGCCCGATTTCCTGCGCTTCTTTGGCCAGCCCGTCCTGCCGCCAGACCTGCGCGACTGTACGCGCGATGGCGACAAGGTTGGTTGGCGTGGCGAGCAGCACGCGGCGCTCGAACGCAAAGTCCCACAATGTCGGATCGGCATCTAAAGCGGCGGTTACAAAGTGCTCGCCGGGAATGAACATGATGACGTAATCGGGCGCTTCCTCGAACTGGCTCTGATAGCTCTTCGCGCTTAGCGCCTGGACGTGATTGCGCATCGACTTGGCGTGAGATTTTAGTTGGAAGTCGCGCGTCTCGTCATCGTCCGCTTCAAACGCGGCCTGATATGCGTTAAGCGAGACTTTGGAATCGATCACGAGCTTTTTCTGGCCCGGTACATTGATGACCGCATCGGGGCGCAGCCGCCCCTCCTCGGTTTCAACCGAATGCTCCATCATGAAATCGGTATGCTCGGCGAGACCACATTGTTCGAGCAGGTTTTGCAAAGCCCGCTCACCCCAGCGCCCACGCGCTTTGGGCGCGTTGGTCAGCGAATTGCCGAGCCGCTGGGCCTCGCGCCGGACTTCTTCTTGACCGTCCCGCATGGACTTGATGAGGCCATTCAATTCGCCGAATGCATCCTTGCGCTGATTTTCAAGCGTTTCGACCTGCTTTTCGTATTTCTCCAGCCGCTCGCCGACCGGATTGAGCAAAGCTTTGATCTTTTGCTCACCCGCTTCTTCAGACTGTTTAAAACGTTCGTCCGCGCGGCGCAGAAACGCCTCCTGCGCCTTACCGAGCACCTGGGCGCCGGTGTTTTCAAATTCCTTGAGCAGCTTGTCGCGCGATTCTTCGAGCAGTTTCTTCTGCTCGGCGAACCCTGCCCGCTCAGCCTTGAAAGCCGCGTTCTGTTCGCGCGCGGCTTCCAGTTCGGCGGCCAGCGTATCGGTGCGGCCAGCGCGCTCCTGCGCGGCGGAAAGCTTGACCTGAGCATCGCCCAGTTCCGCAATAGCGGTTTTAAACTCACCCTCGCGGGTATCAAGCCGCTCGCGCAAATCCGCGACCGGGCGCGAGGCAAAAAACCAAGCCGCGCCGCCTCCGACTAGAAGGCCGAGAACGAGCGCGAGAATGCTGATGAGCGTTGAGTCCATGCTCTATTAATATGCGGAACGGAACCGGAACGCTAGTCTGATTTGCATTTGTTGCACAGCGCTGCTCTGGATTCCCGCTTTTGCGGGAATGACGAGAAGTCTGCTGGAATGGCTTGGGGTAGATAGTCAGCGCGAAGCGGGCGCAGCTATGCCGTGCGTCTAGCGAGGACGAACGCGCGGATGCGCGTTCGAAACGAAACCTAAGCAGCCTGCCGCAACTTCTTCAGCTTCTTGAGCGCCATGCCGCGCTTTAATCGCGAGAGGTGGTCGATAAACAGGATTCCTTCGAGGTGGTCCATCTCGTGCTGCAGGCACGTTGCGAGGAGGCCTTCGAGGTTTTCTGTGTGCTTTTTGCCGTCCAGATCCTGATACTCGACAGTGCAGGTCGCGGGGCGATCCACGTCGGCGTAAATCTCAGGCACGGACAGGCAGCCTTCCTGATAGGTGGACAGCTCCTCTGCCGGATCGACGATCACCGGATTGATGAAGACACGCGGCTCTTTCATCGTCGGCTGATGCGTGTGTGCGCCTTCGCCGTGGTCATGATCGCACTGCTCCGGCTCGGCATCGGGATCATCGGGTTGAAGATCAATCACCAGCACCCGTTTCGGCACGCCCACCTGTATCGCGGCCAGACCAATGCCAGGCGCGTCATACATGGTTTCAAACATATCCTCGACGAGCGTTTTGAGATCGTCGTTGAACTCGTCTGGTTCGACGGGAACGGACACGGTTTTGAGCCGGGGGTCCGGCACTTCTAGAATTTCGCGTATAGCCATGGGAAGGGATTTAGTGTGTGGCGCGCCCTCTCGCAAGAAGTGTTATAAGTTAGACAGGTCGCCGCGCCCTAAGCGCCTGCGCCAACGTGCCCTCGTCGAGATAATCCAGCTCTCCGCCCACCGGCAGGCCGTGGGCAAGCTGGGTTATGCGGACTTTATGCGGCTCCAGCCGCTCCGCGAGGTAATGCGCGGTCGTTTGCCCTTCGAGGGTGGCGTTCATGGCGAGCACGACTTCATCAACCTCGCCGCCTGACACACGCTCAAGCAGGCTGGCGATATTGAGGTCTTCGGGTGCGACCCCGTCCAGCGCCGACAATCTGCCGCCCAGCACATGATAGCGCCCTTGAAACAGCCGCGCGCGGTCTAACGCCCAGACGTCGGCGACATCCTCCACCACGCACAGCGATTTCACATCGCGGCGCGGATCGGCGCAGATGCCGCAGGGGTCACTGGTGTCGACATTGCCGCAGGTCTCGCATTCGACCAGCGTCTCCGACACGGCATCCAACGCCTCCAACAGCGCGGGCAAAGCCTGCTCGCGGTTCTTCACCAGCCACAGCACGGCCCGGCGCGCGCTGCGCGGCCCCAGCCCCGGCAAACGGGCCAATACGCCCGAAAGCGCTTCGATCTCTTGCGATGCCATGGGGGTAGAGATAGGGGCTGCAGCGGAAACGAGAAAGGCCAAAGCACCGCGTTATGCGCCCAAAATTGAAAATCGCCTTTATGGGAACGCCCGATTTTGCCGTGCCCGCGCTCGCTGCGTTGCACGATGCAGGGCATGAAATTGTGTGCGTGTATACTCAGCCTCCTCGTCCGGCAGGTCGGGGAAAGAAGCTGCGCCCCTCCCCTGTTCAAGCGAAGGCAGAGGCATTGGGGCTGGAGGTTCGCTCTCCCAAATCGCTGCGCAATGAGGCTGCTCAGGCCGATTTTGCCGCGCTGAATGCGGATGTCGCGGTTGTTGCGGCTTATGGCCTGATCCTGCCGCAAGCGGTGCTGGATGCGCCGACACATGGCTGCCTGAATATCCACGCCTCGATCCTGCCGCGCTGGCGCGGAGCCGCGCCGATCCACCGCGCGATTATGGCGGGAGACGAGGAAACCGGCGTGACAATTATGCAGATGGAAGCAGGCCTAGACACTGGCCCGATGCTACATATCGTTCGCACACCGATAGCGGCGAAGACAACCGGCGATCTGACCGCAGAACTCGCTGAATTGGGCGCAGGCGCGATGGTCGAAGTGCTGGCTGATCTCGACAGCTACGACGCGCAGCAGCAAGATGACGGCGACACGACATACGCGCCCAAGATCGATAAGGCCGAGGCCCGGATTGATTGGACTCTTCCTGCAAGCGATCTGGTGCGCCATGTGCAGGGTCTCGCCCCGTTTCCCGGCGCTTGGTTTGAGTTGGAGGGCGAGCGGATCAAGCTGCTATCAGCCGAAGCGATCAATCACTCGGGCGACGCCGGAACTGTCCTTGACGATACGCTCACCATCGCTTGCGGAACTGGCGCCTTGCGCCCTCTGCGCCTGCAACGTGCAGGCAAACCTGCGATGACCGCAGAGGATTTCCTGCGGGGGCGGAGTGTTCCGCAAGGGACGCAGCTCGATTGACCCGTTTCGCGCTCACATACGAATTTGACGGCACCCCGTTTCAGGGGCTTCAGCGCCAAAAGCACGGGCCCACTGTGCAACAGGCGATGGAAGAGGCGCTGTTCAAGGTGACGGGTGAGGAAGTAACTTTGCTGTCATCGGGCCGCACGGATGCAGGCGTGCATGCGATGGCGATGGTCAGCCACGTCGATATTGAGAAAGACCTGACCCCTTTCCGCCTGATGGAGGCGTTGAACGCCCACTTGCGCCCCAACCCAATTGCTGTGAACCACTGCAAGATTGTGAGCGAGGATTGGCATTCGCGCTTTTCCTGCCTCGGCAGACGTTATCTTTACCGGATAGCTTGTCGCCGCGCGCCGCTTGCGCTCGCAAAGAAACGTGCTTGGCAAGTGCCCGCCAGTCTGAACGTCGACGCAATGCACCGCGCTGCTCAATCTCTCGTTGGTCGCCACGATTTCACGACGTTCCGGTCCACCATTTGCCAGGCAAAAGACCCTGTGAAGACGCTCGACCGGCTCGACGTGGAGCAAGTGGACGGCCTGTTCGGGCCAGAGATCCATATCCATGCCGAAGCGCGCAGTTTTTTGCACCATCAGGTTCGCTCCATGGTCGGTTGCCTGAAACTCGTTGGCCAAGGCACTTGGGAAGAAGGTCGGATTGCAACGGCGCTCGAAGCGCGCGACCGGCAGGCGCTCGGCATGAACGCCCCCCCGCACGGGCTGTATTTCGTCGAAGCGCTCTATCCGGAGGGGCAAAAGTAAGATGTCGAACTGGTACAAAATGCCGCCCAGCTTTCGGATCACCGAAGGCGAGTACAAAGCCAACGTCGATGGCATCAACATCGTATTTGGCGCAGTTTTGGGCTTTGTTCTGGTTGGCGGCGAAGGGTTGCCCGTCCGCGATTTTGTCGCGCTGCTGTTCCTGAGCGCAGCGGTGGTCGTGATGATCCTTTATCTGGGCCAGAGCGAATACAAATTGTTCTATGTTGTCCTAACTGCGGTCACCATCGCCGCGTTTCCCTTCATCGCGGAAGATTTCTTCCAACTTGCGCGCGTTCCAAAGCTTCAGCCAACCCTCGCCGTATGGGCGATTATGGTGTTGCTGGTGGAATTGATCCCGCGTGAAAAGCCCGAAGCAGGCGGTAGTTGACCTAACGTCACCCTAGTAATGCGCGCGGCGGTGTCCTAGCTCGGCGACAACGCATTTACAGGAGACGGATAATGACAACGACCGGCAAACAGCTTTTCTCGACGCTTTCGGCAGACGGTAAACTCACCCTCGAAATCAGCGAAGAGAGCTTTCCAGAGCCAACTGGCAACCAAGTGCTCGTCAAAATGGAAGGCGCGCCGATCAATCCGTCCGACCTTGCGATCCTGACCAGCGCAGCCGATTTTGACAATGCAGAATATTCGCCGGGCAAGGTTGTGGCGACCATGCCAGAGCCATTCCTATCTGGTCAGCGCGGCCGCCACGGTCAGCGTCTGCCAGCCGGTAACGAAGGCGCAGGCACTGTTGTCGCCACCGGTGACGGTGACATGGCGAAGGCACTTATGGGTCAACGCGTGGCGTGTGTCCCCGGCAACGCTTTCAGCCAGTACGCCATTGCCGATGCCATGATGTGCCTGCCGCTGGGCGATCACAGCGCCGAAGCGGGCGCGTCCAGTTTTGTAAACCCGATGACGGCCCTCGGCTTTGTCGAAACCGCAAAGATGGAAGGCCACGATGCGATTGTGCACCTCGCCGCGGCATCTAACCTCGGACAGATGCTCAACAAGATCTGTCAGGAAGACGGCATGAAGCTCGTCAACATCGTGCGTAAGCAAGAGCATGTTGATCTGCTGAAAAGCCAAGGCGCAACATATGTCGTGAACTCGTCTGACGATGATTACATGAAGCAGCTTCGTGCAGCGATCACCGAAACCGGCGCGTTTCTAGGTTTTGACCCAATTGGCGGCGGTCAAAACACTGACCACGTTCTGAAAGCGATGGAGCAAGTGGCCTCGTCGCAAATGGATGAGTATTCGCGCTATGGGTCGAACCAAGACAAGAAGATGTATCAGTATGGCCGTCTGGACCTCCAGAACCCGACTATCCTGACCCCATCTTACGGTTTGCAATGGACGGTCGCTGGCTGGCTGCTGACACCATTCCTGGCGAAAGCCGGCATGGAAACAGTCGTCAAAATGCGTACCCGCGTTCAGCAGAACCTCGGCACAACTTTCGCCTCAAGCTACAAAGCGAAAGTCGATTTGGAAGGCATGCTGACCAAGGAAGCGATCACGGACTATCGCCAAATGAAAACCGGCGAGAAATATCTCGTCACGCCTTGGGGTTAAAACGCCCTCTCGCGTGAGAATACGATCGGGATGGGAGTGGCAAAACCCGCCAGCCCATCCCCCCCGCCCCTGGCGACCGATTTGGTCGTAGGCTGCGCTCTGGGCGACTGTCGGATGATGGGGTGGAATGCGGACTTTCGGTCCATTCAGGGCTAACCCGATCGGGAATAGGCCTCGCGCACCCACCCTTTGACTTCGGCATCGAAGTTATCGGACGTTTCAAGCCGAATGCGGTGACTGCACATGGCGTTGTAGCTTTCCAGACGTCTTGTTGGTTCATCACCTTTTAGAGCCAAACCTAGGTCGATCCGCGTTTTGGTGGCAGGCGTTATCAACGCGAATTGCTTTTTACGTCGCAAACTCACGCTTGCCTTTTTGGGTGCGACCTCGACATCAGCACCGAGCCCTTTGGCGAATGCCAAGATCTCCTCATACAAGGGTTTTAGCGCCTCTTTCGGACCCGAATATTGCACGGCGACTAGATCAACTTCCTCGCCAGTTTCTCGAGATTTGGTTGCGATTAGATTTGCAAAGCCATGGCTGATTCCGTGCTCTTCCTTGAGGAATTTGAGGATCGCCCCATGCTTCTCGTGTCCGTTCTTCGCGATAATTCCGATCCAATCAGACAACGGTTTGCCCGTCTTTTCAGGGATATTTGCGAGCATTGTTGCCAACTGATCTTCCGGTGAACTACCCATTTTGCAATCCTCTCAAAGCTCTTTGATTTGTTCGAACGTCCAGTTCTCAGACCGACATTTCTTGGGCGTAAACGGCTGTGCCAACCCCATAAGGCCCAGCATCATTCGTGTGCCAAGGTTTGGCCGGCCCTGCTCAACCACCTGCTTGAATGTGTTGACGATGAACTTGCCGCCTTGCGTCATGCCGTTCTCGGTCTTGGTTCCGGCGGGAACTTTGGTCGTTACAAGCGAGAACTTCGTGCCGCCTTCGTCCGCTTCTAGCTCATAAGTCACCACGCAGGGCGGATCATCATGCCCTGTGAATTTGAACGTATGAGAATAGCGATTGGGTGGATCGAACTCGAGCACTTCGCCCACAACGCTGCGATACTTTCCATTGGTCGTTTCCATCGCCATCGGCGCACCAACTTTCAATTCGCCTGTTGTCTTGCAAACCGATCCAAAAAAGAAAGGCAGCACTTCGTCAGTTTTAACTAACTCACTCCATACCTTCTCTATCGGGGCTTCTATGAAGATCTCATACACGGCTTTATCAGCGAATGGATTGCTTTCGCTCATGACGAACTCCCTGTCTTTTCTGCCAGCTCGGCAGCCTGTTTGATGATGGTCAGGCGTGACGCAAAGTGCGCGCTGAATTGATCTGTCCATCGCTCGTGAATCTGTTGGATTGGAACAGCGTTCATGTAGAGTCTTCGAGAGCGCCCCACTTTGTTGCTGGTGACTAGGCCAGCTTGCTTGAGCACTCTTAGATGCTGCATGATGGCAATCCTCGAGACGTCGAATTTTTGGGCGAGTTCTCCGACTGCCAATCCTGGCTTTGCGCGCAGATGATCGAGGATTGCACGGCGCGTTTGGTGTGAAAGCGCTTGAAACACATCGTCCATATCCGATTCGGTAAACATGTAATTACATAATTACATTTTTGGGTGTGAGTCAATTGTTTCCGACGTCCTCAACTAGGGCCGTAAGCGGACTTTCCGCTTCTGGCCGAGAACCACTTTGAGAAGACACTAACGCCGATCAAATTCGTTTTGGATCGCGGCGGGATCGGAAATGCCTGCTGCGACCAGCAATTGCAGCAGGATGCGCGCCTTTGCCGGGCCTAGAGCGCGTGCGGCGACAAAGCCGTTCGCTTCGTCTTCCGGCTCGCGGTCGACCAGCCCTTCGCCCAGACGGCTTGCGCGGACAACGCTAAGGCCGCTTTTGAACAGCTCCACCAGCCTTTGACGAACAGGATCGGGCATATTGCCCTCCCCCACGCCGCAGATGATGATCCCGCGCGTTTCCGGCGTTACCAGCCGGTCGACGTAATCAGGCGTGATACCTGCGTGGATGAACAGCACCGGCACATCCGGCAGATCGGTGCGGAATTCGAACCGCGCAGCCTCATCGCTGCGCCACGGCGCGCCGAACCAGTCAAGCGCGCTTGGCGTAACAAGAGCCACTGAATCCCTTGGGAAGCCTGCAAACGCATCGGTACCGCGTGTGCGGTTTTTGCGGATGTCGCGCGCGGCAAAGACCCGGTCTCCCATCACAACGAGCACCCCCCGCCCTGCCGCCTGCGGATCGCTCGCCACCCGAATCGCATTGGCAAAGTTGCGTAATCCGTCATAACCGACAGCCGTCGCAGGTCGCATCGCGCCGACCAGCACAACCGGTTTGGTCGTCGGCAGCGTCACATCGAGCATGAATGCGGTTTCCTCGACCGTATCGGTGCCGTGGGTGATGATGATGCCATCACAAGCAGGGTCGGCAATCGCCGCTCTCGCCGCGTCATGCAGATCCTGCCAGATAACGGGCGTCATATCTTCAGAGCCGATATTCGCGATCTGCTTGCCCGTAAGAGTGGCTTCGATCTCCAGTTCCTCGACTCGGGCCAAAAAGTCATCAATGCCGATCTGACCGGGGCGATAATCGTGGCGTGTGGCCGAATCGGCGGCGCCAGCGATGGTGCCGCCAGTGGCCAAAACAAGAAGATTTGGGGTGCTCATACGGAGAGGCTTTAACGACGAAGTGCATTTTCGACTACATCAGCGATTGATTTTGAATCGTTTGCCGCTAGATAGCCCTCTCTCGCTCAGTTATGAGCGACTCAACGTGGGGCGATTAGCTCAGTTGGTAGAGCATCTCGTTTACACCGAGAGGGTCGGCAGTTCGAGCCTGTCATCGCCCACCACGTTTCCAGATCAATTAAATCCATACCGCAACTGCGGCTCCAGTCTGTTGCAGTACGCTCCACAGATGGCGCAGCGCACTCACTTGGCTCGCACCGTGTGATGCGGCAAGGCTGCGCGCTATGCAGCCTTTGACCATTGCTATTGCCGGATGCGGTCCGGCTGGCCTAGCCGCCGCTTTGTTGCTCGAACGTCAGGGGCATTCGATCACCATCTATGACAGGTTTGTAGAACCCGGGCCGGTCGGCTCTGGCCTGATGATGCAGCCGAGCGGGATGGCGGTGCTCGACGCGCTGGGTCTTGCAGGCGAAATTTTCCGCCACGGCGCACGGGTGGACGGGCTTTTGGGGCTTGAGGAGCATGGCAAGACTGTGCTCGATGCGCCCTATTCGAAACTGGGCGTCAAAGATGCGTTCGGCATTGGCATCCACCGCGCGAGCTTGTTCGGTGTGCTTTATGAGGAGGCACAGGCACGCCCCATTGCGATAAAGACAGGCCGCACACTCACAGGAAGCGAATTGACGGGCACCGCCCGCCACCTGACGTTTGACGACGGATCGCGTTCGCCGGACTTCGATCTGATTGTCGATGCAACCGGCTGGCAAACCGTCCTCGACGATGAGCCAAAAGGCCTATTGGAATTTGGCGCGCTATGGGCGAGCCTTCCCACAAACAGCGATGATCCCTTTTCCGGCAATCTGCTGGAGCAGCGGTACCGCCGCGCTGCACAAATGGTCGGCGTGTTGCCAATTGGTGCGCGTAAGGGAGGCGCAGGATTAGACATCGCGTTTTTCTGGTCGCTCAAACGCTCCGAATATGCGGCGTGGTGCGACACGCCGTTTGAAAGCTGGAAGGACGATGTTCGCAAGCTCTGGCCAGAAACGGCCGTGCTCCTAGACCGGATCACACACCGAGATCAGCTTACCTTTGCGCGCTATGCCCACCGTACGCATAAACAGCCCTGCGGTGATCGCCTGATCACCATTGGCGATGCGTGGCATTCGGCCAGCCCGCAGCTAGGACAGGGCGCGAATATGGCTTTGCTTGATGCGTGGTCGCTATCGCGCGGGCTGGCTGAAGGACGCACTCTGGATGAGAAACTGCGCCTCGCTGTTTCGTGGCGGCGCGATCATGTGTGGCTGTATCAATGGATCACCGCGCTGTTCACGCCGCTTTATCAGTCCGACACGAAATGGCATCCTGCCCTAAGGGATCGGCTGCTAGCGCCTATCTCCCAAATCTGGCCAGCTTCCAAAATTCAGGCACAATTGATGAGCGGGCTGTTTGGATTTCCGCTTGCGCCGCTTGGCTTACACCTGCCGGATTATTCGGCGCTGGCGGAGGCAAGCGCTTCCGAAATTGCGGCAATCGCCTCTTCCGAATCCCATTCATAGCCGCCCGCGACGCGGAATAGCTCTTTGCCTTCTGCATCGAACAAGATCGTGACCGGCATCAGGCCTTCTTCATTCAGCGCCTGATTGAGCTTTGCATCGGGATCGAGCCATTGTTCCAGATAGGCAAATTCGCGCTGCTCAAAGAAGGGCGCGACCACTTCTGCCCCGCGCACGTCCTGGCTGACAGTCAGCACTTTAACATCGCCTTCCAACTGGCCGGCAAGCGCGTCCAATGTCGGCATTTCGATCACGCAAGGCGCGCACCATGTCGCCCATAGATTTAGAACCACCGGCGTCCCTTTCAGATCGGCGGTGCTGAGCTGCGCGCCCGATGGATCGCTGAATGTCAGCGCTGGCAATTGGGTACCCGCTTTGAATCGGACAATCTGACCCGGCAATGGCGGCGGCGGAGGAGGCGTGTGCATCGGCCCTACCGCTTCAGTGGAGCGTTGCGTCGCCGTCTCGCTCGCACTATCGCAAGCGCCAAGTGCCAGCGCCGACGCGGCGAGAACGAGTAAAGATCGAAACATGAGCGATACCTCTGACAGAAACAATAGCGGCTCCGCGGCGCAGTCCAACGCAATGTGGGGTGGCCGCTTCGCTGACGGGCCTAGCGCGATCATGCGGGAAATCAACGCTTCAATCCCGTTCGACAAGGCTCTTTGGCGTCAGGATATTGCGGGCAGCCTGGCCCATATCGCCATGCTAGCCAAGCAAGGCATTGTCAGTGCCGACGACGCAGCTTCGATCACAGACGGCCTTGGCCAAATCTCCGCCGAATACGAAAAAGACGGCGTGCCAGAGAACTGGGACCTCGAAGACATTCATATGACGACAGAGGCGCGGCTTGCCGAGATCGTCGGGCCAGCGGCAGGACGGCTCCACACGGCGCGCAGTCGCAATGATCAGGTGGCAACCGATTTCAAACTGTGGGTGCGCGAGGCGCTGGACGATATGGATGCTGGCCTCGCCGCGCTGCAACGCGCGCTTGTCGCACGCGCGGGCGAATACGCGGATAGCATCATGCCCGGCTTCACCCACTTGCAGACCGCTCAACCGGTGACGCTCGGCCACCATTTGCTGGCCTATTACGAGATGATCCGGCGTGACCGTTCACGGATTGCCGATGCGCGCGTCCGGCTTAATGAAAGCCCGCTTGGCAGCGCTGCATTGGCCGGAACAGGCTTCCCGATAGACCGCGACATGACGGCATCGGCGCTTGGCTTTGACCGGCCCACCGCAAACTCGCTCGACGCGGTGTCAGACCGCGATTTTGCTCTCGATTATCTCTACGCGGCCAGCACTTGCGCGCTGCACCTGTCGCGTCTGGCGGAGGAAATGATCATTTGGGCGAGCCAGCCATATGGTTTCGTGCGCATGCCCGATACGCTGTCCACCGGCAGTTCGATCATGCCGCAGAAGAAAAACCCGGATGCCGCCGAACTTGTGCGCGGCCATGCAGGGCGCGTGATTGGGTGCAGCACCGCTTTGATGATCACAATGAAGGGCCTACCGCTCGCCTATTCCAAGGATATGCAGGACGACAAGCCGCCCGTATTCGAAGCCGCTGGCCTCATGGCGCTCAGCATCGCTGCAATGACGGGCATGGTCGCCGACAGTACGTTCAAGACAAAGCGGATGCGCGAGGCGGCTGAGCTTGGCTATGCGACCGCGACCGACCTTGCCGATTGGCTCGTAACAGAAGCCGATATCCCGTTCCGCGAGGCGCATCATATTACGGGAGCGGCGGTAAAGCTGGCCGAGAGCCGCAGTGTGGCTCTGGATGAGCTGCCATTGGCCGACCTTAAAGAAATTGATACGCGCATTGATGACCGGGTCTTTGCTGCGCTCAGCGTGGATGCTTCTGTCGCTTCGCGATCAAGCTATGGCGGAACCGCGCCTGAGCAGGTACGTAACCATGTGGCACGCGCACGCGAACAACTGGGTATGGATTGATGATGCGGACAATGATTGGCCTTGGACTGATGCTGGCGCTTGCCGCATGTGGCACTCGTGCACCGCTTGCGCCGCCCGAGGGCGCGAGCCTGCCGCCTGCGCCCTATGGTGCGACTGAAAAACCTGCGAGCGATGAGCTGTTGGAGCTAGACGCGCTTGCCGCCCCTGAACGCAGTGTCGAACTGCGCCGCAGATCCGAAGAACGCGGCGATGATCCGTTCGACCTCCCTCCTGAATAAGCACAATATCCATGGACCATTTCGCACTTAAAGACGGCGTGATGCACGCCGAGGACGTTCCGCTGCCGCGCATCGCAGACGATGTGGGCACGCCTGTCTATGTCTATTCGCGCGCCACGTTGGAACGCCACGCCCGTGTCTTCCGCGAAGCATTGGACGGTGTGCCGGACAAGTTGATCGCCTTTGCTGTGAAGGCCAATCCGAACCTTGCCGTACTCAGAGTGCTGCAACAGCAGGGATACGGCGCGGATTGTGTTTCTGTTGGCGAAATGCGCCGCGCGCTAGCCGCAGGGATTGCGCCCGAAAAAATCGTATTTTCCGGCGTCGGAAAGACGGCTGCAGAACTGGTTGCCGCATTGCAAGCGGGCATTGGCCAATTCAACATTGAAAGCGAAGAAGAAGGCCTTGAGCTTGCAGAAATCGCTGCTGAAATGGGTATGACAGCGCAATGCGCCTTGCGGATCAATCCCGATGTCGATGCCGGAACACATGACAAGATTTCAACCGGCAAAGCCGACAACAAGTTCGGCGTTCCGATCGATCAGGCGGGCCAAATCTTTGGCAAGCTTGCGTCTAAGCCTAGCGTCAATTTGCGCGGTGTTGCCGTCCATATTGGCAGCCAGCTTGCTGAGATTGCGCCGCTAGAGCGTGCGTTTGAAAAGCTGGGCGCGCTGGTAAAGGCGCTGCGCGGGGCTGGTCATGTGATCACGCATGTCGATTTGGGCGGCGGCCTTGGCGTGCCGTATCGCAAGGGCGAAGTGCTGCCTGCGCCCGCCGAATATGGTGAAATGGTCGCGCGGGTGACAAAGGATTGGGACGTCGCGCTGATCTTTGAACCGGGACGCGTCATCGCTGGCAATGCAGGCGTGTTGCTCACCCGCGTGGTGCGCGTGAAGCGCGGTCTGAACAATCCATTTGTGATCGTCGATGCCGCGATGAACGACCTTGCCCGCCCTGCGCTTTACGGCGCGTATCACCATTTCGAAGCTGTCGAGCCTACGGGCGCGGAGATGATTGCGAATATCGTCGGCCCGATCTGCGAAACCGGAGACACCTTTGCCATGGGGCGTGAATGCGACGCGCTCGCCAGCGGTGATCTCGCCGTTTTCCGCACCGCTGGCGCATATGGCGCGACTATGGCCTCCAGTTACAATTCGCGCGGTTTCGTTGCCGAAGTGCTGGTGGACGGCGACAAGTTCGCCGTGGTGGCAGACCGGATTGATGCCGGTTCGATTATGGATGCAGAACGGGTTCCGGATTGGCTCGCATGAGCGATAACGGGCCTGAACTCGGCAGCCTCCCGCTGTTCCACCAAATCGCGGGGCAACAGGTGCTGGTTCTGGGCGAAGGGGACGCTGCCGAGCCAAAGCGCCGTTTGGTAGAGCGCGCGGGCGGCGTGATCGTCGATGATATCCAGCGCGCCATTGATGAAGGCGTGCGGATCGCATTTGTCGCCTATGACGATGCGAAAGCCTGCGAAGCGGCGGCGATCAATTTGCGCTGCGCCGGTATGATTGTGAACGTGGTGGACCGGCCCGAGCTGTGCGATTTCACCACTCCGAGCATTCTTAACCGCAATCCGCTGCTTATCGCAGTTGGCACTGGCGGAGCGTCGGCTGGTTTGGCCAAACATGTGCGCCTGCGGCTTGAACGGATTTTGCCGGATACGTTGGGCAAACTCGCCAGCGCATTGTTCGATGCGCGACCAATTTTGCGCGATCGCTATCCCGATGGCGGTGACAGGCGGCGAGCGATTGATGAAGCATTGCGCGAAGGCGGCGCCCTCGATCCGATGGACGATGGATCGCACGCAATGGTGGGCAGCTGGGCTGAAACCGGTGGCGATGTGCCAGAGGCGCGGACCGAGACCTTTGCCCTCGCCAGCGACGATCCAGACGACCTAACACTGAAACAAGCGCGCTTGCTCGGCGAGGCTGACATTGTGTGCGCTGATGGTGATGTACCCGCAGGCATCCTAGCCAGAGCGCGCGCCGATGCACAGCGGTTCCAATGTTCGGGTCAAGCCTGCGCCGCGGCAAGGCAGAACGGCGAAATGCCAGCGTGCTCAAAAGGCGCCGCCGCAGGTCAACTCACTGTGATCCTGCGATACACCGCAGGCACCTGACCGATTAGGCTGCTTGAGCCAGTGGCACTTCAACTTCTGCAAAGTAACGCGCCATCGCTTCCAGTGAACCGTCGCTCAATCCGATGAAAGCGCGCCGTTTGTCCGACGGGTCAGCAATCCGTTCAAACACACCGGTATCGACCAATTGCTTGATCCAGCGCAGCGCCGTAGTTGCTGGCACACCGGCTGCAATACATAGTGAGGTTACACAGACGCGTTGATGCTCAGCATGGGCAGCAGTCAGATCGAGCAGCATATCCCACACCGGATCAGCAAACAGTTCCGCATCAAAGAACCGTGCACGCGCTTGACGTCCAGCGATCAATTGCCGAACCATTGATGGATCGGGAAGCGGCAAACGAGCCGCGCCAAAGCCCAGCGGCATCGGCTCATCACCCGCGCGATAATCATTCTTGAATTCGGCAAGGTTTTGCGCTGCGCCCGCTTCACTAAGAGAGAATTTGTCGAGCTGCTGCGCGATGGAATCGACTTGCTGCGATAGACGGAGCAGCGCAAGCCGGTCTTCTTCCGTCATCTCGCGCACGCGCGCGTTCGAAACATCGGCCAGCACCCGTCCAACGGCCACAACGCGCTCCGCACGGCTTGGTTGGACCAGAATTTGCGGATCGGATTGATCGAGCGCGGCAAACACATCGTCGAGCGCATCAAGCGAAGTCGAGACGATCAATTGCGATCCCGAACGGGCAACCCGCATATCGAGCCGCGCCAGCGCCGCCATCCCGCCAGCATCAATCACGGGACAGTCCACCATCACCACATCGCCAAGCAAAGTGATCGGCCCGTCAAGCAGAACGGATACATCGCCGCCATCCAGAGTACGGAAGCCCGCGCCAGAAAGGTCATTGGCGATCTCGCCGCGCACACTCGCCCGGTCTGCAAAAATCGCAACCCGCGCAGGCAATCCAGCGGCGTCCTGCGCCGTTTCATAGCTGAAATCATCGACCATAGTTTCTGCCTGCTGCATCGAATCGCCTCCTGAACGAATGGAACGATTGTAGAACAAATAGTGATCAGGTCAAGATTATCGGCCGAATTCATACTTTCCGGCGCGCGCGATTGAACCATTTGCGCCTAACACGCGACTACATAAGTGATGACCGAAAAAGCTCGCCCTTCCCCGCCGCCGACCGGCGCATTGTTCGACGAATTGCTCGTCGTGTTGGTGCAGCAGGGTGATCGAAGCGCGCTTTCCCGGCTCCATGCGCGCTGGGATAGGCGGCTGATCCGCGCCGCCTATCGTTACACAGGCGATGCCGATCTGGCGCGCGATCTGGCACAAGAATGCTGGATCGGTATTTGGAAGGGGATCGGCGATCTGCGCAATCCGGGGCGGTTTCGTTCCTATGCCTTTGCGATCCTGCACCGACGCGGGGCGAGCCATCTGCGCCGCGCAGTTCGCGATAGAGAAAACGCGGATCAAATCGCGCAGGAAACCGATCAAGCCGCACCGCAGGATGGCCGAATCGCAATCCAGCAAGCCTTTGCCAGCCTGCCACCCGATCAACGCCTCTGCGCGCATTTGCATTTCGTCGAAGGTCTGACGCTAGCTGAAATCGCAGAGGTCCAATCCATTCCCGCGGGCACCGCCAAAAGCCGCCTGTTCCACGCCCGCCGCAAATTGAAAGCGGCGCTTGATCCGAATTTACCAGAAGGAGAATTGCCATGAGCAACCCCAACCAAACGGACACCGCGATCACAGAGGCTCTGGGCCACGATGATCACGAATTTCTAGCTAGCCTCGATGCGGATCGCGGCATGTTTCAGCAGATCGGCGATAGCTGGCACGGGCCGCTGGGCGGCTGGGCCAAGTTTGCTTTTGCCATCGCCATCGTGATCGGCATCGGTCTCGCCTACAGCTTTTACCGCGCCATCACCGCCGATGGATCGGATGCGATGCTTGGCTGGGGGCTGACCACCATTGGCCTGCTGATCATGCAAGGGTTTTTGAAAGAATGGATGTTCGCCCGGATGAACATGCTGACCATGCTTGGCGAGGTCAAAAGGCTGCAGGTACAGGTCGCGCTGCTGGCTGAAAAGCAAGGATAATCCGGTTTGGATTTAGGGGCGGATTTCAATCGGAGTGCCATCCGGTACGATCCGCCACAGCTCCTCGATTTCTTCATTGGTCAGGGCGATACAGCCATCGGTCCAATCGCCTTTCAATGGCGGCCCGCGATAGCCAGTCGGCTGGCCATGAAGGAAAATGTCTCCGCCCGCCGACCGGCCAAATTGCGCAGCGAAAGCGCGGTCTTGGCGGTTTGGGTAGGAAATACGCAGGCTGAGATGAAATCGGCTTTGCGGATTGCGGGTATCGATAGTGTAGATACCCTCGGGCGTACGCTCGTCCCCTTCAAACCGTTTGTGTCCAGCCGGTGCATCGCCAAATTTGAGCCCTCGATAGGCACGGATTGGCTGACCATTGTTGTAAGCGATCAAGAGCCGCTCCGATTTGTCTACGATCAGATAATCGGCAAGGACTTGTGCCATCGATTGCGTGGGTGGAGAATCCGGAATGGAACGCGCAGCGACGCGTGGCTCTGTAACGGGCGCACGCACCGACTGATTTGCAGATGAAGAACATCCTGCAAGGGTAACCAGGAGCAAGAAGGCAAGTGCGCGTTCCATGCAAAGAGGACTAGCGCGCAATGCGGGTACGCACAATTGCGACCGTTCGCCTATGTCCCAGTCAAGGACTCGCTAACCGAGCCTGCCATTGGCAGCTTAATCCTCGAACGGATCACGCATCAGGATCGTATCGTCGCGTTCCGGGCTGGTGGACACGAGCGATACCGGGCATTCGATCAATTCCTGCACACGCTGGATATATTTGATCGCATTGGCCGGAAGATCGGCATAACTGCGCGCGCCGACGGTGCTTTCGCTCCAACCATCCATCTCTTCATAGATTGGCTCAACCGCAGCCTGATCACCGGCATGGCTGGGCAGATAATCCAGGACATTGCCGTTGAGCCGGTAACCGGTGCAGATTTTGACCGTTTCCAAGCCGTCGAGAACATCGATTTTGGTGAAAGCGATGCCGGTCACGCCGCTGATCGAGCATGTCTGGCGCACGATTACCGCATCGAACCAGCCGACGCGGCGCTGGCGGCCTGTGACAGTACCAAATTCATGGCCACGCTCACCAATGCCTTGTCCGATCTCGTCATTGAGCTCAGTCGGGAACGGGCCGGAGCCGACGCGGGTCGTGTAAGCCTTTACGATACCCAGGACAAAGCCAGTGGCGTTCGGGCCAAGGCCGCTGCCTGCCGCCGCTGTGCCGCTGACTGTGTTAGAGCTGGTGACGAACGGATAAGTGCCGTGGTCGACATCCAGCAGCACGCCCTGTGCGCCTTCGAACAGGATTTTTGCGCCTGCCTTGCGAACTTTCTTGAGCCGTTTCCAAACCGGCTGCGCAAAACGCATCACAAACGGAGCAATTTCGCGCAGCTCAGCGAGCAAAGCCTCACGATCAACCGGCGGCTGGTCAAAACCCGCGCGCAGCGCGTCGTGATGCGCGCATAGGCGATCAAGCTGCGAATCCAGATCATCCAGATGCGCCAGATCACACACGCGGATCGCGCGGCGACCTACTTTGTCTTCGTATGCAGGTCCAATACCGCGGCCTGTCGTGCCGATCTTGCCAGTCCCGGCTGCCGTTTCGCGCAGGCCGTCCAAATCGCGGTGCAGCGGCAGGATCAACGGGCAGTTGTCGGCCACCGCAAGGTTATCGTCGCTGATACGGACGCCTTGCCCTTCGAGTTTTGTAACCTCATCGCGCAGCGCCCATGGATCGAGCACAACACCATTGCCGATCATGCTCATCGTGCCGGACACGATACCCGATGGCAGCAGGCTGAGTTTGAAGACATTGCCGTCAATGACCAGCGTATGGCCGGCATTGTGCCCACCCTGAAACCGGACAACCGCATCAGCGCGGCTGGCGAGCCAATCGACGATCTTGCCTTTGCCTTCATCGCCCCACTGGGCACCGATTACAGTAACGTTAGCCATAGGTATTCCTTCACCCCTGCCCGGGGATCCTCAAACGTCCTTCGACAGGACTCGACGTAGGGGATGAAATGGACGGGCAAACAGACCCGAAATGCAGGCGCGGAGTAGATGTATCGCATGAGAAGAGTCAAGGTGTGGGCATGACAAGAAACAGGCAAAATACAAAGATTAGAAGGATCGCCTCCCCTTCCAAAGCTTTCGCTGCGTTCGCGCCGATCTAGATCGGTTTTGGCTCGCCATTCTCGAGGATATGGGTACAGCCCATCGCCTTGGGATCTTCGCCGTCAGATAACTGTGCCACCGTACGCCAGCCATCTGTGCGCAGCCGCTTGGCTTTGCTCGCGCTGAACCCAGTTGGCAGGTACACTTTTTGGGCAATTTCGCTCTCCGGAGCGGCATCCGCCAGTGCATCGACATACAATGTAAATCCGGTTGCAGCCTCATCACTTCCGCCGATCCGATATGTCCCGCCTCGCCCGGCTGCTCCGCGCACATTGGCAGCGTAGAGCGTAAATCCGAACCAGCTTTGATATTCAAAGCCATGGCGTTCGGTTGGGTCGAGCGTAATGCGCGCTGCATCGCCGACCTGCTCTGCAATCGCCTCAAGTCCATCCAATCGCGAACCAAGCGCTCCGCCCGCATCCAGATCGCGCAGTGTCGCCATCGCATCGGAAAACGGCCCGGTTGCATGGATCAACGGCAGATAGGCTTCGCCGCCCGCAGCCTTAAGTCCGCCAGCATCCTTGGTATCCAGCTCGCGTCGGATCGCCTCGACCGTGCCAGCTTCCATAGACATGTCTTGCGCGGCCAGAGTGTCGACCAGATCGGGCATAGTGAAATCGACCGAGATGCCGGTGAGGCCTGCCGCTTTAAGCGCGCTTATCGCCAATGCTACAATTTCGCCTGCAGCGGCGGCGGTATCCGCACCGATCAGCTCCGCACCCAATTGCAGACGCTCACGCGCCGGATCGAGCTGGCTTGCACGGATCACAGCGGTATCGCCGCAATAGGCGAGCCGGAGAGGCCGCGCAGCTTCCGCCATGCTGGTCGCGGCGATACGGCCAATTTGCGGGGTAATGTCGCTGCGTAGCGCAAGCGTACGCAGGCTCGACGGATCGACGAAGCGGAACATCGAGCGCGTCGAAATGCCCTTCATCCGGCGGCTAAGCGAGCCCTCGAATTCGAGCAGTGGCGGGCGCACGCGATCATACCCATGGCTATCCAGCACATCGAGGCAGGCACGCATCGTCTGAGTGATCCGATCCGCCGATGCAGGCAGACGGTCTTCGAGTCCTTCGGGAAGAAGATCGGTGTTATCAGTCATTTCGAAAATGCGCCTGAGAGGATCGCAGCCTCAGGTCAAGCCCAAGGCCGCGATCATCGCGAAATTACCTCAGTTCAGAAAACGAGCGCGGTTACCGTCTTCACGCCTTCGACCTTTTCGGCCTCGGCGATGGTTTCGGCGGTTGGCGCGTCATCAAGGCTTAGCAGCAGCACCGCTTCCCCGCCCGCATCACGCCGGCCGAGGTTAAATGTGCCAATATTGATCCCGCGCTCACCCAGCAGGGAGCCGATACGGCCGATAAAGCCCGGTTTGTCATCATTCACGATGTAGAGCATGTGACCGTCCAGCTCGGCCTCGATCCCGATGCCAAAGATTTCGACCAGACGCGGCTTGTCGCTGCCAAACAGAGTGCCCGCGACCGAGCGCGGGCCCGCATCTGTTTCAACCGTAACACGGATCAGGGTGTTGAAGGCCCCGTCGCGCTCATGGCGAATTTCGCTGACCTCAAGGCCGCGTTCCTTGGCGAGATATGGCGCGTTGACCATGTTCACCGTGTCGGAATAGCGGCGCATAAAGCCCGCCAGAACAGCGCCCGTAATCGGCTTACCATTCAGCTGCGCAGCGGCGCCTTCGCGTTCGATGCTGATCTTGGTCAGGTTGCCATGCGCAAGCTGTCCGACAAGCGAACCGAGACGCTCTGCCAGAGCCATATACGGTTTTAGCTTAGGTGCTTCCTCAGCCGACAGTGACGGCATATTCAAAGCGTTTGTGACGCCGCCATTGACGAGATAATCCGCCATTTGCTCAGCCACTTGAAGCGCGACATTGACCTGCGCTTCGGTGGTCGATGCACCCAGATGCGGCGTGCAGATGAAGTTTGGCGCGCCGAAAAGCGGGTTTTCCTTCGCTGGTTCTTCGGCGAACACGTCCAGAGCCGCGCCTGCTACCTGACCGCTCTCGAGGCAGTCTTTCAAAGCCGCTTCATCGATCAAGCCGCCGCGTGCGCAGTTCACAATGCGGATACCTGGCTTTGCATTTTCCAGCCGCTCACGGCTTAGGATATTGCGCGTCTGATCGGTGAGCGGCGTGTGCAGCGACACAAAATCTGCGCGCGACAGGAGGTTGTCGAGATCGACTTTCTCGATACCAAGCTCAACTGCGCGGTCTTCGGTAAGGAAGGGATCATAAGCGATCACTTTCATGCGGAGGCCCTGAGCGCGGGTGGCGACGATACCGCCAATATTGCCCGCACCGATCAGGCCGAGCGTTTTGCCTGTCACTTCGATGCCCATGAAGTCTTTCTTGGGCCATTCACCGTTCTGCGTGCGGGCGTTTGCCGCAGGGATCATCCGCGCCAGCGCCATCGTCATCGCAATGGCATGTTCAGCCGTCGTGATGGAGTTGCCGAACGGCGTGTTCATCACAACCACGCCTTTGCCGCTGGCATAGGGAATATCGACATTGTCGACACCAATACCGGCGCGGCCGATCACTTTCAGATTGGTCGCCGCATCCAGAATTTCCGGCGTAACTGTCGTCGAAGACCGGATCGCAAGGCCGTGATATTCACCGATGCGTGCCTTGAGCTGCTCAGCATTTTCACCGGTGATCACATCAACATCGCAACCGCGCTCTTCAAAGATGCGCGCTGCATTCGGGTCCATCTTGTCAGAGATGAGCACTTTAGGTTTGGTCATGGGTATTTCCTTTGGCCAGCCGCACGCTTTTCCAAGCGATGCGGTCTGTAAATCTCAATGAGGGAAGAGGCGGCGGCCCGAACATGCCGGGCCGCGCACCGATCAGCCGTTCTTGACGGTCTCGTAAGCCCACTCGATCCACGGCAAGAGGCGCTGAATGTCCTCCTGCTCCAGAGTTCCGCCGCACCAGATGCGCAGCGAAGGCGGGGCGTCGCGGTAGCCGTTGAAGTCATAGCCGACGTTGCGCTCTTCGAGCATGGCGACGATTTTCTTCGGAACGGCGGCCTGATCTTCGGCAGACAGGCTGTCATACCAGTCGCCCTGGAACATCATGCAGACACCGGTATTGGTGCGCAAAGCAGGGTCTGTCGCCATATTGCGCAGCCACGGCTTGGCTTCGATCCAGTCTTTGACGATGTTCGAGTTCGCAGTTGCGCGGTCAAACATGGCCTGACGCCCGCCGATCGATTTCGCCCATTCGAGCGCCGCGATGTAATCTTCCGTCGCGAGCAGCGAAGGCGTGTTGATCGTCGCGCCTTCAAAGATTGCGCGATTGAGCTTGTCGCCCTTTTTCATGCGGAACAGCTTTGGCAGCGGCCAAGCCGGATCATAACTTTCAATCCGCTCCACCGCTTTGGGGGAGAGGATCAGCATGCCGTGCTGGGCTTCGCTGCCCATCACTTTTTGCCAGCTGAATGTCGTCGCATCGAGCTTTGCCCAGTCCATCTCCATGGCGAAGATGGCGCTGGTCGCATCGTTGATGGTGATGCCTTCACGGCCCGGCTCAAGCCAGTCTGTGTTCGGGATCATCGCACCAGATGTCGTGCCATTCCACGTGAACACAACATCGTTGCGCTGCGGTATGGTCGAAAGGTCGGGGATTTCGCCGTAATCGGCAGAAAGCGTTTGCAGGTTTGGCAGTTTAAGCTGCTTCACCGCATCCTGAATCCAGACATTGCCAAAGCTTTCCCACGCCGCAACCGTTGCCGGGCGCGCAGGGTCAAGCATGGTCCACATCGCCGCTTCGAGAGCGCCTGTGTCCGATGCTGGCATAATGCCTACGAGGTAATCGTCCGGCACACCCAACAGCTCACGCGTCAGGTCGATGGCGTATTTCAGCCGCCCTTTGGCGAGCTTTGAACGGTGCGAACGTCCAAGCGATTCAGTTTTAAGTTTGTCGAGGGACCATCCGGGGAACTTTACAGTCGGCCCGGATGAAAATTGAGGACGCTCAGGTTTGAGCGGCGGCTCATGGCTGAGCCCACGTGCGTAGTCATTCATTTGTATTCTCTCCTTACAGAGAGCTCGCGCGGCGTTGGGACCGCGTGGCCCACTGGCCGCACTAGAGATGCGGGTTGGAGAGTCAACGTCTCAATCGCGATTGTTATCCCGAAAGCGCTTTTTCCCCCGTGCCCTCTCGCAAAACTAGAACGGCTCGCCTAAACTGGGCGCAATATGGAAACATCCGACCTGCGCATTGCCCTGTTTAGCGGCAACTACAATTACACCCGCGACGGGGCGAATCAGGCTTTGAACAGGCTGGTCGGCTCGCTGCTGGGGAATGGCGCGAAGGTGCGCGTTTATTCGCCCACTGTGGATGAGCCAGCGTTTGAACCAACCGGCGATTTGATCGGTGTGCCATCGGCTGGCGTGCCGTTTGGGCGCGGCGAATACCGCATCCCAACCGGTCTTGGCCGCAAGGTGAAACGCGATCTGGAAAAGTTTGCGCCGAACATCGTCCATCTCTCTTCACCAGACCCGGCCAGCCATGCCGCGCTCCGCTGGGCCCAGGATCACGACATTCCAGTGCTGGCGTCTGTTCACACGCGGTTTGAAACCTATCCGCGTTATTACAAGCTTGGCTTTCTTGAGCCGCTGGTCGTGAAACTGCTTAAGCGGTTCTACAATCGCTGCGACGCTCTGGTTGCGCCATCTGACAGCATGATCGAAGAATTGCTGGCGATGGATATGCACGACGATATCGGCCTTTGGAGCCGAGGTGTTGAGCGTTCTGTCTTCTCATCGGAAAAACGCGATCTAGAGTGGCGGCGATCACTCGGTCTCGCCGATGATGATGTTGCGATCGTATTCCTTGGCCGTCTGGTCATGGAAAAAGGGCTGGATGTCTTTGCCGAAACCATCGTCCAACTGCGCAAGCGTCAAGTCCCACATAAAGTGCTGGTGATCGGCGATGGCCCAGCGCGCGAATGGTTTGAAACGAACTTGCCCGGCGGCATCTTTGCAGGCTTCAAAACGGGCGCTGATCTGGGTCAGGCTCTCGCGAGCGGCGACATTTTCTTCAACCCGTCCATCACCGAGACTTTCGGCAATGTCACGCTAGAGGCGATGGCTTGCGGGCTACCCGTGGTGGCGGCAGGGGCAACCGGCGCGGCGAGCCTCGTCAATCAAGGCGTCACCGGTCAGCTTGTCCCGCCAACAAAGGATAAAGACACCAACGCCGCTGCCTTTGCAGAAGCTATCGCGCCTTATTGCACCGATCCAGCTCTGCGCATGTCTCACGGTGCAGCAGGCGAAGCGCGCAGCAGCGAGTTTAGCTGGGAAGCGATTAATCAGGTCGTGGCGGACATATATATCCGGTTGATCGAGGATCGCCGCGCGCTTCAGGAAAAAGAGGCAGCCGAAGCCGCCTCTGTCTAAATCTTTATTTCAGCACACCTGCACGGGTCATACGGCTGGCGTAGAAGAAAAGTGCAATTGTGATCACCCAAATGAATGCCGCAAACAGGGTTTGACCTGTTGTTTGCATTGATTCTGGAAAGGTGCTCGCGACCTGTTGGTAGTAAGTCGTTCCAAAGAGGCCGACGATGGAAATACCAAACAGCCAAACCGCCCATTTGCTGCGGAATAGCAATGCCAGCGAACCAATGAAACAACCCCATACGCCAAGCGCCCAGAAGGCCACTGCCCAAGCGGGAAATGACGAGAAGTAGGCGATCTGTTCTGCGGTCATTCCCATAGCTTCGAGATTTCCGGTTTCTGTGGCCATATAACTGGCGACCCCGCCGGAATTCCAAAGTGTTGCGACAATGCCAACGACCCAAAGGTGCCACGGCGTTTTTGCCTGTCCAAGCTCGTTCATTTTTATCCCTCCCAAGACGGCGCGACCCGATCTGCGCTGACAAGGATAGGGAAACGACAAAGGCACGGCAAACCCGTTAAGGATTGGCTCAATCCGTTGGATTGCCAGCGCCGAATTGGTGATGGGTTCGGAGCGTATGATTCAGCGCAGTTGCCCAGCACTGTTTGCCATCGAGGCAAACAAGAGGGAGACCACGGCAATAATCCAGTTCGCCATCGCAATTGGCATCGTATCGAAGTCGAACGGATTCACGTTGATTGCAAGTTGATAAGCAGATGTCCCGATTAAGCCGATGACGGCAACCACAAAGGACTGAATTGCCCAGCTTGATCGCAAAAGCAGTAATGCCCCTCCCGCTACAGAGCCCCACACCGTGAGCGCCCAAAACGCGCTTGCCCAAATAGGATAAGACGCGAATTGAGCGAGCTCGGATGTTGCCATGCCTGCGCCATCAAAAACCCCGAACTGGACTGCCAAAAATCGCCAAGCGCCATAGGCAGCCCATACAAGAGTAAGCGCGCCCACAATTCTGAGATGCCAAGGGTAGCTGGCTGCGGTTACTGTGTTCGTTTGCAATGCGAGTTCCATCATTCCGTCCATCGAAATTGTTATATCTGATGGAATGCAGATAGCCGAAAGGTGTAAACGTCACCGGAAGCTTTAGTGCTTAGAAATGGTTAACACAGAAACCATGCAACGTTTACTTTCTTCCCTTCACATACGCTCGATACGCTTGGCGACCTCATCAATAATGTCGACAATCTCGTCGATCGCTGCCTTGTCGAGTTTGCCGTTGCTCGCGCGGTTTTTGAGCACATTGGCAAGGTTGCCCATCGCGCGGAAAAGGTCAGGGGACTTTTCCTTCACACGCTCTGCACGGTCGCCATGCTCGGAAATGCGGCCCATCAACTGATCCACCTCGTCGCTGCGCTCTTCAAGTTCGGCAATGCCGGTCTTGGTCGCTTTGAATGGTTTCTTGCTGCCCGCATCATCGTCTTTTGCCTTGCTCTTGGGCTTGGCCTGTTTGATCTGGCCTTCTTCCTCCAGCATTTGCAGCGTCGGATAGACGGCACCGGGGCTTGGTGCGTAACCGCCGCCAGTCATGTCTTCGATAGCGCGGATCAGCTCATATCCATGGCGCGGCTCTTCATTGATCAGTGCCAGCAAGGCGAGGCGCAATTCGCCTGATCCAAACATGCGGCCACGGCGTTTGCTCCGGCGCGGGCCGTCCTGCCAATTGCGGCCGCGGCGCTGGCGTCGCTCACCACTGTCCCAATCGCTCGCGGCAGAGGCTGCCATCATTGCGATCATCGGGCCAAGATTGTTCCAGCCGCCTTTTCCATATTTCTGCCATGTCATCGTTTCTTACTCCAGATATCTTTTGATAGGTTCAAGATATATCTTAGAGCTGTCTTTACAATAGCAAGATGGCTTTTTCCGACGAGCGTCCTATTTCGGACGATGAATGGCTGATTTGTTTGGAAATGACCCCGCGCCTGTGCGCGATGACACGCCGCGCGAGGACGCCCCGCTTGCTGATCGGTTGCGTCCACGCGCACTTGCGGAGATTATCGGCCAAGACCATTTAACGGGCGAACAAGGCGCAATCGGGCGCATGGTAGCAGCCGGCAAACTGTCGAGCATGATCTTGTGGGGGCCGCCGGGCACGGGCAAGACCAGCATTGCCCGATTACTCGCCGATGAAGTGGGCATGCGCTTCACTTCGATCAGTGCAGTATTTTCCGGCGTCGCTGACCTCAAGAAAGCCTTTGCCGAAGCCGAGAAAATGGCGGGAGCAGGCCAACGCACGCTCTTGTTTGTGGACGAGATACACCGTTTTAACCGCGCGCAGCAGGACGGATTTTTGCCGTTTGTTGAACGCGGAACCGTAACGCTGGTTGGCGCGACAACCGAAAATCCCAGCTTTGCTCTCAACGCCGCTCTTTTAAGCCGCGCGCAGGTACTGATCCTCGAACGGCTTGATCATACAGCGTTGGAGGCGTTAATCTCGCGCGCAGAGGCGCTCGAAGGCCCTCTTCCCCTTACAGATGATGCCCGCGCTGCCCTAATCGCCAGCGCCGATGGCGACGGGCGCTTTCTGCTGGGACAGGCCGAGACTTTGTATAATGCCGCGATCCCGGAACCGCTTGATCCGGCTGCGCTCGGCGCATTTCTTCAGCGGCGTGTGGCCGTTTATGACAAAGACCGAGACGGGCACTACAATCTGATCAGCGCGCTGCACAAATCACTGCGCGGATCCGATCCGCAGGCCGCGCTTTATTACATGGCGCGGATGCTGACAGCGGGTGAAGAGCCGCTTTATGTACTGCGCCGTCTTGTTCGCTTTGCCAGCGAAGATATCGGCCTCGCCGATCCCAATGCCCTCACCCAATGCCTTGCGGCGAAACAGGCGTACGAATTTCTGGGCAGTCCCGAAGGCGAAGTCGCGATTGCTCAGGCCTGCCTTTACTGCGCAACCGCGCCCAAATCGAACGCGGCCTATAATGCGCAAAAATCTTCGTTTCGCAGCGCCAAGGAAACCGGCAGCCTGATGCCGCCCGCCAATATTCTCAATGCCCCGACCAAGCTGATGAAAGACATCGGTTACGGCGAGGGCTATTCCTACGATCACAATTCCGAAGATGGCTTTTCCGGCGACAATTACTGGCCGGAGGGGATGGAGCCGCAGACATTCTACGAACCGGTAGAACGCGGATACGAACGCAAGGTGCGTGAGCGGATCGAATATTGGAACAAGCTGCGCGAGGATAAGGCCTGATGCGCGAATGGGATCATTTTGTCGCGATCGACTGGTCCGGCGCGAAGGGGGAGCGTCATAAGGGCATCGCGATTGGTATCGCGGACGCAAAAGGCGGCCCTCCCGTGCTGGTAGACCCGCCCGCGCGCGGTTTCTCCCGACCAGAAGTAATGGAGATCCTGCGCAGCGATCTGCCCGCCAATTCGCTCGTCGGCATCGACCTAGGCATCAGCTTGCCATTCAATGACACAGGTGCGTTCTTTCCTGGCTGGGATCGAAGCCCCAAAAGCGCCAAACGGCTATGGGCATTGATCGACGCGATTTGCGGCAATGATCCGCATCTGGGCGCAAACAGTTTTGTGACACACCCAGATGCCTCACGGTATTTCCGTCACGGCAAAGATCATCTGGGCGACCGCTTCCTGCTTTCCGGCGCCGTTACACGCGAAGGACGCTTTCGCGAGGCAGAGACGGCGCAGCGTGCGCAAAAATGCCGCCCGGTGAGCAATTTCAACCTCGTCGGCGCGGCGCAAGTCGGCAAAAGTTCGCTCACCGGAATGCGGATGCTGCATCAATTGCGCGGCGATCTGCCCGTGTGGCCGATGGACCCGGTGCCAGAGAAACGGATCTCCAAAGGCGGATCTATGCTGGTCGAGATTTACACCGGCCTCGCCTCCAAAGAGACTGCAGCATTGGGCGCGCGGACCAAGCTGCTGACCTATGCCGATCTGAATGCAGCTCTATCGGCGCTTGAGTGCCCACCATTGGACCAAACCGGCGAGGTGGACGATCATTCCTCTGACGCTCTCCTGACGGCCGCATGGCTGCGCAAAGTTGCACCTGAGCAGCGGCGTTGGGAGCCAAAGTGCTTAACCGCTGAGATTGCCTACACAGAAGGCTGGACCTTCGGCGCGCTGTAGGACACGCTGCGCCGCATGAGCGATTTTTCTATCAATTTCGGCTTTGAAGGCGCTGGCTCGGCAAGCACCCAGCTGCAATCGGCACCGGAACTCCAAATCGAATTTCTGTGCGATCCGGCGCTGAAAGGGACAATTCCTGAACCCGAACGCGCGATCCGCTTCGCACCTGACTGGTTTCGAAAGCTCAAACCGGAAATGGACATGCTGGATGCGCAGGGCTTGCCCGGATTAACCGCGAAAGCGTGCCTACCGATGACCGACGCATTCTCGCTCGGGTTCGCCATACCCATGCCATACGATGTGCAATTGCGCGTTCCCGAAGACGAGACGAACATCGCGATGGGTTGGGCGGAAAACTGCCCCTTTGCCCCGATAGAAACGCATATGCCGCAGCAGCTCGGCGCGCCGGAGCCGCCCTTTGCAGGCATTATGCCGCTCAAATTCGTCAATCCGTGGCGGATCAAAGTGCCGGATGGCTATTCGGTGCTGTTCCAACCACTGGTGAACCGCCCAGAATTGCCGTTTCACTGCTTTTCAGGTCTGGTTGATTGCGACCGTTTCGATACGACGATCAACTTCCCATTTATCTGGACGGCAGGGCCGGGCGATTTCATGCTGCCTGCCGGATCACCGATGGTTCAGATCATCCCGATCCGCCGCGACGCGTTGATCAAAGGGCACACCGCGCGCGCTTCAAATGCTGGCGAACTGGCCGAGCAACAGTCAGCGAGCACGCGCAAATACACCGAAGAATCGACATATCGGAAAGACTGGCGGGTAAAGAAGTAAGCGCGCGACCCTTACCTATAGAGGTAAGACGTATCACGCGGCTCTTTACGGTATCCGGTGCTGCGCAGATCTTCGAGCATGGCTTCACGTTTGCGATCGGCCTCGGTCAAGGCTTTCGGCGGTACGGCGCCATGCGGAACCTGCGGTTCGGGCCCGCCTTCTGGATCAGCATGATTGAGCATATTGATGATTTTCATATCGTGCTCATTCACCGCGCCCGGGATACGGAACGCATCGATCAGCCACCACAGTGCGAGGATTGTCCAGCCAATGAAGGGGATCAGCCACAATAGAAGGCTGGCGATGCCGCTTTTGGTTTGGCCAAGATAAAAACGGTGCGCGCCCACCAATCCGAAACAGGCCCACAGCAGATAGGCAACGCCCATCGACTTGCTGTTTTCGCTATACACGATTTCCTTGCGCTTGTTTTCATCCACCATCGTTCTGTCCCTTTGTTCCTATACCATTGCCGCTCGCCCGGGATGCTGCAAGTCCAAAGGGCCGCTCATCGACAAAGCGTCAATGCGGCTCGGCCTGTGCAAATTGAGGAAGTGCGAATTGCCTCTTGAGAGCTGAGAGACTTTGCACTAGAGGACGGCACCGCCCTGAAAAGGGCGATCAGAAATGGGCCGGCTTAGCTCAGTTGGTAGAGCAGTTGATTTGTAATCATCAGGCCACGCGTTCGAATCGTGTAGCCGGCACCATTTTCCCCCTTTTCTTGTGATGTATGCGAATGAGCCGCGCCTCGAATGCAGAGGCGATCTCACACTTCGTCGCACGCCTGCGCTTGGCGTTCCTCCCAGTCTCCGCTAGTTAAGTTGCAAATAACGACTTAATCGGGAGCGAGCCATGAGCGTAGAACTGAAAACCCCCCTGACATTGCCGTGCGGGGCCATCATGCCCAACCGGATCGCCAAAGGCGCGATGACAGAGGGGCTTGCCACGCCCGATGGCCGCCCAACGCCGGAATTGGAGCGCCTTTACGGCATTTGGGCCGATGGCGGCGCAGGTATGCTGCTGACTGGCAATATTATCATCGACAAAGACCACCTTGAGCGCCCCGGTAATGTTGTGATTGATCGGCAACCTGACGCCGATATGGCAGCACGCCTTACGAGCTGGGCCGAGGCCGGGACGCGCGGCGGAAACCACCTTTGGGCGCAAATCAGCCATGGCGGACGTCAGACACAGAAACTGGTGAACCCCAATCCCAAATCATCCTCTGACGTGGCGCTGGCGATTCCCGGTGGCCAGTTTGGCAAGCCAACACCGCTGACGACCGATGAGATCGCTGATCTGGTGAACCGTTGGGCCGTTGCGGCAAAGGCGTGCCAGGATGCAGGTTTTACAGGCGTGCAGGTCCACGGTGCGCACGGCTATCTAATTTCCCAGTTCCTCAGCCCGCGCGTAAACCTGCGCACTGACGAATATGGCGGCAGTTTGGAAAATCGAGCGCGTTTCCTGTTGGAGGCCGTTGCTGCGGTTCGCGAAGCTGTCGGGCCGAAATTCCCGATCTCCGTCAAACTCAACAGTGCCGACTTCCAGAAAGGCGGTTTTGCCTTTGAAGACAGCATCGCGGTGGTCAAATGGTTGGAGGCCGCATCGGTCGACCTTATCGAGATATCAGGCGGCACCTATGAACAGCCCAAGCTGATGGGCGTTGAGGGTATGGAGGAAGTGGAGACGCAGAACGTTGCCCCGTCCACCGCCGCGCGCGAGGCGTATTTTGTCGATTTCGCCAAAGCGATGCAGGACGAGGTTAGCGTTCCTTTGATGGTAACCGGCGGCTTTCGAAGCTGTGCAGCGATGGAGCAAGCAATCGACATGGACGCCGCCGATGTGATTGGGCTTGGCCGTCCGATGTGCCTGATGACGGACGCGCCGCAGCAGCTGATGGAAGGCTGCGACGCCTTGCCGCGTTACGAAGACAATCTCGACCTCATTCCCGGCTGGCTCGGCTTTCTCAAGCGCTTTCAGATGATCAAGGCGATCAACGGGTTTGCGGGGGTATATTGGTTCTATCAGCAGCTCTGGACGCTTGGCCATGAAGGCCGCGTGGATGCCAGTTATCCGCCATTTAAGGCGTTCCGCGAGGTTGAGGCGCGGAGCAAAGCAATCATGAAAGCGCGCGGTTAAGCCGCACTGCAACCCTCAAAGCAAAAGGGCCGGCCACCTCGCGATGACCGGCCCTTTTTATTGGCAATCTGCCTTGGCTTAGAAGCCGATGCGCAGCGTCGCACGGCCAGCGTGGCCAGTGTAACCATCGCCGTAATCACCGAGGTAACCAACGCCAACGCTGACATTGTCAGCAAGTTCAGCGTCGAGGCCTACTGCAAGTTCAAAGCGATCTTGCGAGCGAACTGGCAGTTCTGCGAAGAAAGTCGGCAGTTGCGCAGATGACAGGCGGAAGCTGCGTACGGTATCCACTGTGTCGTGGATCACGGTGCCCTTCACAAAACCGGTCACTTTCTCGGAGATTTGCGATCCCAGTTCAACACCAGCACGCAGTTCGAAATACTCGGCATCACCGCGCTCAACGTTGAAACCAAAGCCGCCAGTTTCAACCGTGTCATCAAAGTTGATGTTGGCAAGGTTTACACCGATGCTTGGGGTCAACCAGACGTTTTCATCTTCGATCAGGTCGTAGCCAAGCGTTGCACGGCCAGCGATGCCATCGAAATCGTAGTTCGAAACGATCGGACCAAAGAAACCGCTGCTTGCTGTGTCGACGCTACCAGTGAGGTATGAGACTTCTGCATTGAAGAAGCCGCGATCGAACAGTTGGATACCGGTATACAGACCAACCTTCACGCTTTCGACTTCGGATTGTACCGAAGAGGTGCCCGTGGTGGTGTCGTTGATCTCGATATCGGCATAGCTTGCGAGTGCACCGATCACAATGCTGTCACCCAGCGCGAAATCGCCGCCTAGGGTGAAGATCGTTTCGTCAGCATCATAGCCTGCTGCTGATTGGGACAAAGCGTCTTGATCAGCACCGCGAACAATGATTTGGCCCCAGATCGACGATTCTTCCTGTGCGAGGTGACGATCTAGAGCGTCACTAGCTGCGCTGGAGGTTTCGAAGATTTCGCGGCCCACACCGTCGCTGAGCGAAGGCAGAGCGTCGAGGAGTGCATCTTCAAGGGCATTGGCATCAGCCAGACCGTTCAGAGCGGCGAAGTTTGCAGCGCTGAGTGTGTTGGCCGAGATGCCGTTGAACAACGCGTTACCGATAGCAACAACGTTACGATCACCCGAACCGATCAGAGGATCGACGCCGGTTACCTGAATGTCAGCAGTGCCAGCGATGCGCGTGTAATCAACAAGCAGATCATCATCGATGATCGTGAAAGTCGTGCCGCTATCGCTCAGCGTGCCTGTCGCAGTGATCAACGAAAGCGTCTGACCGAGCAGCGCCGCATCAAGCGGTGTCTGAACCGTGATGTTGCCGCCTGCCAGATCAACGTCACCGTCAACCGCCAGCGAATCTACGCCAAGGCCAAAGGTCACATTGCCATCAACCGAAGTCGCGCCGGTCAGGGTGCGTGCACCCGAAACGGTCAGGTCAAAAAGTTGGCCAAGCGAAATCGTTTCGAAGCTGTCGAGGTTATCCGCATCCAACGTACCACCAAGGATCGCGGTGTCGTTGCCGTTGCCGGCAAGGACCGAACCGGTGATCGAAGACATTGTACCTTCGAGGATGAAGGTATCGTCATCGTCACCAAGACGAACATTGCCGTTCACAACAGCGCCAGTCCATTGCTGAAATTCGTCAGCGCCAGAGCCGAGCACGATCGCTTCACCGATACCGCCAGTAATCGTTCCGAAGTTGGCGACAGTTTGGGCAGCGGTGTTGGCGTTGTCGACAAAGATACCGATTTCGCCGGAGATCAGACCGCCAGCTTCGTTGGTTACCGTGCTGTCGACAGCGCTAACGTCAAACCGAACGCCTGCGCTCCGCTCACCCGCAGCGGACGATGCCGAAACCAGCGAACCAGAGTTGGTGATCGTGCCGTTATTCAGCTCAACCGCGTCGCCGCCATTGGCAGTGACCGTGCCTGAGTTGTTGAGAGTGACGTCATCTTCGCCGCTGATCGCGTCGCCATCAGTCGAAGTAATCACGCCAGCATTGGTCATGTCAATCGCAGCAAGTGCATCGACACCAACGGTACCACTGATCGAGCTAGATCCATCGTTTGTGACGGTCGATGTACCAGCCAGCAGCAATCCACGATTGCTGGCAGAGGTAATGCTTCCGCCGGTATTCTGGATAACGGCGTTATCGGTTGCCCGCACAGCATTCCCGTCGGCAGTGATCGAGCCGAGATTGCGCAGTTCAAAGTTGGCCGTTGTTGCAATTGCAAATCCGCCATCTGCCGAAAGAGTGCCGCGGTTCACAACCAACAGATTGTCGCCAGCACGAATGGTCTGCGTAGCAGCAGTCATCACGCCATTGTTGATCACAGAAATGTCAGTCGTGCTGCCTGCGTTTACCGCGCCAAGACCGTTTGCGATGATCGTGCCGGTGTTGATCACGCGCGAACCGGACGTCGTCAACGAGATTGCCGAACCATCACGCGCTTCGATCAGGCCGCCGGCGTTGTTGCGAAGATCAGCCAAAGCGTTTGCAACAATGGTCGCACCGCTCTCGTTGACGATATTGCCGGTATTGATGAGGTCGAACTCATTGCCAGATGCGATTGCACTGGAATTGGCTCCAAAAGCCTGGATCAATCCTGCATTTTCTAGGACCATGTTGTCGTTCACTTCGATCACATTGGCGTTGTCCGCCGTGCCAAAGATCGAACCGGTCTCTTCGTTGGTGATTGTAGTGACAGTCGAAGGATCGACATCACCGCCAACGAAAATGGTCCGGCCTGCATCATTCTGGATGAGGCCTTGGTTGATGATTGCCGTGCCGTGGAACCCGCTGATCAAGGCTGCAGTTGAATTGCCGTAGATCGTTCCAGAGTTGCGGATCAGAACGTTCTCAAGGGTACGAACACCCACTGCGAAATCAGAGCTGATGAAACCGACATTGTTGAGAATTGAGTCGTTGTTGAGGATGACCGCTCCGTTGGCGCCGCCAACAATCGAACCAAAGTTGGTGACAATCGTGCCGATGTCGCCGGTCACAGAGGCACCGCTAGCGAAACCGGTGGAACCGGTGACGAAAGCGTCTTCACGGACGATTACGCGGATTGGGTCTGCTGGATCGTTGGCAAATGGATCCTCACCAACGCCGTCCGGATCAGTGCCCGGGAGACATGTGAAGATGTCAGTCTGCAATTCTGCGCACTGAACTGTGGTGCCCGGTTGTGCAGGCGTGGTCGGTGCGGCGGGTGCAGCGGCCAATGGTGCAGGCGCTGATTGCGCTAAAGCAGGAACCGCAAAGCCAGCGGAGAGTGCAATAACAGAAGCTCCGCCGATTGTGCGAAGTTTGTTGGAAGCGGAAATTGTCATGAATGCCCCTTAGGAAGCCTAGAATTACATAAACTAAGAGGATGCAGTCCGCTTATTACGCGGATCTTACCCCCCTGTTGGACCAGTCAATAGTCCTACATTATGACTACGGAATTAAAAAGGGGTTGGTTCCCAATTTTTTAGTTTTACCAACCGGTAACCATCTGATTTTAACTAGCAAGAGTGGTTAACCGCGCCCACGATACCCGCTAACGCCCTGCTCAGGCACCCACAGTTCTGGCGGCGGCGAACCAGTTTGCCAAAAAACATCGATGGGAATGCCGCCGCGCGGGTACCAATATCCGCCAATGCGAAGCCAGCGCGGCTTCATTTCGTCGGCCAGCCGTTGTCCAATGCCGACGGTCACGTCTTCGTGAAAGCCGTTATGATTGCGGAAACTTCCCAAAAACAGCTTAAGGCTCTTCGACTCAACGATAGTGTCGCCCGGCGCATAATCGATGACGAGATGTGCAAAGTCGGGTTGGTTTGTCACCGGGCAAAGAGACGTAAACTCAGGCGCTGCAAAGCGAACCAGATAGAGCGAGCCCTTGCGCGGATTGGGAACGTAATCCAGTTGCGCCTCTTCCGGAGATGTAGGCAGCGGCGTGTCCTTCCCCAAAAAGGCAGGAGCGGTTTGGTTTTCAGGTGTGCTTTCCATGCCGCGCTGTTGCCGCGAAAGTGCGCCGTGTGCAAGCGCAGAACTAGACCTGCTCGCTGCAATATCTATGTGAGACCTCAGCCAACCGTTGTTGGCCAACCGTTCATGTAATCGAGTGTACGAAGTCCGCCCCATGCGCGCGCCACAAAACAACACTTTTCCAGCCAACGCATCGCGATCGCGGTCGATCTTCTCTGCGCTTGCGCTTTGCGCGGGGAGTTACGCCATTCTTGCCGCGCCTTTGAGCGCGCAGGAAACACCCCGCGATTTCTCGTTGCCTGATCCGACGCCGACACCAACGTCGGCACCGCAAGGGCCCGTTGACATTCGCAACGGCGTGGTGATCGGCCCGCGCCGGATCGAACCTGAACCGACCATACCGACACCAACACCCACCCCTTCGGCTAGCGAGGCGGCTGCACCTACACCAGCTCCGCCTCAAAGCGCGGCTCCAGCAACAACATCAGCCAGCCCTGCGCCGTCCCGTTCAAACACGGCACCTACTTCGGCAACAACCACACCGCGCAGCGATATCTCGGATGCGCCGCAAACATCGACTGCCGCGCCGCCTGCTGCCGCACAAACCGATGCGGCACCGGTGACAGAAGCCCCCTCCCCCGGTTTTGGGGAAGACGGGGTCTATTCAAGTATCCCTGACATCTCCTCGGATGATCCAGCCGCGCCGTCTGCTGCGCCCGTCGAAGAAGGCTCTGCATGGAACACATCCGGAAATTTGCTATGGATCGGGCTGGCCGGATTGCTCGCGCTTCTCGGCGGCCTTGGATGGTGGATGATGCGCCGCCGTAAAGAGGCAGATCGTCCAAAAGGACAACTCGCGGCTCCTGCACTCGCAGCGGGCGCGCGCGAATTTATCGCCAAGGGGCAGCGCGACGCCAAGCCAATGGCGGCCATGCCCCCACCCTCGCCTACCCGCGCGACGACACCTGCAACAACACCGGCACCAACACCTGCGCCACCAGTTGCAAATACGATGCCTGCTGATCAATCAGAAGTAACTCCAAGCAGCCTTCCGCCTGCTGCGCCGCAGTTTGCGCTGCAGCTTGATATTGTCAGCGCAGCGCGCAGCGTCATGATGCTAACGGTTGATTACCACCTCAACATCGCCAATCGCTCTGACCGCGCACTGCGCGATTTTGCGGTGAATGCCAGCCTGATCTGCGCGCGGCGCGGCTCTGCGGCGGGTTCAGCGGTATCGGCACAGCCATTGCAACTGGTCGAACGCATCGGCCCGCATCAAAGCCGGGCAATCAGCGGAAAGTTGCAACTCCCGCTTTCAGAGATCAGCCCGCTGCGGCAGGGACGCACCCCTGTGATTGTGCCGTTGATCGAACTGACAATCGAAACCTCGGGTTACCCGGCGAGGACGCACAAATTTGTCGTCGGCATGCCAAGCGCGGCCAATGCTGCAAAGCTGCACCCAATCCCGCTCGACAATCCGCCCGGCGGCCTTCCCGGTCTGCGCACCAAAGAAATCAAAGACGCGCCTGAAAAGCAAAGCGCTTAAGCGCTCTTGGCGGGGCAAGCCATGCGCGCTACCCCTGCTGGCATGAACGATCCCATCCAAAGCCTTGTGTCGGCCGAATGGCTGGCGGCCAATCTGAACGCACCAGATCTCGTAATCCTTGATGCCTCGCGCCACCTTCCCGCAGCAAACCGCGACCCGCACGCTGATTACGAGGCGGCGCACATCCCCGGTGCGCGTTTCCTTGATCTTGCCAATCTAACCGACACGGCATCGAATGTCCCACAAGCCTTGCCCAATGGCGCGCAATTGGCGGAGCGCTTGGCCAACCTTGGTGTGGAAAGCGGGTATCGCATTATTCTTTACGACGACAGCGCGGTAAAAACATCAGCGCGCGCTTGGATTGCGTTGGTCGCCCACGGGATTGGAAACGTGGCGATCCTTGATGGCGGGTTTGCCAAATGGCGCGGCGACGGACATCCAGTGGAGAGCGGTACAGCTGAATTCGAGCCCGCCAATCCGTTTGACCTTCCGCAGGCACGCGGCATCCGTTTCAAGGCTGACATCCTCGCCAATCTCAACAGTGAAGCTGAACAAGTGCTCGATGCGCGCGGTGCAGACCGCGTTTTTGGTGCGGGAACTGATCCCATCCATGGCGGCGAGAATGGCCGCATCCCGGGCTCGCTCAACCTGCCGTTCGGCGGCGTCTTGAATCCAGATGGTACGTTCAAATCACCGGAGGATCTTCGCGCCGCATTCGAAGGTGCGGGCGTGGATTTATCGCGGCCCGTAATCACCACCTGCGGCAGCGGCATCACGGCGAGCGTGCTGTTGTTTGCGCTTCACCTGATCGGCCATGAGAGCACGGCACTGTATGATGGCAGCTGGTCTGAATGGTCCGCCGATCCCGAAACGCCCAAACAGCAAGGCCCACAATGAGCGGCAAAGACCCCAAAGATATGCGCCCTGCAACCCGCGTCACAAATGCCGGGCGGCGCGAAGAATTGACGGGGCCAGTCGTTAACACGCCCGTCTGGCGCGCTTCGACACACCTCTATGAGAAAGAAGCAGACCGAAAAGCGGCGAACAAAACAAATGCCGATGGCGGGTTCTTCTATGGTCGGCGCGGCGCACCAACGCAGTGGTCTCTCGCCGAGGCGCTAACCCAAATTGAGCCGGGGGCGCATGGCACCGTGCTTTATCCCAGCGGCGTTGCCGCAATTGCTGGCGCTCTTTTGGCAGTGCTGCGCCCCGGTGACCGCTTGTTGATGACCGACAACGCCTATGATCCCTCACGCAGCATGGCGACGGGGCTGCTGAAACGGCTTGGGATCACCTACGATTTCTTCGACCCGCTTGATGTGGATGCGTATACGAAACTGTTCGATGAGCCGGTGAAGGCTGTGTGGCTGGAAAGCCCTGGCAGCCTGACGATGGAGGTTTGCGATGTCCCTGCTCTTGCTGCGATTGCGCGGGAGAACGGCGCCGTCAGTCTGATCGATAACACGTGGGCCAGTTCGCTTGGCTTTGCCGCGCTCAATCACGGCTGTGACATCGCCATGATGAGCCTTTCTAAACATGTCGGCGGGCATTCCGATCTGATGATGGGATCAACCAGCGCGGGTGAACGATGGTACCGCGCCTTGCGCCGGACGTCTCAGGAACTCGGCCAAGTCGTCTCGCCCGATGATGCGGCGCTCGCCGCGCGCGGCCTCCGCACGATGGCAATCCGGCTTGAACAATCGACAGCAAGCGCGCTGTGCGTTGCGGAATGGCTGACCGAGCAGCCGCAGGTTGCCCGGATCATGTGTCCGATGCTGCCCGGCGACCCCGGCCATGCGATTTGGAAGCGCGATTTCACCGGCGGATGCGGATTGTTCAGCTTCGTCTTGGCCTCACCCGATCCCAACGCCAGCGGAAAGCTCGCCGATGCGCTGGAACTGTTCGGCATCGGATACAGCTGGGGCGGTTTTGAAAGCCTTGTCCTGCCAATATTCCCGCACGATCACCGCGCCGCCATGACATCACCGACAAAACCAGATGCACAGGCTGGTGCACGGCCCGCCATTCGCCTATCGATTGGCCTTGAAGATACAGATGATCTGATCGCGGACCTCGCGCAGGCATTTGCAAAGATGGATACTTGATGACCGCTGCAGCAACACTTCCAGCTGACGTGACCGAAACGACTGACCCCTCTGCTGAGGGCGATAGCAGCGGGGAAGGCTCGCCAGCGGAGGGCGCAGAGGCAACACCGGCACCTGAACCCACACCGGAAGAACCCGTGGAAGCGATCGAAGCCTCTCAGAACATTGTCGAGGGCGTAGGCGAGAAGAGCGAAACCGCAGGAGCATTCCTTCAATCGCTTCAAGACTTCGCATTCGAATTGGGCAATCTGCGCATCTCGCTGCTCGATGTGCTGCTTGTCATCGGCGTGATCTTGTTTGTCATCACTCTGGCATGGGTGGCGACACGATTGAGTCGCGGCCTCATCCGCCGCATCACCAAATTCGACAGCACACAAAAATTGCTCGCGGAAAAGCTTAGCACGGTTGCGATTTGGGGGCTCGCATTCCTGATCGGGATCGACATGCTCGGCATCGACTTAACCGCCCTCGCCTTTTTCGGCGGCGCGTTCGGTCTGGCCATTGGTTTCGGTCTGCAGAAAACATTCGGCAACCTGATTTCGGGCATCCTGTTGCTGCTCGATAAATCGATCAAGCCGGGAGACGTGATCTCTGTCACAGACGGGGCGGGTAACGAGGCAATCGGCCAGATCCGTAAGATCGGCATTCGTGCCATTTCCGTGATTACCCGCGATCAAACAGAGCACCTCATCCCGAATGAAAACCTGATGATCAATCAGGTCGTGAACTGGTCTTATTCATCCCGCGATGTTCGTGTGAGGGCACCCGTAGGCGTGTCATACGGCAGCGATCTTAAACTCGTGACAGAATTGCTCTACCAAGCGGTCGATGAAACCAGCCGCATTTTGCCGCGCCCCAAACCACGCGTGAACGTTATGGGCTTTGGCGACAGTTCGGTGGATTTTGAAGTCCGCTTCTGGATTCAAGATCCAGAAGAAGGTCTCGCGAACATACGTTCAGACGTTTACATGCGGATTTGGGAGCTGTTTCAGAAAAACAATATTGAGATTCCATTCCCGCAGCGTGATTTGAATCTCCGATCCAATGATCAGATTGACCGTCTGATCGAGGCAATGTCGGCCCAAAACAGCGCGAAGAAATAGACTACAAAAGCTTTCCTAATCAGGCGCAAACCCATTCTCACTGGCGATTAGCCCGCGGGTCGATCATTTCGGCTTCATGGAAAACACCGGAACAATATTTCTCGTCGGCGCAGGGCCGGGTGACCCTGACCTTTTGACCCTGCGCGCAGCTCGTTTGATCGAGCAGGCTGAGATCATCGTACATGATGGACTCGTCAGCCGCGAAATTCTCGCCATGGCCAGCCCAGATGCGCAGCTTATCTCTGTTGCAAAGCAGCGTTCAAAGCACACTTTGCCGCAGGATGAGATCAACGCTCTGCTGGTGCGCGAGGCGTTGGCGGGACGCGATGTTGTGCGACTTAAAGGCGGCGATCCGCTGATATTCGGACGCGGCGGTGAAGAGGCAGAGGATGCCAAGGCCGCTGGCGTGCGTGTTGAAATCGTTCCCGGCATCTCCGCTGCGAATGGTGCGGCGGCGGCAACCCAAATTGCCCTCACCCACCGGGACGCATCCAGCATCGTCAGCTTTGTCGCAGGTCAATGCAAAGGGCTGTCGGATCAAAACTGGTCGGGCCTTGCAGGTGCGGGCCGGACACTGGTAATCTACATGGGCGTGAAAACCGCTCCGCAAATCGCGGAAAAGTTGATGGCGGATGGCCTTGCGCCCGACATGCCATTGGCTGTGATCGAGAACGCCGCACGCAGCGACATGCGCGTTGTGCGCGGAATGCTCGCTGGCCTGCCCGATCTTGTGACAGCCGAGAAAATCCAAAGCCCGGCTTTGATCGTGATCGGCGAAGTCACCGCGCGCGATAATATTGCACTCGCTCAAACAGCTTTGGAGGCGGCCCGATGAAAGTGCTGACCGGAAATGACCTTAAAACAGGTGATGTGACATGGTGGACTGGCACAAGCTGGTCGCGCGACGTCAACGATGCCGCTGATGTCGGCGAACGAGGCGCGGAAATCCTCGCCCGCGAAGAAGCCGCCCGCCGCGTTAACGTGCCCTACTTAATCGAGGCCGAGCGTACGGAAAACGGTGTGCGCCCTGCCCACATTAAAGACCGTGTGCGCGCGGTCGGCCCCACGGTGCGACCAGACCTCACGCTCAATCCCCAAAACCCCGAAGCTCTCGACTGGGTAATCTGACATGTACAAATATGACAATTATGATCAGCAAATGGTCGATGCGCGCGTTGAGGAATTCCGCGATCAAGCCCGCCGACGGCTCGAAGGCAAACTGACAGAAGACCAGTTCAAGCCGCTGCGGCTGATGAACGGCCTCTATCTGCAATTGCATGCCTATATGCTGCGCGTTGCCATCCCCTATGGCACGCTCAACGGCGAACAGATGACCGCGCTGGCCAATATTGCGGACAAATATGACCGCGGATACGGCCACTTCACCACGCGTCAGAACCTGCAATACAATTGGATCAAGCTGGAGGATGCGGCGGACATCCTTGCCGATCTGGCGAAGGTTGAAATGCACGCGATCCAGACCAGCGGAAACTGCATCCGCAACATTTCGTCCGATCACTTTGCCGGTGCCGCGCAAGACGAGCTGGTCGATCCGCGCCCTTATGCAGAGCTGCTGCGTCAATGGTCGAGCTTCCATCCGGAGTTCACCTATCTGCCGCGCAAGTTCAAAATCTGCGTGATCGCATCCGAGAAAGACCGTGCTGCAATGCGCCTGCACGATATCGGCATTCAGATTGTCCAACAGGACGGTGAAATTGGCGCTCGTTTCTTCGTTGGTGGCGGTATGGGCCGCACCCCGATGATCGCTCCGATGATCCGCGACTTTGTGCCGCTGGATCAGCTCATCACCTATGCCGAGGCGTGCCTGCGCGTCTACAACCGTTACGGACGGCGCGACAACAAATACAAAGCGCGCATCAAGATCCTCGTTCATGAACTGGGCAAGGACGAATATACCCGTCAGGTCGAAGAAGAATTCGCCCATATGCTGGATCAAGGTGTAGAGCCTCCGCGCGAGGAGTTAGAACGGCTTAAGCCATTCTTTGCCGACCCTACATTTGAAGACGGCGCCAAGACAGTCGACCGTTCTGATCCAGACTTTGCTCTTTGGGTGGACCGCAACACGCATCGCCACAAGAACGATGCCTATGTCAGCGCGGTGATTTCGCTCAAGCCGGTGGCCGGTATCCCCGGCGATGCGACCGGCGATCAGATGCGCGTCATGGCAAATCTGGCCCAGCAGTACAGCTTTGACGAGCTGCGTATCATGCACACGCAAAATGTTGTCCTGCCGCATGTGAAGATCGCCGATCTCCACGCGCTTTGGACGCAGCTCGACGCGGCTGATCTTGGCGCGCCTAATATGGATACGATCGAAGATATGATCGCGTGCCCCGGCCTCGATTATTGCGCTCTGGCCAATGCTCGTTCGATCCCGCTTGCCCAGCGTATTTCGGAAAAATTCGATGCCTCTGGCAAGACTGAGAAACTTGGTGAGTTAAAGCTGAAAATCTCCGGCTGCATCAACGCCTGCGGGCACCACCATGCGGGCCATATCGGCATCCTTGGCGTCGATAAAAAAGGCGTTGAGAATTACCAGCTTTCGCTTGGCGGAAGCGAGGCAGAGGATGTCAGTCTCGCCAAGATAACTGGCCCTGGATTCACCGAGGACGGCGTGATCGAAGCGGTTGAGACCGTGACAGACGTTTATCTTGCTCAGAAGCAAGGCGAGGAGCGTTTCCTCGATACCTACCGCCGCATTGGCATGGCCCCGTTCAAGGAGGCGCTTTATGACTGAGAACCTTGGAACCTCCCCTGACGAAGTGCAATTCCGTTTCCGCGACGATGAAACTGTCGATCACGGCACTGTTACCGTCGATGCCTGCTGCGATCAGACCAACGCGACTGCCGTCCGCATTGAGCCGGGCGATGATGCGCGCGAATTGCTGCCCTTTCTTGATCGGCTCGCGCTGGTTGAGGTGAACTTTCCTAGCTTCGCAGACGGGCGCGGATATTCTGCTGCGCGCATTCTGCGCGAAGCGGGGTACACCGGCGAACTGCGGGCAGTCGGTGATGTGCTGATCGATCAACTCAGCCACATGCGCCGCTGCGGCTTTGATGCCTTTGCCCCTGATGTGCGGCTTGATGAGAAAGACGCGCAGCGCGCCTTCGCAACGTGGGACAATGTTTATCAGGCCACGACCGATGGCCGCAAAACTATCCAAGAACGCCGCCATGGTGCGGACCAATGAATGAAGTCCGCAAAATAGACCGGATCGATACCGCCCCCCGTTTTACCGAGCACGATGCCGTTCGCCTTAACCGGATGTTCCGCGGCTCCTCGACGCAGGAAATGCTCGATGCCGTGATCAAAGGCAGCCTTGCAGGCGATGTAACAACCGTATCGAGCTTTGGCGCGGAAAGCGTAGTGCTGCTGCACCTGATCGCGCAGGTCGATCCTTCTGTGCCTGTGCTGTTCCTCGATACAGGCAAGCATTTCGCCGCGACCCTGAAATACCGCGATGAAGTGGCCGAGAGGCTCGGCCTTACCAATCTGGTCGTGCTGACGCCGGACGAGGATGAACTCGCGGCGAAAGACGAAACTGGCCTACGCTGGTCGTATGACCCCGACGGGTGCTGCGAGATTCGTAAGGTCCGCCCGCTCGCCAAAGCTCTCGCCGAATATGATGCAAGCTTTACGGGCCGCAAGGCATTCCAATCATCGACCCGCGCGAACCTGCCCCGTTTCGAAGTGGACACATCAGACGATCAGGGGCGGCTCAAGATCAATCCACTAATCGACTGGTCGGCGGATGATATCAACGCCTATCTCGAAGAGCACGATCTGCCGCGCCACCCGCTTGTCGCCGAAGGCTTCCCGTCGATTGGTTGCGAGCCTTGCACAAACAAGGTGGCCGATGGCGACGATCCGCGTTCAGGCCGGTGGAAAGGCTGGGACAAAGTCGAATGCGGTATTCACCAGCCGGGCGAGGAACCGTTCCTGTAACCCGGCTGTGCCGTTAGTCTTCAATGCGTTCAACTATAGAAACGACACCCGTATCAGGATCGGTCGTGCGCCACACACTATCCTCTCCGATTTCTTCTAGGTAGCATTTTTCAGCTGCACCTTCGGTGTCGGCTGTAAAGCACAACTGAGAGACGGTTCGTTGGACATATGTGCCCTCTTCCAGAACCTCTCCATTCTCATCGGAGAATGTATAAGTGTTATCGGCTCGTAATTCTTCGAATAGGACAAAACCTGAATCGTCCACGGCGCGGTAACGGCCTTCGGGCGGCCCGCCATCTGCAGCAGCGGAATTCTTAACAATTGCCGTGGCTTCCACCGCAGTTGCATCGGCATCTGTTGGCGAAGCAGTTTCGGCAGGCGAGCAGCCCACAACTAAGAACAGCCCTGCGGCAATTGGCACATATTTCATCAAAAAATCCCCCACCCCGCCAGAACACGTCCGAGCGGTTGTCTTTGCTAAATATGACCCGAAACAACTCCTAGTGCGCAAAAGTGCCAAGTCAAAGCAAGGCCCTCAAAGCCAACCCTCGTCTTTGTACCAGTCAGCAGTCATTCTTAGCCCGTCTGCTCCTGACCATACTGCCTGCCACACCGATATCGGCGGCGCTTTCTTCATGTCGCAGACCCAATCAGGGTGGAGCATATAGCCGACCCGGTCAGGCGTCAGCTTTGCCTTTGATCCGCGCAAAAACCCGTCCACTTTCGCTCCGAAATGCATGACTGCTGGCGGCAGCGGCAAAGCCTTGGCGTGATCGTTGCCCATTGCCTCGCCAATCATCTTCGCCAGCTCTGAATGTTCATACCCGAACGCATTGTCATCCCAGGGTTCGTAAGTATGCCCCTTCGTCACGGGATTGGCTGGCACCAGAGCGATCAGAAGCCGTGCGAGATCCTCGACGTGAATAATCGAAGTGCATCCCTCAGCCGGTACGGGGACGATGCCAAATTTCGCCGTGCGAAACAGCTCGAACATATCGACATCGCGCGGGCCATAAACGGCAGGCGGGCGAACAATGGTCCAATCAAGACCGCTAGCCTTCACCAGCTCCTCAGCGCGGGCCTTAGAAGCGCCATAAGCGGACAAATCAGGTTCGCGTGCGGAAAGCGATGACACGAAGACAAAACGATCAACCCCGGCCGACTTCGCCGCTGCGATCATATTGGCCGTGCCCGTCACATTGGCGGCTTCAAACCGGTCTGGATTGGGCGTGTTCGTGAGGCCTGCGATATGGACCACCGTTTCTGCACCTGTGACAAGGTCAGCCAGCGCAGCGGTGTCGTCCAAAGTGCCGCGCACCCATTCCACATCTTTTTGCGTAGGCTGCTCTCGCCGGGTCAGCGCACGAACAGCATGGGCACGGTGTAGCGCGACTTCTAACGCGGCGCTGCCGACAAACCCTGTTCCCCCGGTGAGTGCGATTTTCATGAGCTCTATCCACTTACCATGTGATCGCGGTGAACCACCGCAGCGCGCGGGGCGTAACCCAGCTTTGCCTCTTGATCGTCCTGTTTCAGGCCCACAATCGCGCGGCATTCCTCAGAACTGTATTCGACTAGCCCTTGTCCAAGCCGCTGCCCTTTCGGGCCATGCAGGCTGACCAGCGCGCCGCGCTGAAAATCGCCCTCAATCTCGATCAGGCCTGCGGCGAGCAAGCTTGCTCCGCCCTCCAAAGCCTCAACACAGCCAGCATCCACCGTCAGCACACCCTCAGGTGCGAGCCTACCGCCAAGCCAGCTCTTACGAGCATTGTCGGCGCGCACGGGAGCAAACACGGTTCCACGCCCACTTTTCAAGCATGCGGTTATAGGATGTTCTTCGGTCCCATTGATAATCGCGAGTGTGATGCCCGCGCGCTCGGCGATCCGGGCCGCCTGAAGCTTGGCCAGCATTCCGCCTGATCCAAGACCAGAGGACGAACCTTCGCCTGCCATCGCGATGATTTCGGGCGTTACGCCTTCGACCCGCTCGATCAATTGTGCGCTGTCTTGGCTGGGATCACGATCATAAAGGCCATCGACGTCAGAGAGCAGCATAACCGCATCCGCGCCAGCCGCCTGAGCAACCCGCGCGGCCAAACGATCATTGTCGCCAAATCGAATCTCTGCAGTCGCGACGCTGTCGTTTTCATTGACGACCGGGATCGCGCCCGCTTCTAACAAGCGTTCGAGCGTCGCAGCCGCGTTGAGATAGCGGCGACGGTCTTCCAGATCGTCCAATGTTACGAGCATCTGCGCCGCCGTCAGGTCGCGCTGGCCCAAAGCGTGAGCCCAAAGCTGCGCCAAGGCGACCTGACCGACAGAGGCCGCCGCCTGTGCGTCGGCTAGGCTCGCCCGTCCGCCTTTAGGAAGGTTAAGACGCGCCGCACCCAGCGCAATCGCGCCCGAACTGACGATGATGATTTCAGCGCCATTCTTGCGAAGGGCTATCATGTCTTCGACGACGGCACCCAGCCATTCGGTTGCCGGCTTGCCTGATCTGACCAAGAGCGCGCTGCCGATCTTGATCACAATCCGCCGTGCTTCGGAAAAGTCTGAAATCGCGCTCAAAACCATGACGTTAAATCGGGGACCATTCCCCGGCCGTCTCGTCTTCGTCTTCGACTTCGACTGTGTTGGTTTCGGTCGATGTCTGGTCAGGAAGATACCCCAAGACCGCATCCATCAATTCAGCGACACCTTCGCCGGTCGCGCCAGAGATCGCGAACACCTTTTCCGCGCCAGCAGCCATGAGCTCTTTTGCGAATGCTTCACCAAGTTCTGCGTCGGCAAGATCGAGCTTGTTCAGCGCAATCAATTGCGGCTTGTCTTCGAGGCCTTCGCCGTAAGCGGCAAGCTCATCCTTAACGATTTTCATCGCTTCGGCTGGATCATCACCAGCGATATCGACGAGATGGATGAGCACGCGGCACCGCTCGATGTGCCCAAGGAAACGGTCTCCAATACCCGCGCCATCCGCAGCGCCTTCGATCAGGCCCGGAATATCGGCGAGCACAAATTCGCGGCCCTTGTGGGAAACCACACCGAGCTTCGGAATCAGCGTCGTAAAGGCATAATGGCCAACTTTGGCCTGAGCATTCGATACAGCGTTGATGAAAGTCGATTTCCCCGCGTTGGGCAGACCTAGTAGTCCCACATCCGCAAGCAATTTCAAACGGAGCCAGACCCACGCTTCCTCGCTCGGAGTTCCCGGCTGATGTTGACGCGGGGCGCGATTGGTTGAGCTTTTGTAGGACGCATTGCCGCGACCGCCTATCCCACCTTTGAGGAATACGACCTGCTGGCCGATCTCGGTAAAGTCGGCGAGAACTTCTTCTTTGTCCTCTGACAAAACTTGAGTGCCGACCGGTACTTTGATCACCAGGTCAGGCGCTGCCGCGCCGGTTTTGTCTTTACCCTGCCCGTGATTGCCGCGCTTGGCTTTGAAATGCTGAGCATAACGGAAGTCGATCAGCGTGTTGAGGCCCTGCACGGCTTCGAAGATGATGTCGCCGCCCTTGCCGCCATTGCCGCCGTCCGGGCCGCCATATTCGACATACTTCTCGCGCCGGAAACTGACCGCTCCTGGCCCTCCGGCACCTGATTTAAGGTAGATTTTGGCTTGATCGAGGAAATGCATGGGACGCACCTATGCATTTCCTCGATGAATTGCGAGAAGATTAGAACCTCGCGCGGATTCCTGCGGTTGCTGTGCGACCCGGCGAAACAAAGCTGAACACTTGCTCGTAAGTTTGATCAAGCAAGTTTTCGACGCGGCCAAACAGGTTCACGCCCTCGGTTAGACGCACTTCGCCAGACAGATTGACGAGTGTGAAGTCATCCAGTGTTTCACGAACCGGTATGAAACTGGGATCGGTAAAGGCAAGATCTTCGGTCTCGCCATTGTGCCGGATCACCAGCGTAGCGGAGGCTCCATCATCGCTCGCAGTCCAGTTTAGCGCCGCACTGGCAATGTGATCGGGGCGGCGGACTTCTTCGATGCCGTCTTCTTTCGCATCAAGGTAGCTGTAGGCCGCATCGATCGAGAAACCGCTGCCAAGCACCGCATTTGCCGACACCTCAACCCCGCGCCGTTTGCTGTCTGTTTGGCGATTGGCCGGTGTTGCAACGAAAGTCGGCGCTGGGAATGTCGTGAAAATCTCGTTTTCCAGCGTGCTGTCGAAATACGTCAGCGAAACGCTCGCTTTCCCGTTGGCGATACTCTGGTCGATCCCAACTTCCCAGCCGGTCGACTTTTCTGGCTGGAGGTCGGCATTGCCGATGAACTGGCCATCGAAGAAACCGAACAGCTCGAAAAAGCCGGGGTTCTTTATGCCCGACCCTGCGCTTACTCTTAACCGAGTGCCATCCGCGACGTTGTAGCCCGCGCCAACCCGGAATGTTGTTTCATCGGAGAAGCGATCATTGATGTCGTGACGCAGAGCTGCGGAAAGGTCGAAATCCCCGCCTTCAAACCGGTATTCTCCAACCAAGCCGATATTCTCGATCTCGCGTGTTCCGGCAAAAGCGGTGCCGAACGGGTCGTTGTTTCGGAACTGCTCTTGCTCCCAATCGGCTGCGAAGGTGATGAAGTGAGTCGCATTGCCGCTGTTGATCTCGGCCGCGCTCACATACGAGGCCTTCAATCGCTCGCCTTCGCTTCCGCCGCTGCGGCCAAACGCTCCGAACGTATCGCGTTTGATATCAGCCAGCTGGGCCGAAAAGTCATGCGTCCATGCGCCATTGAATGTGTCGAGCTTTACACCCGCGAGCGCATAGATCGCTTCGTTTTCAAATCGGGTTTCCGGCGTGTCGATAATCAGGCCGAATGTTGGCTGAGTGTCGTCAAAGTCGGAATTGTTGAAATCGCCCTCTGTACGAATGAAGCGCGCGGCAGCGCGGGCTTGCAATGTTTCCGTTAGGCGGACTGAGCCCTTGCCAGACAATGTGTAACTATTGCGGCCCAGATCGCGCGTCCCGTCTCTCGCATTGGGTTCACCATCCGTGCTGACAACTGTCGCATTCACTGCCAGATCGGCGTTGTAATCGCCGATGCCAAAGCGGACTGAGCCGTTAAGGGTGTCATTGGTGCCAGCCTCAACCCGTCCGCCAAGACCGTTCAGTTCTGCACCGCTGGCGCTTTGATACGCCACAACGCCTCCGATTGCGTCCGCTCCATAAAGCGCGGATTGCGGCCCGCGCAAAACGTCAACGCTTGCACCGACCTCTGCCTGCAAAGTGCCAAGATCGAATTCGCCCGCAAACGGATCGGAGACCTCGATACCGTCAACAAGGATGAGAACATGGTTCGCCTCCGACCCGCGCAGTCTGATCTGCGTCTGGCCCGCGACACTGCTAACGGCGACGCCGGGCACATCGCGCAGAATATCGGCGATATCGCGGGTCTGGCGCTGTTCCAGCTGCTCACGCGAAAGTCGCAAGATAGAGCCCGTGTAGCGGCTCAAATCGAGGTTCTCAGCGCGGCTGGCGACAACCAGTAATTCTGAAGGCATGTCGTCAACAGCTTGCTGATCATTGGCGCTGGCCACGGCATCATCTGCTGCGTCCTGAGCCGATATTGGCGCGCTCGTGCCAAGCGCTGCGGTCGCAGCGCCAAGGTATAGTATAGTCTTCATTCTCGGATCCCTTCCGAATGAGCAACACAATTGACCGCACGGAAAATGCCCGCACGGCCAGCTATCGTCGCTCGAAACGAAAGTTTTTCGCGCCGGATCAATCCCTGAACCAGGCTACAAGCGACACGCTCCGGTCGGTCTCCTGGCTCACGGATCAGCGCGTCTGTTTCTCACCTTCCCAAGGGGTTTCCTCAGTGGCTGCAGCGCCTTTTTCAGACGCCGCACGAAACAATCGCTCACCGCTTACAGTTGCAGGGACAGCTGCGGAGTTACACCGCATTCCCGTTACCGAAGTGATTGCGCCGGATTAGGCGCGAATTGACGTTATCGCAAGCCGCGCGGTGCCGGCGCAGGCTCTTCCTCCCCGCCGGTCGGAATTGGTTCAACCACAGGCTGTGATATGAAACCGTCTTGCACGGGAACCACTGGCACTTCTGCGCCAGTGACCTCGTCGACCACTGTACCCGCTGTTTGCGTCGGAGTAGTGGTTGTCGCCGCAGGATCTTCGCCAACGGTCGGGATCACAACGCCGCGGGCCTTGGCGTCTTGCACAGCGACCCAGCCGGGCTGCGATGGCCCGTATTGGGCACCATATTTCGCATCCCAACGCGCGGAATCTCTGCGATACTGATCGTATTCATCAAAGAAAGTCAGGAACGGCTGCTGGAGCAATCTGAAATTCTCCATCGCAAATGCCACTGCATCTGTCGGCGGTGCAGCCAAAGCGCGGTTTGAGATATCAAGCGCGGCGGTGCAGAAATTGCTTCGCGCAGGCGGCAGCGCAAAGAAATTGTACACGCTGGTCATTTTGCCTTCGCGTTCGATAATGCCCGCGCGGCGTGCGCCCATTTCGCTGCGATATTTGCGATCGATACGGTCATTCACCCGTTTGAGCGAGCGAGCGTGATCTTTGATGTAAACGCTGTAGGCATCCAGTACCGGCTGATATCGGGCAGCCGTGCAATTGAGCGCAGCCACGTTCCATGCCGAGCGGAAATGCCACACCTTTTCGTCATCGGTGATCCCGCGATTGACGGTTTGACGGCGGCCAAGAACATCTTTGCCCGGAATGCGCATCACATAGGAAGCGCCGCCCGGCGGCAGTGGCCGGAACGGAATGATCTCTGCTGCCGGTGGAGGCGGCGGCGGAGGTGGAGGCGGCGGCGGGGGCGGAGGCGGTGTCGCACAGGCTGCCAGCATCCCGATTGCCACCGTTAACGTGGTAATTTTCAATCCAGCGGGCTTTCTGCCGCCTGCATCCACTTTGCTCATGCCGACTCTCTCTCAATGACCTCGATCCGTCATGCCGGAACGCGCCTTGCTCGTGTATGAAGTGAAGAGCGATAACCCGCTGGGCTGACAAAGCAAATGCCCGAAGCCTAATCAAAGGCTCCGGGCATCGTAGATTTCACCAGTTTGATCGGAAAAGCGTACTTCCGATCAGGTCAGCGCAGCGATTACTCGCGGCTGCCGAGGAACTGGAGCAGGAACATGAACATGTTCACAAAGTCGAGGTACAGGCTGGTTGCGCCCATGATCACCGCTTTGCCGGCAAATTCGGTGCCGCGCACATACTGATATTCGTTCTTCAGACGCTGCGTATCGTAAGCCGTCAGCGCAGCGAAAATCAGTACACCAATCCCGCTGATTACGAATGCCATCGTTTCAGACTGCAGGAACCAGTTGATGACCATCGCGATAATCAAGCCAACTACGCCCATAATCAGGAAGCTGCCCATGCCGGACATGTCTTTCTTGGTCGTGTAACCGAACAGCGACAGACCAGCGAAAGCGCCAGCAGTTGCGAAGAACGTCACGGCAATTGATTCGCCCGTGTAAACGAGGAAAATCGTCGACATCGAAAGGCCCATAACGGTCGCGAAGGCCCAGAATACGATCTGAAGCGTCGTTTGGCTCATTTTATGAAGGCCAAAGGTCATCGCAAGAATAAAGGCGAGCGGTGCAAGTTTAACAATCCAAAGCATGATACCGCCATTGATCGCGAGCGATGCCGCAGGCGATTCCATGCCGCCCCACGAAAACAGGATCGCAACGATGCCTGTCCATAGAACGCCAGAGGACATATAGTTGTAGATCGAGAGCATATGCTTACGCAGGCCCTGATCGTAAGTAACGCCATCGACATCGCCGCCGGCGCGCGGCACCGAGCCAAAGCCGGTGCGCTGTGTGTCATTCCAATCAGACATAATGGATCCCTTGTCTCCAAATGCGGCGCGACAATACGCGCCTGTCCCGAACAATATCGGTGTTTTACAGGTGAATTTCAAGCAAAACCGGAACCAGGATGTTGACAGCGATTAACCGTTTCCGGCTGACAATTCCGCTCCGCGTGCCGCGGTCGCCCGCAATGTCTCCACCAAAAGCTTCTGCAAAGCCTGATCCGCATCAAGCACATTCATGCCCTCTCGCGTCATTCCGCCGGGACTGGCGACCCTGTTTGCGAGCTCTCCGGGTGAGATTGTCTCACCCGCAGCCAGCGAAGATGCCCCGTCCACCATCGAGGCTGCTAAAGCCTGCGCCTGATCCTTTTCAAGGCCAAGTTCACTCGCTGCTCCGGCCAGCGCGTCAATAAATCGGTACACAAAGCCGGGCCCAGAACCGGCGAGAGCCGTGGCGAGATCGAATCTGTCCTCCGCATTAAGCCAGACAGCAGTGCCCAGAGTATCGAAGAAATCCGACACTTCACCATGCAAATCGGCGCTCAAGCCGTCTTCTAGCAGGATGATCGGCGATCTGTTGATCCGTGATGCTAGGTTCGGCATGACCCGAACATGCGCATCAGCGTCTGGAAACGCGTGTTTCAATTGAGCCAGTGATAGCCCCGCTAGCAACGAGTAAACCCCCACACCTTTGCCCGTTAGCCCCTGCAAATCCGGCGCAACATCGCCGAGCTGTTGAGGCTTAAAGCCTAGCATCACCGCATCATGCGAACCAGCATGCACCGCTTCGTCAATATCGCGGTAAACCGCCACACCCTCTGGCCCAGGTTTCAATGTCCGGTTGAGGATCGCGAAACGCTCTGGCGGCTCGCCTGCGGCCAGCCACCCTGCGAGCATTGCACCGCTCATATTGCCGTAGCCGATGATGAGAAGTTGTTTGATACCAGACATCGCAAACCACCCTTACGTTGATGCGTTCATGCACCCCAAATGGTTATGCTTCACCCGCCGCGTCAACCATTGCCGCATCCAAAGCCTCACGCGGGGTCTTGTCACCCCAAAGCACAAACTGGAACGCGGGATAAAAACGGTCACATTCGTCGATCGCGTTTTCGACCAGAGACTGCGCCTGCGTCAGGCTCAACATGCCATCATCGCCCAGCATTGCTCCGTGTCGATACAGCAGCACATCACCGTTCGACCAAATATCGAAATGGCCCAGCCACATCTGCTCGTTGATAAGCGTTAGGAGCTCATGAGCGCGCTGCTTCTTTTCGTCCGACACTCGAATGTCTGGCAGGCATAAAAATTGGAGGACATTGTCCTGCGGACGCCAGATGGCATTAAGCTTATACTTGGCCCAGCTCCCCTGAACCTCTCCGCTCATCTCGTCATCCGACATGACCTCACAGCTCCACCCGCGTGCCTCAAACAAGGCGGAGAGCATATCGACCGGAGCGGCATCATCTTGCGCGGCAATTTCTTGCGCCTGCGGTCTCATTGAATTGGGGCAATCTGTAACATTGACTGCAGAGATGCCTGCACTGCCCATCGATTGGCAATCCGCAGATAGCGGGCGGCTGGGGAGAACCGATTTGCGCTGTTCAAACCTTGTGCACAGAAAGGCGGGGATGAGATGAAAGAGTTACTTTAACTCTTTAATTTCAGTGCCTTCTGGGCTGGTGAAGCGGAACGTGTCGATCCCCTTCTCTTTCAGCGCATTCATAAGGTCTCGCGCTTCACCGCGTGAGCTAACTGGGCCTGCTAGCAAGCGGTTTGCTTGACCCCATGGCGTCACATGCGGGGCAAAGTCGTCCAGCACGCCGGGCGCCTTGCGGCTGAATCGCCGCCAATCAAACTTGAGTGCTGAGACATCTCGCCCTGTGGCAAGTTGAACCCAAATTCGGCTCGGATGTTGTGGCTCTTTCGGCGTTCCCGCCTTTGGTTCAGGCTGGCTCTCACGCGGGACTTCGATCGCGGCAAGATCGACGGCGTCTCCGACTGTCGTGGTTTGAGGCAAGGCTCCACCGCCAAAATCCGCGAAAGCATCGGCAACGCTTGCAGATTTGGGTGCTGGAGTTGCTGGTGCATTGACCTCTTCGGTCGTAACACGGGCCAAATCGAAACCGGGCTTTTGATCCGCCTGAGCCGTTTCGGCTACGCTCGCCGCGCGGGTGCCAAGCGGCTCTCCGGCTGGCTCCAAACGGCTCCCTGCTCTGCTCGCAGTGACAGCATCGCTGGATGTCGCACCGCCGGTATATGCAGCGATCGCCGGATCATCTCGGCCAATATCGGCGGCTTGCGGGAATATACCAAGATTGGCAGCCGCCGCTTGCTGAGATTTCGTCAGGCGCGGCATAAAGGCGAGATAGGGGTTAATCCGTCCAGCCAGATCGCGCGGCATGACGGCGTCGACGATGGCGGAAGCACGGTCTTGCTCACCCATTATCGCGAGGCCGAACGCGCGGGTGCGGAATGACGCGAAGTCGCGGCGGTCGAGCATAGGCCGCAGGATGTCTTCAAATCCAGCGCGGTTTCCAGACACCGCGTAACTGATCGCGAGCCTGCGCTTTGTTTCATTGTCTTTCGGATTGAGCGATACGGCGCGCAGATGCGCCGCTTGCGCGCTCGCATTGTCACCTACCATATCGAAAGCAAGCGCACGGTCACTCAGCAAGTCCTTGGCGTCAGCCCCAGCGCTTTGCGCAGCATTGAATAGCGGTAATGCATCGACGGGGCGCCCAGATTTGAGGTACACTTCGGCCATGCCAAGCTTCACTTCGGCATTGTTGGGCGAAAGGTCGTCCGCCCGGCGATAAAAGCCCATCGCCGCATCAAGGTCGCCGACATTGGATGAAGCCTGCGCTGCCTCGATCAAAGCACCGACATTCTCGGGCCGCTTGGCCAGGCGCAATAGCGCGCGGTTAAGGCGCTGCACGTCTTTCGAAGGGAGCGCCTGAACAATTTCGCGGGAAGTCGAGCCTTGGGCAGAGGCAGGCGCGGTCGCGGCGACAGCCCCGATGGCGAGAGAGAGCGTAATTGCGGGCAGTGTTTTTGAAAGAATAAGCATCATCGCATTGTCAGCTAGTCGAAACATGGCCTGCGAATAGCCCTCATGTGGTGAACGCGGGGCGAACGGGCTTGCGTTCAAGGCAAAGCGACCCCCGCACTGAATAAGTGCGCGGCAGCGGGAGATAAATCCTGCTGCCGCGTATCACCTTTATTGGTTGTTCTGGCGTCCAAGGAAACGCGGAATGCTGAGTGCGGGAGCATCGTCATCGCCATCCTCATCATCTTCTTTGTCGTCAGAGCCGCTGCGCGACAGGTTCGCCATGCGCTCAAACAATGTGCTTCCACCGCTTGCGCCGCTCGCAGGCTGCGAAGGCTCTTCGCTGCCATCGCCCGCCTCATCAGCGCCGCTGCCAAGAATTCCGCGACGGCGGCTCCCGCTGCCTCGTGCCTCGACAGGTTTATTCTCTTCAGCAAGACGGTCTGCATCGGCAAGAATGTCTTCGTTGCCGTCAGCTTCGCCCGCGTCCGATTGATCATCGGTCAGATCGAGCGTCTGCTCATCCGAACCGCTGCCAAATCCGTCTGTCTCGTCAGCACCGTAATGGCTATCGTCAGCCGGTTCGACGAGTTCTGCGTCTTCAGCAGTTGAAAGATCATACGGTTCTTCTTCGACATCGCGCAATCCGGCAAGCGGATCGACGATACCGTCAACATCATCACCTTCTTCGGTCACGCCCATATCGTCGCCAGCTTGCATGCCGCTCAGATCGAACGGTTCGGCTTCACCAGCGGCCTCTTCTGGCTCTTCTGCCTCAAGCTCAGGCTCAAATTCCGGCTCTGCTTCTGGTTCGGCGTCGAACGTTGGCAGTTCCGGCGCAGTCAAAGTCAGCGGCTCTTCTTCATGCGCTTCTTCAGCTGCAGGCTCTTCGGTTATCTCGTCTTCGCCCGGCAATTCGAGAACAGGTCGCTTCGGCGCGCGTGAGCTCGACAACGATACTGGCGTCGAATGCTCGGCATGTCCGGCCGCGCCCGGCTCAATACCGGTTGCGACGACAGATACGCGGATCTTGCCGTCGAGGTCAGGGTTGAATGCGCTGCCCCAAATGATGTTGGCGTCTTCATCGACGAGTTCGCGAATGTGGTTCGCTGCCTCATCCACTTCGAGCAGTTTCATGTCTTCGCCGCCGATGATCGAGATGATCACGCCTTTGGCACCTTGCATGCTGACACCGTCGAGAAGCGGGTTCGCGATGGCTTGTTCAGCAGCGTCGAGCGCGCGGGTCTCACCCTCGCCCTCGCCTGTACCCATCATCGCTTTGCCCATTTCACTCATCACAGAGCGAACATCGGCAAAATCGAGGTTGATAAGGCCCGGCATCACCATCAGATCGGTGATGGAACGAACGCCTTGCTGCAAGACTTCATCGGCGAGCTGGAACGCTTCTTTGAAAGTCGTTTCGGCTTTCGCTATCAAGAACAGGTTCTGGTTCGGAATGACGATCAGAGTGTCAACGCATTGCTGAAGCTCTGCGATGCCAGCCTCGGCTGCGCGCATCCGGCGTGTGCCTTCGAACAGGAACGGCTTGGTCACGACGCCAACTGTCAGCACGCCTTTGCGGCGAGCGGCTTCGGCGATAACGGGCGCTGCACCGGTGCCGGTGCCGCCGCCCATCCCGGCTGCGATGAAGACCATGTTCACGCCTTCCAGCGCTTCTTCGATCTCCGTCACAGTTTCTTCGGCTGCTGCTTTACCCACTTCGGGACGCGCGCCTGCGCCAAGACCGCCGGTGATATCCGGGCCGATCTGGATCCGCTTTTCGGCAGGGCTGCTGCTAAGCGCTTGTGCGTCGGTGTTAGCAACCACGAACTCAACGCCTTCGATTTCGGATTCAATCATATTGGCGATGGCGTTGCCGCCCGCCCCGCCGACACCGATTACGGTAATGCGTGGGCGCAGATCGTCAGTCGCTGCTGGTCCGATATTGATGCTCATTTTAATCTTCCTCTAAGCAGACGGGCGTCCCTGTTATATTTTCCGCCTTAGTCGTGCTTTTCTACTCAGGATCGCTTGTGCCATAATCACTACAAGCCCGTTATACCGCAGAAATCCTTATCCACAGCGGCTTATTAACCCTCATACGTCTCGCAGTACCGCGTTAAAATCTCGCGTTACCTCAGAAATACTCTTTCAGCGCGCGAAACAGCCTCGAGAAGCCAGCGGCTCCGACGATACCGCCAGTCCCGCCATGTACCTCGCGGTGACGTGATCCGATGGCACGTATGTCGATCGGATCATCGGCAGCGTAAAGGCACAGTCCCGCCAGCGTCGCAAAACCCGGCGTCGAATGCGCTTCCGGCAATCCCGTCAGCGACGGCGCGCGGCCTATGCGCACCGGCATACCCAGCGCGCTTTGCGTGAATTCAGCGAGACCGGCGAGTTCTGCGCCGCCGCCTGTGAGCACAACTTGCCCTGCGCGCGATCCAGAAAAGCCCATCTCTTTGAGTGCCTTACCAATTTCGCGCGTCAATTGCGAGAGTTGCTGTGTCACCACCGAAACCAGTTCGGCCCGCGCGATACGGTTTTTCTCGTCCGCCCCGCGTGCGACTGGGCCAGATGCTTCCTCGTCCCAGCCATCGTTCGGGCCGTTTACAGGGATCATCTCACGGTGATCAGACGGGCTCGCGATGGCCGACCCCGATACGCATTTCAGCCGTTCTGCCTGAAAACGCCGGATGCCAAAAGCGCTGGCGATTGCATCGGTGATCTCGCCCGACCCCATCGGGATCGCGCGCAGCCCCAAAAGCATACCGCCAGCGAACACAGAAACATTTGTTACGTCGGCACCAATTTCGACCAAAGCGACACCCAATTCGCGTTCTTCGATGGAAAGACAGGCATATCCCGATGCCAATGGCGCGGCGACTACGCCTTCGACTTCGAGGTGGGCACTTTGCACAGCCTCCATCAGATTGCGCACCGGAGCGCCGTCAGCCAGCATGACATGCACGTCAACGCCCAGCCTTTCGGCATGAAGATTGCGCGGATTGGCAACACCGTGCGCGCCATCCAGCGTGTAATGCGCGGGCTGCGCATGCAGAACTGTCCGGCCGTCAGGCTGGATCATATCGCGCGCCGCAACAAGCAGGTGCTCGACATCATCTTCTTCGATCCGGCGGCCGCCGATCTCAATTTCAACCTTGGATACGCGGCTTTTCAGTCCCGCTCCCGCACATGCGATCCAGACGCTCTGGACGCTCTGCCCGGCGTTCTTTTCGGCGCGTTCGACAGCATCGCGAATGGCGTAGGTCGCGGCTTTCATGTCGGTGACATAGCCACGCTTGATGCCTTGGCTGGCGCGGTGGCCCGATCCCAGCACAAGCAGATCGCCTGTTTCAGTCTCACCCATGATCATCGCAGAGATGCGGAATGATCCGATGTTGACCGCGCCGAATACTTTGGCGAGACGTGCGCGCGGTGCACTCATTTTGGTTTTGGCAGAAGCGCTCATGGTGCTTTTCCGGCGATCAGAGGCATGTCTTCAGAACGGCCCGGCACGCGCATATAAATCCGCGGCGGATCGCGCATATCAAAACTGGTGACTTTGCCGCCTAGCAAACGGTTTTGGCCATCCATCCGTGCAAATTTCACGAGCGCGGACGCGGCATCGTCCTCCCCTTCGGGTAGGGCCAGAACCTGATCGGTTTTGAATGTCACATTCCAGCGCCGATTGCCGATCCATTCCGCGCCTTTCACCTGAGGTTGAAGCGCGGGCGCCGCCACGAGCAAGCGATCAAGATTGCCGACCTGCTTGGCCGAACCCGGGCCGGAAATACGCAGCTGGCCTTCGACTTTGTCTGCGGCGACGGGGGCTAGTTCATGCCCTTCCGCGTCAATCAGAACCAACCGGTCCGGCTTTTCCAGCACAGCATGCGGTTCACGCTCTACGATATCGATGGCTAGCGTATCGGGAAGCTGGACGGAAACCCGCGCATCGGCGACCCAAGGAAGGTCCATCAAATCCGTGCGCAACTGCTCCAAATCGACCTGCGGCATTGGCTGATCGCGGCGGGCCAATGCGCGGGCATAAACCTCACGCTCATCCATCCGGTTTGTGCCGGTGACGCGCACCTGTTTGACTTCAAAACCGGCATCCGCTGCGACCTGAGCGACTTGCGCCTGCGCCATCGTCGGAACGCCCGCTAGGTTGGCGATCACCCATGCAAGCGCAACGGCGCCGCCAATGATAATCGCGAGCCAGATTCGGCTCCATTGCTCTTCTGTGAAAGGTAGGATGCCCATTGCGCTATCGACAATGCCGCTTGTCTTGGCTTTCGCGCGGCGAGCGCCGGCGGCGCGGCTTTGCGACTTCGCCGCGCGGCGAACGCCTTTCCCACTTGAACGCTTGATTTTAGCCATGGGCGCTCTCCGTTTTCTGTGCGCCGTGAACTCGCATCGCTTCGCGCACAATCATGTCGCACAATTCGGGGTAATCAATACCCGCATGGCGCGCTTGTTCTGGCACGAGGCTCAGCGGAGTCATGCCCGGCTGCGTGTTGGTTTCAAGCACGAACAGGCCCTCTTCGCCCGCTTCATCGTCCCAGCGATAATCGGTACGACTTGTCCCGTGGCAACCGAGCACTTTGTGCGCGCGGATTGCGTAATCCTCGCACAAGGCAGCGATTTCCGACGGAATTGCCGCCGGGCAAACATGCTGAGTGCGGCCCTCGGTGTATTTGTGCTCGTAATCGTAAAAGCCGGTTTCGATGATCAACTCTGTTACGCCAAGCGCGCGCGGACCATCCGGGCCATCGATCACGGCGGTTGTCAGCTCGCGGCCCTTGATGAAAGGTTCCGCAAGAAGCTCGTCAAAATCTTGCCATGGTCCCTTTGCGTTCCGGCCAATAGGATTGCCGACATTGCTGTCTTCGGTGACAATCGCAACGCCTACAGAAGAGCCTTCGTTGACCGGTTTTAAAACATATGGGCGTGGAAGAGGATCGCGCTCGAACAGTTCATTCGAAGCGACAATACGGCCACCCGGCATCGGGATACCATGCGGGACTAGCGCTTGTTTGGTGAGCTGTTTGTCGATCGCAATCACAGACGTTGCGACGCCTGAATGGGTGTAGGGAACGCCCATCAGATCGAGCATGCCCTGAACCGTTCCGTCTTCACCGGGAACGCCGTGCAGCGCGTTGAACACCACGTCTGGCGCAGCTTCGGCAATCTTATGAGCCACGTCGCGGCCCATGTCGATTTCGGTCACGCGGTGCCCCTTGCTTTCCAACGCATCGGCCACGCCTGCGCCGCTCATCAACGACACTTCACGCTCATTCGCCCAACCGCCCATCAGAACGGCGACGTGGAGAGGTTCGGTCACGCCCATATCCTTATGGCCGCCCAACCCGCTTGATCTCCCATTCGAGCTGAATACCCGAATTGGCGTAGACCTTCTCGCGAACAATTTCGCCCAACTCTTCGATCTCGGTGCTGGTCGCATCACCTGTGTTGATCAGGAAATTGCAGTGCTTTTCAGAAACCTGCGCGCCGCCATGCTTAAATCCGCGCAGCCCGGCATCGTCGATCAATTTCCAGCTGCTATGGCCGGGAGGGTTTTTGAAAGTGGACCCGCCTGTACGGCTGCCAATGGGTTGCGAATCTTTGCGCTCGCTCGAAATGCGGTCCATCTCGGCCTTGATCGTATCAGGATCGCCAAGGAAACCTTCGAAACGGGCTGCAACGACAATCGCGCCATCAGGCAAGGCCGAGTGGCGGTAGCTGTATTGCAGGTCGCTGTTCGAAAGAGTCACAAATTGGCCATCGGGCAGAATGACATCGCACTCTGTCAGCACATCGCATGTTTCGCGCCCGTAACAGCCGCCATTCATGCGAGTAACGCCGCCAACCGATCCCGGAATGCCGGTGAAGAATGCAAGACCGTCAATGCCCGCTTTCGCCGCGCGGCGTGACACAATGCTGACCGGAGCGGCTGAGCCCGCTTGCAAAGTGGTGTCGCCGGTAATTTCGATGTCCATAAACGGCTTGCCAAGCTTGATGACAATGCCGGGTACGCCGCCATCACGGATGATCATGTTTGATCCCACACCCAGTGCCATAATCGGCATGGATCCGTCGAGATGCTCGCAGAAGAATTTCAGGTCTTCGATATCGGCAGGTTCAAACAGCCAGTCGGCTTTGCCGCCGCTTTTGAACCAGACAAATTTATCGAGCGGAGCCTCACAGGTCAGAGTGCCGCGAATGCCTTCGACAGGCACAGGCGCGCTCGCGCCGCCTTCGATTGCGCAATTAGGAGCGGAGCCATCATCACGGTCAAGCCAGTCATCGGGTTGTTGCATCGTCATGACCCCCGCTTTGATTCAATCGCGGGTGCGAGACCAGCCGCCCAGCGGGTGATATCCCCCGCGCCGAGGCATACGATGATGTCACCGGCGGTGATATCTGCGGCCAGTGCTCCTGCCAGCGCATTTTCGTCTTCGATCACAGCCGCGCTGCGATGCCCGCGCGATTTTAGGCCAGCAACCAAAGCTGCGGAATCTGCGCCCTCAATCGGGTCTTCGCCTGCTTCGTAAACTGGCGTGACATAGACACTATCGGCATCGTTAAAGCACGATTGGAAGTCATCCATCAGATCATTGAGCCGTGTGTAGCGGTGCGGCTGGGCAACAGCGATCACGCGGCCACCGATGCCGGCGGCGTCGACCTGTTCGCGCGCCGCGCCAAGCACGGCTTTAATCTCGACCGGGTGGTGGGCGTAATCGTCGATAACAACGGCTGCGCCTGTATCGAATGGAACAGTGCCCGCTTTGGTAAAGCGGCGGCGCACACCGCCAAACGCGCCGAAGCCGGTGCAAATAATGTCATCCGGGCAACCCATCTCAACCGCGACGGCAATCGCGGCGAGCGCATTCTGCACGTTGTGCCGGCCCGGCATGGGGAGGTGAACGCCTTCGATCCGGCGATCCTCTTCGCCGCGCTGACGCACGATCACATCAAACGTATTCCCGCCATCAATCGCACGGATGTTCACGCCGCAAATGTCGGCCTGCAGTGAGAAGCCGTAGGTCACAACCTTACGGTCGCGCACATTGCCGATCACCGCCTGAACTTCAGGATGGTCGACGCACAGGATCGCCGCGCCATAGAACGGAACGTTGTGAATGAACTCGACAAACGCCTTTTTGACACCGTCAAAATCGCCGTAATGATCGAGGTGCTCTGGGTCGATATTGGTAACCACCGCAATCGTCCCGTCGAGCCGCAGGAAGCTGCCATCGCTTTCATCCGCTTCGACAACCATCCAATCGCTGTCGCCAAGGCGCGCGTTGGAGCCATATTGTTCGATAATACCACCATTGATAACGGTCGGATCGATCTTGCCTGCATCCAGAAGGGCGGCAATCATACTCGTCGTGGTGGTCTTTCCGTGCGTTCCAGCAACTGCGACGGTTGATTTCAGGCGCATGAGCTCAGCCAGCATTTCGGCGCGGCGCACCACGGGAATGCGGTTTTCTAGCGCATACGCGACTTCGGGATTGGTTCGCCGCACGGCTGTTGAGGTTACCACTACGGCCGCACCTTCAACATTATCGGCAGCATGGCCGATAGCGATTTTCACGCCGCGCCCGCGCAATCGATCGACAACGGGGCTTTCCTTGATGTCGCTACCCTGCACTGAATAGCCTAAGTTCGCCATCACCTCGGCAATACCGGACATGCCGATGCCGCCGATGCCGACGAAATGGATCGTGCCAATGTCTGTGCCGACACCCTTCATGCAGCAACGTCTTTCTTGGACGCATCGCGGGTCGCAGGCTGGGTTTGTGTCGCAGTTTTCGCAGCGCGCGGTTTTGCATCACCGACGCGAACGACATCCATCAAATCGATACCCGCCATGCTATCAACCAAATCGGCGAGGTCTTTCGCGGCGTTGGGATAGCCGCAATTCCACGCGCCATGCGCCGCATTGGCGAGGCTCGATGGATTCTGCGCCATTGCCTGGATTTGCTTGGCCAGCTCTTTAGGTGTGAAGCTGTTCTGGCGGATCATCCGCGCCCCACCCGCTTTCACAACATCGCGGGTGTTCACAGCCTGATGATCGTCCGTCGCAATCGGCAAGGGCACAAGGATACCCGGCCTGCCCACTGCCGTTAACTCGGCAATAGTCGACGCGCCTGCCCGCCCGATAAACAGATGGGTATCGGCAAGGCGTTCATGCATGTCTTCGAAATAGGTGCCGAGTTCTGCCGGAATATCGTGATTTGCATAGCGTTCTCGCACGCGGTCCACATCTTCGCTGCGGCATTGCTGAGTTACTTGCAGGCGCGCGCGCAATCCATCGGGAAGCATCGAGAGCCCGTCAGGCACAACGTCGGAAAGGATGCTCGCGCCCTGACTGCCGCCGGTCACCAAAACGCGAAGCAAGCCATCTTCGGTAAAGGGAGGGAATTCCTGATCGCGCAAAGCCAGAACCTCTTCGCGTACAGGGTTGCCGACCAGATGCGTTTTGTTGAGGTATTTCGGTTTCAGCCGTTCGACTTGGGAATAAGATGTCGCAATCGCATCCACCCGTCCAGCGAGCAGGCGGTTCACACGGCCTAGAACCGCATTCTGTTCATGAACGACGCTGGGCACGCCTGCGGATGTTGCGGCGAGGAGTGCGGGCAAAGCGGGATAGCCGCCAAAACCGATCACTGCGCTGGGTTCAAAACTTTCAAACAGGCGCAGCGCCATATTGCGCCCTTCAAGGACAGCGCGCGCACCTTTGAACCAGTTGAGCGGGTTCTTACCAAACCGGCCCGCTGGCAAAACGTGCGCCGTCAAACTGTCCGGCTTACCCGGGATATTGGCCCCGCGATCATCGGTGATCAAAGCAACATGGTGGCCCCGCGCCTCAAGCTCCGTGGCGAGCGCAAAGGCCGGGATCAAATGGCCGCCCGTTCCCCCTGCGGCGAGGACGAAATGCCGACTGGCGCCGGTGGGCACTGCCTGCTGTGTCTCGCTGTTCATGCGCGTTCCTCCCTCCGCCCGTTTTTGGGGCGATCGAATATATCTTTCAGCCCGGTGCTTTCCCGCTCAAGAAACGGATTGCGCCGGGTTATCGCGAGCAGCAGCCCCACTGTGAAGCACACCGCCAAAGTGGACGAACCGCCATAGCTGATCAGCGGCAAGGTCATCCCTTTCGACGGGAACAGCTGCAAATTCACCAGAATGTTGATGAATGCCTGCCCCCCGATTTGGGTGACAAGGCCTGCCCCTGCAAGCAGCGCAAACAGATTGTCCTCATCGACAAGCCGCATCAACGCTTTCCCGATGATCGCAAGATAGAGCAACACTATGAGCCCGCACATTAACAGGCCAAACTCCTCACCGATGACGGAGAAGATGTAGTCCGTGTGCGGTTCCGGCAGGTTCATCTTGCGAATACCAAGCCACAGCCCGCTGCCCGTCCATCCGCCTGCGAGCAGCGTGCGCTGCGCCAGATCAACCTGATCAAAAGCAGTGCCTCCGCCGAGGAAGGAATCGATCCGGTAACGCGCATTATCATAAAGGAAATACGTCGCCGTAAGCGCGACCAGCCCCGCACCAATCAGCGCGCCAATCCTTTGGATCGAAACGCCGGCCAGCAGGACAAGCACAAACCATACGCCGCCAAACAGGATGGTAGCGCCAAGATTCGGCTGCAGCATCAAAAGCCCTGCAACCAACCCCATGATCGCTGTCACAACAGTCAGCACGGGCAAGTTTTGATCGCGCAACTTCATGCTGAGTATCCAGGCGAGAACAATCGCAAAGCCGGGCTTCAAGAACTCCGAAGGCTGAAGCGACATGCCGAATTCCAGCCAGCGCCGTGCCCCGTTCTTCTCCACTCCGATGAGCGGAACAAGAAACAGCAGGAATAGAAACCCGACAAAGACCAGAATGCCCAGACGCCGCGCAGTTTCGCGGTCTAGGAATGACACCGCGATCATCCCGCCGATACCCATTATCTGCCACATGATATGTTGGCGAAGATAGTGGAATTCACTCACCTCGATCCCGCGCCGGCCCAACTGCTCGGATGCAGCAGGAGCAGCCGCGGCAACGGCAACAGTGCCCAGCGCCATCAGCAGCAGGATCATAAACAGCAGCCATTTATCAAGCTCACGCCACCAGATGCGCGCATGCTCGCTAAATTTGCGGTTCGAAGGAACCGGCGCGTGGAATGCGCGCTCCCCGCGCGGCGCAGAAAGGGTGCCCGGCGAATTCATGACGCGATATCCGTGTCATACGCTTCTGGTGTGCAATCGCCGTGCTCTGCAATGACGCCGACCAATGATCGGAAATGCTGGCCGCGTTTCTCATAGTCACGAAACTGATCAAAACTGGCGCAGGCGGGGGAGAACATCACAACATCGCCGGTTATTGCGGCTTCGCGCGCGCGGCTCACCGCCTCGCTGATCAACTCGCATTTCTCGACATTCGGCACGCGGCCTTCGAGCAGTTCGGCAAAGCGCGGACCAGCTTCCCCCACTGTGTATGCCGCCGCGATATTTCCAAGCATGGCTTCGCATTCGCCCAAGCCGTCTTCTTTGGCGAGACCGCCGACAATCCAATGCACACGGGCGATGCCGCCGCGAATGCTGGGATCAGGGGGAAACGCGGCAAGAGCAGGCGCAGTCGAGGCCGGATTGGTCGCCTTGCTATCGTTGATAAAGAGGACGCCCGCCTCTTCGCAAACCAGCTCCATCCGGTGCGGCAGGTTGCGAAAACGCGGCAAGGCATGGCGCCATTGCGCTTCGCTGACGCCCAATTCTTCGGCGAGCGCGACGGCGACTGCTACATTTTCAAGATTATGCGGGCCCTGCAGGCTTGGCCATTCGCTTTGCATGGGTGCAAAGCGCCAAAGATCGGCGGCAACGGCGCGGCCATCGGCGCGGCGCGATTGCTCTGCCATCATCACCGCGCCCGCTGCGCCTTCGGTTGAACCGAATACAGCAAACTGACCCGATCCTTGCATCGCGAACAGACGACCTTTTGAGAACGCATAATCCTCAAAACCATCATAGCGGTCGAGATGATCTGGTGTAATGTTGGTGAGCGCGGCAACCTCGCAAGCGAGCGAGCGTGTGAGGTCAATTTGATAGCTCGACAGTTCGAGTACATAGACCCCGACGCCGTTCTCATTCGGCACGAGCGGCTCACGAGACAGGATAGGCTCGCCAATATTGCCGCCCATAACCGCCGGAATGCCCGCCATTTCCAGAATGTGGTGCAGCAATGCAGTCGTGGTAGATTTGCCATTCGTACCCGTGATGCCGACAACTTTATGATCGTGAAGATCACCGCGAGCCAGCGCGAACAGCTCAACATCACCGATAACAGGTACGCCGAATTTCTCAGCATGCGGCTTGATCGGATGCGTATTCAGAGGGACGCCCGGCGACACAACGACGCCTGAAAAACCGCTTAGGTCGATATCCAACGGATCGGCAATTGTGCAGCGATCCGCGAACGGTTCACGCGCGACATCCTGCCTGTCCCAAGCGGTGACATCGGCTCCGCTTGCGAGCAATGCCTCCACTGTCGCCGCACCGGAGCGCGCGAGACCGAGGACGGCATAGCGTTTTCCGGTAAAGGCAGGGGAAGTGATCACGCGCCTGTCCGTTACCTCAACTTCAATGTGGCAAGACCGATAAGGGCGAGGATGATCGAGATGATCCAGAAACGGATCACAACTTTGCTCTCGCTCCAACCGAGCTGTTCGAAATGGTGATGGATCGGGGCCATGCGGAACACCCGCTTGCCCGTCCGTTTGAACCAAAAGACCTGAATGATGACAGATACCGCTTCAAGCACGAACAGGCCGCCGACGATTGCAAGCACAACCTCGTGGTGGCTTGCCACAGCAATTGCGCCGAGAGCTCCGCCAAGAGCCAGCGATCCGGTGTCGCCCATAAACACCGCAGCAGGCGGCGCATTGAACCATAGGAAAGCGAGACCCGCCCCCATGATCGCAGCGGAGAATATCGCCAGCTCACCGGCGCCCTCAACATGCGGAATGCCGAGATATTCACTGAAATCGACGCGCCCGACGAGATAGGCGATAATTGCAAAAGTGCCCGCCGCGATAATCACCGGCATGATCGCAAGGCCATCAAGCCCGTCGGTCAGGTTCACCGCATTGCCCGCACCTACAATCACGAAGGCGGCAAAGAGATAGTAAAACGGCCCCAAAGGAATGCTGACATCGGAGAAAAACGGGATGTAGAGATTGGTGTTGATCTGGCTGACAATTAAATAAGAGGCGACGCCGGCAACGGCGAATTCCGCGAGCAGACGGATCTTTCCTGAAAGCCCAGCATGGCTGTTCTTGGTCACTTTATCGTAGTCATCGAGGAAGCCGATCAGGCCGAAACCGATGGTCACCGCAAGACAAGCCCAAACCAGCGGGTTCTTCAAATCCATCCAAAGCAACAGCGACAGCACCAGCGAAACAAGGATCATCAACCCGCCCATAGTCGGCGTGCCAACCTTGGCGAGGTGCGTTTGCGGGCCGTCTTCGCGGATCGGCTGACCTTTGCCCTGACGCACACGCAGCATATTGATGAAACGCGGGCCGATAATCAGGCCAAGGACAAGCGCCGTCATCAACGTCGCGCCGAAACGGAACGTCTGATAGCGCACCAGATTCAGCGCGCCTTCAAAGCTAAGCCATTCCGCGAGTAGATAGAGCATTCAGACCCCTCGCCCGGCGATCAAGCCGAAGCGTTCGTAAAGTGTGTCACCAGTCTGCCGAGACCTACGGAATTGGAACCCTTTACGAGGACAGCATCGCCGTGGGTAAGGCCAAACTCTTCGAGTGCCAAAATCGCTTCGGCAGCCCCTTCGCAATGCTCGAAGCTGGGAACAATGCCAAGCGGGGCAGAGGAGGCTTTCCCCAACTGCCCTGATAGCGCCGATGCAAGCGCGCGCATTTCCTCACCAACTAGGATCACGTGGTCGATTTTCGCATCCATGATCGGCTCGGCCAACTGGCGATGAAATTTAGGGCCAAAATCGCCCAGTTCCATCATGCTGCCCAGCACGGTTACGCGGCGGTGAGCCGGTGTTTGGCCAAGCGCGCGCAAGGTCGCGCGCATCGAAGCAGGGTTAGCGTTGTAGCTTTCATCCACGAGCAGAGCTTTGCCGCCCGGCACTGCAATGTTGAAACGCGCGCCGCGCCCTTTCAGACCGCCCATTTCAGCCAATGCGAGGCCTGCGCTGGCAAGATCCCCGCCAGCCGCGCGAATCGCCGCCATGACGGCAAGTGAATTGGCGATCCAGTGCTCTCCCGGCTCGGCGACGGAATAGCAAAGGCGTTTGTCGCCCAAATCCGCTGTGACGAGCGATCCGCCATTCGCGCTGGGAATCGCATCAAGCAAACGGACATCGGCATCTGCGCTACGTCCAAAGGTGATCACTTTCACGCCCAGTTTATGGGCATGCTCGACCATTCGCGGCGTGTATTCGCTATCCGCAGGAATTACTGCGGTACCGCCCTCTGCAAGACCGGTGAAGATCTGCGCTTTCTCATCGGCAATCGCTTCCATTGAACCGAGGTTTTCGATGTGCGCGGGCGCGATTGTGGTGATGACGGCGACGTTCGGGCGAACATGATCGGCAAGCGGTGCGATTTCGCCCGCGTGGTTCATGCCCATTTCGAACACGCCGTATTCAGCGCGTGCTGGCAGGCGTGCAAGACTTAGCGGAACGCCAACGTGGTTGTTGTAACTGCGCACGCTGCGATGCGCCGCGCCGCGGCTTGCGCGGTCTAGACTGTTAAAAATGGCCTCTTTGACGCCAGTTTTGCCAACAGATCCGGTCACAGCAATACGGACGCCTTCGCACCGTTTACGCGCAGCATTCGCAAGATCGAGCAGAGCTTTGGTAGTGTCTTTCACCAACACGTGCGGGAAATCGACCGGGCGATCGACAATCGCTGCAACCGCGCCTTTGGCAAAGGCGGCTGCAATGAACTTGTGACCATCCATCGCTTCACCTTTGAGGGCGACGAACAAATCGCCGGGGCGCACATCTCGGGAATCCATCTCCACGCCGGAAGCCTGGAATGCATGGCTTGAGGTGCCGCCTGTTGCAGCAGCAATGGCAACGGAATCCCACAGCGCGAGCGGCAATGTGTCGCGCGGATTGACCGGCCATGCCCGAAGCATTGCGTGGACGGCGCTCATGCTGCCATCTCCGCCGCGCATTCACGCGCAACCTGAACGTCGTTAAACGGCAATACCCGCATAGTCTCTCCCGACCCGATTATTTGGCCTTCTTCGTGGCCCTTGCCTGCGATGAGTATGATGTCGTGCGCCCCGCACACGGCGATGGCGGCTGCAATTGCTTCGCGTCTACCGCCCACTTCGCGGGCATTGGCATCTGCGCCTGACAGAACGTCTGCGCGGATGCTCGCTGCGTCTTCGCCGCGCGGATTGTCGTCTGTAACGATCACTGCATCAGCGTGTTTTGAAGCCGCTGCGCCCATTGGTGCGCGCTTGCCTGTGTCCCGGTCTCCACCTGCGCCGAAGACGGCGATCAGCTTGCCGCCTTTCGCTCCATCAACATGAGGACGAAGCGCGATAATCGCTGCTTCAAGTGCGTCCGGCGTGTGAGCATAATCGACATAAACAGGCGCCCCGCTGGCCGTAATGACGGCACGTTCCAGCCGTCCGCGAACCGGCTGCAATCGGCCAATCGCGTCAAAAACTTGAGACTTGTCAGCACCGGTTGCCAAAGCAAGCGCAGCGGAAACCAATGCGTTTGCGGTTTGATAAGCGCCAATCAGCGGCAGTTTCACGGTGCGCGTATCACCGTCATGTTCAATCGTCAGCGTTTGGCCAAGCTGGCTTGCCTCGCGGGCGGCAAGACGCAGGAACTCGCCTTCCTCGCCAACTGTAAGCACCTTCAAGCCTCGCTTGTCAGCATGCTCAATAGCGCGGCGGGTCCACTCGCTATTGTCTGCGCCGCTCCAGATAATTGCTGGCGCACCGTCTTCGACAACCTCGTCAAACAGGCGCATTTTTGCCGCGAAATATTCATCCATTGTCCCGTGATAATCGAGATGGTCGCGGCTGAAATTTGTGAACGCTCCAGCACTCACGCGCAGCCCTTCATTGCGAAACTGGGACAGGCCGTGGCTGGATGCTTCGTATGCGACATGGGTCACGCCTTCGCGCGCCAACCCACTCATATTCGATAGGAACGTGACGATGTCCGGCGTAGTCAGGCCCGTTGATACGCTGCCATCGGGCGTTGTTACGCCGAGAGTTCCAATGCTGGCTGCGCGCTCACCGCACATGCGCCAGATTTGGCGAGTCATTTCAGCCGTAGAAGTCTTGCCGTTCGTGCCCGTTACCGCAATGACGGTTTGCGGCACTGGAGTGAAGAATTGGGCGGCGAGATTGGCGAAGGTCTGACGCGGTTCGTCGCTCGCAATATGCAGCGCGCCTTCGACTTTGACTTCGGCGCGCGCGACAATAGCGACCGCGCCGGCTTCGATGGCAGCCGGAATGAAATCCTCGGCATTGAACTGTGCACCCTGAAACGCGCCGAAAACCGTGCCTGGCGCGATCTTGCGGTGATCAATGGCAAAGCCGGTCACGCGTGCGTCACCGGCTTCGACACCGGCAATTCCGGCGCGTTCGATCAGGGAGGATAGCTTCATTTGCGCCCCTCAACCAGATAGCGAAGGTCGGAAATATCAACGTCGCGATTGGCATCAGGCCGCACGCCCAACATCGGCCCGATACGCGGCACAAGGCGGCCAACGACAGGCGCTGCGTTAAACGCCGCTGTCCGCTGAAAAGAGCTGGCCCGCGTTCCGCGAGGCTCGTCAATCATAGTGACAATGACATAACGCGGGCGGTCCATCGGGAATGCCGCTGCAAAGGTAGAGATAATCTTACGCTGGCTATAGCCGCCGCGTGCATTCGGTTTTTCCGCAGAACCGGTTTTGCCCCCGACACGGTATCCCGGCGCATCGGCGCTGCGGCCTGTGCCGTAGATCGAAATCATCCGCAGCATCTGCCGCATGCGCGCAGAAGTCGATGCCTTGAACACACGTTTGCCGCGCGGCACATCCTCCGGCGCCAGCTTGTGCAGAGTCGAAGGGCGCCAGATACCGCCATTTACCATCGCCGCATAAGCATTGGCGAGGTGCAGCGGGGTTACAGCGAGCGAGTGACCATAGCCGATCACCATATTGGTGTGGCGGTTATCCGGATCGCGCGGCCATTGCGGTTTTCCGCGCGCTGGCAGCTCTGTAATCGGACGGTTGTTCATGTTGAGATCGACCAGCATTTGCTGGACCCGTTTCGAGCCCAGCTCATCCGCGATCCGCGCAGTGACTGTGTTGGATGAATAGACGAGCGCCTGAGGCACGTTGAGCACGTCACCTTTGGGCTTTAGATCACGGATCGTCCGCTTGCCGACTTCCACGGGACGCGCGTTCCAGTTCTTGCTGAGATCGCGCACAACACCCGCGTCAATTGCGGCCGCAACCGTCAACGGCTTGAAAGTCGAACCCAGTTCGTAAGTTCCGTTGGTCGCGCGGTTGAACACGTTGGGCGCGCCATCCGCGCCAACAATGTTGGGGTCGAATTCTGGCAGCGATGCCATCGCCATGATCTCGCCAGTGTCGACATCCAGCACCACGCCTGCTGCGCCCAAAGCGTTGGTTGCCAGCATGCCGCTGCGAAGCTCATCCTCGAGCGCGCCCTGAACACGGACGTCAATGGAAAGCGCGACTGGCTCGCCGCGCAGTTCTGGATCAGCAAGGCGCTCTTCAAGCACCTGCTCCATGCCCAATTTGCCGCCTTGCTGCTCGACCGTATAGCCAAGGATGTGAGCCGCCAGTGACCCTTGCGGATAGTGACGATCGGTTTCTTGCGGGAATTGCAGCGCAATCTCGCCCATTTCGAACACGCGGTTCGCGTCTTCGGGCAAAACGCGGCGGCGCAAATAACCGGAGCGGCCAGAGGCAAGCTGAAGCGCCGTCTTTGCCTCATCCATATCGGGGAAAATCGATTTCAGATCGGCTGCCACTTGCGCCGGCTCCCGCACCAGCGGCTGACCGCCATCGCCCATCGCCTTTGGATCATACCAAAGCGCGTATGCCGGAAAGGCACGCGCAAGCGGAGCGCCATTGCGATCGATGATCTCTCCGCGCGGCGGCAACAATTGATCCGCCAGGCTCGACTGGCTGGGCGCATGTCCAGCAAAACCAAGCCATACAATCCGAATGATCGCCGCCAGAGCAACTGCGGCGAAAACTGCAGCAATCAGGAACACTCGCATCCGCGCAGTCAGGACCGATTGGAAACGCAGATGCACCAATTGGATACGGCCCGCCGGAAGGGCTGGGCCGTTTGAGACACGTTCGCGGTCGGATTTCAGATCGGGTTCTAGGAAGGCTCCGCCACCTAAATCCAGCCCAAGCTGAGGGCTAAACGCGTTCATTCCGTGCCCCCGGCCATTTCCTGAGCCAGACCGGACGCGGCCTCGCCTGCCGCTGTCTGCGCGTTGGCCGCGCGGATCGGGGAGGCATCGATTAAAAAGTCGCCAAATGCATCGGCAAATACAGCGCCGCCATCCGCCTCTACGGCTGCAGATGCCAAAGTGATCGCTTCGCCGGTCAACGGAGAAACCATTTCGCGTTTTTCGGGCGGCGCGCCATTCGCGCTCCCTGTGTCGGCGCGTGCAACGCGGATCGGACTAGGCGCATCGGGGCTGCGCGGCTGACCAAGGCTTGCGAGCTGGCGTTCATTGTCGAAATATTGATCAGCGCGCGGCGCCTCAAAGCCAAACTCGACAGAATTCCAGTTGGCCAATTGACGCTGGTTCGCGCGGGTCTGAAATTCTGTTTCGAGAAGCAGCGTTTCGCGCTTCAAAGCGACAATTTTGCGCTCCGCCAGCTGCACTTCACTGCTAACAGCGTGCACCCGCAGGCTGAGCACCACGAACATGCCAAGGCACAAAGCCAGCAAAATGGCCCAACCAAGCGAGCGCATCTGATTGTTTGTTACGATCATAGTGCAGCCTCCCTTGCTGGCGCCGCCGTGCGGATTGCATGGCGCAATGTTGATGAGCGGGAGCGCGGATTGCGCTCTATCTCGGCCTCGGATGGCCGGATCGCTTTGGATACTTTTACGAACACCGGATCAGGGCCGGGGATCTCGCCGGGCAAGTGCCGTGATACCGCGCGGCCTGCGCCGGATGCTTCTTTCAGGAAGCGTTTGACGATGCGATCTTCGAGACTGTGAAAGCTGACAACAGCCAAAACGCCGCCATCTTTCAGTATGGCTTCGGCCGCTGCCAAACCTGCGCGCAATTCGCCAAGCTCGTCATTCACGTGAATACGAACGGCCTGAAACGTGCGTGTCGCAGGGTCTTTCTTGTCGTGCGGCTTATGCCCCAACGCGCGGCGGACCACGCGGGCAAGCTCGCCCGTTGTCTCAAGCGGACGCGCTGCCACAATCGCGCGGGCGACCCGACGAGATTGGCGTTCTTCGCCATATTCGTAGAGCACATCAGCGATGGCCGCTTCGTCTGCCGTGTTCAGGAAATCAGCCGCGGTTTCGCCGGACTGGCTCATCCGCATATCGAGCGGCCCATCATTGGAGAACGCAAAGCCGCGTTCACCCTGATCAAGCTGCATCGATGATACGCCGATATCCATCACCACAGCATCGACTTGCTCGACACCGATCCGGTCTAGTTCGACGCGCATTTCGGAAAAACGTTCCTGATGCAGCGAAAGCTGGCCGCCGTGATCTGTAACCATTGCAGCGCCGTCACGGATCGCGTTGGGATCGCGGTCAAATGCGTAAACACGCGCGCCGCCGGAAAGCAGCGCAGCGGTATAGCCGCCCGCACCAAAAGTCGCGTCAACCACAGATAGACCAGCGCGCGGATCAATCGCGGCGATCACTTCGTCGAGGAGGACAGGGATATGAGGCTCGGTCATTTCTTGCCGCCTTTCGAATTCACCTTGGCAGCGAATTCAGCCATCAATTTCTTGCACGTCACCTGCGCGCCGCGGAACGAACGATCCATCCGGCCCAACTCTTCGGGGTTCCAGACGAAGAAAAACTCACCCGCCCCGTGAAAATATAGGCCATCGCCGACATTGCCGAGATCGCGGAGATGCTCTGGCATGACAAAGCGGCCACTGTCGTCGAACGGCAATTGCTCAAACCCGAAAAGCTGCTGGGCGCGGACATCGCGCTCCCAATCGAGATCCTTCATTTGGATCGCGCGCTCTTCTTCCTTGTCGAGCTTGGCGTGAAGTTCGGAAATGCGGGAAAGGCCGAAGCCTATGAGGCAGTCAAATTTGTCATGCACAGCAAGGCAGAGGGTCTTTTTGCCCTCACCACTTTCCTTGACCGCTTTCCTGAATGCAGGCGGCAGGACAAAACGGCCTTTATCGCCCGCAGGCGAAAAAGCTTGGCCATTATATCCTTCAAACGCAGACACTTGCGTCGTTCCCCTAACATCCCTGACCAGCCGAAGATCCCCTGACTGGCCTTCATTTCAAACATGACTTCCCCGCCGCCGTCACCGCGCGAGCGGGAACAGCGCGCCAACCGAAACAGGTGGCGCAGAGCAAACAGATATGTTTGATGGAAGACGGTATTATCGTTAACGCAGGGCTGAGGAAAGGGCTTTTTGCGGGAAATCTAGGGATTACGTGTGAAATATATGTTTTTATTTAGTTTTTTGGACTTGTAACATTTCAATCAATGCGCCCGAAAACCCCGATCATCCCGCAGATTCCCCAAAGAAACCGCTGAATTCCGGACGAATCCCCTGATTTTCCGTCCGAGTCCTTAACCCTAACCGGACCTCAAACCCGATTTCCCGTAATTTTCCCGATCAGTAATGTTGAAAGCTGTAATACAGTAGATGGAGCAATGGGCTTGTTTCGTTTTCCCCGCCTTCGGCCCGATGTTCAAAGACTGCAGCGTCAGCGACTATGGTGACCCACCCCTTGCCGATCTGACAACTCGCGACCACTCCGTTCCCAAATATCCCACATCTCTTGTCAGTCGATTCCAGTCGCGAAATTACACCCGCCATCAGAACGGGGACGCTGGCAGCGCCGATGACTTCGGATCGCGGTTCAGGCACTTGCCCATCATCGAAACTGACCTCCAAACCCCAACGCTCCACAACAGGAGGGATCAAAGCTGTATCAACTGGCCGCGCCGGATCGCCCAGCGGGAAGTCATAGTCCCCCGTCAACATCGGATCGAGCACGAGAAGCAATTGCCCCCCTCTGCGCACCCAGTCATCTAGCGCGACATTGTCTAGTGGCGAGAGGCCGCGCGGCTGGATTATTGCGAGACGATCATGCCCTGCAAGCGGATCAAACCCTGCCTCGTCCTTGGACAGAGTATCGATCGGAACCAGAGTATTGCAACGCTCTAGCACCGCACGCTGCCATGGTATCGCTGTCTCTTTGACATCGACCGAAAAGAAATCCGTGGGCCAATAAATCGGCAGGCTTGTCATAAAGGCCAGAGCGGGCGGCGGCTCGGCCAGATCGCATTTTTGGGTCGCAATGGAGGTATCCGGTTGCGGCGACGAGCATGCAGCAGCAGCCGCAATGCTCAATGCCAGTAACCCCAGCCTATTGAGCTGGCGTATCACTTGGCGGCCCAGACGGGTTTCTTGCACCTTGTTCTGGCAGGATTGGCTCCTCGCCACTTGGCGTTGGGCTTGGCTCCGCTGGTATATCAGGCACCACGCCTGCGTCGGCCAAGGGGTCCCGCTGAGGCGGTGCGTCGGTCGGCTCTGTCGTTGGAGCGGCGTCAGGCACGGCGGATGCATCGGTTAGCTCAGCCTGATTGCCGATCACGCTTGCAAGCCCAACCAAAAGCACCATCGCACCAATGCCGAAGAGCCCTACTTGGAGGCGCTGCGCTGCTTCCTCGCGGTTGCCGCCCAGCGGCGCGCTTTCCGGCGGGGTGTCCTCGCCAAATTGTCCTTCGCCGGACTTTTCACCGATCAAGCGGCGGAAGAGCTGTTTATCTGCCATGGCCCAAGACTATCAGGTGCCGTCTTCTTGTGCCAGCCAGTCAAACACCGGCAGACCTTTCGCAGAGAGCCATTCAGCGTTGTAGAGCGTCGAAAGGTAGCGAAAACCTGTATCGCACAGGATCGTCGCAATTTGCGGATTTTCGCGACCTTCGGCAACAAGCTGCTTGCCCAATTCAATCGCCCCGGCAACATTGATCCCGCTCGACAGGCCAAGGCACAGCCCCTCTTCGCGCAGCATACGTTCGACCCAGACGATACCTTCTTCGTCAGAGATGCGGAACTGCGTATCAATCGGAGCGCCTTCGAGATTGGCTGTAATGCGCCCCTGCCCGATGCCCTCTGCCACAGAAGAGCCTTCGCCCTTCAATTCGCCATGCGCGTAGTAATTGTAGAGCGCCGCGCCATGCGGATCGGTTAGCGCGATGCGAACATCCGCATTCTTTTCCTTAAGCCCCATGCCAACACCGGCAATCGTGCCGCCCGTGCCCGCTGCGCATGTAAAGCCGTCGATCTTGCCGCCGGTTTGCTCCCACAATTCCTCTGCAGTGCTTTCGATATGCGCCTTGCGGTTGGCGGTGTTGTCAAACTGGCCCGCCCAAACCGCGCCTTCGGTCTCCTCTGCCATGCGGCGCGAGACATGCTGGAAATGGCACGGATCGGCATATTTGGTCGGCGGAACCAGAACCAGCTGAGCGCCGAGCGCCCGAAGCGTGTCCATTTTCTCTTTCGACTGGTTATCAGGCATGACGATGATCGTCTTGTAACCAAGCGCGTTGGCGACGAGCGCGATGCCGATGCCGGTGTTGCCAGCAGTTCCTTCGATCACAGTGCCGCCAGACTTAAGCTCGCCGCGCGCCTCTGCATCGCGGATCATATATAGCGCCGCACGATCTTTTACCGATGATCCAGGATTGGCGAATTCGCATTTACCCCAGATGTCACAGCCCGCCGCCTCACTGGGTCCAGCAAGGCGCACGAGCGGTGTATTTCCGATTAAGGCGAGCGTATCGCCGAGTGGTTGAGTAATGTTCATGCTGCGGGATTTAGGACGCGCAGCGCCCATCCGCAAACAACATCAATCTTCAGCGGCAATAGTTACCTTTAACCCGTCGAGCTCATCAGTCAGGGGAATCTGGCACGAAAGACGCGATGTGTCGTTGCGGTGCTCGGAAGATTCCAGCAGATCATCTTCGTCTTCGCTCATTTCCGGCAATTTGTCGGTCGCGGCAGCATCGACATAGATGTGGCACGTCGCGCAAGAGCAGCAACCGCCGCACAGCGCGAGCAGCTCGTCAAAGCCATTGTCGCGAATGGCTTCCATAACGGTGATGCCATTTTCGACATCGATTTCGCTTGTTTCACCTTCGCGATTGGTGACGACGAGCTTTGGCATGGACAGACTTCCTCTTTGACAATGATATTGAGCGCAAGAACGCGCGCTATCGAATGAACAGACGGGCTGCTAGGACGTTCCGAAATTCAACGCAAGCCAAGGAACAACCAAGTGGGCATCAGCGCAGAGGAAATTCGCAGGGGATTGGACGAGCTCGCGAGCAAAGATGCGAGGCTGGCCAGCGAATTGCAGCGGGTTGGCTATCCAGAGCCGCGCCTGCGCGATACCGGCTATAAAACGCTGCTGCGCACTATCGTCGGTCAGCAAGTCTCCGTCGCAGCGGCCACATCCATGTGGAACAAGTTGGAAGCGGAGCTGGGTGATGGTTTCACTCCGTCATGCCTGCTTGAAAGGGATTTCGACACGTTACGCGCCTGCGGCCTTTCACGGCAAAAGCAAGGCTATGCCCGCTCGTTATGCGAGCTGGTCGCGGCGGGTGAGATTGATTTTGATGGGCTGCCTGAAGGGGATGAGGACGCCATCGAAGAGCTAACCCGTATCAAAGGTATCGGGCGCTGGTCAGCGGAGATTTACCTTATGTTCGCAGAGGGCCGCGCCGACATGTGGCCAGCCGGCGACCTTGCTGTGCAAGAGGGCGTTAAACGGCTGCTCGACCTGCCAGAACGCCCGAAGGAAAGAGAGCTGCGTGAAATCGGTGAGCAGTGGCGTCCGTATAGAGGCGCGATGGCGCTGTTCTCGTGGCGCTATTACGATGCTCCGGCGCTTTAACGTCACTCAGTCTGACTGGCGGCGGCGATCATATCCATAAAGTTGCGTGCGGCCTCGCGCTCTTCTTCATCCTCAAACGCGACATCCAGATCGGGCGCTGCGTCCAGCATGGTGAGCAGGCTCCACAAGGCGAAGCGCTTGCCGCGGTCTTTCTCAAGCCCGAAATCGACCAGCATTCTCTCGGTCGCAGCGGGGATAGCGTCGACTTGCACGTCACCTAGATCAACGGTGCCGAAATAGCGTTGCAGCAGATGTTCCATATCCATGGCATCGGGCTAAACGTCTGTGGCAAGGATGCAAGCCTTTGCGAATTCGTTTGGCGGTAAGATCAATTTCATTGGGCGGCGCGGCATGACTTGCTAGAGGCGCGCCATGCTGACCATTGATGATATTACTGTCCGGCTAGGCGGCCGCTCGATCCTGGAACACGCCAGCGCTGCCATTCCCGATGGCGCGCGGGTCGGCCTGATCGGCCGCAATGGCGCTGGCAAATCGACTTTGATGAAAGCGTTGATCGGCGAAATCGAGCCGGATGAAGGCGCAATCACGAAGTCGTCCAAACTCCGTCTCGGCTATATCGCGCAGGAAGCACCGAGCGGGAATACCACCCCTGAAGAGGTGGTGCTGGCCGCCGATACGGAGCGCGCTGCGCTGCTGGAAGAATCCGAAACCTGCACCGACATGGACAGGCTGGGCGATGTGCATGACCGGCTGCTGGCGATTGATGCCTACAGCGCGCCGTCACGGGCCGCACGCATTCTGATCGGCCTCGGCTTTGATGAAGAGATGCAGCGCCAACCGCTCGACAGTTTTTCGGGCGGCTGGAAAATGCGCGTCGCGCTCGGCGCGCTGTTATTTTCACAACCTGATATTCTTCTGCTTGATGAACCTTCGAACCACCTCGATCTTGAAGCGACTTTGTGGCTAGAAAACTTCCTCAAAAGCTATCCCGCCACCCTGCTTGTGATCAGCCATGAGCGCGATCTGCTGAACAAGGTCGCCGATCATATCCTGCACCTTCAGGGCGGGCGGCTGACCTTGTATCCCGGCGGTTACGACAGCTTTGAAAAACAGCGGGCAGAGCGCGCCGCGCAGCTGGAATCGGCCAAGGCGGCGCAGGATGCTCAGCGCGCACGCCTTCAGGATTATGTGGCCCGCAACAGCGCCCGCGCCTCCACCGCGAAACAGGCCCAATCCCGCGCCAAAATGCTAGCAAAAATGCAGCCCATCGCTGCGCTGATGGAAGACCCATCACTCAGCTTTGATTTTCCCAGCCCGAGCCAGCTCAAACCGCCGATGATCACGATGGATATGGCGGCGGTCGGCTACACCAAGGATGTGCCGATCCTGAAACGGGTCAGTCTGCGGATTGAGCCTGATGATCGCATCGCGCTGCTTGGGCGAAACGGAAACGGCAAGACGACATTGGCCCGCCTGCTGGCGGCCCAACTTCCACTGATGGAAGGCGAGGTGAACGCGCCGAGCAAAATGAAGGTCGGCTATTTCACCCAGTATCAGGTCGAAGAACTGTCCGGAGACGAAACCCCGCTCGAGCACATGACCCACGCGATGGACGGCATGCCGGCCGGTAAAATCCGCGAGCAGTTGGGCCGGTTCGGCTTTTCCGGAAACCGCGCCACGCAAAAGGTGGCTAAGCTTTCTGGCGGTGAACGCGCCCGACTTGCGCTTGCCCTGATCACCCGCGACGCGCCGCATCTGCTTATCCTTGATGAGCCAACCAACCACTTGGACGTCGATGCCCGCGAAGCTCTGGTCCAGGCACTCAACGATTATAACGGTGCGGTAATCTTGATCAGCCACGATCGCCACATGGTCGAGTTAAGCTCTGATCGGCTCGTGCTGGTGGACGATGGCACCGCCAAGGAATTCACTGGCAGCATGGAGGATTACATCGATTTCGTGCTGGGACTGAACCAACCGAAGAAAGATGGCAGCAGCAAGAGCGCAAAGGGCAAAGGCGGCAAGAAAAGCTCGAAAGAAAGAGCCGAGATTCGCAGCGTGAAAGCGGACGTTGCCCGGACAGAAAAAACGATGGCCAAACTGCAATCAGACCGCAGCGTCATTGATCAAGCGATGTACGAGCCGTCCAATGCGGCCAAGCATCTCACCGATAAGAGCATGAGCGAGCTGCTCTCTATGCGGTCTGAATTGTCCGACGAACTGGACGCGGTCGAGGCGGAATGGATGGCATTCAGCGAGAAACTGGAAGCAGCAGAAGGGGCGTAGTTTTTGTTGGAGATGCTTGACACTTACCCAACATAGGCAAGGATTGCGAAAATCCGATTCAGGAAGAAAGTTGAGCGACAAAGACCTGAAAGAGCCGCAGGCTCGGTAGCAACAAGCGCTTCTGTAGAAAACAAAGGCAAGCGTTTGGCTTGCAGAGATCGCAGATTGGTTCTGAGAGCCTGCAGCTTGTAGATCACAATAATCATCACCATCTAGTCGCTATCGAAGGTTCGTCTTCATGCGCCTCTCGACTGAGAGACAATTGCGCTCCCGCATTAGGGAGAACGCGACTTGAGCCTCAACAGACTTCTTTTTGACCACCAAGTCGCTTTGATGAATGCCGCAGCAGCAGATGCCAGGGCTTCGCAACGCGATTGTGTAAATCATCACGAAAACTTAATCCAAAGAGCTCGACAGCAACTCGGCGTCGCGCAGTACCCAATCGCGAAGATCAGGGCCAATAGCTCTTGGTCTCAAAACGGCATTGCCGACTGAGGAGTTTCAAATGACAAGTGGTATCGAAGAGCGAATTGCACATGGTCGCGGCCAAGGCGTTTTCGCCTTGGGGTCATTCAGGAAAGGCGACATTCTCTATCTTGGGATGCTCGATGACAGGCCGATCGGCAATCATTCACACGCCTCGCAAATCAGCAAGACCGGATTTGGCTTTCACAAGGGATTGAGCTCCAAGTTCAATCATTCCTGCGATCCGAATTGCGGTATCATACTCAACGAATCTGGCGGCCATAACATTGTCGCGATGCGCGATATCGCAGCCGAAGACGAAGCCACATATGATTACGCCATGCGCAATTTCCGTATCGAGCATTTCACCAGTTCATGTGGATGCGGGCACGCAAATTGTCGCGGGTCGATCACCGGCTGGAAAGATTTGCCGCAGCAACGCAAAGAGGACTACGCTGGCTTTGTCGCGCCCTACCTGATTGAGATGGACGTCGAGAGCGCGGCGGATCGAAAACAGACTTAGCTGCCACCAGCTATTTGCAATCCGTAGCGCGCTCCCCAAGTGTCATTGACACCTAAGGGAGACACCATGACTGCTATCGACCAATTTCCGCTGATCCCGCGCGATGCCTTGTTTGGCAATCCAACCCGCGCCCAAGGTAAGATCAGCCCCGATGGCATATGGCTCAGTTGGCTCGCGCCTCTCGATGGCACACTCAATATCTGGCTTGCGCCGCGCGACAATCCTGATGATGCAAAGGCGATCACCAGCTCGACCGACCGCCCGATCCGCGACCATTTTTGGGCACCCGATGGCAAGAGCGTCGGGTATATTCAGGATAAAGGCGGGGACGAGAATTTCCTGCTCTACCGGATCGACATTGCGAGCGGCGAAGAGATTTGCCTGACCCCGTTTGAAGAGACGCGAGTGCAGATTGTCGGCGCGTCCGAAACCATCCTTGATGAAGTGCTTGTCGGCTTGAACAATCGCGACGCGCAGTTCCATGATGTTCACCGGCTTAACCTCAACACCGGCGCGCTTGAGCTCGTGTACGAGAACAATGGCTTTGCCGGTTTTATGTCCGATGACAGCCTGACCCTGCGCATGGCGTTTCAGCAGAATGACGCGGGCGGAACAGACTTCTTTCGCTTCACAGACGGCGCGGTAGAGGCCGAGCCGTTTGAGAGCACCGAAATGGAGGACTCGATGACCACATCGCCCTCCGGCTACACGGTTGACGGTTCGATCCTGTATTGGATGGACAGCCGCGGCCGGAACACCGCTGCGCTTTATGCTCAGGACACCAAAACGGGGACACGCACGTTAATCGCAGAGGACGACAAAGCTGATATCAGCGGCGCGATGCAGGATCAGAAAACCGGCGAGATACAAGCCTATGCCGTCAACTATCTTAAAACGGAGTGGACCGCGATTGATCCGGAGATGAAGGCCTCGCTTGAATGGCTGCGCACGCAGTTTGACGGTGAATACGGCATCATGAGCCGGACCGAGGATGACCGCACATGGATCGTGTGGAATGATCCGGTCGGCGATCCGGTTGCGAGCCATATTTATGATCGTGACGCGAGCACGCTGACACCGTTTTACGTCACGCGGCCAGAGCTGGAAGGCGCGCCGCTGCAAAGGCTGCACCCGGTCGAGATTACCAGCCGCGACGGACTTACCCTGCCATCATACCTCACCCTGCCTGCTGGCAGCGATACGGATGGCAATGGCCGCCCCACCGCTCCTGTTCCGATGGTACTGCTCGTCCATGGCGGGCCGTGGGCGCGCGATGGATACGGGTTCAACTCCACGCATCAAATGCTCGCCAATCGCGGCTATGCAGTGCTCTCCGTGAACTTTCGCGGGTCGACCGGCTTCGGCAAGGAATTCCTTAACGCAGCGAACAAGCAATGGGGTCTGAAGATGCATGACGATCTGATCGACGCGGTCGATTGGGCCGTATCCGAAGGGATCGCGATCAAAGACAAAGTCGCCATTATGGGCGGTTCATATGGCGGCTATGCGACGCTAGCGGGTCTCGCCTTTACGCCGGACGTATTCGCCTGCGGCGTCGATATTGTCGGCCCGTCAAACCTCGAAACTCTGCTTGGCACGATCCCGCCATACTGGGCGCCGATGGTGAAGATTTTCCACGAGCGGATGGGCAATCCCGAAACCGAAGAAGATCTCGCGCTGCTGAAAGCGGCCAGCCCGCTGCACAAGGCGGATCAGATCATCAAGCCGCTGCTAATTGCACAAGGTGCAAACGATCCGCGTGTGAAGCAGGATGAGAGCGACCAAATCGTTGGCGCGATGAAAGATGCCGGTATTCCAGTGACCTATGTGCTCTATCCAGACGAAGGCCACGGCTTTGCCAAACCTGCCAACTCTATCGCTTTCTTTGCAGTTGCCGAAAACTTCCTTGCCGAGTGCTTAGGCGGCCGGGCGGAGCCTTTGGGTGACGTGCTGAAGCCTTCGACTGCCGAGATCGTTGAGGGTGAGGATCATGTGCAGGGATTGAAAGCCGCATTGTCCTGATGACAAGCGCCCCTGTGCTCACTAGACCGGTTGCAAATAGCAATTGAGAGGGATCACATGAGCGCATCAGAACCGCGCCGCAGCATTTTCATCACGGGCGGAGCATCCGGCATTGGCCGCGCCACCGCGCGCTATTTTGGCGAGCGCGGCTGGTTCGTTGGCATCGCCGACATCAACGAAGCGGGCATGGAGGACACGCTCGGTCTGATCCCCGGCGGCTTTACCTACATGCATAGACTCGACGTGCGTGATCGCGCCGCTTGGGACACCGCGTTGGAGGCATTCTCAACCGCAGCTGGCGGAAGGATCGATGCGATGGTCAACAATGCAGGGATCGGCACAGGCGGCGCGCTGTCCGAGCTGGAAACCGAAGAGATTGATCGCTGCCTCGACATCAATATTCGCGGCGTGCTTTACGGCGCGCAGGCGGTCTATCCCTACCTCCAGAAAACTGCGCCCGGTTCGGCCCTCGTCAATATTGCCAGCGCAGCAGGCATATCGGGCGGCAGCGGCATGAGCGTTTACAGCGCAACCAAATTTGCAGTGCGCGGCATCGCAGAGAGTTTGGACGCGGAATGGGCGCCGGAGGGGATCAAGTCCTGCTCAATCTGCCCCAGCTTCATCGAAACCCCGCTGCTCGATGGCACCGGCAACCGGAAATCCAACGAAGCGGTGCGAACCCGCGTGCAGGCCGCTGGGCTTGAGATCACTCCGGTGGAAGAAGTAGCCGAAACCATCTGGCAAGCCGTTCACGGTGATGATCTGCATTATCTCGTTGGCAAGACCGCCAAGAAGCTGAACTTTGCCAAGCGTTGGATGCCGGGCAAGATACGCAAACAGAACCGCGAAGGCGCGGCACTTCTCGGCAAATAAGGGATAGACAGTATGAGCGCGGATACGATTACAGGCGAACCCACCCGTTCCATCTTCATCACCGGCGGCGCATCGGGCATTGGCCGCGCTGTGGCTGTATTCTTTGCCGAGCGCGGCTGGTTCGTCGGCATCGCCGATGTGGACGAGGCGGGCATGGCCGAAACGCTGTCCATGATCACCAGTGGAAGAGCATCGACACACACGCTTGATGTGCGGTTTCGCGATCAATGGGACACAGCGTTGACTGACTTTGCGAAAGCCGCTGGCGGACGCATTGATGTCGTGTTCAACAATGCTGGCATCGGCGACGGCGGGCAACTGGTTGATCAGGACGAAGACGAACTGACCCGGATGCTCGACATCAATATGAAAGGCGTGATTTTCGGCGCGCAGGCATCGCACCGTTATCTCGCCGAAACCGCGCCGGGATCTGTCCTGCTGAACACCGCGAGCCTCGCAGGCATCATCGGTGCGCCGGGTCTCGCCGCCTACTGCGCGACCAAATGGGGCGTGCGCGGTCTGACCGAAAGTTTGGACGCGGAATGGGCCGATGACGGGATCAAGGTCGCCGCTTTGTGTCCCGGTTTCATCGACACACCGATCATCGGAAAAATTCAGGAAGACTCGAACCAGACCGCCAAAGAAACTCTGATCGAAGCGGGCGTCGAAGTGTCACCAGTGGACATCGTACCCGGCGTAGTCTGGCAAGCCGTCCACGGGGACGATCTGCATTACACCGTCGGCAAAATGGCCAAGCGGATGCGCCGCCTTAAGCGTTGGATGCCGGGACTGTTGCGCAAGGAAATGCGCAGTCAGGGTGTCGGGGTCGAGCTTTAGACCAGCTGATCTATCGCCCGCGCCATGGTCGCATCGCGCTGTGACAGACCGCCTGCATCATGTGTGGTCAGCGTTATTTCCACCTTGGCGTAAACGTTGAACCATTCCGGGTGGTGATCCTGACGGTCGGCGAGCAAGGCAACGCGGCTCATGAAGCCCCAGGCTTCGGAAAAATCGCCAAACTGAAACGTGCGCGTGATCGCTTTCTCTTCGCGCGTCAGCTCCCATTCGGGGTGGTCGGCAAGCAACGTGGCGCGTTCTTTTTCATTCAGTTCGTTGACATTGGCCATGGGGGCTCCTGATGTGAGAGTTGTTTGCGGCTTCGCTTTTGCCTAACGCACGGGGCGATGCAAGGTTCTCCAACTCCAAAGCTTATTGCAAACGCTCTTGCCTGTCGCCGCGGTGACCGGCTGCTGTTTCGCGGGCTGTCGTTTGAGATCGGCGCTGGCGAGGCGCTGCACATCACCGGCGCGAACGGCACCGGCAAAACAACATTGATCCGCGCGCTGGCCGGTCTGACGACGCCATACGCTGGCGAAGTGACCTGCGAAGGCGCGCTTGGTTTGCTGGATGAACGCACCGGCCTAGATCTGGATCAGCCGCTCGGAAAGGCGCTCGCCTTTTGGCATCGAATTGACGGATGCCGCGATCCATCGGGCGCGCTCAAAGTGCTCGGGCTGGAGCCGTTGTTGGATGTGCCTGTGCGTTACCTTTCGACCGGGCAGCGCAAGCGGGCGGGCCTTGCCGCGCTGCTTAATCGCGGCGTGCCGATCTGGCTTCTGGATGAGCCGCTTAGCGGGCTGGATGCGGCTGCGATCGAGCAAGTCACGGCGCTGATCGCGCTCCATATCGCCGGCGGCGGGACTGCGCTGATCGCGTCGCACCAGACGCTCGCGATAGACGGCCTGCGCACTCTGGCGATTGAAGACTTCGCCCCGATGGACGAGCCCGCATGATCGGCGCGCTGCTTAAACGCGATCTGGGCAAATTCTTCCCCTTCGCAGGCGGCGGCGCTGCCCTGCCTGTGGTGTTTTTTGTTGCGGTGGCGATGCTGTATCCGTTTGCCGTGGGGCCGGATCAGGAATTGCTCGGACGCACCGGTGGCGGCGTTGTTTGGATCGCCGCCCTGCTCGCCGCGATCCTGCCGCTGGAAAAGCTTGTCGCGCAGGACATAGAGCTTGGCACATTTGATCAGTTGCACCTGCGCGGATTGACCGAAGAGATCATGATGGCTGTGCGCTTGCTCGCGCATTGGCTCAGTTTTGGACCGCCGCTCATCCTTGCCGCGTTCCCAGCCGCCGCTTTGCTCGCGCTGGATGGGCAAAGCTTGCACCTGCTGTTGCTCGGATTGCTCGCGGGCACACCGGGTCTAGCCGCCATCGGATTGATCATCGCAGCGCTTACCGCGAGCCTACGCGCAGGGGCCGCGCTATCCGGCCTGATGCTCATCCCGCTCGCCCTGCCGATCCTGATCTTCGGTGCAGGCGCGCTCGCGCGTCAGGATCAAGCAAGCCTCGGTTTTGTCGCCGCGATAAGCCTCGCACTGGTCGCCATCGCGCCGTTGGCTGCGGGGGCTGCGATCAGGGCCGCAAGGGACGTTTGAATTGATAGCTTCGGTGAGCGAGAAACAGGCGACCGTCCTGATGGGCCGCATCGCGCTTGGATTATTAGTTTTTACGGTAGTTGCATTCGGCGTTAAGGCGGCGGTGCATACCGAGGTGCAGGCGCGCTACACACCGCTTGTGGTGTTTCACGGACTCGCCATGCTGGCATGGTTCGCGCTGCTTTCTAGCCAAGCCTATCTAGCCGCCGGAGCGCGTTTTGCGCTGCACCGGGTAAGCGGGCGCGCATCCATTGTGCTGGTCGCGGCGATGGCCGTTTCGGGCGGCATCCTTGCGGTGAATATCGGTGAGGAATTGGGACGGCCCGAGGTGACGGTCGTCAATATCGCCGCATTCGTGACCTTTATCCCGCTCTATACCGCCGCCATACTGTTCGCCCGCGCCCGCAATATCAACGCGCACCGTCAGGCGATGCTGATCGGAACGCTGGCGCTGATGACCCCCGCCTATGCCCGTGTGGTGCAAGTGCTCGCCCTGCCCGACCCCGTAGCGATAGGTGTTCAGGTGCCAATTACGATTGCGATTGCGGTGGGCTATGACTGGCTGACCAAGGGCCGCGTCACCCGCGAAGTGCTGGCGATGCTGGCGTTTTCGTTTGCGGTTATTGCGGTGATGGTGGGGGTTCTGGCAGTGTGGTTTTTGTAGGCTTTCGGACTAATCGAGACCACCGATAGGTGGCAGCTCAGCGCCGCAAAAGGGGCAGAAGCTGATAGCGATTATGCTCGAAGCATAACCATCCTTTCCATCTCGAACTGGCAATCCATAGCCGCCCCGAACTGGATTGATTAACGCATCAGGACACGCATCACGATCTGAATGTTGATCACAGACTTGATTTTGATCGTACGAAAACCGTTCGCAACAATAATCAGCCATAAGGCGGCTTATCGCGTCCTGTCGGACTCTTTGTAAATATCTCGACCCCATCGTCGGTGATCGCCAGCGAGTGCTCGAACTGCGCGGATAGCGATTTGTCGCGGGTTACGGCGGTCCAGCCGTCGCCCAGCACTTTGGCCCATGGCTTGCCGAGGTTGATCATCGGCTCAATCGTGAAGAACATGCCGGATTTTAGTTCCGGCCCTGTGCCCGCTTTTGCCGCGTGCACCACTTCGGGCGCGTCGTGGAACAACCGGCCCAGACCGTGGCCACAAAATTCGCGCACTACGCCGTAACGGAACTGTTTCGCGTGCGCCTCGATCGCCGCGCCAATATCGCCCAGCCGCGCGCCCGATTTGCCCGCCGCTTCGATGCCCAACATCAGGCATTCGTATGTCACATCGACCAGCCGCTTGGCCTTGATCGACGGTTCGCCTGCATAGAACATGCGGCTCGTGTCGCCGTGCCAGCCATCGAGCAGCGGGGTGACATCCACGTTCAGAATGTCGCCTTCTTTCAGCACCTTGTCCGAAGGAATGCCGTGGCAGATTACATGGTTGATCGAGATACAGCAGGAATGTGCATAGCCGCGGTAGCCGAGCGTTGCAGGCACCGCGCCTGCATCCAGCGTCATTTCGCGCACGCGATCATCAATCTGCGCGGTTGTTACGCCCGGCACCACCAGATTGGCGACTTCATCAAGGATTGTCGCGGCAAGGCGGCCTGCCTTGCGCATCCCTTCGAAGCCTTCTTCGGTGTGCAGCTTGATCGTGCCGTCGCGGTAAACGGTGTCGGTGGATTCTACGAGTTGATATTCGGTCATGCCCGCTATGTAGCGACAGTCTGCGCAGAATTCTACTTTACCGCGAACGCGCCGCGATATTCCGGTTTCAGCGCGTCAATCACTGCTGGCGTGACAGGCAGGGTGAACTCGAAATCCCCCTCTGCATAAGCGCCTGCGATGTAGGGCGCGTAATAGACGCCAAGACGATCAAATTTGTCCCCACCCGATGATCCCACGAACAGCACGGTTTCGTTCATTGTCACGCATTGATTGGGCCATTCGCCTTCGCTGCCATAGCTATCCCCGCCGCGCCGCTTGCTGCGCTCTTTGTTCAGCATGGCGCAGGCTGTCTCGCTGATCGCGGCATCGAGAGCATCCAGCGATGCAAACATCGCTTTAGGCTCGATAGAGGTCTCCTCCTCACGGTCCCAAACGAGCGAGCTGCGTCCAGAATTACCGTGCGCGCCGCCGGTGTAAATGTAGAACCCGCTAGACAGGCTGAGATAACGCGGCAGATCGGCGACGACTTGCCAGCCAAGCTCGAATGAAAAATTGCTGCAGGATGCGGAGACAGGCGGGCAGTCGGCGCGTGCTTCTTCCCACCACGTTTTCTGCTGCGCGAGCTCCTTGTCCCGCTGCGTTTCCAGTTCGGCAGCGAGCGCCGGGATGGCTGCGACTTCGCCGGGCCATGAATAGGAGAATTCGCGCGACCCACCTTCATCGCCATCATTGGTTTCGGTGTTGTTTTCATATTTCACGCCGGCCTGTGTTGACGCATCTGGCGTTTCAGGGGGCGCAGGCGGCTCGGGATTGGCAATGTCCGGCGCGCCGGGCGCTTGGCCGCTTGTTTCCTCGGCAACGTCCTCGCTGAATTCTTCGGCAGCGGAACATGCCGTCAAAGCGATCATCGCAGCCCCTGCAAGCATCTGTTTCAACATCACTTCGCCATCCCCGATATCAATTCGCGCGTGACAAGCCGTAGATCGCGCTTACTTACACAATCATGACTGATATTACTGATCTGATCCAGCCCGATCGCGGGCAAGACGCTGTCACCATCCGCCTCACCACGTCGGCCGGTTTTGAAGACTTCGCCAAGACACTTTCCGCCGGACAGCGCGCCAGCCTCGCTGCGCAAAAGTTTGAAGGCGGCGCAGGACAGGTTGGCATTGTGCCCGAAGGCGACGCGTTCTTCGCCGCTGGCGGCGTGTCCGATCCGGACAACCTTTCGAGCTATTGCCTTGCCGCATTGGCCGAGAAATTGCCTGCGGGAACTTATCGGCTCGACGGCGCGGAAGCGGGTGCGGCGATGTTTGGCTGGCTTACCGCGCATTATAACTTCACCCGATACAAAGATGATGAAAATGCCGCGGGCCCGCGTGTGCTTTTGACAGAGCAAGTTGGCCGCCTGCCCGGTTACCTAGCCGAGGCAGAAGCCGAAATGTTGGTGCGCGATCTCGTCAACACTCCCGCCGAGGATATGGGCCCGGCCGCACTCGAAGCCGAAATTGAAAAGCTGGCCAAGGCGCACGGAGCCGAACTCTCGGTGACCAAAGGCGACTCGCTGGAACAGGGTTATCCCATGGTGCATGCCGTGGGCCGCGCGGCTGCGCGCCATCATGCGCCGCGTATTATGCACCTGACATGGTCTGCTCCGGGGGGCAAAGAAAGCGATCCGGTCCTCGCGCTGGTGGGCAAAGGCGTGTGTTTCGACACGGGCGGCCTCAACATAAAACCAGGCGGCGGCATGCGATTGATGAAGAAAGATATGGGCGGCGCGGCGCATGTTATAGCACTTGCAGGCCTGATCATGGCGGCGGGATTAAAGGTGCGGCTGCATGTTCTGGTTCCAGCGGTTGATAACGCGATCTCTGGCCCTGCTTTCCGCCCCGGCGATGTTCTGGACAGCCGAAAAGGTCTCAGCGTCGAAATCCACAACACCGATGCAGAGGGCCGTCTGATCCTTGGCGATGCTTTGACACGCGCTAGTGAAGAACAGCCTGATCTGATCATCGATTTCGCCACGCTGACCGGCGCGGCGCGCATCGCACTTGGTCCGGATTACGCCGCGATGATGGCGCGCAAGGATGAAACCGCGCAATCCCTGATCGAAGCAGGCAAGGCCAATGATGACGAGCCGTGGCGGCTTCCCCTGCCAGAGGCGTATCGCGATTATCTCAAATCCGACATCGCCGATATCGTCAACGCGCAGAGCAACCCCTATGCCGGCGCGAGTGTCGCGGGCCTCTTCCTCGACAGGTTTGTTGGTGAAGGCGTGGACTGGGTGCATTTCGATACGTTTGCGTGGCGCCCCTATCCCAAGCCGGGCCGTTCCAAAGGCGGCACCGCCTATGGCTTACGCGCAGCATGGCATATGCTCAAAGAACGCTACGGTGCATAGGGAACCGCATTTGCGCGGTCTGCGTTACACGGTTTCGGCACAGCGCAAACTTGCCCGATTGGTAAGTTACAGCTAAGCGCGCGCCACGTGCGGAACTAAGGATACCAACGCGAATGAGCGGCACCGATGTGCAGGTAAGCAAATACACCGTGCCAGGCGGCGTGCTGGGTCTGAAAGGCCCGGTCGAAAAGCCTGCGCCCGGTACATTGCCCCTGCGCGGTGATCTGGCGCATATCGCGCTCGCCGGAACGCACTTGGCGGCGCATTATGTGATCCCTCATGCAGGTATGATTGGCGATGCTCCGGTTGAACTTCACCTTGTCCCGCGCGATGATAGCGATGTGACGGATACTCTGTCTGCCGGCACTTCAATCGAGGTGCTGGATGTGGCGGGTGATTGGGTCTGGATTTGCACAGGCCCCTCTGGCCCTAGCGGATATTGCAAAGGCAATTGTCTAGCAGGCTGAAGCCGCTACAAGCGCGGGCATGACAACCCGTATTTTCATCGATGGCGCCGCCGGAACGACCGGCCTGGAAATTCGTGACCGGCTTGCTGGCCGCGAAGAGTTTGAATTGATCGTGCTCAGCGATGATCGCCGCAAAGATGAAGACGCGCGCCGCGACGCGCTGCACGCCGCCGACATCGGGATCCTATGCTTGCCCGATGGTGCTGCGCGTGATGCGGTTGCTCTTGTCGAAGGAGCCGACACCCGCATTATCGACGCATCCAGCGCACACCGCGTCGCCAAAGGCTGGACCTATGGCTTTCCCGAACTGATCGGCCATGACGCAATCGCAGAAGCGCAATTTGTCTCAAACCCCGGCTGTTACCCCACCGGATTTCTCGCGCTGGTCGCACCGCTGATTAAAGCCGCCGTATTGCCAGCCGAGTGGCCCTACACCGTCAACGCCGTCAGCGGATATTCGGGCGGCGGCAACGCTTTGATAGACCGTTTTGACGATGACCAAACCATCGCCTTTCGCGCCTACGGTTTGGCGCTGACCCACAAGCATTTGCCCGAGATGAAGGCATATGCGGGCCTGACTAATGAGCCCGTTTTCTCGCCCAGCGTGGTGCCCGCTCATCGCGGGATGCTGGTCGATGTGCCCCTCCCCCTCTCCGCCATGCCCGGCGCGACATCGGCGGCGTTCCTGGAAAGCGCGCTGACCGGCCATTACGCGGGCAGCGGCGTCGTGCATGTCCACGCGCACAGCCAGCCGCCAGCCGAAATGTTGGTGAAGCAGGGCGCAGAGCCATGGGACGGATTGGGCCTGCATGTCTTCACTAGCGAAGACGGAGCACAGGCCCGCCTGATCGCGATGCTCGACAACCTCGGCAAAGGCGCAAGCGGCGCTGCGATCCAGAATTTGAACATTATGTGCGGCCTGCCGGAGACAACTGGACTGCGGCTTTGAACGGAAGCATGCCCAAAATTTAGGCACGCGATGGATTCAATATAAGCAATCCCCCGCGCAAATTTGACGCTCGGTAGACCCTTTCCCTGTGCCGGAACAATTGGCACGATTCTTGGTTATGTTTAGTGTGTCACTAACGGACCAAGGGGTGGGGTAACCACACGTGAAAAAGATCGAAGCGATCATCAAGCCTTTCAAACTCGACGAAGTGAAGGAGGCTCTCCATGAAATTGGCGTGTCCGGTATCACCGTCACAGAAGCGCGCGGCTTTGGCCGTCAAAAAGGCCACACCGAACTGTATCGCGGCGCGGAATACGTCGTCGATTTCCTTCCCAAGGTTAAGCTCGAAGTCGTTGTTTCCGACGATCAGGCCGAACGCGTGGTTGAGGCGGTTGCCGCCGCTGCGCAAACGGGCCGCATCGGGGACGGCAAAATCTTCGTTAGTCCGATTGAAACCGCCCTTCGCATCCGCACCGGCGAAACCAACGACGACGCGATTTAATCCGCTTCCAAATTCTCCCGCCCTCGCGGCGGGATCCAACACAATACCAGCTGGAGACTACAATCATGGCAAGCATCAAAGACGTCCTTAAACAGATCAAGGACGAGGAAATCGAATGGCTCGACCTTCGCTTTACCGACCCTAAGGGCAAGTGGCAGCACCTCACCATGGCGGCCAGCGTCATGGACGAAGACGCGCTTGAAGATGGCCTGATGTTTGACGGTTCATCGATCGAAGGTTGGAAGACAATCAACGAAAGCGACATGATCCTGAAACCGGATCTCGACGCGATCTATGTCGACCCGTTCTCTGCAACTCCGATGCTGTCGGTGTTCTGCAACATTGTCGAACCATCCGACGGCCAGCTCTACTCGCGCGATCCGCGTTCAACCGCGAAACGCGCCGAGGCGTATCTTGCTTCCACCGGCATTGGTGACACCGTTTATGTCGGGCCAGAGCCGGAATTCTTCATGTTCGACGATGTCCGTTTCGAAGACGGCTATGCCGGATCGGGCTACGCCATCGACGACATCGAATTGCCAACCAACACTGGCAAAGAATACGAGATGGGCAATATGGGCCACCGTCCGCGTGCGAAGGGCGGTTATTTCCCCGTTGCTCCGGTCGATAGCGCCATGGATATCCGCGCGGAGATGGTTTCCACGATGATGGAAATGGGTCTCAACATGGATAAACACCACCACGAAGTGGCCGCAGCGCAGCATGAACTGGGTATTACTTACTCATCGCTGACCACTGCGGCTGATCAGGTGCAGGTCTACAAATATGTGACGCAGCAGGTCGCCCACGCTTACGGCAAAACCGCGACTTTCATGCCGAAGCCGATCAAGGACGATAATGGCAGCGGCATGCACAGCCACATGTCGATCTGGAAAGATGGTAAGCCAACATTTGCAGGCAATGAATATGCCGGTCTGTCGGAGAACTGCCTCTATTACATCGGCGGCGTCATCAAGCACGCAAAAGCCGTCAACGCCTTCACCAACGCGACCACCAACAGCTATAAGCGTCTGGTTCCGGGCTTTGAAGCGCCGGTTCTGCTCGCTTACTCAGCGCGCAACCGCTCGGCATCGTGCCGCATTCCATACGGCGCGGGTGAGAAAGCCAAGCGCGTTGAGTTCCGCTTCCCTGATGCGATCTGCAACCCGTATCTCGCATTCTCGGCCCTGCTGATGGCAGGCCTCGACGGGATCGAGAACAAGATCCACCCGGGCGAAGCCATGGACAAGAACCTTTACGACCTGCCGCCAGCAGAGCTCGCCGAAGTTCCAACCGTGTGCGGCAGCCTGCGCGAAGCACTGGAAGCGCTCGAAGCCGATCACGAATTCCTGTTGAAAGGCGATGTGTTCTCCAAAGATCAGATCGATGCTTACATGGAACTGAAATGGGACGAGGTCATCCGCCTCGAAACGACACCAGCTCCGGTCGAGTTCGACATGTATTACAGCTCGTAAACGAGACTTCTCATATCGAGACGAAAGGCCCGGTCGAAAGATCGGGCCTTTTTTGTACAACGCAGCTTGTCCGGTGTCGCGAAACGGCGTTTAACAAGCTCGAAGGCTAGCTCCGCAATCAATATTATCGTCGTCAGGCGCCTCGATCAACTTGATCAATTGCTGGGCAGTCATCGGCCTCCCGAGCAAATAGCCCTGAACCGACTCTGCTCCAGCACGTTTTGCCATGAGCAAACCGACCTCGTCCTCAACGCCTTCAAGCAGGCAATGCACACCCAAGACCCGGGCCATTCCAACAAGCGAGGCCAGCACTTTTTCCGCCATGGGATCGCCAGGATTTTCGATAAAGCTCTTGTCCACTTTGAGCTTTTGTATTGGCAAGGAGCGCAAATGACTGAAATTGGAATATCCCGTACCAAAATCATCTAGGGCAATTGGGCAACCCATCCCTCTTAACCGATTAAGATTGGCAATAGCCTTCCCGATGTCGGCCATCATTGCCGTTTCCGTGACTTCAAATTCCACCATGTTCGGGGCAACGCCATGCTTTTCAACAAGTGCGATAATCTGTTCGATAGTGGCGTCCGAAATAAGATCATAACTGGACAGATTGATGGAAAGCGGCATCGCATGCGGCCAGGACTTGAGCTCAGCCAAAGCCTTCTCAACAACAGTCAAGGTAACCCCCGTAATCAAGCCACTTTCTTCTGCGATCTGGATGAACCCATTTGGCGAAACAAAGCCAATTTGCGGGCTGTCCCAGCGCACCAAGACCTCAGCACGGGCGACGGTGCGCGATCCAAGCGCAAATTGCGGTTGAAAAACCAGATTGAGCTCATTGTCCAAGTCTGCCGTGCGCAAAGCGTCTTCAACCTTGAAACGGGCATCGGCAGCCTGTGCGTGCTCTTCATCGAACAAGACCCAGCAATTCTTGCCTTTCTTTTTCGCGACCATAAGCGCGTAATCAGCATAACTGATTTGGGAGCGCGAACTGCGTCCTGGCTCCAGCATGGTCGCGCCAAGCGAACATGATATAGAAATTTGCTTCCCATCAATCCGGTAAGGTCTCGAGATCTCCTTAAGCAGCGTCCCACATTTCTGCGCCACGCCTTCTGGGCCTTCCTTGCCCAACCAGATCAAATTGAATTCATCGCCGCCCATTCGGCTGACGTGCATCTCATCACCAGCAACTTGTTCCAACCTTCCAGCAACTTGCCGCAGCAATTGATCGCCAGTCATGTGCCCATGAATGTCATTGACGGCCTTAAACCCATCAAGATCCACAAGTATCAACCAGACATGCTTGTCAGTTTCGCCTTCGTCTTTCGCTTTCAGAGCGGTCTGAACTGCCCATTTCAAGGTGCCGAAAAACGCACGGCGGTTGGGCAATTTGGTCAAACTGTCGGAAAGCGATTGGGCACGCAATTCCTCGCTAAGAGTATTGGCATTCTCCAGCTCGTCCTCGACCTCAATTTTTGCTTCAGCGATTTTGGTGATCGCCTTTTTCATCAAGAGTGCAATTGACGATGCGGCAACTGCCGCGCCAAAAATCAGGAACGCGTAAGTTGATAAACTGCCTTGATCTAGTTTGGGGATGAACGTCAGGAACGCAAAGCCCGTCACTGCCAAAGAAATGAGTGATTGCTTGAAATTCACGCTGCCAAGACTGAATGAAACTGCAGCGATGATGAAATATGTCAATTTTTCAGCGGCGAAGCTCAAATTCAACGCCACAACGATGTTGATGATCACGAGCAGATTCATTGCAAGCAGCAGAATATCGACGTTTATGGCGGGAGCGGGCTTACGCATGTAATACACACCGAAAACTGCGAAGCTTGATGCCAGAACGGTAGAGCTTTCGAGAGCGAAGAAACTCAGACCATTCAGGCTCATCATGTTCAATGGGATCATCGCAGTGTAATACAGCATCCATGCGATGAAATAGCCGCGCAGAATAGGGCGATAAATTTCCCGCACCGAAAGCTCGGTTTCGCTACCCAATCTGTTGCTGCGATCTTGCAAAAAAGATTCCCGTCGTATCAGTGTTTCCGCTTAGTTTTCACTGATTAACAACTTGTATCACTCGGGCTAATTTTTGCGCTTCGTTTGAAAACTGCTCATTCGTCAGTCATTTCATGAATCTCGAATTTGCCGAACCGGTCGGTAAAACCCGATGCATGGGTTCTGCCAATTGAGGTCCCATTAGCAATTCAATGTTGAACATGAAAAATACGTTGTAGGCGGACAATATCTTTAGAAACGTGACTGCCTTAGGCGTATAGCCAAGCGAGCAAATAAGGTTTGAACCCGTCCATCGTTTCATAGCCGTGCAACGCCGCGAACAGCGCTGTCGCCGTGACCGAAGCTTGCTTTGACAAACAACCATTTGCGGACGATCACCACCTCGCCCATTCGGAATGCTGACCGATGAGCGCGCTTATCTCAAGAGCGCAGCGTAGTTTTCCATTTTCCTACTCCGCTTTTTTCTGCCTAATGCGTCTGCCTTCCCTCCCCTCCCGACGAAGGCCCCCGCCATGACCAAACGTTCCAACGACACTCGCAAGCCGCTGTTCGATACGCTGCGCTCGATGATGAAGCGTGGCTTTCGCCAATCGGAAGTTGAGAGGATTGATGCGGCCATTGATCAGGTGATCGACCGTCCGAACACAACCGCCTCTGGCGTGCCCGTCGTGAAGCGGCAGACAGTTTTGTCAGAGGATGGCCGCGCCCGCAAAGTCGGCCCAAATGGGATCGCGCTGATCAAGAAATTCGAAGGCTGCGCCCGCCTGCGCCGCGACGGTCTGGTCGCAGCCTATCCTGACCCCGGAACGGGCGGCGCGCCGTGGACCATCGGCTGGGGCGCAACGCGCAGCGGTCTGCACGGTTTTGTGGAACCGACAACGGTTTGGACACAGGCGCAATGCGATGAACGTTTAGAAGACGATCTGAAACGTTACGCTGCCGATGTAGCCCGCGCGCTTGGCAAAGCGCCCGTCACACAGGCGCAATTCGATGCGATGGTCAGTTTTCATTACAACACCGGAGCCATCACACGCGCCTCGCTGACAAAGAAACACATCGCGGGCGATTACGACGGAGCGGCGGCTGAATTCGCGCGCTGGAACAAGGCCGGTGGGCGTGTTCTGAAAGGGCTTGTCCGGCGGCGCAGGGACGAAACGGCGCTTTACCGCGATCAGTAATCGCGGCTGATCTCTGCCAAAACGCTGTCGCGTCCGATCGTGGAAACCGTGCCGAGCAAGGCGAGCCAGCTGGTCACGCGGTATTCGACCGAAGTCGCGCTGTATCCGCGCCCGTCAGTGACGATTTCGACATAGAACCTACGGCCAAGATTCTTACCCAAAGCCACACCTGTTCCCCGTCCGATGGCCGGATCGGCACTGATGATGCGCAATTGATCAAGGCCGATGGAGCGACGCAGATCGCCGATGGGATCAAGGCCCCCACTTCCGCCACGCAAAGAGGCCAGCGCTGCGCCCAATTGCAGCGCATCCGTTGCGGACAAAGACGTGACGGAGCCGCCGAACAGCAGCCGCGCAAGGATTTCCTCCTCCGGCAGTGCTGGCTGCGATGAAAACGCGACCTCGGGCGATTGCGCATTGCCAGTGATCGCCACCGTGACATCGGTGCCGTTGGCGTTGGTCTGCGCGATCAAATTGAGACGCGGATCAATCGGCATGTTGGCGTCAAAATCGATCCGTCCTTGGGTCAAATCAAATCGGGTGCCTGCAAAGGTATAATCGCCGCGCACCAATCGCGCCTCGCCGCCGATACGCGGATCATCGACTGTCCCGCGCAGGGCAATATCGACTCCCCATTCGCTGTCGAGGCCCATGCCGTCGACTGCCACGCGGCTCGGCGAGGAAGCGTTGATGAGATATCGCCAAGATGCCGCCGCACTGCGCGTTCTCACCACGCTTGTGTCGCGCAAATTCACCTCGCGGGTGGCAATTTTGGGGAGCGACAAGTCTTCAGCCGCGATACCCAGAGCCCAGCTCGCTCGGTCGATGGAAACACGGCCCGCAATTGTTCCGCCCAACCCATCCGAAACGAGCCGCAGCGGGCCTGTTATGGTCGCGTCCAGTCCATTGGCGCTGAGCAGCTGTGCATTCTTAGCCGCGGCTTTCAAATCGATACGCGGGCCCCGGCGGGCGCTCATGCCTGATAGGTTCACCGTGCCGCTGCCGCTGACACTGCCACCGCCGCGCGTTTCACCGGCGAAGCGCGTTATAGTAAGCGTCGATCCGGCGAAGCGTCCGCGCGCGGTCACATCGTTGATGTCTGTTCCCGATAGCGCGCTTTGAAGCCGCAAATCATCACTTGCCAGAGCACCAGTGATGCGCGGATCGTTCAATGTCCCCGTCGCTTTGGCATTGACGCTGATCGGGCCGGTCAGATCGAATGTTTCAATCGCTGCCAGCCGCCAAAGCGAGCTCGCCGCGCCGTCATAGGCAAAATTCGCATCCAGCCGCCCGCGCATGATCCGCGCGGCAAGATCACTGCCGCCGCTCAGACCCGTGACCCGCGCGTCCAACCTGCCAAGCCGCTCCCCATCTTCGCGCAGGCGGGCGCCCAATGTCAGCGACGATTCAGAAAGATCCGCCACTGCCAAAACATCGATCGGTGTGGAGGACAGCACCAGGCCGGAGCGGGTGAAATCATCGATGCGGACACGCGCTTTCGCCGAAGGCGCAGCGTTTCCGCTCTGGTTCCAATTGACGATACCCGAAAGCCGTCCACCAAGGCCAAGCTCGCTTCCGACAAGGTCTGCAAGGCGCAGCGGCATCTGCGATAGCTGTGCATTCAGAGCGGTTTTGCTTCCCCCAAACGAGCCATCAACAATTGCAAATCCGCGCGCAAATCCGATCTGCGTCGGTGCAAGGCTCCAACCGCCATCGCCTTGCGCGCTCAGCACCGCACGTCGTGGCATCGTGATCGGGCGCCCGCCATATTCACCGCGCGCGAGCAGCGAAATCCGCTGCGGCGCGATATCGCCATCAAACTTCAGCGCGAACCTGTCACTGCGGCGCCCTGCGATAGAGGCTCTCACATCTCCGCGTCCGTCGATCACTTCCGCATTGGCCGCAAACTGCGCAATCGACAGCGCGCCATATTCGAGACCCGATCCCTTCACGTCGGCGATGATCCGGCTGCTTCCATCGCGGAATGTGCCGCTGGCATCGATATCTGCGCTCGCCAAGGCAATCGGTGTGTCGCCGCCAAAGCGGGCCTGCCGCGCGGTCAAATCAAGGTCAAAACCTTGCGAACCGCCAGTGGCCGGAGCCAGCATGACGGTGCCGTCCAAGCCCCCGCCTGAAAGCGCCAGATCGCCTGAAATCCCAGTATCGCCCAGCACAAGTGATCCGATGACATTGGTGCGGTAAACCTGCAATTGCTCGATCGCGATTCGGGTCGCACCATTTGCAGGCAGGATCAGCTCCATAGCTCCATCGAACGGCCCGAGCAGTGATCCGCCTGACGCATCGACAGCGAAGCCACTATCGCTCGGCGCAATTTGCAAACGCACATCAGCGAGGCCCGCAGAGGGAAGCGGATCGGCGAGAACCAGTGTCGCGCGCGGACCGTCGCCAGCGATCTCAGCATCGATGGTAAAGTCGCCGTATTGAACATGGTTTCCGCCACCGGCGAATGTGGTTCGTTCGCCGATGATACGGCTGTCAAATTGGGCGGTTAGCCGCTCGCTATCCAGCTCCACCTCGCGCAGCACAATCGGTTGACCAGATGCCATTCCAAATGCGCCATTGAACCTCAGCTGCTCGCCCGCGACATTGGCGACGCTGGCATTGGTAACATTGTCGAGCCGTCCAGCCAGGTTGGCGCGGACACTCCACGGCGTGCGCGTTCCGAACTGTGCGAGCAATTTTGCATTCGCGGTGACAGTTCCGATCCCGTCCAGTGCTAGCCCGCGCGCATTGACCGGGCCAGCAATCGCGTAGCTCCCCGTCGCGGTATCCCCGCGCAGTGCCACCGCCGCATCAAGCGAGGGGAAGCGAATGCGCGCTTCGTTGGAGGTAAGCCGCGTGCCGGAATATGTCAGATTGCCTGTCAACGTGCCGCCGACCAATTGCGGATCGATCAGGGCGCTGCCTGAAACCACCCGCTCCACGGTCGTATCCAGCGGCAAATCGAAGATCGCACCGTCAAATGTAGCAACGCCCGATTGCGCCAAGTTTTCGAGGATTGTGGTGCCTGCGGTCAGCGCGCCAATTGTTAGATCATGCTGGATGGTCAGATCGCGGAATGGGCCATTGAGTGCCGCATTGATGCGCGTATCGGAAAGCAAAATCGCCTCGCCCAGAAGCGCCGGATTGCGAACGATAAGGCGCGCATCAAAGCCGTCAAAACTGTTGCCCGCCAGATCAACCGCGCCATCGCCGCGCAGATCAATGCCAGAGGAAACCGCCGCAAGCTGCCCATCAAATGTGCTCTGTTCCAGAGTGCCGGTAAGCGCCAAGGATAGCGCCTCTCCGGTTGCCCTACCGAGGATAGAATTGGAGGCAAAACCGGCCGATGCCTGACCCAGTAAACCATATGTCCCGGCTTTATTGGTCAGCTGAAACGCGGCAACCCGGCTTGGTTTGTCCTCGCCTTGCTGGCGCGTGACAAGCGCATGGCCAAGCCAGTTTGACCAAGTTCCATCACCCTCGACCCGTGCCTCATAGGAGGCGTTCAACCCCGCCATTTGCGCTATCGGACCATCGGAGGCTGCGCGGTAATCAATCGACAGGTCGAATCGGTCACCATCGGGCTCCGCATCGAGTAGCATAGCAAGGCTATCCTCTGTCCCCAATGTGCCTTTCGCATCGACAAAGGCGCGGCCCGATCGGATGTCGATCTTGCTCGTCAGGTTTACGCGCTGCTGTTCTTCACCCGCAACGCCGGGTGCGAGCACAAGGTCTTCGATTGTGAGCGTGTCGACGCGAATATCAAAGTCGGGAAGCAGCGGCGCATCGGGATCGCCGGGAAGCAATTCAGGCAGGCGTTCCAGCCGCCCGCGCCGCGCGGTCAGCTTGCGAACGTCAATTCCGCTCCAGAACCATGATAGCGGTCTCCAGTCGATCTCCGCTTCGGGAATGACCAGAAATTCGCCCTTCGGATCGCTGAACACGACATCGTGCAGAACGGCTTGCCCGTATATGTCGCCTTCGATCCGCCCAACCTCAAACCGCAGGCCCGATGCAGGGGCGACCTGCGCAATCTGATCCGACACAAAGCGTTTGCCGATGGAGGAGCTTAGGAAAATCGCCGCCAGAACAAGCGGCGCGAGGATAATCGCGAGCAGCCATCCGAAACGTTTGAGCCAGCGGCGCTTGCGCTTACGCTCCGGCGCTTCGATCTCGCCCGCTTCAATGTCGTTTTCGCCGTCCATCAGAACGCCTGACCTAGGCTGACATAGACGACAACAGGCGCGTCGAATTCGGTCGGGTTGAGCGGAGTGCCGACATCAACACGGATCGGGCCAAAGCTAGTCTTATACCGGACGCCCAATCCCGCACCGTATTGGATGAAGCGGAAATCAGGTGTCGAACCCAACGCGACCGAGCCAGCGTCGATGAACGGCACAATTTCAACGGCGCCGTCGAGAAAACCGGTTTGAATGCGCGCCTCCAGCGAGAATTCAACGAGCGATCCGCCGCCCGTTGGCTCGCCCAGATCGTTGCGCGGGCCGATACCTTGGAAACCGTACCCGCGCACCGATCCGCCGCCGCCGGCGTACAGCCGCCGCGATGGCGCGATCAGGCCAGCATCAGCGCCCTGAATGGTCGCGGCGCGCACGCGTCCGGCAACAACAGTGCTGCCGACGGATTGGTAATAGCTCGCATCGACTTGCCCGCGCAGATAGAATGTTTGTGTGCCAACAGATTGGGAAACCTCTGGCGCGAGAAACCCGGTGACGCGGTATCCTTCGCTCGGGTCGAGCAAGTCATTGCTGGAATCGAGGGTCGCGCTGCCGAACAGGCCAAAGATCGTATATTCCTGACGCGGGCGCAGGATACCATTGATGATCCGGTTGCGTTCATCAGTGTAAAGCGCCTCTGCGCCGATCTGCCAGCTGAGCGGTTTTTGGAACAGGAGGTTCGATATCCGCTCAAACGAGCCGCGCAGCGCAACGGTGCGCGCATCGACCGCTTCGGTTTCTATATCGCTGGCATAGGCATCAACCGTTAAAACCTGATCGCGATCGCGGAAATTGTTCTTCTTAAACGTGACGCTGCCCAGCTGTTCTCGCGTGCCCAGAATTCCGCGCAGTTTCAGCGATCCTTCGGGCGGGAACAGGTTACGGTGCTCCCAGCTCGCCTCCAGCTTTACCCCGTCTTCGGTGCCGTAGCCGATCGCCCCCGCAATCGTGCGGAGCGGGGCGCGTTCGAAATCAACGTCGAGCGCAACTTGGCCGGGTTCACCGTTTTGCGGACTGGCGATCTCGCGCGGTTGGACGGTGACACTGGTGACTAGGCCGGTCGCAAGGATAGCGCGGCGCAAATCGGCTTGCAGGCTGGCCTGATAGATATCGCCGTTTTCAAATCGGGCGATCCGCGACAAGTGTTTGCCAGACAGGAAACGCGCATCATCGCTGGCAATCCCGCCAAACACATATTTGCCGCCGGGATCGACGGGCAATGTCAGATCGCCTTCGCTGCGGGCGTGATCGATCAGCAGGCTTGGCGCGTCAATCTCTGCAAAAGGATAACCGCTTTCACCCAGCGCGAGACGGAGATCGGTTTCCTCCGCAATAATCCGGTCGGACTGCAACGAATCCCCCGGTTGGATCGCAAAGCTCTCGCGCAATGTCGAATAATCGGGTGCGCTATCAAGCGATCCGAGGTTGATCGTTCCATAGGTGTACCGTTCGCCCGGAAGAACATCGAAGCGCACTTTTGGATCGGTATCAACGCGCTCACCGCCTTCATCACCGCCGCGCCGGCCGCCGGATAGCTGGCGCACGACCTCGCCGTCGTAATATCCATACGTGCGCAACATATCGCCAAGCAGCGTTTCATCGGCGCGCGCTCGGGCCGCGAGCTGCGGAACAGTGTCATCGCCGCTTTCCAATGTTTCGATCGTTGAAAGTGCGCGGAACCGCTCAATAAAAGCAGTGCGTTCTGGAAAGCGATCATTGTCTTCGGGGAAAGCAAGGATCAGCTCGTCACTGACTCTAAACTCCTGAAGCGCAGGCAGTTCAATCAAGTCCGGCGCATCAATTTCTGCCAAAGCCGTCACCTCGGGATCGGGTTCTAGCCGATCTGTCTCCGGGATGCTGAACTCATCGAAAGCCGAATTGGCGATGGGATCGCTGGGGCTTTCAAGTTCGCTTTCAGCCGCTTCGGATACATCCTCGACATCGGCTTCACTGGCGGCAGGCGCGTTGTCCTGCCCTGCCCAGCTTTGCGCATTGCCCACCGCATCCACGGGGATCAGCTCATCCAGCGTAAGGTCATTCAATCGCGGCTGAGCGGGAGCTGCTTCAGGTTCAGTCGGCGGGTTCTGCGTTTCCTGCGCATTGCCCGCTGCGTCCTGCGCAATCGCATGGCTGCCCACCGGAAACAGCGCGCATACCGCGCACAGTCCAGCGACAAAGACCATATTCAATTGTAAACGGGGCAAATTTTAGCTCGCGGGAAATTTAACGGGTTGTCCGTCCTTACCCCTTGCGCCGCCAATCGTTCCACCCTTTTCGCTACGCGGTGCTGTCGCTTCGGCGATCAGTTTGCTCTGTTCGTCGCGATCCATCCGCTGCCAACCATCGCGGGTGAGTTTTTCGAGCGGACGATAACGCACTTTATATTGCATGCGCGGCGATCCATCGACCCAATAGCCGAGATACACATAAGGCAGGCCAGCTTCGCCCGCGCGGCGGATATGATCGAGGATGATGTAATTGCCCAGTCCAGCACGGTCTGTGTGATCGGGGTCGTAGAATGAATAGATCATCGATAATCCATCACCCTGACGGTCTGTGAGACAAGCGCCAACCAGTTCGCCGGGCTCACCCGATATGGTCGGTTCGCGATATTCGACGAGGCTGCTGGTGACAGGCGTGTGTTCCACCATGTCGGCATAATCCATCTCATCCATTGCGGACATGCCGCCATCGGGATGGCGGACGGACAGATATTTGGTCAAAAGCTCGAATTGCTCATCGGTTGCCCAAGGACGGCATTCGGTCGTGACCAGATCGCTGTTGCGTTTAAGATCGCGCTTTTGCGTGCTTGACGCTTTAAATTCGCTGGCGACCACACGAACCGAAACGCAGGCTTGGCAATCTAGGCAGCTGGGACGGTAGGCGACGGTTTGGCTGCGACGGAAACCAATCCGGCCCAAAGCCTCGTTAAGCTGATCCGCATGCTCACCCTTAAGCTCTGTGAAAACCTTCCGCTCTTGGCGTCCGGGTAGATACGGACACGGCGCGGGGCTCGTCACGAAGAAGCGGGGGAAGCGAATTGGGGCCGTCACGGGTCGGCTCGGTCCTCTCTAGCGGGAATCAGCGTCGGGCTTGTTAAGACAATCTTATGCCTGCTTGGGCTGCGCGGTAAAAGAGTCTTAACTATGAATCATGGTGAATAAAGCCTTACTTTGCACAGTCCATCGATTTCCCGGCAAAGGTGATTCAAAGCGGGACAGGTTTTTGCAAAGTCTTTCACATGTTTGATGGGCGCCAACGTGGTGCTAATTCAATTCGACCATCTGCACTTCGTAGTTTTTGGCCCGCAAGGCTTCGATCAGCCGTTCAACCTGCTCTGCGTCGCGCGCTTCGCATTCGATATCTGTGATCAGACCTTTGGCCGGCAGTGTCGTAAAGATGCGCTGGTGATAGATTTCGATGATGTTGACGTTGTGCTGATCAAACAGGCTCATCACTTTGAACAAAGCGCCAGGGCGATCCTGTAATGTCACGCGCAACCGTGCGAGCCGCCCTTGACGTGCAAGGTCGCGCAGCAGGACATTGGCGAGCAAGCGGGTATCGATATTGCCGCCGCACAGCACAAGGCCGATGGTTTTTCCGGCGAACCGCTCGGGATTGCTGAGAACAGCGGCGAGCCCAGCTGCGCCCGCTCCCTCGACCACGGTCTTCTCAATCTGGAGCAGCAACGAGACCGCTTTTTCAAGCGCTGGTTCGCCAACCAATAGGATGTCGTCCACCCGCTCAGCGATAACCTTGCTGGTAAACTCGCCGGGCTTTTTCACCGCGATCCCTTCAGCCAGAGTGTCACCTCCGCAATCGTGGCTTTCGCCTTTGATCCGATCAAACATGCTCGGGAACAATGCCGCCTGTACCCCGACGACTTCGATATCGGAATTCATGGCTTTGGCGACAGTCGCCATGCCAGAGATCAGCCCGCCGCCACCAATCGGCGTCACGAGGCAATCAAGATCGGGCTTCACCTCAAGCATTTCGAGCGCAACCGTACCCTGACCCGCTGCGATCAGAGGATCATCAAACGGGTGCACGAACGTAAGCCCCAACTCCTCTTCGAGAGTGCGGGCATGCGCCGCCGCCTCATCAAAAGTCTCACCCTCGATCACAACATTGCCACCGACGCTTTCGGTCTGCATGATTTTCACAGTCGGCGTTGTCTTAGGCATTACGATAGTCACCGGCACACCCAAACGGGTGCCGTGATAGGAAAGCCCCTGCGAATGGTTTCCGGCAGAGGCCGCGATCACGCCGCGCTTCTTCTGCTCGTCGGTTAAATGCAGCAAAGCGTTGAGCGCACCGCGCTCTTTATAAGCAGCGGTGAATTGCAGGTTCTCAAACTTCAACCACACTTCCGCGCCGGTAATTTCCGACAGGGTAATCGAATGCATCATCGGCGTTTTTACAACCGCGCCTTCAATTCGCGCAGCAGCTGCGCGAATAGTGTCGATGGTCAGCGCGTCGGCGCCGGCTTCGGTCGGGCTTGCATAAGCCGCAGATGCAGTTTGGCTTGTCATAATGACAGGCGGGTTAGGCCCTCTGCGACGTAAGGGCAATTCGATTTGAACGAGCCATGTGCAAGAAAATCTTGCCCCCGCCGCGCCGTGTGCTTTCAATGTCTGCCGCAGCCGCGAACCCGCATTGGCATCCGCGCGAAAGCGGATTAGGACACAGGCTTATGACAATACCTCAAAATGTCGCCTTTATCGGCCTAGGCGTGATGGGCGGGCCGATGACAGGCCACCTCGTGCGGGCCGGACATAAAGTCACCGCTTATAACCGCTCACCTCAGCGTGCTGAGAAATGGTGCAGCGCATGGGTCGGCGAAGGCTTGAACGTCCATTTCGCAGATACTCCTGCGTATGCGGCGCGGGATGCGGACATCGTCTTTATCTGCGTTGGCAATGATGAAGATCTGGCCGGGGTAACAACCGGCGATGGCGGCGTGCTTTCTACGATGCGCGGCGGAACATTGCTGGTCGATCACACCACCGTTTCTGCTGATATGGCGCGCGGGCTGGCAATTGCTGCGGAGGCGCGCGGCATTGCCGCTGTTGATGCCCCCGTCAGCGGGGGTGAGGCAGGCGCGGTCAATGGACAATTGGCAGTCATGTGCGGCGGGACAGAAGACGCAGTCGAACGGGCGCAGCCTGTAATGGATTGCTATTCAAAATCCATCGTCCATGTCGGCCCATCGGGCTCAGGGCAAACCGCAAAAATGGCAAACCAGATGTGCATCGCTGGCGTTCTCGGCGGATTATCTGAAGCAGTCCGACTGGCGCAGGCGGCAGGTCTTGATCTGGACAAGACATACGAAGCGATATCCGGCGGCGCGGCGCAAAGCTGGCAAATGGACAATCGCTGGGCAACGATGGCCAAAGACGAATTTGATTTCGGCTTTGCCATCGACTGGATGCGTAAAGATTTGGGCTACGCACTCGACGAGGCAAAACGGCTCGGCTTATCATCGCCCGTAACCGCGCTCGTCGATCAATTTTACGGCGACGTTCAGGCTGCTGGCGGCAATCGCAAAGATACCAGCGCGCTGATCACGCGCCTTCCGAAAAAAGGATAATTACGAACATGCGCTTTATCTCTTGCAGCCTCGCCGCGTTGGCGGTGGCAATCGCGGTGCCCGCCGCCGCAGATACGCTGGTTTATGACGTCGAAGGGATCACCGTCGATGAAAGCGGTGAAGTCGTTCGCTTCACAGGGCTGGTATTCGATGATGAGGGCAAGGTTCGCGAAGTCCTGAAGCGCGGCGATGATCGTCCTGAAGACGTTGACTACGCGGTCGACGGCGAAGGCCGGGTCATGCTGCCCGGAATGATTGACGCGCATGCTCACGTTATGGGCATTGGCTTTGGCGCACTATTGCTCGACCTGTCGGATACGAACTCGCTCGAAGAAGCCCTCGCCAAGATCAACACCTTTGCCGAGGAAAATCCGGGCCGCCCATGGATTTTGGGCCGCGGCTGGAACCAAGAGAAATGGGGCCTTGGCCGCTTCCCGACGGCCGAGGAATTGGACGCGGTGATCTCTGACCGTCCCGTTTGGCTGCAACGTGTTGACGGCCATGCGAGCTGGGCCAACACCGCCGCGATTGAACGCGCAGGCGTAACCGCCGCAGACAAAGACCCTGTCGGCGGGCGCATCATCCGTAAAGCCGGCAGTGGCGAGCCTTCCGGCGTGTTCGTCGATGCCGCCGAAGGGCTCATCAACAAAGTCGTGCCCGCGCCTCGCCCTGAAGATCGCGACGCTGCGCTGGGCAAAGCGCAGGAGATCCTGCTCGCCAATGGCGTGACAGCGGTCGCCGATATGGGCACCTCTATTGAGGATTGGCAGACGTTCCGCCGCGCAGGCGACGCTGGCAGGCTCAATGTGCGCATCATGTCTTACGCAACTGACGGCGACACGATGGAATTGATCGCGGGCCCCGGCCCGACCCCGTGGCTGTATGATGACAAGCTGCGCATGGGCGGGATAAAGCTGTATCTTGACGGTGCACTGGGATCGCGCGGCGCGATATTAAAAGAGCCCTATGCAGACGAGCCACAGACACGCGGTCTGCCATTGATGACGCCAGCACAGCTGCGCAACACAATGAGCCGCGCTGCGCTCGACAATTTCCAGACTGCGATCCACGCGATTGGCGATGCCGCCAATTCCGACGTGCTGCTCGCCATTCAAGAGCTTTCGGAGACTTACAAAGGCGACAGGCGCTGGCGCATCGAGCATGCACAAGTCGTTGATCCAGAGGAACTTTCCGATTTTGGCAAGCACGGCGTAATCGCCTCCATGCAGCCGCTCCATCAGACATCCGACCGGACAATGGCAGAGGCACGCCTCGGGCCAGATCGGCTGGACGGGGCCTATGCATGGCGCAGCGTTTTGAAGGTCGGCGGGAAGCTCGCCTTTGGTTCTGACGCTCCGGTAGAGCCTGCGGATGCCTTTGCTGGCTTTGCCGTCGCGATCAGCCGCACCGACGCCGATGGCCAACCCTTCGGCGGATGGCTACCCAGCGAAACCATCAGCCGCGAAGCCGCTCTTAAGGCCTTCACGTCAGATGCCGCTTATGCCGGTTTTGCCGACGGCCATTTCGGGCGTTTGGTTCCAGGCGAACGGGCGGACTTTCTGCTGGTAGACCGCGACCCGATGCTCGCCGCGCCTAGCGACATTCGCGATACGCGGATCCTCCAAGTATGGGTCGGCGGGAAACGTATGCGATAGGCAATTGAATTGATGCGCTATTTCAAGAGGCTCCAATTGGACGCCGCAAAATCGGCACCCGAGCATCGCGCAATCAGTACGAATCACGTGCCACGAGGCGCGCGCGCCAACCGTGGCAATTGTGCAACTGCGAGAAGAATGCGTAATTCGGAGCCATAGACGACTCGAAGCATAGCGGCGACGAACCGTGTAAAAGGCTGAATTTACACCGTTCTTTTGACCGTACGGTCAACACAATGATACAAATTAAGGGTTGTCATGAAACGGTGCCTGCGGTAATCACGATCCGAACGACATTAACTAAGAGCTCAATTAGGAGACGATTCGATGAAATTCCGTAACCTTGCACTGGCAACTGCTGCAGTATCTCTCGCTGCATCGCCCGCCATCGCTGAAGCCGCTTTCGAGCGCACTTCTGCACCGGTCGAAGGCGAGAGCGAGCTTGAAGGTGAAGGCGGCATTCTTATCGCTCTTCTCGCAGCAGCAGCAGTGATTGCTGGTATCATTGTCATCGCCAGCGGCGACGATGGTGACGATCTTCCAACCAGCCCATAATTCGGCTGCTTGAACAAGATTCGAAGGGGCTCGCTTGCGAGCCCCTTTTTTTGTGTCCAGCCGATTGAGGTGTTGGAATGGCAGCCAGCAGCTGCGCGGTCGCTAAATCAATGTCACCGGTAGTGAATGAGAAATACCAGCGCTCGGCATGGGCGGATAATCAGCGTCAGTCTATTGAGGCTTCTGGTTCCGCTTCTGCGGTATTATCATCGCTAGCAGCATCAGCCGCCGCGTCTCGCGCAACTGCGCTTTCCTGAAAACGCATCAGGATCAATGACCCTTCAAATAACAGCAATAGCGGCAGCGCGAGAATGATCTGCGAGCCGGGGTCAGGCGGCGTCACAATCGCGGCCAAGGCTACCACGCCCACAATCACATACCGCCGAGCGCCTGCTAGCTGCGCCCGTGTCACAATGCCTGCGCGGTGCAGCAGCATAAGCAGTACCGGCAGCAGGAACGTTAGACCAAAGGCCAGAATGAACTGCATCACCAGATTGAGATACTCGCCGGCAGCAGGCAGAGCCTCCACCGTCAGGCCGCCCGCATCCCCGCCAAAGCCGAGGAACCAGCGAAACGCCGTCGGCATAACTACGAAATAGGCCAGCGACGCCCCACCGATAAAGAGGATGGGCGTTGCCAACAAGAACGGCAGAAACGCCTTCTTTTCCCGCGCATAAAGGCCCGGCGCCACAAACGCCCATAACTGGTTCGCGATGATCGGGAAGCTGACCATAAAGCCTGCAAACAGGCCGACTTTCAGATCAACAAAGAACAGTTCAGGCAACTTCGTGAAGATCAACTGCCCTTCCCCGTCAGGGAACGCATCCTTCAATGGCTGTACGAGAAACGCGAGGATTGGGTCCGCAAAATAGAGGCAGACACCAAAGGCCAGCATCAACGCAATCACGCAGCGGACAAGCCGCGTGCGCAGCTCGATCAGATGATCCAGCAGCGGCGCGCGCGATTCGTCGATATCTTTTACTTCGAATGCCACCGTCTAATCCTTCGGCGACTTATCGGGGGCGAGCGGCAATTCAGGTGCAGCCTCATTTGCGTCAGCTGGCGCGGGGTCGTCCGCCATAGGGTCAGGCATGCTGTCGGCTGCAACGGGCCCTTCAACGGGCGGCGGTCCCGTCATCACCGGCTCTCCGGCTTCGTCTTCGATCTTACCCGCCGTGCGTTTCATGATCGCTTCGTTTTGCGCCTTCCACTTTTTTTCCATGTCCTCCAGCTCGGCCTCGCGCACCATGGCGTCGATCCCGCTGCGGAAATGGGTGGAGACTTTGCGGACCTGCCCGATCCATCGGCCGGCAGTCCGCATGGCGCGCGGCATTTCACTCGGCCCGATCACAAGGATCGCGACGATCACAACAACCAGCAGTTCTACGGCGCCGATATCGAACATCACATACCTCTATCCGCACATGCCCGTTTCAATCGAGCGCGCGGGAGCTCAATCAGCCGGGCGAATCGGTCTTTTCGCTCGTCTTGGTATCGACGGTGCTATCTTTCGCGGGTGCTTCGATCTGGCCTTTGGATGCGGGCTTATCGTCCACTTCCTCGTTCATGCCCTTCTTGAAGCTCGAAATACCCTTACCGAAATCGCCCATCATATCTGCGATTCGTCCGCGTCCGAACAGGACGAGGATGACAAGCGCGATGATCAAAAGCTGCGGCCAGCCAATACCCATGAGGTTTCTCTCTATAAAAACTACTTGATCAATATAGGCGCGAACGCGCCGCTGCGCCAGTCATCGCGACAAATCGCGCGAAATCAGCTGTCTTCAGGGTCTTCGCCGGGCGGGCTTTCAGGTGCCTGATCGTCGCCATGATCACCCTGAGGATCAGGGTTTCCTGCTGCATCCATCGCCTCCTCGAGCGCGTCGTCGACGGGATCAAGCAATCCAGCGGCGCGCAATTCGTCCATGCCGGGCAAATCGCGGCGGGTTTCAAGGCCAAAATGGTCGAGGAATTCAGGGGTAGTGGCGTAAATAACCGGACGGCCGGGCACTTCGCGGCGACCCGCCAATTTGATCCAACCCGCCTCCATCAACACGTCGAGCGTACCTGCGCTGGTTTGCACCCCGCGAATGGATTCAATCTCGGCCCGGCTGACAGGCTCATGATAAGCGATGATCGCCAGCACTTCGGTTGCCGCGCGGCTCAGGCGGCGGACCTGCTCGCGTTCACGGCGCAGAAGATGCGCGAGATCGGGCGCAGTTTCAAAATGCCAGCGCTTACCGCGCTCGACCAGATGAACGCCCCGCTTTTCATACATCGCTGTGAGCGACTTCAACCCCTCGCGCACGTCGCCATTCGCCAGCCCGCCTAGATGTTTGGCGAGCGCATCCACGCTCAGCGGTTCTTCGGATGCGAACAAGGTTGCTTCCAGAGCGCGCTCAATCTCGTCGGCTTCCATAACCGGAGCGGCACTTTCCGGCGTTACATCTTCGCTTGGCGCGCTGTCTTGGACAGCGTCTTGGGTGATGTCCTCGCTCACGCCGCGACCCCCTCTTTCAGGCGGCGAATGCGCAGCGGAGAGAACGCCTCGTCCTGTGCGATCTCCGCTTTGCCAAGGCGCGCAAGCTCTAATGCTGCGACGAAACTCGACGCGAGCGCCGATTTGCGCAGTTCAGGATTGGCATGTGCAGGCAGGAAGTCGCGGATTTCCATCCATTCAAGCGTCACACCCAGCATCGCCGAAACGCGGTCCAGCGCGCTATCCAGCGTCATCACAGGGCGATCCGCAACGTGATAGATGCGCGGCGCGGTGCGCGCCTTCACCTGGCCATAGGCCTGGATCAGCGAATAGGCGTCGCTCTTCCACATGGTCTTACGATCGATCCGCAGCCCCTCGGGCGAGCCGCGCAGGAAGATGTCGCGTCCGATCCGGTCACGTCCCATCAAACGCGCTGCCGCCTCGCGCATCGCGCCAAGGCGTTGCAGGCGCAATTGGAGACGTAGAGCGAGTTCTTCAGGGCTTGGGTCTTCTTGCTCTTCTTTGGGCAGCAACAGCGAGGATTTCAGGAAAGCCAGCCACGCCGCCATGACGAGGTAATCAGCGGCGAGTTCAAGCCGCATTTCTTCGGCGCGCTCAATATATGTGAGGTACTGATCAACCAGCGCGAGAATGGAGATCGCGCGCAAATCGACCTTTTGACGGCGCGCCAGATCGAGCAGCAGATCAAGCGGCCCTTCCCACCCGTCTAGCTCAAGATACAGCGCCTTATCGCCGGACTTTGCGCCCTGCTTTGCAACTTCATCCTCTGGCCAGACCGATGTCGGTTCGGATGATCCACCGGTCAGCATAAAGCCTTTCTGTGCGGGCGCAGCGGCGGCGTCAGAATTCCGTGTGGCTGTTTTTGCCTGAGGATCGATCTCGCTCATGCGGGCTCCTCTTTCAGTGCAAGCAGCGCATCGCGCTTCGCGAGCAATTTGGGTTGCTCACCTGCCATCGCGGGAGCGATCCGTGTTCCTTCAAGCGCGCGGTCGAGCCGCTGCGCGGTCACCTCGGACATCGCCGGTAAAGCTTCGCAAATGCCCGCCATATCGTCCAGCTTGGCCCAGCAATTGAGCACGATATCGCACCCTGCTTCATGAGCGCGGGCAGAGCGTTCGGGGATTGTCCCGTCGAGCGCTTCCATGTCGATATCATCGGTCAGCAACAGGCCGTCAAAACCAATCTCGCCGCGGATGATGTCGCGGATGACGGTTTCAGACAAAGTCGCCGGATTGTCAGCATCCCAGACAGGGAATACGAGGTGGCCCGTCATCCCGATAAGGGCAGAATTCAGCGCGCGAAACGGCGCTAGGTCGGTTTCCAACTCTTCTGCGCTGGCATGGACTGTCGGCATTTCCTTATGCGTGTCGACCATGCTGCGGCCATGGCCGGGCATATGTTTGATACAGCCGGTAACGCCGCCTGCCGCCAGACCATCGATGATCGCGCGGCCAATCGCGGCGACCTGCATCGGATTATGGCCAAGCGAACGATCGCCGATCACATCGTGCGCGCCCGCCTGTCTCACATCGAGCGGCGGGTGATAATCGACAGTGATGCCCATTGCCGACAGTTCCAGAGCCATTGCGTGCGCATTGGCCCGTGCCGCCTCGATCGCGCTGGCCGGAGCGAATGCGTACAGTGTGTCAAAGGCCTCGCCCGCCGGATAGGGTGACCAATGCGGTGGGCGCAGGCGGGCGACCCTGCCACCTTCCTGATCTATCGAGATAAGCAGGCGATCCCGCCCGTGCAGCGCGCGCAATTCATCGGTTAGCGCGCGCAATTGCTCTGCATTCTCACAGTTGCGGCCAAACAGGATGTAGCCCGCCGGATCCGCATCGCGGAAGAAGGCGCGCTCGTCGGCCGTCAATGTGTGGCCTGAACATCCAAAGATCGCTGGAATCATGTGAAAAGGTTACAGCAGGAACACAGGCAGGCAAGCGCGTTCACCACCTATTGTGGGGGAAAAAGCCATGCATACGCGATAGGTTGTGGTTTGCAGCAAATTTGGCCGGCAAAATGCGGCTCTCGCAGGCAATTACTGCTTAACGGCGCAATCCAGCCCATCGGCCTTAATCGCGCGGCACAGCGCATCAGCCGCAGCCTTGTCGCTCGCCACCGCCTGAAGCCGGTAAACGGTGGCGCCGTCCACGACACCTTCAGCTACGCGGTACCGCACGCCTGACAGCGTATCGGTTTGGCGGACCAATTGCGACCAACCTTGCTCGGCGCGGGCGCGCGAACTGTATGCTGCAAGTTGAACGCCGACACCCGACGTCGAAGCTGGCGGTGGAGTTGCCGCAGCGCCTTCACCCGAATCATCACTAGCCGCACTGCCATCTGCGCCTGAAGCATCCGCAGTTTGCGCAACTTCGGCAGAGTTTCCATCGCCGATCTGGCTGTCGCGTGTCTGGCCTTCACCCACGGCTGGGGCGACATTACCCGTTCCGGCAAATTCTTTACCCTGTGGGTCTTCGGGACGTTCTTTGATTGGGCCCTCAGGCGCTTCGATTGTGCTGCCATCGGCAATAGGCGCATCATCGCTGGTACGGTTGGTAAGCAGGTAAATCGCGCCGACAATACCGATCAGCAATACCAGCAGGAGCAAGCCAAAGCTGGCGATCTGCGCCATGTCGACGCCGCCTTCTTCCTCTTCCTCATCTGCCTCTAGCCACGGAAGGCTATCGGTTTCTGACAAGTCCAGCTCATCACCGGCATTGCCAGTGTCTTCGATTTCCTCGAATTCAGCTTCGATAACCACGCTTCAGCACCCCTTATTCCCGGCTGTCACCTGACGTATCAGGCCGGTCACATAGATTCGACGGCCTCAACACCTAGCACGGCGAGACCGTTGCGGATCACTTGCCCGATTGCCTGGCCTAGGAAAAGCCGAGCCTCGGTCAAACCCTTATCCTGTTCCACGATGAACCGCTTTTGCGGGTTATCGTTACCCAAATTCCAAAATGCATGAAGATCCGCTGCAAGATCATAGAGATAGAATGCCACTCGGTGCGCTTCGCGCGCTTTCGCAGCGGCTTCGATAATGCGCGGGAATTGTGCGGCATTGCGGATCAGTGCGATCTCTTCCTCGCCCAATTGCGCCAGTGCATCACCGGACGGCGCAAATCCCGCATCGGCGGCCTTGCGCATGGTCGAACGGATACGCGCATGAGCGTATTGGACGTAGAACACCGGATTGTCTTTGGACGCTTCGACCACTTTGGCGAAGTCGAACTCCATCTGCGCTTCGGGTTTGCGGGTCAGCATGGTGAAACGCACCACGTCCTTGCCCACTTCCTCGATCATGTCGGCAATAGTGATGAAGTTGCCGGAACGTTTCGACATCTTCACCGGCTCTCCGCCGCGCATCAATTGCACCATTTGGACCAGTTTTACGTCAAACGGGACAGGCTTGCCCTGCCCTTCCGACAGAGCTGCGACGGCGGCTTTGATCCGCTTTACTGTGCCCGCGTGATCCGCGCCCCAGATGTCGATCAATTCATCGGCACCGGAGGCCTTTTGCATGTGATAGGCGAGATCGGCCCCGAAATAGGTCCACGCGCCGTTCGATTTCTTGATCGGGCGGTCTTGGTCATCACCGAACTTGGTCGAGCGGAACAATGGCAGTTCTACCGGCTCCCAATCCTCTGGCGGAGCCTTGCCCTTTGGCGCTTCGAGCACGCCGTCATAAACAAAATCATTCGCGCGCAACCACGCTTCGGCCTCATCCGGCTTGCCCGCTGCATGCAGCGCGGCCTCAGACGAGAACACATCGTGATGGATGCCAAGCAGAGCGAGGTCTGATTTGATCAGACCCATCATCCGCGTGACGGCCTCTGCGCGGAATATTGGCAGCCATTCAGCCTCATCCTCCGCGGCGTGCTTATCGCCAAATTCCTGTGCCAGCGCTTCGCCGACAGGTTTCAGATAGTCGCCGGGATAAAGCCCTTCAGGGATTGCACCGATCTCTTCGCCCAACGCCTCGCGGTACCGCAGATGCGCGGAGCGGGCGAGCACATCGACCTGACCGCCGGCATCATTGATATAGTATTCGCGGGTGACATTGTGCCCCGCAAACTCAAGCAGACTCGCCAGCGCATCGCCCACCACTGCGCCGCGGCAATGGCCCATATGCATCGGGCCGGTTGGATTGGCGGAAACATATTCGACATTGACCCTGCGGCCCTCGCCCATGACGGAGCGCCCATAATCGCCGCCCATATCGGCAATTGCAGTCAACTCGCCCAGCCAAGCCGCCGGATCGAGGCGCAGGTTGATAAAGCCCGGCCCTGCAATCTCCGCGCCGGTGATGCTGTCCACCGCTTCAAGCTTGGCAGCGATCTGCTCGGCCAGCGCGCGCGGATTGGTTTTCGCTTGCTTGGCCAGCACCATCGCAGCGTTGGTCGCCAGATCGCCATGCGACGGATCGCGAGGCGGCTCCACCGTGACATTCGCAAAGCTGGCATCAGCCGGCAGAACGCCATCACTCGCAAGCTGCGAAAGAGCGGTTTCAACGATCGCCGCATAGGCAGCGTAAAGGGTCTTGTTAGTTGTCATTTTTATCTTCCGCACGCCATCCGGCGCGCGATTTCCTCGCTCATGCGATCAAAGATCGCGTCGCTGCGGGCGGGCGGTCGCCCTTGCGGCGCTTCGCGCCGTTCGACCTGCCAACCCGAAACCGGATTACCTCGTAGCGTTGTAGGCTAGTTGATCTTCGGAAAGCTGAAAACCCACGAGCATTTCAAAACGGGTGCGCGCGATGGCGGCTTTTACCGTCGGGTCGGATAGCGGATCAAGCGCCGCATCGACATCACCAGCACGGCGTCGGCGGGTGATTTTCTCGCGGATGTCTTCAGGCAGAGTGGCGGCTGCGCGGTCCACAAATGCGCCCGCTTTGGCGCTGCCGCTTGCGCGTTCTTGTCCGTCAGCAAAGCTTACCGTCACTTCGCCAACCCGCTTTGTCACAACGGCAGTGCCGCCGCGCAGGACAGTGACGAAGTATGGCAGCGTCACGGTGCGAGCGCCGCGCACGTCAGTGCGGCGGACATGCACATCAAAGCTGGCTTCGCTGTACACTTTATCCGTGGTGTCGTTGCAGGTTGAACGCAGGTTCGTCATCGAAGCGGTCATATCGAGATTGCCAAGCGTCGGATTATCCGCTGCGCGGAAAACCGTCACATCGCCGGTATAGTCAGGAATGCCGACCGCTGGGCACGAAGTCAGCACCGCAGTGATGCCAACGCCCTGGTCTACAACCAGTTCACCTTCTTGCGCGCATCCTGCCAACCCGACAGCAAGCGCAGCAGCAGAAAGAACACGGGTGCGAAAAGCCATGAAAAACACGTCCTTGAATTGTCGATCCATTACGCCGCAAATCTTTAATCACGACAGTTGCACTTGCCCTAGCGGTGCGCGCAGCAAAGCGCTAGAGGGTGGGACATGAACGCGCCCTTTAACAAATCCGAAGCGCATGCAGAGCGTGCACCTCTTAATCTCCTGATTGCCGCCCCGCGCGGCTTTTGCGCCGGTGTCGACCGCGCGATCGAGATCGTCGAAAAGTCGCTCGATCGCTATGGTGCGCCGGTCTATGTTCGGCACGAAATCGTCCACAACAAATATGTTGTTGAAGGGCTGAAAGCCAAAGGCGCGATTTTTGTCGAGGAACTGGACGAAGTACCAGAGGACGCGCCGGTTGTGTTCAGCGCGCATGGCGTGCCCAAATCGGTCCCAGCCGAAGCCGAGCGCCGGAATATGATTTATCTCGATGCAACCTGCCCGCTGGTGTCCAAGGTTCACCGTCAGGCAGAACGCCAGATCGAGAAGAAACGGCACATCATCTTTGTCGGCCACGAAGGCCATCCCGAAGTGATCGGCACGATGGGCCAGGTGGATGAAGGCCAAATGACCCTGGTCGAGAACATCGAGGATGTGGACAAGCTCCCCTTCGATAGCGACACCCCGCTGGCCTATCTCACCCAGACGACCTTGTCGGTCGATGACACGGCCGAAGTGATTGCCGCACTCGAATGGCGTTTCCCCAATATCAAAGGCCCGAAGGCCGAAGATATTTGTTATGCAACGTCGAACCGTCAGGCTGCGGTAAAGGACCTCGCGCCGGATTGTGATCTGGTGCTTGTCATTGGCGCGCCCAATTCATCGAATTCACTCCGTCTGGTCGAAGTTTCGGAGCGGCTCGGCACACCTGCCAAGCTGATCCAGCGCGCGGATGAAATTGATCCGACATGGCTCGACGGGATCAAAACCCTCGGCCTGACAGCGGGCGCATCTGCACCAGAAGTGCTGGTGCGCGAAGTCGTCGATGCGATTGGCCAACTGCGCGATGTGCAAGAACAAACGATCACTGCGGCCGAAGAGAAAATGGTCTTCAAGCTGCCGCGTGAATTGACCGATTAACGAAGGCGCGCCGTAGCATGGCAGTCTACACCCACCTCGGCGCGGAAGAGCTGGCGCAGCTGATCGCGCATTATGATGTCGGCGATCTGGTTTCGGCCAAGGGTATCGCCGAGGGTGTTTCCAATTCGAACTGGCTGATCGAAACCACGGGCGCAGATGGCGCAGGCGCGCGCTTCATCCTGACCATGTATGAACGCCGCATCGTGCTGTCCGATTTGCCATATTTCCTCGGCCTGCTGGATCACCTCTCCGCCAAAGGTTGCCCCGTACCTCGGACCATTCATGACCGCGCCGGCGATGCCTATCGGATGGAACAGGGCAAAGCCGCCGCCTTGATCGAATTTCTACCCGGTGTTTCACCGACTCAGCCCACACCCGATCAAGCCCGCGCGATTGGCGAAGTCCTCGCACGACTGCATCTGGCCAGTGGCGATTTCGAGCTATCGCGTGCCAACACGATGGGCTTTGCCGACAATTGGAGAGTGCTCGAAGGTTGCGGCAAAACAGGTCTTGCCTCGATCGATGCCGATTTGCCTGCCATGCTGGAGCCCGCACGGGCCGCCGCTTCTTTCAATCTTTCGGCGCTTCCGCAGGCCAATATCCATGCCGATCTGTTTCCGGACAATGTCCTGATGCTCGGCGATAAAGTCACAGGCCTTATTGACTTCTACTTTGCCTGCACCGGCGCGATGGCGCTTGATCTGGCGACCACTCATGCGGCGTGGAGCTTTGATGAACGCAATGCGTTTCGCAGCGATGTTGGCGCGGCCATTTTAGCGGGATATGAAAGCGTCCGTCCGTTGCAACCAGAAGAGCGCGCGTTGATGCCGCAAATCGCCAAGGGCGCGACATTGCGCTTTGTTGCCAGCCGCGCAGAGGACTGGCTCGACACGCCAGATGATGCGCTGGTGACCCGCAAAGACCCGATGCAGTTCGTCTCGCGTTGGCACTATTACAACGATTATGGTGACCAGCTATTTGCGTGAATATACGGATAGCGGCATGGAGCGCCCCATGAAAAATGTCGAAATTTACACAGACGGTGCCTGCAAGGGTAATCCGGGCCCGGGCGGCTGGGGCACATTGCTGCGCATGGGCAAGCACGAAAAAGAGCTCTCCGGCGGAGAAGACGACACCACCAACAACCGGATGGAAATGACCGCCGTTATCAAAGGGCTAGGCGCTCTGATTGAGCCGTGCCGCGTCGATATCTATTCCGACAGCAAATATGTGATCGACGGCATCACCAAATGGGTCGAGGGCTGGAAACGCAAAGGCTGGGTCACTGCCAGCAAGAAACCCGTACGCAACGAAGATCTGTGGCACGAACTGATCGAAGTCGCCGCGCGGCATGAGATCGAATGGCACTGGGTCAAAGGGCATTCGGGCCATGTCGAAAACGAGCGGGTCGACAGGCTCGCCAGCGATGCGGCTGATGAAATCGCCGCTGCAGAACCTGACGAAGCCTAAATCCTCACGGCCCAAATCAGAATAGCAAACGGGCGCACCCCGCAAAGGGCACGCCCGTTCAAAACCGTAGGCTCGTTTTCAGCTTAGCTGTTGTCGACCACGTCGGCGCCTGGGCCGTTTTTCTTGATCGAATCAATCGCGTTCTGCGCCGATGATTTGCTGGAATAACCCTGCGTCGAGAACATTACTTCGCTATTATAGCTGAAGCGGACGCGGAATTCGCCGGATTTGTCTTTATAGATTTCAAAATGGTGGCCCATCATTCGTCTCCCTCTAGTGGTGTCGTTTAACGGGTAACGTGTTACATATCGCACGCAGCTTGGCTAGGGCTGCGCACCTCACGCAAATGTAAAAAATCGCGCAGGATCATAGGCTGCTGGGTCGATGCCGCGCGTTAGATCGTCTGCTTCGTGGCCCAGAATGATCTGTGCACCTAACCGAGCAGCAGCAGGCGCCGTTTGGATGCCAAAACCGCCTTGCCCCGCGAACCATATAAAGCCATCAACTTCGGCATCGCGGCCATAAGCCGGCAATCTGTCGGGCGCGAAGCTTCTTAGGCCGGCCCAGCTGTGTTCGACCGCTTCGATGTGCCAGTCAGTAACCGCTTGAAACCGGTCAATCACCCGCGCGACGTCGATCTCTTCGGGTGCGGCGTCGCACGGCACAGTCGGAATCTCGTCATGCGGGCTGAGCCAGAGACGGCCATTGTCCGACTTAAAATAGAAGTCGCCATTGATGTCGAGCACCAGCGGAAGATCAGCCGGAGCCTCAGGCGATACGCGCAATTGCACGACTGTGCGGCGATACGGGGTAATGCCAATTGGCCTTGCTCCGGCCATTTGCGCCAATCCATCCGCCCAAGCGCCCGCCGCATTCACGAGGCTTTTCGCCGAGCACGCTCCGCCCGCTTCGGTCTTGATTTCCCACACGCCGTCCTTCCGGACAGCTTCGGTAACCCGCGCGCGGCATTGCAAATTTGCACCGTTCGCCTTCAGCACTTTGAGATAATGTTGGTGCAGACCCGCGACATCGATATCCGCGCAGGCGGCTTCCCAGATTGCATCACTCCATTCTTCGCGCAGATGCGGCGCGCGCGCAGACAACCCATCACGCCCCAGCCGCTCAATCGTCACGCCTGTGCAGCTGAAGGTTTCAACGAAATCATCGACTGTAGCGCGATCTTCACCGCGCCCAACGTAGAGCGCGCCGCGTTCCCGCAGAAAGCCATGCTCGCGCAGATACCGGCCCGACGCGAGTGTCAGCGGGACGACACCGGGGCCTCCATAACATTCCTCCCAGAAAGCGGCCGACCGCCCTGTAGAGTGGTAGCCCGGCATATCTTCCGCTTCGAGCAAAAGCACGCTTGCATAGGGCGAAAGTTCGGCTGCAAGGCTGGCACCCGCCATGCCTGCGCCAACAATCGCAAAATCATAGTCGACGCCGCTCATGTGAGGTCAGTCGGTCTGCGCGGGAGCGTGTTGATCGAGAAAGCTTGCGATTTTCTGCATGATCGGGTCGCGCACAGCGTCGATCTCACGCAACACTTCGTGCGCGGCTTCTTTGCCAAGCTCAAACAATTCGCCGTTTGGCAGGCGTTTCGCGGCGCTGACATTGGCGTCGTGGCTAACCAGCTTATCCGCTTTAGTGGAGACGATTAGAACAGGCGTAGTTACGCCTTCCAGCGCGCCGTCCTCCTCCAGTTCGCGCCAAGAGGCATAGGCCCGCTCGACCCAGTGCCAGCTCGCCGGCCCCATGACGAGCTCCGGCCGCTCTCGGCGCCACCAGTCTTCATCGGCATAGCGGTCTTCGTCGTGGGTCAGCAAAGTCGCGCGGCCAATCGGCAGCTCGCCCGGTTTCTCACTCCATTTCCAAGCTTGCCGTTTTGGATCGCCGACTTTTGTCATCATCTGCGCGGTCGCGTGTAGAATAGCGAGCGGCAATGGCGGCCCTGCCATACCCAGCATCGGCGCGCTTAAAAACACCGCTTCGGGATCGACGCGGCTTTCGACCAGCGCGCGCATTATGATCTGCCCGCCCATAGAGTGCGCGGCGAGAACATGTGGCGCCGGCGTGTTGGCTTTCCAATCTGCCCAAAGCTCCGCAAGGTCATCGACCCACACATTAAAGTCAGAGATGTGGCCAGTGACAGCATCACCTGCAAGCCGGCCGCTTCCAGCCTGACCGCGCCAATCCGACGCGGTTACCCGCCAACCAGCCCGGTGCCATTCTTCCAGGCTTTCGAGGTACTTTTCATAAGCATCACCGCGGCCCGGCAGAAACAGGATCGATCCGCGCGCATGTTTGTCGGCGCCAGGCCAATCAATCCGGCGCACAGCATGGCCGTCTTTTGCCTGCCAAATCGTCTCGGTTGCCGCAGGCGGAATGGCGCGGCGATCGATTGGGGCAATCGGGGCATCGCTTACCGGGGTGGCCGTTGAGGATGTTGTGCTCACTGGGATGCCTTGCTCATTTGGATGCTTCACGCACTTGGATAATTTCGTACGTCTAGGTTTGGTTACTATTTGGTAAGCACTGCGCTGTAGCAACACCCTTAAGAGGTCCATCGGACAATCCGGCGGGCCACCTTTGGGGGCTTTCATGCTTACAATGTACGTTCATTACGGTTTGCTGATTGCCTTGGCAATTGCGCTGCTCGTTGCAGCATTCACCGATATCCGCAGCCGCCAGATCAGCAACAAGCTGAACCTCGCTATTGCCGTGCTCGCGCCAGTGTTCTGGTGGAGCAGCGGGCTGGCGCTGTGGCCGGATGTCGCCATGCAAATCGGCGTTGCTGCCGCAGCCTTTGCTGTGCTGGCTGGCATGTTCGCGCTTGGTATGATGGGCGGCGGCGACGTTAAATTGCTGACTGCGCTCGCGCTTTGGATCGAACCCAATGCGTTTGTCCAACTGATCATCATCATGGCGCTGGCTGGCGGCGTGCTGACGATCGTCATGGGCGCATGGCATTTCCTCAATCAACAAAAAGAGCGCCTCGCCATTCCATACGGCGTCGCCATCGCATTCGGCGGCCTTTGGGTGCTCGCCGTAAACTACATGCCGGACACGGTAAGCATCGCGTGAACCTGATTTTAACCAATCAGGGTTTAGGCACTTAAACCATACCCGCCCATCAATCCTGTAGGGCACATTTTAGGGGGCTAAGAAGCCATGGATAGGAAGAAACTAGTTCTGCTGCTTGGAGCACTGATCATTGCGGTCGGTACTGCATTTGCCGCGCGGAGCATGTTCGCAGAAGGCGCCGCACCAGAGGTCCTCGCGGCCCCTGAGGCAGATGGCCCGAAAATTCTTGTCGCCAACCGGGCTCTGCCTGCTGGCACGATCATCACGGTTGATTCGATTGGTTACCAACAGTGGCCAGAAGAACTCGTTCAGGACGCCTACTTTATTGATGGCGAAGCTGACGTGAACCAGTTGATCGGCACGGTCGTACGCTTCCCTGTAACTGCAGGTGAGCCTGTCACTCAGGGTTCGCTTGTTAGCCCAGGCGATCGAGGCTTCCTCGCCGCTGCGCTTACCCCTGGTATGCGCGCGGTGACTGTTCCGGTTTCTGCGAAAACCGGCGTTGCAGGCTTCGTATTTCCAGGTGACCGCGTCGATGTTGTTCTAACACAGCAATATGAAAGCGAAGTCACCGAGCTGGAATATGAAGGCTCAGAGACGATCTTGAAGAACGTTCGCGTTCTTGCCACCGATCAGTCGACCGAGACAGTGACCGATGAAGAAGGCAAGACGATTGTTCGCGCATTCCGTACCGTTACCCTCGAAGTGACCCCTATCATTGCCGAGCAAGTTGGGCTGGCGCAGACTATGGGCACTCTTAGCCTGTCTCTCCGTTCGCTTGCCGATAGTCAGGCTGAACTAGAGCGTGCGATTGCCAGCGGCGACGTGAAAATCCCTGAAGGCGCAACGCCTGAAGAGGAAGAGCGTATCCTGCGTGCCGCTCGCACCCGTCCAGTCGCCGGCAGCACCGCGTACGTAGATTCATACCGCATTTCGAGGTTCCGCCGCGACATCCAGTCGAAAGACGAAAGCTACCTGAACAACCGGTATCGCTCGTATCTCGAAGGCGGCGGTTCTGGCGGCAATGCCAAACCTCCTTCGAAGGGTGTTGTGCCTGTCTACACAGGGCCGACCGTTCGGGTCACACGCGGCAAGGAAACTCGCGAAGTGCCAGTGGGCTCGAAGTGAAGGAAATGAGCATGTTTCGTCAGACACAAAGCTTGAACTCCGCACTTGCGGGAACAGGGAAATCCAAGGGGGGCCTTAAAATGAAGCGCCAACTTAAAGCAAAATTGCTGCTAGCTAGTATCGCTGCAGCCCCGCTTGCAGCGGTTCCAGTGGCAACCGCCACGGCCCAGCAAGTCGTCAAACCATCGCAGGAAATCGTTCTGTCGATCGGTAAAGGCGAACTGGTTAGCATCCCGGGATCGATGGCCGACGTTTTCGTCGCCAACGATGAGGTTGCCGATGTCCAGGTCAAATCACAGCGTCAGCTCTATGTCTTTGGCAAAGCAGGCGGTGAAACAACGATCTACGCCAGCAACTCTCGCGGTGACGTGATTTTCGCAGCCAACATTCGTGTCGGCAACAATATCGGCAGCATCGACCAGATGATGGCCCTTGCGATGCCGGAAGCCAAAATCAACGTAGCGACGATGGGTTCGAACACTGTCCTGCTTACAGGTACAGTGAGCGCCCCAGAAGACGCCGCCGAAGCGCAGCGTCTGGTTCAGGCATTCCTTGGTGATGACGCTAATGTCATCACCCGCTTGAAAACAGCGACACCGCTGCAGGTGAACCTTCAGGTGAAATTCGCCGAAGTCAGCCGCAGCCTCGTTCGTGAAATCGGTGGCAATCTGTCTACTTATGACTTCTCGACCGGTGGTTTCCGCGGTGCTGTTGGTACAGGCCGTGCGCTTGGCAACAATGCATTCCGTCTCGATGGACCGCTCGCTGTCGGCAACGGAGTAGCTAACCCTGCACTGATTACCGGAATTGATCCGGTGACCGGCGAAAACATCACGATCGAAGGCCCCGGCATCAACAGCGATGGCGGAACAACACTGGGCGGCCTCGGCTCACTCTTTGGCCTTGATGTGCTTGGCGCGCTTGATCTGTCCGAACGTCTCGGCCTGATCACTACGCTGTCACAGCCAAACTTGACCGCGCTTTCGGGTGAAACCGCTACATTCCTAGCTGGCGGTGAATTTCCGGTTCCGATCAGTCAGGGCTTGGGCAACGTTTCGATCGAATATCGCGATTTTGGCGTTAGCCTCGCCTACACGCCAACAGTTCTTGCAAATGGCCGGATTTCGCTGCGGGTTCGCCCCGAAGTTTCCGAGCTGTCGAGCCAAGGCGCCGTCACTCTGAACGGTTTCCAAGTCCCGGCGCTTACAATCCGCCGTACTGAAACAACCGTGGAACTCGGCTCCGGCCAGAGCTTCATGATTGCAGGCCTGATGAGCAACAGCTCGCAGAACGCTTTGGATAAGGCCCCCGGCCTTGGCGATGTGCCAATCCTTGGCAACCTGTTCCGCTCACGCGATTTCCGCCGCGGCGAAACCGAACTGGTAATCGTTGTCACCCCGTATCTGGTCAAACCAGTCAATGCAGGTGATATCAAGCTGCCAACCGATGGTTTCCGTTCTGCCAGCGAGCTGCAGCAGTTCGTCGGTTACAAGGAAAGCGCCGGCGTTTCGGGCGAAGAACGTCCAAAACCGACAGCTCGCGACAACGACGCTCCACTTCCTGATGTGAGCGATGCTGATCCTTCTGCGATTGTTCCGAACAACGCACCGAAGAATCCGCGCCGCGCAGAAACCAAAAATCGCAAGAAGAAGGACCGCACAGCAGACGCAGCGGCTCCTGGCTTCAGCCTCTAATTCGAGAAAGGTGAGAACGATGCTTATTGCAAAGAATAGCAAACTCGCGGGTGCTCTCGCACTTTCGATCGGCCTGGCAACAGCAGGCTGCGGAGGGATGGCGACCAACACTTCGCTTTACAGCAGCAAACAACCGGTGGTGGAACGCACGAACTTTACGTTCGATGTTCAAACTAACGCCGCTGGTGTTCCCGTTGGCGAGCAATCGCGCCTCAACGGCTGGTTCGACGCAATGGATCTTCGCTATGGTGATCGCATCACCGTGGATGATCCATCGAACAGCCCGGCAGTAGCTGCTGCGGTGAATGAACTGGCGGGTCGTTACGGCCTTATCGTCAGCAAGACTGCACCGACAACAGAAGGCTACCTGAACCCGGGTCAAGCGCGCGTGGTTATCACTCGCTCAACCGCTTCGGTTCCGGGTTGCCCCGATTGGTCGGCCAAATCCGACATGAACTATAACAACGCCACCAGCCCGGGTTACGGGTGTGCTGTGAACGGCAATCTCGCCGCCATGGTCGCCAATCCGCAAGACCTGCTCGAAGGTCAAAAAGGCACCGGCGAAACCGTTATTTCAACCGGTACAAAAGCCATTGATACATATCGCGAAACTCCGCCTAGCGGCGCTGGCGGTCTGCAAAATGCGCAAGGTGAAGGAGGAGAATAAGCCATGAACGCTCCCTGGAAATCAGGTCTACCTGGCAATCGTGATGCCTTCGCAGCCTATATCTGCGACGATGCTGTTCTTGATGTGCTGCGTCCTGTTGTCATCGAAATGGGCTGGCAGCCTGAAAAGTGTAACAAAGGCGGCCTGCGCAACGCAGTTCAATCTTTGTCTGTCAGCGCAAGCCCGGCCATCCTGCTTGTCGACCTGTCGGAAAGCGGTGACCCGCTGAATGACATCAACGCTCTGGCCGAAGTGTGCGAGCCCGGCACGGTGGTTATCGCCATCGGTCAGGTGAACGATGTGCGCCTTTACCGCGATCTGATCGCGAGCGGCATTCATGATTATCTGCTTAAGCCGTTGAACGCGCAGCAGGTTCACGATTCGCTCAATCAGGCTTTGGCTGTGTTCGCATCGCCAAAAGCTGGCGAAGGCGAAGCGGTCAAACGGCACATTTCGACGGCTGTTGTCGGCACCCGTGGCGGCGTCGGCGCATCGACGCTGGCGACCTCGCTCGCATGGCTGTTCAGCACCGAGCACGAAGCCTCGACTGCTCTGCTTGATCTCGACATCCACTTTGGCACCGGTGCGCTTGCACTGGATCTGGAGCCGGGCCGCGGTCTGACTGACGCGATTGATAACCCTAGCCGGATCGACGGCCTGTTTATCGAACGCGCCATGACCCGTGCATCGGAAACGCTATCGATCCTCTCTTCAGAGGCACCGATCAGCCAACCGTTGATGACAGACGGATCTGCATTCGTTCAACTCGAAGAAGAGTTCCGCTCTGCATTCGAAATGACCGTGATCGATATGCCGCGCAATATGCTGATTAACTTCCCGCATCTGCTCGCAGACGTGAACCTTGTGGTTCTCACCTGCGATCTGACGCTGGCATCGGCGCGTGACACAATTCGCATTCTTTCGTGGCTGAAAACCAACGCTGCGCACGCTCATCCAATGATCGTTTGCAGCAAGACGCAAAACGGTATTGCTGAAATCAGCAAAGCCGATTTTGAAGCCTCGATCGAACGCAAAGTCGATTTCACCGTGCCTTACGACGCAAAAGCAGCCGCCAACGCTGCCAAGCTGGGCCAGGTGTTTGTCGAAGCCAACAAATCCAGCAAAGCAACCGCTGCTGTAAAGCAGATTGCTGAGCGGATCATGGGCGCCAGCGAAGACGATCTCGCTTCGGTCACCGAAGAGAAAAAATCTCTGCTGGGCGGTTTCGATCTGAAGTCGTTGCTTCAGAAAAAAGACAAAACGCCAGTCGAAGAACCGGCGGAATAATGCTCGTTTATCGCGGCCGGACACAACCCCATAGGGCAGTTTCGGCCGCGGCAAACTTCTTCGGTAGCGCGAAGGCTAAGCTGCAGCTTGTGCAGTCCAATACGTTGAATCAGGCGGTGTGATAAAATGGACATTTTCCAAACCCTGCTCATAACCGGCGGCATCTTTGCTGTGCTTCTCATCGGCTATCTGCTGTTGAGTGGCTCCGGTGCGGGCTCGGCGCAGAAGCGCCGACTGGAATCGCTGCGTTTCCGTCACTCGGAAGACGCGGGTACCAAAGTCGAATCGCAGCTGAAGAAAGCGATCGCCGCCCGTAAGCCGAAGGCGCATCGTGTCGCCGGCTCCGGTTCGCGCACAGAGGCCCTCGAAACGCGCCTTGATCGAACAGGCAAACCGTGGACCGTAACGCAGTACATCTACGCCTCGCTCGGCATCGCTGCCGTGGTTGCAATGGCGGTATTTATGCAAAGCGGTGCATTGCTACTATCATTGGGCGTCGGTTTGCTCATCGGTGCGGGAATTCCGCACCTCGCCGTCGGCTTTCTGATCGGCAAACGTACGAACGCATTTAATGACAAATTCCCTGACGGGATCGAATTGCTGGTTCGCGGTCTGCGGTCTGGTCTGCCGGTTACCGAGACTTTGTCTGTTGTCGCAACCGAAGTTGACGGCCCTGTCGGCATCGAATTCAAAGGCATTGTTGAACGGATCAAGATCGGTAAATCGATGGAAGATTCGCTTCAGGACACGGCTGATCGTCTTGGCATTCCCGAATTCAACTTCTTCTGCATTACCCTGGCGATCCAGCGGGAGACCGGTGGTAACCTTGCTGAGACTTTGTCGAACCTCGCAGACGTTCTGCGCAAGCGTTCGCAGATGAAGCTAAAGATCAAGGCTATGAGCTCAGAATCGAAAGCATCAGCCTACATCGTTGGCTCGCTTCCCTTCATCGTGTTCGGCCTGATCTACATGATCAACCCAAGCTATATCGGCGGCTTCTTCTACGAAGATCGTCTGATCATCGCCGGCCTTGGCGGACTCACATGGATGAGCATCGGGGTCTTCATCATGGCCAAAATGGTCAACTTCGAAATCTAAGCGGGAGGATAATCAATCATGCTTAATCAACCCGCAGGACCAACGCTGCTCGGCTTTGACGTTATTCTCGTCGGAACGGTGCTCGCCGGACTCGCTGCCTTTGCAGTTGTCATGGCGATCTATGCCGCGGTCACAATCAAAGATCCGATGGCCAAACGCGTCAAATCGCTTGAAGCACGGCGCGATGAATTGAAGGCCGGGGTCATATCCTCTGGCACTAAAAAGCGCGCCAGCCTCGTTCGTAAGACCGAAGGCACAGACCGGATCAAAGAACGCCTCGACAGCATGAAAGTGCTGCAAGAGAGCCAGCTTGAGGTGATCCAGCAGAAATTGGCGCATGCTGGTTACCGGAACAAAGAGCTGGCGGTTTATGTCATCGGAGCGCGCGCAATTTTGCCGCTGGTCTTCGGAGCCTTGGGCCTCGCGCTTATCTATGGCGTCGAAATTTACCCTGACTGGGGACCAATGAAGCGCCTTGGCGCGATGGCGGTCCTGCTGTTCCTCTCTTACAAAGGGCCGGAACTGTATCTGAAGAACAAGTCGGGCAAACGCACCAAGGAGATCCAAAAGGGTCTGCCAGATGCGCTCGATCTGCTCGTGATTTGCGCTGAAGCCGGTCTGACCGTCGACGCCGCTTTCAACCGCGTCGCTAAGGAATTGGGCCGCGCATATCCGGAACTGGGTGACGAATTTGCCCTCACCGCGATTGAGCTGTCATTCCTCAACGAACGGCGCGATGCGTTTAACAACCTCGCCTACCGCGTCGATCTGGATGCAGTCAAAGGCGTGGTGACGACGATGGTTCAAACCGAACGTTACGGTACACCTCTGGCATCTGCACTTCGCGTGCTGTCAGCCGAATTCCGGAACGAGCGTATGATGCGCGCTGAAGAGAAAGCTGCACGTCTGCCAGCGATTATGACGGTGCCACTGATTCTGTTTATTCTTCCGGTGCTGTTCATCGTGATCCTTGGCCCTGCGGCCTGCTCGATCTCCGATGCGCTCATCAACAAAGAGTAAGCTTCGCGGGGAACACGGCACGATTTCCCGCAAACACAAGAAAGGGGTCGCTCAGCGCAAGCTGGGTGGCCCCTTTTGCTTTGGTTGATGATTAATCCGAAGCTTCGGCGATGGCCCCGGCGCGGCTGCGCATCCGGCCCAGCAATTCGCGAAACTGCGCCCGCTCTTGAGAGGAGAAACCGTCAAACAGCTCGCCTTCTGTCGCGATGGCCATTGGCATCACTTCTTCGTGGATCGCCCTGCCCTCGCCTGTGAGTGCGAGCAAATGCGAGCGTCCATCGCTTTCATTGGGCACGCGCCGGATCAGGCCGCGCTCTTCCAACACTTTGCACGCACGGTTCACAGCCACCTTGTCCATCAGGGTCGCCTGCGTCAGCGCTTGCTGCGTCGATGCCGAAGTCTCGCTATCGCCGAGGACCGCCATCACGCGCCATTCCGGCACTTTCAGTCCGAAACGTTTGCGATACCGCTCTGATATGAGGTCGCTAACCGCGTTCGATGTGATCGACAGTTGGTACGGCAGGAATTCTGCCAGTCGCCAATCACGCTGGGAAAGTTTGGAATTGTCGTTTGCCGTTTTGCTCATGGCGATGGTTTCACATGAAACCATCGCATTTTGCAAGCCCCCACCGGTTTAGGAGTAAGGACGCTCATCCCACCATGGATAGAAATCGGGCATGTCTTCGCTGACTTTCGCCGGATATTCGGGTGGCCGTTTCTCCAGGAAGCTGGCGATGCCTTCCTTCGCATCGGCCCCGCGCGACAGCCGGTATATCGCGCGGCTATCGATCTTGTGCGCCTCCATCGGATGATCCGCATTCATCAAACGCCACATCATCGCCCGCGTCATCGAAACAGACACCGCCGACGTATTCTGCGCAATCTCACGGCCCAGCTCACGCGCGACCTGCATCAATCCGCCCTTGGGATGGATCGACCGGATAAGCCCGCCAGTTTTGGCTTCCTCGGCATCGAAAATACGGCCCGAATAACACCATTCGAGCGCCTGACTGATCCCGACTATGCGCGGCAAGAACCAGCTCGATGCTGCCTCTGGCACGATCCCGCGACGGGCAAAGACAAAGCCATAGCGGGCATTTTCACTCGCCAGCCGGATATCCATCGCCAGTTGCATCGTCGCGCCAACACCAACGGCAACGCCGTTGCAGGCAGAAATCAGCGGCTTCTTACTCTCAAACAAGCGCAGCGTGAGCTTGCCGCCGCCATCGCGCACTTTCGGATCGGACAGATCATCAACCTCGTTCGGATCGGAGAAGACGTGCCCTCCGCCCTCCGGTGTCAGGTCGGCGCCTGCGCAAAATGCCTTTTCCCCGCTGCCCGTAAAGATCACCGCCCGAACACTGTCATCCGCGTCGATATCATCCATCGCCGACATGATCTCCGCGCCCATTGTGCGGGTGTAGGCATTCATCTTCTCCGGGCGATTGAGGGTGATGGTCGCAATGCCCTCCACTTTCTCGACGAGAATTTGAGTGTATTCGGTCATAAATCTCTCCTTGCGGGTATGTCTGACACACTGGTTTAAGCCAGAAAACCCCGCCATTTCGTTTTCCGCATGGCGTTTCGCGCATCAGCATGGCTGACATGCCGCTTACCAATGGATAGACTGCCACAATGACGAGTTTAGCCGACATCGCTGCCAACCCGAATTGGCTCCCTCACAGAGTCGATTGGAGCGCGCGTCAGGTCGAATTTCTCAAGATCAATGACGGTCAATTGACGAAGCCCGGCTTCCTTGCCGACCATCAACCCGAGGCAGCGAGCGCGAAAGCTATCGTCAGCGTGGATGACGTGTTGGCAATGAATGTCGAAACCGGCCCACTCCATTTCATCTTCCACACTGCATTTTGCCGTTCAACTTTGCTCAGTAAAGCTCTGAACATCGAAGGCGTGTCGGCTGGATTGAGCGAGCCCGGCATTTTTGCGAACCTATCTGGCGCAGGCGATCAGGCCGGACCGTTGGTTGAGCCGATCATGCGCCTGCTCTCGCGAAAGCGCGGCGATGCTCAGGCTGTGTTCGTTAAGCCAACCAACCATTCCAACCGGTTGATCCCGCAATTGTTGCAATCATGCGGGGATGCGCGCGCAATCTTGATGAGCAACCCGCTGGAAACCTTCCTCGAAAGCGTCGCGCGCAAAGGCATGCATGGCCGCCGATGGGCGCGAAACTTGCTGCTGGAAATGCAATCCTATGCTGGGATGGATTTCGGAATGGACGAGCGCGAACTGTTCTGCATGTCCGATATGCAGGCGGCAGGCCTCGCTTGGTTCCTCAATCAGAACTACTTCCATGCCCTCGCCAGCAGCGCGTTCGGGCCGCGGCTGAGGGTGTTGGATGGTGATATCTTCAATACGCAGCGGGCAGTAACAATCGGCTCGGTATTGAAGTTTGCCAGCGTAGAACACTCGGATCAGCATATCGCGGACGCCGTGAGCGGACCGACCTTTGCCAGTCATTCCAAGCTTGGCGGCGGGTTCGACGGCGATAAAGGGCCGACCAATGCGGCGCTGCCTGACGCGACCTCAGAAGAAATTGCGCAAGTCGCGCAGTGGATTGGCATGATTATTCAGCAGACCGGTCAGCCGCTGCCACTCAATCAGACGCTTTTCACGCCGCAATAAAAAGGGGTGGCGTCCTGCGAAGCCGCCCCTTTCTAATCATATGTACGCAGCCAATTATGAAAGCGCGATATGGCGTTTCATATGGTGATCAACATTACCAAATTCGGAATCGAAGATCGTCAGGCGCTTGAAATAGGCACCGATGGCGAGTTCATCCGTCATGCCCATGCCGCCGTGGATCTGGATCGCTTCCTGACCGATGTGATGCGCAGCCTGACCAAGGCGAACCTTGGCAGCCGACACCGCAAGCTTGCGCGTCCGCTCATCAGCATCGAGGCGCAAAGTTGCGAGATAAGTCAGCGAAACCGACTGCTCATACTCGGTGTACATGTCGACCATGCGGTGTTGGAGCACTTGAAACTTGCCGATGGCCACGCCGAATTGCTTACGCTGGCGCGAGTATTCGACGGTCATTGCATTGGCCACTTTCATCGCGCCGCATGCCTCCGCACATAGCGCCGCGATGGCCTCATCCGTGACCCGCTCGATCAGTGGCAGAGCATTGCCCTCTTCGCCGATCAAAGCCTCTGCCGGGACGGTGACGTTCTCAAAATAGACCTCGGAAGCATGACGACCGTCGATCGTCGGGTAATCGCGCGTCACGACGCCGTCCGCCGATTTTTCGACCACGAATACAGAAATACCCTGTTTGTCGGTCCGCTCGCCCGATGTGCGCGCAGTTACGATCAAATGGCTCGCCCAAGGCGCGCCGATGACGACGGCTTTATGACCGTTCAGCACATAATCGCCGCCGCTCTTTTTCGCGGTGGTTTCAAGGTTGGCAAAGTCATACCGGCCGCGCGGCTCGGCATAAGCGAATGCGAACACACGGCTGCCATCAACGATACCGCCAATGTGCTCTTCTTTCTGCGCCGCAGTGCCTGCGTGCTTCAGAAAGCCGCCTGCACAAACCACGGTTGGGACAAATGGCTCAACCACAAGGCCTTTGCCGAATTCCTCCATGACAACCATGGAATCGACTGCGCCGCCGCCAAAGCCGCCATCTTCTTCGCTGAAGGGCATGCCGAGGATGCCAAGCTCTGCAAGCTGCGCCCACACTTCGGGCCGCCAGCCGGCTTCGCTGGCAACCACGCCGCGGCGCGTATCCCAATCATAGTTTTCGCGGACCATTCGGATCAGGCCGTCGCGAACCATGTCTTGTTCTTCGGTGAAATTGAAATCCACGTAAGTTCTCCGGTTTCGCTTGCGGCTTAAAGGCCGAGGATCATCTTGGTGATGATGTTGCGCTGAATTTCATTCGATCCGCCATAGATCGATGTCTTGCGCATGTTGAAATATGTCGATGCGGCGTGCTGGGCATAATCCGGCCCGATCGGATACTGGTTTGACCCGGCATCGCCCGGCACGTTGGCAATATTGCCGTAAAGCGGCGTGCCATAACTCCCGACTGCTTCCAGTGTCAGTTCCGTCAGGCGCTGCTGAATTTCGGTGCCTTTGATCTTCAGGATCGAGCTTTCGGGGCCCGGGCCTTTGCCAGCCTGTTCACCGGCAAGCGTACGCAGCTCAGTGATTTCAAGCGCGGCCAGATCAATCTCAAGCTGGCTGACTTTACGGGCGAAATCGAGATCGCTCATCAATGGCTCGCCATCGAGGATTTCAGATCCGGCGATTTCACGCAGTTTCTCAACGCCGCGTTTGGAACGTGCCACACCGGCAATCCCGCTGCGCTCGTGTGCGAGGAGGAATTTGGCATAGGTCCAGCCTTTGTTCTCTTCACCGACAAGGTTCTCAACCGGAACACGGACATCTGTCAGCCACGTCTCATTGACCTCGTATCCGCCGTCGATCAGTTTGATCGGGCGCACTTCAACGCCCGGTGTGTTCATGTCGAGCAAGATGAAGCTGATGCCTTCTTGCGGTTTGGCGGCATCGGGATCGGTGCGGCACAGGAAAAAGCCCCAATCGGCATGCTGCGCCAGCGTTGTCCACGTTTTCTGGCCGTTGATCACATAGTGATCGCCGTCGCGAACAGCAGTGGTCTTTAGCGAGGCAAGGTCAGAACCGGCGCCCGGCTCTGAATATCCCTGACACCACCATGTTTCGCCGCTGCGGATGCCCGGCAGATGCTGAGCTTTCTGCTCTTCATTGCCGAATGTGTAGATCACTGGGCCGACCATCGAAACGCCGAATGGCAGCGGCATAAGAGCGTTTACGCGGGCGTTTTCTTCGGACCAGATATAACGCTGGGTCGGGGTCCAGCCGGTGCCGCCATACGCCTCTGGCCATGCAGGTGTGGACCAGCCCTTTTCACCCAGAACCTTGTGCCATGCGACGAAATCTTCGCGCGACAGGTCTTCGCGCATGCCGGTATCGCCGAGATGCTTGGGATAGCTCGCTTCGATAAAGCTGCGAACTTCCTCGCGAAACGCCACTTCTTCGGGCGTAAATTCAAGGTTCATGGGGCTCTCTCCTAGAGGGTCGTTTGGTTTGCTTGATTGCTCAAGCAGATTTGGGCTGCACACCGCGATGGATGCACAAGTTGATGGCCGCCACCGCACTTTTTGGCAGTGGCGGCCATCCTATCACATCACCGGGGCGCCATGCGGATTGCACCGTCGAGACGGACGTCTTCGCCGTTGAAGTACCCGGTTTCAATCATGGTCATGGCAAGGCGCGCATACTCATTTGGATTGCCAAGACGTTTTGGGAATGGAACGGACGCGGCAAGCGCTTCTTTCACTTGCGGCGGAGCAGCATTCATCAGCGGGGTTTCAAAGATGCCCGGAAGGATGGTGTTCACGCGAATGCCTTCGCGCATCAGATCGCGAGCGATTGGCAGGGTCATGCCAACAACGCCGCCTTTGGATGCAGAGTAAGCCGCCTGGCCAATCTGACCGTCTTCAGCAGCAACACTAGCCGTATTGACCATCGCTCCACGCGCGCCTTCTTCGTTGATCGGGTCGAGGCTCATCATTCCAGCCGCCGATTTGGCGATGCAGCGGAATGTGCCGATCAGGTTGACCTGAATGACAAAGTCAAAAGCCGAGATTGGGAAGTGCTTAATCTCGCCGGTCTGCTTGTCACGGCTGGCCGTTTTGATCGCGTTGCCGATGCCGGCGCAATTCACCAAAATGCGTTCTTGCCCGTGGGCTTCACGCGCTTTGGCAAAACCTGCATCAACATCTTCGTCGCTGGTCACGTTGACCTTGCAAAACACGCCGCCAATTTCGGCGGCCATGGCTTCGCCCTTTTCTTCGTTCATGTCGAAGATGGCGACTTTCGCGCCTTTGGCTGCCAAAGCGCGCGCGGTTGCCGCGCCGAGGCCGGATGCGCCGCCAGTAACGACGGCTGGGGTGTTTGCTGATACTTCCATGGGGTTTTCCTCTCAGATTTCTGTGTAGCTTAAAGCGATTCAACGATGGTTACATTGGCGACGCCGCCGCCTTCGCACATCGTTTGCAGGCCGTATTTCTTGCCGTGGCGTTTCAGTCCGTGGACCAAGGTCGCCATCAATTTCGTGCCCGACGCGCCCAATGGGTGGCCAAGCGCAATCGCGCCGCCATGCACGTTGAGCTTTTCCGGGTCTGCGCCAGTGTGCTTGAGCCAAGCCATCGGAACCGGGGCGAACGCTTCGTTGACCTCGTATAGGTCAATATCGTCGATTTTGAGGCCCGCCCGCTCCAACGCTTTATCTGTCGCGAATAGCGGCTCTTCTAGCATGATCACCGGATCACCTGCGGTCACTGTCAGGTTATGGATGCGCGCCATCGGGGTGAGGCCGTATTTCTTGAGCGCCTCTTCGGAAACTACAAGTACTGCGGATGATCCATCGCAAATCTGGCTAGCGCTGGCGGCTGTGATCTTGCCATCGGGTGCGAGCAATTTCACGCCCGCTATCCCTTCAAGCGTCGCGTCGAACCGTATGCCTTCGTCAATCGTGTGCATCTCTGTGCCCTCAGGCGTTTCGATTTCCACTGGCACAATCTCGTCGGCAAATGCGCCCGCTTCGGTCGCGGCAATTGCGCGTTTGTGGCTTTCGAATGCAAAGGCATCGAGCTGCTCTTTCGAAAAGTCATGCTTATCAGCGATCATTTGTGCGCCCATAAACTGGCTGAATTGAATGCCGGGATACTTCTCCATAACGCCGGGCGACATGTAATTGCCGAGCCCCTCTTTCATATGAAGCGTCATATTGCTGCCCATCGGAACGCGGGTCATGCTTTCCACACCGCATGCGATAACCACGTCCTGTGTGCCGCTCATTACGGCCTGAGCGGCGAACTGGATCGCCTGCTGCGAAGAACCACACTGACGATCAATCGAGACAGCTGGGGTGGATTGCGGAAGAAGTTTCGACGCGAGCACAGCCATACGGCCCACTTGGCCAGCTTGTTCGCCAGCTTGGCTAACACAGCCTGCGACAACATCATCAACCGCGCTCGGATCAATGCCGCTGCGCTCAACCACCGCGTCCAGCGATTTTGCGAGCAGATCGACCGGGTGCACTCCGGCAAGGCGGCCTCCCCGGCGGCCTCCGGCGGTACGAACGGCGTCGACGATATAGGCTGTGGCCATTTGGGATATCCTCTCGTTTACGTAAACGTTGCTCTTTGCCACTGACTATGTGAGCGCGGGCGGCAAATCAATGGGCGAATTGCCGGTATATCGGGGCAAATCGGACTTTCCGTTACGGCACCCACGCAGTCCGCCCACGCTGGGGCCACAACTCACTCGAAGACTTGCTTATTCAGGCTTGGTCTGGCTACGGATGGTGGCGAAATGAAGACGCTGTTTGAACTCAACCCCGCACTTGATCGCGCCGCGCTGGCAAAGCGCTTTGCCGAAACCGGCCGCGTGCAGGTACGCGATGTGCTGACAGACGAAGCGGCCAATGAAATTCTGACCGTTCTGACCAAGGGAACGCCGTGGGGCATGGCAACCGGTGCGGGCGATGAAAACCGCCAGAGCTTCCCCGCCGAAGCGATGCGCACACAAGAAGGTCAGCAAGAGATCAACGCAGCAGCAAACGCAGCGGCGCAAAATTCTGCGCGCGGCGAATACGGTTTCCGCTTTGCGCATTTCCCGATCCTGACAGCCATTCAAGAGGGATGGAACCCCGGCAGTCCCCATGAAGTGCTTATCGAGCACCTCAACGCTCCTAAATTCCTTGGCCTTGCGCGCGAAGTTACCGGAATAGACGCTTTGGTGAAGGCCGATGGTCAGGCCAGCCTGTTCGCGCCGAACCACTACCTTGGCCGCCATATCGACAGCCACGTCGCGGAAGGATGGGAAGTCGCGTATGTGCTCAACTTCGCTCCGCCTGACTGGCATCCCGACTGGGGCGGCTATTTGCTGTTTCTGGACGATGATGGTGATGTAATCGAGGGTTTTCGCCCGCGTTTCAACGCGCTCAACCTGTTCCGCGTGCCGCAATCGCACATGGTCAGCTACGTCCCGCCATTCGCGCCAGTTGGCCGGATGGCCGTGACCGGGTGGCTTCGCTCCCAATGAGCGCCGCCTTGTCTGTGCAGGAAGCGCAGATGCGCATTCAAACGGCCCTGCAATCAAACGATTTGGCCGGTGCCCGCGCTATTGCGAAAACAGCTTTGCGAGCCAATCCGCGCGATGCGGCGCTGGCCCATATGGCCGGCAATCTCGCTTTAAAGGCAAACGACCCGAAGGCAGCAGCAAAACACTTCGAAGCCGCTGAAAAACGTGTGCCGAGCCATCTCGATTATGCGCTCGACCATGCGATCGCGCTTCAACGGCAAGGTTTGCACGAAGACGTGATTGCACGGCTGGCAAAGCGCGAGGATGCCGGACGATCGGTGGTGCGATATGCCAGCATCCGCGCGCTATCTCACAAAGAGCTGGGTCAGCTCGATGAAGCCGCGCAATGGTATGACACCGCGCTAACTCTCGAACCGCGGCACGCGCGCGCTTTGCATGGCCGGGCACGGATTGCGCTTGAACGCGGCGAGGCGGACGCTCTTCCTCGCTTTGATACGGCGCTTTCGGTCAATCCGGGCGATGCGGATATCTGGCTGGGCAAAGCAAACGCGCTCGACATGGCCGGTGATGCGGCAGGCGCAATGACGGTAGCTCGTCAAATAGCAGAGCAAGCCCCATCCTACCTGCCCGGCCAATCCTTCCTGGCGCAAATGCGCCTGGCGGCAGGGGACGAGAATTTCGCATCCCACTATGCTGATGCCGCTGCAAAACATCCGCAAGACCCGAACATTCCAGCTGCGCATTGCGATGTCCTCGCCGGATTGGACCGCGCGGCGGAAGCGGCGGAAGTTGCGGCCAATGCGCGCAAGGCCTTTCCGACAGCCGAGCATTTCGCATTGTCAGAGGCCGTGCACAGCGGGACAGCAGGTGATTGGGAGCGGGCAGAGGCGATTTTTTCCGACCTGAAGGATGACCGGCCAGTTCGGCATCTGAACGAGGCGCGCCACCGGCTGCGCAATCACGACCTTGAAGCTGCTGAGCGATTGCTGGACAAAGCGGCGCACGGTGATCGCTGGGATATCGCCACATGGGCATTGCGCGGCATTGTGTGGCGGCTTTCCAGTGATCCGCGCGCGGACTGGCTGCATGGCCAGGATGGCCTCGTTCAATTCCTACCATTGGAAGCCGCAGATGATCTGATTAAGCGCAGCACCGCTTTCCTACGAGAGCTTCACGCACATTCGGCCATGCCTCTAGGTCAGAGCCTGCGCGGGGGGACACAGACACGCGGGATCCTGTTCCACCGGACCGATACGATCATTCGCGAACTGTCGGCTGCGATTTCTCAAACGATTGAGACATATCGCGCCGGATTGCCGAAACGGGACGAAAAACACCCCCTGCTGCGTCATCGCAAATCGAATTGGCGCTTTGACGGGTCATGGTCCGTCCGTTTGACGGGCGGCGGAGACTTTCATACGTCGCATATCCATCCGCTTGGTATTGTATCCTCGGCCATGTATTTCGTTGTGCCTGATGACAGCGCAGACGATGACGCGCGCAGCGGTTGGCTTGAGGTCGGCCGCCCTCCACCGGATCTGGGCCTCGATCTACCTCCGGTAAGAGCGATCCAGCCAAAGCCTGGCCATCTCGCCCTATTCCCGAGTACTTTGTATCACGGGACAACACCCTTTAACGCTGCCGAACGCATGACTGTCGCCTTTGACGTTGTCAGCCAGAGAAAGACCCACCGCACATGAGCCAATCGCAATCGCAGGATGCATGGGGCGATTTTTGGGCGTTGAATGCGCGCGGCAATACAAGCGGCGAAGGCGGCGGATGTCTGCCTCAGCGATGGGTTGCTATTGAGCAGGCACAATCGGCGATTTGGCATGAATTTGCCTCAAGCCTACCTGAAAGCGCGCGCGTTTGTGATCTTGCCACCGGCGACGGACGAGTCCTGCGCTGGATGCGGGCAAAGCGCGGCGATCTTTCGCTGATCGGCGTTGACCTGTCGCCGACCCTGCCCGCGCCGCCAGTGGGGACTGAAACCCGCAGCGGCATTCCGATGGAAACGCTGCCATTTGCAGATGGCGAGTTCGCAGCGGTCGTAAGCCAGTTTGGCTTTGAATACGGCGATGTTGCCAAAACAGCGGCTGAGATCGCGCGAGTGCTTGGCAAAGGCGGCAAAGTCGGCCTGATCATGCACCGCGGCGACGGCCCGATCCTTGAACACAACCAAAAGCGCCGCGACGAATTGCTGTGGCCGCTTAAGGAAAAGGCGGTCGCCCGGAAGGTGAAGACCGCTCTTAAGAAAGGGCCAAGCGCGATAGACCGCGCAGCCGAATTTGCCGGCAAGATCGCGCAAAAGGGCGCGGAGAAATTCGGCCAGCAGTCGCCAGCATGGGAAATCCCCGAAGCGATCCGGCGCACATGCCTGATGGGGCGGCGCGAAGGCGTCGGCTCGATTATTGAAACCATCGCCACGATCGAGAGTCACGCCAAGAATGAGCTTGGACGGATCAAATCCCTTTCGGGCGCATGCGCGACGGCTGATGATCGGCAGAATATCATCAATGCCTTTGCGGCACACAATCTGTCGCTCATTGAAACCCGCGCTTTAAAAGAGGCCAGCGGCCGTGAATTCGCGGACTTCGTACACTTCGGTCAAGCGTAAAGCTTCAATCCAGTGAGAAAAGAAAAAGGGCGCCAGACCGAAGTCTGACGCCCTTTTTTCTTCGATTGTGTCCCCAGCCGAAGCCGGGGACACCAATCTGATTAGAAGCGGAACTGCGCCGAAACGAAGAAGTCGCGGCCCAGCACGTCGTATGTGCTTGGGTATGTGTTCGACTGCTCGGCGTTGTTGAAGTCACCGAGGAGCAGCGAGTTGGTATCGTTGATGACGTTACCGGCTGCATCGAAGATTGGTGTCGATGGCAGAGTGTCGAACAGGTTGTTGACACCAGCCGAAACGGTCAGGTTTTCTGACGCGTCAAACGACAGCGTAAGGTCGATCAGGTCGTATGAGTCGATACGCTCAACGAAGTTATCGTTGACTTCGGTATCGTCGTTCACGGCCGACAGGTGACGCCAGCGGGTTGAAAGGGTCATAGGACCATCAGACCAGCTGAAACGCGACGTCCATTTGAACGACGGTGTTGGCTCACCACAGGTCAGACCGAATTCACCGGCACAAGTGACGATGTTTGTCGGATCGGACACATCTGGAACCGAGTTCGATGTCTCAGTCCAAGTACCGAGGAACAGCACGTCAAAGCGCGATTCACCGTCACCCATGAGCGAGAACGGAACCGAAGTACCGTAGTTCACCTGAAGGTCGACACCCGACACGCTGAATTCAGCGATGTTCGCGCCACCGAGTACCGGTGGGTTGTCACGGCTGAATGCACCCTGTGCGTCACGTGTACCAACGAAGGTAGCGCAACGTGGATCGTTCAGGTCCTGTGCTTGTGTGAAGCAGAGGTCCAGAGCCTGCTGAAGGCTGATCGTGGTGATCGCGTCTTCAACGACGATGTCGAAGTAGTCGGCTGTGATCGTCAGACCAGGGATGAACGACGGCTGGAGCACGACACCGAAGGTCAAGCTGTCCGAAGATTCTTCACCGAGGTTCGGGTTACCACCGAACAGCGCAGCGATCTGGCCGTCAGGCTGAACAACTGGGTTGTTGCCGATGTTGCCAGCAGGAACGCCGTTTGCCTGACATAGTGCGAGAAGTGCACCGGTAGGTGTTGGAGCGTTACCCGCACCGCCGTCACCAGCACATGGATCGTTTGCGCCTGGGAAGCCGATGGCTGTACCCTGGAACAATTCACCAACGTTAGGTGCACGAACAGCGCGCTGATATTGAGCACGGAACGTGATGTCTTCAACTGGTTGGAATTGAACACCACCAGCGAAAGTCCAAACACCGCCGACTGTGGCAAGCGAGTAATCGGAATAACGCGCAGCGCCGTTCAGTTCGATCCGCATACCGTTTTCGGTTTCGTATGGAACGTTAAGTTCGCCGAAGAATTCGGTCACGTCGTAACCGCCTTCAGTTGGCAGACCAGCGTTAAAGCCAGCAACGTCACCCGAAGCGAGGAATTCGTCAGGGATGAAGCGCGAGCTAACCGAACGGTACTCACTACCAACCGCAAATGCGACTGGCTCTGCAGCACCAAGAGCGAAATCACCAAACGTACCCGAGACGACAGCCGAAGCGACTTCAAGTGTAGAGATATCGCCGTTTTGCGCTTGAATGCGGAAAACGTCGACCATGTCTGGTGTAAGTGTACCAGCACCGAAGATGTTGATCTGCTCAGCACCGGTGCCGTTTACAGCCGCAGTGAAGCGCGAAACAGATGCGTTACCCTGCTGGATGTTGGCGTTACGAGTGCGTGCGAACATGTAGTACGCATCATACTGCAGATAATCGGTGATGTCGCCGCGTGCACCAGCGACAACGCGGAATGCGTTACGCTCGTCCAGGTTACGACGTCCGCCAGCTTCTTCGAGACGACGACGGATTTGAACGTCGACAGTGCCGTTGTTGGCATCTGCACCAGTTTCAGAGGCGTCGAGCTGACGAAGCTCAGCTTCGGTACCAGCATCGATGAAGCCGTTCGCTACAAGCGAATCGATGTCGAGGAAGGTGTTTACAAGGATCGGAGTTGGAGCAAGCTCGGCATCAACGCGGTTGTTGGTATAAGCAACTTCGGTGTAGAATTCGAGAGCGTCCGAAACCTCGTAGCTAGCGTTACCACCAAGCAGATACCGCTCTTGCGGGAGCTGGAGGTAGTTGACCGGCGCGTAGTTGTAGAGATCGCGTGGTGTTTCGTAAGCACGCAGCGAGCCTGGTGTACCAAAGATGGCAAGGTCGCTGTTAGCTTCAAACGATGTACCAGTTACGTCGCCATCGCCATCATAGCGAAGACGTGTTTCTGGTGGGAGCGACGAACCGAGCTGACGCAGTGGCGAACCACCAAGTGCGAAGTTAGCGAACGTACGATCGCCCTGGAAGATTTCGTCACGGTTGAAGTACTCACCGAATACAGTGACGTTACCGCGACCTTCGTCGAAGCTCGAACCGATTGCACCGTGGATCTGGTAACGACGGCCATCGCCGCGCTCAGTCAGCGAGTACTGGCCGCCAATTTCAACGCCTTCAACTTCGCGAAGACGGAAGTTAACAACACCGGCAAGGGCGTCGGAACCGTAAACAGCAGAAGCACCACCGGTCACAACATCAACCGAGTCCAGAAGGAACTGCGGGATGGTGTTCAAGTCGGTGATTTGGTTGGTGTCATACACCATCCAGCGACGGCCATTAACCAGAAGCATTGTACGGGTGGCGCCCAGACCGCGAAGGTTGAGCGATGCAGTGCCGTTACCTGGGTTGTTCGAGAACGATGTCGTGCCCGGAACAACTTGCGGGAGCGTGTTGAGCACGTTCTCGACGTTGACTGTACCGGAGAGTTGGAACTCTTCGGATTCAACGACTGCAACAGGTGCAGCAGTTTCGACGTTACGACGCTGAATGCGCGAGCCAGTAACGACGATAAAGTTATCATCAGCGGCTGCAGTATCTTCTGTGCCGACGGTTACCGGCTCTTCCTGATCCTGCGCGAATGCTGGCGTGGCAATCATGGCACCAGCCATGACGGTACCAGCAAGCAGATTGCCTTTGCTAAAACGGTTCATTGTAGTCCCCTTAGGAGTTTGCGACCCCGATTGGTGCGCAATTGTCTAAAGTCACGGGCATTTGCCCGGATAGTTGGGCCTTATGACAGGCAAATGCTGCTTCGCAATCGCGCGCTTTAACCTTTACTAACGTTGGTTACATGGTGTGACATTCACGCTACACTTGGATTTCGCGAGGATTGGCAGGGCTTTTGTGCTGCTTAGAAGTGTCACTTCGCGCTAACAGTCTGGAACATATTGATGTAGGCCGCTGGTTAGCAATCCAGTCGTTTTTGAGGACAAGCCATGCAATTCACCACATTCAGCCGGTCACGCAGTGCCGCATTCGCATTATGCGCCGCTGGAGCAATCATCGCTTCCAGCGCCAGCGCTCAATCGGAAGAAGGCGCCGCCGACAAGGACAATCTGCAGGGGCTTAAAGCTTGTCAGCAAATCACCGATGATGCCGAGCGTTTGGCCTGCTTTGATAACGCAGTAGGTAACATCGTGACCGCCTCCGAAACGGGAGAACTCCGCGTCGTAGACCGCGAAGACGCTGAGAAAACTCGCCGCAGTCTATTCGGCTTCAAACTCCCGGACATTGGCATCTTTGGCGGAAACGACGACGATGAAAAGGCAAAAGACGAGCTGTTCGAAACGACGATCACGAGCGCCCGCCAGCTTTCAGGTAAGAAATGGCGCTTTGTCACGGCAGAAGGCGCGGTTTGGGAGCTGACTAACACGCCGCGTAGGCTGCGCCCGCTGGAAACCGGCGACACTGTTAAGTTCAAAGAAGCCTCAATGGGCACATATTTCGTGCGGATCGATGGCCAAATGGGCGTGCGCGGCCGCCGCATTCGGTAGTTAAGCCCTCAGCCACGATACGAAAAAAGCAAAAGGCCCGCCCTGCGATATGCAGGACGGGCCTTTTCTTTGCGTACTTACAACTTGCGAGTGATCAGAGACCGCCCGGGCCGCAATCATTCGCGAGGAAGTCCAGCATCTTGGTGTAGAGCTGCTGCTGGTGGTTATACATCAGCGTGTTCGAGAAGTGGTCGGCACCTTCCATGGTTAGGAACTGACCCTGTTTACCCGCAGCTTCGAAGGCCTTCTTATAGTCCTTGAAGTGATAATACATCACGCGGCGATCATCATCACCGTGGATCATCAAAAGCGGAATATTCACTTTCGACACTTCATTGATCGGGTTCACACCGATCATGCCGCGACGTTTTGACCAAGCATCAAGAGCTTTCAAGTCAGTATTCCGACGGCCCATATATTGCTTCTCGGCGTCTGCCACAGCAGCAACAGCGATCGAGCACTGATACAGGTTCTCTTCGCGAGAAGCGGCAACGAGAGCCGCATAGCCGCCATAGGACCAGCCAAAGAATGCGACACGATCAGGATCAGCCAGACCCTGTTCGATCAGGTACTTAACGCCGTCATCCTTGTCGTCCTGCATGCGCAGTCCGTGCTCACCATAGCCAGCATCAAAGTGTTTTTGACCCCAACCCGTCGAAATACGGTTTTCAGGGTGCAGCACCATATAGCCTGCACTGGCAAGCATCTGACCCATTTCGTCATAGCTAACCATGCCATTCACGTGCGGGCCGCCATTGTGCTGAACAATCAGCGGGAACGGACCTTCGCCCTTCGGCATGGTAACATAACCAGGAATTTCGAGGCCATCGCGAGCTTTATAACGGATGTATTTCACTTCCGAGAGCTGCTCTTGATTGATGTGCGGGTTACGGCTGCCAAGCTTGGCGATCTTGCCATCCTTGACCATCCAGAACGAGCCTGGATCTTTTGGACCACTATTTTGCACGATCATCGTACGGCCATCGAGCGAACGGCTCGAAATACCGATATTGTGCGCATAAGGGATCTGCTGAACCAACGCCTCGTGCAGTGCTTTCTCGTCTTCGTCGAACCAATGACGCTCACGCTTTGCACCAGCGTAACGGGCTGCAACGAGCTTGTCATTGCCCGGGATCGAATGAGTTTGGATCGATGTTACGTCAGCGTTTTCGGGCTGGAACAATTTCTCACCAACGGTGCCGGTGTTAAAGTCGAACTTGTACAGCGCGGCTTTATCTTCACCGTCACGGTTGTCGATGAAATATCCGGTATTTGGATCGTTTGGATCAAGACCGGCAATGCCGTGGAACCCACCCAGAATGCGGTACAGGTTACCCTGATCTTCCATGTCGGTTTCCTGGAACAACGTCCATGAACCATCGCCCGGCTTGCGGTAATACTCCTTGAGCATGCCATCGCCGCTATCGAGCACAGACGTGTAACGCGGATTGCCTTCGTTATCCCAAAGTTGAACCCGCGGAAACTTGCTGTTTCCCTTCATTACGAGCGACTTAGTGCCCTTTTTCAGGTCAAATTTATAATATGCACGCGGCCGGAAAGCCGAGAACGGATCAACGCCTGATGAGTTGGGAATAGCGTTGCCGGTACCGATTAACACACGGTCGGGATCGGTTGGAAGCGTATTCACAATGCTGAAGTCGCCTTCAACTTTGTTGATCTTGTTGCTTGTCGGATTGTACGAAAACGCGAGATAGTCGCGAATATCTTGCTCAGGGCGCTTAACCGAGCTGCGATTGACCTGCCAAGCGGTGCCGAAAATGTAGTCATTGCTAACCCAGCGCGCTGCGATAATTTCCATCGGATCGGCGTTGATCGTGCGGAATGGCTTGCTCAGGTCATCAGTTTTGTAGACCTGCAGCAGATATTCGCCTTCGCGGCTTGGGTTGATGTGGACAAGCACGTGCTTGCCATCGGGTGAGACTTGTACTGCGTTCACAACAGAACGGAGCGCCCATACATCTACAGGCACACTAGATTGCGCCTGCGTTTCGGTGGGAGCGGCGACAGTGAGACCCAGCGCTGACACGCCAACCATCGCGGCGATCAATGGTGCTTTAAAAAGCTTCATGGTTTGAACTCTTCCAGTTTGAAAAGGTTAAATGTTCGCATGAGTCGCCTGGCCTCCCGTCCAGCGGCTCGAACATCTGCAGTAAAACAAAAAAGCGGCCTCTCGGCAAGTGCGAGAGGCCGCCTTTTTTAGCTCATTCGAGCGTCCTTAGGTCCTAGAAGCGGTAAAGCAGCTGACCAAAGAACTCACGACCGTCGAGGTTGTAGCCGTTGCCGATCGGAATGTTGTTGATGCCGAACACTTCGTTGGTGTCCACCAGTGGTGGAGCCGTGTCGAAGATGTTGGTCACACCGACAATGATACGGATCGAGTTGTTGTCCCAACGCAGCGATGCGGTGTGCTCGAACCATTCCTCAGCGAAACCGACGTCGCGGCAGATGATGCCATCGCCAGCCACGTTTGCCGAACCCGCACCAAGGCAGGTATCGCCGAAGAAGCCAGTGCCTTCGTTACCGAATGCGTCGTCCAGTGGATCGATACCATCCGGATCCTGCTCGACTTCACCGACATAGCGGGTCTGCCAAGTGAAGCGGAAGTCGCTGTAATCAATCGCGAAGGTCGCACGGCCTGTCCAGCTCGGGAAGCCGAACTCGCCTGCCTGATCGTTTTCAGCAATCGAACCGTCATCATTGGTGAACAATGTCGAACGTTCGATCAGGTGGTTAGCACGGACATTCAGACTAAGGTCGAATTCCGAGCCACCGATCATGACCGGATAACCGAACGAAGTGTTGATATCGATGCCGCGCACAGCTTCCTGATCAAGGTTCAGGAAGCCCTGGAAGACACCACCAACAAGCGAACGGTCGCTGTTGTCGATTGTGATACGATCACAGAACTGACTGCGAACGCCATCATCACGAGTGTAGCAATCGTTGACGATGAACTGAGCGCTTGGCTCGATGATCGAGTCTTTCAACTGGATGTCGTAGTAGTTGAAGTTCAGCGCGAAGTCGAAGCCGCTTGCGAAGCTTTCTTCGAACGCAAAACCTGTTGTCAACGACGTCGACGTTTCAGGATCGAGTTCCAGACCGTTGGTGATAACACCGCCGGAGAACACTTCGACACTTGGTGACTGAAGGGTGTTGAGACCCTGCGAATCCACACCTGCTGTGGTTGGATCACGACCTTCGCGGCGGCAGTTGTCGAGGACAATTGACTCACGAGTGTCGAGCGTTGGATCGTAACCACCGGCAAGACCGTTAAACGCAGCATCTGGAACCGCGCACGGATCGAAGACGCCGGTAAAGCCGGACTGGCTTTGCAGGAACAATTCACGAAGGTTCGGCGCACGGAACGAAGTACCGTAGCTGAACTTCAGAAGCAGCGGAGCCACTGGGCGCCAGCCACCTTTGATCGAGTATGTTCCGTTGGTGCCGTAGAACTCATCATCGGTGATACGGCCGGAGAAGTTCACTGTCAGCTCTTCTACCAGCTTTTCGCCAGCGATAAGCGGAACATCGACTTCGCCGAATGCTTCCCAAAGAGCACGCGAACCAACCGCACCGCTATCCGAGAAGAAGCCGAAGAACAAGCCGTTCGAGGCTACGTTATCCGGACGCGAATCGATTTTGTCTTCGCGGTACTCAACACCAACCACCGCGCCGACTGGGCCGGCAGGCAGTTCGAACAGGTCACCGGTTACAAAGGCGTTTGCAACGATCTGCTCATAAGTGGTGTCGAACGTACGAGCACCGAAGAGATAGTCACGCTCAGCCTGAGTAGCGAAATCGCCAACAGGACCAGTCAGAACGCTTGCAGCGAACAGGTTGACCGGAACACAGCCAGCAGCATTCAGTCCAGGCGCAGCCAGATCCGGGTTAGCCAGACCAGCTGAGTTACATTCGCCGATGAACTGTGAGTCGCCGAAGAAACCGAAGACATCGAGGTTCTGATCGTAATCATCAGCGATACCGTCACCGGTGTTATCGATGATGCCATCGCCATCATAGTCTGCCGTAGGGTCAAGACCCAGGGCCAGTGCGAGACGATCTTCACGGATACCGCGAGTTGCGGATTTACCGATCGAACGCGAGTAAACACCCGATACATCGAAGGTCCACGACGATCCGATGAATGGAAGGTCACCGCGAACACCGAGAACGCCGCGATACTGCTCCTGCGTAACTTCGAAGTTGTTACGATCGCCTTGGATCGCAGCAATCGGAACTACCGGCAGAGGCAGACCAACGTTTCCGTTGAAGAAACCACCCAGAAGCGCGTTATCTGCTGCCGGGCAATCAGTACCAGTAGAAGTGACGAAGTTACATGGGTTGAACTGGTTAAGGTCAGGAACAGATGGGAAAATCTGCGGGTTACCTGCACCTGGGTTGCTGATCTCGGCGCGGCTGTAGTTCGCTTCGAAATACGGCGTGATGTTCGCATCACCCGGGAACGTGTATTCGCCATAAGCGAAGATGTTATAGAGTTCTTGCTCAGAAATCAGCGTACGCGCCAACTCCTCAGGCGAACCGTTTACGTTCACATTTTGGAAGTCAACGTCACGAATGCCGTCTCCATTGGTATCCAGATCCTGACCAAATGCGTTGGTCGATTCACCGAAGTTCAAGCCCGGGATGTTGGCGATGTTGCCGTTTGCTGGGAAGTAAACCGAACCAAGGAAAGTGAACGGGATGAAGACACGGCCAGAGATGCCCGAAATCTTACATTCGTTCTCAGAAACACTCACACCAGGTGTACGGTTCTGGACAGTCGCGTTGTCACGAAGACCTACAGTAAGAACGTTGCCGTTCTGATCAATTTCATAGTTCGTGTTACAGCCGGACAGGAAGTCACGGTCGTTGAAGCGAACCAGGTCACGCTTGGCGTATTCAGCGCCAATACCGAAGAATGCGCGGTCGGTGTTGAAACCCCATGCTGCGCTAACTTGGTAGTCATCGCCGCCACCGCCCGGATTGATGTTGCCGTTGGCCTGCAGCTCAAGACCGTCAAAGTCTTTACGCAGAATGAGGTTACCAACACCAGCAACAGCGTCCGAACCGTAAACCGAGGACGCACCGTCAAGCAGCAGGTCATAGCGATCAACGAGTGTCGACGGGATAAGGTTCAGCGACGGGTTAGTCGGAGCACCTTCAACACCCGATGGCGCCAGACGGCGACCATTGACGAGGAGAAGCGTACGGTCAGCACCAAGACCACGAAGGTTCAGTGTCTGCGAACCAGGACCGTTGTCGAGAACGAAGCCCTGGAAAGTTGCGTCGATCTGCTGACCGGCGGCGCTTTCAGAACGCTGCAGGATTTGCGCAGGGTCGAATGCACCCACGGACTGCTGGTTCTCTGTCGTAAGAACCTGAAGAGGCGAGATCGAGCTGTAGGTGTCGCGAACGATACGCGAACCAGTAACAGTGATGCCCTGCTGTGGGGCCTGCTGCTGACCAGAAGCGCCGGTTGTAACATCAACCTCTTCTTCGTCTTCGTCAGTCTGCTCTTGACCTTCTTCACCTTCGTCCTGCGCGTGCGCCGGACCTGCGATGACAAAAGCGAGGGCCGAAGCCGAAAACGCCAATGCCTTCACGGAATTGCTTTGAAACTTTTTCATGATCACTCCAGTTGCGACAACTGGAACTTTGCTCTGCGGACAAACACCTTTCGCGGACCACATTTTACCCAAATGTGACGCGCGAATCCCCTGCTTGTGACGCGAGAAAGCCCCTGCGGTATCCGATATCTGCAATAGTGACGGTTTGAAGTCAAAGCGACTGGGCGCAGGCTGGAAGTTTTCCCTCCTGTGTTGCGTTAATCCCACAGACAGAATTGGGTGCCGTAATTTTAATCGATAATAGCTATGCGATAAATACAACGAAGGGCGGATTGAACGAAACAATCCACCCTTCTTTCCATTTATGTCTCGTGAGATCGCTTTGCACCAAGTCCCGCAATTTAGCTCACTGGCGTCATTTTTAGCTCGCCGTCACCTTCTTCTACCTTCAGAGTCATCCCGTCATTAACGGTCCCCTCAAGCAGCATTTCCGCCAGTGGATCTTGCAGATATCGCTGTACAGCGCGCTTCAACGGCCGCGCACCATAGACCGGATCATAACCGACCCGACCCAGCCATCTGAGCGCGGCATCGGTAAGTTCGAGCGTAATCTTACGATTATCAAGCAGCTTTTGAACCCGCTTCACCTGTATCGCGACGATCGGTGCCATGTGCTCCATCGCGAGGCGGTGGAACAGGATGATCTCGTCGAGCCGGTTCAGGAACTCAGGCCGGAAATGCCCGCGCACCACATCCATCACCTGATCCTCCACATCGGCGACCTTCTGATCATCACCCAAGTTGGAGAGGAACTGGCTGCCGAGGTTGGATGTCAGGATGATGAGCGTGTTGGAGAAATCGACGACGCGGCCCTGCCCGTCTGTCAGCCGGCCATCATCGAGCACTTGCAGCAGCACATTAAACACATCGGTGTGCGCTTTCTCGACCTCGTCGAAGAGCACGACCTGATACGGGCGGCGGCGCACGCTTTCGGTCAGCACCCCGCCCTCGTCATAGCCAACATAGCCCGGAGGCGCTCCGATCAGACGGGCGACGGAGTGCTTCTCCATAAACTCGCTCATGTCGATGCGCACCATCGCGGTGTCATCGTCGAACAGGAACCCTGCGAGCGCTTTGGTCAGCTCGGTTTTGCCAACGCCGGTTGGGCCGAGGAATAGAAAGCTGCCGAGTGGACGACCCGGGTCTTGCAAACCAGCACGCGCGCGGCGGACGGCTTTCGATACAGCTTTGATCGGCTGTTCCTGACCAATTACCCGTTTGCCCAGGATGTTTTCCATATCGAGCAGCTTTTCGCGCTCGCCCTCCATCATCCGCTCCATCGGGATGCCGGTCCACCGGGCGACAACGCTGGCGATGTCTTCTTCCGTCACTTCTTCGCGCAGCAGTGCGTCATCTGTGAGGTCTTCGGCCGCTTCCAGCCGCTTTTCGAGATCGGGGATAGTGCCGTAAGACAGCTCGCCCGCTTTCGCGAGATCACCCTCACGCTGGGCTTGCTCCAGCTCCAGCCGCGCATGATCCAGCTCTTCCTTGATCTTGCCCTCGGCCTCAATCTTGTCGCGCTCGTTCTGCCAACGGGTCGTAAGCTCTGACGATTCCTGCTCAAGATTGGCCAGCTCTTCGCGCAGCGCTTTCAAACGGTCGCGCGATCCGGCGTCGTCCTCTTTCTCCAGCGCGGATTCTTCGATCTTTAGCTGAATGATCCGGCGGTCAAGCTCATCGATTTCTTCGGGTTTGGATTCGACCTCCATCCGGATGCGGCTCGCGGCCTCGTCCATCAGATCGATGGCTTTGTCAGGCAGGAAACGGTTCTGGATGTAACGGTCGGAAAGCTTCGCCGCGGCCACGATGGAGCCATCGGTAATCCGCACACCGTGGTGCAGTTCATACTTGTCCTTGATACCGCGCAGGATGCTGATCGTATCTTCTACGCTCGGCTCTTCGATATAGACGGGTTGGAACCGCCGCTGAAGCGCGGGGTCTTTCTCGACATATTTCTGATATTCATCGAGCGTGGTCGCACCCACACAGTGCAACTCGCCGCGCGATAGGGCCGGCTTCAAAAGGTTGGAGGCATCCATTGATCCCTCGGAAGCGCCTGCACCGATCAATGTGTGCATCTCATCAATAAACAGAATGATTTGCCCATCGGCGTTCTTCACTTCGTCGAGCACGCTTTTCAGCCGCTCTTCAAATTCACCGCGATATTTCGCGCCTGCAATCAAGGAGCCCATGTCGAGGCTCATCAATGTGCGTCCTTTTAAGCTATCGGGCACGTCTCCATTGGCGATGCGCAGTGCCAGCCCTTCTGCAATTGCGGTTTTACCTGTGCCCGGTTCACCGATCACAGCGGGGTTATTCTTGGTCCGGCGGGCGAGGATTTGCATCGTGCGGCGGATTTCTTCATCGCGGCCGATCACCGGATCGAGTTTGCCGTCGCGCGCAGCCTGCGTCAGATCGCGGGCAAACTTCTTCATCGCGTCATAGGTGGCCTCGGCATTCGAGCTGTCTGCTTTCTTGCCGCCGCGCAATTGATCAATCGCGGAATTGAGGCTTTGCGGCGTTACACTGGCCGCTTTCATCGCTTCGCCTGCTGCGCCTGGCGCCAGCGACAGCGCGACGAGCAGCATCTCAACCGTGACGTAGCTGTCGCCTGCTTTTTCGGCGACTTGCTCTGCGGAATCGAGCGCGCGCACCGCGTCATTATCAAGGCCCGGCGTCTGCTGCGCCCCGCCGCCTGTTACCGCAGGCATTTTCGCAAGTCCTGCATCAACAGCGCTAACCGCCAAAGCCGCTTCGCCGCCAGCGCGCTGGATCAATCCAGCCGCCATGCCCTCTTCATCTTCGAGTAGCGCCTTGAGCAAGTGCAGCGGCGTAATGCGTTGATGGTTCATCCGGATCGCAACCGTTTGTGCGCTCTGCAAAAAGCCTTTGGCGCGATCTGTGAACTTTTCGAGATTCATGGGTGACCTGTCCCTTTGCGTGAATTCTGTGCCTCGGCTGATAGACATGCCGAGGTGTGTTACTCGACTAGGTGGGTCTAAATTGCCATCTTTGCAAGTGCTCCCCTACAGCCTTTATCCCGCTTGACCTTACCCGCCCCGCGCGCAATGCTCGCGGCTAAGAGAGATTTGGAGAGATTTCGCATATGGCTTGGGTGAAACGCAGCGTCTTTACGCTGGTCGTGTTGTTGATTGTCGCGTTCGTAATATTGGCGACATGGGAACCGATTGCCGCAGGCAGCGGCAAGGCCCCGCCGCAGCGCACCTACTCCGCCGAAATTATCCGCGATGAATTCGGGGTGCCCAAAATCTACGGCAAGACCGATGCCGATGTCGCATTCGGCGTTGCGATCGCTCAGGCTGAGGATGACTTCTTCACCCTTCAAGACGTAGTGGCGATGAGCCGCGGACGTTACGGCGCTATCGCTGGCGAAGAAGGCGCGATGTTCGATTATGTGTACCACTTGCTCGATGCGCGCGGCACGGCGACACGCGAATATCCGAAACTTCCCGAAGACAGCCGCGCTCTGTTTGAAGCTTTTGCCGCTGGCCTAAACCAATATGCCGAAGACCACCCTGATGAAGTCAAGCTGACCAATCTCTTCCCCGTCAACGGCGAGGATGTGGCGGCCGGTTTCGTGCTGCGCCAACCGTTCTTTTATGGCCTTTCCAATGTGATCGGCCCGCTGGTTGAAGGCGGCGACCTGCGTAAGGAATTTGGCCCCGACATTCCCGGCTTCCCGCGCGATGGCTCCGCGCCTGCGAAGGAAGCGGGAACCGAAGATATGGCTATGGAGGGCATCCACCCGCTGCCATGGGGCGATGAGGCTGGCATGCTCGGCTCGAACGCATGGGCCGTCTCGCCGGAGAAATCGGGCGGGCCAACTACATTGATTTCCAACTCGCACCAGCCGCTGCGCGGCGGCGTGGCATGGTATGAGCTCACCGTCGAAAGCGAGGAAGGCTGGCACTTTACCGGTGCGAACTTCCCGGGGTCACCGTTCCCGTTTCTCGGCCATAACCGCCACCTTGGTTGGACCAATACCGTCAACCGTCCCGATATGGCCGATATTTACAGGCTGGAGATGAATGAGGCGGGCGATCAATATAAGTTGGATGGCGAATGGCGCGATCTGGAAACGAAGACCGTGTTCCTGCCTGTGCGCAAAGGGCCGATTGTCCTTCCGATCCCGCGCAAGATTCTCCGCAGCGTTCACGGCCCTGTGATTGAGAACGACAATGGCTTTTTCGCCATCCGTTACGGCGGCATGGACAGCGTCGATCAACTCGACGCCTATTACCGGATCAACAAGGCAACGAACCTTGAAGAATGGCAGACGCAGATGGCCCGCATGGCGATCCCGTCAACCAACTTCATCTACGCCGATGAGGGCGGTAATATCGTCTATCTCTATAACGCCGCGATCCCTGACCGTCCCGACGATGTAGAGGCCAACTGGCGCAGCGTTCTAGATGGCAGCCGCAGCGATTTGATCTGGGAAGGCGCGGTTGATTATGCCGAGCTGCCCAAGCTCATCAATCCGTCATCCGGCTGGATCTACAACGCCAACAACGAACCCTACACCGCCGCAGGCGAGGCGGACGACATTGATCCCGATACGATCTCGCCGATCCTCGGCGTGGAGCTGAAACAGACCAACCGTTCGCGCCGGGCATACAAGCTATTGTCAGAGGCAAACCTGCTCGACCGCGCAAACCTTGAGCGGATCAAATACGACACCGCCTATGAACGCGAAGGCTATGTTGCCGAGCTGTTTGACGGGCTTGAGGCTATGGATTTCCCGCCGCGCATGAAGGATACGGGCCAGCTCGAATTGCAGCGCGCGCGTGATTTGCTGCTCGAGTGGGATTACAAAGCCGACAATGAAGGCCCCGCCGATGCGCTCGCATTGCTGATGATCCGCGACTTTATGTCCGCAGAATATCAGAACAGAGGCAGCGCGCCCGATGTGAAAGAGCATCTGCAAAAAGCAGTCGATCATCTGACGGAACATTTTGGCCGGATTGATCCGCCGATGAGCGATCTTCTGCGGCTGCGTCAGGGTGATGTCGATCTGCCGCTGGATGGCGGATCGGACACGCTTCGCGCATCGACCACTTGGGAAGTCCACGATGATGGGCGTTTGAGCCTCGTTCACGGTGACAGCTTTATCCAATGGGTCGAATGGACCGACGGTGAGCCTGTCTTCTCACGCTCAATCCAGCCATTCGGCGCAGCAATCACGCGGCCCGAGAGTCCGCATCACACCGACCAGATGCAGCTGTTCGTCGATCACAAATTGAAGCCGGTCTATTTCTGGCGTGACGATGTGCTTGCGAACGCAAAACAGCGTTACACCGTTACCAACGGGGACTGAATTACCGTTGTAATACACCGTTTTAATACCCATATCTGGGCCTTACGCAGTTTCAGGGGAGAAGAACCTATGTCCGTATTGAAAACAGGCACCCGCCTAGCCACCACCAGTTTTGCCGCGATCGCGTTGGCAACTGTCGCGCCGATCACGCCGGCCCTTGCCGATGGCCACGGCGATCACGCTCATGGCGATATGGCGAAAGGCGGCGATCTCACCGATCTCGTCGCGCAAGTCGGCATCCCTTACGAAGAATTTGAACTGGAAAACGGCCTAACCGTTATCGTTCACGAAGATCGCAAGGCGCCGGTTGTTGGCGTTGCCGTCTGGTACAATGTCGGCTCCAAAGACGAGCCAACCGGCAAAACCGGATTTGCCCACCTGTTCGAACACCTGATGTTCAATGGATCGGAAAACGCTCCTGCCGACTACTTCAAATATCTTCAGGAAATGGGCGCAACCGATTACAACGGTACGACCAATTTTGACCGCACGAACTATTTCCAAACTGTACCCCGCCCCGCGCTTGAACGTGCGCTCTGGCTGGAAAGCGACCGCATGGGCTATTTGCTCGGCGCGGTAACGCAGGAAAAACTCGATAACCAACGCGGCGTTGTCCAAAACGAAAAGCGTCAGGGTGATAACCAGCCGGGCGGCCTCGTATTCTATGAGATCCTCGACAAGATGTTCCCCGAAGGTCACCCTTACGGCCACTCGGTGATCGGTTCGATGGCTGACCTCGACAGCGCATCGATGGACGACGTGCGTGACTGGTTCCGCGACAAATACGGCCCGAACAACGCGACCGTCGTTCTCGCTGGTGACATCTCGGCGGAAGAAGCCCGCCCGATGATGGAAAAATGGTTTGGCCCGATCGCTCGCGGTCCGGTGAACAACCCGGCAGAGGCCGCAATCCCGACCCTTTCCGAAGACATCCGTACGGTGATGAAGGATCAGGTCGCGGCGACCACGCTGACCAAATATTGGCCAGTACCAGGCATCACCAGCGATGAGTTGACCGCGCTCAATATCGGCGCAAGCGTGTTTGGCGGTTTGTCCTCCAGCCGCCTTGATGAAATCCTTGTCCGCGATGAGCAGCTTGCTGTGGGCGTGTCCGCTGGCAATTTCGATTTCCAGCGCGTCGGCATCCTCTCGGTTAGCGCCACCTTGAAGCCGGGCGGTGATCTTGACGAGCTTGAGACTCGCCTCGACCAGCTGATCGCAGAATATATCGCCGAAGGTCCAAACGAGGACGAAGTGCGCCGCGCAGCCACAAGCCGTCTCGCTGGAACAATTCGCGGTCTTGAACAAGTTGGCGGTTTCGGCGGTAAAGCCGTTACGCTTGCCCGCGGCGAAGTGCTCGCTGGCGATCCTGCGAACTACAAAAAGAACTTCGATGTTCTGGCCACACTCACGCCAGCCGACGTGAAGGCCGCGATGCAGAATTGGATGACGAGGCCGTCCTTCACTCTGGTTCTCGAACCGGGTGAGCGCGACGCTTCCTACGAAGAAGCAGCCAGCGTCGATACCGATGAAGCTGCCGAAGAAGCAGCGCCTGCGGACAACACGTTGACCGTTTCGGTTGAGCGTCCTGCCCCGCCGATTGAGACGCTGGCAACGCTCGACTTTCCATCGGTTGAACGCACGACGCTCGCCAATGGTATGAAGCTGACATATGCGCAGCGCGATGCCGTACCGGCGACCTACGTGACGATGTCCTTCGACGCCGGCAGCGCGGCAGACCCATCGGGCAAGCGCGGTCTCGAAGACCTTACCATGGCATTGTTCGACGAAGGCACTGCCGACATGAGCAGTCAGGAAATCGCCGAAGAGCGCGAACGCCTTGGCCTTACGATCGGCACTGGCGGCGGCGCGGATCGTTCGACCTTCACGCTTTCCGCACTGTCATCTAACCTGACACCGTCGCTTGAACTGATGAGTTCAATCATTCGCGAGCCTGCCTTTGCCGAGGCCGATCTGGAGCGTGTGCGCACCCAGACCATCACCGGCATCAAACAGCAGCTCAAATCGCCGCAAGGCATTGCTCGCCGCGCAATCGGTCCGGAAATCTTCGGCAGCGATCACCCTTACGGTGAAAGCAGCAGCGTAGAGAGCGTCACCTCGATTACCCGCGATGATCTGTTCGGCTTTAAAGACAGCTGGATCCGTCCTGACAATGGCGAAGTGTTCGTTATCTCAGACCGCCCAATGGAAGAAGTCGCAGCCTCGCTGAACGCGGTGTTCGGCGATTGGGCAGCAGCAGACACAGCCAAAGGCGAAAAGTCATTTGCCAATGATGGTCAGGCGACAGCGGGCAACCGTATCATCCTGATCAACCGTCCGAACTCACCGCAAAGCGTGATCGTCGGTGCGCAGCTCACCGGGCTGGATGCAAGCGATCCGAACTACATCGACTTCACCAACGCCAACAACTCGCTTGGCGGAAACTTCCTCGCACGGCTCAACATGAACCTGCGCGAAACGAAGGGTTGGAGTTACGGCGTTCGCGGCGGTCCGCAGGCTCAGGAAAACGCAGTTGTCTATGCGATCTCTGGCGGCGTGCAACAGGACCAAACCGGCCCAAGTGTCGCTGAAATGATCCGCGAGACGTCGGAATTCCTGACGACCAGCGGGGTGACGGCCGAAGAATTGGAGCGCAATGTCTCTGCCGAGGTTGGCGAACTGCCAGGCCGGTTTGAAACATCGCGTGCGGTTCTGGGCGCGCTGCAGGGCAATGCGCTCTACAACCGTCCGGACAATTACTACGAAACGCTGGTTGAGAAGTATCAGTCGCAAACTGCAGAGAGCCTGGATGCTGCTGCCCGTGAAGCTTTGGACGTTGAAAACTTCGTCTGGGTTGTCGTTGGCGATGCGGCCAAGGTAAAAAGTCAGCTCGAAGAGCTAGGCCTGCCATTGGAAGTGCGCGAACTGCCAACTGAAGAGTGACGCTACGGCCCGCGGGGCCTGAACGGAAACATTTGGGCGGAGGCATGCGGAAGCGGCCTTCGCCCTTTGTTTTGCGCGTTTCAACCTTGCCTGCCTCAGACCGGAATCCAGTTGAAAGGCACTGACACACGTGTAAACAACAGCTCAAGAGTTTCGCTGCGCAACCACGCACGATCACGCTCGAAACAATTGATGGGGTGAATGAAAAGCCCCGACACTAAAGGAGAAACACGATGTCACTTTCCGGTACATACACAACAACTGTCAAAAGCCCGATGGGCGACCAGTCCGGCACGTTCACAGTTGTCGACAATGGCGATGGCACTTTCACCGGCGACATGGCTGGCGGAATGGGCGCAATGGCTGTCGAAGACGGCAAAGTTGATGGCAACACCCTCACTTGGAAAATGAACATGACCGTTCCAATGCCAATGACGCTCGATTGCGAAGCGACCATTGAAGGCGACACACTCGCTGGCAATGTGAATGCAGGCGCATTTGGCGCGATGCCGGTAACCGGTACGAAGACCGCGTAAACGGCCCTTCAAGATACATCAGAAGGCCGCCGTAGCGTTTCGCTACGGCGGCCTTTTCGTATCTGCTATAACAGGGTAGCCGCAGTCTCATTAATCAGGCGAGCCATTTCGGCTGATCGCGCATCGTCCTCCGCATCGGGATGCGGACGCCCCCAATCGCGCGCGTCATTGTCGAAATACCGGCCGCTCATTGCGGCGAACTCAGCATCTTCGGCCGACCGCACCAGGATGTCCGCGCCAATCGACAGGTCTTTTCCGGCGACGCCAAACCCTTCGCGCACCATCTTGCTGGCGAGCAGCGATCCGGGATTGACCGCGATAAAGGTCGGCCCTTGCGGATGCGCCAGTGCCATCGCACGGGACCACATCGTCACTGCCAACTTGCTCTGCGCGTAGGCGTCCATCGCATCGGCATTGCCACCCTTCCCGGTCATCAGAGCGATATCGACTGGCGACTGCGCAGCGGATGACAGTGTCACCACGCGCCCTTGCGACGCGATGATCGGCAGCAATCCCCGCGTCAGCACATCGACCGCAAACGTGTTCACGACAACCCGCGCATCATGTCCGTTGGCAAGGATCGGCTGCGGTAATTTCAGCACGCCAGCATTGTTGATCAAAACATCGATCCGGTCATGATCCTGCGCGATTTTCTCAGCCATAGCCGCGACGTCAGGCAAGGCGGCGAAATCGGCCCTGTATGTCTGCAACGCGGCATCTGGATATGCCTCACGGATGGCGGCAGTCGCCGTTTTGAGCTTCTCGGCGCTGCGCCCGTGCAGCAAAAGCGTATACCCCCGCGATGCGAGCTTTTTTGCCGTTTCGAAACCGATGCCATCGGTTGCACCAGTGATTAGAATTGTCGCCATGTCCGTGCTCTGCCTTCAATGTTGGAAAGCCAAGATAGGCGCTGAAACCACGCCGACAATGAAAAGGGCCACCCGAGCGAAACCCGGGCGGCCCTTTTCAATTCTGCAAAATGCATGCCTCGGACTATTCGTCTGGCGTCCCCGCGATCGCCTCTAGTGCGCCGGCATCAGCCTCTGCGGCTTTTGCCTCGACTTCGGCTGCGAGACGATCCGCTTCGGCTTGCGCGGCTGCTTCGGCTGCTGCGCGCGCTTCTTCTGCTTGTTTGCGAGCGAGCTCCGCCTGAACATCGATCACTTCATCGCGGTTATAGGCGAGTACGCCGGGGATCGGTGCAAGCCGGTTAATCTCGGCGCCCATCCAGTTTGGCACAAACGGCATTGGTACTAGTTCGGCATCACGGATCCATTCAGCTGGCAGGCGCGGATCAAATGCTGCCTCGTCAACTTTCTCGATGATCATCGCGACCCGGACCAGCGCATCGTTGGTGTCACTGCCTTCGGGCATTCTGCCCCTGCCAACAGGCTCACCATCTTTGTCGAGCCACACGCCGTCATAACGCAAAGCGTTGATCGTGCCCGGCGCCGCTTCAAATTTCACCGTGCCCATGCATGCACACGCACCAAGGCCCATGCTGGTGGTGCCATAATAGACATATTCGCCCGCTGGCACTTCCTGCAGATACAGCGACAGCCCTTTGCCTTTTTCAAACCGGTTAAGCGGCCCGATCGAGAACATCATCATCTGTTCAACCGGCGTGTAGGAGAAAGTCTCTTCTGTCGGCTCAATCGGATTTTGCCGCGTCGGTTTGGTACCCTTGCGCTCATGAAAGGCGGCGTGCTTGTCGTAGCTGGCCTGCTTCTTCACCCATTTTGCCCGCGCTTTTTCCAGCGCAGCAGCGCGCAGATTGGCGACAATCTCACGCTCTTCGTCGGTGGGAACTTTGAAGAATGTCGCCGGAATGGCGACCGGCGATTGCAGCAAGATATAGGCCTTATCCGGATCAAGCAGGACCTCTTTCTTGTCCTTCATGATCTGGGTTTCAAACTCGATCTCTGGCAGATCGTCGTTTGCCATTGCCGGAGTTGCGTACGCGATCAATGCCGCACTTGCAGCTGCGAATGTGAGTTGTGCAAGTTTCATAGCCCGATATTCTCCGTTGCTGGCAAATCGCTGGAGGCGACGAGCGCCTGCACTGCAATCATCCGCTGGCGTGCTTCCTCTTCGACGCTGCCGCCGCCCTCTTCAAAGTTGAATTCTTTCCAGAGATCTTTCGTAAGGCCGTGCCGGGCATAGCCTTTGAAATGCATGCAGCGGCGCATATTGACGCGGCGTTTTGCGCGCTTTTCAGCAGAGCCGTAGATCGCCTGAGCCATGGCCCCGCCGATCGCGCCACCGATCACACCGCCGACGCCATACATCGCCGATGTCCCCGCGTTGCCGTAATAATTTTGCGTAGCCAAACCGCGGGCGAGCTCATCGCAGAAACGCAAATCTTCCAGCGCCTCTTCAAAGCTCGTCTCATCACGGTTGAAATAGTAGTATTTCTTGTAATTTTTAACGTCATTGTCTGACGGTTCAAATGCAAGCACCGGCATTTTCAGCGTCGCCGGATCAGGTGCCCATTCGCGCCAATCCTTGTCTGTCATTTCCGATTTGCTTTGCGCCTGTGCAGCCACCGGCGCTGCGAATGCAAGCGCAAGAAGCGGCGCACTGGCGAGCGCTGCGACCATATTTTTCATGAGACACCCCTGTCCATTTTCACTGCGTCGAGCATAGCCAAAGCGCCCGCGTTTGCAATTGTATCACAGCGACATTTATGCAGGTATGAGGTTGTTTGTTATCCGAATTCGGCTTTGTGCGCCGCATCGTCGCCAGCGGCGAGCAACTTCGCTTGATCGACCCAGCGATCACGGCTGATCCGACCTGAAAGTTTCAGGCTCTGCTCAAATTCAGCAACATCGATTTCGCTCCATGCGGCAATCTGCTCAAAACGGCTGATTGAAACCGACCGGCATCGTTCTTGTAATTTTGGGCCGATACCTTTGATCCGCGTCAAATCATCGGTCTTGATTGCGGCTGCTGCGCTAAGATCGCTGTTGCCCTCTCTTTTAGCCACCGCAGCTGCCCCGGCCGCAGCCAAGCTGACGGATAAGGCAGATGAGCTTTCATCGGACGACTTGGCCCGCGAATTTGCGCGCCCGGACCGAGGGCGGTGCTTAGTTGGCCACCCAGTCTTTTTCTTCGGAGATCGTTCCTGAATAAGCCAGCCGACCGCCACGCCAAAAGCAATGACGAGACAAGCCAAAAAGATACCTTGCGCAATATTCATGGCAAGGTGATCCTAGCACAGCAAACGTGTTTAGGCCGCATTTCCATAGACTAAGCATGCAGCCAGAACCGTGCATGTAAAGACTGCAGTCATTGATTAGACTTCATTTTACAAATGACAATTGCTGCGACAGTTGGATTGACCGCCTGCTAAATTGGCTCTTTGCATTGCGACACAAATCCGGTGCGCATGGATTCCGGCGGGCCTGGAACATTCATGACTTGATCGTCAAAAGTCAGCGTGATCGGTGACCCTTCTTTGATCCCAGCCAGAACACGCGCCCGCTCGCGTCCATCAACAATAATCCAGATATTTGCACCCTTGGCGCCCACAGGTTTCAACGTAGTCATGCCGGCCGCGCGCGCTTCGCCGATGCGAAACTCCATTCCGGGCTGCGGCCATTGTTGCAGCGGCTGAAAACTGCCTGTCGAAATCCTTAGGCTCGACATTGATGCCAAGCTGCGATTGCATCTTATCGATATCTCGGGAGAGCCCAATGTCGGAAAATAGCTCAGCGTGATTGCGCGCTCACCGGGTAAAAATCGCCAGCCGTCCTCGTCAAACTTTATTCCGTTGTCAGTATAGCCCGGTGGGTATTTGCGGCCCGCGCCGTCACAAGCAGTCAGCGACATCGCCGCGGCCAAACAAACTGCTGCTCCGAAAGCCTTGTTCATGCATCGCCCCTGAAATTCTTCAAATAAATCAAATATCAAACCAGATATGTAAGAGCAACGTTATGTTCTAAACTGCGAATTTAACTCAGCTTGCTTTTCAGGATTTGATTGACGACGCCTGGATTGGCTTTGCCCTGCATTGCCTTCATCGTTTGACCGACGAAGAAGCCAAACAGCTTATCCTTGCCGCCTTTATACTGCTCAACCTTGTCCTCGTTATTGGCGAGGATTTCATCGATTGCAGCTTCAATCGCGCCTGTGTCGCTAACCTGTTTTAGGCCCTTCGCATCCGCGATGGCTTCCGGCTCGCCGCCTTCTTTCAGGACGATTTCGTAAATCTCTTTCGCCTGACTGCCGGAAATGTCGCCTTTATCCTGCATGGAGAGGATGGCGGCCTGTGCCTCCGGCGTGGAATTGGCGAGGTTGGCTTCATCGCCGAGGCCTTTCACCACACCCGGAGCGACGGACAACGCCCAGTTGGCGACCTGCGTTGCGACTTTCGCTTCGGATTCGCCGATCTTCGCCGCCACCACGGCGAGCAGCGTTTCGAACCGCGCGAACGTCTCGACCTCTGCGGTCAATTCACGGGCGTTATACGGGGTCAGGCCCAGTTCGTTTTCATACCGCGCACGCTTGGCATCGGGCAGTTCCGGCAGGCTCGCACGGCAGTCTGCAAGGAAGTCATCCTCAAGCACCACGGGAAGCAGATCGGGGTCGGGAAAATACCGGTAATCATGCGCGTCTTCCTTGCTGCGCATGGTTCGCGTGGTTCCGGTTGCGACATCGAACAGGCGTGTTTCCTGATCGACGCTGCCGCCGCTTTCAAGAACATCGACCTGACGGCTGGCCTCATATTCGATCACTTGCATGACGAAGCGCACCGAATTGACGTTCTTTGTCTCAGTCCGCGTGCCAAGCTCTGGATCGCCAATCTTGCGCACGGAAACGTTGACGTCGGCCCGCATGGAGCCTTCTTCCATGTTCCCGTCGCATGATCCAACATAACGCAGAATGCTGCGCAGTTTGCGCACATATGCGCCAGCCTCGGCAGGCGAGGTCATGTCTGGTTTGGAGACGATTTCCATCAACGCCACGCCGCTGCGGTTCAGATCGACATAGGACATCGTCGGGTGCTGATCATGCATCAGCTTGCCCGCATCTTGTTCGACGTGAATGCGCTCGATCCCGATCACTTTGTCTTCGGGGATGCCGCCTTTTTCGTCCGCATCGATCAGCAGCTGCCCTTCGCCCACGATCGGGTGGTAAAGCTGACTGATCTGATAGCCCTGCGGCAAATCGGCGTAGAAATAGTTCTTGCGGTCGAACCGGCTCCATTTGTGGATCTCGGCCTCGATCGCCATGCCGGTGCGAACAGCCTGACGGATGCATTCCGCGTTTGGCACAGGAAGCATTCCGGGCATCGCCGCATCGACAAGGCTAACCTGCGAGTTCGGCTCTGCGCCAAAGGCGGTTGCAGCGCCGCTGAACAGCTTGGAATTGCTGGTCACCTGCGCGTGCACTTCGAGGCCAATTACAACCTCCCAATCGCCGGTTTGTCCCTGAACTATGTACTTACTCATGGTCGTCTTTCACCTGATCTGGTGTGGTGTTTGTGTCGAGCCGCCTCGCGGGCTTCGCATCGCCTTTGGGTAAGTCGGGCTCATCCTTGATTTCGTTGCCGTTGCTATCGAACCGCGCTTCGCCGTGGTCAATCGTTTTGGAGAGGAAAAGTACCACTCCGCCCAAAAGCACGAACGCCACCATAAAGATCGTCGCGAACAGAATCAGTTATATCCACTCATGAAAGGAAGTTCACTTGTCGTCACAAATTTCATTCTCGATTCTTATTGTTTCTAAAAACTGCAGGCGCTGCCGAAATTAGTTCCATTGTCATCAAAAAAAACCAAACTCCAAAAATAGTAGCGAGTATGTTCCCATCGACATGCAACGGTTTAGCCATATCGTAGCTGAAGTAAGCGAAGACTAGTGCCAAAGCCGCATATGCTAACGAAAAAACAACGTTACCTCGGTGAAATCTGTCTCCGCACAAATTTATCATCAAAACGAAGAGCGAAGCGCATATCAGAAGCACTGCAAGATCAAGGTATGTCCCTTCATTCAGGCCAGTTCGAGAGATGGTTAGGCCTAGGTATCCACCAAGCATGGCCCCCAGAATCAGCTCGTACGCTGATCGACCTTCTTGGTATTGTGTCAAAACACTGGGATGACCTCTAGTCGTTACCACCACTTCTCCGGGGCGTGATCGAACTCGCTGCGCTGCTGGATCGCGAGGCCTGCATTGAGGACTGTCTGCTCGTCGAACGGCTTGCCCACAAGCTGAAGCCCGAGCGGAAGACCATCTGCGTTGATCGTTGCTGGGACGCTCATCGCAGGCAGTCCAGCCAGCGACGCGGGCACGGCGAACACGTCGTTCAGATACATCGTCAGCGGATCGTCGTTCAGACTGCCGAGCGGGAAGCTAGCCGTTGGCGTTGTCGGGGCGAGGATCACATCGCACTGCGCCCAAGCCTTTTCAAAGTCCTGCGCAACGAGTGTGCGGATTTTCTGCGCCTGCGTGTAATACGCATCGTAGAAGCCCGCTGAAAGCACATAGGTGCCGATCAAAATGCGGCGTTTCACTTCGTCACCAAAGCCCGCCGCGCGGGTTTCCGCATACATGTCTTGCAGGCCAGCGCCCTCTGGCAGGTCACGCAAACCGTACCGCACGCCGTCATAGCGCGCGAGGTTCGACGATGCCTCTGCCGGAGCGATGATGTAATAGGCTGGCAGCGCGTATTTCGTATGCGGCAGCGAGATATCGACGATCTCAGCACCCGCGTCTTTCAGCCATGCTTTGCCCTGTTCCCAGCTATCGAGGATCGCCTGATCGGTGCCCTCCATCGTGTATTCTTTGGGAATGCCGACTTTATTGCCTTTGAGATCGGCATTCAGCGCAGCTTCCCAATCGGGAACGTCCATTTTCAGGCTGGTCGTGTCTTTCGCGTCAAAGCCAGCCATCGTGCCGAGCATAATGGCGCAGTCTTCGACCGAGCGCGCCATCGGGCCAGCTTGGTCAAGCGACGAGGCAAACGCCACCACGCCCCAGCGCGAACAGCGGCCATAGGTCGGCTTGATCCCGCAAATGCCGGTGAAGGCCGCGGGCTGACGGATCGAGCCGCCAGTGTCTGTGCCTGTCGCCGCTGGCGCAATGCGCGCGGCCACTGCCGAAGAAGAACCACCCGACGAACCGCCCGGCGACATTGCGGCATTGCTGCCCGCTTTTTGCCATGGCGATGAAACATTGCCAAAGAAACTCGTCTCGTTCGATGAACCCATCGCGAACTGATCAAGGTTCAGTTTGCCCAGCATACCTGCACCCGCATCCCACAGATTCTGTGAGACGGTGCTTTCGTATTGGGGCGTGAACCCTTCGAGGATGTGCGAGGCTGCGGTGGTTTGCACGCCTTTGGTCGCGAACAGATCCTTCATGCCGATCGGCACACCAGCCATCGCGGCCAGTTCTTTGCCATCGGCGCGCGCTTTATCAGCTGCATCGGCCGCCGCCAGCGCATGGTCAGGCGTGGTGACGATAAAGGCGTTGAGATCAGCCGCAGCGGCTACGGCTGCGTTGAAGCTTTCGGCGACTTCGCGCGCGGTGAAATCTCCGCCGCGCACACCGTCACGAATGGCTTTGACACCGAGAGAGGTCAGGTCAGTCATAGTGTTCAATCAACCTTATTCGATCACTTTGGGCACGCCGAAAAATCCGTGTTCGGCTGCGGGTGCATTGGCGAGCACATCGTCGCGGCGCCCACCGGCAGTTTTCGGATCAGCGTCAATTACATCGTCGCGCAGGCGCAGATCATTCGGGATCACCGCGCTCATCGGCTCCACGCCGTCGACATTCACTTCGCCCAACTGCTCCACCCATTCGAGGATGTTGTTGAGTTCTGGAACCATGGTTTCAAGCTGTTCGTCGCCCATTTTGATACGAGCGAGGCTCGCGATTTTGGCGACGGTTTGTTTGTCTACCGACATATCATCTTACCCTTGGAAAGAGTGCGGCCTTATTACTGACCCGGAGGCGGTCCAACTGGGCCACCTGGCCCGCCTGGGCCTTGCTGCTGCATCGATTGCTGCAGAATTTGCAGGTTACGGTCGAACGTATCCTTCGTCATGAAGTCCACGAGTTCAATTTCGAAAATCAAATCCGCATCCGCCGGGATCGGCGCGCCTGGGGGCACTTCTGAGCCATAGGCCTGATCCGATGGAATGAAGACTTCGTATTTGCCGCCTTTTTGCATTTGCTGCAACGCGTTGAAGAACCCGTCGATGGTCGCGCCTTCTTCAATCGGAAACGGTGTCCCTTCGGGGAAGAGCCCCTGAACTGGCAGCGGAATGTCCTGCGATTCATCGAACACTTCGCCGGTTGCGCCCAGCTTGCCGACATATTTCACAAACGCAACATCGCCGACCTGCGGCATATCGCCTTCGCCGGCGGTAAGCGTTTCAATTTCAAGACCGCGCGGGCCAGCCGGAATAGCAGCCCATGCAAGGCCGGCGCCAAGCAAAATGGCAACCACCACGCCCAACCACAATTTGGTAAGCGAGCCTTGCTCGACAGGCTTGATAGGAACACGGGTAACTTCGGTCATTTCAATTCCCTGATCGGATGCGCGCTTTCGCAGAATCCCTGTGCCGGAATCCAGATAGCAAAAGGGCGCGGAATAATACCGCGCCCTAATGGCTTATCCGTCGTGAGCGTTCAAGCGTGGAAACGCCCAAACGACAGCATTACTTGATGCCGTCACGCTCCATACGCTTACGCTCAAGCTTGCGAGCGCGGCGAACAGCAGCGGCCTTTTCACGGGCGCGCTTTTCGCTTGGCTTTTCATAGTGGCGACGCAGCTTCATTTCGCGATAAACACCTTCACGCTGCAGCTTTTTCTTAAGCGCGCGGAGGGCCTGATCGACATTGTTATCGCGGACCATGATTTGCATAAACGACTATTACCTCATTCCAAAAGCACGAAAGCCCGCAAACGAATCGCGGAACAGACGCGTAAATTTGACGCTAAAAACGGCGCGTTTCCCGCCATTTAAGGCTTGGAGCGCGCTGAAACTGTCGCCCACATAACGCCGCACGGTAAAAATGGCAAGGTATTCAGTGCCTCAAATCGAACTGCAAATCATCGGCGGCGCTATGCAGGCAGGCCGCGCGCCGCTAAGGGCAGCATGATGACCGTCCCGGCCCTCTCTCCATTGGCAGCAGCCCTCTATGTCGCACTTGGCGGTGCGACAGGTTCTGTGGCGCGCTATTTCATGGGTCAGGCGATAACATCTATGATGGGCGCAAACAGCTATCCTTGGGCGATCCTTGGCATCAACACCTTGGGCAGCCTCGCCATGGGCCTGTTATTCGGCTGGTTCGCATCTCAGGATGGCGGCACGGAAACACAAAGGCTGCTGTTCGCGGTCGGCATGCTGGGCGGGTTCACCACATTTAGCGCGTTCAGCTTCGAAATCGTATTGATGATCCAGCGCGGCGCCATCGGCATGGCCGCATTCTTTATCGCCGCATCGGTGATCGCCGGGGTCGCGGCGCTTTATTGCGGCCTTACCCTAATGAAAGACGCATGATGAGCGGCCCAGACACAAACACAACAGGCGCCAGTCAGCAGGTCCGCCAATTTACCGTGACGGACGATGATGACGGCATCCGTCTGGATCGCTGGTTCAAACGCAACCTTCCGCAAATCGGCTTCGCTACCGTGTCCAAATGGGCGCGCACGGGCCAAGTCCGCGTGGATGGCAAACGCGCTAAACCGGAAGACCGGTTGGAAGCGGGTCAGACATTGCGCGTGCCGCCGGGCGGCGAAGCCAAACATAAAGCGCCCAAGCCCAAACGCGAGCTAACCGAAGAAGAAGTGGCGCAGGCCAAAGCCATGGTGATCCGTGAGACACCGAGCGCGATTGTGTTCAACAAACCCCCCGGCCTTGCGACACAGGGCGGCAGCAAGACGACGAAGCACGTTGACGGCTTGCTCGATGCATTTGTGACGGACGAAGACACGCCCCGCCCGCGGCTCGTCCACCGGCTTGATAAAGACACATCCGGCGTTTTGCTGGTCGCGCGCACTCCTGGCAGCGCAGCAGCATTCTCACGCCGCTTCGCCGGCCGCAGCGCGCGCAAAATGTATTGGGCGCTGATCGTTGGCGTTCCCGAAGTGCGCGAAGGCACAATCGACGCGCCGCTCGCCAAGCAGCCGGGAACCGGCGGCGAAAAAATGCATGTCGACGAAGAAAACGGCGCGATGGCAAAAACGCGGTACCGTGTGGTGGAGCGTGCCGGAATGCGCGCCGCTTGGGTGGAGTTGGAGCCTCTAACGGGCCGGACACACCAATTGCGCGTGCACATGGCCGCTATCGGCCACCCGATTGTTGGTGACGGCAAATATGGCGGGCAGGACGCCTTTCTAACCGGCGCGATCAGCCGCAAAATGCACTTGCACGCACGCCGCCTGATAATCTCGCAGCCGAACAACGACGCCGCTGGCGGCGCGACCGGCGGCGGTAAGCTGGATGTGACAGCAGAGCTGCCCGAACACTTTGCCGCGAGCATGGAAGCTCTCGGTTTTGACGAGAGCCTGTCCGATGCCTCCCCCGTGCGCGACGAAGCGCCAGAGCGTACGCCTGCGGAGAAAAAGCAGGCCGCGCGCCGCTTTGCCAAGCAATATCGCAAGGATCGGCGCGGTGAGCGTAAATCGCGCACCACATCGGCCGTAACCACGCAGAAAAAGAAGAAAGCGATCGCTAAAGCCAAGGGTAAGGGCAGCAAAGGCAAGCCGCGGCCTGATCGCCGGATCAAAAAATGACCATGAAACTGGCGGTTTTCGATTGTGACGGCACGCTGGTCGACGGGCAGGCGGATATCTGCCAAACCATGGTGCAAGCGTTTGAAAAAGCGCGGCTGTCACCTCCCGATGCCAATGATGTGCGCCGGATTGTCGGCCTCAGCCTGTCTGTCGCGATCCGCCACCTTGCGCCCGATCTGGACGATGCAAAATCGCGCGAGATTGTGGAGCTCTACAAAGCAGCCTATTTCGCGCGCCGTCAGGAAGGTTTGCTGAATGAGCCGCTGTATGACGGCATTCCGGAACTTCTCACCGCTCTTCAGGCCGCAGGCTGGACGCTGGCTGTCGCGACCGGAAAATCGGATCGCGGGCTACAATCTGTGCTCGCCGCGCACGGCCTGACCGATACGTTCGTCTCGCTGCAGACGGCTGACCGTCACCCATCAAAACCGCACCCTGCCATGCTGGAAGCCGCCCTTTTCGAAGCAGGCGCACAGCCATCTGAGGCTGTGATGATCGGCGACACCAGTTTCGATATGGAAATGGGCCGCGCGGCGGGCGTTCGCGCGATTGGCGTTGCATGGGGATACCATCCGCCGGAGGAATTGCTCGCCACAGGCGCTGAACTGGTCGCAGGGACGATGGACGAATTGCACGCCGCGTTGGAGCAACATGCATGAGCGCCCCCGCACCGATGGACGATAGCCTCGCCAAGAAACGGTATATGATCATGAACGCGCTGCGCGTCGGATCGATTGGCGCGTTGATGCTGGGCCTCGCGATTGCTCGCAATATCGTCGATGCGCCATACGCGCTGGGCGTGGCCTTGGCCGTGGGCGGAATGCTCGCCTTTTACTTTGGCCCGCGCGCGCTGGCGCGGCGATGGAAATCCGATAGCCAACCGTTAGGCGGAGAAGACACCCAGTGAAGCGGTTTTACGACGCAGTCGCCATGCAGCAGGCAGAAGGCGGCTGGCAAGTCACACTTGATGGGCGCGGCCTGAAAACGGTCAAAGGATCGGGACAGATTGTGCCGAGCGAGGCGCTCGCCAAGAAGCTTGCCGCGGAATGGGATATTCAGGGCGAAAAGCTTGATCCGACGCAGTTCGTCCTGCGCGATATGGCCGACTATGCGATTGATGTGGTGAGCGCGGATATGCCCGCGCAAGCGCAGAAGATCGGCGCATTCGGTGACACCGATACGCTGCTATACCGCGCCGATCCGGATGAGCATCTGTATGCGAAGCAGCAGGAAGTGTGGGAGCCGCTTACCGAGAATTTCGAAGCACGCGAAGGCGTCCGAATGGTGCGCGTATCGGGCATCATTCATAAACCGCAATCCGAAGAGGCGCTGGCGAAATTGCACGCGCGGCTGATGGCGCTCACAAGTTTTGAACTTGCCGCATTGGAAAGCATAACTTCGCTGTCGGCATCCCTCATCATCGCGCTTTCCACGCTTGATGCTGAGACCGAAGCTGATGCGGTCAGCTTGTGGCGCGCGGCCAGTCTTGAAGAAGAATGGCAGGCGGATTTATGGGGCCGCGATCTCGAAGCAGAGGATCGCCGCGCAAAACGCCAGAGTGATTTTCTCAAAGCTTGGGAATTTATCCGGGCCAGCCGAGATTAACCGGCAACAACCCAATCGGCCACTTCGACAGCGACGCTGTTGGCCACACGGTTTAACGCCGGCCCGACCGAGCCAGCCTCCGGCAAGACACCGCTTTCGCTTGCTTCGAAGCGGCGCGAGGTCGCTTTGCCATCGGCATCGGCAACAATTGCTTCATAGCGGATGATGACCGATGAACTGCTCGCGTCGTATCCCATATCGAGCAACGTCCCGCGAACCGTTTTGCCCGCGAGCGTCGGCGTGTCATCGCTGTCTACGATCAAAGCGGGGCTGCGTGTGCGCAGTGTTTCGCCCAGCAAACGGCGGAATAGCCGCGCTGGCTTTTCCACCCACACTGCGTCCTGCAGATAGGCGATCTCGGTTGCGCTGACGGTGACAGGCACGCGCACCACGTCCAATTTGGCCGGGGTTTCCGGGGTCAGTACAGCGATGGCAGCGCTGCCGCCCTCGCCGCCCGCCTGCGCGCCCGATCCTGCGGGCGCACTCGCGGTGGAACTCAGCGTCAAAAGGCTGGTCGGAAGCTCAGCTTCAAAGCTGACACAGCCCGAAAGAGCCAGCGCCGCTGCGCCCAATATGCCAGCGCGAAACGGGGCAAATGTGATGCGGTTCAACATGCGCATATCCTTATGGCTCATAGTCAGGCAGCGACTGGCCTTGTACCAGCGCACCGACGCCTTGATTGTCGAGTTTTTCGGTCAGCGTGCGCAGCGCGCGGCTGGTCACGCGGAGATCCTGCAACGTCGCCTCTGCCGTCGGCAAAGTCGTTTCGCGCAATTGCCGCGCAGCAGGCCGCGTATCTTCCAGCGTAGCCGCCAAAGAAGCTGCCGCTGAATTTGCCGATTTCAACGTGCCGCGCAGCTCCTCTGCCAGCGCAGGGCCTTCCCTATTGAGCAATTCATCTGTGGTCGCGGTCGCTTTCTCAAACGCGTCCAGCGCCTCACCCGCTTCTTTCAGAGCAAATTGCAGTTCGGAGAATGTCCCTTCAAGCTGCGGCGCGGTGCGCGCGAGTTGCTCGGTCAATTCGTTGGAATTGCGCAGGATGCCTGCAAGCTGTTCCTGATTGTCCGGGCCGAGCAGCAGATTGAGGTTCTCGGTAAGCGTCGCCAGCCGTTCGAGCAGAAGCGGTGCGTTGTTGAGCAAAGCGTTGATACCGCCATCTTTGGGCGGAATGACTGGCGCGCCCTCTGGGCAAGCCGTTGTTTCGCAAGTGATAGCAGGCGCGCCGCCACGTGCCCCGTCTAGAAGGATGGTCGAAACGCCAGTAAAGCTCGCCTGAATGGTAGCGGTTGTCCCGATCAAAATCGGCACATCCTCTTTCACTTTCACGCGGACACGAACGAATTCGGGGTCTTCTTCGGAAAGCGAAATATCGACCACTTGGCCCACGGGCACGCCCGCATAGGCAACCTGACTGCCATTCGCGAGACCGGACACCGACTGCGCATAAAAGATGTCGTATTCGTTCTGCTGCCCCTGCCCCAGACGCGCGATCCAGACGATTGCCGCCGCAAGGCCCAATAGCAAAAGGAGCGTGACCGCACCGACCCAGAGATGGTTAGCTCTTGTTTCCATGTCGCTTCCCTATGAACGCCCTTGGGCATTCGTGTCTATTGCCTTGTTGCGGGCTTTATCCATTTGACCGCTCGTGCGCAGCATGTGCAGCGCGGCCGCGTGGCCCACCGAAATATTCCTGAATCCACGGATGCCCGGTCTCGATCAGTTCGGGGATCGTGCCCACGGCGACAACCTGCTTATCGGCCAGCACCGCAACACGGTCACAAATCTCATAAAGCGTATCGAGATCGTGAGTGATGAGGAACACTGTCAGGCCCAGCGTCTCTTTCAGCTCTTTGGTCAGGCTGTCGAAAGCCGCCGCGCCAATCGGGTCGAGGCCAGCCGTCGGTTCGTCCAAAAACAGCAATTCCGGATCGAGCGCGAGCGCGCGGGCGAGGCCTGCGCGTTTCTTCATACCGCCAGAAAGTTCGGAAGGAAATTTGTTGATCGCATCCTCAGGCAGGCCCGATAGCAGCACTTTATACCGCGCAATCTCGCGGCGCAGGCCCGCATCGATATCGGGATAGAACTGTTTGAGGGGAACCTCGACATTCTCGCCCACGGTCAGCGTCGAAAACAGGGCCCCGCCCTGAAACATCACGCCCCAGCGGCACCGCACACCCAAATCCTGATCCGGATCAATGCCGGTAATCGTGCGGCCAAAAACCGAAATTTTGCCCTCGCTGGGCGTCTGCAAGCCAATGATGGAGCGCATCAGCACCGATTTACCGGTGCCCGATCCGCCGACCACGCCCAGAATTTCGCCTTCGCGCACCTCCATCGAAAGATCATCATGCACCGCAAAATCGCCGAAGCGATTGGTCAGCCCTTCGACGACAATCGGCGGCTTTCCGCTGTAACGATCGTGAAGTTCATCATCCATGGCTCAGCCCCACCCGATCTCGGTAAAGAACACGGCGAAAAACGCGTCGAGCACGATGACAGCAAAGATTGCAGAGACGACTGCCATGGTTGTGCGCAGGCCGACTTGCTCAGAATTCCCCTCAACACGCATGCCGTGATAACAGCCCGCCAGACCGATGATCAGGCCGAATACCGGCGCTTTGATCAGACCGACCCAGACATCGTGAATCGGCACAACTTCTTGAATCCGCTCAAGGAAGGTGAAAAACGGAATGCCAAGCGCGACTTGCCCCACCACTGCGCCGCCGACAATCGCGACGACGGAGGCATAGAAACCGAGCAGCACCATCATAAATGTGCAGGCAAGGATGCGCGGGATCACCAGCCGTTCTGCCGGAGAAATGCCGATCGTCCGCATCGCGTCGACTTCTTCGGTGAGCTTCATCGTGCCGATCTGCGCGGCGAATGCGCTGCCTGATCGGCCTGCAACCATAATTGCAGTCATCAATACGCCAAGTTCGCGCAGTGTGATGCGCCCGACAAGGTTCACCGTCAGAGCCTCTGCGCCAAACTGTTCGAGCTGCACCGCGCCCTGCTGCGCGATTACGATCCCGATAAGGAAACTCATCAGGCCGATAATAGGCAAAGCCGACACGCCGACCAGCTCCATCTGGCGCACCATCGCCTTCATCGGGAATGTGCTGGGGCGGCGGATCAAGCGGCCTAGGCCGATCAGTATGCGGCCCAGAAACCCAACCACGCCGATGATACCGGCGCGCATATCAAACACCAGCTCGCCCATGCCTTTTGGCACGCGCAGCCAAACCGGGTCACGCGGCGGGTCCATCTCCCCATCATTACCCGCGCCTTCAACCGCGTCGAGCAGCCTCTTTGCACGTTCGCCAGCACCGGTAATTTCTGCTTCGTGCCGCGCGGCGAGGCGGCACATGACCCATGCGCCGATCGTGTCGATCGCATCGACACCGGACAGGTCAATTATGCCAAGGTCGGCGTCCAATTCTTCGAGATCGTGATCAAGCGGGCCTACGCTGGAAACCAGCAACGGGCCCTCGACAGAAAGCCTGATGCGTCCTGTCTCGTCTTCGTCGATCGTGAATTGCGCAGGCCCGTCCATAACAGCCCAAGCTATGAGGATAAATCGCAGCGCAAACAAGCCGCCAGTTGGGCTGACGCACAAAACTCTCCGTTGCGTCGCACAATCGGCACTGTAATGGAGGACTTGCAATTTGTTGGGCGGCACCAGCCGCTTTAACCGTGAGACATACAATGACACTCGACACGACATTCGATCCGGCCTCGATTGAGGCGCGCTGGTACAAGCATTGGGAAGAAACCGGCGGTTTCCGTCCGGAGCGGCCTGATGCCGAGCCCTTCACCATTGTGAACCCGCCGCCAAACGTCACCGGATCGCTGCATATCGGGCACGCGCTGGATAACACGCTGCAGGATATCGTGATCCGGTATGAACGTATGCGCGGCAAGGATGCTTTGTGGGTCGTCGGCACCGATCATGCCGGGATTGCGACCCAAATGGTGGTCGAACGCCAGATGGAACAGCGTCAGGACAAGCGCACCAATTATTCACGCGAAGATTTCGTCGATAAAGTCTGGGATTGGAAGCGCGAAAGCGGCGGAACCATCACCACGCAACTTCGCCGTCTGGGTTGTTCAATGGACTGGTCGAGGGAGCAGTTCACTATGGATGAGCACTTCACCAAGGCCGTGCTTAAAACCTTTGTCGATCTTTACAATGACGGCCTGATTTACCGCGACAAGCGGCTGGTGAATTGGGACCCGAAACTGAAAACCGCGATTTCCGACCTTGAGGTTGAAACGCAGACGATTGCCGGCGGTTTTTGGCATCTCAAGTACCCGTTAGAGGACGGTGTGACGTTAAGCGATGGGCGCAACTACATCGAAGTTGCGACCACGCGGCCTGAAACGATGCTCGCCGATATGGCTGTTGCCGTTCACCCTAACGATGATCGGTATTCCAGCGTCGTCGGTAAACATGTTGTGCTGCCGATTACGGGCCGCCGCATCCCTATCGTCGCCGACGAACACGCCGACCCTGAATTGGGTAGCGGCGCAGTGAAGGTTACGCCGGGTCACGATTTCAACGATTTCGAGGTTGGCAAGCGCGCAGGCTTTGCTGCGGGCGACATGCTCAACATGCTCGATGGGGACGCGAATGTTTGTCAGACATCGGACGGCATGGTGCCAGAGGAATTTCTTGGCCTTCACCGCTTCAAACGAGATGGCAAAGACGGCGCACGCGAAGCTGTGGTCGCGCGTCTGAAAGCAGACGGATACCTGATCCCGCACATCGCAAAGACGAAAAAGGGCGAAGAAGTCGAACACGACGCAGAGCCGCGCCAGATCGCAACACCATTCGGTGATCGCGGCGGCGTGGTGATCGAACCGTGGCTGACCGATCAATGGTATGTCGATGCCGAAAAGCTTGCTGCCAAGCCGATTGAGCAGGTCAAAGACGGCACCATCGAAATCGTCCCCAAAACTTGGAAAAAGACGTTCTTCAACTGGATGGAAAACATCCAACCATGGTGCATTTCGCGTCAGCTATGGTGGGGCCACCGTATTCCGGCTTGGTTTGATGCCGAGGGCAATGCTTATGTTGCCGAGGACGAGGCAGGCGCTCAGGCGCAGGCTGGAAAAGGCGTTGCCTTAAGACAGGATCAAGACGTCCTCGACACGTGGTTCTCCTCCGCGCTGTGGCCCTTCGCCACGCTCGGCTGGCCCGACGACACCAATCTGGTCAAAAAGCACTTTCCCAACAATCTGCTGATCTCCGGCTTTGACATCCTGTTTTTCTGGGATGCGCGGATGATGATGATGGGTCAGTACAATATGGGCACAGCGCCCTGGCCTAAACTGTATCTGCACGGCCTCGTGCGCGCAGCGGATGGCGCGAAAATGTCCAAGTCCAAGGGCAACGTGGTCGATCCGCTCGGCCTGATTGACCAGTATGGCGCGGATGCGCTGCGGTTCTTTATGGCCGCGATGGAAAGCCAGGGCCGCGACATCAAGATGGATGAAAAGCGGGTTGAGGGTTACCGCAACTTTGCGACAAAGCTTTGGAATGCGACCCGTTTCTGCCAGTCCAACGGCATCGGCGCGTCATCTACGCTCAAGGCACCGACCGCGCGCCTAGCAGCAAACCAGTGGATCATCGGCGAGGTTCAGCAGGTCTGCGCCGAGATCGAACAGGCCATGACCGATCTGCGCTTCGATGCGGCGGCGAACGCCATTTACCAGTTCACTTGGAGCAAGTTCTGCGACTGGTACCTTGAGCTGATCAAGCCGGTCTTTGCGGGTGATCCAGATGCCATGCCAGCGGTGGAAACCCGCGAGGTTGCCGGATGGGCGCTCGACCAGATTCTGGTCATGCTGCACCCGTTTATGCCGTTCATCACGGAAGAGCTGTGGCACGCGCAGGGTGAGCGTAAATACGATCTGATCGTCGCCAGCTGGCCCAATCCGCGCGCCGAAGTTTCCAAGGAAGCAACCGACGCGATTGATTGGGTGATCGACCTCACCACCAATGTCCGCAGCGCGAAAAATGAGCTTGGTATTGCGCCGGGCGCGAAGCTCGCCGCATTCCTGCCAACCGCATCAGACCTCGCGAGCGGCACAATCGAGCGCAGCAGCGCCGCGATTGAACGCCTCGCTCGCCTGACGCCAGTGACCCTCGGCGAAGCGCCCGACGGCCCCGCCATGCAGGTGACCGCAGGCAGCGACGTGTTCATCATCCCGCTCGAAGGGATCATCGATATCGGCGAGGAAAAGGCGCGGCTCGAAAAATCCCTCGCAGCTTCGCAAAAAGAAGCCAAGTCGCTTGAAGGGCGCCTGAGCAATGCGAACTTCGTCGAACGGGCGAAGCCTGAGGCGGTTGAGAAAGCCAAGGCCGACTTTGCGCACCATTCCGCCGAAGTCGAACGGCTGGAAGGCGCGCTGAAACGGCTCGGGTAAGGCTGGACCCTACCAAAATCGCGGGTGCGACCTTACTTCTGAATAATGTCGCCTTGGTTCCTTCTTTGTATCCCGCTGCTGATTGCGGCAATCTTGCTGTATCGCCGCCGTGCGCAGCGGCAGAAACGCGATGCGCTTTTGGCTACCCCGCTCTCACAGAAGCAGCGCGCGGTCATCGAGCGGCTAGTACCGCTGGTCCGGCGGCTACCCGATGATCTGCGCAAATCACTCGAAGGAAAGATCAACCTCTTCCTCGATCAGGTCACGTTTCGCGGGCAAAACGGTGTTGAGGTCAGCGAGGCGATGCAGCTGTCCATCGCGGCGCAGGCGTGTCTTTTAATCGTCAACAGTCCTGTCTGGTACGACACGCTGCGCAATGTGCTGATCTACCCGTCGGCCTTCCTTACCCACCGCGATTCCCATGACGGTTACATCGTTAGCGCGAATAGAAACGTGACGCTCGGCGAAAGCTGGGCGCGGGGGCCGGTGATCCTGTCATGGGACCATGCGCTGCACGGGGGCCTCGACGCGGAGGACGGGCACAATGTTGTGATCCACGAATTTGCGCACCAATTGGACGGCCTATCCGGGCAAACCAACGGCATCCCGATCCTGCGCAAGGGGCAGGCCTATGCGGGGTGGGAGCGGGTTATGCTGGACGCCTATCATGACCACGTGGAAAGCGTCGAGATCGGCAACCACACGCTGATCGATCCCTATGGCGCGACCAACCACGAGGAATTCTTCGCCGAGGCAATCGTCACATTCTTCGAAAAACCGCGAAAGCTGAAGCGCGAGAAACCGGCGCTTTACCGGGAATTGGCAAAGCTGCTCGCGCTTGATCCGGCGGAGTGGGCTTAGCGGTTTGTGCGTGCGGCGATTTCCTACAACGGCCGATCGCGGTATGTCGCGGCATGTTGGACAAAGTGGAAACCGCAAAACAGTTGGAGGGCTGTCAGCGGTGTCCTACAGCGTTTCAAGTTGGAGAATGCGCAAATGGCTTTAGTCCTCGCCACTGACGACACCGGCGGACCAGAGATTTTCGCCTCGCTGCAAGGCGAAGGGCCAAGTGCGGGTGTGCCAGTTGCGTTTGTGCGCCTGTCGCGGTGCAACCTTGCCTGCACGTGGTGCGACACGGCCTATACGTGGCATTTCGAGGGAGACGATCGTCCGCATCGCGGCGGCGAGACCTTTGATCGCAAAGCCAACCAGGTTTCGCTTGATCCGAGGGACGCGGCGGATCGGATCGCGGCTTTGGGACAGAGCCGGCTCGTTATCACAGGCGGCGAGCCTTTGATGCAAGGCGGCGCGCTCGCCGATATGCTGGCGCACCTACCCGATATCAGCGTGGAGATCGAAACCAACGGCACCACGAAAGCGCCGAGCCACGTCGATATCCGCGTCGATCAATACAATGTCAGTCCGAAGCTTGCGCATAGCGGCAACGATGCCGAACTCGCGCTGATCCCCGAACGGCTCGATTTCTACGCCAGCGACCCGCGCGCTTTCTTCAAGTTCGTGATCGCCCAGCCATCAGATGTCGATGAAGTGATCGAATTGCAGCGCACCTATCGGTTCAAACCAGGTCACGTTTTTCTGATGCCCGAAGGCACCGATAGCGGGACGCTAAGAACGCGCGAAAAATGGCTTGCGCCGCTATGTCTCAAACACGGTTTTCGAATGAGCGACCGGATGCATATCCATCTTTATGGCGATAAAAGGGGGACGTGAATTGTTTGCGCACGCCATCCGGCGCGCGATATCCTCGCACCTTTGGCGCTGTGGGCGGCCAGTCGGCCTTGCGGTCGCTGCGCGACCGAGCTCCGCGATAAAGCCGCACCTGTAGGGCAAATCGACACCGCAGGTGTCGCGAACGCGACTGCGCGCCCGAGCTTATGCGAGGAAATCGCAGCCCGGATGTGGCGGAAAACAAAAAATCTTCGCTTTAACCCTGACTACGCCAGCGCAGGACTGTGCGCTCGACCAGTTCTTCCTCGCCGCCGCCTTCTTGCCACAGATCGACGAAGCTTGGATCTTCCGATGCCGGCCGTTTGTGCTCTTCGAGATGATCGAAATTCACTCGGATCGGGATCGCAACGCCCTCGCCGCAAATGATGCACTCACGGTTACGCAGGGCCGGAATGGAGTCGAGGAAACCGCGCGCGCCTTCGGGCATTGCTGCTTTCACAAAGGCTTGGTCACGGTCGTTGTTGAGACGCATCGAAATGATCGTGCCGCACTGCGACAAGACGCCCTCGGCTAGGTCGGATGGACGCTGGGTAATCAGCCCCAGTGAAATGCCGTATTTACGGCCCTCCTTCGCAATCCGGCTGAGGATTTTGCCGACCGATGAACCGTCAGCGTTTTTCTCGCTCGGGACATAGCGGTGGGCTTCCTCGCAAACGAGCAAGATCGGACGGGTGCGTTCTTCACGGCCCCAAATCGCAAAATCGAACACGAGACGCGAAAGGACAGCAACCACAGTCGAGGTGATATCCGAAGGAACGCCCGAAACGTCGATGATAGAGATCGGTTTTCCATTGCCCGGCATCCGGAACACTTTGGAGATGAAGTCCGCCATCGTGTCACCGACAAGCATGCCGGAGAACATGAATTGATAACGCGGATCAGCTTTCAGCTCATCAAGCTTGCCTTTGATCCGCATATACGGAGCAGACGAAGTCGCCTTATCCAGCTTGCCCATCTCATCCTGAATGATGTTCGAAAGGTCGGACAGGAGATATGGGATCGGCGAATCCACCGTGATCTTACCCATCGTTTCGGCCAGACGGTTTTTCGCACGCGCAGCGAGCAGACATTTGGCGAGAATATCCATGTCAGTCTGCAAATCATTGCCGTCACCGGTGAGCAGAACTTCGCAGTGCTCTTCGAAATTCATGATCCAATACGGCATCTGAAGGTTCGACACGTCGAGGATCTGGCCCGTCTGACGGAACGCAGCAGAATATTCACCGTGAGGGTCAATCATCACAATGTGGCCGTTCGGCGCGGCTTCGCAGATGCGGTGCAGGATTAGCGAGGCACTGGTCGATTTACCGGTACCGGTCGAGCCGAGCAGCGCAAAGTGTTTACCCAGCATTGCGTCGATATACAGGCCTGCGCGAATATCTTTGGTCGGGAAAACCTTGCCAATTGTGATGTTGGCGCGGCCATCGCTGGCGTAAATCTGCTCAAGATCGGCGGTGCTGGCGGGATAAACCATTGCGCCGGGCACAGGATAGCGGGTGACACCGCGTTTGAAGCCATTGATCCGGCCGGTCAGCTTTTCCTCGCCGCCTTCGCCGAGGAAATCGATGTGCGCGATCACGCCGCTTTCGCTGCGGCGATCTTTGCGCTGGTCGCGAACGCTGGCGAGGAGCCAGGCATTGCCGACACGGATTTTGATTTGGCTGCCGACTTGTCCGGCAAGCTGGATTGAGGGGTCCTCGTCATCCATGCATTCATTGAGGCGCGGCAGGTCGAGCGCGATTTGCGAACCGGCACCTGAAATTTCAAGCACCACACCAATTGGTAAGCGGGAATTATCGACCTCTTCTGCGCCAGCAGGATTGGCTCCCGAGGCGACAGTTTGGTCGAAATTCTGACTGGCCATATCGTTCATTTTCGGCGGTCCTCTGACTTCAAATTACGCGCCGAAACCCACAGGGAATTTCGGCAGGATTTGTGAAGTCTCACGGTTACGCGCACTCGGTTAATATCGCGTCAACGATGCTGTGCAGCGATAATTAAGACCGGCTGAAGTATCGGCCCGCAAGCAGTCCCATGCCGAGTGAAAGCATGATTGCACCCAGTCCGTAAAACAGCGACCAGCGCTGGGACGCGTTAACAACCTGTCCCTCCAAGCCGACTTTCGCCACCTCGATCTCTGCGGTAGCACTTGCCAGCACGCGTCCATCGGCAATCGCGAATGTCTCTGCTGTGTAAGGGCCAGTAATCACATTGGACGGCAGCGCGATGCGAGCCTGATACAGCACGCCTTCGCTGATACGCACACCGTCTGGATCTTCTTTGTAAAGCCCGCCGCGCTGGCGCATATCGACAAGCCCAGCGGCAAAGCGGGCTTGCTCCTCAGGTTCGATTTCGCCGCTTGGGCTAAGCTGGATAAATTCGGTGCCGAGCTCGTAAATGGCCGCCGTGCGTTCATCCACAATTTCTGCGACCGGGCGCGAGGATGCCACTGCAAAGAACGCCGGCGCAGAGCGAAAATCGCTCGCCCCCGCATTCATCCAAATACCGGCGATCCGGTCTTTCTCACGCAAGCGGATCGGCTCTGCCGGACCTTTGAGCACCACAACGATATCGTATTCGGTTGCCTGACGCCCACCAATCGGATCGATAACCGCGCCGTAAAGGAGCAGGTTCGCTCCGGTAAAACCCTGACGCACTTCGATCCGCGATTGGCTGACTTCCGGCACGAGGATCGGTTCACGCTGCGCCGAAAGCGAGAGCGCGGCGAGGCCCAAGAACGCGATTCTGAAAGCCCGCATCATCATAGCGGGCTGACGGTGTATATCTCGTCCGGTTGAATGCCCAGTCCATAGAGCATGCGAAGCGCAACGAGGATAACGATCGCCGCAAGGACGAGGCGCAACACCTCGGGACGGGCCTTCATGGCGATTTGCGTACCGAACTGCGCGCCAAGCACCGATCCGAGCAGCAGCAGACCGGCGAGCACGATATCGACCGCTTTGGTTGTGAGCGCGTGCGTCATCGTCGTCACCATCGTCACAAACAGGATTTGAAACAGCGACGTACCAACCACGACGTTGCCGCTCATCCCGAGCAGATACAGCATCGCGGGCACCAGCAGAAATCCTCCGCCCACGCCCATCAGCATCGTGAGAATGCCAACTGCCGTACCAAGGATCAGAGGAGCAAGGGGCGAAATGTAGAGACCCGAACGGTAAAACCGCCAACGAAACGGCAGGCCCGCGACCAACGGATGATGGCGGCGTTTGCGCGGCTGAGTACCCGCCGACGTGCTGCCCGGCCTAAGCGCAGTCACGGCCTCTCGCATCATCAGCGAACCGATTGATCCAAGCAGCACAACGTAGAGAATGTTGATGACGACATCGATCTGACCCAGCGCCTGAAGGATGTTGAACAACACCGCCCCGATCAGAGCACCTACAATCCCGCCACCAACCATCACAGCGCCCATGCGGTAATCAACGCCGTTCTGTTTCGAATGGGCAACCACGCCTGAAACGCTCGCGCCAGTCACCTGAGTCGCAGCGGATGCAGCCGCCACTGTCGGCGGGATACCGTAGAAAATCAGCAGCGGCGTGGTCAAAAAACCACCGCCGACGCCGAACAAGCCCGATAGAATACCCGTCAGCCCGCCAAGCAGCACAATGAACAATCCGTTCACTGAGAGATTCGCTATGGGGAGGTAGACGTCCATATTCGCAGCGTTACTCCACGCGGGGCTTCGATGATAGGCGCAGTTCGGGGTTTCCCCGCTAATACAAATTGCGCCGCTTAGAAACGGGTTGAAAGCGTCGCGGCCACACCTGAACCGGGTGAGGCATCGCCGCCGACCCGTTCCCGCCAATCGACAGAGATACGCGCCGGCACTTTGCCAAGGGTCAGGTCGAGCCGCATGGTCGGGCCGACATCAACTCGGCGCGCGTCATTCTGCGCTCCGCCCCACGCACCCGCACCCAGGCTGAGGCGCGCCCGTGTATCCGATGGGCCTTGAAAGTCTGCCAGTTCGCGCGTCACCGCGGCTTGTCCATCGGCGAAAAGTGTCGCGCCGGGTCCACCGACATATCCAGCACCGCCATAGGCTTCGAGTTTGAAGCCTGCGGGCAGTGTTTGCGCAGGAAGCTCTGTCGTTGCGATGATCGCTGGCCGTACATCCGTTCCGAAACGGCGCTCTGTCACGCGCAATTCAGCGGCGAGACGCACCGGTAAACTGCCAATTGGCCGGGCAGACGCACCCGCCGCAATCTCCGTCTCGCCATTGCTGACCATGGCGCGATAAGCGCGGGCATACAGTCGCGGATCGTGCGAGGATGATGGCGCAATACGATATTGCAGGTTCGCGCCGATCTGGCTCGCTCCGTAAATAGTCACGCGGCCCTGCGAGATTGCAGTTGACCCCGATCCCTCGCGCCAGAAACCCCATGCATCAAAGCTCCAACGGCCCGGTTTGCCGTCTTCATTGGTCGGCGGTGCAATCGGCGTGACCCCGGCCATGCTTTCCGGTGTCTTGAGCGCGTAAACGTCAGAGTCCTCGAACGAGAGCTTTGCGCCCAAAGCCGACAACATCAGCAGTTGATGGCCAAATGCCCGTGCCGGGTCTTCGCCGTGTTCAGGCGCGATCAGCGCGCTACTGAGGAGTGCCAAACTTGATGAGCGCGGCGAAGCCTTGCGCTCAACTGTCGCCATATTTTCAAAAAACGGATCAGCCGCAACGTCCCAAGGTTGCCCGGTTTCGTTTGCGCGGTCCGGCGCCTCATTCTCCGCGAAGAGCAGTTCAGCGCCAGGTAAATCGAGGATCGCCGGAAACGGGTTTTCCCAAGTCATAGCCCGTCCGCCAGTCCACAGCACCAGCACAATAGCGAGCAATGCGAGCGGGCTGCCCCGGCGGATTGTGTCGTCACGCCCCGTCATTGCGCGCGCTCCGGCGTTTGAAAGAGGCTGGCAGGATGCACGTGATGCTCCGTTTTGTCCCAAATGATCGCACCGCCTGCCAGTGTCTTGGCATAGGCGGTGACCGCGCGCCTGCCTGACATGATCGCGATGATGTTTGCCAGTGGAACACGCAGAATAGCGCGTAGCCCTTCGGTCATTCCGTATTCACGCGCGGTGAATGCAAAACGAAACACGCCGCGCCACAGGAATGCTGCAAGGTTCGCGATCAGCAGCCCTTTTAGCAGCGGTGAAAGCACGATTGGCTCACCATATCCAAGACCGATAGCGGTCCAGCCGAGGGCAGTCAGCGCCAACAAGATGTAGCCAAGCAGCAGGACAAGCGCCGTCATCGGGCCGCGGCGATCACGAGCGCGCATCCACATTTCAATGATGCCATTGTTGCCCCAACCGATCCGGTCCCATCCTTGCAAGGCAATGCCGTGGACCCAGCGCGTCTTTTGGCGAACCACTTCGTCGAGCTTCGCGGGGAAATAGGCCCGCGTTGCGACCAGCAATCCATCGCGCCCTCTCGCCCGGACAAAGCGGCACGTACCGCCGGACTGCGCCACGGCAAGGCCGAGCTCGTAATCCTCGGTCAGCGAATCGTCCCGGAATGGCAGACGGTCAAACCGTTCGTGCGATAGCTTTTGCAGCGCATCGCGCGATACCGCGCAACCGACACCAGCGGCGGGCAGCCCTGCGCCCAAAGCATCGCGCACAACCATCGATTTCGCATGAGCTTCGGCAAATTCTTCGCAATAATGGCTGCCAAGCCAGCGACTTTTCGGCTGCACCAACGGCTCAACCGGCAATTGCGCGAAATCAGCCCCACCCGCGATTGCTTTATCGAGCAGGGTAAGTCCCGCCGGATCGACCAAGTCTTCCGCATCGTGAAACAGCACCATGGCAAACGCCGTACCCATGCGGCGTTCGTCATCGCGCATCGCTTCATACAGGCGGTTTAGACAATCGGCCTTTGTGCTCGGTCCTGCGCGATCATGGATCACAATGCGCAGTCTTGCATCGCCGTTTGCAGCCGCCATCGCGGCGCTGATCGTGGCCGGATCATTGCGATAACAACCAATATAAAGACGCAGCGCCGATTGCGGCCAGCTCGACAAAGCGTGGCGGATCGTATCGCCGATCACATTGGCCTCATTCCACGCAGGGATGAAGATCGCCGCGCTGCCATGCAGCTTTGCCGATTGCAGTTCAGCCCGGTCAATTTCGGGGGTCCGGGCGCGCCCTGTCAGCTTCAGCCAAAGCCAGGTGGCATCGATCGCGAGGTCATCAACCGCCCCGATCAGAAAGAATATGCCAGCGAATAAAAGCAACTCATGCTGGATCAAAGCCAGCCATTGCCACAAATCGAATCCAAAAAGCATCAAGAAGACCCCCATCCCGTGCTAAAAAAGAGCGTAACGCGCCCTGATAGGCCTTGCAACCGGTTCAAGTTTTCTCAAAGAGGGCGTCCAGTATGTCAGAAACAAATCCCCCTCTCGTAAAACCGCTTCGTAAGATCTTTGCACCGGTGCGCGCTTTGTTCGTGGGTGACGCGTCCGCAGGTATTCTGCTGATCATCGTCGCAGCCGCAGCGATGCTCGCGGCCAATTCTGCGTATTCAAACGAATATCGCGAGCTGTTCTATGGCGAATTGTCATGGACACCGATCGCAAAGCTGAAAGATTTGCATTACTGGATCAATGACGGATTGATGGCGATATTCTTCTTCGTCGTTGGACTGGAAGTGAAACGCGAAGTTGTCTCAGGGCAACTTGCCGATCCAGCCGCGCGGCGACTGCCTATGCTAGCGGCCGCAGCAGGAATGCTGGTGCCAGCGGGCGTTTATATGGCGGTGACGGGCGGCGGCACCTATGCCGATGGCTGGGCCATTCCAGCGGCCACCGATATCGCGTTTGCGATGGGCGTTCTTGGATTGCTCGGCAGCCGCGTTCCGGCTTCGCTGCGGTTGTTCCTGCTTACAGTAGCCATCGTTGACGACATCGGCGCGGTGGTCGTTATCGCATTGTTCTACACACAGTCGCTCTACGCCGAATGGCTGCTTGCGGGTCTTGTCGTCTTTGGTCTGATGTTTGCGCTTAACCGGATGCGGGTATCAGTTTTCTGGCCATATATCCTGCTGGCTGTGGTGCTTTGGTATTGTGCGCTCAATTCCGGTGTTCACGCCACAATCGCAGGCGTGGTCGCCGCCCTTACTATTCCGCTGCACCGCAAAGACGGCAATTCGATGCTGGAACGGCTCGAACATGGCATCGCCCCTTGGAGCGCCTATTTGATTGTGCCCGTTTTTGGGTTTGCCAATGCAGGTGTTTCGCTCGCTGGCATGGGGCCAGAGGCCTTGGTTGCGGCGCTGCCACTTGCGGTGGCTGCCGGGCTCGTTGTCGGCAAACAGCTTGGCATTTTCACCGTCGTCTGGATCGCTGATAAAACGGGCTTTGCCAAACGCCCGGAAGGCGCAAGCTGGCCTGAGATTTGGGGTGTTTCGATCCTCTGCGGCATCGGTTTCACCATGAGCATCTTTATCGGCGGTCTAGCATTCCCTGATCAGCCCGCCTTCGTCGAAGAAGCCAAGATTGGCATTCTGGTTGGCTCAGGAATTTCGGCGATCTTGGGCTACGTCATCTTGCGTCTGACGACAAAGCATCCCGAAGAAGACTGCGACGATCAAGGCGAACAGCCGGTCGATCCTTACCCGAACGATCCACTGCGCTGATCGAAAGCAAGCATTCGCGTTGATAAGTTAAAGCGCCGCGAAACGAAGCTTACCAAGTTCCGGCGTTTTCCATGCTTGCCCATGGCTCTTGCGGTTCAAGGCTGCCGTCCTGAAGCAGCTCAATCGAAACGCCATCTGGCGATTTAACAAACGCCATGTGCCCGTCGCGCGGCGGGCGGTGAATGATGTGACCAGCATCGGCCAGACGCTGGCACGTGTCATAAATATTCTCGACCCGGTACGCGAGGTGGCCAAAATTGCGCCCGCCATCATAGGTTTCGCCCGCGCTGCCATCCTCTGGCGGCCAATTATAGGTCAGCTCAACCTCGGCGACACCTTCTTGCCCCGGTGCAGCAAGAAAGATCAGCGTAAAACGGCCCGCCTCCACGTCAAAGCGGCGCACTTCCTCTAGGCCGATCAGTTTGAAGAAATCGATTGTCGCCTGCGCGTCAGTGACGCGGATCATTGAGTGAAGATATTTGACCATGGATAGCTCCTTTGCCCCACCACTTAATCGGTCACACGATGACCGCAAGTGTACGCCCTTCAATAGACTGGCGATTCGCTGGGTCTGGGCACGTTGTTAGGCACGAGGTGACATTCAATTTCGGTTCATCGACATAAATACACAACTCAACGCAGTTTAAGCGATGAGGAGGATGAGATGAACGGAGAGACGACACGGTTGCAATCGGGCGCTGAAGCCGAGATGTTGCCACGCAACAGCAGGCTTGGCACGGCGACCGCCCGCTGGTTTGGAACCGCGACAATTGCCTCTATCGGAATGGTGCTCGGCGGATATTTGCTGGGCGATGGCTTGCTTCGAGCCAAAGAGGCTGAACGCTCTGTGACGGTGCGCGGCCTCGCCGAGCGCGATGTCACCGCCGATCTTGCAACCTGGACGATATCCTACTCTGCCAGCGCCACCGATTTGGGCGAAGCGCAAGGCAAAGTGCGCGGTGATACGCAAGCAATTGAGGCGTTCTTTAAAGGCCTGGGCTTCCCTAATGATGCGCTTCAACCGACCGGCGCGAATGTCGCGAGCTACACCAATCGCGGCGTGACGACATATACCGTGCGCCAGCGCCTATCCCTGCGAACCAACGATATTGATCGCGCGCAAAAAGCGGTCGCGCAGCAATTCGATCTCGTCGGAAAAGGCGTATTCCTCGAAGAGGGATCAGGGATGAGCTACACCTTCACTGGGTTGAACACTATCAAGCCGGAAATGGTGGCAGAGGCGACCAAAAACGCCCGCGCTTCTGCTCAACAATTTGCGCAGGACTCGGGAGCGGGTGTCGGCCCGATCAAAGACGCCACGCAAGGGTACTTCTCAATCGAGGCGCGCGACGGCGATGGCGGTGGCTGGGGGAAATCCGACAGCCCTTACAAAAAGGTTCGCGTCGTCACGACGGTCAATTTCAGTCTGGATTGAGCGCAAAAAAGAAAACGCGGGACCGTTTCCGATCCCGCGTTTCTTTAGAGGTCCCGCCAATTCCGTCTATTTACGGATAGCGCGTTCGCTCCTGCGACTGAGCAACTGTTTAGAAGCTGGCGCTAAGCGTCACGACGAAAGCATCGTCAGTGAACGTGCCGGTTGGATCGATCAGGACATCGCCTTCGACACCAACATAGGCGGCGCTTAGCGTTGCCGGACCAACTGCCAGATCGGCGCTGATCGACCAGTCGATCGCTTCGCTGTCTGTTGTGAAGGTCAGAAAACCATCGGTGTAACCGACATGGCCGTTCAAAGTGATCGGCGTATCGGGGATACCGAAGCTGACATCCGCATAGAGATAGAGGTTATCCGTGCCGCCAAGCGAATCCTGATCCGGCGCATAGGCAAAACCGCCGGTCAGCGATGCCGGGCCTAGGCCGAAGCTGAGCGAGCCGTAAAACTCGAGATAATCGAAATCGCCCGGGCCGGCGTCAGGATAGAGGTAAGCAATCGCGCCGACATCGGCAGAAACGCCGTCGGTCAGATCGCCGCTCCAGCCGCCATAGATATCCAGCTCGGTAGAGCCATATCCAACGGTCTGTTCATCGAGGTTTGATCCCCACGTTCCGACATAAAGGCCGGATTCGTGCGATACATCAAAGCCGCCCTGCACGGCGAAATTGCCGTCGGTTAGCGCGACACCGCGGAAACGGTATTCGGTTGCGAAGGCAACATTGGCCGAGAAAGTCAGCGGGCTTGCCTCTTCCTCTTCGCCTTGCAGATTGCTGGCCCCGGCGTCTTCAACCGGCGCGCTGGCGCGCACGATTGCAGGCGTCAATGCCAGATCGGGTTGACCGGTTTCAGCGCCGTCTGTTTCAATCGCGGCTGCAAGCAGCGCTTCATTGATTTGGACTTCGCTGGATTCAATTGAGGTAGTTTCCGCTTCCGAAACAGGTTCAGAGGCGAATGCGGGCGCCGCAGATAGGAGGAAACCCGCAGAGAGAGTAGCGGCGGTTAGGCCGCGGATGGACGTGAGCATGACAACTTCCTTGTCTTGTGTTGTTGCTTCGTCCCACCTGCACATCTGCTGGTCGTCATTTTAATCGACGATCTCATCCAAATGCGAAACAATCGTGCACAGAAATGATGCAGTGCACAAGAGAAATTACCAACTTGTCCTTCTGAACACATGATTGTGTGATTTGTGCATCAGGTTAACAGCCGCGCACTCGTCATTTGCGGTTCAGCAAGCGCGTGGTTATGTCACAGGACCCGTGTCGCAGTAGCAATGGTCCCGTTCTATCGCGGGCTTTGCTCCCATAAAGATTGCCGTTTCGCACCGAATATCAAACCATGTTAAAATCACTTAGCAAGATATTTTCGCCTCGTGCACGTGCCCGGCTTCCGGCTGTGCCTGATGGCACGCGTTATTATGTCATTGGCGATATTCACGGGCGGCTCGACCTGTATGAGGCGTTGATTGATGCGATTGAGGCGGACGACCAGAATTCTGGATCCGCCGATTCGCGCGTCATCTTGCTGGGTGACCTCGTTGATCGCGGCCCCGACAGTGCAGGTGTGATTAAACGCACTCGCAAATGGCAGAAAAATCGCGATGTGCGCGTGCTTGCCGGTAACCATGAAGAGATGTTCCTACAATCCTTCGAAAAGCCCGACATCCTGCGGCATTTCCTGAAACATGGTGGCCGTGAAACCATCATGAGTTACGGCATTTCCAAGAAGCAGTTCAACGCAATGACGCTTGACGAATTGCATGCATTGCTGCCTCAAATCATCTCTCAAAAGGAACGCGATTATGTCGCTTCGTTTGAGGAAATGATCATCGCCGGCGATTATGTCTTCGTGCATGCGGGCGTTGATCCGTCCGTCCCGCTCGACGCGCAAAAGCGCAGCGACATGCTCTGGATTCGTGACCGGTTTCTCAATCACGAAGGCGCGCTGGAAAAAGTTGTGGTGCATGGCCACACAATTTTCGACACAGTCATGGATTGCGGCAACCGTATCGGGATCGACACCGGAGCGTTCCGCTCGGGCGTGCTGACCGCGCTCGTCCTTGAAGGTGAGGATAGGCGGGTAATCCAGACATCGGACCATGACGGCAAAGTCGGCGTTCACACCGCAAAGGACACCCGCGCCGCTTCTTGAAAGTGGACAGGCGCGCGCCATTCAATAGTGTAACTTTAATGCGGCGGCACACGAACAGCGTGTCACAAGGCGCATTTGGGAGGAATACACGATGACCGCACTTCTAGACGGGCTGACCAGCCTATTCATATTCGTTGTGGGACTTGCGGTCCTCGCTCTGATCACGCTGTTCTTTATTGATCGCAATCAGACGAATGACACCGTCCGCCGAAACTACCCCGTTATCGGCCGCATGCGGCATATCCTGTCCGAGCTCGGCGAATTTTTTCGCCAGTACTTCTTCGCGATGGACCGCGAGGAAATGCCCTTCAACCGCGCGCAGCGGGATTGGGTGGATGATGCTTCCAAAGCGAAATCAACCAATGTCGCATTCGGTTCAACCCGCAATCTCGACCCGGTCGGCACCCCGATTTTCGTCAATTGCCCATGGCCGACATTGGAACGAGATGCCGTAAAGGCGCCGCCGATGCGGATTGGCGATGGCGCGGCCCGCATTCCCTATGATGCGCCGTCTGTCTTCAACATTTCAGGTATGAGTTACGGCGCGCTTTCCACGCCAGCTGTCCGCGCGCTTTCGAACGGGGCAGCGAAAGCCGGATGCTGGATGAACACCGGCGAAGGCGGGCTATCCCCCTACCATCTCGAAGGCGGCTGCGACATCGTATTCCAGATCGGCACAGCGAAATATGGCGTGCGCGACGAAGACGGCAACCTTTCCGATGACAAACTTCGCGAAGTCGCCGCGCACGAGCAAGTTCGCATGTTCGAACTCAAGCTATCGCAAGGGGCCAAGCCGGGCAAAGGCGGCATCCTGCCCGCAGCCAAGGTCAACTCGGAGATTGCCGAAATTCGCGGTATTCCAGAGGGCGAAGCCTCGATCTCGCCCAACCGACACACCGATATCGGCAGCATCGAAGAATTGCTCGATATGATCGCCCGTATTCGCAAAGTTACCGGCAAGCCTGTTGGATTTAAGACAGTGATCGGCGCCTATGGTTGGCTGCAAGAACTGTTTGCGGAGATCAACAAACGCGGCCCTGAAAGCGCGCCTGATTTCATCACCGTCGATAGCGGCGATGGCGGAACCGGCGCGGCCCCGATGCCGCTCATCGACAATGTCGGTCTAACCCTGCGAGAAGCTCTGCCGATGCTGGTCGATCTGCGCGACGAGGCGGGTTTGAAAGACCGCATTCGGATCGTGGCCAGCGGCAAGTTGGTCACGCCCAGCGAGGTTGCATGGGCGCTCTGCGCAGGCGCTGACTTCACCATTTCGGCGCGCGGCTTCATGTTTGCGCTTGGCTGTATTCAGGCGATGAAGTGCAACAAAAACACCTGCCCAACCGGCATTACCACGCATGATCCAAGTCTTCAGCGCGGCCTAGATCCGGCCAACAAAGCAGTGCGCGTTGCCAATTTCGTGAAGCAAATGCGCAAAGAAGTCGGCGTGATCGCGCATTCCGTTGGCGTGACAAACCCGCGCGGGATGAAGCGGTATCATGTGCGGCTCGTCTGCGCCGATGGTCGTTCAAGGCCGCTGGACGAGCTTTATCCGGCGACTGGCGTGCAGGCAGCTTAGGCGCCCAGCCAGTGCCTGCGATTGCTCGGGTTTGATAAGCCGACAAAGACGCCCAACACGACCAAGATGCCAGAACCGATACAAGCCCAAGCGATCAACGCGTCTTCTTGACCACCGCGAAAATATATCGCTGTGAGCGCCCAGCAGAACACGGTTGCATACCAAGGGTTGCCCCGGCTCCGCACGACTGCAAGCGCGGCGATGACACCGCCAATCGCGACCATGATGGTAGTGATGAGCGGATATGTTCCGCCGCCACCGACGCCGTAAAATTTGAGCGTCGCCGACACATTCACAATGCTCGCTGCAGTGAGCCATGCGGCCAATGCACTGAATACGAGGGCCACTAGCCACCGTTCTTTTCCCGTGAATTCACCGTGTTGAACGAGCGCGCGCAGCACAAGCAGCAGACCTGCGAGCGAGACAAATATGATGATCGCCGAGATCGCAGTGAGATTATTGTAACCGGTATAGGCCGCCCAAACGCCCTGCGCCCCAAGTGCAATCGAGGCAGGCCAAGCGATCCGATCAAGCAAGGTATTGCTGCGCTGTGCCGGAAGCGCCTGCCAGACTGCGAATATGGCCGAGCCGAGGAATAGCAGCCCCCAAATTGAGAACGCCCAACCCGATGGCGTGATCAAAGTCCGCACCGAGTCGGAACGGTCGCCGATCTGCTCCCCGAACCCGAGAAGCGGAAGGAATGACGAGCCGATCTGGCAAATCACAGCGAAAATAATGGCAGCGCGCTGAACGGTGCTGCGGTTGGCTGACAATGGTGTTTGCATGCGTTCTTAACGGCTCGCCCCGTGCTCTGTTCCGGCGATAACGGGGATTTTGAGAGATAGATGTCAGGGGGCTTCATAAGCCGGGTTCTGTATCCGCAGCCGGTATCTTGCGACCAGCGCTGCAGTGGCAGCCATTCGTCTAGGCCGTCCGTTGCCGAACGGCTCAAGCAGCCAACCCGGATCTCTCGGAGCGATGCACTCCTACCTAAAAGGCGCGAGACCCCTATTTGGCCTTGCTCCAGGTGGGGTTTACCATGCGGACGCTGTTACCAGCAGCCCCGGTGCGCTTTTACCGCACCCTTTCACCCTTGCCTGTGACCGTTAGGTCCATCGGCGGTACACTCTCTGTGGCACTTTCCCTAAGAACCTGCCCGAAAGCAGGCACCCGGCGGGCGTTACCCGCCACCTATGCTTCGTGGAGCCCGGACTTTCCTCGAACGAGAACGCTCGCGGCTGCCTCGGCCCCCTGACGAGCCCGCGCATACAGAAAGGGCCGGCTTAAGGAAAGCCGGCCCTTTCGAATTTTCAGAAAGTCGTTGAGCCTATTCTTGGCCGCCAATGTTTTCGAGCGATTTATCCGGCGACAGGAATTTCCAGATCATCGCACCGATGGCTGCGCCGATCAGCGGAGCAACCCAGAACAGCCAAAGCTGCGGAACAGCGGCTGTATCGGCATAAAACGCGACACTGGTGGAGCGCGCCGGATTCACCGAAGTGTTGGTCACCGGAATTGAGATCAGGTGGATCAGCGTCAGCGCAAGACCGATGGCAATCGGCGCGAAACCAGCCGGAGCTTTGGACGATGTTGATCCAAGGATCACAATCAGGAATCCTGCGGTAAGCACAATTTCAATCACCAGTGCGGCTGTCATTGAAAATCCGCCCGGAGACAGATCGCCATAACCGTTGGAGGCAAAGCCGCCCGCTTCAAAGTCTGCGACGCCGCTTGCGACGAGGTAAAGCATGCCGGCAGCGGTGAAAGAACCGAGCAATTGCGCGATCCAGTATGGCACCAGCTCGCGCCAGCTGAACCGTCCGCCCAGCGCGAGGCCGAGTGAAACCGCCGGGTTAAAGTGGCCGCCCGAAATGCCGCCTACGGCATATGCCATCGTCAGAACTGTCAGACCGAACGCCAACGAAACACCGACAAAACCGATACCGAGTTCAGGAAAGGCCGCCGCGAGCACTGCCGAACCGCAGCCACCAAACACCAGCCAAAATGTGCCGACAAATTCGGCTCCCATTTTTCTCATCATAATTGATCCCTCCCATTTATGATCTTGTTTGCAGCAAAGCACATTTCCCCCGCGCTTGCTGAAAACACCTGTAAACTAATGCCTAGCGCGCGTCTCCCCGATCCCGCTCCAACAACAAATGCCACAATATCGCGCCCAGTTGCGCGTCATAGCGGCCTTCGATCTTGTCCGGCCGCCAGCGTCTTTCAAACGCTTCGATTGTCTTGCGCCCTTCGGTAATGTCATAGCCATAGCGTTCCAGCGCGAGGATAAAGGCGCCTTCGTTATGGAACGGATCGACTTGCTCGATTTTCTTCGGCGTCGGCAGGCACAGCCCGTATTCGGCCAGCCGATCCCACGGAAAAAGCTCGCCCGGATCAATTTTGCGCAATGGCGCGACATCGGAATGCGCGACGACATTGGCGCGCGGAATGTCATATTCCTTCACGATCCGCGAAGCGAGCGGCAGCAGCGCGTTGAACTGCGCATCGGTGAATTCGCGGTATCCGCCTGCATGGCCGGGATGATCTAACTCGATCCCGATGCTGGCTGAATTCACGTCTTTCGTCCCGCGCCAGAAGGATACACCCGCATGCCATGCACGCTTTTCTTCGGGCACAAGCTGGGTGACGACGCCCTCTTCGCTGATCAGGTAATGTGCGGAGACACCGGCATCGGGATCGGTCAGCCGGTCCAGCGCAGTCTCAATCGGCTTCATCTCGGTATAATGAAGCACCAGCATCGTAATCGGAGATGTGCGCTCGTTGAAATTCGGTGAAGCTTTCACCGCATGAACCAGCTCATTGATCTCCATTTCGCTCATCCAATCATGCCTTCAGGCTCCGGCAGAACAGCGCCCAGCACCAGCGCATCATCGGTGACGGCATATTGCAGACCCCCGCCGGTTTCCTCGGCAAGCAGCGCGATCATATGCGCCGCCGCTGTGCGGCTGGTAATGTCGGTTTCGGTCAATTCGCCTTGCAGCGCCTTTCCGATTGTCTCGTCAAAAGCGATTTTCGGGCCGGTCGCGCGGGCGACAATTTCAATATTGCCGTCACGCTTTTCCGCTCCGATATCCAGCGTCCCGCCGCGCACCAATGCTTCCAGCGCGATTTGCGACAGGTTCAGCATCACTTTGACGGCTGGCTTGGGCAGGCTGTTATCATTGATCGCCCAGTTCAGCTCGATCCGTTTCTTGTCAGCGGCCAGCGCATTTACAACATCCTGTGCTTCTTCGACCGGCACATTCTCGCCAAATCCACCAGCCGCCCCGAATGCAAGGCGGAAGAATTTGAGCTTATCTGTGCTGATTTTGGCGCTTTGTTCGAGCAATTCGACACATCGCGCGCGCATTTCCGGGTCTTGCTCGTCAGCGAGCAGCTCCAGTCCATTGGCGAGCGCGCCCACAGGCGAAAGCATATCGTGGCAAAGCCGCGAACACAGCAAGGAAGCAAGATCGGTTTGCGAGGTCATTCAGAAATCTCATGGAAATTGTTGAGGGAGTTTATTGATACAAAACGCAGTCGCGGTGCAGATGCCAATTTTTGGTAAATCATTGTTTTATCTAGTAACTCCACCAACCAGGCTGGCACCAAGTGTGACTTTAGCGCTGCAGCACATTGTTAGAGCAAATAATCGCTCCCCATGCACCCACTGATTTGGCGGACCCTAGCGGTTTCCAACATCGTAGGAAAGCGCGTGGAAACGGTCTTTGCCGTCCACCCAGAACATCATGCCGCTATCTGCGATGATGGCCCAAACTTTGCCATCATGCGCCGCCATTGCCTTGTCTGTTTCAGAAGGATGCGGATCGCCCTTGGGATGCGAATGAAAGTACCCCATCAATCGCAAGCCACCCTCACGCTCTACCTTATGGGCGTCGATCAATGCCTGAGGGTCAATTTCGAAATGGCTTTGCGGCGTCGGATGCACATTGGCGCATTCGCGCACCACCGTGATCCGGCCTGCGCGGCCAAGCAGCAATCCGCAGCATTCCAGCGGATGCGCGGCCAGCGCAGCGTCCAGCAGCTGGCGATACACCTTTGTCGGGACAGGCAGGTCACCGTTTTTGGTCTGCTTTAACTGCATGGCCGCGTTCTAGGCGCGCATACCTTTCTTGTCACTGGCTCGCTTGCCACTCGCAACTCGTTCGCGCATGGAAATTGGCATGTCCGATATGGAAATCCACTCTGGCAAAATTGCCGCGCCCGCCCGCCTCGACAAAGCGCTGGCCGAGGCGACCGATTTGTCACGCGCACGGGTGCAGGCTTTGATTGCAGAGGGACATGTCGAGATGCGCGGTAAGACTGCCTCGTCCCCTTCAATGAAGGTGAACGAAGGCGAGCCGTTCCGCATTATGGTGCCCGCCGCCACCGAAGCCGAAGCAAAGCCGCAAGATATCCCGCTAAATGTCGTGTTCGAGGATGAGCACCTGATCGTGGTCGACAAGCCTGCGGGCATGGTCGTCCATCCGGCGGCGGGCAATCCGGACGGCACCCTGGTCAATGCTTTGCTGCACCATTGCCGCGGGCAATTGAGTGGTATCGGCGGCGTCGCCCGCCCTGGCATTGTTCACCGTATCGACAAGGACACATCTGGCCTGCTCGTCGTCGCGAAATCCGATGCCGCGCATGAGGGGCTTGCTGCGCAATTTGCCGATCATTCGATCCACCGGCGTTATCTCGCGGTGGTTGGCGGCCACCCCTCCCCCGAGCAAGGCACAATTGATGAGCGACTCGGGCGATCGGATGCCAACCGAAAGAAAATGGCTGTGCTCGACAAGAATTCCTCACGCGGGAAGCACGCCGTTACGCATTATAGAGTTTTGGAACCGATGGATGGATCGGCGCTGATCGAGTGCCGACTCGAAACCGGTCGCACACATCAGGTGCGCGTTCACTGCGCATCAATCGGCCATGCTTTAATAGGAGATCAGACTTACGGAAAAACACCCAAGAGCTTGAAAACGCTGATTTCGCAGCTCGGATTTGCCCGTCAGGCATTGCACGCCGCCGAATTGGGTTTTTTGCATCCGATCTCGAACGAATCCGTATCTTTTTCGAGCGATGTTCCCGCCGATATGCGGGAACTAATCGACCAACTTGGGCGTTGAATTGGATGAATGACATGTAATGCGGTTCAAACCGTCAAAAACACGTCTATATGTAACCATGTGGCCCAAAAAGACGGATGCCCATTAGGGGTCCGACAAGTGAGGTCGACGCAAGAAAGGTTAGGGAATAAGTGAGTAAAGCAAGAACGACGGTCCCGTCCCTGAGTGGTGAGCAAGGCCTCAACCGCTATCTGTCGGAGATCAAGAAGTATCCAGTGCTGACGGCTGAGAATGAGTATATGCTCGCCAAGCGCTATTCCGAACATGAAGACCCCGATGCTGCAGCACAGCTGGTGTCGAGCCATTTGCGGCTCGTTGCCAAGATTGCCATGGGCTATCGCGGTTACGGCCTGCCCGTGTCCGACCTGATTTCCGAAGGGAATGTCGGCCTGATGCAGGGCGTCAAGAAATTCGAGCCCGATCGCGGTTTCCGTCTCGCGACCTACGCGATGTGGTGGATCAAAGCATCGATGCAGGAATACATCCTCCGTTCTTGGAGCCTTGTCAAAATGGGCACCACCGCGGCTCAGAAAAAGCTATTCTTCAACCTTCGCCGGATGAAGAAGCAGCTTGAAGCGTACGAAGATTCCGATCTGCACCCCGAAGACGTGACGAAAATCGCCACCGACCTCGGCGTTCCAGAGCAAGAAGTCGTCAACATGAACCGCCGCATGATGATGGGCGGCGATGGCTCGCTCAACACGCCGATGCGCAATGGCGAAGACGGCTCTGGCGAATGGCAGGATTGGCTGACTGATGATAGCCCGCTTCAGGATGAGCTCGTCGCTGACGCGCAAGAATCCGAAGTGCGTCACGATATGCTGGTCGAAGCGATGGACTCGCTTAATGATCGTGAGAAGCACATCCTGACAGAGCGCCGCCTGACGGAAAAGCCGCAGACCCTCGAAGAACTGTCGCAGGTTTACGAAGTGTCCCGCGAACGCATCCGCCAGATCGAAGTGCGCGCCTTTGAAAAGCTGCAAAAAGCAATGCAGCGGATCGCGGGTGACCGGCTGTTGCCGGGCATGGCGTAAGCGTCAGCAAGACTGAAACAATGAAAACCGCCGCGAGCCTTCTGGTTCGCGGCGGTTTTTTCATGCGGTCTAATCGGCCGGAGCCAAATCCATCACCGCCGCTACCATCGCCCGTGTTCCAAGCGTTACGCTTTCACGCGGGGCGATCTTGAACAGGGGTGAGTGGTGGCTTGGCACGCGCGGGCCTCCATTTGCAGCAGCCTCGAACGCTTCTGGCGGGGTTCCGCCGACGGCGAAGTAATATCCCGGCACGCCGTATTCATCCGCCACGAAATAGGCGAAGTCTTCCGCGCCCATGCCGCGTTGGCGGAACGTCATGAACGTGTCCTCGCCCAGCTCACGCTTGATCATATTGTTCAGCCGGCGGGCAAGCACCGGATCATTGTTGGTGACTGGTGTGCCTTCGCTGACTTTGACTGTCACTGGCAGATCATCGGGAAGTCCGTGCGTCTTGCCCATATTGACCGCAATCCGCTCAATCGCGGCGAGCAATTGCGCGCGGGTCTCTTCGTCATTGGCGCGCACGGTGAGTTGCAGATCTGCGCGATCAGAAATGATGTTGTGCTTTGTGCCCGAATGGATCGATCCAACGGTAATGACCGCCGGCGATAGCGGGCCAATTTCTCGGCTGACGATGCTTTGCAGGGCAGTGACGATTTGCGAGGCGATGTAAACCGGATCGCGGCCGGAATGCGGGCTTGCCCCATGTGCGCCGATGCCGGGCACCATGATGTCGACGGAATCTGCGCTCGAATATTGGATGCCTTCGGATGCCGTGATTTTTCCCGTCGGGAATGCCGAGGCGACATGGAATGCCAGCGCATAGTCAGGCTTACCAAATCGCTCATATAGGCCGTCTTCGAGCATGGCTTTCGCTCCGCCGACGCGCTCCTCGGCAGGCTGAACGACGAACATGATCGTCCCGCTCCATTTATCCTTAGTCGCGGCCAGCCGCCGCGCGGTGCCCACCATCGATGTGATGTGCACATCATGGCCGCATGCATGCATGACCGGATATTCCTTGCCATCCTGACCGATCTGAACCGCCGTAGAGGCGTAATCGAGCCCCGATTTCTCTGGTACCGGCAGCCCGTCCATATCTGCGCGTAGCAGGATCAGCGGGCCATCCCCGTTGCGCATCATGCCGACAACGCCTGTGCCGCCAACAGCTTCGGTCACTTCCATCCCGACCGCGCGCAGCTCCTCTGCCATGCGGGCAGCCGTTTTGGTTTCGAGGAAGGACAGTTCCGGGTTCTTGTGAAAATGCAAAAATAACGGCGCGAGATAGCTGTCATAATCCGCCTCTATCGCGTCCACCGCTCCGTGATCATCGGCAAATGCCGGTGCGGAAAGTGCGGCGCTCGCCAAGGCGATGGCGGCGGCGGCATTACGGAAAGTGCGCATTGGTTAAGTCCCCTCAAAACTGCTTTATCCGCACACAAGCACGGCGCGTTGAAGGCCGCAAGGTGGAGGAGACCTTTCGCCTACGCTGGTAAGGCTTCGATCAGGGCATCAAACGCGCCCACGTCATAGCGATGGGCACTACGCTCCGCTGCGTGCGGCTCAATCTCGGCTATTAGGCTGGATGGCTCGGGAAAGCCAAAACGGACGCGTCGTGGAAGCACATCAGACATTGCCTCAAACCAGGCGATCAGATGCGGCTGCAGTGCGAGGTGCTGATCAAAGTTACCGCGCCGTCTCGTGCTATCGCCCTCTTTCTGGGCGCGCGCCGCTTCCGGTGCGATTGGCTTCACAAGGTAAAGATCGGCAAAGCCAAGCCGCTCTTCGACGATTGCTTTGCGCACTTCGATTGCGGCGAATTCGAACCTGTCCGGCCAATCAAAACCGGCGCGTTCCATACACCATGCATAATGAATCTTCAGGGGATCAGTGTCGCAGACGACAAAGCCGTGCTCGCGTTCGATCTGGACGGCCATTTGAAACCGAGCGGCGTTGTGATCGGCCCAGAACTTTGCGTGGCTCTGCGCGGGTGCATCGCCGTGCGGGCGCTGGGCCTTTACAGGCATTTCAGGCAGCCATCGGCCTTCGCCGAATTGGCGGGCAAACGTGGTCTTTCCAGCCGCGCTGATCCCTTCTGCTACGATAATCATCGCAGCTGTGTGTGGCCGCATCCAAATACAGTCAATTGCGCGGCCTGCATTGGCCGCCTAAATAGCATCCCATGGCTTTCAAACTCGCCCGCTTCCTTGCCAAGATTATCTTGTGGTTCCTCGGCATCAGCTTGGCTCTGGTGGTTGTGTTCAAATGGATCCCTGTGCCTGTTACCGTGACGATGGTGATGGACGGAAATGGCATCACGAAAGATTGGGAGAGTCTCGACAACATCGATCCCAATCTGGTCGCCGCCGTGATCGCATCGGAGGATTCAAAGTTCTGCGAACATTCCGGATTCGACACGGAAGCGATCGAGAAAGCGATTAAAAACAACGCACAAGGCGGTAAAATTCGCGGCGCATCCACCATCAGCCAGCAAACCGCAAAGAACGTCTTTCTATGGCAGGGCGGCGGCTATTTCCGCAAAGGGTTGGAGGCGTGGTTCACGTTCTGGATTGAAAATATCTGGGGCAAACAGCGTATCATGGAGGTTTATCTAAACGTCGCCGAAACCGGCATAGGAACATACGGTGCAGAGGCCGGAGCGCAGCGATATTTCAGCAAATCCGCCGCACGCCTTTCCGCTGATGAAGCCAGCCGCATGGCAGTCGCCCTGCCCAGCCCGAAAACCCGATCTGTCACCAATCCGGGCGGCTGGCTGGCGCGCTATGGCAACACTATCGAAGCGCGCATGAGGGTCGTGAAGGGTGACGGCCTCGATTCCTGCGTCTACGATTGACGCCAATGGGGCACGCACACTCACACAGCACAGATCACGGGCATGATCACGCGCCGGGCCGCGGAGACGGTGACACCGATTGTCACGGCCTCCACGATCATCACGGGCACCATCATGCACCGGCGGATTTCGGCAATGCGTTTCTGATCGGAATAGTGCTCAACAGCGTATTTGTAGTCATCGAAGCCGCATTCGGCTTTCTCTACAACTCAATGGCGCTGGTCGCTGACGCTGGCCACAACCTTTCCGATGTTCTCGCGCTGCTGCTCGCATGGGCGGCGAGCGTCGCTGCAAAACGACCGCCTTCGGAACGCTACACCTATGGGTTCAAAAGCTCGACGATCTTGGCCGCAATCGGAAACGCCCTTTTGCTAGCGGTCGCGATTGGCGCAATCCTGTTTGAAACAGTGCACCGCCTTATGGAGCCGCAAGAGCCCCAGGGCATGGTGATGGTGATCGTCGCCGGCATCGGCATCGCAATCAACGGCTTCACAGCCTTCTTGTTTATGCGCGGTCAGGAAGACTTGAACATCAAAGGCGCCTATCTGCATATGGCCGCGGATGCACTGGTTTCCGCCGGTGTGGTGATCGCAGGCCTCGTCATCCTTGCCACCGGATTGTGGTGGATAGACCCACTTGTCAGCTTCGCCATCGTCGCGATGATCGCGTGGGGCACGTGGGGATTGGCGAAAGACAGCTTGCGCCTTGGTTTACTTGCAGTTCCTGCAAGGATTGACGTGGGCGAAGTGCGCGGCCATTTGGCTGGACTGGAAGGGGTAGAAGCCGTGCACGATCTGCATATCTGGCCAATGTCGACGACCGAGACGGCTTTGACCGCGCATCTGGTGATGCCCGGTGCGCCGTGCAGCGACGCGTTCCTGCATGACATCGCCCATTCGCTCGAAGATCGGTTCGGCATCGGCCACTCCACTATCCAAGTGGAACGCGGCGCCGATTGCGAGACGGATTGCTAATGGTGAGCGGACCAACACCGGCCAGCCCAGAGGCACGCGAGGCGCTGCGCGATGCGATGGTTCGCCTCGCCGACGGCGACAGTGCGGCCCTTGAACAAATATACTCTGCCACCCGCGTGAAACTATACGGAATTTGCTTTCGTATCTTGGGAGATACCAAGGAGGCAGAAGACGCGTTGCAAGACGTCTACGTGAATTTATGGCAGCGGGCTGACCGCTACGATCCAACGCGCGCGAGCCCGATTTCGTGGCTGGCGACGTTTGCGCGCAATCGCGCGATTGATCGGCTGCGCACCGGCAAAGTGCGCGGCGGTGCAGTACCCGTGGAAGAGGCAGCACCCCTGCCTGACGCCGCCCCGCTCGCCGATCAGATGATGATCGATGGCGAGCGCGCAGCGCATGTGCACACGTGCCTTGAATCATTGGAAGAGCCCGCGCAGGCGAACATACGCTCGGCGTTCTTTGACGGAATGACCTACGCGGAATTGGCGGAGAACGCCGACGTACCGCTGGGCACGATGAAAAGCTGGATACGCCGCGGCATGATGAAGCTGCGCACCTGCCTGGAGGCGGGCGAATGACTGATAAGACAGAAATCAACCGCGACGACGCGATGATCGCCATCGAGTATGGCTTTGGCCTGCTCGAAGGCGAAGAGTTGCTAACCGCGCGGGGACGGGTCGCAAGCGATCCGGCCTTCGCAGCCGAGGTGGCGCTGTGGGAAGAACGCTGCGCTCCGCTGCTCGACGATGTGGCTCCGATGGAGCCGCGTGCCGATCTATGGCCGCAAATTGCCGCCAGCATCGAGGCTCAAAAAGCTGCCCAATCCGCTGCAAACGATGATGCTGCGTCCAATGTCATCGACCTGCAATCGCGTTTGCGCCGCTGGCAATGGACCGCCGGACTAACATCTGCCGCGGCTGCGGTTGCTTTGGCGTTCGCAGCTTTCGGGCCCGGTGCGACGCAAGCGCCCAATGAAATTCCGCAAACGCAATTGGCATCGGCCGATCCGTTGGTGGCGCAAGTTCCGATTGGCGACACCGGGTTGCGGCTGGATGTGACTTACATTCCAGAGACCGAAAAAATGCTGGTCGGTGCAATAGGCCTGACTGCCGACGGCGTGCACGATCACGAACTGTGGCTTGTCCCTGCTGACGGCAGCGATCTGCAGTCACTTGGCGTAGTGACGCCGGGCGAAGTGCTCTCCATGGAGCTGCCCGAAACGATCGCGCGCAACCTTGGCGACGGGGTCGGCCTTGTGCTGACGCGTGAACCAATCGGCGGCAAGCCGGAAGGCGTCGATGCTGGACCGGTTGTAGCCGAAGGCGCGTTCTCGCAGGTCTGATAAGCGACATTCCTGCGAGCTAAAATTCGCTGAAAAATCAGGCAATTCGCCAATTATTTCAGATATTTGTGATTTTTTAGCATCCGCTTTTGAAATGGGTGCGTAGCTCCAATTGCAAGATCCGGGAGGGCTTGCAGACAAAGGAGAAACCAATGCCTGTAACCCCGAAGACCCTTAAAGCCGCAGCTTTCGCTGCCATCGCCGCAACCACTGGACTCGCTGCCATCAGCACCGCTCCGGTTGCTGCACATCATCACAAAGCGAAGGCCGCGCCGAACATCGTAGAGACGGCACAAAGCACCGGCGTTCACAACACGCTCGTCGCTGCTGTGACTGCAGCAGGCCTTGGCGAAACACTGTCTGGCCCCGGTCCATTCACCGTGTTCGCACCGACCGATACCGCGTTCGCAAAGCTCCCAGACGGTACTGTTGCAACGCTGGTAAAGCCTGAGAACAAAGGCACGCTGACAAACATTCTGACCTACCATGCCGTCGCTGGCAGAGTGACCGCAGGTGACCTGGTCGCTCTGATCAACAAGCACGGCGGCAGCGCCACAATTGACACCATTTCCGGCGGCAAGCTGACCGCGCGCCTGTCGGGTGAGACTGTTGTGATTACCGATGCAGCTGGCCGCGCGGCAGCGGTAACAACCACCGACGTTATGACATCAAACGGCGTGATCCACGTAACCGACGGAGTGTTCCTCCCGGCGTAACGCCATACCCCTCACCGCGTCGCTCCATCGTTCCCCCCTCCCATCGGGGCGACGCATTTCACGACCCCGTCTGGCCAATTCCTCCGGCCAGGCGGGGTTTTGTGTTTAGCTCTCGGGAATCCAAGTCTGCATCTTCGTTTCAAGAATGCGTATCAGCGCGGGCTCCATGAATTTATACTCGTCCGGGATACCGAGCACGGCGATGCGCGTGCTCTTCAATGCCGCTCGATGCCTGCTTTGGATTTTGCTGCGATGGACGCGTTCCATCACAAAGATGTGATCCGCCCACTCAATCAATTCGTCCGTCAGCGGTTCTTCAGCGTCGCGACTGATTCCAGCCGAAAGCGCTTCAATTCCCGGTATCTGTGAGAAAACCTGCTCCGCAGTCGGGCTGCGGAGCCTATTCTTGGTGCAAACGAACAGGAAGCGGCGCGTGCCGCACGGCGCTATCAGGCCGCTTCTTCCTTCTCACCCTTGTCATCATCGTTCGAGACGACGCGGATCGGGTCTTTCTTGCCTGACACAACGTCTTCGTCGATCACGATTTCGGACACATCGTCCATATCAGGCAGATCGAACATCGTATCGAGCAGGATGCCTTCAACGATAGAGCGCAGGCCGCGAGCGCCGGTTTTGCGCAAAATTGCGCGTTCGGCGATGGCGACGAGTGCTTCGTCGGTGAAAGTCAGTGCCACATCTTCGAGTTCGAACAGCTTGCCATACTGCTTTACCAGAGCGTTTTTCGGCTCTTGCAGGATGGTGACGAGTGCATCGACATCGAGGTCATGCAGAGTCGCAATCACAGGCAAACGGCCTACAAATTCCGGGATCAGGCCGAATTTCAGCAGATCTTCCGGTTCACTCTTTTCGAGCAGCTCGCCAACCTTACGCTTATCAGGATCGGCAACGTGCGCGCCGAAACCAATTGAGCGCTTCTGAAGACGATCAGCGATAATCTTATCAAGGCCGGCAAACGCGCCGCCGCAGATGAACAGGATGTTCGTCGTGTCCACTTGTAGGAATTCCTGCTGTGGATGTTTACGGCCGCCCTGAGGAGGCACGGAAGCGGTGGTGCCTTCCATCAGCTTCAGTAGAGCCTGCTGAACGCCCTCGCCCGACACGTCGCGTGTGATGGAGGGGTTTTCCGCTTTGCGGGTGATCTTGTCGATTTCATCGATATAAACGATGCCGTGCTGCGCTTTCTCGACGTTGTAGTCGGAAGATTGCAGCAGCTTAAGAATGATGTTTTCAACGTCTTCGCCGACATAACCGGCTTCGGTCAGGGTCGTCGCATCGGCCATTGTGAACGGCACATCGAATGTGCGAGCCAATGTCTGTGCCAGCAATGTCTTACCCGTGCCAGTCGGGCCGACCAACAGGATGTTCGACTTCGCAAGCTCAACATCGCCGCCGGATTTGCCGGAATGTTTGAGCCGTTTGTAGTGGTTGTGAACGGCAACCGCTAAGTTCCGTTTCGCGCTGTTTTGGCCGATCACGTAATCGTTGAGCGTCTCAAAAATTTCGCGCGGGCTTGGGACTTCGCCCTCTTTCTTGCCCGTCAAACCAGCTTTGGTCTCTTCGCGGATGATGTCATTGCACAGTTCGACGCATTCATCGCAGATGAACACGGTAGGGCCCGCAATAAGCTTACGCACCTCGTGCTGCGACTTCCCGCAGAAGCTGCAATAGAGGGTGCTTTTGCTGTCAGATCCGCTCAATTTCGTCATCCTGTAATCCTCGAATCCCCCGTGCTGAAACGGCATCCAGCCTGCAGGGATTCGCTAACAATATCGGTCATGCCAAATGAATCAACACATAGGCATGGTTTTTCGGTCCGCATGGGACGGCATTTTCCCGCCCATGTGGCCGATTTATCAATACGCTGAGGGGCGTGTCCCGCGCTGGGGCGGTTACGGCGCCGAAAGTGCACCCTTATTCAGGTGCGCCGCCGGAACCTTCCTTGTCATCGCCTTCTTCGTTTTCAGGGCGCGTCTCGAAAACCTTGTCGACGAGGCCGAATTTCTTGGCTTCATCGGCCTCGAGGAAGGTGTCACGGTCCATCGACTTTTCGATCACGTCCAGTTTCTGGCCGGTATATTTCACATACAGATCGTTCATGCGTTTCTTGATCCGCAAAATTTCTTTCGCCTGAATCTCGATATCCGATGCCATGCCGCGCGCACCGCCCGAAGGCTGGTGGATCATGATGCGGGCATTCGGCAGCGCAACACGCATACCCGGCTCACCAGCGGCCAGCAGGAAACTGCCCATGGAGGCGGCCTGACCCATGCAAACGGTCGAAACGCGCGGCTTGATGTATTGCATCGTATCGTGGATCGCCATGCCAGCTGTCACAACGCCGCCGGGCGAATTGATATACATCGAAATCGGCTTGGAAGGGTTTTCGCTTTCAAGGAACAGCAGTTGCGCCGTAATGATCGACGCCATGCCGTCTTCGACCTGACCAGTCACGAAAACGATGCGTTCGCGCAGAAGGCGCGAGAAAATATCGAAGCTGCGTTCGCCCCGGCTGGTCTGCTCGACCACCACCGGCACCATGGCACCGGTAAGAGGGTCGCGCGTGAATTGGCCTTGCGAGCCGTGTGTTTCGCCGGAATTGCCGAACAGATCGATCATATGGAAAACCCTTTTGAATATCGGATAAGCAATGTCGGGTCAGGCCGCGCGGGATTCAAGGGCTTTAACCTTTCACGGGCCAATCATCTGGGGGAAAGCGAGCCGTTAGGCCGCGCTGCGCTCGATTGCGCGGAAATATTTGCCCGCGCAGCGTCACCGCGAAATGCCGCGATCAGGCCCGGCTGTTTCTTCACTGCATCAAGATCGGTTTTCCCGTTGAACAGCAGGCGGACAATCGTGAAACGCCGCACGATCCCTTCGTGGATGAAGATGACGGTCCCCGCCGCGAAAATCGTCAGCACAGTGAATTCCGCCGCAATCGGCCATTCTACACCGGTCAGCATGCGGCCATAAATGTACACGAAGCAGTGGTGGAAGAGATACATCGAAAGCGCGCAATCGGCGAGCCACTGCGTCCGCGGTCCGCCCGCGCTAAAGAAGCGGTGGAAGAATTGAAGGATGAACAAGACGATGGTCCAAATCGCCAACTGATTTAGGAACAGCATCGTAATGCCGACTTCGAAACTTTGCGCGGCATCGGGATAAGGCTGGAACAGCAACGCCGCAGCCGCGGCATAGGGCATCCACCAACGCCATTCGAACAGCGCATTGAGCAAGCGCGGAGAGAGCGCCGCCATCACACCAATGACGAAGAACGGGAATTCGGAAACCAGCTTGTACCAGCTTTGGAAACCTGGAAAGATCAGATCATAGCTGCCCGGAACAAGCGCGGCCGCCGAATAATTCGCGGTGTTGGCAAAGGCGAAAACAAGCAGTGCTACAGCAAAAGCGGCGCTGCCGGAAATCCATCCGCCAAGCTTGTCTGACAGCTCCACAGCGAGGCCGCGAATGCGCGATTGTTTCGGCAGGATCGAATGCACCGCCACTGCCAGCAGGAACATTGGTAGCAGGCTGACAAGGAACCACAGGTGTAATTGCCACGTGCCGTTCGCCCAGATTTCGACGAATGCCGGGCTGCCAATCCAGCTCAAAAATGTACCAGCCCCGCCGCTATCGACCCAGCGCAGGTAATGCTCGATCATGTTGAACGTCAGCGCGATAGCCACCAGCGGCACCGCCGTGCGCAGCAAGCGGTTAGCAATGAAATCGCCCGCCTTCCGCCGCGTTAACAGCAGCACTGCGAAGAAACCGCCGACAAAAAAGAAGGTCGGGGTCACAAACAAATGAAAACCGAAAATCAGCCAGTCGAAAAAATCCGCCCGCGCGGTATTGCCTGTAATCCAAGGCCGCGCGGGGGCGTAGACCGTACCTGCATGAAGCGCGACCGATAGGAACATCAGCACCGAACGCGCGCCATCAATGTCATGATAGTGCTTACGCGGCGTAGGGGTCTGGCTAGTTTCCGGCATAGTTGTCGATCGCTTTGAGGTCTGCGGCATGCTCCTGCTTTGCGCAGGATCACGCCACTCTCAATGGCAGGAAAGTGTGCGTCCATTATTGAGACGTGAGGCTTCCAAAAGGTTACCGCGCAATTCACCCTGCCTCTTGCGCAGCTGCGATAAAGCGGCAATCAATCCCCTATGAAAACAGCATTTGCACGCGTAGCCGCCCTTCCCGTCCTGCTGCTGGCCAGCACCTCTGCTCTGGCGCAGGAGGCCGCATCAGAGGGTGCCTATGATGCCGCAGCCGAGATCGCCGTGCAGGTAGACCGGATCGAAACGCTCGACGATGGGGAGAACGGGATACAGGCCGTGCTGGTCCGTTCACTCACCGCAGGGTTCAAGGCGCGCGAGGCGCAGGATACCGGTATCCTCAAAGGGCGGTCGGTGTTGGTGAAGGACAATATCGAAACAGAGGAATGGGCGACGACCGCAGGCAGTCTCGCTCTGGCGCAGAACTATACTCGCCGCGATGCCCCGTTAATCGCGAATATCCGCAGCAATGGCGGGGTTATACTTGGCAAAACCAACCTGAGCGAATGGGCCAACATCCGCTCCAACGATTCGACCAGCGGGTGGAGCGCCGTCGGCGGACTGACCCGCAATCCGCACGCAATAGATCGCAACACATGCGGATCGTCTTCGGGCAGCGGCGCGGCGATTGCCGCGGGTTTTGCCTGGGGCGCCATCGGAACGGAAACCAACGGCTCGATCACATGTCCGGCATCCATCAACGGTGTCGTCGGGTTCAAGCCCAGCGTTGGCATTGTCAGCCGGACGCATGTGGTGCCGATCTCCAGCACTCAGGACACCGCAGGCCCGATGACAAAGACGGTTTCCGATGCGGCATTGCTGCTAACAGCGATGGCAGGCGAGGACCCTGCCGACGCAGTGACGATGACCGCGCAAAACCGCACGGACTATACACAAGGCCTCGGTGAGTATTCTTTGGAAGGCGTGCGGATCGGAGTGATGCGCGGCCAGATCGGCAACCGGGATGATGTGCGCGGTGTGTTTGAACAATCGCTCGCCGATCTCGAACGCGCTGGCGCGGTGCTGGTCGATATCGAATTTGAAGTGAACACTCAGATGTATGGTAACAGCTTCACCGTGCTGCTGTTCGAACTGCGCGAGGAGATGGGCAAATACCTCGCTTCGATTCCAGAGATTGATGGGAAACCAACACCGCGCAGTCTCACAGACCTGATCGCATTCAACAAAGCCAATGCCGACAGAGAGATGCGCTGGTTCGAGCAGGGCATTTTTCAGGTGGCCGAGCAGACGACCGACCGCGCTGCCTATGAAAAAGCGCGTGAGAACGCGGTGCGGATTGCAGGTGAAGAGACACTTGATCTGCTGCTCGCGGACAATGACGTCGAATTCCTCGTTGCCCCGACGCGCGGCCCCGCCTGGGTCAGCGATCTGGTGCTTGGCGACAATTTCAACGGGTCAATCGGATTCGGCTCTCCCGCTGCGATTGCGGGTTACCCCCACCTTACCGTGCCGATGGGTGCGATTGAGGGATTGCCGGTGGGCATCAGCTTTTTCGGCGCGAAATGGGAAGACCACGCCGTGCTGAAAGCGGGCGCCGCATATGAAAGGGCGCGAACAGCCAAGCTGCCCGCGCCCTCTTTCAAAAGATGGAAACCAGCGGAGTAACGCCCCGCCAATTTCAATAGATTAGGCTTTCTTAGCCGGAGCCTTCTTCGCAGCAGGCTTTTTCGCGGCCGGCTTTTTAGCAGGCGCTTTCTTTGCTGCTGGCTTGGCGGCGGCTTTCTTGGCCGGTGCCTTCTTGGCTGCTGGCTTGTCGTCAGCTGCCTTCTTGGCTGGAGCCTTCTTCGCTGCTGGCTTTTTCGCCGGAGCTTTCTTGGCCGCAGGTTTGGCAGCGGCTTTCTTAGCCGGAGCTTTTTTCGCAGCCGCTTTTTTCTTCGGCGCAGCTTTGGCCTTTGCGGCTTCTGCTTCGTCTTCGGCTTCGATGGCTGCTTGCAGCTCGTCCTGCGTCACTTCACGCTCGGTCACGTCTGCCTTGTCGAAGAGGAAGTCGACAACCTTGTCTTCGTAAAGCGGTGCGCGAAGCTGTGCAGCGGCCATTGGCTCTTGCTGGATATACTGCATGAAGCGCTCACGATCTTCTTCGCGATATTGCTGCGCAGCTTGCTGGACCAGCATCTGCATCTCTTGCGCGCTTACTTCGACATTGTTCGCTTGTCCGATTTCCGAAAGCAGCAGGCCAAGACGCACGCGGCGTTCGGCGATTGCGCGGTAATCGTCTTTTTCGTCTTCGATTTGCTTCAGAGCGTCTTCAGGATTTTCCTCGTTCGAGGCTTCCTGTTGAAGCTGGGCCCAGATTTGCTCGAATTCCGCATCGACCATAGTTTCCGGTACGTCGAAATCGTGGCCAGCGGCCAGTTGATCAAGCAGCGAACGCTTCATCTGGGTGCGAGTAAGGCCAGCGGTCTGCTGTTCCAGCTGACCCTTCATAATCTCTTTCAGCTTATCGATGCTGTCGAGGCCAAGCTGCTTGGCGAACTCGTCGTCAATCTTGGTGTCGGTTTCGACTTTCACGGCTTTCACTTTAACGTCGAAAGTCGCTTCCTTACCGGCGAGATGATCGGCCTGATAATCTTTCGGGAAAGTCACGGTAATGGTTTTCTCATCACCTGTTTTCACGCCGACCAGCTGCTCTTCAAAGCCCGGGATGAATGTGCCTGATCCGATAACCAGCGCAGCGTCTTCGGCTTTGCCGCCTTCAAACTCTTCATCGCCCAGTTTGCCAACAAAATCGATGATCAGCTGGTTGCCGTCGCCGGCCTTCTTGGTTTTCGCGGCGTCTTTATAGCTCTTGTTCTGGCCTGCGATGTTCTGGATCGCTTCGTCGATCTGGCTGTCGGCGACAGGAACGATCAGTTTTTCAAGCTTCAGACCATCGGTGCTTGGCGCTTCGATTGCTGGTAGCACTTCAAGCTCGACAGTGACTTCGGCGTCCTTGCCCTCTTCATAACCTTCGCTAAGCGCGATCGATGGCTGCATGGCCGGACGAAGTTCTTCGTCTTTCATCAGCGTGTCGACCGAATCGCGGATCACATCGTTGAGGGTTTGCGCGTGGATCTGTTCGCCGTGCATCTTCTTTACGAGATTGGCTGGCACCTTGCCCGGACGAAAGCCCGGCATTTGCACCTGCGGCGCAATCCGTTTGATCTCGGCGTCGATTTTATCGCCCAGTTCCGCAGCGGTGATGGTGATCGAATAGGCGCGCTTGAGGCCTTCGTTGGTTGTCTGCTTGGTTTGCATGGGGTTTTTACTAAAGCCTTCTTGAGCGAAAATCGTTTGTGTTTCTGCGTTCATCCGAGGTCCGGGGCGAAGCATTGGTGCGGGCGAAGGGACTCGAACCCCCACATCTTACGATACTGGTACCTAAAACCAGCGCGTCTACCAATTCCGCCACGCCCGCTACCCAGACGAAGCCGCGCGGAAGACTCGTGGCCTCCCGCGCGCATCTGCGCTGGCCCTCTATCGCCGGATGAACAAAAGGGCAAGCGCGCAGGTGTGATTGGATGCTTGTTTACCGCCCGCTAGCAGACTAATGGGCCGCGTATGACTGAAGAAAACACATCCAAACCGTCCGGGAACGACGTTCCGCCTGATCACCTGTCGGTCAATCCGCGCAATGCAGCTTTTGACGCCGATGCATTGCAACGCGGAGTTGGCATCCGGTTCAAAGACCGCGTGCGCACCGACATCGAAGAATATTCGATCACCGAGGGCTGGGTCCGCGTTCAGGCCGGCAAAACGGTTGACCGCAAAGGCCAACCGCTGACGATCAAATTGACCGGCCCGGTTGAGGCATGGTTCGAAGATCTCGGCGATAATCCGCCGGTCGCGAAAAAGGACTAAGCGCGCGCCTTCCTTGCCAAGTGGCAGGATAGGGGCCACTTGCTGGGCATCATGAAACCTCAGGTCATCATCATCGGTCGTCCCAATGTGGGTAAGTCGACGTTGTTCAATCGGCTCGTCGGCAAAAAACTCGCGCTGGTCGATGATCAGCCGGGCGTGACGCGTGACCGTAGGTCTGGCGATGCAGAGATTGCGGGTCTGCAATTCACCGTGGTCGACACCGCTGGCTGGGAAGACGAGGACGAGCTCACTCTGCCCGGCCGGATGCGCAAACAAACGGAAGCCAGCCTCGAAGGCGCAGATGCCGCTCTGTTTGTGATCGACGCACGCGCCGGTCTGACTCCGCTAGACGAAGAAATTGCGCGCTATATACGCGAAAACGAAGTGCCCATCGTGGTGGTCGCCAACAAAGCGGAAGGTTCGGCGGGCGAATCGGGTGTGCTGGAAAGCTATTCACTCGGCCTTGGTGAGCCGGTTGCCCTATCGGCAGAGCACGGCGAAGGTATCGCAGATCTGTTCGCCGGGCTTTGGCCGATCATCGGCGAAAAAGCCGACGCCGCCGAAGCTGCAGCCGAGTACGAAGCAGAATTTGACGAAGAAGCGCCACTTGGCCCGCTAAAGCTTGCCATTGTAGGCCGTCCGAATGCGGGCAAATCCACTCTGATTAACCGGTTGCTGGGCGAAGACCGGCTGCTGACGGGGCCAGAAGCGGGCATTACCCGCGATTCCATCGCGATCGACTGGAAATGGACCGATCCGAAAGCTGGCCCGGATGAAGACGGCGAGCGCGAAATTCGCCTCATCGACACCGCGGGAATGCGTAAGAAGCGCAATGTGACCGAAAAGCTGGAAAAGCTCTCCGTCGCTGATGCGCGCCGAGCGGTCGATTTCGCCGAAGTCGTGGTACTGTTGTTGGATGCGACGCAGGGCCTTGAGCATCAAGATTTGAAAATCGCCAGCCTCGCGCTGGAAGAAGGCCGCGCTTTGATGGTCGCGATCAACAAATGGGATGTCGCAGGTCAAGGCGGCCACGACACGCCCAGCGGGCTATTCAACGGCATCAAGGCTGCTTTGCATGATGGCCTGGCGCAGGTGCGCGGTGTGCCGCTGTTTGCGGTATCAGCCAAGAACGGCAAAGGGCTCGACACGATGCTGCGCGCGGCGTTTGAGCTGCGCGAAAGCTGGTCCAAACGCGTCCCTACCGCCGCACTGAATCGCTGGTTTGACGATGCGCTCGACGCGTTTCCTCCGCCTGCGCCCGGTGGCCGCCGGATCAAGTTGCGCTACATCACGCAGGTCGGCACCCGCCCACCGCGCTTTGTTGTGTTCGGCACGCGGCTTGATGATCTGCCCAAGAGTTATGAGCGGTATCTGGTGAACGGCATCCGCTCCAAGCTCGGCTTTGACGCCGTGCCGGTGAGGGTGACGCTGAAAAGCCCGAAAAACCCCTACAACGCCAATAAAGGCGGAGGCGGCAATTACAGCGGCGGGTCGAGCAAGACCTGATGTTGGAATTGTTTGGAGCCTCCGGCTTCGCAGCCGACATATTGGAGCGGACCTCCAGCACGCCATACGTGCTGCGCGCGGTTGAGCTGAGCCTTGCACCGGCTTTTCTGCTGGTCGGTATTGGCAGCATCATGAATGTGATGGTGACTCGGCTTAACTGGATCGCTGGACGGATCGAACGTCTGGCCGATCTAGACGATGCGCCGCATTCGGAGAAAATTCAAAGCGAGCTTGATTGGCTCCGAGCGCGGCGATTGCTGGCACGGCGCGCGATCATGTTGGCCACAGCGGCGGCGGGAGTGATCAGCCTTGTCATCGCAGTGCTGTTTGCTTCTGTTTATATTGAGTCGAAAATTGGCACCGTCGTTGTGCTGCTGTGGATCGTGACGATGGGTTTGCTCATCACCGCCCTGTTCCACTTCCTTCGCGAAACGCTCGCTGCGGCGCGCGGCCCGGCCCACACGCGGAGCGAGGGCAAATAAAAAGGGCGGAGCACTGCGCCCCGCCCCCTTTAACAATTTCACAACAGCCCGAGTGGATTACCCCTCTCCGGCAGCCTTGCTTTGCAGCTGCACATAGTTCTGCAGGCCCATATTCTTGATCATGTCGAATTGCGTTTCGAGGAAATCGACATGCTCTTCCTCGTTATCGAGGATGTGCGCGAACAGATCGCGGCTGACATAATCGCGAATGCTCTCGCAATACTCGACCGCATCACGCAGCAGCGGAATCGCGTCTTCTTCCAGCGCCATATCGGCTTTCAGAATTTCTTCGACCGTCTCGCCGACGCGAAGGTTATGGATCGCCTGAAAGTTCGGCAGACCGTTGAGGAACAGGACGCGCGCGGCCAATTTATCCGCGTGCTCCATCTCTTCGATGGATTCCTTGCGCTCATACTCGGCAAGCTTGGTCACGCCCCAATCGTCCAGCACGCGGTAATGCAGCCAGTATTGATTGATCGCGGTCAGCTCATTCGTGAGCGCCTTATTCAGAAATTCGATGGTTTTCGGATCGCCCTTCATGGCGTTGTATTCCTTGAATTAAGGCCGCGCAGCGCACGGCAAATGGTGTGATTGAGCACACTCTATATGCGCGTTAAACGTGCTTCGCGCAAGGGCGATTTGCAAATTTTGCGTTATAAATCAGGTGGTTGCGATCAATTCGCAATAGTGATGCGCAAACTTATACTGCGACTTTTTCGCAAGAAGCATGTTGATTTGCGAGGGCGCGTTCCTGATCGATGATTTCGCCCGCTTTTCCAAGGCATTGGCCGCAATTGGGCCGTTTCCCTAAGCACGCATACGTCGCCTCTGCATCGCCGCCGCTCGTCAAAGCAGCTTTACGAAGGTCCGTTTCCCGGATTGCGTTGCAAATGCAGATATACATTGGCTTTAAGAATCACTCCTGCGAAGCGTTTGCAAAAGCAATTTATGCGAATTATTCTCAATAGCAAGGGGTTTAGCGCTTCAGTGGAAAGAATTTCCCATATGTCAGGCAGCGCCACAGCCATTCGAGCGGTCCATAGCGATAGCGATCCAGCCACGGCTTTGACCATGCGAGCATAATGATCCACGCGATTGCCGTGATCCCGTAGAGCTCAGGCCGGCTGAGTTTTCCGAAAAGGCCAAGCGCCCAGCCGTGGAATACGAACAGCATCAGGATCGAGGTGCCGAGATAATTGGTGAAGGCCGCGCGGCCTGCTGCTGATACTCGCTGACCGATCCAGCCGGTGCAGGCAGGCGCATAGACAACCATCAAGGCGGCCATCCCCAGGATCATCGCCAAACGCGGGAATGCAGATGTTCCGATATAGGAAAGCAAGCCTGCGAGAATATCGAAATCGGTCGATATCAACCACAAACCAATCCATGCCGTCACCAAAGCGCCGCCGATCACACCGGCCCAGCCCCAAAGTTGCATCTTTTTGCGATCAAACTGCCCTTCGAAAAAGCCCATGCGCAGAAGACCCATACCGATCAGCATCAGGCCCATCGTCTCGACTAGCCCTTGCGAGATCGCCGAGAGCGGCATCCACAAATTCTCACTGAAATTGGCGGCGACAAAGGCCGGATAATCGCCCGCAATAATAGCATCGGCCATCTTCGTGCCCTCCGCCATGCCTGCGCTTATCTCATTCTGCATTTCAGCAGCCTCGGCGGCATCGAGCAGACCCCCGCTCGTAAGCAGATACAGCCCGCCCATCAAAGCAGTGAAAAGCAGCGCGCTCATAATAAAACCAAGCAGACCAAGGATCACCTGATTGGCCGGCTTCATGCCGGTGAACGCCAACAGCACAAGCCCGCTTGCGGCGTAAAGGAAAAGAATGTCGCCAATCCAGATGAAATAGAGGTGGATCAGACCGAACAGGCCAAGCCACAGCAATCGCCGGGCCGCGAGCATTTTGGTCGCGCCGCGTTCTTCCGCTTTCATCAGAAACAGCCACAGCCCTGCCCCGAACAGCAAAGAGAATAGCCCGCGCATCTTTCCATCAATCGCGACAAATTGCGTCAGCCACAGCCAGCCGTCGGGATCGCCAGCATCTGTCAGGAATGCCTCTGGCGAAAATGTCGCCATCAAAGGCTGACCAAAAGCGAGGATATTCGCTGCGAGGATACCCATCACGGCGATACCGCGGATAAAATCGAGGCTGGAAATGCGTTCTGCTACCGTTACCGGAGCAACCGGCACGCCATGTTCCGGTGCAGCAGCATATGCGCCGGTCTCGGCTGCCTGCATATCTGGAGTGTCGCTCAAAATTCCATCCCCTATTTGATCCTTGCGAGTAGCCTAGCAGGGCTTTGAGTGAGGGAAAGAACTAAGTCAGCAACGCTATTGGCCTAGGGCGTGGCGACAATGCAGCCTTGGCCCTGCTGTTTTAAAGCGGCGCAGGCCGATTGCGCATCGGCGCGCGTCGCAAAGCCAACGGCTTGCAAGCGGGTGACACGTCCGCCCGGGACGAGCAGCTTGCGCGTGCCCGATAGAACCGGATTGCTCGACAGTTTGCCCCACAGACGATCCGCATTTCCGGAAACGCCAAATGCACCAAGTTGAACTTTCCATTTGCCGCTCGCCCGCGTTGCTGCGGGAGCAGAAGGTGAGCGAACGGGCGCACTAGGCGTCGTCGTCGTAGCGGCAACACGCACAGGCTGTTTCATTTGCGGTGCCACTGGCTTTGGCGCTGGCAATGGGTTTGGCACTGCGCCCGGACGGGCCGAGCCAAGATCGACCGCAGCCAGTTCGGCAGCGAGGCGTTTACTCGCCTCTGCTTCGATTTCGCGCGCGACCAGCTGTGCCTTTTGACGATCTATGGCGGGTATATATTCATCCATCTGGCCGAGCGCTTTTGACGCCTGAGGAAGGCCGGACGATTGTGCCAGCGTCATAAGAGCATAGGCGCGGACCCAGTTCTTTTCAGCGTAGTCGGCGTTGAAATGCGCGAGACCCAGAACATATTGCGCGCGCGGATCGCCGCGTTCGGCTGCAGATCGGATCAGCGGCATCGCGTCTGATTGCTGCCCCTGCTGGAACAGCAGCAGGCCATAATTGTCGGCGGCCTTCACATGCCCTTTATTCGCGGCCTCGGCATACAATTCCTTAGCGCGCGAGATATCCGCTGTAACGCCGCGGCCAAGGCGATATGCCTGCGCCAGATTGAACATTGCATCTGCATCGCCGCTTTGCGCAGGCCCCTGCCATTCGGCCACAGCCTGCGCAAAATTGCCAGAGCTCCACGCGTCCACACCGGCTTTCACATCGGCCAATGCTGGCCCGGCGATCAGCGCCAAGCCGGCAGCGCCAATGGCTCCTGCGCGGCGGACGAAAGCGGATGACAATGATGGGCGATGTGCCATTTGCAGGCGCTCCTTAACAACATGCCAGCCCACAAATGGGCCAGCGATTATCTCGCGTCGCACGCTTTATAGTGAATGATTGGTTAGGAATTCGTTGCCAGCTCCTGCGCGCCCCAATCCTCCGAAGACGCCCCCCTTGTTAACCTAAAATTAGGGGTAGTCTGCGATCTCAGTGTCACTCAGCCGCATTTGGGCGGCACTATTGGTCACAATTAGGGGGACCCTGGCGTTGCGTGTACTCGCTTTGGCATCACAGAAAGGTGGATCGGGTAAAACTACCCTGTCCGGACATCTGGCCGTACAGGCTCAGCGCGCAGGCGCTGGCCCGGTCGTACTCATCGACATCGATCCACAAGGTTCGCTGGCCGATTGGTGGAATGAACGCGAAGCGGAATATCCCGCCTTCGCCCAAACCACCGTATCGCGTCTGGCAAATGATCTTGCGGTTCTGCGTCAACAAGGTTTCAAACTGGCTGTGATTGATACACCGCCAGCGATCACGATGGCTATTCAGTCCGTGATCGGTGTTGCCGAGCTGATCGTAGTTCCGACCCGCCCAAGCCCGCATGATCTGCGCGCTGTTGGTGCGACGGTTGACCTGTGCGAACGCGCTGGCAAACCGCTGGTCTTCGTCGTCAACGGCGCAACCCCGAAAGCCAAGATCACATCGGAAGCCGCCGTCGCGCTGTCACAGCACGGCACTGTTGCTCCGATCACACTTCACCACCGCACAGATTTTGCAGCCTCGATGATCGATGGCCGCACTGTGATGGAAGTTGAGCCCGAAGGCCGCAGCGCCGCAGAGCTCACCGCGCTTTGGAAATACATCTCGGATCGTCTCGAGAAAAACTTCCGCCGCACCGTTTTCGCAGCACCTCCAGGTGGCGGTCAGCCGCAACAGGTTGGCGCAGCACGTCCAGGCGGCAGCTTTGGCCGCCGGGTCGCCCAGTAAAAAGGCGGATCGGACCATGTCAGAAGCCAGCTTTGCCTCATTAAATCCGGCTCTGCTCGCTCGAAAGGGCGGCGCGAAGCCTGCAATGCGTCCGCAGTTGGCACCTCTTCCCGAAAACGCGGATGAGTTGACCAAAATTGCGGATGAGCAGCTCGAAGATCTCGGCTGGAATGATATGGGCGGCGAACACGCCGAACCGTCTGCTGAAGAGAGTGAAATCGGCGCCGATGTCGTTTCGATCCACGCCGGCGCGGCCAATGAAGACGTGATTGAGACACCCAGCCCGATCGTCCGTCGTCAGCAGAAAAGCCTTACCGACCGAGTTCTTGCAGATGCAGCAATGCCTGCGAGTGATGACGCTGAAGAAGTGCCCGCCTCACCGGTCAAGAAGAAGACCAAAAAAGCAGGCTCCAAAAAAGCCGGCAAGACCAAGAAATCCAATGCAACCGGCAAACGCGCGGCATTCACGCTGCGCCTCGATGCCGATCGTCACCTCAAGCTGCGGCTTGCTTCGACGATGAAAGGTGTGAGCGCGCAGGCGCTCGTAACCGAGGCGCTCGACGCCATGCTTACCGAATTTGAAGAACTCGATGCGCTCGCCGAGCGTATGCAACGCAACTGAGCGACAGGTACAGGGGACCAGGATAATGGCCATGACAACGCAAAACAGCAAATCTAGCCGTATGACCGCGCCGAAAATCGGCCTCGTCGTTTCAACAGCATTGGCCAGTGTAGCCCTCTCCGGCTGCACCACTTCGGCTGCACCGCCAGCCCTAACATCTTTCAACAAAGCGCAGGTTGCGCTTGAGAAGGGTCAGGTCGACAAAGCCATCGCGTTTGCCGAGGAAGCTGTTTACGCCGAACCGCGCAATTCGGGCTTCCGCGCGATGCTTGGCGCAGCTTACCTTGAAGCAGGGCGCTTTCAATCGGCAGCGACCAGCTTCGAAGACGCTCTTGAACTTGGCGACGAAGACCCACGCACTGTGTTGAGCTATGCGCTCGCCAAAACTGCGCAGGGCGATAACAAAGCCGCTCTTGGCAAATTGAGCCAATGGGAAGGCGCGATCAATCCAGCCGATTACGGTCTGGCCGTTGCCCTAGCCGGCAATCCAGAGCGCGGCGTTCACATTCTGACAAACACTCTGCGCGGCGGCGATAACACTGCTAAAGTGCGTCAGAACCTTGCCTACACCTATGCGCTTGCCGGTAACTGGCGCGCTGCCCGTGTGATGGCATCGGAAGATGTCCCTGCTGATCAACTTGATGCGCGCCTTTCCGACTGGGCAGCCAATGCCCGTCCGGAAGATCACAAGATCCGCGTTGCATCACTGTTGAATGTTAGCCCAAGCAGCGATGGCGGTCAGCCTCAGCGTCTGGCTTTGGGTAACTTCCCAAGCCAGCAGATGATGGTAGCCGAATCCGAAGCGCAGGCTCCGGTTCAGGTCGCCGCGGCGCCTGAGGTTGCACCAAAAGTTGAAACAGCACAAAACGCGACGGCGAAGCCAACGGCTACTCCGGTTCGTGTTACTGCGAGAAACCAAGCTGCGCTTCCTGTGGCAGCGGCTAAGCCTGCTCCGGCAGTGAAGCCAGCGCCTAAAGCGGCGGCTCAGCCCGTTCGCAAACCGGCACCTCGCTTTGTTTCAAACGCAGTGGTTCAAAAGGTTTCTGCACCATCAGTGAGGCCTGCCGCCCGCACCGGACCAAGCCGCGTTGCACCAAAAACATCGCAGCGCCGCATGGCCGTTGCCTCTGGCGTGAAAGCCACTCACCTCGTCCAACTCGGCAGCTTTGACAGCCGCGGCGTGGCCGAAGCGAAGTGGAACGAGTTCCAGAAAAAACACCCTGAGCTGAAAGGTCACGACGTTGTGATCACCGAAGCCAAGGTGAACGGCCGGACATTCTTCCGCGTTGCCGCAGCTGGTTTCACTTCGAAAAGCGCGCGCAACATGTGCGGCACTGTGAAATCGGATGGCCGTGGCTGCTTCGCTTATGCAGCGTCGAGCCCGCCAAAAGGCGCGGTTGACCGCGGCATCCGCATCGCGGCCCGCACACGCTAAGCCGAACACATATATTCAGCGAAACTACCCTCGGAGCAAGCAGCTCCGGGGGTATTTTTTTGCGCGGCGAGCTGGTGCCTAGATTTGCACGCCGCCTTTGAAGAGCGCTTGCACGCGGCCCTGAACACCTTGCCGATCAAACGGGGTGTTGTCCGATGTCGCCTCCATCTTGGTCCGGTCAACGAACCATGGTGCGTCGGGATCAATCACGGCGATATCTGCCTCATGCCCTACAATAAGCGCGCCTGCATCAACGCCGAGCAATCTGGCAGGGTTCGACGCTAGCAGCTCAATTGCTCTTTCCGTATCCAGCACTTCGTCGCGCACCAGACCCATCGTCATGGCGAGCAATGTTTGCGCCCCGGCCATACCGGGATCGGCATCGGCGAATGGCAACCGCTTGCCTTCGGGCCCACGCGGATCGTGCCCGCTTGAGATGACATCGACCACGCCGTCAGCAATCGCCGCGCGCGCCGCCTGACGATCAGCTTCGCTGCGAAGCGGTGGCGAAATGCGGGTAAATGTGCGGAAATCAGCCGTGGCGAGGTCAGACAGCATGAAATGCGCGGGAGTAATCCCGCAGGTGATGTTCACTCCGCGCGATTTGGCCTCTCGCACCAGATCGAAACCGCGAGCTGTCGTAACTTGGCGGAAATGCACCCTCGCCCCGCTCATTTCAGCCAGCGCAATATCGCGCGCCAATGCCAGCGTCTCCGCTTCGGCAGGCGCACTGGGCAGACCAAGGCGCGAGGCAATCTCGCCAGCGGTGGCGGCGGCTTCACCGGTCAAATTGCCGTCTTCAGGATGAGCGACCACTACCAGATCGAGCATCGCGGCATATTGCAGCAATCGCAGCATCACGCCGCTATCGGCGATCCAGCCGCGACCTGTGGCAACGCCGCGTGCGCCGGCATCTTTCATCAAAGCGATTTCGGCGAGCTGCTTTCCGCCAAGCCCGCTTGTCGCAGCAGCCAAAGGATGCACCCACAAATCGGGCTTACCGCTCTTTGCGATGAAGTTTACGCGGCTGGGATAATCGAGCGGCGGCGATTGATCGGGCATCAATGCCGCGCGGGTGATCCCGCCGAAATGAAATGCCGGTTTATCGATCGCAAAAACACCAAGATCAACCAGGCCCGGCGCGATCAGTTTACCCCTCGCGTTGCGGGTATCATCGCCATCCTGCGCTGTCACATCCGCGCCCAAAGCCGTGATCATGCCGTTTTCGACGCGGAGCGCGCCTGAGACGATGCCGCCGGGCGTTACAAGCTGGCCATTGGTGATGGTGAGCGGATTTGCCTGTTTCATGACCAGCCCTCCACACCGCGCGCGCTTCGCGTAAGGATATCGAGGCACGCCATGCGGATCGCCACGCCCATCTCGACCTGCTGCGTGATGATCGAACGGTCGATCATGTCGGCAACCTCGCTGTCAATCTCGACCCCGCGGTTGATTGGCCCGGGATGCATGACGATGGCATCTGGCGCGGCATATTCTAGACGCGCTTTGGTAAGTCCGTAAAGGTGATGATATTCGCGCTCTGACGGGATGAATTGGCCCGACATCCGCTCCGATTGCAGGCGCAGCATCATGACAACATCCGTACCCGCAAGGGCGGCGTCGAAATCATGGAAAGGCTGAGCGCCGACCGCTTCAATTCCGGCTGGCATCAACGCGGGCGGTGCGCAAACCCGGACGCTCGCCCCCATCGCCTGCAAACACAGGATGTTGGAGCGCGCAACGCGGCTATGCAGAATATCGCCGCAAATCGTGATCGTCATTCCAGTGAAGTCTTCGCTAGCCTGCCCGCGCTCCTTCAATTTGTGCCGCAGGGCCAGCGCATCGAGCAGCGCCTGTGTCGGGTGCTCATGCTGGCCATCGCCCGCATTCAGAACCGGACAATCCACCTTATCCGCGATCAATTGCGTTGCGCCGCTCGATCCGTGGCGGATGACGATGGCATCCGCGCACATCGCATTCAGCGTGATCGCCGTATCGATCAGCGTTTCACCTTTTTTCACAGAGCTTTGCGCGGCATGCATGTTCACGACATCCGCGCCGAGCCGTTTGCCCGCAATTTCAAAGCTAAGCAGTGTCCGCGTCGAATTTTCAAAAAAGGCGTTGATGATCGTCATCCCGCCCAACAATCCAGCATGCTTCGCGCTTTGCCGGTTGAGTTCGACCCATTGTTCGGCCTGATCCAGCAGATAAAGAATTTCGTGCCGCTCAAGCTGGCCGATACCGGTTAGATCGCGGTGCGGGAAGGCGAGACGTCCTGCGGGGAAGCGACCGGATGCATCGCCGGTTGCAGGCGCACTCTCACCATATTCCGCCATAAATTGCCTCAAGCGCTGGGCGGTGCTGCCGCGCAAATCGCGCCCCGATTTCAACTGCGACACAAACGGTTTGTCATTGAGTGCCAACTCGCCAAAGCGCGTTTCCGATATGCCGTGACGAAGGCAAAATTGTTCGATTTCGTGAAGCAAGTCCTGCATGGCCCCGCCACCTAAGTTGGATTAAACCAACCGTCCAGCAAAAAAGGCGGAAACCTGCCGATCTTAGCCGTTCGACGAATACTATCGTGCGCTCGCCCTATTGCACGACACCTTATGCATGGAATTTCGCCGAATTGATGTTTAGGTGGGGTCCAAACGCGCGGCCTTGCGACTATCCTCGGGCTGCCAAAGGGGCATAATTTATGAGTTTCGTCGGCAAAGTCTGGAAAATACTGGTCGGGATCAAAGACGGTCTCGTGCTTGTTTTCATGCTGCTCTTTTTCCTCGCGCTGTTCAGCCTGCTGTCGGCGACACCAAATCCCGGACAAGTGCGCGATGGCGCGCTCTACATCGATATGTCGGGCTATGTGGTCGAGGAACGATCGCAGGTCGATCCGATCGCGACCTTGCTCAGCGGTCAGGCACCACCGGTGGAACATCAGGCCCGAGATCTCGTCCGCGCACTCGACACTGCGGCCAGCGACGAACGGATCAAAGCCGTTGTGATGGATATGACAACGTTTGTCGGCGGCGGTCAGGTTCACCTCCAAGAAATCGGCGAAGCGATGGAGCGTGTTCGCAAGACCGAAAAACCGGTCTTCACCTATGCGCTCGCATATGGCGATGATCACATGCATCTTGCCGCCCATGCGAGTGAAGTGTGGGCAGATCCCCTGGGCGGCGCATTGATCGCCGGTCCGGGCGGCAGCAACCTGTATTACGCTGACTTGCTCGAACGGCTGAGCATCAAAGCCCGCATTTACAAAGTCGGCACATTTAAAGCCGCGGTTGAGCCCTATTCGCGTAGCTCCATGTCAGACGAAGCGCGCGAGAATATCGGCGCGCTTTACGGCGCTCTGTGGGAAGAATGGCAAGCCAATGTGAAGAAAGCCCGGCCTGCGATGGAGCTTGAACGGGTAACGAAAGACTCCGTCGCATGGATCGAAGAAAGCAGCGGCGATCTGGCCAAAGCTGCTCTCGCCGCCGGACTGGTCGACAAGCTTGGCGACAATGTCGAATTTGGCAACCGCGTGGCTAAGATCGCCGGCGAAGATGACTGGAGCAATGCGCCTGGTTCCTATGCCAAGAGCGACCTGGCTCCATTCCTGGCGGACACTGCGCCATCCAAAAACGGCAAGGGTATCGCCGTCATTACGGTTGCTGGCACCATCGTTGACGGTGAAGCGGGCCCCGGCACTGCGGGCGGCACACGCATTGCAAGTCTCCTCGACGAGGCGCTGGAAGATGATCACGCCGGCCTCGTCGTGCGCGTCAACTCGCCCGGCGGATCGGTGCTTGCATCAGAAGAAATTCTGCGGGCGATAGATCGCTATCGCAAGAAGGACATTCCCGTCGCCGTATCCTTTGCCAATGTCGCGGCGAGCGGCGGGTACTGGGTCGCCACGTCGAGCGACCGGATCTTTGCCCAGCCAGAGACGATCACCGGATCAATCGGCGTATTCGCCGTATTGCCCACATTCGAGGATGCGGCCCGTGAAATCGGCGTGAATGCCGACGGCTTCCGCACAACACCGCTTTCTGGTCAGCCTGATATTATCGCAGGCCTCTCGCCCGAGGTGGATACGATCCTGCAAGCAACAATCACCGACACATATAGCGATTTTCTGGAACGCGTTTCAAAAGCGCGCGGCAAGACCGCCGAAGAAGTCGACACCATCGCGCAAGGGCGCGTGTGGGACGGCGGCTCGGCGCGCCAGCTTGGCCTTGTCGATCAGTTCGGCGGGCTTGATGATGCGCTAGCTTGGGTCGCAGGCAAAGCGGAACTCGAAGACGGCGAGTGGCACCCGATTTTCCTCGGAGAACAGGTCGCGAATTACAATTCACTGATCCGTCAGCTGGTTTCGGCCGATGCCGCGCCAGAGGGCCGTTCTGCAGACCTCTTCGCACGCGCCGCGATCAACCGCGAATTGATGCTTTCGCGCATCGCGTTTGATGTTCAGCGGTTAACCGATGCACGCGGAATTCAGGCCTATTGCCTTGAATGTCCGACGCAATTGCGCCCGGCCTCTAGGCAAAGCGCATCAAGCCTGATCGAAGCATTCCGCGCACTGACGGTGAAGTAAGCGGGCCAGAACGAGGCACAGCCCTGACGCCGGAGAGGTTCCACTTTTCAACCCGCTGCGAAGCGGGCATAGGCTGATCCCATGCACGACATTCGATTTATCCGAGAGAACCCCGAAGCATTTGACGCAGCGATGGCGCGGCGCGGGCTCGATCCCGTCACGCCGGAAATTCTCGCGCTTGACGAGGAACGCCGGGCGCTTTCGACCAAGCTGCAAGAGGCGCAGAGCCGCCGCAACGAAGCCTCCAAGGCCATCGGCAAGGCCATGGGCCAAGGCAATACGGACGAAGCCGAGGCGCTGAAGGCGGAAGTCGCCCAGATCAAGCAGAATATGCCTGCGCTTGAAGAGCAAGAACGCGAGCTTGGTGGAAAGCTGGAAACGATTCTGCTTGGCCTGCCCAATGTATTGCAAGACAGCGTACCAGAAGGTGCGGGTGAAGAAGACAATGTCTACTTGCGCGAATGGGGTGATAAGCCCCAGTTTGATTTCGACCCGCAAGAACACGCCGATATCGCGCCTGCCCTGGGTATGGATTTCGAAACTGGCACCAAGATTTCCGGTGCACGCTTCACATTCCTGCGCGGCGCAATGTCGCGCCTGCACCGCGCACTGGGTCAATTTATGCTCGACACCAATACGGGCGAGCATGGTTACACCGAATGCAACCCACCACTGCTAATCAATGAAGAAGCAGGTTTTGGCACTGGCCAGCTTCCGAAATTCGCTGAGGATTTGTTTCGGACCACAGATGGCCGCTTGCTCATCTCCACATCGGAAATGACGCTGGGCAATTCGTTTCGTGAGCAGATTTTCGCTGAGAGCGATTTTCCGATGCGGATCACCGCGCTAACCCCGTGCTTCCGATCCGAAGCGGGCGCGGCTGGACGCGATACGCGCGGATTTATCCGGCAGCACCAGTTCGAAAAAGTCGAATTGATCAGCGCCGCTTTGCCTGATCAGGCCCCTGAAGAGCACGAGCGCATCACAAAGATCGCCGAAGGCCTGCTCCAAGCATTGGGCCTGCATTATCGGGTTGTGGAACTTTGCAGCGGCGATATGGGCAACATGACGAAGACCTATGACCTCGAGGTCTGGCTGCCGGGGCAAGGCGCATATCGTGAGATCAGCTCTTGTTCGGACGGCGGCACGTTCCAACCGCGCCGAATGAATGCGCGCTACCGGCCTGAAGGTTCAAAAAAGACCGAATACTTTCATCTGCTTAACGGCTCCGGCCTAGCGGTTGGCCGGACATTGGTGGCGATTATCGAAAACTATCAGCAGGCCGATGGCAGCGTGGTGGTTCCTGAGGTCCTGCATCCCTATATGGGCGGTGTGACCAAGCTGGAGCCTACCCAATAAATGCGCATTCTGCTGACCAATGACGATGGCTATCACGCGCCCGGTTTTGAGGTGCTGGAGAAAATCGCGCGGCAGTTTTCGGACGACATCTGGGTTTGTGCGCCATCGGAAGAGCAATCGGGCGCGGGGCATTCGCTGACGTTAAACCGTCCGGTGCGGCTGCAACAATTTGCCGAACGCCGCTTTGCTGTCACAGGCACTCCCACTGACAGTGTGATGATGGCCCTGCGCGAAGTGATGGACGGCCCGCCCGACCTCATCCTTTCCGGCGTGAATCGCGGAGCCAATCTGGGTGATGACATAACCTATTCCGGCACCGTGTCCGCCGCCATCGAAGGCGCGCTAGCGGGCATCCGCTCGATAGCGCTGAGCCAAGTTTATTCCCGCGAAAGCATTGCTGGTGATGCGCCGTTTGATGCTGCGCTGACATGGGGAGCAAAAGTGATCGAGCCGCTGCTTGATGCGCCATTTGACGATCGAACTTTGGTCAATGTGAATTTCCCGCCGCTTCCGGCAAGTGAAGTGAAAGGCATCCGAGTTGTCCGTCAGGGCTTCCACGATTATTCCCGCGGCAGCATCGTCGAAGGCAAAGACCCGCGCGGCCACCGCTATTTCTGGTTCGGCCTGCACGCTATCGAGCACACGTTGGATCACGGCACCGATCTGGAAGCGATTGACGAGGGATATGTCGCCGTCACGCCGCTACAGCTTGACCTCACCCACCATGCATCGCTTAAAGCGATGGCACAGCGGTTTGAGGGGTAGGCCGCGAGGCTGGGGCATTCATGGCGAAAAAGACAATCGACAGGATAGGATCCGGCAAATCGGACCGGGTGGTTGCTGCCAGCAAGTTTAAACCGCTGCGCCGCGCCGTTAAAATTCCTGTCTGGGGCGATCTGAGCATTCGTCTGGGCTTAGCGCTGTTTCTGATTTCGATAGTGGTGTTCATCCACTGGCTCGACCGCGACGGTCTGGTCGATAGCGTCGATGGTGAGGTAAGCTTCCTCGACATCGTATATTTCACCATGATCTCGATCACGACAACGGGATTTGGTGACATCGCGCCCGTTACCGATAGCGCGCGATTGATCGAAGCCGTTATCGTCACTCCAATCCGTTTTGCAGTCTTTTTCATCTTCGTAGGCACAGCCTACAATTTCATAATCAAACGTAGCTGGGAGAAATGGCGTATGGCCCGCATCCAGGAAAAACTCAGCGATCACGTGGTCGTGCTTGGCTATGGCATCTCCGGATCGCAAAGTGTCGAGGAATTGATTGAACGCGGCACCGATCCAAACCAGATAGTGGTCGTCGATCCAAGCGAAGAGCGGCTTGCCTCGGCAGAAAAGCTAGGCGTGAACATCATGGGCGCAGATGCGACCCGCGATGAAACGCTAAAGGCTGTCCGCATTCAGGAGGCCAGCAACGTGCTGGTGTCTGCTGGACGCGACGATACGTCGATCTTGATCGTACTGACCGTGCGCCACCTAGCACCCAAAGTGCCGATCAGCGTAGTCGTGCGCGCAGATGATAACGAGCTGCTGGCGCGGCAAGCGGGCGCGAACAATGTCATCAACCCCGTCCGCTTTACCGGCCTGCTCCTCGCTGGATCCGCTAAAGGCGAGCACATTGCCGACTACCTTGCCGATCTCGCATCTGTGAATGGCCGCGTCCAACTGGTGGAGCGAATTGTGACCAAAGACGAATGCGGTTGCTCAATTTCGGACCTCAGCAGCGGCGGACGCGGGCTTCGCATCTACCGCAATGGCCGCGCGATCGGTTACTGGGAAGAAGAGTGCGAGAGCCTGCAACCCGGCGATGTTATCGTCGAGATCGTACCGAGCGAAAACGGCACCACACAGGGCGACGGGCACTGATGCTTTGCGCGCCCCATCCGGCGCGTGATTTCCTCGCATAAGCTTGGACGCCCAGTCGCGCTTGCGGTCGCTTTCGCGTCCGAATTTTGTCACACGAACAACAAAAACACACCTCCCATTGCGGCCATTCCTGTGATCATGTGGCCCGCATCAATCAAGAAGTGGGTGAAGCTTTTGCGCAAGTAGAGGTAGTGGATGCCCACTGCAGGGATCATCACGCCCACGGCAAAGCCCACCGACATCATCATCACAACATGAGCCGCAGGGTTGGTGCGCGCAATCAGGTGCCACAGCACCATCGCGATCAGCATTTCGAACAGAAATGTCAGCCCAAAGATAACAAGCATATTGCCGCCTTGGACTTGCTCATCAGACATGCCCGCCGCGCTCTGCCAAGCCTTCCCGAAGATCACCCCGTACCAAAGCGCCCCAACTGCAAAAAACGCCGCCGCGCCTGCCAGCACGGGCCAAAGTGCAAAATCAGCCATTAGAATTCTCCCTGTCCTGTCACGGAACTAGCGCAATTGTCCTCCTACGTGTAGGGGCGCGGCCAATATGAACACTGCAACCACCTCGAACCCTACGACCTTGGCCGACCAGAAACGCGTCGGCATGGTCTCGCTTGGCTGTCCCAAGGCGCTGGTCGATTCCGAACGCATTCTCACCCGCTTACGCGCAGATGGCTACGCGATGAGCCCCGATTATGCAGGCGCAGACGTCGTGCTCGTCAACACGTGCGGCTTCCTAGATAGTGCCAAAGAAGAAAGCCTTGCCGCGATTGGGGAGGCAATCTCCGAAAATGGCCGTGTCATCGTAACCGGCTGTATGGGCGAAGAGGCGGACGCGATCCGCGCCGCGCATCCGCAGGTATTGGCTGTCACAGGCGCGCACCAATATGAGCAGGTCGTCGAGGCGGTGCACACGCACGCCCCGCCCTCGCAAGGGCCGTATGTCGATCTGATCCCGCAGCCTGACATCAAACTGACGCCGCGTCATTATAGCTATCTCAAAATCTCCGAAGGCTGCAATCACTCCTGCTCGTTCTGCATCATTCCCGATCTTCGCGGAAAGCTAGCGAGCCGCCGGATTGACGCGGTGCTGCGCGAGGCCGAAAAGCTGGTCGCGGCAGGCACGAAAGAGCTGCTCGTGATCAGTCAGGATACCTCGGCCTATGGTGTCGATACCCGCCACGATCCGCGCCAATGGAAAGGGCGCGAAGTGCGCGCCCATATGACCGACCTCGCCCGCGAGCTTGGCCAGCTGCGCACATCGGAAGATGTCGCCCCGTGGGTTCGCCTGCACTATGTCTACCCCTACCCCCATGTCGATCATGTGATCCCGCTGATGGCGGAAGGGCTGCTGACGCCGTATCTCGATATCCCATTCCAACATGCCGCGCCCAGCGTACTCAAACGCATGCGCCGCCCCGCGAATGAAGCGAAGGTTCTGGAACGGCTTAAAGGCTGGCGCGACATTTGCCCGGACATCGCCGTGCGATCATCCTTCGTCGTCGGCTTCCCCGGTGAGAGCGAGGACGATTTCAAATATCTCATCGATTGGCTGGAAGAAGCGCAGCTCGACCGCGTAGGTGCGTTCCGGTTTGAGCCAGTCGAAGGCGCTAAGGCAAATGACCTGCCCGATCCGGTGCCGGAGGACATCAAGGAAGAGCGTTACGCCCGTCTGATGGAAGTAACCGAGCGGATCAGCGCGGCAAAACTAACCGCCAAAGTCGGCCGCAGCATTCCTGTCATTATTGACGACTTAGGTGAGCCTGACGAAGACGGGGACATCGGCGCAACGGGCCGTTCACAGGCGGATGCGCCGGAAATAGACGGTGCGGTGTATCTGCGCAATGTTCCCGAAAACGTAGCTCAAGGCGATATTGTGATGGTCAGCGTCGAAGACGCCGATGCGCACGACCTTTTCGGCGTAATCGCGTCCTGACCGCGGCATTTTTCGATGCCGATCACCATCAATGCCGCGTTTGCTTTTGAAGTAAGCCAACCCACAGATGTGCTGCTTCAATTCGAGGCAGCGGCAATGGATGGGCAGGCGATTGTGTCATCCAAGACAAATCTAGGCGGGGCAAAAAACATCAGCCGCGTCGCTGCGCAGGATGGCATTGGCGAGCGGATTTGGTTGCAAACCGATGGCCGCGTTGAAGCCGCTTATTCAGCGCAAGTTGAGGTTGATCGCAAAGCCGCTGACCTCGCAAACCTACCCGCACTACCTCTGCACCAATTGCCGGGGGAGGCAGTTCAGTACCTCTTCGATTCCCGCTATTGCGCAGCCGACAAATTTCATGATTTCGCCGATCGTGAATTTGAAGGCACTTTCGGAGGCGCTCGGATTGCAGCAATCCGCGACTGGATCGAGCAAAACCTTACCTACGCACCGGGTGCCAGCGGCCCCTATACCGATGCGGGCGACACATTTATCGCGCGTCAGGGCGTTTGCCGCGACTATGCGCATGTTCTCATCACGCTGGCGCGCGCCTCCGCCATTCCGGCCCGTTACGTCGCGTGCTTCTCACCGGGGGTGAGCCCGCCAGATTTCCATGCCGTCGCCGAAGTTTTTCTCGCCGATCCAGCGCATGAAGACGGAGGAAAATGGCACCTTGTCGATGGAACAGGCATGGCCAGTCCGCACGACATTGTGAAAATCGGGGTCGGACGTGATGCTGCCGATGTGAGCTTCCTCACAACCTTTGGGCTAAGCGACTTTCATTATTCAACCGTAGAGGTCTCAGAGACCGCTTAAGAACTGCCGCGCACCAACAGTTTAACGGGCACGCGCCGCACGCTTGGCTCTTCACTGCCATCCGCGACAGCTTCCACCAGCAACCGGCCAGCTTGATCCAGATCAGGCTCAATTGTGGAGAGCGGCGGAGTGGTCAGTTCGCTCGCCGGAATACCGTCAAACCCGACGAGTTTGACGTGGTCGGGCACGCTGCGACCTACGGCCTGTAACGCGTCCATCACTCCAAATGCCAGCGCATCGCATACGGCGAAGATACCGTCGAAGTCCTGCCCACTTTCAAGCAGGTTTTCGACGGCCATGCGGCCCTGCTCTCGCCGCGCACCGCCCGGCTCAATTGTGGTGAGCTCCGCTGAAACGCCCAGCTCTTTGGCACGCGCGATAAAGGCATCGACCCGCTCGCCAAATTGCCGCTGTGCACTGGTATGCGAGCCGACAACGATAAGGTTCTTACAGCCCCGTTCGACAAGATGCTCCGCCGCGAGCCGCGCGCCGGCTTCATTGTCAGAGGACACCCAATCGAGATCACCCAGCGGCGATCCCCAATAGGCAACAGGCTGCGTCGCCTCGCCGACATGGCGGAAATAATCCCACGCTTTGCGATTGGCGGTGGTGCCGATGACGATCATGCCCTCCGCCTGTCCGCGTTCGACATAGTGACCGAACAGCCGATCTTCTTCCGACTGTAGCGAGACCAGCACTTCGAGGCCCCGCTCTGACGCTGCGGCGCAAATGCCGCCCAGCAGAGCGTAGGCAAACGGGTTCACATCGCGCGCGCCGCTGTTCGGTTTGCAAATTACGACTGTGGCAAGAGTGCCGGTATGCCCGCGTCGCAGCCGCGCTGCGCGTTCATCGACATAATATCCCAGCTCCTGCGCCGCACCGAGCACTTTGTCGCGGGTCGCCTCGCTAATCACAGAAGATCCCGAAAGCGCGCGGCTTACCGTCGACTGGCTCACGCCAGCATACTCCGCAACATCGAAACTGGTGACCCGCGCTGGTTTGCGGACATTATCCATTGTGCGCCCCTCCCAAAGGGCATTGCATAGCTATGCGTGCAGCTATGCCGGACAACGTCTTGCTATGCCAGCGCAAGCGGGAAAACTGCGCACACCTTATCTAGCAACGGGTTTGCCGGGAAATGCCGGGCGACTAGTCGTCAAACTCGCGCCGAAGGACTTCCATCACATCGCGAGGCTTGTCTGCGATCAAGAAACTGCCTGCCCCCGGCAATATGACAGGTTCTGCCAAGCCATAGCGTTCACAGGAAAGCCGCGAGAATTCGGGCGAAGCGTTGGAGTCCGCCCCGCCAATCATCACTTTCAGCGGGATTGGCATATCGCGCAGCAAATGGCTCCATTCTGCTGACCAATTTAGCATTGTGTCCACCGGGCCATCCGATCCTTCGGGCAAGACGTAATTCGCCGCTTTGCGGAAGTTTAGGATCATCTCGGGCTGCTGCACCGTCTCCAGTTCGCGCGGGCAGTTATCATAGTAATCCTGCACGAATTTATAGAATTCACCGGTACCCATGCTGGCCAGCATCGCACGCATATAAACGCGGGCGAAAGCGGGTGTCAGGCGCGAAATGCGGAAATGGGTGCGCTGGCGTTTTTGCAAAAATTCATAGTCGCTGGATTGCGCGATCGGGAAGAACGGCCCAGCCGCGACCGCGCCGGCAACACGCTCTGGGTAGCTCTTCACGAAGGCTGCCATAAACGGGGTACCCGCCTGAGTGCCAAGCGCCACCACACGGTCTAAATTCAGATGGTCAAGCAAGGCGGGGAGCCTTTCGGCAAACTCCATGGGCGAACTCGCACCCGGTTTCCCGCCGGTAGTCCCGCCGTAATTCGGGCGCCAAGGGCCGATCAGTCGCAGGCCGAAATCACGCGCCGCCTCATTGACTCGCGCCGTGAATAGCGGCCCTTCGAGCGCGTGGAAAAACAGCACGGGCCGGCCGCGCGGATCACCATATTCTTCCCACGCAATTGTCCCGCCTGCGGGGTCGACGAACATGTTTGGGCAAACATGCTCAATGCTTTCAGCGGTTTCAGCGGTGGGCGCGAGCGAGTGGATGAAACCCGCGTAAAGCAGCAGCAAATCCTCTTTGGAATTGATCGCGAGTTTGCGCTGCAACGCTTTTAACTGGTTGCGAACTGTACCCAGCGCCGTGCCCCTGCCTTCCGCGAAATCGCGCAGCTTACCGCCAGTGACGAGGTGGCGTGTCAAGGCGCCTTCTGTTGGCGTCAACTCCATCGCCTGCTCAAACGCAGCGCCGCTACGGTCGTCCCAGCGCAATCGGACGGCCTGCAATGCGATGACATGCGCTCCGCCAATCGGCGCACGAAAGGCGCAAAACCACCGTCCAGAATCGTCATCTGTCCGAGTGAAAAGTCTGATGAACAGCCGCTCATCGCCTTGTTTTGCCTCGCGCAGGCGTTGCTGATCCAAAGTGGCACGGGCTGGATCGAATAGGTTTTCCGGCGCAAACCCGCCTTGCCCAATCCAGTCGCCTTCAAACACTTTATCATTGAGCGAGATGACCCGCATATTCTCATCAAGAGCGAGGTCGCAATCGATCCGCGCTTCCAGATGCGTATGAAGCGCGGTGTAATCGGCCTCTTTCAGAGGATAAACCTTATCAAGGATCGATTCCGCATTCTGGAAATGCATATCGGCCGCCGCACCGATCCCGCCGAGCTTTTCATCGGCTTCGATCATTTGATTGAGCAGCGGGACGAAGCTCTCAGGCTCCGCAATGGCTGCATAGGCTTTGGCGACAACCGCCTGAAGCTCTTGATCGGTATGGTCATCCGACATGAAAATCTCTTTTAATCAAAGCGGTAATGCCGCCCCGCAGCCGGAATATCCAGTCGCAGGACGGCATCAGGTGCCTAAAAAGGGCGTATGAGCGCCGTTTTTATTTCACGCAATACTTGCCAGAAGCCTTAAGGCCGGATGGGCACGAACCGCTGCGGACTTCGGCATAGTCGCCTTTATCGCCAACGCAGTAATTCGCCGATGCTTTGAAGCCCGTTGGGCATGAGCTGAGCTTTACAATCGCGACCTGGCTGGAGGATTTGCACGAGGAGCCGCTGGCTTTGAAGCCTTTCGGGCACGAACCGTCCTTTGACACTTCGCTGGAGCTTTCCTGCGCAGCGAGAGGTGAGACGAGAACCGGCGCAGTGCCGATGGCAAGCAGTGCCGAGAGGGCTGCAATTTTCAAACGCATATCAATTTCCATTCATTGTTTTGAGTGTTGCGACGACTGACTGGCGTTCTCTTGGGGGAGAAAGCCAGCCAGCCGCCGAGAGGTCCGGTGCCCGGGATCGCAGTCCGGCACCGGGCCGAGGCCATCGGCCAAAGGTTTAAGGTTGCGGGGATCAACCAGCTGGGCCGCGACGAAACGAGAATGCGAGCGCGCTTTCACCGCTGTTCTTGTTGAACCACTGGCAATAGAAATCCGTGCCCGACTTGTCGGTATGGAGCGCGCCAAAGTTCACCGTGAGCATGGTGCGGCCGCGCTTTGCCAGATATTTGTCATAGGCACCCGAACGGCTCGAATTGCTGCCACTGGCTGTGGGCGTGTATCCGAGTGAGTTGCCGGTGTGCAGCATCACATCTTTGCCTGAGTAATTGCCCATCCGCGGACCATTCACGTTGTCGAGCTGCTCAGAGCCGTCATACGAAACACACTGAATTTTATAGTCGTATTTCTTGTACTTGGCTCGATCGAATTCGACATAAAGCACGTCGCCAACACCCAAACCGCCAAAATAGCAGCCGTTCTCGGCACTCACGTTGCGGCGGTTGATTAGGCCAGAGCGTTCCTCGGTACTGATCCCTTGGCTAAAGGTGTAGTTGCCGCCTTCAGCGATGAATGCATTGCCAAGGCCAAGGCTTGCACATTTCGTCTGGCTTTTAAACTTGGCTGGCGCAGGCGCTGCACCGCCAACATGGCCTGGAGCCTTTGCTGTGCATGGCGAGTTCGAGTTACTTCCGCGGTTCGCGTTGCAATATGAACCATCGGCAGAGCGGCCTACGCCGTTGCTTGAGCCACCTGCCACAGAACCGAGTACAGAACGGCCATTCGTGCGGTTCGCACGGTCAGCTTCCGTTACCACTGCATCGACATCCTGAGCGACTTTCTTTGCCTTCTTGACCTTCTTCTTAAGCTTGTCGAATGGGCCAGCGGCCTCGACACGCTCGGCGCCGAAAACGCCCGAAGTTACAGTCACACTTACCAGCGCGGTTCCCGCCAGCGCGATCATCAAAGATTTCATGTTACGATCCTTTAAAGCTTGCGCGGGGCGACACCGTGTCCCCCGCTGCGTTGAAGCGAGATCGAACTACGGGCCGCGGGGCTCACGCTGAATATCCCAGATGGGACAAACGGGCGGATTTTGTGACATTATTTGAATAGCTATGCAGCGCTATGGAGGTTGGCGGCGCGGCGCGCTAAACCCTTGGGATATTCTGGGCAAAGGCCGCGCGCCTTGGCCGAACCAAGGGAACTTCACGCATGGGCACACCGGTAATTTCTGCGGACCGTTTGCTACTTTTCGGGGCAACCGGCGACCTTGCCCGGCGGATGCTTTTGCCCAGTCTGTGCGCGCTTGATGCAGATGGCCTGCTGCCTGCAAATCTGCGGATTGTCGGCACCGCGCGCAGCGAGATGGACGATGCGGAATTCCGTAATATGGCTCGCGAGGCGCTGGAGACGTTTTTACCAGCCGAACGGCGCGGAGGCATGGCAACGTTCCTCAACCGGCTCTGCTATCAGGCTCTCGATGCGACCACGCTTGAAGGGTATATCGAGCTTGCCGAGAAAGTCGGCCCGTCCACCAATGAAGGCGGCGACGGGGGCCTTGCGATTTTCCTCTCCACAGCGCCCAGCCTTTTTGGCCCCACAATCGCAGGCCTGCAACATGCTGGCTTGACCGGCGAACATGTAAATATCGGCCTTGAAAAGCCGCTTGGCACGGATCTGGACAGCAGTTGTGCAATCAATGACGCGGTTGCAGATGCCTTTACCGAAGACCGGATTTTCCGGATCGATCACTATCTCGGGAAAGAGACGGTGCAGAACCTACTCGCGCTCAGATTTGGCAATATTCTGTTCGAACCAATCTGGAATTCCAATTATATCGAGCATGTGCAGATCACCGTGGGTGAGACAGTCGGATTGGAATCGCGCGTCGGATATTACGACGGCAGCGGGGCGATGCGCGACATGGTTCAAAATCATATGCTGCAATTGCTGGCGCTGGTTGCGATGGAGCCGCCAACCAGCTTCGATGCAACCGCCGTGCGCGATGAAAAGGTAAAAGCCCTGCGCGCACTTCGCAAAGTCAGCGCGGATGAAAGCGTCACCGGCCAATATCGCAAGGGCGCCGTCGATGGCCAAAGCGTGCCGGGCTATGACGAGGAACTGGGCAAAGACAGCGACACCGAAACCTTCGTCGCGATCAAGGCCCATGTCGACAATTGGCGCTGGAAAGGCGTGCCGTTCTATCTTCGCACCGGCAAACGCCTGCCGGAACGCGTGACTGAGATTGTCGTCAAATTCCGCAGTGTCCCGCACTCTATTTTTGAAGGAATGGGTTCGGGCATGCAGCCGAACCAGCTTCTCATCGGAATTCAACCTGAAGAGAACATCACTCTGTCGCTGATGGCGAAAGTGCCCGGCCTTGGCGTGGACGGCGTAAAACTGCGACAGGTGCCGCTGGAGATTACAATGCCGGATGCATTTGTCGGCCAGCATCGCAGGATCGCCTATGAACGCCTGTTGCTTGATCTGATCCAAGGCGACCAGACATTGTTTGTGCGCCGGGATGAGGTTGAGGCCCAGTGGCACTGGATTGATGCGATCCGTGCAGTTTGGGACGAGGCCGGTATCACACCAAAAACTTACAGCGCGGGCACATGGGGGCCAAGCGCCGCCATCGCTCTGACCGAACGCGACGGAGTAAGCTGGCATGACTAAGCTCAACGATACGATCCACCGCGTTACCCAGCGGATTATCGAGAACTCATCCGCCAGCCGCTCCGCCTATCTTGAACTTATGCAGCGCGAGGCGGATCGCAGGCCTGAGCACAAGGATGTGGCCTGTTCAAACCTCGCCCATGCCTTTGCAGGCGCGCTGGAAGATCAGGCGGCGATGAAGGCGGGCCGCGGACCGAATATCGGCATCGTCACCGCGTTCAACGATATGTTGTCCGCGCATCAGCCCTATGGCCGCTATCCTGATCGGATGAAAATTTACGCCCGCGAAGTCGGTGCAACCGCGCAAGTCGCGGGCGGCACCCCTGCGATGTGCGATGGCGTGACACAGGGCGAAGACGGGATGGAATTGTCCCTGATCAGCCGCGATATCATCGCCATGTCGACCGGCGTAGCCCTATCGCATCAAATGTATGACGGCATCGCCGCGCTGGGCATTTGCGACAAGATCGTACCCGGATTGCTGATCGGCGCATTGCGGTTTGGTCATTTGCCAGCCGTATTCGTGCCATCCGGCCCGATGCCCTCGGGTATCTCAAACAAGCAAAAGCAGGAAACCCGTCAGAAATTCGCCGCTGGCGAGATTGGCCGCGATGCTCTGCTTGAAAGCGAGCTTGGCAGCTATCATTCGCCGGGCACTTGCACATTCTACGGCACCGCCAACTCCAATCAGATGATGATGGAGATGATGGGTCTGCACATTCCGGGCAGCGCCTTTGTCCAACCGGGCACAAAACTGCGCCAATCGCTGGACCGCGCCGCTGTTCACCGGCTTGCTGAACTGGCGGGTACGAGTCAGCGCACACTCGCCAAGGTCGTTGACGAAAAAGCCATCGTCAACGCTGTGATCGGCCTGTTGGCAACCGGCGGATCGACCAATCATGCGATCCACATCCCCGCGATGGCGCGCGCTGCGGGCGTCATTTTCGACTGGAATGATCTGGCCGAATTGTCGAGCGTCGTGCCGCTGCTCGCCCGCGTCTATCCCAACGGATCAGGCGATGTGAACCATTTCCACGCGGCAGGCGGCATGTCCTATGTCACCCGAACGCTGCTGGACGAAGGGCTCGCCCACGCCGACATCCTCACCGTCTGGGATGGCGGGATGGAAGCCTATACCGCAGAGCCTGTGTTAGAGGACGATGCGCTGGCATGGTCGCCCGTTCGCGAAAGCCGCGATGATGCCATGCTGCGCCCCGCCTCCGATCCGTTTCTCGCCGATGGCGGGATGAAGCTGGTCACTGGCAATTTAGGCCGCGCATGCTTCAAATCATCGGCAGTCGCGCGTGAACGCTTCACCGTCGAGGCACCCTGCCGCGTGTTCGAGAATCAGGCAGATGTTGTCACGGCCTTTAAAGCGGGTGAGCTTGATAAAGACATTGTCGTAGTCGTTCGTTTTCAGGGGCCCCGCGCCAATGGCATGCCGGAACTGCATTCGCTCACGCCGTCGCTCGCTGTGCTTCAAGATCGCGGCCATTCCGTCGCGCTTGTCACAGATGGCCGTATGTCGGGCGCGTCGGGCAAGGTTCCGGCTGCAATCCACTGTACGCCAGAGGCATTGGGGGGAGGCCCGCTTTCGCTGTTGCAAGATGGAGATATGGTCAGAGTTTGCGCGGAAACCGGCTCGCTCTCGACCACAGCCGACTTGTCCAACAGAACGCCTGCGCCAGATCCAGCGCCCGAATGGGGCGTTGGGCGCGAGATGTACCGGATGATGCAAACACATGCCGATGGCGCAGAAAAAGGCGCATCGGCTATGCTTGCCAGCGCAGGACTTTAAAGGATGGGTAAAAGTATGGACATCGTAGCGGTTGATATTGGCGGCACGCACGCGCGCTTTGCCATCGCGACTATCGCATCAGATGGCGGTATTACCCTTGGTGAGCCGACCACGCTTCACACCGAAGACCACGCCAGTTTCCAGACAGCTTGGGAAGATTACCGCGAGCGTATGGGCGGCAATCTGCCCGATGGCGTGGCGATTGCTGTCGCAGGCCCGGTAAAGCCTGATGTCATCCGTTTCACCAACAATCCATGGATCATCCGTCCACCTCTGATCGAAAGCAAACTGGGATGTTCCAAGTCTGTGATCGTCAACGATTTCGAAGCTGTAGCCCACGCTGCGGCGCGCGCGCCTGCTGATGAATTTGTGCATCTTGCAGGGCCGGATCAGGATTTGCCGAGCCGCGGTACGATCAGCGTGCTGGGTCCGGGCACAGGGCTTGGCGTGGCATATTTCTACCGCCGACCTGACGACACATACCGTGTTCAAGCGACCGAAGGCGGTCACGGCGACTACGCGCCGGTTGATGCAATCGAAGACGCCATACTCGCCCGTCTGCGGGCGCGCCACACGCGTGTCTCTGATGAACGCGTGGTATCCGGCCCCGCAATCGTCGACATTTATCATGCGCTGGCCGCGATGGAGGGGCGCGCTGTTAAGGACGCGAGCGATATCGAGATTTGGACAGCAGGGACTGATGGCTCTGATAGCCTCGCCGCCGCCGCAGTTGACCGGTTCTGCCTCGCGCTTGGCTCTGTCGCTGGAAACATCGCGCTGATTCAAGGCGCAACCGGCGTCGTGATCGCAGGCGGGCTTGGATATCGCATTCGCGACACGATCACCGCATCCGGCTTTGCCTCGCGCTTCACTGCTAAAGGACGCTTTGCTGGCTTGATGGCGAACATTCCTGTCAAACTTATCACGCACCCTCAGCCCGGCTTGCTCGGTGCGGTGGCTGCTTTTGCTCAAGAACATCTCGGAGAGACCAGCGCATGACATTGCCGCTTAAATCCACTGCCGATCTCAGCGCTCGGCTACAGGAACTCCACGCCCGCACCCGCGAGACGCCGTTGTTCAACCCGGTGTTTCAATTGGGGCTCGATTTGTCGCGGGCGCTTGAAGGCGGCTCGACCGACCTCGACGCTTTTGAGGCGCTTGTCGAAGAGCTTGAATGCGCAGGGTTAGAAGCGCGCGCTGGGCGATTGCAACGACTGGTTGCTCCCGTAACACCAGCGGCCAATCAAAGCGCGCTGGGCGCGGCTCTTGCCACGGCCAGTGATTTCGATGCCTTTCGCGCGCAGTGGGAATCCCCGCGCCTGCACGCCGTGTTCACCGCTCACCCGACATTCTTGATGACACCGGGTCAATCGGCAGCTGTGGCAGAGGCGGCGAGCACCGATGCGCCGATAACCCGCGCAGTCTGCGCCGCTGATGCAACGCGTCCCGCGATCTCGCTTGAATACGAACATGGCGAAGTGACCAAAGCGCTCGCCAACGCGCAGGACGCCCGCGCGAAGATCGTTCAAGAGACTTTGGCCCATGCTGCCAAAACCTGGCCAGACAAATGGCTCGACCTTGCGCCTTTGCCGTTCCGCTTCGCAAGCTGGGTCGGCTATGACATGGACGGGCGTACCGATATCAAATGGTACACGTCGATCCGGTTCCGACTTTCCGAAAAGGCGCAGCGACTGCGCCGCTTTGCCGACGATTTGGAAGCGATCGCCGCAGATCATGCCTTGATCGATACGCTGCGCCTTGGCGCGGATCATGCCGCCCGCAGCGCCGAAGACTTCGGCGAAGATTTAAGCGAGCCAGAGGCGCTCTCGCAGGCAGCCAACCGCCTGACCTATGATCACCCGGATAAGCTCACCTCGCTCGAAGCGATCATCGGGAAGCTTGAAAGCGAAGCGCAAAGCGCGTCCGCTCACGATGAGGCGATTGCGCTCAAAACGCTTGCATCGTGCATGCGCGCCGACGGGCTTGGCATGGGCCACGTCCATTTCCGCGTGAACGCAAAACAGCTTCACAACGCCATTCGCAGCCATATGCACGAAACGCCCGAACTCGATCTTGCGAGCAAGGGCGCGGTCGCGACGCTGCGCCGCATGCTTTCGGGCCAGAAGCCGATGCGAACCAACTTTGCCAGCCTCGCTATCGAAAGCTCGACGGCGACCCGGCAATTCCTCGCTATGTCGCAAATCCTTGAGCATATCGACGCCGACACGCCGATCCGCATGCTGATTGCAGAATGCGAACAGCCTTCAACCGTGCTCGCCGCGCTCTATTTCGCGCGCGCATTCGGCATTGAAAACAAGGTCGATGTATCGCCTCTGTTCGAAACGGAAAGCGCGCTGGAACATGGCGGGCGGTTCCTCGATTCCCTCTGCGCCGAAAAACAGTACCGCGACTATGTCCGCCTGCGCGGCCGTGCCTGCATTCAGACCGGTTTTTCTGATGCTGGCCGTTTCGTTGGACAAATCCCGGCCAGCCTCGCCATTGAGCGGCTGCAAGGCCGCTTTGCGCAGGCAATGGCCAAAAACGAGCTGAGCGATGTCGCCGCGCTGATTTTCAACACCCACGGCGAAAGCATGGGCCGCGGCGCCCATCCAGGCGGGTTTGACGAACGCCTAACCTGGCCGATGAGCGGCTGGGCGCGTCACCGCTTTGCCAGTTCCGGCATCAAGCTAGAGCCTGAGGTCAGCTTTCAGGGCGGCGATGGTTACATGTTCTTCGCGCGCCCGGAATTGGCGCTAGCCACCCTGTCACGCATCATTTGCGCGCCGGTCAGCACGGCAGAGGCCGCTGATGATCCGTTCTATTCGCGTACTGATATCAGCCTCGATTTCTACCGCGCAGTGCGCGCGCATCAGCGCCAGCATTTGCGCAGTTCGACCTATTCCCGCGCAGTCACGGCGTTTGGTCTTGGGCTGCTGAATTCCACCGGTAGCCGCGTTTCGCGCCGCCAGTCGGACATTTCAGCCGACCGCGATATGAACCTGCGTCAAATCCGTGCGATCCCGCACAATTCGGTGCTGCAACAGCTTGGCTATCCGGTAAACGTGATCTCCGGCATCGGCAGCGCAGCGGACGGCAATTACGAAGAGCTCGCCAGCCTGATCGAAGCCAGCCCGCGCGGCCAGCAATTAATCAGCCTCGCCCGCGCTTCCAACGGCCTCGCCAGCATCAAAACCGTCGCGGCTTACGGTGAACTGTTCAATTCCGCCTATTGGGCCAGCCGTCCCTATCGCGGAACAGAGCCGCATTTGTCCGGCGCTTGCGAGACTTTGGCCGAATTTCTGACCAAGGATGACCGCACAGGAGTGTATCGCCGCCTTGCCTCGCGCCTGCGGGTTGATGCGTTGAAGCTTCACCGCTTATTTGACCTGCTTCCCGCTGAAAACCGCGATACGGGCCGTGAGAATACGCGCCGCATGATCGGGGCTGCGCAGTCTGTGCGCCTTGCCTTGATGCAGCACATTTTCCTGAAAGCTGTGTCCGTACCGGTCTTTAGCCGGGCCAATGATATCAGCCGCGAGGACGTGCTGGAAATGGTGTTCAGCCTGCGGATCGAAGACGCGCTTGCGCAGATGCGCCGCGCCTTCCCGACGCATTTCCCTGCTCCCGGCGATTTTGCGATGGATGCACCGGCAGATTATCCCGATGCGACCAGCGAAGGCTATGCGCAGATTGGCCGCGATTTCATTGATCCGATTGAGCGTGCCTATTCGCTGATGCTGCGTCTTTCGATCACCATTGCCAACCAGTTTGGCGCGCACGGATAAGGATCGGGGGCCAAGCAGCCGCCCAGCGACACAATTTTACGTATTAACTTTTGCCCCTGCACCCCGTCCCTTCGCGAGACGGCGGCGGGTTAGCCACTGGCAGTTGATGCAAAAATCCGGCATAAAACTCTGCATGAAACAGATTACGAAATCCGCTCAATTTGCCGCAGCGCTCGCTCTGAGCGTGCTCGTAGGGACATCTGCTCTCGCCAACCCGCAGGCGACAGCCAGCAGTGCGGCTGACGCTGTAGAGCGGGTTGCTCAGGAAGTGCGGAGCGAAATTCGCCGCATTGATCCAACCACGGGTGGACGGTCCCTCATCGTCGACCCCAGCCTGCCAGCGCCATATGGCGCTGATATTGCTCCTGGTGAAACGCCTGAAGTATCAGTACCTGCGATGCCATCCCTCACAGACGCAACCGCGCCTGCAATCGCTCCAGCCACTGCGCCGCCGCGCAGCCCCGCTGCTCGCATGATCGCTCAGCCTGTGGTTCAGGAAACGCCCGCCTATGACGAGAACGATCCGTTCGTCGTCAAAAGCATCCTGCCAATCGAAGGCACCATTCGTTACGGCGATTGGTTCTGGGACGAGAGCAATGCTCCGGCAAAGGGTAAACTGGTTATGACCGTCGATCTCGACGCGCGTGTGATCAGCGTCTTTCGTGACGGACACGAAATTGGCACTGCTGTCGCATTGCTTGGCACCAAAAAACACCCGACGCCGCTCGGTTCATTCCCGATCCTGACCAAGGAAAAGGATAATGTCTCCGAGAAATACAACAACGCACCGATGCCATGGACGCTGCGCCTGACATGGGACGGGATTGCGATCCACGGTTCGCCCGTGCTCAATGGCTATGCTAGCCACGGCTGCATCGGTGTCCCGAACCAATTTGCGGAAAAGCTGTTCGAGATTGCCAAACGCGGAGACCGCGTAGTGATTACGCGCGGTTCGTTGATCGGTATCGGCGACAAGATTTCAGGTTGAATTAATCCGTTTTGCGCGGCGGTTCTGGGCTAAACCGCCACACGCGCAAAGTTACGCCTGGATCCGCGATTTGCTCTGTTCCGGGCACAACTAGCACACCGGCGAGCGAGGCGTTGTCGCCCTGCCATAGCCGGTCGAACGCTGTGGCTGCATCGCTGCGCGAGGTCTCTCCGCCCAGCTCTACAATGATCCGGCAGATTGTTTCGATAGCGATCGCTCGCGGCACATTGGCATAATAGCGAAAACCGCGGCCCTGATCGTTGGAATCGGGCACGACATGCGTCTCCCAATCCTCTGCTGCAAACCATTCAATCGCGCGCCACGCGTCCTCGATATGCTCAGCGCTCGCGGCTAGGCCGTCCGCGTCAATCCAATCCTGCTCAGCCAGAAAACGCCGCACACGTGCGCGATCGAACTTCTCATCAACATTGGAAGGATCGCGCACCGGCTCGATCTGGGAGCTGGAAACCACCGCCTCAAGCTCACGCTTGCTCCAGCGTAGAAGAGGCCGGAACACCGTACCGCCCCAGCCGGGAATTTCAGCGGTTGATCGGATACCCGCTAGCCCCGGAACGCCGCTGCCCCGGTTAAGCCGCATCAACAGCGTTTCGGCCTGATCGTCGGCGTGATGCGCGGTGACAAGGACACCTGCGCGCGCCTCGTCATGCCATTGGCCAAGCGCGAGGTAGCGCGCATCGCGCGCGTTTGATTGAAGATTGCCCTCTGGCACCGTCACACTCAACGTAGCGTGATCGACACCCAGCCGCGCGCAAATGTCCGCCACAAATGCCGCCTCATCCGCGCTTTCCGCGCGCAATCCGTGATCAACCGTTGCCGCCGCGATCTTCTCTGGCCCAAGTGCGGCATGAGCCAACAGCAGCAAGGCGAGGCTATCGGGGCCGCCAGATACAGCAATGCCCAGTCGCGTCTCGCCAAAGCCGAAACGCGCCAAATCAGCGCGGAACCGCGCCACTAAATCAGGATGGATGCCCGTATCAATCAGCGCCCTCGCCCCTCCAAGGGCCTAGCTTTCGCAGGTGATTTTGCGGCGATTGGATTCGTAACGGTCCATCAAGCGGCCGCTTGCGACTGCTGGATAGGTTTCACCAAATTCCGCCAAAGCGATGCAGGCGCGGCGCGTGTCTTCCATCTGGATCATGGATTCAGCGAGAAATAGCAGACTGTCCGGCGCGCGCGGGGCAGTGCGATCGGCCTGATAGTTGCGCAGGAACCAGCGTGCGGCCTCTTCCGGCATCCCATCATCCAGGAATGCGCGGCCCAGCAGGTTTCGGCCCCATGTCACGCGCCAGTGACTGGGGTATTGATCAACAAAGCTGGTGAGCTGCTGGCGCGCTTCGGGATAGAAGCCCGCATTCCAAAGGCGGAAACCGTATGAATATTCATCATCGGCAGCATCATCGGTTTGCGGCTTTGTAATCTCTTGCACAGCGGCCAAGCGCTCCGCGGTCGGCCCCGTTGCCGCAGGAGGCGTTGCGGTTTCCTGCGGCGCGGCTCCAGTCGCTTCGGTGATATTCGGCTGGGCCGGATCAACCGTGCTTGCGATGCCCGCGCCCGATGCTGGTGCAGCTTCGAGCAATGCAAGGCGGCTTTCCATTTGCGACAGTGAATTGGAATTCTCTTCGCTTACCGCAGTTAGGCGCTGCAATTGCAGTTCCATCGCGTCGAGCCGCGCAAGAATATCGGTGACCGCGGTGGTCGATGGCGCATTGTTGCTGGCAGGGCGAGATGCACCGTCGCCTGAAATTTGCGGCTCGAAGTAGCGTCCATCGCCGCCGGGGAAGACGTTGCGTTGAAGAGCGCGGATTTCAGCTTCCATCTTACGTAGGCGCGCCTCTGGATTGCCGTCCTGCGCCATCGCAGGCACCGGTGATGTCGCGACCGTCGCGGCGAGCGCAATCGCTCCTGCGGCGCGGGCTAGCGACGAAGTAAACGGTGATCGAAGAGCGAATTTCATAGGTCTCTGGCTCCGTTTTTGCAGGCACGCAGACTGACGATATCTGCCGCGCGCCTTTGCAAGAGTTTTAGCAGGCCCGTTTATTGGCATGGCCCGCATGAATGGCACCCGAATCTGTGACGTCTGACAGCCGCCAAGTCGAGCCGGATTGCCACTAAATCGGTGGGAAAGCGCCTAGTTCGCGGCCGGATTTACAGCTGTTGACGCCGCGTCGACGGTGCTAGTGCGCGCAAGCAGCGCTTCGGCCGAAATTTCAGCATCACCAATCGCAATTGGTTCTTCTGCCAGTCTCGGCACGCCTTGCCCGCCAATCGTAATGGCAAGCGCATCAGGGCGGCCCGTGTTGATGCGCGGCTGATTGGCGTCCTGCGGCAGCTCGTACATATCGCCGCTGCTCATGGTGCCTTCAAACAAAGGCTCCCGTGTCTCTTCGTAGTTTGCGTCATAGAAACGCACCCACATGTCGTCTTGCGCGGTGAAAACGACTTTCCCTGACGCAGCGATTGCCGACGCCCCAGCTTCGCTATTATCGCTTGCATCCGCAGCGGCAATCTCTGCTGCTGCGGCTTCCTCGTCTTCATTTTGCGCGATTAGCGATTCAAGTCCGTCGCCAGCCCCGAAATAGGTGCTGTAAAAAGCATATATGCCGACTGCCAGAATAACAGCAGCCAGCGCGCCAAACCATGCAAGGCCCGATGATGGCAATTTGCCGGGATCGCCCGGTTCCATTCCGCCCGCAAGCGCAGATTGACGCCCTTGCCCTTCGGCCAGCTCCTCTCGTACGGCATCGGCGATATCTTTTTCATCTAGGCCGACTACCCGAGCATAGGTGCGTGCAAATCCGATAGCATAGGTGCGCGATGGCAAGTCGTCGAATGACCCCGCCTCAATTGATTGCAGATGCCGTTCAGGGATGCGGGTTTCAGCGGCGATATGCGACAATTCGAGGCCTTGCTCCTCGCGCGCAACGCGCAGGCGATCACCCACGCCCAACAACGCCAGTTCCGGCGTCGCAGTCAATTCGTCGCTGCCGCTATCTTGCTCGCTATCCATGACCCGCCCCACTTTTGCGTGGATTTCAGAATTAATTGAGGGTGAAGAGAACCTTTGTAAGACCGCGAGTCAAGGAATTGCTGCGCGAGTAAACGTAAATACTCTTCGCCCCACCTTACCGAGCGGTCCGTTAGTCGACGTCAATCCCGCGCTCTAACGCCCACGCGGTCAATTCGGTGCGGATATCAATCGACGGATCGGCGAGCCACGCCGTCATCGCAGCTGAAATTTCTGCCAAATCGACTTTGCGCACCAATTCCTTGATCGGACCGACCGCTGCGGGAGTGATCGACAAGCGGCGAAAGCCGATGCCCATCAAAGCGAGCGCCTCTAACCTGCGCCCGCCCATTTCGCCGCACACGCCAACATCGACATTGCTGCCGACGGAGTTTTGCATGACACGTCGAAGGAACCGGAGGATTGATGGGCTGAGCCAATCGTAACGCTCGGCCAGCTTCGGGTTTGCGCGGTCCGCAGCGAACAGGAACTGCGTCAGATCATTGGTGCCAACCGACAAAAAGCTGAGTTTGGGGAGCAGCAAGTCGAGCACTTCGGCGAGAGCAGGGACTTCCAGCATCGCGCCAAATTTGATCGATTCTGGTAGCTGCTTTTTCTTGCTGCGCAGGAATGCGAGTTGTTCGTCAAACACCTTTTTCGCCGCGTCGAACTCCCACGGCTCGGACACCATTGGGAACATCACATAGAGCACGCGGCCAGCGCTCGCCTCTAGCAAGGCGCGCGCCTGCGCTTTCATCAAACCTTCACGGGTCAAGGCGAGCCGCAACGCGCGCCAGCCCATCGCCGGGTTCTCATCATTGTCGGCGATATCGGATGCGAGATACGGAACGGACTTATCGCCGCCGATATCGACTGTGCGGAATATAACCGGCTTCTCACCCGCCGCATCCAGCACATCGCGGTATAGCCGCGTCTGGCGTTCCCGCTGCGGCAAAGTGGCCGAAACAAGGAACTGAAATTCTGTGCGGAACAGGCCAACCCCGTCCGCGCCGGTCATCGCCAGCGAACTGATATCGTCGCGCAAACCGGCATTCATCATCACCTGAATGCGGGTGCCGCAGCGCGTAAACGGCTCGACATCGCGCAGGCTGGCATAGGTTGCTTGTTTCTCGCGGGTCTTGGCAAATCGAGTTTCAAACGCTTCCGCCACTGATGATGTGGGACGCACCGTGGCGGTGGCCGCTGTCGCATCCAGCAGCACTTCATCGCCGTCTCGGATAATACCGCGTACCCCGCCTGCGCGGCCCAGCACAGGCACGCCCATTGACCGAGCAACTATTACAACATGCGCAGTGAGCGAGCCCTCTTCGAGGATCACACCTTTCAATCGGCGGCGATCGTACTCAAGCAATTCAGCCGGGCCCAGATTGCGGGCAATCAGAATTGTATCGCGGCGCAAACCCTGCGAAGCAGCTGTGCCGAGCTGGCCCGAAACGATCCGAAGCAAGCGGTTCGCCAGATCCTCCAGATCGTGCATCCGGTCTGCCAGTAGAGCATCGTCAATTTCGCGCATTCGCATACGGGTGTGCTGCTGCACACGCTCAATCGCGGCCTCGGCGGTTAGGCCGCTATCGATGGCTTCGTTGATCCGGCGCGACCACCCTTCGTCATAAGCGAACATCTTGTAGGTCTTGAGCACTTCCTCATGCTCGCCCCCGACGCCAAATTCGGCCTGACCCGTCAGATTGTCGATCTGCTCGCGCATTTTATCAAACGCGCGGTAGACCCGCTGGCGCTCGGCCTCGATATCGTCGGCCATAACCTGCATGATCTGAACGCGCGGCTGGTGATAGACGGCTTGGCCCGCGGCAAGACCTTTGACGAGCGTCAACCCGCCAACCGTTTGCGGGCCGGTGTCCTGAATGGAGAGGCCAAGTGCCTCTTCTTCGTCCACCAGTTCAGCATTGGCGATCAGTTCGGACAACACCATCGCAGTCGTTTGAAGCGCCTCAATCTCGACATCTTCATAACGGCGCGGCTCGACATGCTGCACGCACAGCACGCCTACAGCGCGTTCCCTATAAACAATCGGTACGCCGGCGAAGGAGTGGAATTTCTCCTCGCCTGTTTCCGGGCGATATTGAAAATCGGGATGCGCCTTAGCCTCGGCAAGGTTCAGCGTTTCGACATTGTCCGCGATCACGCCGGTCAGACCTTCACCGATTGCCATTCGCGTGACGTGAACAGCGCTTTTATTCAGGCCGCGTGTTGCGAACAATTCGAGCATGTTCTCGCGGAGCAAGTAAATCGAGCACACTTCGCTGCTCAGGCTTTCGCCGACAATCTCGACCACACGGTCGAGCTTTCCTTGCGCGTGCATGCGCCCGGCCATCACTTCGTGAAGGCGCGTAAGGATTTGTCTGGCGGATGCAGCAGCTGTCATTGCAGTTATGGCTTAGGCGGAGGCGGCTGAACCCGCAAGCAGTCCGGCGAGCAAAATCATAGCGATGCAGTACGGCCCGCATGCCCGATATTGCGCAGCCGGACCGCCGTCATCGAAGGCGAACACGAATGTTGCCGCCGAATGGCGCGAATGGGACCGCTGGGATGGTGGAAGATCTTGCCTTTAGCGCCCGTCAGGCGCTGGCAATCTCCTCCTTCAGTCGCAGCTTATGTTTCTTAAGAGATTGGATCGTCCCCGCATCAGGAACAGGCCGGGCCATTTCCTGGCGAAGTTTCGCCTCTAGGCCGGCATGTTTGGATTGAAGCGCATTTACGTGGGGCGATGCCATATAGTCTTCTCCTGATACGCGGGGGTGTGCCCCCGGGGGAACGACTCGGCACTAAACGGCCGGGCCGTCGATTTCTAAGAAACCACAGACACGCTGACTTGCAAAGCCCTTCATTTGAGTGAAACGGTAGGAACGCACAAATGCGCGGTGAATCGCTTTGGTTTATGCCATAAGGGTCGCCGCACATCATAAAGGGGCGCAAAGCCGGATGAACGAGCAAGAGCTCACCAAAAAACTGGCACTAATGCGGACTGAGCACCGCGATCTTGATGCCGCGATTGCCGCGTTGACCGAGGCGGGATCGAGCGACCAGTTGCAGATCGCCCGTATGAAGAAGCGTAAGCTGGGCCTGAAGGATCAGATCGCGATTATCGAAGACACATTGCTGCCCGATATTATCGCCTGAACGCTCCGATCCGGAGAGGTTTATCGCCACTATGGAGCAGTCTGTCTCGTAAACGGAATGCCAATTCTGTCCCGCTCGGAGACAATGTAAAATACTGTCGGGATAATAACCTTACCGGCATGGCGGCGCAAACGATCAAGGCCTAGCCCCATGATCACTTATGGTTCCAACGATCAATCTCAGTCGCCCTATTATTGAGGCTCTCTATAGCGAAGCGCTTGTCCTTGCCGACGATGTGCGCGCCGTATTCGCGCTGGGCACGAAAGAGCCTGTTTCGGGTGAGAATGCGATGATCCGTCTCGCGCTTTCAACCGAAGGCCTGAAAACAACCACGCGGATGATGCATCTGCTGGCATGGCTGCTGAACCAGCGCGCCTTTTTCTCAGGTGAGATGACAGAGAATCAGGTGCGCAATCACGGGGCATTGCCACCTGATCGCGCCTCTGACCCGCTGCAGCTTGAAATGCTGGAGGCGGAAACCCGCGCGCTTATCGCGGAAACCGAAGCCCTTCATCGCCGCATCGCTCGCCTCGATCGGGCATGGCGTCAGCAATATGAGATGGGTTCACCTGTCCGCGCGTTTCATGATCGTATTGGCCGAGAGTTGGGACAGGCAGAACAGCGTATGGAGCTGCGCCAGTCCGGCCCAAGTCAACGCTGATCCTGCTCGGCGGCTTAGGCGGCCGATAACGCCTTCTTCCAACTTTCCAGACGCGCTTTTCGCACGTCATCGGCCATGTCCGGTTCAAACCGGCTAAGCTTGCCGCGCATAGCCTCGGCGGCGCTCGCCAGATCAGGATACAGCCCCGCCCCCGCCGCTGCGAGCATCGCTGCGCCCAGCGCGGTGGTCTCGACGAAGTCGGGCCGTTCCACCGTCACGCCGAGCATATTTGCCAAATCCTGAGCCATCCAGCTGTTGGCCGCCATGCCTCCATCAATGCGCAGCGTTTCCCACGGCGTACCATCGGCGGCAAAGGCAGTCGCCAGATCGTGCGTTTGATGCGCCATCGCCTCCAGCGCGGCGCGTGCCAATTCGGCTTTGCCGCTGGCGAAGCTTAATCCGGTGATCACACCGCGCGCCTCGGCCCGCCAATGCGGCGCACCAAGGCCCGCTAACGCAGGCACGATAGTGACACCGCCCGTATCGGAAATGGATTTCGCGAGCTCCTCGGTCTGGCTCGCGACTTCTACAATGCCAAGAGAATCGCGCAGCCACTGGACAAGGCTGCCCGCGACAAACACCGACCCTTCGATGGCATAAGTCCGCTCCCCGCCGATCTGGGTCAGGACAGTGCCGAGCAAACGGTTTTCCGAATGCGGCACAGCAGTGCCCTGATTGGTCAGCACGAATGCACCGGTGCCATAGGTCGCTTTGGTTTGACCGGGGGCAAGACACGCCTGCCCAATGGTCGCCGCCTGTTGATCGCCCACGAGGCCCGTGATCGGGATTTCCCGTCCGAACAGCGAGACCTCAGTTTCCGCGAGCGCGCCGGACATATCGACAACTTTAGGCAGCGCCGAATGCGGCACGCCGAGCAATTCGCATAGCCCCTCATCAAACTGCGCGCCCTCCAGTTCGAGCAGGAGCGTGCGGCTAGCGTTACTAGCATCAGTGATATGGTCGCCGCCGGTCAGCTTGAACGTCAGCCAGCTTTCCACCGTGCCAAACGCCAGCGTTCCCGCATCGGCAGCCGCGCGAACTTCAGGTACATTATCGAGCATCCAGCGCATTTTTGTGCCGGAGAAATAGGGGTCAAGCAGCAGGCCGGTGCGCTTTTGCACATCGGCCTCGTGCCCCGCTTCTCGCAATTCGATACAGAAAGGCTCCGTCCGGCGATCTTGCCATACAATTGCGCGGGTGAGCGGCTCGCCCGTCTCTATGTCCCATGCGACCACAGTCTCACGCTGGTTGGTGATGCCGATACCGGCGATCATCGCTGCGCCGCCTGCTTTGGGGATCACCTCTTGCGCACAGGCGAGTGATTTCTCCCAAATCTCAGCCGCATCATGCTCTACCCAGCCGCCCTGCGGATAATGCTGGGTCAGCTCCTGCTGCGCGCTTGCCACCATCACGCCGTCGCTCGCGAACAGCATCGCACGGGTGGATGTTGTGCCTTCGTCCAGCACCAGAATATAGTCGGCCATAATCCCTCTCTTCTTCGCTCGCATTCCTAACCGCTTGCGTGCTCATCGCAAGCTGCAGATTGCGCGAAACCTCGACAGTCTGCGCTCACCCCTGCATAGGAAAGCGCATGGCAGGCATTCCACCCAAACCGTGGCCCACTGGCGAGGCCGAACATTTGGAACCGCTGGTGCGGCGTGTACTCGCGCCCAACCCCTCACCCTATACCTATACGGGAACGCAGACTTATGTGGTCGGCGCGCATGTTGATGTTGCGGTGATCGATCCCGGCCCGAATGATCCTGCGCATATCGATGCGATCATGGCCGCGGTGGGTGAGGCGAAAATTGCAGCGATCATGTGCACCCACACCCACCGCGATCATTCGCCGGCCGCTGCGCCTTTGGCCGCAAAGACAGGCGCGCCGATTGTTGGCTGTGCGCCGCTGGTGCTTAAAACCGATCTGCCCCGCGCCGATGAGGCCTTCGACACGACTTACGCACCGGACCGCGTGTTGGAAGATGGCGAGCAAATGCGCGGAACCGGATGGACGCTGACAGCGGTGGCAACGCCCGGTCACACCTCCAATCACCTGTGTTTTGCGCTCGAAGAAAGCGGCGCGCTGTTCACCGGCGATCATGTGATGGGCTGGTCCACCAGCGTCGTGATCCCGCCGGACGGAAACATGGGCGACTACATGGCGAGCCTCGAAAAATTGCAGGCGCGCGATGACACGGTTTACCACGCGGCCCACGGCGCCGCGATCACCAAGCCAAAGCAATTGGTGCGCGGAATGATCGGTCACCGCCGCCAGCGCGAAAACCAGATTTTGCGCCTGATGGGCGAAGAACCGCGCACAGTCTCAGCCTTCATTCCAGCAATGTATAAAGGGCTGGACGAACGCCTGATAGGCGCCGCCGAGATGAGCGTAACCGCGCATCTTCTCGATTTGGAAAAGCGCGGAATGGCGTCGTTGGACGGGGAAGTTTGGCGGGCTAGCCCTATTCGTTAAGAGCTTCACGCAGCTTCGCGACACGCGCAGCGTTGGCTCCGGCATCTGAATAGCCCACACGCGAGGCAGAGCGTACCTGCACAGCATCGTCTGCTTTGCGAAATTCGACGTCATCAACAAAGCCGAAGGTCGCCGATTTGAACTCCGCCGCCAAATAGGCCTCTTCTGTTGCTTTGACAGTACCGCCAATCGAGGCAACTGCGTCCGGTAGTCCGCTCCAGCTTTCAAGCGGAAATGGCTCAACATTCTTATCCGCAGCCGTCCCTTCTTCGCTGCTCACGCAGTTTGGAGAGCTCGGGCAAGACGCAAGACGCCCATCGGTGAGACCGGGCGCCGAACCATTTTGTGACGAAAGACCGAGGGCAAAGAAGCCGATCATTCCAATCACACCCAGAATGACAACGGAAAAGAACACGAGTTTTAGGACTGACATAGAAGACTTCCTCTAGATTATCGGCGCGCACCAAGCATCCGCCAGACGCATTCTCAGAATGTTTCGAGTTCGCCTTTAGCAAAGCTCTCGGCAAGCTGGAACTTCTGGATCTTGCCTGATCCGGTCAGCGGGAATTCGCTCACCCACACCCAATGCGCTGGTGTTTTCTGCGGGGACAGCCGCTCGCGGATGAAGGCTTTCAGCTCGTCCTCCTCGGGCCGCGCAGCGCCTTCGGCCAAGCGCATAAAGCAGGCTACGATCTCGCCCCATTTTTCGTCCGGCACGCCCGCAACGGCGACTTCGGCAATGGCGGGATGCTCTAGCAGCGCCGCCTCGATCTCGGCCGGAAACAGGTTCTCGCCGCCGCGAATGATCATCTCTTTCACCCTGCCGGTGATCTTCACATAACCGCGCGAATCCATCGTGCCGAGATCGCCAGTGTGCAGCCAGCCATCGGCATCAATTGTCTCTGCTGTGGCCTGCGGATTGTCGTTATAACCCGTCATCATATTGAAACCGCGCATGCAAATCTCACCCTGCTCATCCGGCGCGCAGATGGAATTATCATTAGGCGAACGGATGGAGACTTCCATGTGGGAGCATGGCTGACCAATCGTGTCCGTCAGGTCTGATCCTGTATCTGTCGGCCAAGCCGCAGTAATCGCCGGCGAAGTTTCGGTCTGGCCGTAAACGATCAGGATGGGCACTCCAAAAACGTCCTGTGCCGCGCGGTTCAGTTCTGGCTGCACCATGGCGCCGCCGCTGATCACAGTTTCTACGCCGGATACGTCCGTACCGGTTGCCTTCGCAGCTTCGATAATCGCGAAGATCATCGTCGAGACTCCAGCAACAACTTCGGGTTTTTCGCGCTCTATGGCTTTGCCCACGGCGACCGGATCGAACACTGAGACGAGCAGCAACACTGCGCCCTGCGCGATGCAGCCCAGCACGCAAACCGCGCTGCCCGCGGTGTGGAACAGCGGGAACGGGCAAGTCACCGTTTTGCCGGTGGTGATATTCCAGCGCGCGAACACGTCTGCATTGCTCTGCACCAGACCATGCTGATGCAACAGGACGCCCTTTGGGAAACCCGTGGTGCCCGATGTGTACTGGATCATCACAATGTCATGTGGCTTGGTCGGACGCAGTTCCCCGTCGCCTGCGCCTGCGAACAGCTCGCCGTGATCCTCAATGTCGATAATATGATCGTGCGCCGCGAGGCCAGCGGCGGCCTCGTCCACTACAGGCCGCAAAGCCGTGCCGCGCACATTGGGCTGATAATAGACCGCGCCCGATCCCGATTGTTCGAGCACGTACCGCACCTCTCGCGGAGTGAAGGCAGGATTGACGGTGACAATGGTGAGCCCCGCCATCGCCGCGCCCAATTGAACCAGCACCCATTCGGGGCAATTGCCACCCATGATCGCGATCCGTGTGCCCGCAGGATGGCGCGAGGCAAGCGCCCGTCCACACTTTTCTGCATCGGCAAGCAGAGAGGCAAATGTCCACTCTCGCCCGATTGATCCGTCTGCGAGCAGCTCCCGCAAAGCTGTCGCATCACCTCGCTCCGCAGCCTGCCCTCGCAGCACCTCTTCAATCGTGCGTTCGCGATATTCGGTGTCCGCCTGAGCCGGGCAATAGGCTTCGTGCAATTCGAGCTGATACATCTTGTGTCTCTCCCCTGACGTCGTCTAGCACAGCCTGGCTCGCAAATCTGCGAAAAAGACCTATTTAACGCGCACACTTAAAAGCGGGATCAAAGCCATGAGTATCGAGACAAAAATCCCATCGGGCGACGATTTGCTCGCGGAGATCCACCGCCTGCGTAAAGAGCGCAATGCCGTGATCCTCGCGCATTATTACCAGACGCCCGATATTCAGGATATCGCCGACTTTGTGGGCGACAGTCTGGAACTGTCGCGCAAGGCGGCGGAAACCGATGCGGACGTTATCCTGTTCTGCGGCGTCAAGTTTATGGCCGACACCGCCAAAATCCTCTCGCCAGAGAAAATCGTGATCCTGCCCGATATGGATGCAGGTTGCAGCCTTGAGGATTCTTGCCCGCCGGAGAAGTTCAAGGCTTTCCGCGAAGCGCATCCCGATCACATCGCGCTGACCTACATCAACTGCTCGACAGAGGTGAAGGCGCTATCCGACATCATCGTCACCAGCTCCAGCGCGGAGACGATTCTTGAGCAGATACCGGCTGATCAGAAAATCATCTTCGGTCCGGACCGTCACTTGGGCGGCTGGCTTTCGCGCAAATTTGATCGCGAAATGCTGCTATGGCCTGGTGTGTGCATCGTGCACGAGGCATTCAGCGAAACCGAGCTGCTGAAACTGAAAGAACAGCACCCCAACGCGCCTGTCGCCGCGCACCCGGAATGCCCGCCTGCAATCATCGATCACGCCGATCACGTTGGCTCGACCAGCTCGATCCTGACTTTTGCGAAAAGTTTCGAAGGCGACACTCTAATCGTCGCGACCGAGCCGCACATCATGCACCAGATGGAAAAGGCGCTGCCCGAGAAAACCTTCATCGGCGCACCGGGCGCGGACGGAAACTGCAACTGCAACATTTGCCCCTACATGGCGCTCAACACGATGGAGAAAATGTACACCGCCTTGCGCGATCTGGAGCCACAGATCGTGATCGAGGAAGACATCCGCCTTAAGGCAAAAGAAAGCCTCGACCGGATGCTCGGAATGGCCGGCGGCACTGTAGGCTTGGGTGATTTGGGCAAGGTGCCGTTCAGTGCGGACTAGTCTTTGGGCCGCATTACTCACCTTGCTAGCCTCGGTCACGATAAGCGCTGCTACGCACGCTCAAGACAGGCCTTATGAGGCGGGGCAAGTTTGGGCTTACAGCACCACAGAAGCTGACGCAGGTTCATTGATCAAGATTCAAGAGGTTGATCAAATCGGTCCCGAAGACGATCCAATGATTGTTTATCATATCTCAATGATTGGCATTCAAATACCGAACGTCAGTGACCCGATTGAGATCAGCCATCTTCCGGTTTCACGCGAGACTTTAGACGCCTCCGTTACTGTCCAAATGTCGCCCGACGTTGAATTTCCTGACTATCATGAAGGCAAGCAAACGTGGGCGGAGGCGAATGGGGGCGTCTTCACAATTACGCTTGCAGAAATTGCGTCTCTATTGCGCGATCAAGTAGCGCCGCAAATGGCCGACGATGGAGTAGTCTTGGGCGGCTAAGGTCGGTTCGCTGATGCGCTCGCCACCGCGTTTCTTTGCGCAGCCCGCGCGACAACCAGCGCACTCCCCAACAGCACCATCCCGCCAATATCCAGCGGAGTAAGCACTTCGCCAAACACCGAATACCCGATCACCGCCGCAATCGCAGGTTGGGTCAGCAGCGCCAGTCCGATGATCAGCGGCGGGAAGTGGCCTAGCGAATAGACCAACAACCCCTGCCCGATCAGCTGGCTTGTGATGAACAGCACGATCACCGGCGTCCAATTGGTCGGTAAAACGGGTTCGCCGAGGATCAGTGCAATGCCGAGCAGGACGGGGCATGCAAATATGCTCACCCACACCAGTAGGCTCCACGATCCGAACCTTGCGCGCTCGCCTTGCAAGGTCAGCAGATAGACCGCGTAGAGCAGCCCTGCGGCGATGCAGAACAGGTCGCCCGCGAATGTCTCAGCTGAAATCTCTAGGCTCCGGCCAAGCAATATGCCTGCCCCCGCCAGCGCGCAGACAATCGCCAGCCACTCGGCCCCGCGCGGCATCATGCGCGCGATGATAAAGCCCCAGAACAGCAGGATGATCGACCCCGCATTGCCGAACAGGGTCGCATTGCCCAGCCGCGTCATGCCGATCCCGATATGCCAACTGGCCAGATCTCCGGCGAAGGCGAACGCACCAATCGCGACCAGCAGCAGCGTCTTGCGCGGCATGCCGGACAGCTTCTGTCCGGTCACATGCGCAAAGACGATGAGAAACGGCAGCGCCAGAAACAGCCGCCAGAACGCCGCGCTCACCGGCCCTGTATCCGTCAGACGGACAAGCCACGGCCCCAGCGCAAGCGCGATATTTCCGCCCAGCAGCGCCGCCAGCAGCAGCGCGCCGCGCATATCGAACAGCTTTTCTTGGGAGGCGCCGTCATTTTCCATGCTTGCGCCGTAGCCTCATCATCTCCAAGTGAATAGTCGATTGAAACTGATAAGAGGATTTCCGCCCATGCATGACGTTCTGTTCCAGCCGCTCACAATGGGCGCGCTTGAGGCGAAGAACCGTATCTTTATGGCCCCGCTCACGCGCGGCCGCGCCGCCGACCCCATGTTCACGCCGAACGCGATGATGCAGACCTATTATGAGCAGCGCGCGGGCGCAGGGATGATCCTGACCGAGGCAACTGGCATCAGTGTCGAAGGGCTTGGCTGGCCGTCTGCTCCCGGTATCTGGAGCGATGAACAGACCGAAGCATGGAAGCCGATTACCAAGGCCGTGCATGACAAAGGCGGCATGATCGTGATGCAGCTTTGGCATATGGGCCGGATCGTCCATCCGCATTTCCTAGGCGGCCAGCCGCCCGTTTCTGCAAGCGCAACAAAGGCACCCGGAGCGGCGCACACACCCGAAGGAAAGCAGGACTATGTCACGGCGCGCGCCATGACGAAGGAAGATATTGATCGCACCATCGGCGATTATCGCCGTGCAGCCGAAAACGCCAAGAAAGCTGGTTTTGACGGCGTGCAATTGCACGGCGCGAATGGATATCTGGTCGACCAGTTCCTACGCGACAACACCAATTTGCGTACCGACGAATATGGCGGCTCACCGGAAAACCGCACCCGTTTCATGCGCGAAGTGCTCGAAGCGATCATTGATGTCTGGGGCGCGGACCGCGTCGGCATCCGCCTTTCGCCGAACGGCGATTCGCAAGGAGCCGATGACAGCAATCCGGTCGCGACCTTCGGCGCAGCGGCCAAGGTCTGCGAAGAATTGGGCGTAGCGTTTGTCGAACTGCGTCAGCCCGGCCCAGAAGGCACTTTCGGCCGCACCGATGTGCCCAAGCAAGACGCGGTGATCCGCGCAAACTACACAGGCCCGCTGATCCTGAATTCGGATTACAGCGCGCAGGAAGCCGATGATGATGTAACCAGCGGTCGCTGCGAAGCCGTTAGCTTTGGCCGCCCGTATATCTCCAACCCTGATCTGGAAAAACGGATCGCGGCGGGTGCAGACTTCAATCCAAACGTGGATGTACCAAAGAGCTGGTACTTCCCGATCCCTCAAGGATACGTCGATTATCCAACGATGGAAGAAGAGCAGGCCGCGGCAAGCGCAGCCTAAACCTACTCCAGAGGAGCCGCAACAGGAGGGGCCGGGTCAGCAGCAGCTGGCTCGGCCTCTTGGCTTTCGGCCTCAGGCTGCGGCGTCGACGCGGGCGCGGATGCAGGTTCACTGCTCGAAGCGCCGTCTTCGCTGGATACATTTCGCTCCGCTGGAGGCGATGTCGAGGTCAATTGATCGAGCGGGATCATGTCATCGCTGATCGTGCCACCCAGAACATTCCCGGCGACCTCGCCGCCTTCTTCGGCAGCAACTTCGGCCTCGGGTTCAGGATCGCCGCATGCAACGAGCAGGGCCAAAGGGGCGAGAGCAAAGAGTGGTTTGAGCGTCATGTTGCGCAGGCTCCTCGCCCGGTTTTGGCGAGCGCGTCAAGAAATTCCTGAGAACGCGCCATCAGGGCCGCATCCCATTGCTCCTGAGACACAGCTTTACCGAGTTTAGCCAGACTGGTCACGCCGAACTCTTCAATCCCACACGGAACAATACCGCCAAAATGCGACAGGTCGGGGTCAAGATTGACGGAAAAGCCGTGCATCGTGACCCAGCGCCGTACGCGCACACCGATGGCCCCGATCTTGGCCTCGCGCCCGTCGATATCCTGCGTCCAGATTCCCACGCGCCCCTCGGCACGCCATGCCTCAACTCCGAAATCGGAAAGCGTGTCGATCACCCAACCTTCAATCGAATGGACAAAGCAGCGCACATCTTTGCCGCGCTTATTCAGATCAAGCATGAGATAGCCCACCCGCTGGCCCGGCCCATGATAGGTATATCGCCCGCCGCGCCCCGCCTCGATCACTTCGAAACGTGGATCGACCAGTTCGCTGATGTCAGCGCTCGTTCCGGCGGTATAAACTGGCGGATGTTCCAGCATCCAGATCAGCTCATCCGCGTCGCCCGCCGCAATCGCCGCATTGCGCGTTTCCATCGCGGATAACGCTTCGCGGTACGGCACCTGCGCGTCATCGCGTTGCCACTCAATCGGACGGTCCGTGGATGCAGAAGGGGCGGAACTTGCCATAGGGTCTTGGTGGGGGCATTGCAGCACGATATCAAGGGATAAGCGGCGCCAGCATGATTAGGCCCGCACTAAGGGGATCCGCATGCCATTCGATATGAACGCCGCTTGGTCACGGGCCATGGTTCTCGCCCGCGAGAACTTCTCGCTATTAGCGGTGATTGCCGGACTGTTTCTGCTGTTGCCGACAGTCGCAATCTATCTGGTCGTTCCGGGTATGGATCAGCTTTTCGATCCGAATGCCAATCCTGACATGACGCCAGAGCAGATGTTTGAATTGCTTGCGCCGGTGCTCGCATGGAGCTTGCCTGTCATGCTGATCCAGTTTGTCGGATATAACGCGATGGTTGCCCTGATGGGCGGCGGCCGCCCCACGGTGGGTGAGGCTTTGGGCAAAGGCGCAAAGTCCATGCCCAGCATCATCGCGGCATTCTTCATCTTTATGATCGCCTATATGCTCGCATCGATTGTGGTGGTGATCCCGTTCACAATGCTTGCCGCTGCAACAGGCGCGACCGTTCTTGGCGCGATCGCACCGATTATGATTGTCGCAGTTGCCGTGTTTTTGATGACGCGCCTTTCCATGACAATGCCGGCCGTGATGATCGAAAACATGCTGAACCCGCTCGCCGCGATGAAGAGATCGTGGGATCTGACGGGACCGCATCAATGGCGCGTGATGGGTTTCTGGGCGATGTTGGTGATCGCTTATGTCGTCATCTCGCTGTTGATCACCGGCGTACTCGGCGTGGTCGCTGCATTGGCCGGAGGCGGAGTGGCCTCCAAACTGATCCTTGGCCTGACCAATGGCATGATGGGCGTGATCGTTGGTATCGGCCAATGCGCGCTGGCCGTGTCGATCTACAATCAACTTGCAGGGACGGACGAGGCGGAAGCCACCTCTACATTCGAGTAAGGCTTACGGCGCTTTCCACGCCCAATAGAGCTTGCATGGCAGGATGTTCAGCCATTCAAACCCTTCATCGATCCGGTCAAACAGCGGCAACGAGTAATCACGCACCGCCGATGTGAATTGATAGGCGAGGAAGCCACCGCCCGGCTTTAGAATGTCATGCGTTGCCTTTGTGATTGCTGGCGCGACACCATCTGGCAGGGTTGAAAAAGGCAGTCCTGAAAGAACGTAATCCGCCTTGCCTCCGCCAAGATCGCGAAGGATTTGCTCGACATTTTCGGCTGAGCCAAGGACTGCGTGGAACCGTTTGTCACGGATCGTGCGAGTCAGGTAATCAATGTAAAGCGGGTTGGTGTCGATGACGATCAACACCCCGTCACCGCGCATTTTTTCGAGCACCGGATGGCAGAATGTGCCCGCCCCCGGTCCGTATTCGACAAACACTTCGCATTTGCCCCAATCAACCGGTTCCAGCATCTTTGCGATGGTGAAGCGGGACGAAGGGATGATTGAGCCAACCATACGCGGATGTTCGATGAATCCGCGAAAGAAAACAGACCATTGATCGGCATAACGGCGCCAGCGTGACCGGAGGCCCAAACGTTTGCCGATTGCAGAAATATTGCCTGACATCATCCCTCCCAAAGGCCGCAGCCCGGATCAAGTTTACCTTACGTAAGGTCACGTCGCAGACAGCATATCCGTTTGCAAGTGCCAATGCGCTGGCTTAGCGGTCTCATACGATGGAACCCGCCAGCACCTCTTTGAACAAGACCCCGCACAAGGCGATTTCGAACGGCCGGATGGCGTTGCTGTTCACAGTCATGCTGGTGACGGCAGCGGGCAACACCGCGATGCAATCGGTCATGCCGTCGATTGGCACCGCTCTCGAAGTCAGCGATGTCTGGATCAGCCTCGCTTACAGCTGGTCTGCGTTGCTCTGGGTCATTTGCGCCCCGATCTGGGCGCGCAGATCGGATCGGCGCGGCCGTAAAGCGATGATGGCGCTGGGCTTAATCGGGTTTGTAGTGTCGATGGCGCTCTGCGGTGCAGTGTTATGGGCGGGCCTATCGGGTTGGCTCACGGCGTTCTGGGCGCTGATCGCCTTTGCTGCCGCGCGCAGCCTTTATGGCGGTTTTGGCAGCGCGGCCCCGCCTGCTGTTCAAGCCTACGTTGCCTCGCGCACTCCGCGCGCAGAGCGGACACAGGCGCTGTCGCTGATCGCATCCAGTTTCGGGCTCGGCACAGTGATCGGCCCTGCCCTCGCGCCGCTGCTTATCTTTCCATTTCTAGGCCTTGGGCTGACCGGCCCTTTCATCAGTTTCGCGCTGCTTGGTCTGGTCGCTTTGGTGATCCTACGCTTGCGCCTTCCCAATGACGAACCGCAATTCGCCGCGCGCGGGCAGACCACCGCTTATGCGAGTGGTTCGGGTGCTCCATCGGACAGCAATCATGATGATGACGTTGAGGATGAAGGTGGAGACGGTGATCAAGAGGCACGCCGTCTGCGCTGGTTTGAACCGCGACTCCGCCCGTGGGTGATCGCGGGCCTTGTTGGCGGACACGCGCAGGCGATGATCCTCGGCATCTCCGGATTTCTGGTGCTGGACCGGCTTGGGCTGCGCGACAGCCCGGCAGAGGGAGCGGGGCCGGTTGGGCTGGTATTGATGTTCGGCGCGCTTGCCACATTGCTGGCCCAGTGGGGCCTGATCCCGCGTTTCAAGATGGGGCCAAGAGCCGCGACCCTATCCGGCATTCTTGTTGCAGCCCTAGGTGCGGCGATATTGGGCGCGGCGCAGGAACTGCATTTGATCGCCCTCGGATATTCGATTGCCTCGCTCGGTTTTGGATTGTTCCGCCCGGGCACGACAGCAGGCACATCTCTCGCGGTCACGCGGGCCGAGCAAGGCCAAGCCTCCGGCGTGGTCGCAAGCGTTGCCGGGGCGAGCTTTATTTACGCGCCAGCGCTCGGCGTATGGCTCTACAATATCAGCGACTGGCTCGGCTTCGGCCTAATCATCGCCTTATGTCTTGCTGTCTTTGCGCTCGGCTGGAAAGGCTTAGCCAGCGATCAAGTGCTGACGACCGACCGCGAGACCTTCGAGTAAAACGCTGATCAAAGCAGGTCATGGACTTTGTCTTGAGGGCGGCATAACGCTGCGCCTTTTTCGGTTTCGACCAACGGACGCTCGATCAAGGCAGGCTCTGCCGCCATCGCATCCAGCACCGTGTCCGAATCGGCTTCCGGCAAGCCGCGATCCTTTGCATCGGTTCCGCGAATGCGCAGCCCTTGCTGCGGGGTGATCCCGGCATCGGCATAAAGCTGCGCAAGCTTGTCACGACTCGGCGGTGTCTTCAGATATTCCACCACTGTCACATCAACACCCGGCGCTTCTTCCAGAATAGCCAGCGTTTTACGCGAGGTGCCGCATTTCGGGTTGTGCCAGATGGTCGCTTTCATGGGGAATCTCCGATTGAACTTTGCGCTCAACGATAGCGCGAGAACGACCGTTTCGCCACACGCAACTCTAATTGCGAATAATTCTCAATTTCCCGCTTGCAGTTGCGAGTTAGTTGCAATAGCGCTGTTTTCAGAGACGGAAGGACCTCTTAATGATTCACAAAATTTCGCGTTCGGTTTTGATGCTAGGCAGTGCGGCAATCGCATTCCCAGCCATGGCCGAAAACGCTCCGGATACTGCCGAAGATACCGCTGAAAACGGCGCGGAGGCAGATGCATACGGAGATCGCGAAATCACGGTGCGCGGCGATGTTTTGTACAGCGACCAACTTAACTCGGTAAAGACCCCGACGCCGATCCTCGACGTGCCACAATCGGTGACGATTACGACGCAGGAAGACATTCAGGAACGCGGCTTTACCAGCATCGGCCAGATCGTCGATTACACTCCGGGTGTGAACACATCACAAGGCGAAGGCCACCGCGACGCGATCGTGTTTCGCGGCGTCCGTTCAACCGCTGACTTCTTCATCGACGGTGTTCGCGATGATGTTCAATATTACCGCGGTCTCTACAATCTTGAGCAGGTCGAAATTCTTCGCGGCCCCAACGCGCTGTTGTTCGGGCGCGGCGGCACTGGCGGTATTTTGAACCGCGTCACCAAAAAAGGCGTGACCGGCGAGACATTTGGCGGCGGCCAGATCGCCGTCGACACATTCGGCGAAACCAGCATTCAGGGCGACATCAACCTAGCCGCAGCGACCGGCGTGTCTGTGCGCGTGAACGCATCCTATGAAAGCCTCGCCAATCATCGCGATTTCTATGATGGCGAACGCATCGGCTTTAACCCCACAGTACGGTTTGCCTTCACCGACGATACGATCCTCGACCTGTCCTATGAATATGCCAATCACGAACGATTTGTGGATCGCGGCATACCAACCGGCAGCGATGGCCGTCCGGTCGAAGCGTTTAAAGATATCGTGTTCGGCGATGCGGAACAGAACTTCACAACGCTCGAAGCGCATCTGCTGCGGGCCAATTTGCAGCATGAATTTTCAAGCGATGTAAAAGGCGTTTTCAGCGCGTTTTACGGCGATTATGACAAGGTCTATGCCAACCAATACGCATCCGGTTATGATCAGGCGAACACGCCGGGGGTCGTGACGCTGGATGGCTATATCGACAACACACAGCGCCAAAACCTGATCCTGTCAGGCAACCTAATCGGCGAATTTGAAACCGGTGCGATCGAGCACACGCTGCTTGTCGGCGGGGAGTTTATCAGCACCTCTTCCGATCAGAACCGGTTCAATTCATTCTGGAGCGAGACGCAGGACGACAATGAGATTTTTGCGATCAATCGCCCGCTAAACTTGTTCAATAATGTCGGCGTGAACGCGCTTGGCCAGACGACAACCAACGATTTCACGGCTGACCTAAACGACTTCACGCAAGTCGAGATCGACGTCATCTCGCTGTATATTCAGGACGAGATTAAGCTGACCGATTGGCTGAACGTCGTGATCGGCGGGCGCTTTGACAGTTTTGATATCGAAGTTCTGAATGTCCCCGCTGGCGAACTGCGCACGCGCAAGGATGAGGAATTTTCCCCGCGCGGCGGCGCGATCCTGAAACCTGCTGAAAACGTCTCAATCTATGCGAGTTATTCAGAAAGCTTCCTGCCGCGATCAGGCGAGCAATTTGCCAATATCAACGGCAATAATGACGCATTGGCGCCCGACACCTTCACTAACCTCGAAGCGGGATTGAAGTGGGACTTCATGCAAGGACTCTCGCTCACCGCAGCGATTTTCGAGATCGAGCAAAGCTCTCCGCAACCCAATGACAATGACCCCGCCACGCTTGATGTGATCGATTCCCGTATTCGCGGTTTTGAGCTGCAATTGCAGGGCGAAGTGACCGATGGCTGGTTTGTATCGGCGGGCTATAGTTTCCTCGGCGGGGAACAGGTGAACCGCACCGGGCCAACTGGCCTACGTCCGCGCGAACTGCCCGAAAACATGTTCTCTGTCTGGAACAATATCGAGGTGACTGACCGGATCGGTGTGGGCTTTGGCCTAACACATCAGGATGAAAGCTTCATCAATAATGGCAACACCGCCGTGCTGCCTGCTTACACGCGGATCGATGCAGCGGCGTATTTCGACATCAGCGACCGGTTCCGCTTGCAAGTGAATGTCGAGAACCTGACGGACACGCTGTATTTCCCGAACAGCCACGCCACGCATCAGGCCACCGTCGGTGCGCCGCTTAATGCGAGGTTTGCCCTGACGGGCCGGTTCTAGGAGCCGTCTTCGTCGCTTTCAGAAGGGATAGGCCGCAAGGCTGGAACTGTGGCGGCCGCATCCTCCGCGCTAATACCAGGCGCAGGCGCTGCGCTGATGCTTTCGCCGCGCTGCATCACGCGACCAGCGCGCTGGATGGCATCTACCAGCCGCGGGTAGACGCCGCAGCGGCACAAATTCGTGATCGCCGCCTCGATTTCTTGCTTGTTCGGGGCTGGATTGCGTTGCAGCAATCCCGCTGCTGCGATCACAATGCCCGGTGTGCAATATCCGCATTGGATCGCTTGCGCGCCAACCAGCGCCTGCTGCACCGGATGCGAACGATCGCGGCTTAGCCCTTCGATGGTGGTGATGAAGCGCCCCTCGGCCTCTGCCAGCGTGATCCGGCATGATCGCAGCGCTGTGCCATCAACGAGCACCATACACGCGCCCACACAGTCACCGCCGCCGCAGCTTTTCGTGCCGGTGAGGTTCGCAGCCTCACGCAGCGCATAGAGCAGCGGCATATCGGCATCGAGGTCAAACTCGACCGGACGATCATTAACGGTCATGCGCGGCATAAGCGCATCCTAACTGTGATGTGAAATCAGGATCAGCTGCGCCAGGTTGTGTCGATCCGGTCGATCCGGCGTTTCCACGCTTCGAAATCGAACACGCCCGCGCCGCCTTGTGCCTGCATCACAGACAGATCGCGTTGGTGCACATCGACGACGTCTTGCGACACAACATTCGGCTTACCCATGCCGACGGTCGCAACCTGAATTTCGCAGGCGCGCTGAAGCGCCCACATCTTCACGAACATGCCCTGGATCGATTTATCCATCACAACAGGGCCGTGATTACGCAGCATCAGGATTGTGTGATCGCCAAGGTTTTCGACTAGACGCTCACCTTCTTCTTCGCGGACGGTTACGCCTTCGAAATCGTGATAGCCAATCTGATCCTGGAAATTGCAGGCATAAAAATTGGTTGGCATCAGGCCGTCTTTGTGACTGCATACGGCCATCGTTGCGGTGGTGTGGACGTGGCAGATTGCGTCCGCCCGTTCACCCAGATGTTTGTGGAAATAGGCATGCTGGGTGAAGCCAGCTTTGTTGACCATATATTGCGACGGGCCGACATTGTTGCCTTCGACATCGATCTTCACGAGGTTCGAAGCGGTCACTTCGTCATAGAGCAGGCCAAACGGGTTGATCAGGAACGTATCCTCTTCACCCGGCACTTTCAAAGAGATGTGGTTGTAGATCGATTCTGACCAGCCGAGATGATCGAAAATACGGTAACATGCCGCAAGGTCGAGGCGTGCCTGCCACTCTTCCTTGCTGCATTCGATTGTCGGTTTCAGCTGCGTTGCCATGATCGGGAATCCTTTGCCTCTGTCTGTCTTTGAAGCCTATATCGCACGCAGATAGGGCGCTGCACAAGCATTTCGGCGTGTTTTGGCTTTGCCAACGGTCAGACGCGCGGCTAGGCGAGCGATTGTAATGAGCGATGAAGACACCGCCCCCGACAATTCATCGGCAAAGCTCGTTCGCGGCAGCATAACCGGACATTTAATCAGCCAGACCCTGCCCGCGATTGTGGGCGTGGCAGCGATCATGTCGATCGGCCTCGTGGATGCGTATTTCATTGGCCAATTGGGCAGCGATGCGCTGGCGGCGATTTCTTTCATCTTCCCGATCTCGGTCGCGCTTTCCAGCCTTGGCGTGGGCGTGATGGTCGGGATCAATTCGGTCGTCGCGCGGGCGCTGGGCGAAGGGGATGACGACAAAGCTGCCCGCCGCGCCAATTTCGGCATCGCGTTTGCTGTGGGCAGCGGGATTGCAATGGGCCTTGCGCTTTATGCGCTGCTCGATCCGCTTTTTGCGCTGATGAATGCGCCGGATAATCTGTTGCCGCTGATCCGGCTCTATATGGAGCCTTATGCGCTCGGCTTCCCGTTGATCCTTGCGATCATGGGCCTCAACGGCGTGCTGCGCGGGCAAGGCGAGGCGCGTAAGACCAGCACAGTCTCGATCAGTTATGCCGCCGCGAACTGGGTGCTTGATCCGATCCTGATAACCGGCGCGTTCGGGTTTGAAGGGTTCGGCATTTCAGGTGCAGCTTATGCCACCATCATCGGCTGGATGGTGGGCGTCGCTGTCGCTCTTGTGCTCGCGCGATCAGCAGCGATCCCGCTGGATATCGGCAGCCTTCATGGCAGCAGTCTGCTCGATCCGGCCAAGGCAATTATGAGCGTCGGCCTGCCCGCCGCCATGTCCAACGCGATCAATCCGATTGGTCTTTCGATCCTAACGGCGCTTGTCGCGCTAGAAGGCGAAGCTGCCGTCGCTGGGTTCGGCGCGGCAGGCCGTTTACAGAGTTTCGCGACCGTCCCGCTACTCGCGCTCTCTGGCTCTATCGGCTCAATCGTCGGCCAAAACTGGGGCGCAAAGGAGTATGGCCGTGCCCGCGAAGCCGCGCTGTATGCAGGCGGCTTTTGCATCGTCTGGGGACTTGGCATTGCCGTCGCAATGGTTGCAGGTGGTGAATGGTTTGCGGACCTCTTCACCGAGGATCCTGCTGTGGTTGATCAGTTTGCGCTCTACTTGCAAATCGCGGCTTGGGGCTATGCCGGCTTCGGCCTGCTGATCGTCGCGAACGGCATCCTCAACGCCGTTGGGCGCGCCCGATATGCTCTCGGTCAATCCGTGCTGCGTGTATTTCTGGTTATGCTGCCGGTCGCGTTTCTGCTTCAGGGAAGCTGGGGCAGTGAGGCAATTTACACCGCCGAACTTGCCGCGAACCTGTTCGGCGCGGTCACTGGTGTCGCGCTTATCTATTACATTTTGCACCGACGCGCCCCTGAATAGGCGCCACGTTACCCTTCGTTAACCATCCGCCTTCATAGAGAAGCCTGAGAGTTTTTCTTTTGGGGGCACGCGGCCATGGATGACCTGTTGGCGGATTTCGTCGCAGAGACACGTGAAATGTTGGAGGCCAGCGAGGGTGAGATCATCGCCTGGGAAGCTGATCCATCCGACACGGCACGCGTCGATACAATTTTCCGCTTTGTCCATACAGTAAAGGGCAATTGCGGCTTTTTCGATTTTCCGCGCCTTGCCGGATTGAGCCACGCTGCCGAGGACGCATTGGCCGATTGCCGTGCTGGTCGCCGTGAGCCTGATGCCGCTTTGGTAAGCGCAGTTCTGGCCATTATTGATCGGATCGCATTGATGGTGGATGCCATCGAAGCGGGCGAAGAATTCGCAGGCGAAGGCGACGACGCTCTGATCGCAGCGCTTGGCGCAGACTTTGATCACGATATTGCGGCTGACATTCCAACTGACACAGCCCCTACGCACGCGCCGGCGAGCACCATTTTGGAACGCTGCGATGTCTCGGATGACGCCGATGCAACCAAGAAGCCCGACAACACCGCCGCAGTCCAGCGCAGCATCCGACTTCCCGTTGATTTGCTAGACCGCGTGATGAGCGGCGTTTCCGATATGGTTTTGGCCCGCAATGATCTGGGCCACCGCCTGCGTCAGGCTGGCAACCAACCGACAATCGACGGCCCGTTTGAACGTCTCACCACGATCCTGTCCGATGTGCGCGACGCGATTACTCGGATGCGGATGCAGCGCATCGAAACCGTTTTCGCAGCCCTGCCCCGCTTGGTTCGCGATCTTTCCGCTGACCTTGGCAAGCAAGTCATGGTCGATTTGGAAGGCGGCGATGTCGAACTAGATCGTGAAATGGTCGAAATGGTGCGCGACCCGCTCACCCACATTATCCGCAATGCCATTGACCACGGGATGGAAAGCCCAACCGACCGCCTGAAAAAGGGCAAGCGTGAGATCGGCCTATTGTCGATCGCCGCGCGCCAATCGGGCAATACGATTTCAATCGTCGTCAGCGATGATGGACGCGGGCTTGAGGAAGAAAAGATCGCTGACAAAGCGGTCAGTTCGGGCCTGATCACGGCGCAACAACGCGCTGAAATGGGTCGCGAGGCGATCCTCCAACTGATTTTCGAGCCCGGTTTTTCAACCGCCGATGAAGTTAGCAATGTCTCTGGCCGCGGTGTTGGCCTCGATGTGGTCCGCGACAACCTGCAAAAGGTCGGCGGCAGCATCAAAGTGTCGAGCCAGCCGGACGTCGGCACGCTCTTCACAATGCAAATCCCGCTCACCCTCAGCATAATTGCGGGTTTGACGGTTGAAGTTAGCGACCAACGCTTCGCCATCCCGCAAAGCTATGTCGAGGAAATCATCCACTCCTCCGCAAAAGCGCTCGATTTCACCCGCGTTGGCGAAACCGCTCTGGTGACGTTCCGCGGCCAACGCGTGCCATGCCTGATGCTTTCTGAGGTACTGGGGCTCGACGAGGGCGATATCGCCGAGGGTGAACACACGATGGTGCTGCTGCGGCTTGCATCGGGTGATCTGTTCGCGCTGGCGGTCGACAGGATCCACACGCACGGCGATCTAGTGGTCAAACCGCTTGCACCTGCTGTCATGCAAAACGGATATTATGCCGGATCAACCTTGCTTGATGATGGCCAGCCTATCTTGCTTCTCGATGTGACGAATATCGCCAGCGAGTACGGCCTCGTTTCGGATGCCCGCACCCGCGTGCTCCAGAATGCTGAGGAAGCCGAAACTCAGGCGGAAAAAGATGTCTGCCGTGCGATGCTCTTTACCGATTTCGACGGCCGCCGCTGTGCTGTGCGCCTCGAGCTGGTCAAGCGGATCGAAACCGCGCCAGCCTCCGCGATTGATCGCAGCGCCGCCAACCCGCGCGCTGTCATCGACAATATGATCTTGCCTCTGATCGGTTTGCCTGACGGCCCGATCCCGGCTGAAAAAATCCGCCTGCTGCGGCTTAGTGATGGCGATTGCGAACTGCTCCATGCTGTGCGTGAGATTGACGACGCGGTTGAGCTCAATGCGAAGCTTAAACCGGTTAAGGACGATGAGCTCATCGAAGCTGTCACGCTGGTTGGTGACCGAACCGTTTCGTTGATCGACGGGCATGAATTGTTCGCCCGTTACGGCGAGCCGCCCGAAACAACAGCGAAGCCGGTCTGCCGCCTTCCGGGCAGTGATTGGGCGCGCACGATCCTAGGTCCGCTGGTAACCTCCGCCGGATACGACATTGCCGAGGACAGCAGCGGGCCCGCGGAAGACGGCAGTGAAATCTGCATCATGCTCGAAGAAGAATACGAGGCTGCCGCTGCGCTCGAAGTGCCAATGGCTGGCCCGCTGATCCGTTTGCGCAGCTTGCCTCAGGCGAAGCCGGGCGAAGACACGATCTACCGTTATGACCGCGAAGCTCTTGTTGCTGCCTTGCACAAAGCCCGCGTCGCAGGAGGGACACGCTAATGACAGATCTTATGGTCATGGCCCAGATTGCCGGTCGCCGCTGCGCGATGCCCGCACATGATGTGCAATCGGTGATTGAATTGGGCACGGTTACGCCGGTTCCGCAAACACCCGATTTTATCGCGGGCATCACTGCCTTGCGCAGTCAGGCTCTAACGGTAATTGATTGCCGCCGCGCGCTGGGTTTCCCAGCGATTGAGTGGAACACCGATCCCCGCGCTGCTGTCGTATCGGTGGGCGGGTTTTCCTATGCCCTGATCCTCGACGCCATCGAAGACATCACCACAATCATCGGAGAGCCCGGACAAGTTACCGGCGGCTTTGGCGCAGAATGGTCGCGCGTGGCGACAGGGATGATCGAAACGTCGAGCGGCCCTGCCCTGCTGATCGATCTTGAAGCCTTAATTGCTGGTCCAGCCGATGATGTCGGCAATCTCTCAGACGCAGCTTAATCGATTAGTTACTGCTTGAGCCTATCAATAGGTCGCAATTAAACAGAGGTCCTCCATGAAAACGTGTCTGATCGTCGACGATTCCCGGGTTATCCGGAAGGTTTCGAGACATATTCTCGAAACACTCGGCTTTGACGTCTCGGAGGCCGAGAACGGCCAAACAGGCCTGGAATCGTGCGAAGCGGCTATGCCTGATGTCGTTCTGCTGGACTGGAATATGCCGGTGATGACCGGCATCGAATTTATCACTCAACTGCGCAAACGACCGGGCGGCGACAAGCCAAAAGTCGTATTCTGCACCACCGAAAATGATGTCGCGCACATTCGCGAGGCAATTCAGGCCGGCGCTGACGAATATGTGATGAAGCCTTTCGATCACGAAACCCTTCAGATCAAACTGCAGTTGGTTGGCTTCGCGTGAACGATCAATCGCCTCCAACTAACAGATTGTTGAGGCGAACGCCGACCTCCACCCCGCCATCCGAGCCTGAAGCGCCGGACAGCGTCCGGGTGATGATCGTCGACGATTCGCTCACGGTTCGCACTATCTTCAAACGGATGGTCGAAAGCGGCGAGGGTTTGGCTGTGGCCGACACCGCCAGCAGCGCCGAACGCGCGATTGCACAGCTTAAAGACCAGCCTGTCGATGTGATATTGCTCGACCTGGAAATGCCGGGAATGGGCGGAATTGAAGCACTTCCGCAGCTGATCAAAACCGCGACCGGCACGCAAATTCTCGTCGTATCTTCTCTTACCGAAGACGGTGCAGAGGCGACCATGACGGCGCTTTCAATGGGCGCAGCCGATACGATGCTGAAACCGCGTCCGGGCGGCTTCAATGAGGAATATCGCGCGCAATTGCTGGGCAAGATCCGCGCCTTAGGCGGCGCAGATGGTGCAGGCTCCGAAAAAGATCAGGCTGACGGCAAACGCGCCAGCGTCGCCGCGCGTGCGCCCGCGCCCCGCGGCAAACGCCCGGAAGTGTTGGCAATCGGCGCGTCAACCGGCGGCATCCACGCGCTTAATTTGATGCTGCGCCAGATTACGCCCGACTTTGAACTGCCGATCCTGATCACACAGCACTTGCCTGAATCTTTCGTGCCGGTGTTCGCCCGCCAGATCGAAGTCGCCTGCGGGCGTAAGACTGTGATTGCAGAAGATGGCACCGAAATCCGTCCCGGCGAAGTCGCGATTGCGACCGGCCATGGCCACATGCTTGTTCGCCGCGTTGGTGACAGGCTGATCACAAAACCGTCAGCAAAACCTGCGAAGAGCGGCTGTATGCCATCGGTTGACCCGATGCTCGCCAGCCTTAATGAAGCCTGCGCAGGCCGCGTCCTTGCCGTAATTCTGTCCGGCATGGGCCGTGACGGGCTCGAGGGGGCACAGGAACTCGCCGGCAATGGCGGCACAATCTACGCGCAGAATGCAGAGACCAGCGCCGTCTGGGGCATGCCGGGCGCAGTCGCGAAAGCGGGCCTTACCAGCCTCGTCGCATCACCAGAGGAGCTGGGCCAAGCGATCATGTCGCTCGTACCGGCTTCGGTGAAGTGACCCCATGGAAGTAAGCCAGGCCTCATATCAGATCATCGCTGACCTCTTGGAGGCGCGCACGGGCCAGCATCTGACGGAAAGCCGCCGCTGGCGCGTTGGCACCGCTTTGTCTGGTGTCTTCCGCGAACACGGTATCACCAATGTCGATCAGCTTGTCTGTCTGCTTGATCTGCCGATGCGATCACCGGGTAAACCCGACCTGTCACAGCAGGTTGTCGAGGCGTTGTTGAACAACGAAACCTATTTCTTCCGCGACAAACCCACATTTGATCAGCTGCCCGAAGATATCCTCCCCGATCTGGCCAGCCGGCGCGCTGATACAAAACGCATTTCAATCTGGTGCGCGGGATGTTCGACCGGGCAGGAAGTCCACTCCATCGCCATGCTGTTTGCAGATGCGCCGGATCGTTGGAAAGACTGGACGATCGAAATTCTCGGCACCGATGTGTCGCACCGCGCCATCAATGCGGCCCGCAATGGCGTATACAGCCAATTTGAGGTTCAGCGCGGGCTTGGCGTGGCGCAAATGCTGCGTCATTTCGAGGAAACCAGCCAAGGGTGGCAGGTGCGCGAAGACACCCGCGCCATGTCTAGGTTTCAGCAGCATAGCGTGCTTGCCGCACCGCCATCGCGTCACCGTTTTGATCTGATCTTGTGCCGCAATGTCCTGCTCTATTTCGATCAGGAAAAGCGCGAATGCGCCTTTGAACGGCTGTCAAATGCGCTTGTCGATGACGGTTTCCTGATGCTCGGCGCTGGGGAAACCGTGGTTGGCCAGACCAGCGCATTCACACCCGCTCCGCGCCGCGCGAGCATGTATGAGAGCACTCGCAAGCCGGCAAGCCTACGGGTTAACAATGCCGCATAACTTGCGCAGCGGTGCCTCGAGTAGGCAGCGCCCAATCACCGTCTTGTTTGCCCCCGGGAAACGCCGCCGGGAGACTGCGCATACTCTTCGTTAACCATTCGCCTTTAGAAACATGCGTAGAAAAACGGATGTCTCGTCTGACAGGGCATACCGAAGGGTTAACGAATACGGGGATGATGAGTGCCGGGGACCGGAAAGCCATTGCGTTTGACAAGAATTGGGCTGGTGGTGATGCCGCTGGCCGTTCTGTCATTTGTGACGGCATTGATCATGTTCGTCGTGATTGCCAGCGACCGCATTCTTTTCATGTCCACGGGCGCTTTGCTGATCGCAGGCGCACTGATCTATGCAGCGACCCTTGTCCTTCTCGGCCGCAACGGGTTTGCTAGTATCAATGAACTGGAAGACGTCGTAAGCCGCGACAGCCTCAGCAATTTGCCCAATCGCCGCGCACTTCACGCTGATATCAATGAATTGTCTGATGAAGATGACGAAGTCGCCATCGCCCTGATTGATCTTGATGCATTCAAGCAAGTGAATGATCATTACGGCCACACCGTTGGCGATCAACTGATCAAGAAATGCGCCAAGCTTTTGGTCGAAGTATGCGGTGACGAAGCCAAATGTTACCGCCTTGGCGGAGACGAATTTGCCGCCGTTATGGCCGGTGAAGCTGCCGGAACCATCCTTGAGGGCATGTGCCGTTCACTGCTCGGCCTGCTTGCCTCCCCAATTGAAGTGGACGCCCGTCAGATTACTGTCGGTGCCAGCATCGGCCTCGCGCGTTGCACCAGCAAGAGCCGGATTAGCTCATCCGAAATGCTCCGCCGCAGCGATGTTGCGATGTATATGTCCAAGCGCGGCGGCAAAATGCGTTGCACATGGTTCAATGAAACATTCGATCAGCGCCGCGAAGCTGTGCGCGAACTTGAAGATGATCTGCGCGGTGCGCTGACCAAGAATGAATTCGATATCGCATACCAACCCCTTGTGGATGCCACACGGGGCAATATTGTCGCGGTCGAGGCATTGCTGCGTTGGAACCGCACCGAAGGCGAGAATATCGGCCCGAACGTGTTTATTCCCGTCGCGGAAGAGAGCGGCCTGATCAACCCGATCGGCCTTTGGGTGCTGCGTAAAGCGGTGTCCGATGCCCTGCGTTGGGACGGGATTACGCTATCCGTGAACATTTCTGCTGCGCAGTTGCGCAACCCGGAATTCCCGATCAAACTTGGCGAAATCCTCGAAGAAACCGGCTTTCCTGCGCATCATCTTGAGCTTGAAGTGACTGAAACCTGCCTAGTGCTTGACCCGATCGTGGCCGAGCGCAGCCTGGATGTAATCCGCGGCTTTGGCGTGCGTATCTCGCTTGATGATTTCGGCACCGGATACGCATCCATCGGGTTCCTGCGTCAGTTCCGCTTTGAAAAACTGAAACTGGATCGCAGCCTAGTAGTCGATGCCGGCAATGATGACGGCAGCCGGGCGATGATGCTTTCCAGCATCGCGGTCGCGCGCGCGCTCAACATGGATGTGACCGCCGAAGGCGTAGAGACAAACGAGCAGGCGGATATGGTCCGCCTTGCCGGTGCAGACCAGATTCAGGGCTGGCTTTATTATAAAGCCATGCCCGCTGAAGAGATTGATCAATTGATCGAAAAACAAAGCGCGGCGGCCGATGCCTCTGCGCACAAAAATGGGGGGCAGGCCGCATGAGCGAGCTGCAACAAATTTCCGTTCCAAGCGAAGCCGAGCCAGCCGAAGTATCGGAAATCCGATCAATCGCGCCAAGCGGCGATGCACTGCAATACGATAGCGATGCAGGGTTTTTGACCAACGCATTCCGGCGTCAGGGGACCAATGCGAAAGTCCTCGTTACGATCGGCGGCCCGCTTCTGATCGTCGTCCTGACGGCTGTATTTTCGTTTGTGTTGATCGGCAATATTTCCGAGCACCTTCAATCTGGCGATGCGGCCGCGATCGCAGAGGCTTCCGCTGAAGCGGACTTGTTGCGGTATATTCTGATCGGTTCCGTAGCGGTGGGAACAGTGATCACGCTGGTTCTGATGGGAATTATCCGAAAGGATATCGTACAAACCACGCGTCAATTGATCGACTGCCTAGAGCGCATTTCAAAAGGTCAAAGCGACATCGTGGTTCCTCACCGCGACCGTGTTGATGAATATGGCGAGCTCGGCCAGCAGATCGAGAGCATTCGAATTGCAAGCATCGAATTTGCACATCTAAACGCCGAGAAAGCCACCCGCGCGACGTCCGAGCTTGAGGAGCAAACGCGCTTGCAACTGCAACGCGACGAAGCCCAGATGGAACGCGAGACTGTTATTCGCAATCTGGCCGACCAGTTTGAGCGTACCGTTGGCGATGTTGTCAGCGGCGTGGCCTCTGCCTCTTCGCAGCTTCAAACGACATCCACCATGATGGCCAGCACTGCGGAACAAGGAAGCGCGCGTACCAACGAAGTTGCCGTCGCAATGCGCGAAGCCAATACCGGCGCAACAGCCGCTGCTGCTGCCAGTGACGAATTTGCGATGTCGATTGGTGAGATTAGCCGTCAGGCTGCCTCTTCGGCAGAGCTCGCGCGCAAAGCAACCGAGTCTGCCAATCAGGCCGATCAAACAATCTCCGCCCTGGCAGATTCCGCCGATCAGGTTGGCCAGATTGTCGAACTGATCCAGACAATCGCACAGCGTACAAACTTGCTCGCGCTTAACGCCTCCATCGAAGCGGCGCGCGGCGGTGAAGCTGGCCGCGGGTTTGCAGTTGTCGCCAGCGAAGTGAAAGAACTCGCCATGCAGACAAGCCGCGCAACTGAACAGGTTGGCGAGCAAATCCGGTCTATGCAGGACACCACAGGGGCCAGCGTCAATGCGCTGCGTTCAATCTCCAATCAAGTGCAGGAACTGGAAACCACAGCCGTATCCATCGCCAGCGCCGTGGATCAGCAATCGGTCGCAGGGCAAGATCTTGCCCGCTCAATCGATCTTGCGGCGCGCGGCACTGAGCAAGTCTCCAGCCATATCGAAGACGTGCATGAGCTTTCGCTATCAACCGGTTCTGCTGCCAGCCAGGTGCTGTCCAGCGCGACCGACCTTGAAGCCCAAGCTTCAACCTTGCGCAGTCAGGTGAACGGGTTCCTTTCGAAAGTGCGCGCTGGATAACCCCAGCTTTCAGGTACCCCACGTGAATTTCGATCGGCGCGGCAAGGTTTTGGAAAGCATTTTCGTTCAGGAATGACCCCATAGTTTTTTGAACAGGGTTTCGCCGCAATGAAGATGATGAGCCAACAGGAACAAAGCGAAGAATTCGCTGTGCCTGAATTTGTGAGCGAAATCGAAGCGGAAACCAAAGCAGACGAAGACACAGATGGTGTCGACGCCGCGCCGGGAGCCCTGTTTGATCGCATCAAATGGTTCAGCGACCTCAAGATCAAAGGCAAAATTCACGCCGTATTCGGAACGTTCTTCGGCGTTTGCTTCGCGATGACCCTTGTCCTTACGCTGGGCCTGAGCGAGCTTTTTTTCCGGTACCAGACCTCCGCAGAGGTCAATGACGGCGTGATCGCAGCGGCGGATTTTCGCGGGGCAACTGGTGAGCTTCGCTATGACACTGTGCGCCTTATTTTTGGCCAGGAAACAGCTGGTATCACCCGTCAACGCGAAAGCTTTGCCGGTGCCAATGCCCAGCTCGACACGCTTGATGCCATCGTTCAAAAACATGCACCACAATTGTCAGATCAAATCGCGGCGACACGCGCCGATCTGGTCGCCTACGACGCCACGTTCAACGCTATCCTCGAACGTGTCCCGACCGAAGGCCGCAGCGAGGCTGTGACCGCCCTCGCCTATGAATTGTCCGAACAGGGTAATGCTTTGTATGCGCAGGCCGACGGCTTTGAAAAAGACCTTGCCGCCTTCAGCAGCGAGATTGAACAGAACGGCGCAGATTACTTCTTGATGATGATCAGCATCGTCATTGCTCTTGGCCTGATCGGAACATTGATCCTTCTGGGCGGCCTCAATTACCTATCCAGCGATTTTGCGCGCAAGCTTGTCGAGATCAGCGAAGGAATGAAGCGCATCGCCAAGGGCGATCGTGACTTCAAAATCGGGGGCCGCGACCGCAAAGATGAGCTGGGTGATATGCTCAAATCGCTTCAGCTGTTCAAACGCGCCAGTCGCCAGATGGAGATATGGTCTCGCGAACGGGCCCAACGGGCTGATACAGAAATCGAGCTTCAGCGCGAACGGGCCCGTGAGCAGGAAGAAGCGCAAGAGCGTAAAGCTGGATTAATGGCCGATGTAGCCCGCAAGCTTGAACAGTCGGTTGGCGAGATTGTGACGAAAGTCGCATCAGCATCGACGCAGCTGAGCAGCACCGCAACGCAGATGAATAAGACAGCCGAACAAACCAGTGCGCGCACCAGCGAGCTATCCCACGACATGTCGGAGGCCAATGCAGGCGCGACAGCGGCAGCGGCAGCGAGCGATGAATTCGCGCTTTCAATCAACGAAATCAGCCGTCAGGCCGCCTCTTCCAGCGAATTGGCGCGTCTCGCCACCGATGCAACCGAAGAAGCCGACATGACCATCTCCGCGCTCTCCAATTCTGCCGATCAAGTCGGCCAGATTGTTGAATTGATCCAAACCATCGCCCAGCGCACCAACCTGTTGGCGCTTAACGCCTCGATCGAAGCCGCACGCGGCGGCGAGGCTGGACGCGGATTTGCTGTCGTTGCCAGCGAAGTCAAAGAGCTCGCCATGCAAACCAGCCGTGCGACCGAGCAAGTCGCCGATCAAATCCGTTCGATGCAGGACACAACAGGCGCGAGCGTTTCCGCGCTTCGTTCCATCGCTGGCCAGGTGCGTGAGCTTGAAACAACTGCCGTTTCCATTGCCACGGCAGTGGATCAGCAATCGGTCGCGGGACAGGACCTTGCAAAAAGCATTGATCTTGCCGCACGCGGCACAGAAAAAGTCGCAGCCCATGTCGACGATGTGCGAGAATTGTCGCTCTCTACAGGTGCCGCCGCGAGCCAAGTGCTGGCCAGCGCCAATGACCTCGACAAACAGGCAAGCGCCCTAAACGGCGAGGTCGAAGCCTTCGTCAAGCAAGTGCGCGCTGGTTAAGCGATGTCGCCCGGGGCGGCCGCTTTGCGCCTCTCAAGGTAAAGCGAAACGAGACCCGCGAGGGTAATCACCAAACCAACCACAAAGAGCATCAGCTTGATGGGCGTCGCGGCGACTTTGATGTCGATGTAGCTTGCATCGCCCGATAGCAGCATGACCTGCGCGAACCCCTCGATCAGATCGGTGGGGATCACCAGCATGCTGGGCAGAGCCAAAAGCAGGCCTGCGCGCGGGAATGCTTTCAACGCGACCCCAATGAAAAAGCCGCCATAGGCAAGCGGGTAAGCGACATCGATTGTCGCCGTTAGCCACGCATGAACTTCCCTTTGCTCAGGCGTCATCGCATCGATATGTGCGAGAATTTGGTCAGCGACATACATCTCATCGATGATTTCAAACTGCCATATCTGCATGACCACGCCGAACATGACTGTCAGCGCAAGCGTCGTCAGAAATGTCGCCCAGAGAATTCTATTTCGAGTTAGGAATTGCAATCGATCTGTCAGCAGTCTGCTCATGCAGCGACATTAGCCGCCGCTGTCAGAGGAGCAAGCCCGGCTTCATCTCATCAAAGATATCCCGCGAGAATTGACCCTAAGGCGGCGCTTAAAGTCATCGCAGCGAACGCACCCAGCTTTACCGTGAACCCTGAGTTGCGCAAACCTAGGAAATACGCTGCGGCCCAGCACACAAGCGCGCTGCTGGAAACTGATGTCGCCTAGGCCAATAGTTTGTTTCAGGATCAGGGCATTGAGGCCGCCCGGTGCGCTCTGCCCGTCGAGCCTGTCCAAACGGCGTTGAAAATCGGGTTGATGCGACATGATCTGCGCATTGCGCCCGGTGAGGAAGTCAGCAATCGCAGCCGATGCGGCCCCGCGTGAGTTCACCGATGTGAAAGTGCAGACAGGGTCTTCTTTCTGCGACAATTCGATCGCGACAGAACGCCCGGCAATATTGCGAACGGAATCGCTGTCGTTGCAGATGATGTCCGTGACGGCATAGCCCTGCACCAGCAGATCATTGGCAGATACCGATTAAGAGCCCGCCGCAGCGCTGTTTGTACTGATTTGGCCGGCGCCGCTTGCAGTAGTCACCACCCCGTTCAACGCCGCAATGCTCGAAGTGAAGGTTGGCGACGCAGTATTGCTGCCTGTGAGTATCACTGACGGGCCAGCGGTTTGGAGCCATTGATAGGTAATAGGGTCATTGTCAGCATCGGTGCAGGTTGCCGAAAGCGTGACGTTATCATCGCCAGTCTGTCGGGGCATAGAGAATCGAACCGATGCTGAAGCGAGGACATTGCCTGCAATAGAGAAGTCTACAGTGTCGGTTTTTGCGATGACACGCGCATCGATTGCTGACGGATTGGAAGTAGACGTCACCGCAACCGGCGCAGGTATGACATTCGTTGTACCAACGTCGAAACTGAATACGTTTTGCACTCCGATGAGCTGTCCAGCGCTATCAACGACCACAAGCTGATAGAATAATGCACCCGTCATGTATTGCTCGGTCAGATCGCCAGATGGCGCACTATCGCCCCCTTCGAATTGACCGGAGATTGGCACACCGTCGGGCAGTTCAGATGGCATGCGAGCGGGAACTTGCGGCACTTATGGCACCTTGGGGAGCTCGTGGGCTACGGCTCCTGTCGATGACAGCATGCAGCCCGCCAAGAGAGCTGCGACCAACAGCTTGAATTTTGGCACGGTAAATTCCTTCACAATTGTATGTTGTGAAGATCGCCGCTCTGGCGGTCACGGCAAATGCCGTAGGCATGACATGTGGATTTAAAATTCGATACTGCCAACCGAGCATCCTTGTGGTGAGCCTTGCATCAGCGCATCACGATCATCGGTCCATGGCTCACCAAGTGACAAACCCGAAATGAAGCCACGGTTCGCCGACTGAACCTCAACTACATGGGCACTGCAAAGATCCCACTATTCGTAAGCTGCGAAACCCTCAAATTGAGCCGCACGATCTCCGAGATATTGGTTGACATGATGCAGGCCTGGTGGCTATCCGCGCGCTCCTCTTGATCGTTCGTACGATTGTACCGAATGGCAATGGGCCCAGATGGCGGAATTGGTAGACGCGCTAGCTTCAGGTGCTAGTATTCGCAAGGATGTGGAGGTTCGAGTCCTCTTCTGGGCACCAGTAGCTTTTTCGCGGACATACGCGAATGGGCGGAAGTCACTGAAAAATAAAACAAATATCCGAGAACGTGTTCGCGACTGTTCGCATCGAACTGTCCAAATTCGCGTGCTGCAGGGGTTCAATTTGGGGTTCAGTATGTCGGGTGCCTTGGCTATCTCCCGTTCGCTTCCCAGTGTAGCCCATTTCATAAATGACGCGCCACTAAATCGTTACCAACGACTTTTTGAGTCGGACTTCGGAGTACGGCTTTCCTCGGTCAAAGTGCCAGGAACGCAACTTCGGCTAACGACCCATTCACCGACATCGATCCTTCGGTGTTTCCGGCACTAATGCGTGCATCACCTTGAAGTGATGCTTATGCGAAAACTTGACGCACTGGTTTTGCGGGTAGATTTTGGTCCGGTGTTAGTGTTTTTTACATACGCAGTCATATCTCTTCCGTGTATCTAATTATGGGGCCTATATACCTAACTAGCCATAGCGACGGGATTTCGTGCGGCTAGTAGGTGGGATTGCATTAGAAAACCTAACGGACCATATAGGGAACGGAGACCTCCCATGCCCAACGTAAATGAAATTGCCGACTGGTTTATAGCGCGCGTTGACAGAGGCGCAGGTGACACAATCACTCACCTTAAGCTTCAAAAGCTGCTCTATTTTGCGCAATCTTGGTATCTGGCAAACACCGGAGAAGAGTTGTTTCAGGACGACTTTCAGGCATGGGCGCATGGCCCTGTTGTGCGCAGCATTTATGACAGGTTTAGCGAGCAAAAGTGGGCACCGATTGGCCCAGTTGAGGCTGAGCCGGATCTCGATGATCGTACGGTCAGTTACCTTGAGCAGCTTTACCGCCAATACGGACAATACGGCGCGAAGGAGTTAGAGCGTCGGACACACGAGCATGATCCTTGGAAGAATGCTCGTGGAGATCTCCCCCCAGAAGCCCGCTGTGAGAAGGTTATAGAGAAGGCTGCAATGCGCGACTTCTATGGTGAGAAAATTGGGAAAAAATGGGATAGCTGACGAGTTTCAAATTGAAGGTCCATCTAGTGGCGATGAAAGCATTTCTCTCGAAGATTTGCCGGGCGATCTAGCAGGAGTTTCAATTAGTCTCCGCTACTATCGCAAACAGGCAGAATGTTTCTCAAAATGGGGTACTAACGATCTCAGGAAGTTCAGCGCTCTGATTGACAAGTTAAGAAACCACAATGCGGGAACGCTCGCCGGATCAAAGTTGTGTTCCGCGCATAAAGGCCCGCCTGCCCAAGCAAAATTTGCCCTGCCCGACAGCCTAAGTCCTGACCTGACCCTTTATGAATTGCGTGTCGATCAATCAAACAAGGCGCGCATTCACGGTGTTCTCTGGGGCGAAACCTTCTTTCTGGTTTGGTTAGACCGCAATCACGCCGTTTTCCCAGAGTGAGTGTTTCTCACTTTGCCCTTTCCTCATCGGGAAAGAAGAAGCTCCATTGGTCGTCCATTGGTCCAAATCGCTTCTCATAGAGGCGCTTGAACTCATCAATGTCATCAGACAGCTTGAGCATCGTCAAAACTTCTTGGCGTTGCTCTCGGAGCTTTTCCAGACCGTAGCCCTTGCTCAAAAACTGGTGTAGTTTTTCCTTACGAGTGCCTTTTGCGTCCACCTTGGGATTCAGGCGCTGAAGCTCCTTCAAAACCTCCCCCTTCTCCAGCGGGCCATAGACATATTTGTTCGTGAAGTTCCCGAAATGCTGAGGTTTATTGATAACGAGTGCCCCGCCTTGGCGGGCTATATACGGATCCGATCCGTAAACCTTGTTGAGTGACAGGTAAAAATCGTCTGGAAACTCCTTTTCCCACTCGCGCTGCTCGTCCTCGATGTATGCCTGAACAAGTAACCGCAGTGCATCAGGGCTGCGCTCGGTCTGATATCCGGTCGCCTCATCAATCAGAGCCGCAATACCGACTTTTGCTAAGGCATTGATGATTGCCCGAGCTTGATTGGCCATAGGCTTTTGAGAATCGAGCAGTTTGCCTTTGTCATCGGCTCGAACGACTGCCTTGCAGACTTCAACAAGAGTTTCGGCTTCATAGCCGTGCCCTGGATCCGCCCCTGCAATATTGAAAACTATTGGATTTTCGAGGTTTTTCTGTAAATCCTCGCTAATCTCGGATCCGACTTTCTTGCCGCTGAGGGTTTTCAGGAAAGCGTTGCCACCTTCTGACTTAAGGCCAATCGCACGAGCCATGCCTCGTTTAGCAAAAACACGGCGACCGTCTTCGAGAACGTAGCATTCAAGTTGCAGGCCCCCAATTGGCAGAATGCCGCGATGTGTTGCACTCATTGGATTTTCCGGATCCGGCACATCAACCATGCTTCTGGCGACCGCATCAAAATCAGCGTGGATTGGTTCGATTGTGTTCTTGTCGTCAGCCATTCTTGAGGCCCTCATAAGTGAGACGCTTGCCTGCCATGCGGGCAATGGTCATGTCGATGAATTGCAGGGTATCAACCTGTGAAGTGTTGTGGCGAAATGAGAACTCGCTGACATAACGGTGCAGATGCTTTGGCGACATATAGTGATACACGCCGTAGTAGCCACGCTTAAGCAGCGACCAGAAGCTTTCAATGCCGTTTGTGTGAATGCAGAAGTGGCGGACATATTCGCCAGCGGTGTGATTGACGGTGTGGTGAATATAGCCGCGCTCGTTAAGGCCACGGTAGGCTGAGAACTCGTCTGTCACTACGCTGGCACCTTGCGGCACGTTCACGCTGATATAGCCTTGCAGCGTCTCTGAACGGGTGTTTGCGATTGGGGTTGCGCGGACTTCGCCGTGCTGATCGCGGATACCCAAAACCGGAACCTTGCCAACGGCTCCGCGACCAGCGCGAAGCTTCTTATTGCTGTGCTTGTTCTTCTCTTTGCCGCCAATGTAAGTTTCATCGGCTTGCGCTTCACTACCCATGTCACCGTCATTCGATCCGGCAAGCCACGTTTCGCGGATGCGTTGCGAAAGAAACCAAGCGGTCTTTTGGGTAACGCCGAGTTCGCGCGCCATTTGCGTAGAAGGGATGCCCTTGCGGGCTGTGGTCATCATGTAGATGGCCATAAGCCATTTGTGCAGGCCAAGGCGGCTCTCGGCGAGAACTGTGCCAGTGCGGACGCTAAAATGCTTGCGGCAATCGCGACAGCGGTAGGGCATTGGCTTCTGGTTTTTGACTTCGGCTACATTCGTGCTGCCACAATGGCCGCAATGCGCTTCACCGCCCCAGCGGTTGTTCTCAAAATACTTGCGAGCAGCTTCCTCATTCGGGAACTTCTCGAAAAACTGATAGAGGCTGATCGTCTCTGGCTTGTCTTGTTTGCTGCTCATGAGACTTAACTAGCCGAGATGGCTAGCCAAGTCAATTCAAATCTGGCTAGTTAGGTATATAGGCCCCGAAAAAATCGCACTTAAATACGCCGCGGCTTCTGCAAAATACCTCGCTTGTGATGAATAAAACGAGTCATCCTAGTCGCTTCACCGCAAATAGTGAGCGATCTTCCAAACAAAGGAATTTCCCATACGAATGCCCTCGTATCAATCCATCCGTCGCGAGAGCGGGTTGCCAGAACAAGCCAGATTTCATGGTTGGTCTATTCTGAGAACGGATACGGAAGAATTCGTTGCGAAATCTCAGATCAAAAAAGATTACAATCTAGTTGGCTATAACAAACGCCCTGAGTTGGCACTGCGGTGGCGCTCGGCTAAGCTTGCTTTGGCCTTTACTAAAGCCATCGATCATCCATTTGCATTGGCCGTGATCTTCGACCTTGAGGACCGCTATCCGGTGGTGCTGATACCAATCGAGGAATAGATTTGAAATCATTAATGCAACGGGTCGGCTTTGCGCCCCAGTTCCAGACGTTCTAGGTGTCAAGCACAGCCTCCAATAGCAGGCGATTTTTGGAGCTTTGTCAGATTTTAGTTTCCAGCCCTCTCGCCCCCAATTGTACCGTCGCCGCCTTAGTTGCGCTTGGCCTGCGATTTCTGAACTGCTAAGCCAACCAGCAACACCTGAAGAGCCACCCGTATGTTGCGGTTGGCCTGCGACTTCTGAGCTGCTAACCCTCGTTCTTGCGCGCTCTCCCTTGTCAGTGAGTTGCGGTTGGCTTGCGATTTCTGAACTGCTAACCCGTCATCACCCCCTCCCTGTGTGCTAGAGAGTTGCGGTTGGCCTGCGATTTCTGAAATGCTAACCCCAATCTACAAAGCCATGACACAGGCGGGCGGTTGCGGTTGGCCTGCGATTTCTGAAATGCTAACCCCACCCGCTCTAATCTACGCCTCGTCTGGACGTTGCGGCTGGCCTGCGATTTCTGAACTGCCGACCCGGCTACGTTGGTAATCTTCTGATAATAAAAGAAGAATCGACGTTTCCGGTTAGCATACTATGCGAGGCATAATTAGAACATTGCCAGCTGATCTGGGTTTTTGTGTGTCTTTTTGCGCCGCTAACTCGAGAAGCGAACGATATTTTTACACTGCTTGTCGGTGAAGGTAAGCACACGAATGTCGGCTTTTTTCGGGCAGTATTCGCTCGATTCGCCGCAAATGCGGCTCATAGCTGTCCTTGCCATTACAGAAGCGAGCATAGATCGAAAACTGGCTCATTCCAAAACCTTGATCGAGTAGAAATTCACGAAACCGTGTCGCTTCACGAGATTGCTTCTTCGTGCCTACAGGCAGATCGAAAGCGATAGGGCGCGCGAAGGATCGCTTGATTGACGGATTCAACACTTTGATTCCCGCGCCAACCATAGCTGCGACCCCGGTATCGACGAGCGGGCGGAACGGCTCGACGAGATCGTCTGCCAAGGCGAAGGCATTGCCGCGATCGGCGCGATGGATGCCGATGGTCGGATGCAGTCCTGCGGCGATCACGGCGCGCGCTATCGTTGCCCGTATTACGGCATAACCAAAGTTCAGCAGCGCATTGACGCCTTCGATGGCTTTATCGCGGCGGAAATCCGTGCCCATCAGCAGCGGCCAGTAGCGCCTTGCGGCCTGCGCCTCCTGATTGCCGGTATCGCCCGACTTAACGCGCTTGGCGATATGCGGGAAGGCCGCTGCTCCTTCCGCACCGCGCGCTTCCAATAGCGAGCCCTGCATCCTGATCTTTGCCTGGACCACGCGCCGTCAGAGCTGTTCGCATAAGGGCTTGGAAGCTTCCAACTGGACCTGCATACGCCCGCCTTGCGCATGATGCCCCTGAATAGGCAGTGTCACCGCGACCGGGCTGTGACTGGCACCGCAAAGTACTATGGGCGCGCCTCCTTCAGCCATCGCGACAACGATATTGACAGTCCATGTCACATCATGGGCATGCACGATAACGGCGTGGATATCATCAAGCGCACCGCGGCCGACTTCCTCGCCGCTTTCATCCTTGACCATCAGGAAACCGCGATATGTAGAGAGACGTAGGCCGTCGGTTGCAATATCGACGATGCGATCCATCGGCTTCCTACCCCCTATAGCTTATTCACGAGGACCAGGGTCAAAGACCCTGCCAAGCGGATCGACGCGAACCTGACGGGCTTTTCGCTTTTTCAATCCTCCGCCGGAAGAATTGATGTATCTGAACGGATCTTCATCGGTTGATGCAGCATCTCTAGCTTTCAACGCACCTGCTTCGTTATCGGGGGCAAGCGCTATGCTCCCATTGCTAGAAAACTTCACAACCCGAACGACCAGAGCCGGGTTACCTTCATGCTCTATCGCCAGCATATCGTTTTGCCGCAGGCTTAGAACTTTCTTCGCAGCAGGATGGGGGCGCCGATCACTCTGATCGAGTTGATGCGCATCGAACATAGGGACGGTATCCGATTTCCACTTCCCGTTTGGCAGGCGCCACACATCGAAGCGTGCATTGGAATCTCCTTTATAGCCCTTGTAAGCTGTTCCCGTCGCATCGCGGATCGGAATAACACCGAGCGCTTCGCGGACACGGATGCGCCGTATCCCTTTGAATATCGGATCAGTCTTCGCAAAATCGACGAGTGCTTTTTCGAAATCCTTGCCGCTTAGTCCTTTGGTTGAGTAATTGAGCTTGTTGCGTAGTGTCTCATCGGGAATCCGCTTGGAATTCATAAGATCACCAGGCTTCAGGCTGGTCAGCGCAACACGATGAACAACGATCGGCGTTTTACCATCCGCTGCATATTCTCCGGTAAAGCCATACGCGGTTTCATTATGCAGCTGTGCTGCTGTGGCATCGCGGTGTTTTGGTGGTTTTCCTTTGCGTCCATGATCCGCCTTATGGCTGACCGTGACCCGCATGACTTTCTCACCTAGTTCCTCGCGAAAGCCTTCCCAGGGCTGCGGCAGACTCTTGAACATCCGATCAAGATCGTCATTCTCCGCCCGGCCCGCCGCATTGGCAACCTCGTTCAACAACCCGCGCGTGGTCACTGCAACCACTGCTGCATCAATCGCATGGTGCCGGTGGTCGAGTCGGTTCTTAGGCGCATTGCTGTGTTCGTTATCGACGAAATTATGATCGGGCAGCAGGCTGTTAAGCCCCCAGAGCCGCCGCAGCATCGCCGTCATCCGGCCAGGGATCACATAGACACTGCCATCCTCTTTGCTGGGATACAGGCTGGAAAGATAGCGTCCGGCCATCCGCGCGAGATATTGTGTGTCAGTCAACTGGCGCTGGATAAAGCCCTCCTCGTCCTCGAACCGCTCCATCGCATCGGGTTGGAAGCGCCATTGCTTTCCTTTATGCAGCCGCGCGACCTGTTCGGTGATCACATCCCAGCGTTCAGTCTCGCCCCATTTTTCCCACGGCGTCTTGTTGCCTTTCTGACGGTTGCAGTGCCGGTGCGAGACGGTCTTGTTCGACACACTGTCGTCCAGCGTGCGCGAATAGGGCAGGATATGATCAATATCGACCTCACCCGAGAACAGCGCCCGCAGTTCGATCGCATCGCCGCAATAGGAGCAGCGCCGGTCAAGAATGTTATCGGGGTTGAGCTCCTCCCATATCCTCAACAGCATCCGGTTCGCGCCGGTATCGCGAATGCTTTCTTCCTGTAGCGTCTTCGAGCGCCGTTCCGCGGCCTTGGTAGTTTCGCGAATACGCTTGTTCTGTTCGTCTTTCTGCTTTTCACTGAGCTTCAATTCGCGCGCCAGCTCGACGACGATTTCGTCCGGGCGGCCATGCACCTTGATAATCGCATTCACCAGCTTTTCGATTTGGCGCAGGCCGATATGCACGGTGGGATTGGTGATTTTACCCCAGCGCTTTTCGGGTGGATCGTTTGGTTTCTGCGTGCCGGGTGGAATTTCGCGGGTCAGCAGCTCACCATAGTAAGGCAGTTCGGACAGGATTTCGCCAGTGCGGTGATCGGAATGATGCCAACCACACAACTCGACGGCCTTGTCATAGGTAATGACATTTTGCTTGAGTTTGTCGAGAATCCTCCGTGTGGCGGTAGGCCCCAGGCGCCCATACCCTTCGGGTAGACTGCGCGTGGCCTTCTCTGCTGCTTCTATCCGGTCCTCTTCCAGGCCGCATTCCTCAATCAAAAATGCATGCAGCGTTGGCGGGTCTTCCTCGTTGAGCAGGCGATCGACAATCTGCCACCTGCGATCCATGTCGAAATGCGCCCAGCGATTACTGAACAGCGCCTTGTGGCTCATCACCGCATAGATTTCATTGCCAGCGAGTTTGGTACGTGTCTCGCTCGCCTTATTGAAGCTCTGGCCGGGATCGAGCTTCAGTTTCTTCGCCAGCGCCGAAAACGAACTCGACTTCTTATTACGTAGATGGAGGATAAGGGTGTCCCGCTCATGCTTCGTCAGCGGTCGAGAAGCTTCACCGGGCGTGGTCACTGCAAGGTGATTGACCTCTTCATAAAGCCGTCGCTCTTGGAACAATGGATGTGCCTTAGGCAAGCGCTTCTCATCGGTCAGAAAAGTGCAGGCACCTACTTCCTGTTCTTTCAACGGGCGCTGGAAAAACAAGATGCGATGCAACGCAGCACGCACGATCTCGGTTAGCAGACTTGGATGATAGTCCGCCTGCTTACTCCAGATCGCCGCGAATTCCTGTTCGATATGATGCCGCTGCGGATAGAAGTCGTAATCCCTGTCTTCGCCGCCCATGCGCACTCGCTTGGTCGGGCGGGCATTCAGGAATTCGCCCAATGTCCGTGCGCCAACCTCTTCCATGGCTGTATCAAGCTTCTTGGCGCCGCCATAGATCTTCCCGCCTTCACCCTCTTTGCGTTCAGCCTTGCGGTTGGATTTGAAACCACGTCGCTGGTTAAGATGAAAGAGCGCCCGACCGATTTCATAAGGTTCGAGTTTTTCGTCCAACGCCCGCGCACGGAGCGGATAGGGATCGCACTCGGCGATCAGTCTCGCTTTCTTGCTATCCTCGGGCATCAATCCATGCTCGATTAGCGCTTTCAAAAACGCAGAGCGTCGCCCGAGATAGCGGTCGCGCCTTCGTCGCATCCCGCGCGCAATCCGCCGTCCAACAGCCAACGACTCGCCCGACTTCGGCACTCGCCCATCCGAGAATATCCGCGAGCCAATATCGACGATCCGCTCGCCGTTTGCGTGTTTGGTCGAATATTCGACCAAACACCAACCAATACTGTTAGTACCGATGTCTAAGCCGAGGCGTTTCACTTGGCGTTCTCCTCGACAAGATTAATACACCCAAGAAGGTCAATGGCAATTGACATTAGCTTCATTCTCAAGGAGTAGAAAAAATTCAGAAATCGCAGGCCAGCTGTTAACAAGCAGTTTGACTGCACCAAATAAGGGCGAGGCTACGGCCTCGCCTTTTTTTTGGGCGCATGCTGAAAAACGCCGCCCAGTTCCCGAAAGCCGACCGTCCGCTACCGGCCCAATTACGGACACCATACGGACACGCTCATTTGCGGGCATGCTGGAATTTCTGTAAGTGATTGAAAACGGTGGTTGCGGGAGTTGGATTTGAACCAACGACCTTCAGGTTATGAGCCTGACGAGCTACCGGACTGCTCCATCCCGCGGCACCGTTTCTGACGTCCTTCAGAGACGCCAAAAGGGCCAACCTTTACGGCCAGCCCTTTGACTTATGAATGGGTTATTTCCCGCGCATCCAACAAGCTACAATGCCTGGCGACGACCTACTCTTCCATGCCTTAAGACATAGTACCATCGGCGCAGTTTGGTTTCACGGCCGAGTTCGAGATGGGATCGGGTGGGTCACAAACGCTATAGCCACCAAGCAATGAAGCTTGTCGGAAATGCGGGTTTTAAATCGATGTGCATTCAGGGTGTGAATGCAGTGTTACAAAGGGCGTTATCTAGCTGGAGAACTTCTCTCCAACGAAAGACCTATTCAGGCCTGTCGTTGACAGTGCGAACTCTCAAGCGCGATATGAACTATTAGGACCAGTTAGCTACACGCATTACTGCGCTTCCACACCTGGCCTATCAACGTCATGGTCTATGACGGTTCGAAGATACCTAATCTCAAGGGAGGCTTCCCGCTTAGATGCTTTCAGCGGTTATCCCGTCCATACATAGCTACCCAGCGGCACGCCTGGCGGCATGACTGGTACACCAGAGGTATGTTCACCCCGGTCCTCTCGTACTAGGGGCAACTCCTTTCAAGTATCGACGCCCACGGCAGATAGGGACCAAACTGTCTCGCGACGTTCTGAACCCAGCTCACGTACCACTTTAATTGGCGAACAGCCAAACCCTTGGGACCTGCTCCAGCCCCAGGATGTGATGAGCCGACATCGAGGTGCCAAACGATTCCGTCGATATGAGCTCTTGGGAATCATCAGCCTGTTATCCCCGGCGTACCTTTTATCCGTTGAGCGATGGCCCTTCCACGAGGGACCACCGGATCACTATGACCGACTTTCGTCTCTGCTCGACTCGTCAGTCTCGCAGTCAGGCAGGCTTATGCCATTGCACTCTCGCAGCCGGTTTCCAACCGGCCTGAGCCTACCATCGCGCGCCTCCGTTACTCTTTAGGAGGCGACCGCCCCAGTCAAACTACCCGCCATAGAGGGTCCCTGGTCCGGATAACGGACCTAGGTTAGACATCAGAAAACAACAGGGTGGTATTTCACAGGTTGGCTCCACTCGGACTGGCGCCCAAGTTTCAAAGCCTCCCACCTATTCTACACAGTTCTTTCCTAATGCCACTCTAAAGCTGCAGTAAAGGTGCACGGGGTCTTTCCGTCTAACCGCGGGTACTCCGCATCTTCACGGAGAATTCAATTTCGCTGAGCATATCCTGGAGACAGTGGGGAAGTCGTTACGCCATTCGTGCAGGTCGGAACTTACCCGACAAGGAATTTCGCTACCTTAGGACCGTTATAGTTACGGCCGCCGTTTACTTGGGCTTCAATTCGGAGCTTGCACTCCTCCTCTTAACCTTCAAGCACCGGGCAGGCGTCAGACCCTATACGTCGTCTTGAAGCCGACTTAGCAGAGTCCTGTGTTTTTGATAAACAGTCGCTACCCCCTGGCCTGTGCCCCCCATAAAGAGTTGCCTCGATATGGGGCCTCCTTCTTCCGAAGGTACGGAGGCAATTTGCCGAGTTCCTTCAGGATACTTCTCTCAAGCGCCTTGGTATACTCTACCTGACCACCTGTGTCGGTTTAGGGTACGGTCTATATGGTGAGGCTATTTCCAGGAACAACTTGGCAGCATGCCCAATCCAATAAGGACACACTACTTCCATCATCCGTCACACATCACCAGGCCCACGAATATTTACGTGGTTCCCATCGACTACCCCCTTCGGGCTCGTCTTAGGGGCCGGCTAACCCTGCTCCGATTAGCGTTGAGCAGGAACCCTTGGTCTTTCGGCGAGAGGGCATCTCACCCTCTTTATCGCTACTCATGTCAGCATTCGCACTTCCGATATGTCCACCGTCGGTTACCCTTCGGCTTCAACCACTTACGGAACGCTCCGCTACCGCTCATAGTAAACTATGAACCCTAAGCTTCGGTGCATATCTTTAGCCCCGTTACATCTTCGCCGCAGGAACCCTTATTTAGACCAGTGAGCTGTTACGCTTTCTTTAAAGGATGGCTGCTTCTAAGCCAACCTCCTGGTTGTTTTGGGATTCCCACATGCTTTCCCACTTAGATATGACTTGGGGACCTTAGCTGTAGGTTAGGGCTGTTTCCCTTTTGACGACGGACCTTAGCACCCGCCGTCTGTCTGCCAGACAAGACTCGATGGTATTCGGAGTTTGGTTAGGTTTGGTACCGCTCGCGCAGCCCTAGCCCATCCAGTGCTCTACCCCCATCGGCATACATCTGACGCTCTACCTCAATAGATTTCGCGG
>NZ_CANMIJ010000001.1:0-282500 GCF_947497915.1 uncultured Erythrobacter sp. | reverse complement strand
GGCTGCTGTTCTAACTGTGCAGCATATGATCCCGCTACAAATGCCGATCCTCAATCTCGCGCTCAGCGCCGGTGTCGGGGCCGCGGCCTACGCCGCAACATTTTGGTTCGGCTTCCGCCCATTGGTTCGTGAGACTTGGGTAATGTTGCGCAAGCCCGGCGCGGCGGCCGCATAGCGTCGTGTTGATGGTCGCAATCGGGCGTTCGTAGAGAATTACCGCAATCGCATTAGGCCCTCGCGCCTTCCTCTGATACTCTGCCCGCTCTTGGGATAGGGAACCACCATGCGCACATCTTTGATCTTCGCCGCCGCGCCGCTGGCACTCATCGCGTCGGCGGTAAGCGCGAATAGCAACGCCACGGTTGAACCGCCTGCTCCGATCAAGGCTGCAACCCAAGGGCCCATCGCGCCTGACCTAACCAATCCCAATACTGATATTCTTGAGCTCGAAGAAGAACGTAACCGACGCATCACGATCCCTGTCACTATAGAAGGGGCCGGGCCGTACAACTTTATGATCGACACCGGCAGCCAAGCGACCGCCGTCACACACGGCATTAATAACAGCCTGTCCCTCACCCCGATTGGCACCGCGACATTGGTTGGCATGGCCAGCCGCCGCCCTGTCGATGTGGTCGAGGTGAACAATCTTGTCGTTGGCAATCACACGATCCACAATCTTTCCGCGCCGGTGCTCAACAAAAAACACCTGGGCGCTGACGGTATTATCGGGCTCGACAGCCTTCAGGATTTTCGCGTGCTGATCGACTTCCGCAATGAGACCATCGCGCTTGAGGATGTGACGACGAAGCAGTCACGCTCCGGCTTTGAGATTATCGTGAAGGCGCGGCAAAAACTGGGCCAACTGCTTATAACCGATGCCATCGTGGAAGGCGTACGGGCCACTGTCATTATCGACACTGGCGCACAATCGAGCCTCGCGAACCTCGCCCTGCGTGATCGTATCCGCGCGCGGCGCCTGCAAGAAGTCACCACGATGGACGTCAACGGCGTGACCATGGTGGGAGATGTTGCAAATGTTCGCTCGCTCAAAATTCAGGGGTTGGCGCTCACCAATGTGCCGCTTGCCTTTGCCGATGCGCCTGCGTTCGAGGCGTTGGGCCTTAAAGATAAGCCAGTGCTATCGCTTGGCATGCAGCACCTTAAGATATTTGACCGGATCGCGATCGACTTTGCGAACAAGCGCATCATGTTTGATGTACCGCGCGATGTCGCCCGTGAGCTGCGCAAAAGCAGGCGCGCGGGCACGATCAGGCCTTTCAATCAATAGGCACTGCCCTGCGGCATAAGCTGCGTTCTTCCTCGTCCATCTTGTCTAATTGACGCGCCGCGCCCACATGCAGCGGCGCAATGCCGCCTGATACAGCCAATTCCGACAGACCGACCGCGCCCGACGCCGAAGGTTGGACAACGCTTAAGCGGTTTCTCCCATACCTATGGCCGGCCGGAAATTGGTCGCTGCGCCGCCGCATTGTCCTGGCGATGGTGTTCGTGCTCGGGGCCAAAGGCGTCACACTCGCCCTGCCCTTTGCGTATAAAGGAGCTGCCGATGCGATGGCCGGGCCGGTTGGCGACGGACTGACAGTCGCGCTGGCGCTTGTCACGGCATATGGACTGGGCCGCTTCACTTCCTTGTTGTTCGACAATCTGCGCAACATCGCATTTGAACGGGTTGGTCAGGCCGCGACGCTGGCTTTGGCGCAGGATGTGTTTCACCGGCTCCACCGGCTTAGCCTGCGGTTTCACCTCAACCGGCGCACGGGCGAGGTCACCAAGATTATCGAACGCGGCACGAAGAGCATCGATTCCATGCTCTATTTCCTGCTGTTCAATATCGCGCCGACTTTCATTGAGCTGATCGCAGTCGGAATCATCTTCTACATCAATTTCGGATGGGAGCTGGTCGCGGCGACCGCTGTTACCGTGGTCGCCTATATCGCGATCACGCGCTGGATCACAGAATGGCGGACCAAGCTGCGGCGCGAGATGAATGATCTCGACGGGCAGGCCTTGCACCGCGCGGTCGATTCCCTGCTGAATTTTGAAACGGTCAAGTATTTCGGCGCGGAAAACCGCGAAGAAGAACGCTATTCCGGCGCGGCGAAAGCTTACGCCGAGGCGGCGATCAAATCGGAAAATTCGCTTGGCCTGCTTAACATTACGCAATCGCTCATCACCAATTCGCTGATGGCGGGGGCGATGGCTTACACTGTGTGGGGCTGGAGCAAAGGCAATCTGACAGTCGGCGATCTGGTGTTCGTGAACACCTATCTTATGCAGCTGTTCCGCCCGCTTGATCTGCTGGGCTGGGTATACCGCACCATCCGCCAAGGGTTGGTGGACATGGCCGAGATGTTCAAGTTGATGGATACAGATGTCGAAGTGCGCGATGCGCCAGATGCCGCGCCGCTCTCTGTAAAAGAGCCGCGCGTCACGTTCGACAATGTGACCTTCGAATATGAAGATGGCCGCACGATCCTAAACGGTCTCAGCTTTGATGTGCCCGCTGGGTCTTCGCTGGCGATTGTTGGCCCTTCTGGCGCGGGCAAAAGCACAATTGGGCGGCTGCTGTTCCGGTTCTATGATCCGCAAAGCGGGCGCATTCTGATCGATGGTCAGGATATTGCCAGCGTTCAGCAGGACAGCGTCCGCGCGGCCATCGGTATCGTCCCGCAAGACAGCGTACTGTTCAACGATACGCTGCGCTACAACATCGCTTATGGAGCAGAGGAGGCTGGCGAAAGCGAAGTCGTCCAAGCAGCCAAAGACGCTGCACTGATGCCATTGATCGGGCGCCTTCCGGACGGGTTTGAAACCACCGTTGGCGAACGCGGACTGAAATTATCGGGCGGAGAGAAGCAGCGCGTGGCAATTGCGCGGACACTGGTAAAGAATCCGCCGGTCCTGCTGCTGGATGAGGCAACAAGCGCGCTAGACACGCGAACCGAGCGTGAAATTCTCGGCACGCTCAAACGGCTTGAAGAGGGCCGCACTACCATCGCCATCGCCCACCGGCTTTCAACCGTGGCCGATGCCGACCGCATTCTGGTGCTGGACGCGGGCGAGCTTGCAGAAAGCGGAACGCATAGCGAGCTGCTCGCAAAGAACGGGCTTTATGCCGAAATGTGGGCGCAGCAGGCCGCTGAACAGAACGAAGAGAGCGAGACAGCGTAAGAGCCGTCCCGCTTTCCGGCATTAGTCCGACGCAGATTCGATGATCGACAGTTCGGCACTCGAAAGATCAAGCGCGTCCGCCGAAATCACTTCCACATTATCGCGCAGCTCTCGCAGGCCATCGATGAACTGATCGGCATCGCCGACGATCACGATTGTAGCCTTTTCCGGATCGACATAGGCCCGCGCCGCCGCGCTTGCTGCTTCGGCATCGACGCTGTCCAGCCGCTCTGCAAACTTTGCCGCTTCTGCTGGCTCAAGCCCTTGCTGGAGCAAGGTCGCAACTGTGCCATTGAACCCGCCGCTTGTTTCCAGCCGCCGCGCGTAGGCGCCCGACATATAAAGCCGGCGCTTCGCCAGCAGGTCTTCGGAAAGCGGTTCGCTGCCGAGGCGGGCGAACTCTTCGAGGAAAATCTTCGCCACTTCGTCAGCGCTTTCATTCTTGGTTTGCGCGCTGGCTTGAAGGATGGAGGCGTCGATGCGGTCGGCAAAGCCGGAATAGGCACCATAGCTGAGCGAACGTTTCGTGCGAATTTCCTCAAACAAGCGCCCGCTGGAGCCGCCGCCCATCACGCTGTTCGCCAGCTCAAGCGCGTAAAAATCTTCGCCCGTGCGTGACGGCGCTCGAACAGCAGCGATGACGGAGGCTTGACCCGCGTCTGGCATATTGATGACGATGGTGCGCACCGGTTGCGCATCACCGGCAGCAGAGACGGGCACATCAGCGGCCAGCGTATCAACCGCCCAATCGCCGAACATCGCCTCTGCCGTTTGCATCGCCATTTCAGGCGAAATGCCGCCACTGATCACAATCTGCATTGCGTCAGGATGGAAGTAAGCAGCGCGGTGTGCGGTCAGATCTTCGCGGGTAATCGCCGCGAGGCTTTCTGACGTGCCGCCCGGCTGCGTTCCGTAAGGCGCATCGCCATACATCGCGACGCGCGAGACGAAACGGGACAGACCGCCCGGCTCTTTCATCGAAACGCGAAGGCCATTGACGGCGCGGTCCCGCTCACGGTTGAATTCGTCCTGCGGGTAAGTCGCATAGCGAACAATGCGCGACGCCATATCGCCCGCCTCGCCTAAATTGGCGACCGGCGCCGTTAGGCTGAAGCTGGTGCCATCGCTGCCTGCGCCGCCGCCAAATGATGCGCCGAGGCTTTCAAACTTGGCAGCAATGTTTTGCGCATCAATGCCCAGTACGCCTTTATCCGCCAACCCTGCGGCCATTTGCGCCGTGCCCGCCTTATTGCGCGGATCCGTCTTGCTGCCACCAGGGAACAGCATGGAAATCGTCGCAATCGGCACATCGCCGGTTTGCACCGCGACGACTTTGATGCCGTTGGACAAGGTGCCCTCTACGATTTCAGGCGCTGTGACCTCTGGCGAGGCCGCCGGCCCTGGAGGGGCTATACGCTCGCCTTCGGGTTTTACCTCACGAATATCTCCCGTGGCGGGCGGCAAAGTGCGAAATTCGGGCATCGGCATCGGGTTGGCATAGGAAAAAGCATCATCCTCGCCCGCCGTGTAAGTCATCGCCACCCGTTTGTCCGGGGCGAGATATTTCGCCGCGACGCGCATCACATCCTCAGCCGTCACCGCCGTGATTTCGCCAAAGCGTTTATCAGCAAATTCGGGATCGCCGGATGAGACCAATGCTTCGCCCAGTTCGAACGCGCGGCCGCGCGCCGTTTCACGGCGGCGCAGAGTGCTCGCAACAATCTCGCTCTTCGCTTCGGCAAGCTCTGCCGCTGTCACAGGCTGCGTACGGACGCGCTCCATTTCCGCGTCGAGCGTAGCAGCAGCTGCGTCCATTTTGTCTTCGCCGGATACAACGGCATAGGTCGCAATCTGCCCAGCTTCGCGGAACATCAAAATGCTCGCGGCAGCTTGAACGGCCTGACCGCTGCGGACCAAAGCATTGTCGAGGCGGCTGTTATCGCCGCGAACCAGAATGGCCTCCAGCACTTCGAGTGCCGCGGCATCGGGATCGGTTACCGGCGGCGCTTTCCATACTGCGCCCACGACTGGCAGCGGCACATTGGGTGCGGTCGCATTAACAGTGCGCGGCTGGGTGATCTCCGGCTCGCGCTCAGGGATCGCCAGATCGACTGGATTGGCGCGCGGGGCGATATCGGCGAAATACTCGTCCACGAGGCCACGCAAATTGCCAATCTCGAAATTGCCCGCAACGATCAGCGTCGCGGTATCGGGACCGTAATAGGCTTCGTAAAAGGCCCGCGCATCATCCAGCGTCGCATTGTCGAGGTCAGCAATCGAGCCAATCCCGGGGCGGCGATGCGGCATCGTGTCATAGACGTTTTCGGGGATCACAAAGCGTTGCAGGCGGCCATAAGGCGGCGCGAGCACGCGCTGGCGCAATTCCTCTTTCACCACCCCTCGCTCTGTTTCGAACACTTCGGTGTCAACGACGACTTTCGCCATCCGCTCGCGGTGAGTCCACAGCATTGTTTCGAGGTAAGCCGCAGGCACTTGCTCGTAATAATTCGTGCGGTCGACCCAGTTGGAGGCATTGCGTGTGCCCCCAATATCCGCTGTCAGACCGTAGATCATATTGTAGGGCATATTCTCGGTCTTGCGGCTGAGGATATGTTCAAACAGATGCGCAAATCCGCTGCGCCCTTCGGGGTCGAGCTTCGATCCGATATCGTACCAAAGCGAAGTCGTGACGGTGCTGGTCGTGTCATCCGGAATGGCGATTACGCGCAGGCCGTTGTCCAACGTCCACATTGTGTATTCGATTTTCGGGACGGTGAGCTCGACTGTGTCGCCAGCCGTATGGTCATCGGCCAATGAAGGCGTGCCTGCGATCAAAGCGGCCGCGGCAGCGCCGGCTAGCATCCAGGTGGTTTTCATGGTGTCAGTCCCCGTTGATATGTGCACGCTTAGTTAAAGCGATTGCGCGCAGCACTCTCAAGAGGGGAAACGGGAATGGCCCTGCAAAGTGCCGAAAATTATCGACGCGCGTCTTGGGAGAGCTGTTTCAAAATCGCGATTGCCTGTGTGCGATATTCCCACGGCACAAATATGTGATCATGGTGAAACCCTGCGACGACATTGCAGGCGATATTGCTCTGCGCCAGCGCAGCCGCCACGGCAGCAGTTAAACCGACACCCTCCAACGCGGAATGCACTTGCAAGGTGATCTTCGCAAAATCCGGTCCGTCATGCCCGTCCGCATCTGCGCTGAGCACGATGAATGTCGTGCCTTCATCTTCGCGAATAACGGCAAAGGTGTGGTCGAAACTGGCAATCGCGCCATCCGCGCGGTTTTGCGCGACAAACCGGAACGGCGCATCGCTCAAAACTGGCTGCATGCCCGTCAGCATAGCGTCAAGATCACTGACGGGGCCGGTCATTACAGGATGTATTTCGACAGATCGGTATTGCCGGCAAGGCCTTCCAAACGCTCACGGACATAGGCGGCGTCGATTTTGATCGTCTCGCCAGTGTGATCTTCCGCTTCAAAGCTGATGTCTTCGAGCAATTTTTCCATCACGGTTTGCAACCTTCGGGCTCCGATATTCTCGACATTCTCGTTCACTGTGGCGGCGACCTTGGCGACCTCCTGAACAGCGTCATCGCGAAAATCGAGTTCGACTTTCTCTGTACCGATTAGGGCGCGATATTGCTCCACCAGGTTAGCGCGCGTCTCCGAAAGAATGCGTACGAAGTCCTCTTCAGTCAGCGCGCGCAGCTCAACCCGGATCGGCAGGCGGCCCTGTAATTCGGGCAGCATGTCGGATGGTTTGGCGAGGTGGAACGCGCCGCTGGCGATGAACAGGACGTGGTCCGTTTTCATCGGGCCATATTTGGTCGAAACGGTCGTACCTTCGATCAGAGGCAGCAAATCACGCTGCACGCCTTCGCGGCTGACAGAGCCGCCGCGCACATCGGAAACGGCGATCTTGTCGATCTCGTCTAGGAAAACGATGCCGTTGGTCTCTGCATTTTGCAACGCGACACGGGCTACATCATCCTGATCCATCCGCTTTTCGGCTTCTTCATCGACCAGCTTGTCCCACGCATCGGGCACGCGGAGTTTGCGTTTCTTGGTCGGGGCTTTGCCCATCGCCTTGCCGAGCATATCGGACAGGTCGATCATGCCCATATTGCCGCCCGCACCGCCCATATCGAATGGCATGGCAGGCGCTTCGGTCACGTCGATTTCAACTTCGGTTTCGTTCATCGAATTGTCGGTGATGCGCTGGCGGAAGCTTTCGCGGGTTGCCTCGCTGGCGTTCTGGCCGACGAGCGCATCGAGCAAGCGCTCCATCGCGGCTTCGCTGGCGGCTTCGCGCACGGCATCGCGGCGGCGGTCTTTTTCGAGACGGATCGCCTCTTCGACCAGATCGCGGGCGATTTGTTCGACATCGCGCCCGACATAGCCGACTTCTGTAAACTTGGTCGCTTCGATCTTAACAAACGGCGCCTCTGCCAGCTTTGCCAAACGGCGGCTGATTTCGGTCTTACCGCAGCCTGTCGGCCCGATCATCAGGATGTTTTTGGGCGTCACTTCATCGCGCAGATCATTGCCAAGGCGTTGACGGCGCCAGCGATTGCGCAGCGCCACGGCAACGGCGCGTTTAGCATCTTTCTGGCCGATAATGTGATCATCAAGAGCGGCGACAATCGCCTTAGGTGTCAAATTGTCCATGTTTTCTCTTAAACCTGCTCAAGCGTCACATTGCCATTGGTGAAGACGCAAATATCGGCGGCGACCGCCATCGCTTTGCGCGCGATCTGCTCTGCATCATCTTCGTATTCAGCGAGCGCGCGGGCCGCAGCGAGCGCATAATTGCCGCCAGATCCAATCGCGGCGATCCCGCCTTCGGGTTCCAGCACATCACCATTGCCGGTGAGAACCAGCAGGCTTTCATCATCTGCGACGATCATCAACGCTTCGAGATTGCGCAGATATTTGTCGGTCCGCCAATCCTTGGCAAGTTCAACAGCGGCGCGCATCAATTGGCCGGAATATTGCTCCAGCTTGGCCTCGAGGCGCTCGAATAAAGTGAAAGCATCTGCCGTGGCGCCTGCAAATCCGGCGACGACTTTGCCGCCTTCGCCGATGCGGCGCACTTTGCGTGCGTTCGGTTTCATGACGGTGTTACCCATCGAAACCTGACCATCGCCCGCAATCACGGTCTTTTTCCCCCGTTTGATTCCGACGATTGTGGTTCCGTGCCACTGGGTTAGGCCGTGGCTTGCCGTATCATTGCTCATGAACGGCGATATGGGTTGTGAATTTTGCGGATCAAGCGGCCATCCCTTCGGTGCACCGCCGATCTGCCCGCGATCTTACGCGCCCGGACCTCCGGGTCCGCCGCCTTGACCGACCTGACCGATATTGCCGAACAGATCTTCGAGGAAGCCGCGTTCACGGCCAAGCGTTGGCGTTTTGTCGCCATCCGGCTGAAGATAAACGACCTGTTCAATGCCGCTGCGATCGACCGAGGCGACATTGCCTGTTTCGTCAAATTTGATCGCCATCACCGAGTGCGTATTGATCCGTGGGCGGACAAACGGCTTACGGCCCGTCACACTCGAAATGTAATACCAAGTGGTGTCGCCGTACTGGCTGGTGAATGTCGGACGGCCCAATGTGCCTTCGACAGAGCGCTGGTTATCAATGCCGGGCTGGATCGCCTGTTGCAGCGTCCGGTCGACCACATAGCCGCGCGATTCGCGGATTGATGAACACGCGCCTAGCGCGACCAGAGCCCCTGCAAGGAGGGTCGCTTTGGCGGCGAAACCGAATTTCTGTACTCGTTGGCTCATGGTGCCCGTCAATTCCCGTCTGATCTTTCGTTGCCGCAGCGTGGCGACATCCTATATTATGTTGCATATGGCCTTAAGGCGAAGCTGGCGGCCTTGCAATGTCACAGCCCACGCGAATTGGGATGAAGCGGTTGAATTGCGGATGAATGCGCTTTTGCATCTTGGTGATTTACGCGGAACACAGCGCCCCATCGCGGGTTGATCGCGCATAAGGCTGATAGAAAGAACGATAACACGCAATGTCCTTCCTCTCGAAACTCCTCGGCACCGCCCCTGATCCGCGCGAAGGTGTGCGCCCCTTGTGGCACCGCGTGATTGAGCTTTCGCGTGAGCCATCGTTCTACTCAGAATGTGGCGTGTCGGATTCGGTGAGTGGCCGTTTCGATCTGATCACCGCGATCCTGTGCACCGTCATGGTCCGTGTGGAGGCGAGTGATATGCGCAGCGAAAGCGCATTGCTGGCCGAACTGTTTGTCGAGGATATGGACGCGCAATTGCGCGAGCTTGGCATCAACGATGTCGTCGTTGGCAAACATGTCGGCAAATTGATGAGCGTGCTTGGCGGCAGGCTCGGTGCATATCGCAGCGCTTTGGTGGAAAAGGACCGCGACAAACTGACCGCGGCGATCACCCGCAACGTGACCTTTGCCGACGAGGAAAACCCCAATGCCGGCTGCGTCGCGGATAAGCTGCTTGCGCTTGCAGACAGACTTGCCGCGCATAGCGACGAGGATATGCTTGAGGCGAGCAGCGTAAAGTGAGCGATCCTGAGCTTAGCCGCCCGATCAAGACCCGGCCGATCCCGGGTGGAACAATCGTCGTGGAAGCCGACGAGACCGAGCGGCGCCACCTTGCCGGACGATTTCGTCTGACTTCAATCGAAATGCTGCGCGCAGAAATTGCGCTGGACGACAAAGGCAAAGCGATCCGCGCAAACGGCAAAGTCGAAGCGCGCTTTACCCAGCCTTGCTCCGTTTCCTTTGAAGACTTCCCTGTCACCATATCCGAACCGCTCGATTTGCGCTTCGTGCCCGAGGGAACATTGGCGGAAAGCCATGACGAGGAAATCGAGCTTGAGGCAGACGACTGCGACGAAATCGAATATTTTGGCGACACATTCGACCTCGGCGAAGCGGTCTCGCAGACGTTGGGTCTGGCGATAGATCCCTATGCCGAGGGGCCGAACGCCGATGCAGCGCGCAAGACCGCAGGCATCACCGAAGAAGGCCAGCAAGACGGCCCGCTCGCAGAGGCATTGGCGGCTTTGAAAAAGGGCTGAAGCCAGCTCAATTTGCTTATTTTCCGGCTGCTCTATACCACCATGGTGGAAAGCTGGGGGGCTGCAATGCAACAGAGAGCGCGTGCGGAAAGATTTTTCTTCGATATCACGGTGGTGATGATTGTCGTCATCATTGCCGGCTTTGGCAGCGCGGCAATGTTTCTTGATGAATTCGTCTATCCGCCCAGCACCATGCTCATTTTCCATGCGATTGTAATGCTCGCATGGTATTTTCTGACGGCAAGTCAGGCACGGCTGATATCGCAATCGAACTTCGTGCTTCACAAGCAGATGGGCATGGCCAGTATCGCACTGGTTATCCTGATGATTGTCACAGGATATGTGATTGTCAGCCAAGCGTTGCGAAACTCGGCGATGTCCATTGCTGGGATGTCACCCGCAGGCTCTACCATCTTTCCGACCATGGACCTGATCGGCTTTACCCTGTTTTACGGGCTTGCTTTGGCCAACCGAAAATCGGGCGCAGCGCATAAAAGGCTTATGGTGTTAGCGGGCATCATGATGCTGCCACCTGCCACGGCCCGCCTCGGCCTTTCGATTGGTTTTGAACCATTGGCAGGTGTCGCCGCAATCGGCTTTACCGGTGCGCTTTTGATCTATGACTGGCGCACCCGGGGCCGCCCGCACTGGGCCAGCGTTCTTGGTGTAATCGTGGGCGTAGGCGGCACACCAGTTCGCTTTGTCGCGGGCCCTTCAGAAGGTTGGGGTGAGCTCGCCAAAGCGATATACTTATAACAAGGCGTAGGAACGCGCTCATTCTCCCGCTTGAGCTGCCCTCCACGGATTGAAGAACAGCTCTTCCACCGGAACTTCGAAATATGCGGCCAGCCGGTAAGCCATCGGCAGCGAAGGATCGTATTTGTCAGCTTCGACCGCGATGATCGTCTGGCGCGAAACCTCCAGCGCATTGGCAAGATCGGCCTGATTCAGGCCGCGTCCTTTACGCAAATCCCGAAGGCAATTTCTCATTCGGATATGCCCCGCCCGCGCCATTTCCATAAAAGCCAGACAACAGCAAAACCGGCGAACTCCGCAAAGAAAAGATAGGTCGCGCCGAGGCTCAAATCGCTGTGGCGCCCCGTCATCACGACAAGCGACGCGAGCATGAACAAAGCACCGATCGTGCCGCCCCACCACCAGCTGATCAACTGGCCTTGTTGTTGGAGATCGTCAGTCTTTTGCCACCACAGCCAAGTCGCCGCCATCACAAGCCCCAAAAGCGCAAGCAACGCGGGTAAAACCAGAGCCGGATTTTCCACTCCGCCACTCGCTGGCACAGTTTTGCCGATGACAACGCCAGCGACAAGAGCTCCTCCCAAAGACAACGCTGCAAGCAGCCAGAATTTCGTTTGATGGGACATAGATTTGGCTTCCTAAACCATTTTAGATGTCCAAAGGTTTTAACATTTCATAGAAAATGTCAAATACTTTTGACATTCCGTTGGCGACCCTTAGCAAAAGAGCCCCGCAATCGCTTGCGAGGCCCTTGGGAAAAAATGCTGTGATGGCTTGCGATCAAAACGGGATATCGTCGTCCAAATCATCGTAGCCGCCACCTGATGCGCCGCCGCCAGCACCGCCCGCGCCGCCGTTTCCGCCACCGGAGCCGCCGCCTTGGTTCCAGCCGCCTCCGCCGCCGCCCGAGCCGCCGCCTTGACCGCCACCGCCGCTATATCCGCCGCCGCCGGAACGTGCACCACCGCCGCCTCCGCCGCCACCTTGGGCACCGTCGAGCATGGTGAGTGAGCCATTGAGGCCGCGGATCACGACTTCGGTTGAATATCGATCGTTGCCGCTTTGATCCTGCCATTTGCGGGTCTGTAGCTGACCTTCGATATAAACTTTGGATCCTTTTTTCAGGAAACGCTCGACCACACCGACCAGACCTTCGGAAAAGATCGCGACCGTGTGCCACTCGGTGCGCTCCTGACGCTCTCCGGTGTTGCGGTCTTTCCATGTTTCGCTGGTTGCAATGCGCAGGTTGGCAACTTTGCCGCCGTTCTGAAAGCTGCGGATTTCGGGGTCTGCCCCGAGATTACCGATCAGCATGACCTTGTTAAGCGAACCCGCCATCGAAATACCCCTTGCAAAAGAAACTGTCCGCGCGACTCAACGGGCCACGCGATTCTCTTAAGTCATAGGGAAGCATCACTCGCGGCGCGAGACGCGCACCGGCTTTTCCACCTGAAATGGAGGTTTTTTCTGCTGAGTTACCGGCTCGGGTAACGCAGGCGACCAAGGAAGCGCGTCAGGCTGGGCATTTCACGGTCCGAATTTAGGAACTGCGCCTTGGCCTTTTCAAACTTCATCACGCCGTCGATCCGGCGCTCCAGAAATTCGTGGGTCTTGGCTTTGCCCTCGCTCTCGTCATTGACGAAAACGGCCAAAGTTGCGCTGTATATCCCGCCAAGGATCGTGCGCTTAGTATAGTGATTGTAATCTGTCGCCGTATCACCGGCGAGCCGCCACATGATATCAGCCGAGCGCCAGCCAAGTTTCAGCGAGCGGCGCGCATTTTGCGGCATCGCCATGATGGCCATTGCGCGGCGCACAGCCTCGTCAATATCAGCCACGGCATCCAGCCGGAAAGCAACCAGAGTGCGAATACGCTCCCGGATTTTCAGTTGGGCAAGGCGTTCCTGCGGCCATTCGGCTTCCATCGCCTGATCGACGCTGGTCACCCATGCCTCGATCATTTCCATCGCCCCGCCTTTAAACGCGAGCTTCGCCACATCGACATCGGCGCCCGCCATTTCAGCAGCAGCGACCAGTGCGGTTTCGTTCCAGCCATCAAAAATGGCCGAGGCCGCAATATCGGGAGCCAGCGCAATGCGCAGCTCATCCAGTGTCATGTCGGGAAAATCGGGCGTTGTTTCGGTCATATCAGAAAGAAGGCCCGTATTGCTTTTGGGTTCCCTGATCACCGCGTTCTTCGTCGGCTTTGTCGAATTCCCGCTTCATCAGAGTGTTCTGGCTCATCAACTCCATGTAATCGCGCGCGGATCGGCCGGAATTGTCATTGCGATCAGGATCACCGCCGTCTTTCAGGAAGCGACGGATCAGCGGGATGTTGCGCTGGTGAACTGCAGAAATCAAAGGCGTTTCGCCCTGACTGTCCGATACATTGATATCGGCTCCGCGTTTGATTAGCTCCTCGACCCCTTCGACAAAGCCCATGCGGGTGGCGAGCTGGATCGGTGTCACGCCTTTTTTGTTGCGGACATTCGGGTTCGCGCCGCGTTGAAGCAAGAACCGGATCCAGAGCGCATCGCGCCGCGCCGTAACGATATGCAGGCCGCTATCGCCGGTGGTTATGTCGCGCGCATTGACGAGAGTTTCACCCGCGCCCGGCTCATTTAGCATCGCCGTCACGGCGTCACCGTCACGATCATCGACAGCTTGCAAAAATTTATAGCCCGGACGCTGCAGCTGTGCAGATGCGGGCGCGAACGCCGTCACCGCAAGAATGCTTGCCAAAATCGCACTGGCAATTGCCCGTGTCGTTCCTAATTTGCGCAAAAGATAAGCCAACGCGCTTTGATCCTTTTGTTATGTCTGCCAGACATGATGGCGTAATACGTCACAACGACTTTATGTCTTGAGAGCCCCGTTTCAACCGCCCTCTTGGGTGAAAGCCAGTTAGCAGAGCATGAACCACCTCGCCAAGCCTTACCGCAATTCCTTTTTTGCAAGCCTTGCTGTGGCCGGCGCATTGGCGCTTGCCGCGTGCAGCGGCGCGCCGTCCGAAGGCCCCGCCGAGGAGCCGCCTTTGACAGGCGCAACCATCGGTGGCGAGTTCGAGCTGACCAACAGCGTAGGCGAAACCGTGCGCTGGGCCGATTTCGACGGGCAGTACCGGATTGTCTATTTCGGTTTTGCCTATTGCCCCGACATTTGCCCCAACGACATGAGCCAGCTGGCGCGCGGGCTAAAAGCGCTTGAAAAAAGCAATGCGGATAAAGCGGCAATGATCCAGCCGATGTTTATCTCCATCGATCCAGAGCGCGATACGCCGGAAGTTGTCGGCGAATTTGTCGCGGCTTTCTCTGACAAATTCATTGGCCTCACCGGAACGCCGCAGCAGGTGAAATCTGCCGCAGACACGTTCCGCGTCTATTATGAGCGGGGCGAGGATCTGGATAACGGCCAATATCTGATGAACCATTCCAACATCGCCTACCTGTTTGGGCCTTCGGGTGAACCACTGGCGACGTTGCCGACAGATCTTGGCGCAGACGCGGTCGCCGAAGAAATCGACAAATGGGTGAATTGAGAGACAAGTTCTGGGAGCTCCCGCTTGCCAAGCTGACGCGGGCGGAGTGGGAGGCGCTGTGTGATGGCTGCGGCAGATGCTGCCTGCACAAGATCGAGGACGCCGACACTGGCGGCATCGAAGACACCAATATTGCGTGCAAATTGCTCGACACGGGCACCGCGCAATGCAGCAATTATCGCGGGCGCAAAGCATTCGTACCTGACTGTCTGCGCCTGACACTGGCCATCGTCGAAGACGTGCCGTGGCTGCCAAAAACCTGCGCGTACCGTCTGCGCGCAGAAAGCCGCCCTTTGCGCGATTGGCATTACCTTATTAGCGGTGACCGTGAGAGCGTAAAACACGCCGGCGTTTCGGTTGCGGGCCGTGTTGTGAGCGAGACCGATGCAGGCCCGCTTGAGCATCATATTATTGATTGGGACGCAGCGCAGGAAAGCGCGCCGTGATCGACTGGCTCAAACGGACTTCGCATGAGCCGGAGATCGAGATCGGCGGTGATATTCTGCCGATTGTCCTGCGCCGTCACAAAACGGCAAAGCGGATGACGATGCGGCTGGCCCCGGATGGCAGTGAAGTGCGCATCACTTTGCCGCGCTGGGGGGACCGTCACGAAGCGATCGCCTTTGCCCGCGCCCGGACGCAGTGGCTGTCCAAACAGCTCGCCAAAATCCCTGCGAAGACTGCGATTGAACCGGGCGGCGAGATCACTATTCGGGGCGCGGCGGTGACAGTCGTTTGGAACAAGGACGCTCCGCGCCGCCCGAAACTTGTTGGCGACGAATTGCATGTTGGCGGGCCGCTGGATGGATTGGAAACCCGCATCCGCCGCTGGCTGGAACGCGAAGCGCTGGGTCTGTTTGAGACAGAGACGCGGCATTATTGCGATATCGCCAGCCTTGAGCCCGTCCCTGTCGGCCTGTCACGGGCACAAAAACGCTGGGGATCTTGCTCGGAAAAAAGCCGTATCCGGCTGAACTGGCGGCTGATCCAGGCGCCGGACCACGTCCGCCGATCCGTTGTCGCGCACGAAGTTACGCACCTCGTTCATTTTGACCACAGTCCCGCTTTTCACGCGTTGCTGGGCGAGCTTTACGAAGGCGATATCGGAGAGGCGGATCGCTGGCTCAAAACCAATGGCCGCACCCTCTACGCAAGCTTCGGTTAAGCCGCGCGCTAATATCTGGCGCGATCCAGCCCTAGGCCCTATATTGCGACCATGTCCTTCGTTTCACGCTTCAATCCCAAAACCGGCGTCGTCGATTTCTGGCACGAATTTCGTAAGCCTAACCCGCTGCGAGTGCCAATCCTGATCGCATCCACCTTGCCGTTGGTTCTGATGTATTACTGGGTCACGTCGGAGACGGTTTATAAGACGCCCGACCGTCCGCAGATCACCTATATCACCTCGTATCAACCGGACCGCAGCGATGATGAAATCATCGCCGGAAACGAGGCCAATCAAGAGGTGAAGGAGCTGCGCGAAGAACGCGAAGAGGACCTCGCCGAGCGCAAACGGGAGCTTTACAAGGCACTGGGCGCGGCAGCCGGTATGGATGTCGAACAGATCGCCGCAGAGGCCGATGCCCGCCGCGCCGCCGAAGAAGCAGCCGAGGCCGAGGCTCGCGCAGAACGCATGCGCGGCTCGCAAAATGGCGCGCAGGATGACGGCCCCTCTGAAGAGGGCAGCACCCCATAAGCGCCGCCCCAACTTCTGACCGTGATTGGATGGAGGCCGCAGCGCGGCTTGCCATGCGCACTCGTCCTGCGAGCAGCCCGAATCCCGGTGTCGCCGGAATCCTTGTCCGCGATGGTGTTGTGCTTGCGCGCGGCTGGACGCAGGATGGCGGACGCCCTCATGCAGAGGCCCATCTCTTCGAGAACTTCAAAGGCGATGCCAAAGGCGCAACGCTTTACGTAACGCTGGAACCGTGCGCGCATGAATCCCCGCGCGGCCCTGCCTGCGCGGATGTGATTGCCGATGCTGGCACTGCCCGCCCTGCCCGTATCGTGATCGGCCAACAAGACCCCGATCCGCGCACCGCTGGCAAAGGCATAGCCCGATTGAAACACGCTGGGATCGCGGCGGAAATTCTGGGCGATGCAGCTTCTGCGACCAGCCTAGCCGGATATCTCACCAAGGCCGCTTTCGGCCGTCCCTATGTCACGTTAAAACTCGCAGTATCGCTCGACGGCTGTATCGCGTTGGCTGACGGCAGCAGTCAGTGGATCACAGGGGACACCGCGCGCGCTCATGTCCATGCCCAGCGCGCACGCAATGACGCGATCCTTGTCGGCGGCGGGACTTGGCGAGCGGACAAGCCGCGCCTTGATGTGCGCCTGCCCGGCCTCGAAGATCGCAGCCCGAAACGTATTCTGCTGACACGCGGCGTTGCACCCGACGGGGTAACGGTGATCAACCGGCCAGAGCAGATCGGCGATTTGGACGCTGTGCATTATCTCTATGTCGAAGGCGGCGGCGGCGCAGCGGCCAGCTTTCTACGCGAAGATCTGATCGATGAACTTCATATTTACCGCGCTCCGATCATCATCGGCGAAGGAATGCGCGGTATCGGCGATATCGGTCTGACCGATCTTGGCAGCGCGCATGGCCGCTGGCACCTCACGCAGCGGCGCCAGCTTGGCAGCGACGAATTCACCGCCTATCTGCGAACCCGCAACTAGGAGCTGCACTCAAATGTTCACTGGAATTGTCACCGCCATCGGCACTATCATCAAAGCGGAGCAGCGCGGCGATTTGCGCGCGCGCATCGCCGCGCCGCTTGATCCTGCGCGGATTGATATCGGTGCCTCTATCGCGTGCTCTGGCGTGTGCCTGACCGTGATTGATCGCGGCGGCGAAGCAGGCGATGCTTGGTTCGATGTCGATATTTCCGGCGAGTCCGTGAAACGCACAGTGGCAGGCATGTGGACCGAAGGGCAGTCATTGAACATCGAGCCATCCCTGCGCGTGGGCGATGAGCTGGGCGGGCATATCGTGACCGGCCATGTCGATTCCATCGGCGAAGTGGTGCTGGCCGAAAAGACTGGCGACAGCTGGAAACTGGTCATCCGCGCCCGCGCCGAAATGTCGCCCTTTATCGCGGAGAAAGGCTCGATCACCGTCAATGGCGTGTCGCTGACCGTCAACGATGTGCGAGACCGCACGGACAAGACCTGCGATTTTATGCTCAACATCATCCCGCACACCGCCGAAGTGACAACGCTCGGCGCGCTGGGCGTAGGCGATCAGGTCAATCTCGAGATCGATGTGCTGGCGCGGTATCTAAAGCGGATGCAGGGGCTCGCAGCAGCCAGTTGAGGCTCTAGCCTTTTCCTTTAGTGTCGGATGGCAAGGTCAATCCCCGCAAACGATCACTTTCCGGGTATCTGGTAAGGTACCAAATTGCCGCGGGAATTTTGGTCAAACAATTCCAGTGCGCGGCAACTCGCCCTTTTATGCCGAAGTCTTCATTAAGATAAATTCGAGCAAGTGATCCCATGGCGGGGATATGCCCCGCAGCTTTCGCCTTTTCGAGATAAGCAACGGATTTTGCTACGTCCCGTTCGACCAACCCCCAAAAATAGTAAAGCTGCCCCAGCCGATACATCGCAGGAGCGGAGCCGGCTTCGGCTAGCTTTTCATACACCTCGACCGCCAATTGCCCTTGTTTTACACTAAGGTAGTAGGCTGCAAGCTGCAGCCCGGCTTCGACAGACCCGTTTTCTACCGCCGCCTTAAGCCACTGCAGGGATTCGTCCTTTTGGGAGAGGACCGCATTGTTTAAAAGCTTGCAGCCTAGATACATCATAGCGAGCGCAGAGCCGCCGTCGGCGAGCTCCGTCAGAGTAACAATTCCGGCATCTGGATCTGTATCAAAAAGCTTCAAAGCGTCCCACAGTTCAACACCTTTAGGCTCATTGTCCCATTCGCGTTGCAGGTTTTCGCCAAGTTTCGACACACACCCAATATAGACACTTCAAATCCATTTTCATCTCAGGGCGTCCCAATTTTCCTACTTTGATGCCCCGCGCTACGCACAACGCAGCTCTTTCTCATCGTTGTCGCGGCAATTTGCACAATAAATGCGCTTGCCAAAAACCGCGCTTTAAGCTGGAGAAGTGTCAAGCAAGTCCTACTGCGCCAATGGCGCGTTTTCGAACCCTTCGCGGGTGATTTCGAATACCCGGTGCAGCAGCCGCGCGCCCTGATACCGGGCCAGCTCGGTGCGGCGGGTGCGCTCTGCTCCGATATTTTCGAGCGCGATTTGGGAGCGGTAATTCGTCTCGCCAACGCGGAAATCGACCCGCTCTACAAATTCGAAAGCATGGGCCAGCATCAGGCGTTTTACCTGGCGGTTGATCCCCTTGCCCCAGCATTTGGTCGCAAAGAAGGTCCAGCCGATCTCGACCGATCCGCCGTCTTCGGGATCATGCGCCTGATACCGCGATGATCCGATGACCTCGTCTTTAGTTTTGTCGATGATCGCCAGCGCGCCGCCTTTGGCCATGGCGTCATCAAAGAAGGCGCGAAACACGTCTTCACGCCAGCGATCATGCATGGGATGCTGTTCCCAGATCGCCGGATCGCTCGCGACAGCAAACAGCGCGTCCCAATCGCTTTGCTCCAGCGGTCTAATCAGCAGCCGCTCATTCTCGAGGACTGGCTGGCGGTTCACGCGCCGTCTGAATCCGGGCCGGTTACCTCGGCGATGGCGCTGATGAATTTGTCGATATTGCCCATCGTCAAACCCGCAATATTGATGCGGCCAGAACCTGCCATGTAGATGCCGTGATCGCTGCGCAGCTGCGCCACTTGATCCTTGGACACAGGGAGGACGGAGAACAGCCCTTTTTGCGAACCGAGCGGCGTCATATCGACACTGCCCTGCATTCCGGCCTCGCCAAGTTTTACGCGAACTTGCGCCATACGTCCGCGCATCTCGGACAGCTCATCCTGCCAGATTTGCGTGAGTTTGCTATCCCGTAGGATCAGGCGGACTGCTGCCGCACCGTGATCAGGCGGCATAGACCAGCTCGCTCGGGCCAGCGCGTTGGCGTTGGAGAATGCCGTGTCGAGGGTCTCTTGCACGTTCGCCAGAATATAGAACGCGCCCACACGGTCACGGTACATGCCAAAGTTTTTGTCGCAGCTATAGGCTATGAAGGCCTCAGGCACCTTGGCGAGAACGCTGCGCAGTCCGGCAACGTCTTCATCCAACCCATGGCCAAGCCCGTGATATGCGGTGTCGATGATCGGGAAGATGCCGGTTTCGGCAATCGCATCGCAAATCGCGGCCCAATCCTCATCCGAATAATCCACGCCGGTCGGATTGTGGCAGCAGCCATGCAGCAGGATGCCTTCGTTCGGGCCGGCGGCGCGAATGGCCGCCAGCACAGCACCAACATTGGCCGTGCCATCGGCATTGGCATGCTCGAACGGCGCCATCTCCATCGCGATGTCGCTCAAGATTTGCGCATGGTTCGGCCAGCTTGGCGTTCCCATGTGCAGCTTTGTCATGCCCGCTTTTTGACCCAGCGCAACCGCAAGGCGCACAGCGCCCGTTCCGCCGGGCGTTTGCATCCCTGCAATACGCCCGCCCATCGTCGCATCCTCGCCGAATATGTAAGGCATGAGAGCGTTGACGAAGCCCATATCGCCTTCTGGGCCAAGATAACTTTTGGAAGGCTGTTCATCCACCAGCTGCTGTTCTGCGCGCTTAATCGCGTCGAACACCGGGGTGTCGCCTTCGTCGGTGCGGTACACGCCCACGCCAAGGTCGATTTTGTCAGAGCGATTGTCGGCCGCGTACATCTTGATCAAAGCAAGCAGCGCGTCGGGCGATTGTGGATCGAGTCGGTCAAGCATCATGAATGCCCGCATGCCGCGGCATCGCATGCGCCGCAACCGCCTTTTCGCAATCATTCGTATTCGCCCACATTATTGCGGGTCGAACTGCGACCTAGAAGGGCAGCCAGCGCTGCTTCTTGGAAAACTTCATATAACCGGCATTAATGCCAAGCCGAACGCCCGCACCCAGACGGATCGGGATCAGCACGACGTCGCCTTTGCGCATGTAACTCGCATGCATTCCGCCGATCAAATAGGCCTGCCCCTCGCCCGCTGGATAGCGTGTGTAGAGGTCTTCTGTGTCGAACAGATTGTAGACAAGGACAAAAGTTTTCGCGGCATTCGCGCCTGCGTCCAGCCCGATAGATGGGCCGGTCCAATAGACTTTGCGTTCGCCTTCGACCTTGTGATGCAACGTGCCAGAGCCATAGCGCGCGCCAATGATAAAGGCTCCGCCAGCTTCTCGTCCAACGATATAGCCGTTGGGCTCGCCTTGATCTTTCAGCAGGTCTTCGATCATTCGCGCGAGACCCTCTGCTCCTTTGCCGAACACACCTTCTGCCGCGCCGATCAAGTCATCTTCGCCGTATGTCTTTGCGTCCGCCTCTGGAATTACGGTGGTTTCGTCGGTTGGCGGGGTAATGGTCGGCTCATCTCCGTACCCTGCAAATTCATCGTCAAATACGCTTGGCGCGGCGGTTTCCGCTCCCGCACCATCGGCGCCTTCTGCAGGCACGGGCTGCGGCCCTTCCAACGGCGGCGCGACGCTTGGCACGCTGCCCTCTTGCGGTGAGGCGAGATCAGCATCGATGCCGCCTGTATCTTGCGCAGCGCCAGATGTCGCTGCACCCGCCTCAGCACCGAACACATCGTTGGGATCAAAGGTGCCGACGCCTTGCGCGCTAAGTGGCGCGGCCATCATCGCCGCCGCAGCAAGAGCTGCGCCGACAAAGCGAGTCCAAATCGGAGAGTGGGATGTGCTTTTCATAATTGCGGTCCGTCTGGCCTTTGATCGTTTGATACGCCCAATGCTGCACCGTGCAGGAGAGTCGCATTGCACGCTGCAAACAAGCGCGCGCGCGGCGAGGCGAATCGAAAACGCGACAAGGCGAATTCGCCGCCTGATTTCAGCGCGATAAAGCCGCGCAGCTGAACACTCGGCGAACCCACCTGTCAGGAAAGGACGCATACAGAGCCGTTTTCGATGCTTTTTTGTCGGATACGACCTTGCCGCCCAGCAGATGCCCGATTATAGCGCGCCTCTCGCACAAGACGATTGACCGTCGGCGACGTGCGGAGACGTGGGTGAGTGGCTGAAACCAGTTCCCTGCTAAGGAACCATACCTACTACGGGTATCGAGGGTTCGAATCCCTCCGTCTCCGCCACTTATACAATCCCTTGAGATCCTAGAAAGTCCCTGAAAGTGGCAGAATTCTGCGGTTTTTCGGTCTTGCTTTGGATTCTTATGTTCTTATTATGTTCTACATCTTCCCGCTATTTCTACGAGGAATTGTGGGAGCAGATGTGGGAGCGGAACAGAAAGGATGGATATGGGAAAGCTCACCGCACTGCAGATTCGAAACCTCAAGGAACCAGGGCGTTACGGAGATGGCGACGGTTTGGCTCTTGTCTTAACCGCCCCGAGCAAGGGCTACTGGGTGCTCCGCAGCACGATCAAAGGCAGGCGTCGCGATATCGGGCTCGGGTCACTTTCGCTCGTCACCTTGAAGGAAGCGCGTGAGAATGCATTCGACATGCGCCGCGATATCCAGCGTGGCATCGACCCGATCGCGGAGCGCAGGAAGCAGGAGATCGAAGTTCCGAGATTCGCCGATGCAGCGCGCACCGTGCACCGAGAACAGAAAGCGGGCTGGAAGAATGGCAAGCACCAGAACCAGTGGATCACGACGCTAGAGAAGTACGCTTTCCCAACGCTCGGCGATCGCCTGGTCAATGATATCGAAGGCCCGCTGATCCGCGAATGCCTGCTTCCAATCTGGCTGGACAAACCCGAGACCGCACGCCGCGTAAAACAACGCATCGGGGTCATTCTGGACTGGGCTTACGCCAATGGCATGCGCGAAACCGAGGCGCCCATGCGCTCGCTCGGTCGCGCACTTCCCCGCCAACCGAAGCAGGACAGCCACTTCGCTGCAATGGCATACGAGGACATTCCAACCTTCTTTGCACACCTTCACAAGCGGACCAGCGTCGCCCGTCTCGCTCTCGAATTCCTGATACTCTGCGCGTCGCGTTCAGGTGAAGTGCGGGGCGCAAAATGGTCTGAGGTCGACCTCAAGAACAGGCTATGGACCATTCCCGCTGAGCGCATGAAGGTTGGAAAGGAGCACGTGGTTCCTTTGACCGATGCCGCGATCGGCGTGTTGCAGCGGGCGCACCCGTTCTATGCTGAGTGCAGCGACCTGATCTTTCCAGGACGCAATGTCCTGCGCCCGATGTCCGACATGACGCTCTTGAAGATCCTTCGCTACGCGAAACTTCCCTTCACCGTGCACGGTTTCCGGTCCTCCTTCCGCGACTGGGCTGCCGAGCAAACCAGTTATCCAGGAGAGGTCGCGGAGGCGGCTCTCGCTCACTCCGTCGCGAACAAGGTCGAGGCCGCTTATCGCCGCACCAACTACCTCGACAAGCGACGTAACCTGATGCGCGATTGGGCCGTCTTTTGCACCAAGTAGTGAAGACAAACTGAGCTGCGAGATCGCTGAACCGGAGCCCCATCACTTGCTCCAGCTCATCAACCAATCGTCGATCTCGTGCTCGATCCATGCGACCGAACGCGCTCCAAGTCGGACGGGTTTGGGGAACCTGCCTTCGTCCATCCAACGATAGATGGTGGACCGGCCAAGGCCCGTTTTGTGCCGCACTTCCTTTATCCTCAAGACCCGTTTGATATCCGTATTGCGCGACGCATCGTTGCCGGTCTCCTTCAGAAACGGCATCGACAATTGCTCGATCTCATTCGCCATGGTCGCCTCCCTCTGGGCGGGGTGCAACAAGGCCGAGGCGTACGAGCCTGCGGTGATAGGCATCGACCACTCGCTCGCGCAGATCGGTTTCGGGATGATACGTAAGCAATGCATCCAGCGCGACCGTGATGAAGATGTTCTGACGCACCGGATCGGTGGCAGGCGTGCGTAGGTCTGCCTCCATATCGCGCAGCCATGCATCTTGGATACAATCGCCAACCACGATGCTGGAGCTGACCCCGCGCTCACGCGCTTGGGCCTTTATCCAGTCGTCAACTTCAGCGGTAACGTAAGTCTGTAAACAATGATTCCTTTTCATTTATCCAAGTCCTTGTGTTCAAAGAACCTGGCTCACCCTTCGGAAGGCGACGACCAATCTAAGTCACGACCTGCCTGTAGGAAAATGAAAAGTTCGGCAGTGATTTCAACGGCCTGGATGTCTCTGACTTGGGAGTGACTTGCGAATCCAAATCGTAAATCACGTTCGAGTTAGAAAGTCCACACCCCAAAAATGACGTCCAAAGCCATGATATTTAACAAGAAATCTCGGCGGCACCGCTGCGTACGGTGTGCCTGTCAAGTTCCAATGTGTCAGGGTGGTGCCAGTATTCTGGGCTGACTAATCTCGGCAAGCATTTGCCCTACCCTCAATCAGAGCGTGAGCGATCAGTCCTGCTGCGCAGGTTCTCCCGCCGATCGATTGAAAGTGGCTCAGTTAGGCAAGAACTGCACCCCCGAAAAGGCAGCGGCAAATGAGCGCGTGTGAAGTAAGGAACCGACACTTGTCGGTTCCGCAGCTTCGCGCCGCTCCGACCCTCTGCCGGTCGGGAGTGCATGCGAGGCCCGGAACAAGAAACGCCGCACCCTCAGGAGCGCGACCGCAGGTTGCGCGAAACAGAGTGCGTCTCCAGGCCCGCTCTATTTTCGCCCATCGTGGGACAGCGAAAAAGGGCCGCTGTCCGGTCCGGACAGCGCCCTTCCAAGCGGGATCGATATTCTTGGAAGTCAGTCGATTTCGGGTGCGTCGGTCTTGCCGTTTTCGTCGCCTGAGCGGACGCGATGCTCTTCCATCATTTTCTTGAGCCCAGCGAGAACGCACCGACGATCGCCGGGTTCTTCGACGCGTGATAGGTCCTCCGCGCATTCCAGATCTTGAGGTACCGATAGAACGGCACGGTCGGGTAAAGATGGTGGACGAGATGGTAGTTCTGCGAGAGCAGCGCAGGCGTCAGTAACCACTCCATGCCCACCCGGTTTGACGTGGACCGATAGCGGTCCTCCTTCGCACTGACCTCATGTGGGTGGTGAGGAAGGAAATCGAACACGAACACGATGAATAGCTTGGCGAGCCGCGTCGGCAGGAAGAAAAGTAGCAGGTACAGTTCCAGCCATCCAAGCAGCGTCATCACGGTGATGATCCCAATCGCAAAGACCAGCGACAGGGCAAACTCGACCTTCTCCCTCTTTGGCCTTTTGCGGAAATTTTCCGGTTTCAGATAATTGCTGAAATAAACGAAATCGATGGTCAGCCATCGGAGTGGCAGAAGCCATGCCGGACCGCGAGCACAATAGGTATCCGGGTCCTTTTCGTGATCGTTCGTGAACTTGTGGTGCTGCATATGGATATAGCGAAACACCGCGAAGAACGGACCTGGTTCGAGCAGCAACATCCCGGCCCGCCCTGCCAAATCGTTCACCTTCTGGTTTGAGCTCACAGCGCCGTGCGTCGCTTCGTGAGCCACGGTGAAAGCCATGTACGAAGCGCCCGCGTTGAACAGGATTGTCCAGAGCAGGGGCCATGCTTCCTCGAAATAGGCGAAGGTCGAAATGCCGAAAATCGCATAGGTGCCAAGCAGAAGCATGATGGTGGGCCACGCGACTTTGGGTCGCTTGATGAGCGCTTTGAACAGCGCGGGATCATCCGCCTGCAAGACGCTGGTGGGGTTCTGACTCATTTCCAAGGTCCATCGCTATGTTTTGCCAAAGTCGCTGGTTGACTGAAGCAATCTATTTGCACTATTAGTGCCATAACATGCAGAATTGGCAATAGCCAGAAGAGACTGAAACTTGACCTACACGCTCTATGGAATGGCCGGATCGCTCTACACAGCAAGGGCCCGCTCCTACATGCGCATGCACGCTGTTCCCTTCACAGAAGTGAAAGCTGGCAGCGAGGAGTTCACTGGAGAGATTGTCCCGCAGATTGGCCGCTGGATCATCCCGGTGATCAAGACGGACTATGGCACGATCATTCAGGATGGCGCGGACATCATTGACCATCTTGATGCAGCCGGTTTCAGCAAGCATCCGATCTATCCCGCCGACCCGGTGCTGCTGCTGATCGCCCATGCGTTCGAGCTGTTCGGTTCACACGGCCTTTTGCGTCCAGCTATGCACTACCGCTGGAATTTCGATGAAGTGAACCTGCCCTTCTTGCGGGAGACATTCCGCGACGTCCTCCCCTCGGGCCTGTCAAAAGATGCAGAGGATGCCGCTTTCCTCCATGCCAGCGGGCGCATGAGGCAAGCTGCTGTGGTGTTCGGGGTTACGCCCGACACGCAGAAATTGGTGGAAGAGAGCTACGCGCAGTTCCTTGTCCTGATGGAACAGCACCTACGCCACCACCCATTTATTCTCGGAGGCCATGCAACCATCGCCGACTACGGCTTGATCGGAGCGATGTACGCTCACCTTGCCCGCGATCCCGTGCCGCTCAGGCTGATGCAAACAAGCGCTCCCAACGTATTTCGCTGGGTCGAGCGGATGAACATGGCGGAGACCTTCGTCGATGAAGCAGTCGCCAATGCGCAAGGCAAACTCTTCGTTAGCGACAGCCTACCCGTATCCTTGCTCCAGTTCCTGCGGTTTATTGCCGACGACTACCTTCCGGAGAGTACCGCTCACGTCGAACGCGCGAACAGCTGGCTTGAGCGTCATCCCGAAATCGAGACTGGATCGCCGACGAACAACAAATCGATGAAGAGTGGCATGGGGCTGGCGCCGTTCCAATGGCGCGGGGAGGAGATCGAAACGGTTGTCATCCCCTACCGGTTCTACCTGCTGCAAAGGCTGCAGGATGCGTTTGACCGCCAATCGGAAAATGATCGGTCTACGATCCGCGCCCGTTTTGAAAGCACCGCGCTTGAAGAACTTCTGGACCTGCGGATCAACCGCAGGATGGAGCGTCGTGACAATCAGGAAGTCTGGGGCGAACTCCAGTAATAACGGACTGCCATCTGCTGTCTTGGGTCCACGAGCGTGTCGCCACAATCGCATTCAATCGGCCGGACAAGCTTAACGCACTCACACCGCCAATGCTGAGCGATTTCTTTGGGCTCGTGGCTCATTTTCGTCCTGCCGCGGCAAGCTCCTGCGCATTGATCTCACCATCGTTGTTCGCATCCAGCCGCTCGAAGGCCTTCTCATAGGCCCCGAACCGGCGCACCATCGCAGCACGCCCGATGTCATCATCAGCGTTGGCATCTATGAAGTTTCGAAATTCTGCTCGTGTCAGTTTTCGATTGCTATCAGCATCCGCCTGCTGGAAATTCTCCCGCGCCTTGGCCCGATCGTCCTCTACTTCATCTGATATTGCCGGCGTTGCAACGAGCAGGGCGGAAGCAGCAACAATTCTAGAGATTTTCATCGGGAACTCTCCTGCGTAGCTGAAATATCAAAGCGAAATCATGATCCCACGGCTTGGCGAAATCCTATTGTCGAGCATATCGCACCAGATTCTAGCGACATCGTCTGAACCTGAAATGGCTTCGACCGCAATCTGGTCCGAGATTGACCTGGCAATCGCTGCGCCTGCCTCAGATCCGCGACGCCAGATCTCGCCGTGCCCCCATTCGGCATCACGTTTGGCAATATGGCCAGGGGCGAAGAAGAATTTGGGCTTGGCACCGGGCAGGTCCTTGTCCCGTTTGCGCTCGGCCTCCCAGTGGGTCGCTCCGACGATGCAACTCTCGACCATATTCTCGCCGATCAAATGGTGGAGCTTACCGGTGAGCGGCCCATCGCCCGACATATCAATCCACGCGGCCGGAGGGCTCGCATCGATCGCGTCTTCGGAGCCATAAGTCACAATCTGGTCGCAACAGTTCAGGCTCTCGACGAAAGGCACATTGCCGGATGATGTCAGGCCGACGACCTTCTGAGCCACATTCGGATCATTTTTGAGAAGATGCGCCAGGCCGAAACCGGTTTTCGAGGAGACCGAACCGATAATGATCTGCTGTGCCCCAAAGAAGTCGTTATCGATCAGATAGTCGTAGAGTACGAAGGAGGTGACGAAGAGAGGAAACAGCAGGCAACGTTCGTCTTCAAGTTTTTGAAGAACTTCCGGCTCGCCTTTCGTCCGCCGATATTGATTGTAGAGCGCAGGAAGCTCGGCGCGATGCGCGCTCGCATCCATAAAGAAATCGTCCTCCACATGACCTGGTTGCAGGATGACCTCACTTGCCATCGGAAAAAAGCCATACAGTCGTTCACCCTCAGCAATGTGGTCGCTGCGCGATTCCACCACGTCTGCCATGGCCCACCCGGGGACCTTGCCCCACTCGCCCTCGGCCGGAAAGTACTTCCAGTATCCGATTGCTTCGCCCGAGACGGCGTAGCTGACGTTATTCGCGGTCAGCCCCATTTTGTCGATGGCGACTCGGATCTGCCCATCTTCGAGTGGTTGTTGCTCGCTTTCGACAATCTTCGTGCGCCGAAGGTCGTCGCGAGCGACCCAAAGCTCGGTCTTGGTGGCCATCTCAGCCTCCTTTGATGTTTTCGAGAAAGGCGATCACCTCGCGCGCATAGGCTTCGGGCACATCCTCGAGGAGGAAATGCGAGCCGCCTTTCAGGATGATCGGTGCGTAGTCGCGCGTGCCCGGGATTGCCGGGCGGACGCTGTGAAACCCTTTGGGAGAAACCTGATCCTTGTCCGAATAGATCGTCTGGAATGGCTTTTCGAAACTCTTAAGCTTCTGCAGCGCATGCCAGTTCTCGACCAGCATCGGGTTATCATTGCGTGTCGGCAACATCTGCGTAAATTGCCTGTTGCCGACGAGGTAGCGCTTATCAGGATAGGGCGCTGCGAAGCCCGCCACGTCCTCAGCCGGCATGTCTTTCAGGGTAATGCGGCTCAAAGTCTTCCAATGTTGCCAATTCTTCCGGAAGCGGATGTAGAGTTGGAAGCGGCGCAGCATCGCCGCGCCCCTGCGAGCCATCTTTGTGATCGGCTCGTTCGGGTCCCGCACAGGAAAACCCGTATTCGACATGATCACGCTTCGGGCGCGATCCTGATGATCGGCAATCGCACGCAGCCCGATTATCCCCCCCCAATCGTGCAGGATGAAATGAGCGTCGGTGAGTTGCAGCTTTTCAAAGAGGGCCTCCCTCACCCAAGCTTCGTGGCGGGCAATCGTGTAGTCGCTCATTTGCGTCGGCTTGTCCGAACGGCCCATCCCGATGAGATCGATCGCGATGGCGCGGTATCCGTTCGCTGCCAAAACCGGGATCAGCTTGCGCCACATATAGGACCAGGTCGGATTGCCGTGGATCATAACCACTGGCGGCCCATCCTTTGGCCCTTCGTCGATATAGGCGAGGCGTAAGCTGCCACCCTCAAGATCCGAGACGTCGACATAGTTCGCCGCAAAGGGAAAATCGGCAAGATTCTCGAAACACGCGTCAGGGGTGCGCAACCGGTTCATCGCGATCAGCGTACCTTCAGCAACAATTTGCCGTGGTTCTCACCGCGGAAGATCATCTCGTACGCATCCGGAAAGTTCTCGATGCCTTCCACGACGTGCTCGCGCATCTTCAGCCGCCCATCCTTCCAGGCGGGCACCAGCCATTCGAGCGCTTCAGGGACGCGGTGCATGTAATCGCGCATTGTGTAACCGCGGATCGTCAGGCTGTGCGTCACGACAGACATGAAATTGGCCGGACCACGTGCTCCGGCAAAATCGCCATATTGCGAGATCCCACCACAAACGACGATACGCCCGCGATACCTCATCAGGCCGAGTACGGCTTCCAAAGTTTCGCCCCCGACATTGTCAAAATAGAGGTCTATCTCGTCCGGACATGCCTGCGCCAGAGCTTCGTCCACATCACCGGCCTTGTAATCGATCGCCTCATCGAGCCCGAGTTCGTCGAGCAGGTAGGCACATTTCTTTGAACCACCGGCGATGCCGACGACACGCGCCCCGGCATGCTTTGCGACCTGCGCTGCGATTGACCCCACCGCGCCCGATGCAGCAGAGACGACGACGGTTTCGCCCCTTTTGGGGCGCCCCAGGTCACTCATGCCGAAGTAACCGGTGTATCCTGTCATCCCCAGTCCGCTCAGGAACTTGTTGGATGGCGCGAGCGAAGTGTCGATCTTGCGCAGGTTCTCCGCCCGATAGACGCCGTGCGTCTGCACTCCGGTAAAACCCGTCACCCATTCTCCGACATCGAACTGTTCCGACTTGCTCTGGGTGACTTGACCCACGCCGAACGCGCGCATCACGCCGCCGGGCTTCACTGGCGGCATGTAGCTTCGCTTATCGGTGATCCACCCACTCATACCTGGGTCGATCGATATGGTGTGGATTGCGACTCCGACCTCGCCATCACGCAGGTCACGCATCCCATCATGCGTCAATTTCCATACGTCGCGTGCCCGGCTTGCGCCGGGATATCGCGTCATCCGGATCTGTGCTGACACCTTCAACCTCCATTTATTGGCGCTTCATATGCCATTTTGCATCCTGCTGCGGATTTTGCAATTGCTTTATGACATTTATAGTGCCATTTCTTTCTGCGCAGATGATGGAGGATGCAATGAAAAAGGTTGGGGTCGGCCTTGTGGCCGTGGTTGCCTTGGCGCTTGTCGCGGTATTCGCATTCCAAAGGCCCATCGGGTCCTGGCTATTCCAGCGCGGGATCGAACAGAACCTGGGCCGCAACACCCTCGCCGGGATCAAGGATGGACTACATGTCGGACTGTGCGGAACCGGTTCGCCGATGCCGAACATCGACCGTGCGGGGCCATGCAACATCGTTGTTGCGGGGGATCAGGCCTTCGTTGTCGACATTGGCGAGGGTGGCGGGCGAAACCTCGCTTTGATGGGTTTCAACGCTGGCGATCTGGATGGGGTTTTTCTGACGCACTTCCATTCCGACCATATCGACGGACTTGGGCCGCTCCAGCTGTTTCACTGGACCCGGGGTTCTAACACTGCCCCGCTCCCGGTCTATGGCCCAAGCGGCGTAGAAGCCGTGATCGACGGGTTCAACGCGGCTTACGCGACCGATGATGCCTATCGCACTGCGCATCATGGTGAAGATATAGCCCCATCAAGCGGTGGTGGATCCGAGGCACGCCCCTTTGAAATGACTGGCGACAGCGCCATTGTGCTCGAGCAAGGCGACCTGAAAGTTACTGCCTTCAAAGTCCCGCATGATCCAGTCGATCCGGCTGTCGGCTATCGCTTCGACTACAAAGGGCGCTCGCTTTGCATCAGCGGCGACACGCAAAAATCCGCAAATCTCGAACGTGTCTGCAAAGGTGCCGACCTGATCGTGCACGAGGCGTTGCAGATGGAAATGGTGAGCGAGATGGAGGAGATGCTGACTGCACAAGGAACCGATAGCGGCGCGAAGATCATGCTCGATATCAGAGACTATCACGCGTCGCCGCAGGATGCGGCGGAAAGCGCGCAAGCAGCAGGGGCGCAAATGCTGGTGCTTAGCCATCTCGTTCCTCCTCTGCCCAGCGCATACCTTTACCCTGCGTTTCTTGGTGACGCGCCCGACCGCTTCGACGGTAAGCTGGTCGTGGGCGAAGATGGCATGTTGTTTTCGCTGCCGGCCTCAAGCGATGCCATCAAGCAGCGCGAACTCATGTGAGGAGACCGGCAATGTACACGATCCATGGAGCCTTGGGCTCGCCCTATTCGCTGAAAATGCGCGCCCTGATGCGTTACCGCCGGATCACGCACATCTGGTCGCACGGCAGCCAGATGCAGCAACTTGCCGCGGAAAAAGGCCTGCCGCCCGTCATTCCCGTGATCGAGTATCCTGACGGCAGCTTCAGGAACGACAGCACGCCGGTGCTCTATGATCTGGAACAGCGGCATTCCAAACGCACAGTCCTTCCACAAGATCCGGCACAGGCTTTTATCGCGCACCTCCTCGAGGATTTCGCCGATGAGTGGCTGACCAAGGCGATGTTCGGCTACCGATGGCTGGAGGAAGTCGACCAAGTGCAGATGAGCCGCTGGTTATCATTCGACGCTCTCAAGGGCGGCGGACTGGAGAACAGCCAAGGTATGGCGGAGGTGTTCCGCGATCGGCAGGTCGGCCGCATGGCGATTGTCGGCTGCACGCGTGCAAATTTCCCGCTAATCGAAGATTCGACCCGCAGGGTTTTGCAAGCACTCGAAGAGCATGTGGTGAACGAACACTGGCTGTTCGGTAGCCGCCCTTCGCTCGCTGAACTGGGCATCTACGGGCAGTTATCACAACTCGGCGTTGATCCCACGGCGCAAGTGATGATGCGCGCCGACTATCCCTACACTTTCCGTTGGTTGCTGCATGTCGATGATGCATCCGGGATTGATGGCGAATGGGATGCCATGGATGCGCCCCTCAAGCCTGTCGTCCAGAGCCTGCTTGCAGAGGCCGGGCGGGTCTATGCCCCCTTCCTGCTTGGAAATGCGGCGGCTGCGGAAGCGGGCGAAAAGACCTTTCGGATCGAAGTCGATGGCATGCCTTATGAGCAAGGCACCTTCAAATATCAGCTGAAATGCCTCGCTGATCTACGGTCGTGCTACGCTGCACTCAGCGACGAAACACGGGGGCGGGTCGATCCAGTGCTTTCTGCCGCAAACTGCCTGGAGTTCCTTCAATGAAACACGTTTTGGAGCGCCTGTTCCCGGCGCAGTTCGACAATGTCTTTCGCGGCAACAGACTTGCGCTGTGGCTCTTTTATCCGTTCACTGCGGTGACGCTGTGGCGCAGCCAGCATCATATGCTCGCTCCCGATGGCGGAGCGCAAAGCATCGCCACGATCCCGCTCGACAACTACGCGGACGGCGCTGCCGCCACGATCATCGCGATCTTCGCACAATGGGGCCTGGTGCAACTCTTGCTCGGCCTTCTGATGTTGTTGGCCGCGTTCCGCTACAGATCCATGGTGCCTCTGATGTGGCTGATCGTGCTTGTGGAATGGACCGGGCGCGGATTGATCGGGCGGTTCAAGCCGGTTGAAACGCTTGGCACTGCCCCTGGCCAGGTCGGCAATCTTGTCGTGCCGGTCATCGCACTTGTCATGCTGGTCATGGCGCTCTGGCCAGAGAAGAAGACTGAAAGCTAGCGGGCCGACGCTTGCGTCTTGATATTGAGTTGCCCCTCCAGCCCGGCAGCTCGGTGAACCGCGATCTCCTGATACTCAGATGAAAGTATCATGGCGCGGAAAGCTTCGAGCGAGGGATACTCAACCAACGCGACCATGTCCCAGTTGTCTTCAACTTCGCCGAGCATCAGGCCGGTGACAGTGCCATCGAAAACTGGGCGACCGCCGTGTTTCTCAACCAATGGAAACACGGCGCGTGCGTAGATTGCATAGGCCTCCGCACCGCTCAGTTCGGTCTCGCGGCCATCGGGATACTCGGCACTCGCTTTGAACTTGAGCAGGTTGACCATCACGAAAGGTCCATCCTCCTCGCCTCCGAAGAACTCCTTCATTCGTTCGCCCGACGGATTCACCTGATTGACGACTTGCATGTTCTAATCCTCTCCGTTCAACGCGGGAGGCTCCCGCGCAGTATCAATCACTCGAAAACCGATATGATCGGTGCCTAGTCCGCGTTCTTGGAATTGTCGGGCAGCAGGTCGGTACCGTGCACAGTAGTTGGCAGCGCACAGAAACGAACCGCCCTTGATCACGCCGACCTGCTCCACCGCGTCGACGCGCTCACCTTCAGTCGAAGTCCATTCCCACACATTGCCGATCATGTCGTAGAGCCCGAATGCGTTGGGCTCAAAGCAACCGACCGGTGCGCGTGCGGTAAACCCGTCTTCGCCCAGGTCCTTGGCGGGAAACACACCCTGGTAGTAATTTGCCTGCGGCTTGCCCGAAGCATCCTTGGGTTCCGGCAGACTGTCCGATCCAGCACGCGCAGCATATTCCCATTGCTCTTCGCTTGGCAGGCTCATCCCGGCCCATTCGGCATAGGCCAGCGCGTCCTCATAGGCGACCTGGACCACGGGATCGCGCGCTCGTCCCTCGATTGAAGAACCATTACCGTTCGGGACACGCCATTGCGCTCCGACCGTCCAAGCCCACCAGCTTGGGTTATCCGAGGTAGGGACACGGAAAGTTGCCGAGCCCGGCTGCAACATTTCGGGAGGCGCTCCGGGAAGGGCGGGCGGCTCGCGTTCGGCCATCGTCACATAGCCGGTTTCACGGACAAACTTGGCGAATTGCTTATTGGTGACTTCGGTCACGGAGATCCAGAAGCCTGCTACTTCTACGAGGCGCGGGGGACCTTCCTCGGAATAGCGAGGATCCTCGCCCATCACGAATTTCCCACCTTCGATCCAGACCATCTCGCCGGGTGCGGAAATGCCCTCGCATAGGCTTGCTTCCGACTTAGGTGCTTCGCCCTCCTCTTGTGCCGAGCAACCGGCTAGGAAAAGCAAGGCCAAGACAAAAACACGCAAATGCATTAGTCTTCGATTTGGTCGAGAACGTCCTGCAAGAGGTGCTTGATCGCCTCGAGAGTCTTTTTCTTCGACAGTTCTTCATCGTGACGAAACAGGCGCCAGGAATCGAAGCTGGTTGCCAGCAGAATGGCCCGCGCGCGATGTTCGTCATTGCGAACAGGTTCTGGCAGGATTGCATCAAGCGCCTTGCGCTCCGCTTTGAGCAACCCGCGATAATTCTCCATCAGTGTGGGCGAATGAAACCGCTGAACGCTGGTCGAGATACGGAAAGGTGCAATCTCTTCGTAAACCTTGGCCCGGCGCTCCACCAACTCGCCCAATTGCTCGCGCCAATCGGTTGATCTGTAAGGTTCGCGCATCTGCGGCACATAGGCTTCGCTCAAGATCGCATTCATTTCGCGGTAGAGGGTCTCCTTATCGTCGAAATGGCGGAAGACCGAGCGCAGGCCTACGCCAGCTCTCTCGGCAACCCTGGCCGCGCTGGGATCGATATCACCCTCGACAATCAGGTCCATCATGGCGTGAATGATCGCGCGTCTGCTCGCCCGGCTCCGCTCGCGCCTGCCGTCTGAATGGGGCTTCTCACCCTCGATCGTATTTCTGACTGCTGCAGACTTACGCGCCATTATTCACCCTCACGAATGGTCTGTCCGAAGCAATGGCACCGATTGTGCCGAATCTCCAGTAGCGGCTGCACGACGCCGGATTTCGGCTGCGACGAGCCACAAACGGTCCTGCCCCCAAACGCACAGGTCTTCTTCGCCCTCACCACCTCGCAAGCGGTAGCTCGGCACTCCCCATAGGCCGAGTTCATCCGCCATTTCGGCCTGGTAGCGAGCGGTCTCATCCTTCCATTCGATTGATCCGATCTGCGCTTGCGCATCGCCCCAGTCGAGACCGGCCTGCTCGACCGCCTTTCGCAATCCGGCCTTTCTGTGAAGCGCGACACCCTCACGGAAACCTAGATCCAACGCGGCGGACATGAGCTGCGTATCGCGCCCCTGCTCTCTTGCCCAAGGGAGTAGCGAGTAAATCTGCCGCGTGGGCTCGCCGATGGGCGTCATGACTGGCCCAAATCCGACGCCGAAGTACTCTGCCTCGCGCTTGGTGTCGAACATGATGTACATGCCCTTCTCGCGTGTCGCAGGCACACCGCGCATGATCATCGGCAGCACAGGCTTATGAGCCAGCTGAACCCCGCATTCGCGCGCCATCGCGATCGTCCTGTCGTAGATGATCGAGGTATAGGGAGAGTTCAGCGAAGGATAGAAATCGAGCGTCAGCGCGCTGGCATCGACACCGATGACATCAATTTCAGGTCGCGGGCACAAGAATGGCAGCGAAACATTGCGGCAAGCGCCAAGATTGCGCAGGCGCTGCTCGAGATAGAACAGCCTGTCCACCCCCCAATACCATTCGCCCGCATAGTAGAACATCGCACCGGAATAGTGACCGAGCTCGGCCAGCCTTGCCCTGCCCGCAGCGAGCGCCGCTTCACTCGGAGCACGATTCGCTGATCGATCGAGCTCGGACGGTCGCTTGAGACCATAATACGGTGCGATCAGTTCCGCATCGCGCTGTGCCCACGCTTCGAGTTTCTCAAGTTCCGGCTGGTTCTTCCCGCCGGTTGCACGGATATCGTGCCTGACGAGCTCGATGTCGTAGCGCTCGCACATCCGGTCGAGAACCTGCTCGGCCAATAGCGAGTAGGGATCGTCCCATTGGTGGAAATATTCGACGATATGCGGCGCGCCTTTGCGCACTCTGCGTCGCTCTGCGCTGGCGCGGGCCTTCGCTCGCCTCTCCGGATCAATGACCCGGTCGAACATTCGCATCATAAGGCGGCGCAACAGCGCCGGCGGATCGACCATCATCCGCGAGTTGGGATTGTTTTCAGGCTCAACCCGCTGGGCTATCGCGCAAACCCCTCTTGCCACACCACCCTATCACCCCCAGCCCTGCCCAGGCGAGCGCCAAGACGAGCAAGCCGACCATCAGCCGCACCTGCACGAACGTCAGCGTCGGACGCGTGATGAAGACTTCGGTGTGCTCGAGCGCGCCGTATTTGTATTCGCGCGCATCTACCATCGCAGGATCGAGGATCATGTCGATCAGGTCGCGGAGCGACCGATAGCGGATCACCGCCACGCGATCGATATCCTTGCCATATTCGCCGAGCATCAGCCCCGCAGGCTCGCTCAAAAAGACGGGGTGGCTGCCGCGTGCGAGGAGAAGCGGCACAACCCTGCCTGTATACTCCTCTTCCGATGCGATCGCCTCGGGACCTTGCTTGCGTGTCTCCAAATTCACCGCATAGAATTCGCGTCCGTCATCTCGCGGAATCATGTCCGCAAGGTTGCGCAGCATGCTACCCGCCGGTGCCTCGTCGCGATCCAAATCGTACATTTGCTCCATACGCGAGAGGAGCTCTTCGCCCTCGGCCTCGGTAAGCGGATCGCCATTGCCGCCATACCATGCCCAGAAACCTGCATAGAGGATTGCGAGAAATCCGATCCAGATCCATTTCGCCTTGGTCATGGTTACGCATCCTCTCTCGAAAAGAGCTCTCTCAATTCATTCTTCTTCACCTTGCCCGAAGCTGTGCGCGGCAGACTTTCGACGAGTTCGAGCCTTGCCGGGAGCTTGTAGCGGGCGAGCTTGCCCTCAAGGCCTGCGCGAAGGTCATCCAACCCAATATCGGCCCCCTGCTTTGACACCACCACTGCACAGCCGATCTCGCCCCAGCGTTCATCGGGCAGCCCGATCACAGCTACTTCGGCGATGTCGTCGCGCGCATAAATGGCATCCTCGACCTCTGCCGGATAGACGTTCTCACCGCCCGAAATATACATGTCCTTGAGCCGGTCCTGGATCTTGTAGAATCCATCCTCATCGCGCGAAACCACGTCCCCGGTGCGGAACCAGCCGTCGACAAAGCTCTCGCGATTTGCCTCCGGGCGGTTCCAGTAGCCGGGGGTTATGCAGGGTCCGCGCATCCAGAGCTCGCCGAGTGACGCCTCTTGCCCTTCGTCATCGACGACCTTCAACTCGAAGCCGTGCGATGCCTTGCCGCTCGCTTCGATCGGCTCCCCAGCGAAGTGAGCGGGCATTGTCACACCCGCTCCCGCACTTTCCGTCAGACCGTAGCCTTCTCGCAACCGCAACCCGCGTGCTTTCCATCCTTCCAAGAGCGCAAGGGGCACCGAAGAGGCTCCCACGAACGAAGTAACGATCCTCGAAAAATCGGTCGCCTCGGATTGTGGATGAGCAAGCATCGCCTGGTAGATCGCTGGCACGGCAACGAAGTGCGTCACACCCAGCTCGGGATCGTCGATCAGGCCAAGCACCTTGCCGGGATCGAAGGTCCTCACAATGGCGACGCAGGCCCCGGCGAGAAAGCAAGGCCCGATTACGCCGTTCACCCCGGCGATATGAAACAGAGGCATGAAGCAGAGCGATGTCGAGCTAGTGCCAATCGACGCATCGGCAATCGTGCCCCATGCATTCAAGAGCTGCATCTGGCGGGTGATGACCACACCTTTGGGGCGTCCGGTCGTACCCGATGAGTACATCAGCATGCAAATATCAGAGAGTAGTGGAGGCTCGTCTGGCCACGCCAGCGACTTCGATCCCGCTATCGCGCGCTCATAATCGCTCTCGCTGCCATCGCTGGCAGTTTCAATCCGGCATTCGAAGCACGGCATGTCTGCGATAGCAGAGGCCAGTTCGCCCAAGTCCCTGTCATGGATAAGCACCTTAGGGCCGGCATCTTCGGCAATGAATGTAAGTTCTTGCCCAGTCAGTCGCCAATTCAGCGCGACTGCAACCGCGCCAATGCGCCAGCACGCGAAAATAACTTCGAATACATCGCTGCTGTTCATCATCAGATAGGCGACACGGTCACCCTTTACGATGCCTAGCGCGCGAAGATGCGCCGCCAGAGCGCCGACGCGGCTATTCATTTGCGCATAAGTAAAGCGCCGCGAACTCGCGATGTCGATCTGCGCAAGGTTGTCCGGCGTGCGGTCAGCGACGGTAGCGATCCAGTCGAAGCCATAGGCGGGACCGTGAGACGGATGTTCGGCGGATATCATAGGGCCTTTGGCTCACGCGGCGTTCGTAGCGAAAGAAAGAAGAAGCCGAGGAGCAGCGGCACAAGCACTAATGTGACGTAGGCTTCGGGTGGCAGATAGCCGTCGGCTTGACCCTTCGGACCCCACATGGTCCATGTGTGAATGCAGCGTTCGAGAAACAGCAGACCGAGAGCCAGCGGCACAAAGCTCCGATATCTCAGCGAGATCAGCAGGAGCATGATCCCCCAGACGATCTGCGTAGCACCGGCCCAGGCAAACAGGCGGATGATTGTGTCGCCATTTACGGAGAGATCACGCCCGGCGATCACTCCTGCGCCGCCATCGGGCAGGAATGTGTGAATGTTGCCCGGAATGATCGTGATCAGCGACATCAGGGTCAGGAACCACGCAGCAGCTCGCGGTCCGGCGTAACGATCATTAGTGGAAGGCGGCAGCACGGCCAAGGTTTGGTCCTCCTGTTGGCTCAATTCGGCCAGTAAATGTACTCGTCACCGTCCTCGAACCGCTCGGCCAGCGTCTTGTCGATCATGGTCACCATATCGGCAGTGGTCGGATAGAGAGCCGGCTTGCGATCCTTGTGATGCGCGGCCAGCAAGGCTTCGAGTTCAGCCAGTTTTTCGGGATTGCGGCTCGCGAGGTTGACCTGCTCGGTCGGATCATTCGCCAGGTCGAACAACCAGCGCTTGTCCTGCTTGCCATCGACCTGCAGCTTCCAGTCGCCGGCCCGCACGACCTTGTAATAACCGCTGTTCCAGAATAGCGGCGCGTCAGGGCGCTCCATTTGGCCCGCGCCTGTCATTGCTGGGAGCAAGTTGCGCCCATCGATCGGGACTCCCGCCGGCAGTCTACCGCCACCAACCGCGGCCAAAGTCGGCATGACGTCGACATGCGCAGCCGGCAAATCGATCTGCGTGCCGGGAGCGATCCTGGCAGGCCAACGCGCCAGCAAAGGCACACGAATGCCGCCTTCAAAGAACGTGATCTTGAACCCGCGATACGGCGCATTGACTTCGGGCAATCCGATGTAACCCGCACCGCCATTGTCGCTCGAGATGACGATGATGGTGTTGTCCGCAATGCCCTGCTCCTCGAGCTTGGCCATCACACGGCCAACGCTTCGGTCGAGCGAACGGACCATAGCTGCGTAGACCCGCAGGCGATGCGGCGCGATATCTCCGACAGCCTCGTAATCCTCGCGCGTCGCCTGCAGCGGCGTGTGCACTCCCCAATGGGCCAGATAGAGGAAGAATGGCCTATTGCGGTTGTTTTCGATCACGCGTTCGGCCTGATCGGTCCAGTAGTCCGCCAGATATCCGCCGGGTTCGAATTTCTCACTCTTGTTGAACGTGGTGCCGTATCGACCCGACGCCCAAAGGAAATTGTCGATCGGGTCGAAATCGACCTTGGCATTGACGACGTTGGGATCGTCTTCCGGAAGGTGCATCAGATCGGTCATGACGAGGCTTTCATCAAAGCCTTGGTCAAGCGGGTGAAATCCATCGCCGGTACCGAGATGCCACTTTCCGATATGGACGTTGTGATAGCCTTGCTCCCTGAGAACTTCGGCGATCGTCACTTCCTCGCTGGGAAGGCCCATATCGTCATAGTCGGGCTTCCCGACCTCGGCATCGGCATCATAGGTCGCAGGCGGCAAATCATCCCGGATGTCGTTCCCGACCATGGCGACGACCCTCCCGAATCCGGGGCGGGTCGGCGTGTATTCGAAGCCAGTGCGGGTCGGATAGCGCCCGGTCATCAGCTGCGCGCGCGAAACCGCGCAGGTCGCGCTGCCTGAATAGGCCTGCGTGAATATCGCGCCTTCCGCTGCCAGGCGATCGATATTGGGCGTTGACACTGCGCCGCCAGCCACACCTCCGCCAAAGGTCGACAGGTCGTTGATGCCGAGATCGTCGAACAGGATGAATACGATGTTTGGCGGACGCTCATCCGGTGAAGCTTCTGGCTCCGCAGGACCTTGTTGCCACGCAATGGCTCGATTAGGCGCAATGTCTTCCTGTGCTGCGTTTTGCTTTACATATGCCAGAATAAGCGGGGTCCGATTGACGTAGCCGAGAACACCCAGTCCGACCGCCAGCACCCCAATGCCAAGCACCCATTTCTGCCATCGCTTCATCGATTAACCCTCCGCCGACTATCAACCGAGACCAAAATGCGCCCGGTCCAGCTCACTCGCAAGCCGAACCGGGTCGCCAGGGATGGGAGAGGACCCATCGTTAGAAGCGATACGTGGCTGTCGCGCCGTAAGTGCGAGGTGTCGCCTCCGTGCAGCGGATGCCTGTCGACCCGGGGAACACACCGTTCCGCAGGCCAAAGGCTGCATCGAGCGGCTGCGGGAAGCGCACTGTGCAATAGCCTTTGTCAAACAGGTTGCTGCCAAAGACCGAGAGCGACCAGCTATCATTGAGCGATTCAATTGTGAAACGCGCATCGAGCAGACCAAATCCGTCCTGGATCGATTGAGGATTTCCGTCGGTTGCCGCGCCGATATAGGCATCGGACTGGAAGCTGTAGTTCGAATTTAGTCGCCAACCGATGTCCGAATTGCCGAACTCTCCGCGCCACTGAAAACCGAAGGAGCCACTGAATTCGGGCGAGCCCACGGCTACACTTTGCCCAGTCAGATCTTGCGTTCCGCCAAGCCCCGGCAGACCGGATGCCAATGGGAAGTCAGTGAACTCGCTGTCGAGATAAGCAAGCGAGGCCATCACTTTGAAGCGGCTTGAGGGCCTGATGACGGTATCGAATTCGAAACCCTGCTGCCGCAAGTCGCCGGCATTGAGGACAATAAAGCCGATCCCGTCGAAAGTACGATCCTGCAGGCCATTCACGTCCATCCGATAGAAGGTGATGTTCGCCTGCAGCGCGCCATCCAGCCAGGTGCTCTTCGCGCCGATCTCGTAGTTGTCGATCGTCTCCGAAGCGAATGTCCTGCGCCCGAGGAGCGGAGCCCCGCTGCCGCCGGAGTTGAACCCGCCCGATTTGTAGCCGGTCGAATGCGATGCAAACAAAAGTAGATCGCTGTGGGGCTGGAAATTGATCCCGAGACGATAGGTGAACTCGTCTTCGTCCAGCGCCAGGACCTGATTTTCCGGCGCACGGAGGGCAGCCGCGAAGGGGTTGTTGCGCGTCTGAACAAAGAGCGCGTCCTTCTTGTCCTGCGTCCAGCGCCCGCCGAGCGTGAACCAAAGGCTATCGCTGGCATAAATATTGGCCTGAGCGTAGGCCGCGATGCTTTCTACGTCTTGGGTAAAGTCGAGATCAGTCGCATCCTCGCCCAGCCCCATGGCAAGCAAGCCGTTGCATTGCGGCCGCGCAGGTGGCGGCACCAGCGTGTTGCAGAAGCCCGGGCCAAGCTGGAATTGCTCGTCAATCCGGTAATCTTCCTGGAAGTAATAGAGCCCGGCTACGAAATCGAGCGCTCCGCCAAGCAAACCACGTTCGGGGGAGATGATTTGCAGCTCGTGGTTATGGCTCTTGCTGCGGTATGCTCCGTCACGGGTGAAGATATTGACCGGCGTGAAGCTGATGTCGCCATCGTTCTGGAAGTTGTCCCAGTCACGATAGGAGTTGATCAGCCGGAACGTAAACTCGCCCACGTCAAGCGACGCGTCGCTCATCACACCCCAGTGCTTGTCGTCGAAACCCGATTCCTGGAACTGGTTCAGCGTCCGGTCGAACAAGGTAGTGTCAGGAAGCACACCGCCGAGGCGCGCCTGGAAGAAAGCAAGCTGTGAAGGCGTGACCGACGTCGGATCGAAATCGTTGTTCGACACCCCATCGCCTGTGATCTTCGAGTAGTCAGCGCGGACAGTCCAGTCGAGCGAACCGAATTGCGCATTCAGGCTGACCCTGCCGGCAGCGGTTTCTGAGCCACCCAGCTGCTCGCCATCTAGGCGATTGGTCCAGTAGCCGCCGAAGTCCTGATAGAGCCCCGCTGCACGGATCGCAACATTCTCGCCAAGCGGCGCATTAATGAAGCCATCCACTCGATAGCGATCCCCATTGCCAACTTCGCCGCGCACCATGCCGGAGAACTCGTTCCGAGGCGTGCCCGAGCGCAGCGACAGTGCGCCAGCGCTGGCATTCCGACCAAACAGCGTACCCTGCGGTCCGCGCAGAAGTTCGACTCCCTCGATGTCGAGGAAGCTGGCAATGACAGAGCCCGAACGCGGGATGTACACACCATCGAGGAAAGTCGCGACACTCGGCTCGATTGCCGTGTTGCCAGCAGCACCAATGCCGCGCACACGCAAAGTAGTCGTGGCGATCTGCTGCGACTGGCGCGCCTGGAAGTTGGGCGCGACAGAAGTCAGCTCAAGAATGGTGTCGACGTTGGCCTCTTCGAGTGATTCTGCCGAGAACACTGCAATCGAGATGGGCACGTCCTGCACATCTTCGGAACGCTTCTGGGCCGTAACGACGATGACGTTATTCTCCGCCTCTTCGTCCGCGCGATCCTGAGCCGCTGCGGCCCCTGAGAATCCGGTAGCCATGAGGCCCGCGATGCTCGCAGATATCAGAAATTTGGTCCCCTTGCCTTGCCCGTGCTTCATTGCCTCTCTCCTCTAACGGCATTAATAGTGCCATTTGTTTGTTGGCATATACAGTGCCATTAGATGAGTCAATTGTAGTGATGGCGTAGGTAGCGAAATCGAGGGATTGGTCCTGTCGCTGCTTGAGGGCCAGAGGTATAAGCTCTATTCTACCACGTCCGGCCGGGATTGCTTTGCGTCTAAGAAAGCTGGACGCGCGCAATGGTTCGACGCTGCCATTCCTATGACACTGCTTCTGTGCTGGACTCCAGAGAAGACGGTTTCGGAACCAGAGTTGAGTTGGGTTGCGCGAGGAAGTGGTAGGTCCTGAGGATAGAGCTCAATTCTGTGGGAGCAATTGTGGGAGCACCATCGAGTTGCTCCCGGTCTTTCACTTTGGCATCAGACCTCTATGTCTTTCGGCTTGCCACCTCCGTCTCCGCCACCTTTCCATCATCATTTGCGGATAACTGCTCGCCAGTTTGGTGGTAGACCAGCGCTGACAGCGCGAGCCAAGTTGTGAACATCACCAAATAAGGCCAACGGAGCGGCCATAACTTTGCCACTAACAGCGTGGCGGCGGCTGTGCCTGACAGAGCGATCAAGACTGCGCCCGCAGCTACAGAGCCCGAGCCAGATAGCGCGCTCTGGATCGCTATACTGGCCCATTGCGCAGGCAAAAGAGCGAGCAACCACCCGGGTAATGCTCCCGGCATAGCCGCGGCAGTGAACAATATCGCCGCCTCTCCCGCGACTACGAACACAGCGATCAACCATCCCTTGTCCGCGCCACTGCGGGCAAATAAAGCTCCGCGTGCCGCAAAGCTAACACTGGCGATGATCATGGCCAATCCAGCCGATATCGGGTGCGACACGGCTTGCATGCCCAAAACTTGCGTCGCCGCGATCAAGACTACGCCCGCGAGCAGAGCCAATAAAATGCCCACGCCAAAACGCCCCGCAGCGGCGGCTGCGATCATGCCTGCGCCCATCAAAGCCACTGCCAAAATCGGGGCAGCCACCAGAACTAGCGATGCAGGCTCGGCCCTGTCCGCAAGCATCAGTAAGGCAAGCGCCGGTGCAACAACGCCGAACAATGTGGCGGCCAACCAAGCTGGAACCTGCTGGCCAATGGGTTGATCATGCGGGGGAGAATTCATGCGCCGAGTACTGACCGAAGGCCTTCGCCTTGTCTAGAAATGCCGAGAAACACTGGGGCGATACCACGTCATCTCTCGAAATCGCTCAATTGGATTCTGTCGCGCTATTTCGAGAACCCCTAAGTAAAACTCAAGAATTTGTTCGCTTTAGATGATTGAAAATCCGCCTGTTATTTTACCCCTAACTCCGCATTAACCATTTTTGACTAGCCCTTCCCTGGGAACGCGAGGCCTTTTGCCAAAGCGCGTGCTGGGGGCAATACAATGCAGCAATGGAGTCCAATCTCTCCATCGACGGGTTCGCAATCGGTCACAGCCGGGTTTGTTGCAGACGGTTTTGAACCTGTCGCGCATGCTTTTCAGGCTGCGATCCTTTCCGGCGAGGCGCTGGGCGCGGCGTGCACCATCATCCACAATGACGAGACGTTGGTCGATCTGCACGGCGGGTGGAAAGACACCGCGCGTGAGAACCTTTGGCAAGAAGATGATATCGCGCTCGCTTTTTCCCTCACCAAAGGACTGACCGGCATGGCCGCCGCCGTCGCGGTTTCGCGCGGGCTGTTCTCGTATGATGAACTGGTCGCCGATATCTGGCCCGAATTTGCCGCGCACGGGAAAGGTGCCGTAACAGTCGGGGAAGCCCTTTCCGAGCAAGCAGGGCTCGCCGCCATCGATTTTAGGCTCACTCTTGAGAATATCGGCGATGAAGCAGCAATCTGCGATGCTATTGCCCGCCAAAAACCCAATTGGAAGCCGGGCGATTACGCCGGGAACCACGCCTACACATTAGGCTGGATTGCCAGCGAGCTGATCTATCGCCGTGACCCTGAGGGGCGCCGCCTGCCGCAATTCTTTGCCGATGAAATCGCTGGGCCGCTCGATCAGGATGTGTTTCTCGGCCTGCCAGATAGCTTTGATCGCAGCCGGATCGCGCGGATCGACGGGTTCAAAATGCAGGACATGGTGATCCACCATACAACGATGCCATGGCCGCTTGTGCTCAAGATGTGCCTGCCAACGTCGCTGGCATTTCGCGCGCTGAACAATCCGCTTGTCCTCGCAGGGCCCGGCGCGCTTGACCGTGAGGAATTCTGGCGTGCGGGCCAAGGGGCCGCCGGTGGCATGGCCTCGGCCCGCGGATTAGCCCGGCTTTACAATGCGTTTGCACAAGGCGGCGAAAAACTGGGCGTGACGCCCGACGTGATGGCCACACTGATCAAAGGGCATTCCTACCCGCGAAAGGGTCTGAAAGATCAGATCCTGACTGCGAACATGTATTACTCCCACGGTTTTGAAAAACCATTCAGCGAGTGGGAATATGCCCGCACAAACAGCGCCTTTGGCAGCTTTGCCGTAGGTGGCAGCCTTGCCTTTTGCGACCCCGAAGATGGCGTCGCCTACGCATGGATCACCAACAAGCTTGGCACCGGAAAGTGGGATGACCCCCGCGAGAAAATGGTGCGCGATGCATTTTACACCTGTCTGGAGAACCGCTCATGAGCATTCGCCAAGTAGTCCTCTCTGACCTCCACCTTGGCGCGCGCGACAGCTTGCTGACCCATGTGCACGGCAACGGCGAGATTGCCGATGGCCCGTCTGAAGTGCTCGCGGCTTTTGCAAATGGCATGCGCGCAACGTTGGGCGCGTCACAAAGCGATCAGGAAAAGCCGCAGCTCGTATTGCTGGGCGATGCGCTTGATCTGGGGCTTTCGCCATTCGGGGATGTTTCGAAAAGCTTTCTTCAGCTGCTCGACGCTTTCTTTCCCGCCGATGGCACCGATCTGTTTGACCGCGAGATTATCTATGTCGCGGGCAATCACGATCATCATTTGTGGCGCATGGCGCAGGACCACGGCTTTCTCACGCGGCTTGAAAGCGGAGGAATGCCTGGTGACCTGGAGTCCGTCACACGCATTTTCGGTACGCCTTCGCATCGCTGCCGCTTAATGGAATCGCTGATCGCTCACCGACCGCATTTGCGCGGCGCGAGCGTTAAGATTGCATACCCGAACTGGGGTCTTTCAAATAGCGAGACAGGCCGCGCAGTCGTAATGCATCACGGGCATTACCTCGACGGGATGTACCGCGCGCTTTCCAACATGCGCGGATTTCTCGATGACAGCGAAGCCCGTCCAGCCACCATGCGCCAATTGGAGCAGGAAAATGGCCCATGGATTGATTTTCTCTGGTCTGACCTAGGAAGCGCAGGCGAAATCGGCAGCGATGCGGGCTCACTTTACGAAGTCATGCTAAGCGCCGGCGCGAGCCACGATTTTGCCGAAAGCATCGCCCGCCGCATCACCGGGGGGCTACATTCAAGGCTTGGTATCGATCCGAAGATGCCGCTAAAATATGGCGTCACGCTCGACAATCTTATCCGCGCCGGTGTCGATGTGACAGCAGGCCGCGCGGCAGAGCGTCAACGCGATGGCTATGGCCATGTGCTGGGCGAGGCTGAGATCGATGATCTGGGCTGGTATCTCGGGACGCCGATGGTGCACCAAATGCGCGAGGAATTGCCCGATGTGCCGCACGAGCTGTCCTTCATTTTCGGCCACACGCACAAACCGTTTCAAGATGATCTGCTGGTGGAGGGCTACGATGTCCCTGTCGGTGTGTTCAACACCGGTGGATGGGTGCTGGACGAGCCAACCCTGATGCCAGTGCAAGGTTGCGCGGCAATGCTTGTCTCTGATGAGCTGGAAGTCGCCTCATTGCGGCTGTTCAACGACCCGACCGACGGCGTTATGGCGCCGGTGCGGGTTGAAGGCAGTGGCCGGGTAAGCCGCCTTGTCGATGAAACCTCCGCAGCAGTTGACGGCGCGTCCGATCATTGGGCCGATTTCTCACGTATCGTCCACGCCCGCATCATCGAGGAAGCCGATGCCCGCGTTCGCAAAATGCTGGATCGGTCCAATGCGCAGCTTCGGGAGGCCGCAGAATGACTTTTCAAAAACGCATCGCACGCAGTCTTGATCAGGCCCAATCTCACTACACCGTGATCGTGGTCGGCTCCGGCTATGGCGCGGGTGTAGCCGCCTCGCGTCTCGCGCGGGCAGGGCAAGATGTTTGCATCCTTGAACGCGGCAAGGAGATGCTTCCCGGCGAATACCCTAGCAAGATTTCCGACGCGCAGGGCGCAATGCAATTCAACGTAAAAGGCGGCCGGATCGGATCGCCTGACGCTATGTTCGAAGTGCACGTGAATGACGATCAATACGCTCTTGTTGGCTGCGGCCTTGGCGGCACCTCGCTGATCAATGCCAACGTCGCACTGGAGTTGGACAAGCGCCTGCTTACGCATGTACATTGGCCTGCCGCGTTCCGGGATGATCCTCACGCAATTGACCCGTATTACGAGCGTGCGCGCGAAATGCTGTCGCCAAATGCCTATCCCGATACGCATCCAAAATTGGGCAAGCTGGAAGCTTTGGAGCATTCGGCTAACGCGATGGGCAAGCGGTTTTACAAGACGCCGATCAACGTCAATTTCGACGATAAGACCAACAAATTCGGCGTGCCCCAGCCAGCCTGCAATAATTGCGGCGACTGCACATCAGGCTGTAACATCGGCGCGAAGAATACGACCTTGATGAATTACCTGCCCGATGCCGCCAACCACGGGGCGGAGATTTTCACGCAAGCGAAAGTGCTGTGGATTGAGCGTGTTGGCGATAGCGAGAAAGGCGTCTGGCGGGTCCATGTCGAGCATAACAGCGAAGATTCTGAAAGCGCTCCAATCACCATATCGGCTGACCACGTCGTGCTCGGTGCAGGAACGCTGGGCTCAACCGAAATTCTGCTGAGATCGCGCGAAAAGGGCCTGCTCCTTTCGGACAAGCTCGGCACCGAATTTTCGGGCAATGGCGACGCACTCGGCTTTGCTTATGACAGCTATTTCAAATCGGAAAAGGAAGGGGACGTTGTCACCGCCAAACCGATCTATGCGATGGGTATCGGCGCATCTGATGCACCGAAAGAAGCCTATCCCGGGCCCTGCATCACCGGCGTAATCGACATGCGCGACAATGAAGACCCCGCAAAAGGACTGGTCATTCAGGAAGGCGTCGCGCCCGGCATCCTTGCCGGAGCCTTGGGCCCAGTATTCTTCTTTGGCGAGGCGCTGGCCGATGGGTTCACCCGGTTCGGCCTTGATCAGGTCAAACCGCGCCTGCTCGACGCAAAGGCCATGGGCGAAGCCGTGCAAACTGACCCGGGCAGCATCGCGGATTGGGCGTATAAGGGCCCGATGTCCCGCACTCAAACCTATTTGGTCATGAGCGTCGATGATTCCGGCGGCAGCCTTTCCCTCGAAGACAACCGCATCGTCATCAATTGGGAGAAAGCCGGCGAACAGCGCACTTTCCGCCGCGATGATGACAAGATGCGCGAAGCAGCAGCAGCCATCGAAGCGCAGTATTTCTCTGACCCGCTATGGTCAAAACCGCTAGGGCAAAAATTGATCACAGTGCACCCCATTGGAGGATGCGGAATGGGCGATGATGCATCGTCCGGCGTGGTGGATGATACCTGCCGCGTTTATGCGGGCACCAGCGGCACCGACGTGCATCCGGGCCTGTATGTCTGCGACGGCGCGGCCATTCCCGGTGCCGTCGGCGTAAACCCTTTGCTGACGATTACGGCAGTGGCAGAGCGCGCGATTGAAAAGCTCGCGCTGCGCCAAGGTTGGACAATCGACTATTCGCTGGGCACGGAAACGCCGCTGCCAGCCCAAGAACCTGTGACCGAAGAACCATCGAGCGAGCTGCACGCGGTTCAGCATCACGAAACCTTAAAGCTCTCCATCGCCAAATTCGTCGGCGGCCACGCAATCGGCCCCGTTGCGGACGCCGTGACCAAAGCGGCGCAGCACTTTGAAAGCGGTGCCATCGACGAAGGCAAAGCCGCGATCCGCGCACTTGTGAAAGAGCATCCCGAGGCAATGAGCCCCGGCCTTGCCTTCACTGAAACAATGGCTGGCCATATCAGCGCCACCGGTTGCCACCACCGCCCCTGCGGCCATGTCGAGCGTATTCGCGATGACTACGTCAATGGCGCAGCGTGGGGCAAATCAGAAGACAGCGCGTGCAGTTTCAAACTGACCGTGGCGGCGGACAATGTGCACCGCATGGTCGATGATCTGCAGCACCGTTCGCATATCACGGGCGAAGTTCTGGTCAGCGCAATTGCGCCCGATCCGATGCCTGTTCGCGAGGGCACATTCCGTCTGCTGGTCGCCAATCCTGACAAGGCCGAAAGCTGGAAAATGCTTTATGATATGGTGCTGGACGGGCCGGACGGGCCAATCCATTTCCACGGTTTCAAGACACTGGAACAGCGCGGCCAAGGCAGCGCCCAGTCCGATCCCTGGACGGATCTGACGACACTGTTCGTCACTTTACGGCAGGGCGAGGATGAGAGCGGCGATCTGATCGGCCGCGGCGTGCTCAAGCTCGGCATTGATGAATTTATGCGTCAATTGACCACGATCACCCTGCATGATGCGGATACGCTTGTCGGCCATGTGATCAACCTCATCCCCAAAGCCAAAACAGCCATCGAAACCTATTTCACGGCCAAATATGCGGGCTTTTTCGCGATGACAGTGTTCCGCGCCTATGGCGGGATGCTTGCCACACTGAATGATTTTGCGAGCAAGGATGCGGCGCTTCTGACACCGCGTGCGATGCATTTGCCGCCTCCTGAACGCTATATTGAGCCAACAGGCGATGGCGTGAATATCGGCCTTACCCAATATCGCGGCGGTGCGCGCGGGCCTATTGTACTCGCCCCCGGCTTCTCCGTGCGCGCATCCAGTTTTGCGACGCCGACAGTGGATGAAAACCTTACCGAAAGTCTGGTGGCGCAAGGGTATGATGTGTGGCTGCTTGATTACCGCGCCAGCGCGGATTCGGGCAATGACACCGTGAAACCACCTGAATTTACAATCGACGATATTGCTCGCCATGATTGGCCTGCAGCGGTCGCGAAAATCCGCAGTGTCACCGGTGCGGACAGCATCCAGGCGCTGGCGCATTGCGTCGGCTCGATGAGCTTGCTGATGGGTATCGGTGCTGGCTGGGTGACCAATGTCCGCTCGCTCATCAGTTCGCAGCTAACCCTACATCCGGTGACCGATTGGCTGAATTATATGAAAGCCGACCTGGGTGTTGCGGGAATGCTCGGAGAGATTTCGCTACTCGACGGCCATATGGATTTTGTCAGCCAAGACACAGAGGCTGATAACGAGATCGACGCGGTCGCATATCAAATCCCCATGCCAGAGGGGCAGGCGTGTAAAAATCCCACCTGCCGCCGTGTGTTTGGCACTTTCGGTCCGAGCTGGGATCATCGTCAGCTTGGCCATGACACCCACCTTGCACTGGGCAGCATGTTCAGCCGCGTATCGCTCACCCCGTTCAAGCAATTGGGCGACATCATGCACAAAGGCATCGCCGTCGATTCAGGTGGTGACAGCGTCTATACCTCTGACGAAGCGGCACGCCGACTTGCTCTGCCGATCACTTTCCTATCGGGCGCGACCAACCAGATTTTCTATCCCGAGAGCGGTCAACGCACGCGGGTCTGGCTGTCAGAGCACAACGGCAAGGCGCTATATAGCCAACGGATTATCCCGGATTATGGGCATATGGACTTGTTCATTGGTCGCAATGCGCACCGCGATGTAACGCCGTGGGTTCTGGAAGAGCTGGAGCGGCTTGATCAGCAAGGCGAGACCGACGCTAGCCGGAAAACCGGTTGAGACGCGGATGATTGATGCGGGCCTCGCCGCTTAGACGAAGCCCTTGGCACCGTTTTCGGCCAGATCCGCTTCGCTCCATCCCAGCACTTCGCCGAAGATCTCGGAGTTGTGCTGACCCGGTGTCGTCGGGGCCGAGCGGCGGAAGCCCGAGGTCGATTTGGAAAAGCGGGGAAATGCGTTTTGCATTTTGATCTTGCCCCGGCCCTCGGTTTCAACTTCGATAATGGCCTCGCGTGCTTTGAAATGCGGGTCATCCAGCATGTCTTTCGCGGTGTAGACGCGGCCGGCGGGGATCGAGTGCTTGATCATCAGCGCATCGACCTCGTCTATGGTCAGCGAGCCTGTCCATTCGTTGATCATCTCATCCAGCACAGTCTGATTGCGACCGCGCGCCAGATGTGTCTGATATTCTGGATCATCGGCCAATCCAGGCTGCCCCATCGCTTCTGCCAAACGCGCGAAGATCGCGTCATTGTTGGCCCCAATCATAAACGGTCCGTCTTTGCAGGTATAGACATTGCTGGGCGCGATGCCGGGCAAGATCGAGCCGGAACGTTCGCGGATGAAACCGTTATAGTCATATTCGGGGACGAGCCCTTCCATGACTTGCAACACCGCCTCGTAAAGCGCGGTGTCGATCACCTGACCCTCACCCGTTTTCTCACGGTGATGAAGCGCCGCGAGCACACCCATTGTGCCGTACGTCGCGCAAAGTGTATCGCCGATGGATACGCCCATTCGGGCGGGCGGACGATCAGGGTCGCCAACGACATATCGCCAGCCGCCCATCGCCTCTCCGATCCCGCCAAAACCTGCGCGGGTCGAATACGGGCCCGTCTGGCCGTATCCTGACATGCGGGCGATGATCAGACCGGGATTAATGGCGTGGAGTTCGTCTGGCGAAAGCCCCCATTTCTCCAACGTGCCGGGCTTGAAATTTTCGATCAGGACATCAGCCTTTGCAATCAACTTGCGCGCGATTTCCTGCCCCTCTGGCACGCGTAGATTGCACGTTACCGATCGTTTGTTGCGGGCGATGACTTCCCATTGGACTTTCTCTTCGCCCTGCCCCCAATCGCGCATTGGATCGCCTCTGCCGGGTGGCTCAACCTTGATGATATCCGCGCCCATATCGCCAAGCAGTTGGCCGCAAAACGGGCCTGCCAAAAGCTGACCCATTTCTACGACCCGCAGGCCTTTCAGAGCGCCTTTGTTTGGCAATTCGCTCATTCTGCAGCCTCAGCGATATGGTTATCCTGCCAGACCGGCTGGATCGGCGCCGGAAGTCCGGTTTCCTCTTCGCAGTTCGCACGCAGCGCATCGAGGCCGGGGCCGTAATCGAACAGTTCCAGATCACCGCGCTTGCCCGCGATGTCTGCGCGCAGCGCTTTGGTCGCGCCGCTATCCACGGTGTGATCCGACGCGATGACAACGCCGTATTCGCGCGCGCCATCGATGGATATCAGACCCTGACGCACTTCGAGCGCAACCAACTCCGGATCGCGTTCCAGCGGGTCACCCCAGCCGCCGCCGCCCCAAGTGATGAAGTGCAACTGCTCGCCTTCTTTCACATCCACATCTTCGACTTTGTTGCCGACGATCTCTGTGCTGCCATCAAGCCGTTCCAGAATCTTGGTTGCGCGCTTGCCAGGATGGCCGCCATTCACGCCCCATGGGGGAACGAACCAGCGATCATCATGGATCGCCACTGCGCCATCGGCGAGGAATCGATATGTCATATGGATGCCGTTGCCGCCGCGATGCAGGCCTGCGCCGCCGCTGTCCGGCTCTGTCTCATACCGTTCGATCCGCAGCGGGAAATACCGCTCCAAAAACTCGTTCGGAACGTTGGTAAAGCCCGGCCACAGCGAGTGACCATCCGGCCCATCGCCCAGCGGACGCCCTGGAATTCCGCCAAAGCCGATTTGGAACAGCTGGAACCAGTCGCCTTCTTTTCCGGCGCGGTTGTCCCAGCCCGAATAAAAGAGGTGCGGCGATGACGAGAAGCCAGCGGCGTTCAAAAACTCCGGCGTGCCCTGACCCAGCAATCCGCCGAGAATATCGAAAATCCGACCCAGCGCATGGGTGCGACCCGAGAGCGCGGCTGGGAATTTCGGTTTCAGCAAAGAGCCATCGGGTATGCGGACTTCGATCAGGTCATAGAACCCGTCATTGAACAGAATTTGCGGGTCAAAGACCATGATCATGTAGATGCCGAAGAACATCTTGAACATGTTTTCATTGAGGTAGAAGTTGATCGACGCCGCTGATTGCGGATCGGTGCCGTCAAAGTCGAGAATGACCTTATCACCCTCGCGCCACATCGTACATTTGATCTTGTACGGGCCGTAACCCTTGCCGTCATCGCAAATGAAATCTTCGAAGCTTGCTTTGGCCTCCGGGATGGCCTGACCGATCAAGGCCTTCATCGCGCGGTGGTTGCGCGCCAGCAATTCCTGCGTCGCGGAATAATAGACGTCATCGCCAAATCGCTCGGCCATCTCGACCAGACGGTTTGACGCCACACGGCAGCTCGCGATCAAAGCATTAAGGTCAGCCTGACACCAATCGGGTTTGCGCGTTTGGTGCATGACGAGCTTCATCAGATCTTCGTTATATTCGCCCTTCTTCCAGATTTTGACGGGCGGGATACGCACGCCTTCTTGAAAGATAGATGTCGCTTCAATCGGCATCGATCCAGGCACCATGCCGCCGATGTCGGATTGGTGGCCGAACATCGCCGTGTAGGCGATCAGGCGGCCATCTTTGAACACGGGCAGCATGACAAGCCAGTCATTGGAGTGGCTGATCGCGCCTTCGCAGGAATATGGATCGGATAGGAAGATCATGTCACCGTCCTCGATCGTGCCATCAAAGCTTTTCAGAAAGCCGCCGATGAAACTGCCGAATTGGCCAACGATCATCTTGCCCGATGGGTCGGCGATAAGCGGAAACGCATCGCCCTGTTCGCGAATGCCGGGAGACATTGCGGTGCGCACCAGTGTTGCATCCATTTCGATCCGCGCATTGCGCAAAGCGTTTTCGATAATGTCGAGCGTGACCGGATCGAGGTCGAGTTTCTTGAACGGCTGAGGGTTCGTTTCAACAATTGTTGCTGGCATGGTTCAGCCCTCCACTTTCGGGTTGATAAGGATATTACCGACGGCATCGATGATCGCGTCGCAGTCGTTCTCGACCAAGGTGGTCGAATCCATTTCGGTGATGATCGCAGGGCCGGGTATCACATCTCCCTGCCGCAGCTTGCTTCGATCATAGATCACCGCATCGCGTTCTTCGCCGTCCATCCAAAGCTTGTGATCGCGGATTTTCGCCGCCGACGGATTACCGTCACCTTCCTCAAGCTTCTGCGCCTCCAGCTCGAGCGGTTCCCCCATCGCCACAGCGCGAAGGTTCACGATCTCGTGCGGCGTATCCATGTTGAAAGTGAACAATCGGCGATGCTCTTCGTCAAAGCGGGAAAGAATGCCTTCGATGCCTTTGTCATGAAGTGTCGCCTGATCAATCGTCAGAGGCACTTCGAACGCCTGCCCTGCATAACGGACATCGACTTCAAATTCGCTGGTGATGCTATCTGCTGGGATGCCGTCCGCCTCCAATTCGGCGCGGGTTTGCGCGGCCATTTCATCAAGCAAAGCGACAAGCTCGTTTACGTCGGTTTGATCCGCAAGGCGGCTGAAAGAACGCGCCGTTTCCGTCCGCATCCGCGTGGTTGCATCGCCCAATGCGCACAGCACACCGGGGGATACAGGGCTGACAACAGGCCAGCTGCCCATCAACTTGCCCACTGCATTAACGTGTAGTGGGCCCGCGCCGCCAAAACCCATCAGCGCGAAATGACGCGGGTCATAGCCTTGCTGAACACTGATCATGCGCAGCGCGCCGAACATATTTTCATTGACGATATCAATGATCCCGCGCGCAGCCTCCATCAGGCCAACGCCCAGCGCATCGGCGATGGTCTGCACAGCTTTGGTCGCACCCTCGCGATCAAGCTGGAATGATCCGCCGAGCAGATCTTCGGGTAAGTATCCAAGCACGACATTCGCATCGGTAACGGTCGGCACTTCGCCGCCTTTGCCATACGCAACGGGGCCCGGCACCGCGCCGGCGCTTTCGGGGCCAACCCGCAATGCGCCAGTTAGTTCAGGAACGTGCGCAATCGAGCCGCCGCCAGCGCCCACGGTCTTCACGTCAAGCGAGGATGCGCGCACAGAAAGGTGCCCGACTTCGGTTGAGCGTACACGGCGCGGTTCGAGATTTTCGATCAGCGCCACGTCTGTTGAGGTGCCGCCTACGTCGAGGGTAAGAATGTTCTTGAGACCTGCGTTTTTCGCGACCCACATCGCGCCTGTCACGCCGCCCGCAGGGCCGGACATCAAGATATTAACCGGGTGCTCTTCGGCTTTCTGGCTGCTCATCAATCCGCCATCTGATCGCAGCAACGAGAGTTTGCCGGTAACTCCAGCCGCTTCCAACTTGTCCCGAAGGTTTGAGATATACTTGCCCACGACAGGACGCACGGCTGCGTTGGCGACGGTGGAAAGCGTGCGCTCATATTCCTGCATTTCTGGCAGCACTTCGTGGCTAAGCGAGACGGGAATATCCTTGCCAAACACTTCGGCAGCGATTTCTCCGATGCGTTTTTCATGCGCGCCGTTCACATAAGCATTTATGAGGCTGACTGTGATCGCCTCTACGCCTTGTGCTTTCAGTCGTTCCAGCACTTCGCGCGCCTGCGCCTCGTCCACGGGTCGAACTTCTTCACCGTCGGCACTCATCCGGCCTTTTACCGTCAGCGTGTCTTCCAATGCGGCAAGCGGCTGAGGCTTGGGCCAGACAATCCAAGCGGCAAGGCCCCCAGGCACGAAGCTTCGCGCGATCTGCATGATATCGCGGTAACCTTCTGTCGTGAGCAATCCGACACGCGCGCCTTTTCCTTCGAGTACTGCGTTGGTCGCAACCGTTGTTCCGTGAAGGAAAAACTCGATGTCGCCCGGGTCAACGCCCGCCACTGCAGTGATTGCAGTGACGCCGCTCAGAATTCCTTCAGAGCTGTCATGCGGGGTCGAAGGCGTCTTGTGCCTCCAGAATTCGCCGCTCGTATTGTCGAACAATAGCAAATCCGTGAATGTCCCACCGACATCCACTCCTAGACGATAGCGCATCAGGCCACTTCCTTCTCTCGTTTCTCTGGGACGGGAAAACCGCCCGATCTGGCCACCATCGCGGGCAGCTCTTTGTCCATGACACCGCTCAACCAAGCGTTTGATTGAATGAGAGTGTCGAGATTTAGGCCGGTCGCGATCCCCGCGCGCTCCAGCATGTAGACGACATCTTCGGTCGCAACATTTCCAGCGGCTCCAGGCGCGAATGGGCATCCGCCCAACCCGCCAATCGACGCATCAATAGTGGAAGCACCCGCGCCAATGGCCGCCCAGACATTGGCCAACCCCGTTCCGCGGGTGTTGTGAAAATGAACACGCACCGGGAGGTCGCCAATGACGTCTTTGACGCGGGCGACAAGGCTGGCGACATGCGCCGGATTCCCGACGCCTATAGTATCAGCCAGCGCAATTTCGACTGGGCCTGCATCGACCAGCGCACGCGCCATTTCGACAACTCGATCTTCCGCGACTTCGCCTTCAAACGGGCACCCAAAACTGGCGGCAATGGTCGCCTGTGCAGATTTGCCAGCGGCGTTGGCTGTTTCGATAATAGCTTTCGCTGCTTCGACAGAACCGTCGGAGGTCTGCCCCTGATTGGCCATCGCGAATGTGTCTGTGCTGACGCAGACCGCGCCGAGCTGATCAATGCGTCCCGTCGTAAGCGCTCTGTCCGCGCCGCGCTGATTCATCACGAGTCCGATATAGGTGACGTCATCGCGCATCGGCAGACCTGCGCACACATCGTCAGCATCGGCCATTTGCGGCACCGCACGCGGGTTCACAAAACTGGTCACCTCAATTCGGCGTGCACCCGCACCGATTGCCCTCTCGATCAGCGCGATTTTATCAGCAGTACTTACCTGCGCTTTTTCATTCTGAAGCCCGTCACGCGGACTGACTTCGACGATTTCGATAGGTAATGTATACAATTTTGACATTATGCCGCCCCTCGCTCCATTTCATTCAGGCCCTGATGGGCATCTGAATAGGCATGGAAAGCGCGGCGAATATGCCCTGCCATGATTGTTTCCGCCCAAGCACCATCACGGCGCTCAAAGGCGGAAAGCAGATCATCATGCTCGCTATACGAACGCTGAAAAGCCTCAGGACTGTAATGGTGCGCCGTCCGCCAAACGACCGGCTGCTCAATCAGCGCGGTCAATAAGTTTGTCAGCCGACGTGAACCAGCAGTCTCCAGCACCAACGCATGAAATTCGCGATTGCGATCAAGGAACGTCGCAACATCAGGGTGGTTCCCGGAAATAGCCGCACCAATCGCCTCATTGCAGGAGCGCAGTCGCCGCAATACCTCGGCCGTCATGTGCGCCGCCGCCCGTTTCGCAGCATATCCTTCAAGCATGGCGCGCAGCTCAAAGGCGTCTCCAACATCATCAAGCGACCAGTCGGAAACAAAGCTGCGCTGCGATTCGGTTTTACGGATCATCAAGTCCGCTTCAAGCCGGCGCAACGCATCCCTTACCGGTGTACGCGACACGCCGCATCGCTCCGCCAGCGCCTCTTCACGCACCGGGTCACCCGCAGCCAATTCTCCGGAGAGGATCATCGCCCGGATCATGTCGTATGCGCGGTCTGACGCTTTGGTCATATCAATGGGCCTTAATCACAGGTCTCGCTTGCCTATTGGAAGAGACGTTGAAGCTTGACTTTCTCAAATTGTATACAATAAAGCGATATCAACGCAAGCTGACATTTTGCCCGGACATGCTGCAACATGAGATTATGCGCAGCATTTTAGGGGGAACAAAGACAGTCAAACAGCGGCTTGCATTTCGTGGGATCGGAACAGCATTTATCCTGCTCAAGCAGGGCCTGAACCAAGGGGAACTTTTTCATGCGTCAATACCGTTTTCTGGCCGCAGCATCCTTTGCAGCCATCGCATGCACATCCGCGCCAGCACTCGCTCAATCGGCACCTGAACAGCCCGCAGCCGAAGAAGAGGATGACAACGCAATCATCGTAACGGCACGCCGCCAGAGCGAGCGTTTGCAGGACGTCCCCGCTTCGGTCTCTGTGCTGACTGCAGATGCTCTGGAGAAAACCGGCGCGCAAAACGCAGCAGACTTTTCACAGCTGACCCCCGGCGTCACTATCGTCACCGGTACAGCCGAAGCTGGCGATACCCAGATCAACATTCGCGGAATTAATGGCGCGCGCGACGCGGAAAGCTCTGTCGCGCTGGTTGTCGACGGTATCTTGAAAACCAACACTGCGCAGCTCAACCAAAATCAAGGTACTCTTCAGCAGGTCGAAATCCTGAAAGGTCCGCAAGGCGCCCTGTATGGTCGAAACGCTGCCGCCGGCGCGATTGTGCTCTCGACAAAGAAGCCCGGTGATGTGTTCGAAGGGGCCGTGCGCGCTTCTTACGCCAATGAAAACACCGCCGAAGGCACCGCCTACATTTCGGGACCACTGGCTCAAAACCTCGGCTTCGTGCTGTCTGGCTATTACCGGACGACTGACGGCTTCTTCACCAACGAATTCCTGAACGCTGACGTTGTCGATGATCAAGAGACATGGTCCGTCGATGGCCGCATTCTCGCCAATCTAGGCGAAGCGACAGAGATTGATGTGAAAGCTCGCTATTCCCAGCTGCGCGGTGCATCGATTAACTTCAACTCCTCCTTCCATCTGCCAAACTTCGCTGGCGTGAACCCGGCCTTTAATGAGGACGTCAACGACCACCCATTCCGATATTACGGCAATATCCGTCCGACCAACGAACAGGACAGCTTCGATATCTCGGCCAAGTTGGAGCATGATTTTGGCGATTTCAGCCTGACAGCATGGGCGCTTTATTCCGATGTGGACCAATTGCTGACGGCAGATGGCACTTCGGCTGACTTTGCCCGCTTTATCAACGCCGCTGATCCTGCTGCACAGGGCGTGGTTGATAGCTGCTTTGCCTCAACCGCCAGCCTTACAGGCTTTCCGGTCAACCAACCGGGTTTTGTCGGCCAGATCCCCGTGCCATTTATCTTCGCACCGGCCAACGGTTCTACATTCGGCGCATACAGTCCGACGACATGTGACGGCACCCAGCTGCAAATCCGCAACCAGTCGGACATCAGCGGCGAAATTCGCTTGGCCTCAAGCGGCGGCGGCGCGCTCAGCTGGCAGCTTGGCGGATATTTCCTCAGCATTGATCGTGAAACCGGCGTCAGTATCGGCGGCGACACAGGCGCAGGCGTAAGCCGGGAATTGTTCAATGCTCCGGGCAGCGCAAACCCAACCTCACTGCTGCTGGCCGACGCGTTCGACACCACCGTGTTTGCAGTGTTCGGTAATGCGGAATACCGCACAGGCGATTTCACCGCTGGTCTCGCACTGCGTTACGATATCGAGGATCGATCTTCGGAATCGCAAGTGCCCGCTGGCGCGCTTGATCCCTTTACCGGCGGCCCGATCAATCCGGGCCTCGCGTTTGGAGCGTTCGCTCCCGTCGAAGAGACTTTCCGTCAACTTCAACCAAAAGTCAGCCTCAGCTGGCAGCCCAATCCTGATCTCAATTTCTACGCCAACTGGGGTATAGGATTTAAGTCGGGCGGATTTAACAATCAGGGTTCCTCAGCGATCATCGATGCGAACTTTGTCCAGTTCATTGGCGCGGACGTCGTGATCGGCGATCAATACGACAAAGAGGTCTCCTCTGCGTTCGAAGCGGGCGTGAAAGGTCAGTTCGCAAACGGCGCAGTGACATTCGACCTCGCGGGTTACTACACCGATATCGAAGACATGCAGTTCTTCGAATTCTTCGTTGGTTCGTTCGGCCTACTACGGGTCGTGTCCAACATTGATGAGGTCGAGGTGTACGGAATTGAATTTAACACCACTGCAGAAGTGGTCGAGGGTTGGAAGTTCTTTGGCGCGGTCAACATCACCGAATCAGAGATCAAAGCAAACAGCTCACGTCCGACTACGGTCGGCAACAAATCGCCTTACACCGCTGATTATACGATCAATATCGGCACAGAGATTGACACGCCGATCAACAATGACGTCAATTTGATCATGCGCGCGGATTACCGGATCACTGGCCCGACTTGGTTCCATTCGTTCCAGGATCAGGAAGCACCGACAATCTTCTCAGGCCTGCTGCCTATCTCGGCGCTCGCACTGCCTGACTTTGTTGGCAACGCGAATTACGGTGTAGCCCAGCGTGAGGCGTTCGGCGTTCTGAATGTTCGTGCAGGGGTCGAAATTGGCGATTTCACGGCTTCCGTCTTTGCCGAGAACGTGTTGAACCGCGAATACCTAAACGAGGTGATCCCTGCGATCGAGTTTGGCGGATCTTTTATCTCGCCGGGCGCTCGCCGCTTGATCGGTGCGGAGGTGGGCTTCCGCTTCTAAAGCGTGGCGACACAGTGCCAAACAAAAAGGGCGGGCTAGAAATAGCCCGCCCTTTTTGCGTTTAAGAATGTCTCAAGCCGCTAATCGAGAGCTTCGACTCCCAACGCATCCTGTATGACCGCGACCCGCAAGGCGTCGATTCCCATTCCCTTCTCACTGCTAGTAAGGTGCAGTTCGGGGAATGCGGCGGGATGCTTACGCGCTTCGTCGGCCACTTCATTGGCGACACGTTCAAGATGGCTGGCTTTGATCTTGTCCGTTTTGGTAAGCACGATGCGGTAGCCAACGGCTGCTTCATCAAGCATTTTCATCATGTCACGATCAACGTCTTTTAGACCATGACGGCTATCAACCAACACCAGATTGCGGGCCAGCACCTGACGGCCGCGTAGGTAAGAGCGGACAAGCTTCTTCCACTTATCGACCACCGAAACAGGCGCTTTGGCAAAGCCATAGCCGGGCATATCGACGAGCCGCAGCTGCGTCGGTTCGCCCACTTCAAAGTAGTTGAGTTCCTGCGTCCGTCCCGGCGTCACCGAAGCACGCGCGATATTCTTACGCCCTGTCAGGGCATTCAAAAGCGAGGATTTGCCGACATTGCTTCGTCCGCAAAACGCGATCTCGGGCACTGTCGGTTCAGGCAGGAATTTAAGCTGCGGCGCTGATAGTAGAAAGTCGACACGGCCAGAGAATAGGCGCGCAGCCTTCTTCTCTCGGCGCAATTGCGCGCGCTCCTCTAATTCGGCTTCGACCTGCTCGGGGGTTAGATCGGGCGCGTTCACGCTTTCCCTTTCGCCTCGTCCTCAGCCGCCTTTTTCTTGGCCATCTCTTCCTTGTCCTTCTTAGCCTGCGCTTTCAGCGCGGGATGCTTGGAGTAGAGATAGCTTTGCTGAGCCAGCGTCAGGAGGTTCGATGTTACCCAGTAGATCAGCAGGCCAGCGGCAAACGGTGCCATGACGAACATGAGGATCCACGGCATCAGATTGAATATCTGCTGCTGCATTGGGTCCATCGCCGACGGGTTGAGTTTAAATGTCAGCCACATCGTCACACCCAGCAGAACCGCGAGCACACCAATGCCGAGGAAGCCGGGAACTTCAAATGGCAACAGGCCGAACAGGTTCAGGATTGTTGCCGGATCAGGTGCGGACAAATCCGAGATGTAGAGGAACGGCTCATGCCGCATCTCAATCGCCAGCATCAGCACTTTATACAGCGCGAAGAAGATCGGAATCTGGATCAGGATCGGCAAACAACCCGCAAGCGGATTGACGCCCTCTTCCTTGTACAGCTTCATGATCTCTTGCTGCTGCTGCGGCTTGTCGTCTTTGTAGCGTTCCTGAATCGCCTTCATCTTTGGCTGGACAGCTTTCATACCGGCCATGCTGGCGAATTGCTTTTGAGCAATTGGGAACATCAGACCGCGAACGATCACTGTCAGCAGGATGATCGCGACGCCGAAATTTCCGACAAGTCCGTTGAGCGTGCGCAAGAGCCATAGGAACGGCTTTTCGATAAACTCAAACCAACCCCAAGAAATCGCCTTGCCGAAATAGGTGATGCCGCTGTCTTCGTATTTATCGAGGACGGTGGACTTTTTTGCGCCCGCAAACAGCTGCGTCGATTGGGTCAGACTGCCGCCGGCAGGAATTGTCTGCGCCTGATAGGTAATGCCGCTGCGGTAAAGATCCCCGCCCAGCGCACGGAAGCCAGCGCTGGCAGTTTCGCCCTCGCCCGGGACAAGCGCGGAAAGCCAATAGCGATCCGTAAAGCCAAGCCAGTCAGCAGTGCCGCCCGGCATATCGCGGCCAATCTCGGCCAACTCTTCGTAATTGTTGCTGTCTTGCAGTGTATCATCAAACACGCCGATTGGGCCGGAGTGTACAATAAATTCGTCTGGCGAGGCGTTCTTGCTGGTGCGGTCGATCAGCGTGAACGGTTGAACAATCGCTGCCGCTTCAGAGGCATTGGCGACCGATTGCGTCGCAGAAATCATATATTCGTCATCAATCGTCATCACGATCGAGTAGGTCAGACCTGCCTCATCCGTGTGAGTCAGAGTGACTGGCGTGCCTGGCGTCAGTTTTTCGCCGCTCGCCTCCCACACAATCGTATCGGCCATACGCTGCGCACCGACGACAAAGCCGAATTGCGCAAAATACTGGTCTTCAGTGCGAGCCGGTGCGAACAGACGAACAGGGCCGCTGTCCTTCTCCACCGACTGACGATAATTTTTGAGCACGATGTCATCGACTTGCGCGCCGACGAGGTTGATCGAACCGGCCAGCTTCGGCGTATCGATCACAACGCGATTCGGATCAGCGAGCGCCGCCGACATATCGACTGGTCCCACAGGCACCGAAGCGCCCTCTGGTAGATCGCCAGCGACCGTCGTCGTGCCCGGTGCACTGCCGGCGCTTGCTTGCGCAGCAGGCTCGGTTTGCTCGGTCGGCACACTAATTGCGGCCTCCGGGTAGAAGGTCCGCATCGCAAGATCCCAGCCGAAAATCAGCATGGCGGATAGTGCGACAGCGAGCAAAAGATTGCGCTGGTTGTCCAAAATGAAATCCCGTCAGTTCGTCTCTAAGTGTATTATATGGATACTACACTAAATATTGCTAGGGTACCGGATCATATCCGTCACCGCCCCATGGATGGCAGCGCCCTATACGCTTTATAGCCAACCATCCACCCTTGAGAGCACCATATTTCGTGAGTGCTTGAATCGCATATTGGCTGCATGACGGGGCAAAGCGGCAGGTCGGCGGCAAAATGCGCGACGGGCCAAGCTGCCACGCGCGCGCGATGAAGATGAAAATGTGCTTCATTTGCCGCTCGCGCTGCCCCCTTTGTTCTGGTTCCCGTTCTGATTTCCGCGTCTTGGACGGCGGCCGCGCGCGGGATCGGATTTACCCTCTCGCGCACGCTCCAACGCCCTGTCGAGCTCTAAGGACATAAGTTGGAAGTCGCGTTCAACTCCGCCTGCGCGCCCGATCAGCACGTGATCGTGATCTGGAAGACCGAACTGCGGTAATTTGTCGCGAAGCAATTCGCGAAAGCGCCGCTTCATCCGGTTGCGCACCACAGCATTGCCGATCTTTTTCGTGACTGTGATGCCAAACCGCACACCAGCGCCATCATTGGGCCGTGTCAGCAGCACAAATCCGGCCCGCGCATTGCGTAGCCCCTTATTCGCGGCAAGAAAATCAGACCGTTTGGTGATTGTTTGAAGCATGAAAAGGCGATGTAGCGGGTTTTGAACGAAACCAAAAATACAAACGGGCCCCCGAAAGGGAGCCCGTATATGCCAAATGGCTGCCCGCAGCGACGCAGCCTTTGAGCCGCGAGAGCGAGTAAATCGCACGCCAGATGGCGCGCGCGAAAGAATTAAGCCGAGAGGCTCTTACGCCCGCGCTTGCGACGTGCACGGATAACCTTACGGCCACCCGGAGTTGCCTTACGTGCAAAGAAACCATGCCGACGGGCACGCACTAGGTTGCTGGGCTGAAAAGTCCGCTTCATATCGTCCTCGATAAAATAATCCGGTGGGCTAAGCTGTGCGAGATGACCTCGCTGGCCCGCCACCAATAAAAAGCGGCTACCCACAAAGGCAGCCGGGTCAGGCGCGCGCTCCTATGGTGTCCCTGAGCATGAGTCAAGCAATCTCACGATGTTTCAGCCCGTGAAAATGCGGTATCTGTCAGAGCGAGACGCGTCATATCTGTGTAGGCGATCATCGGCACCGGTTTGGCCGGAGCCACTGCCTTAAGCGCGAATGTTACCGGCGTCAGTTCGATCGTCGGTGTCGGCAACGGCTCAACCACCGCCATATGCATGTCGGCGCGGACGTTGAGCAAACGAGCGCGTTCGGGCGCGATCCATGATGCCATATCGTCGGAGCGCAGCCACAAAGCTCCGGAATGCGGCACGGAATTGGTCATCGCGTAAAAGTCACGGGCGCGTTCTTCGCTCATGCCCATTTCGACATAAAAATCGAGATAGAGGCGATTCTCTGGTGCGTCAGGTGCAAAATCGTCTGGCTGGCGACCATAATTATCAAGCCAAGAATGAACCGCGAACTGCGCGCCGGGAGCCATTGTGCGGTCTGCACCTGCAAGGAACAATTCAACGCCGCCAGAACGGGCTGATCCGCCATTGGGCACATGCGTCGTCAGGCCGGCGGCGCGAATACGGCGGGCCACATCCAGATTGGCGATGTCGTGGCTGGTGCCGCCGGCATCGACCAGTTCGAGCACCTCAATCTGCGGGAAATCGCGCATCATCGCATCGAACTGCGCCGGTGAGTGCGGGCCAGTGGTACCGACAATCGCAGCGCGGGTGCCGTCGATCACACGGAACGGGCCATATTGCGCAGCCGCTTTTGTCTGAGGCTGCGGTTGCACTGGCACGGCATATCGCGCGGCACCCGCCTGGGTGGTTTGCGATACGACTTTGCCGTTGACGATATGTGTCGTGACTGTCGTGATCGGTGCGCGCGTTTGTTTAGCGCGATCTGAGACGCGGACCCAACGTTCTTTGACGGGATCCCATTGCTCAACCCAACTGGTCGTCGAAACTGTGCGCGTGCCGGCATAGTCCTGCGCCGCCGAAGCAGCGGGGAACATAAACAGCTGGAACAATGCAAACAGGCCGATGAGTTTTCTCATGACGACGGGAATAGGCTGCGACCGCTTGAGAATTCGCCAAGGTTTATGCTTGCGATTTCCTTTAGTAGTCGGCCCTAGGCGCTCGACAACTTGCTATTAACCTTGCACTATCGGAGTTCGGTCGACGTGTTGAAGTGCGCGACTGACGCAAATTAGGGGTTACCTAGAAATGACCCGTAGTTGCGTATAAAGTTGTAAGCGGCACGCCCGCTATTTTGGGGGAATGTTCAGATGGTCGCTTTGGTGCGGACGGTTGCCTATCTCGGGCTGGAGGCGCGCCGGGTCGAAGTGCAATGTCAGGTTGCATCGGGATTGCCGCGCTTTTCCATCGTAGGCCTGCCAGACAAAGCGGTAAGCGAAAGCCGCGAACGGGTTCAAGCGGCGCTTTCCGCCATGGGTCTCGCACTGCCGCCAAAACGCATCACCATCAATATGTCGCCTGCCGACTTGCCGAAAGACGGGTCGCACTACGATCTGCCAATTGCTCTGGCGCTGCTTGCTGCAATGGGTGTGACCGATGCCGAACAATTGGGCGATTGGATCGCAGTAGGCGAGCTATCGCTGGATGGCCGGATCGTCGCCAGCCCCGGCGTATTGATCGCGGCTTTGCATGCGAGCGAGGCGGAAGCGGGGCTGATCTGTCCCGCGGAGCAAGGCGCAGAGGCGAAATGGGCGAGCGGTGTACCGGTGCTCGCACCGCGAGATCTCACTGCATTGCTGGGCCATTTGAAAGGGACACAGGTGCTGGATGAGCCCGTGCGCGGCGATGTGGCCGATGCCCCGCCAGTGACCGATCTCAAACAGGTAAAGGGGCAAGAGACCGCTAAACGCGCTTTGGAAATCGCAGCAGCGGGCGGACATAACTTGCTCATGGTTGGGCCGCCGGGGTCTGGCAAAAGCCTGCTCGCATCGTGCCTGCCGGGGATATTGCCAGAGCTTTCTCCTTCCGAGGCGCTGGAAGTTTCCATGGTCCAATCTGTCGCTGGGATGCTGGATGCAGGCAGGATCAGCCGCGCCCGCCCCTTCCGCGCGCCGCACCATTCTGCCAGCATGGCAGCTTTGACAGGCGGCGGATTAAAAGTGCGGCCGGGCGAGGTAAGTCTCGCGCATCTGGGTGTGCTGTTCCTTGATGAATTGCCGGAGTTTCAACGCTCGGTGCTCGATTCCCTGCGTCAGCCGCTGGAGACGGGCAAAGTCGATGTTGCGCGGGCCAATGCCCATGTCAGCTTTCCCGCAAGGGTTCAGATGATCGCAGCCATGAACCCGTGCCGCTGCGGCCATGCGGGAGAGCCAGGACACGTTTGCGCCCGCGGGCCACGTTGTATGACTGAATATCAAGCGCGCCTTTCTGGACCGCTGCTCGACCGGATTGACCTTCACGTAGAGGTTGCAGCTGTCAGCGCGATGGACTTGGGCCTGCCGCCTGCCGCAGAAGGCAGCGCCGAGGTTGCAAAACGCGTCGCCGCTGCCCGCGCCAAGTGCCGGGAACGCGGCGTCCGCTCCAATGCCGAATTGGAGGGTGAAAAGCTCGAGAATTTTGCCTCGCCCGATGACGCGGGCCGCACTTTGTTGATGCAGGCAGCCGAAAAATTGCGCCTGTCCGCGCGCGGATACACCCGAATGCTCCGCGTCGCGCGCACGATCGCCGATCTCGCAGGATCAGGGGACGTTGGACGCGCGCATATTGCAGAAGCACTATCTTACAGGCAGATGGTCGGCACGCGGTGACTCGCCGTAGATAAAGGTACGCAGCAATGCCGTTTGACCCATCCTGGCTGATCCATATCGGCGCCGCTTTGTTGCTGCTCGCTTATGCGATCCGTGACGAGTTGAAGCTGCGCCTGCTCATCATCGTCTCCACTTTCATCTATATCGCTTATTACTACCTCGCCGCTGATCCGCCGCTTTGGGATGCGATCATCACAAGCGCGCTGATGATTGTCATCAACATAATCGTGCTTGGCCAGATCGTGCTGGAGCGGACTACTTTCCGGCTTGATCCAGATGAAAAGGCTCTGTTCGATGCGTTTGAGACGCTCACTCCAGGCCAATTTCGCCGCATCGCCAAGATCGCAACATGGCGGACATCAGATGACGCAGACGGCGTAATCCTGACCCGCGAACAAGAACCATCAGACTCGCTGTTCTATCTATTTGAAGGGACAATCTCGGTGGAGAAAGGCGATCGGCGGTTCCGTCTTCCTGAAGGGAATTTCGTCGGCGAGGTGGCCTTTGTTCTGAAACGCAAAACCACGGCGACCACTATAGCGCCAAAGGGCGTGCGGTTTGTTGAGTGGGACAGCACAGTCCTGCGCAAACTCAGCGACAAATACCCCGCCCTCGGCAACGCCTTGAATGCTTTGCTCACGCGCGATCTCGCGCGTAAAATTGGCGCGAGTTTTAGGCCGGATGATGCGATGCCGGCGGACGATCAGTCCGACACCTTGCTTCAGAACGCCCAAGCCGCGCGGTAATGCGCCAACAATAACCGCACCGTTCATTGCCGTGCAATTACGTTTCTGCTTACCAGGCCGCCTCCCCTCCCGACAAAGAGACCTCGCACTTTCATGGCAGACATAGCTTCGCCCCTGCCGATAGAAGAGACGCCGATTGAGAAAACGCCGTGGCCCGCATGGTTCCCCCGCGAGAAGCTCGGCACGCGCGCGGCCAGCCTCACAATTGCCATCCTGCTCGAAGCGCTGCTGATCCTGCTCTTATTCATGATCGGTTGGAACTGGCGCGAGGAAAACGACGTGACCGAAACGGTGACCAGGTTCCAAGCGTCAGATTTTACAGAAGAAGCAGTCGAGCCGGAAACCCAGCAAGATGCCCCGAGCGAAGCCAAGCAAAGCCCGCTTGATCCCGTCCCGCCCGAGCCTCAGCCCGAACCTGTCCCCTTGGAAGAACCGCCGCTGCCGGTGCCGAACCCGCTTACCAATGATCCGGTGCCACTGCCGCCCGTAACGCCGCCCGCGCCCGCACCTGCGCCAGCTCCAACCTCCGCTCCTGCCGGCCCACCTGCGCGCGTTTATGGCCCGCCAAGCACCGGACGCGCCAATGGCGGCAATGACAGTCAAAGGGTCGGAACTGCGCCCAATGGAGAGCCGCTTTACGCGGCGCAGTGGTATCGCGAACCGACGCGGCGCGAACTATCCGGCTATCTTTCGACCGCTGACAATCCCAGCTCCGCTTTGATCGCCTGCCGCACGGTGCCTGATTTTTATGTCGAGGATTGCAAGCTGATCGGTGAAAGCCCGCGAGGATCTCAAATTGGCCGCGCTGTGTTGTCGGCAGCATGGCAATTCCGTGTGCGCCCGGCGCGCGTCGGCGGGCGATCGCAAGTCGGATCATGGGTGCGGATCAGGATCGATTACACCCGCGAAGTGCGGCGGTAATCAGTCTTCAAATTCGCGTACGACCGAGCAGAAATCTTCGCCATACGTATCCAGCTTGCGCGCGCCGACGCCTTGGATGCCGCCCAGCGCGTCCAATGTGGTGGGCCGTTCAAGAGCCATTGCCCGCAACACGCTGTCGTGGAAGATAATGTAGGCCGGGATACCGCGTTCACTCGCCAGATCCTTACGCTTCGCCCGCAATGCTTCGAACAGCGGGTTGCCGACAGGGTTGGCTTCTCCCGATTTGCGCCCGCGCCGCGCTTTCTTGGGCGGCTCCGCGATCAGGATAGCGCGTTCATCGCGGAGCACTTCACGCGCCCCCTCACCCAGCGCCAGACCGCCGTGATCAGTCGATACAAGCAATTCATGCGCCATCAGATTGCGCATTACGGGGCGCAGCATCGGCGCATCTTCTTCGCCCAGAATACCGAACACCGATAATTGATCATGCGCGCGTTGCCGCACCCGGTCATCATCGCGGCCCAGCAGGACTTTTTCGATGTGGCCAAGGCCGTAACTCTGGCCCGTGCGATAAACAGCCGAGAGCAATTTGCGCGCTGTTTCTGTTACGTCGATGACTTGCGGCGGGTTTTCGCAATTGTCGCACGATCCGCATTCGCGCGGTGGGTCTTCGCCGAAATGTTTGAGCAAGATCGCGCGGCGGCAAGTCGGCGCCTCTACCAATGCGGCGAGCGAATTGAGACGTGCACGTTCGCTGGCGAGACGATCCTGATCAACCTCGTCCAGCCTCTGGCGCGCTTTGGCAAAATCATTTGCACCCCAAAACAATTGCGCTTCGGCAGGGTCGCCATCGCGGCCTGCACGGCCTGTTTCCTGATAATAGGCCTCTATCGATTTGGGCAGGCCGGCATGGATCACAAAGCGAACATCGGGTTTGTCGATGCCCATGCCAAACGCGATCGTGGCGACCATGACCATATCGTCTGATCGGACAAATTCAGCCTGCACGGCGGCGCGTTGTTCCGGCGGCAGGCCTGCGTGGTAAAAGCCAGCCGGGCGGCCCGTCGCGGCAATCGTGGCGGCCAGTTTCTCGGTCGCCGCGCGGCTGGTCGCGTAGACAATGCCTGCGCCCGGCGTACGGGTTATGAAATCGGCGATCTGCTTGCCCGTGTTCTGCTGAGAATTAATGGCATAGCGGATATTCGGACGATCAAATCCAGCGACAATCAATCCGTCATCAGGAATGCCCAACTGCTTAAGAATGTCGCGGCGCGTAACCTCATCAGCTGTCGCCGTCAGAGCGAGGCGCGGGACATGTTCGAACCGGTCGAGCATCGGGCGCAATTGGCGATAATCGGGGCGGAAATCGTGGCCCCATTCCGAAACACAATGCGCCTCATCAATCGCAAACAGGGAAATGTCGGCAGCGGTCAGCAACGATTGGAAACCACCGGTATTGGCCCGTTCTGGCGCGACATAGAGCAAATCAAGCTCGCCATTTCGTAGCGCGTCGGCGGTCGCAGCATTATCGCTATCTGCAGATGTCATCGATGCGGCCTTGATACCCACGGCATTGGCCGCACGGATTTGATCATGCATCAGCGCGATCAGAGGCGAAACCACGATGGCCGTGCCAGAGCGCGCGAGTGCAGGGATTTGGTAGCAGAGCGATTTGCCTGCGCCGGTCGGCATCAGGGCGCAGGTGTTCTCACCCGCCATGACGCGGTCAATCACTTCCTGCTGGCGACCGCGAAACCCGGAATAGCCGAATGTCGTGCGCAAAATAGAGTGCAAGTCGGCGCGGGGTGCGACCGTCATGGCTGGGGTGACCCTTGGTGAAATGCGATGCGCGGGCGGCGCGCCCGCACGGGAGGCTCTTTATCCAGCCGCCCGTTTCTTAGCCGCTTCGATATCAACAATATCGCCGGTGCCAAGGGTATCGCCTGCGCTAGCCACAGTTCCGTCTGCGCGTTTGCCCAGGTCTTCACGTTTGGTCAGCCAAAGGTCTTGATGGCTTAAGATGCGGCCATCATGGGCGAGCATCGAAACAGGGCCAACCGGCAAACGGTCACGCTCATCCACCAGAACAGGGTCTTCGTTGACGAAGTCGCTGCCATATTTCTGACCCCACTGACGCAGGGCGACCATCGCGGGCAAGAGATCAAAGCCTTTTTCGGTCAGGCGGTATTCGATCTTGCGACGATCGTCCGCGCATGGCTCCCGCTTAAGGATGCCGTGCTCGACCAATTTGGCGAGACGATTGGACAGAATATTGCGCGCAATGCCGAGCTCAGTGAGGAATTCCTCGAAATGCTTGAGCCCGTTAAAACTGGCGCGCAGGATCATGAAAGACCAGCGTTCGCCCATCACTTCAAGCGCTTGCGGCAGACCGCAATCAATTAGCTCGCGCAGTGGTTCTCTTAAATCGCCCATATCAGTCCCTTTCGTGCAACCTTTCTAGCGCGTTTTGTCTCAAGCGCAAATTTGACCGCGCAAGGGTTTCAAAAAATGGATCAAAATTAATTTAAGTTTTTAGTTGCAACTCAAAACTTATTCACATAGGTGGTGATTCGCAACTAGTTTCGATGTGAAACTTAATGCCCCGAAACGCAACTGATTTCTAAACTACCTATTCAAGGACAACGACGATGACATTCTCTCTCCCCCGCACCGGTCGTCTCTCAATTCTGTTTGCTGCACTGGCCTACACGGGCCTCACTTTCAGCGCCGCAACCGCTTCAGCACCCCTCGCTGCAGCGCAAAGCGGTCCTTATTACTCCGCCACACTGGCAGTCCCAGCCGATGACAACCGCGCAGTAGCCGGCGGCGTTGCTTGGGCATGTAAGGATACAAAATGTGTCGCCAACAAAGGCACATCGCGCCCGATCAACATCTGCCGCGGCCTCGCCCGTGAATTTGGCGAAATCACCAGCTTCACCGCTCGCGGCAAAGAACTCGATGAAAAGAAACTGGCAAAGTGCAACGGCAACTAAACCAGAGATGACTTTCTAATACGCGGTCTATCCCCCGCGTTCCCCACCGTCCCTCAACTCTTCTCCAGAGGGCGGAACTTAAAGCCCCTCGAAGCCGCTATCCCCAGCATGGCTTCGAGGGGCTCTTTACTTGTAAGTTAGAGAAAGCCCGACTTTTTGAGTTGGTCTTCCAGCGATGCTGCGTCTGTGAAGAGGTGCGCGTCCCAGCCGCGTGCACGAGCCGCCTCGATATTCGCCGGATTGTCATCGGTGAAGAACAATTGCGATCCAGTGCGTCCGCTGCGCGCTTCTGTAATTTCGTAGATGCGCGGGTCAGGCTTTGCGACCAGCTCGGTTCCAGACACGATGATAGCTTTGAAATGGTCAAAGATTGGCTTGGTCGGGCGAAAACCCTCCCAGAACTCCTCACCAAAATTGGTAAGGCAGAACAGCGGCACGCCGTTCGCAGCTAAGCGTTCAACCAACGAGTGTGTCCCCGCAACAGGGCCAGGCACAGTTTCATTGAACCGCGCGGCATAGGCGCGAATCAACGGTTCATGCTGCGGAAATTCGGCAATGCGCGCAGGAACCATGACATCAAGCTTTACGCCGCGGTCATGCTGAAAATGCCATTCTTCAGTCACGACATTTGCCAAGAACCAATCGAGCTCTTCTTCGTCGCCGATCAGCTTTTCAAAGAGGTTTCGCAGGTTCCATTCATACAGGACGCGGCCAACATCAAAGACCACCGCATTTCGGACGTCGCTCATAATTCACTCCGCTAGAAACGGCTGCGGCCCGCTCTCCGATATGGAGGCGGGCCGCGGCGTTTGCTCGATCGCCCAGCGGGCGACCGGCCAATCGATCACTTAACCCTGACGGGCTTTAAAGCGACGGTTGGTCTTGTTGATGACATAGGTGCGACCGCGACGGCGGATAACACGGCAGTCACGATGGCGATTTTTCAGCGACTTGAGGCTGTTGCGGACTTTCATTTCGGTTTCCTGAAAATAAATTAGGCATCAGAAATGGTCTCCGATGCCGGAATATCAAGGGGCGCGCCTAAGGGGATAGAGTTGATTCGTCAACCATTCCCACGAATTTGAGTGAGTTTCCTCTCCCAAGCGACCGCATGAGCGATAATCTCGTCCAAATCGGCGTGTTTGGGCTCCCACGGCAAGGTCGCTCGAATACGCGAAGGATCAGAAACCAGCGACGCAGAATCGCCCGCGCGGCGCCCCTCAAAACGGCGCTCAATCTTCATATTTGTCACTCGATCAACCGCGTCGAGCACTTCGAGCACAGAGAAGCCGCGCCCATAGCCGCAATTCATTGTGAGCGAGCGATCCGGCTGCTGCATTAAAGCCTCCAGCGCAAGCAAGTGCGCCGCCGCCAGATCGCTAACATGAATGTAATCACGCACGCCTGTGCCATCAGGCGTATCGAAATCGGTGCCGAACACTCCGACATGTTCGCGCTTACCGAGAGCCGCCTCGACAGCGACTTTGATCAGATGCGTCGCGCCGTCCGTTGACTGCCCTGTCCGTGCACGCGGGTCGGCACCCGCAACGTTGAAATATCGCAGCGCGCAGTAATTCATCGCATGCGCTGCCGCCGTATCGCCCAGCATTTGCTCGGTCATCAATTTTGACCAGCCATAAGGATTGATCGGCACGCGCGGCGTTTCTTCTGTCACGGGAGATACTTCCGGCGTCCCGTATGTTGCAGCAGTCGAGGAAAAGATAAAATGCGGCACGCCTGCGGTCACTGCCGTTTCAATCAAAGCGCGACTTTTCACCGTGTTATTGTGATAATATTTAAGCGGATCAGACACGCTTTCAGGCACGACGATGGATCCTGCAAAATGCATGATCGCGCCAATGTTCTGCTCCGCAACAATTTTTGCGACAAGCGCCACATCCTCGATATCGCCTTCGTAGAGCCGTACATCATCGGGAATAGCAAAGCGAAAACCGGTCGTAAGATTGTCGATCACAGCAACCGGCCAGCCTGCATCTTTAAGCGCGAGAACCGCGTGGCTGCCGATATAACCCGCGCCGCCGGTAACGAGGACGCAAGGTTTTACTGATTGAGGTGTTGCTTCAGACATAGGCACGCCTTTACCAAAGAATGGCTGCAAGACCATGAAGACATTGGGCCTAGAATGCAGCTTTTGGGTTCTATGATGCAATTTTGATTGCCGCGCAGGGCGAAAACATCCGCGAAAGCAAAAGAGGACAATGCAATGACCATCATTTCTCGCCGCGCAAAGCTCGCGCTGGTTTCCATCGCCGCGCTATCGTTGGGCGCGTGCGCTGGCACCTATACCGGCCCGGTTGAAGTAACCCGGTTCGTGGCCGAAGATACCAGCGCGCTTGGGACAGGTTCAATCGCCGTGGCCATGCGCACAAGCGAGGACCGGGATAGCGAAGTTCTCGATGCGATCTACACCCGGGCGATTCTCGCCGAGTTGGAACGCCTTGGCTACACCGCCAGCTTGGAAGGTGAGCCTGGGCAACAGGCCTTCGCCAGCGTCTCGACCCGCTTCATTAACCGTGCAGGCGGAAATTCAGCCACCGGCGTCAGCATTGGCGGGCGCACTGGCACGTTTGGCACGGGCCTTGGCATCGGATTGGGACTTGCGCTGGGCGGTGGCAGCAAAGATCGTGAGGCCACGATGATGGAAGTGCGCATCACCTCACAAGAAACCGGAGAAGCCCTGTGGGAAGGTCGTGCGGAGATCGTAACCAGCGTCGATTCCAAATATAGCGTCGCGACAGAAAATGCGCGTGCGCTGGCGGCGGCTCTCTTCAGTGATTTCCCCGGTGGCAATGGCGAGACAGTGCAGCTATCGGTCGATCAACTTGAAAGGACACCATGACCTCCACGGGTAATTCAATTGGCATCGATTCCGCTTTTGATAGCGGCAACATCGAAGTGCTATCAATCGACGGAAACACAGCCCGCCTTGCGATCCCAAAAGATCACATGGCCGAATTTGCACAGTGGTATCACTTTCGCGTGACTTGCGCCGCCGGTGAAGAGCTGGAGCTAAAGATAACCGGCCTCAGCGGAAGCGCGTTTCCGGGCGGATGGCCCAATTACAATTCCTGCGTTTCGGAAGATCGAGAATTCTGGGCGCGCGCGGACAGCTCTTATGACGAGAGTGAGGAAGGCGGTACGCTGACGGTCCGATATACGTTGGCATCAAACACCGCGTGGTTCGCATACTTCGCACCCTATTCGATGGAGCGCCATCACGACCTCGTCGCCGAAGCTGCTTCCTGCGAAGGCGTAGAACTAACCCGTCTGACGCAAACGTTAGATGGCCGGCCACTCGACCTGCTCGAAATGGGCGATGGCGAGAAACAGGTTTGGCTGTATGCCCGTCAGCATCCCGGCGAAACGCAGGCAGAATGGTGGATGGAAGGCGCGCTGGAGTGTCTGACCGATCCTACCGATCCGGTGGCGCGCGGCCTGCGTAAGCACTGCCGCCTACATATCGTCCCGAACTGTAATCCTGATGGATCGATCCGCGGCCACATCCGCACCAATGCCGTTGGCACAAACCTCAACCGGGAATGGTCAGAGCCTACCGCAGAGAAATCGCCCGAAGTCCTCGCCATCCGCGCAAAGATGGACGAAACCGGCGTCGACTACGCGATGGACGTTCATGGCGACGAGGCAATCCCGGCGGTGTTCTTGGCCGGATATGAAGGCATCCCGAGCTGGACCAAAGAGCACGGCGAACAATTTTATCGCTATCAACGCATACTTGATCGCCGGACACCCGATTTCCAAACCAAGCTCGGCTACCCCAAAGCATCTGCGGGCAAAGCCAATCTCGGCATCAGCACAAATCTGGTTGCCGAAAGATACGGTGCCTGCGCGATGACGCTGGAGATGCCGTATAAAGATCTCGCAGACTTCCCGGAGCCCGAACAAGGCTGGTCCCCGGAGCGTTGCAAGCTGCTCGCACGGGATTGCCTCGCATCGCTGCTGGAATGGCTTGAGACAGAATAGGCCGGACCTACACGATTTTGCGTCTGGTTCAATGCGCAGAAAGCGCCGTCGCGTGCTATAGAAAGGCGCATAATTAAGCGGGAGATAGCTATGACGCGGCAAATCGAATGGAACAGACGCACAGTCTTAACGGGCGCAGCCACGCTCGGAATTGCGGGGCTCCTACCTTCACAGGCCTCAGCTCAGGGTCTCGCAAAGGCGATCGGCCTTTCCTCGATCCTTGGTAAGGCTACGGACGGCGCGCTTGATAAACTCGCGCAGCCGAATGCGTTCTATGACGATGAGGAAATCCGGATCGGCCTGCCGATTATGGGCAATCTTGGCGGCCGCAGCGGAGGGTTGTTCGGACGCCTCATGAATGCCGGAGATCGCTTGGGCATTCTCAGCGGAGTCACTCGCACAATCAATGACGCAGCCGGGCTTGCAGCAGGCGAGGCGAAGCCGATTTTTCGAGATGCGATCAATGAACTTTCCTTCGACGACGCGCCGGGCATTATCAACGAAGCGGATGGCGGCACTCAGTATCTGCGCGCCTCTTCAAACGACCGCCTCCATTCCCGGTTTGAGCCACTAGTCGATGCCGCGCTTAATAAGCTCGGCGTCTATCAGAGCTTTGACGGGTTGGCTGAAAAACACCGCTTCATCCGCGATGCCGGACTGAATCGTGAGAGCATCAACCGCTCCGTCACAAATCAGGGGCTCGACGGCATCTTTTCCTATGTTGGCAAAGAAGAGCGCGAGTTTCGCAAAAACCCTGTTCGCGGCCTCGGCGATGCATTGGGCGGCTTGCTAAAGAGGTAAGCGCTTAGTCGAGATGCTCGGGCCCGAACGCATGAGGGAGTAATGCCGATAGGCTAACTTCGCGGACTTCGTCGTTGCCGACGCACAGAACGCGCGGGTCCGTGCCGCCTAGCTGCGCAATCTCATTCAAGACTTGGCGGCATCTGCCGCACGGTGTGATGGGCGCCCCGTCACCTTTGTCTGTGGGGCCGACAACCGCGACTTTGATTAAACCGCCGCGCCTGCCCTCGCCCAGCGCTTTTGCCACGGCCACGGTTTCCGCGCAGAGCGCGAGCCCGTAGCTTGCATTTTCGACATTCGTGCCGGTGATCACTGCGCCATCATCAAACAAAAGCGCCGCACCCACAGCATAGTCAGAATAAGGAGACCAGGAATGCTGCGCTGCATCGCGCGCGGCTTTAATCAGGGTTTCATCGTTCATCGTTGTACCACCACCCATTCAATTGGATCCGCCGACGCTGCCGAAGACAGCTGGCTATTTGCGCTCCATAGCAGCCAAGGGCGGCCACCGTAATCCGGACGCGCCCGGTCGCGAATCAGCCACAAATCACGCGCCATACTGCGCGCCGTTCCGTGACGCTGCTGAAAGTCTTCGCCCAGCTTCAAGATCGCTGGCTTACCTGAATGCATCTCAATCTGATTGACCAAGGTCAAAAGCTCACTCTCGACGGCGGCATCGCTCACTTTCGGATCGCAGCCATCTGCCAAGCGATTAAGCGCGATCGCAGGCGGCAATTGATCGTTGCTGCGCGGGACCATGCGTGTGAAGCGCGCACTTTGCGGGTCCGCGCGCAAGCACGGATCAAATGGATAGATCACGCCAACTTGAAGGCCAGCTTTCGTTGCAGCCTTCAACCGTGCGGCAAAGCCGGGATCAGGTGCGTCGCCAACCGCGGCGAGCTCAAGATAAACAAAATCGCCGCCTAACGCTCCGATCGTTTCAAAGCGGGTGCCCGAAGCTCCGCTGGCGATGACTGCGCCTTGCTCGGGGTAAAGCGCCTCATCAGGGCGCCATTCGCGCATGTCCCACCAAAACCAAGCAGTGAATACGATCACGATCAAGACGGCGAGCGCGACAAGACGGAATATCCAACGACCCATTCCACCCTTTTTGCGCCGGGAACGGCTGGAGTTTCTGGAGGTGGTTTTGGCGCGCGCCATTCCTGCCATCAGCCTTTGATATGCAGCACGCAGATCAGCGTGAAGAGCCGCCGTGCGGTGGCGAAATCGGTTTCAACTTTGCCTTCAAGGCGTTCTTGCAGCAATTCCGCCGCGTTGTTGTGAATCCCGCGCCGCGCCATATCGATCGTCTCAATTTCAGAAGGCGTCGCTTTGCGAATTGCCTGATAATAGCTGTCACAGATCGCGAAGTATTCACGGATCGGGCGGCGAAAACGTGCAAGCCCAATGAGCAGTGTTTCCAGCTCCGCTTCGCCTTCATCGCTAATCTGCATGTTAAGGCGGCCATCGCGCACACCCAGATTGAGGCGATATGGCCCATTTGCGCCGCGCTGCGCGCTTCGCACTGGCTTGAATGTGTTTTCCTCAATCAGATCATAGATCGCAACGCGCCGTTCCTGTTCGACATCGGCATTGCGCCACAGAATCGTCTCTTCATCCAGAGCGATGTGGGCAATGCGAAACGTGGTCGCGGATTCGGTTGGCAGGTCGGCCATTTCTGTGCCTTCGCAGATCGCAGGGCTTCTATTCAAGCACTTCGCGATTCCATCCCCGCTATCCACAAGCAAGCGTGGTCAATTTACCGCTTTTTGCAGTTGCCGTTTGGGTCTCTCGCGCTCATCAAGCGGGTCATGGCTGATCCCACACCTCTTTCACTTGTCGATTCAGAATCAGAAACTGGGCGCAAACTTCCTTCCAATCTGGAGGCCGAGGCTGCGTTTCTGGGTGCAGTCTTGATCGACAACCGCGTGATCGAGGAATTGCAGACCCCGATACGGCCCGATCATTTCTTTGAACCGCTGCACGAACGTATTTTTGAGCGCGTTCTTACCTTGATCGAGCGCAATGCAACGGCATCGCCAGTTACACTGCGACCATATTTCGAAGCGGACGAAGCTCTAAAAGAGCTGGGCGGAACAAAGTATCTTGCGCAGCTGACAGCCAACGGTGCCGGACTTCTCGCGCCGCGCGAATTGGCTCAACAAATTTACGATCTGGCTCTGCTTCGTGAGCTTGTCAGCGTTGGACGCGGCCTTGTCGAAGGCGCGCTGGACACGTCAGAAGAAACCGATCCGATGGACCGGATTTCCCAGGCCGAGGCTGATCTATTCAAAGTGGCCGAGGGCGCTGCTACCGGCAATGAGGCGTCCACGTTCCGCGATGCGGCGCTGACAGCGATCAAGATGGCCGAAGCCGCGATGAATTCCGGTGGCGGCTTGTCTGGCAAGACAACCGGCCTTTCGACAATGGACAGCAAGACCGCTGGCCTCCACGAATCTGACCTTATCATTCTTGCTGGGCGTCCAGGCATGGGCAAGACCTCGCTTGCGACAAACATCGCCTTCAACTGTGCAGAGGCGCATCTGGAGTGGGAGCGCGATGGAGGCGAGTTCAATTATGGCGGGCCGGCAGCCTTCTTCAGCTTGGAGATGAGCGCTGATCAGCTCGCAACGCGTATTTTGGCCGAGCAGGCAGAGATCAGTTCCGAGGCTCTGCGGAGCGGTAAACTAAGCCGTGAAGATTTCCAGAAGCTCAGTTTTGCCAGCCAGCGTTTGGCCGAACTGCCACTGTACATCGACGACACGCCCGCCCTTACGATCGGCGGCCTGCGTACCCGCGCTCGGCGCCTGAAACGCCGTTATGATATTGGTCTGATCGTGGTCGACTACTTGCAGCTCCTGCAGGGCTCTGGCCGCGCCAATGATAACCGTGTCAACGAAATTTCAGAAATCAGCCGCGGACTTAAGACGCTGGCAAAAGAGCTCTCCGTTCCGGTCATCGCGCTGTCCCAGCTCTCACGTGCAGTGGAGCAGCGTGAAGACAAACGCCCGATCCTGTCTGATCTAAGGGAATCGGGCTCAATCGAGCAAGACGCCGATATGGTCTGGTTCGTTTACCGCGATGACTATTATCTGGAGGCGACCCGCCCCGACTTCCCGACCGAAACAAGCCCGCCTGATGCAGTCGAGAAATATCGCGCATGGGAAGAGCAATACGAGCAGGTCCGCAACAAAGCGGCCGTGAACGTTGCAAAGCAGCGCCACGGTTCCACCGGCATCGTCCCATTGCATTTCCAGGCGGAATTCACCAAGTTCACCTCGCCCAACATCAAAGACTATTCGGATTGGGGCGAAGGTTAATTGTTGAGAGCGCGCGCCACGCGGTAATCCGCCAGTGTAAGCCAATAGCCGATCTGCCAGCGCAACCGGTTGAACCAGCTGGCTTCCTTGGCATACCACTCCGGCGTTACCAGCGTACTTGCGCCTTCCAGATGTGAAACGAATTCGCGCAGCCTGTCTGCCAATTCACCATCTTCAACGCGCACCATCAATTCAACGTTGATCCGCACCGATCTCTTGTCGAGATTGGCGCTGCCAAAATAGCTCACATTGTCGACGATCAGCAGTTTCATATGGAGCATGCAGGGCTGGAATTCGAAAATCCTGGCACCGGCCTTCAACAGCTTGCGATAAAGCAGCCGCGCAACATCAATAGTGGCGTCGATGTCAGACTTCCCAGCCGTGACCATCCGCATCCGCCCCCGCCGCGCAACCTTGGCCATTGCTCGCCGCATGCTGCGCGGGGGTGAGAAATAGGCGCTCACTGTGTCGAGGCTTTTAGCGCCGACCAAGTCAGATTTGAACTGCCAAGCCCAATGGCTTTTACGAACAAGCGGGCCGCCAACCAACAAGCGAACAGGGCCATCGCCGCTATCCCATTGCTTCACCATTCGCCGCATTCGGCGCAGCTGTGACCCTTCGCTTTGCGTCCAATCGCGCAGCACGTGAAACCAATTCGTGAATTGCTCCACGACCTGCCCCTCGATAGCGACGCCTAGATCGCACCAACTCTTCTCAGCAGGTGGGCCGAAGTACTGTTCAGATACATTGTTGCCACCTGTCAAAACCCGTGCATTATCTGCGATGACGAATTTCTGATGATTCCGGATCAGATACCGGACATTCCACTTGGCCGAAAACACGTCAAAGCGCCCGCCTGCCTTAACGATAGGATCAAAAAAATGATCGGGCGCATCGCTACCGAAAGCATCAATGATCAGGTGAACATCGACGCCGCGAGATGCCGCATCGACCAACGCATCGCGAACCTGGATGCCCGCTTCATCATGCTGGAACATGTAATAGAATATCGCGAGTGATCGCTGAGCTTTGGCAACTTGATCCAAGAGCGCTTCGAAACGGTCTGACCCGCGTGGGTAGAACGTAAATGCATGCTCTTGAGCTTTAACCTGAAAGCTATCGGCATCCTGATAGTCACTAGTCGGCGTCGTCGCCGGATCGGGGCATTTTTGTTGGGTCACAGATGTTCCAATGCTTCGCAGCCATTTAGGTTGCAAATTCTTGACTCTGAGCCTGTCCGACCCTAGGTGCAGCGCTCTTTCAGAAAACCGAAAATTTATGAGGCCCGCTGATGGCACGCGTTACCGTTGAAGATTGCGTCGATAAGATCCCGAACCGTTTCGACCTTGTGTTGCTCGCGGCACAGCGCGCACGCGAAATCTCCGGTGGCAGCGAACTGACGCTTGAGCGGGACCGCGATAAGAACCCGGTTGTGGCTCTGCGCGAAATCGCTGAAACCACGATCAAGCCGAAAGAGCTGAAAGAATCGCTCGTCACTGGCCTGCAGAAAATTCTTCCCGATGATGAAGATGATGCAGATGAAATCGGCTCACTGAGCCAATCGGCTGAAGCCCTTCGCATCACTGCAAGCGCCCCAACCCGTTCGACATCAATCGGTGCCGATTACGAGGGCTAGGCCTAACATTTACGCGGGCGACATGTCCCGTTTCGAGAAGGCCGCCAGTTTGGCGGCCTTTTTCGTTTCGAAGATGTATTTGTCGCAAAGTAACGGTAATCTGCCGCGCATTGCAGCAGATCAAATGAGCGAGAACACAAACGAACCATGGCTTCGATTGCGGTTTACAGCGTCAAAGGCGGCGTCGGGAAGACAACTTTTTCGGTGAACCTTGCCTGGTGTGCGGCGACAATTTCGCGCCGGCAGACGCTGCTGTGGGATCTCGATGCAGCGAACGGATCGGGGTTCTTGCTCGGCGTTAACCCTAAAAAGAAGCGCTCTGCACAATCCGTCTTCTCCGCCGACCGCGGCCCAGAAAAATTGATCCGGAAAACAGACTATCCGAACCTTCATTTGCTTCCCGCAGATGAAAGCATCCGAACTCTAGACCGCCAATTTGATCGGATGGGCAAAAAGAAACGCTTAGCCAAGCTAACCTCTGGCTTGAGTAAGAATTACGACCGGGTCATCTTTGATTGCCCGCCGGTGCTCAACGAGATCAGCACTCAAGTGATGCGCGCAGCCGATCTTGTGATTGTCCCGCTTCCGCCCTCGCCGCTATCCGCGCGTGCTTTTGAAACGGTGGTTGAGGAAGTCAAAGGCAGCGGCAAAAGCCATCCGCCAATCCTACCCGTTCTTTCCATGCTCGATATGCGACGAACTCTTCACAAAAAGGCCCGCGCCGCCAATCCCAAATGGCCCGCAGTCCCGCTCGCCAGCGCAATCGAGCAATGCGCCGTCGAACGCCGTCCTGTTGGCGCGTTCGCGCCCCGTTCTCCTGGCGCACGAGCCTTTGCGCAAATGTGGACGGCTATAGAGCGCAAATTGGCCTCCAAGAAGAGATAAGCACTCTTTCACAGTCGGGCTCCGCCCGCTTATAAGGCCTCTCGAACGTGGGGGTAGCATGAGCGATATAACCGAGGGAATTGGCGCAGCGATTGATGGCGTGATGTCCAGCCGGGCTGTCGAGCCAAAGCATGGCGAAGGCACCAAAGAAGGTAGTGGAGACGGCACCTGCTTAAATTGCGGTTCCCAGCCGCTTGGCGATTTCTGTCAGGCTTGCGGTCAGAAAGTTCACGTGCATCGGACGCTCTCGGCAATCGGGCACGATCTCGTGCACGGTGTCTTGCACCTTGATGGCAAATTCTGGCGCACGCTCCCGCTCTTGCTGTTCAAACCAGGCAAGCTGACCCGCCGCTATATCGATGGTGAGCGCGCCAAATTCGTAAGCCCGATGGCGATGTTCTTGTTCGCGGTGTTCGCTATGTTCGCCGCGTTTCAATTTGCCGGCCTGAGCGTCCCGACAGATATCGAGGGCGACACAGCAGAGCAACTGCGTGAATTGGCCTCAGCAGAAGTCAAAAGCCTTGAAGAGAGGCGAGATGAACTCGCCGATAAGCTCGAGGGGACCAGCCTAACAGATGAAGCCCGCGCACAGGCCCAACAAGAATTGGATTCGTCGAAAGCCGCCTTGGCCGCATTGCAACAAGCCGAGAGTGAGCTTCCGTTCCTCTCAGGCCCAGAGCAAGATACGGAGGGTGCTACAACCATCGCCAATGTACCGGTTGAGCAAAGCAACGATGGAACACGTAGTATTCCCCTGAGCATTGACGGTGAAGACGGATATGATCTGGCGATCAAGGACAACAGCGTCCTCGATATCGGATTGGAGAAATGGCGCAAAGACCCCGGGCTAATGCTCTATAAACTTCAAACGAACGCCTACAAATTCAGCTGGCTACTGATCCCGATCTCCATTCCATTCGTGTGGTTATTGTTCGCGTTTCGTCGACAGTTCAGAGCCTATGACCACGCCATTTTCGTAACCTATTCAATATCGTTCATGTCATTATTGTTCATCGTGCTCTCGCTGATAACAGCAGCTGGCATCGGCGGTGGTTGGGTTTTCACTGCGCTCGCGGTGATACCGCCGATCCACCTTTATAAGCATCTGAGGGGCACCTACGAACTCAGTAGATTCGGGGCATTGTGGCGCCTTTTCTCATTGAGCATATTCATCTGGATCGTCGTCATCTTGTTCCTGCAGGCTCTACTGGTCCTCGGTGCATTTTGACGCTGAATGCAAAACGGGCGCGCGGATCATAAATCCGCGCGCCCGTTCTTGTTTGGTTTGGATTAGATCAGGCGCCTTGCGGGGCCTCACCTCCTTTTGAACCACCAAAACGCTTGCCCGCTTTCGGGATGGCGCTGCCATGGGTTGGCTGGGCCTTAACCGGTCCCTTCGGTTCGTCCGGCCGATCAATTTTGCCATCATCAAGCAATTGGGTGATTTCGTCACCGGTCAACGTTTCATATTCCAGCATCGCTTGCGCCAGCAGGTGAAGCTTATCTTCCTGCTCGGTCAGAACTTCGGTCGCGCGTTTCAATCCGCCTTCGACCAGATCACGGATTTCGGCATCGATCAGTTTGTTGGTTTCCGCACCGGCCATAGTCCGGCTGGTCTGACCCATGCCGAGATAGCCTTCTTGTTGGTCTTCATACTGAAGCGGACCGAGCTTTTCGGACATGCCCCATTTGGTGACCATATTACGGGCCAAATCGGTCGCGTACTGGATATCGCCCGATGCGCCGGAGGACACTTTGTCATGACCAAAGATGATCTCTTCCGCGACACGGCCACCCATCGCAACGGCAAGGTTCGCGTGCATTTTGTCGCGGTGATACGAATAATTGTCCCGCTCAGGCAGGCGCATCACCATACCCAGCGCACGGCCGCGCGGAATAATGGTCGCTTTGTGGATTGGGTCAGAGGCAGGCTCGTTGACGCTGACAAGAGCATGACCCGCCTCGTGATAGGCAGTCATCTTCTTCTCATCATCGGTCATCACCATCGAGCGGCGTTCTGCGCCCATCATGACCTTGTCCTTGGCGTCCTCAAATTCCTGCATCGCAACGAGACGCTTATTCCGGCGCGCGGCCAGCAAAGCAGCTTCGTTCACGAGGTTGGCGAGGTCTGCGCCCGAGAAACCGGGCGTACCGCGCGCAATCGTACGCGAGTTCACATCTGGTGCCAGCGGCACTTTCTTCATGTGCACGCCCAAGATTTTCTCGCGCCCATCGATATCAGGGATCGGCACCACAACCTGACGGTCAAACCGGCCTGGACGTAGGAGAGCGGGGTCAAGAACGTCGGGGCGGTTGGTCGCTGCAACGATGATGATGCCTTCATTGGCTTCGAAACCGTCCATCTCGACCAGCAATTGGTTGAGTGTCTGCTCGCGCTCATCATTAGAATTGCCAAGTCCGCCGCCACGTGAACGGCCAACCGCGTCAATCTCGTCAATAAAGACGATGCACGGCGCATTCTTCTTCGCTTGTTCAAACATGTCGCGGACACGGCTCGCACCGACGCCAACGAACATTTCGACAAAGTCTGAACCAGAAATCGTGAAAAATGGCACGCCCGCTTCGCCTGCGATCGCGCGGGCAAGCAAAGTCTTACCTGTGCCCGGCGAACCGACCAGCAGCGCACCTTTCGGGATTTGGCCGCCGAGTTTCGAGAAGCGCTGCGGGTCTTTCAGAAATTCTACAACTTCTTCCAACTCCTCGCGCGCTTCATCGATGCCGGCGACGTCCGCAAAAGTTACCTTGCCAGAACGCTCCGTCAGCATCTTTGCCTTCGACTTGCCAAAGCCCATTGCGCCGCCGCCGCCGCCTTTCTGCACCTGACGCAGCGCGAAGAACGCAATGCCAAGGATCAGCAGAAACGGAAGCGAGTTCAGCAAGATGTAGAGCAGCATATTGGGCTGCTCGCGCGGCTGACCCGTGAATTTAACATCGTTTTCCTGAAGAATGCCGGTGATTTCGGGGTCGCTCGGAACAGGCACGGTTTGGAACGCGCTGCCGTTTTTATAGGTGCCTGTAATAGCATCCTCGCCCAACTTGACCTCTGCAACCTGGCCTTGCTCGACCTGGTTACGGAATTCCGAATAATTGATCGGTGTTCCAGCGGTCTGCCCAGCATTGTTAAACAGCGAAACAACCAGCAACAAGGCGAGGAAAATTCCGCCCCAGATCATCAATTGCTTCACCCAAGGGTTTTGTCCCTCGGGCGGTTGCTGTTGCGGATCATTCGGGTCACTCATCTGGGAAATCCTTTCTCAAGGCTTCAATGTAGGGTTGCGGCGGTGAATGACAAGATAATGTGCAAGCCAGCGCGCCATGCTAATTTTCGAATAGTGTTGTGCGAAAAATCGATCACCGAGGCCCGGCGTCAGACTTCGCATAGGCATTGAGGAACACATCAACCGCACCAGCGATGCGGCGATCTCGGGTCTCGGCTGTGACAGAGGCACCAAATCGGCGCTCAAGATCGCCCATCCCCTTGCACATCGAAACGAACTGTTCGGCAGCAAGAGGCGGATTCTCAACCGCCAACTCGCCGCTTTCAGTAGCGTGGGCCAGAAATGCGCTGAAGGCTTCTTTCATCCGCCAGGGCCCCGCCTCAAGAAACGCCCGCCCAAGAGCAGGCTCATTCTCAGTTTCTGCTGCTATCCGCCGTTCGAACTGGACCATTTCCGGTCGTGATAGAAACGCATCCATCGCCTGTCCGATCACTCTTAGGCGCTCTCTGATTGAGCCCCTCGGCATTTCATCTAGTGAGAAATAACCGCGCATCTTTTCGCATTCGAGCGCAACTGCAGCGGCAAACAAGGCGCGTTTATCGCCAAACTGATTGTAGATCGTGACTTTGGAAACACCCGCGTCACTCGCGATCTGCTCAATAGAACTCGCCGCGAATCCGACATCGAAAAAACTGCGCGCTGCCGCCTCGGTAATGGCCGTTCGTTTGGCGATATCAGACGGACGGCCCAGCCGTTTGTTTGGCGTGGCGGAACGCTCTTCATGATTGGCAGTTGACAAAGTGAACGGCTCCGTTCAATTAAACGCGACCGTTCAATAATGATCTGATTCCCTCCCCGAAGCAACCCCCGCTTCCGATAAAGGCTCCACCCCCGATGCTCTGGATCGCTATCAGAATGCTCACTGGAGATGCACAAAAGTTCTACGGGCTTTTGTTCGGTATCGCGTTTTCAACATTGCTCATAACTCAACAGCTGACGATTTTCGTCAACCTAATCGAGCGAGGGGCGAGCGGAGTTTTCAACGCACCCGAAGCCGAAGTGTGGGTTATGGACCCTGTCAGCCGAACGACCGACGTAAACTATGCCATGCCATCCACTGCGCTGGATGAAGTGCGATCTGTGCCGGGCGTTGAATGGGCCGTACCGCATCTACGCGCGGTTGCCTCCGTTCGAACTGGCACAGGTGACCTTGAAGGGGTTGCGATTATCGGCGTCGATGATGCCACCTTGATCGGCATGCCAGAGAATATGGTGTCGGAAACCAAATCCGTCCTGTCCCAGCCGGACTCGGTCGTCATTGATGATGGAGGCGTTTTCAATCTGTTTGAAAATGGTGAAGACCCGATTGGTCAGCGGCTTGAGCTGAACGACCAGCGCGCTGTCATCCGCGGTGTGGCGGATTCGATCCCCAGCTTCACCAGCCAAGTTGTGCTCTATACCAAGTATTCCCAAGCGTTGAATTACGTCCCGGGCACGCGAAACCGGCTGACCTTTGTTCTCGCAGGCGTAACAGAGGGCGAGACGGCGGCCGGTGTTGCAGATCGGATCGAAGAGCAGACCGGCCTAAAAGCCGAAACGCGCGAAGAATTTGCCGATGCTGGCGTTGATTTCATCGTCGAGAACACCGGTATCCCGACCAATTTTGGCATCACTGTTGTGCTGGGATTTGTCGTCGGCGTGGCCATCGTGGGCCTCACATTCAGTCTGTTTATCCGCGACAACATTAAACAGTTCGGCGCGCTCAAAGCGATTGGCGTGACCAATTCCAAGATCGTGGGCATGGTCTCTGCGCAAGCTGCCTTGGTCGGCGCTGTCGGATACGCATTAGGCGTGATCGGCACCGTCACCTTTATCTGGGCGTTCAGCGGCAATCCGTTTTTCAAGGGGTTCTACATCCCCTGGCAAATACCCCTGATCAGCCTTGCCGCAGTTGTCATCATTCTCGCCATCACAGGCTGGATCGCTCTGCGCAGCGTCCTCAACACTGAACCTGCTTCGGTGTTCCGGTGAACGCGGAAAGCGCGATTTGCGCACGCGGCATCATCCGCGATTTTCAGGCCGGTCAATCCACGATCCGCGTGCTCCATGGTATCGACACCGACATCCGCTCTGGCGAGATGACGTATGTCGTGGGCGAAAGTGGCTCGGGCAAAACCACGCTGATCTCGATCATGTGCGGCATTTTGTGGCCGACCGAAGGCGAAGTTCAGGTGTTCGGCACAGACATTTACAGCCTGTCAGACACAGAATTGGTCAATTTCCGGCTCAACAATATCGGTTTTATTTTCCAGCAATATAACCTGATCCCGTCAATCGATGCGGCTTCGAATGCTGCAGTCCCTCTGATCGCCAAGGGTATGGCAATCGGCCCCGCGCGCGAGAAAGCCATCGAGCTGCTTGAAAAGCTCAATATCAGCGATCAGGCCAACAAACTGCCAAACCAACTTTCCGGCGGGCAGCAACAGCGCGTCGCAATCGCCCGCGCTTTGGTGCACGAACCGCGCCTCGTCGTTTGCGATGAACCTACCGCTGCGCTTGATGCCAGCTCCGGCCGCCGTGTCATGGACTTGCTGCGCGAAGTTGCTGTGGCGCCGGATCGTGCCTGCATCATCGTGACCCATGACAACCGTATCTTCGATCTCGCCGACCGCATCCTCGTGCTTGAGGATGGACGCGTCACTCATGACGGCACTGACATGCCGGAAGACCACTAAGCCACCTGCACCCTCCGAGGAAATCATGTCCCTACTTCCCCAAAATGTGAGCTTTTCGCGGCAAGTGCTGCCTGTTTTGGCGCTGATCGGCCTCCTGGTCGCAGCGTTCTATATCTTCAGCGATCTGCCCGACCGTTCGACCAGCGAGCCCGACCAGGAACCGCCCAAAGCAACCGGCGAACTGGCCGACAGCGCGCGCGTTGCCGGCACCGGTCTTGTCGAACCGTCTAGCGAGATCATCGACATTGGCTCCGCTCTGTCCGGTCTCGTCACCGATTTACGCGTACAGCCGGGCGACCGCGTCGAGAAAGGTCAGCCGCTGTTCCTAGTTGACAGCCGCGCAGCACGTGCGCGCCTTTCCGAAGCAAACGCCGCCATTGCTGAAGCTCGCGCTGCGATCAACGAAGCCCGCACAGCGCAGGACACCTCAAGCCAGCAACTCGCCCTTTATCGCGGAATTGATGACCCTGCAGCGGTCAGCCGGTCCGAAGTGATCCGCGCCGAAGGCGATGCCGCCGCCGCGCAAAGCCGTTTGACTGTTGCCCGCGCTCGACTTTCTGCTGCTCAAGCAAGCGCTTCGAGCGCTCAGACAGAAATCGGGCGTCTTACCGTTCGAGCTCCGATCAGCGGCGAGATCCTCGCGGTGAACATTCGCCCTGGCGAATTTGTTGCAACACAGGGCGGCGGGAATGCCTCACCCTTCATCCAGATGGGCGAAACAAACCCTCTGCATGTACGTGTTGATATCGACGAGAACGAAGCTGTCCGCTTGCAAATGGGCGCGGACGCAACAGTCTCACCGCGCGGTGCTGCCGAAATTCAGGTCAAAGCCAAATTTGTCCGCGCAGAACCCCAGGTTGTGCCCAAGCGCCAACTGACCAACAGCGCTGCAGAGCGGGTCGATGTTCGCGTTCTACAAGTCATTTATGCGCTGCCACAAAGCGATGCCTTTAGAGTGGGCCAGCAAGTCGATGCCTTTATCCCTGCGGTCGACAACGGCCCACGCGCGCCGGTGCAAACCGCACCTGCTGAAGAGCAGGAGTAAGACGAGATGCGCCAGTTGCTTGTTTTTTCACTCGCCGCAACATTGGGTGCCTGCGTCGCAGGCGCTCCGCCCGAAATCGCTACACCTGCGCCCGAACTGCCGCAGCAATTCGCCTATCAGGGCGATGCGACAATCAATGCGTCGGTTGCAGATCTGCTGCCAAGCGAGGATCCAGCATATCAGACACTCTCAAACGCGGCGCTCGCCAATGGGCCAAGTCTTGCCGAAGCGCTCTCCCGTGTCGAAGCCGCGCGAGCCGGCGCAAGAAGGTCTGGCGCTGAACGCTTGCCCTTGCTCGGCCTCGATGGCGCAGTAATTGGCACTCGCATTAATCCGAACCAGTTTGGCGATGGAGCCGCCGCGGGCGGGTTTATCGACACTGAGCAGGTCTCTTATGGGGCAAACCTCGTCGCGAGCTGGGATGCGGATGTTTTTGGCCGCTTGAAAGCGCAAGAACGCGCCGCCCTCGCCCGCGTCGATACCGCCAGCGCGTCGGCCAATGCCGTGCGGATTGCCTTGCTTGCGGAGATTGCAGGCAGTGTCACCGATTGGCGTGTCCTCGAAGCGCGCGGTGCCTCAATCAAAAGCGATGTCGATGCGGCCAGTCAGCTCGCCGCTCTTGCGAAAAAGCGCGAAGATGCTGGTATCGCTCCCGGCTTTGACCGTGTTCGCGCCGAAGCCGCTGCCAGCGCTTCACGCTCGCGTCTCGCTGGACTGCAAAGCGAGCGAGTGCGGATCGTTGGACGCCTGATCACGCTAACCGGGCAGAGCGCTGCGGATGTAAACGCTGCTCTCGCTAGCGACGGCAAAGCGCTATCGCCCGCCGCTGCGCCAGCCGCGCCAGCCGCGCTACCATCTGACCTATTGACCAACCGCCCGGATGTACTTGCCGCTGCAAGCGAATTGACTGCTACCGACGCGGATCTTGCTGCGGCCGCCCGCGCACGCTTCCCCCGCCTAACTCTCTCCGGAGTTCTAGGCTTGCTCGCTTTCAATCCCGCTGATCTGCTTGACGAGGAATCGATCATCGGCACACTGACTGCGGGCGTCGCTGCACCCTTGCTCGATTTTGGTCGGATTGAGGCGGAGATCGACGGCGCCGCTGCCAACAAGAAGATCGCTTTTGCAGCCTATCGCGGCGCAGTGTTTCAAGCGCTCGGCGATGCCGAAGCAGCCTATGGATTGATCGAGGCCAGCGATGCCGAGGCGGAATTGGCAATGCAGGAACAACGCGAGCTAGAACGCGCGGCCCGCCTTGCCGGCACCCGCTTCCGCGCCGGACTTTCAAACTTCCTAGAAGTTCTCGAAGCCCGACGCGCCGCCGATGCGAGCGGAGAGCGGGCGGCAGCAGCCATTGGCCGTGCCCACCGGGCTCGAATCTTGCTATGGCAAGCGCTCGGCGGGGACAGTTCTTCAGCCCCGGAGGGTTGAGGCCTAACCGAGCAACCGCTCAAACAGCCAAAAGCTGCCGGTGATACCGATCGCGTAGGTCGCGAAACGGATCGAAGGTGTTTCTGCAGCTGGAATGACGCGCTTCATCAATGACAGCAGAGCAATCAGTGCGGCGATCACTAGCAATTGCCCTGCCTCGACGCCAACGTTGAACGCCACCAATGCGCTGGTGATTTCGCCTTGAGGCAAACCGATATCGGCGAGTGCGCCTGCGAAGCCGAAACCGTGCAATAGACCAAATGCGAATGCGACCAACCAGGGTGCGCCGCGCGTCCATGTCGTATGGTCTGGATCGCGGATGGCACGGATCACTTCGACGGCAAGAAACACGATCGACAGCGCAATCAGCGCCTCGACCGGACGGCTCGGTAAGCCGGCATATCCAAGTGTTGTGGCCACCAATGTGATCGAATGGGCGACAGTGAATGCTGTTGCCGCTTTCACCACGGCCCAACCGCTGCGGACGAGGAGCACTAGCGCGATCACGAATAGCAAATGATCCCAGCCGAACAGGATATGCTCCGCCCCGATCACGAAATAATCACGCGCCACACCCCATGCATCGGGCCTCGCCGCAATGGTCGCCGTCGGGGCATCAGCCGTCAGGCGAAAAGTCTGCGTGGGCCGCCCTAACGGTGAAACTCTCGCAATGGCATCGGCGCTACCAAGCAATTCTGTGAGGCCGAACTGCTCCGCCGCCAGATCGCCATCACATGCCAATTGCGCGCTACCCAGCAAAGCCAATGGTGCAGCGCGTTGCACTGGGTCGCCCGCCATAGTGCAGCTTTGCGGGATCACAGGCTGCGGAAGCATTGGCGCAGAGCTGCGCGAATTGGCCGCAACCGGTATCTTCCACTCAAGCGACCACTTGCCCGCTTCACGCTCAGCAAGCTCGATGACTGCAGGTCGAAGCTCATCGGCCAGCACTGGCGCGGCAAGCATTGCCAAGATGATAGCAAGCAATGCCCGCACTGCTTGCCTCAACGGTCGATCTCAATCCGGTATGGCTCACGCAGCAGTTCAAACGCCCGGGCTTTGCGAGCGGCAACTTCGGCGCTTCGCCAGTCATTTGCCAATTGCGGTCGGAGTGCATCAAAGCCTGTGCCCGCAGATGTCCGATCGCGAATGCGCACGATATGCCATCCAAAACCGGATCGCAGCGGGCCTTGCCAAGCATCGCCAACCGCCAATGGCACTAACCCGGCACCGAATTCCTCACCAAATTGCGCGCGGATATTGCGCTGGGAGGTTTCGTTCATGGATGCAGGCAAGCTTATCGGTTCGCCCATTTCCTGCCAGTCAGCGATCCCGGCGAGATTCTTCAACGCGGTGCGCGCGGATTGTTCATTGGAGAAATAGAGCTGGTCGAAGCTGGTGTTGAGGACTGTCTGATACCGCTCGCTATTCTCGGCGAGAAACGCCTTCAATGTCGCGTCGTCAGGCTCCGCAATTTCTGCAGCCGCACCTGCAGCCATATCCATCTTGCTGACCAGTCGCCGCCGCACAATCGCGTCGCCTTGATCAAGGCCAAGGCGCAAAGCCTCCCGGTAAAGCACCTCGTCGCGCACAAATTGTTCGATCTGCGCGTCGAGTTCGGCGTCTGTGGGTGAACGGCCCATTGTCCGTTCAAACTGCAATGCGAGCTGCGCTTGAGCATCGCGATCAACATCGATCACACGGGACGATGGATCAACCGCATTTCCGCCGGTCCACGCAAAAAATGCGTAAACCAGCGCGCCTGCAATCAGGAAATGGACCAAAGGTTCACGGGTCCAGCGCGGCAGTTTCATTTGCTTATTCTCAAGCGTTTGGTTTGAGCCAGATCGGTGAGGTATAGGCGCGCTCTTGCGCAACGCTGTCAGCCATCGCTTCTTCGCTTAGCGTCAGCCCAAATCGGACCGCATCGAATAGCGACCAGCGCGGCGTCGGGATTTCGAGCACTCGGACATAGTAGAATGCGCGCTGACCCTCGGCAAAGTCGGGGTCAGTCCACACACTGCGCAGTTCCGGAGCACCGATATCATTGGTGTATGTCGCAGCCTCGCGGTCGACCGTATCGCCAACTGCCGGCACTTTGCCGCCAGAAACGGCGCGGTTTTCCATGTCGCTCCACACGACATCGTATACCTGCTCCTGCATTTCACCTGCGCTATCGAGATAGCCTTTGACAATCTGTACACGGTCCAAATTTGCGCCGTCGGGATCTTTCAGCGCGCTGATCATGAAGCGCGGTGCTTCCGCTGCGCTGGTCAGTTCACCGCCCATCGGCACGCCTTCACTATAACCTTTGCGTACCCAGTCACCGTCCCAATCTGTGTCTTCGAACCCGAAGCCGCCAAAAACGCGCACGCTCATACGCGGTCCGGTGGTGGCGTAGACCTCACGGCGCTGGAACGCGTCGAATATCTCTGCCCGCGTGTTGCCGCGTGCCCATGCCGCCGCATAACCGCCAGCCAGATAATTCCAGCCGAACCGGCCGACGCGTGTACCAAGGTTTTGCGCGGCAACGGCGCGATCTTCTGACGCAGGTTCGTTGCCCGTGTGTTTACCCCAGAAGTTGTCTTCATCGCCTGTGGCAAGTGAAGTGTGACTGTCAGTCGATCCGACCATTCCGAACGCATAAGGGTTCGCGCCAAGCTGTTCCTCTAGCGAAAGTCCACGCTTCAACGCTTCGCGGACATAGGAGCCAGCAAGCATGTCGTCGGTCGTTGCGGCGGTAAGCGGCAGGTTGCCCAATTCCCATCCGGCCACGCCAAATCCAGCCATCTCGTCATTGGGTGAAAGGAACGGATGCGTCTCGCTATCGCCCTTGATCTGTGTGACTTCGACAACGGGTTCAGCTGCCGCACGCTTAGCAGCGTATTCCGCTGTCATTGGCGAGCCGTCCGGCATCGTCATCTCGAACATCAGACCATTGGACAGGTTCGAATTATGCGGGATCGCGAGAGCCTTACCGCCCGTTTCCTTGGCGTAGGCTGCCATGTAATCCCACAGCTGCTCTGCGGTGCTATCGATACCCGGGAACGGCAGGACTTGTTTGGTTCGGTCGCTGCCATCGCGGAACATCACTACACGGTGCAGGTTGTTTCCGTCCGGCATCCGAGTCCATTCAAACCCCGCTATCGCAGAAAACTCGCCGGGCGCATTGTAACGATCGAGGATGTCGAGATGCGCTGTCCAGATATCGCGCGTATTCTCTTTGTTCGCTTCGGGATCCCGCATTGCCTCGGGCAAGGTGTTGTTCGCCGCCGCCGTAATCAGCTCGGCAATCGCTAATTGCGATTGCTGGGGGCTTTCATGCATCATGTCATGCCAGCGCAGCAGCGTTTCATCCTGAATCAGGAAGCGCGGCGCATCATAAAGACGGCGGGTCGCGCCAAGTCCGTCAGAGTGGTCGGCGATCACAAGAAAATCGAGCGGCCTTGCGAGCTTTGCTTCAGCACCGGTTGTCGCCGTAACGGCGTCACCGCGCGCGAACTGCAAGGCTTCTTCAGGGCCAAGCCGCACACCAAAACCAAATGCGTCAATCGAGTTATCAGTGTGGAGGTGGGTATCGCCCCAATAAGGACGGTCAGGAAACTCGGCGAGTTCAATTGCGCCTTCGCCATCGCCGCTCTTCGCCTCATCAACCAGCATCAAACTGTCGCATGCCGACAAAGCAAGCGCCGAAATGCCCGCCAATGCGAAACTCGTCCAATTGCGCATCCTGCGCTCCTCCCTCTAAATTCCCTACACCAGACTGTGCGCCCAGAACTTACCGTTCGTCAAGCAGAACGGCGAAGCAGCGCCGATCGCTCGCAACGGCACACCACTTCATCGCGTTGGTTCAGCAGCTCATGCGTGAAGGTGACAATGCCCGCTTCGGGACGTGATTGGCTCGCACGCAACTCTTTCACTTCGCTACGCGCATGCATTGTATCGCCAATGAAAACGGGTTTTGGGGTCACAACTTTATCAAAGCCGAGATTGGCGACCAGCGTGCCGAGTGTTGTGTCGCCTACCGACAGACCAACCAGAAGCGAGAATGTGAAAGTCGAATTCACAAGGATTTGCCCAAAGCCGCTTTCTTTCGCTGCCTCGATATCCAGATGCAGAGGCTGCGGATTGTGCGTCATCGTCGAAAACAGCAGATTATCGGTTTCGGTCACCGTGCGGCGGATTTCATGCTCCACCTGATCGCCAACCTGCCATTCGTCAAAGAACTTACCTGCCATGGTTCAACCTTTCGTCCAACCTGCGACCGTTTCTGCGCCATCTTCGGTGCTGGACCGCACGGCTCCCGGCGTGCGGCTGAAGCGTGGTGCTGGCGCTGTGTGCCATGCGCCGTCATGCTCCACAAATGCGCCGCGCGCTTTCATATGTGGGTGCTCGCGCGCTTCATCTAGGCCCATAACAGGGGCGAAACACGCATCACTTCCCTCTAACAACTCGCACCATTCATCGCGGGTTTTGGTTGCAAACAACACTGCCATCTTCTCAGCATACTCATCCCAATTAGCGGGGTTCATTTGTCCTTCAGCAAGCTCCGCTGGAGCGCCCGATTTAGCAAGCAGTTCGGCATAGAATTGCGGCTCGATTGCGCCGAGCGAGACTTCTTTCCCGTCTGCACATTTAAAGCAGCGGTAGAAATGCGACGCCCCGCCCAGCAAGCCTTTTCCGCGCTCGGTCGTGCGAACCGCTGATTTGGGCAAGCCGAAGAAAAAGCTCATCAGGCTTGTTGTGCCATCGACGATCGCGGCATCGACGACCTGTCCTTTGCCAGATCGTTCTCGCTCATACAAAGCCGCCATGATACCGAACGCGCAATACATCGACCCGCCACCAAAATCGCCGACAAGGTTTTGCGGGGGCACAGCTGTTTCGCCTGCCTTGCCGATTGCGTCGAGCGCGCCGGTGAGCGCGATATAGTTGATGTCGTGTCCAGCCGCCTGAGATAGCGGCCCATCCTGACCCCAGCCGGTCATCCGGGCATAGACGAGGCGCGGATTTTCGGCGAGCAACTCTTCCGGCCCGAAGCCAAGGCGCTCCATCACTCCAGGGCGCAGGCCTTCGATCAGAACATCGGCCTTGCTCGCGGCCTCGCGGCAAAACGCTTTACCCTCTTCGCTTTTCAGATCAGCCGTCACACGATTGCGCGCGCGCTCGACGACAGGGTTCATCACGCCGCCGCCGGGGCGATCAATCCGCACCACTTCCGCCCCCAGATCAGCGAGCAACATCGCAACGTGCGGGCCCGGTCCAATCCCCGCAAATTCGATCACTTTTAGTCCGCTAAGCGGGCCGGCGATGTTCGTCATTGAAAGCTCTCCTGTTCACGGCAACTTCTGGCGCGTGCGGCGAATAAGAGCAAGGGCGCTTTCACCGAGCAGCCGCGATTGACAGTCACGCATCCTCCGCAATACTGCGCAAAGCACGCAATTTCGCGGGCGCAGCAGGCAGGTATTGGATCGTGGGCAAAGCCACCAAACGGGTCTTGGCAGCGGCATCAGGCGGCGGCCATTGGGAGCAGCTCATGCTCCTACGTACGGCGCTAGAGCGCTATGACACCCACTTTGCCACTACCGATGGAGATATCGCGGTGCAGCATGGGATCAAGGGCGCATCACTCCTTCCCGATTGCAACCAGAATAGACCGTTTCGATCAGCTTGGTGCGGGATGGTCGCGCTCTGGCTTGTGCTAAGGCTAAGGCCTGATGTGGTCATATCGACAGGCGCTGCGCCTGGCTTTTTCTGCATTCTTGCCGGGCGATTGATTGGAGCCAAAACGCTCTGGATCGATAGCGTCGCAAATGGTGAGAAATTATCAATGTGCGGGCGGCTTTCGATGACCTTTGCACATGAATGCCTTACGCAGTGGGAGCACTTGGCTAGCGAGCCGAAGCCAGCCTATCGCGGGGCTGTTTTATGATCCTAGTCACTGTTGGAATGCAGCTTGGCTTTGACCGGCTTATCAAATCGATGGATGAAATCGCTCTATCGCTCGATATGCCTGTAATAGCACAAACGGGAATTGGAGAGTTCAAGCCCGTCAACATGGAGGCGCATGATCGCATTGCCCCTGATAAGTTTGAGGCCTTGGTCAAGCAGTCTCAACTGATCGTAAGTCACGCAGGGATCGGCACAGTTCTTACAGCTCAGCGTTTCCAAAAGCCGATCCTCCTCGTCCCACGCAGAGCGGACCTCGGCGAACACCGCAACGATCACCAGCTTGCAACAGCAAGCAACCTGCATGGCAGGCCCGGGATTTTGGTAGCCATGGATGAAGCGGTATTGCACGAGCGGATTATCGAAGGATTAGCGATGGAAATCGCTCCGAGCGTTCGTTCAGAAAGTTCGCAGCGATTGCACCAGTCAATCGCTCAATTCATTGATACGGGACGGCTTTAGCCAGCTCGGCGCATCGCAGCATCTTTGTAAAATTAGTAAAAATCGCATCAAGGATAACGCGATTTTAAGGGCTTTGGACGCATGAACCCCGTGTAATTTCGGGAATTGTGAGTCCATGAACGCGCCTTTTGATACTTCCACCGCCATCGGTATTGATGCGGTAAGCCAGCCGTCCCCCGATCATCAAATCGCGGTGATCGGCCTTGGCTATATTGGCCTTCCGACAGCAGCCGTGCTCGCAAGCTATGGCTGGAACGTGTGCGGCGTTGATGTGTCTGAAAAAGTTGTCGAGACTGTCAATGCAGGCGGCGTACACATCGAAGAGCGCGACCTCGATCAACTGGTGCGTACAGCGACCGATACGGGACGTCTTACGGCATCAACATCGGTGCCAACGGCGCATTACTACATGATCGCTGTCCCGACGCCTTTGGGCGAGGATAACACGCCGGATATCGCCTATGTCGAGGCTGCTGCACGCTCAATCGCACCGCAAATCTTGCCCGGTGCATGCATTATTGTCGAAAGCACTTCGCCAGTTGGAACGACCGAGAAAGTCGCCGAGATTATTGCTGAAATGCGGCCTGACTTGAAAGTTCCGCGCTTTGGCGATGCCGCAGCTGGAGACATTGCACTTGCCTATTGCCCCGAGCGTGTTCTCCCCGGCAAGATTGTGCGCGAGCTTGTCGCGAATGACCGCGTTATTGGCGGCATGACACCAGCTTGCGCAGAACGAGCGGTGAATCTCTATTCCAGCTTTGTGAAAGGCGATTGCCTTGCGACGAATTCACGGATTGCTGAGACGGTAAAGCTGGTCGAAAACAGCTTTCGCGACGTCAATATCGCCTTCGCAAACGAGCTTTCCATGATCGCGGACGAGATCGGCGTTGATGTGTGGGATGTCATCCGCTTAGCCAACCGCCACCCGCGCGTCAACATCCTTCAGCCCGGCCCTGGTGTCGGTGGGCATTGTATCGCCGTGGATCCCTGGTTTCTTGTCGCGGGCGCGCCGAAAGCTGCACGTCTTGTCCGCACCGCCCGCGAAGTTAATGACCACAAAGCTATCCATACAGAGCAGCGCATCCGCGGTCTTTTGCAAGTTGCGCCGGAAGCGAAGGTTGCAGTTTTGGGCCTCGCATTCAAACCAGACATTGACGATTTCCGCGAGAGCCCTGCGCTTGAAATTGCAGAGGCGCTGGCGACAGATTCCGGCGAACGGATGCTCATTGTCGAACCCTTTGCGGAAGAGTTGACCGATACGCTGGCAAGTGCTGGTGCAAAGCTAACCACTCTTGACGAGGCGCTCTCGGAAGCGGAAATCGTCGTTGTGCTTGTGGATCATACCGCCTTTAAACATCTGACTTCGGCTGATCTGTCGGGCAAAATTACGTTCGATACACGAGGAATGATCACGCGATGAGCGAAGGTCGCACGCGCCCGAAAATCATGGTTACATTCGGGACTCGGCCCGAGGCGATCAAGATGTTCCCCGTGGTTCAGGCGCTCCGCGATGCGAACCGTTTCGACGTGTGCGTTGCCGTTACCGCTCAGCATCGCGAAATGCTCGATCAGGTAATGAATATTGCCGGTATCACGCCGGATATAGATCTTGATCTGATGCAACCCGGACAAAGCCTGGACGCGTTGTCCGCACGGATTATCACGCGGTTTGGCGAAGCACTTGATGCCGAAAAGCCAGACCGCGTTCTCGTGCACGGTGACACTCTGACGACGATGATGGCGACTCTTGCTTGTTACTTCCGCCGCATTCCTGTGGGCCATGTAGAAGCAGGTCTTCGCAGCGGCGACATCTATGCGCCGTGGCCGGAAGAGGTGAACCGCAAAGTAACTGGCACGGTCGCCGATCTGCATTTTGCCCCGACACCAAACGCAGCAGCCGCTTTGCGAGCCGAGAACGTACCCGACAGCGCGATCCATATCACTGGCAACACGGTGATCGATGCACTGCTTGTCGCGCGGGCAAAGGTTGCGGAAAATCCGTCGCTTGCGCCTGCACTCGCACCATTAAAAGAGCGCTTCGAAAGCAAACGCATTATCGCTGTTACTGCTCACCGCCGCGAAAATTTCGGCGAAGGCATGCACAAAATCGCCGCTGCACTCAAAGCGATCGCGACCCGTGATGACACGGCGATCATCTATCCGATGCACCCCAATCCCAATGTCATCGAAGTGATGCGGCCTGCTCTTTCCGGGATCGACAACATCGCCTTGATCGAACCGCTCGATTACCTCGGTTTTGTGGCCATGATGGAAGCATCGGACATTGTTCTAACAGATAGCGGGGGCATTCAGGAAGAAGCGCCTAGCCTTGGCAAGCCCGTCTTGGTGATGAGGGACACGACAGAGCGGCCTGAAGGGGTGACGGCTGGAACCGCAATGTTGACCGGTGCGGACACCGACAAAATCACCCGCGAAGTCAATAAATTGCTCGATGATCCAGCCGCGTATGACGCAATGTCAAAGGCGCACAATCCCTATGGTGATGGTACCGCCAGTCGCCAAATCGCGGAAGTTATCGGAGAAGCGCATTAGGGACGTTGCCGGACGGTTTTCACGTAGAAAAGCGCCGCCGCGCCAACCGTGCAACTCAACCCGAGATCACCGACCCAATTTAATTTCAGTGGTCCGTAAAGCAGTGTGTCGACCGCATGCAAAGAAACCAGTCTCAGCATGATGAGCACAATCATCGCGCCGCTGGCAGCCAAGCCAACTACGACCGCAATGTTCCGTCTGCCGCGCACAGAGCGAGCGTTTTTGTAGAACCAAGCCATGCCAAGAACACCGACCAAAACAGCGATAGCGGCGACAATCGCCGACTGAAAAACACGCCGATCACCATAACGCGCGTCATTGGTCAGCATTTCACGGAGCTCTTCGCGAACAATGTTTTCGAGATCGAGCAACCTAGCGGCGATCAAGAGCATGAAAAAAAGCGCAATGCACATCCAACTGCGCACATGCGCAGACCGCTGCTGCATCGATACTGCCATATAGGAGGCAAAAATCACTGACAGCAGGATTAGGGCATAAAGCCCTGCGGCCAGCAGGCTTAGAGTAGTTGGCCCCGAAGACATGCTCTTTTCCCCGAAAATCTAGCTGGATATAATCGGGCCTCTCTTAACGCCAAATATTCGCTTTGCCGAGCCTTTCGCCCCATAAATCGGAGGCCTCGATAAAGCGTTTCCGCAGAGGGACACGCCCCTTTGATTAACCATAACTTGCCTTGCGCTACAGAATCCAACCCACTATGCGAATCTACGTAGCAAAAGGGATGTTTTTATGAGCAGGTCGCGATCGATGACAAAGGCGGGTCTTAGTATGATCGCCATTGCTTCTTTGGGGGCCTGCGCATCAACGCCTGAGCCACGTATCGGGATGGCTGCATCGCAACCGCAAAGCGATCTTGGGCAAGCTGATTTCTCGGTATCACGTGCCACAGTTTATCTGTTGCGCCCATCTGACAAGATTTCGATCAATGTTTTTCGTGAGCCTGACCTGACAATGGACGCGGTTCAGATCGGCGTCGAGGGGAACGTCTCGCTACCGATGCTGGGCTCGATCAAAGCAGCGGGCATGACTGCGCAGCAGCTCGAGCAGGATGTCACACTTCGCCTTGGCCAACTCGGTCTAAAAACACCGATGGTCAGCGTGAATATTGCCGAGTACGCCTCTCACCTCGTCACGGTTGAAGGCGCTGTAAATCAAGCTGGCGTTTATCCATTCCAGCCCGGTGCACGGCTTTCATCCGCTATTGCTATGGCGCGCGGCCCAACACGCACAGCCGACACGCAGCAAGTAGCCGTATTCCGCGAAGTGCCCGGCGGGGTGTCGGTCGCAAAGTTCGACTATCAGCAGGTGAGCCGAGGCCAAATGCTTGATCCAGTATTGGAGCCTGGTGACAGGGTCGTCATTGGCACAGATGGCTTGTCAGTGTTCTGGCAAGATTTCTTGCGCGCGCTTCCGGCGTTCGGGATTTTTGCGAACCCTGCTAACTTTTAAATGACCTGATGAACGATCGATCAATCATCAACGCACCGGACCCAGACGGCCGCGGTACTTGGCTTGATCATTACTTGCCTGAAAACCAGTTGGCGCATCATCATGGGCCCACTCGTGCGATCAGCCTCTCGACAATCCGAGGCATTCTGTTTCGTCAACGCTGGTTGATCGCAGCAGTCGTGGTTGCAGCCGCAATCGCTGGTTTGATTTTGACGCTTTTGGCAACGCCGATGTACGAGGCGCGATCGAGCGTCCGGATCGAACCATACGGTTCGTTCATTGTCGAAGGCCAAGACCTAGACCGGGGCATTGCCTCCAACCAAGTTTACGATCTGTTGTCGACCCAGATGAGCGTGATCAAGAGTCGCAATCTAGCTTCTATCGTCGCAGAAGAACTAAACCTTGGTGAGCGATATGATTTGCTTGGCGCGGAAATTGATGAGAGCCGCCCTCCGAACCTATCGGATCAAGAATGGATTGAAGCGAAGCAGAGTATTGCAGCTTCGATACTATACGGATCAGTGAACGCTGAGTTGCCTGACAGCAACTGGATCATTGAAATTGTTTATGTTTCGGAAAATCCCACGCTCGCGGCTGAAATGGCGAATGCTTATGCAGCTGCTTTTTCTGGTTTCGAAACACGAGAGAATGTCGACACCAACGAGTACGCGCAAACAGTTCTGCGCGACCGCATCACCGCAGTTAGAGAGCGACTGCGCGACGCCGAAGAAGCCGCGAACGCCTATGCGCGCAGCAACGGCATCATTGTTCAGGCCAATATTGGCGAGAATAGTGAAGGCAATATAACTCTAACATCGACCAACCTGTCCGATATCAACGCGCGGGTCTCGGCTGCGCGAGCAGAGCGGATAAGAGCAGAGCAGCGTTGGAGATCGGTTCAGAGCCTGCCTGTGGCACAGCTGCCAGAGGTTCAGGGCAATCCCGTACTGCAAAACCTCATCACACAGCGAACCGGCAAACGTGCCGAGCTGGCGGAACTGCGCCAGCGCTACAACGACCAATTCCCCGAAGTGCAGACATTGATTGCGCAAATCGAAACTCTCAACACCCAAATCAATCAAAGCAGCGGCGATATCAAAGCTGCGGTGCGCAATGAGTATCTGGTCGCCAGAAGGCAGGAACAAGCTCTCCAGGGAGAATTAAACGCGGCGACCGGAGAGACACTGCAAGAACAAGATCGGCAAGTTCAGTACAGTGCGTTGGAACGCGAAGCACAGGCCCTAAGGGATCAACTCCAGGCACTGCTTGAACGCTTCAATCAAATTAGCACGGCCGCCAATGTCCAATCGGGTATGATTAATCCATTGGATCCTGCGGTGGTGCCTAGCTCTCCTTACGCGCCAAGTCTGATGGGGAATTTGGGCCTCGCTTTGGTGTTCGGCTTTGGTGCAGCCGCTGGCCTAGCGGTGCTGCGCGAGGCGCTAGATGACCGAATTCGGTCGTTCGAAGAGGTCGAAGAAAAGATCGGCCTAACTTTGCTCGGCCACACTCCCTTCATTGAGCAAAGCGATCTTGATTACGAAGAATCCAATCGCTTCAGCTCTCTTATGGAGGCTTACGCATCCATTCGATCTACGATCGATTTCGCGATCCCTCGCGAACATAATGTGATCCAACTCACCAGCAGTCAGGCGTCTGAGGGCAAATCGACGACTGCCGTCATTTTGGCAGAACTGTTTGCCAGCGTTGGTCGCAAAACCCTCCTAATCGACGGAGATCTCAGGCGCCCAGCCGTTGCACAGTTGCTTGGGATTGAGCGGACTGATGCCGGACTTGTTGAAGTTTTGCTCGGCCATACCGATTTGGAGTCCGCGATCATTAGCGGCGTACATGCAAACCTCGATATCCTGCCTGTCGGCGAAATCCCCGCAAATCCGACCGAGATTTTCGCGTCGAAACAGCTCGGCGATTTCATCGATAAGTATCGCAATGATTATTCTCTTATCATCTTCGACTCATCGCCAATTCTTGGACTAGCAGATGCTCCGATGCTGGCGCGTAGAGTTGATGGCACGATTTTCGTCATGGAGGCGAATCGGGTGCATTTCGGTCAGATTCGAACCGCGATCAAACGACTCAAAGCGGGCGGCGGAAAGCCAATTGGCGCAATCCTGACGAAGTATCGCGCCCTAGAAGCAGGTCAGGATTATAACTACCAGTATGCCTACTATCAGTACGGCAAAAACGACTAGAACGTGTTTCAAATATGCGTGACTACTCGGCGATTTCGGCACTTTCGGCCTGATATTGAGCGCGGCATTGCTCACCGGATGCTTTCATCAAGAGGCATTTCCGAGTGACACAGTTCCCTAAATTCTCGGTCATCATTCCTGCCTATAATGAAGAGGCCGTGATCGCGCGCTGTCTTGCTGAACTCTATCGGGGGGCCCCATCCGATGACTCCATGGAAGTTATCGTTGCCGCCAATGGCTGCAATGACGCAACAGTAGAAATCGCCAATGCCGCAGCCCCTCGTGCGCAGGTGATTGATTTACCGCATGGCTCCAAGACGGGAGCGATCAATGCCGCCAACGCTATCGCCAGCCATTATCCGCGCATCTATTTGGATGCTGATGTCGAATGCAGTTATGCGGCGGTGAGCGCACTTGTGGAGGCGTTGAGGGAAGCCGGCTGCATGGTCGCTGCCCCAGCCATTTCCTTGGATCTCGCTCGATCGGATTGGCTGATCAAAGCGTATTATCGCGTTTGGATGAAACAACCTTTTGCATCGAGTGGCAATGGCGGAGCAGGCTGCTACGCCATGTCAAAGGCTGCACATGAGTTCGCTGGGAATTTTCCGGATATAATCGGAGATGACATTTGGATTCACACGCGGTTTTCGCCTGAGCAGAAGCGATTTGTTACTCAAACTGCGCTGGGCGACCCCGTTTTCTCTACCGTTCACCCACCGCAAACTGCGATCCAGCAAATTCGAGTGGAAGCGCGCAGACAGATTGGGAATGCTGAAGTGCTTCGCCTTTATCCTAGTGAACATGAGATCAGACCCGGCGCTCAGGGCGGCCTGCTTTCAGCTATTCGGAACGGCTGTGCGCCCGGCGATATCATTGTCCATTTCGGTATGAAAATCGTCGCTCGGATACTGGCCAGTTGGAGCCGGTGGCGCGGTCAATCTAACGCGTGGACCCGCGACCTAAGCTCTCGCCAAGCATGACATCCCAGAGCACTCTTCCTGACGTCAGCATCCTGATTGTCGCTTACCAATCGCATGACGTGATCGCGGCCTGCATCAATGCCATCGCGGCTGCCTGTCGCCACTATCGATATGAAGTATTGCTGATCGACAATGGTGATGGAAGCACAGCCGCATTTGTAGACGGCGCCTTCCCTGATGTCCGAATTGTGCCGAGTAAGGGGAACATCGGATTTGCTGCCGGCAATAATGCTCTCGCGCAATTGGCGAGGGCTCCATATTTGCTGCTGGCCAACCCTGATCTGGAAATGCGGGAGGGTGCCGTGGACGAATTGATGGACGGCGCATTGCGGTATCCCGACGCTGCAGCATGGGGCGGTGTAACACTGAACCGCGAAGGTACGCCGGACATCGGGAACAGCGTACATGTGCCTTCTCTGAAAGAGATGGTCAGTCGATTGGTCGGACGCTCAAGCTTGCGATTGGCCGAGAACGAAACCTATTGTGATGATCGCCGCGTCGAAGCACTTTCCGGCAGTTTCGTTATGTTATCTCGGGAAGCGTGGAATGCGGCAAGCGGTTTAGACGAGTCCTATTTTCTTTATTGCGAGGAGGTCGACTTGTTCTTCCGATTATCCCGCATGAAGTTTGAATTGTGGCGGATCGGATCAGCCCGCGCTTTTCACGACGCAGGTCACGGCGACGGATTTGCACCGATGCGACTTGTGTACCGAGCGGCCGGCACGATGCAATTCGTCAGGCTACATTGGTCGTACCCCCGGCAATTCTGTGCCTTTGCACTGATCTGGTTAGGCGCGTTTATCCGGTTTATGGTTGGTAGCGCATTCGGCCAAATGTCGCCGCACTTGCACATGCTTGGTATTGGTTATCGCCGAATGGCGCTTAGCCCAACCGACTGGTGTTTTGGTTATGATCCAGAGAAAGGACTTCTCGCAAAGCTCAAGCTGGGCCGCACTTAGGGCCGATATGCCAGATGCTTACGGCGTTAGAACGGTTGGCGGCTCATACCCTGAGGATTGAAGCGGGTTGCCGATGGCGGTGAATTGAACGCGAGACTGACGGCCATTCCGACCAGAATGAAGTACCAGACCATCGCGTTTAGCCACAAAGCAACCGAAACAGCGCCCAGCGCAAAGACTGCCAGTGAAATTGCCGTTCCGCGCATGAGACGGGCGTCGGCAGGCGAATGCTGACTCGATCGTGCTGCCAGATAGAAAACTGCAGAACCTGTCGCCAGAATGAAGAGCAATGCGACCGGGAGCCCAAACCGCATCGCAGTAAGCAGCCAAAAATGGTCAACCGAAAACGAATTGATCCACTGCATCCAATCGGGTCGATCCCAATCATCATAACCGATCCCAAACCATGGGTTTCGGATCACATTTTCTGAACCATAGCGCCAGATAAGGACACGGTTATAGGCACTGACTGTATTCAGAGAGGCGAAGCGTACGAGCAAGTTGAAAAAGCCAGATGCGCTCGTCAATTCAACAACCACGTAAACGAGCGCACTTGCCGTCAGGAATATGCGCCATCCCAGATTTGAAACCCCAGCTACAAGCCGATCAAAAAGTGGAAGCATGGTGCCAGCCAAGAGACCAAGGAGTGCCGCTGAGCTCAAGGAAAAGAATGCGCCGAACGAGCCTGCCAAGCCAACTATCTTGGGCCAACCGCGCAAGCCAGACATCGTGTAAAGCGGTAGAAAGCTAGCGAGACATATCCCCGCGAGAATTGGATGAGGAAAAGAAGCCGAACCACGCATCAATCCAAGCCGGTACTCTACTCCAATTCTGTTTGGGTTCCCGGTGAGTGATGCGAACAAAGGTTGGATCAGGTGGCGGCCCGTGACCGCCTCGATCAGCATGACTGACCCTGTCAAACCGACACCCGGTGCAATGCAGATAAGGAAAATTCTAAAGTCACGTAGTGAGTTGATCGCAAAACGCGCGACGAAATACGGAAATGCAATATCCAGTGCGTGCGCGCCGCCCTGAATTGCAGCATCCGCAATCGAGTCGCTAGAAATGTAAGAGGCGAGCGCAATCCAGGCGCACCCGAATGCAATCGCAAAATCCGGCCACGTGAAACGAAATCCGCCTCTGATCGCATTCTGCAGCAAATACAAAAAGGCAGGAATCAAGAACAGGCGATAGGGTGATAGAAGCGCTCCCGCGATTCTGAAGTTTGCCTGCTCTGGCACGAGCAGCAAGTAGAACAGGGCAATCGCCAGGTAGAGCGGGACTGAGATATGCCGGCGCGCAGGAGCTCCGATAAAAGGCGTGCTTTGACGCATCATGGGTGTCCGTGAAGCCATTGCGCCACCTTAACTCGCAACAGCAGCTTCGGAAATGCCAAATTGTCCTGAATTCTAGAGCGGTCAGTCGTTGGCTGATTTGCCGTTCAAATTTCAAACCAGGGTTTTAGCACCGCTAAGCACCCTTCAACAGCAGACGATTTTCGCTTTCCTACTTATAACCTATATGGTTATTCGGGCGAATGACTGCCTTCTACAGGAGAGAAATTCGTGCCCAAAGATTCGTTTTCATCGAGTGCTGACAGCCTTATTGCACCTGCCCGCGTGGCCTATTCAATCACACCGCAAGATGGAGTTGAACTCTCAACATCAGCGAAGGCTCTCTATGTTGGAACGGGCGGCGACATAACCTTTCGTGCAGTCGGATCTGAAACTGACGTCGTTCTCCGTAATGTTGTCAGCGGCACAATCCTGCCCATCCGCATCGCCGCCATCCAGGCAACCGGCACCACCGCTGCAGACATGGTCGGACTTACATGACCATTTGGCTTGGGATGGGCATTGCCTCGGATGGGTTTGCACCCCTTCTCGAAGTTGATCCGAACGCAGATGCACCGCCATCCCTTACACCGTCCGCAGATTGGACAGGTCTCGCGGGAAGCGGATTTGCGTCTGTGCCGGTTGATTCGGCGCGAACCACCGCTAAGCCCGCATTGCGCCTTATCACGCCGCCGTTTCAGTGGTTCACCGATACGATTGATGTCGGCGTGATGGCCGCTGCGAATGATGGCGGCACCTTGCGCGATACGCTGGGCGTTGACGGGGTGACGTTCCACTATGAAGGCGCGACTGCGACGGTTGATGCGCCGAAATGGCATTCAATCGAAACCGAGCGCGGAACCAAAATCTATTACGGTTGGTGGGTGCGCCTCAAAAAGCCGATTGGCATTGTCGGGCACGGCCATTTGTATGTTGAGGCCGCTCCGCGCGATGCCACCATGCAGAGCCGCGTGATCGGCCCGTACACTTTCTCACCGCAAGACACGCTCCACGATATTGAACTGCCCATTGCGCCGTCGCAGCCATTCGTCGCAGGCGAAAGCTATCCGGCCCTCACCGGCGCGATCAATTATTGCAAAGCCAATGGTTTCAAAAACCCGAAGCTGACCATCACCGAAGCGGGCACATACAATTTCGGCACTGGCGCGGGCGAGCTCTACACCAACGAAGGCTATGTGACTGTAGAGGCGAGCGTGCCCGGCGTGGTGATTGGCCGGACGGCAGCGGCCTCTTCTGGCGCGACGAATATGCTCAATGATCGTTCCAAAATCCGGTTCAAGGGCAGCAATCTTACGCTCGATTTCCGTTACTGCCTGATCCTCGAACAGTCCGCATCCAATCCCACCTCGGTGGCCGAGTTGTCGCATTGGTTTGACGGGGTGAACATCACGACCAGCGATCCTGAAGGGGTCAATTCGGACTTCAACGACAATGGCGCACCGCGATCTGTGTTGACCGCACGTCTGATCAACGGGCAATCATGGTTTACCGAAGCCGAAGTTGACGGCCTGCACAATGCGATGATCGGTGCACAGCTGATACGCGGCTGCAACGCAGAATATCTGGGCGCGGATGTGTCCAACTCTGCCAAGTGCATCGTCCAAAGCCGCTTTTTCGACAATGACAACACGTTTTGGAACGATGACCGGCCTGCCTTTGATGTGCAATATACCGGCAGCGAGCCGACCGCCACGATTGCGCGTACAGGCGGCGTGCTCGGCACCAGCGGCGGCGTGTGGTTCGTCAACGTGAACGGGACAGTGAGCACGTTCAACAGCGGGCGGGCCGCGTTCTTCACGGGCGGCGATGGGCGTTTCTTCTCTGATCTGGTTGCATGGCTCAACACGCTGCCGGATATCACCGCGACGTTGCGCATTGCTCCGTTTGACCGTGTCGCATCATCAGGCAGCTTGGCGGGCCTTGTCGGGCAGGGCTTTGGCGCGACCGATATCAAGACGGCCCCGCTCGAAGTGGTGAGCAACTGCGACATTCACGCGGACTTTTACCAGCATCCCGCAGGCGGTGATCTCGATAATGTCCTGATCGCTTTTAACGAGGTAGTCGATTACGCCGCGCAAATTCTGTTCCTCTCGCCGCCAAATCCGGCCCCGCGTGACGAACGCGATGTTCTGATCTTCGGCAATATCTTCGAAGACAAAAGCGCGCTGGCTGCGGAGAATATCGGCGGATCGCAATGGGGCAGATCGAACCTGCCGCTTTCGGCAAGCCACGTTGTCATCACGCACAACAGTTTCGTGAACCAGCAATTGCTTATCCGCAACGAAGGCGGCGGTTTGAATGCTGACAGCTATTGCCTGCTCAAGAACAACTCCCTGCCCGAACTGGACATTCTGGGCACCTCTCCGGTGCCGAACCTGACCATAGACGGGCTGCACCTTCAGGTGGGCGGTTCTGCACCGGTGGGTGCAACCAATGTGACCATCGGCGGCGATGAGACAACGCTGTTCGCGGACGCGGCAAATTACGACTTCGCGCCAGCGGGTGAGCTGCTGGCCAATCCGGTTACTGCGGCTTTGCCGGTGGATAGGCACAGGAAGGTGCTTGCAGCCAACGGGCAAAATGGAGCACTTGGATGAGCGAAAGCCTAGTTAGCCTGCGCGACGAAGCGCAGCGCGAGACGTTTGGCGGTATTCTTAGCAGGTTTCAGAAATTCGCGGCATGGGCAGCGCAGAATCCTCGGCGAGCCGTAACTGGCTCTGTCATAGGCATTGCCGTGCTTGCTTTTTTGGTGCCACTCACGCTGGCGGTGATGATGCCCGAACGCAGCTTTGATTTGCTGGATGGCATCTTGGACAGCAGGCTGTCAGAAGAACTACTTGCAGCAGAAGCGGAGGCGGAAGCGGATCTAGCGTCACGGCAAGTGGGGCTAGAATTGCAGAGCCTGCTTTTCCGGCATGGCGCCGGGCGCGCTGTTATCCGCATCATCACTTTTGATCCAGAACGTCCTGGCCAAATCGTTAGCATAGATGATGTATTTGAAACTCAGGATACCCACCGCGAAAGCCTCGGTTTGCGAGAGCGTGATTTGCCCGCCGATCAAATCAATCAAACACTGCGCTTTATGCTGTCTGATACATACAACCCGCGCTGTATCGCGCTCAACACGCAAGACTATACCGATCAGGGTCTGCGCGACTTTTTGACAGCTGGCGGTTTTGCTGCCTCGGTGGCTTGCCCTATCCGTGCGCGTGATCGGACCGCCACCGGGCTTATCGCAGTCAGTGTAATGACCCCCATTGAAGAAAATCCTGATCTGGAGCGCGACACGCGCGATACCGCCAATTTCATATCGGGATGGATAGAAGAAAGCGGCGCGGTAAAACGCCTAAGGGCGAGCAGGTTGCGGAGGCATGGAGGTGCGACGTAACGATCTGGAGCGCTATTTCCGGCTAACTCACGATCTGTAACATCATTTGAATTTGAGCTGTACTGCCCGGAGCATGACGAATGGCCGCCATCCGAGGATAGCTCTGGGCAAAAACCATTTCACTGCTCTGCGGTCAGGAGCGCATTGGAGCAGCTTGAGCCTTTCGGATAAGCCCATATCTGGCCATGCCGACGCAGCTTTGTAGAAGGCGGCGTATTCGCGGAACTTCGCAAGCTCGGGCCGCTCCTTCAGCAAGCCCGGGCTGGCAAAACTGTCGATTGCCAGCTCGGCTGTTTCGCCTTGCCGTTTGAAACGGGTCGCCAACCGGCTCTCAAAGACTTCCGCATTTTGGGACAGGCGCATCGAAAGGCTGTCTGGCAAAATGCGGTAATGCACCAGCGTCTCGGGACAGAATCCAATGTTGAGATTTTCGATCTCACAGAAGATTTCGAAGAAATGGTCCTCGTAGAAAATCGGCGTATCGATGGCGGGAACCTTGTCGAAATTACTTAACCTGTATGCCGCAACGGCACCGTGAATTCGGCGGATCGGGAGGTTGAAAATGGTCGTTTCGCGGTCGTAATTCTCGTCCGAAATGCGGACATTACCCTCATTTTCATCGAGCGGCTCGTAAGCGCTCCAGCAGAAGTCTGCGCCCTCTTCTTCGAACAGTTTTACCAGCCGATCTGTGCGCTGCGGCAGAGAAATGTCATCGCCCGCCGCCACGATCATATATTTGCCCTGCGCGGCCCGAACCACATCCAAAACATGCGGAAGCAAGCCTCTGTTCTGCGGCGATTGCCGAGCCGTTACCGTGTGCGGCCCAGTGTAATCCGCCGCCATCTCCTGCATGATCGCGAAGGTGCCATCGACGGAGCAATCGTCTGAGAGAATGATCTCGAGTGGGGAGTATGTCTGCGCGAAAGCGGCCTCGATAGCCTCTCGCACATATTTCTCCTGATTATAGGCGAACACGGCGAAAGTCACGAGCGGGCCGGAATTGCTCCGACCCCCTTCGGCTTGCTCTAAGGGCGCGGCCTCGTCCATTGCCTGAGCCTCCTTCCAATTTGCGCCAGCTTCGCAAGCTTCCCGCTGAGTTCGGCCATGTCCGAAATGCGCAAGAGTGCCGCAATGCCAAATGCTGCGGTCAAGGCCATGCCCACAAACGCCGCGAGCCATTCTGAATGGCGCGCGAGTGCGGCAATCAGAATTGCAGCGCCAATTAGCGCGCCACCCTCCACTAAAACCGCACGGTTCCAGCGCAGCCCTGTACGGTTTCGCACAACCATCCAATTGATCGGCAATGTGACGGCGTAAATGGCGATGAACGCCATGCCTGCTGCCTCTACGCCGAAATAAGGAATGCCGAAATATATGCCCGCCAGAAACGCCGTCATGCCAGCGAGTTGGTTGAAGATGAACACGCGCCCCGCTCCCAGCGCCAGAACCACAAAACCCATCGGCCAGCTGAGAATTTTGAGAATATCGCCGAGCAATTGCCAGCGCAAAATGTCCACCGCCGGGGCGAATTCGGACGAATAGAGGATTTGGATAACCCACGGCGCGAGGCTCAACATGGCCAGCAGCATGGGTCCGCACAAAAGCAGGGCAACTTCGGTCTGTTCATTCACAATCCGGCGCACGGTCTTGTGATCGCCGATCACTTCAGAAAGGCGCGGGAAATAGTCTGTGCCCATGGCCGCAAGGATAAAGCCGAGATAGGTCATGGTAATCGCCCATGCAGCCTGAAAATGGCCCAGGGCGTCCGTCCCAAGGTCATTTTGCACCAGCGTGCGAGCGATCAAGAAGCCTGCCGCCGTGATCAGCCCGCTGCCCATAAATGGAATGCCCAGCGCGGTCATGGCGCCCCATTCCTTGGCCAATGCGCTCGCTTGCTGCGGCGCCTTGGCCAAATTCAGACGGGACAAATAGACCCGGCCCAACAGGAATGTGATTGCAGGGGTAATCAGCACCATGGCGATCAGACCGCCTCGGCCCCACAGATAGATCGCCGCCACGCCAAGCGCCGCGCCCAAGACGTTGGCGGCGACGTTGACGCGCGCCAAATCAGCAATCCGCCGCAGCCCGCTGAGGAGTGCGGCCTGCGATCCAGCCGCCACCGTCAAGCCAACGCCCAAGGCAAGCCATGCGACCTCGCCCGACGCATTGTCCAATTGCAGAATGTCGCGCGCGATATATCTGCTGATCGCCCAGAACATGAGCGATCCCACTATCGCCAATCCTAGGCTGCCCCACATCAATGCGTAGCTGACTCGCGCCACCGCCGCCTCATCATCAGCGGCATTGGCAGCGGCAATTTGCTTTGTGCCGACCGTGCCCCAGCCCAGTGCAGCAATGGCTGCGGCGGTTTCCATTAGGCTGATGAAGATCCCGGCCAAACCAACGCCCGCCGGCCCCAAAAGAACCGCCAAGAATTTCATCTTAACAAGGCGCGCTGCAATGCTGACGATTTGCGCGCCGCCAATGATGGAGGAGGAGCGCAATATCGTGCGGAAACCGTTGTCCGAGCTATCGCTCATTCATCTGCCAGTTCTGGCGCGGAGGCAAAGCGAGCATTGAACCAATCGATATCCTGGCCAAGCGCATTTTCAGCGAATTGCCGCTCTTCGCTGGTCATTCTTTTTGGCGGAGTTGGCGTCGAAGCGCGAAGCACATTTTGCTTGAGGCTTTGATACAAGGCGGCCTGCTTCACCGCTTTCGGCACAAGCCGTGTCAGCGGATTGGGCGTGGGCGCGGCTCGCCGGATGACATCATCGGTTTTGTTATGCGGGGCGTCATCAAGGCCGAGTTCAATGCGCGGAAGCCCGAGAAAGTCGAAGCATCGACCCAGGACGGAGGCGCGGTTCTTGGTCAGGTCTGCAAAGCGCAAAATCAGGCAGTTTGCACTGCCAAACACGTCTTCCCACGCAGGGCATGTCTTCGCGTATTGCGAGAATTCGAGATAGGCTTTGTAGCCAAAATTGTCGGGCTGCTGCGGCACATATCCGTAACCGTCATCCTGCATCGCCTGAAGGAATGTGCGTTTTTCCAACCCCAACCGAAAGCGCCATCGGTAATGCGAAAAGCTGCGTTCTACGGGATGGCGCAGCACCATGATGATCTTGGGGTCTTTCAGATCGCGGCGGATGTTTTCGATAGCCAATGGGGAAGGCAAATACCCCGTCGAGCTTTCGCCGTAATAGCGGATCTGCGAGGCTTCTTCGAACAGGCCGTTGTGAAATTCGGGCCCCTGCGCATAAAAATCCTCTCGGCAAAAATAGTGCGGCTCCTTGTTAGAGCTCATCGCGATTTGCGGGTGAAGACTTAGATATTCATGCAGCGATGTGGTGCCGCTTTTGGCCGCCCCGGGGATCACGAGATTGCAGAGATATTCACCCGCCATCGCGGACGCCCTTGATCACCTCTTGCGCCGATTCTGCGCTTAGCTGCGGCCCAATCGGCAGGCTGAGCATCTCATCAGCAAGGCTCTGCGCAAGCGGGAAATCCTCCGAATTGCAACCCGCATCAGCATAGGCTTTCTGCATATGCGGCGGGATCGGGTAATGGATCAAAGTGCCAATACCAGCATCGCTCAACTGAGATTGCAGCGCATCGCGTGCCTTTGATCGCACGACATACAAATGCCACACTGGGTCGGCCCAACCCGGCACATGGGGCAGGATGAGATCGGTACCGCGCAGCCCCTCTGCGTAGGCTTCCACAAGCGCGCGGCGGCGGTTTGTCCATTCGTCTAGATACGGCAATTTGGCCCGCAGCACGGCGGCCTGGATCGGATCGAGCCGGGAATTCACGCCGGGCTCTTCATTGACGTATTTCTCGCGCGATCCGTAATTGCGCAGCAACGCGATCCGCCCTGCCAGCGCGCTGTCATTGGTGGTGATGGCGCCGCCATCGCCCAATGCGCCTAGATTTTTGCCGGGGTAGAAACTCCAGCACACGACATCGCCATGTCCGCCGATCCGCTTGCCTTTGTATCGCGCTCCGTGCGCCTGTGCGGCATCTTCCACCACGCGCAAATTGTGCTTGCGGGCCAGTTCAAGAATAGGGTCGAGGTCGGCTGGTTGGCCATACAAATGCACTGGCAAGATCGCGCGCGTTTTATCTGTGATCGCGTCGGCGATGCGGGCAGGGTCGATATTGTAGGTCGCCGGATCCGGCTCCACTGGCACCGGCGCCGCGCCCACCGCAGATATGGCGAGCCATGTGGCGATATAAGTATTGGACGGCACAATCACTTCATCGCCCGCACCAATATTCAGGGCGCGCAAGGCAAGGATGAGCGCATCAAGGCCATTGCCCAAACCAACAGCATGGCGCGCCTCGCAATAGCTCGCCCATTCCGCCTCAAACGCCTCAACTTCTGGTCCGAGAATATACCAACCGCTTTCAAGCACGCGGCTGACCGCGGCATCAATTTCCGGTTTGAGCTCACGGTAAGCCGCGCCCAAGTCCAAGAACGGGATCCTCATCTTTCTGGGCCTGCAACAGCGGCCATAAATTCATCGTAAGAGCGGATGTAATCTTCCGCCTCATATGTGCGCGAAGCAAACACCAGCAGCACCGAATCTGGCGTATAGCGGTACTGCGTGCCCCAGATCATTTCGGGCATAAACACGCCCATATCGGGGCGGTCGAGCGTGACTTCGCAACGGTCCTTGCCATCATCCAGCAAGACGCGGCAGGAGCCGTGCAGGCAGATGAGGAATTGCTGGCATTGTTTATGCGCGTGCTCACCGCGCAGCTCCAACGAGGGCACATCAAACACCACAAAATAGCGCGCTGGAGAGAAAGGAATTTCACTGGGCACTTCGCCCACTGTCAGCGCTCCTCGTGAATCGACAATCCGCCGCATTAGGTAAAGTGCGCTTTTTCCAACACCCAAATCGACCTTTGACGGGCGCGGCATTTGGCCGAGACCGTCCAGATCAATATGGCGCGGATCGGGGCGCGGTTGCCCTTCGCTACCATCACGGTATCCGGTCACTTGCGCAGGATTGCCTTCGACAATGGCGTTGGCCGGAACAGAACGCAGCACCACCGCCCCTGCGCGTACCCAAGCGCCTTGGCCGATGGTCACATCAGCGCCAATCACAGCGGCAGCATCAATCGTAGCGTTTTCACGAATAACGACATTATCACCCGTAATCACGACGCGCGCACCCAGCCGCGCACCGCCAGCAATCACCGTGCCGGGGGGGATGATGCAATCGTTCTTGCTATCCATCATTTTGACCTATCATAGCTGCTTCTTGCCTTCGAGTATCGCCATATAGCCCGGTCGGTTCGCGTCAAAGCGCGCCCGGTCATAGGTGAAGTATAAGCTCTCATCATCTCTAGCGGTTTCTGTCATCTCTAGCCGCCGATAAATCGCAATAGCCTTTGCATTGCCCAGGCGCACATCAAGATTGGCCTGCGTAGCGCCCAGCACATGAAAGCCGATATCAAAGGACAGCACCACGCTTTCCAGAGCAGCTTTGGGCGGTTTGCGGCTATCAAGCAGCCAGCTGCCCCATGTGAAACTGCCCGGAGCAATATCGTAGAGCCTAACAAGTCCACAGCGCACACCGTCATGCCGCTCGATAACGTAATACAGCTCTTGCTGCGCTGCCTCGCGCTCTTTGTAGGTTTCAATCCACTGCCGCTGATCCTCGGCACTGCCTTGCACCTCGGAGAGATGGGCATTGTAAGCCGCATCCGTGCGCAGGCCGAACACATAATCAGCATCTGCCGGAGTTATGAGCCGCAGGGTAAGATTGGGGCCGGAAATCGCGTTCAATCTGGCGTCAATCATGTGCGCGCCTCCAGCGCAGCTTCAAGCTGGTCTATCGCATTGTCCCAAGTGTAGGGCGCAAGATCGGCCATCGCGTTGCTATTTAATTGCGCGCGCAAGTTGGGCCGGTTCAGCAAAAATTGAAGCTTGCGGGCGATCACATCTGCCGCGCCTCGGCGGAAAAAGAACGCGCTTTTGCCCGGGCGCGCAAATTCAAAATGGCCTTCTGTGTCCGACACCAGCAAGGCACACCCGCACAGCGTCGCCTCGGCCAATGTCAGGCCCCAGCCTTCGCTATGGCTGGCGCTGATGAAGACGGCGGCCTCATTATACAATGCGCGAATTGTGCTCTGGTCCGGCGTTTGAAAATGCGTGCACGGCGCAGATAATCCAAAGGCGGAGGGATGCGCATCGCCGAATGATGTCACTTCAAAACCCGCGCCGCTTTGGTGCAAAAGGTTTAAGGCGGCCGCAACATCGGCGCTGCCCTTTTTGGCCGATGCCATTGAGCAAAACAGCACTGTCTTGCCCCGCATCCCGTCGGGATTGTCATTGCCAAACGCGTCAAAATCCACCGCATTGGGCACCAGAACGGCTTGCCCAGAAACTTTGATGACTTTGCGTTGGAGCCATTTGGAAACGGTCAGATTGACTGAAGCGTCGCGCCATTGGCGATACAATCGCTCCTCCCCCGCGATCCATGTTTCAAAGCCTTGGATAAGGTAGAAAAATTGCACATCGGCGCGTTTGTTGTCCGCGATCAGATCATGCGTCTTCCAATATGTCGCGATCACGCGGGCACCCGGCTCGGGCGAAAGCGGCTGGGCGAAAAAGCGATAAGTGCAGCGGACACTGGCAGGCAGATCAATCCAATCGGGCTTGGTCGTCCGGCCCGCTTTCAGGAAATACCACAATTGCCGGGGCAGCCGCCGCAAGCGGTCAGAGGAGAAGCGTTCAAAATGATGCAGCTCCACCCTGTGACCGCGCTGTGCCAAGCGCCGCGCCTGCTCATAGATAATGCGCATTCCGCCATTGGGCTTGATGCCAAAGCCCGCGATCAAATAGTGGATCACCACGGGCTTGCTCCGCGCGCTCTAACCCAGCCATGCCGAGGCATTAGCGTTTCATCCGATCTGGCAAAGCCCCCACGGATGGATCGGTGTCGCGCAATTGTCGCTCGGTCACATCGGCGTCCACAAAGCGGCCATAGGCTTCGACTTCGATATCGGTTTTGAGCACTTTTGCGGGATTGCCCGCAACGATGGAGCGCGGCGGCACATCCTTGGTGACAACGCTGCCCGCGCCAATCACACAATTGTCGCCGATGGTGACGCCAGGCAGGATCAGGCTCTCGCCGCCGATAAAGCAGTTCTTGCCAATGCGTGTTTGCACATAGAGCCCGCGCGTCCGGTCATGCGTCAGGATGCGCGCATTGAACGCAACATAGGTGAATTCATCAATATGCACACCCTTGGGGAAGGTCATATCGGGCTTGGCGCTTAGCGACATTTCCACCGTGGGGTGAATGTCCATTCCCATGACTGAGACGAAGAACCGTCGGCGCAGTCCGGTCAGCATGGTGCGCAAAAAACGCAATCTGCCCAGACTGAACGACATTTGCGTAATCTCCATCGCAGCGGCGTGCTGCATTCTTGGTCTTGGGTTGACGGAAAATCCAACTACGCGCAATCCCTAGGGGTCGATGAGAAGGGACCGGTTCTGTGGTTAAGTGGATAAAGGCAGCCCTAGTTCTCTTTGTTGTATCGTTTGTCATACTCGCGCTGGGGTCGGGTGAAATTCCCGCATGGAGGTCAGATGGCACACGCACCGTCGAGGTGAGCAGTGTCTCGGCAAACCTTGAGATACTCGAATGTCCGAACGCAGGATCGCAGATCGCCATCTACGGTGATAGCCATGTGAGCGGCGCCCGGATGGACGGTTCATCCGATGAGAGCCGCAGTTCTTTCAGCGCAGTGTTTGCAGATACACTGCCGGATGGCGTGGTTGTGGCGAAACATGGCGTTGGCGGCCACACTGCCGCGATGGGGGAGAGCCGGTGGTTGGTCGAGGATGCTTCGGATCAGGCAGATTTGGTTCTGCTCTTCTTCGGCACAAATGATGCAGCCCCGCGCGGTTGGCTGCGCGACAAACAACCGGTGCCGCTAGAAGAATTTGCCGCAAGCATGGGACGCTTGATCGATCATTTCGAAAGGACTGGAAGCCGCGTCATCCTTATCGCCCCGCCACCAGCCGGCAGCCGTGCAATTGCAGGCCGCCTAGGGCCATATCGGCAATCCGTCGCGTCGATTGGGGCTGAGCGCGGGTTAAGCGTGCTTGATCCAGCTGATGCCTTTTCTCAGTGTGAGGCCGATCAGCCGCTGCTAGTCCGTGATGCATTGCATATGCGCGAAGTGGGCCATCGCTGCCTTGGCGAATGGATGGCGCGGACAATGTGCCCGAATGCGAACGCGAACTAGCCGCGCAGGAGCGGCTTCCACCAGTCCTCATTCTCCAGATACCAGCGCACCGTTTGGCGCATGGCATCGGCAAATTTCCAATTCGGCGTGTAGCCCAATTCGTCGCGCGCCTTCGTCTCATCAATCGCATAGCGGCGATCATGCCCGGCGCGATCAGTGACGTAGGCCTTCAGCTCTTCGCTTTTGCGTCCCTGTGCTGCTGGCGCATCGGGATAGCGCTCGGCAAGACCCGCAATGTCCGCAAAGGCAAGGTCCACTTCGCTGCAAATGCTTTCGATTACCGAGAGATTAGCCAATTCCTCTCCGCCGCCGATATTGTAGACCTCCCCCGGCTGACCGCGCTCAAGGCAGGCTTCAATGCCCCGGCAATGGTCCTCAACATGCAGCCAATCGCGCACATTCATGCCGTCCCCATAAATCGGCAGCGCGCGGCCATGCAGCGCGTTGAGCAGGAACAGCGGGATTAGCTTTTCGGGATATTGATAAGGCCCATAATTGTTCGAACAATTGCTTGTCGTCACATCCAAACCGTACGTGTGATGATAGGCCCGCACCAAATGGTCCGACGATGCCTTTGACGCTGAATATGGTGAATTGGGCTGATACTGATGGGTCTCTGTGAAGGCCGGATCCTCTGGCCCCAAAGAGCCATAAACTTCGTCTGTCGAGATATGGTGGAAACGGTGCGGCTGGCTGCTGCCTTCATCCAGCCAAACCGTCCGCGCGGCCTTAAGCAAGCTGTTGGTGCCGAGGATATTTGTCTCAATAAAGGCGTCCGGCCCGCTGATAGAGCGGTCCACGTGGCTTTCGGCAGCGAAGTGAATGATCGTCGCAATGTCCCGCTCTCGCAGCAGGCTTTCGACCAGCGAAGTGTCGCGAATATCGCCGGTCACCAGCTCTGCCTGCTCCACGCCTCTAATAGTCGAAGCATTACCCGCATAGGTCAGGCAATCGAGTATGGTCAGCGTATGATCGGGGTGCTTTTCCGCCCAATAATGCACGAAATTGCCGCCGATAAAGCCGGCACCACCGGTAATAAGCAGGTTAGCCAAGGGCCTTTTCCTCTTTTAGCATTGCGCGCAGATTGGTGCGCCAGTGAACATGCGCATCGCCCAGCAGTGCACGGGTTTTACGGCAATCCAATAAGGAGAACGCAGGTCGCCGCGCAGGGGTTGGGTAATCTGCGGTCGCTATCGGTTTGATATCCGGCAATTTGCCGATGAGGCCAAGGTTGTGCGCCTCTTCAGCAATTGCGACAGCGAAATCGTACCAGCTGGCAACGCCCGCGTCGCTATGGTGGTAAATGCCCGTTGCACCGCAGCGAGCCAATGCCCAAATGGTCTGCGCAAGGCCGCGCGCCAATGTCGGGGAGCCGATTTGATCGGCGACAATTCCAAGTTCGTCACGCTCATTCATCAGGCGGATCATAGTTCGAACGAAGTTTGCCCCGCCCGCTTCATACACCCATGCCGTTCGCACAAGTAGATCATCATCACGCAGATGATCTTCGCCCTCCGCTTTCGTCAGGCCATAGACGGACAAAGGCGTGCGCGCGTCCTCTGGCTGGTAAGCGCTGGCTGACGCGCCATCAAAGACGAAATCCGTTGATACGTGGACGAGCTTCCCGCCAGTCTCAGTTAATGCCGCAGCCATAACGCCGACCGCATCGGTATTGATAGCTTTCGCTAACGCCGCGTCGGTTTCCGCTTTGTCCACGGCCGTATACGCCGCCGCGTTGATCAAAACGTCGGGCTGTTCGGCAAAAATTAAGCCGCGCAGTGCCTTGCTATCCGTTAAGTCGCATTCCGCCAGATCAATTGCTGTGATCGACGCACCGTCTGGAGCGGTCCGTTGAAGCGCACCGCCAAGCTGCCCTTTTGCGCCTGTGATCAACACCTTCATGCGAACGAGGCCACTTCACTGAGGCTCTGCCCAAGCGCATCTTTTTCCGATATTAGTGGCGTGATCCCATCCAGCGGCCATTTAACTCCGACCTCTGGATCGTCCCAAGCGAGCGTATGTTCAGCGCCAGGCGCATACGGGGCGGTGCATTTGTATAGGAAATCGGTGTCATCTTCGAGCGTCAGAAAACCGTGGGCAAACCCTTCCGGCACCCACAGCATCCGCTTATTCGTTGCTGACAATTCTACCGCTGTCCAACGTCCGAAATGATCCGAAGAGCGCCGCAAATCGACCACGACATCGTAGACGGAGCCGTTGGCCACGCGGACCAATTTCCCTTGCGCCCCTGGATTCTGGAAGTGCATCCCCCGCAGCACCCCTTTTTGAGATCGCGAATGGTTGTCCTGAACGAAGTGTAGTTCAAGACCCGCTTCCAAAAATGCGCTTTCGCTCCATGTCTCCAGAAAAAAACCCCGTTTGTCCCCGAATACACTTGGCTCGACAATCATCGGACCGGGAATATCACATTCGAGCAACTTCATGGCAGTCGCGGGCCGTCGAGCAGCCGCAGCAAATATTCGCCGTAACCCGATTTGCGAAGTGGCTCCGCAATGCGGGCGAGCTCTGCGGAATCAATGAACCCCTGACGCCAGGCGATCTCTTCCGGACAAGCAATCTTGAGACCCTGCCGTTCTTCCGTAATCCGCACATAGGTCGCGGCGTCCAAAAGAGATGCATGAGTTCCCGTATCCAGCCATGCAAATCCGCGCCCCATCATCTCGACTGACATCGAACCCTCATCGAGAAACAGCCGATTAAGGTCAGTAATCTCCAACTCGCCGCGCGGTGATGGTTTCAAATCGCGCGCGCGCTCGACAACTGTTGCATCATAAAAATACAAGCCTGTGACGGCATAGTTTGATTTTGGCTCGGTCGGCTTTTCCTCAATCGAGATGGCCTTGCCAGCATCGTCAAACTCGACGACGCCAAAGCTCTCTGGATCGGTAACACGGTACGCGAAAACGCTCGCGCCCTGCGCCTTTGCATCTGCGCTTTGCAAAAGATTGGGTAGTCCGTGTCCATAAAAAATATTATCGCCGAGTATCAGCGCGCTCGGCCCGCCTGCGACGAAATCGGCTGCGATATGAAACGCCTGAGCCAATCCTTCTGGCTTTGGCTGAACTGCATAACTGAGCGAGACGCCGAAGTCAGAACCATCACCAAGGACCCGTTGAAACTGCGATGCGTCCTCAGGCGTGGTGATAATCAGAATATCCTGAATTCCGGCCAGCATCAGTGTGCTGAGCGGATAGTAGATCATCGGCTTGTCATAGATCGGCATCAATTGTTTGGAGACGCCCCGCGTGAGCGGATACAACCGCGTACCTGATCCACCCGCCAGAATGATGCCTTTGCGTTTAGATGCCATCAGTCACGGGCCTTCCACAATCGCCGCCGAACATTGAATTTGCATTGCAGCACCGGTTCAGAGGGTCAATGGCTGGCGCGCTAACGATGGGGCTCAGCCCACAGTCGCAGCATGCTAGCCAAAACGCATCCATACGCGCATACTTGCATGTGACGCTTCGGGATTCATCGCAGACACATTTTATTATGACGCATACCGAAGCCATTGATATATACTTTGCCGATTGCGTGCGCAGCGCATTGACGTCGCAGCCTGCGCCTGATTTTCCACCTGCCTTGGCAGACAAAACGGCAGAGCTGACGCAGCGACTGGATTTTCACGGAATCGCTTTTTTGCTCGCTGACAACGTGCAAACTTTTGCGGATTGGCCACACGATCTCCTTGAAGTTCTACAGGAGCAAGCGAGGCTACAGGCAGTGTGGGAAGCGGATCATAGCGCGGTCATCGCAAGGCTGGTCGCTGCGCTGCACTCGGCCTCTTTCCAGTCGACAATTATGAAGGGCACTGCCCTCGCCTATTCCGTCTATTCCGACCCTGCGACAAGGCGGCGCGGTGACACCGATATTCTGATTGAGAACTGCGATCGCAATCAGGTGCGAAATGTGTTCAACAAGTGCGGCTTTGAACCTTCGGGAGATCAGCGTGCATTGCAAGAAGTGTGGAATTGCACGACGCCCTCCGGCTTTACGCATCAGGTTGACCTGCATTGGGCCATCAGTTCAAGCTTTGCGATTTCCGAAGCGATCGAGCGTGATCACCCCAGAGCACGTACGAAGCATCTGCCGCGACTTTCACGAGTGGCCAGTTGCACGGGGGCTATCGATGCTTTCATTCAAATCTGCATCAACCGCAGCGGCCATGCTGCTTTTGGCTATAATGCGGGAAGCGACAAATTGATGGAGGGCAACAGGCTGATCTGGGCCGTAGACCTACACCTTTTGGCCCGCGATTTTTCAGATCAGGATTGGGCTGACCTTGCGTCAATCGCCGAGCGTTGGGGCGCTTCGCGTTCCGTCGCATTAGGGATCAACTTTGCGCGCAAAACTCTAAGCTTTGCTGTACCACCCGGGATTGAGGCTCGACTAAAGCGGCCACAATTATCGAATACAATCTCGGACTATTATGAAGCCGGTTCCGCTCACCTTCACTTCAAACAAGACTTTGCGAGTGCCAAAAGCATGAAGGCAAAAACCGCTCTTGTCTGGGATCATGCGTTTCCTGGCAGAGAGTTTTTGGAGCAGCGTTATCCAGACGCTGATGGCTGGCCCATCTCGATACTTTATGCACGGCGCCTTCTTGACGGCGCGGGCAGAATCTTGCTGGGCCGTCCGCGATGAAGTTTGAATTTCTCTGGCAACGCGCGAAGCAGTTTCGCAGTGAGCTGTTGATGATCAGCAGCCTAACTGTGCTCAGCTCTCTGGCAGTTCTGGCTGTACCGTGGCTGGCAGGGCAGCTCTTAGGCGGGGTTGTTGAAGGCGTAGTGCAAGAGCTTGGCCAGACCCTCGGCCTTTTGATCGCGGCTTTGGTTTTCCTGACCGCTCTCAACATATTTGCATCGATTGTGTCGTCTGCGGCTTCATTGAAGATATTAAATCAATTGCGCCGCGAAATTTATGAGCATGTGAGCCACATGCCGATGTCCTTCCACGACAAACGTGGCGGCGGCGATCTGCTCGCTCTTATGACTTATGAGGTCAGCAGCCTGAGCGCCTTTTTGACATCCACTCTCGCGAATGCCCCTTCGATGCTGCTAACAGCGGCAGGAGCGGTCCTTATCCTGTTCCTAATTGATCCGTATGTTGCGGTCTTGATCCCGATATTGGTGCCAATCTTTTTCATTTTCATGAAACTTGTCGGGCGCCGCCTGCGTCTGCTGGCGCGCAAGGCCCGGAAAGCCGAAGTGGACGTCATGGCCACCGCCGACACAGATCTATCCATGATCTCTGCGATCAAGGCTTTTGCGAGCGAAGAGAGCCACCGTGCCAACTACGCAGTCGTGACCCGCCGGTCGCGCGAGATCAATTTTCGGCAGGCACGAATTCGGGCCTTCATCTCTCCGCTTGTCGCGCTCGTCGCGGCACTGGGCGCCATCGGTGTGCTTGTCCTTGGCAGCCGGTCGCTCGGAAGCGCTGGCCAGAGCCCAGGCGATCTGTTTGCCTTCTTGCTCTACGCCGCTTTGTTAACTCGTCCCGTTGGCGGACTAGCTGACATCTACGGCAGTTTTCAAACTGCACGCGGAACCTTGGCGCGGCTGGAATCGGTTCTCGAAATGCAACCCGAGGCCGGATACCTTAGCGGTAGGGATTTAGATCGAGCCGACGGCGCCCTCGCGTTTGAGCAAGTTGAATTCTCATACCCCGGACGCCCACAAGTACTCTCCGGCATCAATCTGAGCATTAAGCCGGGTGAAATCGTCGCACTAACGGGCGACAACGGCGTCGGAAAATCTACGCTCGTTAAACTGCTGCTGCGATATTATGAACCGGATGCGGGCCAGATCACTCTCGATGGTGAAGACATCTCCGGATTGCAAGTGCAATCGCTCCGGCGGCAGTTCGGCTACGTCCCTCAGCGCCCTCTTCTGTTCAATGGATCAATCGCAAAGAACATCGCATTTGGCCAAATGGATGTTGGCGGCGATGATTGCGACCTCGAACGCGCCATCGATCTTTCCCAGGCACGCGAGTTCATTGATGAATTGCCTCAGGGCATAGAGACAGAAATAGGCGACAACGGCATCCGCCTTTCAGGCGGCCAAGGCCAACGGATTGCATTGGCACGCGCGCTTTATCGTGACCCGCCAATCTACATTCTTGATGAGGCGACCAGTATGTATGATCTGGAAAGTGAGGCCGCCTTTGTCGAAGATTGTATCGACGCTCTCAAGGATCGAACGGTGATTATCATTACCCACCGCCCAGCCAGCCTTGCCTTGGCTGATAGAGTTTTAAAGGTAACCGCTGATGCCGTTGAAGACGTGACCAACGACCACTGATTGGTTATTCAGCCCGCCTCGGCCACGATTAAATCGCGCTCGGCCAGATCGGCGGCAAGCGCTAGAATATCCGCTTCTATCGTTTCGCGCGGCGCATCATATTCGCTCTCGATTGTATCGCAAACAGCGGAAAGGCTCCGCGGCTTTTCAGAAAGCAGTTCCCAGATGCGCCCCCCAACCGGATCAAGTCCGAAATATTGACCATTCGTTAGATCGAGGAGAACCGTCTCGCCGCTAACTTCTCTGGCGACAACATCTTCCGATGCGACAAATCGATCATTGAGGTTCATTCTGTGGAATCCTTTTGGATGGCACTTAATATCGCGCTGCGAACCTGCGGCAAGACCGAATATTCACGTGGGTAGTCGAGCGCAAAAACGGGGACGCGTTCAGCCAGTTCAGCCAAGCGTCCAAAATGCTCCCGCAGCCGCGGACGGTCTTCGACGTCTAGGATGAACGCATGCGGCAGCAACAGCGGCAAGGCTACGCCAGCGGGCTGTGGCCTAACATTGAGCGGAGCCCCGTGATCATTACCCAGCACGAAAATCGCCGCAAGCTTTGCAACCCCGTGTGCGAAAGGCAGCACCTTTTCTGCCTCAATGCTTTGCTTTCCGCTTTCCTGATCAAAGCCGATTGATCGACCCAATAGATGTTCGGCGCTATCTTTGAATAATCGTAAAGCCGATGTCTTGGAGCGTACGACGTACCCCTCCCCATCGCCCGCCAGATCAACGACATCCTCTGTCATGAACGGCTGGCCAGATCGCGCGAAGGAACCGGCCAATGTCGTTTTGCCGCTGCGCGAATGGCCTAGAAACGCCGCTGCACCGCACTGGGTCTGAACTGCACTTCCATGTAAAAATAGACCACCGTCGTAGTTGCCAAGCAGCGGAACAATCGAGTTGTCGAACAGTTTTTGAACTGCACTTCGGTCACCAAATATCGACGGCCACCCTGTCGCTCGACCAGCTTCCGGTTCGACTAGAAAATCGGCCTGATCCGGGAAGCGCAGCAAGAAGCCGCTCGTCGTGCGATGAAATTCGCACTGGCATTCACCATCAGGCGACACCCAACTATCATAAGGCTCCGTCTCAAACGGCGTTTGCTCTTGTTCGGCGCCAATCGAAAAGCGCGTCATCTATCTGTATTGCCATTGAGAACGGCGCGGACAAAATCGAGTGTTGCATGCTCGCTCGGCATCAAATCCGGCTGGTCGCGCATCACAATGGCCTCGATATCGCCGGCTGTGCGATCACCATCGACCAGCGAGAGAACGAAAAGGCGTGCCTTGGCCTTGCTAGATAGTTCGAGAGGTCCGCCGGATGCGGCGTTCAAATCATTCTTTGCCAGTATAGTGCTGGCCCAGGTTGATTGTTTCTGCACTGACGCGCCGCCCGGTGGCTTCACGCTCCAAGCAAGAAAATTCCCATCTGAACGCGCACGAACGCTGATCGCGATGCGATCGCCCGATTTGACTTCAAACGGCTCGGCAACTGGGAAGAATGCTTGCGATCTCTTGATGCTCACCGGGTCGAGAGGCGAATTGGTCATCCAGATATCCGCACCAAGATGCGCGTTGAACCAGCCAGCCAGCCCATCAAAAATCCCGTCGCCTTTTACCGTAATCTCTGCAGCGAAAGAGAAGTACTCGGGGCTTTCTGCATCCAACGTGACCACGCCAAGCGCCGCTGGTTCGCTGCACAATTCGCCGGGTTCAAAATCATGCGAATATTTGGAATTGCGTGCTTGGTCATCAATCCAGTGGAAATGCTCCGGTACGATCTCTTTCGACCAAGCTGACGCCTTGTCTCGGCATGTATCTGACGAGACGCCCGCTACTGTTAGCTCAATCCTGTCAGGTATGATCACCCCGCCCGGCTTGAGCATTCGCCGAGCAGCATCGCGCACCATATCTATGATGCCGTAATCGATACCGAAATAGCCGACATGGTCGCAGATCAATGCGTCCACATTTTCGCCTATATCTGCCTGGAAAGTCGAACCCCCGACGCATGTGTAGCGATCACCGAGCCCGGCCTTCGTGACGGTTTCTTTCGCAAGATAAATCGAGTCACTGCAATCAATGCCCCACACATGGCGAGCACCCGCTTCGAGGCAGAAAATGCCAAGAACTCCGACCCCGCAGCCAAGATCAACTACCGAAGCATTGGCTGGAACAGCAGATTTTATCGCAGAGCGATAGAGATCGCTGCGATGCGGCATTGAAAGATAGTGAATGTGTTCAGAGAGTGCGTCTGTCATCGAAAATCATACGCTTCCAATGACACATGCAGGGAGGTTCGATCGTAATTGTAAGCCCGAAAAACGGAGCTTACATCAACATCCCACCAACCATGCTGCCACCAGAGTCACTCGTGAGAGCCGAGCTGCCGCCGGTCAGGTTGCGAACGGAACCATATTTCGTGAGCTGCGGAGCGGAATAGACGATTTTCTTTTTCACGATCAAAAACCTTGGCATTGCTGAAGAAGTCAAAATTGAACTGGTTCAACCTTTTGCAGAAAATCGCAAAAAACTTATTACCATGTAGACCGACCAGTACGCCCAATCATGCGAATCGTCAATCTCATCGCCGGATCTCAAGGCGCAGAATTCTCCAAACCGCTCGGCATCAATCAGTTGCGCGATCACGCCATCTTGCTCTTCCTTGCAGGCATTTTGAATCGCCGCATCATGTTTCCGCTCAGGAAATGATGCTTTGCTTTCCCTTTCAATGACTTGATTGGACATCAGGCCGCGCATCGCTTCGCGGTGAATCCACTTCGTTCGGCCCGCTCGATATTTCATATCTTCAGGTAAAGAATTGCAAAATTCGATGAATTGGCGCGTAAACATCGGGCTACGCCCTTCGAGGCCTAATCCAGAACGCTGGCGGTACATCAGGTCAAACGCGCGCTGGTTTTGCGGCGAATCCAGCCGCGGGACATTACTTCTGGCGACCTCATCTTCAGGCAATGCATCAAGATAGCTCCGCTTCACTGCGCGAACATGCTCTGCGTATTCTGGCGAGAGGGACTGGATATCCTCATACATGAGCGCGCCATAGTCCGATCGCCGTTTCCGAAGCGCAGATCGCGCTGAATCAGGCAAAGCGGCCAATGCCAGCTTTCTAAGTGCGAAAGGAAGCGATGAGCGCATTCCGTAGTAGCTGACATCGCGGCGCAAATTGGCGATGAAGCGCGCGAGATCGCGGGCACGGATCGCTTGAGTATAATATCCGTATGAACCATCGAGCCATTGGTCGCCGCCCATCCCGTTTAACACGACGCGAGAGCCGTTCTTGACGATGCCTTGCTCCAACAGGATCGAATGAGCCGCGTTGGTGTAGGTCGGCATATCGCGCTCGGCCGATGCTTGCGCGTCAAACCAGTCAAGTTCTGGCCGGAACAAGTCGTATTCATGAAGATTTGAGCCCGTGAACTGAGTGACCGCGCGGGCATATTCAATTTCGTCCGCTTCGCTGCCTGTTTCGCCTCGTAAAGTGTATGCCTCAATCGAAGGTGCCAGCAGTCGCCCTGAGCCAGCCATGGCATGGGCGACGCTGTAAATCGCAGAGGAATCCTGCCCTCCGCTAACCTCACAAGCGAGATGCAGATGGGTCCGCGACGTGCGCCGCACGGCATCGCTCAAAACTTCACGATACGCCTCGATGTATTCCTCATCTCGGCGAAATGACCTGAGTTCGACAGTCGGCAAGCTGTAATACTTCCGAGTTTCGCTGCGCTTTTTATGTTCACGGCGCAGAAAGTGCGCCGGCTTGACGCGGCCAATACCCTTCCAGCCCGTGCGATCGACAGAATACACTTCACCGATCATGACCTCAGCGAGGTATTCGTGATCATAGCTGGGTTGCTCTTGCAGCGCGGCCAGAACCGCAGCGATGCTGGATGCGGCGATAAAAGTGCTTGCATCCTCGTAGTAATAAAGCGGTCTCAAACCTTGGTGGTCGCGCGCGCAATACAGCATCTGGCGCCGACAGTCAGCGATGACAAATGCAAATTCGCCCTCGACCTTCGCAGCGCAGCCCGCACCCCACTGCTCATATGCGCGCAGGACGAGCTCTTCATCAGAACGGTTTCTCAAATTCGCCCCGCGCTTCGCCAAGTCGCGCCGCAATTCTTCGAAATTGGTCAGATACCCATCGAAGACCAATGCAATCTGCCCGTCTTCTGAGATATTTGGCTGCTGAGCCTCCAACGCCTCACTTGTGGTTGCGAATGTACAAGCCGAAAGCGCGGTATTGCCTTGTGACCAGCTTTTCCTTTCATCATGCGGGTTCGCGGCCAGAACACTGGTCATGGTGTTAAGCCGCGAATCTAACGGGCCGTCGGCAAGAATCGCAGCAATGCCAGCCATGTGAGCTTGGTCCCTTCAATGAGCTGGCGATGCCAGCGTGCCTGTGTCATTAATCTTGCGATGAAACCTGCGCAATCATATCGGAATTTTTTGCATTCCTCGGCTGTACCTAGTCCGGGCGAAAAACCGGCCCTGCGCGACATTGGTTGGTTGGTGCGATACGCGGTGCAAGGATTGTGGCGGCTTGTCCGCGCTGCAATCGCGTTCCGGGCATTCGTCGCCAGTGACATAGTTGGCCGTAACAAGAATACGATGGCGCTGCCAATTGCTCAAAGCGACGAGGAAACCGCGCATATCGCTCGCATCGCATACGTCCTCCCACGCATATCCCGCAGGCTTCCGTGGCGCAGCGACTGCCTTGTACAGGCTATGGCCGGACAAGACTGGCTAGCTGCATCCAAACTGGCGAGCGAATTGCAGATCGGCGTAGAGAAACCGGAACATGGCGAATTCGCAGCACATGCTTGGCTCGTCCATGACGGCAACATAGTAACCGGCGGCGATATTAGTCGGTACGCACCGATTCTGGCGAGCAATCGCCAGACTGGCTAGGCTCTGCAGCGCTTGCAAATGCGGTAACAAGTGCAACGGGTAAGCTTATTTTACGATTTAGCCTCTATCAAAAGCTTGAGGTTGTTGCTGCATTGCGGTAATTCGCCCTGAAGTTATGAAGAAAAGGCCGTAGGAATGACGAAGCTCGCAACTCGGATCACTGTCGCGATGGCTGCTGCAAGCATGGCGTTCACGCCAATTGCAGCCCATGCAAACACGCGTGCAGGTGACAGCGGGTCTGTTTACGGCGCCGAGGCGTCATCGGCAGGTGCCATTTTTGGCTCGGTTTATGATGATGAAGAGATCGCAGGCCTTTGGGGCGATCTTTCGACGCTGATTGCAGCATTGCTCGCAGCGGCAGCCATCGCCGGTGTAATCATTATTGTTGATGATAGCGACGATCAGTCCCCCGGCACTTGATCGGGCGGCATTGCGCCGCTCGCATAGCATTGCTTAAGTGATAAGCGCACAGCCTACCCGGCGCGTGCGCTTTTCTTTTGGGGAATGCATCCGTCGATGACCCGTCTGATACACTCAAGATCTAGCAGACCAACGAAAGGCGTCTTGCTCAACGATACCGACGCAGTCGACGGCGCGCGGTTTGGCCCGTGGCCTATGGTCTTTGTTGCCGCACTGTTGTGTCTGGCCATCATCGTTGGTGGCGGCGGCGTGAGACATGGCATCGCCAACCTGATCGTCCAACTGGCGGCCCTGACGGTTCTTGCCATTCGTACGCCATCTGCCGCGAGTTTTTGGCGACACGCACCGATGTTCTTGAAATTACTGCTAACTTTGACGGTGGTGTTGCCGCTCGCCCAACTGATACCACTCCCAGAAAGCGTATGGACGACACTTCCAGGACGGGACCTCGTTCAGCAATCCTTCGCATTAACGGGCCATTCCGGTTGGGCATCGGCAAGCGTTGACCCTATCAGAACAGCTGTCGCCATGACAGGATTGACCGTGCCGCTCGCGCTGCTGATGGCAGGTTGGAATCTGCGCAAGAGCCAATTGGTCATGCTAGGATGGGTGATTGTGGGCCTAGGCCTTGCGAATGTGCTGATTGGTATCCCGCAGGTTCTGTCTGGAGGAGCCTCTGCAGTTCTTTACTCTTCGCCCGTTTCAACCGAAATTTTGTACGGCACCTTCGCAAATCGTAATTCGACAGGGCTGTTTTTGGTCGCAAGCCTGTGCCTCGCAGTAACGCTCCCCTCTCCCCAGCAACACCCAGCCGCGATGATAGTGCGGGTTTCGATAGGCGTTCTGCTGATAATCGCTGTGGTGTTGACCAGGTCGCGAACAGCCCTTGTTCTTACTGCTATTCCTTTGGCCCTCGCAGGGCTTCGGACTATTTCCCATTGGCATAGTAGCCGCCATTTCGAGGCCACCATGAGCAGGCGCGGATGGCTTGTAATGTTGGGCTCGTTCCTGATCGCGCTTGGTGCAATTGCTACGGTACTGACTGTCGCACCCGGCCGGGTTGCGGATACTATGGAGCGGTTTCAAAGCCAAAGCGATGCGCGCGCCTATATTTGGGAAGATAGCGCCTACACAGTGAAACGGTACTGGCCGGCGGGCTCTGGGATGGGCACTTTCGATGAAGTATTCCAAGTCGATGAGTCGCTTGAAAACGCAACCGAGCGCCGCGCAGGGCGTGCTCATAACGATTATCTTGAGATTGCGATCGAAGCTGGTCTGCCCGGCCTTGCGCTTGTTGCTTTGTGGCTTGTTGCACTGGGGTGGTTCGCATGGCGTGCTCGGAACAGTGAACTGAACTGGACCGGCTGGGGCGCAGCTGCGATCTTACTCGCAATCGCAATCCAATCCGTCACGGACTATCCGCTGCGCAATCAAGCGATGTTGGCGGTTGGCAGTTTTGCCCTCTTGCTCGTTTCGAGAATTGGCACGCCAAGCGCGGAGGATGATCAATGATTGGCCGCCTGATCTGGTATGCAGCTTTGCTCTTGGTTGCGGCTGTCACTGCTGCCCTGCAGCTTGATCGACAATCTGCTTCTATACCCGCTCTATCCAAAACAGTGCCGCCACCCGCACGCGGATTTGCTCAGGCGCAGATAGCAGCAAGAGCTCTGAGAGCTGAAGAAGCGAACGCCGCAGTCGAAGAGGCGAAGCTACTTGTTGAACGCCGTCCGATCCCCGCAGAGTCGCTGCGCCTTCTCGCGCAGGCTCAATTTGCAGCAGGTCAAACGGATGAGGGTTTTCTAACGATCCAGATTGCAGCAAAACGCGGTTGGCGAGATCCGGCAGCGCAAGAGGCTATGCTCCGGCTGGCGCTAGCTGCGGGCGATGAAGCCGAAGCAGCAAAGCGATATACCGCTTTGTTTCTGCAAAACCGGACAGAAGACGCACTCCTAATCGAGCTGGGCGCGACCTTATTTGCGCCACCAGACAGTCCAGCGACACAAACACTCATTGATATTGTGAGTGGAAGTGAACGGTGGCCAGACACTTTCTTACGTCGAGGGATACGCGTTCTTCCGGCGGATGCATTCGTCAAAATCACAAATAGGGCAATAGCGCGGAATGCCAGTTTCACCTGCGGCTCTCTGAACGACGTTAGCGCTCAGCTGATGAAGCGAGATCAGGATACAGGAAGAGCAATGCAGGCAGTGATAGAGGGGCGCTGCTGACGCCTTGAAGTGCGAAAGAGGAGACGAACCGCAACGCTCTTCAGAATTTAAGACCCAGCAGCTAGCCAGCTTTCCAATTCCGCAGACCGGGCGTACGACGCGGCGAATGATGAAAGCTCGCCGCTATGCTAGGGCAGGCCAATGGCGATTTCCGCATTGGTCTTACTGCGTCAATCGGACGCAGGAATGTGTGATTGATACGCAGGAACGCTTGCCCCGCGCGCTGCATTGAAGCATTGGCACCACGTTACGAAACTCATGAGCGCACGGGATCACACGATCATGGCCAACACTTCACCTCTTTCTGAAAAGCTCGTCACTGTTTTTGGCGGCGGCGGTTACATCGGCAATTACGTTGCACAGAGCCTCTTGGAGCGCGGCGCGCGTTTGCGCATTGCCAGCCGAAATCCCGAAAAAGCGCACTCTTTGCAACCACTCGCCGATTTGGGTCAGCTGCAATTCGCGCGCTGCGACATCACTAAAGAGGAAAGCGTTGCAGCAGCATTGCATGGCGCAGATTACGCTGTGAATCTTGTTGGTGACTTCGCGGGTGATCTCGAAGAGCTGATGGGGAAAGCCCCGGGCACTATGGCTCGTATTGCCAAACAGAACAGGCTCAGAGGGTTCGTCCACGTTAGCGCCATTGGGCCAGACGAAAATTCAAGTGCAGCATATGCACGGTGCAAAGCGCAAGGCGAAGCGAACGTGCTTGAGGCCTTCCCCGAAGCGACGATCATGCGGCCTTCGATTGTGTTTGGGAAAGACGATAATTTCCTCAACATGTTCGGCCAAATGATCGAGATGATGCCTGTCCTTCCAGTGTTCGGCCCCGAAGCAAAATTGCAGCTCGTGTTTGCGGATGACGTGGCCGAAGCGATCGCAGTCGCGCTCGAAAACCCTGCCGAACATGGCGGGCACATCTATGAATTGGGCGGGCCTGAACAGCTCACCATGATGGAGATCAATGAGCGGATCGCTGCCGCGCAGGGACGCAGCCGCCGCTTCATCGCGATGCCGGATGGTATGTCGTCGTTGTTCGCAAGTCTGCCTGGTACTCCGATGAGCAAGGATCAGTGGACCTTACTCAAACCGGGTAGCACCGTTTCAGGCGAGCACCGGACATTCGCGGAGTTGGGTATTGAACCTCGTCCGCTAGGGCTGTTCCTCGACAAGTGGATGACACGGTACCGCAAATTTGGCCGCTTTGGCCGGAGCAATGATCGGGCGAAAGACCGCGCGGTGGGGTAACGCTGCGCAGCCTATTGCTTACAGGTTTTCCGAATAGAGCGTCAGAAGATCGGCATAGGCTTTCTCAGCAGCAGGCTCGGCATATGCAGGGCTATCCGGCACAGTCCAGCCATGATCACCGGCATAGACTTCGACTAACGTCGGCCTGCCTGCAGTATCAGCTGCCTCGGCGAAAGTTGTTTTGACATCCGGCGAAACAGCATCGTCATCTTGCGCTACCGCGATCAGAAATGACGCCTCAGCATTGCCGATCAGATTGTGCGGGCTCATCGGGTCGCCCTCGCGCACCAATCCTCCGCCGTGAAAACTGGCGGCGGCTTTAATCCTATCAGGCACCGCCGCTGCGCTCCACACGGTGAACGGGCCACCCATGCAATACCCTTGTGTGCCAATCCCTCTTGATGTGTCGACCTGCTTTTGCGCGTCGAGCCATGTGACAATGCTTTGCGCGTCGCGTTGAATCGCATCCGCGCTCAGCTTTTCGCGCCATGGGCCAACTTTCGAGAAACCATCAGCTTCGATGAACGCGGCAAAGTCGGAGAACTGCTCGCCAGCGACATCGCGGTAATACGGATTTACGACAAGCACTGCATAGCCTTCACTCGCAAGACGCATCGCCATCGCCAACTTAGATTGGCGCACACCGGCAATATCAGGCCAAAGGATGACAGCTGGGTATTGCTCGCCTTTTTCTGGGTAAACGAGAAAACCGTCCATCGTGCCGTCTCGCGTAGGGAATGAGACGGCATCGCTGATCATCGCGAAATTGCTGGGTAGCTCTTCGCCGTCGCTCCCCGTTGTCGGCGCACAGGCTGCGACAGCGGCAGCACCTGCGAATACGCCGAATTGGCGCCTGCTGATCGCGTCCTTAGCCCAGACTTTCAGTTTCGCCTCATCGCACATTGTCATCGCTCCTGCAGTTCGGTTTCACGAAGCACACTAAGCCGCCTGCTTACCGATGGACAAGTAGCGAATGACACGGCAACATACGTCGTAAGAGGGAGAGATACCAAATGTCGATGATAAAATGGGCCCTGCCCGCCCTTGCGCTAGGCGCGTTATCTGTGGCGGCTTGCGACGAAATGTTGGGCGCGGGCAGCGATGGCGGAATCACGAGCGCCATGCTTGTCGGCGCCAATAGCGATGATGCCAACTGGATCACACATGGCCGGACATATTCAGAGCAGCGTTTCTCTCCACTAGATCAGATCAATGCTGAGAATGTTGGCGATCTCGGCCTCGCATGGTTCGCCGATATGGACACGGCACGCGGGCAAGAGGCGACACCGCTCGTCATGGACGGCAAGCTTTACCTCACGACAGCGTGGAGCAAGGTGAAAGCTTTCAATGCTGCGACCGGAGAACCGCTTTGGGATTATGACCCTGAGGTGCCAGGCGAAACTGCTGTCAAAGCCTGCTGTGACACCGTCAATCGAGGCCTAGCAGCCTACGGAGACAGTCTCTTCCTCGGCACACTTGATGGACGTCTCGTCGCGCTGGACCGCGAAACAGGCGATGTGAAATGGGAAACCGTCACTGTCGATCAAGAGCAAAGCTACACCGTCACAGGCGCTCCGCGCGTCATTGATGGCAAAGTCATCATCGGCAATGGCGGAGCCGAATTCGGCGTGCGAGGCTATATCGCCGCGTATGATGTGAATGACGGCAGCGAGCTATGGCGGTTCTACACCGTACCGGATGGCAATGAGGGCGGCGAAAGTCCGCAATATCTCCAAGATGCTGCAGAAACATGGAACACCGATGTGCTTGCCGGAAATGACGCCATTGGCGGCGGCGGCACTGTTTGGGACTCGATGGCCTATGACCCCGATCTCAACCTGCTTTATATCGGCGTTGGCAATGGCAGCCCGTGGAACCGAGCTTACCGCTCGCCCGGTGAAGATGGCACCGGCGAGGGCGACAACCTTTATTTATCCAGCATAGTCGCGATCCGGCCTGATACCGGCGAATATGTCTGGCATTACCAGACCACTCCAGGCGAAACCTGGGATTACACCGCTACTCAGCATATCATTCTCGCGGACATGGAAATCGAGGGCGAAGAGCGTCAGGTGCTGATGCAGGCACCAAAGAACGGCTTTTTCTACGTGATCGACCGCGCGACTGGCGAGTTCATAAGCGGCGAGCCTTATGTTGCTGTCAATTGGGCAACCGGCATCGATGACGAAGGCCGCCCGATCGAAAACCCGGAAACGCGGATCGATAAAACAGGTCAGCCAGCGATTGTTACGCCGGGCGCGCTGGGTGGGCACAATTGGCATCCGATGGCGTATCATCCGGATGAGAACCTGGTTTACATTCCTGCATTCGAAGCGGGCATGGTCTATGCTCCGGAGGAAAACTGGAAGCCAGATCGTGCGCGCGGCTTCAACGTTGGATTTGATCTTGGCGCAGGGGATCTGCCGCCAGACCTCGGCATTCGCCGCGAAGTCGCCGGGACATTGCGCGGCATGCTCGTCGCTTGGGACCCTGTTGCTCAGGAAGCCAAATGGACCGTCGAACATCCCGGGCCATGGAATGGCGGATTGTTGGCGACAGGCGGCGGCCTTGTGTTCCAAGGAACAGCTGGCAGTGAATTTAACGCCTATAACGCGGCCACAGGCGAGCAATTGTGGAGCTTTGGCGCGCAAACAGGAGTTGTCGCCCCTCCCATCACTTACACCGTCGATGGCGAGCAATATGTTGCTGTCTTGGCCGGTTGGGGCGGCGCATACGCGATCACAGTCGATGGCGAACTGCTGAAAGATAAAGCGCCCGTGCGCAATGTCTCTCGATTGCTCGTCTTTAAGCTGGGCGCGGATGGCGAACTCCCAGACGAATTGGAGCTTGCGAGCCTGCCTCTCGATCCGCCGCCTAGCCGCGCGAATGCCGAAACGATTGCACTCGGCGCAGAGAAATACGCGCGCTACTGCGCCGTATGCCACGCTCCTGCTGCGGTCGGTTCAACTGTGCTGCCTGACCTGCGCCGTGCGGGGTCTCTCGGCAATGCGAGCGCTTGGGATGCAGTCGTGCATGGAGGGATCCTGAAGGACAACGGCATGGTCTCCTTCGCTGAATCGCTGAGTAAGGATGAGATTCAGGCGATCCGCGAATATGTGATCTTCCGCGCAAATCAGGACAAGGCGATGGAAAGACCGGAGGAAGTGGCGAAGCGTTAACCGCGGAAGACGACCGTTCGGCCACCGTTCGGGAGCACCCGTTCCTGAACGAACAATCGTACCGCTTCCGCCAGCACCCGGCGCTCAATATCGCGGCCTTTGCGCACAAGGTCAGCAGCGCTATCGGCATGCGTGATACGCTCGACATCCTGATGGATGATCGGCCCTTCATCTAGGTCCGCCGTCACAAAATGCGCGGTCGCGCCGATGATTTTGACGCCGCGCTCATGGGCCTGATGGTATGGCCGCGCACCTTTGAAACCAGGCAGGAAGCTGTGATGGATGTTGATGCAACGTCCGGAAAAATGTGCGGACTGCTCATCGGAGAATATCTGCATATAGCGCGCTAGCACCACCAGCTCGGCGTCCGTTTCTTCAGCGATCCGCCGCACCATTGTTTCCTGATCTGCCTTCGTATCTTTGGTGACAGGCAAGTGATGGAACGGAATATTGCCAAGGTCGATATCCGTCGTCGCTTCGAGAGGATGGTTAGAAATGATCGCCACGGGATCGATATTCAGTTCGCCCGTGCGCCAACGATACAGCAGGTCGACAAGGCAGTGATCGAACTTGCTGACCATGATAATGACGCGGCGTGGACGGTCTTGCGCCGCTATTTTCCAATCCATCGCAAAACCAGCGGCGAATTTCGCGAATGCCTTGCGCAGGCTATCCGCGCTCGTCCCTGTTGGATCAAATGCAACCCGCATAAAGAAGCGGTCACCGCCACCTTCACTTGCCCGATCATTGAATTGCTGGGCGTCGAGAATGTTGCAGCCGCGCTCAAACAGAAAGCCTGTAACCCGCGCGGTAATGCCGGGCTGGTCACCGCAGCTGAGCGTCAGAATTAGCGGTCTAGGCACGTCACCTGCCTGTGAGTGCCGCTTCGCATTGCTGCATCAACTCTGCGATGATGTCGGCAACTGGCTCTTCTGATTTCACCATGCCGACGCTTTGGCCAGCCATCAGGCTGCCATTCTCGATGTCGCCATCAATAACGGCGCGGCGTAACGCCCCTGCCCAATAATGCTCGATCTGCAGCTGAGCCTCGCCCATATCGACTTCTTCGCGGTTGAGGAGCTGCGCGACCTCGATTTGTTTGGCGGTGAATTCCTCTGTGCCTTTGTTCTTGAGTGCACGCACAGGAATGACAGGCAAGCGCGGATCGACTTGCACGCTGGCCTCGGCATCGCGCGCCTTGGCGCGGAAGAACGCTTTTTTGAAATCGGGGTGCGCGATGCTTTCGCTCGCGCATGCAAAGCGCGTTCCCAGTTGAACGCCGCATGCACCCATCTCAAGATAACTCGCGATTGCTTCGCCGCGGCCGATGCCGCCTGCCACGAAGACAACATGATCCTCGGCGAGTTCTGGCAAGAATTCCTGAGCGAGAACGCTGGTCGAAACGGGGCCAATATGGCCGCCGGCTTCCATCCCTTCGATCACAAGCGCGTCGCCGCCAGAACGAAGCAACTTCTTCGCCAAAGCAAGCGTGGGGGCGAAGACGATCACTTTGGCCCCGAATTCCTTGATCGCTTCAACGCTGCCTTTGGGCGGGATACCGCCTGCTAGGACAACATGAGAAATGCTATGTTTTTTGCAGACTTCGATCAGTTCAAAGATTTGCGGATGCATCGTAATCAAATTTACGCCGAACGGCTTGCCGGTCAGCGCTTTGGTCGCAGCGATCTCGCCGTCGAGAAGGTCGGGCGTCATCGCACCGCATGCGATCACCCCAAATCCACCAGCGTTGGAAATTGCAGATACGAGGCTGCGTTCGGACACCCAGCTCATCGCGCCGCACAGGATCGCCGTTTCGCAGCCGAGAAATTCGATACCGCGCCGCATCATGGCGGCGCTCTTTGGATAAGTGCTCATATTTGAGCGATTAGTGCGGTCAGCCGCGATAGGCAATGCGCACTGTACGGGCTGCTTCTGCCGCAAGACCTCGCGCATCGTCAGTATCCTCGCTTGTCGCCAACGTAACGCCCATGCGGCGATAGGGCCGCGTCACAGGCTTTCCGAAGATACGAACATCGACATTCGGGCCAATCCCCAGCGCGTCGGCAACGCCTTCAAATTCGAAATCGTCGCTGTCACGGTCAGCAAGAATTACTGCCGAAGCAGACGGGATTGCTGGCTCGTCACCGAAAACCGGTAGACCCAAAATCGCGCGGGCATGCAGATCAAATTCGGATAGATCCTGAGAGATCAACGTCACCATCCCGGTATCGTGCGGACGCGGCGACAATTCCGAGAAGATCACGTCCTCGCCGCGTACGAAGAATTCCACCCCATATAGACCCCAGCCGCGCCCATCTCCTTGCAATGCCTCGACAACTTTTGCTGCCATATCTTGCGCCTTTGCAAGCACAGGATCGGCCATAGCAGCAGGCTGCCAGCTTTCCTGATAATCGCCGCGCTCTTGGCGGTGGCCGATTGGCGAGCAAAAAATGATACCAGCTTTATGGCGTATCGTCAGGAGTGTGATTTCATAATCAAAAGCGATAAATTCTTCGACGATGACGCGCGCACGGTCTCCGCGCATATTAGCCACAGCATATTCCCATGCCGCCTCTAAACCTTCTGCGCTGTCGACTTTGCTTTGCCCTTTTCCAGACGACGACATCACCGGTTTAATCACACAAGGGAAACCCGTGTGCTGCGCACCTTCCTGAACTTCCTCGAAGCTTTCGGCATAGCGATAGCGCGAAGTCACCAGCCCTAGCTCTTGCGCAGCGAGATCACGGATCGCATCGCGGTTCATGGTAAGCTGTGTCGCCCGGGCGGAGGGAACTACGTTGAAGCCTTCGCTTTCAAGATCGGCAAGCACCTCAGTGCGGATCGCCTCGACTTCAGGGACGATAAAGTCGGGTTGATGCTTTAACACGGCGCTGCGCAGGGCATCGCCATCCAGCATGGAAAAGACCTCTCGAGCATCGGAGAGCTGCATGGCAGGCGCATCGTCATAAGCGTCGCAGGCCACAACCCGCGCGCCCAGCCTTTTCGCCGAAATCACAAATTCGCGGCCCAGTTCACCTGAGCCCAGCAGAAGAATCGTTGCAATATGTGCCATAGGGCAGTGGACTAGCGCGAGGAAGCGGCAACTCCAACTGCGCTTTCGTTCATGACCGCATCATTGTTGGCGCCAAGGTAACCAGAATTCGCGTGATAACCGCATTCACCAACCTGTTTGCCTCCGCCAGCGCGCGCCATCACAAGTGCCAGCTCGGCCTGGCGCAGGGTCCAATCGACCGTGCATTCCAGCCGGGTGAGACCTGCGCTCGCGCTGAGTTTGGGCGCACGCGAGGAGGCCGGCAAGGCAAGTTCGGAAAACGTCTTGATTACGTCTTCGGCCCATGCCCGCGTTGATGTCGCCGACTTCTCTGGCACGATCACGGCAAGGCGCTCATTGTCCAATTGCGCGAGTTCATGACCGGGCAGCGCCATTGCTTCGAGATACTTGGCAAAGCCCCACATAATCTCATCGGCAGTGCGCTGGCCGTATTGCATGAACATGGATCGCATCGCATCCACGGCGAACACGACGAGCATCTCTGTCCCGCCGCGCGCAAGCCGGCGGCGCAGGCTTTCACAAAAAGCATGACGGTTTGAAAGACCAGTCAGCGGATCTGTCACAGCACGGCTGTGCAATTCACCTTCCAATGCGCGCTTATGCTGAACCGAACGAATTAAGCCCAAAGCGCCTTGCGCCTCTCCACCTTCGCCTTCGATGCAACGTAAGCTAAGCGCATACCATCGGCGACAATCAACCGCTCCGAACTGATATTCGGGATCTTGCACTACGACCGGAAATTCAAACCAGCCGCGTGGCTCCTCGCCTCGCATGACTTGGCGAGTAAAAGCACCAAGCGCCGACCCGTGCTCACCTTCGGCCAGATCGGAAACGTGCGGCATCACCAACATTGATGAAAGATCATGCCCCAGGTCAATCACGTTTTGCGAAGCGAAGACTAGAAATCCATCAGCGTCCAGCCGAACGACAATGTCTCCCGAAGCCTCTTCAACCAGACCGTGCAGCACACGGCCTTCGATATCACTTAAACCCATTTCCATGCCGAATTGCCCCCGGCGTTAGCGACCAAACCCCTGTCATTCCGAAATTAGCAAAATATCATTTTAACTAACGCTTGGCTTACTTTGAAATACGAAACCCCCTATTTCCGCATTACTCGCCAATGTTCATTAGTTAATAAAGTTTATTTGACTAAAAAACGAATCAACGCTGAAATTTGTTTACCATAAAAATTGAAATTCTCGTGGTCCGATATGTAAAAACCTCTAGTTCGATCACTCAAACTTCAATCATTATACGGATACTTCTTGGGTCAGTTCCATAGGCAGTGGCAATACGTAAGCGCGCATCCTCGATAACACTGCGCCCTTTGTCCTCTTCGCGGCTCTCCGACAAATCCTCGACCGCAACGCCAAGCGCTGCTGCGATGGCTTCGATCCGCTCTGGCAGCGGGCGCGCCTTGCCTTTCTCCCATGCCCAAACCGTCGGCTTGCTCACTTCCAGCGCTTCAGCGACATTCGCGAGGGTCAAGCTCCGCTCCCGTCGCAATCGGTTGAGGCGCGTCCCGAATGGCTCAGCGGGAGCGGCAGGAAATTCCGTGCGAGGTGCGGGCAAAGTGCTACCGGTAAGGTCTTCGACACGTGCTGCGTCCAATGCACCTTCGGGCAATGCTTCAGTGAACGCGCAGCCATAGCGCGTCTCGCTCTGCCAGACGATTGCCGCATCGACCGGGCCGGCGCCCGGAAGGTCTATCGCGAGCACTTCACCCGTCTCAAGCGGCATATTGGTTTCGAGAAGCAATCCGACTGCCGACAGGTTGTGGACGGTGACATTGGCTTCATGCCCATCCGGCAACATGCCGCTCGTCTCAAATTGCATTGCGCGGCGATCGTCGCGTCGTTCGTCAAAAACGGCGGCGACAGGATCAAGGTGAGCTTTAAGGACCATTTTATGCGACTCCCGAATGGAGCGCATAAAATCGGGTTAGCAGTCTTAAGCAGATGCTACCTAGAATGGTTAACGTCGATCAAATGCAGGCGATCGCGCGACGAGTTGCCCGCTGTTAACCGATCCGGCTGACACGCGAGCGATCTAAGGCACCTATGGAACCCAGATGCTCAGTCGTCGGCATCAAGTCCGTATGCCGTGTGAAGCACGCGAACGGCCAATTCAGTCTCATCTTCGTCAATCAAGACGCTCACCTTGATCTCGGACGTAGAGATTGCCTGAATATTGATTCCGCGATCGGAGAGTGCGCGAAACATCGTACTGGCAACGCCTGCATGGCTTTTCATTCCGACACCCACAACGCTGATCTTGGCAATATGGCTGTCGGTGATGATCCGATTGAACCCGATCAGATCAGCCTTATCCTCCAACATTGCCTGCGCACGCGCCAAATCGGCCTGCGGCACCGTAAAGGTAACGTCAGTCTCGCCTTTGTCGCGGCCAACGTTCTGAATGATCATGTCGACATTGATGCTGGCATCGGCGAGCGGTTCAAAAATATGCGCCACAGCGCCCGGCTTATCGGGGACGCGGGTCAGAATGATCTTCGCCTCATTCTTGTCGTGCGCAATGCCTGTCACAAGCTGGCGTTCCATAAGGCCCTTCTCCACCAATTCGTCCATTTCTTCGTCCGAGACGATCATCGTCCCGGGCAGTTCATCCGCTGATACGGCGTCATCACCGACAAAGCTGGAGAGCACTTGCAAACGCACTCCTTCTTTCATCGCGAGGCCGACTGAGCGGGTTTGCAGCACCTTCGCGCCAACGCTCGCCAATTCGAGCATCTCTTCGTAGGTGACCGCTTTAAGCTTGCGCGCTTTCGCGACGATGCGCGGGTCTGTGGTGTAGACACCATCGACATCGGTGTAGATGTCGCACCGATCTGCGCCGACTGCAGCGGCAACGGCAACGGCTGAAGTATCGGAACCACCACGCCCAAGCGTCGTGATCCGGCCTTCATTCGATACACCCTGAAAGCCTGGAACAACCGCAATTTCGCCAGCTTCCATGCTCGCGACCATGTCTGGCGCATCAATCGTTTCGATCCGCGCTTTAGAATGCGCATCGACAGTCTTCACTGGAATTTGCCAACCGAGCCAACTACGCGCCTTACAGCCCAACGATTGCAAGGTTAGCGATAGCAAGCCGCTAGTCACTTGTTCCCCGCTGGCGACCACAACGTCATATTCAGCGGGATCAAACAAAGCGTTCGATTCGCGGCAAAAGGTTATGAGCCGGTCAGTCTCGCCTGCCATCGCGCTGACGACGACGGCAACTTCGCTGGAGACCCCTTTGGGATTTTCAGCGGCCTGAGCGCGCACAATATTAGCCACCCGGCGGATTCGCTCCGTCCCGGCCATCGACGTGCCGCCAAATTTCATCACAATGCGTTGTTTGCTCTTGGCCAAAGCCCAAGCTCCCGCTGGTTAGTGCGCGTTCGCGCTGTTAAGGAGCCTCAATGGGAAACGCAAACGTATCAAATGTAACTATCCGTCCAGAAGAAGCCGAGTTCTTCTCTGGATTGGCGCGCGACTGGTGGAATCCAAAGGGCAAGATGGCCTCGCTCCATCAGGTGAACCCTGTGCGACTAGAGTTTATTCGAGCGGCTGTTGACGCGCATTGGAACGGCGATTCGCGTTCAATTAAACCGCTAACTGGCAAGACCGCGCTCGATATTGGCTGCGGTGCGGGACTTGTTTGCGAGCCGCTGTCCCGGCTTGGCGCTGATGTTACTGGCGTCGATGCTTCAGCAGAGAATGTCTCCGTCGCTGCTAGCCACGCCGAGGCAAGCGGGCTGGATATACGTTATATGGCTGGCGAGGTCGCAGGCCTCGACATCGGGCAATTTGATCTGGTGACCTGCCTTGAGGTGATCGAACACGTCGCGGACAAGCGCGCGTTTCTTGCCGATGTTACTGCGCGACTTGCGCCGGGCGGATTGCTTGTAATGTCGACCCCGAACCGCACAGCCGCCTCTCGCGTGCTCCTTGTCGGAGCCGCCGAAGCGGTGGGCTACGTCCCCAAAGGCACCCATCACTGGAGCGATTTTATCGCTCCCGAGGAATTTGAGGAGCTTCTGGCGGAGTTTGGCTTGGAGGTGATCGAGAAGCGCGGCATCGCTTATGGGATCGGCAAAGGCCTCCACTTGTCCGATAGCGATACGCTCAATTACATTTTGAGCGCGCGCAGCAAGACCTAGAAATTACTCGCCCGCAAGCTCGACAAATTCGCGCACATTGTCCGTGAAAAAGCCGTCTGCCCCGCTGGCAATCGCCTTGCTCCAGAGCAGCCTATATTTACCATCCGCTGCCGCGCCGCCTTCATTCTGAAGAGCAGCAGGCAAGAAACCATTCTCTTTGCGCAGCGTCCACGGGTGGACCTTCAGACCAAGAGCATGGGCATCGGCAACTAGGGATGTTTCCGCCATTGTGGCCGGGTCCAAAATATAACCGAGCCACGGCCCGATACCATCGGCGTATTCAGCAACCTCGGTTAGCCCCGTCGGTGTCACCATTTCAGCATATCGCATATCGGGCTCGTCCACTGGACCGCCTTCAGGATGGATCAGTTGGATGAGTTTGTAATCGCTGCGTTTATCTAGGCGCTGAAGAACGCCAACTTCAAAGCTTTGGATATAGATCGGATCATCGGCACCGATATCGAGATCACGCAATTCCCGCAGGACAAGATCGACGATATCGATGCCAGCTTCTTCGAGCAAAAAGGTCGGATGCTTTAGCTCAGGGTATAGGCCAATCCGGCGACCAGTCTCGTCCTCTTTCGCGCGGACCATTTGGACAATCTCAGCGAGCGTCGGTACTTGGTACAGGCCATTGTAGCGCGTATTGTTAGGGCGAGAGCCGGGCACTCGCTCCTTCGCCCGCAATGTCCGAAGCTCTTCCAATGTAAAGTCTTCGGCAAACCAGCCTGCGACACGCTGCCCATCGATCATTTTGTCGCGGCGTCGGTCTTCAAACTCCTCGCGGTTCGCGACATCAGTCGTACCTGAAAGCTCGTTTTCATGGCGCGACACAAGCTCCAGATCCTTGGTCACGACAAGATCGGGCTCGATGTAGTCAGCCCCCAATTCAATCGCGAGCTCATAGGCGGCAAGCGTATGCTCGGGCCGCTCGCCGCTTGCACCGCGATGGGCGATGATCAGAGGATCATCAGCAGCCATGACAGGCAACGGAAGGGTTAAAGCAAGTGCACATGCGCTCAGGACAAAACTGCGGACCATTCATCTTCCTTGAAACCAACCAAAATGCCGTTTGCGTGTTCGATCACTGGACGTTTGATCATTGAAGGGTGCTGAACCAATAGGGCAGTGGCACTGCTCGCGTGCCCAGCATCTGCTTTTTCAGAATCAGACAATTTGCGGAACGTTGTGCCGCGTTTGTTGAGCACAACATCCACCCCTTTATCCGCGATCCACGCCGCAATTTTGTCAGCGTCGGCGCCTTTTTTTTTGTAGTCGTGAAAGGTGTAATCGAGGCCGTTCGCGTCGAGCCATTTGCGCGCCTTTTTGACGGTGTCACAATTAGGAATGCCGTAAAAATGGATCATGCGAAGCCTCGTCTCGAATTCTAAAATTGTTTGCTCAAATGCGCATCCGCGATGGCAACTGCAAGCGCATCTGCTGCATCAGCGCCCGCGATCTGCGCGCCCGGAAGCAGCACTTTCAACATCGCTTGCACCTGCGCTTTATCCGCTCCGCCGGTTCCGACCACCGCTTTCTTCACAAGCCGCGCCGAGTGTTCATTCACGGTCAGTCCTGCCGCCCCGCATCCAGCGAGCACACAGCCCCGAGCTTGAGCCAGCTTTAGGGTCGATTGCGGGTTCTTGTTGACGAACACCTCTTCGCACGCTGCACGGTCCGGTGAATGCGCAGCGACGACAGATCGCACAGCGCCGAGGATTTGGTGGAGCCGGTCCGCCATCGGCGCCTTTACATCAGTCTTGATCTGACCATTGGCGATATGCACGATCCGCGATCCTTCAGCGCGGATAACGCCCCAGCCGGTGCAGCTGAGCGAGGGATCAAGGCCGAGGATAATCATAGACCGATCCTAAGCCCCAATCGCCAAGCTGCTGCGGTAAGAAACGCAAGGCCAAGAGCAGCCGCAAACAGCCACTCGCGCCAACTCACGCGTCCAGCTTGTCCATGACTTCGTCGCTGATTTCGTAGTTACCCCAAACGGTTTGGACATCGTCATCATCATCGAGAACATCGATCAGCTTGAGCAAGGTGCCCGCGCCTTTCTCGTCCATTTCGACCGTGATGTTGGGTTTCCACGCAAGCTTTACGTTTGACGCTTCGCCCAAGGCTTTCTCAAGGTCGCCAGAGACTTGATGGAGGTCATCGGCGGCCGTCCAAATGGTATGGCCGTCGTCGCCGCTTTCGATATCTTCTGCGCCAGCTTCCATCGCCGCTTCGAGCACAGTGTCTTCGTCGCCAGCCGTAGCAGGATATTCGATCAGGCCGAGCCGTTCAAAGCCGTGCTGGACCGAACCTTCGGTGCCCAGATTGCCGCCGTGCTTGCTGAATGCTGTGCGCACTGCTGTGGCGGTGCGGTTGCGGTTATCAGTGAGCGTTTCGACGATGATCGCGCTGCCGCCCGGTCCATAGCCTTCATAGCGGACTTCTTCGTAATTCTCGTCATCACCCGCGCTGGCTTTATCAATCGCGCGCTGGATGTTGTCCTTGGGCATCGACTGCCCCTTGGCCGTGTTAACAGCCAGCCGGAGACGCGGGTTCATATCCGGATCGGGCGTGCCCATTTTCGCCGCGACGGTTATCTCGCGCGAAAGCTTCGAAAACAGGTTCGAGCGTTTTTTGTCCTGCGCACCCTTACGGTGCATGATGTTCTTAAATTTGGAATGGCCTGCCATGGGAACTCTTTGTAAGCCGTTTCGAGATACAGCGGTGTTGAAATGATCGGGATGCAATAGCCGCATGACAGGTGAAATCACAAGTCCAACATCGACCACGATTGAAGAGGCCGCGAACACACACTCTGTTCGCGCTGAATGGCGCGCTTTTGCCAATTTCTTGAAACAGCCTTCCTTGCCTGATCAATCCCGTCACAAAGCTGGCGGAGTGGGCGCAGTTCTTAGGATGTTGAGCCTCGACATCGCTTTTGTCGTGATCTTCGTGGCCGGACTGTTTGCTCTGATTGCAATGGGGGTGGAGCTCCCTGACAACTTGAACAGCAGTCTGGAATTGAACGCAGGCACGATCTTTCTGATCGTGATCGGTGCTCCATTGCTAGAAGAGTTTGCGTTTCGAAGCTGGTTATCTGGCAGGCCGCGCTATCTTATTGTGATACCAATCATCTTAATCACAGGTTTGGTCGCGGCCATGCTGGGTGCGACGCGCACGGGCGAAGCCGCTGAGGCAGCGGTCGGGCTTATGATAATAGGCGGGCTTCTGGTTTCGCTGGTCGCGATGGCTACGCTTTGGAAACGTTCCACGCCGGCTTGGTACGAAATACTATTCCCCGGCGCATTCTGGCTGAGCAGCGTCGCATTCGCGCTGGTCCACTTCGCCAACTACACTGAGGGTTCGCTGCTCGTCCTGCTACCGCTTGTGCTCCCCCAGTTCGTATTGGGAAGCATTGCTGCATATCTGCGGGTGCATTACGGACTGTGGACGGCCATAGCCCTACACGCGGCCCACAACGGGATAGCCATCGGCATCGCCTCACTGGCCATGGCAAGCGAAGTAGGCGCTTAGATTTTGACGGCAGTTCCGCTGGCCGATACCATCAGCATTGATCCCGTATCGCCAATCACTTCATAATCGAGATCAATCCCGACCACCGCATTGCCCCCGCGCGAAGCGCACTCGGCTTGAAGCTCTTCAATGGCTTGATTGCGGGCATCGGCCAAGATGCGTTCGTAACTCCCCGAACGCCCGCCAACGATGTCGCGTATGTTCGCAAACAGGTCGCGGAACAGGTTCGCGCCAACGATCACTTCGCCGACGACAATTCCGCAATATTCCTGAATGGGCTTGCCCTCGACGCTGGGCGTAGTGGTCACGATAATTCCGCGCGCGTCTTTCCATTGTCCGGTCATTACATTCACTCCCAAATTACTGTGTTGCTTACATAATACACAGCAAAGGTGTTTTCAATGCCAGACGGTCGAGGATCAGCCCATGCCAAGCGCGGCCTTGTAGGTTTCCAGAATGATTTCCTGTTCACTGCGATCATCCGGCTTCATTTTGCGTAGGCGAACGATCTGACGCATGATTTTCGCATCATAGCCAACCGCTTTGGCTTCGGCGTAAACATCACGAATATCGTCAGCAATGCCCTTTTTCTCTTCTTCGAGACGCTCGATTCGTTCGATCAAAAGGCGCAGGCGGTCATCAGTGGCTTCGGCCATTGTGTTGGGTCTCCGGTGAATTGAGAATCAGTTAAAGCACCGGATACGCGTAGCCGCTGGCCTGCGAAAGGGTTCAATCCAAATTGTTCGAAATTTAGAGCTAATCTGCCTTGTTCTTGGCCAAACTGGATTCCATCGCGGCGATTTGATCATCGGTTGCGGGAGTTTGTTTGGTAGCCTTCCATTCCTCCTGAGGCATACCGTGAATCAAAGCACGCGCAGCGGCTTTATCGCCGTCGTAACCGGCATCCCTGATCCAGTCGGACAGGCAATTGCGGCAAAACCCGGCAAGCCCCATCAATTCGATGTTTTGCGCATCGTGCCGGTGCCGCAAATGACGAACCAACCGGCGAAACGCAGCAGCGGCAATGGCATCGTCCAAATCATCCAATTCTTCGGGTGAATTCGTATCCGCAATATCGCTTGGCATGAGACTATTCCTTGAGTTGCAACACTTCCATGTCATAGCATCCCCAAACGAGGGATATCGGATCAATGACAAAACGCGATCATACACGGATCGACCCACGCGGACGCAAGGTCAAAATTCTGGCGACTATCGGCCCAGCGAGCCGTTCACCGGAAATGCTGCGCCGCCTTTTCAAGGCAGGTGCTGACGCTTTCCGCGTCAATATGAGCCACGGTGATCACGCAGATCACGAACAGGCTATCAAGACGATCCGCGCTCTCGAAAAAGAGTTCCATCGCCCAATCGCGATTCTCGCGGATCTTCAAGGGCCGAAATTGCGTGTTGGCACGTTCAAAGACGGCAAAGCTGTCATCAAACACTCGGCTCATTTCACGCTAGACCGTGACCCGGCGCCGGGCGATGAGAACCGCGTCTGCCTGCCTCACCCGGAGCTTTTCGGCATCATGGAGCGCGGCCAGCGCCTGCTAATCAATGACGGCAAAATCCGCCTGAAAGTCAAAGAGGCCGATGAAAACCGTATCTTCTGCACCGCAGAAGTCGGCGGAGTGATCTCTGATCGCAAAGGGGTGAACGTGCCCGATGCCGAGGTACCAATTCCCGCACTGACAGAGAAAGATCGCAGAGACCTAGCTTTCGCAGTCGAGCAAGGCGCAGACTGGATCGCCCTCAGCTTTGTTCAACGCCCGGACGATATGGCTGAGGCGCGTAAGTTGGTAACGGGTCACGGCGGCAAGTCAGTCGCCCTTTGCGCCAAGATTGAAAAGCCGATGGCCGTTAACCGCCTTACCGACATCATTGATATGTCGGACGGTATCATGGTCGCGCGCGGCGATCTAGGAGTAGAGCTTGAACCGCACGAAGTGCCGCCGCTCCAGAAGAAGATCGTCAATGCCTCGCGCCGCGCGGGAAAGCCCGTAATCGTCGCGACACAAATGCTCGAATCCATGATCGAAAGCCCGATCCCGACCCGCGCCGAAGTCTCCGACGTGGCAAACGCGGTTTATGACGGCGCGGATGCCGTAATGCTTTCTGCTGAAAGCGCCGCGGGTGACTGGCCGCAGGAATCGGTTGCGATGATGCATTCGATCGCACGTCAGGTTGAAAGCGACGAAGACTACCTCAAACGGGTTCGTTTCCTTGAGACACCGCCCGATGCGACAACTTCCGATGCGCTGGCGCATAGCTGCATGACGATTGCCGACACCGTTTCGATCAGCGCGATCACCGTCTTCACCGATTCCGGCTCTACAGCGCGCCGTGTGGCCCGTGAACGGCCCGATACACCTGTTCTCGTCCTAACGCCTTCGATGCGGACTGCGCGCCGCGTGGCGCTGCTGTGGGGTACACACGCCGTGGCGACGAAAGACATAGGCAGCTTTGAAGAGATGATTGCCAAAGGCAAACGGATGGCGCTGCGCCACGGGTTTGGCGAAGCGGGATCAAAGCAGATTGTGCTGGCGGGCGTGCCGTTTGGGACGCCGGGGTCAACCAACCTATTGCATATCGTGACCCTTTCGGGCGACGAATTGGAGAAGCACGACGGCTAAGCTGCGGCGCTAGCCTCGGCCTAGTGCTTTGCCCAGAGGCGCTGCCTGCGCCGTGTCAAAATACTCACGAACCGCTGCAATCTTGCCGTCTTGAACATCGGCGACGATGCAGACCATCAGATCGAGTTCGCCATGCTCACCAAAGCTGGCGCGCACGCGGTGTTCTTCGACAAAGCCGCTATCTGTCGCTTCACAAATGATGTCCTCGTATCGGAAGTCTGGCGCTGCCTGCTTCACTGCGACTGCAAAATGGAGGATCGTTGCCAAGTCCATCGCAGGACCGCCATTTTGGCTCCCGTTCATTTCCGCCGAGCACACTGCCCGCGCCGCATCGGCATCGCCTGCCTCGAAGGCGCTAAACAATGCTCTGGCAAGATCGGCGTTGCTCATGCAGACGCACGCTCCAAACGCGCCTTTGCTTCCGCTTCCCCGATCAAAGGCAACAGTTCGCCCATGTCAGGGCCGTGATTCATACCGGTCAGCGCCTGACGAAGCGGCAGGAAAAGAGTTTTGCCTTTGCGACCTGTGCTTTCTTTCAAAGCCGAAGTCAGCGCACCCCAAGGGTCATCGCTCCATGTCAAAGTGCCAGCCGCCTCGGACAGATACGCCTTGTCTTCATCGGTAAATTCAGGCTGTTCAATCGGACCGGTGACCAGACGCCACCATTCAGCGGTTTCACCCACAGTTTCGATATTGGGTTGAACCGCGTGCCAGCCCGCTTCGTCAATGCCTTCGGGCAAGCGATCTTTGACGGCATCAAAAGGCATCGCATGAACGATTGCAGTGTTGATCCGGTCAAGGTCGGCATCGTCAAACCTTGCCGGAGCCCGGCCAAAGGTTGAAAGATCAAAAGTATCAAGCAGGATGCTGCGATCCGTGATCGGCTCAACGGGAAGCGACGTGCCAAGGCGCGATAGCAACGCGAGGATTGCTTCGGGTTCAATGCCTTTCTCGCGGAATGTGTCGCAGCCAAGCGAGCCGAGGCGCTTAGATAGCTTGCCTTCTTTGCCGACCAGCAAAGCCTCGTGCGCGAATGCAGGTACAGGCGCGCCCATTGCTGTGAACATTTGGATTTGCACCGCTGTGTTGGAAACGTGATCTTCCCCGCGCAGAACCTGCGCCACAGCCATATCGACATCATCGACGGTGCTTGGCAGCATGTAGAGCCAAGACCCGTCTGCGCGCCGGATTACCGGATCGGAAAGCAGCCTCGGATCAAATTTTGCAGTCCCGCGGACACCGTCTTCCCAAACGATTGGCTCATCATGGTCCAGCTTAAACCGCCAATGCGGTTGGATGCCTTCCGCTTCCTTCGCAGCACGCTCATCATCGGTAAGCTCCAAGGCACCGCGATCATAAATTGGAGGCAGCCCGCGGCCGAGAAGCACTTTGCGTTTGAGTTCCAGCTCTTGCTGTGTCTCATAGGCTGGATAAATCCGGCCAGCATCGCGCAAAGCCACAAAAGCGGCCTCGTACTTGTCCAGACGCTTAGACTGGCGTTCTTCGCGATTGGCCTCAATTCCTAACCACGCGAGGTCGGTGCGGATTGCCTCGACATATTCCTCTTTCGAACGCGCAGCATCGGTATCATCAATACGCAGGATAAACTCGCCGCCAGATTTTTGGGCGAGCATCCAATTGTGGAGCGCGGTGCGGATATTGCCGACATGAAGCCGGCCCGTGGGTGAAGGGGCAAATCGGGTAATGGTCATGCCGCGTGCGGTAGCCAGCGAGCACTCCGCCCGCAAGCGCGTTTACCGGCAGAAAGCACTCAGCGCTGGACATTGGCAGTTAAGCTGCGGTTTTCTATAACGGCTAGAAACATGAATTGACTGGACGATACGCCCCATGAAAACTCTAAATGCCAAATCGCTGCTTTGTGCTGCAGCCCTAATCGCGTTACCCGTCAGCGCGAGCGCAAATGACGGCATCCCTGCAAGCACCTTCGATTTGAGCCATTGGAAGATCACCGTCCCTGTCGACAAGGACAAGAACGGGAAGCCAGACGAGATTACCGTCGCGAAAATACAGAAATATCAGCATCCCGATTTCTTCTACCTCAATGCCGATGGCGAACTGGTTTTCGCAGCGCCGAACAAAGCGACGACGACTGCGAATTCATCCAACACACGCAGCGAACTGCGCCAAATGCTGCGCGGAAAGAACACCCGCATCGGGACTCATGATCCTGGCAACAACTTTGCTGTCGAAGCCCGCAAGGGTTCGGACAAGTTCGCTGCTATCGGCGGCAAATTGGAAGCAACCCTTCGCGTCGATCATGTCGCACTGAATGCAGGCGAACCGAGCGCAAAAGCGGCGTATTCAGTGGTCGTCGGACAAATCCACGCAGTGAAATACAAGAGTACGAAAAGCGGGTTTGGATTCGGCAACGAGCCCATCAAAATCTACTTCAAGAAGTTCCCCGGCCACGAATACGGCTCTGTCTTTTGGAATTATGAGCGCAACCTCGGCAAAGACGATCCGTATCGCAATGATCTATCCGTGCCTGTGTTCGGTAATAACTGGAGCAGCACCGAAGACCCCGGCGAGGCCGGTATCAAGCTCGGTGAAGACTTCAGCTACACGATCAATGTTCATCGCAACACTATGTATTTGACGTTCACAAACGAGCGGCATGGAACCGTTAGTCAGGTTCGCAGCCTTGTTCGCGGCGCCGATGAGAAAGACAATCCTTACGCTTACGGTGGGGACTCGCTCTATTTCAAAGCTGGCGTCTACAACCAGTGCAGCACAAAATCCGGCGGCGGGAATTGGTATGCAGCCTGCGCAGGAACCGGCGATTGGGAAGTCGACAAAGCCAATGGTGACTACGCCCAGGCAACCTTCACGCGGATTGCGCTGAGCCAGTCAACCGATCCTGTGAACGATTAAGCTCACTTACTTGGGCTTAATTGTGAAATCGTGCTCGATATAAAGGAACACCTCTGTCTCGCTTGATTGCTGCCAATAGAGATCACCTTCAAGGCCATCGATTTCGACTCCATAGCCGCTGCCGAACATTTCGGCGTAGCGGGTCGATTCCTTAGCAATATGTCGAACTACATCACCACGATATTGCTCGGGATCATCGATTGCGAGGCCGGTTGTGCCGACATCAATGAAAGATCTCCCAGTCGCCGGGACACCTTTGACAAATTCGGCAATGTCTTTGGCCGTTGCGCGAACGCTTGCCGTTTCACCTTCCAGCGGGATACGCGCATATATTTGCACACGGCTCGTGTCAGGGCGATTCCCACTTCGTACCGGCAATTCGCGCATATTGGCGCGGGTTACAGGCTTGAGAGTATAGTTCCCCGCGACAAGGGTGATGCCCTCCGCTGCAGCTCGGTCGATTGTCGCGGAAAGCATGGCGAACAGCTCTTCGGCGCGCGCATCACGATCACGCGAATCCGAACTGACAAATAGAGGCGTGACAAAATAGTCGGCCTTGCGAGTGACACCAATGGCGGAAGGGCCATTGTTTGAAGAGAAATATGCGTTCCCGACCGAGCGATCCTGCCGCGATCCTGTGACTACAATAGTATCCTGCGCAGCGGTCGGCAGTGGCATTGCCGCCGCGATCAATGCCGCGGTTAAAATAAGCTTCTTCATCAGTCCCTCCCTTTTGCGATGAGGCAGACCCTATGATGGCCAAAGCAACTGCACAATGAACAGCAAAGAAAAGGCCCGCCGGAGCATGTTGCTCCGACGGGCCTGTTTCGTTGGCTTATCAACAAAGCTTACTCAGCAGCCGGAGCGTCGCCTCCGCCCATTGCTGCTTTCATAGCTTCTTCGCTCGAAACCGGATCGGCTGCGGGCTCTGGTTCAACTGCCTTTTCAGCAGCAAGCTTATCCTGCTGTTTCTTCCAAGCAGCCTTTAGCGCAGCATCACGGCTCGATGCGGTCACCCGCATACGGTTCATGCCTGCACCCGTACCAGCCGGGATAAGGCGGCCCACGATCACGTTCTCTTTAAGACCGATCAACGTGTCTTTCTTGCCTTCAACCGATGCCTGCGTCAGAACGCGGGTGGTTTCCTGGAACGACGCAGCCGAGATGAAGCTGCGGGTTTGCAGCGACGCCTTGGTGATGCCGAGCAGGATTGGAGTGCCTTCTGCTGGCTGCTTCGACTTGGTCAATTTGGCGTTGTATTCGAGCATCTCAGCCAGATCGACCTGTTCGCCCGGAAGCAACGTAGTGTCGCCGCCTTTAGTGATTTCAACTTTCTGCAGCATCTGGCGAACGATCACCTCGATGTGCTTGTCGTTGATTTTCACACCCTGCAGTCGGTAAACTTCCTGGATCTCGTTGACGAGATATTCCGCCAAAGCTTCGACACCCATCACTTCAAGGATGTCGTGCGGGTTCGGCGAACCTGAAACAAGGGTATCACCCTTCTTCACGAAGTCGCCTTCCTGCACATCAATCACTTTGGTTTTGGCAATCAGATACTCGACTGGATCACCTTCCTCGGGAACGATCGCAATCTTACGTTTGGCTTTGTATTCGCGCACAAACTCGATCTTGCCCGAGGTTTTGGCGATGACCGACATGTCCTTTGGCAAACGCGCCTCGAACAGTTCGGCAACACGCGGAAGACCACCAGTAATATCGCGGGTCTTCGCTGCCTCACGCGATGCACGCGCAAGAATGTCACCCGCTTCAACGGTTTGGCCGTCTTCAACCGAAAGCGTCGTACCCGGAGCCAGCATGTAACGCTGCGCTTCGGTTTCATCTTCGCTTTGACCTTCGCCAAGAAGAGTCATGCGCGGACGCAGTTCCTCTTTCTTCTTGCGTCCGGTTGCCCGGTTCTCAGTCACAACGCGCTGGGCAATGCCTGTGGCGTCATCGGTTTGCTCTTCGAGCGTAGTACCTTCGACAAGGTCCTGATACTTCACAACACCCGATTGCTCGGTGATGATCGGCAAGGTGAACGGGTCCCATTCAGCCAGACGGTCGCCTTCTTTGACCTTCTGGCCGTCCTTGAACATAATCACGGTACCGTAAGGCACCTTGTGCATTTCACGTTCGCGGCCCTCGGCATCGATCACAGCGATTTCACCGCTACGAGCAAGCGACAGGATCCGGCCCTTCTTATCGACGATTGTCGGCATTCCGCGCAATTCGACCTTACCGGTCGAGATCGATTCAAGGTGCGAGGTTTCATTGAGCTGCGCCGCGCCGCCGATGTGGAATGTCCGCATCGTAAGCTGGGTGCCTGGCTCACCGATTGACTGAGCAGCGATAACGCCAACAGCCTCACCGATATTAACCGGAGTACCGCGAGCCAAATCGCGTCCGTAGCATGTGCCACAAACGCCCTGATCGGCTTCGCAGACGAGTGGTGAGCGGATCTTGGCAGACTGAGTTTCAGCCGCTTCGATTTCTTTCACCATTGGCTCGTCGATGAGCGTGCCCGCTTTCACGATCACTTCATCGGTTGCCGCGTTGATGATGTCCTCGGCCACGGTACGGCCCAGAATACGTTCACCAAGCGATGCAATGACCGAACCACCTTGAACGATGGCACGCATTTCCAGCGCGTTCTCGGTCTTACAGTCGTTCATAACGATGGTGCAGTCTTGCGATACGTCGACCAAACGGCGGGTCAGGTAACCCGAGTTCGCCGTTTTAAGCGCGGTATCGGCGAGACCTTTACGCGCGCCGTGTGTCGAGTTGAAGTATTCAAGGACGGACAAGCCTTCCTTAAAGTTCGAGATAATCGGCGTTTCAATGATCTCGCCCGAAGGCTTGGCCATCAGACCGCGCATACCTGCAAGCTGCTTCATCTGCGCTGGCGAACCACGCGCACCGGAGTGGCTCATCATGTAGATCGAGTTGATCTGCGCTTCCTTGCCGTCTTTACCGATCGGCGTCGCTTTAATCTCGGCCATCATCGCATCAGCAACCAGGTCACCACACTTCGACCAAGCGTCGATGACTTTGTTGTACTTTTCCTGCTGCGTGATGAGACCGTCCTGATATTGCTGCTCATAGCCAGCAACCAGTTCTTTGGTCTCTTCAACCATGCCGACCTTCGAGTCAGGGATGATCATGTCATCCTTACCAAAGGAAATACCAGCCTTAAACGCGTGACGGAAACCGAGGACCATGATGGCATCGGCGAACAGCACCGTGTCTTTCTGGCCGGTATGACGATAAACTTCGTCGATCACGTCGCCGATGTCTTTCTTCGTCAGCAGACGGTTGATGATGTCGAACGGAACTTTGTTGTTCGTCGGCAGACATTCACCGATCAGCATACGGCCCGGCGTGGTTTCAAAACGCTGCATCACCACTTTGCCATTTTCATCAGCCTGCGGAACGCGGGCGAGGATTTTGGTGTGGAGCGTGACCGCTTTGGTTTCGAGCGCCTGGTGCACTTCGGCCATGTCGGCAAAGCGCGGCAGTTTCTCAACCTTGGTGCCGTCTTCGTTTTCGAGGAATTCAGGGGTCTTTTCCTGACGTTCCATCGAAAGATAGTAGAGGCCGAGGACCATATCCTGCGAAGGAACAATGATCGGCTTGCCATTGGCTGGCGACAGGATGTTGTTGGTCGACATCATCAGGACGCGCGCTTCCAACTGAGCTTCGAGGCTCAGCGGGACGTGAACGGCCATTTGGTCGCCATCAAAGTCAGCGTTGAAAGCCGAGCAGACCAGCGGGTGAAGCTGGATCGCTTTACCTTCGATCAGCACTGGCTCGAATGCCTGAATGCCAAGACGGTGAAGCGTTGGCGCGCGGTTCAACAGAACCGGGTGCTCGCGGATCACTTCGTCAAGGATGTCCCAGACTTCCTTGCGCTCTTTCTCAACCCACTTCTTCGCTTGCTTGAGGGTCATCGAAAGACCCTTCGCATCGAGACGCGCGTAAATGAACGGCTTGAACAGCTCGAGAGCCATTTTCTTCGGCAGACCACACTGGTGCAGTTTCAATTCCGGGCCGGTCACGATGACCGAACGGCCGGAATAGTCGACGCGCTTACCGAGCAAGTTCTGACGGAAACGGCCCTGCTTACCTTTGAGCATATCGCTCAAAGATTTCAGCGGACGCTTATTCGCACCAGTGATAACGCGGCCGCGGCGACCGTTATCAAACAGAGCATCGACGGCTTCTTGAAGCATACGCTTCTCATTGCGAACGATGATGTCCGGCGCGCGCAGTTCGATCAGGCGCTTTAGACGGTTGTTCCTGTTGATCACGCGGCGATAGAGATCGTTGAGATCCGACGTCGCGAAACGGCCACCATCCAGCGGCACCAGCGGACGCAGCTCTGGCGGGATCACAGGGATCACTTCAAGGATCATCCACTCAGGACGGTTGCCCGAGTCAATGAAGCTTTCGACGACCTTGAGGCGCTTGATGATTTTCTTCGGCTTGAGCGTCGATTTGGTAACCGCCAACTCTTCCATCAGATCGTCGCGCTCTTGCTCCAGATCGAGATCCATCAGCATGACTTTGACAGCTTCCGCACCGATGTCGGCGGAGAACGCATCTTCGCCGTATTCATCCTGCGCTTCGAGCAGTTCGTCTTCTGTCAGCAGTTGGAATTTCTCAAGCGGGGTAAGACCCGGCTCGATCACAACATAGCTCTCGAAATACAGGATGCGCTCAAGCTGTTTGAGCTGAATATCGAGCAAAAGGCCGATGCGCGATGGCAGCGACTTCAGATACCAAATGTGCGCAACGGGCGCGGCCAATTCGATGTGGCCCATGCGCTCACGGCGCACTTTGGTAACGGTGACTTCAACGCCGCATTTTTCGCAAACGACGCCTTTGTACTTCATCCGCTTGTACTTGCCGCACAGGCATTCGTAGTCCTTCACAGGGCCGAAGATGCGCGCACAGAACAGGCCGTCACGCTCAGGCTTGAACGTACGGTAGTTGATGGTTTCCGGCTTCTTGATCTCGCCGAATGACCACGAACGGATGCGCTCTGGCGAGGCGATGCCGATCTGGATTTGGTCGAATGTTTCCGGCTTTGCGAGCTGGTTGGTGAATTTGGTCAGTTCATTCATGACTTGGTTCCCTCAGGGGGTGAAATCTCTTGGGTAGCGAAGGTGGGAGGGGCTTTTCAGCCCGCTCCCGCTATTCCGCTGCCTCCGGCCAATCGTCGCCGTCTTCGCCATCGCCGAGCGATGTGAGTTCGACGTTCATGCCGAGCGAGCGCATTTCCTTCACGAGAACGTTAAAGCTCTCCGGAATGCCCGCTTCGAAGGTGTCATCACCTTTAACGATCGCTTCGTAGACCTTGGTCCGGCCAACGACGTCATCCGATTTGACGGTGAGCATTTCCTGCAAGGTGTAGGCGGCACCGTATGCTTGCAGTGCCCAGACCTCCATCTCACCAAAGCGCTGTCCACCGAACTGCGCTTTACCGCCCAGCGGCTGCTGAGTGACGAGCGAGTATGGGCCGATCGAACGAGCGTGGATTTTGTCGTCCACAAGGTGATGCAGTTTGAGCATGTAGATGATGCCCACTGTGACCTTGCGGTCAAACGCATCACCAGTGCGGCCATCGAACAATGTCGATTGGCCCGAACTGTCGATGCCTGCCTTAACGAGCATGTCCGACACGTCCGGCTCACGCGCGCCGTCAAACACTGGCGTACCCATCGGAACACCAGCTGACAGGTTGCCTGCAAGCTCAACGATCTGCTCTGCCGAACGGCTGTCGAGATCTTCGAAATACTGCTCGCCGTAAACATCCTTGAGACGCTCAACGACCGCTTCTGGTGGCTTTGCGTTCTTGTAGTCTTCGGCTGCGTTCGGATTGGCGCGTTTCCACTCTTCGAGCTTGTCCGCGATATCCATACCCAGGCCGCGCGCTGCGAAGCCAAGGTGCGTTTCGAAAATCTGACCGACGTTCATACGCGATGGCACGCCCAGCGGGTTGAGCACGAGGTCAACCGCTGTGCCATCTTCAAGGAAAGGCATGTCTTCGACCGGAAGGATGCGCGAAATCACACCCTTGTTACCGTGACGGCCGGCCATCTTGTCGCCTGGCTGAAGCTTGCGCTTCACGGCAACGAAGACTTTGACCATTTTCAGAACACCCGGAGCAAGCTCATCGCCGCGCTCCAGCTTTTCCTTACGATCTTCGAATTTGGCATCGATCATGCCGACGGCTTCGTCGTATTGCGTCTTGATCGCTTCGATCTGTGCTTGGCGGCCATCATCGGCCACTGCGAACTTGAACCATTCGTGACGCTCGACCTCTTCCAGACCGGCTTCCGTGATCTCGCTACCCTTCTTAGTACCTTTCGGTGCCGCAGATGCAGTTTGACCGATCAGCATATCGCGGAGGCGATTATAGGTCGCCCGGTTGAGGATAGCGCGTTCATCGGCGCTATCTTTGCGCAGACGCTCGATTTCCTCGTTCTGGATCGCTCGGGTACGGTCATCAATCTCAATACCGTGGCGGTTAAACACACGAACTTCGACGACGGTACCAGCAACACCTGGTGGCAAACGCAGCGACGTATCGCGAACGTCAGAGGCTTTCTCACCGAAGATGGCGCGCAGAAGTTTTTCTTCCGGCGTCATCGGGCTTTCACCCTTTGGAGTGATCTTGCCGACCAAGATGTCACCCGGATGCACTTCAGCGCCGATGTAAACGATGCCTGCCTCGTCGAGGTTGCGCAGGGCTTCCTCGCCGACATTCGGGATATCGCGGGTGATGTCTTCTGGACCCAGCTTGGTATCGCGGGCCATCACTTCGAACTCATCGATGTGGATCGACGTGAACACGTCGTCTTTCACGATGCGCTCGCTGATCAGGATCGAATCTTCGTAGTTGTAGCCATTCCAAGGCATAAACGCGACGAGGCTGTTTTTGCCCAGCGCGAGCTCGCCGATATCGGTCGAAGGACCGTCAGCAATGATGTCGCCTGCTTCGATTGTCTCACCAACTTTCACCAGCGGACGCTGGTTGATGCAGGTGTTCTGGTTCGAACGTTGGAATTTCTGGAGCGTGTAAATATCGACACCAGATTGACCGGCTTCGACATCGCCAATTGCGCGGATAACGATACGGGTCGCATCAACTTGGTCGACGATACCGCCACGCTTGGCAGCAATCGCAGCGCCGGAATCGCGCGCCACGGTTTCTTCCATGCCGGTTCCGACCCACGGTGCCTCTGCCTTAACAAGCGGCACAGCCTGACGCTGCATGTTCGAGCCCATGAGAGCCCGGTTAGCGTCATCGTTTTCCAGGAACGGGATCAGCGATGCCGCAACCGAAACGAGCTGTTTCGGCGAAACGTCCATCAAAGTGACCGTTTCGCTTGGCGCCATAAGGTTGTCGCCAGCCTGACGAGCCGAAATCAACTCTTCAACGAAAGTGCCGTCCGGGTTCAGCTCAGCTGAAGCCTGCGCAACGGTATGCTTCTGCTCTTCCATCGCGGAAAGGTAGATCACATCGCCGGTGACGCTGTTGCCATCAACTTTACGATACGGCGTTTCGATAAAGCCGTATTTGTTTACGCGGCTGAATGATGCCAGCGAGTTGATCAGACCGATGTTCGGGCCTTCCGGCGTTTCAATCGGGCAGATACGGCCATAGTGGGTTGGGTGAACGTCGCGAACTTCAAAACCAGCACGCTCACGGGTCAAACCACCTGGGCCAAGCGCTGAGACGCGACGCTTGTGAGTGACTTCTGAAAGCGGGTTGGTCTGATCCATGAACTGCGACAGCTGCGAAGAGCCGAAGAACTCACGAACCGCAGCAACTGCAGGTTTTGCGTTAATAAGGTCGTTCGGCATAACAGTCGAAACATCGACGCTCGACATGCGCTCTTTAACGGCACGCTCCATGCGGAGCAGACCGACGCGATACTGGTTTTCCAGCAGCTCACCAACCGAACGAACACGGCGATTGCCGAGGTTGTCGATGTCATCAACTTCGCCCTTGCCGTCTTTCAGACCAACGAGTTCTTTGACCACTGCGAGGATGTCTTCCTTACGCAGCGTTGTAACAGTGTCTTCAGCATCGAGCTCAAGACGCATGTTCAGCTTCACACGGCCAACCGCAGAAAGGTCGTAACGCTCACCATCGAAGAAAAGGCCTTCGAAAAGCGCGTCAGCGGTTTCCTTCGTAGGCGGCTCACCCGGACGCATGACTTTGTAGATGGCCTCAAGGCCCTCATCACGGTTCTCAGCTTTGTCGACCGCCAGCGTGTTGCGGATCCATGGGCCGGTGTTGATTTCGTCGATGTCGAGCAGCTCGAGGCTATCGATACCGGCATTGTCGAGCGTTTCGATGTGCTCAAGCGTGAGCTCGTCACCAGCTTCAACATAAATACGGCCAGTGCTTTCATCGATCATATCACGCGAAGCGTAGCGGCTGACGACTTCTTCGGTCGGCAGCAGCAGTTCGGTGAGACCGTCTTTTGCAGCTTTATTGGCGGCACGCGGGCTGATTTTCTGACCCGCGGCGAAAATTTCTTCGCCGGTTTTCGCATCAACAAGCGCGAATGCAGGTTTCTGGCCGCGCCAGTTTTCTGCATTAAACGGAATTTTCCAACCGTCCTTCGCACGCTCCCAAGTGACCGTGTCGTAGAAGTGGTGGAGGATTTCTTCACTATCGAGGCCAAGCGCATAAAGAAGCGCTGTAACCGGCAGCTTACGCTTACGGTCGATGCGGACGTTAACGATGTCTTTTGCGTCGAATTCAAAATCAAGCCACGAACCGCGATACGGAATAACGCGGGCAGCAAACAAAAGCTTACCCGACGAGTGCGTTTTGCCGCGATCGTGATCAAACAGGACGCCCGGCGAACGGTGCATCTGCGAAACGATTACTCGCTCTGTGCCATTGATGATGAAAGTGCCGTTATCCGTCATGAGCGGCATATCGCCCATGTAAACGTCTTGCTCTTTGATATCGAGCACGGAGCGGGTTTCGGTTTCCTGATCGACTTCGAACACGATCAGACGAAGCGTGACCTTCATTGGCGCAGCATAAGTAATGCCGCGTTGACGGCATTCTGTTGTGTCGTATTTTGGCGGCTCAAGCTCGTAATTTACAAAATCAAGCTCGGCAGTGCCGGCAAAGTCGCGGATCGGGAAAACACTACGCAGCGTTTTTTCGAGGCCCGAGACATAGTCAATCGAAGCGTCGGAGCGCAGGAACTGCTCGTAGCTTTCGCGCTGCACCTCGATAAGGTTCGGCATGTCCACGACTTCGTGGATGTCGCCGAAAATCTTACGGATGCGCTTTTTCGCGGTACCCTGCGCCTTGCGGCTGCGGAGCTTGTTCGAAGTCTTGAGGGCGTTAGCCTTGGTCGCCATGGAAGAGATATGCCTCTTTGTTGGACGCACACGAGGCGGATGCCCGCGTGCAAAATTAAACTCACGTCACGCGAAACATGATTGCCAAAAGGACGCAAAAAGAGCCGCATGCCTCAGCTCCGTCGAAACGGTAACCGGGGTGCAGCTGAATTTATCGTCGCGAATATAGCAAAGCGCCGCTTCTATTCTGGAACCGATCCCCGCGTATGAATCAGTCTGTCTCGAAGCTGGCGTGTGAGAGCTATCTAGGCGGGATGTTGGATTTGTCAACGCGGGAGAGCACGCGGCAGCGTGCGACTACTAACCATTCGTCGCATTCCAACACCTTCAACAAATGAACAACTCCAAGGATTCTAGGAAAACGATATGCTGCATATTGTTTTTCAATATTATTGATTGACAATAAATCGAATCACCCTTAGATCGGGATTATCGAAAAACAATATCACGCATCAAGGAGTTCGATATGTACAACGTAATGACACAGTCTATTGCCGCTTGCGCTGCCCTGTTCCTAACGCTCGGCACTATCAGCACAATCATCGCCATTCCGCCGGCACACGCAGCGGTTCCAATCGCTACTATGGCCTTGGCTTAAGTCACGACAAGCAAGGGGACAAATAATGACATCTGCACTTAAAGACCCGCTGCTCATCGCGGCTCGCGCCTTAATCTATATTATACTTGCGGCTCTAGGGATCGGCGCCGCAGGCATTGTAGCAGCCATGGCCGTCGCAATTTTCAATCCGTCCGCGATCATATCTGAGTTGGTCGAAAAGGTGCCAATCGAGCCCGGCTCAGCAGAAGTCTGGATGATGGTGGGCGTCCTTATACTGGCCGGAATTATCGTTGGCATCATTATACTATTCTTCGTGAACATGCTGCGCATCGTGAAGAGTGTAGGCGAGACTGATCCGTTCGTGCCTGTGAATGCAACGCGGCTCACATCGATGGCATGGCTCATGTTGGTGGCTCAAATTTTGTCACTGCCCACCGCCGGCCTCGCCGTGGCATTGACGAACAGGCTGGGCGAAGATCCCGGGACAGTGGATGCAAGCCTCGACTTCGGCGGCATCATGCTGATCCTTACGCTCTTCATCCTTGCCCGTGTTTTCAAACATGGCGCTGCAATGCGCGAAGATCTTGAAGGGACTGTGTAATGCCCGCTGATGATGAAGGAGCAACAATCATGGTCAAGCTCGATGACCTGCTGCACGAACGCCGCATGACGTTAACCGAACTGGCAGAGCGGGTGGGCCTGACGCTGGCCAACCTCTCAATCCTGAAAACCGGCAAAGCCAAAGCGATCCGCTTCACGACCCTCGCCGCGATTTGCCGCGAACTGGATTGCCAGCCGGGCGATCTGCTGGAATACGCAGACAGTCAGTAACACGCATAATATCTTGACTCTCGGGGCGCGCACGGTAAATGCGCGCCTCGATTGTTTTGGTTTCGGCCCAGACAGTCATCCGTCCAAGACAGCAGGTGGAGGCAATCGGGTCTCCTTAATTTCCAGCCTAGACGGGGAATAGAGATTTTCGCATCGCTTCTTTTAGAGTGAATGCAAACGCGCCGCCTGGCGCACCCTCCTTCCCCATCATTGGACTTCGCCTTGTCGGTAAGCGGCAGGGTGAAACATGAGCCGGCCGTACGGAACGTTTCCGTTCGGCCATTAGTGAAGGAGTAAGGCATGGATCGTTCGCAAAAAGCCGACGCGGTTGCTCAACTCAACGCTGTTTTCAACGAGGTAGGCGTGGTTGTCGTAACCCGCAATCTCGGCCTGACAGTGGATCAATCCACTGAACTGCGCGGGAAAATGCGTGAAGTTGGTGCTTCCTACAAGGTTGCGAAAAACCGTCTCGCCAAGCTCGCCCTGAAAGACACCGATTACGTTGGCATCGAAGAGTATCTCTCCGGTCCGACCGCGCTGGCATGGTCTGAAGACCCTGTCGCGGCTGCCAAAGCCGCTGTCGAGTTCGCGAAAGCGAATGACAAGTTGGAAATCGTCGGTGGTTCGATGGGTACGCAGGTTCTCGATGAAGCAGGTGTGAGGTCATTGGCCTCGATGCCAAGCCTCGACGAGCTTCGCGGCAAACTCGTTGGTCTCGTCAACGCACCGGCAACCAAGGTTGCTCAGGTCGTCAACGCACCAGCGAGCAAGCTGGCCCGCGTGTTCGGCGCCTACGGCGCTAAGGACGCAGCATAAGAGACGCTTTCGCAAACGCGATTTTGAACCACGTTTTTGGGGTCGGACTAACATAAAGCCGCCCCGCATTTATTGGAGTGAACATCATGGCTGATATTGCCAAGCTTGTTGAAGAACTTTCGAAGCTGACCGTCCTTGAGGCGGCTGAACTCGCAACTGCTCTCGAAGAAGAGTGGGGCGTAAGCGCCGCAGCTGCTGTTGCAGTTGCTGGACCTGCTGCTGGTGGCGGCGAAGCTGCTGCTGAAGAGAAAGACGAATTCGACGTCATCCTCACCGGCGACGGCGGCAAGAAAATCCAGGTTATCAAAGAAGTCCGTGCCATCACTGGTCTGGGCCTCACCGAAGCCAAGGGTCTTGTTGAAGGCGCACCGAAGCCTGTCAAAGAAGGCGTCAACAAAGCCGAAGCTGAAGAAATCAAAGGCAAGATCGAAGCAGCCGGCGGTACTGTTGAACTCAAGTAATTGAGTAAAACAGGCTGCTTGGGCTCGCTCAAGTGATCTTGTGAGAGATTTTGTGGGTGTCTTGAAGCGCCCGCAGAAGGGGGCGGTATCAGCAATGATGCCGCCCTTTTTCGTTGGGATTTTCAGAGCCTTGAACCGCAATTCTCATCGGCAAGATGTCGCTACAATACAATGCCTGCCACATCGCTTCGCCTACGCCTGTTGCCGATCCAAACTTGAGGGTCACAATCAGGGGAAACAACCAATGAAGATCGGAATCGCTATCACAGCGATGGCTGCTGGCCTCAGCCTGAGCGGCTGTGCAACAGTACTGAACGGCACAAATGTCGATTATCAAACAGATACAGATCCCGGAGGCGCGAATATTGCGTTTTTGAATGGTCTCACGTGCGAGTCCCCTTGCGAAGTGGAACTTCGCCGAGGTTCGGACACGCGCGTCGATATTACCAAAGAAGGCTATGAACCCGTTTATGTGCTGGTTCAGTCACGACTGGCTGGATCGACGTTCGGCAACATCTTGTTAGGCGGCGGTATCGGCGCTGCTGTTGATGGCGGCAACGGCGCAAGCAACACGCTTTCCCCGCGCCCTCTGATGGTCAAACTCGCTCCTGTTGGATCGGGCGAGGCGGCACTGCTGCTCGACAAGAAGGGCGAAGTCATCAGCACCGTCGACGAACACAATGATAAAGTTCGGGAAGATGTCGCCAAAACAATTGGCGCTGACCTTGCAGAAATTTCTACGGATCAATCTGACTCTGCCGATTAAGAAAAGGCGGCGCCGTCCATGGCGCCGCCCTTTCGTCAAATTGTGCGTTAAGCTTCGGCGGCGTCAAATTCGTCAACTACGACAGCATTCTTTTCGCCGCACCAGTTGACACCGTGCTCAAGGAGCACTGACACCCGGCGAGCAAATGAAGATGTGGCTAGGGTGCCGCACCAACCAAACGAAGAGCTTGAGCAAACGCTTCGCGCTTTGACGATTTCGCCATAACGCCTATCCGGAACGGCTTTATGTGTGAGACACAGCCTCTTGAAACGCCCAGTTGGGGTCAGGAATTGCGAGCAACACTGATGCTCGCGACACCGCTTGCGCTCGCCAACCTGTTGCAAATGCTGACCTATGCCGTGGACGTGATTTTTATCGCGCGGCTAGGTGATGAGCCGCTTGCAGCTTCGGCTTTAGCTGTCTCCTTATTCGGCCTTGTTCTTTGGGCAATGACGTCGCTGATCGGAGCGGTCGCTCCGCTAATTGCAGAGGCGCTCGGTTCGTCCTCACCATCGTTTAGGCCCGTGCGGCGCTCTACGCGAATGGCTCTTTGGCTTGCTGTAGCGTCAGGTGTGCTCGGCATGGGCATCTGTTTGCTGCTCGAGCCACTCATGATCGCGACAGGCCAGCAGCCTGCCATCATCGCAATGGCACGTGAGTACAACCTCGTTATTATCTATTCGATGGTTCCAATGCTGCTCGCAGCGGTTCTGCGTTATTATGTCTCAGCACTCGGTCGTCCGATCTTTGCTACCGCGATTACGGGGCTCGGAATCTTTGTGAACGCCGGAGCCAATTACGCATTTATCTTCGGCAATTTCGGTGCACCAGAAATGGGGCTGACAGGCGCTGCGGTGGCAACGATCATCACATCGCTCTTCACGCTTGGCGTGTACGTCATCGTAATTCTTCGTGACCCTGCTCTTGCGAGATTTCGCATCTTCTACCGCTTCTGGCGGCCGGACTGGCAGAGGTTCTGGCAGATAATCCGGGTCGGCACACCAATCGCGCTCACGGTTACCGCAGAAGCCGGCATTTTCGGAGCCGCCGCTTTCTTGATGGGACGATTTGGCGCGGCTGAACTCGCCGGGCACACCGTCGCGCTCCAGCTTGCTGCGTTAGCGTTCCAGATACCGTTTGGTGTCGGGCAAGCAGCGACAATCCGCGTCGGCTATTTTTATGGGGCGCGAGACCCGGTAGGCGCGCAGCGCGCTGGTTGGGTCGCAATGGCCATAGGCACAGGCTTTATGGCGATCACTGCCAGCGCGATGGTGCTCGCTCCCTACACTTTGCTTTCAATCTACGTTGATCCCTACGCAGCCAAGAACGCAGCGCTTGTTGGATTTGCATTGCAGTACCTTGTCCTCGCTGCAGCCTTTCAATTGGTCGATGGGGTACAAGCCGTGGCCGCCGGAGCGCTGCGCGGTTTGCAGGACACCCGCGTGCCCATGTGGATCGCAATCTTTAGCTATTGGGTACCGGGCATTGGCCTTTCTATCTGGCTTGGCTTCTTCACACCGCTCCAAGGTGTGGGCGTGTGGGTCGGGTTGGCCGTCGGCCTGTCATCGGCGGCAGTATTGCTCACTTGGCGCTGGATGCAGCGCGAGAAACTGGGCCTGACGCGCCACCCCGCCTGACAAGACCAAATTTTCTGAAAAAATTTCACCTCCCGAGTGTTGACTCGGGCACGGCGCACAACCACATGCGCCTCGCTGGCACTCTCAAGAGGGGAGTGCCAATCGACACATCAACTCAATTGAAAGGTCATCGATTATGGCATTTCGTCCGTTGCACGACCGCGTAGTGGTCCGCCGCATCGAAGCCGACCAGAAAACCGCTGGCGGCATCATCATTCCTGATTCAGCCCAAGAGAAACCAAGCGAAGGCGAAGTCGTCTCCGCCGGTGACGGCGCTCGTGACGACAGTGGCAACCGCGTCGCACTCGACGTCAAAGCTGGCGACCGCGTGCTCTTTGGCAAATGGTCCGGCACCGAAGTCAAGATCGACGGTGAAGACCTGCTGATCATGAAGGAAAGCGATATCATGGGCGTGATCGGCTGAGCCGAGCACCCATTAGTTTTCTAATTCAATTCAACTCTTTCAGGAGAAACAATCATGGCTGCTAAGGACGTAAAGTTCGGCCGCGATGCCCGCGAAGGCATCCTTAAGGGCGTAGACACGCTCGCAAACGCTGTAAAAGTGACACTCGGCCCGAAAGGCCGCAACGTTGTCATCGACAAGAGCTTCGGCGCACCGCGCATCACCAAAGACGGCGTTACCGTCGCCAAGGAAATCGAGCTTTCAGACAAGTTCGAAAACATGGGCGCGCAAATGCTCAAGGAAGTTGCGTCGAAGACCAACGACCTTGCCGGTGACGGCACCACCACTGCAACTGTGCTGGGCCAAGCGATCATTCGCGAAGGCATGACCGCAGTTGCTGCTGGCATGAACCCGATGGATCTTAAGCGCGGCATCGACGCTGCGGTGACAAAGGTTGTTGCAGACCTCGTCGGTCGTTCGAAAGAAGTTTCCGGATCGTCGGAAGTTGCACAAGTTGGCGTAATTTCTGCCAATGGCGATAAAGAGGTCGGCGAGAAAATTGCTGAAGCCATGGAAAAGGTCGGCAAAGAAGGCGTCATCACCGTCGAAGAAGCCAAAGGCCTCGAATTTGAACTCGATGTTGTCGAAGGCATGCAGTTCGACCGCGGTTACCTTTCGCCATACTTCATCACCAACCCTGACAAGATGACGGTGGAACTGGAAAACCCATACATCCTCATCAACGAAGGCAAGCTGTCGAGCCTGCAAGCTATGCTGCCGGTTCTCGAAGCAGCCATGCAGAGCGGTCGTCCGCTCCTCATCATTGCTGAAGACATCGAAGGCGAAGCGCTCGCGACCCTCGTGGTCAACAAGCTGCGCGGCGGCCTCAAGGTTGCAGCAGTGAAAGCTCCGGGCTTCGGCGATCGCCGTAAAGCTATGCTTCAGGACATTTCGATCCTGACCAAGGGCGAAATGGTCAGCGAAGAGCTGGGCATCACGCTTGATAAAGTCACTCTCGACATGCTCGGCGAAGCCAAGCGCGTCACCATCGACAAAGACAACACCACCATCGTTGACGGTGCGGGTTCGCAGGACGACATCAAAGCGCGCGTCGGCGAAATCAAAGCGCAGATGGAAGCGACCACCAGCGATTATGACCGTGAGAAGCTGCAAGAGCGTCTCGCGAAACTGGCTGGCGGCGTTGCCGTGATCAAAGTGGGCGGCGCTTCGGAAGTCGAAGTGAAAGAACGCAAAGACCGCGTTGATGACGCGCTCCATGCAACCCGCGCAGCTGTTGAAGAAGGCATCGTCCCTGGCGGCGGTACTGCACTTCTTTATGCTTCGAAAGTTCTCGAAGGCCTGAAGGGTGACAATGATGACCAGACCCGCGGCATGGACATCGTCCGCCGTGCGATCCTGGCACCTGTTCGCCAGATCGCTGAGAATGCCGGTCACGACGGCGCTGTTGTTTCGGGTAACCTTCTTCGCGAAGGCGACGAAACACAGGGCTTCAATGCTGCAACCGACGTCTACGAAAATCTGGTGGAAGCCGGCGTGATCGACCCAACAAAGGTTGTTCGTACCGCACTTCAGGACGCAGCTTCGGTTGCTGGCCTTCTAATCACCACTGAAGCGGCGATCACCGACGCCCCCGAAAAAGACGGCGCTGGCGCCCCTGCAATGCCTGATATGGGCGGCATGGGCGGTATGGGCGGCGGCATGGGCTTCTAAGCCAACCGTCTCCAACGCTTACAATAGAGCCCCGCCGGACATGTGTTCCGGCGGGGCTTTTCTTTTGACAGCGCAATCCGCGCGAAAGTGGATTGCCATATCACTCTGATTCTTCGATTATTGCGCTCGGTGCAATTGGGGAATTGTCATGAGCATACTCGATAAAGTCCTGCCGGGGCTGACGAAGAAGCGAATCCTAAACAACAAGGAAGCGATCCGAGTCCATTCATGGATGAAGGTCTTTTTCGGGGACGTCATTCCGCATCGGTTCACCTCTGACGAAAAGCTCGCAGATTTCGTACGCGACAATGAATATTGCTGTGTTGGTCAATCGCACAGCTATAATGGTGTGCAGATCGTGCCCGATCGCAATGCTGTGCTCATGGGGAAATCCACGCTCGACAGCTGCGATTGTTATCCCGTTGATGGAACAATAAAATGCGGCCCATCAACCACCATTGAAGAGCTGAAACGCAAGCTTCTCGATGACGATCTCAAGATGTTCAACAGCGGTAACTACATGGCGCAAACGGTCATCGGCGCTCTGGTAACGGGCACCCATGGATATGGCGCGAAAGCGACAATGGCCGACAGCGTAACCGAACTAACCTTCTTGGATGGCTCGGGGCGGCCCGTGACACTCAAGCGCGGCGAACCCGACTTCCCCTACGCAGTGGTTTCGTTTGGTACGATTGGCCCGATCATCAGCGTCACATTGGAGGCAACCAAGCTCGTAAGCTACCAGTCTGACGCATGGATCACGCGCCTTTCCAAGAAAGAGAAGCTGAAGAAAGGTTCTATCGCCACATCGTGGGCTGTGGTGCCCTACAGCGACCCCAAAGACCCGCTCATTATGCTCCACACTCTGCGCCCCGCGAGCGTGGGGAAATTGGCGCAAAGAACCAAACCTAGCCTGTTTTCATGGGCGAGATTGGCGATGTTTATCATCGAAAGATATTGGGCGATTGATCGGATTTTCCCTCGACTGCGCAGGCCGCTCCAAAGGCTGGCGGATCGGATCGATATCCGCAATCACCGGCGCACCATCACCGATGAACGCGACCTCGATTACCTCTATGATCCAGAGCCGCTGCTCAAAAGTCAGCGCTCTCCAGATATTCTGACGGGCCTGTTTTCGACAACACACACCGCGTACAATTTGGCGTTCCACGTGCCTATTGATCGTGCCGAAGAGGTCGTCAAATTTATCATGGTCGAGACCGACAAATGGCGCTCTCTAAGGTTTCACCTCAAAAGCCTGATCGGAGTGCGCGAACTGAGCGATAAATCGGCCCTCCCGTTTGCGGGCAATTACGAAGGCCCGACGGTGGCCATTGATCTGTTTGCTGACACGCGCGATTACGCTTGGCTTGAACGCCTTCAACGCGAAGTGTTGTTCGAATTTGACCACATCCGCCCGCATTGGGGCAAGAGCGCCATCGTCCCTGAATTCGCGGATAGCCTCGACCAAACCGATATGGATCGCCTGCGCGCACTCCATCAAAAGCACTATCCGTCCGGCAACCTTAAACCGAACGAGCGCGTTAGGCGGTTGTTTAAACTTGCCGACCGAGGCGCTCCGCAAATGGCTGAGACTTCTGCTGCTAAATGATGGCGAAAAAGGTCCTTCGTCGCCGGACATGGGCTCTCCATCCATCACTGACTTTCTATTTTGGCCCAACTGGCCCAGAGTAACTTGCAACAAACGAAACAAACTGGGGAACTTCCGAACCATGAAAACGAAATTCGCAGCCCTTCTGATGGCATCTGTTGCAGTGACTGGCTGCGACTTGATGAATCCAACCGTTGAAACGCTCGCATGCGCGACCACTCAAACTGAGTGCCTGAACGCATGGTTTGATGAGAAATTTCAGGAAGAACTCGCGTTCAGCCCAATTCGCCAAACCGCGCTTGGGATGAAAACCGATTACGACAAGATTGATGATCTCAGTCTTGCCGCCCAACAAGAACAGCTGCGCTGGTGGCAGGCTGCGACAGCGGAGATGGAAGCCAATTTTGATTACGATCAATTAGAGGACGAAGCCAAAATTTCATGGGACATGTGGCAGTTCCGCAAAGAGCAAGCTGAGCGGGCTCTGGAATATGCCGATAACGATTACATCCTGACGCAAATGAATGGCACGCACACCGCTCTGCCAAGCTTCCTCTTGAGCCAACATACGGTGGAAAGCGAAAGCGATATGACCGCATTCATCGCACGGCTGGGCGGAATCGGGACAGCGATGGACCAGCTATTGGCTCGCGCACAGAACAATGCCGAAGCGGGAACACGCCCGCCGCGTTTTGCTTATGATGCCGTGATTGAGGAATCTCAGAAACTAATCAGCGGCGCCCCGTTTGATAAAAGCGATGCCGTTTCCGCGCTTTGGGAAGGCAGTGAAGCGCATCTCGAAAAACTGGTTGCGGATGGCACAATCACTGATGAACGCGCCGATGAGTTGCGCGAACAAGCTCGTACCGCCCTCACCGATACGATGGCTCCCGCCTATTCGCGAGTGATCGAATGGTTCACCGAAGATCGCGCCAACACATCGGACCTAGCACAAGGCGTAAGCGAGCTTCCCAGCGGCTCCGATTTCTACAATTATAACCTCGGTGTAATGACGACGACAAACCTCACTGCGGATGAAATTCATGACATTGGTTTAAACGAAGTTGCCCGTATCCGCGCCGAAATGGAAGCGATCAAAGATCAGGTCGGCTTTGAAGGTACGCTGCAGGAATTTTTCGTCTTCACCCGCGAAGATGACCAGTTTTTCTTCTCTAACGATGAAGCCGGAGCGCAGGCCTATATCGACCGCGCAACCATGCACATCGATGAGCTGACCAAGCGCCTCCCGGAATTTTTCGGCACCCTGCCCAAGGCTCCGCTTGAGGTTCGCCGCGTCGAAGCATTCCGCGAGCAGGATGGCGCCGCGCAGCATTACCGCCCCGGAACACCTGACGGCTCACGTCCGGGCATTTACTACGCCCACCTTTCAGACATGAGTGCGATGCCGATCCCGCCGCTTGAGGCGATTGCCTATCACGAAGGCAATCCGGGTCACCACATGCAGGTTTCGATCGCTCAAGAGCTTGAAGGCATCCCGAAATTCCGCTCACAAGGCGGCTTTATCTCGGCATATGGCGAAGGTTGGGCCCTCTATTCGGAGGCACTGGCGAAGGAAATGGGCGGGTACCAAGACCCCTATTCCGATTTTGGCCGTTTGCAGAGCGAGATGTGGCGCGCCATTCGCCTGGTTGTTGATACGGGCATCCACTCAAAAGGCTGGTCCGAAGATCAGGCGGTTGCTTATTGCCTCGAAAATTCGCCCAATCCCGAAACAGTCGCGCGCTCCGAAGTGCGCCGTTATTTTGTGCTTCCGGGCCAGGCGACCTCATATAAGATCGGTATGATCCGTATTCAGGAACTTCGCGGGAAGGCTGAAAAAGAGCTTGGCGAAGATTTCGATATTCGCGGTTTCCACGATACCGTTCTGGGTGCGGGTGCCCTGCCGCTATCGATCCTTGAAAAGCGCGTCGATCAATGGATCGAGAGCGTGAAGGCAGCTTAAATCACTTCAATTGAAACGCAAAAGGGGCGGGATAGCTGTATGCTACCCCGCCCCTTTTTGTGTCTGCCTCAGCTAGACTTAGCCGCCCTTACGGCTCGCCGCTGCAGCTTCGATTGTGTCTGCATCCCAAGTGACCTGCGTTTGAGTTTGCGGGTTAAAGCGGGTGTTAGCGTATGAAGCGGCTTCAGCAGCCTCGACCTCTGCCGCCGTCAGATACTCACTTGGCTCAAGCGCGAATACATCGATGCCGCGCGTGATTTCGGTTCCGTAGATGCGGCCATTGTACCAGTAAGACGACCAGTACCCGCCGACCACAAGTTGCTCTGTGCTGATTGCACCGCGATCAAAATAAGCAATCTCGACCGGGTTTGAGCTGTCGGTGAAGTCCATGACGCTGATGCCGCCTTGGTACCAAGACTGAACAAACAGATCGCGGCCCGGAACTGGGATAATCGACCCGTTATGAGCGACGCAATTTTCTGTGTCGCCCTGTGGACCGGGCATCTTGTAATGGCTGCGGAATTCCAGCTTACCGTCTTTGATATCGTAGACCGCATTCGCGCCCCATGTCATCGGATCGGATGCCTTGCACCGCGGGCGTCCGCCACCACCCCATTCATCGGTGAAGATGACTTTGGTGCCGTCATTGTTGAATGTCGCCGAGTGCCAGTAAGCAAAGCCTTTATCGAAAACAGCATCGATACGGACGGGATTCATCGGATCGGAGATGTCCATCAGGATGCCGTTGCCTGAACACGCCCCTGCTGCGAGATTGAGGCTTGGGAAGACAGTGATGTCATGGCATTGGTTCGTCTGCGAAGTGCGCTGTGTGCCTTCACCGCTATCACCGCCCAGCCATAGACCAGCGATCTCGCCAGTTTCCTGATCGGCAAAAACGCGTGGGCTGCTGACAATGCGCGAGGCAGCAGGATTGGCAATCGGGATCTCGATCACGTCAATGCTGAATAGCGCAGTGCGGCTGTCCGACGGGTTATCGATGCAGCGGGCAAGCTCATCCTGTTCGCGGACACGCGAAGTGCCCGAATTGTAGACAATGATCTTGTCCGCATCCGCGCTGACAACCGAATGTGTGTGACTTCCGCGACAGGTCTGAACGCCGCCAACTTGGCGCGGGCGAGTAACGTCAGAGATGTCGAAAATCCGCAGTCCGCGGAAACGCTCCTCGCTAACATCGCCTTCGACGCCTTGAAGACCGCAATCGACCCGGCCGCGTGTTTGTTCGACGCTCATGATCAGGATGTTGCCAACGACAGAAACGTCGCCTTGGCCGCCGGGGCATACGACTGAACTCAGCAAGTTTGGCGCACCGTCTTCGCCGAGGCGATAGAGGTTAAAGCCGTGATAGTTGCCAGCGAGCATGATGTCGTCAAAGAACGCCATATCCGTATTAGCAAAATCGAGAAGCGGTGTGCGCTCGGCAAACTGGGTGAGGCTCTCTTCCTCTTCGCGTTCAGGATCAGCCGCTTCTTCAGCAGCACCGCCTCCAGTCAAAGCGCCCAGAACTGCGCCGACGATTGCATTCGCTGCGTCCTCAACAGTGTCCTCAGCCTTTTCATCTTCGCGCGGCGGTACGACTGCACGCAGATCGGACGGATTCTCTGGATCGAAAAATCCTGCCGGTTTCCGCAGGCTCGCGACCATGCGAAGGTTCATGATTGCTTCGCCTGCATCATCAAAGCCGGATGCAAGCGAGGCGCGTGGATCAATTGAAAGCGCAGCGAGAATGCCGTCCATACGATCAATCTCGGTGGTTTGGTCGCTTTCAATGTCTCCGACAAAACGGAACAGGATCGGATCAGATGCGCTGCCTGGCTGACGCAGCAAGTCATCGACCATATCGACTGCGCCTTCGTGGTGCGCAATCATCAGAGTTAGGAACTGGCGATCAAATTCTGTGCCTTGTGCGGCCCCGAGCGCAGCCATCTGCTCTGGCGATGCCATGCCGGCCATCATGTGATGCATATGGCCAGCGTGATCCGCCATGCCAGGCATCATCGCAGGCTCGCCGCGATCAGACAGCCATTCTTTCATAAATTCAATTTCGTCAGCTTGGCTTGCAAGAATGCGGCCTGCAATCGAAACAACATCCTCATTATTGGTGCGGTCATCCACCAGCTCTGACATCACAACGGCTTGTTCGTGATGAACGATCATGCCCTGCATGAACTTCACATCTGCCAGCGTGTATTTCGACGCAGCAAGCTTTGTCGCTTCTTCAGCACTAAGCGTTTTGCTGGCCTGCCCGGGTGCACCGGGCTGCACAATTGGCGCACTTTGCGCGAAAGTGAGGCTTGAGCTGCCCAGCAGCATAGCGGTGAAGATCGCACGCGACGTGAGAATTGCGTTGGTCGTTGTTGTCATGAAGGCCCCGTAATTAAGCGTATTTACGCATAAACAGCCGCCAAGGGCTGCACAGTCAAGCCCCCATGGCGAAGGATCGACAAACTCCTTTTCGGAACCGATGACGTGCGTCACAGTTCCAAAAACAACGCCCTTGTCGTCTGAATAGTGAATCCGGTCGCTCGCGGCGCACCATTCGTCGCAAGCGATGAATCGAATGCTTGCCGCGACGAATCAGGGCGATCAAGAATCCGACATTAAGTTACTGGCAACCATAACCAGAGTAACACTGCCGCATGCTAAATAAAATTCGTCGCCCTTTTGTTGCGCTCACCGCTGCAGTTTTGTCTTTGGCTGCACTGCCAAACTCCGCATCGGCGGATGATCGTCAAGGCAATGAGCTTAATTCGAGCTTTGATAGCGCCTTCGGCACTGAAATGCGCGAACCGCAGACCTTCGAGGCTGTTTACCAAAGCGATTTTGAACGTCGGATCGTACAATTGGCTGATGGTGATCGCGGACGGATTGGCGTTTACGCCATCGACCTAGAAACTGGGAAAGAGATCTCGGTTTTGGGCGATCAACGTTTCCCGATGGCATCGACCAGCAAAGTGGCGGTCGCTGCAGTTTTTCTGGATGGCGTCGATAAAGGCAAATGGAACCTCTCCGATAAATTCCCTTTGATGATCCCGGTTAGATCGAAGAAGTATTCGAGCACGCGCGCGCCAGTTCGAACTGGCAACGAAGTGGCTGCCTGGGAACTGATCAGTTTGATGATCAGCAAAAGCTGTAACAGTTGCACTGATGCGTTGCTGCGCGTGGTTGGTGGTCCAGAAGAAGTCAACAAATGGATGCGCAACAAGGGTTTCGAGAATTTTCAGCTGTCGCGCGACATTGCCACGCTAGTCCGTGATGACGGCGAATATGATCCTGTGGAGTGGATTGATCCGCGCGACTCCGCTTCGCCGCGGACAATGGGTTTACTCGTCGCTGGTATCTATCAGGGCCGCTGGTTGAGTTCGCGCAGCCGCGGACTTTTGATGTCAGCCCTTGAAGAGACGACCACCGGTAAAAGGCGTATGACCGCTGCTCTGCCCGAAAGCGCGCGGCTTGCTCATAAGACCGGGACGTTGAGCAGGACCGCCAGCGATATCGGCGTCTTCCGCTTACCTGACGGCCGAGTTGTGGCCGCCGCAATCTATGTCACTGGCCAAAGTGCAAACTTGGCCGATGAAGCGCGCAATAAGCGCACAGCTCGTAAGATGCGTGACGAGCGGATCGCCGAGATCACCCGGGCACTCTATTATGGATTCTCTGCGCAAACGTCAGGCCAGCCACAGAACTGGACAAGCGCACCGCGCAACGGCGGCTAGATCATAGATTGATTGTGCAAAGAAAAAGGCGGCGCCTTACGGCACCGCCTTTTCTTTTGCCTAACGCACCGCAAAGCGGCGCGTTCAAACCGCGAGTAAATTACTCAGCGGTCATTGCTTCTTCAGCGTCGGCAGCGGCTTCTTCAGCAGCGCCTTCAACAGCAGTCGCGGCGTCGTTTGCAGCTTCAGCAGTTGCGTCGGCAGCGCCTTCAACAGCTTCACCAGTTGCATCGGCAGCGTCGCCAGCAGCAGCAGTCGCATCATCAGCAACCGACTGAGCGTCTGCAGCCATTGCGTCGCCCATTTCACCAGCTTTGTCAGCGGTTTCGCCGCAAGCAGCAAGGCCAAGAGCCGAAGTAGCAACTGCGGCAGCAAGAACGATCTTACGCATAATAATAATCCTTATTCAGCGATAAATTGGGTGCAGCGGAATTTTCCCTTCCGCACCAAAGCCGACGTCTGACCCCCGGCTCTGCAACGTCAAATAGTGGCCGGATTGTGGCAATGCAAGTAAAATGAGGCAAAATCGCCTTATTTCAGCCTTAATCCCGACACAATTCGGATGGGCCGCGCGCAAAGTCAGCCGAGCGCCAAACCGGCTTACGCAAGACTGCACCTGATGCTAGTGCAGCACCATGTCTCAGCAACAGCATCTCTACCTCGTCGACGGCTCGTCCTACATTTTCAGAGCCTATCATCGCCTCCCCCCGCTCACGAACCCCGAAGGTACACCTGTCGGCGCAGTCTATGGCTACACAACGATGTTGTGGAAGCTCGCGGATGATCTCGACGCGGCGGACGGCCCGACCCACCTCGCGGTCATTCTGGACAAAAGCTCGCATTCATTTCGCAATGACATTTATCCTGAATACAAGGCCAACCGGCCTGAGCCGCCAGAAGATCTGCGCCCGCAGTTTCCATTGATCCGCGATGCGACACGCGCCTTCAGCCTCCCGTGCATCGAAGAGGCGGGATTGGAAGCAGATGACCTTATCGCGACTTATGCCCGCGAGGCACAGCGACAGGGCTGGAATGTCACGATTGTTTCATCAGATAAGGATTTGATGCAGCTTATTGGCGAAGTTGATGGCGCACGAATTGATATGCTCGACACGATGAAGAGCGCGCGCATCTACATCCCGGAAGTCGAAGAAAAGTTCGGAGTAAAGCCAGAGCTTGTGGGTGATGTGCTCGCTTTGATGGGCGACAGTGTCGACAATATTCCAGGCATTTACGGCGTTGGCCCAAAGACGGCGAGCAAGCTGATTGCTGAGCATGGATCACTCACTGCGGCGCTCGACTTTGCGCCGGAAATGAAAAAATCCAAACTTAAAGAGCGCTTGCTGGAAGGCCGCGATGATGCCGAGATGAGCCGCGTTCTCGTCACGCTTAAAGAGGACTGCGACATCCCGCAGCCACTTGAAGAAATGCGGATTGAGAAGATTCCGGAAGAGCCCCTTGCTGCATTTCTAGAACATCACGGCTTTACATCTTTGCTGAAGCGTCTCGGCAAAGGCAGCGGCAGTCCAGAACGACCGAACAACCTTCACCCTGAAACAGCTGATATGACAGGCGACGCCGGCGATGTTGCTGGGAATCGTCAGGAATTGCCGGACATGCCGGCAGTCGATCGCAGCGCCTATGAGACCGTGCAATCGTTAGAGCGACTTCAAACATGGGCGCAGCGCGCGACGGACGCACGGCTGGTTGCGGTCGATACCGAAACCTCATCCCTCAATGCGATGCAGGCGGATCTTGTGGGTATCAGTTTGGCATTGGGCGCTAACGATGCCTGCTATATCCCGCTCGCCCATGGCGGAACCGATTTGCTGTCTGAAACACCAGAACAGGTGGACCGGACTGCAGCTTTGGCGGCGCTCAAACCGATGCTCTCGGACCCCAGCATCACCAAGATTTTTCAAAACGGGAAGTACGATCTCAACGTCCTCGCCCGTTATGATGTGGAAGTTTCGCCGATCGAAGACACGATGATCATGAGCTTTGATCTTTATGCGGGTCGCGGCGAAGGCATGGGCGGCGGCCACGGGATGGACGAGCTTTCCCAGCGTCATCTGGATCACACCCCGCTCAGCTTCAAAGAAGTCTGCGGTACTGGCAAGAAACAGATCCCCTTCGGCGAAGTTCCGTTGGACCGAGCAACCGAATACGCGGCCGAAGATGCCGATGTCACGTGGCGGTTGTACCAACACCTTAAACCGCGGATCGCTATCGAAGGCGGCAGCAAAGTTTACGAACGGGTCGATCGCCCTCTCATTCCCGTAGTCGCAGCAATGGAGCGCGAAGGCATCAAGGTGGATCGCCCGCAATTGGCGCGGCTTTCGGAGGAATTTGCCAAAGAGATCGGACGGCTCGAAGGCGAAGTGCATGCACTCGCCGGAAAGGAATTCACAGTCGGCAGCCCAAAGCAGCTTGGTGAAATCCTGTTCGACACGCTCGGATACAAAGGCGGCAAGAAAGGCAAAAGCGGGCAATATTCAACCGACCAAAGCGTGCTCGAACGGCTATCCAGCGATGGTGCACCAATTGCGAACAAAGTGCTTGAATGGCGGCAGCTCTCAAAGCTCAAATCCACCTACACCGATGCTTTGCAAGAGGCGATCAATCCTAATACGCAGCGGGTTCATACAAGCTATAGCCTCAGCGGCGCACAAACCGGGCGGCTATCCTCAACCGATCCGAACTTGCAAAACATTCCAATCCGCACCGCCATCGGTCGCCAAATTCGTGAGGCCTTCGTTCCTGAAAGCGGCAATGTCTTGCTCGCCGCCGACTATTCGCAGATCGAATTGCGGCTGGCCGCGCACATGGCCGACGTCGACACGCTGAAAGACGCCTTTGCAAAGGGTGAGGACATTCATTCCCGCACAGCTGCCGAGATGTTCGGTGATGTGACACGCGACACACGCGCTCAAGCCAAAACGATCAATTTCGCGATTCTTTACGGCATTTCGCGCTGGGGGCTTGCTGGCCGTCTCGAAGTGGAGCCCGACGAAGCGCAGGACATGATTGACACTTACTTCAAACGCTTTCCCGGGATCCAGCGGTACATCGCAGAAACACTGGAGACGGTTGGCGAGCGAGGGTATTCGGAGACCCTATTTGGCCGCAAAACATGGTTCCCCCGGATCAAATCAAAGAATCAGGCCGAACGACAAGGAAGCGAGCGCGCAGCCATCAACGCGCCGATCCAAGGGACCAGCGCCGACATCATCAAACGTGCGATGGTTCGGATGCTCCCTGCGCTTCGCGCAGAAGGGTTAGGTGACACCCGAATGCTGTTGCAGGTTCACGACGAACTTGTTTTTGAACTTCCCGAGGGTGACGTTGCGAGAGCCTCTGCTGTGATCGAGCGAGTGATGGCGGAAGCAGCCCTGCCCGCTGTCACACTCGATGTGCCGCTAGCCATCGACATCGGAACTGGCATGTCTTGGGATGCTGCCCATTAGTCTCTTAAGCCGTTCAGGCTACCACAAGACTTGAGTTAAGGCGGGACCAATGCAAATGGCAGTGCCCCACATAACGCGCGAATTATCCGGCTTGGGGTTGAAGCATAAGAGTATGCCTCATACGTGGACCGCATGCTAAACAGTCTAAACCCCCAAACTTGGGATATGGATTGGGACGTCCTGGCCTATGACCTCGCGCTTTCCGCGATCATAGTCGCAGTCTCGGTCATTTTATCTTATATCGCGTATCGCGTCGTTTTCGGGCTGGTTAACCGGCTTACCCAGATGTCCGACAACGACATTGACGATCTGCTGATCAACCGTGTCCGCTCGCCTATAAAATGGTCATTCATCGCGATTGGCGTGACAATTGCGGCACAGATCGACGCTACGCTCGGCCTAGTGTGGGAGCCGCTCGCTCAATTTCTCCGCCCGGCGCTACTTGGCTGGATCGCGTTCAACGTCGTTCGCGCCTTTACCGCTGGCCTCGAAGCCAAAATGGAAATTCACGATGACCCTGTGGCAATGCGAAGCCGTAAGACACGCATTGCGGTGTTATCGCGTGTGGCGACCTTCGCAATTATTGTAATCACTATTGGACTGATGTTGTTTGCGATCCCGTCCGTTCGCTCCATCGGCACGACTATGCTTGCATCGGCAGGCCTCGCAGCGCTCGCCATCGGCGCGGCGGCGCAGCCTGCGCTCAAATCGCTTATTTCAGGAATACAGATCGCTCTGACAGAGCCGATGCGCCTTGGCGACCTTGTCAAAGTAGACGGTGAAGCTGGCCGCGTTGAGCAGATGAAAATGTCATTTGTGGTCCTTCGCACTTGGGACGAAAGGGTGGTCATCGTACCGACCAGCCGCTTCCTTGATGACAGTTTTGAAAACTGGTCGCGCAGCAATGAAGAGCTAACTGGCCCAGTGTTCCTTCACCTCGATCCTGCTGCCCAAGTTGCGCCGATCCGCGAAGAGTTCGAACGGTTTGTGAAAGCGCATTCGCTGTTTGACGGTCGCAATCTCGCCATGCTGATGACTGAGGCCTATCCTGAAAGTATAGAGCTTCGCTTGTCGATGAGCTCCAAGACGATTGGCCAATTGTGGCAGCTGCGCTGTGACACGCGCGAACACATGCTGGATTGGCTTCGCGAAGAAATGCCTGACGCGTTGATCCGTCACAGGTTGGAAGTCCCCGGCGGCCTCCCAAAAGCTGGAGAGGCCGCCGCGCCTTAAGCCTGACTAGTCGTGTTTCTTCGCGCGCGTCGGTTCCAAAGTATCCGGTGCAAAGAATCCGATAGGGTTCGCTTCTGCGGCGCGTTTCTTAAGCTCGCCGCGCATCTTGCGATATTCGGCTTCCATTCGGGATGTGACGGTCGCGCGGGAATCTTTGAGAGCCTCCTCAAAGTCTTCCGCCGCGACCTCTTTCACCTCGCCGCCAACCCGGCGCAATGCACCAAGGCCAGCCCTGCGAACCACGTCTTCGAGATCGGCACCGGTAAACCGGTCGGTACGTTTCGCGACTTCTTTGAGGTCGACATCTTTGGCCAACGGCATGCCCGACGTGTGGATGCTCAAGATATGCTCGCGCCCCTCGGCGTCAGGCGTTCCAACATAAACAAGCTCGTCGAAACGGCCTGGACGCAGCAGTGCAGGGTCCACCAGCGTTGGGCGGTTGGTTGCGCCTACAACAATCACCGATTGCAACTCTTCGAGCCCGTCCATTTCGGCAAGAATCGTGTTCACCACACGGCCGGTAACCTGCGGCTCGCCTTGCCCGCTCCCGCGCGCAGGAACGAGACTATCAATCTCGTCGATGAAGACGACGCAAGGCGCGACAGCCCGAGCGCGAGCAAATAGCCGCGCGATCTGTTGTTCGCTCTCACCATACCATTTCGACAATAGATCAGAGCTTTTCATCGAAATGAAGTTCGCATCCGCCTCTTTGGCGGTGGCTTTTGCAAGCAGGGTTTTACCAGTGCCGGGTGGACCATAGAGCAAGAAACCCTTTGCTGGTCGGATGCCCAAACGCCTGAACGCTTCTGGGTTCTTCAGTGGAAGTTCGATGCCCTCCTTCAGCTTGTCGATTGCATCGCCCACACCGCCAATATCGTCCCAACCCACATCTGGCATCTGCACCATGACTTCGCGCATGGCGGATGGTTGAACGCGCTTCAGGGCTGAGAAGAAATCATCGCGGGTAACGCACAGATCTTCGAGTACATCCTGCGGAATGGTGCGTTCGTCTAAGTTAAGGCGCGGCATGATGCGACGGACGGAATCGATCGCTGCCTCCCGCGCGAGAGCTGCGATATCCGCTCCGACAAAGCCGTGCGTCACGCGGGCCAGTTCATCGAGGTTGACCGCCTCTTCAAGCGGCATCCCGCGAGTATGAATCGCAAGGATTTCGCGGCGGCCACCTTGGTCTGGCACGCCAATAACAATTTCACGGTCAAAACGACCCGGACGGCGCAGCGCTTCGTCGATTGCATCAGGCCGGTTGGTCGCCGCGATGACCACAAGATTGGCACGCGCCTCAAGCCCGTCCATCAGCGTCAGCAATTGCGCAACAAGTCGCTTCTCCGCCTCACCGGGCACCTGCGTGCGTTTGGGCGCGATGGAATCGATTTCGTCTATGAATACAATCGCTGGCGCGACGCGAGTGGCCTCTTCAAACACCTCACGCAGCTTCTTTTCGCTTTCACCGTAACCCGAACCCATGATTTCAGGTCCATTGATGGTGAAGAATTCAGCATCGCTTTCATTCGCGACCGCTTGCGCAAGCCGCGTTTTACCGGTTCCGGGAGGGCCGTGGAGCAAAACCCCTTTGGGCGGGTCAACACCAAGGCGTGTGAACAATTCTGGATAGCGGAGCGGCAGTTCGACCATCTCACGTAAAGCCTGAATGGTCTCTTCCATTCCGCCTACATCGTCATAATTGACCGCGCCGCGTGCATCACGCGGTTCCTCGAAATCAGCACGCAGCTCAACTTCGGTGTTTTCATCGATGTGCACGATGCCTTTTGGGCTGGTCGATGCAACGGAAAGGCGGATCTGGGTCAGCGCATAAGCTGGTGCGCGTAAAAGCTGGCGTACATCAGGCGGCATATTCTGTACCGGCTGCTGGCCAGTGGTAGCAACAAGATCACCGGCAACCAGGGGCTTGCGGAAAAAGTTGCGTTTCAGTGCCTGTGTCGGTCCCTGCAGACGCATTTCGCGCTGCGCCGGTGCAAAGACAACGCGGGTCGCCGGACGTGATTGCGCCACCGTTACCTCGACATGCTCACCAGATGCAGCTTCGGCGTTGCCGCGCTGGAGGCCGTCGAGGCGGACAACTTCTAGTGCGTCGTCCTCTGCATATGCGGCCATCGCAATGGCGGCGGTCGTCCGCTTGCCCGTAATTTCAACAACATCACCTTCAGTGATGCCAAGGGCCTGGAATGCCGAACGGGGCATGCGTGCGATGCCCTGACCAGATTCTTCCTGCCGCGCAGGGGCAACCTGTAGGCGCGCAGTGCGGGTGGGAGTGGCGGGTTCGGCATCTGCCATGAATTACTCTTCCTCTCGAACACTTCGATTCGTTCTCTCACTGCCACCCGTAGCAACATACGCGCATGAGAAAAAAGCCTGCTCGCTCAAATTGCTAAATACAAAGGGTAACCGTGGCCAAGGACTTACGCGGATTCTGAGACAGACAGAAAAAAGCCCGGCACAAAGGCCGGGCTGAGAAAGTTTGGGAGAGGGTGCCTAAAAGGCAACTAGGGATATGCTGCACACGCTCACACTTCGCAAGTGCGAAAGACACACAATTAGGTGCAAATTACGCAACATTTCGGCCGATTTGGAAATTTTTGCGCAAATTCACGCAATCAAACTGCCACAAATTTAGGCATTGGTTGATTTGATATGCAATATTTTCCGAGAGATTGTGCGGCGCAGCATTCGCGTTGGTTATCTGAAGCCCCGTCATTACGGCACGTGACAGTGCTCGTTAGAAACATTACGCACGTAACGGCAATCGGGTCCCCTTGCCCGCACAATTTTCGCACGAGCAGGTACACAATATGAGCAAACTCTACTCCGACGCCGCCAGCGCACTTGATGGTGTGATCAAGGACGGCATCACGATCGCTGCTGGCGGATTTGGGCTTTGCGGCATACCGGAACGTTTGCTCGACGCGATCCGTGACAACGGCGCAAACGGTCTGACCTTCGCCAGCAACAACGCGGGCATCGACAATGAAGGAATCGGAAAGCTGCTTAGAACGCGGCAGGTCAAAAAAATGATTTCGTCCTATGTTGGCGAGAACAAGGAGTTTGAACGCCAATTCCTTGCTGGCGAACTTGAAGTTGAATTTTGCCCGCAAGGCACATTGGCGGAACGCATGCGTGCAGGCGGCGCTGGTATTCCCGGCTTTTACACCAAGACGGGCGTCGGCACGCAAGTTGCCGAGGGCAAAGAACACAAAGAGTTCGAAGACGCTGACGGTGTGACCTCCACTTACATTATGGAGCGCGGCATTTTCGCTGATCTCGCGATTATCAAAGCGTGGAAAGCGGATGAGACTGGCAACCTGATCTTTCGAAAGACAGCTCGAAATTTCAATCAACCGGCGGCGACTTGCGGCAAGGTCTGCATCGCCGAAGTCGAAGAGATCGTTCCCCCGGGCACACTGAACCCGGATGACATCCACCTACCTGGTGTTTTCGTAAACCGCATGATCGTCGGAGCGCCCTACGATAAGCAGATCGAGTTTCGCACCACGCGTGAGCGGGAGCAGGCGTAATTCCGTCCCGCGTTCCGTCCTTGATCTTACTCATGCTCGCAGCCTTTGCGCTGCAAGGGTGCATAGTTGCGGCCATTCCGCTTGTCGCAGGCGGCGCTCTCGCACGTTCGCAAACAGACGGCGAAGTGATGGTTGATACACAAGCGCCGCAAGCCGCCGAACTCGCAGAGACGACCGCATCCATACCAGCAGGCGGGACACCAAGCGCTACTGAACTGGCAACAGACACGAATGTTGAGTCAACTCGAGCAGCAGCCGCACCCGCACCCGCCGTCGTTGATCGGTCGATACAATCACCTCGTCTCGCAGAGTTTATTCGTTATTCGACGCGCCAAGCATTCCGTTTTGCCGAGGTCGAAGAGGCACTGCCATCCGCTGTGCTCCGCGATCCATCGGCGCTGGATGGAGAGCGTATCGAATGCGCATCAGGTGATCCGCGCGAACCAGCAGTCCTGATCGATCTCGACCCCGGTGATGAGAACTTCTCAACCAATTCTCCGCTGCCAACATCGACTTCGATCGCCCTGAGCTTGCGCGTTCTGCGCAGTGAAGGCGTCACCATCGCTTGGATCTCTGGCAATTCGGCCGCAGATGCAGATATCATTCGCAGCGCTTTAACCCAATCCGGTTTAGATCCTCTTGGTGATGATACGCTGCTGCTGATGCGTTATCCCGGTGATCGCAAGCAAACCCGCCGCAAGGAATTTTCGAGCGAAACTTGCCTTTTGGCCATCGCAGGGGACAACCGGCGAGATTTCGACGAGTTATATGATTATCTGAACAACCGAGATTCGGCATTGGCGCTCGAGCGGTTGATCAACAATGGCTGGTTCCTGATCGGCCCAGATACGCCGGCCAGACCCGTGAACGACGAGGCAGCAAAAGATACGCTCGCCGCGCAAACCCCAGACGGAAAGCAAGACTGATGACGCAAGACGCAATCGGATGGACCCGCGATCAAATGGCAGCGCGCGCTGCCAAGGAGCTGCAAGACGGCTACTACGTCAACCTTGGTATCGGCATCCCGACGCTGGTCGCCAACCACATTCCCGAAGGGATGCTCGTCACTCTGCAAAGCGAGAACGGCATGCTCGGCATCGGTCCGTTTCCGTATGACGATGAAGTTGATCCTGATCTGATCAACGCAGGTAAGCAGACGATAAGCGAGCTGCCGCACAGCGCCTATTTTGACAGCGCCACGAGCTTCTCAATGATCCGCGGCGGTCATATTGATCTGACCGTACTTGGCGCGATGGAAGTTGCAGAGAACGGCGATATCGCCAATTGGATGATCCCTGGTAAGATGATCAAAGGCATGGGCGGCGCGATGGACCTCGTCGCCGGCGTGAAAAAGATCATCGTTGTGATGGACCACAACGCAAAAGATGGCTCTCCGAAATTTATTCCAGAGTGCTCGCTGCCCCTGACCGGCGCAGGTGTGGTCGACATGATCATTACAAATCTTGGCGTGTTCCATCGCCCCGCCAAAGAAGCTGGGTTCCGCCTTATTGAAACAGCGCCGGGCGTTACCGCAGACGAGATCGCCGCCAAGACGACTGCGAGTTACGAAGTCGCTTTGGCGGTAAGCTAAGCGAATGTGGCTGGATGAGCCTCGCAATCCAAAGGCACCGCTAGCAGGACTGAAAGTCGTTGAGCTTGCGCGTGTCCTTGCTGGCCCATGGGCTGGCCAAATCCTTGCCGATCTAGGCGCGGATGTAATCAAGGTGGAAAGCCCGGAAGGCGACGGGACCCGGCTTTGGGGACCGCCTTGGGTTGAGCGTACCGGTGCAGACGGCACTATTCACCGCGAGGCCGCATACTACCACGCATGCAATCGCGGGAAGCGTTCCATCGTGAGTGATTTTCGCGATGATGCAGATCTCGCGCGCGTGCAGGACCTATGCGCTGATGCCGATGTCGTCATCGAGAATTTCAAAACGGGCAGCCTCGCTAAATTTGGACTCGATTTCGCCTCTCTTGCAAAGACAAACGAAGCTCTCGTCTATTGTTCGATTACGGGGTTCGGTCAGACCGGCCCGCGTGCGACCGAAGCCGGATATGATTTCGTCATCCAAGGCATGAGCGGGTTCATGTCGGTCACAGGAGAGCCAGACGGCGATCCGATGAAGATGGGCGTTTCGATCTCTGACCTTACGACCGGCACATGGGCGGCGAACGGCATACAGGCTGCATTATTGCAACGGGAAAGGCCTGGCCCGATGCAAGGTCGCGGACAACATATCGATATGGCGCTGATGGATTGTTCCGTCGCGCTGCTGGCCAATCAAGCGAGCTATTTCCTGAACACTGGGGCCAATCCCCCCCGAATGGGTAATGCCCATGCACAAGTCGCGCCGTATGGCGTATTTCCCGTCATCGATGGCCATGTCATCCTTGCGCCTGCCAATGACGGATTGTTCGTGAGACTCGCGGCGCTGCTGGACCGTTCCGACTGGACCCAAAACGCTGATTTTATCAGCAATGCTGGACGGGTTAAACACGCGCACCAACTCGACGAACAGATCGCGATTGAGACGGCGAAGTGGACGAAGGTGGATTTGCTGGCGGCATGCAAAAAGCACGGAGTTCCGGCAGGCCCGATCAACAACCTCGATGAAGTATTCGACGATCCACAAGTGATCGCGCGCGGGCTTCGCATTGACCTTGGCGGTATGCCCGGGGTGCGATCACCCTTCACATTCTCTGATGCTGAATTGGCGCTCGACCGTCCATCGCCGATGCTTGGCGAAGACGGTTAGGAAAGAGCTGCCGCGGCTCTGCGCCACAGGCGTTCAAGCGGCCCCTGTCCAATCGTCCTAGTCCAAATCGGCGACCAAATGAGCATTGCGGCTATCGGTACAAAACTGATCGCAAATGCCTGCCCACGGCTTAACTGAGCGAACAATCCCAACCCCCACGAAGCGAATATCGCAGCAAAGACGACACTCGTCATCACATAGTTTGTGAGGGATAAACTGCCTACACATGCAAGGAGCCTCGTGATGGTTCCGCTAGCGTTGAACAGGGCGATCGCAAGCGCAGCATATGCAAGGCCAAGAAGCGTATCAAAAGGGGCTGAAAGTATCAGCGAGACCGGGCCAACCAACGCACCGGGGAACCCTTCTTTCGACACCCACCATGCCAAACCGAACAAGGAAGGAAGCGCGAGCAGCGCACAAATCGCGGCCAGCCTTTGCATCCGAAACATGCGCCATTCGCGCGCCAACATCCGATCCTTCCAAAGTGCCATGCCAAGCGCAATCGCTGCTAGGTTGATCGGGAGCGATCCTGCGATCACCCAAAGCTGTGCAGGTATTTCGCCCGCTCGGCGCGCCGCTCTCTCGGCAAATCCCTCTTGCCCCAGTTCCAACGCAGCGCGCAGAGCCGGCTCGTCCGCGCCAAAGTTGCGTTGGGCAAAGAGCGACGCGTCACTACCCATCCGGCCCGCGTAATAATCAACCACTACGCTGCCAAATACCACAATCCCGCCGCCGACATGCACGGCCACAAAACCAATCGCGGTGGCGTAGAGTGCACGGTGCGAAAGCTGAGCCAGAACAGGCACCGCCAGCCCCGCGAGCGCGTAGACCCGCAGCACATCATTGCTTGCAAGCAAAACAGAATGGGCGATGCCGAGAGCAAACAAGACTGCCATCCGCGCGGCATGCGGGCGCCAAACATTTTCGCCGCTGCGTTCCAACAAAATCAGGCAGCCTGCGCCGAAAAGCATGGCAAACAGAGTGCGGAACTTGTCCTCTACAAAGACAAAGCTCGCGGCCCAAACAATGCGATCAATCGCTGCGTCACCGCCCCATACGGACGGATTGTAGTATGCCTGCGCAGGCAACGCGAAGACATAAACATTCATCCAGACGATGCCGATCACGGCAAGGCCGCGCAGTGCGTCGAGCTCGACAAGGCGTTTTTGTTTGGGTGATGATGCCACCATGATCAGCGGCACCTATCAGATCAGGCGAGTGCTGCCTTCAAGTCATCGACCAAATCCGTTTTCTCCCATGGGAAGAAATCGCCATCTGCTTTCCGACCGAAGTGACCATAGGCGGCGCTCTTGCGGTAGATCGGCTTGTTCAGGCCCAGATGCGTGCGGATCGCACGCGGAGTAAGGCCGCCAAGTTTGCCAATGCTGTTAATCGCATCTTCGATCGCCGCGTCATCAACACCGTCAGCATTGGTGCCGTGTGTGTCCACGTAAAGCGAGAGAGGCACGGAAACACCAATCGCATAAGCGATCTGGATTGTGCAGCGCGTTGCGAGGCCGGCCGCCACTACGTTCTTTGCAAGATAGCGGGTGATATAGGCTGCGCTGCGATCAACCTTTGTAGGGTCTTTGCCGCTGAACGCGCCGCCGCCATGCGGGCTTGCACCGCCATAGGTGTCGACGATGATCTTACGACCCGTCAGACCAGCGTCTCCGTCCGGTCCACCAATCACAAAGCTACCCGTCGGGTTGATATGCCACTGCGTTTCCTCAGTGAGGAAACCGTCCGGCAGGATGTCAGCAACAACGCCTTTTACATAAGCTTTGAGCTCAGCTTCTTTTTCGCCTTCGTCATATCCCTCGGCATGCTGCGTCGAAACGACGAGCGCTGTGCATCCGACGGGCTTGCCGTCTTTATACCGCAGGGTGACTTGGCTTTTCGCATCCGGTTCAAGGAACGGCGCCGCACCGGAATGACGGTCTTCGGCGAGTTTTTCGAGAATCTTATGACTATAATCGAGCGTCGCCGGCATGAAATCTGGCGTCTCGTCACACGCAAAGCCGAACATAATGCCTTGGTCACCCGCACCTTCGTCTTTGTTCGAACCATCCGCACCTGCATCTACGCCTTGGGCAATATGGTCGGACTGGCCGTGAAGGTGGTTTTCAAAGGTCAGTGTTTTCCAGTGAAAGCCATCTTGCTCGTAGCCAATGTCGCGCACAGTTGCGCGTACGGCTTTTTCAATCTCTTCTTTCGCGCCCGGTGCCCACCCACCATTGACGGCCCATTCCTCATTGTGCTCGTCATACATCGGAGCACAGCGGATTTCGCCTGATAGGATGACACGCTGCGTTGTTGTCATTGTTTCGCAGGCGATGCGCGCTTCTGGATCTTTCGCCAGCATCAAATCAACGATCGCATCCGAAATCTGGTCTGAGACTTTGTCCGGATGGCCTTCAGAAACACTTTCAGAAGTGAAAAGAAAATCGCTGCGCATACGTGATCCTTGGGAGTTTCCGCGGGGGAAGCGGGACTGGTTTGATGGGCGCCTTATGCAGATATAAGGAAACCTTTATGTCTTGGCGCAATCATTAGCCTTGCCCGCGCGCCAGCGCAAGCATTCTTGGCAGCCCAACTCCCAGCATCAGTAGGAATGCTGCCCAACCAAGCGCGAGACCATTGCCGACCTGTGCGAACAATGTCGGCTCTAAAGCCGAAGGGATCGTTCCGGAAACGGCTTTGGCTTCTCCCGAAGGGATGCTCTGCCGTACAATGCCTCGCGCATCGATAATGGCACTGATGCCGGTCGTCGTGGATCGCAGAACAGGCAATCCCTCCTCAATCGCGCGCATCCTTGCCTGCGCCAGGTGCTGCGGTGGCCCCCATAAACCAAACCAGCCGTCGTTGGACGGGTTGAAAATGTAGTCCGGCCTGTTTGCTTGATCGACAACTTGGCCTGAGAAAACAATTTCGTAACAAATCTGGATACCGGCTCTGCCATGCTCCCCAAGGTCCAGGGTGCCGGCGCCCGGGCCTTCCTTGTAGTCGATTGACCCCGCGACAAGGCGTGAGAAACCAAGCGGCTCGAGTATCTCGCGCATCGGCAAGTATTCGCCATAAGGAACCAGATGCGCCTTGGCATAGTGGCCGGTAATCTCACCTTCGCCATTCAATGAGATGACAGAATTGCGCGCTGTCTCGACGCTCTTGATGCCTGCCTTTTCACGAAAATCGAGGTTCACTACACCCGTCAACAGGCTCGCATCCGGCCCGATCACTGAGCCAATCCGTCGGCGCGCAAAAGCCGGATCACCGCCGACCGTCATCCTGTCATAGTATCGCTGCGGATACCCGTCTTCGAGGTAATCAGGGACTGCGCTTTCTGGCCACAGCACAAGCCGTGACTGCTCACGACCGGGCAGCGTGAGATCGGCGACTCGCTCAAATTGTTCTTCGAATTTTGTCGCGTCGTTGATTTCATCTTGCGTCAGCAGAGGTTGAACAAGTGTGTATTGAACGCCGCCTTGGGCAGGCTTTGTTTTGACCGTCGGCAATAGCATCGCCGCCGCGACGCCAGCGCAAAGTCCGATGGTCAGCAGCCAACGCCGCTCCAGCACCAGCCAAACAAGTATCGCGGCGAGCACAAGCGCTAGACCCGAAAGCGCGTATGTGCCCAGCCAAGGCAATGTCGCCGCTATGCCAGCGCTGTCCCAATCTCCAAGCAAAATTAAGCCCAGCGGCGGCCAAGGGTAACCGGTGAACGCCCAGCTCCGCAGCCATTCCGTAATGATCCAAAATCCTGCAAAGGCGATGCCAAAGCCGAGCGGTTTCGAATGCTTTGCGGCTAAATGCGCAAGAAGCGCGGCAAGAGCCGGGTAGAATGCGAGGTAAATGCACAGCAGCGGCACCGCCAACCAACCGAGAAATTCGGGCATCTTTGCTTGGTGCGTAAACGCCGTAGCGATCCAATTGTTGGCGAGCGTCAAATGCGCCCAGCCAAAGATCCAGCCGCGCACAAACGCAGCCTTCCAATCTGGTGCCTGATGAACGTGCCACACGAACGCTGCGAGCGCAGGTAATGCGATCCACCAACCGTGCAGCGGCGGATACCCGCATGCCGCAACTATTCCGAGCAGAAGCGCGGTTAGCTTAGGCCATTTCGCAGCACATTCGGCGAGCCGTCGCACAAAAACGGTAATCGATCCGCTCCGGCTTCGCACCTTTATGGCTTAGCCAACGGCTTCGAGGTTGTCGTCGCTATCTCGATCAGAAGCTCCGCCAATTGCAGGAGGAAGAACAGAAGAGTCGATCTCTGCACTCTCGCCGTCATTTCTCCGCGGGCGCGGCTTACGGCGCTTTGGCCGTTCATCACCGTCATCGTCGCCGCGTGGCTTGCGAGCGCGCCGTTTGGGTTTCTCTGCTTCTTCAGAAACATCATCCGAAGTGTTCTCTTCGTTTTCCGAAGAACCATCATCATCACGCTGGTTTTCGCCATCTTCGCGGCGACCGCGCGTGCGGCGATTATTGTTGCGGCGGCGATTGTTTTCGCCGTCCTCACTATCTTCGTTGTCGTCGCCCGATTGACCACGCTCTTCATTGCGTTTGGCCCGCGCTTCATCCTGACGCGCTTTGTTATCGGCGATCACACGGTGATAGTGATCCGCGAATTGCAGATAATATTCCATCTGCACGCGGTCACCATGATGCTGGGCATCCTGCGCAAGCTTCTTGTACTTATCAAGAAGCTGCGGCGCGTTGCCGCGAGCCCGGCTATCAATCCGGTTTTGATTGTTACCGCCGCTTTGGTTGCTGCGATTGCCGCGACCGCGGCGACGATTGTTATTACGATTATTGTTCAAGGAAATTTTTCCCGTTTGCGGCGATGGTGCAATCTAATGAGTGCGCCGTGGCCAACAGACCTTTCGTCTATGCGTCATAGTCGACGCGCGCTCCGCACTGTCTTGACCATGGGCGTGCCCTGATGGCCGTCTGACATCGAATTTGGAGCTCGGTTCAGCGATTTGCGCCCTTCGCAGATCGGTGTCCTGATTCGGAGGTAGCGAGACGAATCACATTTGCCAAGCCCTACAGGCGTTTTCATGCGCGGAAGATCAGCGCGCGTGGCCTATTTGCAAGATCACGGCGCAGTTCGACCGAAAAGCCCGCCTTTTCTGCGATATCTGACACAGCGGTGGCTTGAGCATGCCCAATTTCAAGAACTGCGATTGCGTTATCATTAAAGAGGTTGCCGAGTTGCGGGATAAGTACACGGTAGTCGTCAAGCCCATCTATCCCTGCAAAAAGCGCGCTTGCCGGCTCATAATCCCGCACATCAGCATCCAGCGCAGCATCCGACTCGACGTATGGTGGATTGCAGAGAATGAGATCGAATGCCCCTAGGTCAGCCAACCAGCCATTATTGAGCCAACTACGCTCGATAAATTGCGCGCGTTCAGCCGAAAGCCCAAGCGATCTTGCGTTGGATTCGGCCAATTGGAGCGCGGCTCCAGACGCATCAATCGCAACACCTTGAGCGTCACCAAATTCAAGCAACGCCGTAGCCAGCAGCGCACCCGATCCAGTGCCCAGATCAAGGATGCGCCGGGCATCAGACGCCAATTCGATCGCAATCTCAATCAGCAGTTCGCTATCGCCGCGAGGGACCAAGACATCGGGAGAGACTGCAAAAGGTCTGCCAAAGAACTCTGCTTCACCCGTAATATGCGCGACAGGCTCGTGCGCAGAGCGTCGGTCAACAAGCGCGTTGAACTTCTTCGGTGCCTCGTCTCGCATTGCGCCGATAAGCATGTCGGAACGGCTCACCCCCAGCGCAAACGCCATTAGCAATTCTGCATCGAGCCGCGCCGTATCGCTGGTCTTGGCCAATCTTTCGGCACCTGCTCGTATTGCATCGGCAACGGTCACTCGTTCATCGCCGCAAGCCGCTTGCCCTCATCTTCCGAAATCAGCGCATCAATCAATTCACTTAGGCCTGCTCCGGCGAGCACTTCTTCGAGCTTATGGAGAGTGAGGCCGATGCGGTGATCCGTCACACGGCCCTGCGGGAAATTGTAAGTGCGGATGCGCTCCGAACGATCACCGCTGCCAACCATGGCCTTGCGCGCTTCTGCCTCCGCCCCTTGAGCCTCATCGCGGGTTTTCTCGAACAATCGCGCGCGCAGTACCTGCATCGCCTTTTCGCGGTTCTTGTGCTGGCTGCGCCCGTCCTGACAAGTGACAACGATGCCGCTCGGCTCATGTGTAATCCGAATTGCACTGTCGGTGGTGTTGACGTGCTGGCCACCAGCGCCGGATGCCCGGTAGGTGTCAATTTTCAAGTCACCTGGATCAATGTTCACATCGACGTCATCGGGCTCGGGTAGGACCGCCACCGTCGCCGCCGAGGTATGAATACGCCCGCCGCTTTCAGTGACCGGCACACGCTGGACACGGTGAACACCGCTTTCGAACTTGAGCCGCGCAAAAACGCCTGCTCCGGTTACGTTGGCGACGATTTCCTTAAAGCCGCCGACCTCGGACGCGCTCATATTGACCGGCTCCACCTTCCAACCGTTCTCAGCCGCGAAGCGTTCGTACATCCGGTACAAATCGCCCGCGAAAAGCGCAGCCTCATCGCCGCCTGTCCCTGCTCGAATTTCGAGCATCGCTGGTTTACCATCCGCCGCATCACGGGGCAGCAGGGCCAACGCAAGCCTGCGCTCTTTATCGGGCAGCGCGTTGCGAATTGAGCCCAGCTCATCTTCGGCCATCGCCTTCATTTCAGGATCCGCGAGCATTTCCTCAAGGCCAGAAATCTCTTCGCGCATAGCCTTCACATCAGCTGCAATTTTCGCGACCGGCTCCAACTCGGCATAATCACGGCTCGCTTGTACGAAGTCATCACCTTCAAGCGTGCCCGACGCCATGCGCGCCTCTAACTCCGCAAAACGGTTCGCAATCTGATCAAGTCGGGCGAGTGGAATTTGCATCAGTCGAGGTTCAGTTTTCTCAATGCGCTTGCCAGCCTGACGCTGTCCTCGCCTTCGCTTTGATAGCGCAGACGGCGCTCGCCGCCGCTCATGGCTAAGATCGCGTGGCTGCCGACTTTCACGGCCTTATCAAAGCGCTTTTTCTTGCCGCCACTTGCGATGAATTCTGCGGAAATTCCAGCGGCGCGAATCGCACTAACTGCTGCTTGGCCTTCAGCTGTCATCTGATCGTCTTCAACAACAACGACTACGTCTGCTGCTGGCTCTGAGTGCCCACCAACAAGCATAGCCAGCCGCTCGATACCCGCAGCCCATCCTACAGCCGGTGTCGGCGCACCGCCTAGCGACTCCATGAGGCCATCATAACGGCCACCGCCCAGCACGGTGCTCTGCGCACCAAGGGCATCTGCCGCGGCCGAACCGTCGTCTGGGATGAATTCAAAAGCGGTGTGGCGGTAATAATCTAGGCCACGAACAAGGCTTTCTGCCCGGGTCCATTTGACGCCCGCTGCATCCAACCCGGTGGTCACAGCTTCGAAGAACGCGGTCGCTTCTTCGGTCAAGAACTCGTCGATCTTCGGCGCATCAGCCAGGAACTGCTGATCGCGCCGATCTTTGCTATCGAGAATACGCAGCGGATTTTTCTCAAGCCGCTCCTGCGAATCCTCTGACAGTTCGCCTTCCACTTTCTTGAAGTAGTCGATCAAGGCAGCCCGCCATTTATCGCGGCTATCCGCATCGCCCAACGTATTGAGATGCAAAGTCACACCTTCGATACCCAACTCTTTCAAAAGCTGGTCAGCCATGGCGAGCAGCTCGACATCCGCCTGCGGCTCCGCTGCGCCAATGATCTCCGCATCAATCTGGTGGAACTGGCGATAACGACCCTTTTGCGGTCGTTCATACCGGAACAGCGGGCCATGCGTCGCTGCTTTCAAGGGGGCGTGTTGCTGCCAGCCATTTGTGAGGAAGGCGCGCGCAATACCAGCCGTAAATTCCGGGCGCAGCGTTAGCGAATCCCCACCGCGATCCTCAAATGAGTACATTTCCTTTGAAACGACGTCGGTCGTCTCTCCGATAGCGCGGCTAAAAACCTCGGTCTTCTCAAACACGGGCATTTCAATCCGGCGGAACCGGTAAAGTTTGCGCACACGTTCAAATGTTTCGACAACATAGGCAAATGCCTCGGCGTCCGCGCCGAAGATATCCTGTGTGCCGCGAATGGCTTTGGGGGTGTTCTTGCTCATACAAATCCTGATGTTTGAGCGTGCGATTAGGGCACACTGGAGCTTGCCGCAATATCGAGAGCAAGCTATCGGGCCTGCAACGCCTTTGGGGAGAGGGGCAAAACGCAACAATAGGAACCTTGCCCATGCGCATCGACAAAATTCCCACCGGCATCAATCCGCCAGACGAACTGAACGTCATCATCGAAGTCCCCACCGGAGGCGAACCGGTCAAGTATGAATTCGATAAGGAATCGGGCGCGCTATTCGTCGACCGTATTCTTCACACGCCTATGCGCTATCCCGCCAATTATGGCTTTATCCCCCATACGCTTTCGCCCGATGGTGATCCGCTTGACGCTCTCGTCATTGCGCGCACTCCGTTTATGGCAGGCTGCGTGGTAAAGGCCCGCCCAATTGGTGTCCTAAACCTCGAGGACGAACATGGCGGCGATGAAAAGCTGATCTGCGTCCCCGTCGACACAACTTTTCCGTATTATTCGGATGTAGGGGAGACCAAGGATCTGCCCTCGATCATTTTCCAACAGATCGAGCATTTCTTCACCCATTACAAAGATCTCGAAGCCGAAAAATGGGTCCGTATCGGTAAATGGGGTGACGCCGCCGAGGCACGTCAGGTTGTGATCGAAGCGATTGAGTTGGCCCAAAAGTCCTAAGGCTTCGCGCTTAGGAACTCTCCGCCAAACTACGTCATTCTGCAGGGCGCTTCGTATCGAGCAGGTCTTTTGACTGTTCAGGGTCGGAGCGCCTTTCGTTTTCGACCATTGCACTGATCTCGCTTTCGGGCCGTATATCTTCCTCATCCGCTGCGCTGGTATCTGCAAGGCGATTGCGCGGTGCGGTTTCCTGCGCGCTATCGACGGGTTTAGCCGAGCGACCGATGGGCAGTGGATCGGTTCGTCCATCAAATCGCAGGCGATAGATCGGCTCTGGCAAAGCGAACCCGCCCTCTTCAAGAGCGTCTTTGACAGAGGCAATTGCGAGGCTGCGTGACTTGCCCCAGTCTGCGTCGCGTTGGTCGACCCAACCTAAAAATTGAATCACGATATTGGAATCGCCGACTTGCGTTACCCGGGCGGCGGGCTCGGGATTGTCCACTATAAACTTCCGGTTATTGAGCGTTTCACGTCCCAACTTCATAGCCGCACGCGGATCGTCATCGGCATCGATGCCCAGTTCGAATTCGAAGCGACGCTTCGGGTTGGTGGTAAAATTGAGAATCACAGCTTTGAAAACCTGCGAGTTGGGAACTCGCAAATGATTACCGTCCACCGTCATTAGGATTGTGGCACGGCTAGTTAGCCGTATCACTCGCCCTTCCAGATCGTCGATCAGCACATGATCGTTTGGCCTGAACGGCTGGCGCAGGCTAAGCATGAGCGATGCAACGTAATTCTCGATCGTATCACGCATCGCAAACCCCAAAGCGATCCCGATGACACCTGCACCGCCAAGTACCGCGCCAAGCAAAGCTCCCGCACCGATCATATCGAGCGCGATAACTATTCCGCCAAGCATGAAAACGAACTTCACCGCACTGGCGATCAATTCAGCGAGAAATGCGTTTGGGGAGATCCGATCCCAGACAAACGACGCTCGTGAAAGAATAACGCCCGTAAACACAAACGCCAGCGCGACAGCTAGCGCGACAAGAAACAAGGGAAGCGCGGCCAGAAAATCGTCGAAGAAGCCCGATGCCTTGCCTAGAATTGAGAGGTTCTGCTCAACAGACAGATCACGCTCAATGTCGTTCTGCACCGTAACAACGCCAGTAACCCGTGCGGCAATGCTCTCCGCACGCTTTATTGCCTCTGAGTCAGGTAAAAGTCCGCTGAGGGTAACGACCCCTTCGCTCGCCTCGACCCCCACATTCTCGAAATCAGGCAACTCCGCGAATATACCCGTGATCCGTTCGACTATGCGCTCATCATCCCCTGCGCCCAGCTCTTGAGATATTTGAGATTCAACGTCGACTGGCAAGCTGGCGTCAGCCGGCTCGCTGGTAAATCCGGGAATCGCCGCATGGACCGGCGCGATCCATGCGGCCAACAGCAGGAATGGAATAAGCTTTGTGATTTGCACGGCGCAACCAAATGGCGAGCGCCCAATGCGGCGCACCCTGCATTAATCAGTATGGAAGGCTCTTCGTTCCCACAATCTTAGTGGGGGTGCGCGGCGCACTCTATTAGAAGATGAGTTTGCAGATCCCGGCGAGAACTAGCGGCAGTCCGATAGCGATAGACCAAAGCATGATAGCATCACGCCGAAATGCACCGGCATAAGCCTGATCGGATGCCTGCTCATCGGTCATGTCCTGCCAACGCTTTTCGAACCAGCGGCAGGCAGGAATGATCGCAGCGACCAAAAATATCAGCGCGAAATATGGGAGAATTGAAGACATCCCTTCCGACAATGCCTTCACAGTCACAAAAATTTGCAAACCGGTGTACACAAGCAAAGCGTAAGCGACATGGTCGCTGATCGACTTACGCCAGTCGGTCGATTGCTCTTCAGCGGCAGTGTGCACGGCTGCGCGTGCTTCTTGATTGCCCATTATACCGCTCCCCAACGGTTAGTGTTTCTCCAACACTGTTATCTCAAAGTCGCGCGCACCTTGCAAGCGCAGTAACCAAAACGAAATAATGTTGCGCCCTCCACAAATTCATGGCGCCAAACCTTCGGAATCGCTGGATTTCGTCCAAAGCCATCGGACGGAACCGAACCAAACTTGCCATACAAGCAAAAATCCTGCCAAAACCTGCAAGATACCCTTTTCTGTTAAGACGAGGATGCTAAAGCTGCTTCACATGAGCGATTCACCCACTCTTGAAGTGCCGACTGATACCCTCGCATCGGCAGACGCCACGGTTCCGCTGCCTGACGGCGGGCTTGAGGTTGTTTCAATCGCGAAAAGTTATGACAAGCGCGCGGTTCTCACCGATATCTCATTGAGTGTCGGCAAAGGCGAGGTGCTTGGCCTGCTTGGCCCGAACGGTGCTGGTAAGACGACCTGTTTCTATTCGATCATGGGGCTGGTTAAGCCAGATTCTGGCCGTATCCTGATGGATGGCGAGGATGTGACTAAGCTGCCGATGTATCGCCGTGCGATTCTTGGCCTTGGCTATCTACCCCAGGAAACCAGCATTTTCCGCGGCATGACTGTCGAGCAAAACATTAATTGCGTGCTCGAAATGGTTGAGCCCGATGCTGACACCCGCTCCGCAGAATTGGAGCGGTTGCTCGGCGAGTTTGGGCTTGAGCGGCTTCGCGACAGTCCCGCAATGGCGCTTTCCGGCGGTGAGCGTCGCCGCTGCGAGATCGCACGCGCACTCGCGGCGAAGCCTTCGATCATGCTGCTCGATGAACCATTCGCGGGCATTGATCCGCTTTCGATCAGCGATATTCGCGATCTTGTGAAAGACCTCAAATCTCGCGGGATCGGTGTTCTCATTACAGATCACAATGTTCGAGAGACGCTCGATATCGTTGATCGAGCCTGTATCATCTATGGCGGGCAAGTTCTCTTTGCAGGAACACCGCAAGACCTTGTCGCAGACGAGAACGTTAAGCGGCTTTACCTTGGCGAGAGCTTCACGCTCTAAAGGTGTAAGTCATGGCGATCGGACCCAGACTGGACCTACGCCAATCGCAACAATTGGTGATGACGCCGCAACTGCAGCAGGCGATCAAGCTGCTTGCCGCATCCAATCTGGAGATCGAGACTTTCATTGGCGATGCGCTGGAAAGCAATCCGCTGCTCGAAGCGGGATCAGTTTCTAGCGAGGATAATGGCGCTGGCGAAGCGGACGATATACCGCGCGAGGAATTCACTTCAGATCAATTGATGGCGCAAGGCGGCGGTGAAAGCGAAGCCCCGCTAGACCTCGACACAGGCGCGTTGGACAGGGACCGGGACACTGGTGACGGATCATCCGCAATTAGCGCATCAGGCGATGCGGAGTGGGGATCAGCGGCAGGCAGCCAAGCGGCCGGAGAAGACTTTCCCGATATCAACGCCACCCGTGCGGCCGAAACCACACTTACAGAACATTTGAACGAACAAGTCGGCGCCATTGCGGTGAATGCAAAGGAAGCATTCATCGCCAGACACCTGGTCGGATTGCTAGATGATGCTGGCTACCTCAGCGGCGGTCTGCGCGAGATCGCGTCCGATCTTGGCGTTACGCGGGACGAAGTTGAAGACGGGCTGACTGTGGTTCAAATGCTCGACCCCACGGGCGTGGGCGCGCGCAGCCTTTCAGAATGCCTTGAGCTGCAAGCGCGTGAAGCAGATCGCTATGACCCCTGCATGGCAAAATTGCTCGACAATCTTGAGCTTGTGGCGCGCGGTGAAGTGGCGAAGCTAAAGAAACTCTGCAACGTTGATGATGAAGACTTTGCCGACATGCTTGGCGAGCTGCGCAGCTTTGATCCAAAACCCGGTCTCGAATTCGCGCCTGCAACAGACAACGCGGTTGTGCCTGATGTTCTACTCAACGCGAAAGATGACGGCGGCTGGGATATAAAGCTCAACGAGGCAACTCTGCCGCGCCTTGTCGTGAACCGCGATTACTATGTCGAGCTGAATGCTGGATCGCCGGGCGAGGAAACGCAAGGCTGGCTCAAGGAAAAGCTCGCTGATGCTCACTGGTTGATCCGTGCTTTGGACCAGCGGCAAAAAACGATCCTCAAAACGTCTGCCGAGATCGTAAAGCAGCAAGACGGATTTTTCCGCCGCGGCGTTTCCGAATTGCGCCCTCTCACTCTTCGCGAGGTCGCCGAACAGATCGACATGCACGAGAGCACGGTCAGCAGGGTGACGAGCAACAAATATCTCCATTGCGACCGCGGCTGCTTTGAACTGAAGTATTTTTTCACCAGCGGCGTTGGATCAAGCGACGGAGAAGGCGCATCATCCGAAGCGATCAAAGCACGAATTAAGGCTCTGACCGATGCCGAGGATCCGAAAAAGGTATTATCGGATCAAAAGCTGGTCGACCTACTGAAGGAAGAAGGCTTCGACCTCGCGCGTCGAACTGTCGCCAAATACCGTGAGGCAATCGGCATCGGGTCGAGCGCGCAAAGGCGGCGCGCTAAAAAGTTAAGCGGTATTTGAGGCGCGATATCACCCCAAAACCACGCAATTGCCCCTAGCTAAAAACCCCTGCGACTCGTGGAGTCACCTAGGTTTACGAGAAATTAACCTTTTCCGTTCAGACCTTGTGTGGTTAATACATGACAACACCTCTTACCGAGGCGTTACCAACCGAAGCTTGCCATAGGGTGAGCCTGCCAAGTTCTGGGCTAAATTAGGGGACCAGATATGCGAGTGCTGTTGATTGAGGACGAGCCAACAACCGCGAAAGCGATTGAACTCATGCTCACCACTGAAGGCTTTAACGTCTATGCAACTGATCTGGGCGAAGAAGGCCTCGATCTGGGTAAGCTGTATGATTACGACATCATCTTGCTCGACCTGAACCTGCCAGATATGCACGGATATGACGTGCTTAAGAAACTGCGCGTTGCCAAAGTGCAAACGCCCGTTCTGATCCTGTCGGGCATCGCCGAGATGGACAGCAAAATCCGCTCGTTCGGCTTTGGTGCTGATGACTATGTGACCAAGCCGTTCCACCGCGAAGAGCTGGTCGCCCGCATTCACGCTGTTGTGCGTCGTTCGAAAGGCCACAGCCAATCGATCATCCGCACCGGCAAACTTGCCGTGAACCTTGATGCTAAGACTGTTGAAGTCGACGGCGCACGCGTCCACCTCACCGGTAAAGAATATGCGATGCTTGAGCTGCTTTCACTGCGCAAAGGCACGACGCTGACCAAGGAAATGTTCCTGAACCACCTGTATGGCGGTATGGACGAGCCGGAACTGAAGATCATCGACGTCTTCATCTGCAAGCTGCGCAAAAAGCTCAGCCACGCATGCAGCGGAGAAAACTACATCGAAACAGTATGGGGCCGCGGCTATGTCTTGCGTGACCCCAATGAGGAAGCCGAAGCCGCGTAACAGCGTTCTTCAGCCGCAAATGCGGCTGGCTCTATCAGATTGAACACAAAGCACCCGGGATGCGATTAGCGTCTCGGGTGCTTTCTATTTTGCTGAATTCAAACTCTGAAAATCGCCGCCGGACGGTTCTTGGAAAACCCGCAGGCCGAACTCTGGGAGGATGGCAAGCAGGTGGTCGAATATATCGCCCTGAATTCCCTCATATTGATCCCAAGCAGTCGTTGCTGTGAAGCAATAAATCTCAAGCGGAACACCTTGTGGGCCGGGCGCTAGCTGACGAACCATCATCATAAAGTCATCGCCGATCTGCGGGTGCCAACTGATGTAAGCTTGCATATAGGCGCGCATCGTACCTAGGTTGGTAAGGCGCCGCGCATTGACGGGAACCGCCTCTTCCTCGGTTAACTCGCGCTGATTCCAATCGGCAATTTCGTCACGCTTGGCTGCAAGATAGGGCTTTAGGATGCGAAATTTCTTCAAATCGATCACTTCTTCGTCGGACAGAAAACGAACTGAGTTTTGATCGATGGTCAGAGACCGTTTGATCCGCCGACCACCGCTTTCTGCCATTCCGCGCCAATTCTGGAACGCATCTGAAACCAGCCGGTGGGTCGGAATAGTAGTGATCGTCTTGTCAAAGTTCTGAACCTTCACCGTATGGAGCGAGATGTCGATCACATCGCCATCGGCATCCATGCTCGGCATGGTGATCCAATCACCTACACGCAGCATATCGTTGGAGGTCAGTTGAACGCTGGCGACCAGTGAGAGAATTGTGTCTTTGAAAACAAGCAGCAAGACCGCTGTCACCGCGCCCAAACCAGACAGCAAAAGCAACGGGCTTTCGTCGATAAGGACAGATATCATGATGATCGCCGCGCCGCACAGCACGATGATCTTCACGACTTGCACAAAACCCTTGATCGGGCGATTGCGAGAGCGCGGTTGCCGCTCATACAGTTCATTGATGTAACTGAGCGCACGAACAATCGCCATCGCCACCGAAATGACGATCAGAGCCTGCGCGACGTTTCTGACAATTGTGTAAATTTCTTCGGGCAGGTTCGGGACCAAAATGATCCCTCGCGAAATAACCATGAGCGGCGCGGCAGTTGCGAGCCACGCCGCAGCCTTATCAATCGTCTTCGTTTGCCGATCGAGATAAGGTGCCGCCACTCGTAAAATTACATGCTTGAGCACGTAGTTCAAAGTGAGAGAGGCAATCGCAAGCAGCGCCAGCCCGATCAAAGACTGCGCCCAAAGCGGTTGCGAATAAAACAGGGTCGAGAGGTCTTCCATAGTCCAGCCGGATATAGGGCGCGGTGATTGCACTCAACCCCCGATCCGCACTGGACAAGCACTGCCCTTCCCCATTACCGCGCGCGGCATGAGTGCGTTTAAAGAAGGTGATCCCACCACCCTTAACCGGATGTATGGCCGCAGCATCGGGAAACCGCTGCGCGGACGCCAACAAGGTTTGGTCGATGACCTGCTTCCGAAAATTGCCGTGCCTGAAGAGGGGCCCGTTACTGCCAAAGACCTCTTTGGCGAGGATTGCCCGCTGCATTTCGAGATCGGCTTTGGCAGCGGGGAGCATCTCGCCTACCGCGCTGATCTGCTGCCCAATCATGGCTTCATCGGGGCCGAGCCGTTCCTAAACGGTGTCGCAGCAGCTTTGGGCCATGTCGATGATGAACGGCTCGCCAATATCCGTCTGCACCACGGCGATGCGATCGATGTGCTCCAAAGGTTGCCTGATGGCGCACTAACTATGTGCTATTTGCTGCACCCTGATCCTTGGCCAAAGAACAAGCATGCCAAGCGCCGGATGATGAATGACGGCCCAGTATCTTTGATTGCGCAGAAGATGAAACCGGGAGGTGAATTCCGGTTCGGCACTGATCACGACATCTATTTGCGCCATGCCCTGATGGTTATGCAGCGGCATACGGACAAATTTGAATGGGTGGTCGAGGGTCCGGAAAATTGGCAAAACCGCCCCAGCGGCTGGTGCGAGACGCGTTACGAATACAAGGCGCGCAACACTTTCGGACACGAAGTCTGGTATTTCCGCTTTCGGCGGCTGGCTTGAAACGCAGCCCAGTCTAGGCGATCAAACTAGGGCGCAATCGCGCCAGCACTATTCGTTGCATTTCTAGTCAAGCCAAGTCAGTCTCATCGCCCTAACAATAAAGGGGACACGGCGATGGCATCACGGCGGCAATTTTTGGGCGGTTTAGCAGTAGCTGCAGGTACGCTTGCGGCGTGCCGCGAATTGCCAGAGGCAGGTGGTTCTGCCGCCAACGAAAACGCTCTTCCGCTCGACGCCACGAGCCTGGAAGACGCGCTGGTTGGAAGCTCTTATCTAGGCACAGGTGGGGGCGGTAGCCTAATAGAGGCACGCGAATTGATCGCTAAGGATCTGGCCGCAGGCCTCGCGTTTTCGATGGTCCCAGTAAGCGCCCTAGCCGATACAGACCGCGTGGCCTGTCCATACGGCCTGGCGTCGCTCGCCGAAACCAGCCCTGATATGCAGGCCCGATTGGACGCGGCGGAGAATCCGGTGGAAGTCCCCGTACAAGCCGCCTTCGAGGCGCTGGAAAAGCATATCGGCCAGAAATTTGCTGGGGTAATTATGGGCGAAATTGGCCCGCTCAGTTTAGCCGAAGGCCTTTCAACTGCAGCTCGGCTTGGCGTGCCCGCGCTTGATGCTGATACGGTCGGGCGCGCGGTGCCGGAGATTAATCAGCACTCTGTCAAAGTCGCAGGCGTGCCGCTGACGCCAATTGGCGCAGCGACCCCGTTTGGCGACACGATAATTGTCGAAACTCTTGGCGACCCGACCCGCGCGGAAGACATTCTGCGCAGCATTGCCGTGGTAAGCCGTGAATGCGGCGTAACAGACAGCCCGATCACCGGCGCGCAAGCCAAAAAGGCGGGCACATTGGTCACAGACAGCCTCTCGCTTGCGCAAAGCATCGGGAAATCTGTCCGCGAGGCCAAGGAGGCTGGGACCGATCCGATCGAAGCAGCGCGAAAAGCAGGCGATGGCTATCTGCTATTCACGGGCAAAGTCGCCGACTTCGAATGGAGTGACGAAGACGGCTTTCTAGTTGGCAAGGTCACGATCGATGGCACTGGCGCGTTTGATGGGCAGACCTTTCAAACTGATGTCAAGAATGAACACCTTATCGCTCGCCGCAATGGTGCCGTCATTGCGACTTGCCCTGACTTGATCTCGGTGATCGACATCGAAACGGCCGACGGCATCGTCAATCCCGGATATACGCGCGGTCAGGCGGTCGCCGCGATCGGCTTCCGCTGCGATCCGCTATGGCGCACGGAGGCGGGCCTCGCCGTCTTTAGCCCCAGCTATTTCGGGTATGATATCGACTATGTGCCAATCGAAGATCGGCTTGCTTAGTCAGTTCCAGATGATGGCGCTCGCCACGAAAGATATTTTCGAACCGGCAAGCATTTTCTGATATATCATTTGCCTGGAGGGCGAATTGCGCAAACTGTCGACGCTTGGCTATTTTTTCGCTGGAATGGGCGCGCTGTTTGCCGGGTTCGGCGGATGGTTTCTTTGGCAGGAAAGCAGCTTTTCTGAGCGAAGCATTCCGACACGAGGCACTATCGTAAAACTCGTTGATTACCGAGACAGCGACGGGGATACGATGTACCGCCCGGTCGCCGAATATTTCGATGCTCGCGGCAGGCGTTACGAGTTTTCCAGCAACACCAGCAGTTCCTCCCCCGGTTTCAGAATCGGCGAGGAAGTCGATATTCTCTATGACCCGCTTAAACCTCATGATGCCCGGATCGATACCTGGGGCCAGCGATTCCTATTGCCTGTTATCTTCTCTGGCATGGGAAGCCTGTTCGTTCTGATCGGCCTCGGATTAGTGGTTTTTCCAATACTTCGGGCGCGCACAATTGCACGGCTCATGCAAAGTGGCCTGCGAACAGAAGGCACCATCGTCAGGCTTTATCGCGATACTTCGATTGCTGTGAATGATCAGAACCCTTGGCGCGCCATCGCAGAGGCCAAGCACCCGCGCACTGGCGAACTTTGTGAATACAAAAGCGATGCCCTGTGGGAACGGCCTTACTCCGCCAAAGAAGGCGACATAGTTCCGATCTTTGTTTCTGCGCGCAACGCGAAAAAGAGTTATGTCGACATCGACAATGCAATTGCTTCAGATACGCCTTCAGACGATGGCCATTGGAAATTCGGGCAAGCTCGTAGCTCTTTTGGCAAAGCGGCTCCGCGCGGCGATACGCCGGGCAAAACTTAGCCGACCACGCCTGCCCCCGCGAGCACCGCCAACGTAAGGACATCGGGTGCGAGCGCAGTCATCGGAACGATCTGCACCGGCTTTTCCATACCGAGCAACATCGGGCCAACCGTGGCGTTGCTGCCCAATTCGCGCAGCATCTTGGCCGAAAGGTTCGCCGATTGAAGACCAGGCATGATGAGCACATTGGCAGGCGCCGAAAGGCGGCTGAATGGATAAAGCTTCATCACTTTCGGATTGAGCGCGGCATCAGGCGCCATTTCGCCTTCGTACTCAAAGCCGGGGTCTTCGCGGTCGAGGATCGCGACAGCTTCTCGGATATTGCCAAGCCATTGGCCCGACGGATTTCCGAAGGTCGAATAGGATAAAAACGCGACGCGCGGCTCATGCCCCATTCTGCGAGCAACCGCGGCGGTTTCCTTCGCGATATGGGCGAGTTCTTCGGCGTTCGGGCGCTCATTCATCGTGGTGTCGGCAAGGAACGTCGTGTGATTCTTGCCAATCATCATGTGAATGCCAAACGGCAACGCGCCCGGCTTCTTATCTAACACCATGTTCACTTCGCGCACGGTCTGGGCGAATGTTCGCGTGAGGCCCGAGATGATCCCATCGCCATGCCCAAGCGCCACGAGCAGCGCCGCAAAAACGTTCCGTTCTTGGTTTACCATCCGCCGCACATCACGCTCGGTATAACCTTTACGTTGCAGGCGCTTGTAGAGGTACTCAACCATCGCGGGCACATGCTCGCTGTCAGCCGAGTTCTGGATTTCAAAGCTGCCGGGATCGGAAACAGAAAGCTGGTGCAGCTTATCCATTACAGCCTTTGTCCGGCCGACAAGCACCGGCGTACCATACCCGAAATCGCGATACTGGATCGCCGCGCGCAGCACGACTTCTTCCTCTGCCTCGGCGAAAACCATGCGTTTCGGATTGGCTTTCGCCTCGTTGTAAACCCCTGTCAGCACCGATGTTGTCGGGTTTAAACGTGAGCGCAGTTTTGTGCGGTATTCGTCGAAATCGGCGATCTCAGTCTTCGCGACTCCGGAATCCATAGCCGCCTTGGCGACGGCTGACGAAACAACCTCGATCAGGCGCGGATCGAATGGTGCTGGGATAATATAGTCAGTGCCGAATTTCTGGTTCTTGCCATAGGCACTCGCAACCTCCTCGGGCACGCGCTCACGCGCAAGCTCTGCGATAGCCTGCGCGGCGGCGACTTTCATTTCCTCGTTGATCGCGGTCGCCTGCACATCCAAGGCACCTCGGAAGATGAACGGAAAACCAAGCACATTGTTGACTTGGTTAGGGAAATCGCTGCGTCCGGTCGCGATGATTGCATCGGGGCGCACCGCTTTCGCATCGTCAGGCATGATTTCAGGCACAGGGTTGGCCATTGCAAAGATGATTGGCTTGTCAGCCATCTTCTTGACCCAATCCGGCTTCAGAGCACCTGCGGCAGAAAGACCGAGGAAGATATCTGCACCGTTTAGGGCTTCTTCCAAAGTCGTTGCTTCGGTGGCGACTGCATGAGCGCTCTTCCATTGATCGACATTATCGCGGCCCGGGGTAATCGGCCCGGAACGATCGCACATGATAACATTTTCGTGTCGTACACCCATCGCCTTGATCAGAGCCGTACAGGCAATCGCGGCCGCACCAGCGCCGTTCACAACCACCTTCACGTCTTTGATATCGCGGTCCGTCAGGTGGCATGCATTGAGCAAGCCCGCAGCGGTAATGATCGCAGTGCCGTGTTGATCATCATGCATAATCGGGATGTTCATCCGCTCGCGCAGAGCCGCCTCAATGATGAAGCACTCAGGCGCTTTGATGTCCTCCAGATTGATACCGCCGAACGTGGGCTCCATCAGTGCGACAGCTTCGATAAAGGCATCGGGGTCTTCGGTCGCGAGCTCAATGTCGATGGAATCCACATCCGCAAACCGTTTGAACAGGACGGCCTTGCCCTCCATCACTGGCTTTGAAGCAAGCGCACCAAGATTTCCGAGTCCAAGAATTGCAGAGCCATTGGATATCACCGCAACAAGGTTCGCTTTCGCTGTGTAGCGCGCGGCAAGCGACGGATCGGCAGCAATGGCCTCAACAGGAGCGGCAACACCCGGCGAATAAGCAAGGCTGAGATCGCGCTGCGATGTCATCGGCTTGGTCGCGACAACCTCTAGCTTACCTGGACGGATCGTCTCGTGATAAAACAATGCCTCGCGCGTGGTAAAACCGCTCTTGCGATCATCTGCCATGATGGATGTTTCCTTGCCCCAAATAACGACTATCGCTTCGTTTAGCGGCACCGAAACACAAACGATAGGGGAAACCCTGCACGGGGCCGTTCCGAATCGCGTCCACCCTGTCTAGGTCGTAAGGATGGCCGGCACCGCGACCCCGATGATGCAGCAATATCTCGCTCTCAAGAAAGAGGCGGAAGGATCATTGCTGTTCTACCGGATGGGCGATTTCTTCGAGCTGTTTTTCGATGATGCCCGCATTGCGGCGAACATTCTCGACATCGCGCTTACATCACGCGGTGAACATGATGGTGAGCCTGTGGCGATGTGCGGGGTCCCTGTGCATGCGGCGGAAGGCTATCTCGCGCGGCTCATTAAATCTGGTCAACGGGTCGCGATTGCCGAACAGGTCGAAACGCCCGACGAGGCCAAAGCCCGGGCCAAGCGGGAGGGCAAGCCATCCTCCAAAGTTCTGGTCCAACGCGACATTGTCCGGTTTGTTACGGCGGGTACGCTTACCGAAGAGGCTCTCCTCAATCCGCGCGCAGCTAACCTGTTGGCGGCCTTGGCGGACGTTCGCGGCGCGATCGGTATTGCGAGCATAGACATTTCAACTGGCGCAATGGCGCTGGTAGAATGCGCATCAGAAATGCTCGGCGCGGAGCTTGCGCGGATCGGCGCGACCGAAGTGGTGGTGCCAGAGGATTGGAGCCATGCGCCGGAAGAACCGACATTTCACGCCAAGGCTACGTTCTCGAGCGATGCGGGCTCAGACCGACTCAAAGCCATCCACGGCGTTGCCACACTAGACGGCTTCGGTGATTTTTCACGAGCGATGCTGGCTGCAGCTGGCGGGTTGATTGCATATCTTGACCACGTCGGACGTGGCACGCTGCCGCTGATGTTACCGCCTACAGTGCGAGAAAGTGCTTCAGGCATGGCGATGGATGAGGCAACGCGCGGCAGCTTGGAGATACTAGAGAGCTCCACTGGGGGCCGCTCTGGAAGTCTAATTGCAACGCTCGATCGCTGCGCGACGGGCGCAGGGTCGAGGCAACTTGCCGAAGACCTGTCTGCGCCCTTGATGGATGAAGCCGCGATTGATGCGCGTCTGCATCTTGTCGAGTTCTGGCACGCCCGCCCGATTGAACGCGCCGATCTGCGCGATACGTTGCGCGCATTGCCGGATATTGGCCGCGCGTTAGGACGAATTGTCGCTGGTCGCGGAAGCCCGCGCGATCTTGGGCAGGTCCGCGATGGCTTGGCCGAGGCTGGCAGGCTGCATGAACGGCTTGAGCTGGAGCGGGATCGTCCGACACTTCTCGAAGAATTGATGCCTCGACTTATCGGGCACGGCGCGATGGTCGATCATATGTCGCGTGCGCTAGTCGCTTCTCCTCCCACGGAGCGATCAAGCGGAGGCTACATCGCCGATGGATACGACGCGAGCCTTGACGAGCTTCGCGAGATATCGGGCAATGCGCGACGCGCTATCGCTGCAATGGAAGCGCGCTACCGCACAGAGACGGGCATCTCATCGCTCAAGATCAAACATAACGGCGTTCTTAGTTATTTCATCGAGGTACCTAGTCGTCACGCCGACAGTCTTATGGATGCAGATAGCGGTTTTACGCATCGTCAGACTATGAAAGGCGCGGTGCGCTTCAACTCCCTCAGCCTGCACGAGGAGGCTTCGCGCATTTCCGAAGCGGGCGGAAGAGCACTTGCTGCAGAAGAAGCACATTTTGAAGAACTGATCGAAGCCGTAACAGAAGCGCGCGAGGCAATTGCAGGCACCGCCGAGGCGCTAGCACGGATCGACGTATCCGCCAGCAATGCAGAACGCGCATCCGAAGGCGAATGGGCGAGGCCTGAAATTACCAGCGATGCTGGCCTTTCGATCACCGGCGGGCGCCACCCTGTTGTAGAAGCGGCCCTTGCAAAGACAGGCGATCGCTTCGTTGCCAACAATTGCTCGCTTGCGTCGGATGATAGGCTCTGGCTGATTGGCGGCCCAAACATGGGCGGTAAATCGACTTTTCTACGCCAAAGCGCACTGATCGTATTGATGGCGCAAGCTGGGTGCTTTGTGCCAGCCAAATCGGCCACAATCGGCCTCGTTGACCGGCTTTTCAGCCGCGTCGGAGCGTCGGACAACCTCGCGCGCGGGCGATCCACATTTATGGTGGAAATGGTCGAAACTGCCGCAATTCTGGCGCAAGCGACGACCCGCAGTTTTGTCATTCTCGATGAGGTTGGTCGCGGCACATCGACCTATGACGGTTTGGCGCTCGCATGGGCTGTGGTTGAGGCTGTGCATTCGCGCATCGCCTGTCGCTGTCTGTTCGCAACGCATTATCACGAGCTCGCACGGCTCGCCGAAACCTGCGAAGCCCTATCGCTCCATCATGTCCGGGCGCGAGAATGGAAAGGCGATCTCGTGCTCTTGCACGAACTTTCCGAAGGGCCAGCCGATCGATCCTATGGTTTGGCCGTCGCGAAGCTGGCAGGCGTGCCGGATGCGGTCGTTAAGCGCGCCTCGCAAGTGCTCGCGAAGCTGGAGCAGGCGCGCTCGGAAACGGGCGGTATTGCCGCGGGTCTGGGTGAGTTGCCGCTATTCGCTGCCGCAGCGCAGACAGAGGAGCCGTCGCTATCGCCAGAGGCCCAGCTCGTTGCACGGCTTTCCGAAGCTGACCTGGATGCTCTTTCACCGCGTGAGGCACTCGACCTGCTTTATGATTTGAAGCGCGAGATCGCCTCTACGAAACCTTAACCGGTTGGCTTTATGGCTTTCACCACCATGAAGGCATTGTTCCAAAACCCGAAGGCTGCGCTCGCCTATGCTGGCATCACTTTGATTGGTGCGGCGATGTTTATTGGGACCGAGGATGATCCCGGCAAACTACATCAAACAGTCGAAAACTACGGTGACGGGGCAAGTTCATCAGATCGGGCCGCGCAGCGCAAATTTGGCGATCCGATGCCGGATCAGACCATCGGCAGGCAAACAAAGCGCAGCAAGCCGAAGGCCGAGGACAATCCCCCAGCTACATTTGCGACCGACGATGAGCTCTTGGATGACGCGCAAGGGTTTGACCCGACACCGGAAGTCTCCCGCGGCACTGATCCCAGCTCAGATGGAGGGGATCCATTCCTGAGCGATCAGGATGATGGCGATGACGATGCAGATTTTGGCGGCTGGGCCAGCGACACCGAAGGCGTCACCGACGACGAATAGGTGCTGCGTAGAAGCGCCCAAGTTCACCGGGTCGGAACAGGTGCCTCACCTGAATAGTCATAAAACCCGCGCCCAGTTTTGCGGCCAAGCCAGCCAGCTTCGACATATTTCACCAACAGCGGAGCAGGACGGTACTTCGTATCGCGCGTCGTCCGGTAAAGTACGTTGATGATATCGAGACACGTATCGAGCCCGACAAAATCGGCCAATTGCAGCGGTCCCATCGGGTGGTTGAGGCCAAGACGACAACCCTTATCGATATCTTCAATGCCAGCAGTCGACTGACCCAGCACAAACACCGCTTCATTGATCATCGGCAGGAGAATCCGGTTTACGACAAAACCGGGTTCATCCTGACTGGTCACAACTTGCTTGCCGAGGCTTTCGGCAAAGGCTGTCACGCGGTCGGTAGTGTTCTGCGAGGTTGCTAGGCCTGGGATCACTTCGATCAAGCCCATAACAGGAACCGGATTGAAAAAGTGCAGACCGATAAAGCGTGCAGGGTCCGGCGAGTGGTTCGCCATGCGGGTAATCGGGATCGAACTGGTGTTAGACGCCATCACAGCATCGGCTGACAGCACCTTGCCCACGCTTTCGAAGATCGCATTCTTGATTTCTTCGCGTTCCGTCGCGGCTTCAATGATGATATCGGCCTCAGCCATCGGCGAATAGTCAGCGACTGGCGTGATCTTTGCGAGTAATGCGTCGGCGGCATCCGCTTCGATTTTCCCGCGTCCGACCAGCTTGGTAACAGCCTTTTCGACAGCAGCCTTACCTGCCTCCGCGCGTGCCAGATCAACATCTGACAGCATCACATTCATGCCATGCTGAGCCACGGTTTGGGCAATGCCCGCGCCCATCTGACCCGCTCCTATAACAGCGATATTCCGCATGGCTCAATTCCCTTACCTGCGCTGCACTTCGCAAGTGCAGCAATCTGTATCTGCGCGCCTGTTAGCGGCGCGGAGATACAATTGCTAGCAGGGTATTTTCAGCGGTTGGCGCCCGGCACCCATTTGACGTCAGACTTGCCGTCGTCGTTCAGAATGCGGGCGAGAACGAACAGCAAATCGGAAAGGCGATTGATGTAGGCCACTGCTGAGGGGTTTACCGGTGTTTCAGCCGCCATCGCGGTCACTGCGCGCTCTGCACTGCGGGCTGTCGCACGGGCCACATGAACGCGCGCGGCGGCGTCGCTCCCACCGGGAAGAACAAAACTGGTCAGCGGTTCAAGATGCTCATTAAGAGCGTCGATCTGCTCTTCGATCCAGGTCGCTTGCTCAGGGACCATACGCAAAACCATTTCAGAAGGAGTGAAATCGCCATCCTCTGCCGGTGTTGCAAGATCAGCGCCGAGATCGAACAGGTCGTTCTGAACACGGGTCAGCATCGCGCGCTGTTCTACGTTTTCGATGCCACAGATCGCCAAGCCGATCACGCTGTTCGCTTGATCGACCTCTCCAATCGCGGCGATACGCGAGGAGTGTTTCGGACAACGCGAACCGTCGACCAGACCAGTGGTCCCGTCATCGCCAGTGCGCGTGTATATCTTGTTGAGCTTTACCATGCGGCCTCGTTAAAGTTCGGCGGCGACGCGGTCCAGCCTATTGGCTTCCGCCGGCGACCACTGCGATCAGGACGACGACACCAATCGCCATTGCCTGATACTTGATGCGCGAAAACATCGCTTTGTTTTGCACCGCCTGCATTTCAGGCACGGTCTCACCTTCGCCCGTTTCCAGATCAATCTTGGTCGTTTTCAGGAATGCAATGATCCCGCGAACGAGCGATACGACCACAAGGATGCAAAGCACAGCGAGTACGATTTTTAGAAAGATGCTCATGGGGTTGAAATAGTCCTCTAAACACTAAGTTCCAGATCGCATTTGTTGCAACCGCAATTGCTCTGCAAGCGCCAATCCGTCTTCGCCTGCCTCTCGCCGATCCTTAAGCGCGGGCGAACCACGCGTTTTGGCGAGTTTTTGCCCGCCCTCGTCCAGCACCAAAGTGTGGTGGTGCCAATGGGGCACTGGCAGTTCGAGCAGTTCCTGAAGATACCGGTGCACATGGGTCGAAGTGAATAGATCCTCTCCGCGTGTGACAGCTGTCACCCCGTCTGCGGCATCATCTAATGTCGCGGCGAGGTGGTAACTCGCAGGCAAATCCTTACGTACGATCACGACGTCGCCAAAGATTCTTGGATCGGCGATAATCGAACCTGCCCGTTCGTCTGTCCAGATCAGCTCGCCAAAAGCCGCCATCACTCTGTCAACATCCAGCCGCAAAGCTTCGGCGCCGGTGGAACCGCAGCGCGCACCCTTGCATGACCCGGGATAGATCAGGCCGTCCGCTCCCCGTCTCGGCTGCAACGCTTCGATCTCTTTGCGATTGCAAGTGCAACTATAAAGCCAACCACCCTCAAGCAGATGGCGTGCTGCCTTTTCATAACTGTCAAAACGGTTCGATTGCGAGGGCACCTCGTGCCATTGCAGCCCCAACCATTCGAGATCGCGGCGGAATTCATCGGCAAATTCCAAATGTGAGCGTGGCCCATCGATGTCCTCGACCCGCATCAAAAATTGTCCACCAGCATCCTGCGCCAGGTCATGCGCGTAAATTGCCGAATACGCATGGCCAAGATGCAAATTGCCATTCGGACTGGGGGCGAAGCGGGTAACGGTTTCCACACGGCTCCCATAGCGTGGCGGCCGCCACTGCGCCATCTGCTCATCGCTCGCAGATTTATCACTGTGGATATACACGATGTCACGCCTTTGCCTCACGCGCCTGCCAAGTCATGTTTGTGTCAATCAGGGAGGAACGCCGGACGTGTTCAAACGCGAACTGATCGAAACAGCGGCAAAGTTCCGCAGCGCACAGGAAGACCCGTCGCGCAACCTATCCGGTTGCCCCGCATTGGTCCTCAATGCCGACTATACGCCGTTATCCTATTACCCGCTTAGCTTGTGGCCATGGCAGACCGCGATTAAAGCCGTGTTTCTGGACCGTGTGGATATTGTCGCAAGCTATGACCGCGAGGTACATTCACCCAGCCTTGATATGAAAATCCCGAGCGTGATCGCGCTGCGGCAATATGTGAAGCAAAGCGAATTTCCTGCCTTCACCCGCTTCAACGTGTTTCTACGCGACAAATTTGAATGCCAATATTGCGGAAATGGCGACACATTGACGTTCGATCACGTGATCCCGCGCCGTCTCGGCGGAAAAACCACTTGGGAGAACATCATCACCGCCTGCGCGCCGTGCAACATGAAAAAGGGCGGTCGCACACCCAAGCAGGCGCATATGCCGGTGCAGATGAAACCGATCCGCCCAACCAGCTGGCAGTTGCAGCAATATGGCAAGCAGTTCCCGCCCAATTATCTGCATGAAACGTGGCGGGATTGGCTCTATTGGGATATCGAGCTGGAGGCTTGATTAGTCATCCGACGACTGCATTAGGAAAACTCGTTCTAGGTTTGTAAGCTAAAGTCCTATGTTACCGCAGCCATCTTCTTAAATTCATCGCGCTGCCATTCTCCGGTTTGCAACACTTCAGCCAAATGTCGTGCGGCCTCGGCGATATCCTCGAAGCGCAGATATGCTGGTGCGAAGCCTAGGCGCAGAATGTCGGGATCGCGGAAATCACCTATCACGCCGCGCGCGATAAGCGCTTGGCACAAAGCATACGCGTTTTCGTGTCGGAAGCTGAGTTGGCTGCCACGAGTGCGGCTATCTGACGGACTGACTAAATCGAGTTCGAGGCCGTGTCCTGACACGCATTCGAGGAAAAACTCCGATAGTGCACGCGACTTCGCATGGAGCCTGTCTACACCGATCTCTGCGATCAAATCGGCCCCCACTTCTAGCGCAGCAAGGCCAAGGATTGGAGACGTTCCGCATTGCAATTGCTCGATGCCCGGCGCGGCTTCGTATTCATCGGAAAACGCGAATGGGCGCGCATGGCCGAACCAGCCGGTGAGCGGTTGTGCAAGATCATCGTGATGGCGTTCTGCAACATAGGCAAAAGCAGGCGCGCCCGGGCCGCCATTCAAATATTTATACCCGCAGCCAGTCGCGAAATCGGCATTCACACCGTTCAGGTCGACTGGCAGCGCGCCTGTGCTGTGCGATAGATCCCACAATACAAGTGCACCTGCATCGTGCGCGGCTTTTGTCATGGCTGCCATGTCGAACAGCTCACCGGTTTTATAGTGGGCGTGGGTCAGCATCAGCAGTGCGACATCATCGCCAAGCGCTTCAAACATCTCATCACGCGGCACAAGTCTCTGCACGGCCAAACCCTGACGTTCGAGGCCTTCGATCATATAGATATCGGTCGGAAAATTGCCGGGTTCAGACAAGGTCACATTGCGGCCCGGACGCTTTGCCAGAGCGGCGGAGATTAGTTTGAACAGGTTCACACTGACCGTGTCGCACGCAATCACCTCATGGCTTTGCGCCCCGACGAGCGGCGCAATCTTCGCACCGACACGTGCGCCCATCGCGAACCAGTCCGCATCGTTCCAACTGCGGATCAGGCCATCACCCCACTCCTGCTCGACCACACGCGCCATCGCTGCTGGCGTTGCCTTAGGCAGGGCGCCTAGCGAATTTCCATCGAGGTAAACAATGCCCTCTGGGAGCGTGAAACGGCCACGATATTCAGCAAGCGGGTCAGCCGCGTCTAGGGCCTTTGCACGGTCTATCATGGAAGCTCTCTCAAAATTGCGCGCACCGGCGATGCATCGCCGCTTACTATGGGCAAAGGTAGTGCGATCAACTCGTAACGGCCCGCGGGCACATCATCGAGGACGAGTCCCTCGAGAATACGCAGATCATGTTTAAGCACCGCCTTGTGGGCAAGCATATCCTTAGACGATTGCGGATCAATCGAAGGACCATCAAGGCCGACAAGGACAACGCCTTGCGATGCAAGCCACTCGATAGTCTCTGGCGCTATCGCAGCCGTGCCTTCATCCCAACTATCATGTGGGAATGTTTCGAATGTCCGTATCAAAACGCGCGTTGCGCCGCGCAAATCAGGCAAATCAACGACGCCGACCAAATCTCCAGCCGCGCGCGCATCGACAACAAGACATTCTCCGAGATACGGCTCCAATGCGACTTCTGAAATGTCGAGGGCGCTAGGTGAGTAATGCAGAGGTGCATCAGCGTGCGCACCTGTATGGGTGGAGAGAGTGACAGCCGAAACATTGACAGGAGAGCCCTCATCCATTTGCCAAGTCAGCTTGTGAGAAAATGCGGTGTCGCCGGGCCAAACGGGCAAATTAGGGCTGAGTTTTTGCGAAATATCCCATATCCGCCGCGTCATATCTCAGTCCTGACGCTGAGAAGTTCGGGGAAGAAAGCCTGTTTCAGAACACCTTCGAGATACGGAACGCCCGGCGTCCCGCCGGTGCCGCGTTTAAAGCCGATGATCCGTTCAACGGTTTTGAGATGCCCAAAGCGCCAGCGCTGAAAATGGTATTCGAGATCCACGAGTTTTTCGGCAAGTTCGTACAAGTCCCAATGTTGCTGCGGATCGCGATAGATTGTGGCCCATGCTTCTTCGACGCTAGCATTGTGCTGGTACGGCGCATTCAGATCTCGCTCTGTTACCTGGTCGTCAATCGCAAAACCGCGCCGGGCCAGCAGGCGAATTGCTGCGTCATACAAGCTGTCGCGCGTCACTTCATGACTTAGACGTTGAGCCCAATTGCCGGTTTTCTCGTGCAGCCGGATATGCTTCTCATCGCGTCCGCCAAGCATGAATTCCATCATGCGGTATTGAGGTGATTGAAACCCGCTCGACGCGCCCAGATGCGGCCTGATACGCGAATAGTCATGCGGGGTCATTGTGCTCAGCACATCCCAGCTTTGGATCAATTGCTGCTGCGCACGGGCCACGCGCGCCAGCATCTTGAAGGCTGGGCGGAGATCATCGCGCTCAACGCATTCGCGGGCCTCGGTCAATTCATGCAGGCAAAGCTTGAGCCACAGCTCACTGGCCTGATGAACAACGATGAAAAGCATCTCATCATGCGCGCCAGAGCCCAAGTGCTGGGCCTCAAGGATTTTGCCGAGGTCGAGGTAACTTGAATAGGTGACTTTGTTGGTCATCGGCACGCTCTAGCGCCCCCTCGCTACAACTCACAAGACTAGAGGCAAACTACCCTTCAATCACCCGCGTTTCTGGATGATTCTTGTCGAGGTGTTTTTTGATGATACGCAAGTTGCGCGTGTTTGAACGGAACATAAAGTCCGCAGCATCGCCGACCACAGGCACCAGGCCGATGACAGTATCAAAAGCGACGTTCGCGCCCATTCTGGTTAGGTGCCATTTAGACAAGCCCAGATTGCGGGCTTCCCAGACGATATAAGCGCCTAAAGCCGTCGTAATGAAATCACCGATCACAGGTACGAGGCCGATAATCGCATCAAGGCCAATCGGCACGTTGACACCAGGAATTCGGAAACTCCGCTCAAGCAGTAATTCGACCGCCTCTACCCGCGCGCGGATGGAAGCGGGGTCGGTGCCCGTGGGTAGTTGCAGACTAAGCGTTTGAGGGCGTTCTGGGCCTTCCATGCGATCTCCTTACCTCCCTTATGTGGTGGGTTGGGAGAGCGGGAACAAGGGGTGAAGCCCCCATTGGTTGCCCTGATAGGTGTCATTACCCCCGCGAACGAGTGCCCACCGAACGGGAGCGCCAAGCGGAATAAACACCTCGCTAGCGACCAATTCTGCATGGGCCCTTGCCAATATTTGCTCTTTGGCGACAGGCTCGCTCAAAGTGAGCGCTTCGCGGACAAGCGCATCGACTTCTGGAGAGCAAAGTCCGATTTCAAGCTCGCAATTGAATTGATTGAGGAACCACCGTGGCGACGAATAGCGCGCGAGCCGATCACGCAATTCCAGGTCAGCCCCTGCCCCTGGCGCGACCATTGTTACGCCTACACCGATAGCTCCGAATGCTTCGCGCAATTGTTCGAATAGCAAATCACTACCCGGCCCTTTGGGCAAGCCGATTCGAAGCTCGGCGTCTTCTCCGCTTGACGATTCCCATGCGGCAATGCGAGCCGCCGCCATGGTCTGGCGTTCTTCGAAAGACAGGGAGTCCCAGCGCGATGATGGATATGCCGGCGCTGTGAAAAGCGTAGGCGGGATGATCCATGTCGTGGGCTGCCATCCGCCAAGCCCGAATGGTTCGATCAGAGAACCGCGATCAATCGCCATGGAAAGCGCTTCACGCCGTGAAGGGTCAGCCAAAAATCCACTATCGTTTCGGATGACCAACCCGAACAGGCCAAGCGCCGGATCAACTTGGACGGCACCGCGAGACAGCGGCCCCAATTGCGCAAGCGGGAAACTAGACAATCGGCCATTCAGTAAAAGGTCGATTTCGCCTTTTGTAAATGCCTGAACCGCGCTTTCAGCAGGCATTGCCCGAACGGTGAGCGTGCGAGCAAGCTCCTCCCAGTTTTCTCGGGCAGGAAGTCCGCGGGCCTGCGGCGGAAGCGCGCTCAATCGGACCATTGGGGCATCATCATCGCGCGAGGCGACCATTGGCCCGGCACCGCTGCCGCTTTTTACAAACCCAAGTTCAGGCTGCGCCAGCAAACGAAGAAATTCCGGCATGGGACTGGAAAGTTGGACTTCGACGACGCGGCCAGTCATCGCGCGGACCTCCACGACTTTCGCGAGGTCTAGCCCAAGCGATGTCCCCTCCAGCCGTGAAATCGTATCGCGCAGCAACATCTGAATATCGCGCGCCGTGATTTCCTCACCATCGGGCCAATCCGTGTTACGAAGCCGAAAAATATAACTGCGGCCATCATCAGTTACGATCCAGCGCTCCGCAATGGCAGGCACAATTTGACCAGTAGGATCAAGCGCAACGAGCCCCTCAAAAGAAGCCGCACGCACATGCTGGGACGCTGGTGAGAGCCTGACGCCTTGCTGAAAGAGGCTTTCGGGCTCACCAAGGATGGCGATATCAATCGGCCCAGAATCCGCAGAGGGGCCACAGGACGAAAGCGCAACAGAAAGCGCGGCAAGGCAGAGGAATCGCTTCACACTGCAAGGCCTAGCAGCTTGCAGCAAATAGGTCAGCGCCTCTTTGTGAGCCGCTCAAAACTGTGATGATCAGATTTTACGAAGCTTTTGCGGCTCTGGCGCAGTTGGCGCGCGGTGCGCGTACGAGCTTTCCGCAGTGGTCACTCCTGGCGAATCCATCTCCACCTTAGGTTTTCGCGCTTGCGTTGAGTCGATTTCATCATCGAAGGCGATACCAAAACGGTTGTCTTGAACCCAGGCTACGCTGCCTTCGATCTTGCCAACATTCCGAAGCTCGATTTCGAGCCGGTTGCCGCGCTTCACCCGAAGGTTACCCTCACCCATCATCCCGCCGTCTGAAAGGTTGCGCACACGCACTTTATGCACGTCGCTGTCTTGTTCCACCCGGATGCTGGCGAGCAAAAACAGGCTGTCACGTGACACCGTTCTTGTTTCTACAGCTGACATCTTCGGATCGCCTCCTTGGCGCTTACAGTTAATCCACCAGCGGTATTTATCCCTTCATCCCAATCGGGCTTGAAGGCCACCGCGTAAGTTCGAGCTAGATTTTCGAAGTAAATGCATCGTAAATTTTACATCGGCCGGACAGAGCGATGCTTTGTCCGTCCCAAACTGACACGGACAGATGCCAATATGCTATAATGGTTTCGCGCCGGCGAGCGCGGGTCACTTGTCGCGCGAAACTTTCTCGCGCCGCTCGTGCGCTTCCTGTGCTTCGACAGTCATTGTGGCGACTGGCCGCGCAATAAGGCGGCGCAGGCCGATGGGATCGCCAGTTACCTCGCAATAGCCATACTCGCCCTCATCAAGGCGGCGCAGAGCAGATTCGATTTTCGACACAAGTTTGCGCTGCCTGTCGCGGGTACGCAGTTCGATGCCCCAATCGGTTTCACTCGATGCGCGGTCGTTTAGATCCGCCTCGCGGATCGGGCCATCAGCCAGCGATTGTAGTGTTTGATCGGCCGCCAGCCGGATCGACTGTTTCCATTCGATCAAAAGCATCTGGAAATAGGCCCGATGCTTGTCGTTCATATACTCTTCTTTTTCGCTCGGAACGTAATCCGGCGCGAGCATACTCTTCGATTTCTCGAGAATTTTCGTTTCTTTAGACGCCGCCGTGGCCATGTGATCCTCTTATCCCAATCACTTCCCGCGAGACTGTCCCATCAAACGGCGGATTGAATTCAATCCTCCGCTTTCCCCCAGCAACTCGATGCTTGGCGGGCCTATAGGCAAGGTGCCCCTACGGCACAAGTCGCTTTCAAAATAGAACCCCAGCAATCGGCAGGTTTGGCGAATCTTAGGGGCTCGTGAGATCGTGGTTAAGGTAAATTATGTAAAAGCTTTATCCGCGTTAACCATTTGTTGACCATGTTCCGCGACTTCTGTGTTCAGCCGATCTGCGAGGGGGCAGGATCGACATAGAAATGGGGAATAGGAAATGAAACTTACACCGCTTAACGGGGGCGAATACGAAACAGCCCATAGCGCTGATGTTGATATGGTTGTGGCCAAGTGCCTTGCCGCGGCATCGAACGGTGACAATGCTGCTCTGTTCGATCTTGGCGTCGCTTTTTCGACAGGTTCAGGCGGTGTGACATGCGATCTCATCGAAGCGCACAAATGGTTCAACATCGCTGCGTCACGCGGCCATGAAGAAGCTGCTTGGTGCCGCGCAGATGTGTCGGATGAAATGACCGCACGCGAAATCTCTGAAGCCCAGCGCCGTGCACGCCAATGGCTTAGCGACGAGCGTAAAAAAGCAGCCTAGTCCTTGGCTTTGAAGGGTGTTCTATCGCCTAGATAGAGTTGATCTGTGGCCACGCCTTCGCGTTCCCGCGCGAGAAAATCGGCAACCGCCGCTTTAAACCCGGGTTCAGCCAGCCAGTGCGCTGAATGCGTTTGAACCGGCTCATATCCGCGGGCCAATTTATGCCCGCCCTGTGCCCCCGCCTCGACTCGCGGCAGGCCAAGCTCAATTGCGATATCGATCGCCTGATAATAGCACAGCTCAAAATGCAAGAAGCGCACGTCTTTCGTGCAGCCCCAATATCGACCGTAAAGAGCTTCTGACCCTATGAAATTGAGCGCGCCCGCAACAGGTACACCGTCATCATAGGCTAAGATCAGGATCATCTGATCGCCCATTCGTTCACCTAGCAGCGTGAAGGCTTCTCTGGTCAGATAAGGCGTACCCCATTTGCGCGCGCCGGTATCTTGATAGAACACCCAAAATGCGTCCCAGTGCTCTTGTTTGATATCCTCGCCTTTGAGGCGCGCAATACGTAAGCCCTCGACAGCTTTGGCGCGCTCTTTCCGCAAATCCTTGCGCTTTCGGGATGTTAGCGCAGCCAGAAAACCATCGAAATTATCGTAGCCGCGATTGAGCCAATGGAACTGGATGTCATCGCGGATGAGCCAGTCACCTGCCTCAAACAGCGGGATCTGGTCTGGCTCAATAAAGGTCGCATGTGCCGAAGAAAGGTTGTTCTGCAAGCACACCGCCTCAGCGCCCTTCAGCAAGTGCGGGGCGAGCGCATCATTTGATAACAGCAACCTAGGGCCGCTGGCAGGTGTAAAGGGCGATGCGATTTGCAGCTTTGGATAGTATTGGCCGCCAGCGCGGTGCAATGCGTCTGCCCATGAATGGTCGAAAACATATTCGCCTTGGCTATGGCCCTTCGCATAACTTGGCATAGCGGCCAGCAACTTGCCTGCTTCATCGGTGATGACAATCGGAACAGGGTCCCAGCCAGTGCCTTCACCGACGCTGCCTGAATCTTCCATTGCGGTTAGAAATTCGTGACTGACAAATGGATTATCCGTTCCAACAAGCGCGTTCCAGTCGTCGCGCTCAAACGAGCCCACAGAAGGCGAGAGACGCACTGTAAGTTCGCTTTCTGGAAGATCGGCGTCGCTCAAGGTAGGCCTGCCCCTTCGCTTACCAATGCATCAACATGTGCCAATGCCCGCGCCCGAGTGTTGGGCGAATTCACCGTCCAGCTTAAGATTGGCAATCCGTTTTCGCGCAGACCTGCGACCCAATCATTGGGAAGGGCTGCGATGTGATAGGCAAGGAAGTCGGGCTGAGCATGCTCAAATGCTTCCCAGCGCTCCGCAGCAGTTTGCGTGTAGCCATGCTCATCTTCGCGCATCACCAATCCGCAGCATGTTTGCGGAGAGTTCGCGCGAACCCAAGCGGCGACACGTGGATCAAAACTCATGATCGCTACGTCGCCCGAATATGCAGCGACAGCATAGCTGACTATTTCACAGCTGCGCTCGACATCATATCCCGGCTTTGATTTGATCTCGATCAATAGGGGCACACGCCCTGCGATCAGCCGCAGGAGTTGCGCAAGCGATGCAGGCTTTTCACGGCTCGCTTGATACTGCAATTCTGACAGGAAGGCGGCCGGCATCGAGCCAGTTTGCCCCTGCTCGCCAGTCAATCTTTCAACATCCCAGTCGTGAAACACCATCGCCACGTCGTCGGAGCTGCGTTGAATATCGCATTCAATGCCCATCCCCGCCGCAATAGCTGCCTCGGCTGCTGCGAGCGAGTTTTCCGGCGCGCCCTTTCCATGCAAGCCGCGATGGGCATATTCCCAATCAGTTAACCAGCGAGGGATGCGGCGATCCTGACATCAGAGACTGCAATGACTGCATCGACTTCAACGGCTGCACCAAGCGGCAGCACGGGTACGCCAACAGCTGCGCGAGAATGGCGGCCTTTCTCGCCGAATACCTCAAACATAAGGTCCGACGCTCCATTGGCGACCTTGGGCTGATCTGTGAAATCGGTCGTCGAACTGACGAACGCACCCAGCTTCACAACCCGCTCAACCTTATCAAGCAAGCCAGCGGACTTGAGCTGAGCAAGAATCATTAACCCGCAAGCGCGCGCGGCGGCCATTCCGCCATCAAGATCAACATTCTCGCCCAAACGTCCCGTTGCCAATTCGCCATCAATGAAGGGAAGCTGGCCCGAGACATGTGCAAATCCGCCATGCACCACAACCGGCTGATAACTCGCAACTGGGGCAGCAGCCTCAGGCAATGTGATGCCGAGCTGCGATAAACGTGCTTCGATACTCATGCGGGGTTCTCCTCCAATTTATTCAACAACCAAGGCAATGCCTCAGACCAATTGTCGATCCGCGCATCAGCATGGCCAGCCTTGTGTGCGCAATCAATTGCACCAGCGACCATAGGCTCTCCGCACATATGCAGGCGTACAACGTCTGGCTTCGTTTCCGAAACAGAGAGATGATGCTGTGGCAGATCGTCAATAAAGAACGCGCGGCTCGGTGCGAGTTCTTCGACAATCTTTTGTAAAGCCGGACCTTTAGGCCCTTGATTGGTGTAAACAGGCGCATGAATGCCGTGGTCCGCAAGCTGCTCTGCGCGCATCTCCCGGCGCTTGTCGACCAGATTGGTCAGGATCACGATGTCCGCATGCTCTGCAAGCGTGTTTATGGATTCTACAGCCCCTGCGATTGGTTGTTGCCGACCCATTTCGGTGTCGAAAAACCCGCCAAGCATCCGCCACACTTCGTGCGCTTCGAGCAAAGTGCCGTTCTTCTGCCAGCGCAAGGCCTCGGCAAAGTTTGCTCCATCCAAGTTAAAATTGATCTCTTGGCTTTCTTCAAGCCATTCTTTGAACGGGACGACCATGTGCAGCAGCACTTCGTCGCAATCGGAGATAATTAGCGGGCGGCTCATCGAGATAGCTCCTGGCGGGCAGCGATCAATTCTTCCGGTGTAACGGCCAAAGCCTCTGCAGCGCGGATTAGATCGGGTTCGTGGTTGGCAAGAAAATCGAGTGGTGCGGCCAAGATAGACGGATCATCCAATCCAGCGCGCAAAGCGTCAGGAGTTAAACCCGTCAGACTCAGGAAACGTTCCGCGCGGTTATCGTTCTCTAGCACCCAACCCAGAACGGCCAGCGCGAGGGTGCTTGCAGATAATGCCGAAGGGTCTGGCGAAGGATCGTCCATGAGCGGGATTGTGAAGGCCTCTTGGTCGGGGTAAGCGAAGGAAACTTAATGGATCGGGGCGTGCAGTGGCAAAGCGAATAATGGTTGTCGAGGATAATGACCTCAACCGGAAATTGTTCTGCGATGTGTTGAAGGCCAACGGCTTCGATGTAGAGCCCGTTGCTGATGGCGAAAGCGTTCTCGAAACGGCCCGTTCAGTCACCCCTGATTTGATCATTATGGATATTCAGCTTCCCGGGATTTCCGGCGTCGACCTTATCGAAGCAGCGCAGCAAGATATGCTTCTTGCGCAAATCCCTGTCCTCGCTGTCACGGCTTTTGCGGCCAAAGGTGATGAAGAGCGCATCCGTGCAGCAGGAGCGTCTGGCTATCTGTCCAAGCCTGTGTCCATCATGCCATTCATGAACGCAGTGAGAGGGCTTTTACCAGCTTAGCTTAGCGAAACGGCATATTCACCCGCATAGACAACCATCGTGATGAAAAGCCCGGTCAAGAATATGCGGTAGGCATATGCGAGATAGCGGTACTTCTTGCCGTACAGAACCTGACCGTTTTGATATATGTCGCGCAGCATCGCACGGTAGACCGTTTCGTCTTGCTCAAATTCGGTCAGCAATTTTCGCTTCCACTCCTCTTCGCCCATCCCCGTGAAATGGCCGAAGAACAGGATGTTGAATTTTTCATCCTTTGGATCAATTCTGTGGGTTGTTGGTAGCACCGACAACACCGCAAACAGCGACGATACGAAGGCCGTCAACGCTAGGCAGACCGTGGCAAGCGTTATCTCGCTTCCGATCAAACGTGTCACTGAAAGCGAAAAAACGACAAATGTCGCACCGATCAGGATGTTGGCTTTTTGATCGGCCATTTGTGAAAGCGTAAGCGTGTTGAGCTGCGCCGTACGCGCCAGATGGATGGCATTAGCGGAAAATTCCGACGGACCTGCGGAACTGAGATCCTCGCCGGTCGCTGTATCACCGATACCTTGTGTCACGCCGCTTTACCCCCAAATCGATCGTGTGAAGGATGTGTGCCAGTCGCGTCAAAACTTGACAAGCCGCATCCACAGCCGCTTTGCAGCCGTATTCAAGTGGCATGCAATGCTTGCAATCTAAAACGAAAGTACCCGTTTCATTATGACCGAAGCAGAAGTCGATACGCGCATCCGTGCTTTGATCGAGCCGTTCAACAAAAAGGGCGTTGAGATCACTCCGGCGACCACCTTTGCCAACGATCTCGAATTTGACAGTCTGACAGTGATGGATTTCGTCGCTGAGATCGAAGACGAATTCGACATCATCATTAGCATGAACCAGCAAGCCGAGATCGAAAATTATGGCTTGCTCGTCGCAGCAGTGCACAAATTGCAGGATAGCTGATAAAGGCTTCGTCCATGACTGATAATGTGACCACGGACACCGCGCCCAGAGGCGATCTGTTCTCCAAATTCGACGACATCATTCAAACTCGTGAGACGCTTCTCGCGACGGGAGTCGAAGACCCTTACAATCTGGTGATGGAGAAGGTGCTCTCGCCGACCCGAGCTATTTGCAACGGTCGCGATACGATCCTTCTTGGCACCTACAATTATATGGGCATGACCTTCGATCCGGACGTGCTTGATGCGGGCAAACAGGCGCTGGCCGACTACGGGTCTGGCACGACAGGTAGCCGGGTCCTGAATGGTACATTCCAGGGTCACAAGGAATGTGAAGACGCCCTCAAAGAGTTTTACGGCATGGATCATGCCATGGTGTTTTCGACCGGTTATCAAGCCAATCTCGGGATCATCTCCACGATCGCCGGAAAAGGCGATTACATCATCTTGGACATTGATAGCCACGCCTCGATTTATGATGGCTGCGCGATGGGCAATGCCGAAATCGTGCCGTTCCGTCACAACGATGTTGAGGCTCTCGAAAAACGGCTTCGACGCATTCCTGAAGGTGCCGGTATTCTTGTGGTGCTAGAAGGCGTTTACTCGATGATGGGTGACGTCGCACCGCTTAAAGAAATGGTCGCTATTTCCAAGAAGCACGGCGCTATGGTGCTGGTTGATGAAGCGCACTCTATGGGCTTTATCGGCGAAAATGGGCGCGGCGTTGCCGAAGAGCAAGGCATCATGGATGACTGCGACTTCATCATTGGCACGTTCTCCAAGAGTGTTGGCACAGTTGGCGGGTTTTGCGTCTCCAATCATCCAAAATTCGACATTATGCGGCTTGTTTGTCGCCCATATGTGTTCACCGCGAGCCTCCCGCCAAGCGTAGTTGCGACATCTGCGACATCCATCCGCAAACTCATGCACGGATCCAACAAACGCGCGCATCTATGGGAGAATTCTAAGACCCTCCACAAGGGCTTGTTGGACCTCGGTTTCAAGCTCGGTACGCAAGAACCGCAGAGCGCAATCATAGCGGTGATCATGCCCGATCTTCAGCAAGGCGCGATGATGTGGGAGGCTCTTTTGAAAGAGGGGCTCTACGTCAATCTGGCGCGGCCACCGGCCACGCCTGCGGGAATGACGCTTCTGCGGTGTTCGCTATGCGCCGAGCATTCGGCTGAGGAAGTGCAAACGATCCTCGACATGTTCGAGCGTGCAGGTCAGGCGGTCGGGATTATTGGATAGGCTGCAGCCGCGGATCAAACTCCGCGGACGTCGGTCACTGCATCGCAAGCATTGCCTGACGCGGCTTCATCATCGCCGCCAGCGAGCTGTGTGAAAGCGATAAATCCGCCTACGACCAAAACAACAAAAGCGGTTGTCACCCAGCCGAGATATTTGTCGATAATCGCCTTAATCGGCGCGCCGAACAAGCGGAACAGTATTCCCACGACCATAAAGATCAGCGCCCGACCTGCGATTGCAGCGAGCGTAAATGTGAGCAGGTTCATTTCGATAAAACCTGCCGTGATCGTCATCAGTTTGAACGGAACCGGCGTTCCAGCAGCGAAGAAGACCGCCAGTGCGCCTTGCTCACGGATGTAGCATGCGGCAACCGGAAAGCTCTCGGTCAAACCAAGGACGCCTATCATCCAGGCGCCAACGGCCTCATACAAGAAGTATCCAATCGCATACCCAAACAAGCCGCCGAGAACCGATGACACGGTGGCAACCAGCGCAAAACGGATCGCCTTCTTCGGCTCCGCCAAGCACATGAGACCAAGAAGCGGGTGCGGCGGGATTGGGAAGAAACTGGATTCGATAAAACTGAAAAAGGCGAGCCACCACACCGCCTTCGGATGCGCAGCCTTGTCCATTGTCCATTCGTAGAGAGCGCGAAGCCAAGCCAAGATGAATGTTCCTAAACGGTGTGAACGGCAGAACTAGGCGAGCCGAAACAACGGTGCAAGCGCCAATTGAATAACCTATTTGGCACTTTTATATTGACATTGTCACGCTCTCTGGTTAGAGAGGGGCATAGTCGAAAAATAGCGACTCGCCAGCAGGCAGCATCCCAAAAGGGTCGCTGCCTTTTTTCTTTCTAGGGATGGGAGAATGAGTGTGGCCGCAACAGGCAAACCGGGACATCCGCCCCGCCAAAACAGCTTCAGTGCGAAGCGCCGCAGCGCGTTTCTAGCCAATCTGGCTGAAAGCTCGAACGTTTCGAAGTCCGCGGAGAAAGCGGGGGTCTGCGTAAGTCAGGCTTACAGAGCGCGCCGCGAAGATCCGAAATTCGCACGTCAATGGTTCGCTGCCTTATCGGAAGGGTACACACATTTGGAAATGGAGATTCTCCGCCGTCTTCGCGATGGCGACCAGAAAGGCGAAGATTCTGAAAAATACGATTTTGCCAATGCGATCCGAATGCTCAATGCCCACCGTGATAATGTTCAAAAAGCGCAGACCGAACTGCGCTCTGTAAGTGCTGCCGAAATACGCGCTTCGATTGATCGCAAGATCGAGCTAATTCGCAAGAAAGTCATAGCGGAAGAACGCTACGGTGACTGCGAAACGTGACGCCTTTGCTCGATTGGCTTGCGACGAAGCCGAACCACGTTAGCGAGATGATCGCGAAATCCCTCGACAAGGCAGAACGCAACGAATTCGAGTACCATTGGGGCATGTCCGCAAGGCCAGAGCAGCTGCCACCCGACGGCAATTGGCGAGTTTGGTTGATCATGGCAGGACGCGGATTTGGAAAAACTCGTGCAGGCGCAGAATGGGTTCGCGCAATCGCAGAGGCAAATTGCGACGCTCGGATCGCGCTAATCTCTTCGTCTTTGGCAGAGGCCCGCGCCGTAATGGTGGAAGGTGAGAGTGGCATTATTGCTTGCTCCTCGCCAGAACGAGCACCTGTGTTCGAGGCCTCTCTAAGGCGACTTCGTTGGCCCAACGGTGCACAGGCACAGATATTCTCTGCTGCTGAGCCTGAAAGCCTGCGCGGCCCTCAACACAGCCATGCATGGTGCGACGAAGTGGGGAAATGGCCCGTCACCGCGGACCGTGCGACACGATGCTGGGACAACCTAGTGATGGGCCTGCGATTGGGCAGTGAAGTCAAAGTCGCAGTGACCACAACTCCGCGTGCAGTCCCTTTGGTGCAGCGACTCTTGAACATGAAGGATAACGGCAGCGCTGAAGTTACGAAGGGATCGACGTATGACAATGCAGGCAATCTGCCCCCACGGTTCATGGAAGCAATTGAAAGCGAATACGCGGGAAGCCAGCTTGCTCGCCAAGAGATTGGCGGGGAACTCGTCACTGACATTGAAGGTGCATTGTGGAGCCGTAGCCTGATTGAAGGATGCCGCGAGAACGCTCCACCATGTGAGCATCGCCGAGTAGTGATCGCCGTCGACCCACCAGCATCTGCCAACGGCGATGAATGCGGCATAGTCGTCGCGGCCCTTGGGTCAGACGGAAAAGCCCGAGTGCTGGCCGATTGCACTGTCTCCAAAGCGCTTCCCGATGCATGGGCATGTGCCGTCGCGGTCGCCGCAAACGAATGGAAAGCGGATCGGGTCATTGCCGAAGCCAATCAAGGCGGCGCGATGGTCGAAAGCGTGCTGAGAGCAGCGGAAAGCAATTTGCCTGTCAAACTGGTTCACGCCAGCCGCGGTAAAATTGCCCGGGCTGAACCTGTTGCAGCGCTCTATTCAGCAGGACGCGCAGCGCACTGCGGCCATTTCGCCCGGCTCGAAGATCAAATGTGCGGCTTAATGCTGGGCGGCGAATATGCCGGTCCGGGCCGCAGCCCTGACCGCGCAGATGCGCTGGTTTGGGCGATGAGTGAATTGATGTTGTCGCCAGTCGCCTGCCCGCGTGTCCAAACGCTTTAAGACGAAGGAATTTTCATGGCCTTGTTTGAGAACCTGCTCTCCGCCTTCAAGGGCGGGGAGGAAAACCGTGTGCCTCTTTCATCCGGTTTTATGACTGGATGGATATCCAACATTGATGGCGGAAATCCCGCACTTACTTATCGCTATGAAAGCGCGGTCGAAAGCGGGTTCCTTTCTAACCCCGTAGCTCAACGAGCTGTCCGGATTGTGGCTGAAGGGATTGGCCAGTCACCACTTTCGGCCTCCGATGATGACCTTGCCGCGCTGATCACAGCCACAAGCGCGGGGCAGCCATTCATCGAGACGCTCGCCGCTCATGTCCTGCTTCATGGCAATGGCTTCATCCAAATCATCAAGGATGCGAGCGGCCGCCCAGTGGAACTATTTGCTTTGCGACCGGACCGCGTAAAAGTCGTCGCAGCAAGCGATGGTTGGCCATACGCATATGAGTATATTGTCGGCAGTGAAACCGTGCGTATTCCGATTGAGGATGAGGATGGGTGGCCTGCCATAATCCATATCAAAGCTATGCATCCGCTCGACGATCATATGGGCGCTGGAGCATTGGCGGCAGCTCATCAGGCCGTTATGATCCACAACGCTGCAGCGGAATGGAACCGCGCTTTACTCGAAAATGCAGCGCGGCCTTCTGGAGCTATGATCTATGATACCGGCGATGGTGCTGGCCTGACACGCGATCAATTTGACCGGCTGAAAAGCGAGCTTGAAACCGCATTTTCGGGTGCCGGCAACGCTGGCCGCCCCATGCTTTTGGATGGCGGCCTGAAATGGCAAAGCATGGCATTAACACCGGCGGACATGGATTTTGCCACTCTGAAAAGCGCAGCCGCGAGAGACATCGCCCTCGCCTTTGGTGTGCCGCCAATGCTGCTCGGCCTTCCCGGCGACAACACCTATTCGAACTATCGCGAAGCCAACCGCGCCCTGTGGCGCCTCACATTGTTACCGCTGGCATCCAAACTCTTTTCTGCACTCAGCGAAGGTCTTGCACCATGGTTTGTTGATGCACGTCTATCAGTCGACTTGGATCAGGTAACTGCGCTTTCTGAAGACCGTGAACGCCTCTGGAAACAGGTTTCGGATGCTGATTTTCTCAGCAAAGCCGAGAAGCGCGAGATGCTTGGCCTTACTGCCGGGAAAGCCGTGTGAGCGGGCCAATTCGTTTCGCTGGCTATGCTAGTCTGTTCGACATCCCTGATGCCGATCGCGACACTGTGCGCAAAGGTGCTTTTGCGGCAACTTTAGCGCAGCGCAAAAAACCGTTCCCTCTGCTTTGGCAACACCGACCCGATCAGCAAATCGGCGAAATCGAAACGGTCTCGGAGGATGATCGCGGCCTGCGCGTTATCGCCCGGATCGACCGCGAGAAAAGCAAAGCTGCCGCTATGCTTCTGGACGGTGCTGTCAGCGGTCTCAGCTTTGGCTACCGCGCCCGCGAGGCATCGTTCACCGACGAGGGACGTGAGCTGACAAGCATCGACTTATTCGAAGTGAGCCTCGTCACACAGCCTCTTCAATACGGTGCAAGGGTTCACCTTGTCGCCTGACGCCCCGCTCATCCGAGCATCCACCGGTCGCCCAAGGGGCGGCCTTTTTTATGTCCAACGAAAGGCCTGATACCCCATGGATATCACTGTTACCCCTACTGTTCCCAGCGTACCTGACGACAATCTCGAAGAAAGCTTCGATCTCGCTGGGCGTCAGGACAAATGCGAGGCCGACATCAGCGCGCTGCGGAACGATGTCGATGAAGTAAAGGCTCGCCTCGATAAAGTTTCGCGTGCTGCCTCCCGTCCAGCAATCGGCACCGCTTCCGCTAATGCCAGCGAAGAAGTGAAAGGCTTCGTTGATGGCTATTTGCGCCGCGGCCGGACTAGCGAAGTGAAGTCGATCAATGGCGCCGCACCTACCGACGGCGGCTATGCTGTCCCGCGCACCATCGATGCGATGATTGCTCGTGAGCTGACAGAAATCAGCCCGATCCGCTCGCTCGCTCAGGTCGTACAAACCGGCACCTCTGGCTATCGCAAGCTTGTCTCTACTGGCGGCACCGCATCAGGCTGGGTCAGCGAAGTGGCTGGGCGTCCAGAAACTGACGCGCCAAACTTTGCAGAAATCGCGCCTCCTTCTGGCGACCTTTATGCAAACCCCGCAGCCAGCCAAGCGATGCTAGACGATGTGGGCTTCGACATTGAAACATGGCTCGCAAACGAAATCGCGATCGAGTTCGCTCGCGCTGAAGGCGCCGCTTTTGTGTCGGGCACCGGCAGCGATCAACCCGAAGGCTTCCTAACGGCGCCAACCGGTACGGCTGAGGACGGCGTACGAGCATTTGGCCAGGTGCAATATATTGGATCAGGTGATGCATCAGGTTTCGATGCGGCACCTGAGGCAAAGCTCATCGACCTCATCCATTCGCTCAAATCGGGCCATCGTCAGGGCGCAAGTTTTGTGATGAATTCTGCGACTTTGGCGACAGTGCGCAAGCTCAAGACCGCCGATGGCGCATTCCTGTGGCAGCCAGGTATGGTCGAAGGCCAGCCAGACCGCCTGCTTGGCTATCCAGTCGTCGAAGCTGAAGACATGCCTGATGTGGCTGGCGGCGATTTCCCGATTGCGTTCGGTAATTTCCGTCACGGCTATTTGATCGCAGAACACAGCGCGACCAAAGTCCTGCGTGATCCGTTCACCAACAAGCCGTTCGTCCACTTTTACGCGACCAAACGTGTCGGCGGAAAAGTGCTTGATAGCAATGCGATCAAGCTTCTGAAAATCGAAGCTTAACACCGCCTAGCATTGTTCCCGGCGGGGTCGAGCTCCCCTTCTCCCCCGCCGGTATCCTGCACCCGCGCCGCGCCGGCCACCCTCCCCTGCCGCGTCGCGGCGCGGGTGCACATTCTTACTGAATTTTCTTATTTGGAGATCCTGCGATGCAGCGGACGATTGTGCAGCGCGCCGATATATCGGGCGACGCTCTTGCAGACCTGAAAAAATGGCTCGGCATAACGCGCCCGAACGAAGATGCGCTGCTCGTTGAGTTGATCAGCGCAAGTTTGGTTTTGTGCGAGGCATCTACCGGCCAAAGCCCACTGCAACAAACAGTCGAGGAACGGCTGGCCACTGATCGAGGCTGCAACATTCTTTCGTCCCAGCCAGTTAGAGCCTTCGTTTCTGCAGAGCTCATAAGCCAAGATGGCACGCGAAATCCCATTGTCAACGACGCGTTCAGCTTTCTCATTGAAGCGGAAACAACCGCAGCATTTGAAGTCAAAGCGGCCTTAGAAGGTCAGGCAATCGCCGTGCGAGTAATAGCCGGTATTTCAGCTGATTGGAGCAGCCTTCCAAGTGCTCTCAAACAGGGCGTCATAAGGATGGCCGCACACCATTATCGCGACCGCGACTTTGACAGCGATGCCAGCCGTTCGGCCCCTCCGCCGGCAAGTGTGACTGCTCTATGGCGACCTTGGCGTACGCCACGCCTCGCATGATTTCTGCCAGCTCGAACATCTCGGCTGTCATCGCGCGTATCAAACCGCGGATCGCGCGCAGCGCAGATATGCGCGGAAAAGCGCGCGAGACCTCGCTGCATTCTTGGCGTTCTTCGGCAACCCTTTGGCCGACATTCGGAGAGGATTAAGTCACTATGGAAAACCGTCTTCGTGCCCGCTTGATCGAGTGGCTGCGCGCTGATCCCGCCCTTTCGGCAATCAACTCAATCGAAGAGGAAAGCCCGCTTCGAGCGAGCGTGCCATGGCTTGGGATCGCAACCAGCGCATCTGTTGATTGGGGCACGAAAGACCGCCCTGGTCGCGAGGTTCGCATCGCTTTCGAGCTTGAGAGTCGATCTGACGAAACAGCTTCTGATGCAGCGTTGCTGACCGCTATCGAGCGTCGCGTTCTGGATCTGCCGCCGTTCGACCCTGGATTCGAACTCGCCTCGATCCGCTTTTTGCGTGCTCGCAGCGAAGCTCGACCAAAGAACCTTCGCGGCGCTCTTCTTGAATTCCGCTTCCGCATTTTTGAACCTCTAACGGAGTAACCCCTATGCCAGCTCAAAACGGCTCCGCCTTCCTACTTAAAATTGGCGACGGTGCGTCCCCTCCGGCATACGAAACAGTTGCAGGACTGCGTACCACCCAGCTTTCCATCAATGGCGATTCAGTTGTGATTACCAGCAAACAATCGGGCGGTTGGCGGGACTTGCTTTCCGGTGCCGGTACGCGGTCTGTTTCAGTCAGCGCAGCCGGAATTTTCCTTGGAAGCGGCGCAGAAAATGCAATCCGAACCCACGCTCTCGCTGGCACCCTTGATGACTATGAATTGTCATTTGAGGATGGAGAAAAACTGCAAGGCCGCTTTCTAGTGCAACGCCTCGACTACTCCGGCGATTTCAATGGTGAGCGCAATTACACGCTGCAATTGGAAAGCTCCGGCCCGGTACTGCCTGCATGACCCAAGGCGCCAACATCATCAGGGGTGAAGCTGAGATTAGCATCGCAGGCACGGTCTACATTCTGCGCCCAAGCTTTGAAAACCTCGTGGCTGCAGAAGATGACCTCGGCTCGCTTTTCGCACTGGTTGAGCGCGCCTCCAACGGAGCGCTTACCCTTGCCGAGATCACTGCTCTGCTGTGGCACTGCCTTCCTGACAGTACCAAGACCTCACGCGAATCCGTGGGACAAGCAGTGCTTGTGATGGGCCTTATCGAGGCAGCCAAACCAGTTCGCACAATCCTGGCTCAGGTGCTGCAAGGGCAGACGTGAACGAGGCAACATTTGCAGATGTCACCAAGCAATGGTGCCCACTTGCCTCCCAAAGTCTCGGCTGGCGACCCAGCGAATTTTGGGCCTCAACCCCTGGCGAGCTGGCGCTTGCTTTGAGCGCTCCGGCTGGAGCTGGCCCAGCTACTGGGCCAAGCCGGGAAATAATAGAACATATGATGGAGCGAGATTCTCATGGATGACCAGCTCGAAGAGCTCGTAATCGAAGTGCGCGCAACAACCGATGGTTTCTCGCAAGACCTTGATGGTATGCGGGGTGCCCTCGACAGCTCCCTATTGGACGGATTTGGCAAAGCTGGAACTGTTCTGGAGCGCGGGCTTTTGTCGGCAATCAAGCGCGGCAGTCTCGGATTTGAAGATCTTAAGCGTGTTGCTTTCAATGCGCTCGATTCCATCGCCTCCCATGCACTAAAATCCGGGCTTTCGGATTTGTTTGGCGAAGGCACCGGCGGCGGGCTTGGCTCTTTGCTGGGGCAGACTGTTGGCGCGCTTTTCGGTCTCCCTGGACGCGCGACAGGCGGACCAGTCTCACCAGGCCGCGGATACCTGGTTGGAGAGAATGGCCCCGAGCTCTTCGTCCCAACCAGTTCCGGGCGGGTTGAAGCCAATCAATCGCTTTCGGGCGGCAGACGTGACGTGCGCGTCGCGATCCAACTTGCCAGCCCTAGAGGAACAAGCGCGCCAACAGCGATGCAGCGGTCCTCCCGTCAAGTCGCGAGCGCCGTCCGCCGCGCAATTCAAGACAGCTAAGGGGAGCAGGAGCAAATGGCATACTGGTTGGCGAGCGAACGCCGCGGACAAGAATCATCTTTCATGCAGCGCTTTGACGCCCGTTTTTGGACGGTAAACTTTCCGCGTCCAGCGATGGCTTCGGTCATCGCGCTGGGCGAGAGCCAAATGCGGGTTGATGTTGAACTGCACAATAAAGATGAACTTGTCGGGGTCATCTGGGACAGTGTAGATACGCTGGACCACCCGCTCCTAGCTTACGAAACGAGCCGCGATTACTCGAACACGACGGTCACCTTCAACTGGCGATCTTTTGGTCTCATTCCGCTTGATCAACCCAATGGGCCAACGCTCACGATCGAGGGCAGAGACAGCAGCGGTACGCCGCAAACCTGGTACATTCGGCTTTGGAATTACGCCACTGGAACACCTACCAACGCCAATATCTCCTTGCCATTTTCTCAGCTCGAAAGTGGGTATTCGTTGCCTGGAACTGCGATCAATTCGGCAGATATTGACCGCATGTTTATCTCAATTGTCGCACCCGAATATGACGCGGGAAGCAGCGAGCCGCTTTCTCAGCCGTTTACAGGAACGGTTAGAATCACGAACATCAATAGCGATGGCGCCAATTCTATGCTGGAGCTGGGAGACGTCCTTCTTCCCGTCCATGGCGAGCGAATGGCTACAGCATATGATGATGCATATAATCAAACACCCGAGCGCTTAATCCGCAGTATGATCGGCCTGGGGTACCGCGAAGACTTCATCCACTATGTCGGCATGAGCCATTTCATGAGGCTCGAAAGGAATACTTCGGGCGACCTCCTCGTAAAACCCGAGGGGGAGATTTGCAGGCCGGCAGAATTTTGGCACCGCGCCCTCTGCCAAGGCGCCCGCGACAATGACCTCGAACCGATCTTTTCAATCTCCTACGAGCTCTTCGATGCATATTGCCCAGAGGATTGGAAGCAACGCACATATAGCGGTGATCCAGCCTTAACCGGCTGGATTCCGCCGTCCACTTTACTGTCACCAGCGAATACCGAAGCGATGCAATGGCTGCAATCTAGCACAGCTGCTTTCATCGGTTTAATTGAGTTCGCTAATCGACCTGTCCGAGTGCAGATTGGAGAGCCTTGGTGGTGGGTCACAACAGCCGGTGAGATATGCCTCTATGATGATGCAGCTCGGCAGGCATTTGGAGGTGCGCCAGCTGAGATCACAGATATGCGCGCCTCTCTCAATGCCGTGCAGATCGCGTTGCTGGATCAAGCCGGTGAGCTGCTAGCGCATTCGACAGCAGATCTTACCCAAGCAGTGCGCGATGCGGCTACCGAAGACGCAGAAGTGCTTTTGCTCGCGTTTACCCCGACCATCCTAAATCCTGAAATGCCGGAGCTGTTCAGAGCCAACATGCCAACGGGATGGGCGGCACCTGCATTCGATCGATTGCAGCTGGAAGATTATGACTGGCTGACAGGGGGTGCCGATGCGCTCCGCCGAGCCGCCTATACATTTGTGGATGCGAGGCTCGGATATCAGCTGGCAGATCAAGATTATCTCGCCGGTTTTGTACTGGATCCAGTGGACGCTGAGCTGTTCTGGTCCCGAATAGATCGCGGCCTAGATGAAGCAGCCGAGCGCGGTATCCCGCGGCGTTATGTCTGGGCGCTGCCACAGGTTAGCCGCGATGGATACACCCGCCTGCCCCCAACTCAGGAGGAAGACATGAACGCCTTTGATGACGTGCTTTACCCGTTTGCGCTTGGCCGAAACACGGCGGTTGCGCCAGAATTCTCGACCTCGGTTTCCGTAACCGCATCTGGCCATGAGCAACGCAATTCATTGTGGTCCGATGCCCGGATCCACTTTGATGTCGGCCCTGGCATTCGTTCAGAAGCAGAGCTGGCTGAATTGATCGCGTTTTTCAGAGCTCGGCGCGGCGCGGCTCGCGGATTTCGAGTGAGCGATCCTTTCGATCACAGCTCGAACGGGATGACGGGGACGCCAACGATGATCGATCAACTGATCGGCACCGGCGACGGTGTCAGTGCCGACTTTCAATTGACTAAATCCTATGGCGAAGGCAGCGAACCCCAACTTCGGCTTGTTACGAGGCCTCGCATCGATACCCTTTCGATCAGCGTCGATGGCGCGATCAATGCAGACTGGGCGTTAGGTGAACGGGGATTAATCCAGTTTGCCAATGCCCCTGCATTTGGAGCGGAGATTCGCGCAGGCTTCCTTTTTGATGTGCCGGTCCGGTTCGCAGAAGATCGGATCGATGTATCTGGCGTCAACTTCGCCGCTGGCGAGGCACCAAGCATTCCACTGATAGAATTACGCGAGGACGCGTGATGCGCGTCTTTTTCGACAGGCCCCTCGATACGGTGGCGACATTCTGGCGCATTTTTCGCAAAGATGGTACGACGCTGGGCTTCACCAGTCATGATTGCGATCTCCAATTCGGTGGAATTTTACACCGCGCAGCCCCCGGTATGGCGCCTTCCGCTATCCGCCTGACATCCGACCTGTCTGAAGACAGCGCTGAGGTCGAAGGAGCTTTGAGCCACGGCACAATTAGAGGAACCGATATAGCAGCGGGCCTCTACGATGAAGCGGCGATCACAATAGGAGCGGTCGACTGGGAAAGCCTTGAGAATCACTCGATTTACTCTGGACAATTGGGCCGGATTGAGGACGATGGACGAGCGTTCACAGCGGAATTGCGATCGGCCAAAGCCGTCCTTGAAGCTGATTTAGTCCCTAGGACGAGCCCGACGTGCCGCGCGGCTTTTTGCGGCCCAGGATGCGGTTTGTCAGCGCATGTCTTTACAACCCTTGATACTCTTGAAGCCGTCGACCTTGATGCCAACCGTGTCAAACTCACACAGGCTTCGGGCAGTAACTATGTTGGCGGGCAAGTGCGTTTTCTGGACGGGCCGCAAACAGGTGTGAAGTTTGCTGCAATCAGTTCTGATGGCGTTTGGCTAGCACTTGACCGATCACTCATCGAAGGCACGCCGATTGGGACAAGGGTGGAAGTGCGCGAAGGGTGTGATCACACGCTCGCGACTTGCACTTCCCGGTTCGCGAATGCCCTGAACTTTCGTGGTGAGCCATTCTTACCCGGGAATGACTCTCTCTCGCGCTATGGGCAGCCAGCAGGATAGTGTCGCGGCCAAGCGTGGCAGATCTCTTCGCCAATGCAGCCTCGAATCTGCTTGGATGCAGCTTCAGATTGCATGGCCGCAGGCCGGAAACCGGGCTTGATTGTGTGGGACTTGTCCTTGCAAGTCTTGATGTGATCGGACGATCGGCAACCGGGCCGCAAGGTTACGGTCTGCGAAACAAAAGTGTCGATCCATGGTTTGACGAAGCCGAGTATGCCGGTTTCCGAAGAACACATGAGATTGCGCAAAGAGGTGATTTGCTGCTCGCGCATGTTGGCCCTGCGCAGCATCACCTGGCCATTCTCGATACCACCTCAACGATTATTCACGCCCATGCAGGGCTGCGCCGCGTCGTCCGCCAGCCCTTGGAAATAACTACCACAGTCATCGCTCGCTGGCGATTAACCGACTCAATCTGAGGAGCCTTACAAGTGGCTACTATAATCTTCACTGCTGTCGGAAATGCGATTGGCGGCCCAATTGGCGGCACAATAGGAAGTTTGGTCGGTCGCCAAGTCGATCAGGCGATCTTCGGAGGAAGCTCCCGCGAAGGCTCGCGATTAAAAGAGCTCGCTGTGACCACCTCCAGCTATGGCCAACCGATCCCTCGTATTTTCGGCCGAATGCGGGTCGCAGGTTCTGTAATCTGGTCCACTGAGCTTAGTGAAAGTTCAACCTCGGAAGGAAGCAAAGGGCAGCCCTCGACTACGACATACAGCTACTCCGCATCATTTGCCGTCGCGCTTTCAAGCACTCCGATAAGCCGTCTAGGACGAATCTGGGCGGACGGAAATCTGTTGAGGGGGGTAAACGAAGATCTGAAAACCCAAGGCAGTCTGCGCGTCTACAACGGCGGTGGAAACGACCCTGTAGATCCACTTATCGCAGCAGATAAAGGGGCTAACGCGACCGCTTTTCGTGATTGCGCATACGTCGTGTTTGAAAGCCTGCAACTGGCCGACTTCGGCAATCGTATTCCCGCGCTTACTTTTGAGATCTTTGCCCCCAACGACGCTCAAGTTGCGCTAGACGCACTTGTGCCAGGCATCACCGCCGAGGCGGACAATAATACGCTTGATCACGCACGAGGCTTCGCCGACGAAGGCGGTCCGCTCACATCCTCTCTATCGGCGATTAATCGTGTGTTCCCGCTTGCGTGCACGGTCCGAGATAATACGCTCCGTTTGTCGGTTGATTCAGATTTGCCAGCAGCAGTCACGGTCTTGCCGCGACAGCTTTACAGCAGGGATGCAGAAGACGCGAATGAACGGCACCGCAAACGCGGAGCGCGCGAAATACGAGAGCCGCTTGCTGTGCGTTATTATGACGAAGATCGCGACTACCAACCTGGTGTTCAGCGCGCCAACGGCCTTCGCGTTGACGGCAGAGAGGTTACTATCGATTTGCCAGCAACGCTCACCGCTGACGGAGCCAAGAAGCTAGCAAACTCCAACGCCCAACTTTCCAATTGGGCTAAAGAGCAAGTCATTTGGCGTATCGGAGAGCTGAATCCGGATGTTGGGGCGGGCAGCATCGTGCGACTCCCAGATGCACCAGGCTTTTGGCAGGTCAAAAGCTGGGAATGGTACGATAGAGGCATCGAACTCGCGCTTTCTCGCATAGCGCCGACAATCGGTGAACTACCTCAAAGCGACCCTGGCGTATCGAACCCGCCACTTGATTTAGCGGTGCCGCCGACAAGCCTTCGCTTTATCGAAGTCCCGAGAGATGGAATTTCAGACCCGAGCACTCCGCTTCTGTACGCCGCAACTTCAGCGCCGAATTCTGCATGGGCAGGTGCAACTCTCTACACAGAGCAAGGCGCGGCGCTGGAACAAGCAGGTTCAACCAGCAGCCGGCGAGCATTGACCGGAATTCTGCTTGAGCCTGCCACACCATCGCCTGCGGTGATTTTTGAGCCGACTGCAACGCTGTCGATCTCTGTGATTGCAAGCGATCTAGCAATAGCAGAAGCGGACCTTGTCGGCATAGCTAACGGGGCAAATCGCCTTTTGGTCGGAGGAGAAATCATCCAATTCGCCTGCGCGGAGGAGGTAGCAGAAGGTCATTGGCGTCTGAGTGGCCTTTTGCGCGGCCGTGGAGGAACAGAACATATCGCAATTTCCGGCCACAGTTCCGGCACAAGCGTCACATTGCTCAACGACAAATTGGTGCCGCTCGCAAATCCAATTTCGCTGTCCAATGCGGAAAGCCGGATCGCCGCAATTGGTAGAGGCGATGACGATGCTGTCTATGCGAACCTGGAAAACCAAGGACTTTCGCGTCGCCCGCTTTGCCCTGTCCACTCTCGAATCATGTGGTCGCCCGAGGGAGCACTCGAGGCCTTCTGGACGCGCAGAGCCCGCGGCGCATGGCGTTGGGACACCCTGCAAGAAGTTCCGTTGATCGAAGACGAGGAACAGTATCTAGTCGGCTTAGGCGACACAGAAAGCCCAGATCAAACTTGGCTCTTAACGGCTTCCACATTCAACCTTTCTTCTGAATCCGTGAGCAGCCTTGTGTCTCAGCACGGCGTCAAACCGTTATGGGTCCGGCAGATCGGCACTTACGCCGTTTCTCCATCTCTCTTTCTCACCAACCTAACCTCTACGGAGCCAACCTAATGACAGCCCCCCTCTCATTCCCGTCAGAGACATCGCATTTTTCCCTACCTCTGCTTTTCGCAGGGCAGGCCCAAAAAGAGTTTTTTATCAATCAGTCATTCGCGATGATCGATGGCTTATTGCAACAGGCCATCGACGGTACCGAAAATGCTCCGCCCTCATCCACAAGCGACGGAGCGGCGTTTCGCATTGCAAGTCTTGCAACAGGTGAATGGGCAGGGAAAGACGACCAGCTGGCCATTCGAATATTCGGCGAATGGTACTACGTCACGCCAAAGGTAGGCATGCGGGTCTTTGATCGCAGCAGCGGCCAAGTTGTCCATTTCGACGGCACTTGGAAGGTCGCAGCCGCGCCCAATAGCCCATCAGGTGGAGGCGTGGTCGACCTAGAAGCTCGAACCGCACTAGGTGAACTGGTTCAAGAGCTTCGGAATATTGGAATTTTCAGCACCTAGCTAAGGCGAATCGGAAGATCAGCGGGTAAAAGATGGCCCTGCCAGGTAACTATAATCCAATTTTTCTGCCCCGAGGGCTCTATAGCGGCATTCTTGCAACAGTTTAGGGTGATTGATTGCTTGCGACTTTTTCACCGAGAAGTTAGAACGGGCTAGTGCCTTAAATCCTATAAAAGGGGAAAATTAGAATGCGCAAACTCGTCATAGGTATGGCGATGGCTTCGACAGCGCTTACCGCGCCTGCCACTGCTCGTGAGGGCGAATGGTATGTCGAGCTCGGCGGTGGTCCGATGCTTGTCGAAGACATCGATTTCGAAGTTAATGGTAATCCCGATGATTATTCGGCTGATTACGACAGTGGTGCTGATTTCGGAGGCCTTGTTGGCTACGATTTCGGAGCCTTCCGTCTGGAAGCTGAAGCAAGCTACCGCACAGCGGATGTCGACACTTTCGCAGTATCGCCAGGTTTCCTGAACCAGGTACCTGCCGGAACACGCCAGGCAGCTGGAGGCGACTTCAACGCACTTAGCTTCATGGTCAACGGCCTCTTCGACTTCGGTTCGGATGATGGTCTTCAGGCATTCTTCGGCGGCGGTATCGGTGTTGCTCGTACTGACTTCGAAGCTCAGTACTTTTCAAACCTTTCGCCGGTCGTGGATGACTCGGACACTGGTCTCGCTTGGCAGCTTCTCGCGGGCGTTCGCGCTCCGATCAGCGACAGCTGGGATGCAGGTCTCCGGTATCGTTACTTCAACGCGCCGAACATCGAACTGTTCGACACGCTTGGTAACTCGCTTGAAACAGATGCAAGCACGCACTCGCTGCTTGGCACTCTGACTTACAACTTCGGCGGCGAAGAGGCACCACCACCGCCTCCGCCACCACCACCGCCTCCACCACCGCCTCCACCGCCACCGCCGCCTCCACCGCCGCCACCGGCACCGGAGCCGACACCATGCAACACTGGTCCGTACATCGTATTCTTCGATTTCGATCAGTCGGACATCACAGCTGAAGCTGCGACAGTGCTTAACAACGCTGTCACTGCCTATGCGAATTGCGGTACGGCTAACGTAATGCTTGCTGGTCACACCGACCGTTCGGGCAGCGTAACTTACAACATGGGTCTCGCAGATCGTCGCAACACCTCGGTGCGCGGCTACCTGACGGGTCGCGGCATTCCAGACGGCCGCATCAGCAGCGAAGCGTTCGGCGAATCACAGCCACGCGTTCCAACCGCTGATGGCGTTCGCGAATTGCAGAACCGTCGCGTAGAAGTTTCTTACGGTCCGGGTTCGGGCATGTAAGATTGAGCTTCTTGCTCTAAGAATTAAGGGGCCGGAGAAATCCGGCCCCTTTTTTTGTCTCGCATAACCATGGGGAACCCAAATGCGGAAATTTTTCGTTTCCAGCTCTTTCGTTTTGACATTGGCAGCATGCGCGCCGTCTGAGAGCTCCACTAACATCGAAGATACATCTGAGGCAGACGCCGAAGCAGTTATCGCGACAGCAGATATGACGGCTGCTGACGGCACCTCAAAAGGCAAGGTCACGCTTTCCAATCTCGACGGCAGGCTGTCACTTGCACTTGAAATCCAAGGCTTCGAAACCGGAGAAAAGGCATTCCACCTGCACACAGCTGGGCAGTGCGAAGGGCCTGATTTCAAATCAGCCGGTGGTCACCTAAACCCATTTGCAAAATCGCATGGTAGCCTGAACGAAGACGGCAAACACCTAGGTGACTTTCCAAATATTGACGTTTCATCCGAAGGTAACGTCAATACAGAACTGCCAATCGAAGGTGATCCTACCGACCTGCTCGCACTCATCTTCGATACAGACGGAACCGCTGTGATGATCCACGCGGGTCCCGATGATTACATCAGTGATCCTGCGGGCGCCGCTGGCCCACGCATTGCATGCGGTGTGCTGGAGAGGGCCTCTTAGAACGTTATTGTGACGTCGGAGATGTAACTGGCTCGCCAGCTGCAGTGGCCCGCTCAATCACGGTCTGATTCGCTTTAGGGACCAGTCGAAGCGCAGCGACGAGCAAGACAAGACCAATCGGCGTAATCCAAAGCGTCGAAAGAACACCCATGCTCAAATTGCCATCATTTTGCGCTGACACGTAGCCTGCCATGTATGGCCCAAGCGCAAGTCCGACCAAAGTCGTCGCCAAAAAGAAGGTTGCGGTTGCCGTGCCACGCATGCGCGGAAGTACAAGCGCCTGACTGCTTGCTGCGGCTGCACCAAGTGCCGATGCTGCCAGCGCCCCGACCACAACATTGAGAACCAAAAATAGAGCCCAGCTATCCGTTGTGTACTGAACAAGAGCGAATGGAATAGGGCTGAGCAACCCGAACAGGACCACCCAAATGCGTCCCGCTTGCGTGCGCTGATAGAGCAAATCCGCCATACGCCCGCCAAGAATTACCCCAAGGAAACCGCCGGCTGCGCCGCCGCCGCCAAGCCAGAAGCCGAGCTCAGCCTTTGAGACATCAAATACGCGTTCGGCGTAAGGGGCACCCCAATACGATGCGGAATATGCCATGAATGCCACGGTACCATATCCAAGGATCGTACAAAGAAACGCCGGTGATCCCCAGGTTAACGCGAACGTTGGATAGTCACGTCTGCGCAAAGCACTGGCCCAGCAGAAAACTGCATAGTAGCCGATGGCCAGCAGCAGCCACTGATCTGTGATCTCGGGTAAATCTACTCCTACCAAGCCACCGAGAGCAGCTGTGATGATCCCTTGGCCCGATGCTAGCCCGAGCGTGATTAAGTGCCCAACAAACAGCGCGCCAATGAAGACCGCTATGTTAATCGCCAATGCGCCGGCTCCGCGTGAAGCAGCGCCAAAGAATGTAAAGCCTGGAATCACCGTATAAAGCTCTCGCACAAAGCCGCGAAACGGATGAGGATCTTCTTCGGTCGGCAATCCGTCCATTGAACCGCGGATTGGCTCACGCAGAGTGAATACCCACATCGCGAGCAGCAAGCCCGGCAGTCCGACAGCAATGAAGGCTGCTTGCCAACCAGCCAAACCGAGCATGGGATCCCCATTTGGAAATGCCCGATTCCAATTGTCGACAATCAAGCCGCCAATCGCCAGCGAGACACCGCCGCCGATATACAATCCGGATGAGTATATCGCGAGTGCGGTCGCGCGCAGACGCGCTGGAAACCAATCAGAAATCAGTGAGTACGCGGAAGGGCTAGCGGTTGCTTCGCCAACGCCCACACCAATCCGCGCGACAGTGAGTGTGCCAGCATCCTTCGCGAAGCCGGAAAACGCAGTCATCGCTGACCACAAGCTTAGCCCGATTGTCATTAGCCTAACACGCTTCCAACTATCAGCAAGTTTGCCTAGCGGAATGCCAAATAGCGCATAGAAGATCGCGAATGCGGTGCCGTAAAGAAAACCCAGATAGGCATCATCAACGCCCAAGTCGGCTTTGATATCGTTCGCCAAAATCGAAAGAATCTGCCGGTCAATAAAGTTGAGCACATAGATAAGAACCAAGACGCCCAGCGCATACCAGCTGTAAGCAGGGACTGGTTGTTCAACTTGTTCGGGCTCGACGGCGTTTGCTTCTGACAATCTTGATCCCCTCGCCCACTTTTATATTTTCAACGCCTACGCCGTGGAAGCGTTAGGCCGCATATGCTGTGCTATCGGTAATTCCCGCTTCGGCAAAACCCTTTTTGCGTAAGCGGCATGAATCGCAGAGACCGCAGGCTAAATTTGCCTCGGTCGGATCATAGCAAGACCAGCTCAGAGCAGGATCCAATCCCAAGCGATCGCACTCAGATGCAATATCCGCTTTCGTCATGTTTTGAAGTGGTGCGTGGATCGTGAACGGCCGTCCTTCAACACCCGATTTCGTTCCAAGCCGCGCCGTTTCTGTAAAGCTCTCAATGAACTCAGGGCGACAGTCAGGGTACCCTGAATAATCGAGCGCATTGACCCCGATGAAGACGTCTCGCGAACCAGCCGCCTCTGCACATGCCGTCGTTAGTGCCAGGAAAACCAAATTTCGAGCAGGCACATACGTAACGGGGATGTCATCGCCCACCCCGGTTTTGGGCACGTCGATTGTGTCTGTAAGCGCAGAGCCACCAAAGGCGCGCAGATCAAGATTGATCTCGACCTGGCTCACCAAGTCGAGCTCTTCCGCTATTTTCTTGGCGGAGTTTAGCTCCAATTTATGGCGCTGCCCATAATCAACCGAAAGTGCCCGGACGTTATAGCCCTGCTCTTTTGCGATCGCGGCCGTGACCATAGAATCGAGTCCGCCGGAAAGCAGGACTATTGCTGTCGGTTTTGAAGTTGTGTCATTCATGGCCAATCACTTAGCCAGAAACGGGCATTAAGCAATCAGCAGCTACCTGTCCGCCTCGCTTCGCCAGCGAACTGGAATGGTGTGCCAGATGCGATGCCCTGACTTTCAAGCTGGACAAGCGAACTTGTTTCGCGCCGGATTGATGTTCGGCCATACCCATTCCCTGGGCACGTATACTGCACTGTGACACGCGAAGCGCCGTCTTCCACCACAAACCGATTGCATCCGCTTTTGGTATGACGAAGCTGGATCAATTCTTGGCCACTTCGCACGCAGATTTTTCGCGCTGGCGACCCGTCACGATACTTGATCGTCCATTCGCCCTTTGCGAGGTCGCTCAGCATGGCGAGGCCACCTGATTGCGCAAGCGCGGGCAATGCAAAGCCGATCGCTCCTGCGCCAAGCAGCATTACTAACTTCTTCGCCGCGCTAAGTTTGTCTATAACCATGCGTCTAACATCGCCTTTCTGGCTAAAATCGCTTGCACATATTGGCGTAATCACGATGAGTCGTTGCTGAATAGCGCCAAATTGTTAAATTTGGAGTTCGAAAGCCTTCGCACAGAAAGCGCAATCGACCACGATCTTGCCATCTTCATTTCGCATGTCCGCTTGCTCGGCGGCAGGAAAGCGCTTGATCACGCCTTCATAGTATTCCTGATTGCAGCGACAGCCGCGCGACAAATTTGCACCCGGCTGGACGCGAACCTCGTTTTCCTCGTGAAAGAGTCGCCATGCGATCCCCTCCATCGAAAGCGTCGGATCAAGCAATTCTTTGTGGCTGATGCTTCCCGCCATTACCGACACGTGCTCCCAGTCGGGATGGTCCATCCGGACATGCAGACGCTCGCGTCCTTCTTCACCATCAGGGAAGTGTTGGATCAAGAGACCGCCAGCGACGTGGTGCTTTGCTCCTGCATGGCTGGCGACCCGGATGATTGTCGGGATTTGTTCGGACTGCGTAAAATATGCTTGGCAGGCATCCGCCAGAGTTTCTCCCTCTAGCGGTACGATTCCCTGATACCGTTGCCCCGGCCCGGTTTCAAAGGTGATCGCCAGATAGCCATCCCCGAACATTGCCGAAAGAGACGGGTTTGCGCCGAGCACATCAAGCTCCTCAGCATCAAACTTTGCGTAGCTGCGCATCTCACCTGCACGGAAATCGCACACGAGCAGCGAGACCACCCCTGTTTGCGTCTGCGCCTGCATCGTCAGCTGCGCATCGTCACCTTTCAGCAACCCGCCCATCAGCGCCGCCAGCACAAGGGCCTCGCTTAAGAGATGCGTGATTGGCGCAGGATAATCATGTGCCGCAAGGACGTCAGATATCACCCCATCAAGCCGCACCACGCGAGCGCGAGCGTTGCGAGCAGGCAGCGTAAAGCCAAGGACTTTGTCCGAGAAGGTTTCCGAATGCGTATTCATAGGCGGGCATATGGTGGCTCATGCAAGCTGGTAAAAGAGCTAGAAGTTTTCTGAATGCGAAACGCGCAGGTCACGCGAGAAGGCCAAAGCTCCAAAGCAGTATCGACTTCTGTGCATGAATGCGGTTTTCAGCTTCGTCGAATACGATCGATTGCCCACTCTCAAAAACGTCTTCGCTGACTTCTTCACCCACATGAGCCGGCAAACAATGCAGAAAAATTGCATCGGGTTTTGCCGTTGCCATCAAATCAGAATTAACCTGATAGGGCTCCATCGCAGCGCGCTTCTCGTCTGCATCGGCCTGACCCATCGAAATCCACGTATCAGTCACGATCACATCCGCACCGCGAGCAGCCGCCGCGGCGTCTTGTGAGAGGATCACCGTAGATCCACCAGCGCGGGCCATCTCAACGAATTCGCCATTTGGCTCGTATCCGGCCGGCGTTGCAATGCGCACGTTAAACTTCATCAATCCTGCCGCCTCAAGGATGGAGTGCAGCACATTATTGCCATCTCCGAACCAAGCGACTTCGAGGCCGGGCAGCGCTTTGCCGTGCTCAATTACAGTCAGCAGATCAGCAGCGATCTGGCACGGGTGCGAGCGATCCGTCAGGCCGTTAATAACTGGGACGCTCGCATGGCGCGCCATTTCTTCAATCTTTGCATGATCATCGGTACGAAGCATGATGGCATCGACCATTCGGCTCAGAACGCGGGCTGTGTCCGCAATGGTTTCACCGCGGCCCAGTTGGCTCGAACCTGCTTCTAATATGAGAACGGTGCCGCCAAGTTGACGCATTGCGATGTCGAAACTCACCCGCGTACGGGTTGAGTTTTTCTCGAATACAAGCGCCAGCACCCGCCCTTCCAACGGTCGATCCGCGTCCGCCTTGCCTTTGGGCCACTCTGCCCGCGCTGCCTTTCGATCAATGGCGTCATTGATCATCGCGGCAATAGCATGCGGCCCGGCATCACCAAGGTCGAGGAAGTGGCGGGGCGACATTATGCTGGCTCAGGCGCCTTGAAGCTGGCGGCACCCGCGGAAAGCTTCTCGAAGAATTCTTCGATTTCAGCATCACCGATAACCAGCGGCGGAATCACGCGAAGTGTCTGGTCCCCAGCTGCAACTGTGAGAAGTTGATGGTTGTCGCGAAGATGGACGAAGAATGGGCGGCTTTCGACCTTCATCTTGACGCCGAGCATCAGCCCTTTGCCGCGAACAAGCTCGAACAGATCGGGATAATTGCCGATGAATTGCTCAAGGCGTGAGCGGATCCGTTCGCCCTTTTCGGTGACCTCAGCGAGAAATTCTTCATTTGCAACGGCATCCATCACCGCGCTGCCCGCAGCCATGCCGAGCGGGTTGCCGCCATAAGTCGAGCCATGCGTGCCAAATGTCATGCCGCGCGCAGCTTTCTCCGTCGCCAGACATGCGCCGATCGGGAAACCACCGCCTAGGCCTTTGGCGCTAGCGAGAATGTCAGGGTCGACGCCGTAATGTTCGTGCGCATACATTTTGCCGGTGCGCGCGACGCCGCATTGCACTTCGTCTAGAACAAGCATCAGGTCATGCTCATCTGCCAACGCGCGAAGGCCTTTCATAAAGCCTTCCGACGCCGGGCGAATACCGCCTTCACCTTGGATCGGCTCAACTAGGAAACCTGCAGTGTTCGGCCCCATCAAAGCCTTGGCCGATTCCAGATCATCAAATTCGGCATATTTAAAGCCGTCGAGTAATGGCGAGAAACCGTGGTGCATCTTGGTCTGATTCGATGCGCTGATTGTAGCCATCGTCCGCCCGTGAAAAGCATTCGCAAAGGTGATGATTTCAAAACGATTCGTGTCGCCGTCATCACCAGCATTCTGGTGATAGGCTCGCGCGCACTTGATCGCGGTTTCGACCGCCTCCGCGCCCGAATTGGTAAAGAACACGGTATCGGCAAAACTGTGATCGACCAGCTGCTGCGCAAGCTTTTCGCCCTGCGGGCTGCCATAAAGGTTCGACACATGCATCAGCGTTTCCGCCTGCTTTTGCACTGCACCGATAAGGCCAGGATGCGAATGGCCGAGTAAGTTCACCGCAATACCGCTTGCGAAATCGAGGTAACGTGTACCGTCCTCGTCAATCAGGTGGCAGTGCTCGCCTCGAACAGGGCGAACGCCGCAACGCGGGTAAACGGGCATGAGCGGAGTAATCGACATACAAAGATCCCTAGTCTTGGATTCGGGCACAAAAACAAATGGCGGCTCATAACGAGCCGCCATCTGGTTTGAGATAAGGCCGCTCTTTCGCTTGGTCAAACGGCCTTGAAGGTTTTTGGAGAGCTACTCCTGAATTTTTGAAAGGTTGACCGCAGAATGCTTTCCGCGCCGATCGACCTCGAGGTCAAATTCAAACCGCTCGCCTTCGGCAATTTCGGTAAAGCCCGAACGTTCGACTGCGCTGATATGCACGAATGCATCCGGCTGACCGTCATCACGTACAAGAAAGCCAAATCCCTTCATTGAATTGAAGAATTTGACAGTTCCTGTCGCTTTTTCGCCTGTCAGCTCGCGCTTGGGCGGGCCAGCGTCAGCTTTCGGCGCTGCGATAACTTCGCCGACAACCTGCAGGTCCTGAGCCGAAACTTTGCCGCCGCGATCGACGAGGTTGAATTCAAGCTCTTGGCCTTCAGCCAAACCCTCAAGGCCAGCCCGTTCTACCGCGCTAATGTGAACGAACACATCTTCGCCGCCAGTTTCCTGCGCGATGAAGCCAAAGCCTTTTTCGCCGTTGAAGAATTTTACGGTACCTTTTCCGGTACCCACAACCTGCGCGGGCATGCGGTTGAAACCGCCGCCACCGCCGCCGCCGCGATCACCACCGCCGCCACGTGGGCCGCCGCGATCACCGCCGCCAAAGCCGCCACCACCGCGAGGTCCGCCGCGATCGCCGCCGCCGCTGTAACGGTCGCCGCCACCGCCGCCGCCGCCGAAGCCGCCGCGAGAGCCGCCACGGTCGCCGCCGCGATCATTTCCGAAGTCGCTCGGCGGTGAATATCCATCCATACCGCCGCCAAAAGGATCAAAGCTGTCCTCGCCGAATCCGTCGCGCTTGTCCTTGCCGCGCCGACGTCCCCTATCGTAACCCATAATTCCGTACGTACCTTGTCACACTGCCCAAACCTTCAAAACGCCGGTAGCGAGGACAGTAATCCGTACCGAACGCGGGCACGATTTCGACAGGTCGAAAAAGCCCTCTTGCACAAGTCATAGCGCACAAAGCCTTGCTTTGCGAATGTTTTAACCTTCCGAGCCCTTATCGCGCAAAAGTATGACATTTTTAGACCATTTTTGTGCTGGTCCGATGAAATTCGGAAATTGAATTTCACATCACTCCAGCGTAGCCATCTGGCAAATTAATTGAGGCGAGCCACCCATGAGCACATTCCGCAAGTTGTCCGATTCTGTTTGCGCAAGTCCGCAGATCGAGGTGTCCGACGTTACGGCCGCAAAAGATGACGGCTTCACCCTTATCGTGAACAACCGCCCCAACGGCGAAGAGCCAAGCGCCCCGCAAGGTGATGTGATCGCGGCTGCGGCGGCAGAGGCGGGCATCGGATATCTTGAAATACCGATCGGCCATTCCGGCTTTAGCGAACCGCAAATCGACGAAATGGTGGCCGCTCTCGCGAATGAAGACGCGAAAGTGCTCGCCTATTGCCGATCAGGCACGCGTTCGACATTTTTGTGGTCGCTGGCCGAAGCAAAAAGCGGCGGCGATCCGGATTTAATCACAGCGGCAGCGATGCAGGCAGGATATGACATCAGCCCAATCCGTCCGATGATCGACATGCTAGCCGCGCGCTAACCCTTACTTGCGATAATCGAGCGGCGGGGCACGATCACCCAGAAGCGAACGGTATTGATAATCCTCGCCACGCGCTTCATCGAATTCGGCGCGCGCCGCTGCGCGTAGCTGCGGATTGGTGAAAAGTTCGGTGGCCATCAGTGCCATCGATTTTGCCGCAACCTGTGTGCCCTTGTGCCCGATTGAATGCCCGCTAGCCGCAACAGCTTGCCAGCTATGCGCGCTTGTTCCGGGGACCCAGGTCGCCGTGCGCACACCAACAGTTGGCGTGGCCCAAGACACATCACCAACATCGGTTGAGCCATAGCCAAGGCTCTTACCATATTCACCGATCTCGTCCGCGCTAGCGAGCGGTTTTGCCGCATCGCCGAGTGATTCTTGCAATTGCTCCGCCCATGCGCGCTCCTCTTCGGTATATTCCACACCGCCGACCTGACGTAGCTTCTGATCCATCACTTTCGCCAGCGTCTCATTGACCAACAGCGGGTTGTTGCCGTGGATCACTTCCCAAGACACATCAGTGCCTGTGCCAGTTGCCGCCCCGCGTGCAGCATTTTCCAGCCGCGTCCAGATTTCCTCGACACCATCGGGATCTGGGTGGCGGACATAATAAAACACTTCCGCAAAGTCAGGCACGACGTTTGGCGCATTGCCTCCCGAAGTGATGACGTAATGCATCCGCGCATCCTGAGGCATATGCTCGTGCAGCATGTTAGCCATCATGTTCATCGCCTCCGCCCCGTCGAGGGCGCTGCGGCCGCGTTCAGGTGCACCAGCGGCGTGAGCAGAGATGCCTTTAAAACGAAACTTCGCCGAACGGTTCGCGAGGCTGGTTTGCGCCGCCGCGCTATTTTCATCGCTGGCGTGCCAGTGGATTGCGACGTCCACATCATCAAACATGCCCGCGCGGGTCATGTAGACTTTGCCTGACCCACCTTCTTCGGCTGGCGTGCCGTAGAAGCGGATGCGGCCCGGCGTGCCAGTTTCCTCAAGCCATTTTTTCACCGCGATAGCAGCGACAAGAGAGCCAGCTCCGAAAAGATTGTGGCCGCAAGCGTGCCCAGCGTTTTTGCCTGCGATGATTTCGCGCAGCGGCGATGCCGATTGATTGATCCCGGGCAGCGCGTCCATTTCCGCCATGATCGCGATGACAGGCCCGCCTTCACCCCATTCGGCCAAAAAGGCTGTCGGAATTTCGGCGATACCTTGTTCGATGCGGAATCCCTCTCCCGAAAGCTCGCTTTGCAGCAATTCGCTCGTCTCGGTTTCAAGGTACCCAAGCTCGGCCAATTCCCAGAGCTTCTGCGCAACACGCTCAGTCCGTTCTGCATCGGCTTCCACGAATGCCGCCGGATCCACAGCATGATCATCCGCAGTAAGCGGCCCAGCGGCGATCAAGAGCGCGGCGGTTGCAGCGGCGGTGAGCGAGGTGAACGGCAATTTCATGGCAATCTCCTGTTGCACTCATGCTTGCCGCAAAGCGCGGCTCATGCCAATCCCGCATCATCATGGACATCCATCCTCAACTCCTCACCTTTGCTGGCTCACTGATCGCAATTCTTGCGGTGACAGGACTCGTCAAACTGCTTCGGCTGGGCGGAGGTTCACTCCTTACCGATGAGGATAAGGCAAAACACGCAGCCGCCGAAGTGGTCGACGGATATGAAGCTGCAGAAACCGCACTTGATACAAATGGCGCGGGCGCATTGCTGAAAGATGCGGCAGGTCAAATTATGGTGATCAAGCCGCATGGCAATCAGTTCGCCGGGCGAATTCTTGATCATCGCGCGAGCGCAATCGCACAGAATAGGTGTATCACCATCTCAACCGGAGAGGCACATTTCGGCAGCGTCAGCCTCTTGCTCGCAAACCCTGCACCTTGGGCTGATGCGATCAATCGGCTAAGCGGTGCAGACGATGCCTGAATTTTCTCCCACCCAAATTGCAGTGCCGCTGTTCGTAATTGCTATCCTCGCAGAAATGCTGTGGTCGAGGTTCCGCGCACCTGACAAATATGAACCGAGGGATACACTCGTCAGCCTCGCATTCGGACTGGGTTCGACAGTCGCAGGCGCGTTATTCGGCGGCTTTGCGCTTTATGTGTTCATTGCGGCGTACGAATATCGTGTGTTCGACCTTGGCACCGAATGGTGGACCGTCTGGTGGGCATGGCCGCTCGTTTTCGTGCTGGATGACCTCAAATATTACTGGGTTCACCGCGCGGGGCACCGCATCCGCTGGATGTGGGCAAGCCATGTGAACCACCATTCGAGCCAGCATTACAATCTCTCGACCGCCTTGCGTCAGTCATGGACAGGATCGTTCACCTTCGGGCTGCTCTTTGCCCTTCCGCTGGTTCTGCTTGGCTTTCACCCTAGCATGATCGCAATCGTTGGCGGGTTCAACCTGATCTACCAGTTCTGGATCCATACAGAGGCGATAGACCGTATGCCGCGTTGGTTCGAAGCGGTGATGAACACACCGAGCCACCACCGCGTGCACCACGCCACCAATCCACGCTATCTCGACCGCAATTATGCCGGTGTCTTTATCATCTGGGACAAGATGTTCGGCACATTCGAGGCGGAACGAAACGATGAGAAAATCCGCTACGGCATCATTAAACAATTGGGCAGTTTCAATCTGCTCTGGGCCGTATTCCATGAATGGATCGGCATGATCAGCGATATCTGGCACGCACCATGGAGGCACAAGCTTTCTTACCTGCTGCGCGCTCCCGGCTGGAGCCATGATGGATCGCGCGAAACTTCGGACACGATCCGTGAGCGGTGGCGCGTAAGAACAGGTCAAATTGAGACTGCAAATTCGGTTGCACAGCGAAACCCGATTGAAAGCCCGCGCGAACCTGCTTAACTCTCTCCTTAAGAGGAGAGATCATGGAGAGTTTTGATTACGTCGTTATCGGCGGTGGCAGCGGCGGCAGCGCAGTTGCCGGACGGTTGGCCGTGGACGGTACACGCCGCGTATGTTTGATCGAAGCGGGCGGGCGCAATGACAATGTCATTATCAAAACGCCGGGTTTCATGCCCTTCATCCGCAATTCCTCGAATTACAAATTTGACACTGTCCCGCAAAAGGGTCTGAATGGACGGATCGGGTATCAACCGCGCGGCAAAGGCCTTGGCGGATCATCTGCGATCAACGCGATGGTGTATATTCGCGGCAACAAATGGGATTACGACAACTGGGCCGCAATGGGCTGCGATGGTTGGTCATACGACGACGTACTGCCTTACTTTAAAAAGGCCGAATCGAATGAGCGCGGCGGGGATGATTTTCATGGCGATGGCGGGCCATTGTTCGTCTCTGACCAAGGATCGCCCAACCCAACCAGCCACGCTTTCGTAGAAGCTGCCGCATCGCTCCAAATGCGTCCCAATGACGACTTCAACGGAGAGCGGCACGAGGGTTTCGGCCTGTATCAAGTGACCCAGCGGAACGGCGAACGCTGGTCTGCCGCGCGCGCTTATGTTGAGCCGATCCGCGATCAAGGCAACTTCGCTGTCCGCACAAACACACTAGTTGAAAAGCTGGTAATCGAAGGCGGACGTGTCACCGGAGTGATGGTCAGGCGCGGGAAGCGCAGCGAGATGATCTATGCCAAGCGCGGCGTGATCCTATCCGCAGGCGCATTCAATTCGCCGCAAATCCTGATGCTTTCGGGCATCGGCCCGGCGCAGCACCTGAAAGACAACGGCATCGATGTCGTGCTTGACCGCGAAGCTGTTGGCGGGAACTTACAAGATCACATCGATTATGTTTCCGGCTGGGAAACGGAAAGCGATGTCCCGATTGGCGGGACGCTGAAAGGCACGCTCAAAATGGCCGGCGCGATCTTTGAGCACCGCCGTAAGCGTACTGGCGCGATGACCACGCCATATGCCGAAGCGGGCGGTTTCTGGACCGTGATGGATGATGCGCCAGCCCCGGACATTCAATGGCACTTCGTTCCGGCGGTTCTCGAAGATCACGGCCGCGAGAATGTGAAAGGCTACGGCTTTTCGCTTCATGCCTGCGTCTTGCGTCCGGAAAGCAAAGGCACAGTTCGATTAGGGTCAGGCGATGCTGCGGCTGCGCCTGTGATCGATCCGAACTTCCTTGATGATGACCGCGATATAGCCGCTTTGCGCGAAGGCATCCGCCTGTCGCACCGCATCGCCGATGCCCCTCCTTTGCAAGTTTACGGCCCGACTGACCGTCACCCTGTCGATCTGAATGATGACGCGGCGCTGGACGAAATGATCCGCAACCGCGCTGACACGGTTTACCACCCTGTTGGCACGTGCCGCATGGGCGCAGACGATGGCGCCGTGGTTGATCCGCGGTTGAAAGTCCGCGGGCTTGAAGGGCTATGGATTGCCGATGCCAGCGTCATGCCCAAGATCGTCAGCGGCAACACGAACGCTCCTAGCATCATGATCGGTGAGCGTTGCGCGGACTTTCTCAAGGCGTCAGAGCAAGCCTAATATCGATGGCTGCGCATCCTGATGGGTGCGCCGCAGAGAAAAAAGGGGCCGAAGCGGAATTGCCGCTTCGGCCCTTATCAGTTTGTTCGTTCGCAGGAGGAACGTGTGGAGGCGGGGAAAGAGGGAGAGGAGAGATGTCTTCCCCCGCCAAGCTGGTGATTAGTTGTAGGCGCGCTCTCCGTGTTCGGAGATATCGAGCCCATCGACTTCAGTTTCTTCATCGACACGCAGTCCGATGAGCATTTGAACAATGAAGCCAGCGATCAAGGTACCGATACCGGCCCATGCTATCGTCACAAGTACGCCTTCGGTCTGAATCCAGAGCTGAGCTGCAAGGCCGGTTGACCCGTCGCCAGGACCGCCGAGGAATGGCTGATAGACGATCCCGGTTCCAATCGCGCCGACAATGCCGCCAACGCCGTGGATGCCGAATGCGTCGAGCGAGTCGTCATATCCAAACTTCGCCTTCACTTTCGCGACGAAGAAGTAGCATACAAACGATGACGCGATGCCAAGCAGGATGGCGCCGAACGGGCCACTGTTACCAGCCGCAGGTGTTACCGCGACGAGGCCAGCAATGACGCCCGAACAAAAGCCGAGTGCGGAGCCTTTATGTCCAGCCAGTCGCTCGATCACCATCCAAGTGAGCGCGCCAGCGGCGGTCGCAACGAAGGTGTTGATCATCGCGAGACCAGCAAAGCCGTCGGCTTCGAGAGCAGAGCCAGCGTTAAAGCCGAACCAGCCAACCCACAGAAGGCCTGTGCCGACCATCGTCATGGTGAGCGAGTGCGGAGGCATAGGCTCAGATGGGTATCCGCGACGCTTACCCAGAAGGTATGCGAGCACCAGACCTGAAATGCCGGCATTGATGTGGACCACAGTGCCGCCCGCAAAATCGAGTGCGCCTGCTTCGAACAACAGTCCGTCGCCAGCCCAAACCATGTGTGCAATCGGGAAATAGACGATCGTCAACCAGATCGGCACGAAGATCATCACGGCGTTGAATTTCATCCGTTCAGCAGTCGCGCCAAGGATCAGCGCAGCAGTGATCGCAGCGAATGTCATTTGGAAACTGACAAACACGTATTCACTGATCACTTCATCGGTGAATGTTGCCGCGGTTGATTCCGGGCTCATTCCAGAGAGGAAATAGCTGCCGCCGCTGATAAACTGACCCAGGAATCCTTCGATGGGGGCCGAGCCAAACGCAAGGGAGAAGCCCCACATCACCCAAACGAGCATTGCCAGCGCAGCGGTCGAGCCGATCTGGGTCATGGTCGAAAGCATGTTTTTCGAGCGGGTCAGACCGCCATAGAAAAGTGCAAGACCCGGAAGGATCATGAGTAGGACCAGAACGGTCGATGTCATCATCCAGGCATTATTGCCTGGGTTCGGCACCGCTGCTGCGGCTTCTTGCGCAGCCGCCGCCGTTGAAATGAGAAGAGAGGCGCAAGCAACACCTGCTCCGGTGAGAAGTTTGCGGATCATGCGTTGTCCCCTTTAGAGCGCTGTTTCGCCCGCTTCGCCGGTGCGAATGCGGGTTGCCGATGCAAGATCGAGCACGAAGATTTTGCCGTCGCCGATGGCTTCGGTGTTGGCGGTTTGCTGGATAGTCTCGACAACCTGCTCAGCGATTTCATCGCTTGCGGCAATTTCGAGCTTCACTTTTGGCAGCATGTTGGTGGAATATTCCGCGCCGCGGTAAATTTCGGTCTGGCCTTTCTGGCGACCAAATCCCTTGACCTCTGAAACGGTCATCCCGGCGACCCCGATAGAGCCCAGCGCTTCGCGGACTTCATCAAGCTTGAATGGTTTTATGATGGCGATGATGAACTTCATCTGTGCCCCCTTTGGCTCACCGGGCCTTTCCCGGCGGGTCTATGAGAGCAAAGGGCGTGCCAAACCACGAATCCACGGATTCCCGAACGGTAAGCGGCGACAAAGGCCGACACATAGGCATACGCACTGCCTATTATTTCATCTTTTGTTTATTTTTTAATCATTACTTGCGCGAATTTGCCTGTTTCGCGGCCTTTGAGATGGTTTGTTTCAAGAGAGGTTATTCACCCGCAATATAGCGATCTGTGGCGCGTGTCGGTAGGCCGTCGATACTCTTGGTTCGGTTCGCCATTTTGGCTTCCCATTCAGCCGGGTCGGATTGCCGGTGCGCCTTCTGAAGCGTGTCGCGTTCGCCTTCGAGGCTCATAAATGGAACGCCCCAACCGCAGCTAGTCTGCACACTTTCGACTTCAATCTCGAAAATCTGCCGCGTTCCGGGCAGCATTGTGAAGTGCGCGGCAAGTTCGTCCCAACCGTCATCTTGCGGGAGAACCGGTGTGCCTTTGCCATAGATCCGCAATATCAGAGCAGGCCGGTCAAAATTGGTGAACATGATAGTGATGCGGCCCGCATCATCCTGTTCGGATACGAGGTGGGCATGGGTTTCATTCCCTGATCCGCCAAGGTCAAGATACGCAACGCGCGTCGGCGAGATCACGCGAAACGCATCATATCCTTTTGGGCTGAGATTGATCCGGCCATCAGCCGCCGCGGTCGCCACGAAAAACACCGGCTGTTTTTCAACCATCGCAACATGCTTTGGATCAAGTGCGTCGAAAAATTCAGCCATCGTATTGCTCCGTTTGGTTAGAGGAAGTCCCGCAAGACCCCCATAAACTTATCGAACTGATCATGGTGGAGCCAATGCCCCGCTTCCTTGAACTCGATCACTTCTGCATTGCTGAAATGTTTGATCCGGCCGTCAGTTTCGGGGTTTGAGGCCCAACTGTCCGCGCCATAGAGAAGCAAAGTCGGGCAGGAAATCGCCGCCCAAGCCGCCTCGATAAATTCATCCGCGACATCTTCGACGCCCCAAACGTTGAGATGCGGATCGAACTTCCATGTATATGTTCCGTCCTCATTGCGAGTGACCCCATGGACAGTCAGATGCTTGGCCTGAACCTCGGTCAGGTAGGAGTTTTCCTCGATCATGCGGGCAAATGCCGCTTCGATTGTGTCGTATTTACGCGGACTGCGACCAGCCGCTTTACGCTTTTTCTCGATCCACTCGCGCATCCGTTCTGGATAAGGCGTGGAGCGCTGTTTGTCCTTCCATTCCGGCGACGGGCCAAGCCCTTCGATAGCAACGAGCTTCGTCACCATATCGGGGAACATACCCGCATATCGCAGAGCGACATTGCCGCCCATCGAGTGCGACACGATGGTGACAGGGCCACGTCCAAGCTGATGCACCAGCTGCGCCAGATCATAGACCATGTCGTTGGAATTGTAGTTGCCGTCAGACACCCAATCGCTGTCGCCATGGCCGCGGTGATCCATCGCCACAACGTGCCAATCCTTCGCCAGCTGTTCCGCCGTCCAATCCCAACTGCGCGCATGGTCGCGCCCGCCATGGACGAGGACGAGCGGCGGCTTTTCATGATTGCCCCAGTCGAAATAATTCAGCTTAAGCCGCTGGGAGATGAAGGTCTGCGAAGTCGGGCCAGTTACAGTCATGGCGCAGGCTTTGCCGTGAAGCGCGTCTGCCCGCAAGACTACCGGCGCGAAATTTAACGCTCTTTGGTCGCCGAAAATGTCAGGTCGGGGTTCTTCTCAACCTGATAATTCACGTCCCACGGACTTTTGGCCATAAACACCATGTCCCCATCGCGGTCTTTTGCGAGGTTTGCGCGGTTAAACTGCTCAAACTCGTCCATCGCTTTTTGCTCGCCCTTGACCCAGCGCGCCGTCGCAAACGGCGCTGCCTCCAGTGCAGCTTCGACCTTGTATTCAGCCGAGAGCCGTGAAATCAGCACTTCAAGTTGAAGCTGTCCTACAACACCCACAATGTGCTGCGCGCCAAGCTCAGGATAAAACACCTGAATGACGCCTTCCTCAGAAAGATCGTCTAGCGCCTTGCGAAGCTGCTTTGTCTTGGTCGGATCTTTGAGCTGGACGCGGCGCAGTATTTCCGGCGCAAAATTTGGCAGGCCGGTAAAACGCAGCACGTCCTTTTCAGACAGCGTATCGCCGACACGCAAAGTGCCGTGGTTTGGGATACCGATAATATCGCCAGCCTCGGCAGTGTCGGCAATCTCGCGGTCCTGCGCAAAGAACAGGATCGGTGAATGGATAGCAATTGGTTTGCCTAGGCCGGACGGCGTGAGCTTCATGCCGCGCTTAAACGTGCCCGACACCTGACGCATGAAAGCGATCCTGTCCCGGTGGTTCGGGTCCATGTTCGCCTGCACTTTGAAGATAAAGCCGGTGACTTCGTCATGATCAGGGGCGATCTGCTGATCACCGGCTGGTTGAGGACGCGGCGGCGGCGCGTGCCGTGCAATAGCATCGATCAGCTCTGTAACGCCGAAATTCTTGAGCGCAGACCCGAAATATACCGGCGTCAAATCACCGCTCCGATAGGCGTCCAGATCAAATTCTGGATAGCCGATCTGCGCAAGCTCGGCTTCCTCGGCGAAGTTATTTGGGATCTCGGGATCGCTGTCGCGCTTGCCCAGAAACTCCTTCGATGGCCCTTCAGGGCGACTGACTTCGCCGGTTGCAAAATCAAGGATGCCTTCGAACTGGCCGCCCATGCCGATTGGCCACATTTGCGGTGACACATCGAGCGCAAGCATGTCGGCAACTTCGTCGAGCGTTTCAAACGGATCACGGCCTTCACGGTCGACTTTGTTCACAAACGTGATGATCGGAACATTGCGAAGGCGGCAAACTTCAAACAATTTGCGCGTCTGCGGTTCGATACCCTTTGCAGCGTCAATTACCATTACAGCACTGTCGACGGCGGTTAGCGTACGGTAGGTGTCTTCTGAAAAGTCCTCGTGACCCGGCGTGTCGAGCAGATTGAAGGTGATCTTTTCACCGTCATATTCCTTTTCGAATGTCATGACGGACGACGTGACGGAGATGCCGCGTTGCTGCTCGATCTTCATCCAGTCTGACCGCGCCCGGCGCTGCGCCCCGCGCGCCTTCACTTCGCCCGCAAGGTGGATCGCGCCGCCTTGCAGCAGCAACTTTTCCGTCAGCGTCGTTTTACCCGCATCAGGGTGTGAAATGATCGCGAAAGTACGGCGATTGGACATAGCGTATCGAGCAGGCGCGGCTTAGCCGCGCAGCTCAGCCCCCTGTTTTGCGGCGGACGCCACAATCGCGTCCGAAATCGCTTTAAGATCAGCGTCTTTGAAAGACTTCTCTTGCGGCTGGAGCGTCACTTCGACTGCCACCGATTTCTTGCCTTCGGGAACGCCCTGTCCGGCGAACACATCGAACACGCGCGTATCGGTAATGCTCGCTTTGTCCGCACCCTTCACCGCCCGCACCAAATCGGCAGCGGCAAGCTCTGCAGGCACCAAGAACGCAAAATCGCGGGTCACGGATTGAAGCGTTGGCGGCGTGAAGCTCGGCCGAGCAAAGCTGACCGGGCCTTTAGCGGCCTTCTTTTGTGGAATCGCATCGAGGAAAATCTCGACCGCAGCAATCGGGCCATCCACATCAAACGCCTTGAGCGTTGCGGGATGGATCATGCCAAAGCGCGCGAGCACTTTCTTCGGGCCAAGCCGCAATGTCGCTGATTGACCAGGGTGGAATTGCGTCCCTTCGCCATCAACAACGGGCTCCATCACCATCAGCTTATCTGCAGGCGCACCTGCCGCTGCGAGCAATTCAAGTGCCGCGGCTTTCGCATCATACGCATTGAACATCGCAGCTTTGCCCTCGGCCCAGCCGCGCGCGACTTTCTCACCGGACAGCACAACACCCACCGTCGCGCGCTCGTCGCTAAGTCCGTTCGAACCGCGGAAATATCGGCGTCCGATTTCGAACAGACGGCTAGAGACGCTGCCACGTGTCGCTGCGCGTTTTGCCGCCATCAGCAGACCCGGGATCAACGATGGGCGCATCACCTTCATGTCTTCGCTGATCGGGTTTGCGAGCGTCCAAAGGTCATCCGTTGCAGTAAAGTGTGCGGCCTCAGCCTCTGGCAAGAACGACCATGTAATCGCTTCGTTCAAGCCGCCTGCTGCGGCAGCGCGCCGTAGCTTGCGCTCCATCACCTGCTCAGGCGTGGCGGTTGGCCTTGCAACACCTTCAGCGCGCGGCAGAGCGACGCTTTCGACTTTTTCGAGGCCGTGAATACGCACGATCTCTTCAACGAGATCGGCTGGCCCTTCTATGTCGTGACGGCGCAGCGGGCAGGTAACCTGCCAGTCGTCTGAAACCGTGAAATCGAGAATTTCGAGAATACGTCGCTGCTCATCGGCTGCCACTTCGACACCGCCCAATTTCGCGGTCAATGCTGTATCGAAAGTGACCACTTTGGCGGTGCTTGGAGCTGCGCCCGCGCGCGCTGTCTCGCTCGCGGTGCCGCCAGCCAGTTCGACTATCAGCCCGGTAAGCAGGTCAAGCCCATCGTCCAGAAACGCAGGATCAACGCCGCGTTCAAAACGGGTGCGCGCATCAGAAGCAAGGCCGAGCTTGCGGCCCGTCACACCGATGCGTGGCGGATCGAAATACGCTATTTCAAGCAGCAGATCAGTTGTATCATCCGACACGCCCGAATTCTCTCCGCCCATGATCCCTGCAATATCATGGACCTCTTTGTCGTCCGCTATCACGACCATGCTGTCATCAAGGGTGTAGGTCTTCTCGTTCAGAGCAAGCACCTGTTCGCCATCTTTCGCGCGGCGAGCAACGACTGCGCCCGACAGCTTTGACAGGTCATAAGCATGCGCCGGACGGCCAAATGCGAGCATCAGATAATTTGTAAGATCGACCAGTAGCGAGATCGGGCGCTGGCCCGCGCTTTGCAAACGCTGTTGCAGCCAATCAGGCGATGGGCCGTTTTTCACACCTTTGATCACACGGCCATAAAAAGCAGGGCAACCCTCTGCATCGTCTGTACGGATTTCGACGGGGCAAGCGCCAGCGGCGTCGAATGCGGGAAACGCAATCGGTTTGAGCGTGCCAAGGCCAGCCGCTGCGAGATCGCGGGCAATGCCGTAAACGCCCATGCAATCCGGGCGGTTTGGCGTGATCGCGACATCAATGACCGGCGATGAGCCATGATAATCGGCAAAGCTGTGGCCGACAGGCGCATCGCCCGGCAATTCAATAATGCCGTCATGATCTTCGCCCAGTTCAAGCTCGCGCACGGAGCACATCATGCCGTTTGATTCGACTCCGCGAATGGCGCTCTTGCGAAGCTCCATTCCATTTGACGGAACAACCGCACCCGGCTGGCCGAGGACTCCCATCATACCCGCGCGGGCATTGGGCGCACCGCAAACGACCTGCAACGGTTCGCCCGCTCCGGTATCGACGCTCAGAACCTGAAGCTTGTCTGCATCAGGGTGCTTTTCAGCGGTTAGCACTTTGGCAACGGTAAAACCTGCAAGACGCTGTGCCGGATCTTCGACGCCTTCGACTTCAAGACCGATTGCGTTGAGGCCATCGGTAATTTCGGAAAGCGTAGCATCTGTTTCGAGATGGTCTTTTAGCCAAGTGATCGAGAACTTCATGATGCAGCTCCCACACCGGCGGAAAGGGTCGGCTGATCCACCGCGGCAAACCCGTAATGCGACAACCAGCGAGGGTCGCCGTCAAAGAACGCGCGCAGATCGTTCATGCCGTATTTTAGCATGGCAATCCGGTCGATCCCGAGGCCGAAAGCGAATCCTTGATATTCATCAGGATCAACACCCGCCATTTCAAGTACGCGGCGATTGACCATGCCGCTGCCGCCAAGCTCCATCCAATCGTGCCCCTCGGCATCGCCGTGCCCGCCAACAACGCGGCGATTGCCTTCGTTGGAATAGCCGACATCGACTTCGACGCTTGGCTCCGTGAACGGGAAGTAAGATGGGCGCAGGCGCAGCGTAATATCTTCGCGTTCAAAGAAGGCCTTGAAGAATGTCTCCAAAGTCCATTTCAGGTGGCCAAGATGAATGTCGCGGTCGACAACCAAGCCTTCGACCTGATGAAACATCGGCGTGTGGGTTGCATCGCTATCGGAGCGATAGACGCGGCCCGGCGCGATTAGGCGGATCGGCGCACCCTGCTCTTTCATGCTGCGAATTTGAACCGGTGACGTATGCGTTCTTAAGAGCATCTTCCCGCTATCCGGCGCGGCATCCGGAAAATAGAACGTGTCATGCATCGCGCGGGCAGGATGGCTTTCATCCATATTGAGCGCGGTAAAATTGTGCCAGTCGTCTTCAATCTCTGGCCCGGTAGCAACAGAGAAACCAAGGTCGGCAAAGATTTCCGCCAATTCGTCCATGACCTGACTAACAGGATGCACAGAGCCTTGCGGCGTTGCCGGAGCGGGCAGCGTCAAATCCAGCGTCTCGCTCGCCAATTGCGCTTCGAGTTCAGCGGCTTCCAATGCCGCCTTCTTCGCGTCGATCGCATCGGCAATTTCTGCGCGCACGGCTTGAATGGCGGGAGCAGCCACCTGACGCTCATCGGGGCTCATTCCCCCAAGCGTTTTGAGGGCGAGACTGACCCATCCCTTTTTGCCGAGCGCGGCGACACGTTGTTCGTCCAGCGCCTCCAGCGAAGCGGCGTCAGCAATTGCGGCGAGGGCCGCGTCTTTTTGTGGTGTCAAATCAGTCATGGTCTGGCCCAATAGAATAAGCGCGTCCGTTAGCGGTCTATCGGGCGCGTTGCAAAGTGCGATTGGCCGAGCTCTGCGTTTTCAACGCACAGCTTTGCTCAAACGTCACTCTCAGGGTTATGGAGCCCTTGAACAGCCTCGCCCGCAATATCCATCCTTGCCCGAGCCGCAGCAACCAAAAGCGGCTTTTCAAGCTTGGCATAGGCGCTGGGACTCATGCCCATGAACCGTTTGAAATCACGTACAAAATGAGCTTGATCGTGATATTGATAGTCAAGCGCGCTGAGCCATTTCATCGAAGGATCGAGCATGAACTGTGCAAGGCTGCGCAGGAAACGTTGCCGCCGCAGAAGCAATTTTGGAGTAAAACCGAAGGCGCGGCGCGAAAGTCGCTCAAGCGAGCGGATATTCATACCAACCCTTTCGGCGAGGTCTTTCACGCTCGCCAATTCGGGATCAATCAGCGCGGCGTTGATAGCAGTAATTGCCCTTTCATTGGTCGAAGCCAGCCCTGCCAAACCGGCCATATGCCGTTCAATCACGGCCAGCTCTTGCTCAAAATCGCCATCGGTTTCGCCCAAAGCCTGCGCGAGAGGTAGGAAAGCTGCAAAAGCGGGGTCTTGCGATCCGTCGACAAAGCGATCTGCGTAGTCACCAGCCTGCGCATCAATGAGCGCAGACCAACCCAGCGGCAAGAGTCCGATACCCCAATTTCGTCCGCTGGAGACCCGAAACCGCGTCGCATGGCTTGTCGGGCCGGTGACTGCAAATTCAGGGCTTTCGGATAAAGGGCTGCTCCCTATCCCTGATTGCGACGAGCCTTTTGGCAAGAAGCGGAGGTTTGGCCATTCGGGGTGAAGGTGATCCTCAAGATACGGTTCGGACGGGCTGCACAGCACATCGGTACAATAATAAGTCGTAACATACGCTCGCAGCTCCGGCGCTGGCAGCGCGAAGCGGATCGTGATCGCATTGCCCGTCTCGGCGTGCATAGCTGCTCCGGTTTGAATTTCGCCATTGGCTTGCACAGCTTGGGTAGGGCCGAGCCTGCATAGGCGATGGAAATTTCTGAGAAAAATGTAAACTGTGATTGCGCGCAGGCGCAAGCCTCAATCAGCGATTGGGCTTGTCGAGGGCCTGAGCTGCGCTGCCCCAGACCCGCGCACGGGCCTCCATAAAGGAAGACAGAATCGGATGGTCCAGAGCGGCGTATTCGCTCGGGTTCATGGTCATAAATTCACGGAATTCCCGCGTGAATTGCGCCTGATCATGATACTCGCCATCCATCGCCTCGGTCCAACGACTACCCTGATGCAGCATGAAACTGGTCAGAGACCGCGTGAAGCGTTGGCGCCGCATCAGTTTTTTTGGAGTGAACCCGAAATACTTCCTGCAGACGCGCTCCAGAGTGCGGATCGACATGCCGCACGCATCGGCCAGATCGCTGACAACCAGAAACTCGCCATCGACAAGCGCCTGATGAACACGCACAATTTTTGGCTCGTCCCGGCTGGGGCGCATAACGCGGCCCATCAGGTCGACAATCGCTGCGAATTGTTCGTCCCGGGTTGCTTCGGGATCGCATAGAGTCTTTTCGAGCAACGCGAACTTGGCGAAGTCAGGATGCTGGGCTCCGTCACAAACTGTGTTGGCGAGCTCATGAGCATCCACATCGACAAACCGCGCCCACCCGAGAGGCAAGAAGCCGATGCCCCACATTTCCGATGTGCCCAACTCAAATTCGGCAGGAAGCGAGCTGGGGCCGGTGGCGTTGAAGCTTGCGCCTGAAACTTGTGACGTGCCGATCTTGGCTCGCGGCAAACCTCCGCAAAAAAAGCGGATATTGCCCCATTCAGGCTGGAGGTAATCGTGCACGCTCCCGCCATTCTCAACTGTGAGCGACAGGTGGTAGAATGTTGTGAAGCAGCCATCGAACTGTTCGGGCGGCGTGTGGAAGTTGCTGCGGACTGTATAGTCCGACTCGCTTACCTCTCCGCTGCCCCGATCGGTTGCCATGGGCGGCTATGTGCAGAGATTGGCGGATCTATACAAGGCTTTTGGCGCTTCTCTACAAAACGCTGTGCCGCGCAGGCACAAGGGCTGAAACAAGGGGGAGACGCAAAAAGGGCCCCGATGCGCAATCGCAGCGGAGCCCTTTTTTTGATCCGAAAGATCGGATTTATGCTGGCAAAGCAGCTTTCGCCTGAGCGATGATTGTTTTGAACGCCGCTTCTTCGTTCATGGCGAGGTCCGCCATAACTTTGCGGTCAAGCTCGATACCGGCAAGTTTCACGCCGTGCATGAATTGCGAGTATGTCAGGCCTTCAGCGCGAACCGCAGCGTTGATACGCTGGATCCACAGAGCGCGGAAGTTGCGCTTGTTAATACGGCGATCGCGGTATGCGTATTGGCCAGCCTTTTCGACAGCCTGGCGAGCAATACGGATCGTGTTCTTACGGCGGCCGCGGTAACCCTTGGCCTGATCCAAAAGACGCTTGTGTTTTTGGCGCGTGGTAACGCCGCGTTTAATGCGTGGCATATCAGTATATCCTTATTCTGACGGGGAGGAGCACGAAGCTCGCGTCACCCTCAATCGAGGCCGTATGGCGCCCATTTTTTGATCGTCTTGGTATCGGGATCAGAGATCACCGAAGTACCGCGATTCTGGCGGATATACTTGGCATTGTGGTGTGTAAGACGGTGACGCTTACCAGCGACGCCATGCTTCACTTTGCCGGTTGCGGTGATTTTGAAGCGTTTCTTCACACCGCTTTTGGTCTTAAGCTTGGGCATTTCTATCTCCTTTATCAGAGACACATTGGACCAGCCCTGGCAGCCCTATTCGCCAGGCCGGACTCGAAATCTGTGTCGTGAAGGACGCGCACATAACGGTTCTGCTGGGGTTTGCAAGTGATTCGGGCTGTTAGCCCATCGCCTCAAGCACCTCTTCCAAACGCGCCGGCTCACCAAGCGCCAAGACGGTGCCATCGCTGTTCGCGTCGAGCGGATTGCCCTGCCAGTCGCTCATCATGCCGCCAGCGCCTTCGACGATGGGCACCAGCGCCGCGTAATCATACAGTTTCAGCCCCGCTTCGCAGACCACATCCAGATGGCCGCTCGATAGCAGGCCGTAATTGTAGCAGTCGCCGCCCCAAACCACGATTTTGGACGTCTGCGCGGCAAGCGACATGAACGCCGCACCTTGATCATCGGTGAAGTATTGCGGGCCGGAAGATGCGATTGTGGCATCGGACAGCTCTTTGCATGCTCTCGTCTTGACCGGCAGGCCGTTCAAAGTGGTGGTTTCGCCAATGCGCGATGCCCAGCGTTCTCCTGCAATCGGTTGATCAATTACTCCCAGAACCGGCCAGCCGTCCTGCATCAGGGAAATCAAAGTGCCGAAAATCGGTCGGCCCGCCATGAAGCTGATCGTGCCGTCAATCGGATCGAGCACCCATTGGCGGCCTGCGCCTTCGTTGCGGGTCCCGTATTCCTCACCAATTATCCCATCGCCGGGGCAACGCTCTTCAATGATTGCGCGCATCGCAGCCTCTGCTGCGCGGTCCGCTTCGGTGACAGGGGAGGCATCAGATTTGCGTTCATGATTCCAATCACCGCGGAACAAAGGGCGGATGGCATTGCCAGCGGCATCTGCAAGTGCGTTGGCAAGTTCAAGATCGGCGCGGGTCATGTGGTTCTCGAATATGAACAAAAAGAGCGCCGCTGCCTAACCACTGGCCGCGAGGCGGGTCAAACCAATAGGTGACAATTCAGAACAGTGCGTCCAACATGGTTACCGGATATTTCCAAAGGGTCCCCCGAAAAATCACAATGAATTCCGAACCAGACAGCAACGGTAAGCTCCGCTCAACGACCGGAGCCACCGCTCAAGGTGACCCGCTTTCTATCAGCCGGGCGCCAGACAAACGCATCCGGCCGTGGGTCAGCAGATCAATGGTCGCCTATGCCTTTCAGGATGGCACCGAAATCCTCGAAGGTTCACTATGCAACGATGCGCCATATCTGCGCAGCGCAGTTGGCGTGGATTGGAAAGTCGATACACGCGACGGTGAGCTGGCAATCCGCGATGAGACATTTCTGTGCGGACAGCACAGCACGATCATGCCGCTAAGATATTCTGGAGGAATCAAAGTCGCGGGCCTGATGCTGCGGCCCGGTGCGCTAAGGGCGCTGTTTGGCGTCGATGATGGCAAGATGCTCGACCGGATCGTGCCGATTGAGCACGGCGGTATAGATGACCATGACGTCACCAGTATTTTTGATGAATCGTTGCAGCCCACAGCATGGCTTATGCGGATCGAGAGCTGGCTCGCCGAATATGTCACGCGCACCGGTGCGGAGCCGCCTGATCCTTTGGCCCAAGCGCTGGAGCGTCAGGCCTTCTCTGACCCCAATGGCTCATTGAGTGAATTTGCGGACAAGCAAGGGATCTCACTGCGCACGGTTGAGCGGATGGCAAAGCGAGATTTCGGGCTCAAACCCAACCAGATTATGCGCCGCGCACGCATCCTTGATCTTGCAGCGCGCCTTTGCGGTGTCGCGGATCAAGAGGAAGAGGACATCATGCTGCGCTTCTTCGATCAGGCGCATCAGATTCGCGAATTTCAGACCTTTTTCGGCATGAGCCCAGCAGATTTCCAACGCAATCGCTCGGTGCTGCTCACCCTCAGCCTTGAGATCAGGCAGGCACGCAGGCTGGAGTTGCTCGACAGGATCGAACCGGGCGCAGTGCGCCCATGGATGCGCCAGCCATTTTTGACCGCCAATTCTAGTCGAATAAGGAGCTAACGCTGCTTTCGTCAGCGATCCGGCGGATCGCTTCGCCCACCAGAGGTGCCATCGTCAGAATGCGAATTCGGTCGCTCTTTTCAGCGGCCTCGGTCGGCCGGATAGAATCCGAGATCACCAGCTCTTTAAGCTTCGATCCGTCAATCCGCGCGACAGCGCCGCCGGACAAGACGCCGTGGGTGATGTAAGCCGCAACCGATTTCGCCCCATTGGCAAGCAAAGCCTCAGCCGCATTGCAAAGCGTACCGCCTGAATCGACAATATCGTCGATCATGATGCAGTGGCGGCCTTCGACCTCACCGATAATGTTCATAACCTCGCTTTCACCCGGCCGATCACGGCGTTTGTCGACGATTGCGAGCGGCGCATTGTCGAGCCGTTTTGCAAGCGCTCGTGCGCGAACAACGCCGCCAACGTCTGGTGAGACAACCATCAAATCCTGATCGCCGTAACGCGCCTGAATATCCGCAGCCATGACCGGCGCGGCATAAAGGTTGTCGGTTGGGATATCGAAAAAGCCCTGAATCTGGCCTGCATGCAGGTCCACCGCCAGAACACGGTCGGCACCCGCTTCTGTAATCAGGTTCGCGACCAATTTAGCCGAGATCGGCGTACGCGGACCGGGCTTCCGATCTTGCCGCGCATATCCGAAATATGGAATGACAGCCGTGATCCGTTTCGCAGAGGCGCGCTTCAGCGCGTCGATGCAGATCAGCAGTTCCATCAGGTTATCGTTCGCCGGAAAACCTGTCGGCTGAAGGATAAACACGTCTTCGCCGCGCACATTCTCGTGAATCTCGACGAAGATTTCTTCATCGGCAAACCGGCGCACGCTGGCATCGGTCAACGGGATTTCGAGATAGGCAGCAATCGCCCGGGCGAGCGGCAAGTTCGAGTTGCCGGACATGATCTTCATGGGTGCGCGAATCCTCAGGCTGTGTTGTTGCCAATGGCCTAGCCCAGACATGCGGAAACGCAACACGCCGTGTCGCGCTATCCTCAGTTCAGCCCGCGCGGTGGGGTGTGATCCGGTGTTCGCCAGTGATCCAACGTACAGTGCCGGATGATGCGCGCATTACGACGCTTTGAGTAGTCATTATGGTCGCGCCTGTGGACTTGCGGCGCTTCTTCACACCATCGAGCAGCGAGCCATCCGTCACGCCCGTCGCTGCAAAGATGCAGTCGCCTTTGGCAAGGTCTTCCAGTTTGTAGATCCGGTCGTAATCGGTGATGCCCCACTTTTGGGCACGGGCTTTTTCATCGTCATTGCGGAACACAAGGCGCCCGTTGAACTGGCCTCCGACACAGCGCAGAGCGGCTGCGGCGAGAACCCCCTCGGGTGCGCCGCCTTGGCCCATATACATGTCGATCGTGGTGTCCTGATCCGTCACCGCAATTACGCCGGCAACATCGCCATCACCGATCAGCACGACGCCGCAACCGAGCGAGCGCAGTTCAGCGATCAGTTCGGCGTGACGCGGACGGTCGAGCACGCAAACATTGATGTCGCCCGGCTCAACGCCTTTTGCTGCTGCAACCGACTTCACATTCTCTGTTGGTGACTTGGCGAGATCGATAACGCCCTCTGGGTAGCCGGGGCCAACCGCTAGCTTGTCCATATAGGTGTCGGGCGCGTTCAGCAGGTTGCCTTCCTCGGCAGCTGCCAAAACGGCAAGAGCATTGGGGCCGGCTTTGGCTGTGATCGTGGTGCCTTCAAGCGGGTCGAGCGCAATGTCGATTTTTGGGCCCTTGCCCGGAGCGCCGCCGACTTTCTCGCCGATATAAAGCATTGGCGCTTCGTCGCGTTCGCCTTCGCCGATAACAACCGTGCCGTCCATATAGAGATCGTCAAATGCTCGGCGCATCGCTTCCACAGCAGCGGCATCAGCGGCTTTCTCGTCTCCGCGGCCGACGAGCTGGGCCGCAGCAACGGCGGCCGCTTCGGTCACACGAACCATTTCGAGCACGAGCACACGGTTCAGCGCGCCTTCGGGATCGGACTCTTTTTCGGCGAGGACATCGGTGTTGGCGGGGATATTCATCGGAAATTCAGTCCCTATTCTCTTTCACGTGACACTTGCTTAAGTGCAGGCACCATGTGCATTTGTATGCCGCTGCGGCTTAAGCCCAAGGAGACACGCTTGTCGAGTAATGCTGAACCTGACTGGCGCTTTTCCACGCTTGCGATCTGCTTTGCTGCAGCGATTGGTGTTTCATCGCCCTTGAGCGCGCAAGATGACGGTGATGTGACCGTAAGCGACGACGCTGATGAAGCCGCTGAACCTGCAGAGCCGGAACCGGAACGCTTACGCCTCGATCTGTCCGTGACAGTTCCAAAGGACGAATCTGACAAGCTGCTTGAGGAAGATTGCGAAGAAGAAGCAGATGCCGCGCGCATCGCAAATGAGATTATCGTTTGCCGCCAATTGGGCGAAGCTACTGACGGTTCATGGAACAAAGAAGAATGGCAGAAACGGTACGCTGAAAAGACCAAGGGTCGCAGCACGCCCAACACATTCGGCATTGCCAATCACGGCAACGCTATCGGTTTCGGCAGCGTCCCGCCGCCCGCTGTTCTGATCGATGTAGAAGCTCTGCCCCAAGCGCCTGAGGGATCAGATGCAGATCGGATCGCGCGCGGTCTCCCGCCGCTTGGCCGGGATCCCGAACCGAGCGCCGAAGAAATTGCTGAACGCCGCCGAAAGCTGGGGCTCGACACCCCGGCAGTCCCGGATGACGGCAATTAATTCGGTAGGATAGGCAGCACCAGCGGCTCACCGGTCAGACTGTCCGACCCATCAAGCAATTCTAACGCGCGGCGAACATTCGCCTCCGGCCCCTCATGCGTGACCACCGCGACCAGGACATCGCCGCCCTGATTGGCGCGGCCTTGCTGGATCAGGCTTTCAATCGAAACGTCCGCGTCGCGCATCGCCGCAGTGATCTCTGCGAGGACACCCGGACGGTCATTGACTGTAAAGCGCAGATAAGTGCGCTCCATCCGGTGACCCGGCTCCGCCGGAACAAGTGCCGTTAGCTGGGCAACCGGCATCGAAAACGGCGCGCCCACTTCAGAGCGCGCAATATCGATAAGGTCGGCGACGACGGCGCTGGCAGTAGGGCCTTCGCCCGCGCCCGCGCCTTGAAAAAGCAGTCGTCCCGAGAAATTGCCTTCTGCGACGACAGCGTTGGTCGGGCCGTCTACCGGAGCAAGCGGATGGTCTTTAGCGACAAGGCATGGCCTGACGCGTTGCAACAGCCGTGCATCTTTGCCTTCGCCTTCCACATCGGCCTGAGCGATCAAGCGGATAACAAAACCGAGCGCGTCGGCCTGCGCGATATCGGCGGCGCGAACTTGCACAATGCCGGTTGTACGAACCGCCTCAAAATCGATCTTCGCGCCAAATCCTAAAGCTGCAAGGATGGCGAGTTTGTGGGCGGCATCGATCCCTTCGATATCGAACGTCGGATCAGCTTCGGCGTAGCCCAGCTTTTGTGCCGCTGCGAGCGTCTCGGCAAAGTCGGCGCCGGTCTCTTCCATCTCCGACAGGATGTAGTTGCAGGTGCCGTTGAGGATGCCGTAAACTTTGGTCAGCGCATTCGCGCTTGTGCCTTCGCGTAGACCTTTCACCACAGGGATGCCGCCTGCAACAGCGGCCTCGAATTTGAGCGGAACACCCGCATTTTCGGCGAGTGCTGCCAACTCCAATCCGTGATGCGCGATCATCGCTTTGTTGGCCGTCACAAGGCCTTTCGCGCCTGAAAGTGCTGCGCGGGATGCAGCAAGTGCGGGGCCATCGGACCCGCCGACAAGCTCGACCAGAACATCGACATCAGACCGCCCGGCGAGCGAGGTCATGTCATCTTCCCATGCATAACCTGATAGATCGACGCCGCGATCTACTGTCCGGTCGCGCGCGCTCACGGCGACAACTTCGATGGATCGGCCAGCACGCGCCGCAATCAAATCGCGATTTGTGCCAAGCAAGCGGATCACGCCCGCACCAACAGTGCCCAGCCCAGCAATTGCAATGCGCAGAGGCGCAGTTTCGGTTGATTGCGTCACGAAGTAGATCCCTGTCCTTTACCCAAGGTCGGGGTCTATAGGCCCACCGAGAGATACGGAAAGCAATTTGTCTTAAGGGGGTCTAAGCCGCGCTTGCCATCCGATATCTGCAAATCAGCCTTTTTCGGTGATTTCTCGCTCGCACGGCCCAAGACTCTCGACGACCAAATTGTAATCGCTTGCGGCCAGTCGGCGTGCTGCCGGATCACGCGCAAGGTTTGCGCGGCTAGGCAGCTCTGCTGGGAGCGAACATGCGAGCCGGTACCATCGCAGGGTATTCCTCGCAGGAGCCCGTGCAGCAGAATCGACAATCTCACCCCATGATACGCCCCAAACAGGGCGCAGACCGGGCCTGCGCAGAACCGTAATCGAAACAGGCGAACGATCGGCGGTTTCAATAAATATCTGCGTTTCAGATTCGCCCGCCAATGTGCCGGGCACGGCGAGCGCATCGGCGATACCTTCTATCTTCGGCGGAATATCTGGCTGCGCTAGCGACGACAAAACAGGACGCAGACGCGCTTCGAAAGCTGGGCTGTAATCAAGCTGCGCGTTCTTTGCCGCCAGTTGGATTTCAGTGCCGCGCTTGGTCACAGGACGGCCCGGCACCGCATTGGCAAATAGCACCATGACGCGTTTCTTTAGCTTCGGCACTTTGCCTTTCGCATTGAGCGGAACATCCACCAAATAGACAAGCGATTCGCCGATGCTGGCATTGCCCGCGATTAGAGCCTGTGTTTCGGCCTCTATATAAAGCCGCGCAAATCCGGGCTGTAATCCCGGCGCGCGATCAGGGCCTAATTGCGTCTGACGGCGAATCTCGGCGCGGATCACCATGTCGCTTCGCTCAGCCAAAGAGACCAAATCTGCATAAGTTGCGCGCTCTGCGGCGCTGGCTTGCAGTGCATCTGAATTTTGCGCCAAAGCCGGTCCGGCACTGCCCATTGTCGCCGCGAGTATAGCCGCTGCAACTGTTAGGCCGCTGAAATTATGTCTTAAATTTCGGTTAATGATCGTCATCGCTCTGATTTCCTGCGCTTTAAGCACAGCCCGTTTTGCATACATTCCTACTTCAGCGCCAGCGCAGTGAATTGCATCTGAACCGATAAAGCGTTTGATTGCCTAGGTGTTGACCGTTACAGCCATTATTGCCTTTGCGGTTATCGGGGACATCGTCTGCGAAGGAACAAACACCTACTGCACGTATGCGATAGGTGTCTCATAAGGAGGGGACTGGCCGTAATAATCGGCAATTTTTCCCCAAGGTATGAGGTTTAATATTCTGGGATTCACGTCTTTGTGGTCCGATTCGGCGAAACCTGATTCGGGCCTGACGTGAGAATTTGCGCCGGTATGTCCACCGGCCTGTGTATGGAGAGAAAGCGACTGGATGGCCTACGCTGACCAACAAATGAGTGGAAACAAGGTTGTTTCCATTATCATAGTGGCGTTGATCCATGTGCTGATCGGGTATCTGCTCATCTCTGGTCTGGCTATTTCAGCCGTGAAAGAGATCGCCGAGCGGGTTACCACGATTGACATTGAGGAGCCCCCGCCCCCTGAAGAACCGGACGAGCCACCGCCCGAGCAGCCGCAGGAAACTGCGCCTCCTCCACCGGTAGCACCTCCGCCGCCGATTAGCATCGCTCCGGCACCGCCACCGATTCAGACGCAGCCGACAATCCCACCGCCAGCTCCGCCGGCGTTGACGATTCCGCCGCCTGCTCCGGTTGCTGCGCCAGCTCCGCCGCCTCCACCGCCGTCACAGGCACGTGGAGCGACGACACGGGGCGAACGCCGCTGGGCACAGCGTATTCAGGAAAACTATCCCTCGCGCGCACTGCGTGAAGAAGTCGAAGGCACCGTGGGCGTTCGCGTCACCGTTACGCCAAATGGTCGCGCCACCAACTGCTCCGTCACAGGATCAAGCGGTTCGAGCATTCTCGATCAGGCGGCTTGCCGTGGGATGGAACGGTATGCCCGGTTTAATCCGGCGCTTGATGATGCCGGCAACCCAACGTCGGGTTCCTATTCGACACGGATTACATATCGCCTGAACTGATAACGCTTTCCGGTCGCGCTCTCGCGAAGAAGGCGCGATCACTGGAACATAAGATTTTTCAAGAGGAATACTCGCAATGAACCTTTATATTCTCGCGGCCACTGAAGCGCCGGTAAACGAATTTGGCTTCTGGAAAGCCATGGAAGAAGGCGGCCCAGTCGCCTGGTCGATCCTTGCCGTTATGGTCATCATGTCGGTTGGCTCGTTCTACATCCTCTTCACCAAGCTGTTCGAACAGAACAAGGTGATGAAGCAGTATAACGGTGTTAAGAACGCCTTCTGGCGCGCTCCTTCGCTTAAAGAAGGCGCAACCAAGCTGGAAAAGAACAGCGCATGGCGTCAGCTCGCCGATGACGCGGTGACCGCTCAGGATCACCACGCCAAAATGGAAGGCGCAGGCAACGAGATCCACTTCGTTGAAGAAGAGCTCGCTCACTCGCAAGACACCATCAACCAGTCGCTTTCGGGCGGTCTGTCGTTCCTCGCATCGGTGGGTGCTACTGCACCGTTCATCGGTCTGCTCGGTACGGTTATCGGTATCTACCGCGCACTGATCAACATCGGTATCGAAGGTTCTGCTTCGATCGATAAGGTTGCTGGCCCGGTTGGTGAAGCGCTTATCATGACCGCAATTGGTCTGCTTGTGGCTGTTCCTGCTGTGCTTGCCTTTAACTGGCTGCAGTCGCGTAACCGCCGCATCAACGCCCTGATGACCGACTTCTCGAACGACATCGTCGCGTTCATCGGTTCGAACGGCGCGGTTAAGCCAGCTATCTCGGCCGCACCGGCTGGTAAAGCGAAGCCAGCTGCGAAACCAGCGCCGGCGAAAAAGGCCTAATTACTGAGGATTTGTGACGGGGCCGGCCCAAGCGGTCGGCCTCTCACCACACCACAGTATCATATTACTTTTTAGGGATAGGAATTAGGCAATGGCGATTTCGATGGGAGGCGGTGAAACGCCCATGTCGGACATCAACACCACCCCGCTGGTGGACGTGATGCTCGTGCTCCTGATCATCTTCCTTATCGCGGTTCCGGTTGCGATTCAGACGATTGAGAAGCTCGAAATTCCGGTTTTCGAATCGGTTGAGGCAAAGAACAAGGTTGAAAACCTACAGCTTACCGTCAGTACAACTGATGCTGCGGGACGCAGCGCAGGTGAACCTGGTTTTGAAGGTGCTGCACGCAACGGCCAATGCCGCGTGTATTTCAACAACATTACGCCGGTGGATTCCAGCGAACTTCAAAACGAGGCGTTCAAACGTCTCGAAGCGATTGTTCTGGCCGCTGGCGGTCCGGAAGCAATCATGGAAGATCCGGAGCGGATTCCGCAGGTCCACATTCGCGGCGATACCAACGCCCCGTGGCGCTGTGTAGCAGGTACGATTTATAACGTGCAGGCTGCTGGATATCCGACTGTTGGCTTCATCTCGAACCCGGTCGACCCCGGCATCTAAGCCGGATCACTGATTTAAGGAGTTACGACTATGGGTATGGCAGGAGGCCAGCTAGACGGCGAGCCAATGCTCGACATGAACATGACGCCGCTTATCGACGTTTTGCTCGTGTTGCTCATCATGTTCATCATCACGATCCCGGTGGCATCGCACTCGGTTGATATTGATTTGCCGCAGGATAATACGAACCAACCACCACCAGACATCGATCCGGTGAAAAACAAGCTGGTCCTGACATCCACAGACCAGATTCTCTGGAACGCGGAAACAATCAGCCAGGGACAGCTTGTAACCCTGTTGCAGGATTCGATGGCGATGTCTGTTGAACCAGAACTGCAGTATGAGCCAGAGGCTCAGGCCAGCTATGACCTATCAGCGAAAGTGCTGCAGATCATCAAGCAGTCGGGCGTGACGAAATTCGGCTTTGTCGGAAACGAAAAGTATCGCGAGTTCGGCAAGGCTGGCTGATCAAGCAAGCCAAGCTGTAACGGCTTACAAAATTTAAGGGGCGGCCCATGCGGGACCGCCCCTTTTTTGTTGCCCTGCCAACAGGAGCAATCACTCCTCGCCGAATAGGTCTTAATCCGAATACTGGTACGCATTAGGCAACTTATTAGTTATGATATACAATCTCTCAATGGCCTACTCATATGGCTTACCCGCCGCAATCGAAGGGGAGAGAATGACATGAGTTTTACACCCGCAGCCCGCCGCAGCCGCTTTTCTCAAAACTATGATCCGCGCGGTCGGCGCAAAAAAGCATCCGCAATGGGCGAAATGAATGTCACACCGTTTATCGATGTCCTTTTGGTCCTGCTCATCATGCTGATCCTGGCGATACCCATTCAAACACACCAAACGAGTGTGGACCTGCCGCAAACCCCGCCAGTTGTCTTCCCGATCAAACAGGAAAACACGGTCTTCATCACATCCGCTGACGCATTGCTTTGGAATGGCAGCGAAGTGACGCCTGAACAGCTGCGTGCGCAGGTCACCGCAGCAAGTGCGCTCGAGAATGAGCCCGTTTTGCGGTTCGAACCATCGGCGCTCGCCAGTTACGATCGCTCGGCCAGAACCATTGCTCTCATCCGTGAATCAGGCGCCACGAACTTCGCCTTTGTTGGCAATGCACAACACCGCGTGTTCGGACGGTAATCTGCAGAGAGTTAAGTATCGCGGATTGGGCCCTCCTCCGGCCCGATCCGCATCGCATCACCGATCAAGCTTTCCGCCTCGATCAGGAGCTCGTCATCAACCGCACCTTGAGGCACAGCTTCGCGGCCAATCATTGTCATAACGGGCACGGCCAGCGGGCTAACCCGGTCGAGTTCGACATGGACAAGCTCGCGCTGCGATCGCTCAAGCAAATCAGCGAGCCGCCCGACATCAGTCATCCGCGCACGCGCATCGGCCCATGCCGCCTCTAACAGGACGTGATCAGGTTCGTATTTCTTCAATACGTCGTAGATCAGGTCTGTCGAAAACGTGACCTGCTTGCCTGTCTTGCGCTTGCCGGGGTGTTGCCGCTCCACAAGGCCGCTGATCACAGCCACCTCGCGGAAAGCGCGCCTAAGCAAATGGCTTTCCGTGACCCATTCGGTGAACTCATGGGTCAGGATATCGGGCGAGAGCAGCGGCTTGGGATCAGTTACTGGCTTTAGCCCCCACACTGCGAGGCAGTAATCGTTGGCGACAAAGCCGCCTGGCATAAGCCCGCGATCCTCCATCCGCCGTGTAATCAGCATGCCGAGCGACTGGTTCGCGTTCCACCCCTCGAACGTATAATAGGTCGTGTAATGCTTGCCCGCGCGCGGAAAGCTTTCGACCAGCAATTCACCCGGCGCTGGCATCCGGCTGCGATAGTCCTGCACCTCTAACCATTCGCGCACATCATCGGGAAATCGCCCCCAACCTGCGCGGTCGCTCAACATCTCTTGAACTCGGGAGGACAGGTGCGTGGAGAGCGGAAGGCGAAGCCCGCCATATGATGGAATTGTCGCGCTCATTTTGGCTGCACGCACAATCACATCCATATCTTTGACGCTTTCGACCTCCAAACTCATCCCGGCGAAAAAGAACGTGTCGCCCGGCGATAGCTGCGCCGCAAAACGCTCCTCAACCTTGCCCAGTCTGCGGCCATTTTTGAACCGAACCGTCAGCATCTCGCTATCAACGATAATGCCTGCATTCATGCGGTGGCGCTGTGCTTGATTGGGGTGGGCAAGCCGCCATGTCCCATCCTTGGCGCGCACGATGCGCTTGAATTTATCGTAGGCTTTCAGCGCGTATCCGCCATTTTCAACAAAGGCGAGCACACGTTTAAGCGCGGCTTCGTCTACCCACGCGTAAGATAGCGCCGACTGGATTTCCGCGAGCAATTCATCCTCGTGAAAAGGGCCCGCACACGCGCAAGCCATCACATGCTGAGCAAGCACGTCTAGTCCGCCTGCGCGGAAATCCTCGCCGTCTCGTTGCCCTTCATCGACGGCATCTTTGGCCGCCATCGCCTCCAGAAATTCAAATCGGTTTCCAGGCACCAGCATCGCCCGGCTTGGCGTATCGAGCCGGTGCCCTGCGCGGCCAATGCGCTGGAGCAGGCGCGAGGACCCCTTCGGCGCGCCCATTTGCACCACCAGATCAATATCGCCCCAGTCCACGCCCAGATCGAGGCTGGCTGTCGCCACCAAAGCGCGCAATTCACCGCGCGCCATGGCTTCTTCAACCTTGCGCCGCGCCTCTGCGGACAAGCTGCCATGATGAACGCCAATGGGCAGGTGATCCTCGTTCTCTTCCCACAAACACTGAAAAATGAACTCCGCCAAAAAGCGTGTATTGGTAAAAATGAGCGTAGTGCGGTTCGCTTTGATCGCTTCATACAGCTGGCCAACCGCCCAGCGCCCTGCATGTCCACCCCACGGCACGCGTTCCTCAATCGGCAGCATTATTTCGACTTCGGGCTCGGCTCCTTTTTCCCCGAGCACCAGATCAGCGGCCTCGATTTCGCCGGTTCCATCGGCGGATTGAGGCGCAAGCCATTCCTGATAGCTGAGCGGATTTGCAAGCGTTGCCGAAAGCGCGACACGCTGAACATCAGGCGAGATTTTGTGAAGGCGGGCGAGCGACAGCGCCAACAAATCGCCTCGTTTTCCCGTTGCGAAAGCGTGAACTTCGTCGATCACGATCCGTTTAAGACCCGCGAATAGATCGAGGCTTTCAGGATAGGACAGCAACAGCGACAGGCTTTCCGGCGTGGTCAGCAAGACATGCGGCGGCCGCTCTCTCTGACGTTTTTTCCGGTCAGACGGCGTATCGCCGCTGCGGGTCTCCACTTTGATCGGAAGCCCGATTTCTTCAATTGGCGTGAGCAAATTGCGCTTCACATCGTGCGCCAGAGCTTTGAGCGGCGACACATAGAGCGTGTGCAATCCCTCATGCGGCGCTCTGCCACCTGATGGTGCAAAATCACAAAGGGTCGGAAGGAAACCGGCAAGCGTCTTACCCGCGCCCGTATCCGCGACAAGCAATGCGTGCCTGCCCTCTTGCGCTTTGGCCAACATGTCGGTTTGATGGCGGCGCACACGCCATCCGCGCGCATCAAACCATTGCTGGATTTCTGAGGGGATCGAAGCGGTCTTCACATCACAAGATGTGGCGTTTCACCGCATCCACCGCAAGGAGCGATGAGGAGAATGCCTATTCGGCAGCTTCTTCCTCCCACGCCATGCCCGACATGGAGAGGTTCTCTTCGATTTCCGCAATGGTGAGCCCTGTCGCCTCGGCAACTTGCGCTTTTTCGGCGCCGGTTAGGTCGGCAAAGCTGCGCTTTTCCGGCAGGTCGGCTGTGGCTTCGGCCATCTGCGTTTCGAGATTGGCCAGCTGCCCCATCATTTGCGGCAGGGCTTCCATGCTGGCGCTCATCACGCGCGGGTCGCTCGACATGGTGAAGCTTTTACGAGCAAAGTTGGCGCCGGTCTCGGTCGAGAAAAATGCGTCAATCTCGCTCAATTCAACAGAGGTGAAATTGATCGCATAAAGTTCCGACATGGCTTTGCGCATGCCCGGCTCCATCGCTGTCATCATGTCGCGCATCAGTGCGGGAAGAATCGCAGCCTGACGCTCGCTTCGTTCCTCCCACGCGGGATCAAAAATGCTCGCCAGCGCCGCAGCCTCGGCTTCGTCCAAGGTAATCTCAAATCCGGTTACGCCGATCTGTTCGGCCACCGTCGTAGTGGAGGCTTTCGGCCCCATTTGCATCATCGGGCCGAGCATGTCGCCCATCATGCCCTCCATCATCTCGCCCAGAGTGCCCTCGGGGATCATCTTGGCAACGATCTGCTCAGCCAGTGGAAGGCGCGTTTCCTGATCGGCGGTGAGCGGTTCGACAGGGAACATCCCGCTGAGCATTGCCATGGCTTGCTCTAACTCATCCGCGCCAGCCTGCTCGCCCTCGGCAACACTCACCTGCTCGTCGCCATCCTGCGCGAGCGCGGGAGCAGGGGTGAGCGTGAAGGCAGCAAGCGCCGCAGTGGCTGACAGGAAGGTGCGGGTTTTCATGACGGTATCTCCGATGGTATTTGATCGTACTTTGACGCAATCCTGCGTTTATTTCCAGCGCGCAGGTTAAATCGCGGCCAGCATCTGGCTGGTCACATCATCCGGCCGCGCGAGCATCGCCTCTAATAGGGAGATTTCTGCCTGACACCGATTGGGATTGGCATAACTGCGCAAGGCCGCCCGCAAAGCGGTCTGATCCAAACCACTGCTCGTCGCCGCCGCGGCAAAGACCCAATCGGGGATCACATTGGTCGACGGCTCTTCAATATTCTCCGAAGCCGAATAAGCACTTTCAAAGAGCAATTGCCCCGCAACGCTTTCCTCAAATTCGGCCCAGTCCTCGCGCATTTGCGGTGCGCCGTTAGCGTACAGATCACTCGTGACGACCCGGCAATCCTCTGCGCCGTTTGATTGTGCAGTTTGAAGCCAGGCAAGCTTGAGTTCGGAGATCGACAGAGCCTGAGAACGAGGCACCGTGGCCCTCGCTCGCACTATGCGCGAGCGCAGATAGGCACGAGCACTGGTGAAATTGCCCGGTTCAGCGTCAAGCCGCTCGACCAGCGCAGCGGCAAGCCTCCAATCCGTCTCAACCAGGTCGGCATAGGTGAATTGCGATCCGAACAACGCCTCAACCATCGCACCTGCGCGGGCTGGCGTGACGGCCACCATTGGCGAAGGGGTGGATGGCTCCGCGACTTCTGCGCCGACAGATTGATAAGGAGGCCGGGTGATCGGCGGCGCATCGTCGTCTCCGCCAGAGCTGCAAAAGCTCGTTAGCCCGACAATCCCGATCACCCACCAAACCCAGTATTTTCGCAGCTGATAGCGTTCAGCGAAGCCGGTCACCGTATCAGATTGCCGCTCTTCATCAGAGACCGGTTGAAGCGTGCCGGGAATGTACCGACTGTCATCGATTGGTACTGTATGATCTGGGTATTCGAAAGCTGGTTCCGCTGGTGAGATGCCCAGCTGATCGTCGAGATTAAAGCTGTCGACGATATCTTGATTGCTGGCATAACGTCCGCCGTCCCCCCAAGGCCCAACATATTGCTCCGGCTCCGGCTCCGGCTCCGGCTCCGGCTCCGGCTCCGGCTCCGGCACGGGTTCGGGTTCGGGTTCGGGTTCGGGTTCGGGTTCGGGTTCGGGTTCGGGTTCGGGTTCGGGTTCGGGTTCGGGT